>NZ_JBXPJA010000001.1:0-3141839 GCF_056863335.1 Parviterribacter kavangonensis | reverse complement strand
CTATGCGATCGAAACGTGCACCGAGCCCGCGGAAACCGATGGCGGTGCACGAACCTTTCGCTATGCGATCGAAACGTGCACCGAGCCCGCGGAAACCGATGGCGGTGCACGAACCTTTCGCTATGCGATCGAAACGTGCACCGAGCCCGCGGAAACCGATGGCGGTGCACGAACCTTTCGCTATGCGGAACAAACGTGCACCGAGCCCGCCGAAACGGATGGCGGTGCACGAACCTTTCGCTCTGCGGAACGAACGTGCACCGCGACCCGCCGGAGACGACGACGGTGCACGAACGTCACGGCGAAACCGGTGCCCAGCCACTCGCGCCCGGGCCCGGGACGGCCGGGGCACAGGAGCGCACGGAGCGCGTCGCGAAAGACCGAGGCGCGGACGTGGCTGAGCGGTGTGGCACGTTGCTGACCCCACTGGCGCAAGGACGACGGACCGAACGACCACGAACCGCAGAACCCCTCCCTCGCTGCCCCCGCGACCACGCGGACGAAGGAGAGGAGAACGACCCGGCGCGCCGGGGAAAGCCGAGCGGCAGCCGCGCTAGCGCGCGAGGTCTCGCCAGTCGAGCGTCGCACCGATCCGCGAGAGCACCGCGACGAGCTGGCCGAGCATCCGGCCGAGCGCGAGGTCGTCGGGCTGCGGCGCCGCCGCCATCGCGAGCTTCGTGCCGTTGCCGGCGTGCTTCAGCGCGCGCACGCCGAGGCCTTGTAGCGCGGCGGTGTCCAACGTCGCGGGGCCAGAGACAAAAGGCCCGGCCACGTCCCGCGCGATCCCATGGGCCGCGCGGGCGCGCTTGGCGTCGACGACGCCGGTCTCCTCCGCGGCCGCCGCGAACGCGTCGGCGTCGTCGTCGACGACCGCGGCGAGCGCGTCGAGCGCCTGCGCCGCCCGGTCCCGGTCGACCGGCCGCGCGACGCCGGTGCCGAGCAGCGCGAGCGTCCCGTCCGGCTGGACCACGACGTGCGTCGGCCGCGGGTCGACGAGCGCCAGCCCGGCGTCGAGCGCCGCGGCGCGGAACGCGGCGACGAGCGCCCGGGCGGCGGCGTCCGGGTCCGCCGGGACCGCTCCGTCAGCGAGCGTCAGCCCGTCCGCCAAGTCGGTGACGAGCACGTCCGTCGTGCTGTGATCGAGGTGCGGGCGTGGCACCTCGATGCCCTCGATCCCGCGCAGCGCGCGCGCCACCCGGCGCTGCTGCGAGGCCTCGTGCTCGAAGTCGAGCTCGTCCAGCGCGGTCTCGCGCGCGTCGCGCAGGATCGTCACCGCGTCGAGCTTCGGGAACGCCGCGCGCAGCGGCGTCGGCAGCGCCTCGAGCAGCGCGAGGTCGGTGCGGACCGCGCGCTCCACGCCCGGCCGGCGGACCTTGATCGCCACGGCGCGGCCGTCCAGCTCTCCACGGTGCACCTGCGCGGCGGGGCGCACGGCGAGCGGCTCGGGGTCGAGCTCGTCGAGGACCTTCGCCGGCGCCGAGCGCCAGGCGTCGCGCAACAGCCGCTCGACCTCGCGCCGCTCGATGGGCGTGCACGTCGCCTCGCGCGCCGCCGCGACCTCCGCGAGGAACGCCTCACGCGCGCGGTCGGTGACGAACACGTCCGGGTCGAGGAGGTCCCCGAGCCGAGCGATGGCGAGCTGCGCCGACGGCGCCCGACGGGCAAGGGCGATGCCGACGTCGAGCAGGGCGGCGACGGCGGGCGGGAGCTCGGGCGGTCCGGTCACCCGCCGTTCCCTTCCCCCCGGGAACGGGGTTGACGCGCAACCGTCGGCCGATCGACCGATGCGCCCGGTAAGAATGACGTCCGATCACCGGGTCGATGTCCGCTGTCCCGACACCCGCCGACGTCGCCGACGTCGAGTTGCGCCTGCGCACACTGCGCACGGGCGTCTGGCCGAGCATCGCCGTGTGCGGCTACCTGGCGCTGTACACCGTCGGGACCCGCGACGAGCGCGCGCACTCGAGCGTCATCCTCTTGCTCACCGCGGTGGCGCTGATCGCCTCCATCGCCATCGCGCGCGTCCCGATCGATCGCGTCGTGCGCAGCCGCTGGCGCGAGCCGTTCTTCGTCGGCTGGAGCATCGGTCTCGTCGTCCTGATCGCGGTCGCCGCCATGTTCGACGGCGGCGCCGTGAGCCCGATCGCGACCCTGCTCTTCCTTCCCCTCGTGTACAGCGCGCTCTCCTACCCGCTGCGTTCGCTGCTCGTCGTCGGGGCCGTTGACGTCGCCGCCTACGTCGTGCTCGCGGTCGCGGGCGATCCGATCGGCGGCTGGCACGCCTTCCTCGTCGCGGGTGCGCTCGTCAACGCGACGTGGATGTCCGGCTGGCTGTCCCGCAACCACGAGGCTCAGCGCGCCGAGCTCGTCCGCGTCTCGCGGACCGACCCGCTGACGGGCACGCTGAACCGGCGCGGGTTCCAGGAGCGCTTCGCCGCGGAGCTCGCGCGGGCACGGCGCGAGGACAGCGCCCTCACGCTCGTCGTCCTCGACCTCGATCGGTTCAAGCGGATCAACGACACGTTCGGCCATGCCGCCGGCGACCGCGTCCTGCGCGACGTCGTCGCGGCGCTCGGGGCGACGCTGCGCGGCAACGACACGATCGGGCGGCTCGGCGGCGACGAGTTCGGCGTGCTCTTCGCCGGTGACCGGCCCGAGCCGGCGATCCGGCGCCTGCTGGAGGTCGTCGGCGAGGTGGCGTCGCTGACCGTCGGGTCGGCGACCTACCCGCGCGACGGAGTCGACCAGTCCGAGCTGCACCACGCCGCCGACGCCGACCTCTACGCCGGCAAGCAGCAGCGCCGTCAGGCGGTCTGAGGCGGGAAGCGCACCACGATCCGGGCGCCGCCCAGGTCGGGTGAGCGCTCGACCTCCACGCGCGCGCCGTGGTGCGCGGCCTGCTGGGCGACCAGCGCGAGCCCGAGCCCCGAGCCAGCGCGGTCCTCGTTCAGCCGCACGAACGGGGTGAACACGCGGCGGCGTTCGTCCTCGGGGATGCCGGGGCCGTCGTCCTCCACGACGAGCCCGGGCTCGCTCGTGACGGCCAGCCGCACGCGCCCGTCCGCGCGCCCGTGGCGGACGGCGTTCTCCAGCAGGTTGTCGACGACCGACCGCAGCCCCGGCTCCCACCCCTGGACCATCACCGCTTCGTCGGGGATGGCGGCGTCGAACGCGACGGACGGATGCCGGTCGCGGGCGGCGGCCAGGGCGACGTCCGCGACGTCGGCGAGGTCGACGAGCGCCATCTCCGGCTCGGCGTCGCCGCGGGCGAGCGCCTGCAGGCCGTCGAGCAGCGCGACGAGGCGGCGCTGCTGCTCGAGCGCCTCGGCGGCCATCTCCGCGCGCTTCTCGGCGGGCTGGTCCGGGTGGCGGGCGAGCGTCGAGAGCCGCGCCTGGATGCTCATGAGCGGCGTGCGCAGCTCGTGCCCGGCGTCTGCAGCGAAGCGCCGCGTCGCCTCGATCGCGCGCTCGCGGTCGGCGGCCGACCGGCTGAGCCGGGCGAGCATCGCGTTGAACGACGCGGCGAGCGCGCGCGTCTCCGACGGCCCGCTGGCGTCGGGCACGCGGCGGCCGAGGTCCTCCTCGCCGGCGATCTGCGCGGTCGCGGTGCGAAGCCGTCGCAACGGGCGCAGCAGCAGTCCGCTGGTCAGGAAGACGCCGGCCGCGGCGACGAGCAGCGCCGCGCCGCCGAGCAGCGCGAGCCGGTTGCGCAGCTCGTCCTGGCGCTGCTCGAGCGACGTCAGCCGAGTGGTCAGCTCCAGCCGCGCGAGCCCGCCGAGCGAGCGATCGCGCAGCGTCGTGACGTACGCGCGGTAGCGCACGCCGCCGGCGTCGAAGCTGGACAGGCCCCTTGGCAGCTTGCGGCCGCGTGCGGGCCACGGGTCGCCCGTGTCGAAGAGCGGCGTGTCGCCGAGCACGAGCCGCAGCGACGTGCGCGTGGCCGACAGCACCGCGTCGAGGCGGCTGTCGCCGGAGGGGAGCTCCTGCTGCACGGCGTCGACGGCGGTCGCGCGGCTGAGCTCGGCGGTGCGCAGGAGGCGGTCGTCGACGGCCTCGCGCTCGGACCGGTCGGTCTCCCGCGCGGCGAGCAGGCCGGCGATGACAAGCACGACCGCGAGCACGAGCGTGAGGCCCAGCGTCAGCCGCGCGCGCAGGCTCCGCATCGCGCGTCAGACCTGCAGGACGAAGCCGACGCCGCGCACGGTGTGCAGCACGCGCGGCTCGCCGCCCGCCTCGAGCTTGCGGCGCACGTAGCCGACGAAGACGTCCGCGACGTTCGTGCCGGGATCGAAGGAGTAGCCCCACACCTCCTCGTGCAGCTGCTTGCGCGTGAGGATCTCGCCGGGGCGGCGGGCGAAGGCGGCGAGCAGCTCCAGCTCGCGCCGCGTCAGCTGGAGGTCGCGGCCGCCCCGGCGCGCGCGGCCGCCGGCCTCGTCCACCTCGACGTCGCCGACGACGAGCTTGCCGCCGCCCGCCGCGGGACGGCGGCGCAGCAGCGCGTGCAGGCGCGCGGCGACCTCCTCGAGCGCGAACGGCTTGACGACGTAGTCGTCGGCGCCCGCCTGCAGGCCGCGCACTCGGTCGTTGACGTCGTCGCGGCCGGAGAGGATGCAGACGGGGACGTCGTCGCCGCGGGCGCGCAGCTGCTCGAGCACGTCGAGGCCGTCGAGGTCCGGCATCGTGAGATCGAGGAGCACGACGGCGGGCGACATCTGCTCGGCCGCCGCCAGCGCCGCGCGGCCGCCGGAGGCGGGGACGACGGCGAAGCCCTCGAGTTCGAGCCCCTCGGCGACGCCGCGGCGGACGGAGGGGTCGTCGTCGACGAGCAGGACGACCGGCCGGCCGTCCCCCGCGGGCGTCATCGGCGGACGGACTCGCAGTCGCTCGACACGTTGTCGCTCGTGTCCGCGACGACCCGGTCGTAGCCGGGACCGCAGTTCACCGTGTCGGCCGCTCGGTCGCGGCTCGTGATGCGGTCGTTGCCGGCTCCGCCGACGAGCGTGTCGCGCCCGCCCCCGCCGACGACGGCGTCGCTGCCGGCGCCGCCGAGGACGGTGTCGTTGCCGGGGCCGCCTCGCAGCGTGTCGCTTCCCGCGTCGCCGGCGAGCAGGTCGCCCCCGCCGCCGCCGAGCAGCGTGTCGCCGCCCCCGCGTCCGCTCAGCCGGTCGTTCCCGCCGCGCCCCTCGAGGCGGTCGTGCCCGCGGGTGCCGTTGAGGACGTCGTCGCCGGGGCCGCCGATGCGGGTGGCCGCGAGGGCGGCGCCGGGCGCGCCGACGGCGGCAAGGCACGCGAGAGCGATGGCGAGGCGACGGAGCATCGTGGCCCACATCATGCCGCGCCCTCCCGGCGTCTCATGAAGTTCTCACGATGCATGAGAGGTCCGTGAGGGTCGCGCATCGGGTGCGCGGAACGCGGGATCCCCTGTGGTGACGATCCCGTCCCCAGTCCGAGGAGGAAGTCCATGCCGTTCACCAAGCCCACCGCCGCCGCGCTCGCGATCCTCGCGCTCGCTCCCGCCGGGGCGGTCGCCGCGACGATCACCGGTGGTGCCGAGCCGGAGCGGCTCGTCGGCACCCGCTACGCCGACGTGATCGACGGCGCGCAGGGCAACGACCGCATCTTCGGCCTCGACGGCAACGACCGGCTGCTCGGCCACGCCGGCAACGACCGGATCTTCGGCGGCCGCGGCGACGACGAGCTCGAGGGCGACGTGGCGAACGCCGGCGACCCGACGTCGTTCGACCGCCTGTGGGGCGGCCTCGGCAACGACACGCTGCGCGGCGGCGACTCGCGCGACGCGCTGCACGGCGGCCCCGGCGACGACACGCTGCTCGGCAACGGCGGCAACGACGTGCTGTTCGGCGGCCGCGGCGCCGACCGCATCGACGGCCAGAACGGCAACGACCGCATCCGCGCCCGCGACGGCGTGCGCGACACGATCTCCTGCGGCGCCGGCACCGACGTCGCGGTCGTCGACCGCATCGACGTGACCGACGTCTCCTGCGAGAGGGTGCGCCAGCCGGCCTAGCCTTCGGGCCACAGCTCCGACGGTGCCCGGTCGACCGTCATGATCCGGTCGGGCATCGCCGGGGCGCCGAAGCCGAAGCGCTCGTACAGCCCGTGCGCGTCCGCGGTCGCCAGCAGGAACCGCCGCAGCCCCTGGAGGTCGGGGTGGGCCATGACGGCCTCGACGAGCCTCACGCCGAGCTGCCGGCCCCGGTGCTCCGGCAGCACGAAGACGTCGGCGAGGTACGCGAACGTCGCGCGGTCGGTCACCACGCGCGCGAAGCCGGCCTGCGCTCCATCCGGTGCGTAGAGGCCGAAGACGATCGAGTTGGCGATCGCCCGCTCGAGCACGTCGCGCGGGATCCCGGGTGACCAGTACGCCTCGCGCAGGAAGCCGTGGATGAGGTCGATGTCGAGGCGGGCCGGGTCGGTCGAGATCTCGTAGTCGGGCATCGCGCAGAACGGTACGGTCGGCCGCAGCGTGACCGTCACCCCTGCACCGCTCGTGGGGCGCGACGCCGAGCTGCGGGCCGTCGACCGGCTCCTCGGCGACGACGGCGCGCCACGGGTGCTCGGGATCACGGGGGAGCCGGGGATCGGGAAGTCGCGGCTGCTCGCCGAGGTGCGGTCGCGCGCGGCGGCGCTGGGGCAGCTGGTTCTCGCCGCGCGCGCCGCGGAGCTCGAGCGCGACGTGCCGTTCGCGCTGTGGAGCGAGGCGCTGCCCGCCGGTACGCCGCCGCTGCTGGGCGAGGAGCGGCTCGGGGTCGCGCGGATCGTTCGGACGGTGCTGGAGCGGCTGGGGGCATCGCAGCCGGTGACGCTCGCGCTCGACGACGTGCAGTGGGCGGATCCCGCGTCGGCCGAGCTGCTGACCGTGCTGCTGCAGCGCATGCCGCGCGCCGACGTGCGGATCGCGCTGGCGGCGCGCGTGGGGCGCGCGCCGGTGGTGGAGGGAACGGTCCAGGCGCTCGCGCAGGTGGGCGACGCCGCTCTGCTCGAGGTCGGGCCGCTGCCGCGCCAGGCGGCGGATGCCCTGCTCGGCCCCGGCGTCCTCGGGACGGTCCGCGAGCGGCTGTTCCGCGAGAGCGGCGGCAACCCGTTCTTCCTCGAAGCGCTCGCGCGTGCCGGCCCGTCCGCGGCGACGGGCGGCGTCGAGGCCGGGGCGACCCCGGCCGCGGTGGTCGCCGCGCTCGCCGGGGAGATCGCGGCGCTGGAGCCGTCGGCGCGCGAGTTCGTCCGCGGCGCCGCCGTCGCGGGCGACCCATTCGAGCCCTCGCTGGCGGCCGCCGCGGCGGGGATCGCCGATGACGCCGCCCCGGCCGCGCTCGATGCCGTGCTCGCGGCCGATCTCGTGCGCGCGAGCGAGCACCCGTGGCGGTTCGTGTTCCGCCATCCGCTCGTGCGCCGCGCGGTCTACGCGTCGGCGAGCGAGGCGTGGCGGCTCGCCGCGCACGAGCGCGCCGCCGACGCGCTGGCGGCCCGCGGCGCGAGCCCGGTCGAGCGCGCGCACCACGCCGCACGCGCCGCCCGGCCCGGGGACCTGGCGGCGGTCGACCTCCTCGCCGAGGCGGCCGGCGAGGCCGGCACCGGCGCGCCCGCGACCGCGGCGGCGTGGCTTGCCGTCGCGGAGCGGCTGCTGCCCGCCGGCCCGTCGCACGAGCCGCGGCGGCTCGCGCTGCTGTCGTCGCGCGCGATGGCGCTGGCGAGCGCGGGACGCGCCGTCGAGGCGCGCGACGTGCTCGAGGACCTGTGCGGGCGGCTGCCGGAGAACGCGCCGGAGCGGGTCATCGTGGTGGCGATGCTGGCCGAGCTGATGGCTCTCTGGACGCAGCAGCCGGACGAGGCGCGCGCCCTGCTCGAGCGCGAGCGCGAGGCGGTCGGAGCGAGCCCCGGTGCGGTCGGCGTGCTGTCGCTCGTCATGGCTCGCGAGCGCGCGGTCAACGGCGACCACGCGGCGGCGGAGACCCTGGCGTCCGGCGCGCGCGTGGCGGCGCGCACGGCGGGCGACGCGGCGCTCGAGGCGGAGGCGGCCGCGATCGCCGCCGACGCCGCGCAGTGCCGGCTGCGGCGCGACGACCCGGCGGCGCGCGCGGAGGCCGACGCGCGGATCGCCGAGGCGGCCGAGCTCGTCGCGGCGCTGCCCGACGAGGCGCTGGCGACGCGGCTGCAGGCGCCGCTGTGGCTGTCCGTCGCGCACTTCTTCACGGGGCGCTTCACCGAGATCGTCCCGATCGCCGAGCGCGCGGTGCGCGTCGCGCGGGCGAGCGGCCAGGGGTTGTACCTGCCGACGTACGCGGGCCTGCGGGCGTGGGTGGACGCCGAGCTCGGCGAGCTGGGGCGCGCGGAGGAGGGAGGGGAGGCGGCGCTCGAGAGCGCGCTGCTGACCGGGAACGCGCAGGTCGTCTACTGGACGCACGTCGTCCTCAGCCGGGTGTCGCTGGCGCGCGGGGACGTCGAGGCGGCGCTCTCCCACGGGCGCGCCGCGTGGGACCGGCTCGGCCTCATGCCGTACTCGCAGGCGGGCTACGCGCTCGCCGACGCGCAGCTCGCCGCCGGCGATCCGCACGCCGCGTGCGCGACGTTCGAGACGTTCGGCTGGGTCAACCCGGCGATGTGGACCTTCGATCGCGTGAAGGCGTCGCACATCGCCGTGCGGGCGCTCATCGGAGCGGGTCGCGTGGACGAGGCGGCGGCCATCGCCGAGCAAGCACCTGCGGAGGGCAGCGGGCGGCGCGACGGGGTCTTCGGCGCCGTGCTCGCGCTGGCCGCCGGCGACGTCGCGATGGCGCGGGGAGAGCCGGCCCGCGCGGCCCGCCTCGCGTCCGTCGGCGCGACGCAGGGCGACAGCGGAGCGGTCCCGCTGTGGGCGGCGCGCTGCCGCGTGCTCGCCGGCGAGGCGCTGGCTGCCGACGGTCGCGGCGACGAGGCCCGGGCCGTGCTCCGCCGCGCCGCCGCCGACCTCGACGCCCGCGGCGCGTTCGGCTACCGCGACGAGGCGCTGCGCGTCCTTCGCCGCCTCGGCGAACGCCCGCGCCCCGCCGTCGCCTCCGGAGGCCCCGCCCTCGACACCCGCTTGGAGAGCCTCACCGCCCGCGAACGCGAGGTCGCCCTCCTCGTCGCCGAGGGCCGCACGAACGCCCAGATCGCGGCCCGCCTGCGATTGAGCGAGAGCACCGTCGAGAAGCACGTCTCCCGCGTCCTCGCGAAGCTCGGCGCGGGAACCAGGTCCGGGGTCATCGCCCTCCTCGCCCGCGAGCCCGCCTCGCCCGGCTGAGGCTCCCGGGGTCGCCGTTCGCCGCTCCCGGTCCCCACGTTCCATGGGGGCGTCGACCCCTACGGCGAGCTCTTGGAGGTCATTCTCCATACCGCTCGGGGGGTCGTGGCGGCGACGGTCCCGGCATGCAGTCATCGGCCCGCTCCTTCCGCCTCGACCAGCCCGCCGTCGCGCCGCGCGTCACGAGCCGCGCACCGCTCACGATCGTCGACCACGTCGCCTCCGCCGACGGCACCCCGATCGCCGTCCACCGCCGCGGCAACGGCCCGCCGCTCGTGCTCGTGCACGGCGCCGCCGCCGACCACGCCCGCTGGGCGCCGGTGCTGCCGGCGCTCGCCGAGCAGTTCACCGTCCTCGCCATCGACCGCCGCGGCCGCGGCGCCAGCGGCGACGCCGCCGAGTACGCCCTCGCCCGCGAGGCCGAGGACGTCGCCGCGGTCGCCGAGGCCGCGGATGAGCCGGCGGTCGTCCTCGGCCACTCGTACGGCGGCATCGCGGCCCTGGAGGCCGCGCTGCTCACCGACGCGATCGCCGCGCTCGTCCTCTACGAGGCGCCGGTCGGCTACGTCAAGCCCCCCGGTTCCGTCGTCCGCCGCCTCCGCGACCTCGCCGCGCACGAGGAGTGGGACGCGCTGCTGCGCTGCTTCTTCGAGCGCGTCGCCGGCCTGCCGCCGGAGCAGGTCCAGCTGCTCCGCTCGCTGCCCGCG
Organism: Parviterribacter kavangonensis; assembly: GCF_056863335.1. Taxonomy (NCBI): domain Bacteria; kingdom Bacillati; phylum Actinomycetota; class Thermoleophilia; order Solirubrobacterales; family Parviterribacteraceae; genus Parviterribacter; species Parviterribacter kavangonensis. The sequence goes on along the minus strand of NZ_JBXPJA010000001.1, from coordinate 3,131,852 downwards.
TGGCAGGCGCGCGTCGCCTGCGCGCCGACGATCCTCCGCGAGGAGGAGGCCAACCGCCGCTACGAGTTCGAGCCGGCGCGGTTCGACTCGCTCGCGGTCCCCACGCTCCTCGTCGAGGGCGGCGAGAGCAGCGAGCCCTTCAAGATCGCCAACCGCGCGCTCCTCGCGACGCTTCCCGGCGCCCACCTCGTCTCGCTCCCCGGCCAGCGCCACGCGGCGATGGACACCGGCACCGAGCTCTTCCTCGACGCCGTCATCCCGTTCATCCACGTTCCGTCTCCGAAGGAGTCCTCATGACCACCGTCGCCAACCCCGTCCGTGTCGCGGGCGCCGCCGACACCGGCCTCGTCGGCCGCTCGCTCGCCAGCGCGTTCCAGGACGATCCCGTCTTCTGCTGGGCCATCCCGGACGCTGTGCGCCGCCGGGCGGTGCTCCCCGGCGTCTTCGCCGCCTGGGCGGAGTTCTTCCTGCCGTTCGGCGCCTCCCACGTCGCGGACGCGCCGGAGGCGGCGACGCTCTGGGCGCCGCGGGGCTGCTGGCCGGACGACGAGGCGCTCGGCGAGCGCGTCGCGCCGGTGCTCGGCCCCGACGCGGAGCGGTTGTTCGCGGTCGCGGAGGTCATCGGCGAGCGCCATCCCGTCGAGCCGCACCACCACCTGCAGTTCATCGGCGTCACCGCCGAGAGCCGCGGCGGCGGCGTCGGTTCGGCGCTGCTCGCCACCGCGCTCGAGCGCATCGACGCGGCGGGCGACCTCGCCTACCTCGACGCCACGAGCCCGGCCAACAAGCGCTTCTACGAGCGCCACGGCTTCCGCGCGACCGAGGAGTACTCCGTGCCTGACGGCCCGCCGCTCTGGTCGATGTGGCGGGTGCCTCGCGCCTGAATCCCCGCTTGACGAACGAGCTATCTCGATATATCGTGATGTATCAGCGATGCATCGAAGAGGAAGGGAGGTGAACAACCATGCATCACTTCATCCACCACCACCATGGCTCCCAGTGCGCGACGTTCGGTCCCGGACCGCGCCGGGGGCGTCGTCCGGGTCCGCCCGGCTTCGGGGGACCGCGCGGGCCGCGCGCTCGCCGCGGTGACGTCCGGACCGCCCTGCTGGTCCTGCTGAGCGAAGAGCCGCGCAACGGCTACCAGCTCATGCAGGCGATCGAGGAGCGGTCGGAGGGCGCCTGGCGGCCCAGCCCCGGCTCGGTCTACCCGACGCTGCAGCAGCTCGAGGACGAGGGGCTCGTGACCCAGCGTGAGCGCGATGGCCAGAAGGCCTTCGAGATCACCGACGCCGGTCGCGAGCGGCTCGCCGAGCGTCCCGAGGGCGCGCCGGCCCCGTGGGACGCCGTCAAGGAGGACGTCGGCCACGGTCCGCGCCAGCTCGTCCATCTCGTCCGCGAGGTCGGGATGGCGGCGACGCAGATCATCCACGCCGGCGACGAGGCTCAGGTCGCCCGCGCACGCGAGGTGCTCGAGGCCACCCGCCGGTCGCTGTACCGGATCCTCGCCGGGGATCCGCCGGAGGAGCGGTAGCTCCGGTCCTCCTTCGACGCCGCGGTCCCGGGCCGCGGCGTCGGCGCGCCGCAAGAGGGTCGCCGCGCGCCCCGATGCCCCCTCTCACCCCGCGCGCCGCATGGCATCCAGCAGCGGCCGGCCGAGCGTCTCGGCGAACAGCGCGTTCATGTGGTTGTCGTCCTTGTAGACGTACGCGCCGCCGACGACGGGGAAGCAGCGGAGCGGCCCGCAGAAGAACCGCGTCAGGTCGAGCATCCGCACGCGCGACCGCCCGCGCGCGGCGGCCGCGCCCGGGTCGGGGACGAGGAACGCCGACCGCGGGACGGAGCACGCGCGGGCCAACGGCAGACCCCGCCGGCGCATCGTGGTGACGCAGTCCGGCGTCGACACCCGCGTCGCCGGGATGTCGCGCAGCACGTAGATCCGCCGCACCGACTTCGGCACCCGGTCGAGCATCGCCCCGAACGCCGACGCGGATCCGCCGTACGCACCGGTTCCGCCCATCGGCCCCCATGACGGCTGCGCCCAGTCCGACACGAAGATCGTCCGCACCCGCGGATGCGCGCGCAGCCACGCGAGCGTCTCGCGATGCAGCCGCCCGCACGCAGCCGGCCCGAGCGCCGGGCTCGAGGGCACCTGCACGCTGAACGGGCAGCCGGCGCGCGCGATCGTCAGCGCCCGCCACCCGCGCGCGTCCGCGACCACCTCGAGCGCGCCCCGCCAATGGATCGCGTGCGAGTCGCCGATCAGCGCGACGGTCGCCCGCTCGCTGCCGTCGGTGACGCCGAACGTGCACGGATCGAACGTCGCGGAACGCCATGCGTCCCGCTGCCGGATGCACGCCGCGTTCTCCCACACGTACGCATCCGACGGCCGCGGGTAGGCGAGCCGCCGCAGCCCAGCGTTGACGCACGGATGCAGCAGGTCGCGCGACGCCGCGCCGAAGCAGCGCAGGTCCGACGGGTCGCCGGCCGTCGCGGACGCCGCCGGCAGCACGCAGGCCGCGACGGCCACGAAGACGAGCAGGCGAGCGCGCACGGGCGCATCATGACCGCACTTGCACCGCACGTCGTGCCGCGGGTACCGTCGCTCCATGAGGCGGTGCGCTGCCGGTCTGCTCCTCGCCGTCGCGGCTCCGCTCGGCGCCGCGCAGGAGGCGCTCGCCACCCACTACCAGGACATGGTCCAGGTCTCGACCTACGCGCCGAGCCGCGTCTACCCCGACGTCCTCACGCTGCCGATCGAGGAGTTCGAGCGAACGCGCCCCCCGACGCGGCTACGCACCGGCGGGCACACCCACCGCCTCTACTGGAACAACACGATCGTCGGCGGCTACACGGTCTCGATGGCGCTCGACTCGATGCGCCGGGCGGGGCAGCGGCCGTCGGGCGTCTTCGCCGACCGCCCCCTGACGGCCGCCGAGCGCCGCCGCTTCAAGGAGGCCGTCCCGCTCTACGACGACGCCGACGTGATGGTCGTCGCGGCCGGCCACCCGGCGTGCCGGGGGCTCACGAAGGCGCAGGCCCGCGGGATCGTGGCGGGGAAGATCCGCCGCTGGTCGCAGATCGTCAGCGGCGCGAACGCCGACGCGATCAGCGTCCGCTACCGCGGCACCAAGGACAACGCCGATCTGCGCTTCGGCGCGTCGTACGTCAGGCAGCGCAGCGGCCGGTACAAGCTGAGCTACCCCGCCGGCTCGCGCGGCTCGGCCGACGGCGGGATCGGCGCCGCCGCCGCAGGGAACCAGGCGATCGCGGCGGTCACGTCGTGGTCGCGCTTCCGCCCGCAGCCCGGCGTCTGCGCGGTGCCGCTCAACGGGATCGGGCCGAGCAACGCCACGATCACCGGCCGCTCGTACCCCGAGGCGTTCCGCGTCACCTACGTCGTGCCGCGCCGGACGATCCGCTTCGGCGTCAACCGCAAGGCCGACCAGCTCCTGCGCGCGTTCCTGGCGTCCTCGAAGGCGAAGACGTACCTCGCCCGCCGCGGTCTGCTCGTCGTCGGCCGCACGCCCGGCGACGAGCCGATCCCGCCGACCTCAACCACCGGCGAGAGCGTCGCCGCGCCCCAGACTGACCACGCCGGCCGGCCGATCACGACGACGCCGGACGCGAACGGGGAGCAGTCGATCGTCGGCCTGCGCCTCGACACGCAGACGCCGGACGGCCGCGAGCGGCTCGTCTTCGACGCGAACGGCTCGTTGCGCCGGCTGCTCTTCGACGCCACCGGCGCGTGCCTCGGGGAGGCGCCCGGCGGCTGGACCGTGAAGGGCGCCTGGCGGTACGCCGAGAACGGCGGCGGCCTCATCGCGCGCCTCGGCTGGTTCGCGGGCGACGGCGTCGACGAGCGCGTCATCGAGCTGCCCGCGGCCGAGCCGGGCACGGCGTACCTCGACGGGACGTCGTACGCGAACGACCCGAACGCGGCGGCGACCTGCGCGCCCGCCTGATCAGGCGAACGAACTGAGCCGCACACCGGCCCGCTCGACCGCGTCGCGCACCGACGGATCGCAGAGCGACTGCAGCTCGGTCAGCCGCTCGTCGGCGTAGTCGGTCTCGAGGTCGATCGTCGCGGCGGGGTGGCAGGCGAGCTCGGTCATGCCCGGCGGCAGGTCGCGGATCAGCCCGGCGAGCGCGTCCGGCGTGATCCCGTCGGGCACGGGCGAGCCGCAGCGGCCCTGCCCGTAGAACGCGCCGCAGTACTGCGCGCGGCCGCCGTGGCGCACGGGGATCCCGAGCCCGCGCCCGATCGCCGCGAGCACCGACGCGACCGGCTCGTCGCGGTGCACGTGCTGGTGGCTGTCCAGGTGCGTCGGCTCACGGCCCACGAGCGTTCGGAACCGGGCGAGCTGCATCGTCACCTCGCGCTCGACCGCAGCCGAGTCACCGACGTCGACGATCCCGTACACGCGCTCCCATTCGCCGTCCGCGTAGGTCCACTCCTCGAGGTCGACGTGCAGCCCGACACCGAGCCGGGGGAGCTGCGCCGCGGCGCCCGCGGCCGCGGCGGAGCTGTCGCCGTACCGGACCATCAGGCTCGTGCTCGTCACGATGCCCTCGAGGTGGGCGCGCACGATGCCCTCGGTGATCCCGGGGCTGCGGCCGAAGTCGTCGGCGTTGACGACGAGCACGCGCGTCATGCGGCCAGCCGATCCGCGTAGGCGACCGCGTCCGCCAGCCAGTCGTGCGCGTGCTCGGCCGGGGGAGACCAGACGCTCGACCAGCCGAGCCACTGCACCGCGACGACGAGCCGCGCCGCCTCGAGCGCGTCGAGCACCGCCGCGGGCGCGTCGGCGGCGGCGACGACCGCGGCGCGGTCCTGCTCGTTCCACGTGCCCGACGTGAGCGCCGCGAGGTCGAGCACCGCCGGCCCCCTGCCCGCCATCTCCCAGTCGACGGTGCGGATCCGCGTCCCGTCGACGAGCACGTTCGCGGGGTAGAGGTCGCCGTGCACGAACGCCCACGGCGAGGCGGCGACCTGCTCGACCGCGTCGGACCAGACCGCGCCGACGCCATCGAGCGCGCCTGCGGGAACGAGCGGGCGAGCGCGGTCCAGCCACGGCAGCAGCGCTTGAGCGTCGTAGCGCAGGAGGTGCGGCGACGCCGCCGGCACGTCGCGCAGCCGGGCGAGCCAGCGCGCCGTCGCCCGCCACGCGCTCGTGCCCGCTTGCCACAGCGGGATCCCCTCGACGTGCTCGAGCAGCAGCCACCAGCGGTCGTGCTCCTCGTCGGCGACCCAGCCGCGCAGCGCCGGCGTGTCGAGCCCGGCGCCGGCGAGGACGTCGCGGTACGCCGCCAGCTCGCGGCGCGGGTCGACGCGGGCGCGGCGCTTAGCTGCGCTGCCCTGCTCGTTGAGCGTGTTCAGGTCCTTCAGCACGAGCCGCTCGACCCTGCCGCTCGCGGTGATGACGTCGAGCCGGTCGAGCGCGAAGCTCGACTCGTGCGCGCAGCGCCGCCGCTCGAGGCGCGCGACCGGCTCGCCGACCGCGCGCTCGACGGCTGCGTGCAGGACGGCGTCGCTCACAGCCGCTCCAGCAGCCGGGGGAGCACGCGGTCCGACGCGAAGACGTCCTCGGCGATCGTGCGCGCCGCGCGGCGGTGACGGGCGTAGTGGCGACGCACGTCGTCGATCGCCGCGGCCGCCTCGTCCGCCGTCTCGAACGCGAGCAGCCCCTCGCCGGTCGGGAGGTCGCCGGCGAACCCGGTGTCCCGGGCGACGACGGGTCGCCCGGAGGCGAGGTAGCAGAGGCTGCGATCGCTGAACCACCCGCACCGCGAGGCGACGTAGCCGCTCTTGGCGACGCTCAGCTCGGCCCACGAGCCGCGGACGAACGCCGCGTACGCATCCGGCGTCGCGGCGACGCGCGCCGGGTCGACGAGCTGCCATCCGTGCGCGTCGAGCGCGGCGAGGTCGTCGGTCTCGTCCGGGTGGATGGCGATGGCCGGCGCGAACCGTGCGTCCGGCGCGCGCTGTGGGAGGTCGATGAGCTCGCGGAGCGCATGTGCCCGCTGGCCGTAGTGCACGCCCTCGTGGTGGATCGACCCGTACGAGCGCCAGTGCCCGACCGTCGTCAGCGCGTCGTGGACGAGATCCTCCGCTACCGGCCAGTGGTCGAGCACGACCGGCTGCTCGGTGGCGATCCACGAGCGTCCGCAGGTCGGGACCGTGCACCCGTCGGACCCGATGCGCCGGCCGATCGTCACGAACCGGTCGTGGCGGTCGAGGCCCATGTCGACGCCCTCGACCGCGTGCCAGAGCTGGTTGAACGCCGGGTCGAGATCGAGGAAGACCCGCGTGCGCGCGGCGGCCAGGACCCCGTCGTCGCGCAGCATCCCCGAGATGTTGAGGAGCACGTCCGCCGGCTCTTCGAGAGCGGCGCGCCCGAGGCCGACGGTCGCGCCGGTCGTGGGATCGAGCAGCGCCGCCGCGCGGGTCAGCGCGAACTGCCGGGTGATCGCGCCGAAGCCTTCGATCACGGCACGTGAGTGCGCCGCCGGCTCGACGAGCACGACGTCGTGCCCGAGCGCCCGCAGCCCGAGCACGTACTGCAGCACCGCCCACGCCGCCCCGCCCTGACCGGGGTCGCCGGCGACCATCCCGCTCACGACGATGCGAAGACGGTCGCGTGTCACGCCGCGACCGCCGCTCTCGCCTGCTCGGCGGAGGACCTCTCCACCGCCAACCCTTCTCCGGCCAGGCCCGCGGCCTCCAGCAACGGCGCGATCGCCACCGGCCCGGCGAAGTGCTCTTCGGCGATCCTCCGCGCGGCCCGCGCGTGCGCCTCCGGCTCGGCGAGGATCTCCCGTGCGCCCGCGAGCGCCTCCTCCGGTGTCCGGAACGCGAGCAGGCCCTCGCCGGTCGGCAGGTCTTCACCGAAGCCGGTGTCCTGCACGAGCGCGGGGCGGCCGGATGCGAGGTACCGCACCGTGCGGTCGCTGAACCAGCCGCTCCGGGTGCCGACGTAGACGCCCTGGGCGGCGGACAGCTCGGCGCCGGACCGCTGCACGAAGCGGCGGAACCCATCGGTCGTCGCGACGTCGGCCGGGTCGTGCAGACGCCAGCCGCCGTCGTGCAGCCGCGCGGCGTCGCGCGCGTCGCCGGAATGGATGTCGAGCGCCACCGCACAGGAGGTTCCGAGCGCCCGCGGCAGGTCGGCGAGCCGGCGGAACTCGTGGGCCTTCACGCCGTGCCCGCCGACCGGCCCGAACGCGCCGCGCCAGCTCGCGACCGTGGTGAAGGCGGCGAGCTCGGGTGGGGCGAGGATCTCCGGCCAGCGGTCGAGCACGACGGGCTGCCGGATCGGCCGCCAGTCGATGCCGGCCGTAGGCAGCTCGCAGCCCGGCCGGCCGACGTTCGCGCCGACGGTGAAGTGCAGCGCGTGACCGCCGAGCCCGATGTCGCGGCCCTCCGCCGCCCACAGCTGGGTGTAGCCGGGGTCGAGGTCGACGAACGCGCGCTGCGCAATGCGGTCGAGCAGCGGCTCCCAGCGCAGGTGCCCGCCGATGTTCACGAGCAGCGCCGCGTCCTCCGCCCGCGCGAGCAGATCGTCCTCGTCCGGGCCGTCGATCCCCTCGCCCGGGCAGACGAGCGCCGCCGAGCCGGCGAAGCCGAACGCGTCGGCCACCGCGCGGAAGACGGCGAGGTTCGCCGACTGCCGGAACGGCGCCGGCCGGCCCGCCGCGTCGACGCACGCGCTCACGTCGATCTGCTCGACGAAGAGCACCTCGAACCCGGCGTCGCGAAGCGCCTCGGCCCAGCTCATGCGCACCCAGACGCTCCCGCCGTGGCGGTGCTTGTTGGCGAGCGCGCCGCTGACGACGATGCGCGTCACCGCACGGCCGCCGCGAGCCGGTCGAGCACCCGCCCGAGCACGACGTCCGATCCGAAGTGCTCCTCCGCGAGCTCCCGCGCCGCCGCGGCGTGGCGAAGCGGATCGGCGAGCACGGACTCGACGCACGCGACCGCCTCGTCGAGCGTCGCGTACGCCAGCAGCCCTTCGCCCGTCGGGTAGAGCTCCTCGAACCCGGTCGCCTGCGCGATCACGGGCCGGCCCGACGCGAGGTAGCAGAAGCTCCGCTCGCTGAGCCAGCCGCTGCGGCTCTCGACGTACATCCCCTTCGCGACCATGAACTCCGCGCGCGACCGCGCGATCGACTGCCGGTACGCGTCCGGCGTCGCGGCAACGCGCGCCGGGTCGGTCAGCACCCAGCCGCCGTCGCGCAGCAGCGCGAGGTCGGCCGTCTCGCACGGGTCGATGTCGAGCGCCAGCTCGAACCGCTCGCCCGTCCGCCGCGGCAGGCGGGCGAAGCGGCGGAACTCGTGGACGCGCAACCCGTAGCGACGGCCCTCGAAGTCGATCGGCCCGTACGCGCCGCGCCATCGCGCGACCGAGGTGAACGGCCCGTCCGGCCGCGGCGCGATGGCCGGCCACGCGTCGAGCACGACCGGCTGCGGCGTCGTGATCCAGTCGATGCTGCACTCGGGCACGGTGCAGTCCGGCTCCCCGATCCGCTCGCCGATCGTGATGTGCGCGTCATGGCCGGCGAACACGTCGGCGAGATCCAGCGCGCGCCACATCTGCCCGAACCCCGGATCGGTGTCGAGGAACACCCGCTGCCGCGCCGCGCCGAGGATCCCCTCGTCGCTCACGTACCCCATGACGTTCAGCAGCAGGTCCGCCGAGCGCACGAACGCGATCACGTCGGGCCGTCTGACACCAAGGGTGCCTGGCACCGAGGTACCAGGCACCTCGGTGCCTGGCCCCACGGTCCATGGCACGCCGGCCTGCTCCATCACCGAGGCGAGCCAGCGGATGCCGGGGTCGTCGGGCTGCGCGCCCGGCAGCTCGTCGACGAAGAGGACGTCGAAGCCGAGGCGGCGGAAGCCGAGCAGGTACTGCAGGTACTGCCACGCGTGCCCCGCCTGGCCGGGCTTCTGCGCGATCGAGCCGCCGACGACGATGCGGCCGCGAGCGGTCACGCGGTCTCCCGGAGGTCGAAGATGACGGTCTCGCCGTCCTCGAAGACGCGGTGGTAGCGCGAGCTGAGATGCGCGGCGAACCCGTCGTAGTGGTCGAGCCACCACCGCGATGGCGCTGGGAGGACGAGGTGCGTCACGCCGTCGGCGCGCTGATCCTCCAGATGCGCGACGGCGCCGGCGCTGTCGCTCGGGTACCCGTCCGGCAGCGTCCGGCGATCGGGGAAGTTCCGGCCGGCGCGGCCGCAGCGGTCCAGCAGCGCCGGGTCCCACTTCGCGACCGCGCCGACGTGCGCGCCGGCGGGGACGACGCGCCGCACCACCGCGGCGGCGCGCGCGAGCGCGTCGTCCCACACCGGGTCCCGCGCCGTCAGCGCCCGCACGCGAGCGCCGAAGCGTGTCCCCTCGAGCCGGTCGGCGAGGCGGCCGAGCATCGCCGCGATCCCGTCCCGCACCGCCGGCCCGTCGTCGATCACGAGGTCGTGCGCGAGGACCGTGGCCATCGCCGTGAGCAGCCGCGGCTGCATCCGCACGCCGAACGCGACCGCCCGCGCCACGCCGTCGACGTCGCCCCGCGTGAACCGGTCGCCGGCGAGCATCAGCGCCTTCGCGGCAAGCCCGGCGAACGCCACCGCCCGCGCATCCGCGGACGCGCCGCGCAGCGCCCACCGAACCACCGCGGCATCGCACCGAAGCCGCTCGCCGGCGGGCGACGTCGCGTGCGAGATCGTCGCGGGGTGCTGGCGGTAGAGAGCTGCGGGCGCGGCGGTGAACGCGACGTCCCCACGCCGCGCGAGCGCCAGCCACATCGCCCAGTCCGAAGAGCTCGCAAGGGGGCGTCGCGTGAAGACCTCGGCCGGGGCGCCGCCGCGGCCGCGCGAGTCCTCTCCGAGGAGCGCGTCTCTCCGCGCGACGACGGTCGAGGTGATCACCTCGTTCGAGGCGAGGAGCTGGCGGAACGCGAAGTCTCCGGGCTCGATGACGTCCTCGGTGAAGGGGGCGGCCCAGCCGGGCTGCTCCTCGCCGTGCGGGCCCACCGCGACGAACCCGCCGTGGACCATGGAGACGCTCGGATGCGCATCCAGCACTGCGACCTGCCGGGCGAGCGCGCCCGGCAGGAGGACGTCGTCGTCGTCGAGCCACGCGACGTACCGCCCGCGCGCCTCGCCGAGCAGGCGCGACCGCGTCGCCGCGACGCCGATCGGCGCGTCGTTGCGCAGGACGCGCACGCCGTCGAACGCGCCGGCGGGCACTGCCGAGGCGTCGTCGCAGACGAGCACCTCGGCGTCGACGCCGTCCTGCGCGAGCGCGCTCGCGATCGCCTCGCCGACCAGCCCCGCGCGGTCGCGCGTGGGGATGCACACCGAGACGGACGGCTCCCTCATGCCGTGACCGGCTCCGCCGACCGGTCGCGCGGCGCCAGCGAGAAGACGACGTAGCCGTCGGGCCGCTCGGCGACGCGCGAGTACGTGTCGTCGAGGTGCGCCGTCAGCTCGCCGTAGTGGTCGAGCCACCAGCCCGACGTCGCCGGCACGACGAGCCACCGGGCGCCGCGCGCACGGAGGTCCTCGAGGTGCTCGATCGCCGCCGCGCTGTCGGCCGGGTGATGGCCGGCGTAGTGCCCCTCGGGCGCCTGCGGGAAGTGCCACCCACGCCCGCGAGGCAGCGCCACCAGCGCGTCGTCGCCACGCGACACGATCAGCACGTCGGCGTCCGCGGGGAGGTTCTCGGCCGCGAACTCGTGCACGCGCTTGACGACCTCGCGCCCGAAGACCTCCTTCTTCAGCCGCTCGGCCCGCGCCTCGGCGGCGTCCAGCTCCGCCTTCAACGCGGTGAGCGCCTGCTCGCGCACCGCCGACCGCACGGGGTGGGTCGCCGGCACGACCGGCGCCACTGGGGCCGGTCGCAGCAGCTCCTGGTAGAGCCGGTCGAAGCGGTCGGTCTGGACCTTCGCGTCGAAGCTCGACACCGCCCGCAGCCGCGCCGACCGGCCGAGCCGCGCGCGCAGCTCCCCGTCGGACGCCAGCTGCGCCAGCCGCTGCGCCAGCGCCAGCGCGTCGCGCCGCGTGACGACGAAGCCGGTCTCGCCGTCGACGACGTTCTCGCCCAGGCCGTCCGCGTCGCTGCACACGACCGGCAGCCCCATCGCCTGCGCCTCGATCGCCGAGACGCAGAAGCCCTCGCTGACGGCGGGGTGCAGGAACGCGTCCGCCCATGCGAGCGTGTCGCGCACCTGGTCGGCCGAGCACGCGCCGAGCAGCTCGACGTGCTCCTCCAGCGCGAGGTCGTGGATCGCGAAGAGCGTCGCCTCGAGGTGCGGCCCGTCGCCGATGATCTTGTACGTCGCGTGCACGCCGCGGTCGAGCAGCTCGCGCACGGCGCGCAGTCCGAACTCGTGGCCCTTCTTCCAGTGCAGCCGGCCGACGCTGACGATCCGCAGCGGCCGCTCGATCGACCCGAGCGGGCCTGCGTCGCGCGCCGGCGGCTCGAACCGCGAGACGTCGACCGCGTCGGTGATGACCGCGTGCGGCCGGTCCGGCGAGCAGCCGCGCCGCTGCGCCCGCGACCACGTGTCGCGCCCGACGAAGTGGAGCATGTCCGCCTGCTTCCAGACGTCGTCGTAGCAGTGCGGGTCCTCGAGCCCGTGGTAGTTGACGTCGTAGCCGCGGAACGACACCACCGACTTCGCGTCGCGCACCGCCGGGACGTCCATCCGCCCGAGCGCCAGCGTCCCGTACCCGAAGTGCACGAGCGCGGGCTTGAGCTCCGTGATCGTCGCCTCGAAGTCCTTCGTCGGGTGCAGCCGCTCCTTCAGGTCCGCGTTGTCGCGCAGGTCGCCGAAGAACTCCCACTGCTCCTTGTTCGAGCGGTTGCAGACGACGTGCACGTCCCAACCGCGCGACCGCAGGTCGAGGAACTTGTTCGCGAAGAACGTCTCCGAGAACTTCGGGAAGTGGTCGGTGACCATCACGATGCGCCCGGCGTTCGCACGGTCGAACCCGTCGCCGCGCTTCGCCGGAGCGGTCGCCGGCGGCGCGACCACGGCAGCGGCCGGCCGCTGGAGGAGCCCGTCGCTCAACGCGCGCGCGGCGGCGCGCACCGGGGAGGACCCCTTCGCGTCGCCCGCGAACTCGCCCGCCCGGATGTCGCGCAGCGGCCACAGGCACTCGGGCGCGAACGGCTCGTCGACGAACTCCAGGCACTGCCGCACGACGGCCTCGGGGTCGGCGAGCAGGTCGTCGTAGGCCAGCCGCAGGACCCGCCCGGAGCCGAGCGTGGTCTCCGCCTCGAGCCCCGCGAGCACCGCGTCCATCCACCGCCGCGCCGCCTGCTCCTCGGTCAGCTTCAGCCGCAGGTACGCGGGGATCTGCGTCCCGCCGGTCGCCCCGGCCGACCCGAGCGGCGGCGCCACGAGCGACTGGATCGCCGCGTCGGCGTCGCGCACGACGTGCACGAACTTCGCCTCGGGGAACAGCCGCGCGAGCTCCGCGACCTCGTGCGTGTGCACCGGGTCGCCGTCGACCCAGCGATCGAGGTTGTCGCCGACCAGCGCCGCCGCGGCGCGGCCGAACGTCCGGCTGAACCGGTCCGCCGTGACCTGCTTGGCCCGCGCACCCGGCTCCTCGCTGCCGATCGTCCGCGCGTGCACCTCCGGCAGCTGGGTCGCCAGCTCGCCGAGCCAGCCCGCGTTCATCACGCCCGGCAGCGCCGGGTGCTGACCCAGAGCGCAGGCGAGCATGCTCACGCCCGACCGGTCGGCCCCGATGACGAACACCGGCCGCGGCGGGCCGCCCTTCTTCGCGCGCGCCGACGGCGCCGCGGGCGGCTCCGGGCGCACCGGGTCGGGGAGGTCCGGGCGGCGCAGCTCCGGCCCCGCGAGGTGGCGCAGCCCGACCGGCGGCGCGGTGGCGATCGGCGAGAGGTCGGGCGCCTCGCCGGCGGCGGCCAGCTCCGCGTTGGACCGCGCACGGTCCCACAGCATCTCCATGACGCGCTTGCGCTCGGGCGAGCCGAGACCCGTCGCCTGCGCCGTCGTCAGCGAGTTGCGCCGGATGCGGCGGAAGTAGTGGTGCCCGGTGACGTTGACGACCTTCGCAACGTGCTGCGCGCGGCGCAGCAGCTCGGCGTCGCCGCTGAACCGCAGGCCCGACGAGAAGCCGCCGAGCGCCATCACGAGATCGCGCGACACGATGCTCGTCGGGTGCAGGAGCGGGAAGCCGGTCGGCTTCTCCTCGAACACCGCGTTGACGTCGACCGGCCACGCGATCGGCGCGACCTCGGGCTCCTCGCAGAAGACGCGCATCTCCTGCGTGCCGATCAGCTCGGCGCCGGTCGCCTCGCCGGCGGCGAGCAGGTGCTCGAGCCGGTCGGGCGCCGACCAGTCGTCGGCGTCCTGGAAGAGGTACGCGTCGTAGTCGGTCTCCTCGATGACCTGCTGCACGAGCCGGTACGGCCCGACGTTGCGGTCGGCGTGCAGCAGCGTCACCGTCGGGTGGCGCTTGACGATGTCGACCGGCGGGGCGTCCGACGCGTCGTCGATGACGACGATCCCGTCGACCGGCCGGGTCTGGCGCGTCAGGGATGCGAGCGCGTCGTCCAGCCACTCCTCGCACTCGAAGTGCGGGATGAGCGCGAGCACCTTGCTCGCCTTCGTGATCGGCCTGCGGTCCATGGACTGCGCACCCTTCTGCGTCGTGTTGCTCGTCGTGGTCGTCTTGCTGGTCGCCGCGACGCCGAGCGCCGACAGCAGGTCGCCGAGCACGCGCTCGGCGTCGAAGTGCTGCCGCGCGATCGCCGCGGCGGCGCGGGCGTGGCGGGCGTGATCGGCCTCGACGGCCTCGATCGCCGCGAGCGCGCCGTCGAGGTCGTCGATCGCGAACAGGCCCTCGCCGGTCGGCAGGACGCGCCCGAACGCGGTGTCCTGCGTGATCACCGGCCGGCCCGCCGCGAGGTACGTGGCGCTCCGGTCGCTGAACCAGCCGGTCCGGAAGCGGACGTTCTGCTCCTTCGCGACGGTGAACTCGCCGCGCGAGCCGCGGATGAACGCGCGGTACGCGTCGACGTCGTGGCCGAAGTCGAGCGCGTGGCGGACCTTCCAGCCGCGCCGCTCGAGCGTCGTCTTCACGCCGGGGCTGTACGAGCTCAGAGCGAGCTCGAACGGCCGCCCCGACCGCACGGGCAAGTCGAGGAAGCGCGCCCACTCGCGGTCCTTGCTCCACGAGTACGACTGCCCCTCGTGCGAGACCTCGCGCCACGGCTGGCGCCAGTTGCCGATCGTGGTCCAGGCGGCACCCTCGCCCGCGGGCGACGGAGCGTCCCACAGGTCGCACACGACCGGCTGGCGCGTGGGCAGGAACGTGAAGCGGTCGCTGACCGGCAGGTCGCAGCCCGGCCGGCCGAGGTTCTCCGCGAAGGTGAAGAACGCGGCGTGCGGCGCGAGGAAGTCGATCGTGCTCTCGAGGCCCTCGTGCAGCTCGAGCTCGAGCTGCACCGGGTCGGTCTGCAGGTAGACGAGGCGGCCGCCCTCGGCGTGCTCGGGCTGCGGCTCGGTGCCGCCGTGGAGGTTGATGATCAGCTCCGCCTCGCGGTAGAGCGCGCGCAGCCGCTGCGGGCTCATGCCGAGCACGGGGCTGCCCTCGTCGTGGATCGCGTGGTACGCCCAGCGATCGCCGAGGTCGAAGCGCCGCATGACGTCCTCGATGAACCGCGCGGCGCGCCCGGCGCCGTCGTCGGTCTCGGTCTCCATGAACATCGACGGCACGCGGCCGTGCGCCTCGACGTAGTACGGCTCGAAGCCGAGCGCGCGGAAGCCGAGCAGGTAGTGCACGGTCTGCCACACGACGCCGGGGACCGGCATCTTGGCCATCATCCCGAGCACCACGATCTTGCGGCTCATGCGGCCTCCTCCAGCGCCGGCGGCTCGCCGGCCGGCTCCATGGTCTGGGCGTCATGCAGCTCGCGGTACAGCCCGCCGCGCGCCATCAGGCGCTCGTGTGTGCCGAGCTCCGCGACGCGGCCCTGGTTGATGACGACGATGAGGTCGGCGTCGCGCACCGTCGACAGCCGGTGGGCGACGGTGAACGTCGTGCGGCCCTCGCTGAGCCGGTCGAGCGCGTCGAGGATCACCGCCTCGGTGCGCGAGTCGATCGAGGACGTCGGCTCGTCGAGGATGAGCAGCGGCGCGTCCTTGAGGAACGCGCGCGCGACGGAGATCCGCTGGCGCTCGCCGCCGGACAGCAGCGCGCCGCGCTCGCCGAGCTGCGTCGCGTAGCCCTCGGGCAGCGCGGCGATGAAGTCGTGCGCGTTCGCCGCGCGCGCCGCCGCCTCGATCTCGTCCTGCGTCGCGTCGAGCCGGCCGTAGCGGATGTTGTCGGCGATCGACGCGGAGAAGAGCAGCGGCTCCTGCAGCACGACGCTGAACTGGTCGCGGACCGAGGCGATCGTGAGATCGCGCAGGTCGTGGCCGTCGAGCGTGATGCGGCCGTGCTTCGGGTCGTAGAAGCGCGGCAGCAGGCTCATCAGCGTGCTCTTGCCGGCGCCGGTCGGGCCGACGACCGCGACGCGCTGGCCGGGCTCGACGGCGAAGGTGACCTTGCGCAGCGTGCCGTCGCGCCGGGGGTAGTGGAAGTAGACCTGCTCGAACGCGACGCGGCCCTCGGCGCGGCCGAGCGCGATCGCGTCGGGCTTCTCGGTGATGTCGACGTGCGCGTCGAGGAGCGCGAACGCGCTGCGCAGGCTGATGAACTGCTGCTGCAGCGAGCTGATCGTGTTGCTGATCATCTCGAGCGGCTTGTACATCGACGCGACGTAGCCCATGACCACGAGCAGCTCGCCCGTCGTCATGTCGCCCTGCAGCACGTGCCACGCGCCGAACCCGAGGACGCCCGCGGTGCCGGTCGCGGTGATCATCGTGACCACGAGCGAGAACACCGTCTGGCGGACCGTGAGCTTCACGCGCGCGTTCACGGCCTCCTCGGACTGGCGGTAGAAGCGGCCGTGCTCGTGGTCCTCGCGGCCGAACGCGACGATCACGCGCAGCATCGCCATCGTCTCGTGGACGATGCTGAGCGACTGGCCCTCGAGCTCGCGGACGCGGTAGACGGTCGGCTCGATGCGCTTCGCGTAGTAGCCCGCGGACGCGTAGATGCACGGCACGACGGTGAGCGCGATCAGCGCGAGCACCGGCTCGATCCGCACCACGATCACGAACATCCCGATGAGCGTCAGGGCGCTCTTCAGCAGCGGCGGGACCGCGACGGTGACGGATCCCAGGCTGCCCGCCTGGTTGTTGATCTGGTACATCAGCTGGCCCGTCTTCTTCGCGTCGTGGTACGCGAGCGACAGCCGCTGGGCGTGGACCATCATGCGGCTGCGCAGGTCGAGGACCATGCTCTGGTCGAGCCTCGTGGTGACGTACTCGTCGATGACCGCGAGGCCGTGCTCGAGGCCGGTGACCACGAGCCCCGCGACGACCGCGACGACGAGCAGCTGCTTGGGATCGAGGCTGCCGAGCCCGCCGAGCAGCGACGGCAGCGGCTTGTCGCCGAGCACCGTGTCGACGAGGATCGCGAGCGGCCACGGGGCAAGCAGCGCCATCGCCGACGACGCGGCGACCAGCACCAGCGACGTGAAGGCGAGCCGCCGGTGCGGCCGGGCGTACGGCAGCACGCGCCGGTAGTCCCCGAGGAACGCGAAGGGGTGGTCGCTCATCGCTCCGTCGCCGCCGCGGTCGCGATGCCGCATTCGGTGATGGCGAAGACCGCGAGCGCGACGAACGCGATCGCGGACGGGACGACCGCCCACGATGCGGCGGCGAAGCAGGCGGCCGTCAGCGCCGCGAGCACGACGAGCGCGGCGCGCGCCGTGCGGGCGAGACGCGGCCAGGTGCGCAGCCGCATGAGCTGCGCGCCGCCGCCGTGGTCCTCGAGCGTCGCGCGCAGCCGGACGCCGCCGAGCGCGCCGGCGCTGGCCTGCAGCTCCCAGCGGTCGAACGCGCCGCCGCGGCGGACGCGCGCGCCGCGGGCGCGCAGCGCGGACTCGAGCGCCGTCATCCGGGCGGGCAGGTCGCGCGGCTGCTCGAACCACAGGCAGTCGACGCGGGGGAGCGGGAAGCGGAAGCCGGCGAGGCGGGCGCGGCGCCACGGCGTCAGCCCGCGCGTGAGGCGGCCGCGGAGCCGCGCCGCCGGCTGCATCACGAAGAGCGCCGCGGTCAGCGCGCGCAGCGCGAACCGCTCTCCCCGCGTGCGCGCCTCGCCCACGTCGCAGCGCGCGCCCGCCCGCGCCGCGACGCCGAGCAGCAGCCCGATCGCCGCGATCAGCGGCAAGAGCGCCAGCGCGAACGGCCGCACGAAGAGGCCGCCGGCCGACAGCGCGGCGAGGACCGCGATGACGAGCAGCCACTCCGGCGTCGTCGCCAGCGTCGGCAGCAGCCCGGCCGTGCGCTCGTGGGCGGACTGGAACGGCTCGCTGCCCCACGTGCCGTAGTAGACCCGCGACCGGCGCAGCGGGTGCAGGATCCCGCGCCCGTACAGCCGCCCCGCCCAGGTCAGGTGGCCGGGCGCGTTGTACTTCGCCGGCCACTTGCGCTCCAGCAGCGCCTCCGCCCGGCCGTAGCCGCGCTGCTGGCGCCAGAACGTCCGCACGCTGCCGCGGCGGTGGTGCAACACGACCGCGGACGGGTGGAACCCGAGCGTCCACCCGCGCTCCTGCAGCCGCCAGCAGACGTCGACGTCGTCGCCGGCTACGCGGAACTGCGCGTCGAAGCCGCCGATGCTCAGGAGCCGGTCGCGGCGGAAGGCCATGTTGCAGCCGGGGATGTGTTCGGCGACCGTGTCGGACAGCAGCACGTGCACGGGGCCGCCGGGCGCGTTCGCAACGCCGGCGGCGACGAGGCCGTCGCCCGGCACCGGCAGGTTCGGTCCGCCGATGCCCGCGTGGTCGCTGCGCAGCAGCGCGCCGACGAGGTACCCGAGCCAGTCCGGGTCGGGCGTCGCGTCGTCGTCGATGTACGCGACGACCTCACCGGAGGCCGCCTCGAGCGCGGTCGTGCGCGCGGCGCTGAGCCCCCGGTTCGGCGTCGAGATGAGCGTGACGTCGTGCGCGCGGGCGATCGCCGCGGTCGCGTCGGTCGAGCCGTCGTCGACCACGATCACCTCGACGTCGGGGTACCGCAGCCGAGCCAGCCCGGCCAGGCACTCGTCCAGCGTCGCCGCGCCGTTGTAGGTGCAGACGAGCACGGACGCCTTCGGCCACGTCACGCCGACGCGGAACGGCGCGTCGGCGAACGCCTCCTCGACGGCGAGCAGCGCGGGCTTGCGCCGGCGGTCGCGGTCGGTGAGCCCGAAGTCCCAGTCGTCGACCGCGTGCTCGCCGCGGTGCCACTCGTCGGTCCACGCGAAGACGAACGCGCCCGCGCATCCCGACCGGAACGCGGCACGCAGCTGCCAGTCGAGCGCGTCGGCCTGGCGGTCGGTCCCGTTGCGGCGGCTGTCGAGCCCGACCTCCGCCATCAGCAGCGGCCGCTCCCCGGCGAGGTTGTGCAGGCGCGCGAGGTAGCGCTCGAGGTCCTCGCGCTCCTCGAGGTAGACGTTGAACGACACGACGTCGACGAACGGCAGCCGCAGGTACTCGGTGCTCGGGAAGTTGACGTACGTGACGAGCGCGCCCGGGTCCTCCTCGCGCACCGCCGCGCAGAGCCGGCCGAGGAACCGCTCGACGCGGCGCGGGCCGTGCCAGCGGACGATCGGCGCCGGGATCTCGTTGCCGACCGCGAAGCACAGCAGCGCCGGATGCGCCGCGCAGCTGCGCACCGCGTCGCGCACGCGCTGCTCGATCGACCGGCGGCGCTCGGCGTCGTCGAGGAACGCGACGTGCTGCTCCCACGGCAGCCCCGCCAGCACCCACAGCCCGTGCTCCAGCGCGATGTCGAGGACCCACCGCGGCGGCGTCTCGTAGGTCCGCACCGCGTTGATGCCGCTCGCCGCCATCGCCGCGAAGTCGGCGGCGATCTGCTCGGGCGTCCCGAACCGCTCGCCGGCGTCGTCGGGGGCGAACGTGCCGTAGGTCACGCCGCGCACCCACAGCCGCTCGCCGCCGGCGGCGAGGAAGCGGCCGTCGACGACCGGGCGCGGACCGCCGGCGACGGGGCGCGGGCCGGACGGCTCCGGCGTGGGAAGGTCGGGGCGCGCGGCGCGCGCCGGGGGAAGCAGCGTGGTCAAGGCGGTGGGGACCTACGCGGCGATCAGCGTGCGGAGCCGATCGACGGCGGCGGCGTTGTAGGCGGGTTCGTAGTGGTAGGGCTCGAGGTCCCAGCGGTGCTCGGCGTCGGCGACGTACCGGTCGCGGTCGAGCGCGATGACGTGCGCGCCGCCGAGCCGCTCCTCCAGCCGGTCGTACGCACGGTCGAGCGCGGCGTTGTGACGCTCGGCGAACGCCGCGCGGTCGGCGGGGAAGTCCGTGATCGCGGAGCCGGTGCGGAAGCGCGTCAGCCAGCCGGCGCGGTGCACGACGACGCGGTCGGCGGGGACCACCTGCGTGAGCCGGTCGCAGAAGACGTCGACGGCCTCGTCGAGGAGCTTCGCTGCGTCGCCGGTGAGGCGGCGCAGGGGCTCGCCGGTGGCGCCCTCGAACGACGCGTCCAGCCCCGCGCCGACGAACGCCGACGACCGCGTGACGCACGAGCCGTCCGTCGGCACGACCTCGAAACGCTCGTCGATGAGGTCGATGACGACGTGCTCGATCGCGTTCTCGCGCAGCTGCGCGAAGAACGGCTTGCCGAAGTCCTCGAGGACGCAGCGGCGCTGGAACGCGGAGTCGAGGCGGACGAGCTCGGGGTCGATCGCCACCGGCGCGGCGACCGCGCTGATGACGGACGACCGCGAGGTGTACTGGGCGAGGTGGGGCCGCAGCGACGGATCCTCGAACAGATCGCGCGTCACGCAGCTCCCGAAGATCCCGATGGGGACGCAGGGCACGGACCTCTGTATCGAGCCGCCGCGCTGATGCTTGACGGTTCAGCGGCAGTGGCCAGACGCTCGCGTCATCGGTTCTTGACGCTCGCGTTGGAACGCTGTGCGCTCAGCTCACGATGAGCGCCGGTAGTGCTGCGCGCGCTCGACGGCCGCGGACGCCATCTGCGCGAGGTGCTGGAGGACGGCGGCATCGCCGTCCTTGAGCTCGCCCCGGCGGGACGCGTTCACGCGCAGCTCTCCGAGCGGCGTGCCGTCGAGCGCGCGGAGCTCGACGGACACCGTCGCGCCGTCCGCGGCCGGCTCGCCCGAGGCCACGACGGTCCCGACTCCGTGTCGGCCGGCGAAGACCTCCACCTCCGCACGATCGGCCTCGAGCAGCTCGCACGCCTGCTCGGCGGTGAGCCGCAGGACCTCCTCGAGGTCGCCGGGGTTCGGCGAGGCGAGCGACGTGTCGGCGAGGAACGTGGACAGCTGCCGCACGATGGCGGCCTGGCGGCGGTCGAGCTCGGCGGCGGCGCGCGTCTCCCGGTAGCCGCGCTGCACCATCTCGAACGAGGCCACGCTCTCGAGCAGGAACGGCTCCGCCGTCCGCACCACGTGCGCGGGGGCGGCCTCGTCCTCGTCGAGCGCGCCGGCGAGCGCATCGTGGTGGACGGCGACGAGGTCGAGGACGCTCAGCCCCTCCTTGACCGCTTGGCGCCCGAGCTCGTAGGCGGTCCGCAGCGCGTCCTCGGCGGGCCGGGCCAGGTACGCCGCGAAGGCTCGGTGGTACGCGTCGCGCAGCGCCCCGTCCGGCGGGGTCATCGCGCGCCTCCGAGGTACCGCGCGACGATGGCGAGCGCGTCGTCGTTGCCGAGCCATGACCGCGCGAGCACCTGCTCCGCGATCGCCGCCGGCCGTCCGTGGAGATCGACGTCCTCGGCGAACCGCCGGTCGATGCCGTCGGTGGCGAGCAGCAGGACGTCACCGCGGTGCAGGCGGCACGTCGAAGGCCGCAACGTCGGGAGCTCCTCGCCGGGCAGGCCGGCGACCGCGCGCAGCGACCCGCGCTCGGGGAGCCGCCCGCCCGCTGCGAGCAGCCGGCCCTGCACGCCGCCGATGCTCATCCAGGTCAGCTTCGAGTCGCGGACGCCGACGAGCGCGAGCCCCAGCGCCGCGCCGCGCGTCGCGCGAAGCAGCTCGTGGCAGCGCCGCACGAGGCGCACGAGGTCCCCGCGCTCGCCGGGCGTGGCGAGGCGCACCGCCCGCGTGGCGGCTTGCGCCGCTTGCGCGGCCGGCACGCCGTGGCCGACGCCGTCGACCGCGACGACCAGGACACCCCCGCGCGCCGGCGCGACGACGGCGATGTCGCCGAGGACGGTCTGACCCGGGCGGGGAACGCGCGCGGTCGCCCACTCGACGGCGGGCGTGGTGCCCTCCTCAACGACCGCGTGCACGCCGCTGCCTCAGCAGCTCGAGCTCGTCGCGGATCCGCCACTTGCGCATGGTCACCGCCGTTCCGCGCCCCGGTTCGGAGTCGATCTCGAACTCGTCCATGAGCCGCCGGGCTCCCGGCAGTCCGAGGCCCAGGCCGTTCCCCTCGCCGGCGCCGTCGCGCAGCGCGGTCTCGACGTCGCGGATGCCGGGCCCCTCGTCGCGCACGACGACGAGCAGGCCGCACCGGCGCCCCTCGTCGAGCGGTTGCAGCACGACCTCGCCGCGACCCACGTGGACGACGACGTTGCGGGCGACCTCCGAGATCGCGGTCGCGATCAGCGTCGCCTCGGTTCGTGAGAACCCGAGCTGCTCGGCCAGGGCGCGGCCCTCCGCGCGGGCCGGGACCATGTCCGCGTCGCCCTCGATCGCGATGCGCACCTCATCGGCCATCTTCGCCCGCCTCCCGCGGGCCCCGCAGCAACGCCAGCGCCTCGTCGAGATCGAGAGCGGCACGCAGCGGCTCGAGGTTCAGCCGGAACTGGACCATCGCCACGGCGACGTCGGGCCGGATGCCGACGATGATCGTCTCGGTCCCGCGCAGGCGGGTCGTGATCGCGATGGAGCGCAGCGCCCGGGCGACGAACGAGTCGATGACGTCGAGCGCACCGACGTCGACGACGAGGCCCCGTGTGCGCTGGTCTCCGACCTTCTGAGCGAGCGTGTCGCGCAGCGCGAGGACCTCCGTGTCGCTGAGGTCCTTCTGGATCGACGCGATGAGCACGTCGCCCTGTCGGAGGATGGCGACGGACATGGCAGGGCTCGTCAGGTGGTGTCGCCCGGCACGGCAGCGGTCCGCGCGCGGTCGGCCTCGAGCAGGTGCTCGGCCTCCTCGAGGCCGCCCTGCAGGTCCCCGACCGTCCGCATCATCCCCAGGTCGACGCCGAGGTCCACCAGCGTCTGCGCGATGCCCGGCGAGACGCCGGTGATGATCGCGCTGGCGCCCATGAGCCGCGCCGCCGCCACCGTCTGGACGAGGTGGTTCGCGACCGTGAGGTCGACGCTGGCGACGCCCGTGATGTCGAGCACGACCACCTTCGCGCGGTTCGCCTGGATCGCGCCGAGCAGCTGGTCGGTGAGCTGCCGCGCCCGCGGCGTGTCGACGACCCCGATGATCGGCAGGATGAGCAGCCGCTCGCCCACCTTGAGGACTGGCGTCGACAGCTCGCGGATCGCCTCCTGCTGCTCGCGGATGACCCGCTCGCGCTCCTCCACGAAGCTGACGCCGACGGTGACCGCGATCCGGTTGGCGGCGGGCTCGTACGCGTCGAGGATGCGGTCCATCCCGTCGGAGTCCCGGTACTCGATGAACAGCGATCGCGCGAGGACGTCGCGTAGGAGCAGCACGATGCCGAGCACCTCGTGCGTCTCGACCCCGCGGGGGACGATCCGCTCCGACAGGTCGCGCGCGTACTCCTGCAGCGTCTCCACGCTGCCCGTCTCGAGTGCGGCGACGTAGTTGTCGTAGACCGCCGTCACCTCGTTGAGGATCTCCTCGGTCGTCATCACCTCGAGCAGCTGGGCGTCGCGGATGCGGCGCCCCCACTCCTCGCGCAGCTCGCTCCGGCGCTGCCGCAGGTGCTCCACGAGCTCGCGGAGGTCCTGGGCGTCGCCGCGCGGCTTCTCGAGCGGCGGCGGGGTGCGGTCGGGTCGGTCCATCGTTCACCTCGCTTCGTCGCGCGACCGCGGTCTGCGATCCAGCGCACCGTGCAGGAACAGCCCGGTGACCGCGGCGCTCGTGTCCTCTCTACCCGCTGAGGGCACAGAACCCAGCACTCCGACGACGAGGGAGACGAGCGACTCGGTCAGCCAGGCGGCCGGCACGTCGGTGCGCAGGTCGCCGCTCGCCTGCGCCCGCTCGACCAGCCGCCGCAGCGGCGCGAGGACGCTGCGCTCGTACTGCTGCGGCTCCGGCCGCACGCGCTCGCGGGCGAGGACGAGGAACGGGTCGCCGACGTCGACGAGCGCCCGGACGGCGCGGGCGACGCCCTCTTCGACCGGTACGTCGTCGAGCCGCGCCGCCTCCAGGCGGGACGCGGCCTCCGCCATGGCGTGCGCCGCCAGCGCCTCCAGCAGCGCCTGCCGGTTCGGGAAGTAGCGGTAGACGGTCGCGCGGCCGACTCCGGCCGCCGCGGCGACGTCGCTCATGCTCGCCTGCTCGCCGCGCGAGGCGAGCACGCCGGCGGCGGCGTCGACGATCGCGGCCGCCACCCGCTCCTGCAGCGACGGCGGAGAAGCCTTCGTTGACGAGTCCCGGCGCAGATGTCGAGGCGGGGGTACCATGAGACATCAGCGTCTCATATCGGGATGACGGAATCCAGAGACGAGATGCGGATGATGGAGGCGCCTTCCGTGCGCCACTGCCAGGAAGGGGATCGGGGAGATGTGGACCAGCCGAGGCCGCTGGGACGGCGGCATGCTCGGAGCGACGACGGCACCCGTCGAGGAGCGCTTCCAGCGCGCCCCCGCCGCGCCGCCGCCGTCGCCCTTGGAGTTCCGCGCGGACGTCGAGGCGCCCGTTCGCTGCCTGCTGCCGCTGTGGTCGCTCGTGGGCATCCCGCTCATCTTCGCCGCGATCGTCGCCGTGCGAGGGCTGATCTGGGACGACGGCCGGCAGGCCTCGTCGCTGCTCGAGCACGTCCTCGTCGCGCTCAGCGTCACGTGGATGGCGCCCGCGACCGTGACCGCCGCGACGCTCGTCGGCTACGCGCTGTTCCGCCGCCCGCGCGGCGGCGAGCGCGTCGTGGCCCCGCTCGACATCCCGGTCTGCTTCCGGATCGTCTCGCGCGGTGCGAACGCGGATGCCGTCCGCGCGACCGTGCGCAACATCCGCGGGACGATGGCCGCGATCCCCGCGTTCCCGTACTCGGTCGAGGTCGTCACCGACGTCCCCATCGACCTGCCCACCGGGGACGACGTCCGCGCGCTCGTCGTCCCGGAGGACTACAGCACTGTGCGCGGGTCGCTCTTCAAGGCCCGTGCCCTGCAGTACGCCCTCGATCGGTCACCCGTCGGCGAGCGGACGTGGATCATGCATCTCGACGAGGAGTCGCACATCACGCGGTCGCTCGTGGTCGGGATCCACGCCGCCATCGAGGAGGAGGACGCCGCGGAGCGGCCGCGCATCGGCCAGGGGCTGATCCTCTACCACCGGGGCCTCGACAGCGACCGCTTCTTCACGCTGGCCGACTCGATCCGCTCGGGCGACGACGTCGGGCGCTTCTACATCCAGCACCGCCTCGGCGTGACGCTCTTCGGGCTCCACGGATCGTTCGTGCTGTGCCGCACCGACGTCGAGCGCGCGGTCGGGTTCGACGTCGGTCCCGAGGGGTCCATCACCGAGGACGCCTTCTGGGCGCTCGAGCAGATGGCGCGCGGCGGCCGCTGCCGCTGGGTCGACGGCGTGGTCGTCGAGCAGGCGCCGCAGCGCCTCCACGACTTCCTCAAGCAGCGCCGGCGCTGGTTCATCGGCCTCTGGAAGGTCGTCCGCCATGCTCCGGTCCCGCTGCGCTGGCGCGTGCCGCTCGCGTTCTCCGTCGCGATGTGGAGCGTGTCGTGGCTCGGCGTCATCTACACGTACCTCAACCTCGCGACGGGCCTCCGGACGCCGACCGCGGTCTGGGTGGCGGGCAGCTTCGCGTTCGCCGTCTACATCGCGCAGTACGTCGTCGGGCTGCGGCTGAACATGGACCACCACGGGATCAAGAGCCGCTTCCGGCGGCTGCGGCTCTACGTCGCCCAGGTCGCGCTGATCCCCGTCTTCGCGGTGCTCGAGGCGCTCGGGGTCCTCTACGCCTTCGTCCGTCCGGAAAGGGGCTTCCATGTCATCGAGAAGCAACGCAACCCTTGAACGTCTCGCCGCCGTGCTCGCCACCCTCATCGTGGCGGCGCTCACCGCGCTCGCCGCGGCGGGCACGGCGCGCGGGGCCCTGCCGCCGCAGCAGGGCCTGACCGTCGGCGAGTGGGGGCCGTCCGCGTACGGGCCCGTCGCCACGCAGCGGACGCTCGTCGCCGCGCGCCGGCGCGGCGTCAACTCGGTGACGCTGTTCACGACGTGGATGCAGGACGACGAACGCGCGATCCGCATCGCGCCCGGGCAGCAGACCGTGCGGCCGTCCCGCCTCGCGGCCGCGATCCGGACGGCGCGGCGCCTGCGGCTGCAGGTCGTCCTTCGGCCGTACGTCGACCTGCGCAACCGGGGATGGCGCGGCGACGCGCGGCCGCGCGACCTCGCGCGCTGGTGGGGCGAGTACCGGCGGTTCATCCTGCGCTACGCGCGACTCGGCGCCCGCGCGGGTGCGACGGCGTTCGTCGTCGGCAGCGAGATGAAGTCGCAGTCGGGCCGCGACGCGATGTGGCGGGCGCTCGTGGCGGACGTGCGGCGCGTCTTCCGCGGCGCGGTGACGTACGAGGCCAACTGGGACGAGTTCGAGGGCGTCACCTGGTGGGACGCGCTCGACGCCATCGACATCAGCGGCTACTTCCCGATCGCGACGCGGGCGGGGGCGCCGGTGGAGGAGCTCGCCGCGGGCTGGGCGCCGCCGATGGCGCGCATCGCCGCGGTCCAGGCGCGCTTCGGCCTGCCGGTCATGTTGGGCGAAGTCGGCTACACGTCCGAGAGCGAGACCGCGATCCGCCCATGGAAGGTCGCGCCCGGCGGGACCACCGCGGCGCGCTGGCAGGCGGACGCGTACGAGGCGACCTTCCGCGCGTGGGCCGGCGTCCCGTGGTTCGCCGGCATGCACTGGTGGTTCATGCCGACGCGCCGTTCCCTCGTCGGCCGGCTCCCCGGCCATCAGCACATCCCGCGAGCAGCCGCCCTGCGCGTGCTCGCCCGGCACTACCTGGAGCGATGATGACCTGGACGTTGATCCGATCGGACCTTGAGGTCCGGGCGACGATGCCGATCGCCCGGATGTGCTGCACCTCCGCACGGCGGTGGCCGTCATGACTGCGAGCCTGCTCGTCCTCGCCCCGAGGGTCGCCGACGCCGCGACCGGCCCCGGCCTCCCGCGCGAGTGGCACCGCGGAGCGAACCTGACGTCGTGGGATCCCGGCGCCTACGGCGCGGTGACCGGCGCGGAGGCGATCGCCGCGCTCGCCCAGACCGGGACGTCGCGCGTCGCCCTCGTGCCCACGTGGTACATGGCCGACCGCACGTCGAGCCGGGTCGCGATGGATCCGCGCCGCTCGCCGACCGACGACTCCATTCGGCGCGCGGCGCGCCTCGCCCACGCGTTCGGCATGGGCGTGGTGATGAAGCCGCACGTCGACGTCGACGACGGCACGTTCCGCGGCGACATCGATCCCACCGCGCGGCTCACGTGGTGGGCGTCGTACCGGGCGATGGTCCTCCGCTACGCCGACATGGCCGAGGAGGAGCGGGCGGACATGCTCGTCGTCGGCACCGAGCTCACCTCGATGTCGGTCGACTCCGCCGCCTGGCGCGCATTGATCGCCGAGGCCCGCGAGCGCTTCACCGGCCAGCTGACGTTCGCCGCGAACTGGATCGACGGCGCCGAGCGGATCACGTTCTGGGACGCGCTCGACCTGATCGGCGTCGACGCCTACATGCCGCTGGTGGAGGGCGATCCGAACCCGCGCGTCGAGACGCTCGTCGCGGCCTGGTCGGACCGCGGGTACGTGCGGCGCCTCGAGCAGCTCGCCGCGCTGGCGCGGCGCCCGGTCGTCTTCACCGAGCTCGGCTACCGCAGCCGGCTGGGCACGGCGGCCGCGCCGGCCGACTGGTCCGAGGTCGGCGGCGAGGTCTCCCAGCAGCCGCAGGCGCGCGCGTACGAGGCGGCGTTCCGCGTCTTCGCGGGCCAGCCGTGGTTCCGCGGCATCTACTGGTGGGACTGGTCCGCGCAGGGCTGGAACAGCGAGATCGGCGACGGCTCGCACCGCTTCGCCGGCAAGGCCGCGGAGGGCGTCGTCCGGACGTGGAACTTCGCGCCGCCGACGCCGACCCCGGTTGCCGGCGTGGACGACATCCCGGCCCGCGGCGGTGGCGGCGGCGCCGCTCCCGGGACGGTTCCCGAGCGCGTCTCGCCCGCCCGCACCCGCACCCGCGTCGTGCGCTTCGCGCGCGGCTGGCACCTCCTGATCGAGGCTCCCGGATGCCGCGCGCCGGCCACGGGCGTGGTCGGCCCGGCACGCCGGGGCGGCCCGGCGCGCGTCCGGTTCGTCGCCCGCGGCGCTTCGCTGCGCGCTGTGCTGCCGCGCCGCCTGCGGGCCGGCCGCTACATCGTGCGCGCGCGGGTCGGCGGGACGTGCTCGGCGCGCTCGACTCGGCGGTTCTCGTTCTCGGTGCCCCGCGCCGCGTATGCGTAGGGATGGTGGAAGACGTCGTACGCGCGGGTGGTGCGGGGCACGTCGACGGTGAACGCGTCCCCGGTCTTCGCGTCGAAGACGACGACGAGGACGAGGTCGTCGCGCGGGTCCCACAGGAGGTGGACGTCGATGCCGTCGTTGCGGCGGTGGTCGAGCTCGCGGAGCTCGTCGGTGGCGGTGGCGGTGGTGGAGGTCATGCCGTGACCTTCCGCCTCACCCGTGTGACGGCGCATCGCACGCGCTGTGTGATCCTGCGCGCTCAGGCGACGAGGCCCAGCTCGCGCGCGCGGCCGGCGGCCTCGACCCGTGACCGGCAGTCGAGCTTGCGCAGGATGTTGCGCACGTGCATGTCGACGGTGCGCGGCGAGAGGAACAGGTCCCGCGCGATCTCGCGGTTCGTGCGGCCGACGGCGACCAGCCGCATGACCTCCCGCTCGCGGCGCGACAGGCCGGCTCCGAGCGTGTCGGCCTCCGCGCGGACGCCCAAGCGCTCCGCGACCGACTCGCCGAGCTCGCTCACGCGCGTCGCAGCGGTCGCTGCCAGCGGGCGGGCGCCGAGCCGCCGCGCCGCCCGGTAGGCGTCGCCCAGGTGCTCGAGGCCCAGGTCGCGCTCGCCGGATGCGGCGAGGGCGACGCCTGCGCGCAGCTGGATCTGCGCGCGCTCGTACGGCATGTCGAGATCGCGGTGCAGCTCGACCGCGCGGGTGAGCTGCTCGGCGGCCGTGTCCGCGTCGCCCTCGAGCAGCGCGATCTCCGCGAGCGCGTGGGCGAGCGCCGCCAGCGCGTCGGCGTGGCCGGTGCTGGCGGCGCAGCGGCTGAGCGCGTCGGCGCACGCGTGGGCGCCGGCGCGGTCGCCCTCCTCGGCGAAGAACTGCGCCGCCCAGCGAAGCGCGGCGAGCGCGTAGTGGCGGTCGTCGCTGTGCTCCCACCGCTCGAGCACCGCGCGGGAACGGGCCGCCGCTTCGGCGCGGTCGCCCTCGCCGGCCGCGACGCGCGCCAGCGCGGCGGTCGAGTCGACCGTCATGTTGAAGTGCTCGTTGCGCGACGCGACCGCCAGGCACGACGACAGCAGTCGCCGCGCGGACGCGTACTTCCCCTCGGCGCCGTGGATCGCACCGAGCAGCCCCTCCGCGACGAACACCGACGTGCCGCCGGCGATCATCTCGCGCGACATCTGCGCGGCGCGCGACCACTCGCCGCGCTCGCGCAGCACGTAGGCGAGGCAGGAGACGCACGCGCTCGCGTCGGCGTTCGGCGTCAGCCGGCACAGCTCGAGCGCGGCGTCGAGCGCCTCCTCCGCGCGGCGGAAGTCCGCCGCCTCGTAGAGCGTGACGCTGAGCCGCTGGTACAGCTCGGCCGCGACGTCGGTGAGGTCGTGCTCGAGCGCGAGCGCCAGCCCGCCGCGCACCGTCTCGAGGCCGGCCTCGTAGTCGCTGTGCTTCGCACGCGCCATGCCCTCGATGCCGAGCGCGCGGATGCGGAGGTCGAGGCGCCCGGCGGCGTCGGCGTCCCGGCGCGCCTGCTCGGCGAGCCGGATCGCCTCCTCGTGCCGCGCCGCCAGCCGGCGCTGGTTCGCCATCGCCAGCCGCTCGGCCGCCGCCTCGTCCGCCCGGCCGTCCGACGCGAACCTCTCCGCCGCGGTCGTGCGGGCGCGGATCGCCGCCTCGAGGTCGCCGCGCTGCTCGTGCACCGACGCGAGCGCGCGGTGGGCCTCGGCGCTCGGTGCGACGGCGATGAGCTCGCGGTACGCCCGCGCCGCGTCGGAGAGCTCGCCTGCGAGCTGGCAGCAGCGCGCCTGCCGGGCGAGCGCGTCGGCGCGGCCGCGGGTGTCGACGTGCTCGGGCCACAGCTCCAGCGCCTGCTCGAACGCCTCGGCCGCATCGATGTGCGCGTGCACGGCTTCGGACTCGGCGGCCGCGCGCAGCAGCGCCTCGCGGGCCCGGTCGTTGACCCGCGCGGCGAGCCAGTGCGGCGCGACGTCGCGTCCGGGCGCGCCGGCCGCCTCGAGGCCCTTCGCGAACGCCGCGTGCAGGTCGCGCCGCACCGGCCACGGCACGTCGGCGTAGAGCGCCTCGCGGGCCAGCGCGTGATGGAACGCGCCGGTTGCGGCGCCGGGGCACTCGCAGACGAGTCCCGTCTCGAGGAGCTCGGTCAGCCCTTCGCCGCTCGCCAGCGTGGTGACGAGCGCGAGGTCGAACATGTCCCCGCCGACGGCCGCGACCTCGGCCGCTCGGCGCCCGGCCTCCGAGAGCTCCTGCGCGCTGATGAGCACCGCGTCGCGGACCGTCTCGGGCAGCGGCACGTCACGGTCGGCGGCGAGCGCCAGCCCGGACGGGGTCTCCGTCAGCGCGCCGCTGACGCGCAGCGCGGCGGCGAGCTCCTCGACGAAGAACGGCACGCCCTGCGTGCGGTCGTGGATCGCGTCGGTCAGCGAGCGCGCAGGCTCGCCGCCGAGCGCGTTGCGCAGCAGGGCCGAGGTGGCGGGCACCTCGAGCGGCCGCAGCGCCAGCTCGTCGAGATGGCCGGCGCGCCGAAGCTCCAGCCGCAGGCGGCGCACGCCGTGCGTCCGCGGCAGCCCGTCCGAGCGGTACGCCGCGAGCACGAGCAGCGGCAGTGCGTGCAACGGCTCGGCGAGCGCGCGCAGCACCTCGAGCGTCGCCTCGTCGGACCACTGCAGGTCGTCGAGGACGACGACGCCGGGACCGATCGAGGCGAGCGCGCAGCGCAGCGCCTCGAACACGCTGGCGCGGTCAACGCGCTTCGGCGCGTCGCCCAGCTCGGGCAGCAGCAGCGCGAGCTGGTCGCGCAGCGGGCCGCACTGGTTCAGGCCGTCGGGCCGCTGCTGGAGGAACGCGCGCAGCACCGCGACGAGCGGGCCGTAGGGCGCCGTGCGATCCTGGATCGCGGCGCCGCGCAGCACCGGGACGCCGGCGCGGTCGGCGAGCGACGCGGCGAGGCGCGTCTTGCCGACGCCCGCGTCGCCGGACAGCAGCACGAACGCCCCTTCGCCCTCGACCGCGCGGGCGAGCAGCTCGTCGAGATGACGCTCCTCCGCGTCGCGTCCGACCAGGGGCGTCCTCATGGCGGCGAGCCTACGCGCGCGAAGGGGCCGGAGGGAAGGGCTCCCGCGGCGATACGGCATGCCGTACGGCGAACTACGGCAGTCCCGCTGATGGCACCGCACCGGGCCGGACGTAGCGTCGCCGCCATGCAGCTCTACGCGATCATCCGCCGCAACGGCTTCACCTCGCTGGACGAGCTCCAGCGCGCGGCCGTCCGCTCCACCGAGGCCGGCGACGCGCCCGGCTCGGGCGTCCGCTGGATCCGCTCCTACGTCCTCTGGGAGGAGTCCGGCGAAGTCGGCACGCACTGCCTCTACGAGGCCGAGAGCCCCGAGGCGATCCGCCGCCACGCGGCGGCCGCCGTGCTCCCCGTCGACGAGATCGTGCCGGTCGTCGACACGGTCGTCGTCCGCCCCGACCCGGTCGCCCTGGCCGTCGCCGCGTGATGTCCGCGCGCCGTCTTGCCATCGCCGCCGCCGTAGCCGCGCTGCTTGCGGGCAGCGCCGTCGCGACCGCCTCCGCCGGCTCGCCGTCGGTCGACGCCGCACGTGCCGCCACCGCCCGCTTCCACAACGGGCATCCCGGCTACGGCCTGCTCACCGACGCCGCCGGCATCGCGTGCATCGACAAAGCCGGCGAAGGCGGGATGGGCATCCACTTCGTCAACGGCGGACTCGTCGCCGACGGCCAGGTGAACGCCCTGACGCCGGAGCTCGTCGTCTACGAGCCGGAGCCCAACGGCCGGCTGCGCCTCGTCGCCGCCGAGTACGTCGTCTTCCAGGACGCCTGGGACGCCGCGCACGACGCGCCGCCGGAGCTGTTCGGCCACGAGTTCGAGCTCGTCGAGGCCGGCAACCGGTACGGCCTCCCGCCGTTCTACGAGCTGCACGCCTGGCTGTGGAAGCACAACCCCGCGGGCATGTTCGCGGACTACAACCCGCGGGTGACCTGCCCCTAGCGCACCCGCAGCGTGAAGCTCCGCGAAGCCGTCTGGCCGTCCCGCGTCGCGGTGACGGTCAGGCGGTAGCGGCCCTTCGCCGCGCGGCGCCCGGCGAGCCGCCCGTTCCAGGTCAGGGTCCGCACGCCGGGCCTCACGGATCTCCGCGAGACGACGCGCGCCTTCGCCCCCGCGGCGATCCGGCGGACCGACAGCCGCACGTTGGCGGCGTCGGTGATGACGAAGCGGACGCGCGCGGTGCGGCCGCGCCTGACGCTCTTCGGCGGGTTGAACACGACGAACCCGATGCGGCTCGTTCCCGCCGGGCCGGTCGCGCCCGCCGGTCCCGTGGGACCCGCCGGACCCGTCGCGCCGGCAGGTCCGGTGGCGCCGGCCGGGCCGGCCGGGCCGGGGATCTGGAAGGTCGACTTCGCCTGCGCCGTCGTGATCCGCCCGATCGTGTCGTACGACGGCATGGTGACCCACACGCCGCCCGCGTCGGCCGCGATGCCGAGCGGGGCGCCGGGCAGGATCTGCGCGCGCAGGACGACGCCGCCCGCGGTGCCGAGGCGGCCGATCTCGTCGCTGCCCTCCATCGTGAAGTGCAGGAGGCCCTCCGGGCCGACGACGATGTCCATCGGGCCCTTCGGGCCGACGCCGGCGATGGCGAACTCGTTCGTGATGACGCCCGCGGTCGTGATGAAGCCGATCTCGTCCGAGCCCGACTCCGTGAAGAAGAGGGTCCCGATGCCGGCGGCGGACGTGATGCCCGTCGGCCAGCTGCCGACGCCGGGCACGACGAACTCGGTCAGCGCGCCCGCCGGCGTGATGCGCCCGATCCGGTCCCCGCGGCGCTCGGTGAACCACACGTTGCCGTCGGCGGCGGGTCCGTTCGTGATCCCCCAGGGCTCGCGGTCGGCGGGCAGCGGGAACTCCGTCAGCGTGCCGGCGGTGGTGATCGCGCCGATCTGGCTGGAGCCGAGCTGGGTGAACCAGAGCCGGCCGTCCGGTCCGGTGGCGATGTCCCACGGCGTGCTGCCGGCGCCCGGGACCGCGAAGCTCGTCACCGCGCCGTCCGTGGTGATGCGGCCGATCCGGTCCACGGCCGGCTGCGTGAACCACAGCGCGCCGTCGGGGCCGGTCGTGATGTTGAGCGGGTTCGAGCTCGCGGGCAGCGGGAACTCGGTGATCGTCCCGTCCGCCGCGATCCGGCCGATGCGGTTGCCCGCGGTCTCGGCGAACCACATCGCCCCGTCCGGTCCGGCGGTGATCCCGCGCGGGTCGGCGGGCGCAGCCGCCTGCGTGGTTCCGGTCAGCGCGAGCGTCCCGAGCGCGGCGGCCAGGAGCGCTGTCGTCGCCCTCATGAGACGACACTACCGGCGCCGCGGCCGGCTATGCGAGCAGCGCGTCGAGCTCGGCGTCCAGGTGGTCGGCGAAGCGGTCGGCGTCCGGCAGCGTGCGGCGGTCGGCGTACAGGCCGAAGCAGGCGCGGTCGGCGACGCTCATCATCCCGATCGACAGCGCGTGGGCGTCGGCGAGCGGGACGATCGGGTACGCGGACTCCAGCCTGCAGCCGCGGAGGTAGAGCGGCACCGCCGGGCCGGGCACGTTCGACACGACGAGGTTCGAGACGTGCGGGCTGGCGAGCACCTGCGCGACCGCGTTCTGGAGGAAGCGCGGCAGCACGCCCGCGGCGTCGACCGCCGCCTTCGCGCCCTCGGAATCGCCCTCGTCCTTGTGCCGGCGCATCTGCGTCGCGACGTCGTCGAGCCGCGCCGCCCGGTCCGGCTCGTCGCAGGGCAGGCCGACGAAGACGAACGAGATGCGGTTGCCGAGGCCGCCCGCGCCATCGTCGCGCACGTTGACCGGCACCATCGCCTTCAGCGGCGCCGGCTGCTCGCCGCGCTCGAGCAGGAACGCGCGCAGCGCGCCCGCCACCGCGGCCAGCAGGACGTCGTTGATCGTCACCTCGTGACGGCGCTTGGCCCGGCGCAGGTCGTCCAGCGGCCGGTCGACGGCGGCGAGGTGGCGGTACGGCGAGGACGGGCGGTTGAGCAGCGGGTGCGGCGGCGTCGGGCGCAGCGCTCCGGTCAGCGCGCGCAGCGCGCGCTCGAGCTCCACGGCCGCGCCGGCGACGCGCCTGCCGTCGAGCAGGAGGCCCGCGCCCTTGCGTGCCAGGCGGACCGGCTCGGCGACGCGGTCGCGCACCGCTCCGGCGAGCACGCCGAGCGACGACGGCGGGCCGGCCGGCGCCGCGTCGCCGGCGGGCGGCCGCTCGTCGCCCTCCGGCGAGGCGTCGAGCAGCATCGACGTCAGCTCGACCGCGGCGATGCCGTCGACCATGCAGTGGTGCGCCTTGCCCACCATCGCCATCCGCCCGCCGTCGAGATGGGCCACCCACATCTCCCACAGCGGCCGGTCGCGGCGAAGCGGCTCCGACATCACGGCGTCGACGAGCTCGTCCACCGGCACGTCGGGCGCGGGAAGCACATGGCGCGCGACGTCGAAGTCCGGGTCGTCGATCCACACGGGGTTGTGGACGTCGAGCGGTACGCCCGCCAGGCGTTGCCGGTACCGGGGCGCCGCGCCGATGCGCCCGCCGATGTGCTCGCGCAGGTCCTCGAACGAGGGAGGTGCGCCGCCGTCCCGGGGCGCGGCGAAGTACGCCTTCCACCCGACGTGCATGTGCGCGGTCGGGCGCTCCACGGCGAGGAACGACGCGTCGAGGGTCGAGAGCCGATCGGTCATCGAACCACCTCCTGACGGGCGACTTGGTGGGTCGCGAGCAGTCTGTCCCATCGCGTCCGCTGTGCGAAGGCGCAGAGCGGCGGAAGTACGCAAATTGCGGCATCGCTCCCCGTGCGAAGCGCTTTTACCGGCGTCCTACCGGCATGCAACTGCGCCGCGGTGGACTCGCGGCATGCCGCTTCGCACCCCCATCTCCGTTCCCTCGCGGAACCGTCTCGGCCGCCTCGGCGGCTGGGCCGCCGATCACCGGCGCGCGATCGTCGTCGCCTGGTGCGCCGTCGTCGTGTGCCTCGGCACGCTCGCTCCGTTCGCCGACCGAGCGCTGTCCGGCGCCGGGTGGGAGGCGACGGGGTCCGAGTCGGTCGCCGCGCGGCACGCGCTCGGCGAGCGCGGCAGCTACGCGCTGTCAGCGGTCGTCGCCGGGGACCCGGCCGCGGTCCGCTCCGCCGTGCCGCGCGTCGAGGAGGTGCTGAGCGCCGATCCCGCCGTCGCCGGCGTCGAGGCGCGCGGCGAGCGGACGGTCGTGGTCACCGGGCTCGCGGGCGGCGACGCGAACGAGATGGTCGACGCGGCCGGACGGCTCTCCGATCGCCTGGGGCGGCTGTCGGCCCCCGGCGTCACGGTCCGCCTCACCGGGCCCGCGGCGATGTGGGCGGACTTCAACGAGTCGAACAAGGCGGCGATGCTGCGGTCCGAGATGCTGTCGTGGCCGTTGACGCTCGGCCTGCTGCTGCTCGCGTTCGGGACGCTCGTCGCCGCCGGGCTGCCGGTGCTGCTCACAATGGCGGGGCTGATGGGCGCCGGCGGGCTGCTGTTCGTCGCCGGGCAGTTGGCGGACGTCTCGATCTGGGCGATGAACTTCGCGATGATGTTCGCGATCGCGCTCGGGATCGACTACGCGCTGTTCATCGTGGTGCGGTTCCGTGCGGCGCTCTCGGCCGGCCTCGATCCGCGCGAGGCGACGGTGGCGACGATGGCGACCGCCGGCAAGGCGGTCCTGGTGAGCGGCCTGACCGTGCTGGCCGCGCTGCTCGCGCTGACGCTCGTGCCGGTGCCGGCGTTCCGCACGGTCCCCTCCGGGATCGGGCTCGCGGTGGTCATGGTCCTGGCCGCGACGCTGACGCTGCTGCCCGCGGTGCTGTCGCGGCTCGGGCACCGGATCAACGGCGGCCGCCTGCGGATGCGCGGCGCGATCGAGCATCGGAGCGAGCGGTTCGCCGCGTGGGGCCACCGCATCTGGGCGCATCCGCTGCGCTGCGGTCTAGTCGCCGGGGCGATCCTGCTCCTCCTCGCCGTCCCGGCGCTCGGGCTGAAGACGGGGATGCCGGCCGCCGAGCAGCTGCCGGCGGGCGCCGACGCCCGCGAGGGGCAGGCGCTGCTCGAGCGCGGCTTCGGCCCCGGCGCCTCCGATGCGCTGCAGGTGGTCACCGACGAGCGGGACGCCGTCCGCGCCCGCGCGGTCCTGGCCGCCGATCCCGGCATCGCCGCGGTGAGCACCGCGGAACCCTTCGGCCGCAGCGAAGTGCTTCTCACCGCGACGCCCGGCGAGGACGACCTCGGCGCGACGATCGACCGTCTGCGCGCGGAGCTCCCGAGCCGCGCGCTCGTCGGCGGGCCGGCGGCGGAGACGCACGACCTCGAACGGGCGCTCCTCGCGCGGCTGCCCGTCGTGGTCGGCGTGGCGCTCGGACTCGGGTTCCTCCTGCTGCTCGTGCTCCTGCGTGCGCCGCTTGCTGCGGCGGCGGCCGTCGCGATGAGCGTGCTCGCCACCGCGGCCGCGTTCGGCGTCGCGCGGCTCGTGTTCCAGGAGGGAGCGATCGACGGGCTGCTCGGCTGGCACGCGCAGGGGTTCGTCGACGCGTGGGCGCCGATCTTCTTCTTCGCGCTCATCTTCGCGCTGGCGATGGACTACACGGTGTTCCTGCTCTCGTCGGTCAAGGAGGTCCACGACCGCACCCGCGACGAGCGCCACGCGCTGGTCGAGGGGCTGACCGGCACCGGCCGGGTGATCAACGCGGCGGCCGCGGTGATGGTCGTCGTGTTCCTGACCTTCGCGCTGTCGGGGCCGATCGCGCCACGCGAGATGGGCGTGATCCTCGCCGTCGCGGTGCTGCTCGACGCGACGCTGATCCGGCTGCTCCTCCAGCCCGTCGCGCTGCGCCTCCTCGGAGCGCGGGCGTGGTGGATGCCGCGCTGGCTCGACCGGCTGCTGCCCGACGTCGGGCTGTCGCACGGGCGCGCGTAGATGGGGTGCCCGGGCGGCTGGTAGCGTCGCTCGGGCGCATGGAGTTCCGCCTGCTCGGCCCGCTCGAGGTGCTCGACGAGGACGGCCCGATCGGCCTCGGCGGTCTCAAGCAGCGCGCCCTCCTGGCCCGGCTGCTCGTGTCGCCGAACCGCAGCGTCGCGGTCGACCGGCTCGTCGAGGACCTGTGGGGCGAGGACGCTCCCGACTCGGCCGCGAAGATGGTGCAGATCCTCGTCTCGCAGCTACGCAAGCGGCTGCCGGCCGGGCTGCTCGTCACGCGTCCGCCCGGCTATCTCGCCGAGGCCGACGAGGACGCGATCGACGTCTGCCGCTTCGACCGGCTGCGGCGGCTGGGGCGGGCGGCGCTCGAGGCGGGCGAGGCGGACACCGCGGCGTCGCAGCTGCGCGAGGCGCTCGCGCTGTGGCGCGGCGACGCGCTCGGCGAGTTCGACGAGCCGTTCGCGGTCGTCGAGCGCCGCCGCCTGGAGGAGCTGCGCCTCACCTGCCTCGAGGACCGCATCGAAGCGGACCTGCTGCGCGGCCGGCACACCGAGCTGGTGGGCGAGCTCGCCGGCGAGGTCGCGCGCCTCCCGCTGCGCGAGCGGCTGCACCGCCAGTCGATGCTCGCGCTCTACCGGTCCGGGCGGCACGCCGACGCGCTCGCCGTCTACCAGGCGTTCCGCCGCCGGCTCGACGACGACCTCGGGCTCGAGCCGTCCGCCGAGATGCGCGAGCTCGAGAGCCGGGTCCTCCGGCAGGACCCGTCGCTCGAGCGGCCTCCCGCCGCCGGCCACGACCATGACGGCGTCGCCGGCTCCGGCCTCTCCGCCGGGCCCCACCCGGACCTCGCCGCCGGCTTCGAGGCCCTCGGCCGCGGCGCGTGGGACGACGCGCGCAATGCCTTCTCGCTCGCCCTCGATGCGGGCGAGAGCGCGGAGGCGCTCGAAGGGTTCGCGCAGGCGACGCGCTTCCTCGGCGAGGGCGACGCGAGCCTCGACGCGCGGGCGCGCGCGTTCCGCGCCTACCGCGCGCGCGGCGACGCCCGCTCGGCGGCGCGCGCAGCGGCGTGGCTGGCGTACGACACGGTCGTGTTCCGCGGCGACGACGCGGTGGCGCAGGGGTGGTTCGCGCACGCCCACCGGCTGCTGCGCGACGACGACGACGCGGTCGAGCACGGCTGGCTCGCGTTCCTCGAGGGCGAGGTCGTGCTCGTCGCGTACGGCGACACCGCCGGGGCGGCGGAGCACGCGGCGCGCGCGCTCGAGATCGGCCGGCGCCACGGCGTGATGGACCTCGAGATGCTCGCGCTCTCGCTCATCGGGCTCGCGCGCGTGGCGGCCGGCGAGATCCGCGAGGGCATGCGCGACCTCGACCAGGCGACGGCCGCCGCGGCGGCCGGCGAGCTGTCCGGCCTGCCGTTCGCGGGCGCGATCTGCTGCCACATGATCTACGCGTGCGAGCGCGTTCACGACGTCGAGCGCGCGGCGCAGTGGTGCGAGACGCTGAGCGGCCTCGGCGAGCTGGCGAGCGTGCCGCAGCTCTTCGGCTTCTGCCGCTCTCACTACGCGTCGGTGCTGATCCGGCGCGGCCAGTGGACCGACGCCGAGGCCGAGCTGCAGCTCGCCGCGCAGGCCTTCGAGCGCGGCGCCCCCGCGCTGGTCTTCGAGGGGATCATCCGGCTCGCCGAGCTGCGCCGCCGCCAGGGCCGGCTCGACGAGGCCACCGAGCTGTGCGAGCGGATCGCCTGGCACTCCGCCGCCCTGCTCTGCCTCGCCGAGATCGCGCTCGACCGCGGCGATCCCGCGGCCGCCCGCTCGCTCGCCGCGCGCCACCTGCGCGCGCTGCCGCCCGGCGAGCGCCTCGGCCGCGCGTCCGGCCTCGAGCTCGAGACGCGCATCCACCTCGCCCTCGGCGACGTCGCCGCCGCCGAGACCGCGGTGCAGGAGCTCGAGGACCTCGCGAACACCGCCGGCACCGCGCAGCTGCGCGCCGCCCTGCGGTTCTCCCGCGGCCTCGTCGCCCGCGCCCGCGGGGAGACGGACTCCGCGCGCTGGAACGTCGAGGACGCGGTCGACCTCTGGAGCCGGATGCGCGCGCCGTACGAGCTCGCGCGCGGCCACCTCACGCTCGCCGAGCTCGCGCTCGAGGCCGGCGCGCCCGACGAGGCCGAACGCGAGGTGGGCCGCGCCCGCGCCGCCCTCGAAGGCCTCGTCGCGCCGGCCGAGCTCGACCGCGCGACGGCGCTGTTCAGCGGAACGGCACGTCCCAGAACAGCGTCAGCGTGAGATCCGGGAACGCCTGGTGGCGCCCGCGCATGACGGCGGCGACCTTCCGGTTCCGCCGCGCGACGACCCGCCACGATCCGGTGCCGGCCATCTGCCCGAGCCGGGCCCGCCCCGACCGGACTCGGGCGCAGTGCCGCAGATCCGACAGCGTGGGCCGGCTCTTCCGCGTGACGCAGATGTCGAACCCCGCCGCCGACGGATCCCGCTCGCCCTCCTTCGTCACGACGACGCTGAGCTTCATCGGCTTCGTCGCCGCCGGCGCTGCCGTGGGGCCGAGCATCGAGGCGGCGAGCAGCGTGGCGAGCGGCAGGAGGCGGCGCGGCATGGCGCGCCACGGTACTGGCGGCCCGATCCGAGCGCGTCGACTGACGCCGCCCGTGCCGGGGAAGACCGGTCCCGTGGCGGGCACCGCTGACATCGTCTCCGCCGTCGCGGCGCTCACGGCCCTGAGGGACGAGCTGGTCACGCTCGACCTCGCGCTGACCACGCCCGGCGCGGCGGAGGGGCGGGCGATGCGCGACGAGGTCGCCGGCCAGGTCGACGACTACCTCCTGCCGCGGCTGCGCAACGTCGACGCTCCTCTGCTCATGGTCGTCGGCGGTTCGACCGGCGCCGGCAAGTCGACCCTCGTCAACAGCCTCGTGGGGCACGAGGTGAGCAGCGCCGGCGTCCTGCGCCCCACGACGCGCGCACCGGTGCTCGCGTGCCATCCCGGCGACGTGCGCTGGTTCGAGGACGACCGCGTGCTCCCCGGCCTGGCGCGGACGACGGGCGGTCCCGCCGGGCCCGGCGGCCTCCAGCTCGTTCCCACCGACCGCGTGCCTCCGGGCGTCGCGCTGCTCGACGCACCGGACATCGACTCGGTCGTCGAGGCCAACCGCTCGCTGGCGCGCAAGCTGCTCGCCGCCGCCGACGCCTGGCTGTTCGTGACCACGGCCGCCCGGTACGCCGACGCCGTGCCGTGGGACCTCCTGCACGCGGCCCGCGATCGCGGCACGTCGCTGTCGCTCGTCCTCGACCGGGTGCCGCCGGATGCGGTCGGCGAGATAGAGCCGCACCTGCACGCGATGCTCGCCGAGCGCGGGCTCGGCGACACGCGCGTGCTCGTCGTCCGCGAGACCACGCTCGCGGACGGCCTGCTCCCGGCGGCGGATCTCGAGCCGGTGCGGGCGTTCCTCGACGGGCTCGCGGCCGATGCGCGGTCGCGCGCGGAGGTCGTCCGCCGCACGCTCACCGGCTCGCTCGACAGCCTCGAACGGCGCGTCGGCGTCGTCCGCGACGCGGTCGCCGAGCAGGAGGCAGCGGGCCACGCGCTCGCCGCGGCAGTCGACGGGTCGTACCACCACGCGCAGGAGGAGGTGGGCGAAGCGGTCAGGAACGGCTCCCTGCTGCGCGGCGAGGTCCTCGCCCGCTGGCACGACGTCGTGGGCACGGGCGACCTGATGCGGTCGATCGAGTCGCGCGTCGGCCGCGCGCGCGACCGGCTGAGGGAACTGCTGACCGGCGTGCCGCGCGCGGACGCCGAGCTGCGGACGGCGGTGGAGAACGGCGTCGAGGCGCTCGTGCATGCCGAGGCCGACCGCGCCGCCGAGCGCATCGCCCGCGCCTGGCGCGCGGAGCCCGCCGGACGCGCGCTGCTCGAGGACGTCGACCGCGCCGATCGCGCGTCCGCGGCGCTCGAGGCCGAGGTCGCCGACCTCGCGCGCGCCTGGCAGGGCGACGTCTTCGAGCTCGTGCGCGCCGAGGCGGCGGGCAAGCGCACCACCGCGCGGCTGGCGTCCCTCGGCGTCAACGGCGCGGGCCTGGCCGTCATGATCGCCGTCTTCGCCAGCACGGGCGGGCTGACCGGCGCGGAGCTCGTCGTCGCCGGCGGCACGTCCGCCGTCAGCCAGCGGCTCCTCGAGGCGATCTTCGGGGACCAGGCGATCCGGACGCTCGCCGCCCGTGCGCG
This sequence comes from Parviterribacter kavangonensis, assembly GCF_056863335.1. Taxonomy (NCBI): domain Bacteria; kingdom Bacillati; phylum Actinomycetota; class Thermoleophilia; order Solirubrobacterales; family Parviterribacteraceae; genus Parviterribacter; species Parviterribacter kavangonensis. The sequence continues at coordinate 3,090,859 of NZ_JBXPJA010000001.1, read as the reverse complement.
GGAGAACCTGCTCGACCGCGTCGCGCGGCTCTACGACCACGAGGCCGAGCGCTACCGCGGGCCGCTGGAGCGCCAGCTGCCGCCCGCCGGAAGCGCCGACCGGCTCGCCGCCGCGACGCAGGCGCTGCGATGAGCATCACGCTGCGCCGCCGCGGCGGGACGTCCGCGGAAGGTCTCGACCGGCGCCTGGAGGCGCTGCGCGAGGCCGCGCAGCTGGCTCGGGGGCGCGCCGCCGACGAGGCGGTCGACGCCGCCGACGCGGTGATCGCGCGCGCGGGCGCGCGTCTCGGGCTCGGCGTCGAGGCGACGGTCGTCGCGCTCGCGGGCCCGACGGGCGCCGGCAAGTCGACGCTCTTCAACGCACTCGCCGGCGAGGACGTCGTGACCGCCGGCCGGCGCCGCCCCACGACGTCGACCTCGACCGCCGCGGTCTGGGGCACCACGCCCGATGCGCTGCTCGACTGGCTCGAGGTGCCGCGGCGCCACAGCGCCGGCTCAGCGGATGGCGCGCCGCTCGTGCTCCTCGACCTGCCCGACTTCGACTCGGTCGAACGGGCGAACCGCGCCGAGGTGGAGCGCGTCATCGCGCTCGCCGATCTCCTCGTCTGGGTCGTCGACCCGCAGAAGTACGCCGATGCCGCGTGGCATGAGCGGTACCTGCGGCGGCTGACCGGCCACGCCGGCGTCATGGAGGTCGTCCTCAACCAGGTCGACACGCTGGGCGCCGAGGGCTCACGCCGGTTGACCGACGACCTGGCGCGGATGCTCCGGGCCGACGGCCTCGACGACGTCCCGGTGCACGCGGTGTCCGCGCTGACCGGCGAGGGCCTCGACGGGCTGCGCACGGCGATCGAGCGCCGCGCCGCCGCGCGGACCGCGGCGGTCGAGCGTCTTGCCGCCGACGTCGGCGCGGCCGCGGAGGCGCTGGGCAGCTCGTGCGGCGCGAGCGGGCGCGCGCGGGGCGTTCAACCGGCCGACCGCACACGCCTGGTGAGGGCGCTCGGCGAGGCGTGCGGCGTCCCGGCGGTCGTCGACGCCGTCGATCGTGCCCACCGGCGCCGCGGCGCGCTCGCCACGGGATGGCCGGCCGGACGATGGGTGCGCCGCCTGCGGCCCGATCCGCTGCGCCGCCTGCGGCTTGACCAGCCGTCGCCGGAGGGCGCGGCCGCGCGGCCGTCGATCCCCGCGCCGACGGCGGTCCAGCGCGCGGGCGTCACCACGGCGACGCGCGCGCTCGCCGACGCGGCTTCGGACGGGCTGCCGCACCCGTGGCCGCAGACCGTCCGCGACGCGGCGACGCGCGAGGAGGATCGCGCGGTCGAGGAGCTCACCGCGAGCCTCGGCGAGGTCGACCTCGGCACGGGCGCGCCGCGCTGGTGGCCGGTCGCCGGGGCGCTGCAGCGGGCGCTGCTCGCCGTAACGCTCATCGGGGTCGTCTGGCTCCTCGCGCTCGCCGCGCTCGGCTGGCTGCGGGTCGAGGACTTCGTCCCGACGCCCGACCTCGAGGGCGTCGCCGTGCCGACGCTGCTCGCGGTCGGCGGCACGCTCGCCTCGCTGCTCGTCGCGTTCATCGCCCGTCTGCTCAACGGCGCCGGAGCGCGCCGCCGAGCCCGCACCGCTCGACGCCGGCTCGACGCCCGCGTCGCCGAGGTGGCCGAGGCCCGCGTCGTCGAGCCGGTCACGACCGAGCTCGACGCGCGCGAGCGCCTCTGCGCGGCGATCGCCGCCGCGCGGGAGCGCTCCTGACCACTGCGAGGGGCCGAGGCTCACGGCCAACCCCATAGGGAGGTTGCCTGCATCGCTTCTCCCTCGCCGGGTAACTGGGCTTCAGGGATGGAACATCGAGCCTCCACGTTGAGCCACCGGCGCACCCTCCTGCGCGAAGCGCAGGCGATCATCGACGCCGAGTACGCCATGCCCCTCGCGCTCGATGACATCGCCCATCAGATCGCCACCTCGCGCCGGCAGCTCCAGCGGTGCTTCGCGGAGCTGGCGGGGACGTCGTTCCGCACGTACGTCCGCCGCGTGCGCATGACGCGCGCCGCCGAGCTCCTCCTCGAGAGCGACCTGCCGGTGGCCACGGTCGCCAGGCGCGTCGGCTACGAGGAGGCCGGCCAGTTCGCGAAGGCGTTCCGGAGCGAGTTCGGCGTGGTGCCGAGCGAGTACCGCGCGAAGGTCCCGACGCAGCGCCTCGTCCCGGCCTGAACCCGCCGCACCGGCTTCTACGGCACGAGCACGAGCTTCCCCTTGTCCGCCGAGCTCTCCAGCAGCTCGTGCGCGTGGCGTACCTCGGACAGCGGCAGGCGCTCCGCGACGACCGGATGGATCTTGCCCTGGCGGAGCAGCTCGAGCAGCGCGCTGAAGTCCTCCCTGAACCACTCGGGGTTGCGCGGGCCGCCGCCCACCGGAAGCGGTCGGCCGAAGCCGCTGACGGGCAGCACCTGGTGGCCCTCGCGCAGCTTCTGGACCCGGTAGGCCAGCAGCTGCCGCCGGGGCGGCACCAGGCTCCACAGCGCGACCGCGGCGGTCGTCGCGTACCACTCGATCCATCCGCGCCAGCTCTTCCGGCCGTTCGCGACCGTGCCCGAATGGCCGTACAGGACGAGCCTGCCGCCGGGCCGAAGCGCGCGGAAGGAGCGGATCGACAGCGGCCCGCCGAACCCGTCGAGCACGACGTCGACGCCTTCGCCGGCGGTCATCTCGCGCACGCGCGCCACGAAGTCCTCGGTGGGACACACCGGCCGCGAGAACGCGGACGAGCACTTCCCCGGGGCCCGGTCGCGGCTCCTCGTCCTCCACGACCTTGAGGACCTCGGGTCCGCCGTAGTGGTCGACGACGACGCGCTTCATCTGATCGCCCCCCTCGGGCTCGGTGACCCACCGAGGATCCCGCCGTGGCCTGCGCGGGCATCGGGGGTTCCGTGCCTACCGAGGGGGGCTGACTACGGAGCTGCGCTAGAGACCGAAGCCGCGCCGGCGCCCGCCGTAGCGGGCGCGTGGATCGCGGTGGCCGTAGCCGTGCCCGGCGCGCTCGCGCGAGCGGCGGATGAGCCACACGAACAGCGTCGCGACGGCGACCGACAGCACGAGCCCGCCGCGCGGGCGGCCGTCGAACAGCGCCATCGCGATCAGGCCGGCGACGAACGAGCCGGCGACGCCGACGAGCATCGTCTGGAAGAGGCTCATCGGGTCGCGGCCGGGCAGCGCGAGGCGCGCGAGCGCACCGACCACGAGGCCGGTGATCGCGAGCAGGATCAGGTAGGTGATCAGACCCACGTGCTACCGGCCGCGGTCGTCGTCGGCGTCATACGGATCGCGGCTCCCCGACTTGGCGAGCCCGCGGCTGATCATGTAGCCGACGGTGAGGATGGTCGCGTACAGCCAGACCTGACGAGCGCCGTAGCCGCCGGCGTCGGAGGAGTCGACGACCTGGCCGGCGATGAGGATGCCGACGAGGACCGCGAGGTACGCGAAGAACTCGGTGGTCTTGAACGCGGCCTTGGTCTCAGTACTGAGACGGCGGTGCTGCCGCACGCCGCGACCAGCGGTGACGGGGTCGTGGCCCCGGGTGGTTCCTGTGGTTCCTGCAGCCATGGGACAGGCTCCTTCTGAGGTAGAGGTGCTGTGACCGAGATCCCCACATCGGGCGGGAGAGCAACCCGCGAACTGACCGAACGTCAGTTGGCAACCTCGCTCGGGGGAAGGTCCGCGGCGCTCACGCCGGCGCGAGCTCGGATGCGGAGCCCGGCAGCGCGTCGGACAGCTCGTGCCGGGACCGGATCCCGAGCTTGGCGAAGACCTTGCGCAGGTGCCACTCGATCGTGCGCGGGCTGAGGAACAGCTGCGCTCCGATCTCCGGGTTCGACAGCCCGTCGCGGGCGAGCCGCGCGATCTGCCGCTCCTGCGGCGTCAGGTCGTCGCGCGTCTCCGCCGTTCGCTTGCGGACCCGCTCCCCGGTGGCGAGCAGCTCGACCCGCGCGCGCTCGGCGAAGGCCTCCATCCCGATCTCGTTCAGCATGTCGTGCGCGGTCCGCAGCTGCTTGCGCGCATCGACGCGGCGGTGTTCTCGGCGCAGCCACTCGCCGTAGAGCAGATGCGCCCGTGCGAGGTTCGGCCGCAGCCGCGTGCGCCTCAGGCGGTCGATGGCCTCGCGGTACGAACGCTCCGCGGCTTCGCCCTCGCTCACCAGCGCGCGCGCATGGGCGTGGATCCCGCGCGCCCAGTGGGCATCCGTGGCCTTCGTCTGCTCGCCGAGCCGCGCGACCGCGTTGCGCGCCTGCTCGGCGTTGCCGGTCCGGGCAGCCGCCTCGACCAGCTCGCCGAGCGCCCAAGACGCGATGAAGATCTGCGGGAGCTGCGCGCTGGCCTCGGCGGCCGCCTCCAAGGCCTCCTCGTAGCGACCGAGGCCGTTCATGAGGACGGACTTCGCCCAGTGCGCGTACTGGACCGCGGTTCCCTGGCCGGCCGCGGCGGCTCCCTCGATGACCGCGTCGATCAGCTCCGCGGCCTCGGTCTCGCGGCCGCGGAGCCCGACGAGCGAGATCGCGGCGTACGGGCCGATGCGGCTGCCGGTCGCCTCCTTGACCGCCTCGACCTCGGCCACCATCAGCGCGCCGAACTCGAAGTCGCCGCCCCACACGGCGGCCTGCCCGCACACGTTGTTCGCCACGGCGAGCACCTCGAGCGCGCCGTGGTCACGCGCGAGCCGGACCGCCCGCGCGGGGATCTCGAGGCCGTTGTCGTAGTCCCACAGCCAGATCGCCGCCCGGGCCGCGATCCAGCCCCACCGGAGCACCTCCTCCGCCGACGCCTCGCCCGTCGCGAACGCGGCGATCGCGCGCTGCAGCACCGGCGTCGCCGCACGCACGCCGTCGGTGAAGATCAGCGCCAGGCCGTCGAGCAGCAGGTCGCGCGGCAGCGCGCCGTCCGGCGCAGCGGGAGCGGCGGCCGCTGCGCGGCAGACGTCGAGCAGGTGGCCGCCGGGATCGGCGAGGTGGCCCGCGAACAGCGCCGCGCCCCAGGCATCGAGGTACGTGTTGCGTGAGAGGCGCACGTCGAGCGGCTCGAGCCGCGTCGCGGCTCGGAGGAGCAGCAGCGGGGCGTCGCCCCCGCGGCGCTGTGCGAAGACGATCTCGGCCCGGAGCAGATCGATGCGCGCTCGCCCGAGCTCGTCGAGCGGCCCGGCCGCGGCGATGCCCAGCAGCCGGCGCGAAGCGTCGAACGCTCCCGCGCCCAGGCTCGCCCGGGCGGCCGTCAACGCACGGTCGGCGCGCCGCGCGGGGTCGCTCGTCAACGCGACCGCACGCTGCAGGAACGCGGCGGCGGCGGCCTGGCCGCCGCGCGCCTCCGCGCGGCCGGCCGAGAGCTCGAGCTCGCGCGCCACGTCCTCGTCGGGCCCGGCGGCCGCCGCGGCCAGATGCCAGGCGCGGCGATCCGGGTCGACGTCCACGTCCGTCGCCTGCGCCAGCGCGAGGTGGGCCGCCCGCCGCTCCGGCTGGCTGGCGGAGCGGTACACGGCCGAGCGCGCGAGCGGATGGCGGAACGTCACGGTCTCCTGCACGGCGAGCAGCCCGTCGGTCGCATGGACCGCGGAGAGCGCGATCCCGAGCCGGTCGCACGCGCGCTGCAGCACAAGCGGATCGCCCACCGGCTCGGAGGAGGCGACCAGCAGCAGGCGTCGCGCCTCCTCGGGGAGCGCCTCGAGCCGCCGGGCGTAGCTGTCCTCGATCCGCTTCGAGAGGTCGTGCGCTTCCGGCATCCCGAACCCGCCGGCCAGCTCGGTCGGCGTCAGCCCGCGCGGCAGCTCCACCAGCGCGAGCGGGTTCCCGCGCGTCTCGGCGATGAACCGGTCACGGACTCGCTCGTCCAGCGGGAACCGGACGGCCGAGCTCAGCAGCGCGCGAGCGTCGCCGTTGACCAGCCCGCGCACCTCGAGCGCCGGGATGTGCCGCAGCTCCTCGCCATGGTCGCGCGCCGCGAACACGAGCCCCACCGGTTCGGCCAGCAGCCGGCGAGCGACGAACGCGAGCGTGAGCGCCGAGGTCCGGTCGAGCCACTGCGCGTCGTCCACGACGCACAGCAGGGGACGGTGCTCGGCCACCTCGGAGACGAGGCTGAGCACGGCCAGGCCGACGAGGAAGCGGTCCGGCGCAGGTCCCGCGCTCAAGCCGAAGACGATGCGAAGGGCGTCGCGCTGCGGAGCCGGGATGTCCCCGAGCCGCCCGAGCAGCGGCCCGCAGAGCTGATACAGGCTCGCGTAGGCGAGCTCCATCTCCGACTTGACGCCGGTGGCCCGCACGACCCGCATGTCGTCGGCGGCCTCGACGAGATGCCCGAGCAGCGCCGTCTTCCCGATGCCGGCCTCGCCCCGCACGACCAGCGATCTGCTCTCGCCGCGGCGGACGTCCGCGATCAGGCCGTCGAGCGCGGCGCACTCGTCTCTTCGACCGAGCAGGCTCATGCCCGCGCCGGTCCGGAACGCCGGCGCCCGGCCGGGGCCGGCGAGCGCGAGGGCATGGCGGCAAGCCTCCCACGCTCGCCCCCCGATTCCTAGTGGCCGGCGGCGACGCGTTCAGCGCAGCGAGCGGAAGGCGGCGCGAAGCTCGGTGGCGAACAGCTCGGGCTCCTCCCAGGCGGCGAAGTGGCCGCCGCGGTCGACCTCGTTGAAGTACGCGAGGCCGGGGTAGACGGTCTCGGCCCAGCTGCGCGGGGCGGCCCAGATCTCGCCGGGGAACGTCGTGAAGGCGACCGGGACCCTCACCGGCGGAGGCGCCTGGCCCGAGGCGGCCACTTCGGCCAGGAACCGCCCGAACTCCCAGTACCACCCCGCCGCCGAGGCGCCGGTGCCCGTCAGCCAGTACAGCGTGATGTTGTCGAGGAGCGTGTTTCGCGTGAGGTTGCCGACAGGGGCGTCCTCGACGAACGCGCGCGAGATCTTGTAGTAGCTGTCGGTGTCGTGGTCGAGCAGCCAGGCCGCGAGCCCGACGGGCGAGTCGACCAGCGAGTAGCCGATCGTCTGCGGGCGGGTCGACTGCTCGAGGAAGTAGCCGAAGCCGTCGGTCATGAACGTGGTGAGCGCCTCGAGCGCCTTGCGTTCCTCATCGGTGTTCGCCGGCAGGGCGTCCTTGATGCCGAGCGCTCCGGCGAGCAGGCTGACGTGGATGCCGGCCAGTTCCTCCGGTCCCTGGCGGCCCATGGCGTCCGTGACCGAGGCGCCGATGTCGCCGCCCTGGGCGACGTACCGCCTGTAGCCGAGGCGGCGCATCAGCTCCGCCCACGCGAGCGCGATGCGGCCGGACTCCCAGCCGAGCTCGGACGGCTCGCCCGAGAAGCCGTAGCCGGGCAACGAGGGCAGGACGAGGTGGAACGCGTCGTCGGCCGTGCCGCCGTGCGCCGTCGGATCGGTCAGCGGGCCGATGGAGTCGAGCAGCTCGATGACCGAGCCGGGCCAGCCGTGGGTCATGATCAGCGGCAGCGCGTTCTCGTGCCGCGACCTGACGTGGATGAAGTGGATCTCGACGCCGTCGATCTCGGTCCGGAACTGCGGCAGCGCGTTCAGCCGCGCCTCGCACGCCCGCCAGTCGTACTCGGTCGTCCAGCACCCGGCGAGCGCCTGCAGCGTCGCCAGCTGCACGCCCCGCGAGCGATCCCCGACGATCTCGCGGGACGGCCAGCGCGCGGACGAGACGCGGCGGCGCAGATCGTCGAGCTCCTCCTCCGGCATCTCGACCCGGAACGGACGGATCGCTGTGGCTTGGGCGGTGACGGACATGCGCGCCTCCTCGGTTGCTGACGTCCCGAAGCCTCATCCGCACGCCGTCGCCTCGCGCCCGTGGGTCCCCAGTCGGGCCACTGGTCGTACGGAGCTGCTGTAGAAGGCGGCGGTCATCATCCGACGTGTGGATGAAGACGATCCACAGAAGGAGCGATCCACATGCGGTACATGGTGTTCGTGAAGATGCGCGAGGACGTCGGGCCCGCCCCGGAGGCGCTGCAGCGAGCGATGGGCGAGGAGATGGGCGCCGCGTTCGCGGCCGGGTCGATGATCGACGCCGGCGGCTTGGGCGGTTCGGCGCAGGCGACCGAGATCCGGCTGTCGGGTGGCGAGGTGATCACCACCAACGGCCCGTGGACCGAGGCGGTCGAGGTCGCCGGCGGGTACTCGATCCTGGAGGCGCGCTCCCACGAGGAGGCCGTCGAGGGCGCGCGGCGCGTCATCGAGCTCCACAAGGAGCACTGGCCCGGCTGGGAGGGCTCGGTCGAGGTGCGCCCGATCTCCGGTGGTCCGGACGGTTGACGGCCGACGCGCAGGCGGCCGTCACCGCCGCCTGGCGCCATGAGTCGCCGCGCCTGATCGCGGCGCTGACGCGAGTGACCGGCGACGTCGGGCTCGCGGAGGACCTCGCGCAGGATGCTCTCGTCGCGGCACTGAGCCAGTGGCCGCGCGAGGGCATCCCCTCCAACCCCGCGGCGTGGCTGATGACGGTCGCCAAGCGGCGCGCGATCGACCGGTTCCGCCGCGACGCCGTCGCGCGCCGCGAGGCGGAGTCCATGGCCGCCGATCTGCGGGAGGACACGCGCGAGGCCGATCTGACCGGCGCCGTCGACTACATCGAGGACGACGTGCTCCGGCTCATGTTCCTCACGTGCCATCCGGCGCTCAGCCCCGAGTCACGGGCGGCGCTCACGCTCCGCCTCGTGGGCGGCCTGACGACGACCGAGATCGCGAACGGGTTCCTCGTGCGCGAGAAGACGATGGGCCAGCGGATCTCGCGCGCGAAGGCGACGCTGGGGCAGGCGGGCGCCACGTTCGAGGTGCCTCAGGGCGAGGAGCGCGAGGCGCGGCTGGCCGACGTGATGGCCGTGATCTACCTGATCTTCAACGAGGGGTACGCGGCCACCTCCGGCGACAACTGGATGCGCCCTGAGTTGTGCCTGGAGGCGCTGCGACTCGCGCGGCTGCTGGCGACGCTCATGCCGGACGAGCCGGAGGTGCACGGCCTGCAGGCGCTGCTCGAGATCCAGGCCTCACGCATGCGCGCGCGGCGCAGCGACGATGGCGAAGCGGTCCTGATCGAGCAGCAGGACCGGCGCCGCTGGGACTGGCTGCTGGTCCGGCGCGGACTCGCGGCGCTCGACCGTGCGGAGGCGACCGGCCGCGCCGTCGGGCCCTACGTGCTGCAGGCCGCGATCGCCGCGTGCCACGCACGCGCGCGGCGGGCGGAGGACACCGACTGGGTCCGCATCGCGGAGCTCTACGACGTCATCGCGGAGGCCTACCCGAGCCCGGTGGTGGAGGTGAACCGCGCGGTCGCCCACGGCCGCGCCCACGGGCCCGAGGCGGGGCTGCGGATCCTGGACGCGGTCGCGGGCGACGCGGCGCTGGCCGGCACGTCGTTGCCGGGCGCGGTCCGTGGCGACCTCCTCCTGGCCGCGGGAGACCGGGCCGGCGCCGCCGCCGCCTTCGACGAAGCGGCGGCGCTGTCGCGCAACGAGGCGGAGCGCCGGCTGCTGCTGCGCCGCGCGGCGGAGATCTCGCAGGACGATGTAGAAGAAGACGATGGCCGCCCGACGTAGGGACATGAGCACCCTGACTTCACCCACCACCACCGGGACCCAATTCGCGACGTCGGCCGACGGCACGCGGATCGCGTACGAGGCCCGCGGGACCGGCCCCGCGCTCGTCATCGTCGAAGGCGCGCTGTGCCATCGCACGATGGGCGTGTCGGCAGGACTCGCCGACGCGCTGGAAGATCGCTTCACAGTGTTCGCCTACGACCGCCGGGGTCGAGGCGAGAGCGGCGCCGGCGCGACCCCCTGGTCGCTCGAGCGCGAGATCGAGGACCTCGAGGCGGTCATCGACGCCGCCGGCGGACGCGCGCACGCGTTCGGCGCCTCGTCCGGCGGCGCGCTGTGCCTCGAGGCGGCGCAGCGCGGTGTCGCCATCGACCGCCTCGCGGTGTACGAGGCGCCGTTCATCGTCGACGGCACGCACGCGCCCAACCCCATCGACCTCCCGCAGCGCCTCGCCGGCTTGGTCGAGCGCGGCCGGCGCGGCGAGGCGGTCAGGACCTTCATGCGCATCGTGGGCGTTCCGGCCCCCTTCATCGGGCTGATGCACGTGATGCCGGCGTGGAAGAAGATGACCGCCGTCGCGCACACGCTGCCGTACGACCTCTCGCTCGTGGTCGGTCGCCAGCAGGGCGAGCCGCTGCCGCCCGGGTGCTACGACGACGTCGAGCAGGACACGCTCGTCATCGCGGGCGGGAAGAGCCCGGAGTACATGCGCAACGCACAGGCGGCGATCGCCGCGGCGGTCCCCAACGGCACGCTCGAGACGCTCGCCGGGCAGACGCACATGGTCAAGGCGAAGGCCACCGCGCCCGCGCTCGCCGAGTTCCTCGCCTGAGCGGAGGAAGACGGGTGCGTGCACCCTCGCGCGCCGGGGCCGCCGCGAGGAGGATCGGGGCATGGGCCTTCTGCGCAGACACGACGACCTCGGCGGCACCAAGTACCAGATGCACGAGAGGCTGTTCTCCATCGGCGACGACTTCTGGATCGAGACCGACGACGGCCGGCGGGCGTTCAAGGTCAACGGCAAGGCGCTCCGCCTTCGCAGCACCTTCGTGATGGAGGGCCCGTCGGGCGAGGAGCTCTTCAAGATCCAGGAGAAGAAGCTCCGGATCCGCGACACCATGCAGGTGGAGCGCGACGGGGACACGAAGGCGACGGTCCGCAAGGCGCTCGTGAGCCCGCTGCGCCAGCGCTTCGCGATCGAGACCGCCGACGGCGGCGAGCTGAGCGCCAAGGGCAACATCGTCGACCACGAGTACGAGATCGAGCGCGACGGCCGGAAGATCGCCGAGGTCTCCAAGCGCTGGTTCCGCCTGCGCGACACGTACGGGATCGAGATCGCGCCCGGAGAGGACGACGCGCTCATCCTCGCCACCGCGGTCTGCATCGACGAGATGGCGCACGACTGAACCCTCTCCCGCGCCGGAGCCGGCTCAGGTATGTTCGGCGATCGTGAGACCGGTCACGAAGTCGTTGCCTTTCGTCGTGCTGCTGGCCGCCTTCGCGGCACCGAGCCCCGCCGGGGCGTCGGTCACCATCGGGCACGTGCTCGGGACGGGGACGCCCGGCGAGCTGTCGTGCTCCCCGACCTGCACGCTTCGCCAGGCGAGCCTCGCGCCGGAGGACGGGCTCTCCACCGACGGCCTGACCTCGCCGGTCAACGGCGTGGTCACGAGCTTCGGCATTGGCGTCGTGGCCGAGAACCAGAGCGGCGACCTGACCATCCGGCTGCGTGTGCTGCGCGGCCGCACGGGCGTGTCGAGCTCGCAGCCGACGACGCTCAGGGACGCGGACGGCATCCAGACCTTCCCGGCGCAGATGCCGATCGCCATCGGCGACGGCATCGGCCTCGACACGATCCCGTCCACGCCCAAGGTCAGCATCGGCATCGGCCGGGGGACGGCGGCGTTGAACTCGGTGATCGAGCTGTTCAGCCCGCCGCTCATCGACGGCGGAGCCGAGCAGTCGCCGCAGGCGACCACCGGCGGCGTCCTCGACATGAACGCCGTCATCGAGCCGACGAGCACCTTCACCTTCGGCAAGGTGGTCCTCGACAGGAAGAAGGGAACCGCGACGCTGCCGGTGACCGTCCCGAACCCCGGCTCGCTGGCCGTCGGGGGCACGGGCGTCCGCGCGGCGACCACGGCCGTCGCCGCGCCGGCCGTCGTCAAGCTGACGATCCGGGCGAGCGGCGCCAGTCAGCGGAAGCTCAAGAGGACCGGCAAGGCGACGATCTCGGCGAAGGTCACGTTCACGCCGAAGGGCGGCGCCGCCCGGACGCAGTCGAAGCGCGTGACGCTGAGGAAGAAGCGCTAGGGGCGCTTCTTCTTAGGGCGCTTCACCGTGATCTTCGGCTTGTAGGTCTTCGCGACCCCGCTCGTCAGGTTCTTCACGCTGACGGTCGGCCGGAAGGAGACCTTCTTCTTGCGGCGCAGCGCCTTGGCGAGCCGTCGTTGCGTCGACGCGGGCAACCGCAGCTCGAACGTGGTCGTCCGGCCCGCCCGAACCGTCTTCGTCACGGTCTTCAGCTTCCGCTTCGCGTCCTTGGCGCCGACCCGCACCCGGGCGGCCGCCGTCGTCTTGTTCGAGAGCCGCACGCGCAGCCTCGTTCCGGCGACGCTGAAGCGCGGCTTGCTCAGCCCGAACACCGGCGGTGGCGGTGGCGGTGGCTGCGGAGCCGAGACGCGCACCGGAGCCGACAGCTCCGAGGTGCCGTCGTCCGTCGTCGCGGTCGCCACGAGCGAGTCCCCCACGGCGGCGGCCAGCGGGAACGTGAACGCCGCGTTCCCGGCGCCGTCCGTCGTCACGGTGGTGTCGCCGAGGAGGGCGTAGGTCTCCCGCCCGTCGGCGGACGCCGAGAACAGCTGGACGCGCACCGGCGTCGAGGCCTTGGTGGCGACCGTGCCGTCGACGCCGTTGGCCCGCGCCGCGGTCAGGACCGGGGCGTTCTGGAGGCCGTTCGGCCCTGCGTCCGCGTCGCCCGGGTCGTTGGCGGTCTGGGCGGGAGGCAGGAGGTCGATGCCGACGCTCGCCGGCGTGCCGCGCAGCAGGTTGCCGAGCAGCCGGGTGCCGAGCTGGTCCGCTCCCTCGACGCGGATGCTCGGGAAGAGACCGCCGTCGATGAGGTTCGCGTCCCCCGGAGCGTCGCCGCCGATGACGCCGCCCTTGCCGGTGTCGAGCCACACGCCGCCGTAGAAGCCGTTGGGCCGCGACTCGGCGCCATCCGCCGTCCGGCCGATCACGTTGCCCGCGACGACCGCGCCGACCGTGCCGCGCAGCAGGACCCCGGTGTCGCCGTTGCCCGAGATGACGTTCGCGCCGGCCGGCGTCCCGTTGCCGACGCGAAGGCCGTCCGCCGCTCGATCCAGGACGATCCCTTGCACGTTGCCGACGACGGTGCGGCCGTCCGGCGCGAGGCCGACGAGGTTGCCTTCGATGCGCGTGCCCGGGCCCGCGGCGTAGATGCCCTCCCCGTTGCCGCTCACGACGTTGCGGGCGCCGCCGGCGGTGCCGCCGATGACGGGACCAGCCGAGTTGGCGTCGATGCCGATGCCGATCTCGTTGCGCAGCGGTCCGCCGCCGTCGGCGCGGAGGCCGACGACGTTGCCCTGGATCACCGTCCCGGTCCCGCCGGATTCGGTCCCGATCCCCGTGTTCGCGAAGCCGCCGACGAGGTTGCCGCTGCCCGGCGTCGTTCCGCCGATGGTCGTGTCGACGGCCTTGAGGACGCAGATCCCGCTGAAGCCGGCGGGCGTGAGCGCGGCGAGGCCCGACGCCGTCGTGCCGACGCGGTTGCCGGCGATGACCGTCCGGGTGGAGGGGAGGTCGCCGTCGTACTGCACGGCCACGCCGCAGTGGCCCGCCCCCGGCGCGGCGGCGATGACGTTGCCCTCGCCGGCCCCGGCGCCGCCGACCGTCGCATCGACCGTGCCGAGGAGGTTGACGCCCTGGAAGCCGTTCGGGACCGCGGTCGCGCCGGCCGCGTCCGTGCCGATGCGGTTGCCCCTGATGACGGCGCCCGTCCCTCGCGTGAGCTTGATGCCGTTCTCCGTGTTCCCGGACACGACGTTGTCCTGGATCACGGCGCCGGCGGCGTTCGTCAGCGCGAGGCCGCTCTGCCCCGAGCCGGTGATCGTGTTCCCCCGGATGACCGTTCCCGCGGCGGGGTCGGCGGCGGCGATGGCGGTGGCGCCGGTGCCGGCGAAGACGTTCCCGTCGCCGGCGGCCGGACCACCAACCACGAGCTTCGCGCCCCCGATCGCACCCAGCCCGTTCGAGGTGTTGCCGTCCGTGGTGCCGGTGCGGCTGCGGCCGATCCACGAGCCGCGCAGGGCGAGCTCGCTGTTCGCCAGCGCGAAGACGCCGTTCGTGCAGTGGGTGATGCTGAGTCCCGTGATCACGACGCCGGTCTGGCCGGCGGCGGCCTGCAGCCCGGTCCCCGGTCCGGCGAAGGCGCAGTGCAGCTCGACGTCCGGCACGCCGTCCGTCCGGGTCCCGGTCACCGTGGTGTCCGTGGCCAACACGGGCAGCTGCGCGGACGTGATGTTGATCGTCCCCCGGCCACCCGGCCCGAACGCGATCTCGTCGGGACCGCCGGCCTGGGCGGCGATGATCGCCTGACGAAGCGACCCCGCACCGTCGTCGGCGGTCGTCGTCACGGTGTAGGTCGCAGCGGACGCGCCGGCGGGAGCGGTCAGGGCGACGAGCACCGCCGCGACGACGGACATCCGTGTCATCCGGCGCAACGCTACCGCCGGTGGCTCACGCGTCGCAAGCGCACGCGCCGGAGGCGATGGCGAGACCCGGACTCGAACCGGGGACACCACGATTTTCAGTCGTGTGCTCTACCAACTGAGCTATCTCGCCGAGCGGCGTCCAGAGTAGCGCCGCCGGGCCGCGCGGCGACGCACGGAGAGGCCGGTCGCAGGGACCGGCCTCTCGGCGTTCTCCGGGTGTCTCGGCCCTCCGGGACGTCGGTGGGCGGTCAGGTCAGGCCTGACTCAAGCTCTCGTTGTGGGGCCGCTCGCGTGGCCAGACGTCCTGATGATCCGGACGGCTCCCCTGCCAGGACCGTCCTCCGACCCGCTCGTTACCCGGGCGACGGCCGACGGCAAACAGAGGACGTCAGACGTCCCAGGTCCGGAGCTGCGGGAGGGGGTCGATCGGGCTGGTGCCGTCGTGGTCGCGCCAGCCGCCGGGCCAGATCTCGAAGTGCAGATGCGGGCCGCTCGAGGAGCCCGTCGTGCCGACGCGGCCGAACATGGACGCCCGGGCGACGCGCTGCCCCTCGACGACCGTGATCGACCCCTTCTGGAGGTGCGCGAAGAAGAACGAGCGGCCGTCGTCGGCGTTGAGCACGACGTAGTAGCCGGCGCCGCCCGCCTGGAAGTCGACGAACGCGACGGTCCCGGCGAGGGGCGCGACGATCGGCGTTCCCTCGGCGGCGATGATGTCCTGGCCCTGGTGAATGTGGCCGGGGCGGCCGGCGCCGAAGCGGCTGTCATCGCCTCCGAACGTGTGTGGCCCGGCAACCGGGAAAGTTCCCCCGGCAGTCGCCGGAGGGGTAGGGTCGGCCTGCGGCTCCGGCTGCGGTTTCTCCGGGCGCGGTCGGGGCCGCTCCACGACCACGAGGTCCGTCTTGCCGGAGGTGCGCGCCGCGCGCGCCAGCGTCGCCCCGTCGGGGTCCTTGACGTGCAGTCGCACGACGTACGTCGCGGCGGTCAGCTTCACGCGCGAGGGCCACTTCAGCTTCACGACGCGGTTCGTCCGGACGCGGCCGAGCGAGAACCGCCCGCCGACCGCGCCGGTCCGGGCGTCCAGCACGACGACGCGCGCGCTCACGCGCTTCACGCCGGGCTCGTCGACGCGGACCTCCAGCGACAGCTTGCCGCCCTCGCGGATCCGGCCGGGGGACACGGCGAAGACCTTCGCGACGGGCCGGCGCGGGGCGGGAGCTCCGTAGGCGAGGGCGCCCGATCGGCGCGGGTCCTCGGCGCCGTCCTCGGCGCCGTCGGCGGACACGCCGCCCGAGGACGAGAACGTCACCCGCGCCGGGGAGGACGAGACCGGCTGAGCGCCCTCGTCGGGAGCCTGCGCCTGCGCGCGCGCGGCGGACACGGGCGTGATCACGATCAAGAGGAAGAGCAGGAGGAGCGGCAGGCGGCGGGCCATCTCCTCCGGAACCGTCGAGATCGGGCTCCGGGCGCGAACCCGGAGCGCAAGCCCTGCGCAGGTTCAGTCGCCCGAAGCTGCGCGATGACGCTGCAACATGCGGTGCATCAGCTCGATCGCTCCGCGCTTCGAGAGCGGCTCGTTGAGGTTGCCGCACTTCGGCGACTGCACGCACGACGGGCATCCCGCCTCGCACGGGCACTCGCTCACGAGCCGGTGCGCGTCGCTCACCAGCACGTCGAACAGCCGGAACCCCTGCCGCGTGATCCCGACGCCGCCGGGGTGGCCGTCGTAGATGAAGATCGTCGGGACGCCGGTCTGCGGGTGGGCGTTCGTCGACAGGCCGCCGATGTCCCAGCGGTCGCACATCGCCAGCAGCGGGAGCACGGCGATCTGCGAGTGCTCCGCCGCGTGCAGCGCGCCGAGCAGGACGTCCTGCGGCAGCTCGGCGATGTCGGGCGGCAGCTCGTACCACAGCGCCTGCGTCACGAACTCGGTCTGCGGCAGATCGAGCGCCTGCAGGTCGATGACCTCGTGGTCCGGCAGGCGCTTGCGCTGGTAGGCCATGACCGTCTCGCTCACGCTCACGCGCCCGAAGGAGAGCTTGCAGCCGAGGAACTCGCGCTGGTCGAGCAGCTGCTCGATCCACGTGTCGGTCTCCTTCTTCGGCTGCGTGTACCAGCCGCCGTCGAACGGCTTGACCATCGCCCGCCGGCCGTCGAGGTCGAGCGTCACCACCTCGTACGAGCGACCGAGGTGCAGGTACACGGCGCCGTCGTGCACGGTGGAGAACGCGCGCGCGGCCTCGACGGTGCCGAGCAGCTCGCCGCTCGTCACGTCGACCACCGCGAAGGAGTCCGGCGACGCGGACCGCAGCGAGACGCGGGCGGCCGGGTAGTCCTCCGGCTCGGCCAGCACGTAGCCGCCGCGCGCCTTGCGCAGCGCGCCCGCGCTCTCCAACGCCGACGCGTGCAGCTCCCACCGCGGGCCCAGCGAGTCCGCGTCCGAGGCGTTCAGCGGCGCCTCGTGCGCGGCGCACAGCAGGTGCTGCAGGTGGATCTGTTCGGACTCGTGGTCGAGGATCGCCGCCTCGACGGGCCGGTCGAGGAACTCGTCGGGATGGCGGCAGAAGAACTGGTCGAGCGCGTCCTCGCCCGCGATGTACACCGCCAGGCCGCGGCCCCGCCGGCCGGCGCGCCCCCACATCTGCCGCAGCGACGCGACCGTGCCGGGGAACGTCACGACGACCGCGGCATCCAGCGCGCCGATGTCGATGCCGAGCTCCAGCGCGTCGGTCGTCACCACGCACCGCAGCTCCCCCGACACGAGCCGCGCCTCGATCTCGCGACGCTGCTGCGGCGTGTAGCCGGCGCGGTAGGGGGCGACCGTGTCGGCGAGGTCGGGCGCGACGTCGCGCAGCTTGTCGCCGACGAGCTTCGACGTCAGCTCGACCGCCTTGCGCGACTTGATGAAGCAGATGGTCCGGGCGCCCTCGCGCACGAGGTCGACGAGCACGTCCGCCGCCTCGCCCAGCGCCGACCGCCGCGCCCCGATCGCCTCGTCGACGAGCGGCGGGTTCCAGATCGCGATCTTGCGCTGCGCCTTCGGCGACCCGTCCCGCTCGACGAGCGCGACCTCGTCGAGCCCCGTGAGCCGCTCGGCCAGCTCGACCGGGTTGGCGATCGTCGCGCTCGCCATGAAGAACCGCGCCTGCGGAGCGAGCCGCCGCAGCCGCCGCAGCACGTTCCCGACGTGCGAGCCGAACACCCCGCGGTAGACGTGCGCCTCGTCGACGACCACGACGTCGAGCCGGTGCAGGAAGTCCGCCCACGCCCGGTGGTTCGGGAGGATCCCGACGTGGAGCATGTCGGGGTTCGTCAGCACGACGTTGGCCCGCCGCCGGATCGCCGACCGCTCCTCCCGCGGCGTGTCGCCGTCGTAGATCGCCGGCCGGATCTGCTTGTGCAGCCCGAAGGCGTTCAGCGCCCGGTACTGGTCCTGCGCGAGCGCCTTGGTCGGGTAAAGGTACAGCGCCCGCGCCGACGGCTGCTGCAGCAGGTGGTGCAGCGTCGGCAGGTTGAAGCACATCGACTTCCCCGACGCCGTGCCGGTCGTGACGATGAAGTCGCCCTCCATGGCCGCGTGCACCGCCTCGACCTGATGCGCGTAGAGCTGCTCGACGCCCATCCCCTCGAGCGCCCCGACGAGCTTCGGATGCAGCGGCGGGACGTCGTCGAGCACCGGAGGACGTGCGCCCTCGTTGGCCTCCCGGACGAGCCGCTCGTCCGCCCGCCCCGCCTCCAGCAGCGCGTCCCACGGCTGCGCCTTGCGCGTCGTCCCGGCCACGACGACCACCGTAGCCGCGCCGTCCTAGGCTGCACGGCCGGATGTCCGCATTGCGCGCGCTCTACGTCGACCTCGACAACACGCTCCTCGGGCGCAACGCCTCGCTGTTCCACGACGGCGACGGAGTGCTGACGAACCTCGGATGGCGGGCGATCGAGGCGTGCCATCGGGCCGGGGCAGAGGTCGTGATCATGAGCGGGCGGCGGCGGTCGTCGGTGCGGGAGGACGCGCGGCTGCTCGGGTGCCCGTCGTACATCTTCGAGTCGGGCGCCGCGATCTCGGACGGGCCGGACGAGGACTGGCTGACCGAGCCGTTCACGCCGCGGGCGAAGACGGTGTTCGAGCAGATCGAGGAGACCGGGGCACCGGCGTTCCTGCTCCAGCGCTACGCCGGGCGGCTCGAGTACCACACGCCCTGGCACACCGGGCGCGACGTCGGGCACCTCTTCCGCGGCACCATCGATGCGATGGAGGCGACGGCGCTGCTGCAGGAGCACGGGCACGAGTCGCTGCGGCTCGTCGACAACGGGAACGTCCACGTCGACGCGGACCCGGAGGCCTACGCGGGCTGGCGCGCGTTCCACCTCATGCCGCACGGCGTCTCGAAGGGGCGCGCGGTCGAGCGCCACATGCAGCGCCGGGGCTACCGGCCCGAGGAGTGCATCGCGGTCGGCGACAGCCGCGAGGACCTCACGGCGGCCGAGGCGGTCGGGACGGTGTGGCTCGTCGCCAACGCGCTCGACACCGACCCGATGCTCGTCACCGCCCTGCCGCGCAACACGCGCGTCGCCGAGGCCGCGAACGGTCCCGGCGTGTACGAGGCCGTGATGACCGAGCTGGCCGAGCGGCGCTAGCTCGGGCCCGCCTCGAGCTCCCGCCGCTCGGTGCTGCCGCCGCCGGTGCGCAGGCGCCGCAGCCACCCGACGAAGCGTCCCCACGCTCCGGGCTGGGGGCGCGGGAGCCGCCGCCGGGCGGGCGACGGGGGAACGGTCGTGCGGACGAGCTCGATCCAGCGGTCGAGCGGCAGCTCGCCGGCGATGAGCTGCGCGAGGCCGGTCGTGACGGGCGCCTCGATGCCGGCGTCGCGCAGGGCCGTCGCCAGCATCGGGACGAGATCGAGCGACTCCACCGCCTGTCCGATCCGGGCCGGGATGTCGGCGGTGGGAACGCCTTCGCCGAGCAGCTCGCCCGCGCGCCGGTTGCGCGACTGGGGAGCGAGCGCGGTGGCGACGAGATCGCCGGTGCCCGCCAGGCCGATGAGCGACTCCGGCTCGGCGCCGCGCTTCTCGGCGTACTGCCAGACCTCGGCGAAGATGTGGCCGGCGGCCGCGCCCGCGGCGTTCAGCCCCTGCGCCTCGGTCGCGCCCGCCGCCAGCGCCGCGGCGTTCTTCGCCGCGCCCGCCAGCTCGACCCCGACGGGATCGTCGGACTCCTCGCACACGACGCCCGCGCGCATGAAGACGGCGGCGATCGCCTCGGCGAGCTGCTCGTTTGTCGATGCGGCCACGAGGCCTGCCCCCTCGTGCACCATCTCGCGCGCGTGCGCGGGCCCGCCGATCACGGCGACGCGGCCCTCGCCGAGCAGCGCGGTCAGCAGGCTGCTCGGCGCGCGCCCGTCGGGCGGGACGAGCCCCTTGGCGAGCGAGATGACCGCCGCGCGCTGCGGCAGCCCCGCCGCGACGAGCCCCGCGATCACCTCGTCAAGGCCCTTCGAGGGGACGCCGAGGAACACGAACTCCGCGCGCGCGAGGCCCTGCGAGATGTCCTCGATGCGCAGCTCACGCGGCAGCTCGACGCCCGGCAGGTACGTCGTGTTCTCGCGGTCCTCCGCCAGGCGGCGCGCCTGCTCGGAGGTCCGGGCCTGCAGCGTCGTCCGCAGCCCGCCGCGGGCGAGCAGCACCGCGACAGCGGTCCCGAACGAGCCCGCGCCGACGACGATCGCGCGGCGACCGGGGCTGGGGAGGTAGATCGACGGCATCAGAGGTTCAAGGCGAGGTACTCCCCCGCAGCCTCGAGGTCACGCAGGGTCGGCGCCTCGACCACGCGCTGGAGGTCGAGGATCCGCTGATCGAAGGATCGCAGGGCGTTGGCTCCGCATACGGCGTGACAGGGCACGCCGGCCTGGCGGGCGCGCACCGCGATCTCGCCGCAGATCTTCCCCTCGAGCGTCGTGACGTCGAGCCGGCCCTCGCCCACGATCGTCGCCCGCGACTCCCGCATGCGCGCGTCGAACCCGAGCGCGTCGAGCACGAACGCCGCGCCCGGCTCGAGCAGCGCGCCGAACGCCGCCCACAGCCCGCCCGACAGCCCGCCGGCCGCGCCGGTGAGCGGGACCCCGCGCGGATCGCGCGGCAGCTCGGCGGCGAGCGCGTGCAGCCGCGCGGTCAGGCGCGCGACCGCCTCGGGCGACGCGCCCTTCTGCGGGCCGAACCGCTCGGCCGCCAGCTCGAACGGCGTCTGCACGTCGCACAGCACGACGAGCCGTGCGCCGCGCAGGCCGCCGCGCTCCTCGATCGCCGCGATCGCGCCGCGGCCGCCGTCCGTCGTCGCGCTGCCGCCCGCGGCGACCAGCACGACCTCCGCACCGGCGTCCACGGCGGCGGCGATCAGCTCGCCCGTCCCATAGGTGGAGGCCGCCTCGGCGTCGCGCTCGTCCTCGCCGACGCGCCCGAGCCCCGACGCCTCCGCCACCTCGACGACCGCCGTGCCGCCGTCCTCGATCAGCGCGAAGCCCGCAGCCACGGGCCGGCCGAGCGGATCGGTCGCCGTCGTCCCTGCCGTCTCGCCGCCGAGCGCGGTCAGCAGCACCTCGAGCGTCCCCTCGCCGCCGTCGGCGACGGGGCAGAGGTCGGGCGGCTCGAGACCCGCGCGCTCGACGCCGCGGCCGACGGCGGCCGCCACCTCCGCGGCGCGGAAGGTGCCCTTGAACGCATCGGGGGCGATGAGCAGCCGTCGGGGCATCCGGGTAGGTTCGCAGCCGTGCCCGGACGTGACGACGAGCTGCGCGTCATCGTCCGCGACGACCTCCGGCGCTCGCGCTGGTCGGTCGGCTTCCGCCTCATCCTCGTGATCCCGCACGCGATCTGGCTGACCGTGTGGGCCGGCGCGCTGCTCTTCCTGCTGCCGGTCCAGTGGTTCGCGCTGCTGTTCCGCGGCCGGCCGATCGACGGCCTGCACCAGGTCTTCGGGATGGTCGTCAACTACTCCCTGCACGTCTACGCCTACGCGTTCCTCGCGGCGGACAAGTTCCCCGGCTTCCTCGGCGCGCGCGGGTACGCGGTCGACGCGATCGTCCCGAAGCCGCTGCCGCAGAACCGCTGGACCGTCGGGTTCCGGCTCTTCCTCGGGCTGCCGCCGCTGATCCTGTCCGGCGCGCTCGGGACCGGGATCGCGAGCGGCGCGACGTCGACGCAGGGCGGCGGCGTGGCGATCGCCGTCGCGGTCCTCGCGTGGTTCGCCTGCCTCGCGCGCGGGCGGATGCCGGCCGGGTTCCGCGACGTGCAGGTGTGGGCGCTCGGCTACGGCGCGCAGGTCGCGGCGTACCTGTTCCTGCTCACCGACCGCTTCCCCGACAGCGATCCGCGCGCGGTGCCGCTGCTGCCGCGCCCGCGGCATCCGGTGCGGATGACGTTCGACGACGAGCGGCGCCAGCACCGGCTGCTGACCGGCTTCCGGCTCATCCTCGCGTTCCCGCACATCGGGTTCCTCGCGCTGTGGGGCGTCGTCGCGTTCGTCGCCGCGGTGCTCGGATGGTTCGCGGCGCTGGCGACCGGGCGCCTGCCACGGGCGCTGCACCGCTTCCTCGCTCGCTACGTCCGCTACCAGGCGCACGTCACCGCGTTCCTCTACCTGGCGAGCGGCCTCTTCCCCGGCTTCACGGGCCGGCCGGGCAGCTACCCGCTCGACCTCGAGATCGACGAGCCGGCGCGCCAGTCGCGCTGGCGGACCGGCTTCCGCCTCGTCCTCGCGTTCCCCGCGCTCCTGCTCAGCGGCGTGCTGGGGACCGCGCAGCTCGTCGCCGCGATCGGCGCCTGGTGGTGCGCGCTCATCACCGGGCGCGTCCCGCGCGGGCTGCAGCACCTCGTCGCGTACACCGTGCGGTACGCCGCGCAGGTCTTCGCGTACACGGTGCTGCTCACCGACGTCTACCCCCACAGCGGGCCGAGCGAGCGGGAGCCGCTCACGTGGGAGCTCGCCCCGGAAGCCGTCTTCGCGGAGGTGGCCGCGTGAGCCGCGAGCGCCTCGGCCTGACGCTGTCGCTCGTCATCGTCCTCGCGGCGGCCGCGGTGCTCGGGTCGCTGCTGTGGGACACGGTCGTGCCGGGCGACCTGAACCTGCGCGACATCCCGGACGCCGCGTTCGGCCAGCGGGCGGTCGAGCGCGCGCAGGACTTCGAGGCGCTGCCGCGCGTGCTGACGATCCTCTCGCAGCTGACGCTGATCGCCGTGCTCGCGGTCTACGCGAAGCGCGGCGTGCGGCTCATGAAGCAGTCCGCCGCCGGCCCGATCGGGACCGGCACGATGCTCGCCATCCTCGGGCTCTGCCTCGTGTGGCTCGCGCAGCTGCCGTTCGGGCTGATCGAGACGTGGTGGAGCCGGCGGCACGACGTCGTCGACGTCAACTACGCCGAGTGGCTGCTCGAGAGCTTCTTCGGCCTCGGCGGGGTGGCGATCCGCGTCGCGGTGATCCTGCTCGTCGTCATGGGCTTCGCGCGGCTCGTGAAGTGGGCGTGGTGGGCGCCGGCCGTCGCGCTGCTCGGGGGCATCGTGCTGCTCTTCGCGTGGCTGGCGCCGTACCTGGTCGTCGACCTCGACAAGCCGTCGCCCGCGATCGCGCGGGACGCCGACCGGCTCGCGCGCGAGGAGGGGTTGCCCGACGTCCCCGTGCGGGTCGAGAAGGTCAGCGAGTTCACGTCGCAGCCGAACGCCTACGCCTTCGGGCTCGGCGCGACGCGCAAGGTCGTCCTGTGGGACACGCTGGCCGACGACTTCCCGCGGCGGCAGGTCCGCGTCGTGCTCGCGCACGAGCTGGGCCACCACCAGCACCACCACATCCTGAAGAGCCTCGGTTGGATGCTGCTCGTGCTGCTGCCGGCGGGGATCGTCGTCGCGCTGTTCGCCGTGGGGCGGGGCGGCATGGGCGTGCCGCAGGCGATCCCGGTCGCGCTGCTCGTGTTCTCGATCGTGCAGTTCGTGGCGACGCCGCTGGTCACGGCGGCCGGCCGGCGCTACGAGGCCGAGGCCGACTGGGCCGCGTTGCAGGCGACGCGCGATCCGCGCGGGATGGAAGCGCTCTTCAAGCGCTTCACGACCGAGGCGCGAGCCGATCCGAACCCGCCCGGCTGGGCCCACATCTGGTTCGACGGCCACCCGAGCGGTGGCGAGCGCGTCGCGATGGCAAGAGCCTGGGCGGCGCGGGAGGGAAGGTGATGGACCTTCGCCGTATGTGGTTCCCGAGGAGGGGAGGAAGCGGGGCGCATCGCGGGTCGCGGCGCCCCGCCAGGGGCACTTCGAAGTTCTTGCAGGCGGTAGACACGCGACCCTGTCTCCGTCTGCGCTCGACGCTTAGCCGTCGTTCATGGGTGGCACTTTGGCGTCGGCCGGGAGGCGTGGCATCGGGGGGATCCCCCTAGTTCCCCCAAGAGACCCCCGGAAGACCCCGGGGGTCCGGGAGCCGGGGTGCGGATCGCCGCCACGGCCTAGGCCGGGCAGCACCAGCCGACGAGCCGAGCTTCCCCAGCGCCGAAACGCTTCTCCGGATTCTGGACTTGCCTCGGGCGACCCCGGGCGAGCGGAAGGAACAGCCAGCTCCGCGCCGCCCGCCAGTCGACGACCACCCACCGGCCATCGGGGCTTGCGACCAGCCCCGAGACGCCGCGCGCGGCGAAGATCCGGCGGAGGGGCGGCGTCGCGGGAGACCGCGCCGCGTCGTCTGGCGGCCCCCCGGAGAGCTCTCGCCGGCTCGCCGCCGTCGCCACGACCACCTCTTCCGTGTTCCCTCGATGGCGGAGCGCGACGATCGACTTCCCGCCGCGCGCCCACACCGCGTCTCCGAAGGTCGCGCCTTCCCCCGCGCGCACGCGGGTGAGGAGCCGGCCCGTCTTCGCCGACCGGATCTGCATGGTGCGGATCCCGGCGAGGAGGAGCCGCCTGCCGTCCGGCGAGAAGGAGGGCGCCGGCGCCTCGGGCGGACCGTCGACGACGAACTGCCGCTCGCCGGTGTCCGCATCGGCGACGGTGATGCGCCGGCTGTCACCGAACGCGATCACGTGGCGGGCGCCCGGTCGCCACGCCGGTGCGACGTGCGCGTCGCCGGCGCCCACGGGATGGTCGCCGGTGCCGTCGCCGGCGACCACGCGAACGGTCGAGCCGGCGATGTACGCGACGCGGTAGCCGTCTGGCGACCAGCGCGGGTTCGAGACGGCCGCGCGGGCGGCGACCGACCAGCGGCGCCGGCCGTCGAGGCCGACGACGAAGAGCTCGCTGCCTCGCGTCACCGCGGCGAAGTGCCCGAAGGCGGACCACGTCGCATCGCTCACCGCGCCCGCGAGCCTCCGGACGCCCGACCCGTCGGCGACCCACGGCTCTCCCGAGAGCTCCACGCCGTCGCGCACCGCCGGTCGCCCGGCGAGGACGAGCAGCTGCCCGCCGCCCGGCAGGTCGCCGAGCGCCGCGGTGCGCGCCGGCCGCTCCGGAGCGGGATCGACGACGGCCTTCACCCGCTCCCCGACCCACCCGGCCACCGCGTTCCCCGGCGAGGTCAGCGCCAGCGCCGCGCCGAGCACCGCGAGCCCCGCGACGATGAGCGACCACGCCGCGCCCGCCGCCAGCGGAGGCCTCATCGGCCGCCGCGCTCGCCGTGGTGCCTCGCCCGCGGCGGCGGAGACCGCGCGCCACGCCCGCGCCCGTGCGGCGCCCTCACCCGGCGCGGAGAGGTCGCGGAGCGTCTTCATCGATCCCCCTCCATCCCGCGCTCGCCGCGCGCCCACGGCTCGAGGGCGTCGAGGCCTCTCCGCAGGCGGGAGTTCACCGTGCCGCGCGGGAGGTCGAGCACCGCGGCGATCTCGCCGGGCGTCAGCTCGAGGACGTGGCGGAGGACGACGACCGTCCGCTGCTCGTCGGGCAGCGCCGCAAGCGCCGCGCCGAGGCCGTCTGCGGCCGGGACCGCGTCCGGGGCGGGCAGCGCGGCGAGCGGCTCGTCGCCCACCTCGCGCCGCACCGTGCGCGCCCGCAGCGCGTCGATCGCGCGGCGGGCGACGATCGTGCGCAGCCACGGCCCGAACGGCCGCCGCCGGTCGAACCGGTCGAGCGCCGCGACCGCCGCGAGGAACGCCTCCTGCGCGATGTCCTCGGCCGTCTGCTCGTCGCGCACGACGAACCACGCCGCTCGGTACGCGGCGGGCCAGTGCAGCCGGAAGAGCCCCTCGAGCGCGGCGACGTCGCCGCGCTGCGCGGCCCGCACCAGCGCCCGCTCGCCGCGCGGGCTCACCCGCGGCGCACGCACCGCGCGGGGCACGGCAGCAGCGGTCGCCCGCGACGACACGACGCCACGCTATCCGAGCAGCCGACGCCAGACGAGCCTCATGCCGCTTCTACGTGAACGATCGGCTCAGAGGTCCCGGCATGCCGGGACCTCCGCGCCGGCCCGGGTCGTATGGAGGACGTGATCGCGTCGCTCATCGCCGCCGTGCTCACCGCCGCGGGGCCCGCGCCGCCGGAGCTCGCCGACCCGCCCTACCTCGGGATCGCCTGCCCGATCCCCAACTCGACGGCGTGCGACCGCGTCGGCCTCTACGTGCCGCTCGAGCGACCGCACCGCCGCGTGATCGCGCGCATCGGCGACGACGTCTTCGCGCTGGACGATCCCAGCTGGAGCAACCGGCGCGCCGCGGCCGGCTTCCTGCAGCCGGCGCACCTCAACGGCGGCGGGCCGCTGGCGGTCCACGACGCGGATGGAGCCGCCCGCTACCTCGGGGGCGAGGCCCCGACCGTCCTCGTCCGCCTCGACGTCGATGGCCGCCCGACGGCGGTCTTCGCCCAGCTCCACGCCGGCTGGGGCTGACCTACTGCGCGAGCTGGTCGACCTTGCAGTCGGCCGGGTCCTTGTCCTCGCGCCAGCGCTGGATCTTCGCGCCGTGCCGGATCCGGCCGTCGGAGACGTGGTCGAAGGTGACCTCGACGACCAGCTCGGGGCGCAGCTCGCGCCACTCGAGCTCGCGGTCGTTGGCCCAGCGGCTCGGGTCGCCCATGCCGCTCTTGCCGGTCTCGTACGGCTTCAGCTTGTCCACCAGCGCGCGCTTCTCGGCCGCCTTGAAGCCGCTCGTGTGCCCGACGACGCGCAGCTCGCCGGCGTCGTCGTGCAGCGCGAGGATCAGGGAGCCGACCGTTCCGGCCTCCTTGCCCGGCCGCCAGCCCATGACGACGGCGTCGATCGTGCGGACGCGCTTGATCTTCACCATGCCCGTCCGCTCGCCCGGCCGGTACGGCGCGTTCAGCTCCTTCGCGATGACGCCCTCCGCGCCGCGCAGCCAGGGCTGGGCGTCGGCGGCGTCCTGCGTCCACGGCGTCAGGTCGACCGGGGCGTCGACCCGCTCCTCCAGGGCCGCCCGGCGCTCGACGTACGGCAGGTCGAACAGCACCTCGTCGTCGCGGGCGAGCAGGTCGAAGGCGATGAACCGCGAGGGCGTCTGCTCGGCGAGCATCTTCACGCGCGAGGCCGCCGGATGGATCCGCTGGCCGAGCGCGTCGAACAGCTGCACGCCGCCCTCGCCGAACACGACGATCTCCCCGTCGAGCACGTAGCGGCCGGCCGGGAACTCCAGCTCGGGGAAGTACCGCGTCAGCGGCTTGCCGTTGCGTGACTGCAGATGCACCTCGTCGCCGTCGACGAACGCGACGCAGCGGAAGCCGTCCCACTTCGGCTCGTACGCCCAGTTCTCGCCCTCGGGCAGGCTGGCTCGGGAACGGGCGAGCTGGGGGAGGACCGGAGGCTTCAGGGGAAGTGGCACGCGCAGCCCAGTCTCGCGGATCGGGGGCCGATATGGTCACTCGCATGTCCGCCGAGCACGCCACCGTCGCCGAGGAGGAGTACCTCCAGACCCTCTTCTGGCTCCTCGAGGCGGGCCTTCCGATGACGGGTGCGAACGTCGCCCGCGCGATGCAGCTGTCGGCGCCGACGGTGCACGAGATGATCGGGCGGCTCGAGCGTGACGGGTACATCACGCGGGCCGGCGACAAGACGATCCAGTTCACCGACTCGGGCCGCGAGCACGCCGAGGGGATCGTCCGCCGTCACCGCCTGATCGAGCGGTTCCTCACCGACGTCCTCGGCATCCCGTGGGACGAGGTCCACGAGGAGGCCGAGCGGCTCGAGCATGCGATGTCGCCCGTCCTGGAGGAGCGGATGCTCGCCGCGATCGGCGACGCGAAGACCTGCCCGCACGGCCATCCGATCACGCCCGGCACGCGCATCGAGGGCGTGCCGCTCGCTGACGTCGAGGTCGGCGCGTCGGTGAAGATCCTGCGCTTCGAGAACGAGGCCGAGGACCTGCTGCACCTCCTGCGCGAGTCCGGTCTCGAGCCCGGCCTCGAGGGCACGCTCGCCGAGAAGGACGAGCACGAGGTCGTCGTCCAGGCGAACGGCGCCCGCGTGTCGGTCACGCCGTCCGTGGCCGAGACCGTCTCCGTCGTCGCCGACCCATCGCCGCCCCCGCGCACCGCCCTTCCGGAGCAGCTCGTGCTCTCGAAGGAGCGCTACGGCCGCTAGCTAGGCCAGCGCGGCCACGCCGCGCACGAGGAACACGACGCCGAAGGCGAGCACGACGACGCCGGCGGCGATGCCGATCCGCCGCAGCGCGTCCGGGCCGAGCCACCGCCCGGCGACCGTCGATGCGGTCGCCAGGCCCGTGAACCACGTCAGCGTCCCGAGGAAGACCGCCGGCGGCAGCACCCCGACCGTCGCCGCTCGGCTCAGATGCAGCGCCGGCACGACCGCGGCGAACGCGGCCGCCCAGGACAGGATCGTCGACGGGTTCGCGAGCGTCGCGGTGAAGCTGACGCCGAGCCCGCGCGGGAACGTCCGCAGCGAGACGAGGTCGCCGCCGCGCGGGTGCACCATCTTCCATCCGATGAACAGCAGCGCCACGCCGCCCACGACCTGCAGCTCGTCGCCGGGCACGAGCGCCGCGAGACCGAGACCGGCCAGCAGCGCGTACAAGGCGTCGACCGCCGCCGCGCCCAGGCCGACGCCGAACGCCGGCGCGAACCCGTACCGCAGCCCGGAGCTCAGCGCGAGCACCGAGATCGGCCCGAAGCCCGCTGCCACGACGAGCCCGAGCAGGTAGCCGGAGAGGACCGCTTCCATGGCGGCATCCTCACCGCTTCCGCCGGCGGGCGGAAGCGATCCCGTGGATGTCGCGGCGAGACCCCGTGCCCGCCGCGCGAACGTCGGCGAGCACGGTGATCACGCAGTGCTCGCTAGACGGTGGCCTGCTTCTGCTGGGCGCGGAACGCCTCGGCGAGGCGCGCGACGCCCTCGTCGATCTGGTCCGCCGTGACGCCCGAGTACGCGAGGCGCAGCGTGTTGCGGCCGCCCTCGAGGAGGAAGTCGGTGCCCTTGACGAACGCGACGCCGCGCTCGGCGGCGGCGGTGAAGAGGGCCTCGACGTCCGTGTCCTCCGGCAGCTCGACCCACATGAAGTAGCCGCCCTCGGGCGGGGTGAACTTCGCCTCGGGCAGCTCGCGCTCGAGCGCCGCCGACAGGAGCTGCACGCGCTCGGCCAGCGCGCTCTTGACCGTGTCGACCGCGCCGCGCATCCGCCCGCTCGAGACGAACTGGTAGACGATCGACTGCGCGACCATGTTGGGCGAGATGTACGTGTTCGTCGCCCGCTTGACGATGCGAGCGATGAGGTCGGACGGCCCGACGAGGTAGCCGACGCGGATGCCGGGGCAGACCGTCTTGGAGAACGACGAGGCGTAGACGATGCGCTCGTTGCCGTCCATCGAGAGCATCGTCGGCAGCGTCTCGCCCGCGAAGCGGATCGAGATGTACGGGTCGTCCTCGAAGACGAGGAAGTCGTGATCGTTCGCCAGGTGCAGCAGACGCTCGCGCTTCTCGCGCGAGAGCGTGTAGCCGGCCGGGTTCTGGAAGTTCGGGATGATGTGCGCGAGCTTCGGCCTCGCGCCCTCGGCGAGGAGCCGCTCGAGCTCGTCGACGTCGATGCCGTCCTCTTCGAGCGTGACCATCCGGATGTCCGCGCTGCGCTGCTGGAGGCCGAGGAGCGTCCGGTCGTACGTCGGCCGCTCGACGACGACGGAGTCGCCGGGGGAGACGACCTCGTCGAAGAGGAAGGCGTCGGCCTGCATCGACCCGTTGGTCACGAGGACCTGGTCGGGGGTCACGCCGTGCTGCTCGGCGATCCACTCGCGCAGCGGCACGTAGCCGACCGCGGTGCCGTACGCCGTGGAGCCGCCGGGATCGCGCTCGAAGGCGCGTTGCGCGGACTCGCTGAGGCCCTCGACGTCGACGATGTCGAGCGAGGGCGCGCCGCGCGCGAAGGAGATGAGGTCGCCGCCTGCCATGCCAGGGAGCCTAGGACACGTCCGTGCGGGGGTGCGCCCGGGCGGTGTCGAGCACCTGCACCAGGCGCGCGGGCGGCAGCTGCTCGGGCGGCGCGGGGATCGGCGGCGGCTGGGTGCGGCGCGCCTCGATGACCATGGGCTCGAACTCGCCGGCGCCGTCCTCGAGCACCTCGCTCGCGACCCGCTCGGCCGCGGTCCCGAGCGCGGCGACGAGGTCGTCGAGCTGCTCCTTGACCTCGAGCGCCTCGCCGAACCGCCGGTCGACCGTCTCGGCGGTGGCGATCAGCCGGTCGGTCAGCTCGCGCAGCCGCGCGATCCGCGCCTCGGCGATCGCGTCGGCCCGGCGCCGCGTCGCCTCGAGGTACGCCTCCGCCTCACGCCGGATCCGGGCGGCCTCCTCGTGAGCGTCGGCGATCTCGGGATCCATCGGCTCGCCGAGGCTAGCGGAGGTCGACGGCGAGCCGGCCGTGCCGGGCCTCGACGACGGCGACCGGCGCGCCGAGCGCGCGGCGCAGCTCCGGGACGAGCGGCACGCCGCGGTCCAGCGTCAGGTCCAGCGCCGCGTGCCCGCCCGCG
Organism: Parviterribacter kavangonensis; assembly: GCF_056863335.1. NCBI lineage: Bacteria > Bacillati > Actinomycetota > Thermoleophilia > Solirubrobacterales > Parviterribacteraceae > Parviterribacter > Parviterribacter kavangonensis. The sequence goes on along the minus strand of NZ_JBXPJA010000001.1, from coordinate 3,060,611 downwards.
TACGCGCGCAGCGAGACGGCGGCGACGCCCTCGATGCGCCGCAGCGCGCCCGACAGCGCGCAGAGCCCGTCGAGGTCGACGTCGACCTCGAGCGCGACGTCGTCGCGGAAGAGCAGCCCCTCGCCGGGGTCGAGGCCGCGCGTCTCGGCGATCGCGCGGTCGTAGGCCGAGACGAGGTCGCTCGCCGCGCGCCGCAGGCTCTCGCCGAAGCGGTCGAGCGCGTCGCCGGCCGCCGGATCCGGCGCGGGGCGCGCAGGCGCGTCGTCCGCCGCCGTTCGAGGCGGTCGCTCCTCGCCTTCGAGCTCCGCCTGCAGCTCCGTGAGCCTCCGCTCGAGCCCCGCGAGCGCCTCGTGGACGTCGTCCTCCGACACGCCGGTCGTTTCGCCGTCGGACGCGGAAAGCCTGCCGTTAAACACGACTGCCGGCCCGTGGGGCCGGCAGTCCTTGCCTTCGGCGCTGGCGCCCGTCCCGGAGATGCCGGACTACCGTCGCCTCAGCGCTTGCGCTGAGTCACGTGCGCTTAGGCGCGACAGTACAGATGCCTTAGAAGCGGTTTCGGCAAGTGGACGAACGTTCTAGGACTGACGTTCCGTCAGCTCAACCGCCGAGGATCTCGACCGCGATCTCGGCCACCTGAGTCGGCGTGCGACCGACCCTGACGCCCTTCGCCTCGAGCGCCTCGGCCTTGGCGGCGGCCGTGCCCTTCGAGCCGGAGACGATCGCGCCCGCGTGGCCCATGGTCTTGCCGGGCGGAGCGGTGAAGCCGGCGATGTAGCCGACGACCGGCTTGGAGACGTGCTCGCCGATGTACTCGGCGGCCTCCTCCTCGGCCGAGCCGCCGATCTCGCCGCTCATCACGATGAGCTCCGTCTCGGGATCGGCCTCGAACTTCGCGATGATGTCGATGAACGAGGAGCCCGGGACCGGGTCGCCGCCGATGCCGACGATCGACGAGTTGCCGAAGCCGCGCTGGGCCAGCTCGTTGCCGATCTGGTAGGTCAGCGTGCCCGACCGCGAGACCACCCCGACGTTGCCCTCCTTGAAGAAGGCGGCGGGGATGATCCCGACGTTCGCCTTGCCCGGCGACAGCGCGCCCGGGCAGTTCGGCCCGATGTGCGTGATGTCGCGGTCCAGCGACTGCAGGAAGTCGTAGACCCGCAGCTCGTCGTGGGCGGGGATGCCCTCGGTGATGGTGATGATCGTGTCGATGCCCGCGTCGGCCGCCTCGAGGATCGAGTCGGCGGCGAAGCGCGGCGGGACGAAGATCATCGCCGTGTTGGCGCCCGTCTTGTCCACGGCGTCGTGGAACGTGTTGAACACCGGGACGCCCTCGACGTCCTGGCCGCCCTTGCCCGGCGTCACGCCCGACACGACGTCCGTGCCGTAGCGCTTGTTGTTCATCGCGTGGAACGTGCCCTCACGGCCGGTGATGCCGGAGACGCACAGCTTGGTGTCCTTCCCGACGACGATGCTCATGCCTTCGCCAGCTCCACGACCTTCTCGGCCGCCTCGTTCATCGTCGTGGCGGTGTGGACGTTCGGGAGGTTCGCGTCGGCGAGGATCTGCCGGCCCTCCTTGTCGTTGGTGCCGTCGAGGCGCACGACGAACGGCACCTGCGGGCTGATCTGGTTGAACGCCTCGATCAGGCCCTTCGCCACCTCGTCGCAGCGGGTGATGCCGCCGAAGATGTTGAAGAGGACGGCCTTGACCTTGTCGTCGGACAGGATGACCTCGACGGCGCTGGTGATCGCCTCGGCCTTCGAGCCGCCGCCGGCGTCGAGGAAGTTGGCCGGCGCGCCGCCGTACTGCGCGACGACGTCGAGCGTCGACATCACGAGCCCGGCGCCGTTGCCGAGGATGCCGATGTCGCCGTCGAGCTTGACGTAGGTCAGCCCGCGCTCCTTGGCCATCCGCTCCTGCTCGTCCTCACCCGAGACGTCGCGCAGCTGCGCGTTGTCGGGATGGCGGTACATCGCGTTGTCGTCGAGCGTGACCTTCGCGTCGAGCGCGCGCACCTGGCGGTCGCCGGTGATGATCAGCGGGTTGACCTCGACGAGCACGGCGTCCTCGCCGACGAACGCGTCGTAGAGCTTCGCCAGCAGCGCGCCGATCGGGCGGACGACGTCGTCGGCGACGCCGGCCTCGAAGGCGAGCCGGCGGCCGTGGAAGTCCTGGAAGCCCAGGAGCGGATCCACGTGCAGGCGGGCGATGGCGTTCGGGTCGCGCTCGGCGACCTCCTCGATGTCCATGCCGCCCTGCGTGGAGAGCATGAACAGCGGCGCCTTGGCGGCGCGGTCGAAGACGATCGAGGCGTAGTACTCCTCGGCGATGTCGCTGGCTTCCTCGATCCACACCTCGTGGACGGTGAAGCCGCGGATGTCCATCCCGAGGATGGCCTCGGCGTGTTGGCGAGCCTCTTCGCGGTCCTTGGCGACCTTGATGCCGCCGAGCTTGCCGCGGCCACCGATCTGGACCTGCGCCTTGACGACGCAGGGGAAGCCGATCGCGTCGGCGGCCGTGACCGCCTCGTCGACGGTGGTGGCCGGGCGCCCGGACGGCACGGGGACCCCGTGCTTCGCGAAGAGCTGCTTGCCCTGATACTCGAGCAGGTCCATAGGCGGCGGTGAAGCTAGCAAGCCGCCCGCCCCCGCAAGCCGTCAGCGCCCGGTGGATGCTCGCCTTCCTACAATCCACCACCCTATGGCGCTTCCCAAGGACATCAGCTGGGTCACCTTCGACGTGTACGGGACCCTCATCGATTGGGAGAAGGGCGTCGCCGAGGCCTTCCAGAAGGAGGCCCAGCGGGATGGGTTCCAGATCGACAACGACGAGCTGATCCCGATGTTCCACGAGATCTCGCGTGACGTCGAGGGCGGCTCGTACGAGCTGTACGCCGAGGTCCTGCGCCGCACCGCGGTCGAGATCGCCAAGCGCCTGGGCTGGCCGCTCGAGCCGTCGCGCTCCGGCTTCCTCCCGGATTCGGTGCACCGCTGGCAGCCGTTCCGCGAGACGAACCCGCAGCTGAAGAAGTTCGTCAAGAAGTTCCAGACCGGTCTGATCTCGAACATCGACGACAAGCTCCTCGGCCAGACGCGCCGCCACATCCCGCACGACTACGAGCTCGTCGTCACCGCGCAGCAGGTCCGCTCGTACAAGCCCGACCCCGCGCACTTCAAGGAGTTCGCGCGCCGCATCGGCGGCAAGAAGGGCTGGGTCCACGTCGCGAGCTCCTACTACCACGACGTCGAGCCGTGCCTGAAGGAGAAGGTGCCCGTCGTGTGGGTCAACCGGAACGGCGAGGAGCTCGAGACCGGCAAGAAGAAGCCGGACGCCGTCGTCTCGAGCCTCAAGGAGGCCGCCGAGCTCCTCGGCGCCTAGGGACGCGCGCGCGTGCGCGTCGTCTCGCTCCACGAGGACGTGCTCGTCGCGACGAGCCGCGTCTACCGGACCACCTGCACCATCGTCCGCCGCGACGACGAGGCGTTCGTCGTCGACTCGCCCGTCTACCCGGACGAGCTCGAGGTGCTCCCCACGCTGCTGCAGCAGGCGGGCTTCCCGTTCAGCGGGCTGCTCGCGACGCACGGCGACTGGGATCACCTGCTCGGCCGGCTCGCGTTCCCCGGCGCCGCGCTCGGCGTCGCCGAGACGACGGCGGCGCGGCTGACCGGCGCGCCCGGCGAGGCGGCGCGCGAGCTGCGCGCGTTCGACGACGAGCACTACGTCGAGCGGCCGGCGCCGCTGTCGCTCGGGCAGGTCGAGGCGCTGCCGGTGCCGGGCAAGCTGGCGATCGGCAGCGGCGGCGACGAGCTGGAGCTGCACCCGACCGAGGGCCACGTCGCCGACGGCATGGCGATCGTGGTGCCGTGGGCGAACGTGCTGATCGCGGGGGACTACCTGTCGCCGGTCGAGATCCCGATGCTGAGCGCGACCGGCTCGCGCGACGCGTACCTCGCGACGCTGCGCCGGCTCGAGCCGCTCGTCGAGCAGGCGGCCGCGGTCGTGCCCGGCCACGGCGACGTGCTCGACTCGGTGCGGGCGCTGGCCATCCTGCGCGAGGACGCGGCCTACCTCGAGCAGCTTCCCGGCGACGCGCTGCCGCTCGCGCGGCGCAGCGCAAGTCAGCGGAAGATCCACCTGGCCAACGTGCGTGCGCTGACGTAGGGTCGGCTCATGGCTTACGGCGATGTCTTCCATCCGGCGGGCACGGCCCGCGACGTGAAGGTGCGCGGGCCCGTCTGGGTCGGCGTGTGGAGCCTCGTGACGTTCGGGATCTACGCGATCTGGTGGATCTACGTGACGGCGAAGGACCTCAAGGAGTACGGCCAGGCGAAGGGCCGCGACCTGGGCCAGAGCCCGGGCATGACGCTGCTCGCGGTCACGCTGGGGGCGCTCATCATCGTCCCCGCCGTCGTCGCGATCTACCGGCAGGCGAAGCGCGTCCAGGACGCGCAGCGGCTCGCGGGTTCGGAGGCCGTCATGAACGGCTGGCTCGCGCTCGTGCTCTACCTGGTCTTCGCGCCGCTGTTCCTCGCGTACGAGCAGTCCGAGCTCAACAAGGCGTGGGCGCACGAGGGCGGCCCGGTGCCCGCCGCGCCGCAGGGCATCCAGGCGCCCGAGCTGCACTCGACCGACGCCCTGACGACGCCGGCCGACTCGCACACGCCGGAGCGCCCCGTCGGGTGATCCAGCACGTCGCGCTCGAGGTCCGCGAGAGCGACGCCGACGCCTGCGTCGCGTTCTGGGCGCTGCTCGACTTCGAGGAGGTCGAACCGCCCGGGACGCTGCGCGAGCGATCCCGCTGGGTGCAGCGCCGCGGGTCGCAGGTGCACCTGCTGTTCACGGACGAGCCGGTCGCGATGCCGTCCGGCCACGTGGCGGTCATGGCGGGCAGCCACTACGACGAGTGGGTCGCCGCGCTGCGCGACGCCGGCTTCGAGGTGGACCCGCGCGAGGAGCACTGGGGCGCGCCGCGCTCGTTCGTCCGCTGCCCGGCCGGGCACCGCGTCGAGCTGATGGCCCTGCCGCCGACCGTGTGAACTTCCCGTCAACGGGCGCAAGACCGCGGCGCGCGCGTCGTTGGTGCAGGCATGCGTCCCGACGAAGAGAGCCTCCTCCGCCGGCGCGAGTTCCTCGCGCGCACGGCCTCCATCGCCGGGATCGCCGGCGCCGCCACGCTGCTGCCCTCGGGCACGATCCTCCAGCAGGCCGCCGCCGCGCAGGCCCAGCGGCTGCCGAGCCCGCGGAACATGCCGATCGACCACTTCGTCGTCGTGATGATGGAGAACCGGTCGTTCGACCACTACTTCGGCTGGCTGCCGGGCGCGGACGGCGAGCAGCACCAGACGTTCACGGCGCCCGACGGCCGCTCGGTCCCGACGCAGCACGCGTCCGAGCTGGAGGCCGAGTGGCAGGGCTGCGGCCACCCCGATCCCGGCCACGGCTGGGACTCCGGCCGCGTGCAGCTGCGCGACGGGTTCATCGCCGAGGGGTCGGGCAACGACGAGTTCGCGCTGAGCTACTACAACGAGGGCGAGCTCGAGTTCATCCACGCGGCGGCGAAGAACTACACGGTCTACGACCAGTTCTTCTGCTCGCTGCTCGCCTCGACCTGGCCCAACCGGTACTACATGTGGTCGGCGCAGTCGGGCGGCCGCACGAACAACGACCCGCCGCTCGACACCGCGGGCAACCAGTGGGAGACGATCTTCGACCGCGCGATCTCGAAGGGTCTCGACGCGCGGTACTACAACTCCGACCTGCCGTTCAGCGCGGTGTGGGGCGCGCGCGGCGCGACGTGGACGCGGCCGCTCGCCGAGTTCTACGCCGACTGCGCGCTCGGCACGCTCCCGTCGATCTCGTTCGTCGACCCGCCGTTCCGCGACGGCGGCGGCGGCGACGGCATCTCGGCCGACGAGCACCCGCACGGCGACGTCCGGCTCGGCCAAGCGTGGATGGCCGATGTCGTCAACGCGTTCGTCTCGTCGCCGAACTACCGCCGCGGCGCGCTGTTCATCGTCTACGACGAGTGGGGCGGGTTCTTCGACCACGTCAAGCCGCCGAGCGTCCGCGACGACCGCTCGAGCACCGAGCTCGACGAGGACTTCGGCCAGATGGGCTTCCGCATCCCCGCGGTCGCGATCTCGCCGTACACGCGCAAGCGCAAGAAGAGCGGAGCGGTCGCCCGCGTGAGCCACGAGCAGCTCGGCTTCGAGTCGATCCTCAAGCTCATCTCGTACCGCTTCGGCCTCGGGTGGCTGTGCACGCGCGACCGCTACGCGTCGAACATCGGCCGGACGTTCGACTGGCGGCGCCCGCAGTTCGAGGCGCCCGACCTCCCCGACCCCGCGCAGGTCGCTTCCCGCCCCTGCTCGCTGGGAGGCGGGGACGTGCTCGAGGAGGAGTCGGCCGCCGCCCACGTCAACGACCTCGCCGCGCTCGAGGAGCTCGCCGATCGCGTCGGCGTCCCGGTCTACGACGGCAAGACGAGCGACCTCTTCACGAAGCCCGACTCGCTGCTGCGGGCCGTCGGCAAGCGCTAGCTCCCATACCGCTGCGCGACGGAGAAGTAGGCGTCGGCTCCGAAGCGCACGGAGTCGACGGGGATGCGCTCGTCCGCGGCGTGGATCAGCTCGGTGAAGTTGAGGTCGGCGGGCAACTGCATCGGCGTGAACCCGTAGCCCTGGATGCCGAGCCGGCCGAAGTGGCGGGCGTCGGTGATCGCGGCGAGCAGCAGCGGGATCGGCGTCGCCGCCGGATCGGCGTCGCGGATGACGCCGGCGAGGAGGTCGAAGAGGCCGAAGTCGGGCTCGGGCGGGCCGGGCTCCGACCGCACGACCTCCAGCTCGACCTCGTCGCCGAGCAGCGCCCGGACCTCGGCGAGCATCCCGTCCGGCGTCTGCCCCGGCAGCGCGCGGCCGTCCAGCGTCACCGTCGCCACCGACGGGATGACGTTCACCTTGTCACCCGCCGCGATGATCGTCGCGTTCACGGTGTTGTGCAGCAGCGGATCGAAGAACGCTCCGCGGTCGCCGAGCAGCCGTAGGACGCCGTCCGTCGTCCGCGGATCGAGGAGCCGCCGCAGCAGCAGCGCCAAGGGCGCCGGAAGGCCATCGGCGAGCGCCTCGATCATCCGCGACACGACGGGCGTCACGTGCACCGGCAGGCGCTTGCGGTCCAGCGTGCGCAGCAGCGCCGCCAAGCGCGCGGTCGTCCCGCCGTGCATCGGCAGCGACCCGTGCCCGCCCGGCCCGCGGACCGTCGCCTGCAGCCAGCACACCTGCTTCTCGGCCACCTGGATCGGCGCGAACCGCCGGCCCGCGATGTCCATCGTGAACCCGCCGAACTCGCCGAGGGCGTACCGGACGCCTTCCAGCAGGTCGGGCCGTTCGCGCACGAGATGCAGCGCGCCGAAGTCGCCCCCGGCCTCCTCGTCGGCCAGCACCGCCAGCACGATGTCGCCACCCGGCCGCACGCCCTCGCGAGCGCACCGGATCAGCGCGTGGACCATCATCGCCACGCCCGCCTTCATGTCGAGCGTTCCGCGCCCGTGGAGCATCCCGTCCTCGACGACCGCGGCGAACGGATCGTGCTTCCACTGCTGGCCGGTCGTCGGCACCACGTCGACGTGCCCCTGCCACAGCAGCGGCGGCGCGACGCCCCGGCCGGGCAGCCGCGCGACGAGGTTCGGCCGCTCCGGATCCTTCGCGACGATCGTCGTCTCCAGCCCCGCCTCCTCGAGCAGCCCGCGGACGAACTCGATGCACGCCCGCTCGTTCCCCGGCGGGTTCGTCGTGTCGAAGCGGATCAGCTGCTGCAGCAGCTCAAGAGGCTGCATCGAGGTGCTTCCGCAGGAAGAGGTTGCGCGCGCCGTAGCGCGAGTCGATCGCGCTGAAGCCCAGCGACTCGTACAGCGCGACCGCGGTCGTGTTCTTCTCGTTCGTGTCGAGCTCGACGCGCCGGCACCCGCGCTCGACCGCCAGGTCCACGACCGCCGAGACGAGCGCGCGCCCGAGGCCGGCCCCACGCGCCCGCTCGTGCACGAACAGGTCCTCGAGCAGGCAGTCCGTCGCCGCCCACCAGATCCCGTAGCGGAAGCGCACCTGCGCGACGCCCGCGGGCGCGGAGTCCGCGTCGGCCGCGCCCAGCAGGAAGGCAGTGTTCGGGTCCTCGATCAGCCGGTCGACGCCGGCGAGGAACGCGTTGTCGGACGGCCACGTCATCCCGAGGTGGTCGCGGAACGCGATCAGCAGCTCGCCGACCGTGTCCGCCTCGTGCGGTGCGGCCCGCCAGACGACGGCCGCGCTCACGCGTTCTTGCGGACGTGCCAGCGGACGGTCATCTCGGCGACGACCTCGCCGCCCGTGTTCGTGAGCTCGACCTCGACGCCGAACCGCACGGCACCGTCGCTGTCGAGCTCCTCGAGCAGGCTCGCGGGCTCGCAGTCCAGCGTTCCCTTCGCGGTGATCGCCCCGCGCGCGATCTTCCTGTAGGCGATCTCCGCCGACTCGGCGAGCGGCGTCACCTCGCCGAGGCGCTCGACGAAGGCGCCGATGAACGCGCCGCCGGACGCCGCCTCCCCGGCCGAGAACAGCGCGCCGGCGTGCTGGGAGCCGACGTGGTTGCGCGTCTCGTCCCGATCGGGGAGCACGACCACGCCGATGCCAGGGCCGATCTCGGTGACCCGCAGGCCGACGTGCGCGTTGAACGGGATGGCCGTCTGCAGGCCACCGCGGAGCGCCTCGTAGTCCATGCGGCGCAGCCTACGGCTTGCGGCTGCGCCCCACCCGGACGACGAGCGGCTTCTCGAACGCGCGGCCGTACCGCTCGCCGTCGGCGGCGGTGCGGCGGCCGGGCAGCATGACCATCTGCCAGTCGTTGACGATCTCCGTCAGCGGCACCGTCTGGCGCGCGTTGTCGGACTCGGCGACGAAGAGCATGTGGACGCCGTGCGTCGCGATCGAGCCCTGGAAGAACTCGTCGGTCCCCTCGGCCGGCACGCCGTCCTCCGGGTGCCAGCAGCGCCGCGGCGTGCCGTCGGCGCGGGTGCGCGGCTCGGTCGCCGTGCGCTTGCCGATGTCGATCCCCGGATCGGAGCCCGTCCCGTCGTCGAAGCAGCTGTCGTCGCGGTAGTACGGCACCGCCGCGACGGCCTGCACCGCGCCGCCCGGCGAGTTCTCCGCCGACATCGTGATGCGGTCGACGATCGACCCGTTCGCGCCGCTCACCATGCTCCATCCGAGCCCCGCGTTCGGGTCGTTGAACGTCGGGTCGCTCAGGTCCGCGGACAGGTGGTAGGGGAACTGGCAGAACTGCAGCTCCTGGTACATCGAGCGGTACGTGCTGTCGAGCTGCGTGCGGTCGTTGTCGTCGTAGTGCGGGTTGCACGGGTCGTCGAGGTTGCCGCCGAGCACCTCGTCGTTGCGCCCGTCGATCGGCACGCCGTTCGTCTGGCGGCTGTTGAAGAACGTGTCGACGCGGCCGGCGTTGAAGTCCCACTGCGCGTAGATGCCGTCCAGCGGCGGGATGACGTGCACGCGCAGGAACGTGCGCTGCGACATCTCGTCGCGCGTGAACGTCTCGCGGCGGATCACGTTCGTGCCGGAGTCGGCGCCCCACGTCTCGCGGATCGCGCGCACCGGGCCGACCTTCTCGCCGAGCAGCGTCGACGAGCCGCCCCAGTTGTTGTCCTCCTCCTCGTAGCCGCAGCACGGCGTCTCCGACTCGGGGTCCTGCGCGAAGGCGCGCGCCTTCCAGCGGTCGACGAGGTCCGGGCCGTACGTCTTGCCGCCGTCGGGCGAGATCTGGACCTTCGTCATCAGCCAGCGGCCGTCGTAGCGGAAGCGGTAGCGCGAGGTCGTGATCGTCGCGGTGTCGCGCGGGCGCCGGCGGCCCTCGCCGATGACGTTGCCGTTCTCGTCGCAGTACTTGCCGACCGCGGCGTTGCCGTAGTTGTCGTAGCTCGACTGGGAGAACGCGAAGAGGTCGGCGTTCGCGTCGCGCTGGTAGCGCACGTAGCCGTTGCCGGCGTCGAACGCGGGCTCCGGGCCCTTCGCGCCCGCCAGGCCGATGTAGACGTAGCCCGTCTTCGCCGCGGGGTTCGTCGGGTCGAGCACGGAGACCGTGCGGAGCCGCTCGACGCCCTTCGGCAGCGGCGCGGTCGCCGGCGCCTTCGGCCCGGCGTCGAACGCCATGAACGAGACCTCGTCGTTCTGATCCAGGCCCTGCACCGGGTCGGCCGCCGTCGGCGTCGCGGGCTGCGCGCGGCACGGGTCGTCGGCCGGGCCGTCCTTCGTGTACCGGAAGCCCTCGCGGTCGAACGCGTACGTCGTGTGCTGGTCCTGGCCCGAGTAGAGCGCGAAGCCCGACGCGGTGTTGTCGAGGTAGCGGGTGAACTGCTCGTCGACCTGGAACGGGATCTGCTTGTAACGCTCGTGCTTGGCGTCCCACTTGAAGCCGAGCAGCCGGTCGACCGGCACGCCCTTGCCCGCCGCGTCCTTCGTGTCGAGCGCGGGGTCGGCGTAGTGGTTGTGCGCGTCGTAGCCCTCGGGGCACGACTGCTCGAACCCGCCGGTCACGCCGCTCGCGCCGTCCTCGGCGGGGTTGCCGAAGCCGGACGGGTTGATCGTGTACGGGCAGTCGAGGAAGTCCATCAACGGCGGCTGCACCGTCTGGTTCGCCGGCACCGCCCACGTCCCGAGCTGCTTGCCGCTCAACACGACCAGCGAGGTGTTCCGCGCCGCGGGCACCGTCGGATCCTGTGCCATCGCCTGCGGGGCGAACCCCAACGTCATCACTGCCGCCGTGACCCACGCGCTCCTTCGCATGGCTCTCTGAACGCCGCCGTTTCCCGGAACTTGCGGTCACACTGCAGGCGTGCTCAAGCAGGCCGCCGAACGCATCGCCTCCACGCTGCCCGACGGGGCGGAGGTCCTGCAGGTCGGTGGAGCCGACGACGTCTTCGCCCACGCCACGACGGTCATCTCGGACTTCGCGCCCGAGGTGCGCGGGCGGGCGCGGTGGGTCGTGCGGGACGTCTGCGGCCGGGAGCCGTGGCCGTTCGAGGACGGCCGGTTCGCCTTCGCGGTCTGCACGACGCTCGCGCTGCTGCGCGACCCGGTCGGGGTGTGCGCGGAGCTCGGCCGCGTGGCCCGCGGCGGCTACGTCGAGGTGCCGACCATCGAGCACGAGCTCGCCGCCGGCGACGGGCGCTGGCTGTGCGACGTCGTCGACGCCGAGCTCGTCTTCGTCCACAAGTCCGGCCGCGTCCACCGCGACCCGCGCGTCAAGGTCCCGCCGCGCTGGCACGAGCGGCTTCGCGAATCCGAGCGCGTCAACGGCCTCTTCTGGGAGAACCGCCTCCCGGCCCGCGAGCGGCTCGTCGACGACGACGTCCTGGTCGACGATCTCGCCGACCGGCTCATCCGCCGCTTCGAGCCGAGCTCGGCCGAGGTCGCGCTCGCCGAGGCACGCCGGCTCGGAGGCCTCGCGGGCGCCGCCGCCCAGCGAGGCCTCGGCGCCCTAAGAGGACGGTGACCGAGGGGCCGGCGGCCGGGGCCCCTCGCGACGTCTCCGGGCTCAGGCCGGCAGGTCGACCTCCGGCTTGAGGATCGGGCACATGAACCCGAACGTCGGGTGCGGCTCGAACGCGGTGCTGTCGAGCGCCGGGCTGCCGAACCACTTGGACGGGACCGGCGCCTTGACCCTCTTGCCGGTCAGTCCGCCGTCGGTGATCCGCAGCACGTCGACGCCGCGGTACGCGTCGGCGGTGTAGACGATCTCGCCGGCCGGGTCGGTCGGCGACCAGTAGGACGCCCACGTCGAGCCGTTCGCCGGGATGTAGTAGCCGACCTGCTGGATGTCGGTCGGCGTCCGGTAGTCGAGGAAGCGCGTGCCCTGCTCGTACCAGCCGACCGAGGCGATGCCGCTCTTCGCGTCGAACCAGTGCGACGAGCAGTTCACCGTCACCGGCGCCTTCGAGTCGACCGCGCCGCCGGTGAACATGCCGTTCAGCTCGGTCTCCCACGTGTCCTGCGGCGTGATCGAGCCCCGCTTCAGCCCGGACAGGTCCCACGTCTCGAAGTGGCCCTGGCCGCGGCAGCCGCCGGGCGGAACCTCGTCCGTGTCGATGTAGTCCTCCTCGGTGATCAGCAGCGTCTTCCCGCGCCGCTGCGAGTTGTGGAGGATGAAGTCGTTGTACGGGGACGGGTTGCGGCCGGCCTCGCCCGTCGTGCCGAGCAGCTTCGGCTTGAGCGGGTCGAGCGTCGTCTGGTAGCCGGCCGCACCGCCGCCGCCGACGTTCCACAGCGTGCCGGTCGAGTCGAGCTCGGTGTCGTGCGTGACGTTGAACGCGTCGCTCATCGACGCCGCCGACTGGAACTTGCCGAGCGAGCGCGGCGCGGTCGGGACGGTGAGGTCGACGACCTCGACGAGGTTGCCGCCGTCGACCCACAGCTGCGAGCAGTCGCTCTTCACGAAGTTCGCGATGTGGCCCGACCCGCGGCCGCTGCCGGTCAGCCCGAGCGGCAGGATCGCCGTGACCAGCGGCGTCGTGGGCTGCGTGATGTCGACGACGTAGAGCACGGATCCGAGGTCGGCCGCCTCGCGGTCGTTGACCACGATGAGCGTGTTGCCGCAGAGGTCGACGTCCTCGTTCTCGAAGTGCGGCAGCGGCAGCTCGCCCACGACCTCGGGCGACGCCGGGTCGGCGATGTCGAGGACCGTCACGCCGGTCCAGCCGGACACGAACGCGTAGTGATCCTTGAAGTTCATGCCCGCGGCGCTGCCGGGGACGCGGCCGAGCAGCTCGATGTTGTCGGATTTGGCGAGCGGGGGATCGGCGGGCGCGAGCGCGGCGGAAGCGGGGGCGGCGGCGACGGCGGCGAACGCGGCCGCCACCGCGCACGCCGTCAAGCGCCTCGTTGCGGATGACACGAAGGTCGGCATACCCGCTGCAACGCAGCGGGCACTCCGGCCTTGCGCCTTTCGCTACTAGCCGTCGCCGTTGGCTGACGCGCCGTCCGAGGAGATGACGGCGATCGTGGCGCCGGTGGAGATGGGATCGCCCTCCTTGACGGCGAGCTCCTTGATCACGCCCGCCTTGTGGGCGGTGATCTCGTTCTCCATCTTCATCGCCTCGATGATCGTGACGAGCTGGCCCTCCTCGACGGACTGGCCCTGCTCCACGAGCACCTTCCAGACGTTGCCCTGCAGCGGCGAGGCGAGCGTGTCGCCGCCACCGCCGGCGCCGCCCTTCTTGCGCGCGCCGCGCGAGGGCTTCGCACGGCCGCCGGAGTTGGCGCCCGCCGCGGCCGGCGCGGCGAACCCGCCGCCGCCCGCGAAGGCCGCGCCGCGGACCTTCACGTCGAACCGCTTGCCGGACACCTCGACCTGGTACTCGAGCTCGACCTTCTCCTCGGCCTCGTCGTCGTCGACGGGGACGGGGGCCTGCTCGGGCGCGGTCGACTTCAGCCAGTCCTTGTCCTCGATGAGGTCGTGCGCCGTCTCCGCGTTGGCCCACTGCTCACTCGAGAGCATCGCCTTGTGGAACGGGATGAGCGTCGTGAGGCCCTCGATCTGGTACTCGTCGAGCGCGCGCAGCATGCGCTGCGTCGCCTCCTCGCGATCGCGGTCCCAGGTGATGAGCTTGGCGACCATCGGGTCGTACATCGGCGTGACCTCGCCGCCCGCCTCGAGCCCGGAGTCGACGCGCACGCCGGGGCCCGTGGGCTCCTTGTACGAGCCGACCTTGCCCGGTGCCGGCGAGAAGTTGCGCGAGGCGTCCTCGGCGTTGATGCGGCACTCGATCGCGTGGCCGCGGAGCACGACGTCGTCCTGCGTGTAGCGGAGGGGCTCGCCGGCGGCGGCGCGGATGCCCTCCTTGACGATGTCGATGCCGGTGACCATCTCGGTCACGCAGTGCTCGACCTGGACGCGCGTGTTCATCTCCATGAAGAACCACTCGTCGCCGTCGAGCAGGCCCTCGATGGTGCCGGCGCCCACGTAGTTGACCGCCTCGGCGGCCTTGACCGACGCCTCGCCGATCCGCGCGCGCAGCTCCTCGTTGACGTGAGGCGCGGGCGCCTCCTCGATGAGCTTCTGATGGCGGCGCTGGATCGAGCAGTCGCGCTCGCCGAGGTGGATCGTGTTGCCGTGCTTGTCGGCGAGGACCTGCACCTCGACGTGACGGGGGCTCGGCAGGTAGCGCTCGAGGTAGACCGTCGAGTCGCCGAAGAACTTCTCACCCTCGCGGGCGGCGCCCTCGAACGCGTCCTTGAGGTCCTTCTCCTCCATCGCGACACGGAAGCCCTTGCCGCCGCCGCCGCCCGAGGCCTTGACCGCGATCGGGAAGCCGATCTCGTCGTGGGCGAGCTTGAGCGCGGCCTCGTAGTCCGGCACCGGCTCGGTCGTGCCGGGGATGATCGGGACGCCGGCCTTCTTCATGAGGTCGCGCGCGTTCGTCTTCGAGCCCATCGCGTCGATCGCGCTGGCGGGCGGGCCGATGAACACGATCCCGGCGTCCTCGAGCGCCTTGGCGAACGGGGCGTTCTCGGCCAGGAAGCCGTAGCCGGGGTGGACGGCCTCGGCGCCGGACTCCCTGCAGACCTCCAGGATCCGCTCGATCTTCAGGTACGACTCGGATGCGGCGGCCGGGCCGAGGAGGTAGGCCTCGTCGGCGCGACGCACGTGCAGCGCGTCGCGATCGGCCTCGGAGTACACGGCGACCGATTGGATGCCGAGCTCCTCGCAGGCGCGGATGATGCGGATGGCGATCTCGCCACGGTTGGCGACCAGGACCTTCGAGAACATGAGCGCCGGGACTCTAGCCGTCGCGCGCCCCAAGACGGCCGGTCACTGCGTGCTCAACCTGTGACTCGGATGAGCGGAGCGCGCCGCTCGATGCTGTTCCCGGCGGCGTCCGTGGCGACCACGCCGATCCGCGCGGAGACCCGCTTGCCGTGCCGCAGCGCCCGTCGGGCGCGCCGCAGGAGCGCCCTGCCCGGCTTCAGGACGAGCGTCGCCCCGGCGCCGTCGACCGCGATCGGCGCGCGGACCGTCTTGAGCGGGAACCGCAGGCCCGCGACGTCGAGGAACCCGGACGCGGCGACCGAGCCGGCCTCCGACGACGTCGCGAGGACGCGCAGCGCTCCGAGCCGCTGGCGGGTCAGCGCGCCCGCCCGCAGGCGGGGCGCCGTCTTGTCCGGCGGCGGCTCCGACGACGTGGCGGGCAACGTGCCGCCGGCCGTCGCGGCGCGCGTGACGTTCTCGCAGTCGCCCGCCAGCTCGTCGAGCGCGTCGGCGTCGACGGTGTCGGTTCCGGGGCCGCAGGCCACGCGGTCCTTCAGCCCATCGCGGACCTTGACGTCGTCGTCGCCCGCGCCGGCGTCGAGCACGTCGTACCCGGCGCCGGCCTGGATCTGGTCGTTGCCGTCGCCCGTCTCGACGAGGTCGTCGCCGCTGCCCGCGAGCACGTTGTCGTTGCCGCCGAGCGCGCGCAGCTCGTCGTTGCCGTCGCCGCCGACGAGCACGTCGCTGCCGTTCGCGCCCGTCACCTCGTCGGCGCCGGCGCCGCCGAGCCCCTGCATCGGCAGGTCGACGCCGAGCGCCACGACGTCCTCGCGCTCGCCCACGTCGACGCGCAGCTGCGTGATGCCGCTGCGCGCGCAGAACGCCTGCACGACGTAGCCCTCGGTGTTCGTCGCGCCCGGCCGGCACGTGCCGTAGTCGATGCCGCCGTCGACCGTCGGGTCGCTGAACTCGATCTCCGTCGCGGTGGCGCGGATCGTCAAGCTGTTCGTGGACGTCGCGTCGGACGAGGTGTACGAGACGTCGGTGCCGCGGACGCGGATGATCGAGTGCGCGGGCGCGACCGCCGGCAGCGCGAGCACCGCGACGACGGCGAGCAGCAGCGCGCGCCTCATCGCGTCACCCGCACCCGGCGCGTCACCCGCGTGACGTTCCCGGCCGCATCCGCCGCCTCGATCCGCACCGAAGCGGTCATCGACCGGCGGACCACCGGCATCCGCACGAAGACGAACGTCGCCCCGGCGCCGCCGAGCCTCGCCGTCCCCAAGCCGAGCTTCCTCCCGGCGCGGCGCACCGACGCGGTCAGCCTGCACGCCTCCGAGCAGCGCACCTCGACCGGCAGCCCGGCGTAGATCGCGTCGGCGCGCACGCGCCGCGCCAGCTTCACCCTCACCGACGGCGCGGCCGTGTCCGGCACGGCGGCCGGAGGCGGCGGAGCGACCGTGTCGGGGTCGCACGCGTCGCCGATGAAGTCGCCGTCGGCGTCCTTCTGGTCCGGGTCGGCGACCTTCACGCACACGTCGTCGCGGTCGGCGACGCCATCGGCGTCGTCGTCCTCGTCGCAGAGGTCGCCGGTGCCGTCGGAGTCGGTGTCGCGCTGGTCGGCGTTCGCGATCAGCGGGCAGTTGTCGACGGGGTCGTCGACGGTGTCCGCGTCGTCATCGGTGTCGCACGCGTCGCCGCCCTCATTGACCGCACTCGAGCCGCCGGGCCGGCCGTCGCCGTCCGTGTCCAGCTGGTTCGAGTTGAAGTCGTCGGGGCAGTTGTCGTCCTGGTTCTGGACCGTGTCGTGGTCCCGGTCGAGGGGCTGGGTGGGGTGACCCAGCCCGCTCGCCGGGGGAACCAGCAGCAGCGCGAGGGCCGCGGCGATGGCCGCGAGGGCCCTCACGCGCGCCGCGACACCAGCGTCGCCTTCGCCTTGCGCTTGCCGGACGCCGCGAGGACGGCGACTCGGTACTCGCCGCGCCGCAGCTTCGCCCCGCGCAGGCGCAGCGTGATCACGCGGCCGGCCTTCGCCGAGCGCGTGAACCGCTTGACGACCTTCGCGCCCTTCTTGCCGCGCAGCACGCGGACGAGCACCTTGGCGTCCGACGACGTGCTCAGCCGGATCTTCAGCGTCTTGCGGAAGCCGGGCGAGCCGAGCGCGAACGTCCGCAGCAGCCCGCACGAGCCGCGGCGCTGGAAGCCCTTCGCCCGGCGGAACTTGCCCTTCGCGCGCTTGAGCACGACGGTCCGCGAGTCGGTCTTCCCGTTCGCGGCCTTCGTGCGCAGGCGGGCGTAGTAGAGCCCGGCCGGGAAGCGGCCCTTGCGGATCGTCAGCTTGCCGCTCTTCGTCGTGCGGCGGACGACGCGCTTGCGCTTGTCGCCCTTGACGCGGAACAGCTCGAACGTGCCGGGCGCGCCCGTGAGGCCCATCCGCACGGCCAGCCCGCGGCCGCGCCGCTTGACGCTCAGCGTCCGGAACCCGGCCGCCGTCGCGCAGACCGACGCCTGCGAGACCGGGATGCCGCGGTCGCCGCTCGTGTCGCCCGAGCCGCCGACGGTCACGGTCACCGACTCCACGTTCGAGGCGGCCGAACGGACGTCGCCCTTGAAGATCGCCTTCACGCGGTACGCGTAGGTGCCCTTCGTGCGCTCGGTCACGCGGAACGCGTTCTCGCTCGTCTTGCCGATCTGCCGGAAGACGCCGGAGACGAGCTTGATGTCGTCGATGTACCAGCCCGCCCGCGCGAACGGGAACGTCGGGTCATGGGCGCCGAGCTCGTAGACGAAGCGCAGGCGCACCTTGCGGCCGGCGAACTTCGTCAGGTCGGCGAACCGGGACTGGAACTTCGCGCCGCTCTGGTCGCCCTGCCGCTCCTCGAAGATCGACAGCGAGTCCGAGTCGGTCGCGCCGGTGGCGAACGAGTCGGCGTTGATCCACTCGAGCTGACCGCCGTCGCCGTTGTCGATCGCGATCTGCACGCGGCCCTTGTCGCCCGTGTCGTTGACGAACGAGGACTGGTAGCTCAGCGCCACCGTCGTGCCGCGCTGCAGCTGCACCGGCTCCTTGAGGGTGAGGATCGACGTCCCCTCCTCGGGGCCCTGCTGGTACGTGTTCTCGCCGTCCGGCACGCCGGTCCAGAACGACCGCGGCTTCGAGGCCGAGAGGTTGCCGTGGTACTTGGCGGTGTTCGAGTCCGACAGCTGCCACGGAGCGATGCCGGCGGGCGCCTTCGAGACCTCCCAGCGATCGAGCGACGTCGCCTTCTCGTCCAGCGCGACCGCCGCGTTCGTCGACTCCTCGATCGCGTAGCCGGTGAGGTCCTTCTTGTCGGCCGGGTAGTCGTAGGTGAGGTCGAACGTGCCGTCCTCGTCGGTCGCCGCGGGCTTGTTCAGCTCGGGCGGCGTGACGTCGTTCGGCAGCACCGTGATCGGGATGCTCATCGACGCGCTCTGACCGGTCGCGGTGTTCGTCACCGTCAGCTTCGACGTGAAGCGGCCGCTCGTGTTGTACGCGTGCTTGATCTCGCGCCCGCTGCCGGTCTGGCCGTCGCCGAAGTCCCAGCTGTAGGAGAGCTGCGAGCCGTCGACCATGCGGCGCGTGGCCGGGTCGGCGTACTGGTAGGAGCCGCTCGCGTCGAACGTGAGGTCCTGGTCCTCCTTGGCCTCGTTCGGCAGCGCCTCGTAGTACGCGACCACCTTGTCGTTGGCCGTCTGCGCCCCGCCCTGGTCGGGCTGGAGCATGCCCCAGCTGAGCATGAACGCGCAGAACTCCATGCCCTTCGCCCACGACTCGGAGTACTTCGAGCCGGTCGGGTCCGGGCCGGTGAAGCGCATCATCGTCTGGAGGTTGTCGTTCGGCGTGTGGAACGTCGACAGCGCGTCGGCGCTCTGGTCGGGCCCGTAGTTCGGGTCGCCGTTGCTCTCCTGGTTCGGCCCGGTGACCTCGGGGCCGGGGTTGAAGAACGGGATGCCGAGCGTCTCGAAGTTCCGCCAGTCGGAGCTGAACAGCACCGGCCGGTCGGTGCCGAGCGCGATGCCGCCGACCTTGCCGACGTCGCCGGTGCCGGTGGCGTCCTCGGCGTCGGAGATGAACGTCTCGGTCGGGCCCGCCGCGTTCGGGACGGTGTCGTCGACGCGGTCGAGCACCTGCTGCACGAGCGTCGCGGCGCGCTTGTTGAACTCGGTGATGCGCGTCGCGTCGCCGGCGCTGACGCCGGGGATCGCGCCGGGGTCGGCGAGCTGGATGCCCATCCGCAGGCGGTCGAGCGGGTTGCCGTAGCGGTAGCTCGGGTAGCCGCCGGCGCACGGGTCGGTGTTCCAGTAGCCGCGGACCTTCGACTCCTCGCCGGGCACGACGTTGTTGTTCGCGTAGTCCTGCGAGCCGTACGTCCCGGACTCCTCCGCGTCCCACGGGATGAACTTGATCGTCGCGCTCGGCCGCGTGCCGGTCGTGCGCCAGTAGTCGGCCATCTGCTTGGCCATGCGGATCATCTCGGCGTGGCCCTCCTGCGAGTCCCACGCGGACGCCGGGCCGTCGTTCGTCTTGTCGTAGTGCGCGCCGACGATGATCGTCTCGTCGGGGTTGTCGGCGCCCGGCACGACGGCGGCGGTGTTGATCGCGGTGCCGAAGCGGGTGTTCCCCGTCTCGCCCGGATCCGGGACCTGGAACTTGTACTGGTGGATCGTGACGCCGAAGTCGCCGAGGATCTCCTTCATCGTCGCGGCGTAGTAGCGCGACCACTCGAGCTGGTGGTTGTCGCAGAGGCCGGCGGCGACGACCCAGGTGCCGTACGCGCTGCCGTCGTACTGGCCGCCGCAGCGGCCGTGCTGCGTGGCGCCCTTGTTGCCGACCGGGTCGTTGTCGGTCGTGTCGCCCGGCGCGCGATACGGGTAGCAGAGGACCTCGAAGACGTTGTTGTCGAACGCGTTCCACTTGCCCGACGGGTTGAAGATCTCGCCCTGCCGCTTGGGCTGGAACTGGTCCTGGCACCCGGTCGCCGCCGGCGGCAGCGGGTCGCCCGGCTTCAGCGCCCCGATGGGCGAGTAGTCGAGCTTCGAGATGTCGGGCGCGGGCTGGTCGGCCACCGCGGCGGACGCGGGTGTGGCCAGGAGGAGCAGTGCCGCCAAGGCGGTCAGGACGGAGCGCAGCATGCGGGCGTCAACGCGACATGCGCCACGAACTTGCGCCGTCGGTCAAGAAGACTGACCTAGGTTCCACCTGGCTCAGGGCCGGAAGCGGTCCTCGAACGTGCGCCCGCCGTCGGTCGTCTCGACGATCGATCCGTCGCTGAGCGCGACGAACACGTGCTGCGCGTCGAGGGCGAGCACCTTGTACGGCTCGCCGTCCAGCTTGCCGACGGAGTTCCACGTCTGCCCGCCGTCCTTCGAGGTCATGAAGGTGCCGTCCTGGTCCGCGCGCATGAGCGTGTCCGGCGCCGGCCAGGCGAGGCGCGATCGCGTGCCGACGTCGGCCGGGCGCCACTTGTCGCCGCCGTCCTCGGACCGGTAGAGCTGCTGCTCGGTGCTCGCGAGCAGGTGCTCTGGGTCCTCGGGGTCGACGACGAAGTCGAGCACGAGCTGGCGCGGCGTGAAGCGTTCGGACCACGTGCGGCCCTCGTCCTTGGAGACGAGGATCGCGCCGAGGACGGCGTCGAACGCGTAGAGCTCTCGGTCGGGGCCGACGAAGCGGATCTGGTGCAGGTCGGCCTGCCCGAGCCTCGACACGATCCGCCACGTCCTCCCGGAGTCGTCGCTGCGGATGAAGCCGAGGTAGGGCGGAAGCGGGCGCGCGGTGTCGGGATGGCCGCTGCCGATGTACTGACCCGGCCCGACGACCTTCAGCTCGAGGAACGTGCCGACGGGTGCGCTGCCCTGCTTGCCGGTGATCGTGCCCTTGATGCGCTTGACGCTCGAGCCGTCCTTGGCGACGCGGAAGAAGCCGCGGTTCGTGGTGAGCAGGAACGTCTGGTCCTTCGGGTCGATCTCGAGCGCGTTGACGAACGGCGGCTTCTTCGAGAAGTCGACGAGCCGGTCCGAGCGCTCCTTCGTCGCCGTCTGGGCAGCGGCGCCGCAGCCGGTCAGGGCGACGGCCGCGATGGCGACGGCGATCAGGCTCCAGCGGATGCGAGCAGCCACAGCGCGAGGGTCGTGAAGCCGATCATCACCGCGAGCATCCAGTACTGGCTGCGCACGGCGAGCCGGGCGTTGTCGTAGAGCGTCAGGGCGCGGTCGTGCGCGAGCGTCAACGCCGCCACGTGACCGAGCACGACGAACGCGACCTGGAAGTACCACGTCGCGTTCTGGCTGAGGACGCCGTAGTCGATGGCCGCGCCGGCGGTCCCGAAGAGGTCCCAGCCCTTCCCGAGCGGATCGGAGGACAGGTACGCCATCGCCTGGCCCTGGAAGACGAGGAACGTGAGGTAGTGCGCGAGCACGTAGACGATCGCGATCGGCACGAGCGAGTGGACGAACCCGCCCTGCAGCAGCCGCTGCGTCGTCTCACCGCCGACCGACTTCGCCCCGAGGCACCCGAGCGCGTAGAACGCCGCGACCGCGAGCACCGCGACGAGCAGCCCGACCGTCGCCGCCCCGACCTCACCCGCGTTCCCCGCGAGGTCCGGCTGGATCGTGCCCTTCCACGTCGCCCCCTGGCTGAACCCGTCGAACGTCGTCGCGCCGATCATCACCGCCAAGAGGAAGACGGTCCCGCGCCGAGGCGTGAACGCCGTCAGGCCGGAGAGCGGGCGCCGCAGCCCCAGCCGCGCGCCGCCCCACGCTTCTTCGCCGCCGCCACCCCGCGCGTCTTCGCCGCCGCCACACCGCGCGTCTTCGCCGGCCCCTCTCGCCTCGAACACGCTGACTCTCGCGAGGAGGCCGAAGTAGACGCCGAAGGTCTCTCCTTCCCGCGACCACGAGTCGGCCCCATATCGGAGCATCGCCGCGAGGGTGAGGAGGGTGTAGACGAGGACGATGACGGCGAGGTTGCGGGGGTTCTGGCCGCCCTGGTCGGACAGCTCGACCGACGCGAGCTCGATCCAGGCGAACGCGAGCAGCCCGGCGACGGCGGGCCAGTGGCCGAGCCGCTTGAGCTCCGCCTCCCGCGAGGGCTTCCGGCCGGTGACGCGCTCGATCACCCGGCCGATCGCGAGCCACGGGTTGAACGCTCGGAAGACGTCGCCGAGGAGGATGCTCGCGAACACGAGGCCGACCCAGAAGACGACGTAGACGAAGGTCGGCGCGAAGTTCTCGAGCGCGCCGGGGGGCCCGGTGAAGCCGCTGACGATCGTGGTGACGAGCAGCAGCACACCGAGGGAGCGCGTGATCGCGACGACGGGCGCGGCGGCGAGGCGGTCGAGCGGGGGCGGGAGCGGTCGCCAGCGCGGGCGCTCGAGCTTCGGAGTCGGCCACAGCAGCGCGAGGCCGAGGAACGACACGACGAGCACCGCGCCCGCCGCCCAGCCGAACAGCCACTCGGGCAGCGGCAGGTCCGCGCGCTGGACGAGCCCGTGTGCGATCGGCAGGTGCACGCCCATCGCGTCAGCGGCGGATGGCGAAGAAGACCTTGCGGCCGTTGTTGCACGACCAGCGCACGCGGTCCTTCTGCGACTTGAACGTCTGGCAGCTGTAGCCGCGCGGCTTGCGGTGATGCAGCGCGAGGTTCTTCACGTACGTCCGGCCGGTCGAGCACGAGATCTGGTCGACCTTGACCTGGTAGCGCTTGCCCGCGAGCGTCAGCTTGCCGCAGTCCTTCGGCGGCACGATGGCGCCGGCGGGCGCCGCAACGAGCAGGCCGGCGAGCGCGGCCACGAGAGCGAAGGAGCGGAGCATCATCCGCCACAACGCCCACCGTCAACGGAACTTGCGAAGACCCTGAGGGTCCGACCACGCGGATCTCTCGGGCGGCGGCGCCGGATCATCTCCGGAGGCTGCGCGTGAGAGCCTCCCACGTGGCCTTCGGCTTCAGCTCCGAGTCGAAGGGGAGCGCCTTCGCGTCCTCTCCCAACCACGAGTCTCGGTCGGAGACGCCCCACGTGGTGACGCGCTTGCAGGCGGGGACGGCGGCGCAGGCGGCGGCCGCGTCTCCGTACACCTCCGGCGGGGCTCCGCCCTCGACGTCGAGCTCGGTCAGCTCGACGTCGACGCCCGTCGCGGCGAGCTGCTCGATCGTCCGCTGCAGCCGCGCTCGCGACGGCGGCGTCTTCGCGGACAGGTGGGCCTCGAGGCCGACGCCGTCGAGCAGGCCCTTCTCCTTCAGCGTCCGCGCCAGCTTCACGAGCGCGCGCAGCTTCGGACCGCCGTTCTCCGCGCCGATCTCGTTGATGAACAGCCGCGCGTCAGGGTCGGCGGCGCGGGCGTCCTTCAGAGCGAGCTCGATGTAGCCGGGCCCGAGCGTCGACAGCCACGGCGATCCCGGCGCGGTGCGGAACTGGCCCGCGTCGGTGAGCGGCTCGTTCACCACGTCCCACGTCTTGACCCGCCCGCGGTAGCGCTCCATCACCGTCGAGATGTGCTCGGCCATGATCGACCGCAGCTCCTCGGCCGAGAACTTCCCGTCCGACAGCCAGCCCGGCACCTGCTGATGCCAGACGAGCGTGTGCCCGCGCACCTGCAGCCCGTGCGACGTCGCGAAGCCGACGATCGCGTCGGCGTCGTCGAAGTGCCACTCGCCGCGCTTGGGCTGCACGACCTCGGGCTTCATCTCGTTCTCCGGCGTCACCGAGTCGAACGCCGTCGCGACGACCTCCTGCAGCCCCTCGTCCTCCGAGAGGACATCCCATCGGACCGCCGTGCCGAGAGGGACGTCCGTCTTCGGGTCGTCGATGTTCGGTGCGGATCGCTCCAGCGACGCGCCGCCGCACCCGGCGACGAAGACGAGGAGGAGGGCGACGACGCCGCGCACGGGCGGCCACTACCCGAAGCGGCGTGGAAGAAGGCGCGCGGCTAGGCGTCGATCACGCCGCGCTCGACGAGCAGCGCCCACGCACGCTCGACGGCGGACTCGATCTCGTCGGCGCCGAGGACCAGCTCGGCGTCCTCCGGCGGCTCGTACGGCGCGTCGACGCCGGTGAACCCGGTGATCTCGCCGGCGCGCGCCTTCGCGTAGAGGCCCTTCGGATCGCGCCGCTCGCACTCCTCGATCGGCGTGTCGACGAACACCTCGGCGAACTCGAGCCCGGCGTCGTCGTGCAGCTTGCGCGCCGCATCGCGGTCGGCCGCGTACGGCGAGACGAGCGAGACGATCGTGACGACGCCCGCGTCGGCCAGCAGCTTCGCGGCCTCGGCGGTCCGCCGGACGTTCTCGGTGCGGTCCTCGGGCGAGAAGCCGAGGTTCGCGTTCAGGCCATGGCGCAGGTTGTCGCCGTCCAGCCGGTACGCGGGAACGCCCGCCTCGACCAGACGCGCCTCCAAGGCGCCCGCGATCGTGCTCTTGCCCGACGCCGGCAGCCCGGTGAACCACAGCGTCGCGCCGCGGACGTCGAGAGCGCTCCAGCGCGAGTCGCGGGTCAGCCGGCCCTCGTCCCACGTGACGTTCGCGGACCGCTCGTCGGTGGCGGCGCCGAGCAGCATGCCCGCCGCGACGGTGTCGTTCGTCGCCTCGTCGACGAGGATGAACGAGCCGGTCGCGCGGTTGCGCGCGTACGGGTCGAACGCCAGCGGCGCCGCCGTCCGGATCGTCACGCGGCCGATCTCGTTGAGATCCAGGGCCTCGGCGCTCTCGTTGCGGTGCAGCGTGTCGACGTCGATCCGGTAGAGCACGTCATCGAGGACGGCCCGCGTGGTCTTCGTCGTGTGCTTGAGCAGGTAGCGGCCGCGGGGCTGGCTCGCCTCCTCGCTCATCCAGCACAGCATCGCGTCGACGCGGCGCTCGAGCAGCGGGCGGTTGTGCGGGCGCGCGATGACGTCGCCGCGCGAGACGTCGAGGTCGTCCTCGAGCCGCACGGTGACCGACATCGGCGGATACGCCTCCTCGACGGGCCCGTCGAACGTCTCGATCGCGGAGATGCGCGACCGCGTCCCGGCGGGGAGCACGACGATCTCGTCGCCCGGCCGCAGCACGCCGCCGGCGACCTGGCCCGCGTACCCGCGGTAGTCATGGTGCTCGTCCGTCCCCGGCCGGATGACCCACTGCACGGGGAAGCGCGCGTCGCGGTAGTTGCGGTCCGACGCGATGTGGACGTGCTCGAGGTGGTGCAGCAGCGTCGAGCCGTCGTACCACGGCATGTTCTCCGACCGGTCGACGACGTTGTCGCCGAGCAGCGCGCTGATCGGGATGAACGTCGTGTCCGCGACGTCGAGCTTGGCGGCGAACGAGGAGAAGTCCTCGACGACCTTGTCGAACGCGCGCTCGTCGAAGTCGACGAGGTCCATCTTGTTCACGCACACGACGATGTGCGGGATGCGCAGCAGCGAGGCGATGAACGCGTGGCGGCGCGACTGCTCGACCACGCCGTTGCGCGCGTCGACGAGGACGAGCGCGAGGTCGGCGGTCGACGCGCCCGTGACCATGTTGCGCGTGTAGCGGACGTGGCCCGGGGTGTCGGCGATGATGAAGCTGCGCCGCGGCGTCGAGAAGTACCGGTACGCGACGTCGATCGTGATGCCCTGCTCGCGCTCGGCGCGCAGGCCGTCCGTCAGCAGCGAGAGGTCGACGGCGCCCTCGCCGCCGTGTCGGCGGATCGACGCGGCGGCGACCTGGTCGAGCTGGTCCTCGAAGATCGCCTTCGTGTCGTAGAGCAGCCGGCCGATGAGCGTCGACTTGCCGTCGTCGACCGAGCCGGCGGTGGCGAAGCGCAGCAGCTCGCCCGACAGGTCGCGCGTCGCCGGCGCGACCGGGTTCTGGTGGCCGTTCGTCGACACTAGAAGTAACCCTCGCGCTTGCGGTCTTCCATGGCGGCCTCGGTGACGCGGTCGTCGGCGCGCGTCTCCCCGCGCTCGGTGATCCGCGTCGCGGCGATCTCGGCCACGACGTCCTCGAGCGTCGTCGCCGTCGACGCGACCGCGCCGGTGACCTTGATGTCGCCGACCGTGCGGTACCGGACCGACGTCGTGAACGGCTCCTCGCCGTCGAGCAGCTCGGTGTGCTCGGACACCGCGTAGAGCATCCCGTCGCGCTTGAACACCTCGCGCTCGTGGGCGAAGTAGATCGACGGCAGCTCGAGCTGCTCGCGGGCGATGTACTCCCAGACGTCGAGCTCGGTCCAGTTCGAGATCGGGAACACGCGGACGTGCTCGCCCTTGTGGATCTTGCCGTTGTAGAGGTTCCACAGCTCGGGCCGCTGGTTCTTCGGATCCCACTGGCCCATGTCGTCGCGGAAGGAGAAGATCCGCTCCTTCGCGCGGGCGCGCTCCTCGTCGCGGCGCGCGCCGCCGAACGCGGCGTCGAAGCCGTGCTCCGCGATCGCGTCGAGCAGCGTGGTCGTCTGCAAGCGGTTGCGCGAGCCGCGTGGCCCGGTCTCGTCGACGACGCGGCCCTTGCGGATCGACTCCTCGACGCTCGCCACGACGAGCCGCTCGCCCAGCTCGGCCACGCGGCGATCGCGGTAGTCGATGACCTCCGGGAAGTTGTGGCCCGTGTCGACGTGCATGAGCGGGAACGGGAACTTGCCGGGGCGGAACGCCTTCTCGGCCAGGCGCAGCAGGACGATCGAGTCCTTGCCGCCGCTGAACAGCAGCACGGGGCGCTCGAGGACGGCGGCGACCTCGCGCATCACGTGGATCGCCTCGCTCTCGAGCGCGTCGAGATGGCTGAGCTCGTATCCGGGGGTCATAGGGCGATCCGAAGGGGGTTGGCTTGTGCGGCGGCCGCGGTGCGCTTGCGATGCAGCAGGAACACCCCGACGCCGACGAGGACGGGGACGCCGACGAGGACGGCGATCGGCATGGCGACACCGGCCTTCGACGCGATCCCCAGCGACGCGGCGAGCAGGACGATGCCCAGCGTAGGACGCAGGCCGTCGACCGGCACCCTCTGGAGCAGCGACGTGCCGATCCAGACGCCCGGGATCGATCCGACGAGGATGTTCGCCATCAGCCCGAAGTCGACGTTCCCCCCGGCCCAGTGGGCGAGGCCGGCCGTCCACAGCAGCACCGCCGCGTGGAAGACGTCGGTGCCCACGACGCGGCGCGGCGTGAGCTTGAAGACCATGATCATCGCCAGCCCGATCAGCGCGCCGCTGCCGACGGACGTGAGGCCGAGGATGAACCCGAGCACGAGGCCGATCCCGACCGTCAGCCAGCGCCGGCGCCCCGACAAGTCGGCGCTCTCGCGCTCCTGCGACGCGACGTCCGGCATGAAGAGCGCGCGGACGAGGATGCCGATCGAGACGAGCACGAGCGCGACCGCCAGCGCACCGAGCAGCACCGGCTCGAAGTCGTCGCCGTAGGCCGACTCGAGCCGGTCGATCGCCCACACGCCGAGCAGCGATCCCGGCACGGACCCGCACGCCAGCCACGTCGAGAGCTTGAGGTCGACCTGGCCCTGCTTGAGCACCCGCCAGCCGCCGACCGTCTTTGTGATCGCCCCATAGGCGAGGTCGGTCCCGATCGCGACCACGGGCGAGTAGCCGCCCACGAGGATGAGCAGCGGCGTCATGAGCGAGCCGCCGCCGATCCCGGTCAGCCCGACCAGGATCCCGACGCCCAAGCCGAACAGGACGACAACAGGGTCCATGTGCGCGGAGGAAGGCTATGCGGCGTGGAGGCCGCACTCGATCTTGTCGGTGCCGGCCCAGCGACCCGCGCGGCCCTCGCCGGGCTGCGTGCAGGGGACGCAGCCGATCGACGCGTAGCCCTGGTCGTGCAGCGCGTGGTAGGGCAGCCCGCGATCGCTGATGTGCCGCCACACGTCGCGGTCGGTCCAGTCGACGAGCGGAGCGATCTTGTAGAGGCCGTGCTTGGCGTCCCACGCGATCGGCTGCGTGTCGCGGCGCGACTCGCTCTGATCGCGGCGGACGCCGGTGACCCACCCGTCGAAGTCCTCCAGTCGCTCGCGCAACGGGATGACCTTGCGGGCGTGGCAGCAGGCGTCGGGGTCGGTCTCCCACAGGCGCTCGGGCCACTCGCCGCGGGCGCCCTCGATCTCGATCTCGTAGTGGGCCTCGAACTCGGCCCACGCGGTCTTCGTCTCATCGAAGAGCACGCCCGTGTCGAGCGTGAACACGTGGACCTTCTCCCGCGCGGCCTGCAGCGCGAGGTCGAGGACCACCGAGGCCTCCTTCTGGAACGAGCAGGCGATCGCGATGCGGTCGAACCGCTCCGCCGCCTCCTCGAAGACGCCAAGCGCCGACGAGACGGGCATCGTCGTGGCTGTCCCTAGACCGCGCACTCGCCTTCGCCGCGGATGACCTGGAAGGGCACGTTGCGGCTCCAGTCGATGAAGGCGTTCATCGTCTCGATGGAGAACTCCATGGGCAGCGAGAGATCGCGGACCTCGTCCTCGAAGCGCTGCATCCCCACCCGGTCGGCGTAGACGTTGAAGAACTCGCCGTCGTTGCGCTCGGCCTCGTACATCTTCAGCCAGCGCTCGATCGCGTCGGGCACGCGCTTGGCGGGGAGGCGGACCTTCAGGCGCGTCCCGAAACGCGCACCGCCGTCGGCGTACGAGCCGCCGATGTGCGCGACGTACGCCGGCAGGGTGTGCTCGCCGACCTTGATCGACGCGCCGTAGAGCCCGATGTTGCCGATGTGGTGCTGGCCGCACCCGTTCGGGCACCCGTTCATGTGGATCTTGATCTGGCGGGTGAGCTCGTCGGTGACGTCGATCTCGGCCAGGCGCTCGCGGATCGCGAGGTTGAGGCCCATCGAGCTCGTGATGCCGAGCTTGCACGAGTCGGTGCCCGGGCAGCTGATGACGTCGGTGATCTCCTGCGCGCCGGGCTCGTTGAGCTCGAGCTCGCCCAACCGCTGCCACACCTCGTAGGCGGCCTCCTCGCGCACCCAGCGCAGGACGATGTTCTGCGCGACCGTCGTGCGGGCGTAGCCGCCGGAGTAGTCGCGCATGATCGCCGCGAGGCCGCGGAACTGCTCGGGCGAGAGGTCGCCGCGCGGAACCGCGACCTCGACCGTCACGAAGCCCTCCTGGCGCTGCGGGCGCACGTTGGAGCGGGCGAACTTCTCGTACTGCGTGAGGTCGCCGTTGGGGCTGGCGAAGGTGCCGGCCTTGGGGGCGTTGGCCTCCTCGTCGTGGATGAACGAGCGGGCGGCGACGTCGAAGTCGCGCTCGTTGACCCAATCGCCCTGCAGCTCCTCCTCCGTCTGGCGGCGGAGCTCGTCGATGCCGTACTTGTCGACGAAGACCTTGATCCGGGCGCGGGCGCGGTTGACGCGCAGCCACTCCTGGCGGTCGAAGATGCGCAGCACGGCCTCGGTGACGCGGAGGTACTCGCCGTCGTCGGCGCCGACGAACTCGTAGAGCGTCTGCGCGAGGCGCGGCATGATCGCCGTGCCGCCGCCGACGACCATCTTGAAGCCGCGCTTGCCGTCCCGGATGCGCGGGATGAACGCGACGTCGTGGATGCCGGTGATGGCGCGGTCGCGGTCGGTCGCGTCGAACGCGGTCTTGACCTTGCGCGGCATGCCCTGCGTCGTCGGGTGCCGCACGAAGTAGCGGACGTACGCGCCTGCGTAGGGCGTTGGATCGAAGAGCTCGTCATGCGTGACGCCGGCCCACGGGTCGCCGGTGACGTTGCGCATCGTGTTGCCGCAGCCCTCGCGGGAGGAGAGCCCGGCGTCGCTGACGTCGCGGATGTAGGCAGCGGCGTCCGGGAGCGGGACGTGGTGGACCTGGATGTTCTGCCGCGTCGTGATGTGGCCCTTCTTGAGCGGCACGTACTTCTCGATCGCGTCCGCGAAGGCCTCCATCTGCTCGGGGCTGACGCCGCCGAACGGAAGCTTGACCCGGATCATCTGCACGTCGGCCTGGCGCTGGCCGTAGACGCCCTGCTTCAGGCGGAACTTGATGAACTCGGTCTCTTCGTACTGACCATCGAGGAACCGCTTCGCCTCGGTGTCGAAGTCGTCGAACTCCTTCTCCAGGATCGGGATGATCTGGCCGGGGACGTTCTCGTAGACCTCGGGGTTGGCGAGGGTGCCTTGGCGTGCCGACATCGACGGCACTATACAAACAAAAGCCGGGTGCCTTTACGGGTTTTCAGATCCCGCTGTGGGAACCGCGGCTACCAGCGCTGCGGCGGTTCCCGCTCGACGGCCTCGATCATCGCCGTCCGGACCCACGGATTGGGCGCGGCGGGCTCCGTCGCGACCGGGGGAGCGGTCTGCCGCAGGAAGTGCTCCACCGCGGCGATGACCGCCGCGGCCTCCTCGGGAGACGCGCTGGAACCGAGCAGCTCGAGCTTCGGGCGGCGGTTCGGCATCGCCGCGGGAGCGTACTCCGCTCAGGCGTCCGCCGGCGTCGTCGCCGGCCGCGCGGCGCGGCGCTCGGGCACGGGACGCTTGACGTCGGTGGCGAGGCCGACGCGCTCGAGGCCGCGGATGACGAGCGCCGAGACGTCGACCTGGTGGCGCTTGAGGCCGTGGTGCGCGGACGTCGGGAACGCGTGGTGGTTGTTGTGCCACGACTCGCCGAACGAGGGCAGCGCGAGCCACGCGACGTTCCCCGACCGGTCCGTCGTGTCGTAGGCGCGGCGGCCGAAGACGTGGCAGATCGAGTTGATCGAGTACGTGACGTGGTGCAGCAGCAGCATGCGGACCGCGCCGCCCCACAGCAGGCCGGTGAGCGCGGTCTCGAGGCTGCCGCCGATCAGCCAGCCGAGCGCGAACGCCGCGACCAGGCCGCCGATCGCCCACACGAGGAACGTCCGGTTGATCCACGCGATGACCGGGTCGGCCTGGAGGTCCCTGGCGTAGCGGTCGTGCGAGCCGCGCTGGTCGTGCAGGAAGAGCCAGCCGACGTGCGCGTGGAGCAGGCCCTTCAGCGTGCCCCTGAAGCCGTGACCGTGCCCGTGCGGCGAGTGCGGGTCGCCCTCCTCGTCCGAGAACGCGTGGTGCTTGCGGTGGTCGGCGACCCAGCTGATGATCGGTCCCTCGATCGCAGCGGAGCCGAGGATCGCGAACGTCGCGCGCACCGGCGTCGGCGCGGTGAAGCTGCGGTGCGTGAAGAGGCGGTGGAACCCGACCGTGACCCCCAGCCCGGTCAGGACGTAGAGGATCGCGAAGACGATCAGGTCGCTCGGGTGCAGGAGGTCGTTCCACAGCTGCCAGCCGACGAAGAGCAGCCCGATGATCGGCAGGACGGTGACGACGCCCGTCGCGATGCGGTCGGCGGTCTCGTTGGCACAGGGCTGGACGTCGTCGCGAAGCTCTCCGGGCATGGGTGTGTGGAGCTTTCCCGCTGGGGACTTCCTTCACCATGGGGCCGGGTGGAGGTTGGGCCTGTGGTCAGCCGGAGTTGGCGACCTGTGGCTGTCCTCAGTTCAGGCGCGTGCGCCTTCGCCCAGCCACGTGAGCACCGCGAGCACGCGCCGGTGGTCGTCGCCGGAGGCGGGCAGCTCGAGCTTCGTGAAGATGCTGGAGACGTGCTTCTCGACGGCGCTCGGCGTCACGACGAGATGGCGCGCGATCGCGGCGTTCGACCGGCCCTCGGCCATGAGGCCGAGCACCTCGCGCTCGCGCATCGACAGCTCGCCCAGCGCCGCGTCGCCGGTGCCGCTGTCGCGCCCGCGGACGAGCTGCTTGACGACCTCGCGGTCCAGCGCCGTCCCGCCGGCGGCGACGCGGTGGACCGCGTCGAGGAACACCTTCACGTCGACGACGCGCTCCTTGAGCAGGTAGCCCATCCCGCCCTCGCCGGACGAGAACAGCTCCTGCGAGTACGTCGGCTCGACGGTCTGCGAGAGCACCAGCACGTTCAGTCCCGGCCGCGTCCGCCGCGCCTCCAGCGCCGCACGGATCCCCTCGTCGGTGAACGTCGGCGGCAGCCTGACGTCGACGATCGCGAGCTCCGGGTCATGGCCCGCGATGAGCCGCAGCAGCCCCGGCCCGTCGTCCGCCTGCCCGACGACGTCGATCGAGTGCTCCCGCAGCAGCGCCACGAGGCCCTCGCGCAGGAGAACCTGGTCCTCCGCAATCACGACGCGCACGGCAGCTCCGCCTTCACGGTCGTCCCTTCGCCCGGCTCGCTGACGACCTCGAGTCGACCGTCGAGGGCCTCGACGCGGTGCTTCAGGCCCTCGAGGCCGGAGCCGTCGGGGTCGGCGCCGCCCGCGCCGTCGTCGATAACGGCGACGCACAGCCGGCCGTCGCCAACCCGTAGCTCCACCTCGGCGCTGGCGCCACCGGCGTGCTTCATGACGTTGGTCAGGGCTTCGGCGACGACGAAGTACGCGGCGGTCTCGACCTCCGCCTGCGGCCGGCCGGGCACGTCGGCGACGACGCGCACGCGGACGGGCGACCGCAGCGCGAGCGCCTCGACGGCCGGGACGAGCCCGCGCTCGGAGAGCAGCGGCGGCGCGAGGCCCTGGCCGAGGCTGCGCAGCTCGCCGACCGCGGCGCCGACCTCCGACCGCGCGCGGCGCAGCAGGTCGGCGGGTTCCGAGTCGGGGTCGAGGCGCGCCTCCGCACGGGCGAGCAGCATCCCGAGCGCCACGAGCCGCGACTGCGCGCCGTCGTGGAGGTTGCGCTCGAGCCGCCGCAGCTCCGCGTCGCGGGCGCCGATGGCCCCGCGCCGGCTGCGCTGCAGCTCGTCGACGCGCGCGGTGAGCGCGCGCTCGCGCGGGCGCGGCGGCAGCTGGTCGGCGAACGCGAGCAGCGCGTGCACGGTGAACGCGACGCCGATCCCGAGCAGCGACCACCACAGCCAGTCGCCCGCTCCCGTCAGCCACCAGATCACCGCAAGCGCGGTCGAAGTCACCACGGCGAGACCCGCGTGCGCGGCCGCCCACCGCGCGGGGCCCGGGCTCACCCGCCACGCGGCGCGCAGCGCGGCACCCGCGGCCACCGGGGCGCCCACGCCGAACCACACCCACACCGGCCACCGCCCCGGAGCGCCCGCCAGCGACCAGGCGATCGTGCACGCGATCCCGGTGACGATCCACAGCCCGACCGCGGTCGTGACCCACGAATCGGGCCCGGCCCGCCGAAGGCCGAGGATCCGCGGCCGGTCGCCGGT
The DNA here is from genome assembly GCF_056863335.1 of Parviterribacter kavangonensis. Classification (NCBI taxonomy): domain Bacteria; kingdom Bacillati; phylum Actinomycetota; class Thermoleophilia; order Solirubrobacterales; family Parviterribacteraceae; genus Parviterribacter; species Parviterribacter kavangonensis. The sequence goes on along the minus strand of NZ_JBXPJA010000001.1, from coordinate 3,027,700 downwards.
CACCGTCTCCACGGCGGCAGTGTCCCACGGCCCGCCAACCCACGCCCTTGCCGCTCGGCCCGAGTCCTCTCGCCGCCACGCCTCTCTCCCCGCCGAGTCGTCGCCCCGCGAGTCGCTAGCGTCACCCGCCGTGCCCGACCTGCCCGTTCTCGACCGCGACGCGGTCCTTGCCGCCGTCTCGCCCGAGGCGGCGATCGCTGCCACCCACGACGCGTTCCTCAAGCACCAGCGCGGCGAGTGGGTCATGCCGTCGAAGGTCTACCTCGACGTGCCCGGCCACGGCGACTTCCGTGCGATGCCGGCGCGCGGCGGCGACCTGGCGATCCTCAAGTGGATCTCATCGTTCCCCGGCAACCCGGCGCGCGGCCTGCCGACGGTCATCGGCCTGCTCGTCGTCTCCGACGCGACGACGTCCGAGCCGCTCGCCCTCCTCGACGCGGGCGCAGTGACCATGCTGCGCACGGGCGCGGTCGCCGCGGTCGCCGCCCGCGCGCTCGCCCGGGAGGACGCCGAGCGCGTCGGCATCGTCGGCTGCGGCGTCTACGGCAGCTGGGCCGCGCGCTGCATGGCCGCCGCCGGCTACGCCGCGGGCGTCTGCTTCGACCCGCAGCCCGAGGCGGCCGAGCGCCTCGCGTCCGAGCTCGGCTGGTCGACCGGCTCACGCAGCGACGCGCTGCGCTGTGACGTCGTCTGCTGCGTCACGCCGGGCGCGCAGGTCGTCGTCGACGCGGGCGACCTGCATCCCGGCCTGCACCTGAACATGCTCGGCGCCGACGGCCCGGGGAAGGCGGAGGCGACCGTCGGAGCCGTCGCCTCCTGCGCGCTCTTCTGCGACGAGTGGGCCCAGGCGTCCCACGGCGGGGAGCTGACCGGCGCGGTCGAAGCCGGGCTCGTCACCCGCGACCGCGTCACCGACCTCGGCGCCGTCCTCGCCGGCGACGCGCCCGGCCGCCCCGGCCCCGATGCCGTGACGCTCTTCGACTCCACCGGCCTCGCGATCCAGGACCTCGCGATCGCCACGGCCGCCGTCGACGCGCTCCGCTCCCGCGCCGTCACCGCCCAGACCGTGCACATCTAGGGTCAGGCACCGTGCGTGCACACCCCGGTCATGCACGCACGGTGCCTGACCCCGTTGGTGCGCTCAGCTGCCGGCGACGGTGGGCGCGGCGAGGCCGTCGGGGCGACGGCCCCCGGGGTTCACCGCGTCGATCTCCTCCGGGCCCGCGCCGCGGTAGCGCCGCGCGAACGCCTTCAGCGCGCCGATCGCGCGGTCGGAGCTCGACGTGCACACGAGCCGCCGCTGCCACGACGTCGCGACGAACCCGCGCAGCGGGAAGCGCTGCAGGCCGAGCGCCGGCTCGGCCGGCCGCAGCCGCCGCGACGCGCGCGGCGCGATGACGAGGTAGCCGGGCTCGTCGGTGAAGAACCGGCCGATCGCCTCCGCGCCGGCGGTCGACAGCCGCGCGCCGTACTGCACGACGACGCCGCCGTGCTCCAGATCGTGCACGAGGAAGCGCTCGGGGATCGGCTTCTCGTAGACGCCGAAGTCGGCCCACACCTCGTCGTGCGTCCCGGACGTGGGCGGCGTCTGGTCGTAGGTGATCGGGCCCGAGGCGTGCGCGCGCCCGCGGCTCGAGAACGCGCGGACCCGGCAGCCCGCACCGCCGGTCGCGCGGCGCATCGCCGCGGCGATCCGCGGCGGCCCGCTCTCGCCATCGCCGACGGACGAGCCCTGCGGCGCGCGCGTGTCGTCGCCCTCCTGCTGCGCAACCGCGACGCCGGTCGCCGAGCAGGCGACGACGGCGGCGAGCGCGAGGCTCCGCGCTCTCAACCCACCCGCCGCGCGACGCGGCGCGCCATCGCCGGATCGTCGGTGATGATCGCGTCGACGCCCAGGCGCGTCGCGGTGCGCACCGCCAGCGGCCGGTCGAGCGTGAACGGCACGACCTTCAGCCCGCGCGCATGCGCATGGCGGATGTACGTGCGCGACACCGGCCACTGCGGCGAGACCCACGCCGACTTCGTCGAGGCCGCCGCGCCGAACGCTCCCTCGCCGAACGCCTTCAGCGCCAGCACCGACCGCGCGGCCCCGGGGATCCGCTGCCGGGCGATGTCCAGCGACGGCGGGAAGAACGACTGGATGATGAGCCGCCGCGCGGGGACCCCGGACGCGGCGATGACGTCGAGCACCCGGTTGGCGGCGTGCCCCTCGGAGTCGAAGTCGTTGATCTCGATGTTCAGCGTCGCCCCCGCCTTGCGCGCCATCGCGAGCACGTCGGCGAGCAGCGGCGGCGGCGGGCCGCCCGGATGCGGCTTCGAGCCCAGCTCGCTCAGCGGGCTGCCGAGCACGTCGGATGGGCACGCCCGCACCTGCGCGAGCGTGAACGCCGCCGACTTGCCCGAGCACGACGTCGTGCGATCGAGCGAGTCGTCGTGCAGCACGATCACGCCGTCGTCGGCGGTCACGCGCGTGTCAAGCTCGAGCACGTAGCCGGCCTTCGCCGCCGCACGGAACGCGGGCATGGTGTTCTCCGCGAACACCGCCCGGCCCATCATGAACGACCCGCCCCGGTGCGCGTGGATCACGGGCACCTTGGCCTCCGCCGCCGCGGGGACCGCGGCGGCGCAGACGACGAGGACGGCGGCGAAGACGCGGCGGTGCATCTACCCCAGCCGCAGGGTGGCGACGATGCCCGCGTGGTCGGACGGCCAGAGCGAGCCGACCATCTTGTTGCCGACGATCGAGCTCTTGACGACCTTCACCTTCGGCCGGGCGATGATGTGGTCGATCCACGTCTCGAACGGCTCGGAGTTGTGCAGGTCCTCCGGCTGGCAGCACGTCAGCCGCTTCGGCAGCGGGTTGCGGAAGCCGGCGTCGATCGCGGAGTAGTACGCGTTCGAGGCACGCGAGGTGCCGCGGTCGTTCGCGTTCGCGCCCGGTGCCGAGTTGAAGTCGCCCATGAGGATCGTGCGCAGCTTCTTCGACTTCGCCGGGCCGGCGAGCAGCTCCTTCATCTGCGCGTCTGCATCGGCGGGGCTGTACGCCTCGAGGTGCGTCGTGATGACGCGGAACTTCTTCGTGCCGATCTTCGCGTCGACGCCGACGTAGCCGCGCAGCTGCTGCGCGATGCCGATCGGCGTGGGCGGATCGAAGTGCTTCTTGAAGCCGCCCGAGAACGACTTGCCGAACTTCACCTTCGACCCGACGCGCGCGATGAGCACGTCGCGCTGCGTGAGCCGCACGTCCTGGTCGACGGCGGGCGCCTCGAAGTCGAACCAGTCACGGCCGCGGATGACCTTGTACCGCGTGCCGCGCAGCGCGAGCTCCTTGAGCAGCACCTCGGTCGAGTCGTACACGGTGTCGGACGCCTTCGTGGCCGAGCCGTCCTTGGGGCCCGTGCGCCAGATCGCGGCCTCCTGCACGCCCACGATGTCGGGCTTGGTCTTGGCGATCTCGGCGGCGATGGCCTTCGCGCGCGTGGGGAAGTCGTTGCGCAGCACCGTCTGGTACCGCGACTTCGCCGCCTCCTCGAACTGGTCCGCCGGGGTGGTGGCGAGCGGGATGAGGTCGGCGCCGAGGTAGACGTTGCGGGTCATCACCGTGACGTCGTTCTTGGCGGCCGACGCGACGGCGGGGGAGATGAGCGCGACGGCGCAGCCAAGCGAGGCCGCCACGCGCAACGGGCGATGGGACATGGTGGGCGAGCCTAACGTGCCGGACGCACCCCCTCGGACGCCCGTCCGCTCAGACGGGCAGGAGCGGTACGTCGCCGACGACCGCCCACGCGACGAACGCGGCCGCGGCGAGCACGACCGCCGCGGCGGTCAGCCACCGCTGCGTGGTGGTCGTCTCGGCCGCCTTGCGCTGCGCCTTCGCCGCCTGCTCGAGCGACGTCTCCAGCGCGTTCTCCGCCCACTTGAACTCGAGCGACAGGAGCGCGAGCCCGATCGGTATCACCACGAACGCCGGCCCCGGCAGCACGAGCATCGCCAGCCCGCCGAGCAGGAACGTGAACCCGACGGCGACGAACAGCGACCGGACGACGACGTTCCGGTCGCGGTGCGTCGCGCGCTGGTCGCGGAGCTTGCGGACGAGCTTCGGCTCGGTCCGCTCGTCCGTCGTCACTTCGCCTTCAGCCGCTTGACCGTGGCCTTGCCCTTGGCCGGCGTGACGGTGATCCGGGCCGCCCGCTTGCGCAGGAGCTTGACGCCCTTCACCGAGCCCGACCGCATCGCGAGCCCGAGCGTCCGCGCGCCGGCACCCGGCACCGTCAGCGTGATGACCTTGCCCTTGAGGCTGAGCTTCGAGCCCTTCGCGTTGCCGCCCGACACCGAGCCACGGGCGCTCTGGCTCAGCGACACGCCCTTCGGCAGCGCGATCCGCAGCCGCTTCAGCCGCGTCCCGTTGCCGAGCACGGTCAGCCGCAGCGACCGGCCCTTGAGGCGGAAGCGGATCGTCGGCTTGGCCGGCGGGCAGCCCTCGACCGTCGCCGAGACCGTCTTCGTGACGACCTTGCCGGCCTGCGAGGTGAACGTGGCGCCGAAGCGCGGCGGCGTGCCGCGGCAGAGGTCATGCGTCGCGGTCAGCAGGCCGGTCGAACCGCCGGTGAACGCGAGCTCGAACTTCGACAGCGGCACGTCGGGCAACCCGTCGAACGTCGTCTCCTGACCGCCGCCCGCCGCGAACGCGTTCGTGCCGCGCAGCGTCATGCTCAGCGGGCCGCGCAGCTTCAGCACGAGGTCGGGCAGGTTCGCCGACCCCACGACGAACAGCACCGGCCCGGCCAGCGGCGACGTCAGCAGCGGCGTCACCGCCGTCGCGGCGCCGACCGTCGCGGCCTCCGGGCACTGGTCGGCCGCGAACGCCTCGGGCACGCACGCGCGGCCGAGGTTCGACAGCGAGACGCCGAAGTCCGTCGGCAGCACGACCTGCACCTTGCGTGTGTTCGCCTCGCCGTCGACCTGGCCGACGGTGGTGACGAGCGTCGGATGCCCCGCCTCGCGGGTCTCGCCGGACACGAGCGCCGAGAACGACGGGTCGAACGGCAGCGCGTCGCAGTCGGTCGGCGTGAACGCGGCGGTCGCGCTCGACTTCTCGCCCGCGTACGAGGTCGCCTCGAAGACCGTCGGCGCCTCGGCGCAGCTCGTCGGGTTCGTCATGAACGGCTTGCCGTTCTTCGCCTTGCCCGCCCGGCCGTAGAGCACGACGTCGAGCGCCGTGATCGTGATGTCCATCCCGTCGACCTTGTTCGGGATGTTGTCGAGCGTCGAGTCGAGGCCCTGGTCGGTCGGCCGCGTCGAGGCGACCGACTCGAGCAGCGTCGGGGCACCGCCGGGGACCGGTGAGTCCACGCGGATGCCGAGCCGCGCCGGCTCGCTCCCCTCGGGCTGCACGTTGAAGATCGGGCCGCCCGCCGACGCGGGGACGCCGAGCGCGTCGAGCGTCAGCTTGTTGCTCGCCTCGCCGATCTGCGTGTTGTCCGGGCAGCCGCCGTTCGCGCGGAACGTCTGCAGCGGGCACAGCGGCGTCGCCTGCGGGTTCCCGATCAGACCGGGCGGCAGGTGCAGGACGAGGCTCTTGATGTCCCCGCCCTGCGTGTCGACGTGGGTGGTGAAGTCGGAGTGCGCGCCGGCCTTGACCGACGTCGGCTTGGCCGACGGGTTGGCGAGCGTGAACGCCGCGTGGGCGGGGGCGGCGGAGACCAGGAGCAGGGTCAGGACAGCGAGCAGCAGGCGGGACATGCCCGGCAATCTGCCATCTTCGCTCCGAGAAGGCGTCCGGTTCCCCCTCGGCCGGGTCCGTCCGGCCATCAGCTCACAGCGGGATGTTGCCGTGCTTGCGCTTCGGCCCGGGCTCGCGCTTGGTGAGCAGCGTCTCGAACGCCGTGATCACCTTCGGCCGCGTCTCGTGCGGGATGATCACGTCGTCGATGTAGCCGCGCTCGGCCGCCGTGTACGGGTTCGCGAAGCGCGCCTTGTAGTCGGCGATGAGCTTCGCGCGGCGGTCCTCCGGCGTCGGCGAGCTCGCGAGGTCCTTGCGGTAGATGATGTTCACCGCGCCCTCGGGGCCCATGACCGCGACCTCGCTCGTCGGCCACGCGAAGTTGAAGTCCGCGAGCAGGTGCTTGGACGCCATGACGTCGTACGCGCCGCCGTACGCCTTGCGCGTGATGACGGTGACCTTCGGGACGGTCGCCTCGGTGAACGCGTACAGCAGCTTCGCGCCGTGGCGGATGATGCCGCCCCACTCCTGGCTCGTGCCGGGCAGGAAGCCGGGGACGTCGCAGAAGGTCAGCAGCGGGATGTTGAACGCGTCGCACGTGCGCACGAAGCGGGCGGCCTTCGCGCTCGCGTCGATGTCGAGCACGCCGGCGAGCTGGTTCGGCTGGTTGCCGACGACGCCGATCGCGTAGCCGTCCATCCGCGCGAAGCCGCAGATGATGTTCCGCGCGTAGTGCTCGTGGACCTCGAAGAACTCGCCGTCGTCGACGATGAGGTGAACGACGTCGCGCATGTCGTACGGCTTCGTCGGGTTGTCCGGGACGACGCTGTCGAGCTCCTCGTCCATGCGCATCGGGTCGTCGCTCGGCAGGACGCGCGGCGGCGTCTCGAGGTTGTTCTGCGGGAGGAAGCTGAAGAGGTAGCGCGCGTCCTCGAGGCACTGCTCCTCGTCGTCGGCGGCGAAGTGAGCGACGCCCGACTTCGAGTTGTGCGACATCGCGCCGCCGAGCTCCTCGAATTCGACCTCCTCACCGGTGACCGTCTTGATGACGTCGGGGCCGGTGATGAACATGTGCGAGGTCTCCTTCACCATCATGATGAAGTCGGTGATCGCGGGCGAGTAGACCGCGCCACCGGCGCACGGGCCCATGATCAGGCTGATCTGCGGGATCACGCCCGAGCACTTGACGTTGCGCACGAAGACGTCGCCGTAGGCGCCGAGCGAGACGACGCCCTCCTGGATGCGCGCGCCGCCCGAGTCGTTGATGCCGATGACCGGGCAGCCGATCTTCGCCGCCAGGTCCATGACCTTGCACATCTTCTCGCCCATGACCTCGCCGAGCGAGCCGCCGAAGACGGTGAAGTCCTGGGAGAAGACGCAGACGCGGCGGCCGTCGATCGTCCCGTGGCCGGTGACGACGGCGTCGCCCCACGGCCGGTTCTTCTGCATGTCGAAGTCGTGCGTCCGGTGGCGCACGAACGTGTCGAGCTCCTGGAACGAGCCCGGATCGAGCAGCTTCTCGATCCGCTCGCGCGCGGTCATCTTGCCGCGCGCGTGCTGCTTCTCCTCGGCCTCGGGGGAGGAGTGGGCGGCGGCGAGGCGCAGGTCCTCGAGCTGCGCGAGCTTCTCGTCGTAGGTCTCCGGCGGCTTCTGGCGGTCGGGCTTCGCGGAGCCGCGGTTCTCCGACTTGCGGGCGGTCTGGGTGTCGGGCGTATGCGGTCGAGCGGGCGTCATGCGGCGGCGAACAGTACCCGCCGCCGCGTGTCACCCGCTCAGTGGCTGAAGGGACGCTTGTGGTCCGCGCCCAGCGTGTTGAGCATCCCGGCGAGCACCTCGTCCGCGTCGACCGGCGGCGGCTGCTCGAGCCGCTCGAGCTCGTCCCTGAGCGTTTCGGCGGCCTTGGGGTTGCGTCTGAGCAGGCGCTGGAGGAACGAGCGCCGGGCCGCGGGCGCCGGGGACGGAGGCGGCTCGGGAGCGGGCTCCTCGGCGGTCACGATGACCTTCGTGCCCCACCCGGCCGGCGCGAGCTCCACCGTGCCGCTGGCGCGATCGCCCTCCCAGGCGACGGTGGTCTCGGGCTCGGTCCGGGTGATGCGGATGTCCCCGAACGCGCCGAGGTGGCGTGTCAGGGCGGTCTGATCGGAGACCTCCGCCCAGAGCTCGGGCGGGGACTTCACGAGGGTGCGCTGCGCTTCGGCCATCGCGCCGACATTGGCGGTGGCGGCGGGTTCTCCTCCCGGCGCAATGCGAACGTCGTCCGGAGCGTCAAGCGGCTTCGCGCGCGGGCCGCGACCAGATGTCCGCGCACTCGGCGCAGATGCGCTCGGGGATCACTCCGGCGCGCATGAGCACAGCGAAGACCTTGCACCCGAGGCAGAGGCCTGCGAACGCCTCGAGGCCCGCCGCGGTCATCAGGACCACGGTCAGCACTGCGGCCGCTGCGTTCGCCTCGAAGGCGATGGCCAGGAGCGCGGCGGCGCCGGAGATCGCCGCTCCGATCGCCTGGGCGAAGCGCTTCGGCGGTCCCGGCACGTCCTTCGGTGGCCCGAGTCGCGGGGCGGCGACGCGCGCGGCGAACAGCGCGAGCGGGCTGAGCGACGGGCCGGCTGCGACGCGAAGGACGAAGCCGGCGAAGAGGGCGGCATGGAGCCAGTACGCGCCGGTCGCGAGGATGGTGACCCCGATCGCGAACACGCAGCCCGCGACGACGCGCGCGGCCTTCTCGTTCACCGTGGTGGGGAAGGAGAAGACGGCTCGCATCGTCGCGGGACCGTAGCGCGGGCTATCGCAGGCGCAGGGTGGTCCGCTTGGCGGCGCCGGTTCTGGGGGTGAGCGTCATCGCGAGGGTCGCGCGCTTGGCGCGGCGGAGCTTCTTGCGGGCGGCGGCGGGGATGGTGAGGCGGATCGTGCGGGGCGCGCCTGCCGCGATGCGGAAGCGAAGCTTGGCGAGCGGCTTGGCCTTCTTCGCGGCGGTTGCGGATCGTGCGGTCGCGCCGCTCGTCGTGATCACGGCGGTGCCGGTGCAGCCGGACGGGCAGCCCGCCGTGAACGAAACGGTCTTCGCGCCCGGAGCGACCTTCGCCTTCACGGGCACGAGCGGCGCGAGAAGGTCGTCCACGACGGGCGGTGCGTCGATCTTGTTCGGCGGCGCCGGCGGCGGCGTGAGCGGCGCGGGCTCGAGCGGGTTGTCGGAGATCTTCGTGAAGGTGATTGAGCCGGCCCAGTCCATCGTCGCGGTGCACTTCTCGCCCGGCGCCTGGGAGTAGCCGGGGCACGCCTGCGGGATCAGCTGCGCCGCGTCGGGCTTGACCCACTGGACGATGCGGCCCGAGCCGATCGCCTCCTTCGGCAGCTCGAAGCGCTGCTCGAACTCGGTGAAGCCCTCCGGGTGCCAGAGCGCGTGCGGGTCGCTCTCGTCGTCGAAGATGCCGAACGCGCCCTTGCTGCCGTCGGAGCACTGGTGATCGGCGAAGGTCACGTGCTCGAACGGCTTGAACGAGATCACGTGGTCGGAGACGCGCTGCATGCTCGTCGTGGACATCGGCGCGTCCGTGACGTCCGCGCCCTGGCACGTCGTGTGGATCGCCCGGTCGGGCGCGGAGGGGCTGACGAGGTCGATCTTGCGCGTCAGCGCGCCGGTGAGCGTCGTCGGCTGATCGGGTTGCTCGACGATCCCGACGAGACGCCCCTGCTCGTCGAACGTGACCGCCGCGATGAACGAGCTCCACGCGAACGTCGCGTCGACGCTGCTCGTCTCGGTCGACCCGTTCGCGCTCAGGTCGATGTTCAGCTTGTACGACCCGCTGCCGCTCGCGTCGACGCGGTAGGAGGTCGTGCCGGCAATGGCCGCTGCAGGAGTCACGGCGAGCGCGGCAAGCGTCGCGGCGAGAGTCAGGCGCTTCGTCATGCCCGGCACCCTCGCCGCCCCGGCCCCCGGGTACATCGGGGGAGCCCCTGGCGTGGGTCCCTGGTCCTGCCGGCACGGACCGCCCCGGGGTCCGCGCATGAATGGGGTCAGACCCCATTCATGCGCAGCCGGCGGCTGACGGTCGTCTGATGGATCCCGAGCGCTTGGGCGATCGCTTCCTGTGAGTAACCAGCTTCGTGCGCCGCTGCGATGGAGGTAGCGGAGCCGGCTTCGTCGAGGAGCTCAGCCAGCTCCGGGCGTGGCGCTTCGAGGAGCGCTCGCGCGAGAGGGTCGCCGGGGCCCGGTTCGGTGGCGATGAGTCGCTCGTAGCGGCGGCCGGGCTCGCCGCCCCACACCGCGAGGAGGTCGTCGACGCGAGCTCCCGCCGACTGCGAGTCCGCCGCGCGCGAGAGCAGCCGGCCGCAGCTGCTCCAGGGCCACTCGGCGGGATGTTCGACGAGCTTCTTCTCCACTGGGTTGAACGCGACGTAGCGGATGAGTTGCGCGAAGTAAGCATCCGTCGTCACGACGAAGGACTTGAACCGGCCCTGGTAGACGTGCCCGACGAGGTCGTAGCGGTCGTTGAAGCGGCGGGCGTAGTCGCCCAGCAGAACGCGCATCCCGGCTCCAAGCGTGCGTCGGGGCGTCTCTAAGACGAGGTGGATGTGGTTGGGCATGAGGCAGTAGCTGAGCCACTGCCAATCGTGCCGCTGAGCGACGAGGTCGATCGAGTGAGCGAAGCGGCGGTAGTCGGTCGAGTCCCGGAAGATCGTCGCCTTGCGGTTCCCGCGGGAGAGCACATGGTGGATGCCGCCCGCCACCTCCTGCCTCGGACCTCGTGCCATGTCGGCAAGAGGCCTCGGGCGCCGGACATCCGCCCCCGCGCATGATTGGGGTCAGACCCCAATCATGCGCATGCATGGGGTCTGACCCCAGTTATGCGCTGCTCAGAAGCTCGCGGCCTGCTGGTACTCGCCGAAGACGTCCTTCATCGCGCCGCAGACCTCGCCGATCGAGCACTCGTCCTTCAACGCCTGCTTGATGACCGGCAGGAGGTTGTCGGTGCCCTTCGCCGCTTGGCGGAGCTCCTCGAGGCGCTTCTGCACGAGGTCCTGGTCGCGCTTCGCCTTGAAGGCCTTCAGCCGCTCGACCTGATCGTGCTCGGACTGCGGGTCGACGCGCAGGGTCTCCGGCACCTCGATGTCGTCCTCGACGTACTTGTTCACGCCGACCACGATGTCCTGCTCGATCCGGTACCGCTCCTGGTAGCCCCAGGCCGAGTCGTCGATCTCCTTCATGATGAACTCGACCGCGTTGACCGACCCGCCCATCGAGTCGACCCGGTCGATGAGCTCCTGCGCGCGCGACTCGATCTCGTCGGTCAGCGCCTCGACGAAGTAGGAGCCGGCGAACGGATCGACGCTGTCGGCGACGCCCGACTCGTGGGCGAGGATCTGCTGCGTGCGGAGCGCGACCTTCGCCGCGTTCTCCGTCGGCAGCGCGAGCGCCTCGTCGAAGCCGTTCGTGTGCAGCGACTGCGTGCCGCCGCACGTCGCGGCGAAGCCCTGCAGCGCGACGCGGACGATGTTGTTGACCGGCTGCTGCGCGGTCAGCGTCACGCCGCCCGTCTGCGTGTGGAACCGCAGCATCAGCGACTTCGGGTTCTCGGCCCCGAACCGCTCCTTCATGATCCGCGCCCACATCCGCCGGGCGGCGCGGAACTTCGCGACCTCCTGGAAGACGTGGTTGTGGCCGTTGAAGAAGAACGCGAGCCGCGGCGCGAAGTCGTCGACGTGCAGGCCCGCGTCGATCGCGGCCTGCACGTACGCGATCCCGTTCGCGAGCGTGAACCCGACCTCCTGGACCGCTGAGCACCCCTTCTCGCGGAAGTGGTAGCCGCTGATCGAGATCGTGTTCCACTTCGGCACGTTCTCCTTGCAGTACGCGAAGAGATCCGTGGTGAGCCGCATCGCGCCCTCGGGCGGGTAGATGAAGTTCCCGCGCGCGATGTACTCCTTGAGGATGTCGTTCTGGGTCGTGCCGCGGAGCTGCTCGCTCGGCACGCCCTGCTCCTCGCCGACGAGCTGGTAGAGCAGCAGCAGCACCGATGCCGGCGCGTTGATCGTCATCGACGTCGAGACCTGGTCGAGCGGGATCTCGTTGAACGCCGTCCGCATGTCGTCGATCGAGTCGATCGCGACGCCCGTCCGCCCGACCTCGCCCAGGCAGCGCGGGTCGTCGGAGTCGAGGCCGAGCTGGGTCGGCAGGTCGAAGGCCATAGACAGGCCGGTGCCGCCCTTCGAGAGCAGGTACCGGTACCGCTCGTTGGACTCCTTCGCCGACGCGTAGCCCGCGTACTGGCGCATCGTCCAGGTCTGCTTGCGGTACATCTCGCGATGCGGACCGCGCGTGAAGGGGTAATCGCCGGGCTCGCCCGTCCGCTCGGCGAGGTCGGCCGGGAGGTCGTCCTCGGTGTAGAGCGGCTTGATCTCGATCCCCGAGTCGGTGAAGCGGCGCGGATCGTCCTTGCCGACGATCGGGGCGACGCTGAGACGTTCCTCCGTGGCCATGGCCCTGATCGTAGACCGGGCCGTGCGACCATGACCCCCGATGAAGGTCACCGTCCGTCTCTTCGCCCAGCTCCGCGAGCGGGCCGGGAAGCGAGAGATCGAGCTCGAACTTCCCGACGGCGCCCGGGTCCGAGACGCACTGGCGGCCGTGGGTGAGCTCACGGATGGGCTTCGGGTGGTGATGGCCGTGAACCGGGAGTACGCGGATGAGAGCGCGGTGCTCAACGAGCGGGATGAGCTGGCTCTGGTTCCTCCGGTGAGTGGTGGGGAGCCTCCTCGGATTCATGCGGCGGTGCGGACGGACGCTCTGTCGTTGGACTCGTTGGTGGAGGCCGTTCGCGATCCGCGGGCCGGTGCTGTCGTGACGTTCCATGGCGTCACGCGGGAGGTTCCGTATCTCGATTACGAGGCCTACGAGGAGATGGCGCTTCCGGCGATGCGGGCGATCGCGGAGGCGGCCGTGGAGCGGCATGGGCTTTGTGCCGCGGCGGTGGAGCATCGGATCGGGCGGGTGGATCTGAGTGAGCCTTCGGTGCTCGTCGCTGTCTCGGCTCCTCATCGGGGCGAGGCGTTCGCGGGGGCGCGGGAGATCATCGATGAGGTGAAGGCGCGCGCTCCGATCTGGAAGAAGGAAGAGGGCGAGTGGGTCGAGGGGACCGTTCCGCGGTGACGACCTCGTCCGACGAGGTCTCGACGCGGCTGCGCGCGCTTCCCGGTGTCGACCAGCTGGCCGCCCGGGTGACGGGGTCCGGAGTGAGCGAGCGGGCGGCGGTCTCGGTCGCGCGGGTTGTGATCGATGAGCGACGGGTGGAGCTACTCGCCGGGGCCGGCGATGAGGTGGATCTCGTCGCGCGGGCTCGCGATCGGTTGAAGCCGTCGCTAACGCGCGTGTTGAACGCGACGGGGGTCGTGGTGCACACGAACCTCGGGCGGGCTCCTCTTTCGAAGGCGGCGCGGACGGCCGTGAGTGCGGCGGCGGAGGGGTACTCGAACCTCGAGCTCGATCTGCAGACCGGGCGGCGGGGCTCTCGTCACGCACATGTCGAGCGGGTGCTCACCGAGATCACCGGCGCCGAAGCCGCGATGGCGGTCAACAACTGCGCGGCCGCGGTGCTGCTGGCGGTCGCCGCGCTTGGCAAGGAGGTCATCGTCTCGAGAGGCCAGCTCGTCGAGATCGGCGGCGCCTTCCGGATTCCCGAGGTCGTCGAGCAGGCGGGCGCCCGACTGGTCGAGGTCGGGACGACGAACCGCACGCGGCTGAGCGACTACGCCCGAGCCGAGGGTGACCTGATCCTCCGCGCCCACCCTTCGAACTTCCGCGTCGTGGGCTTCACCGAGGAGGTCGAGATCGAGGAGCTCTGCCGCATCGGCAAGCCGGTTGTCGACGACGTCGGGTCGGGGAACCTCGCGGAGATCGAGGTCCTTCACGACGAACCGGCCGTCCGGCGCAGCGTCAGGGCCGGCGCCGCGGTGACGTGCTTCAGCGGGGACAAGCTGCTCGGCGGTCCGCAGGCCGGGCTGATGGTCGGCACCCACGATGCGATCGCGAAGTGCCGCAGTCATCCGCTTGCGCGGGCGCTGCGGATCGACAAGCTCTCGCTCGCCGCGCTCGAGGCGACGCTCGATCTCTACCGCGACCCAGAGCGCGCGATCGCCGAAATCCCTGTTCTCAGGATGCTCACCGAGGACCCCACGGGGAAGGCGGAGCGGCTGGCGGAGGCGACCGGTGGCACGCTCGTCGATAGCACCGCGAAGGTCGGCGGTGGAGCGCTTCCACTGCTGGAGCTGCAGGGGCCGGTGGTTGTGCTCGACGGCCGACCCGATGACCTCGCGAAGAAGCTCCGCGCCGGCGACCCGCCGGTGATGGGTCGCGTCGCGGACGGTCGGTTCCTCCTTGATCCCCGGACCTTGACGGCCGAAGAGGTCGAGCAGGTCGCGGCGGCGGTGCGAGCGCTCTAGCGGGTGCTCGCCAGGAACCGGTCGACGATGTCGCCGACGACGAGCGGCGGGACGGTCAGGCGGATCGACCACCAGTCGCGTTCGGGGTCGCGGCGGACCGACGCCTGGACTCCGGCGTCGAGGAGGGCGGTTTCGACGCGGCGGGCGAGCTCGATGCCGGTGGAGCCTGCGTAGGAGACGTCGATCCCGACCTCTCCGCGCTCGAGCGGCCAGATCGCGATGTGGTCCGGCGCGGGGAGCGTCGTGGGGCCGATCCGGTCGAGCGACAGCGACGGCCGCTGTGCCGCGGGTTGGCGAGAGCCGAACAACCGAGCCATCGAATCCGAGCGTAGTCGCATCGACGAACCCTGAGCGGTCGTCTGCGACGATCGACGGCCTTGGCTCCGCTGACGCTCGGCACCGCAGGGCACATCGATCACGGGAAGACGGCGCTCGTCAGAGCGCTGACCGGCGTCGACACCGACCGGCTGCCGCAGGAGCAACAGCGGGGGATCTCGATCGAGCTCGGCTACGCGCCGCTGCAGCTGCCGAGCGGCAGGCGCCTCTCGGTCGTCGACGTCCCCGGCCACGAGCGCTTCGTCCGCACCATGGTCGCCGGCGCCACCGGGATCGACCTCTTCCTCATGGTCATCGCCGCCGACGACGGCGTGATGCCGCAGACTCGCGAGCACGCCGCCGTCCTCGCCAGCCTCGGCGTCCAGCACGGCGTCGTCGCCATCACGAAGTCCGACGTCGCCGATCCGGAGATGGCAACTTTGGAGGCGCAGGAGCTCTTCCCGGACGCGGAGGTCGTGGCGTGCTCGGCGAAGACGGCGAAGGGCGTCGACCGGGTGGCCGCGGCGCTCGACCGCGTCGCCGCCTCGCTGCCCGGCCGGGTCCGGCCGGACGACGAGCCGATCCTCCACATCGACCGCGCCTTCACCATCAAGGGAGCCGGCACGGTGGTCACCGGGACGCTGTGGTCGGGCTCGATCGGCCGCGGCGACGAGCTGGCCATCCAGCCGAGCGGCCGGCGCGCGCGCGTGCGCGGGGTGCAGGTTCACGATGAGCCGGTCGAGCGCGCCCAGGCGGGCCAGCGCGTCGCGGTGAACCTGACCGGCGTCGAGGTCCGGGAGGTCGCGCGCGGCGACGTCCTCGGTGGGGTCGCGCCGACGTACGTCATCGACGCGGCGCTGCAGCTGCATGACGCCGAGCACGGCCAGCGCGTGCACGTGCACCACGGGACGCGCGAGGCGCCCGGCCGGCTGGCGGAGCTCGGCGGCCGGTTCTGGCAGCTGCGCCTCGAGCAGCCGCTCCTGGCCCGCGCCGGAGACCACGTGGTGGTGCGCTCCATCGCGCCGCCGGACACCCTCGGTGGGGGCGTCGTCCTCGATCCGGCCGCGAAGAAGCACGGGCCGAGCCGAGACGCCCTGGCGCGGCTGGCGAAGATCGCGAAGGGGGAGCGGCCGGCGGAGACCCGCGAGGGGGCGGCGGCGGAGACTCGCGACGGTGGGGCGGCGGCGGCTCGCGGCGGCGACGGCGCGGCGGCCGAGAAGGAGCTCGGGGTGGAGGCGCTCGCGCTGGAGGAGCGGCTGAAGGCCGCGGGACACGAGCCTCCGACCGAGGCGGAGCTGGGCGACGACGTTCGCTATCTCGCCGACCTGCGAGACGCGGGACGGGCGACGCGGATCGGACGGAACATGTGGGCTCATCCGGACGCTCTCGCCGGGGTGAGCCGGCGCGTGCAGGAGATCATCGGCGCCGAGGGACAGATCACGCTCGCTCGCCTCAGGGACGAGCTTCAGACGTCACGGAAGTTCGCTCAGGCGCTGCTCGAGCACTGCGACGCGGCGCGGCTCACGCTCAGGCGCCCCGACGACAGCCGCGTCCTCCGCCGCCGCTGACTCGCGGTGGAGCGCGACGCCGGCCACGACGAGCGCCACCCCGATCACCTCCCGCACCGAGGGCACCTGCGTCAGGACGACGACGCCGATGACGGTCGCCGTCGCCGGCAGCAGCGACACCATCAGCGCGTAGGTCGCGCGCGACAGCCGGGCGAGCGCGAGCTGGTCGGCCACGTACGGGATCACCGACGACGACAGCCCGACGCCCACGCCCGCCAACAGCGCCACCGGGTCATCGAACACGGACGCAGCGGACCACCCGCCGACCGGCGTCACGACGACCGCCGCGACGAGCATCGCCCCCGCAAGGCCGTCGATCCCCGCCAGCGACGGCCGCTTCGCCACCCGGTCGGCGAGGACGATGTAGCCGGCGAACAGCGCGGCATTGCAGAAGGCGAGCAGGACGCCGAGCGGCTCGCCCGAGAACCGCAGGCCCGTCAGCAGGTACACGCCCGGCACGGCGAGCGCCAGCGCCACACCGTTCCGCAACGACCTCGCGCCCAGCGCCGCCAGCCCGATCACCGGCAGGAACTCGATCGCCGCCACGGTCGCCAGCGGCAACCGGTCGATCGCCACGTAGAAGCACACGTTCATCGCGGCGAGCAGCACGCCCCACGCCAGAACGAGCCGCTGCCGCAACACCCGCCACGGCCGTCGCCACACAGCGAACACGACCGCCGCCGAGGCGATCCGCAGCCAGGCCACGCCGAGCACGTCGACGCGCACGAACAGCAGCACCGCGAACGCCGGCCCGAGGTAGTGGAAGACGGCCGAGACGACGAAGTACAGCTCCGGCGGAACGGAACGGCGCGGCATCTCCGTACATGATCACCGCTCGAACCGCCCGGTAGCCTTCGCAACGACGGCATCAACCACCCACCGCCTTCACAAGCAAGGCCGGACCGATGAACGACCTTCTCGACGACCTCAACCGCAAGCTCATCGCCGAGCTCGCCGGCGAACCGCAGCTGACGAGAGCGGAGCTCGCCCGCCGCGTGAACCTCTCCCCACCGGCGGTCGGCGAGCGCCTCGCACGCCTCGAAGAGGCGCAGGTCATCACCAGACGCGTGGACATCGACGCCACCGCGCTCGGCCTGCCGCTCGCCGCCTGGGTCCGCGTCCGTCCGGCGGCACGCCAGCTCCCCAAGATCGCCGAGCTCGCGAAGGAGCTGCCGGAGGTCGTCCTGTGCGACCGCATCAGCGGCGAGGACTGCTTCCTGCTGAAGCTCCACGCCCGCTCGATGGAGCACCTGGAGGAGGTGCTCGATCAGTTCCTGCTCTTCGGCCAGACCACGAGCTCGTTCGTCGTCGCCTCGCCGGTGCCGCTGCGCCCGCTCGACGTCGAGCGGCTCGAGGACTAGGTCGCCCGCACCGCGCGGCCGGTGTAGGACAACGACAGCGCCGCGCCCTCACACCCGTCCAGCAGCTCGATCGTCGGTCGCGACACCACCGGCAGATGCGACGTGCCGGGCCGCACAACCACCGGCCGAGCCGGCGACACCCGGAAGTGCGGTCCCGAGACCCATCACCAGCACGAAGGCGACGGCGAGCTGGAAGGTGCGCTGCACGCTCGCTGGATCGGCCCCGGCGGGCGAAGCTGAAGGATCGCCCCAACAGCTCGACACTATGGTTGGGACCCTTGGGAGCCAAGGCGATCAAGCCGAAGAAGAGGTGCTGCAAGAGCGCGCCTCGGTGCAAACGGTGTCCGGTCGTGTGCAAGCGTCTCGTCAAGCAGGGGCTGGCGACGACCCGGGAGGACGGCAGGTACGTCCTATCGAAGGAGGTACGGAAGAAGGACCTGAAGGCCGCTCGCGCACGCAAGTGACAGCGAAAGAGCGCATCATTCCCGGCGCTCGGCCGTTACGGATCCCGGACCCATGCCGCCTACGACCCAGGCACCCGAGTCGCGATACGCGACGACTCAGGAGACGCAGCCCCCGCGGCCCGACCCGACGCTGCCCGACCACGACGTCCGGCGCAAGAGGCCGCCGCTGCTCTCGTTCGTGCTCCGCATGGACACCCTGCGCAGCGCCTCCAGGGTGCTGTCGCTGCTCGTGCTCGACCTCGTCGGCGTCGGCGGCGCGATCTTCGTCGCGCTCGCCCTCAAGGACGCCGTCCTGGGCGACCTCGACACGAACGAGGTCTACGAGCAGACCCGCGACATCGTCGCCTTCGTCTTCCTCGTCACCGTGCTGCTCTTCGCGCGCGGGGACCTCTACGCGCGCCGGTCGGTCCGTCCGGGCCTCACGCGCATCACGACGTCGCTGTTCCAGGTCATGCTCGTCGCGCTCGCCTTCGCCGTGGTCAACGGCGAGGAGTTCTCGAGCTACTACATCTTCTACGGCTCGCTCGCCTTCGCCGTGCTGTGCGTCGGCGGTTTGCGGTTCCTCTACGACCGCGCGACGGGGATCATCCTGCGCGCCGCCGGCTACCGCCGCCGTGCGCTGCTGGTCGGCACGGGGGAGCACATCGAGGCGGTCGCGCACGCCCTCGGCGACGGGCAGTCGATCATCAACGTCGTCGGGTTCGTGTCGCTGACCCCGCGCCCCGACAACGGGCTGCGCTCGCTGGGGAACCTGCGCGACATCGGCCGCATCGTCACGGCGAACAAGGTCGACGAGGTCATCATCGCCGACCCCGCGTTCCCGCAGCAGGAGGCGGTCGAGCTCGTCGACGCGTGCCACCAGCGTGGCGTCCGCGTCCACGTCGCGCCGTCGACGATGGAGATCCTCATCCACCGCGCGGAGTTCGTCCCCGGGCAGTCGGTCCCGCTCTTCGAGCTCAAGCCGCCGGTCTTCGAGGGCGTCGACTACGCGGTCAAGCGGTCGTTCGACCTCGTCGGCGCGACGCTCCTCCTCCTCCTCTCGAGCCCGGTCCTGCTGGCGATCGCCATCGCAGTGAAGCTGTCGAGCCGCGGCCCGGTCATCTACCGCTCCGTTCGCCCGGGCATCGGCGGAGCGCCGTTCGACTGCTTCAAGTTCCGCACGATGTACCGCGACGCCGACCAGCGGCAGGCGGACCTCGAGTCGCTCAACGAGGCGAACGGTGCGATCTTCAAGATGAAGCACGACCCGCGGTTGACGCCGGTCGGCCGCCTGCTGCGCCAGTTCTCGCTCGACGAGCTGCCCCAGCTCGTCAACGTCCTCAAGGGGCAGATGTCGCTCGTCGGCCCGCGCCCGCTGCCAATGCGCGACTTCGAACGCCTCGAGAGCTGGCACAAGAAGCGCTACCTCGTGCTCCCCGGCATCACCGGCCTCTGGCAGGTCTCCGGCCGCTCCGACCTCGACTTCGACGACCTCGTCCGCCTCGACTTCCTCTACCTCGAGCGCTGGTCGCCGTTCCTGGATCTCACGATCCTCCTGAAGACCATCCCCGCCGTGCTTGCGCGACGGGGCGCTTACTGACCGCCAGTTCTCGGCGCCACGACGGTTGGCGCGTTAGGCAAGGTTCTCCCCGGGAGGTGCCTGAGAGCCAAGGAGGTCGTACATGCCGGGCCGACGCACGTCCCGAGGGCTGCTCGCTGCCCTCGCCCTCTTCGCTGTCTTCGCCGCACCCACCGCCGCGGCGACCTGCACCGACCCATGCTGGATTGACCAGGCGACCGGCGACGACAGCAACGACGGCAGCCAAACATCGCCGCTGAAGACCATCCAGGCCGGCGTCGATGCGGTCGATCCGAACGGCTTCGTCCTTGTTGGCGAGGGCACGTACAACGAGTCCGTGACCGTGAACAAGATCGGCGTCGACATCGCCGGAGCGGGGCCGACGCGGACGATCATCTCCGGCCCGAAGACGGCCGGCCACACGCTCGAGATCACCGCGGGCGGCGCGTTCAGCGTCGTCGAGAGCGTCGGCATCACCCGCGACGGCAACAACACCACCGACTGGGCGAGCAACGCGAACAGCTACGGCCTGAAGGTCCACGGGGACTTCGTGCAGGTACTGCAGGTCGGTGTCTTCGGCAACCGCAACGGCGTCTACGTCGAAAGCGCCGACGGCTTCCGGCTGACGCGCAGCGACATCACGAACAACCGCACCGGCCTGCATCTCGTCAACGACGTCAGCGGCCTCTACGTCAAGAACAACACGATCACCGGGAACTGGACGATGGGCGTCCTCTTCCGCGACGAGATGTTCTCGCCCCTTGCCAACCCGACGAGCGGCGTGGAGATCAACGACAACGACCTCAGCGGGAACTGGTACAGCGCGATCGAGGCGCGGACGCTGCTGACGAACACGATCAACGCCGAACACAACTGGTTCGGCACCGTGAAGCCGACCGCGGTCGCGGGCACATCCGGTGAGCCGGGGTACGCGGCGCAGATCCCGGTTGCGTACGGAGGGACCGCTGTTGCACCCGGCGGGGCGAAGAACGTCGTGTACGCGACGAGCAACACATCCAACCCGGTCGACTTCTCGCCGTGGCGCTGCACGGGAGCTTCGAACTCGACCCTGACCGGCTTCGATCCGACCGGCTACCTGTCGCCGTGCCTGTTGACGTTCACGGGCTTCTACAGCCCGGTGGACATGGACGTCACGAACGCGGCGAAGGCCGGCCAGAACATCCCGATCAAGCTGCGCGTCACCGACGGCGACGGCGACCCGATCACCACGGACCCCGGTCTGCTGCTGCAGCAGAGCCCGACCGCGTGCGCGACGAGCCTGGCTTCCGACGCGGTCGAGACGTACGCGTCGTCCGCCGGCGATTGGAACCACGTCGGTGACGGTGTCTGGCAGTACAACTGGAAGACGAACAAGGCGTGGGCCGGCACGTGCCGGTCGATCACGGTGACCGCCCCGCTTGCAGGGGAGGGCATCGACAAGACGGCGCTCTTCTCGTTCAAGTAAGCGACAGATGAGGGGTCCGTTGTCGGCGGGCGGGCCCCTCGTCGTTACCTTCAGGCGATGTCGCCGCGTGCCTGGGCTCTCTTCGCCGCCGTCTCGGTCGTCTGGGGCATGCCGTACCTCTTCATCAAGGTCGCGGTCGACGATGGGCTCTCGCCCACGTTCGTGAGCTTCGCTCGCGTGGCGCTGGCCGCCGCGCTGCTGCTGCCGATCGCCCACCGCACGGGCGCGCTGAAGGGGCTCGGGGACCGGTGGGTCGCGCTGTTCGGGTTCGCGGTGTTCGAGGTCGTGCTGCCGTTCCCGCTGATCGCGTACGGCGAGCAGCATGTGTCGAGCTCGCTGACCGCGATCCTCATCGCCGCGCTTCCGCTGACCATCGCGCTGATCGCCATCCGCTACGACGCGGAGGAGCGGGTGGGCGGCATCCGGCTCGCCGGGCTGTTCGTCGGGCTGGCGGGCGTGGTCCTGCTGCTCGGCGTCGACGTGTCGGGCGACACGGATGAGCTCGTCGGCGCGCTGGCGGTCCTCGCCGCGACCGTCGGCTACGCGATCGGGCCGATGATCATCAAGCGCCGGCTGGCGGACCGGCCGGCGATCGGGTCGATGGCGGTCGCGCTCGCGATGGCGGGCGTGCTGCTGGCCCCCGCCGCGGTCATCTCCGCGCCGACCGAGACGCCCACGACCGAGTCGCTGGCGTCGCTGATCGTGCTCGGCGCCGTCTGCACCGCGCTCGCGTTCGTGCTCTGGTTCAGCCTCATCGCCGCGGTCGGCCCGAGCCGCGCGTCGGTCATCACCTACGTCAACCCGGTCGTCGCGGTGACACTGGGAGTGCTGATCCTCGACGAGTCGCTCACGGCGTCGGCGATCGCCGGGCTGCTGCTCATCCTCGCCGGCTCGTACCTCTCGACGGGCGGCCGGCCGCCGAGCGGGCTCGCCGCGTTCTACGCGAGGCGGCGCAGGATCCGCGGCACGCCACGCCGCGCGACCGAGTTCAGCGCCGCCCGCGCAGCGTTGGCGCCCACCGCGCCGTGCACGCCGCCGCCCGGGTGGGCGGACGCGGACGCGAGGTAGAGCCCGTCGACCGGCGTCTCGGTGCGACCGAGCCCGGGCGCGGGACGGAACACCAGCTGCTGGTGGATCTGCGCCGTGCCGCCGTTGACCGCGCCGCCGACGAGGTTCTGGTTCGCCGCCTCCAGCGAGACCGGCGTGAAGACGTGGCGCTTGCGGATGAGCTTGCGGAACCCGGGCGCGACGCGCTCGACCTGCTCCTCCATCAGATCCGCGAACGCCTCGCGCTCGTCCTCGTGCCACGCATCGGGCGGCACGTGCGTGTACGCCCAGGCGACCTCCTTGCCGGGCGAGGGAACGCGATTCGGCTCGTAGCGCGCGTACTGGCCGAGGAGGAGGAACGGGTTCGTCGGCAGCTCGCCGCGGGTGAGCTGCGCCGCGTGCTCGCTCAGCATGTCGAGCCCCTCGGTGACGTGGACCGTCCCCGCCTGATGCGCGTCCTCGTGCGTCCACGGGATCGGCCCGTCGAGGGTCCAGTCGACCTTCACCGTGCCCTGGTCGCGCTGGAACCGCTTGAGCTCGATGCGGTGCTCGGGCGGCAGCATCCGCTCGTACAGCGCGGGCGCTCCGGTGTCGGCGAGCACGGCGCGGTCAGCTCGATGCTCGACTCCATCGGCGGTCCGCACGCCGACCGCGCGGCCGCCGCGCACGAGCACGTCGGTCACCTCGGCGCCGCACCGCACCTCGCCGCCGCGGGCCCGCAGCCGCTTCACCAGCGCGCCGGTCAAAGCGCCGGCGCCGCCGTGCGCCACCGGCCAGCCGAGCGTCTGCCCGATCCCGACGAGCACCCACCCGTACAGCGCGCTGCCGGCGCTGTCGGGCGTGACGTCGGCGTGCAGTGCGTTGCCGGCCAGCAGCCGGGCGGCGCCGTCGCCGCGGAACTCCTCGTCGACGTGCCGGCGCAGCGGCATGAGGCCGAGCCGCGCGAAGTCGAGGATCTCCTTCGTGGAACCGAGTGCGCGCAGCAGCCGCACGGCCGGCTTCACGGGCGGGAACGGCTGCATGAGCGCCGAGACGAACGCGGGCTGCACGCGCGCCCAGGCGTGGCTCAGCCGGCGCCAGGCATCGGCGTCGCCGGGCGCGAAGGCGCCGACCGACTCGGCGGTGCGATCGATGTCGCGCCACAGCGTCGCGCAGGTGCCGTCGGCACGCGGGTGGGCGACGACCGCCTCGGCGTGCACCCAGCGCAGGCCGAAGTCCTCGAGCCCCAGCGCGCGCAGGTGCGGCGACGCGATCCCGAGGGGGTAGAAGGCGCTGAAGAGGTCGCTGATGAAGCCGGGTTCGACGAGCTCGCCGCTGCGAGCGGCGCCGCCGGGCTCCGCCTGCGCCTCCAGAACGAGGACGTCCCAGCCGGCGTCGGCGAGCACGTTCGCGCCGGTGAGCCCGTTCGGGCCGGCGCCGATGACGATCGCGTCGGGCATCGGGTAGGCCCTTACCCCTCATGGCCATCAACGAGATCAACATCGACGTCTCCCCCGATCGCGTCTTCGCCGTCCTCGCCGACTGGCGCTCCTACGGCGACTGGGTCGTCGGCTCGCGCAAGATGCGCGGCGCCGACCCCGGCTTCCCCGCGGCGGGCACCCGCTTCCACCACCAAGTTGGCGTCGGTCCACTCCATCTGAACGACCACACGCAGGTGCTCGAGGTCGACCAGCCGCACAAGCTCATCCTTAAGGCGCGTGCGCGGCCGCTCGGCACCGCGGTCGTCGACATCACGATCCGCGAGGAGGGCAACGGCTCGCACGTCACGCTGCGCGAGGATCCGGGAGACTTCCTGACCGCGTTCGTGTTCAACCCGGCCACCCATCTCCTCGTCCGCGGGCGCAACGTCGAGTCGCTCGAGCGGCTCAAGCGCCTGTGCGAGCAGCGCCCCGACATCGGTCGCGAGGTCGACGTCCCGAAGGGCAAGGTCGAGCCGTGACCGATCCCGTCCGCCTGCACGTCGCCGCCGACGAGGGCACTGGCGACCCGCTCGTCCTGCTCCACGGCTGGCCGCAGGACTCCACGATGTGGCGGCGGGTCATCCCGCGGCTGTCGGGGACGTACCGCTGCATCGCGCTCGATCTCCGCGGGCTGGGCAAGTCGCCGGCGCCGCCGGACGGCTACGACAAGCCGCAGTTCGCCGCGGACGTGCTCTTCACGCTGGACTCGCTCGGCGTCGACCGGTTCCGGGTGATCGGGCACGACTGGGGAGCGGTGACGGCGCAGCTCATCGTCGTCGAAGCCCCGCAGCGCGTCGCCGGCGCGATGATCATCGACGTCCCGTCGCTCTTCAGGCGGTCGTACGACCCGCGCAACCTGCTCGGGATCGCGCACATGCCGGTGCTCGCGACGGCCGGCAAGCGCCTTGGGCCGCAGCTCGCGGCGACGATCATGCGTTCGAGCGGCGTGCCGCGGGCGGACATCGAGCACTACGTCGCCATGCTGAGCGAGCCGGGGCGCCGCCACGTCTCGCAGCAGTACTACCGGCGTGCCCTCCTCGAGGACCTCCCGTCGATGATGCGGCAGGTGCGGGAGCGGCCCGACGTGCCGATGCTCTTCCTCGGCGGCAGCCGAGATCCGGTCGTCCGCTGGGCGCCGGACATCGAGCTGGTGCGCGGCGCGAGCCACTTCCTCCCCGACGAGCAGCCCGACCTCGTCGCCGAACGGGCGCTGAGCTTCTTCGCGACCACGTAGCCTCCCGGCCGCATGGCGCGGTCGCGGTTCCTGTTCGAGCAGCTCGTCCGGCGCGAGCTGCGCCAGAAGTACCAGGGCTCCGTGCTGGGCGTGGCGTGGTACGTCATCAACCCGCTCGTCCTGATGGCGGCGTACTGGTTCCTGTTCGACGTCGTGCTCGAGACGTTCTCCTACGAGGACTACCCGCTGTTCCTCCTGTGCGGGCTGGTCGTCTGGATCTTCTTCTCGCAGGCGGTGATGCAGGCGGCGACGTCGCTGCTGGACCAGGGCGCGCTGATCCGCAAGGCGCGGTTCCCGCGGGAGACGATCCCGGCGGCGGTCGTGACGGTGCAGCTGATCACCTTCCTGGTCGTCCTCGCCGTCCTGACCGTCGCCGTCCTCCTCATCCGGCACACGCTCGATCCGGCGCTGCTGCTGCTGCCCGTCGTGCTCGCGTGCCTGGCGGTCTTCGTCCTCGGCTTCTCGCTGGCCGTCGCGGCGCTGCACGCGCACTTCCGCGACGTCGCGCCCATCCTGTCCGCCGCGTTGCTGCCGTGGTTCTTCCTGTCGCCGATCTTCTTCAGCGCCGAGAGCGTCACGAGCCGCGACGCGGCCCAGTTCGCGATCGAGTGGCTGAACCCGATGGCGCCGTACATCGTGGCCGTGCGGGACGTGCTCTACGGCGGCGCAGCGCCGAGCGTCGCGGTGCTCGTGTACGTCGTCGTGGCCGCCGTTGTGTGCCTTGTGGCCGGCCGCGCCGTGTTCGCTCGCCTCCAGCGCGATCTGGCGGTGCTGGTGTGATCCGGCCGGGGGAGATCGTCGTCGCGAACGCCTCTCGTTCGTTCGCGGTGCGAGCCGATCCGGGGCGATCCTTGAAGGAGCTGCTCTTCCGCACGGGCCGCGGCGGACCGCCGCCGGTGCAGGCGTTGCGCGACGTGTCGTTCCATGTGGAGCCAGGCTCGACGCTGGGCGTCGTCGGGCGCAACGGGGCGGGGAAGACGTCGACGCTGCGCGTGCTCGCGGGGATCGTGCCGCTGGACCGGGGGAGCGTCGAGGTCGGCGGGCGGGTCGTCGCGCAGCTCGAGCTCGGCGCGGGGTTCGGCCGTGGCTTCACCGGCCGCGAGAACGTCTACTTGAACGCCGCGCTGCACGGTCTCACGCGGGCGGAGGTCGACGAGCGGATCGAGGACATCCTCGCCTTCGCCGACCTCGGCGAGTTCGCCGAGCTGCCGGTCGCCACGTACTCGCAGGGCATGTTCCTGCGGCTCGGGTTCGCGATCGCCGCGCACCTGGAGCCGGACGTGCTGCTGGTGGACGAGGTGCTGGCGGTCGGCGACGAGGCGTTCCAGCGGCGCTGCGAGGAGCGGATCGCGTCCCAGATCGCGGGCGGCGCGACGCTCGTCCTCGTGTCGCACGACGCCGCGCTGATCGAGCGCACCTGCGAGCGCGTCATCGTCCTCGACCACGGCGCGGTCGTCTTCGACGGCCCGTCCGAGGAGGGCATCGCGTACTACCGGCGGGAGGCGCTGGTCGCGTGAGCGGCGAGACCCCGCGCCGCGCCGACCCGCCGGCGCCTTCGGACCCCCGCGCCGAGTCGCCGGCGCCTTCCGACCCCCTTCTTCTCGCGCGCCGTCGCGCCGCCGAGGCGCGAGCGCGCGGCCTCTACGCCGACGACCTCTCGGGCTTCGCGGTCGAGCCCACCGACCGCGTCTCGACGGAGCGGCTGCTCGAGTGGGCGGTCATCGAGCCCGACCTCTCCGTCGTTCGCTCCACCCGCCGCTTCGGCGGCCCGATCACGTGGACGAAGCGCGCGCTCGCGCGGGCGCTGCGCCAGTACGTCGGCGACGCCTTCGCGCAGCAGACGCGGTTCAACATGCACGTGGCGATCCGGCTCGCCGAGCTCGAGGAACGCGTCGAGCGGCTCGAGCAACCCGGCAAGTGATCGTCCACCAGGTCCTCTCCGGCGCCGGCCCGGTCGACGCCGTGACCCGGCAGGCCCTCGCCTGGCGCGACCGCTTCGCCCGGCGCGGCTGGGGGGGCCGCGACGTCGCCGTCCACATCGACCCGCGGATCGGCGACCGCGTCGCGCCGCTCGACACGCTTGCCGCCGCGCCCGGCGACGTCCTGCTCGTCCACTTCTCCGCGTACGCGCCGCGGCTGTCGGGCGTCCTCGACCTCCCGAACCCGACGCTCCTCCTCTCGCACAACGTCACCCCGGCCAGCTGGTTCTGGGACTACGAGCCGATGGTCGCGATCCAGTGCGCCCTCGGCCGCCGCCAGCTCCCCCGCTTCGCCGAGCGAGCCGACCTCGTCGCCGGCGTCAGCGCGTTCAACGCCGCCGAGCTGGGCTCCGACGTCGTCATCCCGATCCTCTTCGGCGGGGCGTCGCCGGGCGCGTCGTCTCCGCCCGCCGCGCCGTCTCCGCCCACGCTGCTCTTCGTGGGCCGCCTCGCGCCGCACAAGCGCCAGGACGAGCTCATCCGCGTCCTCGCGCTCCTCCGTCGCCACCGGATCCCCGACGCCCGGCTCGTCCTCGTCGGCGAGCCGCTCAACGCCGCGTACGTCCGCGCCCTCACCGACCTCGCCGAGACGCTCGCGCCGGGAGCGGTGACGATCGAGAGCAGCCTCTCCGACGGGGAGCTCGCCGCCCGCTACGCCGCGGCGTCGGTCTTCGTCTCGCTCTCGGAGCACGAGGGCTTCTGCATCCCGCTTCTCGAGGCGTTCGCCGCCGGCGTCCCCGTCATCGCCCGACCTTCCGGAGGCGTTCCCGAGGTCGCCGGCGACGCCGCGCTCCTCCCCGACGACCGCGACGCCGCCGTCCTCGCCGAGCTCATCGCCCTCACGTTCGAAGACGACGCCCTCCGCTCCCGCCTCACGACCGCCGGCCACGAGCGCGTCAAGGCCTACGCCGCCGACCGAACGGAGCAGGCGATGGTCGCGGCGCTTCAGACCGTCGCCGCGAAGACGCGGCGGTGAGCCCGGCCCGTGAGGCCGAGGGCGCGGACGGCTCGTTCGACCCCGGGGTAGTCGGGGTCGCCGAAGTCGTGGAAGAGGATGAGCGCGTCCGGGGCGAGGCGGGGCTTCCAGGCTTCGAAGAAGCGGCGGGTGGAGGCTTCGTCGTGCTCGCCGTCGATGAAGAGGAGGTCGACGTCGCGGGCGTCTTCCGGTGGTTCGGCGCCGTCGGCGGTGCGGAGGTCGAGGCGGGCGCGGGCGTCGGCGGGGAGGAGCGCGAGGTAGCGGTCGCGGTGGTCGCGCTCGACCACGTCGAGGGTGAGCACGCGGCGTTTGCGGTCGGCGAGGACGAGCGCGCACGACGTCCACGCCGTCGCCGTCCCGATCTCGACGACGTTCGTGCGGCCGCGGGCGAGGCGGAGGATCGTCGCGAGCTCCGCGGGCCGCGTGACGACCGCGAGGCTCCAGTCGTCGCCCTGCCGCCGCGCGGTGAGAAGCGCTCGCGCGTAGAACGCGGAGACACGCGGTGGGAGTCGCGCGACGGCGAGGAGGTGGGCGATCACGACGCGGTTCCTCCGACGGAGATCTGCTCGTACGGCTGGACCATCTTCTGCGAGCAGTTCTCGGGGCCGGGCAGGCCGCCGCGCAGCCGGTAGAGCGCGAAGTCGGCGTTGCTCCACACCGCTTGGCCGGCGACGTCGCGGGGCTTCGTGAAGCCGAGCTGCACAAGCGCGAAGTCGGCGCGGCGGGAGACGGGGACGTGCGGGTAGCTCGTGTTCAGCAACGGCTTCTCGGAGCACAGCGGCTGCGACGCTAGGAAGTACGCGACCCACAGCTGACGGCCGGGATCGACGTCGAGCCGCACGGACGTCCCGGGCGGCAGTGCCGCGTCGACGTCGCGCAGCGAGGTGACCGTGCGCGGCGTCTGGTCGAACGTCACGACGGTCTCGTCCCGCGCGCCCTGCACGCCGAGCAGCACGAGGAACGCCAGCGGGATCCACGCGAACCGCCGCAGCCGCGACACGCCAACCGTCGCCACGAGCAGCGCGAGCGGCCCGACGAACGCCAAGGCCTTGAAGTGGAAGTACCACCCGAAGTCGCGTGGCCGGAACCACGCCGCGGCGACCGCGCCGAACAGCAGCACCGCGCCGAGCGACCAGGCGAGGGCGCGCGGCTGGCGGCGCAGCTCGAGCACGATCGCGATCAGCAGCGGCACCGTGAGCAGGACGAGCATCGAGGTCGACGGCATGCCGAGGAACTGGTGCTCGGGGATGAAGCCCGTCAGGTCGCCGCCCCACGTGCGCAGCGACTCGCCGGGCAGCACGACCTTCGCGGCCGCGTTCATCTTCTCGACCACGCCCCGCGCCGGCACCAGCAGCACGACCGCCAGCGGCACCATCCAGATCAGCGACCGCCGCCCGCGCCACAGCCCGCGCAGCCGCCCGCGTTCGGGCCACAGCAGCGCGGCGAGCGCGAGCAGCGGGATCGGCAGCGCCAGCGGGTACGCGAACGCGCCGACCAGCAGGAACGCCACGAGCAGCACGACGGCGCCGCGCGTCCGCGCGCGCACCGCCCACCACGCCAGCACCAGCGCGAACGGCAGCGCGAAGAACCCCCAGAGCTGGTTCCAGTACGGGTGCAGCACCGTGTGCAGCGCGACGCGATCCAGGCCGACGACCGCCATCGCGCACGCCGCCGCCACGGTCGACGCTCCGAGCGCCGACCGCGCGAGCAGGAAGAACCCGAGCGCCGTCAACGCGAAGAGCACGGCCGCGACGGTCGCGAACGCCTCCCACGTCGCGACGCCGCTCAACGACGCGACGGCGGCGAGCGGGTAGTAGATCGGCGGCTTGGAGCGCCAGACGAGCGGGACGCGATCGATCGGCTCGGTCACGTCGATCGCGGTCGGCGGATGGTCCTGCAGGAAGTGCGCCGTGCCCGTCGCGAGATGGGCGTCCGACCCGGTTCCCTGCACCGTGAGGAACCCCGCCCGGAACGTCGGGATGAGCACGACGCACGCGAGGAGCGCGGCGATCCAGAGCGGCCAGGCGGCAGCGGAGACGCGGGCGGAGAGGGGCGGGGCGGGGGCCGAGCCTCGCATGAACGGGGTCAGACCCCATGCATGCGCGGCGAGCAGTGCAGAGCCGGCGAGGACGATCGCGAGGTTCGCGGTGAAGGGAACGTGGAGGTAGCCGAGGACCGCCAGCTCCAACGCGCACGCGCACGCGCCGATCGGCAGCACCCACAGCAGCTCGTACGTCCGCAGCTCGGCCGGCAGCAGCAGCCGCGTCCAGCCGAACCCGCAGACGGCGAACAGCGCGACGGTCACCGCCATCACGCGCGCGACGTCCGGCACCACCGCCGCGCCGGTCACCCCGGCCCAGTCGGCGATGTTCAGCGCCGCCGCGGCGGACAGCGCGACGAGGACGAGCTGCGCTACGCGCCGTCGGCCTGCCGGGCGCGGGCCTGGGTCATCACCCGGTGAACGAACACCGGGTTGCCCAGCAAGTACCTCCGCCACATGCGACCCGGCTCGATCGCCAACCTGAAGATCCATTCCAGCCCATTGTCGGCCAGCCAGCTCGGCGCCCGCGGGACCTTGCCCGAGACGACGTCGAAGAGCGCACCCACCGTCCACACCACGTCCACGTCGAGGCGATGGGCGTTGCGCTGCACCCAGTCCTCCTGCTTCGGCGTCCCCATGCCGACCAGCACGATGCTCGGCCGCCGCTCGTTG
Source organism: Parviterribacter kavangonensis (assembly GCF_056863335.1). Taxonomy (NCBI): domain Bacteria; kingdom Bacillati; phylum Actinomycetota; class Thermoleophilia; order Solirubrobacterales; family Parviterribacteraceae; genus Parviterribacter; species Parviterribacter kavangonensis. The sequence continues at coordinate 2,997,402 of NZ_JBXPJA010000001.1, read as the reverse complement.
ATGTGCTCGATGACGCGGTCGTCGTGGGGCGAGCCGACGTCGAAGTAGCCGTGGTGGCTCCCGACCACCTCGAGCGAGGGGAACGACTGCTCGAGCCGCTCGGCCGCCTGCCGCGCGATCCCCGCGTCCGAGCCGAGCAGGTACATCGACTGCCCGGTCGCCTGGCACAGCGCCGCGAGCGACCAGATCCAGTCCGCGCCCGTCATCCGGTGCGGGATCGGCGCATCGAGGGCCTTCGCCGCGAGCCGCACGCCGTACCCGTCGCAGTAGACGAGGTCCGCGGACATGAGCGCCCGGCGCAGGTGGTCGTTGCGCGCGGACTGGTTGAGCACGTGCGCGTTCGCGTACATGACCTGCCGCGGGGGAGCGCCCGGCTCGCGCTCCTCGCACCATCCGGTGATGCGCTGCAGCAGCTCGTCGGGGCGTCCGAGGTCGATCGGGATGTCGAAGATCCACGAGAGCTCACGCAGCTGAGCCCGGGACGCAGGTTCGGGAAGCTCGATGGCGGCGGCCATGCGTCGGCGGGACCTTACGACCTCGTAGGGTCGCGCGCGAATGGGAACCGTCGTGCTCGACGTCACCGAAGGCAGGGCCGGGCAGCTGCGCGGCTGGGGTCGCTACGTCGACCGCCTGGCCACGGCCCTGGGCGACGCGGTCGTCCCCGTCGCCGGGCGCGTACCGCGCGGTGCGCCCGAGGTGCTGTGGGAGCAGGTTGGCCTTCAACGCGCCCTCCGCCGGCGGCGCGCCGCGCTGGTCCACGCGCCCAACTGCTTCCTACCGCTCAACCGTCCCTGCCCCGGTGTCGTGACGATCCACGACCTCGCCTTCGAGGCGTTCCCGGACGACTTCACGCCGCGCACGCGGTGGAAGTACCGGACGTTCACACCCCGCGCCGCCCGGTCGGCCGAGCGGATCATCGTCCCCTCGACCGCCACCGCCGACGACGTGGTCGCGCGGTACGGCGTGGACCGCGGGAAGATCCGCGTGATCCCCGAGGCGCCCGCTCTGCCGATCGGGACGTCGGAGCCTCCGCCGGGCGACTACCTCCTCGCCGTCGGCGACGTGCGCGCGAAGAAGAACCTCGGCGTGGCGCAGGAGGCCGCCCAACGACTGGGGATGGAGCTCGTGATCGCGGGCGTCGGCGGCCCGCTCGGCTACGTCGACGACGAGCGGCTCGACGCGCTCATGCGCGGAGCCGCCGTGCTCGTCCACCCGTCGCTCTACGAGGGCTTCGGGCTGGTCATCCTCGAAGCGATGGCCCGCGGAACCCCCGTCGCCTGCGCCGACGCGACCGCCCTGCCCGAGACCGCGGGAGGAGCGGCGGAGCTGTTCGACCCCCACAGCCCGGCCTCGGTCGCGGGAGCCATCGTCCGCGCCCTCGACCGCCGGGAAGAGCTCGCGAAGAAGGGGAGAGAGCACGCCGCGCAGTTCTCGTGGGCGAAGACCGCCGCGATGACCCGCGCCGTCTACGAGGAGCTCCTTTGAGCGGCGACGCCGGAGACCTCTCCCGCCGGCCGAAGGCTCTGCGCGTGGTCGCGCTCGTCCTCTCCGTCGACGAGGCGGAGCGTCTGCGGACCTGCCTGCCGGCCCTCGACGGCGTGGAGACGGTCGTCATCGACAACGCCTCGACCGACGCGACGCACGACGTCGCCGTCGAGTACGCCGCTCACGTGGTCTCGCTCGACGAGCGCCTGTCCTACGCGGCCGCGATGAACGCCGGGCTCGCGGACGACCGCGTCAAGCGAGCCGACGCGGTGCTCATCTGCAACGCCGACTGCGTGCTCGACCCCGGCGCGACGCAGGCGCTCCACGACGCGCTCGCGGGCGACCCGAGCCTCGCGGCCGTGGCGCCGAAGCTCCTCCGCGACGCCGACCCGACCAGGATCGACGCCGCGGCGATGTCGCTCGACAAGCGCCGTAAGAACAACGTCGTCGGTCACAACCGCCCGGCGACCGCGTACACGCAACGAGCCGAGGTCTTCGGCGCCGACGGAGCCTGCGCGCTCTGGCGCCGCTCGGCACTCGACGACGTCGCCCCCGACGGCGAGGTGTTCGATGAGGACCTCGCGCTGTGGGCGTCGGACGCCGACCTCGCGTGGCGGGCGAGGCTCGCCGGCTGGCGCGCGCTCTACGAACCGAAGGCGACCGGCCGCCACGTCCGCTTCTTCAGCCCGAGCACGAGAGCCCGCGTCGCGCCCGAGCACCGCCGCCTGCAGTTCCGCAACCGCCTGCTCATGCTCGCCAAGAACGAACGCCCGGCAGACGCGATCAAGGACCTCCCGCACCTCGCGCTCTACGAGGCCGCGGCGCTCGCCTACGCGCTGATCGTCGAGCGCGAGCTGCTCGGCGCCTACCGGGAAGCCGCGACGAAGCTCCCCGCGATGCGCCGCAAGCGAAGGAACGTCAAGCGCCGCACACGGCCGCCCTACGGGCTGCTTCCTCCTACCATCTGAGGCGTGTCGACAGCCGATCCCACCGCGTCCCGGCGCCCCGCCGGTCGCCGGGCGGTGGGCGTGCTCGGCGCGGTGGTCTCCGTCGCGATGCTCGCCGGGCTCGTGTGGTGGGCGTCCAAGCAGGACCCACCCGAGTTCCCGACGAGCGCGTCGCATCTCACTGCGCTGCTCGCCGCGATCGTCCTCTACTTCGGCGCCTGCGCCCTGCGCGGCGAGCGCTGGCAGGTGCTGCTCGTGGAGAACCGCGCCAAGCCGCACCGCGCCGACTCGTACTCGCTGATCGCCGTCGGCTACCTCGGCAACAACGTGCTCCCCGCCCGCGCCGGCGACGCGCTCCGGGTGATGCTCATGGCTCCGAGAGCCGAGACCGACGCCCGGACCGTCATCGGCACCCTCATCGCCGAGCGCCTCTGCGACGTACTCGTGCTTGGCGTGCTCTTCGTCGTCCTCGCCTACGGCCTGCTGAGCGGAGCGGGCACGGACGTCTTCGGCGACCGTCTCGGCACCGCCGCGCTGCTGTTCGCGGCCGCCGCGGCAGTCGTGCTCGTCGTCGCCGCAGTGCTCGCCCGCACCGGCCGCCTCAAGCGCGTCATCGCCTTCATCGCCCCGATGGCCACGGCGACGCGCAAGCTCGCCACCGGCAGGCACGGCATCGAGGTCCTGTTCCTCACCGTGCTCGTCTGGGCCTGCGAGGGAGCGGTCTGGTACCTCACCGCCGTCGCCGCCGACTTGGGCGTCGACGTGATCGAGGCGCTCTACCTGCTCGCCCTGTCGAGCATGCTCGTGCTGATCCCCGCCGGCCCGGGGTACGCGGGGACGATGGACGCGGCGGTGATCCTCGGCTCCAAGGCGCTCGGGAAGTCGTCGTCGGCCGCGCTGACGTACCTGATCCTGCTGCGCTTCGTGCTCATGGTCCCGATCACGATCGCGGGCCTGATCCTCGGCGCCACCCGCTACGGAGGGGTCCAGCGGATGATCCGCGGACTACGCTCATCGGCGTGAAACGCGTCCTCGTCACCGGCGGAGCGGGCACCATCGGCGCCGCCGTCGTCCGCCGCCTGCTGCGCGATCCGGCATGGGAGGTGCGCGTCAGCGACCAGCGCGATGCGCCGCAGTGGATGCGCGAGGGCTGCGAGGTCCACCGCGGCGACCTGCGCGACGTCGGCGTCGCGCGCGACGCCATCCAGGGCTGCTCGCACGTGATCCACCTCGCCGCGATCGTCGGCGGGATCGGGAACTTCCACAAGCTCCCGCACACGCTCACCGAGGTGAACAACGCGCTGTACAACGCGGTCTTCCGCGCCGCGCTCGACCACGCGGTGGAGCGGGTCGTCTACGTGTCGAGCTCGATGGTCTTCGAGCGCGCGACGGAGTACCCGACGACGGAGGAGCACATCTGGAGCACGCCGATGCCGAAGTCGGCGTACGGGTTCTCCAAGCTCACGGGCGAGGTGTACTGCCGCGCCGCGCACGACGAGCACGGCCTGCCCTACACGATCTGCCGCCCGTTCAACGCGTACGGCCCGGGCGAGATGCCCGAGGACGAGCCGGGCATCGCGCACATGGTCCCCGACGTCATCCGCAAGGTGCTCTCAGGCCGGCGCCCACTGCAGATCTTCGGCGACGGCACGCAGACGCGGACGCTCACCCACATCGACGACATCGCCGACGGGATCGTCACCGCGATGGCCTCGCCGGCGGGCGTCAACGAGGACTTCAACATCAGCGCGTCGGACGAGCGCACGGTCGCCGAGCTCGCGCGGATCATCTGGGAGGCGTGCGGCGAGGACCCCGACGCGTTCGAGCTCGAGCACCTGCCCACGTTCGAGGTCGACGTCGTCCGCCGCTGGCCGAGCGTCGAGAAGGCCCAGCGCCTGCTCGGCTGGGAAGCGCGCATCGGCGTGCACGAGGGGATCGCGCAGACGGTCGACTGGCTGCGGTCGCAGCTGCCGGTTCAGACCTCCTAGGAACGCCAAAGGCCGGGACCGCTCGTCATCCTGACGTGCGATCCCGGCGCAGTTGGTGCGCTGCGCCGGCGCCCCGGAGAAAGCGCCGACGCGGCCTGCGGTTCGTTCGACCCGGAGAGGCGAACAGACGCAGGGCGAATCTACGCATCTGTTGAGGGCGCTGTCCAGTTCTTGGACGGATGGTCGAGCGCACGCGCGTAGGAATCCCACGTGGCGCGCGCGACGTCGTCCCAGGTGCGGTCGAGCGGGGCTCCCGCGGGCCTCGTCGCGGACTCCGCCGAGCTGACGAGCGCCCCGAGGTCGTCGACCGGAACAAGCGTCGCGCGGCCCTCGAGCACCTCCGCCACGCCCGGCACGTCGCACGCCACGACCGGAGTCCCGCAGGCGAGCGCCTCGACCGGCGGCAGGCCGAAGCCCTCCTCGTCGGACGGGAACACGAGCGACCGTGCGCCGGTGTAGAGCGCCGCGAGCTCGTCGTCGCTCAGCTCGCCCGCGAGCGTCACGTCGGGCAGCTCGTGCGCCCACGGGCTCGCGGGCCCGGCGAGGACGAGCGGCAGCGTCCGCGGCGTGCGCGCCAGCGGCCCGACGCGCTTGCGTGGGTCCGGGTGGATCAGGCCCCCGGACCACACGAGGTAGGCGTCGCGCTCGAGGCCGAGGCGCGTCGTCATGGCGGCGACCTCGTCGTCGGAGCGCGGGTGGAACGCGGGCGCGGCCGCCTCGCCGACGACGTCGATCTTCGCCGGGTCGACGCCGAGGTGGCGGACGGCGTCGTCGGCGACCGTCTGCGTCGGGACGATGATCCGGTGCGCCCGCTTGACCGCGAGGTACCGCAGCCGGAACCGCACGCCGGTTCGCAGGTACTCGGCCCGGCGCTTGAGCGGCACCAAGTCGTGGACCGTGACGACCTGCGGCGTCCGGCAGCGGACGAGCGCGCCATCGATCCACGGCGTGTGGAACACGTCCACGCCGCGCGGCCGCGCGGCCTCGACGACCTCGGAGCCGTCGGCCGCCGTCGCCCGCAGACCCTCGAGCAGGCACCGCGCGTAGCGGCCGATCCCGCGCACGTCGGCGGCGGGCCGGGAGTCGAATGCGACCTTCATCCGCCGCTCGCGCCAGACTCCGCTGCGGTGTCCGCGGGGTTCCCGCCCAACCACCGTTCACGCGCAACGCGCGAGCTGCTGCGGCTGATCCAGCATCGCCGCGGGCTCGCGCTCATGATCGCGATCGACCTGTTCATCGTCGTGTTCGTGCTGCGGATCGTCATCGACAGCACCGAGCTGGCGGTGGGCCTGCTGTTCACGGTGCCGATCGCGCTGACGGCGCTGGCGCTCGGCGCGCACGCCGGCGTCATCGCCGCGCTGACGGCGCTCGCGCTCGTGGTGGTGTCGGACGCGATCCTCGACCGCTTGGTCAGCGTCCCGGGGTACGTGACGCGCGGGCTGTCGTTCATCGTGCTCGGGTGGCTGGTCGGCGGGACGGTGGATCTGCTCGAGGACGTCGAGCGGCGTCTCCGCGACCTCGAGCGGTACTCGCGATGAGGATCTCCTCGACGCGATCGGCGTAGGCGTCGGCGCCGAACTGCTGGGCGCGGACCTTCGCCGCGGCGCCGAGCTCGTCCCGGCGGTCGAGCACCTCCAGCGCCGCCCGCGCGAGCGCATCGACGTCGCCGGCCTCGACGAGCCGCCCGGTGACTCCGTCGTCGACGACCTCCTCCAGCCCGCCGACGCGCGTCGCGACGACGGGCGTGCCCGCGGCCATCGCCTCGGCGAGCACGGTGCCGAACGGCTCCTGCCGGCTCGGCGCGACGAGCACGTCGAGGTGGCGCATGAGCCCGGCGGCGTCGGTCACCCAGCCGTAGCGCTCGATCGCCTCGGCGGCGTCGACGGCGGCGAGGTAGCCGGGGTCGGAGGAGAACGGGTCATCACCGACGATCACGACGCGCGCGTCGGGCCGCGCTGCCCGGATCGCCGGCGCGGCCCGGGCGAGGTCGAGCGGGCCCTTGCGCGGCTCGATCCGCCCGACGAAGCCGACGACCGGGCCGTCGCCCTCCGGCCACGGCGGCGCGACGTCCGGCGGATCGAGCTCGACCGGGCACCACACGACGCGCGGCTCCAGGCCGGGCAGCCGCTCGGCGACCGCGGTCGAATCGGCGAGCACGGCGTCCGCGCGGCGCCAGTGCCGCGGGACGCGGCCGACGATGTCGTGGACGTGCAGCACGACCGGCCGCGACGCCACCGCCGGCAGCAGCCGTCCGGCGACGCCGCCGTTGAGGTAGACGAGGTCGTGCTCGCGCGCGAGCCGCCGCGCGCGCGGGAACGCCATCACCGCCGGCGTCCCGGCGCCGCGCCCGAGGCCGCCGGCGTCGAGCCGCTCGCTGCGCCACCCCGCGCGCTCGACCGCGGCGCTCAGCGGGCCGTCGCCCGGCGTCGTCACCGTCGGCTCCCACCCGCGCGGCGCGAGGCGCCGGAGCAGACGGAGGAGCCCGATCTCGGCGCCACCGGGAGCCGAGACCGCGTTGACGCAGAGGAGGCGCGGCACGGCCGGGCACGATGCCAGACGCCGGACGCGGCGGAGGCACTCGCGCGCGATGATGTCGGGCCGGATGGCCGGCCAGGACTACCTCGACGCGATCTGGGACGCGGTGCCCGAAGGGGCGGAGCCCGAGCTGCTCGCCGAGCGCCGGACGTTCCTGCTCGACCACGTCGAGCCGGGCGACCTCGTGCTCGACGTGGGCTGTGGCGAGGGGTTCTTCGCGGCCGCGATCGCCGAGCTCGGTGCGACGCCGGTCTGCGTCGAGGTCGCCGACGAGCCGCTGCGCCGCCTGCGCGAGCGCTTCCCGCAGCTGACCGACGTCCGCCGCGCCACCGCCGGCGAGCCGCTGCCGGTCGCGGACCGCGAGGTCGACGCCGTGTGGGCCGGCGAGGTCATCGAGCACGTCGTCGACGTCGGCGCGTTCGCGACCGAGCTGCGGCGCGTGCTGAAGCCCGGCGGCCCGCTCGTCCTGACGACGCCCGACCACCACCGCCGCCTGCTCGCCCACTTCGCGACGCACCCGCACGACTTCGACGAGCACTTCCACCCGTACGCCGACCACCTGCGGTTCTTCACCGAGCGGACGCTGCGCATGGTGCTGCTCGACGCCGGCTTCGAGCAGGTCGAGATCGCGTCCCAACACGGCCACCTCCTCGCCGTCGCCCGGTGAAGGTCCTCGTCGACACGACGTACGCGCTTCGCGGCCCGTCTGGTACCGCTGTTTACCTCGAGCAGCTCATCCCGCGGCTTCGAGAGCTCGGCGTTGAGGTCATCGAGGCTGCGAACGAACGGCGCCGGCCGCCCGGGACCGGGTCATGGCGGAACCTCGCGGAGGACACGCGCTGGACGCAGGTCGAGCTGCCGCGGCTCGCGAAGCGGGAGCGAGCCGACCTGATCCACCACCCGCTGCCCGCGCACAGCCTCGCCGCGGGCGTGCCCCAGGTCGTCACCGTTCACGACCTCGCCTTCGAGACGCACCCGCAGGACTTCGACCCTCGTTTCGCCGCCTACACGCGACGCGCCCACCGCCTCGCCGCCAAGCGAGCCGCCGCGGTCGTCGCGGTCAGCGAGACGACGCGGGAACGGATCGCCGAGCACTGGCAGCTGACCGACCGCGTCGTGGTCGCCCGCCACGGCCCCGGCCAGCCGCTCGACGTCCCGGAGCGCGGCGAGCCGAAGCACTTCCTCTACGTCGGCGACGCGGAACCGCGCAAGGACCTCCCGACGCTGCTCGCCGCCCACGCGCGCTACCGCTTCGCCGCAGCCGAGCCGCTGCCGCTCGTGCTCGCGGGCTCGGCGTTCAGCGTCGACTCCGGCGTCAGCGTCGTCGAGCGCCCCGACCCCGCGACGCTCGCCGCGCTGCACCGCGACGCCGCCGCGCTCGTGCACCCTTCGCGCGACGAGGGGTTCGGCCTGACCGTCGCCGAGGCGCTGCACGCCGGAACGCCCGTCATCGCCGCCGACACGCCCGCGATCCGCGAGCTCGGCGGCTCGCCGAAGCTGTTCCCGCCCGGAGACGTCGACGCGCTCGCCCAAGCGCTCCACCAACCCCCGCCGCCCGGCGCGACCACGGGCCTCAGCTGGCGCAACTGCGCCGAAGCGCACCTCGCGGCTTATACCCTCGCCGTCCGCCAGTGAAGGTCGCCATCCTCGGAACCAGGGGCATCCCCGCCTCGTACAGCGGCTTCGAGACGGCCGCGGAGCAGCTCGCCGCCCGCCTCTCCGCACGCGGCCACGAGGTCGTCGTCTACTGCCGTCCGCACGTCGTCGACCGCTCGCTCAAGCAGTACCGCGGCGCGCGCCTGGTCCACCTGCCGACGCTGCGCAACAAGTACCTCGACACGTTCACGCACACGCTGCTCAGCGCGCTGCACACCGCCAAGCGCGAGCGCCCGGACGTCGCGCTGTTCTTCATCGCCGGCAACAGCCCGCTGTGCCTCATCACCCGCGCAGCCGGTATCCCGACCGTGATCAACGTCGACGGCCTGGACTCCGACCGGACGAAGTGGCCGAAGCCCGCGAAGGCCTACCTGCGCTTCGCCGAACGACAGGCGCCGCGCTGGGCCGACGAGGCGCTGACCGACTCGCACGCCGTCGCCGAGATCTTCGAGCGCCGCTACGGCGCCCGGATCGGCGTCGTGCCCTACGGCGTCGAGGATCCCGGTCACAACGGCGCGCACATGCTCGAGGCGCTCGGGCTCGAGCCGCGCAAGTACGTGCTCTTCGTCGGCCGCCTCGAGCCGGAGAACAACCCGCACGTCCTCGTCGAGGCGTTCTCGCGCATCCCGGCCGAGCGCGCCCGCGGCATGAAGCTCGTGGTCGTCGGCGGTGCGCCGTACGCGGACGAGTACATCCGCACCGTCCACCGCAAGGGCGACCCGCGCGTCGTGTTCCCCGGCTACGTCTTCGGGCGCGGGTACTGGGAGCTGCAGCGCCACGCCTACCTCTTCTGCGCCCCGACCGAGGTCGGCGGAACCCATCCCGTGATCCTCGAGGCGCTCGCGGCCGGCAACTGCGTGCTCGTCAACGACCACGCGCCGAACGTCGAGACGGTCGGCGACGCCGGCCTGACGTTCAGCGGGACGACCGGCGTTCCCTCGTTGACCGAGCAGCTCGAGCGCCTCTTCGACGACCCCGGCCTCGTCGCGGAGTACCGCGCCCGAGCCCGCGAGCGCGCCCGCCGCTACTCGTGGGACGCGGTCACCGATCAGTACGAGGCGCTGCTCGAGCGCGTCGCGGCCGCCAGCTCGCACGGCGCCCTGCCGCGCGAGCTGCTCACGGCCTGACGATCTTGAACCGGAGCGAAGGCCGCGTCAGCCGTTGACGCGTATGGACACGCTCCGGCTCGTTTCGGCGCCGCTGCGCAGGCGTACGCGGCCGCTGCGGCGGAACCTCACGCGCGCGTCGACGTAGCCGCGCTCGTTGCGGGTGGTGAGCGTGCGCACGCGCGCCCAGCGCTTCGAGCCCTTCGCGCGCAGCTCGACGGCGAGCGCGGCGCCCTTGCCCGCGAACCGCGCGCCGCCCCACACGCGCAGCGACCGGCCGCGCTTGACCTTCGTCTTCGGGAGGAACAGCGGCATGCGGTACGCGGCGTACGCGGGCTTGCGCGTCCCGTCGCGGAACAGCAGGCCGGTCTGGAACGTCCGGTCGACCGGGTCGCCGTCGTCGAGCAGGAGGAACTGCGACAGGCCGATGACGTCGCTGCGCCGGTACGCGATGAACTCCGCTTCGTTGAGGTACGCCGACTGCTGCGCGGGCGTCACACCGGTCCGGTCGGGCGGCCGCGTCTGGTACCCGAACTCGGTCAGGTAGATCGGCGTCGTGCGGTTCGACTGCTTGTAGCGCAGGCGCACCTTGCGCAGCAGCGTCTGCAGCGTGCCGAGGTTCGCGATCGTCGCCCAGTCGCGCCAGCCCGGCTTCGTGCTCGGGCTGAAGATGAGCTCGTAGGGGTGCTGCGCCCAGCCGCTCGCGTTGAAGAGCGCCGGATGCCGCTCGGCGAACGAGCCGTCGGTCGGGCAGCCGAGCGCGGCCGCGGTGCTGCCCTTCAGCGTCTGCAGGAAGTCGTCGAGGCAGTAGAGCCGGCGGATGAACCGCAGCGCGTCGACCGCGCGCGTCTCGCCGCGGTTGGTCCGCAGCCCCTTCGGCGCGAGCTCGCCGATGAGGATCGTGTCGCTGCCGTGCCCCGTGTCGGCCAGCGCCTGCCAGCCGGCGTCGACGAGGTCGCGGTAGATCCGCGCCGCGGTCTCGACCCAGCGCCCATCGACCTGCGTCCACTGCGGCGTGAGCCAGCCGGGCTGGTTCGGCTCGTTCATGAACGACCAGTGGTCGACGCGCGGCGGGCCGTGCGAGCCGTCGTACCGCTCGCCCACCGCGTGGACGAACTTGCCGTACTCCGTCGCGTCGGGGTTGTTCGTGTCGTCGAGATCGGCGCGCTCGGGCTCGTCGGTCGCCCAGTCGGGCGCCGGCGTCGTGATGTCGAAGTTCACGCCGATGCCGCGCTCCTGCGCGAGCCGCACCACGGTGTCGTAGCGGTCCCACGAGCCGCTCGGGTACGTGCTCGGGTCGGACGCGTCGAAGCCGGAAGGCCGGTCGGCGGGCGCGACGACCGCCCAGAACACGCTGATGCGGACGCGGTCGATGCCGAGCGCCTTCAGCTCGTCCAGCGTGCCCGCGACCCCGCCGTCGCCGTAGACGAGCAGGTTGTCGTCCTGGAACATCGCTTCCTGCGACGGCCGGGCGGCCGCGGGGGCGGCGAGGGCGAGGAGCAGGAGGAGCGAAAGGGCAGCGACGCGGAGAGGGCTCACGAGCCCTTCAACCGCCGTTGCACGTCCAGGTAGCGCTGCGCCACGTCCCAAGAGCGCGGATTCAAGTAGATCGCCACGCGGACTGCGTCATTAGCGGTCTTCGGCTTGTCGAGCACGAACAGGCGGTAGTCGGCCAGCCGCATCCACGGCAGCCAGTTGGACGGTTGCAGCTCGGCGGCCTTCTCGAGCCACTGCTCGCCCTCGCGCTTGCGCCCCGCGGCCTGCTCGATCGCGGCCAGGTCGAAGTACGGGTCGACCGAGAGCGGGTTGAGGTCGTGCGCCTTCAGCGCGTGCTCGCGCGCGGCGTCGTACCGCTTGTCGCCGAGCGCCGCGAGCGCGTCGTCGGCGGCGTGATCGGCGCGCAGCGGCTGCATGACCGCCCACGACGCGACGAGCGCCGCGATGAGCACGGCGGCGGCGAGCGCGCCCTGCAGCGGCTTCGTCTCGCGCCAGGCGGCGAGCCGCATGACCGGGCCGCCGCGACTGGCGACCCAGGCGGCGGCGACGAGGCCGATGACCGCGGTGCCGGGGATGCTCCACGTCCAGTCGATCGTGGAGTGCACGCCGAAGACGACCGCGGTGGCGGCGAGCGTCACCATCCCGACCCGCTCGCTCCCCGTCGTGCTGCGCAGCGTGCGGCGCGTCGCGAGGATCCACGCAACGAGCAACGCGGCGCAGAGCAGGATCCCGATCACGCCGAGCTCGGCCATCGTCTCGGGCACGAAGCCGTGCGCGTGGCGGACGTCGAGCTGGTCCTGGCGGAAGCGCGGCCGCGCGGTCGCGTAGCCGCCGGCGCCGACGCCGGTCAGCTCGTCGGTCTTGAAGATCTTGAACGCCTCGGCCCAGTAGCGGGAGCGCACGGAGCCCGTCGCGGTGAGACGGCCGGGGTCGTTGGCGGGGCCGACGGCGCTCGTGTCGGTCAGCGACGACCACGCGTTGTCGATGCTGCCGCCGAGCCCGGCGTCCGTCGTCGCGAGCGCGCCGGCGGCGACGAACGGCACGAGCGCCAGCGCGGCGAGCAGCGCGATGCCGGTGCGGCGGCGCGTCTGCTCGCGGCGGTCACGGGCGTCGGCGATGAAGTTCGCGACGAGGCCCGCGACGAAGATGAGCAGCGTCACGGCGACGACGAGGACGAGCAGCTCGCCGCCCGCGCCCTTGCGGTCGGGCAGCGGTGCGCGGTCGGTCGTCAGCGCGTCCTGGCCGAACGCCCACACGGCGATCATCACCGCGCCGGCGCCGCCGATGAGCAGCACGGTCGCGGCCCGCAGGCGCAGCGGCGCGAGGATGAAGAACAGCGCCGCGCCGATCGCTGCGGCGAGCAGCGACCCGCGGCTGTACGCCATCAGCGTCGTCGCGAGCGTCAACGTCAGCGCGGGGTAGGCGAGCGCGTTCAGCAGCGGCGGGCCCTCGCGCCGCGCTCCCAACCAGAGGCAGGCCGGCATCGCGAGCGCGCCGGTGAGGCCGACGGCGTTCCAGTAGCCGTACGGCTCGCGCAGGCGCGCGAACAGCTCGTTCTCGTTCAGCCAGCCGGGCAGCGACTTCGTCAACAGCGCGTAGACGGAGACGGACACGGTCGCGATGAGGATCCCGCCGATCAGCGACGACCAGCGGTGCGGCGCGATCGTGGCGAGCGCGGCGGCGCCGGCGAAGATCGCGAAGTAGGAGAAGAGCCGGTTCGCCTCGACCCAGGCGTCGCTCGGCTGGATCGCCCAGGTGACCGACAGCGCGGTGAGCGCGGCGAGCCCGCCGAGCAGCGCGACCGTCAGCGCCGCGGCCGGCCGCGGCGCGTCGCGCGGCCTCAGCAGCAGCGCGGCGATGACGAGCCCGGCGCCCGCGAGGATCAGCGCGATCTCGGTCGTCGTCCGCGAGCCGAGCGACACGCCGCCGCCCGCGCCGAAGCAGACCGCCGCGAGCCCCGCGCCGATGACGAGCGTCAGCGGCGCAGCGCCGCGCGTCCAGTCGGGAGCTCTCCGTTGCCGCGCGGGCGCGACGGGCTCGCCCGCCGGCGCGGGAGCCGGAGTGGCCGGCGCCTCAGGAGGTGGGGCGACGGAGGACAAGGTCTCGGACGCGGGGGACCAGCGCCGCGAGCGCTCCGAGCGCCGTCAGCGCGAGCAGGACGATGAGGGGGACGGGCAGCTCGGACGAGGTCTCCTCGCCGGGCTTGACGCCGACGCCGGACAGGCTGACCTTCTTGTCGAGGTCGGCGGGCGGCGTGGCGCGCGCCTTCTCGACGTCCGCGCGCTCCTCCGGTGTGGCGATGCCGACGGGATCGATCGGCTTGCTGTCGGGGCCGAGCGGGAGGCCGCCCTGGCCGGCCGGCAGCGCGCCGTAGCCGCCCTCGCCGGCGCCGCCGGGACCCGATCCGCCGCCGCCGCGGATGCCCTGCATGGCGCTGCGGATCAGCTCGCGGCAGTTCGTGTACTCGTCGAGGTCGCCCGGCATCCCGGAGAGCGCCTTGCGGTAGTCGCTCTGCGAGTAGGACTTGTCGAGGCGGCCGTCCTGGCAGTCCTCGTAGATCTGGGCCGGCGACGCGAACGCGGCGGTGGTCAGCATCACCGTGAAGAACGTCGTCGCGATCAGGATCAAGCGCGTCATCGGGCTCCCTCCGCCTTCTCGATGGCCGCCGTCATCCCTGCGGCCCACGCCTCGGGCGTGAACGCGGCGACGTCGCGCTGGGCGTTGTCGCCGAGCTGCTCGCGCAGCTGCGGGTCGTGGGCCAGGCGGGACAGCGCGTGCGCCAGCGCCCGCGGGTCGCGCTGCGGCACCACGAGGCCGTTGCGCTCATGGCGTGCGAGACCACCGGCGGCGGCGCCGACGGCGTCAGTGACGATGACCGGGACGTGCTGGTGCATGGCTTCGTTGACGACGAGCCCCCATGGTTCGCGGAACGCCCGCGTCGCGATGGAGGGCAGGACCAGAACGCTCGCTCTTCCCAGGAAGTTGCGGACTTCCTCCGGCGAGCGCGGACCGGCGAACGTGATGCCCGGATCGCCCGTCCGTGCATTCCCGAGCGGTCCCTCGCCGATCAGGGTCAGCGTAGCGGCGGGGGCCTCCAGCCCCGCCAGTTGCCAGGCATCCAGGAGTTCGCCGACGCCCTTCTCATGGTCGATCCGGCCGACGTACACGACGTGGAAGTGGCGGTCCGGATCGGTCGTCCTCACGTTCCAGAACACGGGATCGACGGCTTGAGGAGCGACGGCGATGTTGCTCGCTCCGTGGCGCTTCGCGTAGGCGGCGACGTGCTCCCCGTAGGCGGCCACGGCGTCCGCGTGCCGGTAGAGGTGTCGCATCAACGGCCACGAGGCGAGGTGCGGCTGGTGCCACAGCGCGCTCCACAGCACGAACGGCACGCCGCGCACGCGCGCGCCCGCGTACGCGAGTGGCAGCGCCTGCCGGCCGACGGTCCCGGCGACGACCGCTCGCCACCGCTTCGACGCCGCGAGCCTCGCGACGCCCCGCTCGCTCACGTCGACCACCGGCACGCCCGGATCGGCGACGCCCGCCGCCGCATGGCGCTGCGTCGTGCCGAACCGCGCGACGACGATCGGCGTCCGCGCATGCAGCGCCCGGAACGCGGCGACGCGATCCGGCGGCACCTCGGTGGTGACGAGCAGCGTCGTCACGCGGCGGGCGGCCCGAACCAGGTCGTGAGCGCGTCGGTGAGCCCGGCGTCCGTGCCGTCGCCGGCCCAGGCGACGTAGCCGTCGGGCCGGACCAGCACGGCCGACGGAGCGGTGACCTCGCCGAGGACCGGCAGCTCCCACGTTCCCTCGTACGTCGCGTCGACGCGGCGGACGCGGTCGGCCCACGGGCCGATGTCGAGCGGCTCGCCCAGGTCGACGAGCACAGCGCGCGCGTCGTGGAGGAACGAGCACACGCGGCGCGGTCCGTCGGCGGTGTCGAGGTCGAGGTCGGGCATGCGGCGGCCGAGCAGCGGGTGGCCCTCGCCGAGGTCGTAGTGGACGTCCAAGCCCGACATGATCCCGGCGTACCGCTTGCGCGGCTCCTCCATGCTCAGCAGGTCGGCGATCGTCTCGCGCAGCGCGTCCATGCGGTCGTCGCTGCGGTGCAGCGCCGTCGCGGCCATCGTGTGCTGCAACACGCGGGCCCCGATCGGGTGGCGTTCGGCGTGGTAGGTGTCGAGGAGCTCATCCGGTGAGACGCCCCTGACCACCTGCGCGAGCTTCCAGCCGAGGTTCACCGCGTCCTGCAACCCGATGTTCAATCCCTGGCCGCCCGCCGGCGAGTGCACGTGCGCGGCGTCGCCCGCCACCAGCACGCGCCCCGCCCGATACGCGGCCGCCTGGCGGGTCATGTCGGTGAAGCGCGACAGCCAGTGCACGGTGTGCAGGCCGAAGTCCGTCCCGTACACCGCCTTCAGCGCGTCGCTGAGCTCGGCGAAGGTCGGCTCGGCGGTGCGGTCGGCCTTCAGCTCGCGCAGCACGACCCGCACCCGCGGCCCGCCGTCGAGCCAGTTGAGCCCGTGGATCCCGTGCTCGTTCCGGCGCACGCCGATCTCCGGCTCCTCGCCCATCTCGACCTCGGCGATCAGCGAGCTCGTCGACGGATCCCACCCGGCGAACTCGATCCCCGCCGCCTTGCGCACCAGGCTGCGCCCGCCGTCGCAGCCGACGAGGTACTGCGCGCGGAGCTTGCGGCCGTCCGAGAGCGCGACGTCCACGCCGCCGTCGTCCTGCACGAACCCCGTGACCTCGAGCCCACGAAGGACCGGTACGCCGAGCTCGGCGACCCAGTCCGCGAGGATCGGCTCGAAGTCCGCCTGCCACAGCGCCAGCCCGTACGGATGCCGCGTCGGGAAGTCGCTGATGTCCAGCGGGATCATCGAGAAGCCGGCGACCTGCATCGCCTTGCCCTTCTCGAGGAACCGATCCGCGACGCCCCGCTGGTCGAGCACCTCGATCGTCCGCGCGTGCAGCCCGCCGGCGCGGGAGCCATCGACCTTCTGATCCGTCCGCCGCTCGACGATCACCACGTCGACCCGCGCCAGCGCCAGCTCCGCCGCCAGCATCATCCCCGTCGGACCGCCCCCGGCCACGACCACCGCATGCTCTTCCACAGGCACCCCCATACGCGTTGCGGCAGGGGATCATGAGGCATACCCGGGGGCTTGTTTCAAGCCCTGATCGACCCGTAGAATTCGAGATGCGGAGAGCGTTCGAGGCCTCGCACCATGCGCCGGAGGGTTGGCGCGTGCGGGCCAGCGCGCCCATTGACGGCGCCGTCTTCCAGGAACTAGGTTCGTCGGGCGGAGGGGGTTCCGCAGGTTCGACGCAGCACGAAAGGACTCGCATGTCGAGCACCGAGGCTCCCCGCCGTTCGTCATCGTCACGCCGAAGGCGAAGGATCGGGCTCGCGGTCGCCGCGATCAGCTTGCTCGTTCCGGCGACGGCCTCCGCCGACGGCTCGATGAGCATCACGGTCGACGGGACGGCCGTGGCCGGACAGCCGGCGAAGTACACGGCGAGCGGAACCGCACCGTTCGACTGGGAGCTCTTCGTCTTCCTGCAGCGCGTCGTCGGCGCCGCGCGGGCGGACGGCTCCGGCTGCGCGGCCGACGCGGCGGCCGCGAAGTCGGGCGGCGCTCAGCAGCTCGACGCGCAGACCGGAACGGCCGGCTCGTACTCGGTGCCCGGCACGTTCACCGCGCCGGATTCCGGCAGCTACCGGCTCTGCGGCTACCTGTACGACCAGAACGACCCGGTGACGGCTCCGCCCCGGACGACGACGGCGACCTCCACAAGCGTGGCCTCGTCGGCGCCGGCCCCGACCCCGACCGAGACGAGCCAGCCGCCCGCCGACACGTCGCCGAAGCCTTCGACAGAGACGACCGCCTCAGACCTGATCGTCGCCGCCCTCCAACACGGACCCGTCGTCAAGGGCACCGTGCAGAACACCCTTGCGGGGGCGCAGATCAAGCTGGTCGCGACGTTCGCGGGAACGCTGAAGAAGGCGAAGGCCGCCAAGCGCACGGAGGTCGGCAAGGCCGTGATCAACAACGCGCCGGCCGGCGCCGTCGGCTTCAAGATCAAGCTGAACGGCAAGGCCCGCCAGAACCTCAAGAGCCACGGCTCCATGGGCGTCACCGTCACGGCGACGATCCGCCCCCAGACCGGTCAGCCGGTGAAGCTCGTCCGCAAGACGAAGCTGAAGTCGCACTGACCGCGCTGCGGATCTCCCAGCCCGCCAGCGGTTCCCGGGGCGGCCTCGACTCGTCGAAGCCGCCCCACGAGCACTCGCACTACTTGACGAGCTGACCGCGCACCGCGCCGCCCGGGAAGTTCGGCCGGCTGTGCACGTTCACGTAGTAGGCGGCCGGGTCCTTGCGGATCGCCTTGATCAGCTTCCGGTCCACGTTCTCGACGCATCCGGAGACGGAGTCAGTGCCGGCGAACGAGCCGGTGAACAACGTCACGACGATCGGTCCGGCGTCCTCGGCGGAACCCACGTGGATGTGGCCCGCGAACACCTCGCCGTCGATGTTCGCCCAGCTGATGTCGAAGCAGACTTCGCCCTGCCCCTGGTTGAGGACGAGGTCCGCCTGACCGGTGGCGTCCGGGTCGCCCGGCCCGGGCACCTCCGCAGCCCCGCTCAACGCGATCGAGAACGGCCGGCCGCCGTTGGCCGCGCCGGCGACGCTCCCGAGGGCGAGCGCCATCACCACCGCCACGCCCGTGGCTAGCACGACGAGTGACCTGCGCACGGTTCGCCTACCTCCTTCCGGGCACGGGGCCCATTGCCAACCGAGCACGGCAACGCTGGCATGGAGCGCCAGCCGCGGTCAAGCTGCGGAGGGGCGGAAGTGGCTCGTCGAGGAGGGTGTCACCGAGCTTCGCGGAACCGGCGGCGGCGCTTCTGGACTGTGGGTCGGGGGCGCGGCGGGGAGGCGCTCGGCGGGCTGCCGTCGGCGATGCTGTCGCGGACGAGGAGGGCTGCGATGGGGAGGTAGCTCATGCAGCCATGCTGCGCGTAAGGGGTGGATGCGCACATCAGGCAGTCGCAGCCGATTCGTGGGCGCCGGCGCTTAGGAGCGACGCTCGGAAGACCCGTTGCCGGCTACCCGAGCGCCAGCGAATCCTCCTCGAGCCCCGCACGAGCGGCGTCCCACGGGCGCATGAGCTTGAGCGCGGCGAGGATCGCTCTGGTGGCGGGCGAGCGGTTGAGCGTGATGAAGTGGATGCCGGGCGCGCCGCCCGCCAGCAGCTCCGCGCACTGCAGCGTCGCGTAGGAGACGCCGAACTCCGCGATCGCCTCGTCGTCGTCTCGCACCTCGAGCGCGCGCTGCAGGCCGTCGGGCAGGCGCGCCTTCGACAGCTCGGCCATCCGCCGGATGCCGCTGCGGCTGAGGATCGGCATGACGCCCGGGATGATCGGCACGTCGATGCCGATGGCGCGAGCCCGCTCGACGAACTCGAAGTAGTACCGGTTGTCGAAGAACATCTGGGTGATGAGGAACTGCGCTCCGGCGTCGACCTTGGCCTTGAGGAACTGCAGGTCATCCTCCGGCGAGGTCGCGTGGATGTGCGTCTCGGGGAACGCCGCGCCGCCGATCGAGAACGCGTAGTGCTCGCGCAGCAGCTCGATCAGCTCGAGCGAGTACTCGAGCCCGCCCTCGGTCCTCGTCCAGCGCTCCTGCCCCTGCGGCGGATCGCCCCGGAGCGCGAGCACGTTGTCGATGCCCGCGTCGCGCATCTGGTCGAGCGTCGTGCGCAGGTCGTCGACGGTCGCGTTCACGCACGTCAGGTGCGCCATCGCCTCGAGGCCGAAGTCGCGCTCGATGCGCGAGACGATCTCGATCGTCTTCTCGCGGGTCGAGCCGCCGGCGCCGTACGTCACCGAGACGAAGGCCGGCTCCAGGCGGACGAGATCCTTCAGCGCGGCGGCGAGGTTGACCTCACCCTGCTCGCTCTTCGGCGGGAAGAACTCGAAGGAGAAGACGGGCTCGTCGCTGGACCCGAGCAGCTCGTCGATGCGCATCCACGGCAGCGTAATGCGCCAGCTCAGTCGAGCGTCACCGCCTCGCATCCGGTCGCGTAGATCGTCGTCGCGCCGCTGCGGACCTCCCAGCGGATGCCGTGCATCTCGCCGCGCAGCTCCAGCGGCACGTCCGAGACGCGGAACGTCCGCCGCGCCACGCCGTTGCCGGCGCCGTTGGTGGTGAGCGTCACGAAGCCGAAGTCGACCGGCGCGGTCGTGCACGTCGGATCGAACGGATAGGCGACGAGATGGACCTCGAACGTCGTGTTCGGAAG
This sequence comes from Parviterribacter kavangonensis, assembly GCF_056863335.1. Taxonomy (NCBI): domain Bacteria; kingdom Bacillati; phylum Actinomycetota; class Thermoleophilia; order Solirubrobacterales; family Parviterribacteraceae; genus Parviterribacter; species Parviterribacter kavangonensis. The sequence continues at coordinate 2,977,876 of NZ_JBXPJA010000001.1, read as the reverse complement.
CGCGTGGTTCAGGACGTAGCGCTCCTGCGCGTAGATCTGCGTCCCGTTGGTGTGGATGTTCTCCACGAAGCCGGACCGCAACGGTGCGCTTGCGACCGGATCCAGCGCGATGTGCGACGCGTGGTAGACGCTGTCGCCGGCCGCCACGGGGGCCAGCGCCAGGGCTCCGAGGATCGCCGCGAGCCCAGCGGTCGCACGCCGAGTGATGGACATGATCGAACCTCCGACGGTGGGCCATCGAGTGTCCCCCGCGCCGGTGCCCGCCCGCAAGGTGAGGTTCCTCTGGTCCCGCCCCTGTGGCCTACATGGCGTCCGGTCGGGTCCACGTCCATCTCCAGACCGTGCCGACCTCGGGATCACGATGGTCGGAGACGTGCCGGAAGCCCAGCGATACGAGCACGCCCGTCGACGGATTCGGACCGGGCAGCGTGTGCGCGATGACGTGGTCGACGTCGCCGCTGGCGACTGCACGCTCGACCAGAGCCCGAGCGCCAGCAGCGCCGAACCCTTGCCCCCGGAACGCAGGGGCGACTTCGTAGCCGATCTCGACAGTGCGCTCGACCGGCGGGGCGGCGAAGCCACCCGAACCGAGCAGTCGCCCGGTCGCGTGATCCACGAAGAACTGCATCGACCAGGAGCGGTCGGCCTCCGGTGCGGTCCGCAGGTGCTCCAGCGTGAAGCCGATGGCCTCGGGGAACTCCGGCCAACCGTCCGGGACGGGTGAGCCGATCAACTGGCTGAACAGCCCGCGGTCCTCGTTCAGGGCATCCAGCAACGGCACCGTTGCCGGGACGAGACGCACCTGCGGGCGGGGGTCGCGGGTCACGCGGAGCGAGCGGGTGCGCAGGTGAGCCGCACGGCGCCGCCCGGGAACGTGCGCGCTTCGGTGAGCGCGAGCGCCAGCAGCTCGCTCGGTTCGTCGAAGAGCCGCCGGCCGCTTCTCGTGACGACGTACTTCGGCATGCCGTTGAGCCGGTCGGCGATCGGGCCGTTCTCCGATCGCCACGCCTGAGCGAGGTGCTGCCACGTCTCGCGTCCGAGGAGGAGGGCGTCGGCTGCCCGAGCGAGATCGATGGTCGCCTGGATCCCTTCGTCGCTGCGGTACGGCAGGAAGGCCTCGGCAGGCGGGGCGTCGATGACGCCGTCGAGCGTTGCGTGGCACTGCGCGGTGATCCGGCTCATGGTGCTCCGACCCGGGGAGGTCGCGGAACTCATCGCTTGCGTGCGCCGCGTCGGTCGGGAAGGCTGGGTTCCCGACCAGGAGGCGATGTTCATGGTTGGCAAGACGGTGACCCCGTCGCTGGAGGCGTTCCTCGACGCGTTCAACGCGCACGACGTCGACGCGGTGATGTCGTTCTTCACCGACGACTGCGTGTTCGACATGCCGCGAGGGCCGGGGCCCGGCGGACGACGACTGACCGGCAAGGACCAGGTCCGGGCCGGGATCCAATCGCGCTTCGACGGGATCCCCGACATCCACTACGGCGACGACCGCCATTGGACCTGCGGTGACCGCGGCGTCTCGGAATGGACGATCCGTGGCACGCAGGCAACGGGAGATCGCATCGAGGTCCGGGGCTGCGACCTGTTCGAGTTCAGCGACGGCAAGATCCGCCGCAAGGACTCGTTCTGGAAGATCACCGATTGAGCGGATCGGCCGCCTGCTCGTAGGCGGCGACCGTCGCGCGGCCGCAGGCTTCCCAGGTGAAGTGCTCGAGGATCGTTCGGCGGGCGGCGGCGCCGAGCTCGTCGCGGTTGTTGAGGGCGCGGGTGATCGTGGCGGCGAGCTCGGTATCGCTCGTGAGGAGCAGCCCATCGCCGAGGGAGGCGATGTCCTCGGGGCCGGGTTCGCCGGCTCGGCCGATCGCGGGGAGGCCTCCGGCCATCGCCTCGATGTAGGCGACGCCGAAGGCTTCGTCGGTGCTGGGCATCACGAAGACGTCGCCGCGGCGGGCGACTCGGAGCGCTTCGGCGTGGGGAAGCTGGCCGTGCCAGGTGACGTCGACTCCGAGCTGTCGGGCGAGCGCTTCGAGGCGCGGCCGTTCGGGACCGTCGCCGATGACCTCGTAGCGGACGTCGTCGAGGGTGGCGAGCGCTCGGATCACGTCCTCGTGGTGTTTGCGGGCGATGACATGGCCGACCGTGACGACGGTGCGGCCGTCGCCGCGGATGACCTCGTCGGGCACGTCGGTGCCGAGCCGGACGACGCGGACGTCGCGGGCCCCGAGGTGGCGGGAGGCTTCGGCGATGCCGTTGGAGTTGGCGAGCACGAGGCGGGCGCTCGCGTAGGTCGGACGGACCCACTTCGAGTGGGCCGCGGTGAAGAACACGTCGCCGCCGTGGTTGGAGATGACGAGCGGCGTGGAGGCTCCGAGGCGGCGGACCGCGTCTCCCGCCGGCACGCCGTAGTGGGCGTGGATGACGTCGAACTGGTGGGGGTCCAGGACGCGGCGGAGCGCGGGCGCCGCCCATGCTCCCCAGGAGCCGTATGACCGGCCGCGGGGTGGTGAGACGAACGGGACGTAGCTGACCTCGATGCCGTCGAGCGTTCGGTGTCGCGGGTGGCGGAAGCGCTTCGCGATCCCGCGGAGTCCCTCGGACTTCGGCGGGACGATCCGGTGGAGGACGAAGACGCGGACATCGGCGCCGGCGTCACGCGCGGCGACCGCCTGGCGGTGGGCCCACACGCCCAAGACCTCGTCGTACTCCCCCGGGTAGAACTCCGCGACGACCGCGACCTTCATCGGAACGTCCGGAGCGTCTTGTTCGCCTCGTCGCGCGGGACGTACGGGCGGTCGGCGAGGAACGCTCGGGCTTCGGCGATCGCCGCGTCGCGGGGGTACGTCTCGGCGGTCGGGACGGTGTGGAGCATCGGCGTCGCGTCGATGACCCCCATCTTCCAGCCGCGGTCCCGCGCGACGGCGGCCCAGTGGACGTCGAGTCCCCATCCCATCCGGAGGTCGGGGAACGGGAGGAGCGCGTCGAACGTGTCGCGGTGGAACGCCGTGATCGGGCCGATCTCGACGAACGCCGTCTCGCGCGCGACGCTTCCGGCGCGGCGGCGGGTGACGGGCCAGGCGCCGTGGCTCGCGAGGCGGTGCGCCGGCTGCGCGAGCTTGAAGTCGTGGCGCTCGGCGATCGCGAGGAAGCGATCGAGGAACCCGCGCGGCACCACGACATCGTCATCCACGACCAAGAGCCAGTCGACGTCGTCGAGGCGAGACGAGCCGTCGGGCGAAGAGGCGGCGGAGAGGAGGGCGTTGAGGTTCTCGAACTTGCCTCGGTTGCCGGGCGGGCCGGTGCGGATCTCGATGTCGTGACTCGACCGGTTGAGCTCGGCGACGAGGTCGGGCATGCGGCTGCCGGGGCGTTCGATGCCGAGGACGAGCACGCGGCGGCGCGTGGACCGGCGAGGGCCTCGCCGCCACGCGAAGTCGAGGACTCGGTCGAACGCTCGGCGGAGCTGGCCGCGGCGGCCTCCGACGGTTCCGCTCGAGCCGGCGAGGAAGTCCTCGGTGACACGAGCGGGGGTGGGGCGGACCAACTCCTCGATGCGACCGAGGGAATGGGCGGCGAGGATCGGGCCGTTGGCGCAGCGGAAGCGTGGGCCGTGCAGCACGCAGCCCGCGAAGACTCGAAGCTCCTTCTCGATCGACGGAGCGCGACCGCCGGCGACGTCGAAGCGCCGCGCGGTGCGGCCGCGGACGCGGGCGGCTCGGGCGAGCGAGCGGATCGTCGCGTCCTCGCCGGATCGCCGGTGATCGAGCGCGGCGCCGGGGAGGTAGAGCATCCTTCCGCCGTCCTCGAGCAGGCGCAGCTCCCACTCCTCCTCGTCACCCGCTCCCGTCAGGTGCTCCTCGTCGAACAACCCAACGCGGTCGAACGCCGAGCGGCGGATCGCGAGGTTCGCTCCCCACGCGCGGTCGACCTCCATCTCCGACGGGCCGAGATCGAAGTGGGTGATCGGCGGCTGCTCGCGGCCGCAGAAGCGAAGCGACCGGCCCTCGAAGCGCGCGAGGATCGGTCCGGTGAAGAGATCGACGTCGGCGTGCGAAGAAGCGCCGTCGAGCAACGCGGCGAGCCATCCCGAGTGAACCGAGACGTCGTCGTCGACGAGCACGACCAACTCGCCGGTCGTCCCGACGACACCCGTGTTGCGCGCGCCGTTCAGGCCCGGCGTGCGGGCGTTCAACACGTACGTGGCTCCGCAAGCATCGGTCACGTCGCGCGTTGCGGGATCGTCTCCGTCATCCACCACGACGAGCGCGCCGCCGGCAGCGAAGACCTGCGGCGCAAGGGACCGCAACGCCACCTCGAGGTACGGGGCGCGATGCTTGGTGGGGACGACGACGGACGGCTTCACTGCCCGATCAACCTACGGCTGATCGGCGGGAACCTGTGTCGCCCTGTCTACCGCGCGACGCCGCGATCCGGCGCGAGGCGGAAGACGGCGACGTCGCGCGCGGCCTCATCGCTCGACCGGAACGCGAGGTCGATCGTCGCCGCCTTCGCCGCCGTCGCGACGAGCGCATCGGGCAACGTGAAGCGCAGCGCCGTCTTGCCGCCACTGGTCGAGACCTCATGCGGCTCGACCCGCGTGCCGCCGAGCGACACGTAGGGAGCGGGCGACGGAGCCGGCCGGTTCAGACGCATGACGACGCTGAGCCGCGAGCCCCGCACGAAGGAGCGGTCGACCGTCCCGCTGAGGGCACCGACGCGGAGGCCGACCGCCTGCGCGGCCAGGTGCAACGTCGCCGAACGCGTGCTGCAGACGCGCGGCGCCTTGCCCAGCGGAGCGGCACCGAAGCTCGCGCACGCGGGAACCTCCGAGGTGGCCGGGGCGTTGCTCGAATCGGACGTCGCGAAGACGGGCGTCGGGGGGACGCTCGTGCGCGTCGCCTGAGCCCATGCGACAAGGGCGACGGACACGACGATCGCGAGAACCGCGAACATCCTGTCCCAATTGCGTTGGGCGCCGTAGGGCCGGCGCTGGACCGAGATCAGCAGTGTTCCCTCACTTGTTACAGATCTTCCGCGAGCAGCCGTGCCGGCGGGGTGCGGCGCATGCTAACCGCGGCGCTCCGGCGAAAGCAACGTCTGCGCTGTGATCCTCTTCCTCCACAACCGCTACCGGACCACGGGCGGCGAGGAACGCGTCGTCGAGGACCTCGTGTGGCTCGCGCGAGAGCTTCTCGACGAAGAGGCGCAGCTCATGGCGCGCGACAGCGCGACGCTCGGCGCCCGGCGCGCCGCCGCGGGCCTCCTGCGCGGCGGCCTGAGCGAGGACGCCGTGGCGCAGGCGGTCAAGACGACCGGGGCGCGCGTCGTCCACGCCCACAACCTCCTGCCCGCCTTCGGCTGGCGAGCGCTCGCCGCGGCCCGGCGAGCCGGCGCGAGGACCGTCCTGCACCTCCACAACTACCGGCTCGTCTGCGCCGTCGGCGTCTGCTTCACCCACGGCGAGGAGTGCACGCGCTGCCACGGACGCAACACGCTGCCGGGTGTCCGGCTCAACTGCCGGGGAACGGGACCGGAGAACGTCGTGTACGCGACATCGCTCAGCCTCCATCAGCGCAAGATGCTCGAGCACGCGGACGAGGTCATCGTGCCGAGCGCCTTCGCGGCCGAGCGCCTCCGCGCGATGGGCGTCCCGCTCCCCGAGACGACGCACGTCGTCCCGCACGTCGTCCGCGACATCGCGACCGCACCGAGAGAGCCGAAGCCGGACGGCCCCGCGCTCGTGGTCTCGAGGCTTGCGCGGGAGAAGGGCGTCGACCTCGCCATCGACGCGTGCAGCAAGGCCGGGCTGCCGCTCGTCATCGCCGGCGACGGCCCACTTCGGGGTGAGCTCGAGCGGCGCGCCGACGGGAACGTGACGTTCGCAGGGCGAGTCTCGAACGAGGAGCTCGACCGGCTGCGCAGCGAGGCCGGCGTCGCGGTGATCCCGAGCCGCAGCGGCGAGACCTTCGGCCTCGCGGCAGCCGAGGCGATGGCCGCCGGCCTGCCGATCGCGGCGACGAGCAAGGGCGCACTGCGCGACCTCGTCCCCGCCGATCAGCGCGTCGATGACCACGAAGGACTCGGAGAGCTGGCGAAGCGCAGTCGTGCGCATCAAGCCGCCGGAGATCTCAACCGCACCCGCATCGCCGCGATCGCCTCACCACAGACCGTGGCGGCGCAGCTGAAGAAGGTCTACGGAGCGGCCTAGCGGAACGCGGTGCGCTTCGCGGCGAGCTTGCGCGCCGTGCGAGCCTTCGCCCGCTTCGCCGCGGCGGCCCGGCTGCGCGCCTTCGCGCAGCGAGTCGACCGCTTGCCGGCGCGGTACTGGCGCAGGCAGCGCTTGGCGGCGGCCAGGGCGGCGCGGCGCTCGGCGGCCTTGCGGGCGATGACCCGCTTGACCATCTCGCGGTACGACGACTTCGCGACCGGCGCCTTGCGCGGCTTCGCGGCGGCGACCTCGTCATCCGCGTCCGACGAGTCCGACGAGGCGGCCGGGTTCGGGTCCGCATCGATGCACGGCTGGATCGGACCGCTGTAGATCGCCGACATCAGGTCGCCGTCGACGGCGCTGTGCTGGTTGCCGAGCAGGTGCCCGAGCTCATGCGCCATCACGGTGCAGAGCTTCGCGAAGTCGTACTCGACCTGCGGGTTGAGGTCGATGCGGCAGTCGAAGTTCTCGTCGACGTTGTTCCACGCGTCAGTCGGGTTGCGCCACGAGGCCGTCGCGTTCGTGTCCGGCGTCAGGCGCGTCCACGCCAGCTCGACGTCGCCGGCGCACGGCGTCTTGCCCCAGTAGGCGATCGCGACCGACTCGGCGCTCTCGAAGGCCGGCGACCCGACGGCGAACGCGATGTCCGCCCGCGCCGACCCGGCGCCGTCGACCGAAGCCGCGGTAGCGGCGATCGACTCGGCGGCGCGCACGACGACGACGTCGTCGCGACCGCCCCACACGAACGGGGCGGCAAGCGACAGCGCCAGCACGAGCAGCACCGGCAGGACGTGGCGAGAGGCGGCATCTCGGAGCACGACGGGGGCATCGGCCGAAACCGCGCCGACCGCCCGTCAACACCGCTTGCCCTGGACGTCCTGTCGAGACCGTTCGCCGAGGCATCCCCCGATCGTCCAGCGCCATCAAGACCGCCAAGAGGCGGCCGAACAGCTCTAGCTTCCGGAGCGCTGCACCGCGCCGGGCACCTCGGCGGCGATCGTCAGCGCGACGCCCTCACGAATCGCGACCGACGACTGCCAGCCCAGCACCTCACGGGCGCGCGACACGTCGAGGCAGCTGCGCTGGATCTCGCCGGCCCGCGCCGGCTTCATCTCCGGCACGAAGTCATCCGGCCCGAGAGCGGCGGCCTCGCGGAACGCGTCGATCAGCTCGAGGATGTTCGTTTCCTCCGCGGTCCCGATGTTGATCGCCCCGCCCACGGAGGAGCGGCCCGCGGCCACGATCGCCTCGACCAGGTCGCCGACGTAGATGTAGTCGCGCGTCTGCAGCCCGTCGCCGAACACCGTCGGCGCCGTCTTGCTCTCCAGCCGCCCGCAGAAGATCGCGATGACCCCGGCCTCGCCGTGCGGGTCCTGACGCGGCCCGTAGACGTTGCCGAACCGCAGCGCCACGGTCGACATGCCGTGCAGGCGCTCGTACAGCCCGAGGTACTGCTCGGCGCAGAGCTTCGAGGTGCCGTAGCCCGCCATCGGCTGCGCGACGTGCGTCTCGGGCGTCGGCACGTGCTCCGTCTCGCCGTAGATCGCGCCACCGGTGGACGCGAACACGAACCGACCGACGCCGGCCGCACGAGAGGCCTCCAGGACGTTGACCGTGCCCTCGACGTTCGTGCGCGCATCGAAATCCGGCCGTTCCACCGACACCCGCACGTCGATCTGCGCGGCCAGATGGAACACCACGTCCGGAGACGCCTTCGAAACCACCGACGACACGAACGCGCCATCGCGGATGTCGCCGACTTCCAAAGAAGCGCCCCGTGACAGAGCAGCGGACAGGTTCGACTCCTTGCCGGACGACAGGTCGTCCAGCACGACGACCTCGTCGCCCGCATCCAGCAGGGCGTCGACGAGGTTGGAACCGATGAACCCGGCTCCGCCGGTGACGAGGGCACGCATGGCCCGCGAGGGTACTCAGACGTTCTTGCGAGCCACCATCACGGGGACGGTGCGCAGCAGGATCTTCACGTCGGACCAGAGCGACCAGCCGGCGACGTAGAGGTAGTCGATCTTGACCATCTCGCTCATCGGCACGCGCGAGGAGCCGAGCACCTGCCAGTGGCCCGTCATGCCCGGCGTGAGCGCCAGGCGGCGGCGGTCGAGGCCGGTGATCATCGTGTCCTCGTCGGCGATGAGCGGCCGCGGCCCGACCAGCGACATCGACCCGCCGACGACGTTGAACAGCTGCGGCAGCTCGTCCAGCGAGGTCTTGCGCAGGAAGGCGCCGATACGGGTGATCCGCGGGTCGTTCTCGATCTTGAAGAGGCCGTCACTGCGCTCGTTCTGCTCGGCCAGCGCGGCCTTCAGCCCCTCGGCGTCCGCGACCATCGTGCGGAACTTGCAGATGTGGAAGACCTTGCCGTCGCGCCCGACGCGCTCCTGACGGAAGAGCACCGGACCGCGCGAGTCGAGCTTGATCAGCACCGAGATGACGGCGAGCACCGGCGCGATCAAGAGCAGGATGCAGCAGGAGCCGAGGAAGTCGAACCCGCGCTTGATCATCCGCGACGACCGCGTCAGGTTGAAGCGGCGGACGCCCATGATCGTCATGCCCTCGATCTCGTCGAAGACGATCGAGGTGCCGACGACATCGAGCACGCGCGGCAGCAGGCTGACGCGGACGCCGATGCCCTTCACCGCGCGGACGAGCTCGAGCATGCTCTCGTTCTCCAGCGCCTGCGGATCGATGATCACGCGGTGGGCGCGCGTCCAGGCGATGAGGTCGCGCAGCTCCTGGATGGAGGCGCTGCGCTCACCGCGGCGGGCGGCGCGCTGGAACGACATGCGGCCGACGAGGCTCACGTCGCTGCGCTGCTCGAGCTTCGAGCCGAGGCGGTTGTAGCTGCCGGCGTCGCCGATGAACAGGCATCGCTCCTCGCCGGTCGCCTTGACGGCGACCCGGCGGCCGAGGATCCGGGCGGCCATCGTGCAGCCGAAGAGGGTGATCCACAGCACGAGCACCTGGTCGGAGCCGAGCTGCCCCTGGACGAGCTGGCCGTCGAGGATCACGACGGCGAGCGTGTAGACCGTGGCCAGCTGGAAGATCTGCGGCGCCTCGTCGATCGTCGACTTGCGGATGAGCAGCTCGTCGCGGTCGTAGAGGCCCTGGATCTTGCCGGCGAGCAGGATGAGCGGCAGCAGCAGCAGCGTGACGGGCTTGAGCTCGTCATCGGCGAACAGCCGCAGCGTGACGGCCAGAGCGACGAGCGTGGCGGCCAGGTCGCCGTACGCGAGCAACCGGCGGAAGGTCCGGTCGCGCCGCTCGACCTCCCGGATCGGGCGGTCGATGTCGAGCGTCCGTTCCGCCTCGACATGCGTGGCCTCGGGCGCATCCTTGCGGATCCCGTCCAGCCAGGCCGCAGCCTTGCCGGTGAGTCCATCCAGCTCGTATAGAGGTCGGGTGTCCGTGCCCATGAGGGCTTCGCAGCTCCTGCTGAAGTTCCGGGGACGTTCCTTGGCTCGGGTCGTTCCTTGACCCGTCAGTGGCGGCAAACCACCAAGGACGAAAGCGACCGTAACCTGACTGGGAGTCGCTGTCCAGAGCGTCGATGCCGACATGGCATCGTCAATCCGTCCAGTTCTCGTTAGCGGCCGTGAAGGACTGGGGTACGGCCCCGGGCCGGTTGGCGCGTTCGCCGCGTTACCGGTGTGTGAACCCTGAGCTCAAGTCGCTCATCCGCCGGAGGTCGTGGTCCACCATCCCGGCGATCATGTCCTCGAAGCTGACCTCGGCGTGCCACCCGAGGCGCTCGTGCGCCTTCGACGGGTCGCCCACGAGCGGCACGGGGTCGGGAGGGCGGACGAACGCCGGGTCGACCCTGACGTGCTCCTCCCAGTCCAGTCCCACGGAACCGAACGCGGCCTGGACGAGCTCGCGTACCGACCGGCTGACGCCGCTCGAGATGACGTAGTCGTCGGCCTCGGGCTGTTGCAGCATCAGCCACATCGCCCGCGCTTGGTCGCCCGAGTAGCTCCAGTCGCGCGTGGCGTCGAGGTTGCCGAGCGCGACCTCGCTCTCGAGCCCGAGCTTGATCGCCGCCACGGCCCGCGACACCTTGCGCGTGACGAACTCGACGGGCCGGCGCGGCGACTCGTGGTTGTAGGAGATGCCGGCCGACAGGTGCATGCCGTAGCGCTCGCGGTACGAGCCGACCATGAAGTGCGCGTACGCCTTCGCGACCCCGTAGGGCGTGTGCGGGCGGATCGGCGTCGTCTCGCGCTGGGGCGACTCGTCGGTCGCGCCGAACAGCTCGCTCGACGACGCCTGGTAGAAGCGGATGCTCGGATCCGTCAGCCGGATCGCCTCGAGCAGCGACGTCACGCCGACCGCCGTGAACTGCGCCGTCATGACCGGCTGCCGCCACGAGGCCGGCACGAACGACGTCGCCGCGAGGTTGTAGAGCTCGCGCGGCTGGCACGTGGTCAGCGCGTCGAGCATCGTCATGTGATCGAGGATGTCCCCCTGGACCAGCGTGAGCCGGTCCTGGATGTGCTCGATGTTGCGGTAGGTGTCCGTCGGCGACCGCCGCACGACGCCCCAGACGTCGTAGCCGCGCTCGAGCAGGAACTCGGCGAGGTACGACCCGTCCTGGCCGGTGATCCCAGTGACTAGCGCGCGGGGCCGCCCTTCGGACATCTACGACACGCCGGCGTGGTCCGCCCGGAAGGAGTCGACCGTGTGGCGCAGGCCCTCCTCGAGCGGCATCTGCGCCTCGAAGCCCATCAGCTCGCGGGCCCGCGAGACGTCGAGGAAGCGCGTCGGCTGGCCGTCGGGGCGCGAGGTGTCCCAGACGAGCTCGCCCTCGAAGCCGGTGATCCGCTGCAGCGTCTCGGCGAGGTCCTTGATCCGCGTCTCCTTGCCCGTCCCGATGTTCACCGGGTCGGACGTCTCCAGCTTCTCGGCCGCCAGCAGCAGGCCGAGCGCGGCGTCGTCGACGTAGAGGAACTCGCGCGACGGCTTGCCCGTTCCCCACAGCGTGACCGTCTCGTCGCCGCGCTGCTGCGCCTCGACGAACTTGCGGATCATCGCCGCGATGACGTGCGAGGACTCGAGGTCGAAGTTGTCGTTCGGCCCGTAGAGGTTCGCCACGATCGGCGCGCACGAGTCGAAGCCGTACTGGCGGCGGTAGGCGTCGCTCAGCACGAGCATCATCTTCTTCGCGAGGCCGTACGGCGCGTTCGTCTCCTCGGGGTAGCCGTTCCAGAGGTCGTCCTCGGAGAACGGCGTGGGGAGGACCTTCGGGTACGCGCACACGGTGCACGCCGAGACGAGCTTGTCGACGCCGGCCTGGCGCGACTGCTCGAAGACGTTGCCGGCCATCATCATGTTGTCGTAGACGAGCGGCGCCGGGTTCTCGCGGTTGAACCCGATCCCGCCCACGCGCGCGGCGAGGTGGATGACCACCGACGCGCCGTCGACCGCCTCACGCGTCGCCGCGGCGTCGCGCAGGTCGAAGTCCGTGCGCTTGACGATGCGCACGTCGGCGCCGAGGTCCTCCAGGCGCTTGTTGACCGCCGTGCCGAGGAAGCCGAGGCCGCCGGTCAGAACGGTCGGGCGGCCGTTCCAGAAGTCCGCGGAGGGCTGCGCGCCGGCCATCAGCGCTCGATCCGGATCGCGCGGCCGGCCAGCTCGTCCTCGAGCTGCTTGACGTCGGCGTCGACCATCATCTGAACGAGCTCCTTGAAGCCGACCTTCGGCTCCCAGCCCAGCTTCTCGCGAGCCTTGGACGGGTCGCCCTGCAGCGCGTCGACCTCGGCGGGACGCAGGTAGCGCGGGTCGAACTCGACGACCTTCTCCCAGTCCATTCCGAGGTGGCCGGCCGCCTCGTCGAGGAACTCACGCACCGAGTACATCTCGCCGGTGGCGATGACGAAGTCCTCGGGCTCGTCGGCCTGAAGCATCCGCCACATCGCGTCGGTGTAGTCGCCGGCGAAGCCCCAGTCGCGCTTGGCATCCAGGTTGCCCAGGTAGAGCTTCTCCTGCAGACCGGCCTGGATCCGCGCCAGCGCGCGCGTGATCTTGCGCGTCACGAACGTCTCGCCGCGGCGCGGGGACTCGTGGTTGAACAGGATGCCGTTCGTGGCGAACATCCCATAGGACTCGCGGTAGTTCACCGTGATCCAGAACGCGGCGACCTTCGCCACGGCGTACGGGGAGCGGGGGTGGAACGGCGTGTTCTCGCTCTGCGGCGGCGGCGTGGCGCCGAACATCTCCGACGACGAAGCCTGGTAGAAGCGCGCCGGCACCTTCGCCTCGCGGATCGCCTCGAGCAGCCGCACGGTGCCCATCCCGGTCACGTCGCTCGTGTACTCGGGCGAGTCGAACGAGACACGCACGTGGGACTGCGCGCCCAGGTGGTAGACCTCGTCCGGCTCGATCTCGTCGATGAGGCGGACGAGGCGGCTCGACTCGGTCAGGTCGCCGTAGTGCAGGAACAGGTGGACGTCCTGCTCGTGGCGGTCCTTGTAGATGGCGTCGATGCGTTCCGTGTTGAAGGAGGAGGAGCGGCGGATCAGGCCGTGCACCTCGTACCCCTTGTCGAGCAGCTGCTCGGCGAGGTAGGACCCGTCCTGACCCGTGATCCCGGTGATGAGGGCGCGCGGCATGGCGGAGAGCGTAGAACCCGCGAGCGCTCAGGGACTCCGGCGCTGCCGCGCACGCACGAACACCGCCGCGGCGATCCCCAGCGACGGAACGATCACCAGGTCGGCGATCGTCACACCGGCGGAATCGGTCACCGCGACGACGGTGGGACCTTCGTAGACCTTCTGGACCCGGCTCCAGACCACGCACGTCACGACGAGAGCCACCGCCCACATGACGCCCGCGCGCGACGGTGGCGCCGAGCGCGCGAGGTACCAGCAGCAGACGGCGCCGCAGATCAGCGGTGCGATCGCGGCCAGCTTCTGGGCGAAGGGCATGCGGACCGCATGCGATCACATACTGCCGCGGCGAAGCACCTACGGCGCCGCGCGTACATGATGTTCATGTTGAACCCGTTGGCTGGTGCCGAGGGTCGCCACACGCCTCACGCGCTTTGCCGGAGTGACCTGCGTTGGATTGAACACGCCCATCAAGAGCGGGTAGCTCCTATAGTCAGCCGCGATGGCGCCCGCGGTGGACGTAGTCGTTCCGGCGTACAACCCTGGGCCGTTCCTCCATCACGCCCTTCGCTCGGTGGTGTGCCAGTCGCACAACGATTGGCATTGCGTTGTCGTTGACGACGGATCTACCGAAGATCTGCGTTGGGTGGACACGATCGACCCGCGCATCCGGCGTATCCGTCAACCGAATGCAGGATTGAGCGCCGCTCGCAACCGCGGAATAGCAGAAGGACGGGCGCCTTTCGTGGCGTTCCTCGACGCCGACGACATCTGGCTGCCCAGGAAACTCGAGCGGCAGCTCGAAGCCCTAGTCGACAGTCAGGTGACGGTGTGCTCCACCAACTTCGACATGATCGACGAGCATGGCGAATTCGCGGGCGATGGGTTCGTCGGCTATGCCGAGTCCCGTACAGAGCTATTGCAAGGGAACGGGATCTGCGTGAGCACCGTGGTTGTTCCGCGATCGCACCTTGAGCGCGCCGGCTGTTTTGATCAGACGCTTCAGCAAGTGCAGGATTGGGATCTATGGCTGAAGCTCAGTAGGTCCGGACGCCCAGTGAAGCTCGTCGAACGGCTCGCGCGCTACCGGGTTCATGGAAGCAATATGAGCGCGAACTACATGAACATGCTGCGCGAATCGCTCACGGTCCTTCAGCGGAACGCCGACGGCGACGAGCGGAAGTACGCCGTCGTTGGGCAGAGGCGCGTTCGAGAACTAGCAGGCACACAGGCCTTCGACGCTTTTCGTGCTACCCGAGACGCCCGTCACCTCGTTCGCGCCGCGCGCCTACACCCCAGATACGTTCTGCGATCGCTGGCAATGAAGGCTACGCCGCGCCTCGGTTCGAGATAGCCGAAGCCCGGACGCGCGTCTCACATGCCGCCGCGGCTGAGGACGTAGGGGATCGTGCGTAGCATGATCTTCACGTCGTTCCACAGCGACCAGCCGGCGACGTAGAGGTAGTCGAGCTTTACCATCTCGCCGAGCGGCACGCGGGCGGAATCTAGGATCTGCCAGGGACCGGTCATGCCCGGGGTCAGCGCCAGACGGTGCCGGTCGTAGCCGGTCACCAACTCGTCTTCGTCAGCGATGAGGGGCCGCGGACCGACAAGGCTCATCGCGCCCTGGAGGACGTTGAAGAGCTGCGGGAGCTCATCGAGCGACGTCCTGCGCAGGATCGCTCCGACGCGCGTGATGCGCGGGTCGTCCTCGATCTTGAAGAGACCGCCGCGAGCTTGGTTGCGCTCGGCCAGCTCGGCCTTCCGCGCCTCGGCGTCGACGACCATCGTGCGGAACTTGAAGATCCGGAACGGCTGCCCGTCGCGCCCGATGCGCGTCTGACGGAAGAAGACCGGTCCGCGCGAGTCGAGCTTGATCGCCAGCGCGATCAGCGCCAGCAGGGGCGAGATCATCAGGAGCACCAGCAGCGAGCCGGCGATGTCGAAGGCGCGCTTGACCATGAGCGACGACCGCGTCAGTCCGAAGCGGCGGACGCCGAGGATCGTCATGCCCTCGAGCTCGTCGTACACCACGGCGTTCCCGACGACGTCGAAGACGCGCGGCAGAAGCGAGACGCGGACGCCGACACCCTTCGCGGCGCGTACGAGGTCGTGCATCTCCTCGGGCGGCAGGGTGTGCGGCTCGATGATGACCCGGTGGGCGTGCGTCCAGGCGATGAGCTCCGTCAGCTCGCGCGTCCCGTGGTTGCGATCGCCGCGACGGCCGGGGCGCTGCAGCGACATCCGGCCGACGAGCTCGAAGTCATGCCGGTTCGCGGTCTTCTCGCGCAGGCGCGTGAAGCTCTCGACATCGCCGATGAAGAGGACCCGCTCGCCCTTGGTCGCGCGCGTCGCGAGCCGGCGTGCGAGGCAACGAGCGATGAACGTCGTGGCCGCGAGCGACATCCAGAGCGCGAACGCCTGCTCCTTCCCGAGGCCGCCCTCGATGAGCGGCCCGTCGAGCAGCCAGATGACGAGCGTGTAGAGCGTCGCGAGCTGGAAGAGCTGCGGCGCCTCGTCCAGCGTCGACTTGCGGATGAGCAGCTCATCGCGGTCGTAGAGGCCCTGGATCTTCCCGACGAGGACGATGATCGGCAGCGCGAGGAAGAGGCTCGGCTTCAGCTGATCGTCGCCGAGCGTCGAGAGGGTCAGGGAGAGAGCGACGAGCGCGGCGACGACGTCCGCGTAGGCGAGGAGACGGCGGAAGACGCGGTTGCGCTGCTCGACCTCCGTCTGTTGGACGCCGAGTTCCGTGATCGGGAACTCGGGCTCGAGCGCCGGATCCCCTCCGCCGTGCAGCGGGATCGCCGCGTCGCCCCCCGACCGCAGCTGCGGCGGAACGAGCACGTCGAACGACTGGTGCGAAGTGGCGGCCATGAGTCGAGTCCCGGTGCGGCCGAACCGACCGTCGCTCGTTCCGCACGAGCGACGCTACGTATCCGGCGGCCGAACATGAATCGACACTTCGTCCAACCGGCATGAGGGGTTGAACGAATTTCCGACTCCTGGCGCAACGGTGGGGGAGGAAGATCCCCCTGCCGGCGGCAGTCAAGAGGAAAGGAGACCGAGAAGTGCAGCCGCGGCCTCGTCGGCCTCTCCGCGGTCACCCTCCAAGAAGACGGCTCCAGCAGCGGCGTGCGCTGTCGCTGACAGCGCCTCCGCTGAGCGAAAGCGACCAGCCACTGCATTCGCCAAGAGGGCCAGCGCACCCTGCCCGGGGGTTCCGACCGCCGGGCTCCATGTTGAGCCGGGTCGATACTGGGTCACGGCGATCATCGTCACCTCCGCGGCCGATTGGCCGACGGCGCCACCCATTGAACCGACGTCGTGTGGCGTGCCATAACGCTGGCCGTTCTGGCGAATCGAGAGAAGCCGCGGATACGGGTGAACCCGTCCTTCATGATCGAGCACCGCGAACTCGTCGGAGTAGTACACCGCTCCCGCTTCGACGAGGGCGCCCACGAGTGCGCTCTTGCCGGCGAAGCTCGGGCCGGGGAGCACGATCGCCCTGCCGTCGACTGCGACGGCACCCGAGTGAATGAAGATCCTCTCGCGCGCGAGGAACGCGATGCGGTTGCGCAGCTGGGCATCCAAGAGGTGCACGGCGACATCAGCCGCGACGCCGTCGGCCACCTCGAGCTCTTCGACCATCACGTCGTAACCTCCGCGCGGATTAGGCCTGATTGTCAGATGCCCGTCTTCGGGGAATCCTTCAAAACGGCGCCAATCCGGCGGTAGAATCCGTTCCACCGCAGGGAGGAGCGTCTCGTCCTGCACTTCGACGTCCAGCTTGACGCCGTAGCTGTCGAGAACTATGTGGGCCATGCCTGTGGAACTCGCTTGATCGTTATTCGAAGGACTGCGTCGTGGATACCGTTCTCATAGTTGCACGCGCCGCGCTCGTGCTCGTCTTCCTCACCGCGGCGCTGGCGAAGCTCGCGGACCGCCAAGGTTCCTACGGGGCACTCGAGGACTTCCGCGTCCCGCAGCGGTTCCTTCCCGTCGCGGTTCTCGCGCTACCGATCGCGGAGCTGATGGCAGCCATCCTGCTCATCTTCGGCTCCACCGCGGTCCTCGGCGGGCTTCTCTGCTTGTTGCTTCTCGCCGGCTTCATCGCCGGCATCGCCGCTGCGCTGAGGCGGGGCGAGACGCCGGATTGCCACTGCTTCGGTCAGATCCATTCGGAGCCGGCCGGCCAGCCGACCATCTGGCGCAACGTCGCGCTCGCCGCCGTCGCTGCGCTCGTTGTCGTCGCGGGTGGAGGGCCTTCCATTGGGGACTGGTGGACTGAAAGCAGCGGCGACCGCATCGGACTGGCCGCGACGTCGCTACTCGCGCTGAGCTTCGGGTACATCGCGCTTGAGCTCTGGCGTGACAAGCGGCGCACGAGTGGTCGTCCGTCGCCCTCGAACATCGCGGCAGAGCCGGCAGTCGGCGATGTGCTTCCAGCCTTCTCCGTGAGGGACGAAGGCGGTCGCGAGGTGGGTCCGGCGGAGCTCGTGGCCGAGCAGCGCACCATCCTCGTGTTCACGAGTTCCACTTGCGGTCCGTGCATCGGCCTGCTTCCGGAGCTCGCCCGTTGGCGCGACATGCTCACAGGACGTCTGACGATCCACGTCCTTGCTGCGGGCGACGAGGATCGGAATCGTGAGCTTGCCGAGACTCACGGCATGGCGGTCTTCCTCGACGCGCAGGCGGAAGCTGCTAACGCCTGCGGCGTGACGGCGACGCCGACCGCGCTGGAGATCGGGCCCGACCGTCGTGTCGCAAGCCCCTCGGCTGCCGGAGCTCCCGCGATCGAGGCGCTCATCCGTAGCGCTCTCAAGCGGCCGACCGGGCCCCCCGAGCTGTCGATCACGACGGTCGGTGGCTAGGCGTCGTCGTCAGACCCCAGCCGTCGGCGCGCTTTGATCGCCGCGGGCAGCCGGGCGGCCAACCGAACCGGCCGAGTGAGGTAGGCAGCAAGCAGTCCCGCCGGTCCGCGACGCGCCAGAGCGGAGCCCCGCCGCATGACATCCGGAGGGGGAAGGACCAAACGCGCAATGAGGGAGGCGCGTGCGCGAACGCCGGGGGCTCGCGCGACTGAGTCGAGGAAGCTCGCACTCCATGGTGCGCCGGCCCAGAGCAGCCGCAGGGCCGGACTCGGTTCAGTCGCCAGTCCGAGCCGAGCCGCGATGGTGGCCCCCTTGGGCAGGATCCCCAGGCCGACGCCGAACGGTCCTTCCGCACCGAGTTCCACTGCGATCTCGTGGGCTTCCTGCCAGCACGCGAATGGCAACCGCTCTACTGCGGCGTGCAGGTCGCCGAGCGACCCGGCCCATTTGGGGCCGTGGTGTGCGGCGTGCATTGAAACGAGGAAGGCGGAGGCCGGAGCGTCGAGGATCTCCGTCGGAGCTCCGCCGATCACTGCGGACTCGACGTGCGCCGTCATGGCCTGCCACACACGGGCGGGCTCTGACGTCACCTGCGGAAGCGACGTATGGACGTCCAATACGAATCCGTCGGCGCTCCGAATCCACGATCCGCCGTGCAACGCGCCGAGCGCGCCGATCGATACGCCGAGCCCAGGGTCCGTCTGCGTTGATGGTGCCTCCACGTCGAACTGCTCGAACCCGCTGGCGAGCAAGCACCGAGCAGCGCGTTCTGCGGATCGACTCTCGATCAGCAGATCGACGTCGGAGTACTCGCGATCCGTCGGTGAGTCGTAGAGCAGGTTCGCGAACGCTCGGCCCTTGAGCAAGATGCTTCGCACTCCCGCGGCCGCGAGAGTGCGACGGATCTCTGCGCCCTTGACGTCGAGCCGGAACGTACGTGCGGCTACGTCGGAGCGGGACGGCTGCGGCAACGCCTGCCGTTCAGGCGAGCCCGACGATCTCGGTCAGGCGCAGAGCGTCTTGTCCGCGTTCTGCCCGGTTCGGCATGCTCCGGAGCAGCACAGGTACTTGTTGTTGCCCGTGCAATCGGCACCGCCGGGCTTCTGGCCGGAGCTGGTGCACTTGACGCACGTCCCCGTGCCGCCGCAGACCAGGGCGGTCGAGCTCCCGACCGCAGTGTCGCAGCAGGTGCTCGTGGTGCTCGCGCTGGGCGAGCAAGCCTCGTTCTCCTTCTTGCAGCTGTTCGGCGAGAGCGTCGAGGCGGCGGTCGCAACGGACGTCGAGACCACTAGAGGCGTTGCGACCGCGGCCATGCTGATGCCGGCCATCTTCCGCAGTGCGTCCCGGCGCGAAAGCGCGCTCGCCGCAGAAGCCGGGTGCAGCAGATCCTTGTCAGCGAGCTCGGCCAGGGCCGCCTCGACCGCCCGATCGGCGTCCGCGACCCCTTCCGACGAAAGCTCCGCCGAGAGGGTGTCCGATGAAGCACCGGAACCCGAGCCGCGCCACACATGGGCCGCGACGCGGGACAGCGAATGGGCGACATCCGTCCGCTTGTCGTAGATCAGCAGCTCGTCACCGAGCTCCTGGACGATCAAGTCGTCAGTTCGCGCGAAGTAGCGGGTAGGTGAATTCATGGTGACAACGAGCTCCCGTGGCGGCTCCGGAAAAGTGCACCTTAGATCTTCGACAGTTCCGGTCGCAATCTTTAGACGAATGTCCGATCGATTGGCGTGTAGGCGCCTGACGCCTGGACCGTAGGTACCCTTGCGCCCAATGGAACGTGGCCCCGAGGAACATCTGAGCATCGGCGACTACCTCGCGCCGCTGATCCATCGCAAGTGGCTGGTGATCGCCATCACGGTGCTGGCGACGGCTGCGGCGTACGCCTACTACGAACGACAGGAGAAGGTCTACCGGACGTCGACCAAGCTCTACGTTGCGCAGGAAGGCAACCCGCTCATCGGGACCGGTGCCGGCTACAGCGACGACCGATCTGTTGAGAATCAAGCGACGCTGCTGACATCTCAGGACGTCGCGCGCGCGGTGGCGAAGCGGATCTCGTTCAAGGGATCGCCGAGCGAGCTTGCGGGGCGCGTGACGGCCACGCCCTCGGGCGGGGCAGACTTCATCACGATCACTGGCCGCGGTACCACTGGGCCGGAGGCGGCCGCCATCGCCAACGGCTTCGCGGCCGCCTTCATCGATGTCCGTAGCGCCGATCGCCGTGAGCAGATCGACAAGGCGCTCGAGTCGTACCGCAAGCAGCTGGAGCAGCTGCCCAGGGGTTCATCCACAGCAGCCGAACGCACGGAGATCGCGAGCAACATCCGCCAGCTCGAGGTTGCGCGGAGCAGCGCACCGGGCAACGCCTCACAGATCGATCCGGCTGAGGCTCCCTCGAGCCCGGTCGGACGGGAGCCATGGAAGAAGGCGCTGTTCGCTGGGTTCGCGGCGCTGATTGGGGCCATGCTTCTCGCCTACTTGCTGCACCGACTCGACCCGAGGCTGCGCTCCGTTGATGAGGCGGCGGCCGTTTACAAGCGGCCTGTTGTCGGCAGTGTTCCGCACGACGAGGACATCGACGCCTTCGACGATGGTCGACCGGTCCTGTCGAGTGCGTCGAAGGAGGCGTTCCGCGAATTGCGGTTGAACCTCGACCTGAGCGCCCTGGACCGCCAGCACTTCACGATCCTCGTCACGAGCGCCGGTCCGGGAGCCGGGAAGTCGACGGTTTCCCGCAACCTCGCGCTCGCCTATCACGAGGCGGGGCGGCGGGTCGCGCTTGTCGATGCGGATCTGCGTAAGCCGACCCTGCCCGCGCTGCTTGGTGTGAACGTGGAGGGCGGCCTCACCGAGGTACTCGCGGGTGAGCGGGCGCTCGATCAAGCGGTCAACGCCATCAATGCGGGGTCTTCCGGGCTAGGGGTACTTGGGGGCGTGAGTCATCACGAGGCGAACGGCGGCAATGGGCCAACACCGTCCTCCGGCGAAGACATCCACCTCCTACCGGCCGGGGCGCAGCCGCCCAACCCACCGGCGGTCCTGGAGTCCGCCGCGATGGCCAATCTCCTCCGCGCGGTGGCCGATAGCCACGATGTGGCGATCATCGACTCTGCGCCGCTGACCGCAGTCAGCGACTCGATCCCGCTGCTTTCGCGCGTCGACGCCGTGATCGTCGTTGCTCGCTCCGGCGTGACCGATAGGCGCAGCGCTCAGAGGGCGGCGGACATCATCAATCGCGTTCCGGGGGCGAATCTCGTGGGCGTCGTCGTCAATGACCTGTCGGGTCCGGAGGCGGGCGCGTACGGCGCGAACTACGGCTACGGCTACGGCTACGGCGACGCGCCGAAGAAGACGCCCGCCTCGACAAGCGTCTAGCACTGGCGCCGGCTGCGGAGGACGTCGTCGTAGACGTCCTCGACGCAGGCCGCGTGGCGCTCACGCCCGAAGCGCTCGAGCGCGTAGGACCGCGACTCGCCGGAGGGATGTCGTCGTAGCAACTCGTCGACCGCTGAGGCCCAGAGAGCGATCGCGTCCGGCGGCAGCACGCGTCCGTCGACCCCATTGCGCAGGATCTCCGGCGGTCCACCGCGGTCGGTTGCGACGACTGGTACGTCCATGGCGAGCGCCTCGATGATGGTGCGGCCGAACGGCTCCTCGGTCGACGGGACGAGGAGGACGTCGAGTGCCGCGACGATCTGTTCGACGTCGTTGCGTTCACCAAGGAAGTGGACGGCATCGCTCAGCCCGAGCTCCTCGACGAGCGCATGCAGCCGCCGCTCGTAAGCGCGGTTGTCGTAGGTGGTTGCGGCGCCGATGAACTTGGCGGAGCCAGCGATGACCAGTTGAGCATCGGGGTGAGAACCTCTGATGCGCTCGAGGATCCGGATCGCCCGGTCCTGACCCTTCCATGGCGTGATCTGGGCGACGATGCCGAGAACGGGGCTCGAATCGATTCCGAGTTCCTCACGCACGAGTCTGCCGTCCACCCGCGAAGGGTCGAATCGGTCTGTGTCAACCGGGTTGTCGATCACGACCAGACGGGGCAGCGGGGTTCGCCCGTGGAACTGCTCGGCAGCGCGCTTCGACACGGCTATGACCGCGTCTGCGCGGCGTGAAAGGAACGAGCGCACGAGCCAGGCCAGAGGGTTCGCCGGCAGCAGGTCGCGGCAGTGCACGACGCGAGGCGGTCCATCGTGCAAGGTCGAGACGAGAAGACCTGCACGCAGCGAATTGGCGTGCACCACCTCGGGCCGGATGGCCAGGATGTGCCGGCGCAGATCTCGGCGTGCGCCGAACGCACGGACGAGCTCACGCGGCGTTTGGACGAGGCTCACGCGGAACGTGGGTTGACTGCATCGGATGGAGTGCACGTTCACACCCAGTTGCCGTGCGGCGTCGGACAGGGCGCCAGGCGGGCAGGCGAGGTGAACGTCGTCGCGCGTTCCAAGGGTGCGAAGCAGTTCGAGCAACGACCGCTGGCCGCCACCGATCTCGTCTTGGTGATCGACGAACAGCAGACGGCGCCGCTTCGTGCGGCCAAGCAAGCCGTCGTAGACATCGACGACGGCCCGCGCGTACCGATCGCGATCGAACTTCTCCCTGACCTTCCCGCTCGCGCGCTGCCCGATCGCCTTGCGACGTGCCTCATCGTCGAGGAGGGCGTCGAGAGCGGCCGCCCACGGACCGGGGTCGCGTGGAGGAAGGACTATGCCGTCGACTCCGTCGTCGATGAACTCACTTGGACCTCCGACGGCCGTCGCGATGACGGGCGTCTCCAGCGCCATTGCTTCAATGATGCTGCGCCCGAACGGCTCCTCCCACGAGGGGGCCAGAAGCACATCGAGTGAGCGCACTATCGCGGGCACGTCACTCCGCTCACCCCAGAACTCCACCCGAGCATCGAGACCTAGCGAGGCCACGAGCGACTTGAGCTCTGCGAGGAACGCCGTGTTGTCGAAGCGCGTCGCCTTGTCGATGAACTTGGTCTCGCCCACGATCAGCAGCCGTGCGTCCCGGTGTCGCTCGGCGAGGAGGCTGAGCGCCCGAATCGCTACGTCTTGGCCCTTCCAGGGAGTGATCTGAGCGATCTGGCCGACAACCTTGGCGTCGGTCTCGATACCCAGCGCGTTCCGGGCGTCGGCGCGGGAGAGCGAAGCCGGGTCGAACTGCGACACGTCGAGCGGGTTGAACAGCATCCGGACGCGGCGAGCCCCGCGACCCGCGACGAAGGCCCGAGTGGTGTAGTCGGAGATCGTGATGAGGGCGTCTGCGGTGTGGCATACCAAGCGGCGAACGAGCGACGCCGAGGCCGACTGGGGGAGGGCGTCATGGATGTGCACGACGATCGGCGCAGCTAGCCATGGACGCACCGTGCCCGCGATTAGCCCTGCGCGGATGGAATTCGCGTGGATGACGTCCGCTCGCGTGGCCTTCGCGGCACGCGCCAGAGCGCGCCCCGAGGACCCGATCTCACGGAATGCCTGCGGCGTGTGTCGCGGGTGGAGCCTGAGACTCCCCGCGGTTCCGCGGAACGGCAGAACCGGCACGCCGAGCTGCCGAACCATGTCCGCAAGCTGACCTTCCGGGCACATCACCGTCGGATGCACGCCGTCGGGTAGAGCGGCTATGAGATCGATCAGCGCTCGCTGGGCGCCGCTCACGAGACTCGTGTGGTCCAGGAAGAGGACGCGTAGAGGTCGGCCGTCGCTGATCACGAGAACCCTATGCTGCCGATTTCCATGACGCACGGGATCTTGGCGCGACTGCCCGACTTCCTCGTTATCGGCCAAGAGGATTGGGATGAGGTGGAGCGGCGCAACCAGCTGCTCATCCGCGCGCTGGCCGAACGCAACCGGGGCACGCGCTTCCTCTTCGCCGAGCAGTCACTGCGTCCGCGTGAGGCGACGCGCCGGCGGCCGTCGCGCGTCCGTCAGGTCGCCGACAACATCTGGGCGGTCCGAGCCATTCGGCCGCTCCCGGATGGCACCTGGAAGGCCCTGAGCGATCGCGTCGAGGCGGCAACCATCGCGCGCGCCGCTCGCCGGCTCGGCTTGGGGCGGCCGATCCTCTGGACGCAGGACTCGAGGACGCTCGACCTCCTCCCGTGGCTTCCGCACTGCAAGCTGCTGTACGACTTGACGGACGACTGGGCAGCCTTCGAGGACGATCCGAGCCGCCGGCGGCTCGTTCAGGACCGCATCGAGGCGTTCGGACGCCAGGCGGACCTCGTCCTCGCCTGTTCGCGCTCCCTCGAAGCGGGCGCGCGCGTGTGGGCGGATGGCCGCGTCGAGTACCTGCCCAACGCCGTCGACCCGCCCCGGGACCCCGTCGACACACCGGAGGATCTGGCGCGGCTCCCGGGCCCCCGACTCGGCTACGCCGGCACCCTGCATGCGGCGCGGCTCGACGTGGAGCTCCTTGTGGGCGTCGCCCGGCTCCGACCCGAATGGTCGCTTGTCTTCCTCGGTCCCGACCTACTTGACGAGCCGAGTCGCCGCCAGCTGCTGGCACTACCCAATGTGCATCATCTCGGCGTCCGTCCGCACGACCAAGTCCGCGCCTACCTTGCCGGGTTCGACGTCTGCCTGCTGCCCAATCTCGTGAACGACTTCACCCGGAGCCTTGATCCGCTGAAGATCTACGAGTACCTCGCTGCGGGTCGGCCGATCGTGTCGACCCCCGTCGAAACGACGCCAGACTTGGGTGATCAGATCTCCATCGCCGAGACGCCCGAGCAAATGGTCGCGGCGGCCGAGGAGCTCATGAGTGAGGACTCAGAGCGCCGGGTCGCGACTCGGCGCGAGTCGGTCGCCGATGAGACGTGGCAGGCACGCGCCCAGCAGATCGAGCGACTCCTCGGGATCGACGCGGCCGCCGCTCCGACAGACGAAGTCTCGGTCGTCATCGTCAGCTACAACACCCGAGATTTGCTCGAGGAATGCCTGACAACCCTGCGCGATCAGAGCAACGTGCGGCTCCAGACGATCGTCGTCGACAATGCGTCAGAGGACGGCAGCGTCGAGATGGTCCGCAGGCGCTTCCCCGACGTGGAGCTCATCGAGACAGGGGAGAACGCAGGCTTCGCCAAGGCGAACAACATCGCGTTCGATCGCTGCCGCGGTGAGTACATCCTCCTTTTGAATTCCGACGCATTCCTGGAGCCCGGGGCCATCGAGCAACTTGTCGCGGCGGCGCGACGGCATCCTCGGGCAGGAGCGGTCGGCGCTCGGCTCCTGAACCCCGACCGATCGCTGCAACGTTCGGCATGGCCATTCCCAGTTGTGTGGCGACTCGCTGCGGAGGCTGTTCTTCTTCACCGATTGCTTCACCGGGTCGGCGTGCTTGAGGATCTCAGGACTTGGGCCCACGACGACGAGAGAACGGTCGACTTCCTCATAGGCGCCTGCTTGCTGCTTCGGCGCGATGCGTTGTCGTCCGTCGGTGGGTTCGACGAGCGATTCTGGCTCTACGGTGAGGAAGCCGACTTGCAGCGTCGCATGAGAGATAAGGGCTGGTCAGTCCTGTTCACTCCGCACGCGGTTGCGGTACATGTAGCGGGCGGGTCTTCGGCAGACTCGACCACACGACTGCGGAACTTCTATTCAGGACAACTTCGATTTCTTGAGAAGCACTCCGGCCGTCTCGCCCGTTACGTCGGCCAAGCCGTGTTGATCCTTACGATGGTTCTGCGACGCCGCTGGACCGCGGCGGCGGTCGCGGCGCGGTTGCGCTTGTAGCGCTTTCTTACTGATGTCGAAACGAGCGTGGGACCATTAGGCATCGCCCGAGAGTTGCGTTCGTCACTGGCCCGCGCGCGGCCCAGGCGATGGGCCTGGAGACCGCAGAAGCGCGGTTGATCGCAGCCCTCCGTCGCTCTCCGGGCGACCCCGCGCTCGCGTTTCGTGTAGCCGGCGGCCGCGCGGCCCGCATACATGCTCGCGCGCTAGGTGCATCTTGGGTGCCGGCTCGTCAGGGTCGTGCGCTGCCCTGGGCTTGGCGATCGGTCGACCTGGTTCACCTTGCCGGTCTCGACGTCCAGCCGCCGAAACGCAAGCCGTTCGCTTTGACGGTCCACGATCTTGCCGCGCTGCGATTCCCGGACGAAGGCACTCTGGCGCCCTGGGTCCCTCGTGCCCTGCTTGATGCCGCGGCCGTCATTGCGGTTTCGCACTTCACTGCGCGCGAGCTATCGAGTTTGATGGACGTGCCGCCCAGCAAGATCTGGGTCGTTCACAACGGGCCGGGGCAGGAGATCGGTCGTGAGGTCACGGCCTTCGGGGACGATGAGCTCGCGCGTCGAGGTCTGTCGCGTCCGCTCTTCGTTCGACTCGGGGGGTACACGCAGCGGAAGAACGTGAGCGTATTGCTGGACGCCTGGCCGGAGGTTCGTCGGCGTACAGGCGGAACGCTCGCTTTGATCGGTCCTCCGCAGCGCGTTCGTGATCGCCTGCTCAGCGATGCGCCACTGCGAGATGGGATCGTCGTCTTCGACTACTTGGATTCGCCCACGGTTGCTCGCTTCATTCGAACTGCAGATGTCTTGGTTTCAACCTCGGTGTACGAGGGCTTCGGTCTACCACCCCTCGAAGCCATGCGTGCCACTACTCCGGTCGTAGCCGTCGAATCGCAGGCCGCGAGAGAGGTTTGTGGCGATGCAGCGCTCTACGCCGAGAACGACACAGAAGCACTTGCCGCTGCCATCGAGCAAGTAGTTCGCGACGACCTTCTACGACGGTCCATGCAGGAGAAGGGTGCCGCGCGGGCGCCACTGTTCACCTGGGAGCGTGCGGCTCAGAAGCTGACCGATGCCTACACTGCCATCGCCAAAGGCTAGGTCGACGTCGCGATCTGCCGCAGGGCGACCTAGCTGCGACTTTGCTTGTACAGCTGCTGGTACTCGTCGACTACTCGAGACCAGCTGTAGCGCTCAACTGCGTCCCCAGGGACGGTGATCGCCGGCGAACGAAGCGCGTCTACGATGCCGGCGGCGAGTACGGCTTCCCGTTCGTGGTCTACAGCCCAGCCGTGAGGGCCGACGACCTCCATCAAAGCGGGCAATCCCGAGTGCAGCACCGGCCGTCCCGCAGCCAAGGCCTCAAGGGCAGACATACCAAAGGCCTCGAGTCGGCTCGGCACCGCCGCAATCTGTGCGAGGCGCGCCTCTGCGCGGAGCTGCGCGTGCGACATTCGGCCAAGTAGTTGCACTCCGTCCCCGGCCGCAGCGACAAGCGCCTCCTGTTCCGAACCGTCGCCGGCAATCCAGAGGCTCGCGTGTGGGCAGGCGCGTCGAACTCGCGGCCACGCCGCCACAAGCCGGTCGAAGCCTTTCTGCTTCTCCAATCTCCCCCAAGCCAACACACGACCGCTCGGTTGAGTACGCGCTGTCTGCCAGTCGCGGGCGTCGATGCCGTTTGGGACGACAACGCCTGAATGCGCGATGCGACGGCTGAGCGAAGAAGCGTCGTTCAGACACTGTTGACTCGGGGCCGTCACGAACGAAGCGACACGACATGCATAGCGAAACGCGGCGCGTATGTACCGGCTCTTCGCGAACACGCCTTGGGCGTCCCCTAGAACCTCGCCGTGAGTTGACACCAGCAGCGCTATGCGCCTTCGCTGGACGTAAGCAACTAGGGGGAGTACCTGTGAGGAAACACCATGGAGGTGAACCACGTCTGGCATCGGCAGATCCCGAAGCCGGGTCAGCGCTCGCCGTGTAGACATCACGTAGTTGCGGATCCCCTGGGGACGTCGGGTTGGCGGCTCGAAGGGCAAACGGTGAACGGAGACGCCGTTGATCTCTTCGAAGGCCGGGAGGCTCGATGGATACCGGTGCGTGATCACAGTGACGTCATTGCCTGACGCCTGAAGCTCCGTCGCGAGCCGCGCCGTCACTGTCTCGATACCGCCCACATGGGGGTAGAAGCGGCTAGGACTAAGCCAAACTCGCACGAGCGTGGGACTTTTCAAGCTTGTATGTCATCGCCGCCTGCGACGTTCCACTCCCGCGCCCAAGGCTAACGTTCGACCACGCCCGAGCATTGCGCCGCCGAGATGCCCGTGCGGTCAGCTCAGCCGGCGCCACGCCGGTGCGCTCGGCGCCCGCAGAGCAGGTGCCGCCCTTAGGCCATCTCAACCGTGCGGCGAGGCGATACGCCAAGACAAGTATTGTACGGAAACGAACTTCGCCACGCTGGCCTCAAACGGGGGACGGATCTACTCAATGACTGGCGTGCATGGGCGAGTTCTAAGCAGATGCAGACGCCACGAGTCGCTTGGTTGAGTGCTGAGACGCCGGACCGCCACGGAAACGGGGGTCAACGACGGCAGTTTCACCAAGTCCGGGCTCTGGCGCAGGCCGGGATCGAAGTGCATGTCGCCAGCGCGGTGTCGGAACAGGATGACACCAGCGTGCGGGCCATCGCACCCGTTACCCGGATCGACTGGTCGCGGTGGAACCGGTACCACCGGAGGGCTGATCGGGCGCTCTACTCCTTCCTCCGACGCGCCGACGTCGGTGCCGCAGTTGTCGCGCACCTCGAGTCTGTGCGCCAAATGGCGCCCGCCCTCCGACGCGCTGGCATTCCTTGGTTGCTCGACTTTCATAACGTGAACTCGCGGTGGGCCGCGTATCAAGGCGATCACGATGAGGCCCGTGCATGGAAGTCATGCGAGCAGGCCGCGGTGCGAATGGCGAACGCTGCTGTGTGCTGTTCGGCCGAAGAGCGCAACGCACTCCAGGAGATCGCGCCTGGGGCGACGATCAGGGTGGCGCCGCACGGAGTCGATCCCGACGAATGGCCGGATAACGCAGTCGCCGACGAGCGCGAGCAGAGTGTTGTCATCTTCGGCAATTGGTTTCATGCCCCAAACACCGCCGGGGCACACTGGTTCATGAGCGATGTGTGGCCCTCCGTTCAAGAGGCGATTCCTGCTTCTCGCCTGCTCCTTGCCGGCTCAGGGAACGCGCCCGAGCCGCCGCCTGGATGCCGGGGGATTGTGGACCTCGGACGCGTGCCCGACCTTGCACAGGTTCTAGGGCGTGCGACCGTCGTCGCGGTACCTATTGTTAGGGGCATCGGTGCGCGGATGAAATTTCCCGAGGCACTGGCCAGCGGCGCGGCGGTGGTTTCGACGCCGCTCGGAGCGCAAGGCCCGGAAGCAAGCGGTCGTTACATCGAAGCCGGCACTGCGGAGACGTTTGCATCCGCGTGCGTGCACTTCCTCAGCGACGTCGCTGGCGCCGCCTCCTTCGGTCGCGCCGCGCGCGAGTACGCGCTTGCGAACCTCAGCTGGGATGGCACCACCCGGCCCATCATCGAGTGGGCGGAGCATGCGGCCAAGCGGTGACCGTCGGAGGGTCATGTGGCACGTGGTTTCCGTGTTGACAGCTGTCAGGAGGCGCAACTCACCGGGGGAGTCGGACTAGATGCGTTCTTGGCGCGTTGAGTCCTCTGCTGTCGACGGCGAAATGCAGTGAAACAGACCTCTCAATGAATGTCAGTAAGTGTCGTAATCTGCAGTCACAACGGTGAGCGGCTTCTCGACGAGGCGATAGCTGCAGCCCGCGCCAGCCTGAGTTACGCCGGCGGCGGGCAGCTGGTCCTCGTCGACAGTGCGTCGACCGATCGCACCGGGGCGATCATGACCGCTCACGCTTCGGGCGACGGCGTACTTGCGTTGCGCGAGTCACGTCGGGGAAAGTCGCATGCGCTGAACGCCGCCATACCACACCTCACAGGTGACGCAATCTTGTATACGGATGACGACGTGGTCGTTCCGGAGGCCTGGGTCAGAGAGTTGAGCCGTCCGCTTCTCAGCGGGTACAGCCTGAGCGCCGGCGCCGTCCATCTGGCGGACGATGTGGCCGAGCGGCTATCGGATAGGCAGCGCGAATTCCTCGCGGACACTCGATATATGAACCTTGGTGCGCACCCTCCGCGGACGGTTGTCGGAGCAAGCATGGGAGTGTCCCGGCACGTGTTCGAGGCCGGCTTCAGCTTCGAGCCGGCGCTCGGTCCCGGCGCTTTGGGCTTCATGGAGGAGACCTTGCTTCACCTACAGGTCAGCGAGGTTGGTGGCACGACCGCTTTTGTTGGTTCAGTGCCAGTTTCGCATCGAGTCGACGTCAGTCGGCTTACTCGTACCGCTTGGTCCCGTCGCGCCACGCAGCAGGGAATCTGTGAAGCGTGGATTCGACACCATTGGCTGCACGGCACGATGTCGGCCCGTGAGTTCGCTCGCCACGTGCGGTCCGAGGGACGCCTGTTCGAGCGTCGGACGTCGGACCGGCGAAGCGAGGAGGACGAGCTTGACCTCGTCCGTCAGGTGGCGAGCGGACGCTGGACGCTTCGGCACCGCTTTACGAAGCGACGCTATCCGAAGCGGTGGGCGCCGAGACTGGCGCCGCTGGTACGGCGCTAAGCCACGGGTCGACAAGCGGTCGCAGCCGCCGCGGTAACAGCGCAGTCAGCGGAGCGACATCACGTTGCGGGAGAAGGCCGCCTGACACGTAAGCAAGCGTCGCGAAGGTGACGGTTCCGACCACGTACGCGGCGATCGCGCCCGCCCCATCGTTAACAGTCGCGACCAGCGCGCCGGCAACATACGCGGCCGCGGCCGAGCCACAAGCAAGCGCCAGGAGCTTGAGCGCCGGAACACCTGGGCGCGTCGCGACGCTCTGCTTGGAGACGCCGAGACTCATCAAGCCAAGTGCTGTCAACGCCCCGGCGGCGTTCGCAATCACGGCTCCCCAGACGCCCAAGCCCGGGATGAGCCCGATGGCGACCACAACGTTTACCACTAGTGCAATGGCGTAGGCGCGCACAAGCAATCCTGGCCGGCCGATCGCTTGGCCGAGCGCAAGGTACGGTTGCGCGGCCGACTGAAGAAGTGATACCGCCGCCAGCGCGAGGAAGACCTGACCCGTTCCCTCAAACTCAGGGCCGAACAGGACCGGCGCGACCAGCATCGTTCCGACGGTCGCGGTGCCCGCCATGAAGGCGGCGCCGGTGGCGGCAAGTCGCAACGCGCGACCGAACGCTGCATGGATGCGCTCCGGGTGCGCGCCGGCAACGGCAGAAAGCGCTGGAATCAGCGGGCCGAGCAACGTGTCAATCGGTGTGGTCAGGCGCTGCGAAAGCCCATAAGCCAGGGCGAACAGCGCTATTGCGCGCTCGTCTCCGAAAGCGTCTAGCACCACTATTTCGGATCGCGAGAAGACGAGCGTCGAGATCGTAACCAGCGCCAATGTGCTGATCCCGAACCGCCAGAATCCGGTCGGGAGGTTCCGTGGGAAGCGGGGGGTGAGGGAAGCGCGACGTAGCTCAGGGCTGAGTACATGCAGCCACGCTGGCACGAGTGCCGCCGCCGCCACGTAGGTTGCGACCCACACGGCGGCCGCGGAGCCCCCAGCCGCAGCTACGACGATGGACGCTGCTGCGCTCACGAGGCCGCCGACGAAGGCGAACTTAGCCGCAGTTGCGCCCCTGTTCTCAGCTTGAAGGGCATGAATAGCTCCTGAAGCGATCGTCAGCAACACGCAGCCGACGATGAGAGCCGCCGCCGCGGCGGCGGGCGGACGCGCGAGAGCCAGGACAACCGCCAAGACGATCGGAAGTCTCAGCATGTTCCAGCCGAGCGTTTTGCTGAGAACATCCCGCGTGGCCTCAAGATTTCCTGCCGCAAAGGTGGCGCTCGTCGTCCGCGTGGCAGACATCGCAACCCCGAAGTCGAGGACGTTGAGGACGAGAGGGACGATGAAGGCGAGGTAGGCGAACCGCCCATATTCCGTAGGCCCAAGGCTTCGGGCGATAACGACGCTGACGACGACGGCCAGCGGAAGGGAAATCACGCTCGAAAGCGTCGACCAGACCACCGCGTGGCTGGCACGTCGCTGAACCTCCGCCGGGGACAGTCCCGTACCGGCTTCGGTAGTCATGACGGCCTCGTCCTCGCCTACCGGGCCTTCCGCTCGGTGCGCGCCAGTCATTCGGACAGCGTATTCAGGCGCTAACAGAGGACGACGGCTGGCGGCGTACCACTCATCAGAACACTGACGTGCCGGCAGTCGATTAGCTGGCGGAAGCCGCCGTCCACCTGTACGCGACGGTATCGAATCGGCCCACCGCGATTTGATACCCAGTGCCGATGAGCAGGCTTACCGCCTCCTCGCGGTCACGCCGCGAAAGATGAGCGTGCTCGAAGTTGACGACGCTCGGAAGCCGGCGGGGAAGGTCGAAGAGCCGCAGTAACTGGAAGTCGTACCCTTCTGCGTCAATCTGTAGTACGTCGACTTGATTCGAGTCGCGGAGCAACGTGTCGAACGTCACGGTCGAGACAGCGATCTTCCGAATTCGCAGCGGGCGATCCGGAACGTATCTTTGATGGCGCTCGATCGTTGCTAGTTCGAACGACGCGAGCTGTGCCACCCACTCCGGCATCCCGTCCGGCTCAACTGTGTACAAGTCGCGCTGGCCGTCGCGGTCGCTAATTGCGGCGTTGACCAGTTGGACAGTCTCGCGGTTGGCGTGCAGGTTACTGAGGCGCATGAACGGCTCAGGTTGCGGCTCAACGAGGATCGCGCGGCAGTCGTATCGGTCCAGGGCGTCACGGATCGGGTCGTTAGCCGCACCGTCGAACGCGCCGACTTGTACGATTGTGAACGGTCGCCGAGTATGCGCAGCGAGATGCGCGAGAACAAGCTCGACGCTCACGCGAAGATCGTGACCCGACCGGATCAGTGGCCGAGGCTTGAGTGAGAGTTCGAGACCTCCCGCTTTCAACACGCGGTGCATGACGTCTACTGGACGCATCTCGAGAACCCTAGCCGCAGTCTTTGCGTAAGCCGCCCGAGCGACGAACTAGCTGTCCCGGAGGTTCGTCTCTCGAGTGGTCTTCCAGTGCAGGTTGAGAATTCTGGCGAGCCCGACCCGCATTATGTCCGTGCGTCTGAAGGTTTCGACCCACGCGGTGAAATAGCTCACAACAACGCGGCATAAGCACTCCGGTAGCTCAACCCGCCGGTCGGCGCCTGCTTTTGACTGTGCGAGAGTGGGCTACCTGCTCGCGGTACATGGTGTCGCACAGGCGACCGACCTCCCGCCATGTCAGGTGGGACGCCGCACGTCGACGTCCCGCTTGCGACATCTTGTCATGCTGTGCGGGCGAGGTTAGGAGTCTCTGCAGTGCCATGGAAAGCGCCTGAGCGTCGCCCTCGGGCAGGACGGTCCCTGCATCGCCAACGACCTCGGGCAGCGAACCAGAGTCCGAGACGACGACCGGCGTGCCGGCGGCGAGGGCTTGCGCGGCCACGCGACCGAACTGCTCCTTCCAGCCCGGTGTCGTCAGTGACGGCATGAGAACCGCCTGATACCGAGCAATCCGCTCGAGCGCCTCGTCCTGTGACACCGGGCCGACGAAGCGGACACGATGGGGCACGCCCAGCTCTTCAACCAGTGCGCGCAGTTGAGGTTCCTGACTGCCCGATCCAACTAGTTCAAGCACCGAGTCAATCTCTTCTGGCAGCGCTGCGACGGCGCGGACCGCGACCTCGGTCCCCTTGTACGACTCGATCCGACCGAGAAGCCCGATGTCCCGGCGGTCGCCGGCGAGCTGTTGCGGCAGCGTCACTCCCAACGGGATCACATGCAGCTCACCGGAGAAGCCTTTCGCGCGGAGCACTTCACCGGCCTCGGTCGAGCAGGGATAGGCGGCGCCGGCCGTCCTCAGCGCGCGCTGCTCCAGTTGGTGGAACGGCGGTGGGTACCGCTTCCGGATGTTCTGCGCCGTATAGAGGCAGATCGCCGCGTCAGGCGCCTCCGCGCGTACCAGGCGCAGGATCCCTGCGGTCGCGAGGCTGTACGGCTCTTCATGGATGTCCACGACGTCAGGTCGTAGCTCGCGAAGCAGGCGGCGGAGGGGTCTTGACGCGTACCAGAAGAGGATCGGGTGGCGGCGCCCCCGTACGGGCACGACATGGACGGGCACATCGCTCGTAGCCGGTGCCTCGACGACGCTGCCGCCCTCCGACCAAGCGGGCGGGCAGACGAGATGAACGTCATGGCCGAACTCATGGCGAAGGACGCGCTCGCGCTCGCGGTACTCGTCCACTACGCCGCTGTGGTACAAGCGCAACACGCGCAGACCGCTCATCCGCCTGACCCCGCGAGCTGCTCGTAGAACTCCGCCGTGAGTTGGGCGGTACGTAGCTCCCCGAAGTCACGGATCGCCCGTGCGCGCGCGTAACTTCCCATTCGCTGGGCCCTTGGGCGGTCCGCGAGGAGTTCACAGATGGCGGCTGCGTACGCCGCCGCGTCACCCGGCGGGACCAGTCGACCCGTCACTCCTTCGTCAACCAGCTCAGAGCTCGCGCCGCTGTCTGCCGCGACGACGGGCAGTCCTTCGGCCATCGCCTCGGCCATGGCCATGCCGAATCCCTCCCACGCGATGGTGCTGACGAACAGGTCCGCCTGACGCAACACCTCGTCCGGCTCCCGGACCCAGCCGAGCCACTCGACCATGTCGGCAACGTCGAGCGTATGAGCCTGCTCCTTGAGTTCATGCTCGACGCTGCCCGTTCCGGCGATGAGCACTCGAGCGTCGCCGACGCCTTCGCGGACACGGGGCAGGGCCTCGATCAGCACGTGAATCTTCTTCTCGGGCTCGAGGCGGGCGATCAGCGCGATCGTGGGCCGCTCGGCTTGGGCCCGCAGGGACCGCGCTTTGGCGACGGTTGCCTCGGACGGCAGTCGGATGCCGGGCGGTATGACGGCGACCCTGGCGCCACGCGTCTCGGCCCGAGAACGTGCTTCGGCGGCGACCGACTCTGACACCGCGATGTAGCCGGCGAGACGCATGTTGATGGCGCGGTGAGCCGCGATGGACGCTGAGCTACGCAGGCCGGCTCGCTCGACCGATGCCGGACGGCTGAAATGCTGCGTGCGCACCAACGTCGGTCCCGAGGGCCGAACTGCAAGTGCGGTGATCGCCGCCGCCTTGCCGTCGTGGCTATGAATGACAGCGTGCCTGCTGCGCCGAACCTGGGCCGCGATCGTCCACGCGCCGCCGCCGGACTCGCCGGTGAGCGGGGCGACAGGTACGCCCACAGCCTCGGCGCCCTCGCGTAGAGGAGCGGCGTCGGCTGGACACGCGATCGTCGCCAGACAGCCGTGCGATCGAAGATTGGCCGCCAGGCGGAGCACGTGCCGTTCAATGCCGGCGAACGCACTCGAAGTCACGACGTGCAGGACGTCGAGTTGCCCGTTCACAGGGCGCGGCATGCTGCGACCGACGCCTATCACCGGGCCGAGCCTGCGAGCGCGCGCTCGCGCGATGGGATCGGCTGCGGAGGCACTATGGGGCGCGGATGCTCTACTGCTTGCGCCTGGCTCGTCTGGGCGAGTCGGGTCACGGCGAGCATCAACCCGATCGCGGCGAACGTCAGCGAGCTGGTGCCACGCGTCCACGTGATGTCTGTCTGAAAGTGGACGAACATGGACAGCGCGATACCGCCAGCTGCGACGCCGAGCACGGCTCCGTCTCGGCCGAGCCGACTCACGCGCCAGAACAGCTGCAGGTACCTGGTAAGAAGGAACAGCAGGGCGCCCATCCCGAGGAACCCGAGTTCTGCCCAAGTGAGCAGGAAGATGTTGTTCGGGTCCTCAAGGCCAATGGCCAGCTGCGGGATGTAGTCGAAATAGGTTCCCCCACCGGTCCCGAGCAACGGGCGCTCGCCGATCTTCTCCCAAGCGTTATCGAAGGAATACTGGCGGACCACGCCGCTGTCATAGCCGCCTGCCGTCTTGACCCCCCCGCCCGAGTAGGGACCGACCACCGCGAGGTAGCCGACCGCGCCGATGATCGCGATGATGACCGTCGTACGGCGTCTGGTTCCCAAGAGGAAGCTGCTCGTGACGACCGCGAGTAGTGCGCCGATGATGGCACCTCGGGAACCCGATGAGCACAACCCCGCGAACTCGAGGAGCCATGCCGCCGCGAGCACGTGCCTCAGGCGCCTCTCCCGAGGGTTTCCGGCGCCCAACCACAGCGTGTACGACACCGCAAGCCCGGCTCCGACGAAGCTGCCAATCGCGTTTTTATGGAGCCCGGGGAGGTAGGCGCCTGAGAGATCCCCCGAGGCGGCGCGAGGCACGAAATCGATCGCGGCTGCGACGGCCATGATGGTCGTGAACAAGACGAAGGCGTACATGCCGGTCCTGATCGTCTTCAGCGAGTCCGGCAACGTGGCAAAGGCAAGCGGGATCACGATTACGAGTTCCACGAGCTGGACGACGAACACGAACGTCTGACGTGGGTCAACCGACCACCCGATAGACAAGAAGTTGATTGCCACGAACAGCGCGAGGACTGGGAGGAGGGGGTTTCGGAAGACCCACGGATCAGGCGCGGTGCCGAGGGCGTTGCGGACAAGCCACGCGGCGAGCGCAAGGACAAGAAGCAGATCGGCGAGCGCGACTTGCGCGCCTGCGGGTGAGACGATCGTCGCGGGCAAGATCATCGCTCCCATGACCGCAATCAGAAGGAACCGCCGGACGTCCGTCAGGGCCCAGAGCCCGATTGCAGCCAACAGCGGCAGGAGCGCGACTGCTCCACCTCCGCTCTTGAGCGTGTCCATGATCGACGCGATCATCCGTTGAACTAGTTCCCGGCAGTCCTGCGGGTGTCACTCGCTTATTGGCGAGAACGCGAGAGCACCCGTTTCTTGCGTGCCACCGAAAGCGTCGACACGCAGCTCACCCTTCTTGAGGAAACCGAGTCGCTGCACGCCTTCTCGGCCCAAGTCGAACTCCAGGCTGAACGTCGTCGCCTCCTGCGGCGGGACGGGGACTGGCTGCCCGGTCTCGGACCTGTAGCGCTGGTTGCCGACGACGAGCGTCACCTGCGTTCCTCCGGGCTCGACGACTTGCTCAACGTCAGTCCTGTTCCGGATCCGCATGCGCATCGACACCGTCGTCGCGGACAGGTCCGTGCTGACCAGACGGACGTCCGTTGTCTTCATCACGAGCGGCCGGCCCTCAGCAGCCGTCGAGGTCGGCCGAGTGGTGTCGACGGTAGAAGCCGCAGAGGAGACGGTCGGGTTCGCCGGTCGGCTCTTGGCCACACGGGGCCCGGGATCCGGTTCTCCTGACAGCGACGCGATGTAGGCCGCCGCAAGGACCGCGGCGGCGACCAGCATGGCCCAGACGACCTTGTCTGCCGCTGCCAATCCGCTCCAGCGACGTCGAAGCGCTCCCACGGACTGGAGATTACGGCGCAACGGTCCGGAACTCGTCAGGTAGCCTCGCCCGCTCCGTGCCGCACGTCGCCATCGCTCACGACTACCTCAATCAGCGGGGCGGCGCGGAGCGCGTCGTTCTCGAGTTCGCCGACCTCTGGCCGGATGCGCCGATCTACACCTCGCTGTACCGCGCGAAGTCGACGTTCCCCGAGTTCGACGGCCGGGACATCAGGACGCCGTTCCTCGATCGCGTCCCCAGTGACAAAGGATTTCGCAACCTCTTCCCGCTCTACCCGGCGGCGTTCGCCGCCCTCGGGCGGATCGAGACAGATGTGGTGGTGGCCAGCTCAAGCGGCTGGGCCCACGGCGTGAAGACGGCGCCCGGTACGCGTCTCGTCGTCTACTGCCACACGCCCGCGCGCTGGCTCTACACACCGAACGCGTACCTCGGCGCGTCGTCGGCTCAGCAGCGGCTCGCCAAGCCGCTCATGAGCGCCATGCGGAGCTGGGATCAGCGTGCAGCCGCCAGCGCGGACCTCTACATCGCCAACTCGCAGAACGTGCGGGAGCGGATCCGCCGGGTGTACAACCGCGACGCCGTCGTCATCTACCCGCCCGTGTCGGTCGATCGATTCACTCCTCAGGAGCGGGGGGAGCGCTTGCTGTGCGTCTGCCGGCTGATGGACTACAAGCGCGTCGATGCGGTCATCCGCGCCGCGAACAAGGCGCATCTGCCCTTGGACATCGTGGGCTCCGGGCCGAGCGAGCGGGCGCTGCGGGAGCTGGCCGGCCCCACGGTCGAGTTCCACTCGTCCCTCGACGACCGCGGGGTGACGGAGCTGATGGAGTCCTGTCGCGCACTTGTGCTTCCCGGCGAGGAGGACTTCGGCATCGTGCCGGTGGAAGCGCAGGCGGCGGGCAAGCCGGTCGTGGCGCTCGCGGCGGGCGGAGCGCTCGAGACGGTCGTCAACGGAGTGACGGGAACGTTCTTCCAGGACCACAAGGAGGAAAGCGTGCTGAACGCGATCTTCCGCGCCGACGCGCTCACCACGCCGCCCGAGCGCATCGCCCAGCATGCCCGCCGCTTCTCCGACGAGAACTTCCGTGAGGCGATGGCGCTCGTCGTCGACCAGGTCCTCACATCACGTCGCGCATCTTCCTGAGCGCCCGGTAGACCCGGCCCTCGGCGGTGGTCATCGACTCGCCGGTGACCTTCGCGATCTCCTTCAGCGACAGGTCCGCGCCGAAGCGCAGCGCGATCGCGTCCCGCTCCTCGGCCGACAGCGTCTCCATGGCGCGGCGGACCGCGTCCCGATCCCCCGAGGCCTCCTCGGGGCCGACCGTCTCGTCCGGCGCACCGCGTCCGGCGAGCTCGAGCGCGCGCACCTCCGTCGACTGGCGCCGCGCCTGGTCGCGGACGAGGTTGAGCGCGATCGCGTAGACCCACGTCTTCTCCCGCGATTTCCGCGGATCGAAGCGCGCGCGGGCCCGGTAGACGCGCTCGAACGTGTCGGCGACGAGGTCCTCGGCCAGGGACCGGTTGCCCACCCGGTAGGCCAGGAAGCTGAACAGGTCGGCTGCGTGCTCGGCGTAGATCCGCTCGAAGTCCTCGTCGCGCACCGAAGACAGCTTTCCCGATTTGCGACCTGCCAGAGTGTCCGGCCCGATGTGGCGCTCGCCCGTGCTCGTCGCGGTCGCCGTTGTCGCCGGCGCCGCGTTCTCGATCAGCGTCGTCTTCCAGCGCGGGGGCGACGTCGACGCCCTGCCGAGGGACGAGGCGGCAACGCGCATCGACGACGCGGCGGTGGAGCGCAAGATCCGCGAGGCGCCGGAGCCGGTCAAGGCCGGCGAGGGCGGCCCGGTGCAGCGTGTGCGCTGCGTCTCGGCCGGAAGCCGGCGGTGGCGGTGCGTGACGCGCTACGCGAGCGGGACGGTCATCACCTACGAGGTTCGCGTCGCTGCGGACGGGAGCTTCGTGGGGCGCGAGAGCGGGAACGGGCCGCGGTCGGTGACCGGCAGCTTCTGAAGCGCCTCAGTGGGTGACGACGGCCATGCGGCCGGCGCTGAACAGCTGGCGCTGAGCGTCCAGGGCAACCGGGCCCTGGCGCGCGGGCGGCCGGGAGCGGACGTCCTTGGCGAACTGCTGCAGGACTCCCTCCATCGGGTTCAAGGCGAGCGCGCGCCGCGTGAGGGTCCGCGCATCCTCGCGTGCGCGTGCGGTGACGATCGCAAGCCCGGTGGCTGCCTCCCAGCTGTCCGGATCCAGGTCGACGGCGCGGCGCATGGCCGCGATGCTGCGCGCGCGCTGCCGTTGGTCCGCGGCGCAGTACCCCAGGATCTGATGCGGCTCGGACCAGACGCCGAAGCTGTCGATCGCCTTCTTCGCCTGGGTGGTGGCCGTGCGGCAGTCCCCGGCGACGAACGCGTCGATGCCGTCCTGCTGGTGCGAGCCGGCGATCGCGATGGACAGCGGACCGGCCGCGACGACGAGCCAGCCGACCGCAAGCGCCACGCGCGTGCGGGTCGCCAGGGTGGGGGCGGGCTCGAGCGCAACCGCCTCGGCCGGCTCCCGCGGTCGCCGTGGCTTCGCGAGCGCGATCCCGGCGAAGGCGAAGAGCCACAGCCCGGTCGCCGGCATCTCCCAATCCCAGTCGAGCGCGAGGTGGACGGCCCATCCCGCCCCAGCCGCCAGCAGGGCGGCGTACAGCGTGCGGTCCGGCCCGCGAGTACGGAGCGCCAGCCCGCCCAGGACGCCGGCGATCGTCAGGAGGAACAGCGCCGCACCGACGATGCCGAGCTCGGCGAGGTTCTCGAGGTACGCGGAATGAGCGTTCGTGACGCGCTGCGGATCCTCGCGGTGCTGCATCCAGTAGACGGCGTACGTGCCCGCTCCGCTTCCGCGCAGCGGTTCCTTCTGGAAGTCGTCGAGCGCCTTCTTCCAGTGGTCGATGCGGGGCGGACTGGTCACGGTCGTGAAGCGCGCCCGGATGTCATCGGTCGCCGCCGGCTCGTTCTTCGTCCCGTGCAGGAGACGATCGGCGGCATCGCTGGCGCGGCCGGGAGCATCCACGGCGAGGGCTCCGATGATGAGGACGCCGAGCACCGCGAGCGATGCGATCCAAGGGCGGTCGACCGCCCGCGGCGCGCGGACGCGGTCGAGCGGGCGTTCGAGCAGCGCGAGGATGAGGCGCACGACGGCGGCGATGAGAACGCACGCGATTACGACGCGGAGCACGTGATCGGCCTGCGCTTGGGCGGCCGCGCTGGTGCGCTCGTCCTTGCTGAGCAGGTCGGCGTCGTAGGCGGCCTTGACCGCGTAGATCGTCGGCGGAGCGGTCGCGAGGACGCCGAACACCATGCCGCGCGACACGCCGACGATGGCGTAGACCACGAGCGCGGCGGCAACGGCCAGCAGCGCGCCGCGCGAGAACGTGAAGTACAGCGTGACCGCGAGGACGGGCATCAGCGCCGCCGCCGCGACACGGATGCCGATCCACTCGGCACGGTCGCTGGCGAGATGAAGGGCGACGACCACGCCGAGGGCGGCCAGCAGTCCCAAGGCGTTGAAGTACGTCAGTGGGTAGGCGAGCCGGCTGGTGTCGACGCCCTCGCCGGACCAGATGTCGGGTGCGATGCGCGTGGCGAGCGAGGCGAGGCAGACGAAGCCGATCGCCACGGCCACGCC
Organism: Parviterribacter kavangonensis; assembly: GCF_056863335.1. Classification (NCBI taxonomy): domain Bacteria; kingdom Bacillati; phylum Actinomycetota; class Thermoleophilia; order Solirubrobacterales; family Parviterribacteraceae; genus Parviterribacter; species Parviterribacter kavangonensis. The sequence continues at coordinate 2,937,249 of NZ_JBXPJA010000001.1, read as the reverse complement.
GCGCAGCATCCAGCGAACGTCGCGGCTCGACCGCTCGACGGTCGCGAACAGCACGAGCAGCAGGAGGTACGGGACGTACCGCAGCGCGTCGAGCAAGGACCTGCCGGGCGCATCGGACCAGAGCTGGGAGACGACCGCCCAGACCAGCAGGAGCGAGAGCGCGCCGACCGGGACGAGCGCCGCTCGACTGAAGCCCTCGACCGGACGGCGGGCCAGCAGCGCCCGCACGACGAGCACCTGCGCCAGGATCACCGACACGAACCCGACGGTGTTCGCGAAGTACCCGCCCGCGTTGAAGCTGAGGTAGATGACCAGCGCCCCCGGCAGCGCGAGCAGAGCGGCGTGGCCGATCCGCGAGGCGGCGTCGTCCATCGGCGGCGCAGGATAGGCGCTACAACGACGCGGGGGGCGCCTGAGCGCCCCCCGCGGGTCCAGCGTTCGAACTGCGCTCTGGCTACTTCGACGTGCTGACGTTGATCGTCGTGCTGTCGGCGAGCTGGCCGGACACGCCGGTGACCTTGACGGTGCCGCTGGACTTCGCGCCGTTCGTCGACGTGATGGTCACCGTCGCCGTGGCCGTCTGGCCCGGTCCGACGAACACGCTGGTCGGGCTCACGGAGCACGTGAACGCACCCGTGGTCGAGCACGACAGGTTGACCGTGCCGGAGAAGTTGCCAATCGACTTGATCGACAGGGTCGTCGTGGTGGTCGCGCCCGGCGCCATCTTGATCGAGCCGGTCGCCGAGAGCTTGAAGTACGGGCCCGAGTACTGCGACTTCGAAGCGCTGGCCGACGGGCTCGACGAGCCGCCGCCGCTGGCTGCGATGACGCCGCCGGTGCTGGCGAGCATGAGCATGCCGGCGACAAGGCCGACGAGGGTCCTGCGATTCATGGAGGGTCCTCCGTGACGGGAGCGCCGGCCCTGAGAGACGGCGCGCATCTTCATCTGGTCGAGCTCGAGGCCGGTGGCCTGCGGGCGCTCGTCTCGCAACCGCTTGGCGACGTCGCGAAGATCGTCGGGAAGCTCGTCCCTGTCGCTCATCGTTGTCCCTGGTCGATTGCCTGCATTCGACCCCTCATACGAACGAGCGGCTCGGTTTCTGACTGGCTCGAGCGGAAGAAGTTCCGAAGTGCGTCGAGGACAGCTCGATGTGCTGTAGAACTCCGGCGCAATGGAAGCCCGGAGGAGAGGCCTCACCGCTGCGACCCTGACGGTCGTCAGCCTGTTCGCCGTCGCGCTCGCGATCCTCGTTCTCGCGAACGAGGTCCGCTACCAGGGATGCGTCTCGCGCATCGACCAGGTCAACCAGACCAACGCGCTGGCGAGCAAGCCGGCGGGGCTGGCCCCGCCGGAGTGCTCACGTCTTCCGTTCGGCGCCTGATCAGACCTTGCAGGCCGGCAGAACGCGCGTGTAGCGCCCCTTCCGGCCGTCCTTCAGGAGCGCGCCCGCGATGACCGTCGCCTTCGTGCTGCGCAGGCGCCGGGGGATCCGGGCCTTGAACGGGGCCGTCGTCACCTTCGCGATCCGGCGGCCGCGGAACGTGTAGATCACCCACTTCAGCTGGGCCATGTCCGCTCCGGCGACGCCGACGCGCAGGCCGGCGGGGGTCGCGCAGCCGGCGTTGCGACGCCTGAGGCTGCTGAAGGCGAGCCGCGGCGCGGCCGTGCTCGACGAGCGGCCCGGCTGGCCGTTGTTGCCCGGGTTGCCGTTGTTGCCGGGGTTCCCGTTGCTGTTGCCCGGGTTGCCGTTCTGGCCGTTGTTCCCGTTGTTCGCGCTCCCGCCGTACTGGGACTGGGTTGCGTCCGCGGTTGTGCTGGTCGTCCCGCCGTCGGTGGCAGCGACGACCGCGCCGGTTCCGGCGATCATGAAGACGCCCGCGATCAGGGCAATGAGGTTCCTACGGCGCAACGGGTTGCGGTCAGCCATGGACGTCTGCACTTCCTCCGGGTTGAAATGACGAGGCGTCTCGTCCCTCATCGGCGCAGCGTCATGCGAACTTGACGGGCCTTGGGGTCAAAGGTATCTCGCCGGCCGCGCAAGACCCTCGACCTGAGACTGAGGTCGATCCCCAAAAGCGATCCTGGCGCACGCACAGTTCCCCCGAATACCCAACTGTCGTGGGGGTCGTCGTACACCTGTCCAGAACGGCCCAACTTTCTCCAGCTGGCGCACCCCCGGGTGTAGAAGAGCGCTGCCCATCGACATCCGTCCACCTACTCACGGATGTCCTCAAGGCAGAAAGACCGGAGCCATGTTCACCACTTGTCGTTCGTCGTTCCCGCAGCGCCGCATCATGCTGGCCGCGCTGGCAACGACCCTGCTCGCCTTCGCCTTCCTCGCGTACGCGCGCGCGGAGACCGGCTTCGCCGCCGACCAGTGCAACCCCGGCGCCGGCCCGTTCACGCCGCTGACCAACTCGAGCTTCCAGGGCGTTGACGGCGACCAGTGCAACAGCACCGGGCCGCTCGGCACCTACGACTGGCAGAAGCTCGTCGACGACGGCAAGTTCAACGCGGGCCAGTCCGGCGTCGCGCTGACCGACGACGACTCGCAGCCCAACAGCGTGTTCAAGTCGGGCTCCAAGGAGGAGGAGCCCAACGGCTGGGACTTCGTCACCGGCGCGCCGAACAACAAGACGAACGTGCTCGCGGCGTGGGGCTATCCCGACCCGCAGCCGAACAACCTCTTCCTCTACCTCGCGTTCGCCTCCCAGGACGCGCCGGGCTCGACCAACCTGAACATCGAGCTCAACGTCAACAAGCCGACCGAGACGTTCACGAACTCCTTCGGCAAGAACGTCATCAAGCGCCTCGACGGCGATGTGCTGCTGACCTTCGACTGGACGGGCGGCGCGAACGCGCTCATCCAGAAGTGCACGTGGGTCGGTGACGACCCGCTCGCCCCGTGGCTCAAGGGAACGTGGAGCAACTGCGTGAACATGACCGCGGCCGGCTCCGCGCAGGGCACCGTCAACGGCGGCTTCCCGATCACGAACTTCCTGCCCGGCATCCCGGGCATCCCGTCGGGCGGGACGCTGCTCTCCCAGCAGTTCGGCGAGGCGGCGGTCAACCTGACCCAGGCGCTCAACCTCGGCAACGGCGTCGGCCAGACGCCCTGCGCCGACTTCGGCGCGTTCTCCGTGCGCACGCGCCAGTCGCCGTCGATCACGTCGAACCCGTCGGACATCGTCGGCCCCGCGCCGGTCACGGTGTCCAACTGCGGTCGCGTGGTCATCAAGAAGGAGACCAACCCGGCCAGCCCCACCTCGCCGAAGTTCGACTTCACCTCGACGAACTTCAACCAGGCGGTCATCGACGCCACGCCGGACAGCACGCCGGCCGCGTTCCAGCTCGCCGACCAGGAGACGGAGGAGATCCGCAAGGTCGAGCCGGGCACGAACTACACGGTCACCGAGTCCGCCAACAGCGACTACGACCTGACCGACATCAGCTGCACCGAGCAGGGCGCGGTCACGAACACGCCGACGACGGTGAACGTCGGGACGCGGACGGCCAACATCAAGGTCGATCCGGGTGAGCTCATCACCTGCACGTACAAGAACCGCAAGAAGGCCCAGATCCTGATCGCGAAGGATCAGGTCGGCGGATCGAACAACGACGCCTTCAACTTCACGAAGTCCGGCGACATCTCCGGCACGTTCTCGAAGTCCGAGGCGGGCGGCACCGAGGCGATCTCCGTCGTGCCGAACCTCGGCACCGGCGGCGACACGACGAAGACCTACACGATCACCGAGGACGCGGCCGGCCAGCCGACGGGCTACGACTTCAAGAGCATCACGTGCTACGACGGCGCGACGACGGCCGACCCGGTCGACATCGACCGCCAAGTCACGGGCGCGTCGGTCAACGTCAAGGTGGCGGCGGGCCAGACCGTCCTCTGCGTCTTCACGAACGTCAAGCAGGGCCAGATCCTCGTCGCGAAGGACCAGGTCGGCGGCTCGGACAACGACGCGTTCAACTTCACGAAGTCCGGTGACCTCAGCGGCACGTTCACGCGCACCGAGGCGCAGGGCCAGCTCTCCATCCCCGTGACGCCGAACCTCGGCGCGGGCGCGGACACGACGAAGACGTACACGGTCGCCGAGGACGCCGCGGGGCAGCCGGCGGGCTACGAGTTCAAGGACCTCGCCTGCTACGACGGCAGCTCGACCGCCGACCCGGCGGATGCCGACAGCGTCGTCACCGGGCGGTCGGTGGACGTCAAGGTCGCCGCTGGCGCGACGGTGCTGTGCGTCTGGCGCAACGTCAAGCAGGGCCAGATCCTCGTCGCGAAGGACCAGATCGGCGGCGACAACGCCGACGCGTTCAACTTCACGAAGTCCGGCGACCTGAGCGGCACGTTCTCGCGCAGCGAGGCGCAGGGCCAGCTCTCGATCCCGGTCACGCCGAACCTCGGCAGCGGCTCGTCGGCGAAGACGTACACGATCGCCGAGGACGCGGCCGGCCAGCCGGCGGGCTACGACTTCAAGGACCTCAAGTGCTACGACGGTTCGACCACCGGCGACCCGGTGGACACCGACAGCGTCGTCACGACGCGGTCGGTCGACGTCAAGGTCGCCGCGGGCGCGACGGTGCTGTGCGTCTGGACCAACGTCAAGCAGGCCACGATCCTCGTCGCGAAGGACCAGATCGGCGGCTCGAACGCCGACGTGTTCAACTTCACGGCGTCGAACGACCTGCCGGGCGGCGCGTTCACGCGCACGGAGACGCAGGGCGCGCAGAGCTTCAGCGTGAAGCCGAACCTCGGCAGCGGCTCGACCGCCAACACGTACACCGTCGCGGAGGACGCGGCCGGCCAGCCGGCGGGCTACGACTTCAAGGACCTCAAGTGCTTCGACGGCTCGACGACCGCGGCGGGCGCCGACACGGACAGCGTCATCGCGGGCCAGTCGGTCGACGTGAAGGTCGCGGCGGGCGCCACCGTGCTCTGCGTCTGGACCAACGTCAAGCAGGCGACGATCCTCGTCGCGAAGGACCAGATCGGCGGCAGCGACAGCGACGCGTTCAAGTTCACGGCGTCGAACGACCTCTCGGGCGGCGCGTTCACGCGCACCGAGGCTCAGGGCGCGCGCTCGTTCGCCGTCAAGCCGAACCTCGGCAGCGGCTCGACCGCCAACACGTACACCGTCGCCGAGGACGCGGCCGGCCAGCCGGCGGGCTACGCGTTCAAGGAGCTCAAGTGCTTCGACGGCACGACCTCCGGTGACCCGGCGGACGCCGACTCGGTCGTCACGGGCCGCTCGGTCGACGTGAAGGTCGCCGCGGGCGCCACCGTGCTGTGCGTCTGGACCAACGTGAAGGGCGCGACGATCCTCGTCGCGAAGAACCAGATCGGCGGCTCGGACAACGACGCGTTCAAGTTCACGGCGTCCAACGACCTGCCCGGCGGCGCGTTCACGCGCACCGAGGCGCAGGGCGCGCAGAGCTTCAGCGTCGCCCCGAACCTGGGCAGTGGCTCGACGGCGAACACGTACACGGTCGGCGAGGACGTGGCGGGCCAGCCGGCCGGCTACGACTTCAAGGACCTGAGCTGCTTCGACGGCCCGACCACCGGTGACCCGGCCGACACGGACTCCGTCGTCGCCGGCCAGTCGGTGAACGTCAAGGTCGCCGCCGGCCAGACCGTGCTGTGCGTCTTCACGAACGTGAAGCGCGCGACGATCCTGGTCGCCAAGGACCAGATCGGCGGCTCGAACGCCGACGTCTTCAAGTTCACGGCGTCGAACGACCTGCCGGGCGGGGCGTTCACGCGTACCGAGGCGCAGGGCGCGCAGAGCTTCAGCGTCGTGCCGAACCAGGGCAGCGGCTCGAGCTCGAAGACCTACACGGTCGCCGAGGACGCCGCGGGCCAGCCGGCCGGCTACGACTTCAAGGACCTGAAGTGCTTCGACGGGTCGACGACGGCCGACCCGGCCGACGCCGACTCCGTCATCACCGGCCAGTCGGTGAACGTGAAGGTCGCGGCGGGCGCGACGGTGCTCTGCGTCTTCACGAACGTGAAGCAGGCGACGATCCTGATGGCGAAGGACCAGATCGGCGGCTCGAACGCCGACGCGTTCGCCTTCACGGCGTCGGGTGACCTGCCGGGCGGGGCGTTCACGCGGAGCGAGGCGCAGGGTGCGCGCTCGTTCAGCGTCAAGCCGAACCTCGGCAGCGGCTCGACCGCCAACACGTACACGCTGGCGGAGGACGCCGCGGGGCAGCCGGCGGGCTACGACTTCAAGGACCTCAAGTGCTTCGACGGCACGACGACGGGTGATCCGGCCGACACCGACTCGGTGGTGGCGGGCCAGTCCGTCAACGTGAAGGTCGCTGCGGGCGCCACCGTGCTCTGCGTGTGGACCAACGTGAAGCAGGCGACGATCCTGGTGGCGAAGGACCAGATCGGCGGTTCGAACGCCGACGCCTTCAACTTCACGGCGTCGGGCGATCTGCCGGGTGGCGCGTTCAGCCGGTCCGAGGCTCAGGGCGCGCGGTCGTTCAGCGTCAAGCCGAATCTCGGCAGCGGCTCGACTGCGAACACGTACACCGTCGCGGAGGACGCGGCCGGCCAGCCGGCGGGCTACGACTTCAAGGACCTCAAGTGCTTCGACGGCACGACGGCGAACGATCCGGCCGACACGGACTCCGTGATCGCGGGCCGCTCCGTCAACGTCAAGGTCGCGGCGGGCGCCACCGTGCTCTGCGTCTGGACCAACGTCAAGCAGGCGACGATCCTGGTGGCGAAGGACCAGATCGGCGGCTCGGACAACGACGCGTTCAAGTTCACCGCGTCGAACGACCTGCCGGGCGGCGCGTTCACGCGCACCGAGGCGCAGGGCGCGCGGTCGTTCGCCGTCAAGCCGAACCTCGGCAGCGGGTCGACGGCCGCGGCGTTCACGGTCGCCGAGGACGTGGCGGGCCAGCCGGCCGGCTACGACTTCAAGCAGCTGAAGTGCTTCGACGGAAGCTCGACGGGTGACCCGGCCGACACCGACTCGGTGGTCACTGGCCGCTCCGTCGACGTGAAGGTCGCCGCGGGCGCGACGGTCCTCTGCGTGTGGACCAACGTCAAGCGCGCGACGATCCTCATGACGAAGGACCAGATCGGCGGCTCCGACAACGACGCGTTCAAGTTCACCGCGTCGAACGACCTGCCGGGCGGCGCGTTCACCCGCACCGAGGCGCAGGGTGCGCGCAGCTTCGACGTCGTGCCGAACCTCGGCAGCGGCTCGACCGCGAACACCTACACGCTCGCCGAGGACGCCGCGGGCCAGCCGGCGGGCTACGACTTCAAGGTGCTGAGCTGCTTCGACGGCTCGACGACGAACGACCCGGCGGACACGGACTCCGTGGTCACCGGCCAGTCCGTCAGCATCAAGGTCGCCGCGGGCGCCACGGTGCTCTGCCGGTTCACGAACGTGAAGCGCGCGACGATCCTGGTCGCGAAGGACCAGATCGGCGGCAGCGACAACGACGTCTTCAACTTCACGGCGTCGAACGACCTGCCGGGTGGCGCGTTCACCCGCACCGAGGCGCAGGGCGCGAAGTCCTTCGACGTGGCGCCGAACCTCGGCGCCGGGGCGTCGGCGAAGACGTACACCGTCAACGAGGACAACGCGGGCCAGCCGGCCGGCTTCGTCCTGGACAACGTCAAGTGCTACGACGGCTCCACCACGGCGGCGCCGGTCGACACCGACCGCGTCCCGACGGCGAACGGCGCCGACATCAAGGTCGAGGCGGGCGCGACCGTGCTCTGCGTCTGGACCAACGTGAAGGCGGGCCGGATCCTCGTCGCCAAGGACCAGGTCGGCGGCTCCGACAACGACGACTTCAAGTTCACGGCGTCGAACGATCTGCCGGGCGGGGCGTTCACCCAGTCCGAGGCCGACGCGCCCGAGTCCTTCACGGTGGAGCCGAACCTCGGCGCCGGCGCGAAGGCCAAGACCTACACCGTCGCGGAGGACGCGGCCGGCCAGCCGGCGGGCTACGACTTCAACAAGCTCCAGTGCTTCGACGGTTCGAGCTCGGGCGATCCGGCGGACACCGACTCGGTGATCACCGGCCAGTCCGTCGACGTGAAGGTCGAGGCGGGCACCACCGTGCTCTGCGTGTTCACGAACGTGAAGCGCTCGACGATCCTGGTCGCCAAGGACCAGGTCGGCGGCGACGACAACGACGCGTTCAACTTCACGGCCTCGAACGACCTGCCGGGCGGGGCGTTCACGCGGTCCGAGGCGCAGGGCGCGAAGTCCTACGACGTGGTGCCGAACCTCGGCACCGGGTCGAGCGCGAAGACGTACACGGTCGCGGAGGACGCCGCGGGCCAACCGGCCAACTACGACTTCGACTCGATCGCCTGCTACGACGGCTCGACGGCGGGTGACCCGGCGGACACGGACCGGGTCATCACCGGCCAGTCGGTCGACGTGAAGGTCGAGGCCGGCAAGACCGTGCTCTGCGTGTTCACGAACATCAAGCGCGCGAAGCTCGAGGTCGAGAAGCAGACCACCGTCCAGGAGGGCGCGGGCGGCAAGCAGTTCGGCTTCCAGACCGACGCGCCGGGCGCCGGCTCGTTCAACCTCACCGATGACGGCGTGGAGACGCGGTTCGTCAAGCCGGGCAGCTACCAGGTCACCGAGGACGCGATCGTCGGCTACCGCCTCAGCGACATCAGCTGCGGCGCCGGCGCCACGGGCGACAAGGCCGCCCGCAAGGCGAGCTACACCGTCACCGCGGGCCAGACCACGCGCTGCGTCTTCACGAACCTGAAGATCAACGCGGCCGCGGTCGTCGTGAAGGCGGGCAACGAGTTCGCCTACCACGGCGACTCCGTGACCTACACGTTCAAGGTCTCCAACCCGGGGAACTCGCCGCTGACCGACATCGCGATCAGCGACGACCGGTGCTCGCCCATCACCGGCCCCGACAAGGGCGGCGACGCGACGCCGGGCACCCTGGATCCGGGCGAGACCTGGACCTACTCGTGCACGACGACGATCTCGGCGACGCACTCCGCCGGCGAGGAGAACCCGATCGTCAACACCGTCACGGTGACGGCGAAGGACGAGCAGGGTCAGGCGGTCGGCCCGGCCAAGGACGACCACAAGACGCTGATCCTGCATCCGGCGATCGCGATCGACAAGACCGGCCCGGCGACGGCCATCGCCGGCTCGCGGATCACGTACGACCTCGCGGTCACGAACCCCGGCGACGTCCTCTTCGACGAGGGCCGGGTGGCGCTGACCGACGTGCTGTGCGAGGCGCCGCCGCAGGTCCAGCAGAAGCTCGACAAGAACGGCAACGCCGACAGCTCGCCGACGACGTTCGATCCGGGCGACCGCTGGATGTACACCTGCACGGTCCAGACGCAGGAGGGCCAGACGCTCGTCGACAACACGGCGAACGTGAAGGGCACCGACGGCAACGGCCGCGTCGTCGAGGCGACCGACAACGCGCAGACGACGCTGCAGCAGCCGATCCAGGTCGTCGCGCCGCTGCGTCAGCCCGTCAAGGGCACGGCCAAGCTGCTGGCGCCGACCGGGTGCCGTGAGCGCAACTTCACGGTCCGCGTCACCGGCCGCCAGATCAAGACCGTGACGTTCACGCTCGACGGCAAGCGGATCAAGACGATCAAGGCGGCGAAGGCGGCCCAGCTCGTCAAGTCGAAGACGTACAAGATCACGGTGAACCCGTCGAAGATGCGCTCCGGCAGCGTCCACCGCCTGAAGGTGCGGATCACCTACACGGCGGACAGCCAGACCAAGGCGCGGACGCTGACGACGACGTTCCAGCGCTGCCGCCGCGCGGTGCTGCCGAAGTTCACCGGCTGATCGGTCTCCGGGCTGTGATCCGGAAGGCTCAGGCGCCCTGCGGCGCCGGGGCCTTCCGGCACGGCCCGACGATGCCGGCGTAGCGCGCGGCCATCACGCCATGGTGCGTGTGGTGCCGGCCGAGGAGGTGGCCGGCCTCGTGCACGACGATCGTGCAGAAGCGCCGCCACGTCCACGAGCGCAGCGAGTTGAGCTCGATCAGGCAGTCGATGTTCTTCGAGGCCGGCTGGCCGGGGAACGCGGACCACGACGAGCGGCCCTCCATGTCGGGGCCGAGCGGGGTCCAAGCGAAGCTGACGTCGCCGCTGCACGGCTGGCGCTTCCAGAACTTCGCGGCCACCTTCAGCGCGGCCTGCGCGGCGACGTGGTTCTCGCCGGCGATGCGCACGGCGGCCGGCGAGCTGCTCGCGAGGACGAGCGGCGGCAGCGTGACGAGCGTGACGAGGAGGACGAGCAGTCCGGTGCGGGTGGTGCGTCCGTGCATGGTCGGTCCGTCCTCCTAGCGGCGGGTCGTGATCGAGACGCGGGCCGTGCCGAGCGACACGGTCGTGGTGCGCTTGCGCTGCGCGGCCTTGCGCTTGGCGGGCATGAACGGCGCCATGGCCTTCACGCACGCGGACGGTGCGCCGGCGTAGTGCGCGTCCATGACGGGCTGCTCGGCGGCGTCGTCGTGGTCGAATCCGTTGAGATGGCCGACCTCGTGGACCGTCGCGGCGCAGAGCTCGCGGGCGGTGAAGTCGCCGCGCTCGTTGAAGCTGATCGAGCAGTCCAGGTAGCTGCTCGCGTCGTCCGGGTCGAACGCCAGCCACTCGGCCTGCGCGACGACGTCGTCGGCCATCGGGACCCAGCGCAGCGCGATCGCGCCCCCGCACGGCGTGCGGTTCCAGAACGTGAAGGCGGTGCGCAGCGCGGTCTGCATCGCGGCGCCCGTCGTCGGGAACTTCGCCATGGCGCTGGTGCGGGCCGCGGCGCTCGCCGACGACGGCTGCACGGTGGCGGTGAACGCGATCGCGCACAGGGCAGCGACCAGCGCGCACAGCGACGCTGAGTTCGGACGCATGTGGAACCCGGAGAAGGACGGAAGGAACCCGATCCGGTCGCCCCCTGACCCCCCATGTGGGGGATCCCGACCGGAAGATGGGGCCTATCTTCCCCGGCCGCCGCAGGATGTAATCGCGACATTGCGGTACGAATTTCATCCTGCCTTCTGGCGCCGTGGCAGTCGATTCCTCGACGTTCCGCGTAGAAGAAGGTACGAATTTCGCACCTTCGGTCGAACAGGCGTCCAGACAGGGGGAATTTTTCTCCAGCTGGCGGCGTGCTGGGTGTAGAAGAACCCCAGCACTAAGACACCCGTCCAAGATCCGCCCGCTTCTCTCGAGCACCCGGAGACCGCTCGAGAACCCCCCGGAGCCGCGGAACCGCTCACCGCACAACCCGGAGCTACTCGCATGACGCATGATGTGTCGTCGCTGCCGCGCCGAACGGCGCTGGCAGCTCTCCTCGCGATCCTCGCCTTCTTCGCGTTCGCGTTCGCACGCGCGGAGAGCGCCCTCGCAGTCGACTGCGCGCCCGGCCCGCAGCTCATCGCGCCGCTCGCCGGCTCGGGCTTCCAGGCCCTCGACGGCGATCAGTGCAACAGCCCCGCCCCGGCGGTCGACCCGACGTCGACGGACTGGGAGGGCCTCGTCGCCGCCGGCGCGTTCCTGCCCGGTGGTGGCGGCGGCGCGAACGTCGACGATCCCGCGACCGAGGGCGAGTTCCTCGGCGGCGGCCCGCAGAAGGAGAACAACCCGAACAACTGGAACATCGGGCCCGGCGACCCCGCCTCCGACAAGTCGAACATCTTCGCGAACTGGGGTGCCACCAAGACGACGGGCGACTTCTTCCTGTACCTCGCCTACCACCGTCAGTCGCCGAACAACCCCGCGTCGAGCTCCGCGAACTTCGACTTCGAGCTCAACCAGAACTCCGCCTCGATCCCGCAGAGCAACGACGACGTCTGGTTCACGAACCTGCACGGCATCCGGCTGCTCAAGCGCCGCGTCGGTGACCGCCTGATCGTGTTCGACCAGACCGGCAGCACGCCGGCGGACATCACGATCTGCACGTGGATCAACCCGACGAACAGCCCGACGCCGTGGATAGACGGCGACTGGAGCTGCCCCGGCACCCCGCAGAGCGCCACCGGTCTCGCGCAGGGCATCGTCAACGACGGCTTCCCGATCACGAACTTCCTGCCGGGCGAGAAGGGAGCGGCGTACGACACCGACACGACGACGGCCGGAACGCAGAACACGATGCTCTCGCGCACGTTCGGCGAGGCGGTGGTGAACCTGCAGGCCGCGCTCGGCCTCGACCAGAACAACCCGTGCGCGACGTTCGGCTCGCTGTCGATGCGCTCGCGCCAGTCGCCGTCGGTGTCCGCCGACCTCGCAGACTGGCTCGCGCCGATCCCGCTGATCGTCTCGAACTGCGGCAAGGTCGTCATCAAGAAGGAGACGACCCCGGCGAACACCGGTGACTCCTTCCCGTTCGACGGCAACGGCTTCAACGCACCGGTCGTCACCTCGACCCCGAACCTGGCCGACGAGAACGCTCCGTTCACGATCCAGTCCGGCGGCCAGCAGGTGTTCGAGAACGTCCAGCCGAACGCCGGCGGCGCCGCGATCACGATGACGGAGACGTCACCGGGCCCGGGCTACGTGTTCGACGGGCTGTCCTGCACGTCGAGCCTCGCGGCGAAGAACCCCGACGGCAGCGAGGGCGCCGATCCGGACTCCGTCCCCGCGGCGGCGGGCTCGGCCACGGCGAACATCCACGTCTCCAAGGGCGAGACCGTCACCTGCACGTACAAGAACACCAAGCAGGCGACGATCTCGTTCGAGAAGAACCAGATCGGCGGCCCGCACTCCGATCCGGCGAACCCGGACTCGGGCACCGAGCCCTTCTCGTTCTCGACCACCGGCTTCGGCCCGGCGGGTCCGTTCAACGTGACCGAGTCCGACTCGATCGCGTCGCAGACCTACGCGGTCACGCCGGCTGCCGGGGGGACGAACTACACGATCGCCGAGAACCAGAAGGCCGGCTGGCAGCTGACCGACCTCGACTGCTTCACGAGCACGGCGAAGACGACGCCGTTCCCGGCGGCCGCGCTGTCCGGGGCACCGGGTGCGTTCCCGGCGGCGAACGAGGGCGGCGTGACCGTCAACCTCAAGCCGGGTGAGACCGTCCACTGCGTGTTCGAGGACACGCAGGAGGCGAAGGTCTCGTTCGAGAAGGTCCAGCTCGGCGGGCCCCACAGCGATCCGGCCGACCCCGACTCCGGCACCGAGGACTTCTCGTTCACGACGAGCGGCCTCGGCGCTCCGGGCGCGTTCGACGTCAAGGAGTCCGACCCGGTCTCGACCACGACGTACACCGTCGTCCCGGCCGCCGGCGGCACGAGCGTGTCGATCACCGAGGGCCAGAAGGCGGCTTGGACGCTGACCGGCCTGGACTGCTTCACGTCGGTGGGCGGCAACACGCCGTTCCCGGCCGGGCAGACCTCGGGCAAGCCGGCACTGCCGGCCACGAATGAGGGTGGCGTGACGCTGAACGTCCAGCCGGGCGACACGGCGCACTGCGTCTTCACCGACACGCGCGAGTCGACGATCTCGTTCGAGAAGGTGCAGGTTGGCGGGCCGCACGCCAACCCGGCCAACCCGGACTCCGGGACCGAGCCGTTCTCGTTCTCGACGACCGGCCTCGGCGCCCCGGGTCCGTTCGACGTGAAGGAATCCGACCCGCTCGCGAGCACGACGTACACCGTGGTCCCGGATGCGGCCGGCACGAACGTGTCGATCACGGAGAACCAGAAGGCGGGCTGGCAGCTCACCGGGCTGACGTGCTACACGCCGGCGCTGGCTCCGTTCCCGACGACCGGCGCCCCGGCGCTGCCCGCGAAGGACGAGGGTGGCGTCTCGATGTCGATCAAGCCCGGCGACGACGTGCACTGCATGTTCACGGACACCAAGGAAGCGACGATCGTCGTCGAGAAGCAGACCGACCCCGACGAGACGAACGGCGCGACCTTCGGGTTCACGACCGACGCTCCGGGTGCGGGCACGTTCTCGCTGCAGGACGACGGCCAGGAGTCGCGGCAGGTCCTGCCCGGCACCTACAAGGCGACCGAGGACACGAAGACCGGCTACCGGCTCGAGGGCATCGCCTGCGACGCCGGCGGCACTGGTGACAAGCCGACCCGTACGGCGACGTTCACGCCGGGCGCGGGCGACGTCATCAAGTGCGTCTTCACCAACACGAAGATCGCCGCCAAGACGATCGTCGTGAAGGCGGGCAACGAGTTCGCCTACCACGGCGACTCGGTGACCTACACGTTCAAGGTCACGAACACCGGCAACTCGCCGCTGACGGACGTCGTCGTCAGCGACGACCGGTGTGCGCCGGTCACCGGCCCCGACAAGGGCGCGGACGCGACGCCGGCCACGCTCGACCCGAACGAGACGTGGACGTACTCGTGCACCACGACGATCTCCGCGACGCACTCGAGCGGCGAGGAGAACCCGATCCACAACACCGTCACGGTGACGGCGAAGGACGAGCAGGGCCAGCCGGTCGGTCCGGCGACGGACGACCACCTGACCCTGATCCTGCACCCGGCGATCGCGATCGACAAGACCGGCCCCGCCACGGCGACCGCCGGCTCGCTGATCACGTACACGCTGACGGTCACGAACCCCGGCGACGTCCCGTTCGACGAGGGTCGCGTCGAGGTCACCGACCCGCTCTGCCAGGCGCCGCCGCAGGTGCAGCAGAAGTTCGCCGGTGCCGGGAACGACGCGGACGGCTCGCCCGCCGTGTTCAACCCGGGTGACCGCTGGGTCTACACCTGCTCGGTGCAGACGCAGGCCGGTCAGACGCTCGTCGACAACGACGCGTTCGTGAAGGGCACGGACGGCAACGGCCGCATCGTCGGCGCGCAGGACAACGCGAAGACGACGCTGCAGCAGCCGGTGCAGATCGTCGAGCCGCTGCGCAACCCCGTGAGGGGCACGGCGAAGCTGCTGGCGCCGAGCGGGTGCCGTCAGCAGTCGTTCACGGTGCGCGTCACCGGCCGGCAGATCAAGACCGTGACGTTCACGATCGACGGCAAGCGGGTCAAGACGGTGCGGGCCGCCAAGTCCGCCCAGCTGGTCAAGTCGAAGACCTACAAGCTGGTCGTCGACCCGTCGAAGATGCGCTCGGGCAGCGTGCACCGGCTGAAGGTCCGGATCACGTACGTCGCCGCGGCGCAGACGAAGGCCAAGACGCTGACGTCGACGTTCCAGCGGTGCCGCCGCGCGCAGCTGCCGCGGTTCACCGGCTGATCATCCCCGGATGGTGCGGGGACGGGCGCCTTCGGGCGCCCGTCCCCTTCCGGTCTCCGACGACCCCGACCACTGCGACCCTCTTCGGAGGGTCGCCCTCATCAGACACCACCCACCTGCCGATGAGACCACTGTGAAGCGCCTTCTTGCCACCTTGCTGCTCTGCGCCGTCGCGCTTGCGTGCGTCGTCGCGACCGCGTCGGCGGAGGCTCTGCGCCCGGTCGGCCCGGCCGGGCGGCTGGGCAACGAGCGGCTCTCGAACGAGACCTCGATCACCCGCCTGGCGCACCCCAACCGCCGGGCGGTCATCCGCGCACTGCCGAGCGGCTCGTCGAAGGCGCGCGGCCGGCTGCGGTACTTCACCGAGGACGGCCTCGCCGAGATCTACCTCGTCCTGCGCAGCCGGGTCGACCGGCTCAACCGCGTGTGGCTGCAGATCCGCATCCCGGGGCGGCCGAACGGCCGGACCGGTTGGGTCCAGCGCCGCGACCTCGGGCAGCTGCAGGTCGTGCGCACGAGCCTGCGCGTCAACCGCCGCACGCTCACCGCGACGCTCTACCGCCGCGGCAAGAAGGTGTGGCAGTCGCGCATCGGCGTCGGCGCGCCGGGCACGCCCACGCCGGCCGGCCGGTTCTGGATCCGCGAGCGGCTGAAGAACCTCGGCGGCAACGGGATCTACGGCCCGTGGGCGTTCGGGACCGCGGCGTACTCGGTGCTGAGCGACTGGCCCGGCGGCGGCGTCGTCGGGATCCACGGCACGAACCAGCCGCAGCTCATCCCCGGCCGCCCGTCGCACGGCTGCATCCGCGTGCCGAACGCGAAGATCCGGCAGCTCGCCCGGCTCATGCCGGTCGGCACGCCGGTGCGCATCCTCTGATCCGGGCGTAGAGTCCGGCCCGTGGCCGACTCCGGCGACCGCGGTTCGACGTTCTGGCAGCGCTACGCGATGCGTCAGCTCGTCAAGGAGGCGCGCAAGCGCCCCGGTGAGCCGCTGTCCGAGGACGACTGGGCCGCCTACTTCACGATGGACCAGCATCCGGCCGCGCAGCGGTTCAAGCGTGTGCTCCTCTCGCTGCCAAGCTCGCCGCGGTGCGGGATCTGCGGCGCGCCGTTCTCGGGGGTCGGCGGCCGGCTCGTGCGGCCGCTCGGCTACCGGCCGTCGCGGAAGAACCCGAACGTCTGCGACGTCTGCGTCGAGCTCGCGCCGCCCGGCGGCATGACGACGGATGCGGGCGTGCTGTTCGCCGACCTGCGGGGGTTCACGGCGCTGAGCCGCCGGGCGGCTCCGCGCGAGGTCAGCGCGCTCCTGCGCCGCTTCTACCAGGTCGCGGAGGACGTCCTGTTCCCCGAGGCGATCATCGACAAGCTGATCGGCGACGAGGTGATGGCGCTCTACCTGCCGTTCATGGAACCGGGCGCCGATCGGCCCCGGATCGCGCGGGTGATGCTCGACCACGCGCGGCAGCTGCTCGCGGAGGTCGGCTCGTTCGCGGACGTCGGGATCGGGCTCGACATCGGCGAGGCGTTCGTCGGGAACATCGGCGACGGCAGCGTCCGCGACTTCACCGCGGTCGGCGATGTCGTCAACACCGCCTCGCGTCTGCAGGGCCACGCGGCGGCCGGCGAGGTCGTCGTGTCGTCGCGGGTCGTCGAGGCGCTCGGCCACGAACCCGGCGAGACGGTCGAGCTGACGCTGAAGGGCTTCGACGAGCCCGTCGGCGCCTGCCGCGTCCGCGCGTAGCTTAGGCCGTCTCTTCGGCCGCCGCGCCCGCCAGCGCCGTCGCCTCGGCGGCGTACGCGAACACCTGCGCGACGCCGAAGCAGTTCCACGGGTCGACGATGAGCGCCTCCTCGCCGGCGAGGCGCTGCAGGTCGTGCAAGCGCTCGGGGCCGCAGAAGGCGGAGTGGTTCGTGGCGACGACGACCGCGTCGGCGCCGGTGATCGCCTCGTCGAACGACTGCGTCGGCGTCGCGACGATCGGGTCGTGGACGGCGACGTCGGCGAGCTCGCGCTCGAGCAGGCGGATGAGCTTGTGCGAGAGCGAGTCGCGCTCGTCGTCGGTGTCGGCCTTGAACGCGAGGCCGAGGACCGCGATCTTGCGGCCGGCGAGCGAGCCGAGGCGCCGCTTCATGCCCTCGACGAGGAACAGCGGGACGCTCTCGTTGACGCGGCTGACGGCGAGCAGCATGCCCGGCGCGTACGAGCGCTCCTCGCTGAACGTGAAGTCCTTGCGCAGGCAGGTGCCGGCGGTGAAGCCCGGCATCTTGATCCCGCCGCGGGGGTAGTTCTCGTTGATGAGGTCGATGACCTCGAAGACGTTCGCGTCGTACTGCTCGCAGTCCATCATCAGCAGGTTCGGCAGCGAGAACGTCGCGTAGCGCAGGATGTTGGTCCAGATCTTCGCGAGCTCGGCCTGCACCGGCGTCGTCTGCACGACGGGCGCCTCGTAGACCTCGAAGAGCTCGGCGACGACCTCGCCGGAGCGCTCGCCGACGCCGCCGACGATCTGCGGCAGCGCGTCGATCTCCTCGAAGAAGCGGCCGGCGGCGATGCGCTCGGGCGCGTGGGCGACGAACAGCTCCGTCCCGATCTCGAAGCCGCGCTTCTTGTGCAGGTAGCCCGCGACGAAGTCGGTCGTGTTCGGCGCGATGGTGGAGCGCAGGATCACCGAGTGGCCGGGCTCGAGCACCGGCAGCAGGTCATCCAGCGCGGAGCGGATGTCGCGCATGTCGATCTCGATGTGCGAGAACGACGGCGTCCCGAGCGTGATGACGATGTGCCGCGCGCGGGCGGCGTCGGCGACGCGATCGGTGACCTCCAGGCGGCCCGACGCGTGCACGCGATCAAGGACCTCCTGGCCGCCGTTCTCCTGGAACGGCATGCGGCCCTCGCGGACCGCGTCGAGGCGGTCGGCGTCGGTGTCGACGCCGACGACGCTCAGGCCGCGATCGGCGAACGACAGCGCCAGGGGCAGTCCGACCCTGCCGAGTCCGATGACGGAGACGTCGCGGTCCACGGGCCGAGGCTAGCGACCGCGCTGCGTGGTCAGCCGCTGCCGCAGGAACCCGGCGACGAAGCGCGGGTTGTAGCGGGCGTAGCGACGCCACAGGCGGCGGGGCTCCTGCGCGAGGCGGAAGACCCACTCGAGACCGACGTGCTGCATCCACGTGGGGGCCTGCGGGACCAGGCCGGCGTGGAAGTCGAACGCGGCGCCGACCCCGATGAGCATCGGCGCGTCGAGCTGGTCGCGGAAGTCGCGCATCCAGATCTCCTGCTTGGGCTGGCCGATGCCGACCCACACGACGTCCGCCTTGGAGCGGTTGATGTCCTCGACGACCCAGTCGCGCTCCTCGGCGCTGAGCGGGCGGAACGGGGGCGAGTAGCCGCCGACGATCTGCAGGCCGGGGAAGCGGCGGCGGAGCCTGAGGGCGAGCTCCACCAGGGCGCCCTGGTTGCGGCCGCCGTAGAGGTACATGCGCGTGCCGGTCTTCGCCGAGCGCTCGCAGTACTTCGCCATGAGGTCGGGGCCGTACACGCGGCTGGCCCGGTGGCCGAGCGAGCGCAGCGCCCAGACGAGCGGCTGACCGTCGGGGACGACGAGCGTGCAGTCGCGGACGGCGTCCCGGGTGGGCTCGTCCTCCTGCGCGACCATCACGAGGTGCACCGCGGCGGCGCTGAGGTAGCCCTTGCGGCGCTCGGCGACCATCGCGTCGATCCAGTCCATCGTCCGCTCGTAGTCCGTCAGCGCGAGCTGGACGCCCAGGACGTCGGCCGTCGACGGGCGCGTCGCCGCCTCGCTGCGAGGCGGGGCCTCGGTGGGGGCGACGCGGGTGAACTCTGCGGTCTGAGGGTTCATGGATCGGGGGGAAGAGCTCCCGACTATGCACAACGGTCCGGCGCCGGGAAAGTCGCGTCCTACCACGACGAAGTTCGGTCCCGCGCGAACGGCTGAGCGCGAGAAGGCCTCGTAGCATAGCCGCACATGGCCGCCTCTCCTGTGTCCGACGGCGCGTTCTGGGGCGGCCGGAACGTCCTGGTGACGGGACACACCGGTTTCAAGGGGGCGTGGCTGAGCCTCTGGCTGACCTCGCTGGGAGCGTCCGTGACGGGGCTCTCCGACGGCGTCCCCACGCAACCGGCGTTGCACGACCTCGCCCGTGTGGGAGACGACGTCGCGGGCGTGGAGGCCGACGTCCGCGACCTCGAGGCGGTCGTCGATGCGGTGGGGAGCGGTCGGTTCGACGTCGTGTTCCACCTCGCCGCGCAGCCGCTCGTGCGGCCTTCGTACGAGGATCCGGCGGGCACCTTCGCGGTCAACGTGCTCGGGACGGCGCACGTGCTGGAGGCGGTCCGGCGGGCGGATGGCGCGTCGGCGGTCGTCGTTGTGACGTCCGACAAGTGCTACGAGCCGTCCGCTGAGGAGGCGGGGCACCGCGAGACCGATCCGCTGGGCGGCCACGATCCGTACTCGGCGTCGAAGGCGGGCGCGGAGCTCGTCGCCGCCTCGTACCGGTCGTCGTTCGGGCTGCCGGTCGCGACGGCGCGGGCGGGCAACGTCATCGGCGGCGGGGACTGGGGCGCTGCACGTCTCGTGCCTGACACCGTGCGTGCACTCGCGCGGGGTGAGGCCGTGGCGCTGCGGAACCCGGACGCCGTGCGCCCCTGGCAGCACGTGCTCAACCCGCTCGCCGGCTACCTCCAGCTGGCCGAGGCGGTCGCGCGCGGGGACGAGGGCGCCGCGGACGCGTGGAACTTCGGGCCGACGGTGGAGGAGGCGCTGCCGGTGCGCGCGATCGCCGCACGGCTCGCGGAGCTGTGGGGCGAGGAGGCGACCGTCGTCGCCCAGGAGGGCGCCCACCCCGCGGAGAACCCGACGCTGCGCCTCGACTCCACGAAGGCGCGCCTGCGGCTGGGTTGGCGCCCGGCGTGGAACCTCGACGAGGGCCTGCAGGCGATCGTCGAGTGGCACCGCGCGTACGAGCGCGGCGCCGACGTCCGCGACACGACGCTCGCCCAGATCGCGGCCTACGAGGCCGCCGCCGCGCGCATCACCGGGGTCAGACCCCTCTGATGCGCATGCTTGGGGTCTGACCCCATTCATGCACGCACGGTGCCTGACCCCGTTGTTGTGGGTTGGTGCGCCGATTCGTGGTAGTTCGACGTTCGCTCCGGGAAGTTCGAGTACGTGCCTTTGGCTGTGCGTCCACGCGAGGACGGCGCTCTCCGGGTGGAGCGGCGACGACGACCGCGTCTGCGATCGGCGGCACCGGCGCCTTCGATGGCGCTTGCGGCGGGGATCACGGAGGGAGCCTCTCCGCAGCAGGTCCGCGAGCGAGACGACCTGCTGCGCCGGCTGCTCGTGCTCGGCGACTTCGCCTCCGCGCTGCTCGCCCTGCTCGTCTCGGTCAACCTCGCCGGCGACGACGCGCTGCGCTTGCCGGCGATCGCGATCGGGGTCCTCGTCATCGCGGCGACCCAGCTCATGCGCCTCGACGACCGCGACGAGCTCGTGCTCGCCAAGACCACGCTTCGCGAGGTCCCGTCGCTGTTCCACGTGGCGACGCTGTGCGCCCTCGTCACCTACCTCGGCCAGGGCATCTTCGTCGAAGGCACCCTGGGGCCGCGCCAGGGCCTTGTGCTGTGGGCGCTCTTCCTGCTGTCGAGCATCGTCCTCCGCGCCGCTCTGCGCCACGCCGCGGTCGCGACGACGCCGCCCGAGCGCTGCCTGGTCATCGGCGACGACCGCGACGTCGACCGCGTGCGTGAGAAGCTCTGCCGCAGCCCCGGCCTGAAGGCGGAGATCGTCGCCGCGGTCACGCCGGCCGAGCTGCCGGAGCCGCCCATCTGCGGCGCCGTCGTCGCGGGCCTCGTGCGCGAGCGCAACGCCCACCGCGTCATCGTCGCGTCGGCCGCAGCCGACTCGGATCAGCTGCTGTCGATCATCCGCGACGCGAAGGCGATCGGGCTGAAGGTGAGCGTCAAGCCGCGGCTGCTCGAGGTGGTCGGCTCGACGGTCGAGTTCGAGGACGTCGACGGCGACGTGTTCCTCGCCGTGCCGCGGTTCGGGCTCGCGCGCCGCGACCGGCGGCTGAAGCGGGCGATGGACGTCGCCGGCGCGGTGACGGGCCTCCTCCTGCTCTCCCCGGTGCTCGCCGTCTTCGCGATCGCGATCAAGGTCGGCAGCCGCGGCCCGGTCTTCTTCCGCCAGGAGCGCATCGGCCGCGACGGCAAGCGGTTCCGGATCTGGAAGTTCCGCACGATGGTCGCCGACGCGGAGCAGCGCAAGGAGGCGCTGCGCGAGCGGGCGGGCCGGGACGGGCTCTTCAAGCTCGCCGACGATCCGCGCATCACCCGCGTCGGGGCGCTGCTGCGCAAGACCTCGCTCGACGAGCTGCCGCAGCTCATCAACGTCCTCACCGGCGACATGGCGATGGTCGGGCCGCGGCCGCTCGTCGCCGACGAGGACGAGCAGATCGCCGGCTGGCACCGCCGCCGCCTGCATCTGACGCCGGGGATGACGGGACCGTGGCAGGTCATGGCGGCCGGGCGGCTGCCGCTGGACGAGATGGTCGCGCTCGACTACCGGTACATCGTCGACTGGTCGCCGTGGCGCGACGTCCAGATCGTGCTGCGGACGCTGAGCTTCGTGCTGCGCCGCCGCGGGATGTGACGCCGGCGCCTACGAGGCGCCGACGAGCTGCTCGATCCCCGCTTCGTCGATCGTGCGGCGCAGGCCTTCGCGCAGCTCGACCTTCGGCTCCCAGCCCAGGATCTCCTTGGCCCGCGTGATGTCGGGCTGGCGGACCTGGGGGTCGTCGGTCGGCAGCGCCTCGTAGACGATCTCCGACTTCGACTCGGTCAGCTCGATCACCGTCTCGGCGAGCTCGAGCAGCGTGAACTCGTTCGGGTTGCCGATGTTCACCGGATCGTGCTCGCCCGACTCGGCGAGCCGGATCATCCCGTCGATGAGGTCGGCGACGAAGCAGAACGACCGCGTCTGGCTGCCGTCGCCGAACACCGTGATGTTCTGGTCGCTCAGCGCCTGGCGGAGGAACGTCGGGATCGCGCGGCCGTCGTGCGAGCGCATCCGCGGGCCGTACGTGTTGAAGATCCGCATGATGGCCGTGTCCACGCCCTGAGCGCGGTGGTAGGCCATCGTCAGGGCCTCGGCGTAGCGCTTGGCCTCGTCGTAGACGCCGCGCGGGCCGATCGGGTTGACATTGCCCCAGTACGTCTCCTTCTGCGGGTGCACGAGCGGGTCGCCGTAGACCTCGCTCGTCGACGCGATGAGGAACCGGGCGCGGTGCCTCTTCGCGAGCCCGAGCGTGTGGTGCGTCCCGTGCGAGCCGACCTTCAGCGTGAAGAGCGGGATCCGGAGGTAGTCGATCGGCGAGGCCGGCGATGCCAGGTGGTAGACGAAGTCGACCTGCTCCTCGACGAAGTACGGCTCGGTGATGTCGAGGTTCAGCATCGTGAACTCGGGCTGCCGGATGTGCTCGATGTTGTTGAGCGAACCCGTCTCGAGGTTGTCGACGCAGATGACGCGGTGCCCGCGCTCGAGCAGGGCGTCGCAGAGGTGAGACCCGAGGAAGCCGGCGCCGCCGGTGACGAGGGACGTGGGCATGGCGGCGAAGGCTAGCTGCTTTCGGGGCGTTTACCGGACGGCTACCGAGCGGGAACCGGGGCGCGGTGGGCTACGCGGCGTCCCCACCACCCCCCGCTCCGAAGGAGGAGCCACCCGCCATGACAACCCAGGTCACCGACCGCATCCGCAACGGCGTCGACAGCGCCGTCATGTACGGCACGCTGGACGCCATCAAGGCCGAGCCGTCGCTCGGCGCGTTCGTCTTCCGCGCCACCAACGAGTGGATCGACGGCGCGCACAACCAGACGACGATCAAGAGCCTGTACGGCGCCGGCCAGGAGCAGCAGCGCGACGAGGCGTTCGTCGTGGACGCCGGCGAGCCGGCCGTCCTGCTCGGCGTCGACACCGGCCCCAACCCGGCCGAGCTGCTGCTCAGCGCGCTGGCCGCCTGCCTGACGACCTCGATCGTCTACGTCGCCACGGCGCGCAAGATCAAGCTGACGCACGTCTCCTCGACGGTCGAGGGCACCATGGACGTCCAGGGCGCCCTCGGCCTCTCCGACGAGGTCCGCAACGGCTTCAAGGAGATCCGCGTCGTGTTCGACGTGCAGGGCGACGCCTCCGACGAGAAGCTCGCCGAGATCGTCGCGCGCGGCAAGGCCCGCTCGGCCGTCTACGACAGCGTCAACGCCGGCGTGCCCGTCAGCGTCTCGCGGAAGGGCTGAGACGATGCGCGAGCTCACCGCCCGCACCGTGCCGGGCGCCCGCCTCGTGCGGCTGGCCGAGCAGCTCGCGGCCGAGCTCGCGAGCCGAGCGCCGGAGCACGACCGCGAGGCGACGTTCCCGCACGGGAGCATCGAAGCGCTGAAGCGCGCCGGCTACTTCGCTGCGCCGATCCCCATCGAGCATGGCGGGATGGGGGTCACCTCGGTGCACGACGTCGTGGTCGCCTCGAGCCGTCTGGCTCGGGGCGACGCGTCGGTCGCGATCGGCGTGAACATGCACATGGCCGTCGTGCTGAACATCGTCAAGCGCTGGTGGCGCGCGGTCGACGCCAACGACGAGCGGCGGGCGAAGAAGCTGGGCGAGTCGCTGTCGGCGATCGCCCGCAACGGCGTGATCATGGCGACGGCCGTCAGCGAGTTCGGCCAGGACCTCACGCGGCCCCAGACGGTCGCCGTGCGGACCCGGTCCGGCTGGCGGATCGACGGCCGCAAGGCGTTCTGCACGATGTCGCCGGCCGCCACGGTCCTGCAGACCGCGGTGACGTACGTCGACGACGACGGCGAGGAGCGCTACGGCTACGCCGAGGTGCCCGCCGACACCGAGGGCGTCGAGATCCAGGGCGACTGGGATGCGCTCGGGATGCGCGCGTCCGGCAGCCACTCCGTGACGTTCACCGGCGTCGAGGTGCCGCGTGCCGCGCTGCGCGGCGGGTTCCCCAGCGGCGACGCGCACGGCTACATCGACCGCAACCTCAACGCCGGCCTGTTCCACGCCGCGGCGTCGCTCGGCATCGCCGAGAGCGCGGCGGCGTCCGCCACCGCCGGCGTGGCGATGCGCGGCGGCGATCCCGACGCGCGGACGCGGATGCTCGCCGCCGAGACGGCGATCGAGCTCGGCGCGTGCCGGGCTGTCTTGTCGCGCGCCGCCGTGCTGGTGGACGAGAGCGCCGAGGCGACCATGGAGGCGTTCGCCGAGGTGCAGGCCGCCAAGGCGTTCATCAACGAGGCCGCCGCGCGGATCGTCGACCGCTGCCTCGCGCAGTCGGGCGGCGCCGGGTACTTCAGCCGCCACCCGTTGGCGCGGGCGTACCGCGACGTGCGGGCGGGGAGCTTCATGCACCCGCTGGGCGCGAACCGCGCGTACGAGCTGCTCGGCGACGTGGCGCTCGGCCGGCCGGCGGCGCTGCACTAGAGGGCTGTGATGGCTGCGCTGCCAACACCGAGCCCCGATGAGGGTGCGCTGCGCGCGGCGCTCGGCCGCTTCGCGACCGGCGTGGCGTTCGTCACCGCCGACGTCGACGGGTCGCAGGATGGCTTGGTCGTCAGCTCGTTCACGTCGGTGTCGCTCGACCCCCCGCTCGTCGGGTTCTGCGTCGGGCGGTCGTCGCTGACGTGGCGGCGGATGCGGCAGGCCGGCGGCCTGGCGATCCACGTGCTCGCGGCCGGCCACGGCGAGTTCGCCCGCCGTGCCGCGGTTCCGGGCGCGGACCGGTTCGCCGAGCCGCACGTCCTCGACGAGGCCATCGCGCGCTTCACGTGCACGCTGACCGGCGAGCACGCCGCCGGAGACCACTGGATCGTCGTCTGCGTCGTGGAGGACGTGGAGGTCCGTGAAGGTGAGCCGCTGGTCTACTGGCGGAGCGGCTTCGGCCGGTTCGCGGCGTGACGGTCAGGGCAGCGTGGCGATGGCCACGCTGCCCGCACCGTCGACGGTGCGCGGCGCGTTCGCGGGCCAGAGGACCGTGCGGCCGGCCGCGTACGGGCCGACCTCGCCCTCGATGACGGTGATGACGGCCGACTGGTCGTCCTCGAGCAGCTTCGCCCGGCCGTCGATGCGGCGGCGCGTGAGCTTGAAGTGCTCCCAGTCGGTGATGAGGTCGCCGTTGCGGACGAGCTGGGGTTCGAGGTCCTCGAAGTCGATGCACTGCAGCGAGGCGTCGACGTGCAGCTCGCGTGGCTTGCCGTCGAGCCCTAGCCGTCCGAAGTCGTGGACGCGGTAGGTCGTGTCGGAGCGCTGCTGGACCTCGAGCAGCACGCAGCCCGCGCCGATCGCGTGGATGCGGCCGGAGGGGACAGCGAGCGCGTCGCCCTTCGTGACGGGGAGGCGGTGGAGGAGGCCGGAGACGTCCTTGCCGCTTCGGAGCTGCTCTTCGAAGTTCTCGCGGTCGATGCCTTCGCGGAGGCCGGCGAAGAGGTGCGCGCCCGGGTCGGCGTCGGTGATGAGCCAGGCCTCGCTCTTCGGCTCGCCGTTCAGCTCCGCCGCGACGTGCACGGGCGGGTGGACCTGCAGCGACAGCGTCTCGCGGGCGTCGAGCAGCTTGACGAGCAGCGGGAAGCGGTCGTCGTCGGTGGCGACCGCGGCAGCGCCGAAGACCTCCTCGCGGTGCTCGGTCCACAGCTCGTTGAGCGTCGTGCCGGTCAGCGGGCCGTCGTCCACGACGCTCTGGTCGTCCTCGCGGTCGACGAGCTCCCAGCTCTCGCCGATCGCCGCGTCCGGCGGCAGCGCCTTGCCGTAGAGCTGCTCGAGCCGGCGGCCGCCCCAGATGCGTTCCTTGAGGATCGGCGCGAACGCGATCGGCCGATCCAGGCCCGGTCGGGAGGGCATCGCGGCAGAGTAGTCACGGAGATCCGATGAGTACGCTCGGCCCTGTGTTGCAGCCTTCCGATCTCGCCCCCGGGCTTCATCTCGGCGTCGGGGTCTCGCTCGGCGACGACGTGACGATCGGGGCGCACGTGACCATCCACGACGGCACGGTCGTCGGGGACGGGTGCGTCATCGAGGACGGCGTGGTGCTCGGGAAGGTGCCGAAGCTCGCGCGGTCGTCGGCGGCGGCGGGCCGTGCGGTCGAGCCGCTGATCATCGGCGCGCGGACGACGGTGTGCGCCGGCGCGATCGTCTTCGCCGGCGCGCGCATCGGCGACGAAGCGATCCTCGGCGACCAGTCCTACGTGCGCGAGCGCGCGGTCGTCGGCGACGGCACGCTCATCGGCCGCGGGTCGGCGATCGACAACGACGTGACGATCGGCGCGCGGGTGAGGATCCAGACGAACGTGTACGTCACCGCGTTCTCCGTCGTCGAGGACGACGTCTTCGTCGGGCCGTGCGCGATGACGACGAACGACGACACGATGGCGCGCAGCGAGGTCGAGCTGCGCGGGGCGATCCTGCGGCGCGGCTGCCGCGTCGGCGGCGGCGCGGTGCTGACGCCCGGCGTGGAGGTCGGCGAGGACGCGTTCGTCGCCGCGGGCGCCGTCGTGACGAACGACGTCCGGCCGCGCGCCGTCGTGATGGGCATCCCCGCCCGCCGCATCCGCGACGTCCCCGACGCCGACTTGCTGCCGCCGCGGTGAGAGAGACGATGGGGGCGGCCGAGACGGGCGGGGCTCCGCGCGAGTGGCGCGACATCTCGACGCTCGAGGACTGCGAGGCGCTGACGCGGGCGTTCTACTCGCGGGCGCTCGACGACGACGAGATCGGGTTCATCTTCACCGACGTCGCGAAGCTCGATCTCGAGAAGCACGTGCCGGTGGTCGCGTCGTTCTGGGCGACGCTGCTGCTCGACGCCAAGACGTACGACCGCGGCGCCTTCCACCCGCACGCCGCGCTGAACGAGCGCGTCGCGCTGCAGCCGCAGCACTTCGAGCGCTGGCTCGCCCTCTGGTACCGCACGGTCGACGAGCTGTTCGCCGGCCCGCGCGCGGAGCTCGCGAAGGCGTCCGCGTACCGCCTGGCGAACGCGTTCCGCGGCCGCCTCGCCGCCCGCGCTACGACGGCTGGCTGACGGCGAGCGCTCGGCCGACCCCATGGGTCACCTCGGCCGCCTGCGCGGCCGTGAGGACGGGGCTCATGGGGATCGCCAGGTGCGTCCGCGCGAGCTCGTCCGTGGCCGGGAGGTCGGCGTCCGCTCCCCACGGGGCCATCGCCTGCTGGCGGTGGACCGGGGTGCGGTAGTAGCCGCGGTTCTGGATGCCGGCGTCGTGGAGGGCCGCGCCGATCTCGTCGGCGCGGTCGCTGCGCACGACGTAGAGGTGCCACGCGGGCTCGGCGCCGGGGGTGGGCCGCGGCAGGGCGACGTGGTCGCCGAGGCCGGCCTCCTCGTACGCGCGTCCGGCGGCGCGTCGCCCGTCGGCCCAGCCGTCGACGTGCGGCAGGAGCACGCGCAGGATCGCCGCCTGCATCGTGTCGAGGCGGCTGTTGACGCCGATGTGCTCGTACGTGACCTTGTCGCGCGAGCCGTGGAAGGCGAGGGTCCGGACGCGGTCGGCGATCGCGTCGTCGTCGGTCGTCACCGCGCCGCCGTCGCCGAAGCAGCCGAGGTTCTTCGACGGGTAGAAGCTCCACGTCGCGACGGTCCCCAGCGCGCCGGGGCGGCCGGCGTCGCCGCGCGCGCCCGCGGCCTGCGCGGCGTCCTCGAGGACCGGCACGCCGAGCGCGGCGATCTCCGCGATCGGGGCGACGTTGCCGAAGAGGTGGACGGCGACGACCGCCTTCGTGCGCGGGGTCAGCGCCGCGCGGACCGTGTCGGCCGTGACGCACATCGTGTCCGGGTCGACGTCGCAGAACACGGGCGTCGCGCCGGTCGGCGGGATCGCCTCGGCGCTCGCGTAGAACGTGAACGACGGGACGACGACCTCGTCGCCGGGCCCGACGCCGAGCGCGCGCAGGGCGAGCGTGATCGCGTCGGTCCCGTTCGCGACGCCGACGGCGTGCTTCGCGCCGCACCACGCCGCGAACTCCGTCTCGAACGCGGCGACGTCCGGGCCGAGGATGAACTGCTGCGCGTCGACGACGCGCGCGATCGCCTCGTCGAGCTCGGGACGCAGCGGCTCGAGCGGCGTGCGGGTGTCGAACAGGCCGATCATCGGCGATCGAGACTAGTGTCGTGGCCGTGGCAGACACGCACGGGCTCGTTCGGCGGCGCTTCGAGGAGAGCGTCGCGGTCAAGCAGCAGCTCCTCGACGACGCGTACGTCCGGTTCACCGGCGAGTTCGCGACGCTGCTGATCGCGACGTACCAGGCGGGCGGCAGGCTGCTCCTGTGCGGCAACGGCGGCAGCGCCGCGGACGCGATGCACCTCGCGTCCGAGCTCGTCGGCCGCTACCTCTTCGACCGCCCGCCGCTGTCGGCGATCAGCCTCGCCGACACGCAGTCCGCGGTCACGTGCATCGCGAACGACTACGACTTCGACGAGGTCTTCGCCCGCGGCGTGCGGGCGCATGGCCGTGCCGGCGACGTCCTGCTCGCCATCTCGACGAGCGGCACGTCGCCGAACGTGATCGCGGCGGTCGAGGCGGCGCGCGACCTCGACATGCGCGTCGTCGGCTTCACCGGCGCGAAGGGCGAGCAGCTCGACGAGCTCAGCGACCTCTGTCTGCGCGTGCCCTCCGAGGAGACGCCGCGGATCCAGGAGGCCTACATGCTCGTCGGCCACACGGTCTGCGAGCTGGTCGAGGCCGCGCTGTACAGCTAGCTAGGCGGCCTCGTGCTGCTCGGTGGCCTCGTGCTGCGGAGCGGGAGCGGCGTCGGCGCGGGCGAAGCGCTGCGACGGCGGGCGGGCGGTGACAGGCTGGGGCGGCTTGCCGGCCTTCAGGACAGGGCCGCGGCGCTGACCGGCGCCGCGGAGGATGTACGCGTCCCGGGAGACGCTGTACCGGAAGAGCGGCGCCAGCAGGACGACGACCCACCGGGGGACGTAGTGGCGTGGACGCATGCCATGACTCTCCCTCATGGTGCGCTGGAGCGCAAGCCAAGTTGACAATGACTGGGGTCCCACCCGCCCGTGGGTCCCACCCGCCCGTGGCTCCCACCCCGCTCGCCCAGCTATGGACAGGGATGGCCCGTGTCGAACTCGCTGCTCGGCACCACGTGGCGCGGCGTCCCGTACTTGGCCCACGTCGCCGGCAGCATCCCGAGGCACGTGCCCGGCGTGTTCGCCTTGGGCAGCGCGCCGCGGAGGAAGTCGCGGTAGTAGGCGTTCGTGTCGGCGTTGCTGTAGCCGGGGACCGACCCGTTGTAGCCGTGGACGCCGGCGCCGGGGAAGTCGACGTTGACGTAGAAGAGCTCGACGCTGTGCAGCCAGGCGTGGAGGTGGACGTCCTGGCTCGGCAGGCCGGGGTTGTCGGCGACGTCGAGGAACACCGCCTCGTAGCCGTTCGTCTTCTCGACGTAGCCGGGGTTCGCGACCTGCGGGACGAGGTCGAAGAGCACGTCGTAGTCGCCGCGGCCGCGCAGATCGGAGGGGTCGTCCTGGAACTGGCCCGCTCTCGCGACCGTGTCGCCCATGTCGTAGACGTCGATGTCGACGCGTGCGGCGCAGAGGCTGAGGTCGCCGACGCGGTCGGCCCAGACCTGCTGAGCGTCCTGCACCGCCCGGCGCTTCTCGGCCGTCGTCGTTCCACCCGCGTCGTCGGCGCGGTACATGCGGTAGCCGATCCGCCACGTCAGGCCGCTCTGGCAGCCC
Organism: Parviterribacter kavangonensis; assembly: GCF_056863335.1. Taxonomy (NCBI): domain Bacteria; kingdom Bacillati; phylum Actinomycetota; class Thermoleophilia; order Solirubrobacterales; family Parviterribacteraceae; genus Parviterribacter; species Parviterribacter kavangonensis. The sequence goes on along the minus strand of NZ_JBXPJA010000001.1, from coordinate 2,907,274 downwards.
GTTGTCTGCGCCGAGCCGACCAGCGGCGGCAGCGGCGCGAGCGTCGGGCCGGGCAGCTGCTCGACCGGCGCGGGCGGCACCGTGAAGCGGACGCGCTTGACGGTCTTGCGGCGGACCTTGACGAGCCCGACGTACGACCCGGCCGGCAGCGCCAGCGAGACCTCCTTCACCGCTCCCTTCCGCCCGGTGCGGCCCTGGACGCACCGCTTGGCGACGCAGACCGAGAACCGCACGCGGGACGCGCGGCGGTCGGCGAAGGAGAAGGTGACTCGTCCGTCCGTGACCGAGGCCTTCGCGGCGTAGCGCGGCGGCTTCGCGGCGACCGAAGAGGGAAGGGCGAGCGCGAGCAGCGCGGCGAGGGCGAGAAGGCGTCCGTGCATCTCGCGGGCGAAGATATCGGTGCGACGACGTCCGCGGAGAGGTGCGTCAGGCGGCGTGAGCGCGGGCCCAGTCCTCGGGCGAGGGCGCGGACCAGTCTCCGCGGCGGCCCTTGCGGGCGAACTTCACGAGCAGCGGGATCCGCTTCCACGGCTGGGGGTCGTAGAGGAGCGACTTCCCCGCGTAGCCGGCGACGAGCAGGCCGAACTCGCCGCGGCCGACGTGGCCGTGGTGGTGCTTGAGCCACATGAAGTTGCGGACCCGGTAGAGGTCGCGCCAGTAGGCGGACCACGGCGTCGGGGCGTACGTGAGGCCGAAGGCGCGGTTGATCAGCCGCGACCGGGCGGTGCCGGTCGTGCCGCCGATCGGGACCTTGTGGACGATCTGCGACTCGGGCACCAGGCGCACCTCGCCGAGGCGCAGCGAGTACTCCGCGTCGTCGTACCCGATGAAGAACTCCGCGACCGGCAGGCCGGCGCGCTTCGAGGCGCTCGTGCGCATGAGCAGGCCGACGAACGACGCGCAGGCGACGCGCACGTGGCGGCCGGGCTCGTAGGCCGACTCGGGCAGCGGGACGATGAAGCGGCCGATCGAGCAGCGGTGCTGGAGGTCGATCGAGCCGTCGGGGTGCACGACGGCGGACCCGAGCCCCGCGACGTGGTCGCCGACCGGCGCGGCGAGCAGCTTCTCGAGCGCGTCCGGCTTGGGCTCGGCGTCGTCGTCCATCAGCCAGATCCAGTCGAGCCCCGCCTCCTGCGCGAGCCGGACGCCCTCGTGGAAGCCGCCCGCGCCGCCGGTGTTCACCTCGCGCCGCTCGTACTGCACCCGGTCGAGCAGTCCCTCGGCCTCGAGGTGGCCGCGGGTGCCGTCGTCGGACGCGTTGTCGAGCACGATGATCCGCTCGACCGGGTGGGTCTGGGCGAGCAGGCCGCGCAGGCACTCGGCCAGCAGGACCTTGCGGTTCCGCGTGAGCACGAAGGCGCAGACGCTGCTCATGACCGGTACGACCTCGCGACGCCGAGCAGCAGCCCGGCAGCCTTCACCGCCTGGTAGGCGATCGCGCGCGGGATCCACCGCAGCTGCCCCGTCCGCACCAGCCACGCGATCTCGCGGACGGGATAGGCGAGGTGCAGCTTGGCGAGGTCGAGCACCGACGCCTCGACGAGGTACGACTGCCGCGCCGAGAGGCCGCTCGCGTAGAACCGGTCGAACGCCTGGCGCAGCGTGTACGGATGAGAGTGGCGGACGACCGCCTCGGCGACGTAGTGCAGCGCGTAGCCATCCTTGATGACGCGCGCCGACCACTCCTGGTCCTCGCTCATCACGATGTCATCGACGAAGTTGAAGCGGTCGAACACGTCGCGGCGGATGGCGGCGTTGACGTTCGAGAACAGCGTGTCCTGCGGCCCGATCTTCGGCCCGTTCGCCCGCTGGACCCGCGACGCGGGGCCGTAGAGGAAGTCGAGGAAGAACTGCTCGGACGGCGACGCGTCCTCGTGGGCGACCTGACGGCCGTACGTGCCGGCGACCTTCGGGTTCCCCAGCGGCGCGACGAGCCGTGCGAGCCAGTCGTCGTGCTCGGCGTGCGCGTCCTGCGACGTGAAGACGAGCACGTCGCCGCGGGTCAGCGAGACGCCGAGGTTGCGCGTCGAGCCGTGGTTGAACTCCTCCGGCGGGATCTCGTGCACGAGCGCCCCGAACGACCGCGCGAGCTCGACGCTGCCGTCCGCCGACCTGGAGTCGACGACGACGACCTCGACCTCGTCGCCCGTGCGCTGGGCGGCGATGCCCTCGAGGCAGCGGCGCAGGTCGTCGCCGCCGTTCTTGACGGGGATGATCACCGAGATCACGGCGAAGGAGCGTAGGAGGGGCCGCCGGCGACGGCTCTTCGCGCGGCGGCGAGTCGCGGTCGGGTCCGGCCTCTAGTCTCGGTCCGCGTGAACGTGCTGCACGTCGGCTTCGGGTTCCGGCCGCTGCGGTGGGGCGGGCTGATCGCCTACGCCGAGGACCTCATGGATGCGCAGGTCGCGCGCGGCCACCAAGTCGGGTGGTTCTGCGTCGGCCGCGCGTACCCGTTCGGCGGCCGCACCCGGCTGCGCCGGTGGAAGCGCCGCGGCGTGCAGGTCTTCGAGGTGCTCAACACGCCGATCCCGCTCGGCGGCGACAAGGGCACGGTCGCGCCGCACCTCGAGGTGTCCGAGCCGGAGACCGAGCGCCTCTTCGCCGAGACGCTCGAGCGGTTCCGCCCCGACGTCGTCCACGTGCAGGAGCTGCTCGGCGTTCCCACCGCGATCTTCCGGATCGCCCGCGAGCGCGGGGTGCCGATCCTCATGACGCTCGAGGACTACCAGCCGCTGTGCCCGACGCTGAAGCTGCACGACGCCGAGGGGAACATCTGCCTGCGCAGGCAACCCGGGGAGATGTGCGCGGTGTGCTGCCGGGACGCGCCGTTCGCCAACGCGGAGCTCATCGGCCAGTCGACGCTGCACGACCAGGCGTGGGTGATCGAGCACGTCCCGGGCCTCAAGCGCGTCCCGCGCCCCGAGGGCGCGGTCAAGGTCGCGCGGCAGATCGAGCACGGCGCCACCGCCGCCTACCGGCGCCTGCGCGGGCGCGGCGAGGACGACGGCAACGGCGCCGCGCCGCCCGCGCCCGTCGAGGAGCGCACGTCGAACGCCGCCTCGCCGGCCGAGTACGACGCCCGCCGCGACGGCAACGTCGCGAACCTCAACCACGCCGATCTGCTCATCGCGATGTCGACGCGGGTCGGCGAGATCTACACGGAGCTCGACGTCGATCCCGAGCGTGTCCGCGTCCTGCACCTCACGCTCGACCACATCGCCAAGCTGCGCCCGCGTCGGATCGAGCGGGTCGACGGCCCCGTCCAGTTCGTGACGCTCGCCGGCTGCGCCTCGCCGCAGAAGGGGTCGAACGTCGTGGAGGAGGCGATCCGGCTGCTGCGGAGCGAGCACGGCCTCACGGAGGCCGACTACCGCCTGACCGTCAAGGGCTTCCTCGACCCGCTCATCAAGCCGACGATCGACGCCGATCCCGCGGTCGAGTACGAGTGGTTCTACGGGCCCGAGCACATGGAGGAGCTGCTCGACCGCTTCCACGTCGGCATCGTCCCGTCGATCTGGGAGGAGGCGTACGGCTACGTCGGCGTCGAGCTGCTCGCCAAGGGCGTCCCCGTGCTGGGAAACGCGGTCGGCGGCATCACCGACTACTGCCGCGACGGCGAGACCGGCTGGCTGAACCGCGACCTCACGGGCGCCGGCCTCGCCGAGCGGATGGCCCACATCGTCCGCCACCGCGAGGAGATCCCGGAGCGCAACGCGTGGATCCTCGAGCACCGCGACGAGCTCGTGAAGTCGCTGCCCGACCACGTGGCCGAGATGGACGCCGTCTACGCGGAGCTTGCGGCGGCGCGGCGATGAGCGGGGCGACGTCGCCCGACTCGAGCGAGGCGCGGGCCGGCGACATCCTCGACACGCGGGAGGCCGGGCCGGCGACCATCCGCGGTGGGGCGCTGCGCGCCTCCGCGCACGGGATCGGGGTGCTGCTGGCGTTCGTCTCGGCGCCCCTGCTCGTCCGGCACTTGGGCATCGAGGACTTCGGCCGCTACGTCCTCATCGGCTCGATCGTCGCGATCGCGGGCGGGATCGTCGACGCGGGGCTGCTGACGATCGCGCAGCGCGAGTACGTCGCGCGCCGCGGCGAGGACCGCGACCGGACGATGAGCTACCTCGTCGGCCTGCGGCTGCTGCTGATGAGCATCGCCGTGCTCGGCGCGTTCCTGTTCGCGGTCGTCGCCGGCTACGGGCAGACGATAGTGATCGGCACGCTCATCGCCGGCGCGTCGCTGTTCATCGCCGCCGGCCAGCACGTCTTCTCGACGCCGCTGACCGCGAACCTGCGCTTCACGGCCACGACCGCCATCGACGTGACCTCCCAGGTCCTGACGGTGGCGCTCATCGTGGCGCTCATCGTGCTCGACGCCGGCGTGCTGGCGTTCATCGCCGTCGGCATCCCCGTGAGCCTCCTCTCGCTGACGATCACGACGCGCCTCGTGCGCGGCCAGATCCCGCTGAAGCCGCGCTTCAACCGGCGCGCGTGGTGGGCGCTCATGAAGGACACGCTGCCGTTCGCGGCGGCGGCGGCGATCACCGCCGTCTACTACCGGCTCGCGCTCATCGTGCTGTCGCTCATCGAGACGAGGCTGGAGACCGGCTACTTCGCCACCGCGGTGCGGATCTCCGACGTCGCGGGCGCCCTGCCCGGCTTGGTGCTCAGCGCCGCCTTCCCGGTCATCACGCGGGCGGCCTCGGACGAGGACGACGTCCGGTTCGGGTACTCGGTGGGGCGCGTCATCGAGGTCGCGCTGCTGATCGGGCTCGGGGTCGTCGTGCTGTTCGAGATCGGGGCGCCCGTCGCCGTGGACGTCGTCGCGGGAAGCAAGGGGGAACTCGCGATCCCGATCCTGCGCGCGCTCGCCCCGGGGATCGTCTTCTCCTGGCTGGCGGTCGCCGCGGCGTTCGCGCTGCTGGGCATGCGCCGCTACACGAGCGTGCTGATCGCGAACGCGGTGGCGCTCGCGACGTCGCTTGCCGGGGTGCTCGCGCTGGCGCCGTCGATGGGCGGCAGCGGCGCCGCGCTCGCCGCGGTCATCGCCGAAGTCATCCTCGCCGTGGGCATGACGGCGATGCTGCTGCGGGCCAAGCCGTCGGTGCGCCTGCCCTGGCGCGCGGTGCCGCCGGCGCTGGCCATCGCCGGCGTGGCGTCGTGCGCGATCCTGCTGCCGGTGCCCGCGCTGGTGCAGGTCACCGTCGCGGGCCTCGCCTACCTCGGCGGGCTTCTGGTGTTCCGGAGGATCCCGGTGGAGGTCTTCGAGGCGTTCTCGTTCGGCGGGCGACTCGACGCGCTCAGCGCTTGGGGACGAGCACCCACCAGCTGACCCACGGCGGGTCGCCGAAGGTCGCGTTGACGCGCGTGTCGCGCTTGCCGAAGAACTCGTCGACCGCGCGCTTCACGCCGAAGTCGCCCTCGGGGAACATCCCGTCGACGTAGTCGTGGCCGGCGATGACGCCGCCGGGCCGGACCTTGTCGGCCCACGCGTCGAGGTCCTCGAGCACCGACTCGTAGTCGTGCCGCGCGTCGATGTAGACGAAGTCGAGGCTGTGATGCGGCACCTTCGGCGCGGCGTCCGTCGAGGTGTCGCGCCAGATCGTGCTGCGGTCGCCGAAGCGCTTCAGCCGCTGCCGCGTCTCGTCGAGGAACGCCTCGTGCTGGCCCTGCTCGACGTTCGCGACGTCGACGTAGTTGTCCGGCGCGTCGGTCGTCCACGGGTCGATCGAGATGAGGTGCCGGCCCTTCCAGCGGTCGAGCAGGACCTCGGAGAACCAGCCCGTCTTGACGCCGATCTCCGCGCCGGCGCCGAGCAGCCCGCGGCGGTTCAGCAGGAACGGCAGGTCCTCGCGAACCGGGACGACCGGCCGCGGCGTCGCGTACGTCGCCCGGAAGGCGGGAAGAGCGGCCGCACGCGCCCGCCGCATCGCCGGCTGCCGCGCGAAGTCGCGCAGGCGAGTCGGGAGCGAGGCGGACGCAGTGCTCATCGCGCCGAAGGTAGCGAACGCTGCAGGAACGCCGTCTTCGGGCCGCCGGTCCAGAAGCGGCCGATCTCGGCGGCGTGCTCCTCGCGGAGGGCGTCGACGGTGTCCTGGACCTCGGGGAGGTCGTGGCCGTAGTCGTCGAAGGCGATGACGCCGCCGGGCGCGACCTTCGGCCACAGCAGCTCGAAGTCGCTGCGGACGTACGCGGCGGAGTGGTTGCCGTCGATGTGGGCGAACCCGATCCGCTCGCTCGGCACGTCGATCTGCGCGGAGTCGCCGGCGATCGTCACGACGTTCGGCAGCTTGCCCGCGACCGCGTCGTACGTCGTGCGCTGGTCGCGGCCGGCCAGGAACTCGGAGTAGATCGCGCGCATCTCGCGCGAGTCGGACGCGGCCGTGGCGTCGAAGTCGGGGTCGAAGACGTCGATCGCGTAGACGCGGCGTTCGGGCGCGCGCTTGGCCAGCAGCTTGGCGAACTGATACGTGCCGCCGCCCAGGAAGACGCCGATCTCCACGAAGTCTCCGCGCTCGTGCAGTCGCTGCTCGTCGATGACGTCGAGCATGTGCCAGTAGCTCTGCAGCGCGGTCGCCGGCGGCGGCGGGCGGAACCGCCAGCGCCGGAAGAAGCGCAGCTCGTAGCGGAGGTGCTGCAGGTCGGGCATCGCGCGGGAGGTGATAGCAGCGCCGCTAGCCTCAACCGCCGCATGCGCGTCACCGCCGTCCTCACGAGCGACCGAGAGACTCCGCGGGGGGCCGACGAGTCAGGGGGCGCCTCATGGCCCGCCGGGGCCGACGATTCCGGGCGGGCTGCATGGCTCGCCGACGTCGACGAGGTCGTGCGCGCGCCGGCGCTGTCCGACGCGATCGAGGCGGCGATGCGCACCGACAGCGGCTGGCTGTGGCTCATCGACGCGGCGACGACGCCCGACACGGGCGCGCTCGGCGCGTTCCGGGCGGTGCTCGAGGCCGGCGACCTCCCGGCTCCGCTGATCCTCACCGGGAAGGTCGTCGACGCGTCCGGCGCGATCCACCGCGACTCGCTGCCGAACCCCGAGATGTTCGAGAAGGACGCCGCCGTCGCGGCCGCCGAGCACGGGGTCCTGCAGATCCGCGCGGCGCGTCCCGGCTCCGTCCTCGTCGCCCGTCGCGCCGTCGAGCGCTTCGGCGGCCCGCGCGCCGGTCTGCACGCTCCCTACGACGTCCTCGAGTGGACCGCGCGCATCCTGCGCAGCTGGGACGACGTCGGCTACCTCGTGCCGCAGAGCCTCGCGGTGCGCAGCGCCGACGGCTGGGACACGCCCCGCGGCGATCGTGCGAAGGCGCTGCTGACCGGGCCGGGCTGGACGCCCACCGAGAAGCTCTGGAACGCCTACACGATGGTCGTCCGCTAGGGACGACCCGGGACCGGCGCGCCCGGCTTCACGCCGTCGCGCAGCCCGCGCAGGATCACCGCGACGTTCTTCCAGCGGAAGCGGTTGAACTTCAGGTAGGCGAGCGAGCTCGTGAAGAGGATGAACACGAGCGACGGCTTCTCCTTCAGCGTCCACGCGCTCCCGCGCAGCATGTAGAGCGTGTTGCGGATGTGGAAGTAGAAGCGGTCGCCGGACGTCGAGATCGCCGTGTACGCCTGCTTCGTCTTGTGCAGCACGACGCTCTGCGGCACGAAGTAGCCGGCCTCGCGGCGCATGATCCGCGCGCTGTACTCGATGTCGTCGGACCAGATGAAGTACCGCGCGAGCGGCAGGCCGTACCGGTCGATCGCCTCGCGGCTGACGAGCAGCGACACGAACGTCGCGGTGCGCAGCGGCAGCAGCTTGCGCTCGGCGCCGGTGACCATCAGCTCGGGCCGGTGGCGCTCGAAGCCGGGGTAGTTCATCGGGTGCAGCGACCCGTCCTCCCAGACCGCCTTGCTGTAGAGCAGGAACGGCTTGCGGTCGGTCCGATCGCGCGCCGCCAGCAGCTCCTTCAGCGCATCCGGACGCGGGAGCGTGTCGTCGTCCATCAGCCAGATCCAGTCCGCGCCGTCGCGGTGGGCGATCTTCATGCCCTCGTGGAAGCCGCCGGCGCCGCCCCCGTTGTGCTCGAGCGTGACGAGGTCGACGTCCGGGTTCTCCGCGCGGACCTGCTCGGGGGTGCCGTCCGTGCTCGCGTTGTCGATGACGAGCACGCGGTCGACGGGACGCTCCTGGGCGGCGAGTGCGGCGAGCGCCTCGCGCAGCAGCTCCTTGCGATTGAACGTCACGACGACGGCCGTGACGAACGGCTCGGCGGCGGCCATCAAGCGGCGGCGGCCAGCCGGTCGCGCAGCTTCTCGAACGTCGCGAGCGCCTGGCCGACGACCTGGTCCATGTTGAGGTACTGGTAGCGCGCCAGGCGCCCGACGAACGTCACGTCCGTCAGCTCGTCGGCGAGCGCCGCGTACTGCTTGTAGAGCGCCTGGGTCTCCGCGTTCGGGATCGGGTAGTAGGGGTCGCCCTCCGACCGCGGGTACTCGAGGTGCAGCGTCGAGTGCTCGAGCACCTGGCCGGTGAGGTGCCGGTACTCGGTGGTGCGCGTGAAGGGCACGTCGAAGTCGGGCTCGTTCACCGTGCCGACCGGTTGGACGTAGCCGCCGCCGGGCGTCGCCTCGGTGCGCAGCTCGAACTCGAGCGAGCGGTAGGGCAGCTTGCCGAAGCGCTCGCCGAAGAAGCCGTCGATCGGCCCCGTGTAGACGAGGTGGTCGTAGTCGACCTCGTCGCGCACGTCGTCGAACTCGGTCGACGTGCGGACCTCGATGTTGGGGTGGTCGAGGATCCGCCGGAACATCGCCGTGTAGCCGTCGCGCGGCATCTTCTGGAACTTGTCGCCGAAGTAGCGGTCGTCCGTGTTCGTGCGGATCGGGATGCGCGCGCAGACCGAGGCGTGCAGCTCGGACGGGTCGCGCTCCCACTGCTTGCGCGTGTAGCCGCGGAAGAACTTCTCGTAGAGGTCGCGGCCGACCTTCGCGACGACGGCGTCCTCGGACGTCTTCATGAGCTCGACCGGCTCGCGCCGCTCGGCGTAGAACGCCTCGACGTCCTCGTCGGTCTGCAGGTCGAGGCCGTAGAGCTCGTTGATCGTCGTCCGGTTGATCGGCATCGGGACGAGCTTGTCGTCGACCCGCGCCAGCACGCGGTGCTCGTACGGGTGCCACTCGGTGAACTGCGAGAGGTACTCGACGACGACGTCGGCGTTCGTGTGGAAGATGTGCGGCCCGTACCGATGGACCAGCACGCCGTGCTCGTCGACGTAGTCGTAGGCGTTGCCGCCGATGTGGTCGCGCCGGTCGACGACCAGCACGCGCTGGCCGAGCTCGGACGCGAGCCGCTCGGCCATGATCGACCCCGCGTAGCCCGCGCCGACGACGAGGGTGTCGAATCGGTCGCTCATCGGAACTGGCACCCGAGGGTAGCCAGAGGGGGGTTCGGCTACCCTCGTCCGGACCCTCGCGCGCGACTTCCGGACGTCGCGTGCGTTCTCTTCGACGATGAGCGCGACGCATGCCCATCCGTTGTCGCCGTCTCCCGCGGCGGCCGCGACCGAGCCGCTGGTCTCGGTCGTGATCCCGTGCCTCAACGAGGAGGACAACATCGAGCGCTGCGTGCGCTCGGCGCTCACCGCGATGGAGCGGGCGGGGATCGACGGCGAGGTCGTCGTCGCCGACAACGCGTCGGAGGACCGCAGCGCCGAGCTGGCGCGCGCCGCCGGCGCCCGCGTCGTGCACGAGCCGCGCCGCGGCTACGGCAGCGCCTACCTCGCCGGCTTCTCCGCCGCCCGCGGCCGCTACCTCGTCATGGCGGACGCCGACCTCACGTACGACTTCGGCGACATCCCGCGCTTCGTCGAGCAGCTCGAGGACGGCGCCGAGATGGTCATCGGGGACCGGATGGACAACATCCACCCGGGCGCGATGCCTTGGCTGCACCGCTACGTCGGCAACCCGGTGCTCACCGGCACGCTGAACCTCTTCTTCCGCACCGGCGTCAAGGACGCCCACTGCGGCATGCGGGCGGTGCGCCGCGACGTGCTGCCGATCCTCGACCTGCGCACGACCGGCATGGAGTTCGCCTCCGAGATGGTCATCCGCGCGGCGAAGGAAGGGCTGGACATCCGGCAGTTCCCGATCGAGTACCACCCGCGCGGCGGCGAGTCGAAGCTGTCGAGCTTCCGCGACGGCTGGCGCCACCTGCGGTTCCTGCTCGTCCACTCACCGACGCATCTGTTCATCGTCCCCGGCCTCGTGCTGGCCGTCCTGGGTGCGCTGGTGGCGATCGTCTCGCTGACGGGCATCGAGGTCTTCGGGCGCGAGTGGCAGCTGCACGCGATGGTCGCGGCGGCGCTGGCGATGATCGTCGGCACGCAGGTCCTGTGCCTCGGCCTCTGCGCCCACGCGTACGGCACGTACTTCCTCGGCGACAAGGACCCCTGGTTCGACCGCATGCGGGCCCGCTTCCGGCTGGAGCACGGGCTGATGGTCGGCGGGGCGATCACCCTGGTCGGCGTCGTCATCGCCGCGGCGATCTTCATCACCTGGGTCGACCGCGGCTTCGGAGAGCTCTCCGAGGAGCGCCTGATGGTGGGAGCGGCGACGCTCATCATCGTCGGCGTGCAGGTGTTCTTCTCCTCGTTCCTGCTCAGCATCCTCGGGCTGCGCCGGGCGCGATGACGTGCAGCTGACGAGGCCGCGGGTCGCGCCGCGCGTCCCGTCGCTCGGCGGCGAGCGGGCGCCGTTCCTCGTCCTCGCGGCCGGAGCCCTGCTCGTCGCGCTGTTCTCGGCGTGGACCGGGATCCACGTCACGGCGGTCGGCCTCGACGAGAACGTCTACAAGTACGCCGCGGTCCAGCACTTCGAGGGCTTCCCGCGGTCGGTCTTCGCCGAGGACGTCTCGCGCGGCGCCGCCCGCCTGTACTCGCTGAGCATCGCCCCGATCTTCGAGCTGTGGACCGGCGACGTCGCGGTGCGCATCGCACGCGCTTGGAACGCGTTCCTCTTCGCCGCCACGGCGTTCCCCGTCGCTCTCGTCGCCCGTCGGGTCGTGCGCTCGCCGTGGACTGCGGTCGCGGCCGGCCTGCTGTCCGTCGCCGTCCCGTGGCTGACGCTGTCGACCGTCCTCTTCTCCGAGAGCCTCGCGTACCTCGGCTTCGCGGTCGCGGTGCTGCTGATGGTGCGGGCGCTGGAGGCGCCGTCCGTGCGGCGTGAGCTGCCGCTGTTCGTCCTGCTCGGCCTCTTGGTGCTGGTGCGCGTCCAGTTCCTCGTCCTGCTGCCCGGCTGGGTGCTGCTGGTCGTGTCGTGCGAGCTGCGCGACGGCCGTCGCGGCTGGCGCGACGCGCTGCGCCGCGTGCGCCGGCGGCATCCGATCACGCTGCTGGCTCTTGGGATCGTGGCGCTCGCCGTGGTGGCGGGCGCGGTGACGGGCGGCCTGAAGACGCTCGCCGGGCCGTACTACGGGATCACTGACCGCGGCAGCGTCACCGGCCAGTTCGGCCTCGCCGGGCTGTGGGAGGTCGAGATGCTCGCCGTCGGCGTGGGCGTCGTCCCGGCCGTGCTGTTCGTGGCGTGGGTGCTGCGGGCGCTCGGCGACGTCGCGCGGCCGGACGAGCGGCGCGTCGCGCTCGTCGCGTTCATGACGATCGCCGCCATCTTCGCCGGGACGCTGTGGGCGCAGGGCGGGTGGCTCGGCGGGTCGTCGGAGGAGCGGTACTACATCTACGCGGTGCCCCTGGTGTGGATCGGCGCGCTGGCGGCGATCGAGCGCGCGGACCTCCGGCGCCGGGACGTCGTTGCCGTGGGGCTCGGCTTCCTCGCGGTCTTCGCCTTGGTTCCGACACCGGCGTCCCTCGTTGGCGAGCAGGCGTACCTCGGCCCCGTGAGCCTGATCCAGGCGTGGGAGCTGCCGCGGCTGGCTTCGACGTTCTCGCGGTGGATCGGTCTCGACGGCGTCGCCCAGACGGCGGACGTGCTGATGGCCATCGGCGCGGTGCTCATCGTCGTGGCGCTCGTGCTGTGGTGGCGCGGCGGCGCGGTCCGGCGCCTGCTGCTCGTCCCCGCGATCGTCCTGCAGCTGGCCGTCACCGGCATGGCGTTCGCGTCGCTGCACAACGACCTCGACGGCGTCGGCGGCACCGTCAACTCGGACCTGAAGTTCGCCGACCTCGGCTGGATCGACCGCGCGCTGCCCTCGGACGCGCGCGTGACGCTGCTCGACAACTTCACGATGCCGTTCCGCGAGGGCGGCCAGCGCGACACGGTGTTCTGGAACAACAAGGTCACGACGGTCTACGGGTTCGTCCCGGCTGCGCTGCCGACGCCGGGGTTCCCGGTCGCGCGCATGCGGATCCGGGGGTTCGACGTCGGCGACGACCTCGTCGCCAAGGACTCGACGCCCGCGCCGTACGGCGCCGGGCCGCCGGCGTCGCCGCTGTGGCAGCTCGAGGGCGAGACGGTCGCGACGGCGCGCGACGGCTTCATCGCGCTGCAGCGGATCTCCGAGAAGCCGAAGCTGCGCTGGGCGGCGATCGGCCTCGACGTCGACGGCCAGCTCACGCGCGAGACGCCGCTGCGCCTCGCCGGCGGCCATCGCGTGACGCTCGATGTCGCGCCCCCCGCTCAGGGGCAGGCGATCTCCGCGACGTTCGTCCTGAGTGGCGGGAGGAGCTACGACGTGGGCGGCACCGAGCCGCAGGAGGTGACGCTGTCGGCCTGCGGCCGCACCGGCGCCGTGCGCGGCACCGCGAAGCCCGTCACGCCCGTCGACATCGGCGGCCGGACGAGCGGCGCGCAGATCACCGCCGCCCGCGTCGAGCGCTGCTGAGGCCGGGCCGGCCCGCCTAACGGCGGCTGGAACCGACGCGCGCGGGCGAGGACGCGGCGACGTCGTTCGTGTCCGCGACGGCCGCGTCGGCGGCCGCCCCGTCGTCTTCGACGTTGCGCAGCCGCTCGTCCATCAGCGCGAGGCGCTGGGCGAGGATCTTCGACTGGTCCGCGAGGCGGGACACCGCGACCGAGAAGTGCAGCAGCAGGACGAGGATCGCCGCGAACGCGAGGAAGAAGAGCGCGTTCGGGGCGTAGGCGATGCCAAGCGCGTCGGCGACCTTCTGCAGCAGCCCGCGCCACGCGGCGAGGACGAGGAGGAAGACCGCGGCCGCGAGCCAGACGATCGCGTAGCGCTCCAGCAGCGAGCGGCGGCGGACGAGCTCGAGCACGACGAGCAGCAAACCGCCGGCGGCGATGACCGCGATGAGCTGGATCCGGACGTCCACCTAGATGCTCCTCGTCGCGGCGACGGGACCGGGGCCGCCGGGCTCGGGCACGGGGCGGCGGCGGGCCAGGCCCACGAAGAGGGCCAGCAGCACCTTGATCATGTAGTACGCCGACTTGCCCGAGCCCTTCAGCGACGACTGGCCGCCGCCGCGCTCCATCATCTGCACCGGCACCTCGCGCATGCGCAGCCGGTGGTGGTGCAGCATCAGCACCGCCTCGACCTCGGGGTAGTCGTGCGGGTAGTCGCGGGCGAAGAGCCGGATCGCCCGGCGGTTGTACAGCCGGAAGCCCGACGTCGGATCGCTGACGCGGCCGTCGACGAGCCGGCTGAGCACGAACGCGAAGATGTGGATGCCGGTGCGGCGGCTGATGGGCGCCGGGTACCGGAAGTCGCTGGAGAGGAACCGCGACCCGCAGACCACGTCCACCGAGGGGTCGGCCTCCATGACCTCGACGAGCTTCGGCAGCTCGCGCGCGTCGTGCTGCCCGTCGCCGTCGACCTGGACCATGAAGTCGTAGTCGTTCTCCAGCGCGAACTGGAACCCCGACTGGACCGCGCCCCCGATGCCGAGGTTGTACGGATGCCGGACGACGCGGGCGCCGTGCTCGCGGGCCACCTGCGAGGTCGTGTCGGTGGACCCGTCGTCGATGACGAGCACGTCGAAGTCGGGGGCATGGCGGTGCAGCGCGTCGATGACGCCACCGAGCGTGGCGACCTCGTTCCACGCGGGCACCACCGCAAGGCTGCGCTGGGAAGTCGGCATGGTCCGATGGGTCACAACGGAACGACCGTCCGCGAGTTGCGGTGACGGGCGGATCCGACCCACTGCGAGGTTAGCGCCGCCGTTCACTACGGTGTCGCATCTGCGCCTGACCATCCCGCATTACTTCGACTTCGGGGCCGACCGGTCCCTCGTCGGCGACGACCTCGTCCGACCCGACGCGTGGGACGCGCTGCGGACCGGAACGGAGGGGCCGTTCTCGCTGCCGGCGACGCGCGAGGCGTGGGAGAAGGCGGCCGACGACCGGCCCGAGATCGGCGAACGCGCTCGCGTCATCGCCGGCATCGCCGAGCAGCGCGGCGTCAAGCGGCTGGCGTCCTACGGCGTCGGGTCGGCCCTCCCGGAGCAGTGGCTGCACCGGATCGCGCCGTCGATCGAGCTGGTCGTCACCGACTACGCCCCGGCGACGGTCGAGCGCCTCGCCGGGCTGTTCCCCGAGGCCGAGGTGCTCCGCCACGACCTCCTCGCCGACCCGCCGCAGCCCGCCGACCTGCACCTGTTCCACCGCATCGACACCGAGCTGACGAACAAGCAGTGGCGCACGGTGATGCGCGGCTTCGCGAACGCGACGGTGCTGGTCGTGGCGACGGAGATCATCGACCTGCGCCGCGCTGCCGTCGAGCTGCGCGGGCGCCTGCGCAACCGCCGCTCGTCACGGGCGGGATGGATCCGCACCCGCGAGGCGTTCGAGGCGCTGTGGCGCCCGACGCACGACGCGCAGGCGCTGCGGATCGGCGATCACGACGGCTGGCTCCTCGAGCCCCGTCGCTAGCTGTCGCGCAGCACCGCCGCGCCGATGCCGGCGCCGGGGTAGAAGTGATCGCGCGGCCGCTCGGCGAAGAACGAGTACCGCAGGCCGCGCTCGTCGCACAGGTCCTTCAGCGCGGTCGTCGCGTGGCTGTTGTCGCTGAGCAGGATCCCCTCCGTCATGCCGTCGGCCGCGAGCTCCAGCTCCATGCGCTCGTGCTCGTACGTGTGGAGGCTGTCGTGGATGAAGAGCTGCGTCGGCCGCTCCGCCAGGGTCTCGGCGAGGCCGTCCTCGGCGCCGATCAGGCGCGGCGTCCAGCGCGGATGGCTGCCGACGAGCCAGCCGCTGCGCTCGACCGGGTCGAACGACACGAGGTCGCCGTCCGCGCCCTCGGCGGCGTTGCGCTCCAGCGCGGACAGCAGCGTGAGGGAGCCCAGGCCGTCGTGGATCCCGGTCTCGACCACGCGTTGCGGCTTCAGGACGCGCACCACGACGTACCAGCCGAGCCTGCGCCCGAGCGGCATCTTCAGGCCGTGGCGCCGCAGCGCCTCGTGGATGTCCGGGTTCGACCGGCCCTCGAGGAGCAGCTCGGCGCAGCGCCCCGGCTCGGCGCCGAGCAGCTCGGCGCACCAGCGGGCCAGCTCGTCCTCGTTGGCGAGGTCGTAGGTGAAGTTCTCGAGCTCGAGGCTCGTGAGGACGTACGGCAGGTGCTCGCGCGGCGACGCGCCGTAGCGCTGGACGTTCTGCGCCTTCGTCCGCCAGCGCAGGCGGCGGTACGTGTGCTTGGCATGGCCGATGGCCGCGTCGACGATGGCCGGCATGAGCGGCGACGGTACCTCGCCGCTAGCATCGCCGCGCGATGGCCGCACCTGATCTCAGCCGCTACGCCGGCTCGCGCGCGCTCGTCACGGGCGGCCTGGGCTTCCTCGGCTCGCACCTCGCGAAGACGCTCGTCGACCTCGGCGCGCACGTCACGATCGTCGACTCGCTCATCCCCGAGTACGGCGGCAACCTCTTCAACGTCCGCGAGATCGAGGATCGCGTGCGGATCAACATCTCGGACATCCGCGACCCGTGGTCGATCCGCGCGCTCGTCCGCGACCAGGACTTCATCTTCAACCTCGCCGGTCAGGTCAGCCACATCGATTCGATGGAGGACCCGCAGACCGACCTCGACATCAACTGCAAGGCCCAGCTCTCGCTGCTCGAGGCGTGCCGCCGGGTGAACCCGGAGGCGGTCGTCGTCTTCGCCGCGTCGCGCCAGCAGTACGGCCGTCCCCAGTTCGTGCCGGTCACCGAGGACCACCCGCTCGTCCCGGTCGACGTCAACGGCATCAACCTCATCGCCGGCGAGCACTACCACCTGCTCTACCACGACGTCTACGGCATCCCCGCGACGTCGCTGCGCCTGACGAACACGTACGGCCCGCACCTGCTCATGAAGCACGGGCGCCAGGGCTTCATCACCGTGTTCATCAAGCTTGCGCTTGAGGGACAGGGGCTCAAGGTCTTCGGTGACGGCGCGCAGCTGCGCGACTTCACGTACGCGTCCGACGCGGTCGACGCGTTCCTGCGCGTCGCGCTGACGCCCGAGGCGTTCGGCAAGGCGTACAACGTCGGCGGGCAGGAGCCGGTCTCGCTGCTCGACGTCGCGCGCCTCTGCCAGGAGATCGCCGGCGAGGGCGGGACCGTCGAGACGGTGCCGTGGCCGCCGGAGCGCGAGAAGATCGACATCGGCTCGATCTACGTCGACCACGCACGGCTGACCGAGATCACCGGCTGGGAGCCGCGGGTCGGCCTGCGCGAGGGCCTCGAGGAGACCTTCGCCTTCTACCGCGAGCACGGCTCCCAGTACTTCGCGTGAGCGTTGTGCGGCGGCTGTCGCGGGCGCTGGGGTGGCCTCGGATCTACGCCGGTGCCGCGATGGCGCGCATGACGCTGCGCCACTACCGCGATGTGCTCCTGCCCCCTCCCGGCCTGTTCGCGCGTCTGCGGCTGATGCGCCGCTGGGCCGCCGACCGCCGCGCCTACGCGGCGCTGCCCGGCGCGGAGCGGCTGCGGCGCTACGACGACGACCCGCAGCTCGCCGACTGGCTGCCGACGACGCCGTACGACCCCCACTACCTGCACCAGGACGCCTGGGCGGCGCGCGAGATCTTCCGCGCGCGACCCGACCGTCACGTCGACGTCGGCTCGCGCGTCTCGTTCGTCGCGGGCATCGCCGCGTTCACGAACGTGACGTTCGTCGACATCCGGCCGCTGGACGCCGAGGTGCCGGGGCTCGACTCCGTCGCCGGGTCGCTGCTCGACCTGCCGTTCGAGGACGCGTCGCTCGCGTCGGTGTCGTGCCTGCACGTCGTCGAGCACGTCGGCCTCGGCCGCTACGGCGACCCGCTCGACCCCGACGGGACGCGCCGGGCCATCGCCGAGCTGGCGCGCGTCGTCGCCCGCGGCGGGATGCTGCTGCTGGGCCTGCCGGTCGGGCGCGCCCGCACGAACTTCAACGCGCACCGCGTCCACGACCCGCGTGAGGTGCCGGCGATGGCGCGCGGGCTGCGGCTCGACGCGTTCGCCGCCGTCGGCGACGACGGCCGCTTCCGTGCCGAGGCGACGCCGGACGATCTGGCGGACGCCGAGTGGAGCGCCGGGCTCTACCGCTTCGTCCGCGACGCCTGAGCGCTCAGGCGGACGCCGTGGGCAGCGGCGACGGCGCGGGGCCGCCGCGATCCTCGCTGACGCTCCACGCGTGCTCGATCAGCACGGCCGCGTGGCCCGCCGACGGTCGCCGGCCGCTGCCGTAGAAGTCACCCTCGCCGACGGTGACGACGAGCGCGGCGGTGACGAGGTCGAGCAGCTCGTCGCCGCGACCGGCAGAGATGTTGACCGTGTAGCGGCCCGGCGGCAGCGGGAGCTTGGGGATCAGGCAGCGGATCTCGCCCTCGGCCGGCACGCTCTCGATGACCGCGCCGGCGACGTCGCTCTCCATGTGGAGCATCCGCTCGCCGGTGATGCTCGCGAAGTTCACGATGAAGCGCGGGGCGATGAACGTGTCCTCGCGCTCGGTCTCGTAGCGCAGGACGACCTCGAGCGGCTCGCCCGTGAGCGGCATGTCGACGACCTCGTCGCCGCGGGCGAGCCCGATGGCGGTGAAGCGCAGCCGCTGGTTGCCCTGGCGGTCGGTCCGGTCCGCGAGGCTGACCCCGGTCCGCTCGGTGACCGCCTGGACGTAGTGGCTGATGACGTCCGAGGTCGGGCCCTCGATCACCTTGCGCCCGCCGGACAGCATCATCGACCGCGGGCAGAGGCTGCGGACCGCGGTGAGGTTGTGGCTCACGAAGAGGACCGTCCGCCCCTCCGTCGCGACCTCCTCCATGCGCCCGAGGCACTTCTGCTGGAACTTCAGGTCGCCGACGGAGAGCACCTCGTCGACGATGAGGATCTCCGGCTCGAGGTGCGCGGCGACCGAGAACGCCAGCCGCAGGTACATGCCGCTCGAGTAGCGCTTGACGGGCGTGTCGATGAACTGCTCGACCTCGGCGAACTCGACGATCTCGTCGAACTTGCGCTCGATCTCCTGCCGGGCCATGCCGAGGATCGCGCCGTTGAGGAACACGTTCTCGCGGCCCGTGAGCTCGGCATGGAACCCGGTGCCGACCTCGAGCAGGGCGCCGACGCGGCCGTGCAGCTCGATGCGGCCCTCGGTCGGCGGCGTGACGCGCGAGAGGATCTTCAGCAGCGTGCTCTTGCCCGCGCCGTTGTGCCCGATGATGCCGAAGGTCTCGCCGCGCGGGATCTCGAAGCCGACGTCGCGCAGCGCCCAGAACTCCTCGCGCGCCGGACGCCGCTCGCGCCGGCCGGCGCGCTTGACCCGCTCCGTCACGACCTCGCTCAACAGCGAGTAGCCGGACTGCATCTGGCCGAGCAGGTAGCGCTTGCCCACCCCTTCGGTGACGACGGCGAGGTCCGTGCTCATCTCACACCAGGTCCGCGAAGAAGTGCTGGGTGCGGCGGAAGTAGGCGAGTGCGGCGAGCACCCCGGCGATCGCGATTGCCGACGAGATCGCGATCCCGGCCCACGTCGGCGGCGTCGTGTCGAGCAGCGCCCACCGCACGCCGCCGACGACGGTCACCATCGGGTTGAGCGCGTAGATGTACTGCCAGGCGCCCGTGACGAGCGTGCCGGGGTACACGACCGGCGTCGCGAACAGCCAGACCTGCACGAGCAGCGGCACGGCGACGACGACGTCGCGGTACTTCACGTTCGCCGCGGCGAAGAACGTGCCCGCGCCGAACGCGACCAGAACGCCGACGAGCAGGAAGAACGGCAGCGAGATGACGTGCCACGTGGGCGCGACGCCGTACAGCGCCATGAGGATGAACACGACCATCAGCGCGATGGTCATGTCGACGAGCAGCGCGCCGAGCTTGGCCAGCGGCAGCGCGAGCCGCGGGAAGTAGACCTTCGCGAGCAGGTTCGCGTCGCCGACGAGGCTCTGCGCCGCGGTCGTCACGCCCATTGAGACGAACATCCACGGCACGAGCGCCGCGAAGGCGAAGAGCGGATACGGCACGCCCTCGGACGGGATCTTGGCCAGGCGCCCGAAGAAGATCGAGAAGATCGCGGCGAGCGCGAGCGGCTGGGCAACCACCCAGATGACGCCGAGCAGGCTCTGGCGGTACCGCACGAGGACATCGCGGCGGACGAGGAAGTACAGGAGCTCGCGGTACTCCCAGACCTCGCGCACGCCGAGGCTGCCCCACCGGGTCGGTGGGGTGATGACGACGGGTTCGGGGCTGCCGGCGACGGCGGGCGTCGCGACGTCGGTGGGCGTGATCGCGGCCAAGACGACTCGGCGGGCAGGGTAGTAGGGGCCTCAGCGGGCCCCGCCTATCATGCCCGCCCCATGGGCCCCACCGACACGCCCGCAGCGGCGACCGACCTCAGCTCCCACGCCCGCAACGTGTTCTCGCAGAACGGCGAGGACGGGATCCTCGAGCGCATCTTCTCGCTGCTCGGGATCGAGCGCGGCTGGGGGGTGGAGTTCGGCGCGTGGGACGGCACGCACCTCAGCAACACCTACAACCTGATCAAGAACCACGGCTGGAGCGCCGTGATGATCGAGGCCGACCCGGCGAAGGTCGAGGACCTCAAGCGCAACATGCAGCCGTTCGAGGGCGTGACCTGCATCAACCGCTTCGTCGAGTTCTCCCCGCCGAACGACCTCGACGGGATCCTCGCGTCGACCGACGCCCCGAAGGACCTCGACATGCTGTCGATCGACATCGACGGCAACGACTACCACGTGTGGGACAGCCTCACGGAGTACCGGCCGAAGGTGGTGGTCATCGAGGACAACCCGACGATGCCGGTGCACATCGAGTTCGTGCAGGAGCGCCACATGAGCGTCAAGCACGGCTCGTCGCTGCTCTCGCTCACGAAGCTCGGCGAGCGCAAGGGCTACACGCTCGTCGCCGCCCCGGGCTGCAACGGCATCTTCGTCCGCGACGACCTGGTGTCCAAGCTCGGCGAGGTCGAGACCGCGATCGAGAAGCTCCGTCCCGGCCGCGAGAACGAGACGTCGATCCTGCACCTCTTCGACGGCACGCTCGCGATCGCCGGGCGCCGGAACCATCCCTGGAACGGGATCGAGCTCGAGGACAAGCGGATCCAGGTGCTGCCGGCGCCGCTGCGCACGTACACGCCCGAGGCGTCGAAGCGCACGCGGCAGCTGCAGAAGCTCTGGACCTGGATCTACAAGCGCCGGCCCTAGGCCAGCAGGCCTGCTTCGCGCAGGCGCTCCCGCCCGGCCGCAGAGGCCGCCACGAGGTTGATCAGCCGGTCCAGGTGACCGACGGGGCGGAACGGAACGAGCCGCCCGTCCTCGGCGTGGAGCGGCCAGAAGCCCTGCTCCTCCAGGCCGCCGACGACCTCGACCGCGCTCGTGCCCGCCGGCCCGAGCGTGTGGTCCGACAGCTCGACGAGCAGCACGTCGACCGCGCCCGCGCCGAGCAGCGACGCCGCGCCCGCCAGCACGCGCGCCTCGGCGCCCTCGACGTCGATCTTCAGGAGGTTGACGTGGTCGACGCCGGCATGGACGGCGGTCTCGTCGACGGTCGTCGTGCGCACGGTGACGGTCGACTCCGGACGCACCGACAGGTCGGGACGCTCGACCGAGCGCGGGACGAGCGACGACCACGACTCGTAGCCCGGTCCGTAGAGCGTCAGCACTGACTCTCCGGGAGCGTCGGACACGGCCGCCTCGTGCGTCGTCACGACGTCCGCGAGGTCGTTCAGGGCGAGGTTCTCCTCCAGACGCGCGAACGACCGCGGGAGCGGCTCGAACGTGTGGACGACGCCGCCGGGCCGCACCTTCGCGCCCATCGCGACGGCGAACTTGCCGATGTGGCCGCCGACGTCGAACGCGACGTCGCCGGGGCGCAGCACCGCGCGCGCGACCTCGACCTCGTCCTCCTCGCTGCCGCCGCCGAGCTCGAGGAACGCGAGCACCTCGGGTTCGTCGATCAGCTGGAAGCGATGCCCGTTGCGGTCGGCCAGCACGGCCGGCGCGCCGATCGCCGCCGCGCGCTCACGGCGGCGCCGCGCGTGGTGCTCCGCGCGCAGGCGCTGCAGTCGTTCGCGCGTCAGGCCGACGGCGACCGAGACCGCGCGGTGGGGTAGCGGGCGGGGCGGCGCGGGAGGCGGCGGCGCGTCGGTGCGGACGTCGTCGCCGGCGGGGACGGGCGTGGGGGCCAGCGTGCAGCGCTCGAGACGGTCGAGCTCCCGAGCGGTGCGGTCGTCGAGCGCGAGCAGCCAGCCGCTGGCGCGCTCCGGCGTGACGTCGGCGCTCCAGACCTCCGCGACGTCCTCCGGGACCGCGCCGGCGAACGCGGCGGGGACCAGCGCGACCAGCCGCTCGCGACCACCGGCGCCGTCGAGCGCGCGCCTGACGTCGTCGGCGGAGCGCGCGTGCAGGCAGGGCACGAGGACCGCGTCGCCGGCCGGCCGGCGGACGTCGACCGTCACGGCCACCGGGTCGGCGTCGCCGTGCTCCCATGCGGCGGTCAGCGACCGCGCCCGCGGACCGGTCGCCTCGCCCGTCGCGAGATCCACCGCGCTGCCGGTCGTCAGGTCCGCGACCACCCGGTGGCCGCAGCCGCTGCACCGTCCGCTGATCGCCGGATGCGCTCCGGCGACGTGCACGCGCAGCACGTCGAGCGCGTCGCCGCACGAGGGGCACGTCCCCGCGCGCTCCGGCGCGGGCCGCAGGGCGAACGGTGCGGGCGCGGTCACGCCGTCGGCGCGATGGTCCGTGCGAGCCGGGCCCGCAGGCCCGTGCGCGGAGGCTCCGCCGCCGGAGCGTCGGAAGTGGGCAGGCGCTGGCCGAAGCGGTCGACGATCTCCCGCGCCTCGGCCGGCACGGCGATGATCAGGTCCGCGAGAACGGTGCAGTGATGCCCTGGCTTGGCGGCGCGCAGCGCGTCGAGCACCTCGACGAGCGCCGGCCACTGCGCCGGGTCGTGCGGAGGCGGGGGCGGCGCGCAGAACAGCCGCGCGTCGTCGATGAGCACGCAGTCCGAGGGGTGGCCCCCCGCGAGCGCGGCGATCTCGTCGCCCACGGGGCACTCGGCCTGCTCGCCGGCGGTCGGGCCGCCGCTCCAGTGCCCGTCGAGGAAGTACAGCGTCGGCACGGCCGGGTCGACGAGGCGGGGCAGCTCGGTCCGCGAGTCGCCCTGCACGAGGGTGACGTTGCCGACGTCCCGGAGCTCCTCGGTCGCCGCGCGGTGCAGCTCCTCCGACAGCTCGATGCTGAACGCAGCGGGGAACAGCCCGGCGAGCAGCCGCGCGCCGCCGCCGCGGTACGTGCCGGTCTCGATCGCCCGCCGCAGGCCGAGCGCGTCGCGCAGCTCGGTCGCCAGATCGATGGGAAGGCCGCCCATCGGGCCGAGTATATGAGCGGTTCCCCGGCCCTCCGTGCAACGCTGACGCCTCTTCGCTCGTGTCCGGACCGCTTCCGCTCACCACGCCGCTGCCGACCGCCGCCACGCTCCACCCGGCCCCGCCGGCCGCGGGTCGCTGCCCCCGCGACGGCTCTGCGCTCGACGCCGTGCGCCTGCATCTGGCCGGCTGGCGGTTCGCCCTCGAGGGGCGGTGCCAGGCGTGCGGGCACCTGCTCGTGCAGGACCTGCCGTCGGGGCACGCGATCACGTACCCGACGACGCTGGACCTCGACACGGGCGAGACGCTCGACGCCGCGGGCGCCCGGTGGTTCGCTGATCCGTTCGCCAACGGCTGGCGCCACCCCGACGTGGCGCCCGTCGCGCTGCGCGTGGAGCGCCGGGCGACCGAGCGGCGAGCGGTGCTGCTGCACTGCCTCGACCCCGTCTACGGCCACGCGCTCCTTCGCCTGCTGAGCGCCGGCCGCGTCGCGGACACCGCCGGTGACGCCGCCACCGTCGTCCTCGTCCCGCGCTCGCTGGAGCCGCTCGTTCCCGAAGGGGTCACTGAGCGCTGGGTCGTCGATGAGCCGCTCGGCCGGCTGTGGCACTGGCTGACGGACCTCGACGGGCAGCTCCAGGAGGAGCTGGGGCGCTTCGACGAGGTGTCGCTCGTCGCGGCCCCGCCCCAGCCGCACCCGTCGACGTACGACCTCGACCGGATCGCTCCGGACGCCCGGCCGGAGGCGCTCGGGCGACCGACGATCGCGCTGAGCCTCCGCGAGGACCGGCGCTGGGGGACCGACGCGGCCGACCAGGCCGCGCGCGTCGCCGAGCTCGCCGACCGCATCCGCGCGGGCCATCCCGAGGCGGGCTTCGCGGCGGTCGGCCCCGGCCCGCGCGGCGGCCTGCCGGAGACCGTCTCGGACCTGCGGGCCGAGCGGCCCACCGCCGAGGACGAGCGGCGCTGGATCGGCGTGCTGCGCGCGACCCAGCTCGTGGTGGGCGTCCACGGCTCGAACCTGCTCCTGCCGTCCGGGTTCGCCGACGCGACGTTGGAGCTGCTGCCGCACGGCCGGTACGGCAACAAGCTCCAGGCCTCGCTCGTCCGGCACCCCGATCCCGTCGTCGCGCTCGACCGCCATCGCACGCTCTACGGCGACGAGGACCTCGCCGACCTGAGCGCGGAGCGCGTCGCCGACGTCGCGATCGCGGTGCTCGACGGGCTCGACCGCTTCGTCGCGCTGTCGACCGGCCCCGCCGCGGGCGTCGGGTCGTTCGACCCGCTCGACGGCTTCTCGAAGCCGCTGCCCGCGTCACCGGAGCGGCCCCTCGACGACGACGAGGACCGGGCCCGTCCTCCGGCGGTCGAGCGAATCCGCGAAGCGGCCGCTGCTGCCGCCTCCGCCGTCGGCGTCCGCCGCTCTCCGCCGACCCCGCAGGAGGTCCTCGCCGCGAGCCTCGAGGAGCACCTTGCGACGCTCGCGCCCGGCAGCGTCCGGCGCGTCGCCGGCGCGGATCCCGATCCCGGGCTCGGCGATCAGCAGGTCGAGGTCATCGTGTTCGACGGTTTCGCCGATCCGCCCGCCGTTACGCCGCCGCCAAGCCGCGCGCTGGCCGCGCGCCTCGCCGAGGCGGGGCTCCTGCCTCACACCGGCGTCGACGGCCGGCTCGTCCCGTTCCGGCCCGCCGGCCCGATCACCGAGCCGCGCACCGTCGTCGCGCTCGCCCCGGCCGCGCGCACGCGGCTCGAGGCGGCCGGCCTCATCGGCCGATGACCGCCCGCGCCCTCCGGGTCACCGGGTGGATCGCCCGCATGAAGTCGTAGAACCGGCCCTTGATGAGCGCCTGGCGCAGGCGCTGCTGGCGGCGCTCGGCCGCGGTCAGGTGCGGCGCGTACATCTCGACGAGCCGGCGGCGCTCCTCGTCCCACTTCTCCTCGTTGCCCGCGGACTTCGCTTCCTCCTGGAGGTCGCGGACCGCGAGCTCCTCCTCGATCAGCGCGGGCATGATCCCCGCGAACGCCAGCCGGAGGCCGTGCTCGGTGTCGAAGACGTAGTGGAGGTCCTCGCGGAACGGACCGAGCTCGTCGAAGACGTCGCGGCGCCAGAAGCTCGACGGCTGCGGGACGCCCCACGGGTCGAGCGCCCACCACCAGCGCGGCCGGTTCGGCAGCTCGGGCCGCCAGACGTCGGTGGTCCGGCCCGCCTCGCCCTCGTAGCGGCACGCCCCGACGACCCACCGCGCGCCCGTGCGGTCCAGCGCGTCGACCGCGAGGCGGAACGCGCCCGGCAGGTAGTAGTCGTCCGAGTTGATGTAGGCGACGTACTCGCCCGTCGCACGGCGCAGCGCCTTGTTCAGCGCGTCGGTCTGGCCCGCGTCCTTCTCGGACACCCACCAGGCGATGCGGTCCTCGTACCGGCGGATGATCTCGACGGACTCGTCGGTGGAGCCGCCGTCGGCGATGAGGTACTCGACGTCGCCGTAGTCCTGGTCGAGGACGGAGCGGATCGTGCGCTCGATGAACGCGCCCTGGTTGTAGGAGGGCGTGATGATCGAGAGGCGCGGGCTCATCAGGCGCCGAGGACGAAGAGACCCAGCGAGTAGAACGACGCCGAGCCCTCCGTGTCGAGCGCCTGCTCGCGCTCGCACTGGCGCCACAGCGCGCCGTCCTTGCGCCAGAACTGCTGCTCGACGACCTCGTAGCCGTCGATCAGGCGCGGCAGCCGCCGGGGCCCGTAGACCCGGTGCTGGGGTGCGAAGACCGCGTCGCGGCCGACCGGGATCGTGAGGATCATCCGGCCGCCCGGCGTCAGCAGGCCGCGCAGGATCCGCATCGCGTCGAGGTCGCCGTCGGGCGCGTCGCTCGAGCCGTAGCGGCCGCCGAGCCCGACGTGCTCGACCGACGAGCAGTTGACGATCTGGTCGAACCGCTCGCCGCCGAAGTCGTGGGTGAGGACGTCGCCCTGCACGTGGCGGACGCGTGGGTGGTCGTAGTCGAGCGAGCTCGGCAGGCGGTCGAACGCGACGACCTCGTGGCCGCGCTGGGCGGCGGCGAGCGAGAGGAACCCGATGTCCGCGCCGAAGTCCAGCGTGCGGCCCGCGCCGTCCGCCATCCGGGCGAAGCAGAACGACCACTCGACCCACCGGTCGCCCTGCAGCGAGGCGCCCGCGTCGGCGGAGCGCAGCTTGCGCGCGGCGTCGGCGGAGAGGTCGGCGGTCACGCCGAGCACGTACGCGGCACTGCGCCGGACACGCTGCTTGGCAGGGGTGCGTTCGGGCATCGGGCGGGCACCTTAGCGCCCGTTCTACGCTCGAACGCTTCGTGCGCGTCCTCGTGGTCGACACCTACTACCCCGCCTTCACGGCGACCCACTACGCCGAGCACCCCGGCTTGGAGGCCCGTCCGTACGCGGAGCAGATCGCCTCGCTCATGGCGCGGCGGTTCGGGACGTCGGACGCCTACTCGCGCGAGCTGCGCCGGCTCGGCCATGTGGCGCAGGACGTCATCGTCAACTGCGAGCCGCTGCAGCTGGCGTGGGCGCGCGAGCACCGGCTGCCGGGTCTCGGCGCGATGGTCGCCGCCACGCGCGCGCCCGGTCGCGTGGGCGCGCTCGCCCGGCAGGCGCTGCTGCACCGCATCGCGCTCGCGCAGGTCCGCAGCTTCACGCCCGACGTCGTCTACCTGCAGGACCTCTGGTTCTTCACGCGGCGGGAGCTCGACCTCCTTCGGCGCTGGGGGCCGCTCATCTGCGGCCAGATCGCCAGCGAGGCGCCGCCGCCCGAGCGGCTGCGTGGCTTCGACCTGCTGCTCACCTCGTTCCCGCACTACGTCGAGCGCTTTCGCGCGGCCGGCGTCGACGCGGAGTACCTGGCCATCGCGTTCGACCAGACGCTCGCCGGCGTCGTGGACGTCGCCCCCGACCGTCCCCGGCGGCACGGCGCCGTCTTCGTCGGCGGCGTGAACCCGGCGGTCCATCCCGCTGGCACCGCGCTGCTCGAGCGGCTGTGCGAGCGCGTCGACCTGCAGGTCTGGGGCTACGGCCGCGACGAGCTGGCGCCCGGCTCGCCGCTGCGCGAGCGGCACCACGGCGAGGCGTGGGGGCTCGATATGTACCGCGTCCTCGCCGAGGCCAAGGTCGTCGTGAACCGGCACATCGAGGCCGCCGAGGGCCACGCGAACAACATGCGGCTCTTCGAGGCGACGGGCAGCGGCGCGGCGCTCGTCACCGAGACGGCGCCGAACCTCGGGACGCTCTTCGAACCGGACCGCGAGGTCGCGACCTACGCGTCCGAGGAGCAGCTCGTGGAGCGGATCCGGGAGCTGCTGGCCGACGACGAGCGACGGCTCGCGCTCGCCCGCGCCGGTCAGCAGCGCACCTTCCGCGACCACACCTACGCTCGGCGCATCGAGGAGCTCGCTGCCATCCTGGAGCGCTACCGCCGATGAGCGCCCCGCACGAGTTCTGCACGCTGTTCGACAGCAACTACCTGGCCAAGGCCGTGGCGATGCACCGTTCGCTGCTGCGCGTCGCCGGCGATCGCTTCCACCTCACGGCGATCTGCTTCGACGACGAGGCGAAGCGGATCCTCGACGCGCTCGCGCTGCCGCAGCTGACCGCCGTCCCGCTCGCGGAGCTGGAGGCGTTCGACCCGGGACTGCTCGCCACGAAGAGCGACCGCACGCCGGTCGAGTACTGCTGGACGTCGACCCCGGCCCTGCCGCTCTACGTCTTCGGGACGCGGCCCGAGGTGCAGGACGTCACCTACCTCGACGCCGACCTCCTCTTCTTCGCCGACCCCCAGCTCCTCTTCGACCGCATCGGCGACGACTCGGTGTGCATCACGCCGCACCGCTACGCGCCGGAGCACGCCCATCAGGAGGTCAACGGCATCTACTGCGTGCAGTGGGTGACGTTCAAGCGCGACGAGCGCGGTCTCGAGGCCCTGAACTGGTGGCACGACCGCTGCCTGGAGTGGTGCTACTACCGCCTCGAGGACGGCAAGCTCGGCGACCAGAAGTACCTCGACGACTGGCCCGAGCGCTTCGGCGGCGTCCACGTGCTCGAGCACAAGGGCGGCGGGCTCGCCCCATGGAACATCACCCGGTACGACGTCCAGCGGCGCGGGGCGCAGGTGCTCGTCGACGAGGACCCGCTGGTCTTCTTCCACTACCACCGCGTGCAGCTGCGCCGGCGCGGCGGCCACGCGTGGCAGCCGCCCGGCTACCCGATCTCCGACCACGACCGCGAGCTCGTCTACGACCCGTACCTCCGGGAGCTCGACGAGGCGCTCAAGCTCATCCGGACGGTGGCGCCGGGCTTCATGGGCGGCGTCGAGCCGGGCCCGACGGTCAAGCAGCGGGTCCAGGACGCCCGCGCCCGCTTCGGGGCGCACGCCGTCAGGCGCTTCCCGTTCCTGCTGCGGGTCCGGTACCCGCGCGGCGTCCCCGGCGCCGACTAGGCCGTCGCGGCGGCGCGGGCCGCGCCGGCGACCTGCTCGACGTCGTCGTCGGTCAGCTCGGGGTAGATCGGCAGCGAGACGACCTCGGCCGAGAGCTGCTCGCTGACCGTCAGCGGCACCGGCCCGTTGCCCAGGTGCGCGTAGGGCGCGTGCCCGTGGATCGGGTGGGGGTAGTGGATGATCGTCGCGACGCCGCGCTCCTCCAGCGCCGCGCGGAAGCGGTCGCGGTCGGGCGCGCGCACGACGAAGAGGTGGAAGACGTGCCGGCGCCCGTCGAGGCGCTCGAGGGGCTGCACCGGCGTGCCGGCGAGCGCCTCCGCGTAGCGGTCGGCGATGGCGTTGCGACGGTCGTTCCAGGCGTCGAGGTGCGGCAGCTTCGCGCGCAGCAGGGCGGCCTGCAGCTCGTCGAGGCGGCTGTTGACGCCTTCGCTGACGTGGACGTAGCGATCGGCCTGTCCGTACTGGCGGGCGAGCCGCAGCTGCTCGTCGAGGTGCGCGTCGCCGGTGACCACCGCGCCGCCGTCGCCGACGGCGCCGAGGTTCTTCGTCGGGTAGAACGAGAACGCCCCGAGCGCGCCCATCGTGCCCGCGCGCCGGCCGCCGGCCTCGGCGCCGTGGGCCTGCGCGCAGTCCTCGATCACCGCGGCGCCGCGCTCGGCGGCGATCTCGAGCACCGCGTCGATGTCGCCGATCTGCCCGTACAGGTGGACCGGGATGACGGCCTTCGTGCGCTCGGTCATCGCGCCGCGCAGGGAGGCGGGATCGATCGTCGCGGTGGCCGGCTCCACGTCGCAGAGCACCGGCGTCGCGCCCGTGCGGCGGATCGCCGAGACGGTCGGCACGCACGTGTTCGCCTGCGTGACGACCTCGTCGCCCTCGCCGATGCCCAGCGCGCGCAGCGCGAGCTCGATCGCGTCGGTGCCGGATCCGCAGCCGACGGCGTGGGGGCTGCCGGTCCAGCGCGCGAACTCGTCCTCGAACGCCTTGCCCTCCTGTCCGAGGACGAACCAGCCGCTGTCGAGGACGCGGGCGACGGCGGCTTCGAGATCGGGGCGGAGGTCGGCGACGCCGCGCTTGAAGTTGGCGAAGGGGACGGTCACGGGGCAGGAGGCTAGCCGCCAACTAGAGTCAGCCCGCCTTGGCGCTGCTCTCCATCGTCACGCCCATCTTCAACGCCGCCGACTACCTCGAGGCGTGCCTCGACAGCGTCGCGGCGCTGCCCATCGAGCACGAGCACGTCGTCATCGACGGCGGGTCCACGGACGGCACGGTCGCGCTGCTCGAGGCGCGCGACGACCCGGCGCTGCGGTGGGTCAGCGAGCCCGACCGCGGCCAGACGCACGCGGTGAACAAGGGCATCGAGCGGGCGCGCGGCGACCTGGTCATGTGGGTCAACGGCGACGACGAGGTCGTGCCCGAGGGCGTCGCCGAGGCGGTCGCGCACCTGCGCCGGACGCCGGACTGCCAGGTGGTCTACGGCGGTCTCGACTTCATGGACGCCGACGGCGTCGTGAAGCGCCCCTACCGCCCGGCGGAGTGGAGCTGGCTGCGGTACCTGCTGCTCGGCGACTACGTCCCGACGCCGACGTTCGTGTTCCGCGCGTCGCGGGCGGCCGCGGTGGGGCCGCTCGACGAGCGCTGGGTCGACGCCGCCGACTACGACTTCTACCTGCGCCTCACGCACGCCGTGCGGGTCGACCGGATGCCCGACGCGCACGTGCGGTTCCGCTGGCACGCGACGAGCAAGTCCGCGACCGACGTCTGGAAGCAGCAGGACGAGGCGCAGGCGATCCGGCTGCAGTGGTCGCGGACGTGGCGCGATCGGGCCGTGATGGTCGGGTTCGACCGGACCAAGCGCGCGGTGCTGCCGGTCCTCACGCGCGGCCGCTGGCCCGAGCCGTTCGCCGACTGACAGCGGGCGCCGCTCGTACCCTGCTTCGCCGTGCAGGGTCCCGTCTCCGCTGTCGTGGTCGTGTCCTTCGAGGACCCGGCCGTGGTTCGCCGCACCATCGAGTCGCTGCTCGAGCAGACGCGCCCGCCCGCGGAGATCCTCGTCGTGGACAACCACCCCGAGGGCGCGCCGGGCAAGGCGTTCCTCGAGTGGGGGCTGCCGGTGCGGGTGCTCGCCTCCGGCGAGAACCTCGGCTACCCGCAGGGCTGCAACTACGCGCTGCCGCACGCCACGCAGCCGTGGATGTTCTTCCTCAATCCGGACTCGATCGCCGAGCCGGACTGCCTCGAGCGGCTGCTCGAGGCCGCCGACGAGCGCACCGCGGTCGTGGGGGCGCAGGTGCTGCTTACCGATGGGGCCACCGTGAACGCCGGCGACAACCCGGTCCACGTGACGGGCCTGTCGTGGTCGGGGCGCTACCTCGAGCCGCGGGAGGACGGGCCGCCGCGCGACGTCGCCTGCTGCTCGGGCGCCGCGCTCATGCTGCGCACGGACGTCTTCCGCGAGCTCGGCGGCCACTGTCCCGGCTTCTTCCTCTACGTCGACGACACCGACATCGCGTGGCGTGCGCGACTGGCCGGCTGGCGCGTCGTCTTCGTCCCCGCCGCGCACGTCCGCCACGACTACGAGTTCACGAAGGGCGCGCGGAAGTGGTTCGAGCTCGAGCACAACCGCGCGTGGATGGTCTTGTCGAACTACCGCGCCGGGACGCTGCTGGCGCTGGCGCCGATGCTGCTGGCCGCCGAGGCCGGCATCGCGCTCCAGGCCCGCCGCGACGGGTGGTGGGAGCCGAAGGTCAACGCCTGGAAGGCGACGGCACGCGAGTGGCGGCGGATCGGCCGCTGGCGCCGGCGCGTGCAGCGCGGGCGCACCGTCAGCGACCGAGAGATCCTGGAGCTGCTGCGGGGCGACATGCACACGCCGCTCGTCGAGAGCCCGCTGCTCGACCGCGTGAACCCGTGGATGGAGCGCTACCGCCGCGTCGTCCTGACGTTGGTGCGGTGATGGCGGACACCACCGCGGTCGTCACCTGCTTCAACTACGGCGCTTACGTGGGCGAGGCCGTCGCGTCGCTGCTCGGCCAGGACGACCCGCCGCACGTGATCGTGGTCGACGACGGATCGACCGATCCCGCCACGCACGAGGCGCTCGACCGGCTGCCCGCGGAGGTCGAGGTCATCCGGCAGGCGAACGCGGGGGTGTGCGCGGCGCGCAACGCCGGGCTCGCCCGCGCGGAGACGCCCTTCGTGCTGTGCCTCGACGCGGACGACCGCCTGGCGCCGGGCGCGCTGGCGGTCCTGCGCCGTGCGCTCGCCGGGCACCCGGACGCCGGCTTCGCGTACGGCCACCCGCGCTTCTTCGGCGCCTGGGGCGGCGAGCTGCGGTTCCCGCCCTACGACCCGCTGCGGCTGCTCGACCGTCACCTCATCGGCCTGACTGCGCTGACCCGGCGCCAGGTGATCCAGGACACCGGCGGCTTCGACGGGCGCTTCGGCGCGTTCGAGGACTGGGAGCTGTGGTTGAACGCGCTCGCCCACGGGTGGACCGGCGTGCGGGTCGACGAGGTGACGCTCGAGTACCGGCGCCACGCGGGCGGGTCGAAGCAGGTCGAGGACCGGCGCCGCTACCGCGAGGCGCGGCGCCTCATGCACGAGAAGCACGCCGCGCTGTACGCGCGGCGTGCGGAGCTGGCCCGCACGAGCTCGCTCGGCGCGGCCGGGCGGGTGGCGCACCGGCTCTACTGGGGCCCCAGGCCGCTGCCGGCGCGTGCGGAGTCCGCGCTCTACGCCGCCGTGTTCGGCCTGCGCAAGGGAGCCGGCGCCCGTGGGTAGGCGCGTGCGGTCCGTCCCGGCGCCGCTCGCCGCCGTGCTCGCGGTCGCCGCGGTGCTGGCGATCGGCTGGTCGGTGCTGCTGCCCGCGTACGAGGGCCCCGACGAGATCTCGCACTTCGCCTACGCGCAGCGTCTCGCGGAGACCGGCTCGCTGACGTGGTCGACGGTGAGCGGCCTGTCCGACGCGGACGCTCCCGCGTACTCGACCGAGGTCGGATCGAGCGACATCTGGGCCGGGACCGCGGCGACGCACGGCAACGTGGCGATGCAGCCGTACACGACGGCGCTCGACGAGCGGCTCTGGGAGAGCGCCTCGGCGGACTTCGGCGACGCGCAGCGCAGCGACGGCGGCTTCACGTCGGCGATGCGCAACCCGCCGCTGTACTACCTGGCCACCGCACCGGTCTACCTCGCCGGCGAAAGCGCGGACGTCTTCACCCGGCTGCACCTCGTGCGGCTGCTCAGCGTGCCGTTCCTCCTCGCCGTCGTCGTCTTCACCTGGCTGCTGGCGGGTGAGCTGCTCGGCCGCCGGCGCGTGCTGCAGACGCTCGCCGCCGGCAGCGTGGCGCTCATCCCGCAGCTGGCGCTGCTCGGGGGCGTCGTGAACCCGGACGCGATGCTCGCGGCGATCTGGTCGGCGGCGCTGTATCTCATGGTGCTCGCGTTGAAGCGAGGGGGAACGCGCGGGCGGCTGATCGGGCTCGTGCTGCTGACGATCGCGTCGGCGCTCACGCACGGGCGCGGCGTCCCGCTGGCGGTCCCAGTCGGGCTGACCTTCGCGATCCTCGCGTGGCGCCGTTGGGTGCCCGAGGAGCGGCGGACGCCGCGGCTCGGCGGCGGCCTGCTCGCGGGCGCGCTCGTCGCGTTCCTCGCCGCCGCGTCGTGGTTCGCCGTGCGCGGCGACGTCAGCGCGGTCCGGCTGCGCGAGTGGGGCTCGTACCTGTGGCAGTTCTACCTGCCGCGGCCGGGCTTCCTGACCGAGAACGCGGGCAGCCTCTACGACGCCCGGCGCGTCTACATCGACCGGTTCTTCTCCGAGCTGGCGCAGTTCGACATCGCGCTTCCGGGGCGGGCCGTCGACACGCTGTCGTGGGTCGTCCTCGCGGGGCTCGTGCTGCTGGTCGTCGTGCTCGTCGTGCGCCGCGACGCCGTGCGGCGTCAAGCGGCGGTCGCGGTCGTCCTGGCCAGCGCGATGCTCGCGGTGGTGGTGACGCTGCACGCGGTCGCGTGGCGCGACCTGCTCGTCGCCACCGACCCGGTGATCACGGGGCGGTACCTGACGCCGCTGGCGCCGCTCTTCGGCATCGCGATCGCGCTGCTCGTGCGGGAGCTTCCTCGGCCGGTCCGGCCCGGCGCCGGGACGGCGGTCCTCGGCGTGGGCGTCGTCATGAACCTGTGCCTCTTCGCGACGGCGGTGGTGCGGTTCCATGTCTAGGGTGCGCCGGCCCGCCACCCTTGGCGCGCTCCTCGTCGGGCTCGCGCTGCTCGTCCTGTCGTTCGTCCTGCTGGCGAGCTGGCTGCAGGAGCCGCGCCGGTTCGCGGCCGCGATCCCGCAGCCGTCGCCGCTCTTCTCCACGCCGGTCGTGGGCGTCTCACCCGGCGACACCGCGTGCGTCACGGACTTCACGCTGACGCCGCGATCGGAGGTCGCGTCGTGGCAGATCGGGACGAAGTTCCAACCCGGCGTGCCGATGAGCTGGTCGATCCGGGGCGACGGCGGCTTCCACGCGAAGGGCCGCATCGCCGGGGGATACGCGGACAACAGCATCCTCCGAGCGCAGATCGACCCGCCCGATCGCCCGATCCGGGCACGGATGTGCTGGCACAACCTCGGCCGGCGCGAGGTGGTCTTCTACGCCGCCGAGGACCGGACGGTCACGACGGCACGGACGCTGCTGAACGGCAAGCCCGACGGGCGGCACATCCAGCTGCGCTTCGACGAGGCGCAGGTCGCGAGCGTCGGGCGGCGATGGTCCGAGATCGCCACAGAGACGACGCGGTTCTCGGCGAGCTTCATCCAGCCGTGGATGATCTGGCTGCTCGCGGCGCTCGTCGCCGGCGGCGTCCCGCTGCTTGTCGTCGTCGCGATGACGCGGGCGTCCGTCGAGGACGACCGGTCAGAGCGCGGCTCGTAGGCCGCGCTCGAGCTGCTCGGCGGCGTTCGGCCACGTGCGCCCGGTCACGAGGGCGCGGCCGTCCTCCGATCGTCGCCGGCGTTCGGCGGGGTCGTCGAGGAGACGCTCGACCGCGCTCGCGATCGCGAGCGGGTCGGGTTCGGCGAGCATGATCGGACCGTCGTCACCGAACGTCGTGCGCATCGCGTCGCTGGTCAGGTCGACGCACGGCAGGCCGCACGCGAGCATCTCGGTCGGGACGAGGCTCGGGTTGGTGGTCGAGAGGACGACGCCGACCGTCGCCTCCGCGTAGGCGGTCGCGAGGTCTTGCGGTGAGAGGACGCCGAGATGGGTGTGGGGGAACCGCGTCTCCACCGGTCTGGCTTCGCCGAACAGAGCGATCTCGACGTCCGGGCGCCGGCGGTGGAGCTCCTCCATCGCAAGCAGCGCGAGTGGGACCGCGCGGCGGGCGGTGACGGCGCGGGCGTAGACGAGGACGCGATCGTCCCTTCTGGCGACTGCCCGCGGCCGGTAGACGTCGTGGTCGACGCCGAGGTCGAAGGCGTCGCTCGTCGCTCCGTAGCGGTCGCGGACGAGCTGCGCGAGCCACGGCGACGCGCACACGCAGTGCAGCCCGAGCCGGTACGTCTCCTCCGCCCACAGCCGTTCCGCCGACGTGCCGTAGAACTCCGGCTCGTGGTCCTGGACGAGGTACGCCCGGCCGCGGGCGCCCGGCAGCCGGAGGACGCGGAACACCGTCTGCCACCCCGTCGCCACCACCACGTCGGCACCGCGCCAGGCGGAGAAGCCGTCATGGACCGGCGCCGCGAGAGGCCCGAAGAACGCCTTGAAGTCCCGCTCGACGTCCGCGCCATCGTGCCGCCCCTCGTCGTCCTCGAGCCAGAGAGAGCACCGGTGCCCCCGCCCCTCGAGTCCTCGGACGAGGTTCGCGATCGTCGAATGCCCCCCGCTCCCGCGCCGGAAAGGAGGGATCACCACGGCCACCGACATCGCCGCTTCCTCGCGCGAAGAGGTCGTGAGCGGCGCGGCCCCCTCGCGTCTCCACTCGAGCAGCGCGGCCGGCGCCGCGACGCGAAGAGGCTCTCCGGGCGTGGCCCGCAGCCGCGCGACGAGGGCGCGGAGGCGCGGTCTCACCGGAGGATCCTCTTGACGAGGCCGATGACGAACGGGCCGACGCGGCCCTCTTGGATCTTCGGGTTGCGCCAGAGCGCTCGGAGCTGGCGGAAGCCGGGCATCCGCACGAGCCTCTCCAGGCGGGCGGCTTTGCGGCCGAAGTCGAGGCGTTCGGCGAGGAGCCCTCGGTTCGTCTCGACGTGGCCGCGGATCTCTCCGAGGGCCATCGCGGCGCTGGTGCCGGGCAGCGGCGCCGGCTCGCGGCGGATGCGCAGGAGCGCCAGGGCCATGAGCTGCGACGCCTGGGCCCACGACGGCCAGCCGCGGGCGGTCGCGAGCGCGTTGGACCGGAGGAAGTGCAACAGCCGGCGATCTCGGGCGAGCAGATCAAGGAGGCGGGCGGTTCCCGGAACGTCCTCCCAGTCGCAGACGAGCGCGTTCCAGCCGTGCTCGATGTACTCGTCGTGGCCGGTCACGGGCGTCGTGACGCACGTCGCGCCCATGTGGAAGCCCTCGAGCGGCGGGCCGAACATCCCCTCGACGCTCGACAGCTTCAGCACGACGTCGGAGCGGCGGTAGAGCTCGGCCATCTCGCGGTGCGTCAGCGGGCCGACGACCTCGTCGTAGGCGAACCCCTTCAGCGCGTCGCCGCGGCGGCCGGTCACGAGCGTGAGGTGGTGGGCCTCCTTCATCGCCGCGGCCGCCTTCAGCGCCTCGGGGACGCCCTTGAACCACACCTGCGGATCGCCCTCGACGACGATCCGCAGCGGCGCGTGGTACCGCACCGGCACCCGATCGACCGGCGCGAAGACGTCCTTGTCGATCCCGTTCCGCACCAGATGACACGGCGCGTCGGGCCGGACCTGCGCGAGCGTCGCCGCGATCCAGTGCGCCTCCGTGATGAACGCGACCGGCAGCCCGAGCGTCGTCGACGCGCCCAGCCGGTCCGCCTCGTCGCGCTTGTAGAAGCGGTCCTCGAGGCTCTGGACGAAGTACGCGTACCGGTCCGCGGGCACGTCGAACAGGGACGCCGTCGTCTCCCACCACGTTGCGACGGCGACATCGAAGTGCCGCTCGAGCGCCTGCTCGCGCGTCAGGACGTCGACGGCGGCGAGGCTCTCGTACTGCCAGTGCTCGTTCTCCTGCTCGCGGACGACGACCAGCGCGGTCTCGAACCCGTGATCGCCCGCGAGGCGCCGCGCGTGCTCGACGACGACGCCGACGCCGCCGGAGAGCTGCAGGTCGTTGACGAGGAAGGCGACCTTCACCGGAGGGAGCTACTCGCCGCCGGTCGGCTCGCCGCTCGGCAGCGTCTGCGGATCGACGCCCGTGAGCGGCAGGCCGAGGCGGCCTTCGAGGTCGTGGATGTACGCGCGGAACTCCTCGAACCACGGCCGCCACGTCTCGACGAGCTCCTGGAAGTACGCCAGGTCGGCCTCGCGCGCCCGCTCCCAGCGGCGCTGCTCGTCCAGATCCGACTGCACGACCTCGGCGTGAACGCCGACCGCGCCGGCGCGCGGGCCCATCGCCGCGATGAAGTGGCTCGGCACGGCGTGCGCGGCGTCGAGCGTCACGGAGAGCGTGGCGCTCGTCCCCTCCTCGGCGGCCAGCGGCACGATCGCCGAACCGTTCAGCGCGATCTGCCGGCACACGATCGCGCCCGCCGGCAGCAGGCGGCGCAGCTCGTCGAACGCCCCCTCGCTCCACATCGTCACGTGGTGCGGGTTGTCGATCGTCCAGAACGCGTCGTTCGGAACGCTCAGCAGCACCGTCGCCAAGCCGTCCTCCGCCAGCGCGCTCAGCATCTCGACGAGCGGCACGAACGTCGTGAGGTGCTCGACGACCTCGAAGCACGTGATCACCCGCTCGCTCTCGTCGCCGCGCAGGAGCTCCTCGCGGATGCGACTCAGCGCCTCGGGATCCGTCAGGTCGGCGGACAGCGCGCTGATCTCGGAGGTGCCGAGCCGGCGAAGCTCGCCCGCCGCCGCGTCGACCGCCGACTGCTCCACATCGACGAGCACGGCACGGCCGGCGAACTCGGAGCCAAGGGCATCCGCGGCCGCGACGCCGTTGCCGCAGCCGAGGTCGAGCCACGCCGCCGACTGCCGGATGAGCGGCGCCGCGAGGCGGTAGCGGAGGTCGTGCTCGGCCCGCAGCGACGGCTTCGTCTCGCGGGTGATGCGCTCTTGCCAGTCGGGCATGCGAGCGGGCTATCGTACCCGCGCCGATGCGCGTGGACCTCGCCCCGAGCGGCCTGCCGTACCCCGTGCCGCCGGTCGGCCGCCCGTTGCGCGTCGCCTTCATCGGCCCCGCGAGCGCGACCGCCGTGTCCGCGCTCGACGCTCCGCTCGCGGACGTCGAGAGCACGGTCGTCCCGTTCGAGGACGGCGGTGACGCCGAGGCGGCGCGCGCCTCGCTCGAGCGGTGGTCGCCGCACGTCGTCGTCGCGCTGCAGCCCTGGCTGCTGCCGGACGGTGCGCTGCACGGCCTGCGGGCGGCGACGCTCGGCGTCCTCACCGAGCCGCTCGCAAGACGCGTCGGCGGCGGCCTGCCCGACAAGGGCGACCGCCTGAACGAGGCCCGCGCCGTGGACGCGACTGACTTCGATCGCGTCCTCGCGCTCGATCCGCTCGTCGTGACCGAGCTGAGCGACACGCTGCCCGTCTGGCGCGCCGTCCCGCCGCCCATCGCCGACCGGCACTTCGCCCCCGTGCACGACGTCCGCGTGCGTCCGGAGGCGCTCTTCTTCGGCGACCCGACGCCGCATCAGGCGCACATGCTCGCCCCGACGCGCGAGGCGCGCCCCGCCGTCATCCGCATCGCCCAGCACGGCGACGACGTCGAACCGACCGACATCGGCATCAACCTCCACCCGAGCGCGCTCCTCGCCTTCGAGCCGGCCGCTGCGCTGCACCTCGCCGCCGGCCGCCTGCTCGTCAGCGAGCCGCTCAGTCCCTCGCACGGGCTCGAGCACGGGATCGACTACGTCCCGATCGGCACGCCCGACGGCCTCGCGCACGTGCTCGACCGGCTTCAGCGCTTCCCGCGGATGTGGCACGCGGTGCGCGTCCGCGGCAGGCAGAAGGCCGAGCACTTCCGCGCGTCCACGCTCTGGCCGCGGGTGCTGGCCGACCTGCTCGCCGACGTGGCGGCGTTCGGGACGGAACGCGCGTCGTAGGGTGTCGCGCCATGCCATTCGAGCTGATCGAGACCAGGATCCAGGGACCGAAGCTGATCCAACCGAAGGTGCTGGGCGACGAGCGGGGCTTCTTCGTTGAGACCTATCGGCGCAGCGAGTTCGTGCAGCTCGGGATCAACGAGGAGATG
Source organism: Parviterribacter kavangonensis (assembly GCF_056863335.1). Lineage (NCBI taxonomy): Bacteria > Bacillati > Actinomycetota > Thermoleophilia > Solirubrobacterales > Parviterribacteraceae > Parviterribacter > Parviterribacter kavangonensis. Next base: position 2,868,722 of record NZ_JBXPJA010000001.1, on the reverse strand, counting down.
GTGCAGGACAACCACTCCAGGTCCGGCCACGGGATCGTCCGCGGCATGCACTTCCAGATCGGGCGCGGCGCGGCGAAGCTCGTGCGCTGCGGGCGTGGTGCGATCACCGACGTGGTCGTCGACCTGCGCAGGGGCTCGCCGACGTTCGGCGAGTGGGAGGCGTTCGAGCTGACCGACGAGAACGGCCGCATGGCCTACGTTCCCGCCGGCTTCGCGCACGGCTTCTGCGTCACCAGCGACGTGGCGGACGTCTTCTACAAGCAGGACGCCTACTACAACGACAAGACCGAGCGCGGGATCTCGTTCCGCGACCCGGGCGTCGGCATCGAGTGGCCGATCTCGGCCGACGACCTCAAGCCGTCGCAGCGCGACCTCGATGCGCCCACGCTGGCCGACATCGAGGCCGACTTGCCCTTCGTCTACGTCGACTAGGCGCTGAGACCGGCGCGCGCCATGTAGTCGGCGAGCGCGTCGTGCACCGGCCGCAGCGGCGTCAGCCCGAGGGCGTCGGCGCGCGGCCGGGCGAGCACGCCGTTGAGCGGCCGGTCGACGCCGCCCGGCTGGATCGTCGTCGTGCCCTCCTCGATCGGCACGTCGATCCCGGCGTTCTCCATGATCGCGACCGTGAAGTCGTGCCACGACATCGCACCCTCGTTCGTGAGGTGCAGCACGCCGGTCGCGTCGCGCTCGACCGCCTCGACGAGCGCCTTCGCGAGGTCCTCGGTGAACGTCGGCTGCAGGCGCTGGTCGGCGACCATCTTCAGCGCGCCCTGCTCCTTCGCCCGGGCGATCATCCGCTGGACGAAGTTGCCGCCCTTCGACGCGTTGCCGGCGAAGCCGTAGAGCCCGCCGCTGCGCACGACCAAAGCGCCGTCGTCGTAGCCCAGGGCCGCGTACTCGCCGCCGAGCTTCGTCAGCGCGTAGACCGACCGCGGCGACGGGAGGTCGTCCTCGCCGTACGGCTCCTCGCGGCGGCCGTCGAAGACGTAGTTCGTCGAGAGGTGGACGAGCTTCGCGGGGCGCTTCGCCAGCTCCGTCACCGCGCGGACGTTCGTCGCCCACGACTGGTCGGGCTCGCGCTCGCACTGGTCGACGTTGTGGAACGCCGCGCAGTTGAAGACGACGTCGGGGCGGTGCTCCTCGAAGGCGCGGTCGATCGCGGCGGGGTCGTCGATGTCGAGCTCGGCGTGCGACAGCGCGACGGCGTCGTCGCCGAGCACGGACACGAGGTCGGAGGCGAGCTGGCCGCCCCCGCCCGTGATCAGCGCCCTCACAGGACGGTCTCGAACCGCTCGAGCGACGGCTTGAGCTCGTTCATCAGCTCGAGCCACCGGATGTTGTAGTGCCGCGGGTCGGTCAGCCGCGCCTTGTCCATGCTCTCCAGGCGCTCGACGAGACCGCTGGCCGCCTCGAGCACCGAGTGCGTCGGGATGAAGCCGAGCGTCGTCGACAGCTTCGCGTTGGAGCACTCGTAGTCACGCGTCAGCTTCGGCGCCGGGACCTCCTCGAGCTTCACCGTGCGGCCGGTCAGCTGCACCGTGCCGGCGACGAGCATCGCGAGCTCGCGGATCTGGTAGTTCGAGTGCAGGACGTTGAAGATCTCGCCCTGGACCTTCTCCGCGGGCGCCTCGTAGGCGGCGATCATCGCGTCGGCGACGTCGCGGACGTCGACGAGCGGGCGCCACATCCAGCCACCGCCGTGCAGCATGAGCTTGCCGTTCAGCAGGGCGTCCTTGACGAACGTGTTGACGACGAGGTCGAAGCGCATGCGCGGCGACCAGCCGTAGACCGTGCCGTTGCGCAGCAGCACCGGGACGAGGCCCTTGTCGGCGAGCCTCAGCAGCGCCTCCTCGCCGTACCGCTTCGACGTCGCGTAGGCGGCGCGCGGCTGGATCGGCGCGGTCTCGTCGTGCATGCCGGGCGGCAGGCCGTCGTAGAGCGAGCAGGAGCTGGCGAAGACGTAGCGCTCGATCCCGCGCTCGACGCACTTCTCGCCGAGCGTCTCGGTCGCGACGGCGTTCATCTGCCAGTTCGCGTCGGGGTCGAACTCGGCCGTCGGGTCGTTCGACAGGCCGGAGAGGTTGATGACGCCGTCGATGCCGTCGAACGCGGTGTCCGGGATGTCTCGCACGTCGGCGACGACGAGCTCGATGCGGTCGCGGAAGTCGGCGAGCGCGTCCTCGCCGAAGTACAGGCGGTCGAGCAGGCGCACGCGGTACCCGCGGTCGAGCAGCTTGGGCACCAGCACGCAGCCGATGTAGCCCGCGCCGCCGGCGACGAGGATGGTCTGGTCTGGGTTCGGCGCCGTGGGGCCGAGGCCGTTCTGGCGCCCCTCGGCAGGCTGGAACGTCTCGGTCATGAGGCGTTCAAGGTAGCGCGGAGGGGTGGCCGTCCCGGCCCGCGGCCGAAGGCGCGGACGTCGGTGACGAGGTCCTTCACGACCCGCGGGTAGACGGTCGAGGAGCGCCAGCGCTCGGCCATCCGGCGGCCGTTCCGGCGCACCGTCTCGAACGCCGTCGGGAGGCGCTGGACGCGCTCGACGACCTCGTAGAGCTCGGCCGGCGTGCGCACCTCGAGCAGGTCGCGGCCGGGCTGGAGGCCGTGGTGCGGGGAGAGCGGCTCGGTGACCACGAGCAGCCCCGCCGCGAGGTACGCCGGGACCCGGTTCTCGAACGTCGGGTACGGCTCGTTGTGCAGGTTCACGCCGATGTCCGTCTTGCGCAGGAACGGCATCAGCTCGTCGTCGGTGACGCCGTGCGCGATGTGCACGCAGTCGAAGTCCTTCTTGACGTGCCCGAGGAACGCCTCCCGGTGGTCGGTGGACCGGCCTGTGAAGAGGATCCGCGGCTTGGGACTCGGCGGCGCGACCGGCGCGAAGTAGCTGTCCGCGACCGGGATCGGGAACGAGCGCCAGACCGGCATGTGCTGCTCGACGGTGGGGACCACATGAGGATCGAACGAGACGATCCGGTCGAAGTTCCGCGGGTCCGTGCGCTGCAGGTTCTGCCACCGGTACTCGAGGTCCGGGTGGTCGACGCCGTTGGGGCGGACGATCGGCTCTGTGATGTAGCCGATGGTGAGCGCGTCGAGCTCGTGGAACGCGCCCTCGGGGATGAGCTCGGGCCGCCAGACGAAGACGACGTCGGGGTCGGTCGCGCGCAGCTGGTCGAGCAGCGGCTCGGCCGGGCCGTCGGGGTAGAAGTGCAGGAACGACGGCTCGACGCCGCCGGCGGGGGCCTGCAGCGACGTGTAGTGGAAGTACTCGCGCTGGCCGACGAAGGCGAGTTTCATGCGGGCAGAGCCTAGGATCTGGCGCTCGTGAAGCTGTCCTTCCTGCATTCGGGCCACCGTCCCGCGGACGCGATCGCGCGGCATGCGTCGGCGTTGTCGGGCGCGCACGACGTCGTGATCGTGCCGACCGACGGGCTGGTTCCCGAGGCCTGCGACGTCGCGATCGCCACGGATTGGCAGTCGACCGCGCACCTCTTCCGGATGCCCGCGACGCGGTACGCGTTCTGGGTCGACCACTTCGCGCACCGCCGGATGGGCACGTGGCAGGCCGAGCGCGTCGCCGCCCAGCTCGCCTACGACCTCCCCGTCGACTTCCTCGCCGCCGCGCCGTGGATCGAGACCGCGCTGCGCGACCTTCGCCCGTCCTCGCGCATCTTCCGCGTGACGAGCGGCGCGCCGGCCGCGCCGGGGAAGACCTCTCCGGTGGCGGCCGCGCCGGGGGAGACCTCCCCGGAGGTGGCCGCCCCGGCGGCGTCCGCGTCCGTCCCTCTTCGAGTCTTCGCTTCCGGCGGCGCCGCGGGCGAGGCGGTGGCCGCGGCCGAGACGGTCGCGGTCGTCGACGACGTCACCGCCGCCGACGTCGTCGTGCACCTCTCCTCGGTCGACGGCGTCCTCGACGCTCCTCTCCGCGGCTTCGCCGCCGGCGCGACCGCGGTCGTCTGGCCGTCGCCCGACGCGGCCGACCTCGTCGAGCACGACGTCAACGGGCTCGTCGCGGACGCCGACGACGTGCACGGGGCGGCACGGTGGCTCGACGTGCTCGCCCGCGACCGCGACCTCCTCGCGCGCCTGCGCGCGGGCGCGCGCGAGACCGTCGCGGCGTGGCCGGCGTGGGATGACGCGTCGAAGGCTCTTGCCGACGCGCTCGAGACCATCCTGGCCGAGGACCCGCCGGCCGACGCGCAGTGGCCCGCGCGTCTCATGGCGGACGCGATCGGCGGGACGACGGTCCTCGGGCAGGAGCTCGGCGCGGTCAGCGCGGAGGTGCGGCGGCTGAACGGCGATCCGCTCGTGGGCCGCGCGGTGAAGGCGCGCGCGAAGCTCGCGGGCCTGCCGCAGCCGGTGCGCTACCGGGTCTCGAAGGCCCTGCGGCGCACGACCTAGAGCTCCTCGGCGATGTGCGGCGCCCGGCGCTGGAACACGAGGTAGCCGACGACCAGCAGCCCGAGCGCGATCCCGATCGACACGAGCACGACCCACCAGCCGGCCACGGCCGCCGCGCCGGGCACGTCGGGGTCGATCGCCGCGTGGCGGACCTGCTGGATCACCGTCGCGAACGGGTTCAGGAGGATCCACTTCTGGTACTGCTCGGGCACGATGTCGAGCGGGTACAGCACCGGCGTCGCGTAGAAGAGGATCTGCAGCAGGACCTCCCAGATCGGCTGCACGTCGCGGTAGCGGACGTAGAGCGACGAGGTCAGCAGCGCGATCCCCAGCGCCATCGCGGTGAGCATCAGGATGAGCAGCGGCACCTGGACGATCGAGGCGTGCAGCGGCACGCCGATCGCCGCGGCGAAGATGACCACGGCGATGAGGTTCAGACCGAGGTTGAAGATCGCGCCGAGCACCACCGCGCACGGGATCGCCATGCGCGGGAACTCGACCTTGCGGATCAGCGCCTCGCGCTCCACCAGCGACGTGACGCCCTCGCCGGTCGCCTGCGCGAGGAACGTGAACAGCACGATGCCCATCAGGAGCAGCGCGCCGTAGTAGTCCACGCCCGTGCCGACGTTGGCGAACTCCGTGAAGACGACGAAGAGCACGCCGAACAGCGCGAGCGGGCGCATGAGCTGCCAGACGTAGCCGAGCGCCGAGCCGTAGAAGCGCAGCTTGAACGTCGTCACCGCGAGCGTCCACGTCAGGCGCCAGAAGCGCACCGGATCGGCGCCGAGGGCGGACGGTCCCTTGACCTCGCGGCCGGTCGGGGCGGCGGTGACGGCGCTCACGTCGGGACCTCGACGCCGCCGCGCGTGAGCGCGATGTCGTACGGGATGTCGACGGCGGCCTGCACGCTGCGCGTGTGCGTCACGACGACCGAGGCGAGGTTCTCGCGCCGGTCGATCCACGCGATCGATGCGCCGCCGCGCGCGACCGCCGGGATCGCCTTGTGCCGGCCCGCCGCGAAGATCGTCTCGAACGTGATCCGGTAGGTGACCTCGTCGCCGGCGGAGAACACGCCGGTGCGCTCGTGCGTGTACATCGTCGACGCAGCGAGCACGGTCGCGTTCCACTCGTTCACCAAGGCGACGCCGAACAGCGGGTCCTCGACGTGCGCGTGGAACCGGACGGTCGCGACGAACGTCCCGCGCTCCCCGTGCTCGAGCACCTCGGTCCGTCGCCCCTCGCCGTCCTCGAACCACGCGGTCACGATCGAGGCGCGGCCGTCGGTGATGCGCCCGGGCTCGTCGGCCTCGCCCTCGTCGGCGTCGCGCTCCTCCTCGGGCTTCTCCGCGGCGAAGTTCTTGCGGAAGTACTCCTGGCCGACGCGGCCGGGCTCGCCGCTCGTGACGAGCTCGCCGTGCTCGAGCAGCATCGCGCGGTCGCAGTAGCGCTCGACCGCGCCCATGTCGTGGGTGACGAGCAGGACCGTGCGGCCCGCGTCGCGGATCTTGTTGAACTGGTCGAAGCACTTCTGCTGGAACTCGGCGTCGCCGACGGCGAGCACCTCGTCGATCAGCAGGACGTCCGCGTCGACGTGGGCCATGATCGCGAAGCCGAGGCGGACGAGCATGCCGCTCGAGTAGTTCTTGATCTTGAGGTCCTCGAAGCCGCGCAGGCCGGCGAAGTCGAGGATCTCGTCCTCGCGGCGGCGGGCGTCGCGGGTCGACAGCCCGAGCATCACCGCGTTGATGCGGATGTTGTCGCGGGCGGGGAGGTCCATGTTGAACCCGACGCCGAGCTCGATGAACGTCGACAGGCGCCCGTCTATCCACGCCCGGCCGCCATCGGCGCGGTAGATGCCGGCGAGGCACTTGAGCAGCGTCGACTTGCCGGAGCCGTTGCGGCCGACGATCCCGAAGAACTCGCCCGGCTCGACGCTGAACGACACGCCCTTCAGCGCGTCGAAGCGCGTCTCGCTGCGGCCCCGGAGGGGATGCAGGACGCGCTCCTTGAGCGTGTGGACCTGCTCCGTGGGCAGCCCGAAGCTCTTGCTCAGGGAGTCGACGAGGACAGCCGGCATCGCGGTCGACAGACTAGAACGGGCCCCGGCCCGTCCCGATGCGGTTCAGAGCAGGGACTTCCGCGCGCCGATCGCGTAGCCGACCACGTTGAGCTGCGCGTGGATGACGCCGACGAGCGCGAGGATCGTCGCGGCCTCGCGAGCGGTCGTGCGGTGCCAGGGGCGGAGCAGGAGCATCGCGAGCGGCACCCAGTCGACCTGGTCGAGCACGCTGAGCGCGACGCCGGCGGTGCCCTTGGACTGGCTGCCCGGGGCGATGCCGAGCTGGCGCTTGGCGAAGCTGTTGGGCAGCTCGCCGGCGACGACGGCCACGCCGAGCGCGGCGCCGACGAGCGGCGCGGGCGCCTGCTGCAGGCGCGGCGGGAGCTTGCGGCGGTACCACGGGCGGCGGTGGAGCAGCGTGCTGGCGAGGACGGGTCCGGCGCTCATCGCGGCGGCGCCGCGCCAGGTCTTGTTGTCGCCGAGGATCCGCCGGCCGCGGAACGTCGCGCCGCCGTCGAGCGGGACCTTCCAGCGCTTGAGCAGGTCGAGGCTGAGCAGCGGCGCGTGGAGCAGCGGCGCTCCGAGGACGGGGAGGTAGGCCCAGCGGGCGTCGCGTGGCGGCATGGCAAGCGCCGACGCTAGCGGGGCAGCACGACGCTCGACGGCTCGCCGATCGCGATCGCGTCGCCGACGGCCGCCGAGTGGATCGCCACGGTCCGCAGCCGGCGGCCGACGTCGGCCTGCGCAGGCGTGTAGGTGCCGGCGCGCGCGACCGGCAGGCAGTTCTCCCCGTCCGCGTCGCACCGCAGCCACAGGCGAGACGTCGCGTTCGCCGGCGTTCCCTCGGCGTCGAACCCGTTCGACCACGGGCCGAGGATCATCGTGTTCACCATCACGGTGGCCGGCAGCTGCGTCAGCGCGCCGAGGCTCGTCACCTTCGCCGGCTCGACCGGCCGCAGCGCGCCGGCGGTGCGGAAGCTGGACGGCGCCGGCGTCGTGACGGCGGTGGCTGTCCAGAGCGAGCCCTGGTCGGCGATCGACGCGACGGCGCGCTGCTCGGGGAGCAGCGTGGTCGACGAGCTCGACGCATTCGCCCGCTGCGTCAGCCCGGTGCTCCACGACGGCGAACCGCAAGTCGACGGGCACAGCCGCCCCGCCAACAGCGCGACGTAGCGCGCCCGCGGCGTGTCCGCGAACGCGGGCAGCGGTGCGCTCGACAGCGGCTCGGTCGCCTCGGCGCCGGCGTCGAACGACGTCCGCCGGTCGCTCGCGTTGCGGTACGCCGCGATCACCAGGCTGTGGGCGCCCGGGAAGCTCGTTCCGAACGCGGGGTAGGTGGTGGGCTCCGAGGCGGTCGCGACGCGCGTGAAGATCGTCGCGTGCGGCGTGGCCTCGACCGTCGTCCAGCCGGTGGGCGGGACCCAGCTCGTCGTGCCGTCACCGGCGGAGCCGATGATCAGCACGAGGAGATCGCCGGCCTGGACCCCGGTCGGGCGCAGCGGGCTCACCGTCGAGCTGCTCGTGACGACTGTCGACTGGGCGGCGACGAAGGTCACGCTCAGGAACGGCTGCACGAACGCGGCCGTCGTGGAGGCCGTCGTCGAGCCGGTCTCGTTCGTAGCGGTCACGCGGAAGCGCACGTACTTGCTCACGTCGGCGGCGGCGAGGACGTACGACCAGCCGGTCGCGTCCGGGATGTCGGCGCACGTCGAGACGGCCGTCGAGTCGCAGCGCTGCCACTGCAGCCGGTACGAGGTGGGCTCGTACTGCCACGTGCCGATCGTCGCAGTGATCGTCGAGCCCGCGCGCTTCGTCCCCGCCTCGGCGGGCAGGACGGTGGCCGCCGGGGCGGGCGGCGGCGCGATCGTCGCGGTCGGCGCGCTCTGCCACGTCGTCGAGCCGTCCGGTCCCGAGGCCGTGACGCGCACGCGGATTGTCGACCCGACATCGGCGCGCGTGAGCGGGTACGTCGCGTTGACCGCGCCCGCGACCGCGGAGCACCCCTCGCCCGTCGCGTCGCACCGCAGCCACTGGCGGGCGAACGACGTCGCGTTCGTCCACGTCCCTGTGCTCACGCTGAGCGTCGACCCGCTCCGGGCGATGCCGTTGACGGTCGGCGGCGTGACGAGGATCGGTCCCGCGGCGACCGTCACCGTCTCGGTCGGGGCGCTCGTCGCGATCGCCTCGCCACCGGCGTTGGCCGCCGTCATGACGACCCGAAGCGTCGCGTCGACGTCGGCGGAGACGACGGCGTACGTCGTCCCGGTCGCGACGGCCACGCACTCCCCGGCGCACCGCTCCCAGCGGACGGAGATCACGTCGGGCTGCCGGTCCCACGTCCCGGTCGAGGCGGTCAGCGTCGCGCCGACGGTAGCCACGCCCGAGATCGAGGGCGGAGCGGAGACTCGCGGCTTGAACACCGGTGCCGCGGCCGCCCCGCCACCATCCTGCGAGACCGACCCGGTGAACGCCGCCTCGGCGACACCCGGCACGGAGAGGGAGAGGGCGGCGACGACGAACATCGCGCGCATCACCGCCCGCAACGCCGCCACGGCGACCATCGCGCGGCTCATCGCCCGCACCCCATGAAGCTCTTCCGCGCGGTCCTGCCCGCGCGGCGGATGACGATCGTGTTGCGGCCGCGGCGGAGGCGGGCGTTCGCCGGGCGGCGGCCGTTGATGCGAAGCACTCGGGTCCCCTTCGGGGCGGAGACGGCGAGGCGGCGGCCGCGGAGACGGATGAGGATGCGGCCGGCGTGGAGGGTCGCGCAGCGGGACGGCGCGGTCGTCTTGGTGGCGGCGCTCACGGCCCAGGTCCAGCTGGCGCCGCGGCCGGCGGCGGCGGGGTCGTCGGCGACCTGGAGGTCGAAGCGGTAGGCGCCGAGCTCGCCGGCGTGCCAGCGGTGCGGGTCGACGGTGCCGCGGAAGGTGGTGAGGGGGCCGTGGAAGATCACGCGTAAGGCGGTGAAGTCGGTGCAGGATCGGATGCGGCCGCGGCCGCGGGTGACGGTCAGGACGAGGTGGGGCGCGAGGGGGCCGGCGATGCGCGGGGCGCGGAGGGCCGGGCGGGTCGCCGCTCCGCTGCGGTGCCGCAGCACGAGGCAGGCCGAGCGGCGCTCGCCGGGCACGAGGTCGGACGCGTTGCGCGCGTCGAAGAGCGGCGCGTCCGCCTCGAGCGTCAGGCGCGGTGCCGCCGCCGTCCGGGCGGCGTGCTCGATGGCCGCCGCGACGCCCGGCGTGGCGAGCGTCGCGGCGGTGAGCAGCATGAGGGAGCGGCGGGGCACCGGCGGGGGTCAGGCGGTCGTCGAGGACCAGACGAAGCTGATGCCGCTGATCGACCTGCCCTCGGCGGCCTCGTCGTCCTGCAGGTGCCACGTGACGCGGTAGGCGCGCTCGGCGCCGGCGGCCAGCGGCGCGCCCTTGTCGGCCAGCGCGCCTACGGCCGTCGTCGGGAACCGGTCGAGCGTGTCCTCGAACACCACGGGTGCCGTCTCGTCGGCCGCGAACGTTCCGCAGCTCGCGTCGTCGGCTGCGCGATCGCGGGTGCCGCGCTCGACCCGCATGTCGATGAACTCGCCGAGCGACCCCGTCGGCGCACCCGCGAACCGGACGCTGATCGGCAGCGCGATCGAGCCGTCGTTCGTCACGCCGATGCAGCGCGAGACGGTGTCGCCGTCCTCGCCCGGCTGCCAGTCGGCGAGGTCGAAGAGCGGAGCAGAAGCGGCGACGTCCTCGGACAGCGTGACGCTGGCAGCCGTCGCGCGGTTGCCGTCGTTGCGGGCCTCGTCGGTGAAGGCCGCGAAGCCGACCGCGGTGATCGCCGCGGCGGCCGTCGCCGGGGCGAGGATCTCCAGCACGCGACTGGCGCGGCGGGGCTTGCGGGCAGGGGTCGTCGAGCTCATGGGAGCAGGGTCCTTTCGGCAGCCGAACGCCGCCTTCGAGGGTCATCTGGGAGAGGCGCCGCCGCAGGTCCTCAGCGGCGACGACGAGAAGTGAACCGCGATCCCTTCCGCCGCGAAATAGGTCAGAGGTCCAATCTCTTCGACCTCGACCGCCTCGACGAAGAGGTCGTGGGGGTGGGCGTTGAGGGGCCGGGGCGGCGGAGAGCGCGCGGGTTGTGGCGCGGCCCCTACCCTCTGTCGCGTGCTGCGCCGCCTGCCTCAGGTCACCCCGCGCCAGTTCGAGCGGATCGCTCTGGTGGCGCTCGTGCTGCTGACGATGATCGTGCTGAGCGGCGCCGCGGTCCGGCTGACCGGATCGGGGCTCGGGTGCGAGAACTGGCCGAAGTGCGGCGACAGCGTCGTGGCGCCGCTCGAGTTCAACGCGGTCGTGGAGTTCGGCAACCGCGTCGTCACCGGGATCGTGGGCCTGCCGTCGATCCTCGTGTTCATCTTCGCGTTCCGCCGGAACCCGCGCCGCAAGGACCTCATCTGGAGCTCGGCGCTGCTGCCCGTCGGCGTGCTGTTCCAGGCGATCCTCGGCGGCCTGACGGTGATCTTCGAGCTGAAGCCCGGCTTCGTCATGGGCCACTTCGCGCTCTCGATGCTCATCCTCGCGGCGGCGGTGAACCTCTACTGGCGCGCGCGGCACGAGCCGGGCGAGCGGCCGGCGCAGGACCGCCGCGTCCTCATCGCCACGCGCGCGCTGCTGCCGCTCGGCGCGCTGGCGCTCTTCGCGGGCACCGTCGCCACCGCGGCCGGCCCGCACCCCGGCTCGTCCGGGACCGGCGAGATCGTCCCGCGGCTCACGTGGCTCGGGGTCGACGACCTCATCCACTGGCACGGCCGCACCGGCACGCTGCTCGGGCTGGCCTCGCTGGCGGCGTGGTTCCTCGCCCGGCGCCACGGCGGCGACCGGATCCTCATGCGCAGCCTCACCGCGCTCTGCCTCTTCCTCGCCGCCCAGGGGATCGTCGGCTTCATCCAGTACGAGCTCGAGCTGCCGGCCGGCCTCGTGTGGATCCACGTGGTGCTCGCGACGGGCACCTGGCTGTCGCTCCTCTTCTCGGTGGCGGCGGCGGGCCGATCCGTACGACACCTGTCCGCCGAACCCCTCAGCATCCCCAGAACTGGGGATGTCCCGACCCGGACACTCGCCGAGACGCGCTAGCCGGGGCTCTCCTCCGTCCGGCGCGCCAGCAAGATGCGCCGAGCACGGATGTCGACCTCTCTCGGGCAGTGAACACGGGCGCCGAGATCGCCCTCTTCGCGGCTGCCGCCGCCTGGCCCGTGACGGCCTACGCGCTGCTGCGCGCACGGCGCCGCACGTCGCAGAGCGAGGCTCGCGCGCTGCACGACGCGCTGACCGGGCTGCCGAACCGCGCGCTCTTCCGCGACCGCGTCGACCGGGCGCTCAGCGCCGCCCGGCGCGAGGGCGGCCGGCCCGTCGTGATGCTGCTCGACCTGGACCGCTTCAAGGAGATCAACGACACCCTCGGGCACCACCACGGCGACGAGCTGCTGCGCGGCATCGGCCCGCGCATCGAGGCGGTCCTTCGCTCCAGCGACACGGTCGCCCGCATCGGCGGCGACGAGTTCGCCGTCCTGCTGCCGGCGGCCGCCGACGCCGAGGCCGGCGCCGAGGTCGCGGAGAAGATCCTCGCCGCGCTCGAGGCGCCGTTCCCGATCGGCGAGGCGGAGCTGACGGTCGGCGCGTCGCTCGGCGTCGCGTGCTTCCCGGAGCACGGCGAGGACGTCGACACGCTGCTGCAGCGCGCCGACGTCGCGATGTACGCCGCGAAGGGGGAGCGCACCGGCCACGAGCTGTTCGAGCTCGACCGCGACGATCGCCCCGACCCGCTCGCGGTCGTCGGCGACCTGCGGCGCGGGATGGAGGACGGCGAGCTGTCGCTCGTCTACCAACCCAAGGTCTGCCTGCTGAGCGGCGAGGTCCGCGGCGTCGAGGCGCTCGTGCGCTGGCGCCACCCGGACCGCGGCGTCGTCATGCCGGCCAGCTTCGTCACGCACGCCGAGCACACCGGCCTCATCCGCCCGCTCACCATGCACGTGCTCGAGGCGGCGCTCGACCAGGCCCGCGCCTGGCGCCGCGACGGCCTCGAGATCAAGGTCGCGGTCAACCTCTCCGTGCGCACGCTGCTCGACCGCAACCTGCCCGGCGACGTCGAGGCGCTGCTGCGCCGGTTCGGCGTGCCCGCCACGTCGCTCGAGCTGGAGCTGACCGAGTCGACGATCCTCGCCGACCCGGCACGGGCGCGGGCGATCCTCGAGGAGCTGCACGACCTCGGCATCGGCCTGTCGATCGACGACTTCGGCACCGGCTGGTCGTCGCTCTCGAAGCTGCGCGCCCTGCCCGTCGACGAGATCAAGATCGACCGATCGTTCGTCAGCGGCATGGAGCGCGACGGCGCGGACGTGACCATCGTCCGCTCGACGATCGACCTCGGCCGCAACCTCGGCCTGCGCGTCGTGGCCGAGGGCGTCGAGGACGAGGACGTCCGCGGCAAGCTCGCGGCGCTGGGCTGCCATCTCGGGCAGGGGTACCTCTTCAGCCCGCCGCTGACGGGCGCCGAGCTCGCCGCCTGGGCGGCGGGCCAGACGGTCGCCGCACCCGCGTAGCGCGCTCCTACTCTCGATGTCGTGGGCGACATCGAGTTCCTGATCGCGCTGCTCGTCGCCGTCGCCCTCCTGGTCTGGGTCGCGCGCCAGATCTCGGTCCCGTACCCGATCGTCCTCGTGCTCGGCGGCCTCGGCCTCGGGTCGCTGCCCGGCCTGCCGTCGCTCGAGCTCGATCCGGAAATCGTCTTCCTCGTCTTCATCCCGCCGCTCGTCCACGCCGCGGGCTACGTCGCGTCCCCGCGCCACCTGCAGCGCGAGCGCACCCCGATCGCGCTGGACGCCGTCGTGCTCGTCGCGCTGACGATCGGCGCGGTCGCCGTCACCGCGCACGGCATCGTCGAGGGCTTCGGCTGGGCGGCCGCGTTCGTCCTCGCGACCGTCGTGGCTCCGACAGACCTCGTCGCCGCCACCGCGGTCTTCCGCCGCCTCAGCGCCCCGCAGCGCGTGGTCACGCTGGTCGAGGGCGAGAACCTCGTCAACGACGCGACCGCCCTGACCGCGTGGCGGCTCGCGGTGCTCGGCGCCACCGCGGGCGGGATCGCGCTCTCCGACGCGGTGGAGGAGCTGCTGCTCGTCGCCGGCGCGGGCACGCTGCTCGGCCTCGGGGGCGGCATGGCGATCGCCTGGCTGCGCCGCCGCCTCGACGACCCGATGATCGAGATCACCGTCACGATCTTCACGCCGTACGTGCTCTTCATCACCGCCGAGGAGCTCGGCCTCTCCGGCATCCTCGCCGCGGTCGTCAGCGGCATCTACCTCGGCTTCCGCGACACCGAGCTCACGAACCCGGCGACCCGCCTGCAGGCCTACGGGTTCTGGGAGGTGTTCACGTTCATCCTCGAGTCCATGCTCTTCGTGCTCGTCGGCCTGCAGTTCCCGACGGTGCTCGACGAGATCGACCGGCCGGCGGGGGAGCTGCTGCTCGCGGGCGTCGGCATCGCCGCGGTGATCATGGCGGTGCGGATGGCGTACATGATGGTCGTGCCCGGGCTGGCACGGGCGGAGCGCCTGATCGTCGGCTGGTCCGGCATGCGCGGCGCGATCTCGCTGGCCGTCGCGCTGGCGGTGCCGCTCGAGATCGCCGGCCGCGAGGAGATCATCTTCCTCACGATCGTCGTGATCGTCGTGACGCTCGTCGTCCAGGGGCTGACGCTGCCCGCGGTGGTGCGCCGCGCGCACGTCATGGAGGACGAGCCGCCCGACAGCACCCGCCAGGCGATGACCCGCTTCGAGACGGTCGAGGCGGCGCTCGACTGGATCGGCCAACGGGCGTTCGACGCCGAGGACGGCGAGCGGCCGGCGCTCGAGCGCGCCCGGTCGCTTTACGCGCAGCGCGCGAACCAGCTCGCCGGCGAGTGCCGCGACGGGGTGCCGGAGGCGGAATCCGACACTGCGGTGTGGCTGCGCCTGCGGCTCGAGCTGCTCGACGTCGAGCGCCAGAAGCTGCAGCAGCTGCGCTCCGAGGGGCGCATCACGACACCGACGATGAACGTCGTGCAGCGCGACCTCGACCTCGAGATCTCGCGACTGCAGAGGAGGCTGAAGACCGCATGACCGATCACGTGCGCGGCGACGGAGTGGTGGAGCTCGTGATGTGGGGCGACTTCGAGTGCCCGTACTGCGCCGACGCCGCACCGTCGGTGCAGCGCGCGCTCTACGAGATGGCGGGCCGCGCGCGCCTGCGCTGGCGCCACTTCCCGATCACGGAGAAGCATCCGCACGCCCAGCACGCCGCCGAGGCGTCCGAGGCCGCCGGTGCGCAGCGCCGGTTCTGGGAGCTGCACGACGCGCTCTTCGCCCACCGCACGGCGCTCGAGGACGGCGACCTCGTCCGGTACGCGGGGGACATCGGGCTGGACGCCGACCGCGTCGCGTCGGAGCTCCAGTCGGGCGCGCATGCCGATGCGGTGAACGCCGAGCGCGCCGAAGGCGAGGCGGCCGGCGTCACCGGCACGCCGACGTTCTTCATCGACGGCGAGCGCTACAGCGGCTTCTATGACAGCGAGTCGCTCATCGACGCGTTGGAGGATGCGGGCGCGTAGTCGCTTGCATGCACACCGCCGTTCGCGTTAGCGTCGACGGTGCCCGCCGATGACAGCGATCCCCCTCCGCAGTCATCGGCGAGCGACCTTCGCGGTCAGGCGGCCGGGGTGTACTGCGCGCGGAAGCGCATGTGCACCCGGCCGCCTCCGCGCGAGCTGATGCGCTTGGCCATCCGGATGCCCGCCGGGGTCGACCACGCCGCGACGTTCTGCGGCCGCGTGCCGATCATCTGCTTGCGGCCCTTCGCGAGCACCGTCCCGGTGCCGGGATGGATGACACTGATGATCAGCTCGCCGCGCCCGCACGACTCGAGCCGCGCGGTCAGGCGGCCGCCGGGGACGAGCGGCAGCCCCGTCCGCAGGTAGGCGGAGCGCATCGCCCGGAGGGCCCGCTTCACCGTGTCCCTCGGCTCGCACGGCGCGACCGGCCTGACGACCTGCCTTGGCACCGCGACGACCGACGGGATGGCGATCGCCGCGGCCGGCGCGAACACCGGAGCGGCGGGCGCGGCAGCCGGCACTTCGGCTGCGGCCGCCTCCGCCGGGGCAGCCGGCGCCGGGGTCTCCGCGGCGGGCGCGGCGGGTGCCGGTGCGGGAGGCGCCGGCTCCTCGGCGCTCCAGAAGTCCTCGATCGGGGGCGGATCCTCCGGGTCCTGCGCGAAGGCGGGACCGGCGAGCGCTCCCGTCACCAGGAGGCCCGTGAGGATCGCCCTCAGGGAACGCTCGCCGAGCATGGCTTGGCTCCCTAGAGGCGGGCGAGCGCGCCGGTGACCCGGTGCGCCTGGTGGTTGCCCTTGGTCAGCGTCCCGTTGACCGACAGCACGAGCTTGTCGCTGCGGTCGCGGATCTCGACCTTGATCCCGTCGTCGTCGCCGGGCTCGCCGTCGTCGCTGAACGTGAACTTGATCTTCGCGCCCGACACGCCGTTGAGGCGGCCGGTGCCGGTGCCCTTGAACGTGTCGAACCCGGCGTCGGGGTTCTCCTCGTCGAGCGCCGTGTCGGTGCAGGTGGCCGACGTGAGCGTCTCGAGGTGGAAGCGGTTCCCGCCGCTCCAGTTGATCTCGAGGCGCTGCGGGTTGGCGTCCGCGTTGCAGCGCAGCGTGAAGCCGTGCGTGACCTTGACCGCCGCGCCGTTGGCGGTGCCGAGCGCGTTGCCGCCGCCGGTCATGCGGCCGCTCTTGCACGGATCGGGCGGCGGCGGGGGCGTCTCGCCGCCCGCGAACGCCGTGGCGGGGACGGCGACGAGCGCGAGCGCCGTGACGGCACCCGCGATGCGGGCCTTCGTGCCCATGGACTGACCTCCGGTTGCTCCGAGTCCGCGGGACATCCGTGCCCGCGCAGGCGGACCGTACCCCGCGACGGTGCGCCAGGTCGCTCCGACATGCGTCTAGAACGCCCGCCTTCGCTCAAGGCGGGCGTCCAGACGTAGAGCGGATCAGGCGGTGGCGACCGGCGCCGGCTCGAGCGCGATGTCGAGCACCTCGCCGACCGTCATCACCGGGTGGAACTGCATCTGCTCGCGGACCTCGGCGGGGACGTCGTCGAGGTCGGCCCGGTTGCGCTCGGGGATGATCACGTCGGTCAGGCCGGCCGCGTGGGCGGCGAGGACCTTCTGCTTCAGCCCGCCGATCGGGAGCACGCGGCCCTGCAGCGTGACCTCGCCGGTCATGCCGACCGTGTGCTTGACCGGGCGGCCGCTCAGCAGCGAGGCGAGCGCCGTCGTCATCGTCACGCCCGCGCTCGGCCCGTCCTTCGGGATCGCGCCGGCGGGGACGTGGACGTGGAACTCGCGGTCGTCGAACTCGGCCGAGTCGATGCCCAGCTCCTCGCCGTGCGCCTGCACGTACGTCAGCGCGATCCGCGCCGACTCCTTCATGACGTCGCCGAGCTGGCCGGTCAGCGTCAGGGCACCCTTGCCCTTCATCTTGTTCGCTTCGATGAAGAGGACGTCGCCTCCGACCGGCGTGTAGGCCAGGCCGGTCGCCACGCCGGGCACCGCGGTGCGGATCGCCGCCTCGCGGAAGAACCTCTGCCGCCCGAGCGCGTCGCGCACGACGTCGAGCTCGACCGCCACCGGCGTCTCCGCCTTGCCGGACGCGACCCTCGTCGCGACCTTGCGCAGGACGGTGCCGAGCTCGCGCTCGAGGTTGCGGACGCCCGCCTCGCGGGTGTACTCGCTGACGATGGTGCGCAGCGTCTCGTCGTCGATCGTGACCTCGTCCTCGCGCAGGCCGTTGCGCTCGCGCTGGCGCTTCCACAGGTAGTCGCGCCCGATGGCCACCTTCTCCTCGACGGTGTAGCCGTCGAAGCGGATGACCTCCATGCGGTCGAGCAGCGGGCCGGGGATCGTCTCCGCCATGTTCGCCGTCGCGATGAACATGACCTCGGAGAGGTCGATCTCGACGTCGAGGTAGTGGTCGCGGAACGAGTGGTTCTGCGCGGGGTCGAGCACCTCGAGCAGGGCCGCGCTCGGGTCGCCGCGCCAGTCGGCGCCGACCTTGTCGACCTCGTCGAGCATGATCACCGGGTTCATCGTCTTCGCGTCGCGCAGCGCGCGGACCAGGCGGCCGGGGAGCGCGCCGATGTACGTGCGCCGGTGGCCGCGGATCTCCGCCTCGTCGCGGACGCCTCCGAGCGACATGCGCACGAACTCGCGCCCCGTCGCGCGGGCGATGGACTCGCCGATCGACGTCTTGCCGGTGCCGGGCGGGCCGATGAGCGTCAGGATCGCGCCGGCCTTGCGGTCGGCCTCGATGCCGCGCTCTTCCCGCAGCTTCTTCACCGCGATGTACTCGACGATGCGGTCCTTGACGTCCTCGAGGCCGGCGTGGTCGGCGTCGAGCACCTCGCGCGCCTTGACCGGGTCGAGGACCTCGTCGGAGCGCTCGCTCCACGGCACGGAGACGAGCCAGTCGAGGTACGTGCGGATCATCTGGCCCTCGCCGCCTCCGCCCTCGCCGACGCGCTCGAGCCGGTCGAGCTCGCGCTCGGCCTGCTCGCGGACGGCCTCGGGCATGCCCGCCTCGTCGATCTTGCGGCGGTACTCGTCGATGACCGAGCCCTCGTCCTCGCCCAGCTCGCGGCGGATGGACTCCATCTGCTTGCGCAGGAAGTACTCGCGCTGCTGCTTCTGCGCGCCGGACTCGACGTCATCGCGGATCTTGCGGCGCACCTGCATCTGCGTCAGGCGCTCGCGCTGGAACTCGAGGCCCAGCTCGAGCCGCTTCGTGACGTCGAGCTCCTCGAGCAGGCGCACCTTCTGCTCGAAGGTGAGGTCGGGGGAGTAGCCGCCGGTGTCGGCCAGCGGGCCGGGGTCGACGATCGAGCGCAGGAACGCCGCGACGCGGCCGTCGTCGCCGCGCAGCTCGAGGATCTCCTCGACGACCGCGCGGTAGTCGCGCTCGAGCTCGCGCGTGCGGCCGTTCGCGGGGACGTCGTCGGGGCGCTCCTCGACGGCGACGCGCAGGCGCCCGCGGGCGTCGGTCTCCGCGGCGCCGACGATGGAACCGCGCGCGACGCCCTCGAGCTGCGCACCGCGGCCGCCGCCGGGCAGCCGGACGACCTCGGTGACGTCCGCGATGGTGCCGACGGAGGCGAACTCGCCCTCGTGCCGCGGGACGAGGAGCACGCGCTCCTCACCGGCCACGTCGACGGGAAGGGTGACGTCCATCGTCGGGAAGACGACGGTGTCTTCGAGGGGAACCAGGAGAAGCGTGTCGGGCATGCGGAACCTTTGGTGAGGTAGAAGGTTGCGTTGGCAATCTTAGCGAACCCGACTGAGATCTTGTAGCTTCGCCCGCATGACCGACCTCGCGCAGCTGGATGCCACCGCTCAGGCAGAGCTCGTCCGCAGCGGCGAGGCGACTCCGGCCGAGCTCGTCGATGCCGCGATCGAGCGCGCGGAGGCGCTCAACCCGCAGCTCAACGCGATCATCCATCCGCTGTACGAGAAGGCGCGGGAGGCGGCGGCGGGCGACCTGCCCGAGGGCCCGTTCCGCGGCGTGCCGCTCCTGCTCAAGGACCTGGGTCCGCATTCGGCGGGCGACCCGTTCCACGAGGGGATGCAGTGGCTCAAGGACCGGGGCTGGACCGAGGACCACGACACCGAGATCGTCACGCGCTTCCGCGCCGCCGGCTTCGTGCTCTGCGGCAAGACGAACACGCCGGAGCTCGGGATCCTGCCGACCGCCGAGCCGCACGCCTACGGCCCGAGCCGCAACCCGTGGGACCGCGACCGGTCGACGGGCGGCTCCTCGGGCGGGTCGGCGGCCGCGGTCGCCGCGGGGATCGTGCCCGCGGCGCACGCCAACGACGGCGGCGGGTCGATCCGGATCCCGGCGGCGAACTGCGGGCTCGTGGGGCTCAAGCCGTCCCGCGGCCGCGTGTCCCTCGCGCCGGACTTCGGCGACTTCATGGGCGGGCTGGTCAACGACGGGGTCGTCACCCGGTCGGTCCGCGACACCGCAGCGATCCTCGACGCCATCGCCGGGCCGGCGCCGGGCGACCCCTACTCCGCTCCGCCGCTCGAGCGCCCGCTGATCGCCGAGGTCGGCGCCGAGGCCGGGCGGCTGCGCATCGGGATCCGCACCGATCCGCCGGGGCGCCAGTTCGCCACCCACCCCGACTGCGTCGCCGCTGCGGAGGACGCGGCGCGCCTGCTCGAGTCCCTCGGCCACACGGTCGAGCCCGCCGAGCTCGCCGCCTTCGACGACCCGTCGCTGATCGAGCACTTCCTCGTCCGCTGGCTCGCGGGCACCGCCTACGCGCTCGACTGGTGGGAGCGGCGGACGGGCCACACCGTCACGTCCGGCGACGTCGAGCCGTTGACGTGGGCCCTCGCCGAGCAGGGCCGCTCGTACACCGCGCCCCAGCTCTACACGGCGTTCGAGTTCCATCAGAAGCTCGGCCGCGCGATGGCCGAGTGGCACGACAGCGGCTTCGACCTGCTGCTCACGCCGACGTGCGGCGAGCCGCCGACGCGCATCGGCGAGTACGACGTCCCGGACAACCCGCTGCACGGCATCATCCGCGCGACGCCGATCGCCACGTTCACCGCGGGCGTGAACATGACCGGCCAGCCGGCGATCTCGCTGCCGCTGAGCTGGAACGCCGACGGCCTGCCCATCGGCGTCCAGCTCGTCGCGCCGTACGGCCGCGAGGACCTTCTTCTGCGCGTCGCCGCGCAGCTCGAGGAGGCCCGCCCGTGGGCCGACCGCCGCCCGCCGGTCTTCGCGGGGAGCCTCCCGGCCGCCTAGGAGGAGCGGTCGGGGTAGGGGTCGTCCACCGAGTCCCCGCCGCTGAGCGTGTCGTACTGCCCGTTGTGGCAGCTCGGGCAGGGCGGCAGGTTGTTCGTCGATCCGACCTGCAGCTCGTAGCCGCAGTTGGTGCACTTGTAGGTGCCGGCGGACACGTCGCTGCCGGCCGGGACAGGGTTCGCCATGCCGGCGTCCTACCCGGGATGGCGCGCGCGGAGTCGGCTCCAACCCGGGTTCGCTTTGGCGCGCGATGAGTTGGCGGCCTTCCTAGGGTCACTACGAGCATGCCCCACGGAGACCAGACCACCAACCGCTGGCCCGCGCTGATCGTCCTCTGCGTCGGCTTCTTCATGATCGTCCTCGACGGCACCGTCGTGAACGTCGCGCTGCCGACGATCCAGGACGACCTCGGCTTCTCGCAGGCGGGGCTCGCCTGGGTCGTCAACGCCTACCTGATCGCCTTCGGCGGCCTGCTGCTGCTCGCCGGGCGCTTCGGCGATCTCGTCGGCCGGCGGCGGATGTTCCTGCTGGGGCTCGCCGGGTTCACGGTGGCCTCCGCGCTGTGCGGGCTCGCGCAGTCGCAGGAGATGCTCGTCGCGGCCCGGTTCATCCAGGGCGTCGCCGGCGCGACGGCGTCCGCGGTGATCCTCGGGATGATCGTGACGATGTTCCCGGAGCCGGGCGAGCAGGCCCGCGCGATGGGCGTCTACGGCTTCGTCGCCTCGGCCGGCGGGTCGATCGGCCTGCTCGCCGGCGGCGTGCTCACGGACCTGATCTCGTGGCACTGGATCTTCTTCATCAACGTCCCCGTGGGCGTCGTGACGTGGATCCTCGCCCGCCGGTTCATCGCCGCCGACCGCGGCATCGGCCTGCAGGCGGGCGCGGACGCCCCGGGGGCGACGCTCGTCACCGCGTCGCTCATGCTCGGCGTCTACACGATCGTCCAGGCCGCCGACCACGGCTGGGGGTCGTCGCGCACGCTCCTGCTCGGCGCGGTGTCGCTGGTGCTGTTCGTCGCCTTCCTCGTCCGCCAGGACCGCGCGAAGACGCCGCTCGTACCGCTGCGGATCTTCCGGTCGCGCATCGTGTCCGGCTCGAACGCCGTCGTGGCGCTCGTGGTCGCCGGCATGTTCGGCATGTTCTTCCTCGGCGCGCTGTACCTGCAGCGGGTGCTCGGCTACAACGCGCTCGAGGTCGGCTTCGCGTTCCTGCCCGCGACGCTCATCATGGGCGTGATGTCGCTGCGCTACGCGCCGCGGCTGACGATGCGCTTCGGGCCGCAGCGGACGCTCATCGGCTGCCTCGTCCTCGTGGCGATCGGCCTCGCCCTGTTCGCGCGCATGCCGGTCGACGGCAGCTACTTCGCCGACGTCCTGCCGCCGATGCTGTTCCTCGGCTTCGGCGCCGGCGCCTCGTTCCCGCCGATCATGAGCATGACCATGTCGGAGGCGACCCCCGAGGACGCGGGCCTCGCGTCGGGCGTGGTCAACACGATGCAGCAGGTCGGCGCGGCGCTCGGGCTGGCGATCCTCGCGACGCTGTCCGAGAGCCGCACGGAGAACCTGCGCGACGACGGCGTCTCCGAGGCGCAGGCGCTCGTCAGCGGCTACCACCTCGGGTTCACGCTCGCGGTCGCGCTCGTCGTCGCGGCGATCCTCGTCAGCATCTTCGTCCTGCGGCCGACCCGCGCGCCCGCTCACGCCGCCGCGCAGGCCGAGCCGGTCGGCGACGCGGCGTAGGCTTCGCGTCATGTGCCGGAACATCCGCCAGCTGCACAACTTCGAGCCGCCCGCGACCGACGACGAGGTCCGCGACGCGGCGCTGCAGTTCGTCCGCAAGATCAGCGGGTCGACGAAGCCGTCCAAGGCGAACGAGGAGGCGTTCAACCGCGCCGTCGAGGCCGTGACCGCCGCGTCGCGCGAGCTGCTCGACTCGCTCGTGACGACCGCGCCGCCGAAGGACCGCGAGGTCGAGGCCGCGAAGGCCCGCGCGCGGGCGCAGAAGCGCTACGCGGCCTAGAGCGCCGCGACGGCGTCGCGGATCGCTGCGAGGACCGCCGACGTCGACGGGCGTTCGGTGTCGGTCGCCCTCGTCGCGGCGAAGATCGTGCGTGACAGGCCGCCCTCGGCGATCCCGCGGACGGCGACGCCCGGCAGGCGCTCGGGGATGATCAGCCGGGGGAGCAGGGTGACCGCCATCCCGCGCGACACGAGGGCGACGCTGATCGTGCCGTCGGACGTGCGGTGGCGGATGTCGGGGTCGAAGCCGCCGAGCCGGCGGCACGTGCGCTCGACCATGGCCGCCCAGCCCATCCCGGCGTAGCCGGCCGCCCACACCGCGCCGGCGAGCTCCGCGATCGGCACCTCGTCGCGGTGGCGGCGGGCGAGCGGGTGGCGGACGGGGAGCAGCAGGAGCACCTCGTCGTCGAGCAGGTCCTCGCGCGCGACGTCGGAGGGGATCGTCAGCGGCTGGTGCCCCCACTCGTCTCCGATCACCACGTCGACGTCGCCGACGGCGAGCGCGGGGATCGATTGCTCGTGCTCGGCCTCGAGCACCTCGCAGCGCAGGCGCGGCGCCGTGCGCCCGAGCGTCTCGATCGCCGGGATGATCAGCCGCAGCGACACCGACTGGAAGCCGGCGATCCGGGCCCGGCCGGTGATCTCGCCCGACGCCGCCGCGAGGTCGGACTCGGCGCGCGCGGCGTGGTCGAGCAGCACCTCGGCGTGCTGGACGAGCACCAGCGCCGGATCGGTCAGCCGGACGCCGCGCCCGGCGCGGGCGAGCAGCGTCACGCCTGTCTCGCGCTCGAGCACCGCGAGCTGCTGCGACACCGCCGACGGCGTGTACTGCAGCGCCTCGGCGACCGCGGCGATCGTGCCGCGCTCGTGCAGCTCGACGAGAAGACGGAGGCGGCGGAGATCGAGCACGGTGAAGCGACGCTACCGGAAGTCCGTCACGAAGCCGCATCGTTCCTAAGCGGTATCGCGGGCAAGATGACCTCCGACGATGCGTTCCTCCGGCGTCCTCCTCCTGCTCCTCTCCGCCGCCTGCTTCGGCGCGATGGGCGTCACCGGCACCCTCGCGTACGAGCAGGGCGCGACGGTCGGCACGCTGCTGACGACCCGCTTCGTCGTGGCGGCGGCCGTGTGGTGGGCGGTGCTGCTCGCCTCGAAGGCCTCGCGCGCCGAGCTGCGGTCCATCAGCCGCGGCGACGCGCTCCTCGCCTTCCTGCTCGGCGCCGTCGGGTACGCGGGCCAGGCGGGCGGCTACTTCGCCGCGCTCGAGCGCCTCGAGCCCTCGCTGCTGGCGCTCATCGTCTTCTCGTACCCGGCGATGGTCGCGGTCGCCGCCGTGGTGATGGGGCGCGAGCGGCTGGAGCTGCGCCGCGTCGTCGCGCTCGGCCTCGCGTTCGCCGGCCTGCTGCTGGTGGTGAGCGGGGCGCGCAAGGGCGCGCTGGAGCCGGTCGGCGTCGGGCTCGGCCTCGCGACCGCCGCGATCTACAGCGTCTACATCCTGTCGAGCGAGGGCGTCTCCACGCGCCTGTCGCCCGGCGTGCTCGCGACGATCGTGTGCACCGGCGCCGCGGTGTCGCTGGTGCCCGCGACGGCGCTGCTCGGCCAGCTCACGCCCGGCGACGTGACCGCGGAGGGCTGGGGCTGGCTGCTGACGATCGCGATCGCGTCGACGGTCCTCGCGGTCTCGCTGTTCTTCGCCGGCCTGCGCCGCGTCGGACCGACGACCGCGGCGATCCTCTCGACGTCCGAGCCGTTCGTGACCGTCGGCCTTGCCGCGCTCCTCCTCGGCGACGCGCTCACGGGCACGCAGCTCGTGGGCGGCCTGCTCATGGCGGCGGGCGTCGTCGCGGTCACCGTCCGCCCGTCCGGGCGCCTGACGGCGGTCACGCGGCGCTGGGCGGCCAGCCGAGCTGCGCTTGCGTCCGCTTCGGAAGCGCGCTGACCACGAGGTCGTAGGAGTCCTCGACGAGCTCGCGGACGAGCTGGTCGTCCAGCGACCCGTCGAGCGTCACGGTGTTCCAGTGGCGCTTGTTGAGGTGGTAGCCGCCGCGGACCGCCGCGTGCGTCGCGCGCAGCTGCACGGCGAGCTCGGGCTCGCACTTCAGGCTGACCTCGAGCGGCGAGCGGCCGAGCTGCGTGAGCGCGAACATCTTGCCGCCGACCTTGAAGACCGACGTCAGCTCGCCGAAGGGGAAGTCCTCGACGGCGCCCGGCATCGCGAGGCAGCACGCACGGAGCTCGTCCGCGTCCATCCGCCCATCGTCGCCTACCGGCGGCGGATGCGCACCGTGAACTGCGTCACGCGCCTGCCGCTGCTCGCCCGGAACGTCACGCGGTAGGTGCCGCGCCGCGCGAGCCGCTTCGCCGGGACGGTCAACCGGTACCGGTTGCCGCGCTTGGAGGACCGGAAGCGGCTGACCGTGCGCTTGCCGCGCTTCACCGTCACGCGCAGCGAGGCGCGCTCGGTCAGCGCCGCGGTGACGAGCGCCGCGCGGCGGCCGCGGACGCGGGCGCTGCGGAACAGCCCGCACGGCGCGGTGAGACGGGCGCTGCGGACGCGGCAGCGGCCGGTGCTCTCCTTCGCCGCCGCCGGCGGCAGCTTCGTCACCGAGATCGCCGCGCGCTTGACGTCGCCGGCGCAGAACGGGATCGCGTTCCACTCCTTGCGGCTGAACATCCGCGTCTGGTCGCTGAACCACGGCGACTGCGGGTTCGTGGACTCGGAGTACGTGAGGATCGTTCGCGGGACGACCGGGCACGAGCCGTCGACGAACTGCACCGCCTGCACGAAGCTCGATCCGTGCGGGATCGTGCCGTAGCCCGTCTTCGCCTCGAGGTCGCCGGCCACGACGTTGATCGCGTTGAAGACGCCGGCCGTGCCGGGGCCGCCGTGGATCGGGATGCGCTCGCCGTTGCGCGTCTCGGCCTGGACGTCGCGCAAGGGCGCGTCGAGCGGGATGCCGAGGCCCTTCAGCTCGCTGACCGCGTCGCGCAGCGCCTGCGGCACGCGCGGGTCGCCCGTGTTCAGGCCGCGCGGCGTGTTGACCGGGTCGGCGGGGTCGAACGGCACCGCGAACGGCGCGGGCGCCGACGTCGGGCCGCTCGGAAGCAGCCGCTGGACGTACCGGCGCCACAGCAGCGCGCCCTTCGAATCGAGGTCGTCGCGCAGGTCCCACGCCTTCAGCACCGGGCACGCCTCGGCCAGCGACGGGTCCTGCTCGCACATCGCGACGGTGTCGTCGTGCCACAGCTCGCCCGCGTACTGGCGGTTGGAGAAGACGAGGTCCTGCAGGCCCTTCAGCGACAGCTTCTTCGCCTCCTCGACCATCACGAGGCCCGACCGCGTGCGCAGCGAGCGCGCCGTCCGCTCGTCGCCGACGATCTGCGGGAAGCCCTCGAGCGGCTGGTGCGGGTTGGCGAGCCAGAACGAGTCGTTGGAGTTGCCGGCGTAGTCGGCGCGCGTCAGCGCCGGCAGGTGCTCCGTGGGGCCGAAGATGCCCGGCTGGACGGCGCTCGGGTCGGTGCCCCAGGCGCACGCGCCGCGCGAGCCGTCGAGCACCGGCAGCCGGAGCAGCTGGAACGTCGCGGCGCCGAGCGCGGTGCCGCAGCTCTGCGCCTGCTCGTCGGTGACGTGCGGGACCACGGAGATGTCGGCGTAGTACGCGTTGCCCGCGCTGTCGGCCGCGATCGAGTTCACCCATGGGATGCCCTGGTTGCGCCGCAGCACGGCGTCGTAGTCGGACACGGACTGCGCGAGGTTCGTCTCGAGGAAGTGGTTGAGGTAGCGGAAGTTCGACACGTTGGCGTCGCCCATCGCGAACGCGTTGCCCTGCGTCCACGGCAGCGGGATGCCGAGCAGCTCGTCGAACACCGGGCCCCACTGCGTCGTGTACAGCGTCCGCGTCTGCGGCTTGATCGACCCGTCGGCCTGCTTGACGTCGACCGACAGCTCGTCGCGCTCCATCTCCTTCGGCTGGCCGTCGACGAGGTAGGTCGTCGGCGAGCCCGGGACGAGCGTCAGCTGGTAGGGCGTGAAGCGGTACGCCGTCGAGACCGTGTGGCTCCACGCGAGGCCGCGCGTGTGGCCGATGAGCACGATCGGGACGCCGAAGAGGCTGCCGCCGGAGACGTCGAGCTTGCCGGGGATCGTGAGGTGCGCCTGGTAGAAGCGCTCGGTCCCGTCCCACGGGAAGTGCGGGTTGCCGAGCAGCATGCCCTTGCCGTTGTCGGTCTTCTCGCGGCCGAACCCGTACGCGTTCGAGCCGAGCCCGCCGAGCACGTTCTCGCCCATCGCGCCCGCGAGCTTCGACGCGAGCTCGCCGCTGGGGAGCAGGCTCGCGGTGTCGCCCGGCGCCGGCGGCTGCGCGCCGCCCTGGCCGTTGATGGCGACGCCCGAGGAGGCGAGCAGGGCGAGCTGGTAGAAGCGCCGGTAGGCGTCGATCTCCTCGATCGGCTTGACCCACTCCTTCCCGCGGCAGGTCGGGTCGGGCAGGTTGTCGACGCCCACGTCGGCGAGGTAGCGGTTGTAGCCGGCGACGTAGCCGCGGACGCCCTCGCGGATCTCCGGCCGCGGCCCCAGCGGCGGCGCCTGCTCGAGCAGCTTCTCGATCGTGCCGCGCTTGATGATCCGCTCGTAGAAGAAGTCGGAGTCGAGGTTCGTGTTGGTCGTCCCGTTGCCGCCCATCTTCCACGTGCCGTCGGGCCCGAAGTACCTGGACCGCTCGCCCCGGACCGTCACGTAGTCGTCGGCCATGACGCAGAGGTTGTCCTCCGCGAACGCGTAGCCGTAGCCGTAGCCGATCCCCGCCCACGAGCTCGCGGTGATGTGGGGGATGCCGTGCGCCGTCCGGGTGATGGTGGCGCGCAGATCGTCGGCCGCGCTCGCGGGCGCAGCCGTGGCGAGGAAGGTGAGGAGGAACAGCGAGACCCGTCGCACGGGGGCGGACGGTATGGAACGATGCGCCGGGCATGCGCCGCTTCACCCCGCTCATCCTCGCCCTGCTCCTCTTCTCCGCGACCGGCTGCGGCGACGACACCCCGGACCACCCGGCGAACCGCGACGCGCCCGGCGTGACGGTCGGCGGCGTCGCCTACGAGAACGGCGGCGCCGACGGCTCTGGCGCCGACGGCACGACCGACTCGAACGCGCGCGGCGGGATCGGCGCCGGCCCGGACACGCCGCCGCCCGCCGGGCAGGACGGCGGCGACATCCAGTAGCTAGGGGTTCGTCTCGGCCGGGGCGGCCGGGTTCTCGTAGGCCTCCGCGACGGCGGGCACGCCGGCGCGGGTGCTGCGCACGAGCAGGATCACGGGCACGAGCCCGACGAGCACGATCAGCAGCGCGGGCAGCGCCGCGGTGTCGAAGCGCGAGTCCTTCGTCGCCTCCCACACCGCGATCGCGAGCGTGTCGTTGCCGAGCGGGCGCAGAAGCGCGGTGGCGGGCAGCTCCTTCATCACCTCGACGAAGACGAGCAGCGCGGCGGTCGTCATGCCCGGCCACAGCAACGGGAGGTGGACGTCGCCGAGGATCCGCGCGCGGTCGGCGCCCAGAGAGCGGGCCGCCTCGTCCAGCGCGGGGTCGATCCGCGTCATCCGCGCGTCGACGGCGAACAGCGCCAGCGCCTGGAACCGCACGACGTAGGCGATCACCAGCCCGATCGCCGTCCCCGTGAACACCAACGACCCCAGGCGCCGGTCGATCCACGCCAGCGGCGTGTAGACGGCGACCGCGACGACGGTCCCCGGCACGGCGTAGCCGAGCGTCGCGAGCGCCGCCGACACGTTGCCGGGCTTCGACGGCCGCGTCCGGCGCCCATACGCGATGACGGTCGACGTGACGACCGCGATCAGCGCGGCGACGAGCGCCAGCGACAGCGAGGTGAACGCGCCTTCGGCGAGCTTGCGGGTGCTCGCGCCCTCGCCGAGCGACTGCACCGACCACACGCCGAGCTGCACCACCGGCGCGGCGAAGACAACGAGCAGCAGCACCGCCGGGCCCAGCGCGGCGAGCACGCCCTTCCAGCCGCGCAGCCGCCGCGGCACGACCGCCTCGCCGCGCGCCAGCGCGCCGTGGTAGCGCGCCCGTCCGCGCAGCAGCCGCTCGAGCGCGAGCAGCGTCAGCGACAGCGACACGAGGACGGTCGCGAGCTGCAGCGCGCCGTCGCGGTCGAACGTCCCGTACCAGACGCGGTAGATCGCGTCCGTCATCGCGCGGTAGTTCAGGAGGTTGACCGCGCCGAAGTCGGCGAGCGCCTCCATGATCGCCAGCACCGCGCCGGCGGCCAGCGCCGGCCGTGCCATCGGCAGGGCGACGCGCAGCACCGCGCGCCGGTACGTCATCCCCAGCGTCCGCGCCGCCTCGACGGTCTCGCGCGACTGCTCGAGGAACGCGCTGCGCCCGAGCGCGTAGACGTACGGGTAGAGCACCGCCGTCAGCACGGCGATCGTCCCGGCCGTCGAGCGGATCTCCGGCAGGTGCCGGCCGAGCGACGTGTCGTACTGGGCCAGCAGCACGAAGACGAGCACGTACGCCGGCATCGCCATCGGCAGCACGAGCGCCCAGTCGAGCACCCGCCGACCGGGGAAGTCCCAGAACGAGACGAGCGCGGCGAGCGACCCGCCGACGAGCAGCGTCCCGGCGCCGACGCCGATCGCGAGCACGACGGAGTTGCGCAGCGCCTCGGGCAGCAGCGACGCGCTGATCTCGTCGAACGCGTCGCCGCCGCCGACGAACGACAGCGGCAGCGCGACGAGCGGCCCGGCGACGACAAGGGCGACGAGCGCGCCGGCGACCGCCCAGCCGGGCAGGCGCGGCGACGACCGCCGGGGGGAACGCGAGCCCGTGCGGGCGGCTACTGCCACCCGACGCGCTGCATGAGCTTCACGGCGTCCGGCAGCGCCTTGCCCGCCCGCTCGACGTCGATCGGGTCGAGCTTCACGTCCGCCCACGACCGCAGGTGCGCGGCGGGCGGCACGGTCGGGTTCGCGGCGAACTCCGAGTTGGCGACGATCTCGCGCTGCGCCTCGGGCTCGGTCAGGTGCTCGAGCAGCTTCGTCGCGTCCTCACGGTGCTCGGTGCCCTTGACGAGCCCCGCGCCGCTGAGGTTCGCGTGCGCGCCGGCGCCGTCCTGGTCGGGCCAGGCGGGCGCGACGGGGAACGACGGGTCGTCCTTGAGGATGCGCCCGAGGTAGTAGTGGTTCGTCAGGCCGACGTCGCAGCGCCCCGCGTCGATCGCCTTGAGCACGTCGACGTCGCTGCCGAGGATGATCGGGTCGTTCGCCATCCAGGAGCGCAGCATCCGCTCGGTCGCGGCCATGCCCTTCTTGACGATGCGGTCGGCGACGAAGGACTGGTTGTACTCGTTGTTCGAGGTCCGCAGGCAGAGCTTGCCCTTCCACTGCGGGTCGCCGAGGTCCTCGTAGCTCTTGATCGCGTTCTCCGAGACGCGCTCGGTCGAGCGCATCGGGGTGCGGATGCGGACGCTCAGCCCCCACCACTCCTTGTCGGGGTCGCGGAAGCGCTCCGGGACGTCGCGCTCGAGCGTCGGCGTGTCGACCGGCTCGAGCAGGCCGGCCTCCTTCGCGCGCCAGAGGTTGGCGAGGTCGGTCGTGACGAGCAGGTCGGCGGGCGTGTCGGAGCCCTCGGACTTCAGCCGCTCGAACAGCTCGGGGGCCGTGCCGCCGCGCAGCTCGATCGACTTGCCCGTCTCCTTCTCCCAGTCCGTGAAGACCTTCTCGTCGCCGTACTGCGAGCGGCCGTTGTAGATGACGACGTCCGCTCCGCCGCTGCCGAACGCGAGCACGGCGAGCGCGACGATGACGAGCAGAAGACCGGCGACGGCGGCGGCGACGGCGCGCTTGCGGCGGAGAAGAGCAGTGATCATGGGCGTCTTAGGGTTCCCTAATGGGCACGGGGGGTCCCTACTGTACGAGGTGGTGTCCGTCACCGATGCACCAACCGCCGCCGTCGAGGCGCACGTCGTCCACAAGGCGTTCGGCAGCCTGCGCGCCGTCGACGGCGCGTCGCTGCGCCTCGAGCGCGGGAGCATTGGCGCGCTGCTCGGGCCGAGCGGCTCCGGCAAGACGACGCTGCTGCGGCTGCTCGCCGGGTTCGAGCAGCCGGACGGCGGCGTCGTCCGCGTCGGCGGCAAGGTCGTCGCCGGCGAGGGCGTCTTCGTCGAGCCGGAGGAGCGCCGGATCGGGATGGTCTTCCAGTCCGGCGCGCTCTTCCCGCACCTGTCGATCGGGAGCAACGTCGCGTTCGGCGCGAACGACGGCCGCGCGCGCGAGTGCCTCGCGCTCGTCGGCCTCGCGGACCGCGCGAAGGCG
Source organism: Parviterribacter kavangonensis (assembly GCF_056863335.1). NCBI lineage: Bacteria > Bacillati > Actinomycetota > Thermoleophilia > Solirubrobacterales > Parviterribacteraceae > Parviterribacter > Parviterribacter kavangonensis. Next base: position 2,838,054 of record NZ_JBXPJA010000001.1, on the reverse strand, counting down.
TTCCCGCACGAGCTGTCGGGGGGCGAGCGCCAGCGCGTCGCGCTGGCCCGCGCGCTGGCGGCCGATCCCGAGGTGGTCCTGCTCGACGAGCCGTTCGCGGCGCTCGACACGGCGCTGCGCGAGCAGCTGCGCGCGGAGGTCGCCCAGATCCTGCGCGACTCGGGCGCGAGCGCGCTGCTCGTCACCCACGACCAGGCCGAGGCGCTCTCGCTGGCCGACACGATCACCGTGCTCGACCGCGGCCGCGTTCAGCAGACCGGCACGCCGGAGGACGTCTACGAGCGACCGAAGACGCGCTGGGTCGCGGAGTTCCTCGGCGATGCCGTGCTGCTGCCCGGCTCGGCGGCCGACGGCGTCGTCGAGTGCGAGCTCGGCCGCTTCCCCGTCAGCCGCGACCTGCGCGGCGCGGTCGACGTGATCCTGCGCCCGGAGTCCGTCGCGATCGACCACACGTCGCCGCGCGCGACCGCCGAGGCGCGGGTCACCGACCGGGCGTTCTTCGGGCACGATCAGCTCGTGCACCTGGAGCTGCCGAGCGGGCTGAAGCTGCGCAGCCGCCGGCTCGGGTTCCCCGCCTGGCACGCCGGCGATCGGGTGAGCGTGCGGGTCGACGGGCCGGTCAGCGCGGTGCCCGCGGGCGAGGGTTGACGCCCTCCGTACAGTCGGTCTTGTGGCCAAGCCCGTGCTCCTCACCGTCGACGACGACCCGGCGGTCGCCCGGGCCATCGAGCGCGATCTGCGGCGCCGCTACGGCGAGCGCTATCGCGTCGTGCGCGCCGAGTCGGGCGAGGAGGGCCTCGACGTCCTGCGCCGCCTCAAGCTGCGCGACGACCGCGTCGCGCTGATCCTCGCCGACCAGCGGATGCCGCGGATGAACGGCGTGGAGTTCCTCACCGAGGCGATCACGCTCTACCCCGACACGCGCCGCGCGCTGCTGACCGCGTACGCCGACACCGAGGCGGCGATCCGGGCGATCAACGACGTCGACCTCGACTTCTACCTGCGCAAGCCGTGGGAGCCGCCGGACGACAACCTCTACCCGGTCGTCGACGACCTGCTCGACCGCTGGGCGCAGATCACGCCGAAGGAGGGCGAGGACGTCCGCATCATCGCGCCGAGCGTCGACGCCGCCTCCCACGCGCTGCGCGACCTGCTCGCGCGCAACTCGGTGCCGTACAAGTGGCTCGACGCCGACTCCGACCCGGAGGCGAAGCGGCTGCTCGACTCGGCCGCGCTGGAGCGGCCGAAGATGCCGGTCGCCGTGCTGCGCGACGGCTCGGTGCTCGAGGCGCCGCAGCCGGTCGAGCTGGCGTCGAAGCTGGGGCTGCCCACGCGCGCCGAGCACGAGGTCTACGACCTGGTCATCGTCGGCGCCGGCCCCGCGGGCCTGGCGGCCGGCGTGTACGGCGGGTCGGAGGGGCTGCGCACGCTGCTCGTCGAGCGCGAGGCGCCGGGCGGGCAGGCGGGGCAGAGCTCGCTCATCGAGAACTACCTCGGCTTCCCGAACGGGCTGAGCGGCCGGGAGCTCGCCAACCGCGCGTTCATGCAGGCGCGCCGCTTCCACACCGAGGTGCTCACCGTCCAGGCGGCCACGACGCTCGAGCCCGCCGGCTCCGCCCACGCGATCCGGCTGAGCGACCACGGCGAGATCCGCGCGCACGCGGTGCTCATCGCGACCGGCGTCAGCTACCGCCGGCTCAGCGCGGCGGGCGTCGAGGAGCTGACGGGCGCCGGCATCTACTACGGCGCGCCGGGCGCGGCGGACGGGACGCTCGAGGGCGGGCAGGTGATCGTCGTCGGCGCGGCGAACTCCGCCGGCCAGGCGGTGATGGACCTCGCGACGAAGCGCGGCGCGGAGAAGGTGCTGCTGCTCTGCCGGGGCGGCTCGCTCGAGAAGGCGATGTCGCAGTACCTGGTCGACCGCATCCGCGAGCAGCCGAACGTGGAGGTGCTCATGCACACCGAGGTGGCCGAGGCGCGCGGCGACGGGCGCCTGCAGCAGGTCGTCCTCAACACGCCCGACGGCGAGCGCGTGGTCGACGCGGGCGCGATGTTCGTCTTCATCGGCGCGCGGCCCGAGACCGACTGGCTCGACGCCCGAGTCGAGCGCGACGACCGCGGCTTCATCCTCTCCGGCCCGGACCTGCTCGCCGAGGGCCGGCGCCCGCGCGGCTGGCCGCTCGACCGCGACCCGTTCCTGCTCGAGACCAGCGCGCCCGGCGTGTTCGTCGCCGGCGACGTGCGGCACGGGTCGATGAAGCGCGTCGCCTCGTCGGTCGGCGAGGGCGCCATGGCCGTCCGCTTCGTCCACGAGCACCTCGCGGGCCGATGACGGTCGAGGAACGCATCGCCGACCTGCGGCGGATCGCGCTCATCGAGCCGCTGGGCGACGACCGCGTTCGGTGGCTCGCCGAGAAGGTCACCGAGCGGGTCGCCGAGCCCGGCGACGTCATCTTCGAGCAGGGCCAGGAGGCCGACGAGTTCTTCTTCCTGCTCGACGGCCGCGTCGAGAGCACCGGCGTCGGCGACGACGGCGAGCAGTACAGCGTCGTCGACCACAAGCCGTGGTCGTTCGCGGGCGGCATCCCGCTGCTCGCCGGCATGCCCTACCCGGGCACGACCCGCGCGGTCGAGCGCGTCCGGCTGCTCGTGCTGAGCGCGGAGTGCTTCTTCGACCTCGTCCGCGAGGAGCCGCACGTCCGCAAGACGGTCCTGCAGACCTTCCGCCCGGTGTTCGAGCGCTTCGGCCGCATCCAGGGCCAGCGCGAGAAGCTCGCCGCGCTCGGCTCGCTCTCCGCGGGCCTCGCGCATGAGCTGAACAACCCCGCCGCGGCCGCAAGCCGCGCGGCGGAGGAGCTCGCCGCGACGCTGCGCTCGGTGCAGGCGGGCGTCGGCGTGCTCGCCGACCGCGGCGTGACGCCGGAGAAGCTGCGCAAGCTCGCGGCGAAGGCCAAGCATGCGCGCGACGTCGCCGCCGAGGCCGAGGAGCCGGACGCGCTCGAGCGCTCCGACCTCGAGGACGCGCTGGCCGACGCGCTCGCGAGCAGCGGCGTCGACGACCCGTGGGACATCGCGCCGGACCTCGTCGAGATCGGCATCGACGTCGACTGCGCGGCCGCGGTCGTCGAGGCGGTGGGCGCCGACGCCGCGCCCGACGCGCTCGCCTGGGTCGCGGCGGGCGCCCGCGCGGAGTCGCTCGCACGGCAGCTGGCCGAGGCGACCGAGCGCATCACGACGCTCGTGCGCGCGGTCAAGGAGTACACGTACATGGACCAGGCGCCGACGCAGGACGTCGACGTCCACAAGAGCATCAAGACGACGCTCACCGTCCTCGGCCACAAGTTCAAGAAGGGCGACGTGCGGCTGGTCAAGGAGCTGTCGCCCGACCTGCCGCTCATCCACGCCTACGGGTCGGAGCTCAACCAGGTGTGGACGAACCTGCTCGACAACGCGGTCGACGCGATCGGCGGCGACGGCACGATCACGATCCGCACGTGCCGCGACGGCGCCGACCACGTGCTCGTCGAGATCCTCGATGACGGGCCCGGCATCCCCGAGGACGTGCAGTCGCGGATCTTCGAGCCGTTCTTCACCACCAAGGACGTCGGCAGCGGCACGGGCCTCGGGCTCGACGTCGTCTACCGCATCGTGCAGCAGCACCGCGGGACGATCTCCGTCCGCTCGCGGCCGGGCGAGACGCGCTTCAGCGTCCGCCTGCCGGTGCAGGCGGACGCCGGGCGCGGGAACGGCAACGGCGCGGTCAGCGCTGGAAGTACTTCGAGCGCAGCTGCGACTTGACGACGCGGTAGCCGGGGCGGGTCGTGCCGTCCAGGCGGATGAGCCCCGAGTCGAACCGCGCGGCGCAGCCGGCCGCGGTCCAGTTGTAGATGTAGACGCGGCTGACGATGCGCCGGTAGTGCTTCGTGATCCGGAACAGGTACTTCAGCCGGTTCGCGGCGCGCCGCTCGGAGCACTTGAACGCGCTCGAGAACCGCACGACGCCGCCGGTCTCGGTGAACCAGAACTTCGTCCGCTTCACGTAGCGGCGGGCGGTGCGGAAGATCTCCCGCGTGCCGCGCGTGCGCTTGCGGTTGACGTCGGAGTAGTTGTGGATGCCGACGATGCGCGCGTAACGGCGGTACTTGCCGAGGGCGCGGTAGAAGCGCTTCATGTACCGCCCGACGCCGCGCTGGTCGAGCACGTCGAGCGCCACGATCGAGCAGCCCCTGCCGCACGCCCTGCGGACGATCTTGAACTCCTGCGCGGCGCGCTTGGGGCTCTTCCACGTCGCCTGCGAGTCGTGGTTGGCCTCGTTGCGGGCGCCGAACTCGCGCACGCCGAGGCGCTTGAACGTCTTGACGAGCTTCGTGACGTCGCGGCGGTAGCGCTTCAGCGACGGCAGCTTCGCCTTGCGGCGGCGCAGGTCGTCGCTGGAGATGTGCAGCAGGACGCGCTTGCGGTTCGCGCGCGCGGCGGCGACGTAGTCCTTGGCGACCTGGAGGTCGTACGGCCTGCGGACCGCGTCCCAGCGGATGAAGTAGCGGACGCGCTTGATCTTCAGCGCCTGGAACGCCGGATGAGCGAACATCGACGCGTGCTGGTCGCCGATGCCGATGGTGACCCGGGCCTGCGCCGGCGAGGCCGCGCAGACGGCGACGATCAGCGTCACGAGGGCCACGAGCGTGGTCTTCAGACTGCTTCGTTGCATCGAACCGGAACACGGCGGGTCGGCCGGAAGTTGCGCTCCACGCGATGATGTCCGCGTGGACCACCAACTCGAGCTGACCCTGGGGCCGTCGTACGTCGTCGAGGTCGAGGACCAGCTGAGCGCACGGCTCAGCCGGCGCGAGGGCGGCGCGTACGCGTCGCCGCCGCAGTCGCTGGACGACGCGCGGCGGCTCGCCGCGCTGCTGCTCGACCGAGAGGACGCACCGGACGGCGACGGCCCGTGGCGGCGCCCGCTCGCCGGCGGGCACCGCGTGGTGCGGCTCGTGAAGGTCGACTAGCGCCGGGCGCTACGGCGCGTTCGGCGCGGGGTCCTCGTTGTCGCGCTCCTTCGGCGGGGGAGTGCCCTCGCCCTCGAAGTCGACGTCGGTGTCGAGGTCGTACGCGTCCTCGTTGATGTACGCGGGATCGTCCGGCGGGTTGGCGGCCTGCGCGTCGCCGAGCGACGCCTCGCCGTGGCCGACGCGATCGGCGCCGTCGCGGTGGTGGGTCATGTCCCGTCGCCTACCCCGCCGGTGACCGACGGGAACGCCGCGGTGAGCTCGCCGGGCGGTACCGGGCGGCCGAGCAGGAAGCCCTGCGCCGTACGGCAGCCGAGCGCCGTGAGGATCTCGAGCTGCCCCTCGGTCTCGACGCCCTCGGGGATGACGCCGAGCTCGAGCGCGGCCGACATGCCCACGATCGCCTCGACGATCGCGCGGTCGTCCTCGCGCTCCTCGAGGCCGGCGACGAACGAGCGGTCGATCTTCAGGCGGTCGAGCGGGAAGCGCTTGAGGTAGCTCAACGACGAGTAGCCGGTGCCGAAGTCGTCGAGCACAAGCCGGACGCCGAGCTCCTTCAGCGCGCCGAGGGTCGCGCTCATCGCGTCGCTCTCCTGCATGAGCAGGCGCTCGGTGATCTCGAGCCCGAGCCGCCCCGGCTCGAGGCCGCTGTCGGCGAGAGCGAGCCGGACGACGTCGACGACGTCGCGCTGCATGAGCTGGCGGGCGGAGAGGTTCACCGTCAGGTCGATGTCGTTCCAGCGCGCGGCGTGCCGGCACGCGGCGCGCAGCACCCACGTGCCGAGCGGGACGATGAGCCCGGTGTCCTCGGCGACCGGGATGAACTCGCCGGGGAGGACCATGCCCTGCGTCGGGTGCTCCCACCGCACGAGCGCCTCGGCTCCCACGACGCGCCGCCCGGGCAGCGAGAAGATCGGCTGGAAGTGGACGCGCAGCTCCTCGGCCGCGAGCGCGCGGCGCAGGTCGCCCTCGATGCGCAGGCGCCGGACGATCCGCTCGCGCATCTGGGGGTCGAACAGCTCGTAGCGGCCGCGGCCGGCCTCCTTGGCGCGCGACATCGCGGCGTCGGCGTCGCGCAGGACGTGCTCGGCCAGGTCGCCCGCCCCGGCGACGACGACGCCGATGCTGGCGGTGACGAAGAAGCTCTGGTCGCGCGCGACGAACGGCCGCGCGAAGGCGGCGGCGATCCGCTCGGCCAGCCGCTGCGCGTGGGCCTCGTCGTGGATGTCGTCGCAGACGATCGCGAAGCCGTCGCCGCCGAAGCGCGCGACGGTGTCGCCGGGGCGCAGGACCCCGCGCAGCCGCGGGCCGACCTGCGCGAGCAGCTCGTCGCCGGCGGCGTGGCCGAGCGAGTCGTTGACGACCCTGAACCCGTCGAGGTCGAGCAGGAAGACGCCCACGCGGCCGCGCTCGCGCTCACGCCGGCGCTCGAGCGCCTGCGTGAGGCGGTCGACGAGCAACGCCCGGTTCGGCAGCCCGGTCGTGCGGTCGTGCATCGCCTGGTGCACGGCCGCGTCCTCGGCGGCGGTGCGCCGGACGGCGTCGCCGACGATGTGGGCGACCGCCTGGAGGAAGTCGAGGTCGTGCTTGTCGAAGACGCGCTCGCGATCGGCCCAGACGGCGAGCTCGCCCCAGGGGTCCTCGCGGTCGCCGACCACGAACTCGACGCACCCGCGTGCCGCCTCGGCGTCCGCGCTCGGGAGGAACGCGCACCGGGCCACGCCGAGGACCACGTCGACGAGCGTGCACGCGTCGTCCATGAGGCGGCGCAGGTCCGGCTCCTCGAGCGCGCGCTCGCCGAGGCGGGCCAGGGCGCTCGTCTGCGCCAGCCGGCGGCGCAGCTCGTCGCGCGTGGTCTCGAGCCGCTGCTCGTGCTCCTTGCGCTCGGTGATGTCGCGCGAGGCGACGCGCAGCTCGGTGCGCCCGCCGGTGCCCTCGATGGCCGTGACGACGCTCTCGATCCACACGTACGCGCCCGACGCGTTGCGCATGCGGAACGTCGCGACGACCGTCTCGGCCTCGCCGGCCGCCAGCGTCCCCAGCACCTCGGCGATCCGCTCCGCGTCCTCCGGCTCGACGAAGTCGAACGCCGTCTTGCCGACGACCTCGCCGGGCGTGTAGCCCATCTGCGTCTCGACGGACGGCGAGATCCACAGGTACGTGCCCTCGAGGTCGTGCAGCGAGACGATGTCGGTCGTGCTCTCGGAGATGAGCCGGAAGTGGGCTTCGGCCTCCGCGATCGCCGTGGTGAGCTGAACGCGCTCGGTGACGTCATGGGTGAGCGCGATGCCGGCGACGATCGCTCCGTGCGCGTCGCGCAGCGGGCCGGCGATGATCCCGTACTCGCGGCCGGAGATGACGCTCCCGTAGTCGAACGAGCGCTGCTCGCCGGTCAGGACCGCCTGGTAGTGCGGGACGAGGACCTCGGCGGCCGCGGCGGGCACGATGTCCTGCAGGCGACGGCCGCGCACGTTGGCCGTGCCCAGGCCGGCGTCCGCGAGCCCCGTGCCCTCGGCGACGCGCATGCGCAGCTCGCGGTCGAAGACGACCACGCCGACGCCCGGCAGCTGACCCAGCAGCGCCCGGACGAGCTCATCGGCGTCCTCATCGACGGGATCGGCGAGGATCGAGATCAGGTCGCGGAACGGAATCTCGGACGCGTTGTACCCGTTTTCAGCGGGACGTGCTGCGAGCGTCAGCGTCCAGTGATCGCTCCCACTGCTGACCGACGAGCACGGGCTCGGGAACGAGCGCCACGCCGAAGCGCTGCTCGACCCCGTCCGCGATCTCCCACGCGAGCGCGAGCAGCTGCGCCGAGGTCCCCGCGCCGCGGTTCGTGAGCGCGAGCGTGTGCTTCGAGGAGATCGCGACCGTGGCGGGGTCGCCGTGGCCCTTCGTGAAGCCCGCGCGCTCGATGAGCCAGGCGGCCGACGTCTTGAGCCGGCCGTCGGCCTCCGCCCAGCGCGGCGGGCGGGCGCCGTCGCCGAGCTCCTCGGCGACGCGCTCCTCCAGCCGGGCGAACGCGCCGGCGTCGAGGATCGGGTTCGTGAAGAACGAGCCGGCCGAGACGGAGTCCGGGTCGGCGGGGTCGACGACCATGCCCTTGCCGCGGCGCAGCTGCAGGACCGCCTCGCGGACGTCGGCCAGGGGCGCGGTGTGGCCCCGCTCGACGCCGAGTGCCCGTGCCAGCTCGGCGTACTCGATCGGCCGCGAGCGGTCGTCGTGGTGCAGGGCGAAGGTGACCTCGAGGACGACCCACCGGCCGGGCTCGCGCTTGAACGCGCTCGAGCGGTAGGCGAACCCGCAGTCCTGCGGCGCGAGGGTGGTCGTCTCGCCCGTGGCGCGGTCGTGGACGCGCACGGCCGTGATCGTCTGGCTGACCTCCTGGCCGTAGGCGCCGACGTTCTGGATCGGCGTCGCGCCGACCGAGCCGGGGATGCCCGAGAGGCACTCGACGCCCGCGAGCCCGTCGGCGACGCAGCGCGCGACGAACGGGTCCCACGGCTCGCCGGCCTGCACGGTCAGCAGCGCGCGGTCGCCGTCGTCGCTGCGCACGACGCCGCGCGTCGCGACGTGGACGACGGTGCCCGGGAACCCCTCGTCGGCGACGACGACGTTGCTGCCGCCCGCGAGCACGAGCACGGGCTCGCCGGTCGCGTCCGCATCGCGCACAGCGGCGACGACCTCGTCTGCGGTCGTCGCGGAGACGAACCGCCCGGCCGGGCCGCCCAGGCGCAGCGTCGTGAGCTCCGAGAGGAGGGGCACCAGAAGAGCGTAGGACCGCGCGCCCGCGCCGCAGCGAGGAGCGTCTTCGCTCCGCGCCCTACGCTCGGGCCATGCCGGACGTCGTCATCGCCGGCGGCGGCCACAACGGGCTCGTCGCGGCCGCCTACCTCGCGCGGGCGGGGCGCAGCGTGCTCGTCCTCGAGCGGCGCTCGGTGCTCGGCGGCGCGGCGGTGAGCGAGCGGCCGTTCGCGGGCCACGACGCGCGCCTCTCGCGGTACGCGTACCTCGTCAGCCTCCTGCCGCCGCGGATCGCGTCCGACCTCGGCATCGACGTCCGGCTCGCGCGGCGGCGGGTGTCGGCGTACGCGCCGCCCGACCTGCTCGTCGGCAACGGGACGGCGCCGTCGGCGGCGTGGCAGGCGTTCTACGCGATGACCGGCGCGATGGCCGCCGGGCTCTTCCCGTCGCTGCTCGAGCCGCTGCCCGCGGCGGGCGAGGCGCGGGCGCTCATGGGCGAGGAGGCGTGGCGCGACCTCGTCGAGCGGCCGCTGGGGGAGACGCTGCGCGAGCGGTTCGCCGACCCGCTCGAGCGCGGCGTCGTCGCGACGGACGGGCTCATCGGGACGTTCGCGTCGCTCGACGATCCCGGGCTCGCGCAGAACCGCTGCTTCCTCTACCACCTCGTCGGCGGCCCGTGGGACGTGCCGGTCGGCGGCATGGGCACGGTCAGCGGCGCGCTCGAAGCGGCCGCGCGCGCGGCGGGAGCGCAGCTGCTCACCGGCGCCGAGGTCGTCCACGTCGACGGCGGCACGGTCACCTACCGCCACGACGGCGCGGAGCACGCCGTCACCGCCGACCACGTCGTCGCGAACGTCGCGCCGGCGGCGCTCGCGCGGCTGCGCGGCCGGCCGGCGCCGGCGACCGCACCGGGCAGCCAGACGAAGGTCAACCTCCTGCTCACGCGGCTGCCGCGGCTGCGGTCCGGAGTCGCCTCGGAGGACGCGTTCGCCGGGACGTTCCGGCTGAACGAGACGTGGGACGAGCTCGAGGCGGCGTACGCGGCGGCCGCCCGCGGCGAGCTGCCCGGCCCCGCCCCGGCGGAGCTCTACTGCCACTCGCTCACCGATCCCTCGATCGTCCCGCCGGGGCTGCACACGCTGACGCTCTTCGGCCTTCACACGCCGCCCGCGCTCTTCGCCGCCGACCACGACGGCACGAAGCGCACGCTCGCCGAGCGCTACCTCGACCAGCTCGACGCCCACCTCGCCGAGCCGATCCGCGACTGCATCGCGCTCGATGCGCACGGCGCGCCCTGCGTCGAGGTGAAGTCCCCGCTGGACCTCGAGCGCGAGCTCGGCCTCCCGGAGGGCAACATCTTCCACGGCGACCTCGCGTGGCCCTGGGCGGAGACGCCGGAGGACGCCGGACGCTGGGGCGTCGAGACCGACGACGAGCGGATCCTCGTCTGCGGGGCCGGAGCCCGTCGCGGCGGAGGCGTCTCCGGCATCGGCGGCCACAACGCCGCCATGGCGCTCCTCGCACGCTGACCTCGTCGCACGAGAGCGTGCAGTTCCTGCTCCTGCAAGGGATCTTGCGGACACTTGCGAGGTCGTGGGTAGCTTGCCGCCGCTCCGGGCTTCCGTCCGCCCGGTTGTGCGCCCATGCCCCGATCCCTTCGCGTCATCGCCGTTCTCGTTGCGCTGCTCGTGCCCGCGTCGTCCGCTCACGCCGAGCGGCCGGTCAAGCGCCACGACCACGGCGCGGCGGTCAAGAAGCTGCAGCGGCTGCTCGGGATCCGCGCCGACGGCGCGTTCGGGAAGGGCACGGCGCGGGCGCTCAAGCGCTTCCAGCGCAAGCACAGCCTCACTGCCGACGGCGTTGCCGGCCCTGCGACGTGGCGGATGCTCAAGAAGGTCCACCGGATCCACCGCGGCGGCAGCGGCCGTGCCCGCGTGCGGACGCGGGGCGCCAGCGTACGGCTCGCGCAGCGGCATCTCGGCGTCACCGCCGACGGCGTCTTCGGGCCCGGCACGCAGCGCGCCGTCAAGCGGTTCCAGCGCGCGCACGGACTGACCGCCGACGGCATCGTCGGCCCGGCGACGTGGCGCGCGCTCGGCATCCGCGGCCGCCACCCGGTGCTCAAGCGCGCGCGGCTGCGCAGCAGCAGCCGCGGCGGCCGCAGCGGCCTGCCGATCCGCGTGCGGCGAGCGATCCGCGCCGCGAACCGCATCGCTCGCGCGCCGTACAAGTGGGGCGGCGGCCACGGCTCGTTCAACGACACCGGCTACGACTGCTCGGGCACCGTCTCGTACGTCCTGCACGCGATGGGGATGCTCCGCGTCCCGCGCGACTCGTCGGGCCTGATGAGCTACGGCGCGCCCGGCCCCGGCCGGTACATCACGATCTACGCGAACCCGAGCCACACCTGGATCCGCATCCTCAACCGGCGCTTCGACACGTCGGCGAAGCGCATCGCGGGCTCGCGCTGGACGTCGGACCTGCGCCCCACCGCGGGCTACACGGTCCGCCACCCGCCCGGCCTGTAGGCTGCGGCGCCCTCATGCGCGCCGTCCAGATCGTCGAGCTCGAAGGCCCCGACAGCGTCAAGGTCGTCGACGACGCCCCCGAGCCGGAGGCGTCGCACATGATGACCCCCGGCAGCGGCGTCGTGATCGACGTCGAGGCGGCCGGGGTGTCGTTCCCGGAGGTCCTGCAGACGCGCGGCCAGTACCAGATGAAGCCGCCGCTGCCGTTCGTCCCCGGCAGCGAGGTGGCGGGCACCGTCCGCGAGGCGAGCGATGACTCGGGCTTCTCGCCGGGCGACCGCGTCATGGGCTTCTGCTTCCTCGGCGGGTTCGCCGAGCGCGCGGTCGCGCCGGAGCACTTCACGTTCAGGCTCTCGGACAAGCTCGACGCCGCGCAGGGCGCCGGGCTGATCCTCAACTACCACACGGCGTACTTCTCGCTCGTCACGCGCGGGCGCGTGCGCGAGGGCGAGACGGTGCTGGTCCACGGCGCCGCGGGCGGCGTGGGCACGGCGACGATCCAGGTCGCGAAGGGGCTCGGCGCGCGCACGATCGGCGTCGTGTCGAGCGACGAGAAGGAGCGCGTCGCGCGCGAGGCGGGCGCCGACGAGGTCGTGCGCTCGGACGGGCCGTGGAAGGACCAGGCGAAGGAGTGGTCGGGCGGCGGCGTCGACGTCGTCATCGACCCCGTCGGCGGCGACCGGTTCACCGACAGCCTCCGCTCGCTCGCCGAGGACGGCCGCGCGGTCGTGGTCGGCTTCACCGCCGGCTCGATCCCCGAGGTCAAGGTCAACCGGCTGCTCCTCAACAACGTCTCGGTGGTCGGCGCCGGCTGGGGCGCCTACGTGATGTCGAAGCCCGAGGTCACGCGCGAGATCGGCGCGGCGCTCGATCCGATGATCGAGCAGGGCATCGTCAACCCGATCGTCGGGGCGCGGTTCCCGCTCGAGCAGACGGCCGACGCGCTGAAGCTGCTCGACGGTCGCGGCGCGCTCGGCAAGATCGTCCTCGAGCCTTAGCCGGGGCCCCGAGCAACCCCGGCGGCGGGACCGCTCGCGAACGCTAGGGAACCCCCCGATGCCGATGCATGGGCAGGAGCGCAGCATGCACGTCACTCCACGACGCAGCCGCTTCCCTCCACCTCAAAGGACCCCCACCCATGCTCATCCACGACCAGCTGCTCGCCGACGTCAGCGCGCTCGACGCCCGGATCACCGGCTCGGCCATCGGCCCCGCCGACGCGCGCTACGACGAGGCCCGTGCAGCGTGGAACCTCGCGATCGACCAGCGCCCCGCCGCGGTCGCGATCGTGCGCTCGAGCGCCGACGTGGTCGCCGTCGTCGACTTCGCCCGCGAGCACGGCCTCAAGGTGGCCGCGCAGGGCACCGGCCACAACGCCGCCGCTCTTGCCGCGCTCGACGGGACGATCCTCGTCAAGACGCACGAGATGCGCGACGTCCACGTCGACGCGTACGCCCGCCGCGTCCGCGTCGAGGCCGGCGCCATCTGGCTCGACGTCACGACGAAGACCGCTCCGCACGGGCTCGTCCCCGCGCTCGGCTCGTCGCCGGACGTCGGCGTCGTGGGCTTCACGCTCGGCGGCGGGTTCTGCTGGGTCGGCCGCAAGCACGGCCTCGCCTCGAACACGGTCACGGCCGTCGAGATCGTCCTCGCCGACGGCAGCGAGGTCCGCGCGACCGCCGACAACGAGCCCGATCTCTTCTGGGCCGTCCGCGGCGGCGGCGGCAACTTCGGCGTCGTCACGGCGCTGGAGATGGAGCTCTTCGCGGAGCCCGACATCTTCGGCGCGTCGATGCTCTTCCCGATCGAGCGCGGCGCCGAGGTCATGCACGTCTGGCGGACCTACGTCGACACGCTGACGGAGGACACGACGAGCTACGCGCGGTTCCTCAACCTGCCTCCGATCCCCGACATCCCCGAGCCGCTGCGCGGCCGCTCGTTCATCAACATCGAGGTCGTGCACCTCGGCGACGAGGCCGCCGGCAAGGCCGCCTCGGAGGCGATCCGCGCGCTCGGGCCGGAGATGGAGCTCGGCGGGATGATGGACGCCGAGGCGCTCAACCACTTCCACATGGATCCGGAGAACCCGGTGCCCGGGGTCGCCGGCGCGCACATGCTCATCGACGAGCTGACCCCGGAGGCGGTCGACACGTTCGTCGCCGTCGGCGGCCACCAGTCGCGCTCGCCGCTGCTCATGCTCGAGCTGCGCCACCTCGGCGGAGCGCTCGCCCGTGAGCCGCAGAACGCGGGCGCGCTGCCCAAGCTCAACGGCAAGTTCGCCTCGTTCGCCGTCGGCATGGCGATGGACGTCGAGAGCGCCATCGCGGTCGAGTCGCACCTCGAGAAGGTCACCCTCGCCCTCGCTCCCTGGGACAACGGCGCCCGCTACCTGAACTTCGTCGAGCACCCCTCCGACACCCGCCCGATGTTCGAGTCGACGCGCTACAAGCGCCTGCGCGACATCCGCGCGTCCGTCGACCCGGACGAGCTCTTCCAGGCCAACCACCAGATCCGCGCCGCCCGCTAGAGGTGCCGTCGAAGGCCGTCCTCCCGGGGGCGGCCTTCGGCGTTCTGCGGGGAAGTAGGGGGATGACTGGGGACAGGTAGGGGGTCTTCCCCGATGCCAGGGCTCGTCCGCGGCGGCAAGATCATCGTCATGAGCCACCCCGCCCTCCCCACCATGAGCGCCCTTGACGTCAAGGCCCGCCTCGAGGGCCTCTACGAGGAGCGCGCCCTGGCGTCCCTGTGCGAGCTCGCCGCCGAGCGCGCGTACATGGCCGACCTCGAGGCCGACATCCTCGCGACGACCGACGCCTACATCGGCGCCGCCGTCACCGAGCTCGCCACGCTGCGCGGCGAGCTGGGCGCCCGCCTGCAGGGCTGATCCGCGGACGCTCGTCTAGCGTCCGCTGGATGAGCACCCCCGAGCGCCTGCACGCGCTGTTCTACGACTACGTCGACGGCATCCTCGAGAAGCGTGCCCCGCATCGCGAGGCGCACCTGGCCGCCATCGCCGGCGGCAAGGACGCGGACGCCATCGTGCTGGCCGGCGCGCTCGGCGATCCACCCCACGGCGCGCTCATCGTCTTCCGCGACGCGGAGGAGGCGCAGCGCTTCGCGGAGGCCGATCCGTACGTCCTCGCGCAGCTCGTCACCGGGTGGCGCGTCGAGCCCTGGACGGTGGTCTAGGGTGGCCTCGTCGGCGACGAGGAGAGCCTGATGGAGACGTACGAGTTCGTCGTGGTGGGAGCCGGCTCGGCCGGCTGCGTCATCGCCAATCGCCTCACCGCGGACGGCGCCCGCGTGCTGCTGCTGGAGTCCGGCGGCACCGACCGCCGCATCGGCGCGCGCCCCGGCCGCCTTCCCGACGCTGTTCCAGGGCCCCGCCGACTGGAACTACCTCTCCGAGCCCGAGCCCGGCCTCTACGGCCGCCGCTGGTACCTGCCGCGCGGGCGCATGCTCGGCGGGTCGTCGTCGATGAACGCGATGCTCTACGTGCGCGGGCACCGGTCGGACTTCGACCGCTGGGCCGAGGAGGGCGCGGCCGGGTGGAGCTACGACGAGGTGCTCCCGTACTTCAAGCGGTCCGAGGACAACGCCGAGATCCGCGACGAGTACCACGGCGTCGGGGGCGAGCTGCACATCACGCGCGACCGCTGGCTCTCGAAGACGTGGGAGCCGTTCACGGAGGCGGCCGTCGCCGCCGGCATCGAGCGCACCCCCGACTGCAACGGCGCGCAGATGGAGGGCGTGACGCTGCTGCAGACGACGACGAAGAAGGGCCGGCGGCTGAGCGCGTCGCTCGCGTTCCTCAAGCCGGCGAAGGGCCGCGACGGCCTCGACGTCGTCACCGGCGCGCACGTGCGGCGGATCGTGCTGGAGGGCGGGCGCGCGGTCGGCGTCGAGTACGAGCAGGGCGGATCGGTGAAGACCGCGCGCGCCGAGCGCGAGGTCATCGTCACGGCCGGCGCGTACGGGTCGCCGCAGCTGCTCATGCTGTCGGGCATCGGCGCCCCCGACCAGCTGCGCGAGCACGGCATCGCCGTCGCGGTCGACAGCGCGCAGGTCGGGCGCAACCTCATGGAGCACCCGATGTGCTTCCTCAACTGGCGCACGACGGCGGACACGCTCGACGACGCCGCCGACATCAAGTACCTGGCGCCGTGGGCGGCGCGCGGGAAGGGCAAGCTCTCGTCGACGGTCGCCGAGGCCGCCGTCCACTGGAAGTCGGATCCGTCGCTGCCCGCGCCGGACTTCCAGTTCCTCCAGGCGCCCGTCTACTTCTGGGAGCACGGGTTCCGCAAGACCGGTGCGCCGGCGTTCACCATCGGCGCGGCCCTCATCGGGCCGACGAGCCGCGGGTCCGTGACGCTGCGGTCGGCCGATCCGGCGGACCATCCGCGGATCCTCAACAACGCGCTGTCGCAGCAGAGCGAGGTCGACGCCATGCTCAAGGCGATCGAGCT
Source organism: Parviterribacter kavangonensis (assembly GCF_056863335.1). Taxonomy (NCBI): domain Bacteria; kingdom Bacillati; phylum Actinomycetota; class Thermoleophilia; order Solirubrobacterales; family Parviterribacteraceae; genus Parviterribacter; species Parviterribacter kavangonensis. Next base: position 2,822,309 of record NZ_JBXPJA010000001.1, on the reverse strand, counting down.
GGCGCGGGACATCGCGTCGCGATCGCCGCTCGCCGGGATCTTGGGCGAGGAGCTCAACCCGGGCGCTTCGATCGGCTCGCGGGAGCAGCTCGAGCACTGGCTGCGCGCGACGTGCGAGCACGAGTACCACCCGACGTCGACGTGCCGGATCGGCTCGCCGGAGGACGGCGTGGTCGACACCGAGCTGCGCGTCCACGGCGTCGAGGGCCTGCGGGTCGCCGACGCGTCGGTCATGCCGCGCGTCGTGTCCGCGAACACGCATGCGGCGACGCTGATGATCGCCGAGCGGTGCGCCGACTTCGTGCTGGGCCGCGCGGCGGCGCCCGCGGCGAGCGCGGGCGTCGAGGTCGGCGCGGCCTCCTGAACGGCGCGGGGGCCGCCGGCACACTTGCGTGCCGGCGGCCCCGGGTTCCTTCGCGCCTTGCCCGGAGGGGCGAGCTGGGGCTAGTGCTTCTTGGCCGTCTTCTTCTTGACGACCTTGCGGACGGGCGTCTTGACCGTCGCGCAGGCCTTGAAGCGGCGGGTGCCCATGCGGAGCTTCCCGTGGCGGGTCACGACGAAGGTGCGGACCGTGTAGGTGCCGGCCTTCTTGCCGCGGAGGTCGACGACCGCGGTGACGCGCTTGCCGTGGCGGCGGATCTTCACGAACTTGCCGTTCACGAGGACGCGGGCGGCCTTGACGCTGTACGGGGTCAGGCGGATGGTGATCTTGCGCTTGCTGGTGCAGACGCGCTTGCTCGTCATCACCGTCGTGACCGACGTCGACGGGGCGAAGCTCGGCGTGGCGCTCAGGCCGTCCTTGCCGTCGGCGCCGGCCTTGCCGTCGGTGCCCGAGGTCGGCTTGTGGCCGCCGCCGTTGCCGTGGCCATGGCCGTTGCCGTTGCCGTTCCCGTTCCCGTTCCCGTTGCCGTTCGGCGTGTCCGGGTGGTCGGGATGGTCCGGATGGTCCGGATGGTCCGGGTGGTCGGGGTGGTCCGGGTGCTCGGGCTTGCCGTGCTCCTCGCCGGACTTGCCGTGGTCCTCGTCGCTCTTGCCGGGCGACTCGGGCTTGCCGTGCTCGTCGCCGGCCTGACCGTGGTCCTCACCGGACTGACCGGGGTTCTCCGGCTTGCCGTGGTCCTCACCGGCCTGGCCGTGGTCGTCGCCGGCCTGGCCCTCGTTGCCCTGCGGACCCTGCGGGCCGTTCTGGCCCTCGTTGCCGGGGTTGCCGTTGTTGCCCTGCGGGCCCTCGGGACCGTTGGCGGCCGGGTTGCCCTGCTGCGGGTTCCCGTTGTTGCCCTCGGGACCGGCCGGGCCGTTGCCGCCGGGGTTGCCCGGCTGGCCCGGCTGCCCCTGGTCGCCCTGCTGACCCTGCGCGGCGTTGGCGGCGACCTGCGCCTCGTTGCCGTTGGCGCCGTTGTTGCCGAGGCCGTTCGGGCCGGGCTGGCCGCCGCCGAGCCCGTTGGGGCCCTGCTGGCCGTTGCCGATCCCGTTCGGGCCGGCGTTGACGTTCTTGCCCTGCGGCTGGTCGGCCGACGAGATCATCGGGACGACGAGCGCTGAAGTGAGGACGACCGGCGTGAAGACACGCACGGCACGCCCGAGACGACGAGGAGCCGGGGTACCCGACATTGTTCCTCCTTGACGACGTTCTCCGGGTGGCCGAGCCGGTAGCTGAGCCATCTCCCTGACGTTGCTCCGGTCAAGGGGAGACCTCTGGCTTTGCGCCCCCGCCTCACGACGAGGTTGCCTTTGTCGTCTCGAGAGGCTCGCTGGGCATCCTGCCCCGCTCACCTCTGCAGAGGATGGTGAACGTGAGGAGAAGGGCCTGCAATCGAACGTCGGTCCAGATCTGCTGACCAGCGCGCAAGTCCTTCCCTTCTTAACGACGAAGGGGCCGCCGGCAGAACACCGGCGACCCCTCGAGTCCCTTCGCGCTCCCGAAGGAGAGCTGGTGCTACGCGGCGCGACGGAACGGCGTCGGCACGGTGGCGCAGGCCTGGAAGCGGCGCACGCCGTTGCGGACCTTGCCCGTCTTCGTGATGACGTACGTGCGCACGGTGTACGTGCCGGCGGTCTTGCCACGGAGGTCGATGACGGCCGTGACGCGCTTGCCCTGACGGCGGACCTCGACGCGCTTGCCGTTGACGTACACGCGCGCGAACTTCACCGAGTACGGCGTGAGGCGGATCGTGATGACGCGGCGGCTCACGCTGACGCGCTTGCTCGGGATCGTCATCGCGACCGGGCCCTGCGCGGGCGCCGGCAGGTCGACGCGCACGTCGTTGGCCGGCGCGGAGTTGTCGCCCGAGGACGCGGTGGTCGACTTCTGCTCGGCCGGCTTGTCCTCCGACGGCTTGTCGCCGGAGTCGTCGCCGCCGCTCTCCATCTCGCCGCCGCCGACGACGACGTCGTTGCCGCCCTGGTCGTCGCCGTTGCCGGGGATCTGGTCGTCGTCGTCCTGCTGGTCGTCGTCGCCGGCGTTGCCGTGCTCCTCGCCGTCCTGGCCGTGCTCGGCGTCCTGGCCCTGGCCGTGGTCCTCGCCGGCCTGCCCGTGGTCGTCGCCGTCCTGGCCGTGCTCGGCGTCCTGGCCGTTGTCCGACTGGTCCTCGCCGGACTCGTCGTCGCCCTGCTCGTCGCCGGACTCGTCCTCGCCCTGCTCGTTGCCGGATTGGTCGTTGCCGTGGTCCTCGCCCGACTGCCCGTGGTCCTCGCCCGACTGCCCGTGGTCCTCGCCGGCCTGGCCGTGGTCCTCGCCGTCCTGGCCGTGCTCGGCGTCCTGGCCCTGACCGTGGTCCTCGGCCGCCTGGCCGTGGTCCTCGCCGGCCTGGCTCTGGTCGCCGGTGGGCTGCTGCTGCTCTTCGGCCTTCTTCTCCTGGCCGGGGGCATCGTTCGCCTTGTCGGCGGGCACTGCGGCGGCGGTCGCGGGGACCGCAAGACTGAGGACGACCGGCGTGAAGACACGCACGGCACGCCCGAGACGACGAGGAGCCGGGATACCCGACATGCATCCTCCTTGACGACGTTCTCCGGGTGGCCGAGCCGGGAGCTGAGCCATCTCCCCGACGTCCTTCTCCGGTCAGGGGAGACCTCTGGCTTTGCGTGCACGCCTCGCGACGCGCTTGCCTTTGTCGTCTCGTGAGGTCTGCGTTCAATCCTGAACGCTCGCCTCGCGATGGGAAGAGTGGGGCATGGGGCCCGGTCCTTCAATCGAACACATGGCCAGGACCCCTATCGGAACGTCAGGTGCCCCGGGTTCACGCACCACGCGTGCCCGCAGGTGCGGACCGGCTCGCCCTCTGGCAGCGACCCGCGGACGAGCTGGTGCGCGACGAGCCCGGCCGCTTGGCCGTCGTACACGGGGCTCCCGTTGGCGTCCCGGGCGCCGAGCCACGGCCAGCACTCGTCGCGTCCGCGGACGTCGACGTCCGCCCAGAAGCGGCGGCGCCGCTCGAACCGTCGCATGAGCCGCAGGACGCCCGACATCGGAGGGCGCAGCGTAGACTCGCGCCGCCCGTGGCGCTCGTCCCGATCCTGCTTTACCACGCAGTGTCAACCGACACTGCTCCTCTCGGCCGCGACTACGCGGTGAACGAGCGGACGTTCGCGGCGCACATGGACCTCGTCGCCGATAGCGGGCTGACGCCGCTCACGGTCAGCCAGCTCATCGAGGCGCAGCGCCGGCGCGACGACGAGCTGCTCGACAGCGCGGTGCTGATCACGTTCGACGACGGGTTCGCCGACGTCCTCTCCGTCGCCGCGCCGGTCCTCCTCGACCGCGAGCTCACGGCCACGCTCTTCATCGCGACGGGCCTCCTGCGCGGCGGCGTCCGGCCGTCCGTCGCGCCCGAGCTCGCGCCGTGGATGCTCGACTGGAAGCAGGTGCGCGAGCTGCCGGAGAGCGGCATCGAGGTCGGCGCGCACAGCCACACGCATCCGCACATGGACACGCTGAGCACGAAGCAGCTGCGGTCCGAGATCGGGCGCAGCAAGGCGCTGCTCGAGGACGCGCTCGAGGCGCCGATCACCACGTTCGCCTACCCGCACGGGTACTCGAGCGGCCGCGTGAAGCGCGAGCTGCGCGACGCCGGCTTCCGGGGCGCGTGCGGCGTCAAGGACGCGTTCAGCGCGACCGACGACGACCCGTTCGCGCTCGCCCGGCTCATGCTGCGCGCGACGACGCCCGCGAGCGACGTGGCCAAGTGGCTCGAGCGCCGGGGCGCTCCGGCACCCCCGCGGCGCGAGCACCTGCGCACGACGGGCTGGCGGGCCTACCGGCGGGCGAAGGCGCTGCTGACGCGCACGCCGGGCGCCGACGACGGCTGGCAGTTCAGCGCGTGAAGGACCGCTCGACGAGCGCGTCCATCGTGCGCTCGTCGACCGGGATCGCCGGGCGCCGGAGCCGGTAGACGGCGGCGTCGCCGCTGCGGTGCACCAGCTGCAGCTGCGGCGTCGAGCCGAGCACGTCGCGCAGCGCGGCGATCCCGCGCTCGCCGGCGATCGCGTGGTAGCGCAGGTAGCGCTCCTGGCTCGGGGTCCAGACCAGGAAGCGCGGCCGCTCCTGCTCGCCCGCGGTCATCTGCGCGACGAGCCGGTCGCGGATGCGGCGCTCGTCGCCCGACGCCAGCGCGGCGCGGAACGACGCCGATTGCGCGAGCTCGTCCGGCATCTCGAGGTGGCGCGAGTACGAGGCGACCGGCCGCTCGGGGATCGAGTACGCGACGAGCGCCATCCGCGCGTCGCCGGGCGTCGTGTCGTAGTACCAGGCGACCGCGTCGACGTCCGCGCGCGTCATGTAGTTCGTCGTCTCCTGGCCGAAGTAGCCGAAGAGCGCGCCGACCCCGATCGCCGCCGTCGCCGCGACCGGGCGCCACGTGCGGGCGAGCGCCGACTGCGCGCCGTCCCGCGGGAGCAGCGCCGTCGCGGCGAAGAACGCGAGCCACGGCAACGCGAAGAGGTAGATCCGCAGCGGGCCCTCGCCGCCGTAGGACTGCAGTCCGACGAGCAGCACCGGCGCGGCGGCGAGCGTGACGGGCACGGCGTCCCAGCGCCCCTGCCGGACGCGGCGGACGAAGCCGGCGACCGCGAGCAGGCCGAGCAGCAGCATCGCCGAGCGCGAGAGCGTGACGCCGAGGTCGACGCCCGGCGCGCCCGGCCCGAGCGACTCGGCGGTCTGGCGCGCGGTGAGCGACGGGTCGATCTCGAAGAGCCCGAAGTGGCTGCTGACGAAGTCGTAGCCGAGCCAGACCCACCACAGCTCGGTGACGCACATCGCGGCGACGACCCAGATCGGCGGGCGGCGCACGACGACGGCGAGCGAGCCGACGGCGAGCAGCAGCATCACGGGGGAGAGCTGGTGGCTGACGACGACGGCGAGCCAGCAGACCGTCCCGACGACGAGCGCGACGCGGCCGCTCACGGGCACCGGCTCGTGGCGCTGCAGCTGCGGCGGCCGGCCGCGCAGCACGAACCGCGCGAGGCGCGTCGACCAGCGGATGAGCGACCAGCCGAGCCGCGAGCGCGGCGGTCGCGACCATGGCGCCGTGCGGACGATCAGCCCGATCACCACGAGCCCGGCGGCGAACCCGAGCGCCTGCGGCGCGAAGTAGTCCTGGCCGATCCAGTTGGCGACGACGAAGACCCACACCGTCAGCCAGCGCAGGCGGACGTCGGTGGTCAGCCCGCGGACGGCGAAGAGCAGTGCGGCGATGTTGACGAGCTCGAAGAACACCTGCGACCACGCGGCGTAGTCGAGCGGCGCGATCCCGGCGGTCTCGCTGAGCCACGCGTTCAGCGCGAAGAAGCCCGGCCAGTTCTGGTAGATGTCGATCGACCGGTCGACGCTGCCGTGCTGCGCGATGTAGTCGACGACGCCCACGTGCTTGTACGTCCACGCGTACCGCGCCTCGGGGTAGAGGACCGCGGTCGTCCCGTGGAGGACGACGATGAGCGCGAGCGCGTAGAGCGCGAGGTACGGCCCGCGCGCCTCGCGCTGCGAGACCGCGATCGCGAAGCCGGCGGTGAGGATCGCGAGCGCGACGTAGTACGTGACGGGCAGCGCGGCGAGCAGCCCGTAGCCGTTCATCTTCGAGACGTCGGCGTCCTGCATCGCCACGCCCCACGCGCAGAGCGCCGCGCCGGCGAGCGACCCGTGCAGCACGGCCTCCCGTGGCACCCGCCGCGCCGCGGCCCCGATGGGCGTGCCGTGCGGCACGGCGGTCACCGGACCCTCTCCTCGCGGCTCAGCTGCAGGCAGATCGTCACGAGGCACGCGGCGGCGAGCACGCACGTCGCCGCGCGCGGGTCCCACACGCCGGCCCAGAGCATGGCCTGCGCGAGCACGATCGAGACGGCGATGCTGGGGACGACGACCAGCGCGGGCTCGGGCGCCGTCAGCCGCGGCGCCAGCCACGGCAGCGCGGCGACGCCCGGCGCCATCACGAAGAGCAGGAACGTCGCCAGGACGCGCACCGGCGACTGGCCGCCCGTGAGCATCAGCAGCGGCGCGGCGATGCAGGCCGCGGCGGCGACGATGCGCAGCGTTCGCCTCATCGCCGCGCCCGCTTCGGCTTGTACGCCCACGCGCGCACCGTGTCGACCTCGAGCGTCACGCGGTCGGGCGTCGTCTCGTCCGGGCACGGCGCGTACTCGTCGCCGCACGTGCCGGCCTGCGCCTGCATCGCGAGCTCCATCCGCTCGTCCGGCACGTGCTTGCTGCGCACCGTGCCCCACGTGCGGCCGTCGATCGTGTAGACGAGCTTGCCCGGCGTCCAGCGCACGCCCATCGTGTGCCAGCGCGTGAAGTCGGCCTCGACCTCGCGCTGGATCTGCTTGTTGTCGGCGTCGTAGTGCAGCGTCGCCGACATGCGCGTGCGCTTCGTGGACGCCCCGCCGTTCTCCGCGAAGTCGATCTCGGGCGGCCAGTGGTCGGCGACCGGCCACAGCAGCAGGATCCCGGCGACGCCGCGGCCGGCGTTCATCCGGAAGCGCACCTCGTAGCGGCCGTAGCGCTGCTTGAGCACCTGCGAGTTCGACACGCCGCCCGACACCCAGCGGTTGCCGTAGCGCGGGTCGCGGTACGTCTCGAGCCGCAGCGTGCCGTTGCGCACGACGACGTGCGACGGCTCCCACCAGCCGCCGGGGTCGCCGCCGGGCTGGCCCTCGTAGCGGCCCCAGACGTCGTCGTCGAGCGGGCGGTCGAAGTGCTCGACGAAGCTGAGCTTCCACGGCGAGGCCTTGGCGGGCTCGGCCGTGGCGGCGCTGAGGCCCGCGGCGAGGACGGTGGCGGCGACGGTCAGCACCGGGTCAGCGCTCCGCCGCCAGCAGGACGGGGTCGACGTTGCGCCGCAGCCAGCGGCGGGGCGAGTGGAAGCTGCTCTGCTCCAGCCGCGCGACGGCGTGCTGCAGCCAGGCCAGCACGAGCAGCGAGCGGACCTCGAGCCCGCCCGTCGCCGGGTCGGCGTACGGGGCGAGCAGCTCCTCCTCCCACGCCTCCAGCGTGCCGGCCGCGAGCCGGTTGCGCACCACGTCGCCGAACGACCGCGCGTCGCGGTGGCTGCGGGCGGCCACGATGAGATGGGCGATGTCGGCGCCGGGCACGTCCTCCGCCCGCGACGCCTCCCAGTCCACGACGCCCGTCAGCCGCGAGGCGCGCTCGTCGAGCAGGACGTTGCCGAGCCACAGGTCGCCGTGCACGCGGCCGAGGCGGACGACGCGCCCGGCGATGGAGGCGGAGAGGTCCTCGCGCAGGCGGTCGAGCGCAGGACCGGCGCCGCGCCCGTACGCCGTCGCCAGCGTCGCGAACGGCCGGGCGACGAGCGTGTCGAGCAGCCGCGCGTCGACGACGCGGTCGAGCGCCGTCGCCGCGTAGAGCGGGGCCATGCCGCGGGCGGCCGCGGTCACCGCGTCGCGCAGCGCGTCCGGCCCGGCGGCGGCGAGGTGGCGGCCGTCGACGCCCTGGAGCGCCTGCTCGACGACGTAGGGCCGGCCGTCGACGGTGCCGCGATCGAGCTCCTCCGGAAGGAGCGTGCGCCAGTCGCCGAGGCCCTCGAGCGCGCGGACGGCGGCGATCGCGTCGGTCTGCGCCGCGAGCGCGACCGCTCCGGCGGGGGTCCACGCCAGCTTGACGACCGCGCGGGTGCGCCCCTCGGCGCGCGCGAACACGACGACCGTGTCGGAGTCCGTCGGCGCGGCGTAGGTGCTGAACCCGGCCGGGAGGACGTCGGGGCGGGTGCGGGCGAGCTCGGCGAGCGGCTCGGCCGCGGCGGCGGCGCCGCGCGCACGGCGCATCCACGCGCCGCTCAGGCCCTCGGCCGCTCGGGCGCGCAGCTTGGCGCTGCGGACGCGGCCCGCGTGGGTGCGCGTCCGCCCGTGCACGACGAGGCCGAGCGCGACGACCGTCTGGCTGGTGAGCCACGCGATCCCGGCGCCGGTGACGTCCCACATGTGGATGAGCGGGACGACGAGCCCGAGCGCGATGATCGCCTGCGTCCACAGCGCCGTCACCGCGACAGCCATGCGCTGCTCGATCCGCGCGACGTTCATCGCCAGCGCGAGCAGGAGGTTCGGCAGCGCGCCGAGCAGCAGCAGCCGCATCAGCGTCACGCCGTGGTCCGCGTACTCGTCGCCGAAGAGCATCAGGATCTGCGGCGCGAAGACGCCGAGCACGACGATCGACGGCAGCAGCACCCACAGCGCCTGCCTGGTCGCGCGGCGGACGAGCACCGGCAGCTGGGCGCGGTTGGAGGCGCCGTGCAGCAGGAGCGACGCGCCGACGTTCGCCGCGACGGCGTAGAGCGGGAACGCGACAGCCCACGGCAGCGCGAAGTGCGCGTTCGTCGTCGCGCCGGCGGTGGCGGTGACGACCACCGGCATGAGGTTCACCGACGCGAGCCAGCCGAGGGCGCCGGCGTAGTCCGCCGCGAAGAAGCGGACCATCGCCGGATCGCGCGGGTTGAGCGCCGGCTCGGTCGCGGCGCGCGGGCGGCGCTGCTTGGCGACGCGCGTGAAGATCGCGATGTTCACCCCGATGACGGCGACGAGCACGCCGACCGTCCACGAGACGAAGATGCCGTACATCGGCATCGCGCCGGCGAGGACGGCGAGGAGGACGAGCTTCAGCACCGAGAAGACGGCGTTCTCGGCCGGCACCCACACGGCGCGCCCGAACGCGGTCAGCACGCCGTCCTGTATGACGAAGACGACCCAGACGATCGTCGCCAGCACGAACCACCCGGTGAGGGCCGGCGTCGAGTTCAGGAACGCGAGCTTCGGCGCCCAGGCGTCGATGCCGAGCAGGAAGACCGACGCGGCGATGAGCGCGATGGTGCCCGTGAGCAGGTAGCACCAGCGCACGATCCGGGCCGCGCGCTCGCCGGCGTCCGGGAGGAACCGGATGAGGACGTTCGGGAGGTCCAGGCAGGCGAGGCCGGCGAGGAACATCATGCTCGAGATCAGCGCCGAGTTCACGCCGACCGCGTGGGCGTCGTAGGCCTTCGCGGCGACGATCCAGTAGATGAGCCCGAGCGCGGCGGTGAACGCCGAGTTGAAGACGAGCGCGTAGGCGTCGCGGTGCAGCGGCGTCCGCAGGTGCGCGGCCAGCCGGCGCGCCTGCTGCGGCGCGCGCAGGACGTCAGCGGCGGCCATGCAGCCGCTCCTTCACGACGAGCTTCAGCGCGCTCCCGGCCATCCCGCCCGGGCCCGCCTCGCGGGCTCCGAGCACCTCCATGAGAAGCGCGTCGCCGGCGCCGAGCGTCGGCGCCGCGCAGCGCGGGCAGCCGCCCGGCTTGTGGCCGATGAGCTCGCCGACGGCCTCGGCCAGGCCGGCCTGGTGCGGCCGCTTCGCGACGCGCGCACCGGGGACGAGCTTCGCGACCTTCGCGGCGTGATGCGGCACGGCGGCGCGGTCGGCCAAGCGAAGCATGCACGCGTCCTCGGTCGAGTCGCCGCACGCGAAGGCGAGCCGTGAAGCCGCACGCACGGTGCCTGACCCCGTCGTTGCGTCGAGCATGGCGATGAGGGCGGAGAGCCCGGAGGCCTTGTCGATGCCGGCGGGGACGAGGTCGGTCTGGTCGTCGCCGAGGACCGGGCGCAGTGGGCGGTCGAGCGCGGCGCGCAGAGCGGCCGCGAGGTCGTCGGCGTCGAGCCCGCGGCGGTTCCCGCGGGCGTCGCGGCGCCACGCGCGGATGGTGTGCTCGTGGCTCGCGCCGACCTCCACGCCGGGGCGCGCGGCGAGCACCGTCCGGACGCGCTCGACGGCCGCGGCGCTGGCCTCGTCGACGAGCGAGATCGCACGGCCGTCGATCCACAGGGCGGCGCCGTACTCGGCGACGCCGGCGGCGAGACCGTAGGCCGCGCACCGCTCGGCGACCTCGCCGATCGCACGGCCCGTCGCGATGACCGGCCGGTACCCGTGCGCGAAGAGCGCGCGCAGTGCAAGCGCCGACGCCGGCGTCAGCGAAGGCCACCCGAGCGCGCTGTCCTCGAGGACCCCGTCGACGTCGAGCGCGCAGAGGGGACCGGCGGCGTCTCCGCGTCGCGTCACGTCGTCGAGGAGGAGCGCGGCGACGCTGCGCTGGACGGCGCGGGCGGAGCGGCGGCGGGTCTCCTCGCTCGTCAGCGCGCCGTCGCGGCGGGCGGCCCAGAGGGCGACGAGGGCGTTCGCGAGCCAGCGGTGCTCGGGGACGTCGCCGGCGGCGGCCCGGAGCGGCGCGGGGTCGAGGCCGAGGAGGACCGCGGCGGCGGCCGCATCGTACGCCGGGTCGCAGGAGGCGAGGTTGCGGTTCGAGAACGCGCGCTCGTCGGCGGCGGCCTTCACGACGCCGCCGGCGGCGCGGCCCCACGCGCCGGGGCCCATGTGGCCGTCGACGACCGAGGGCTCGTCGGCCTGCAGGAGGCGGCGCAGCGCGCGGTCGAGGGCGAGCACACGGACCGGCCGCCACGCGCGGCCGTAGCTGCGCGAGAGGACCGTCGACGCGACCTCCCACACCGGGTCCTCGCCGCGCAGCGCGCCGGTGCGGTCGACCGGGATCGCGAGCGCCCGCCGCCGCGCGGCGACGTAGGCGGCGACGTCGTCCGCGCTCAGCTCGGGCGGGTCGAGCAGCGTTCCCTCGGCGGGGACGTCGCTCAGCACGACGCCGTCGACGACGCCATGCACCGCGGGGACATGCCGTCCGAGCGCGCCCGCGACCGCGAGCGCGTGATCGCCGTAGAAGCCGAGCCCGGCGCCGCGCGCGAGCACCTCGACCGGGCGGTCGCCGGCGAGCTCGACGCGGTAGCGCCCGTGGCAGTGGCCGCGGTCCGGCGTGTCGTGCAGCCGCAGCGTCGTCACGCCCGCGATCTGCCGGTGCGGCCACAGGTACGTGAGCGTCTCGCGGACCGCCTCGGGCGCGAGACGGTCGTGGATCGACCACGACCGCCACGGGAGCGTCACGGCGGGAACGCCGGTCAGCGCGGGCGGGAGGTCGTCGCCGAACAGCGCGAGCAGCAGCACGACCGCATCCGGTCGCGGCGCCCACCGCCCGATCGCCCGCACGACCCGCGCGAGGGAGGCGCCGCTGGCGGGCGGGTCGTCGGTCACGAGCACGCGGCCGCCAGAGGCGAGCGCGCCCTTCAGCACCGCCCGCTTCGCCGGCGACAGCGCCACGGAGGGCCGCACCGTGATCGCGGTGGCGGCGTCGCCGCGATGGCGAAGCTCCGCGGCGATCAGCGGCGCGAGCGTGCTCCCCGACGTCCGCAGCCCGACCACGACGGTCGGCCGGTCCGACCGCGGAAGCCGCGCGACGAGCCGGCGGAGGTCGTCCGGGTGCTGGTCGAACCCCTGGAACGACGAGGGGAGCCGCGGCGTCGCCTCGGCCGCAAGAGCGGAGAGGACCGCGCGAAGATCGGCGCCGAAGGCCAACTCGTCGTGCCCGGAGAAGACCGTGTCGGCCTCGGCGGTGGAGAGGACCGTGTCGGCGTCGCCGGAGACGGCGGCCTGGCCTCCACCGGCGCGGAGGGTGGAGGCGCGGGCGAGCGTCTCGGCGCCGGTGCGCATCACGCCGTCGGCGAGGGCGTCGACGAGGTCGGCGAGGACGGCGTCGGCGCGGTGGACGGCGGCGTCGCGGCGGGTGCGGGCGAGGCGGCGGGCGACGGCCGATGCCTCGCCGCCGATGCCTGCGGCGCGCGCGACGGCGCGGCGGGCGGTGCTGGCGCCGCCGGAGCCTTCGGCGCTCGTGCGGACCTCGGCGAACGGGAGCCACTCGCGCTCGAGCTCGTCCTCGGCGACCTGGCGCAGCGCGGCCGCGAGGAGGAACGCGTTGAGGACGTCGCCGGCGGCGAGCCGGTCCTCGAGGTGCGCGGAGGCCTCGGCGACGGAGAGGCGCAGGTCGACGAGCGGAAGGGAGAAGCCCTCCTCCGGGAGGACGCGCGGATCGAGCGTCGCGGTCATGCGGCCACCTGCGCTGCGGCGGTCCGGCGCGCCCAGCGGCTGCGGGCGTACGCGTACGGGCCGAAGACCATGCCGCGCCGCTCGAGCTTGCCGAGTTCGGCCGGGTAGTCCTCCGGCCGCCGCGCGTTCTTCGGCGACCCCGGGCTCAGCGCGTGGCTCAGCGCCCACGGCGCGAGCAGCGACACCTCGAGCACGCGCCGCGGATCGGCGGCCAGCGTGCGGACGATGTACGCGGTCAGCCCGGCGCCGTACGCGAACGCCTGGCGGCGCAGGCTCTCGTAGTCGGGCCGGTGGTGGTGGCGGATGATCGCCGTCGGCTCGTAGACGAGCCGGAAGCCCGCCGCGATGACGTCGAAGAACGCGGCGAGGTCGTCGCCGCCGAGCGCGAAGCTGCCGGTGCCCAGCGTCGGGTCGAAGCCGCCCATCGCCCGCAGCGCCTCGGCGCTGAAGGCCATGTTCGCGCCCGATCCGAAGATGCCCGCGGTGTACGGGTGCAGCCGCTGGCCGGGCGGGCGCGTGCGGTCGAAGATCCGCCGCTCGACGCCCTTGCCGAAGCCCCACGAGCCCTCGAGCCAGACCTGCGCCTCGGAGAGCAGCTCCGCCGGCAGGATCTGCCCGGTCACGCAGCCGACGTTCGGCGCGGCCGTGAAGCCGCGTGCCAGGCGAGCGAGCCAGAGCGCGTCGACCTCGACGTCGTCGTCGGTGAAGGCGATCACCGCGCCGCGCGCGTGCGCGACGCCGGTGTTGTGCGCCTGCGCGACGCCCGGCCGGTCCTCGCGGACGTAGCGGACGGCGACCGGGCCGCCGGTGTGCTCCTCGACGACGCGGCGGACGCCGTCCTCGCGCGACGCGTTGTCGACGACGACGACCTCGAACGCCGGGTACTCCGACGCGAGCAGCGAGCGCAGGCACGCGCCGAGCGTCCGCTCGCCGTCGCGCGTCGCGATGACGACCGACGCGAAGGGGGCGCCGGCGAGGAAGCGGTCGAGCGCGGCGCGGCAGCGCGGCGCGCCGCCCGCGGTGGCCTCGCCGCCGTCGCGCGCCAGGTGGGCGTCGATCGCCTCGCGCGCGGCGTCCTGCGCGGCGGCCGCGATCGACGCGCCGTCCGGGACGCCGTCGACGGCGACCTCGACGTGCGCGACGAGCTCGCCGTGCACGCGCACCGCGACCGCGGCGCCGGCGTACGGCCGGCCGTCGGGGGCGCAGGGCGCGACGACCGGCGGCGGGCCGCCGGCCTCGACGTCGCAGACGAGCAGCGGGCCGCTCATGCGTCCTTGAACCTCAGGACGCGCTTGGCGGCGGTGCGCACCCCGCGGTCGATCGCGGTGAGCGGCAGGGCCTCGGCCACGTACTCGGCGTACTGCCGCGGGCGCGCGCCGAGCGCCTCCTTGAACTGCGCGAGCGAACGCGAGTCCCCGCTCTCGCCCATGTGGTACATCCGGCAGCCCGACGCGCAGGCCTCCTCGATCGCCACCCGGTGCAGGAGGTAGTTCGCCCGAGCGGGTCCCGCGAGCGCCTCGTCCATGACGCCGCGCGTGTAGTGCGCGTTCGTTCCCTGCAGGACGAGGATGGCCGCGGCGGGGCGGCCGCCGACGCGCGCGACCCACAGCCGGCTCGCGTCGCCGAGGTCGGTCACCAGCGCGGCGAGCTTGTCGAGCGAGTCGCGCCGCCCCGCGCGCCAGCGGGCGAGCGCGAGCGGCTCGTGCTGCCGGCGCGCCCAGCGCTCGACGGAGCGCATGAAGAGCTCGTGGAAGACGGGGACGAGGCCGCCGCCGCGGTCGAGCTCGACCGTCACGCCGGACCGCTCCGCCCGCCGGACGTGGTTGCGCGCCCGGCTCGAGAAGCCGTGCTTCCACAGCGCCTCGAAGCCGGGCTCGAGGTCGATCGCGTGCGCGCGCCGGGCCAGCGTGACCATGCCCTCGGGGCGCGCCGCGGACCAGAGCTCGTCGTGCAGCGGGTTCGGCCGCACGCGAACGCTCATCGTGCGCGCGCCGCGCAGGTCCTTCAGCACCGCGGCGACCTCCTCGGGCCGCGCGCCGGGGCCGACGAGGCCGCCGAACCCCCAGGCGGGCGGGTACGACGCCTCGGTCCGCAGCGGACCGGGACGGCGCGGGGGGCGGACGAGCGGCAGCACGAGCCGGCGGCCGTCGCCGAAGTCGTAGAGGCGGCTGACGTCGCGCGCGCCGGTGGTTGCGCGCACGCAGTCCATCCACGCGGGGCTCTGCGTGACGAGCGCATCCGGGTCGGCGCGGTGGAGCTCCTCCCACGTCGCACGCGGCGCGGGCGAGATGACCTGCGGCGTGCTCACGTCCGCACCTGCCGGGCCGAGCCGACCACGTAGCCGGCGGTGGTGACGGCGAGGCCGGCGACGATCGCGGACGCGCGGCCGAGTCCGGCGGCGTCGCCGCGCGCCGCGTCGGCGAGGCCGCGGGCGACGCCGGCGGGCAGCGTGCGCAGCGTGTACGCGCGCTCCGACGACAGGCCGTCGCGCGGGCCGGTGCACGAGGCGACCTGCGCCTTGGAGATGCCCTCGGCGAAGCAGCGCCGGCGGAAGTACCGCCACGTGGTGCGGTCCGCGGGAACCGCGTGGTCGACGCGCGCGCGGGGCTCGTAGAGGAAGACGCCGTCCGGGTCGGCCTGCTGCGCGCGGATGCACAGCTCGGTCTCCTCGCAGCCCAGCGGCAGGCGCCCGATGCGCCCGAGGCCGGACCGGAAGCCGCCGGAGCGCTCGAGGACGTCGCGGCGCAGCGACATGTTCGCGCCGATGAGGTTGCGGACGGGAGCGGCGGCGGTCGGCATGCCCGCGTACGTGCAGCCGACGACCCACTGGAACTCCTGCGGGAACGCGGGCGGGCGGCCGGCGAGCCACTGCGGCTCGATGCTGCCGCCAACGCCGAGGACGCGCGGGTCGCGGTAGCCCTCGGCGAGCAGCGCGAGCCAGTCGGGCGCCGCGACGGCGTCGTCGTCGAGGAACGCCACGACATCGCCGGACGCGGCGCGGACGCCGGCGTTGCGCGCGCCGGACAGGCCGCGCTCAGAGTCGTTGGCGACGGCGACGACCTCGGGCAGCTCGGCGCGCACGCGATCGAGCAGCGCGGCGTTGTGGTCCACGGCGACGACGACCTCGGCCGCGGCGCGCGTCTGGGTCAGCGCCGAGCGGACGGCGCCGACGAGCGCGGGCCAGCGTTCGTCCGCGTAGGCGCAGACGACGACCGAGATGGTGGGAAGGTCGTTCTCCGGCACGACCATCGCTGCCAGCCGGCTCTCAGGATCCGTCGCGGCGCGCGAGCGCCGGGACCCTGCGCGGGAACCGCCGGCCCGGGATGGGCGGCAGCACCGCTGCGAGGTGGGGGTCGTCGACGGCGGGCAGGGGCTCCTCGGCGTGCGGCGCGCCCGGATCCTCGGCGGGGACCGCGGCCGGCCAGGCGGAGACGCGGGCGCGCACCAGCTCGCGCAGCACGCGGCCTCCGTCGCGGAACGTGCGGAGGTTCGACTCGCCCGTCCGGCGCTCGGCCTCGAAGCTCGGCACCTCGGCGATCCGCAGGCCGGCGCGCAGCGCGTGCACGACGATCTGCGTCTCGATCTCGAAGCCGGTCGCGCGCAGGCGCAGCGACGGGATCGCGCTGCGGCGCATGGCCATGAAGCCGTAGCAGAGCTCGGTGAACCGCGACCCGTAGAGAGCGTTCACGAGCCCGAGCAGGCTGAGGTTGCCCATGGCGCGCAGACGGCTGATGTCGCTCGTCCCGCCGTCGCCGAGGAAGCGCGAGCCCTTGACGAGGTCGTAGCCCTCGTCGAGACGCTCGAGGTAGCGCGTGATCTCCGCCGGCTCCATCGAGCCGTCGGCGTCGAGCATCACGACGTACTCGCCGCGTGCGGCGGCGAACCCCGCGCGCAGCGCGGCGCCCTTGCCGGGCGTCATCTCGTGGATGCAGCGCACGTCCGGCCGCGCCCTTCGGGCGGCGCCGAGCGTGTCGTCGGTGGACAGCCCGTCCACGACGATCACCTCGTCCACGACATCCGGCAGGCGTCCGAGGACCCAACCGACGTTCAGTTCTTCGTTGAGCGCCGGTATGACGGCGCTCACTGCTGGCCTGCTCTGCTCCGGGAAAGCGGAACGAAGGCCCGGTGCGTCGTGCACTGAAGCCCCTTCCTTGGTCTGCTGCTGCGTGAATCCGTTCGATTCCGGGCCGGCGGACCCGGTGCGAGGTTGAGCATTGTCCTCGGAACCTGGACCGATGGGCAAGGGTCCTTAAGTCCCAACGGGCGTTCAAGCGCGCCCGCGCCCGACTGCGGTTCAGAGCAGACCGTGGCGCGTTGCCAGCACCGCCGCGTGGGCGCGGTTGCGCGCCCCGAGCTTGGCGGTGATGCGCGTCAGGTGGTTCCTCACCGTGCTCGGGGCGATCACGAGCTCGCCGGCGATGGCGGCGTTGCCGAGGCCGGTCGCCGCGAGCCGCAGGACGTCGCGCTCGCGCGTCGTCAGGGCGGGCGCCGCGGGCAGCCCGTCGCCGTTGGCGTCGCCGTCGTACTCGGACGGCGGCGGATAGGGCGACGTCACGGCCACCGCGAGCGCGGCGCGGTCGGGCACGCCGATCTTGTGCAGGACGCCGGAGACGTGGCGGCGGACCGTGACGGGCGCGACGCCCAGCCGGTCGGCGATCTCCGCCGTGGTCGCACCCTCCAGCAGCCCCTCCAGCACCTCGCGTTCACGGCCCGTGAGGCGCGTCGCCGCGCTGGCGCCGGCCGCGCCCGCGCGCTCGGCCAGACGGCGCGCGGTCGGGGCGGGGAGCACGGCGAAGCCGTCGAGCGCGGCATGGACGGTGGCGGCCAGCCGGTCCGGCCCGGTCTCGGGCGGCAGGACCGTCGTCGCACCCGCCAGCAACAGCGAGCGCGGATCGCCCTCCGCGACGACGACGATGGCCGCCGCGGGCAGGGCGCGCGCGATCCGCCGCACGATCCCGGCGGCCTGCGCGGCGCCGTGGGAGGCGAGGACGACCGCGTCGGGGCGCATCGCGGCGGCGACCTCGATGACGCTGCCGCCGGTCACGCCGTTGGTGGACACGCGCACGTCGAAGCCCGCACCGTCCAACGCTCGTTGAACGGTGCCGTCGCCGCCCTTCGCGGGGGCGAGCAGAAGGCACGGCGCCGGGGCGCCGCCGGAGATACCGGAGCGGTGCTGTGCGGTGGGCGCGGCCATGGGCGCTCACCGGGGTGATCGGCTCCCGCGCGCCTCGCTTCAGCCGCGCAGCCGCCGGCGCGCGTTGCGCAGGCGCCGGCGGAGCCGCACCGCACGACTCGCCAGGCCGGGGAAGGCGCCCACCATGCGGCGCGCGACGGTCGGCTTGCCCACCGTCACCCGGCCCTTGGCGACGTGCAGCGTCACCGCGTCGGCGCGCGACGCCGGGCGCAGGAAGGTGTTCACGCGCAGCCCGGCGATCCGCACCTCGCAGAGCAGCTGCCAGTCGCCCTCGCCCAGCGGCGCCCCCGCGGCGCCCGTCGACGCCGAGAGCCGCCCGGTGCCCCTGAAGACGGGGCGCAGCCGGCCGGGCGTGTCCGGGATCTCCTCCAGCGTCAGCTCCGTCTCGACCGGCACGGGGAACTCGCTGCGGTTCGCGATCGAGCGCGCGTACACGTAGGCCTCGGCCTTGGCCAGCGGGTCGCCCTGCGCCGCATCCGGCAGCGGGGCGATGCCATCGGGCGGGATCCAGCGCAGGCGGTCGCCGTCGCGCTCGAACGTCAGCAGGTCGTCGGACGCCCGGTAGCCGGCGGTGAAGCGGAACGCCATCCCGTCGCCGTCCGCGCGCAGACCGGAGATCCGCGCGCCCGCCCCAAGCTTGACCTCGCGCTCGGCCAGCGCGACGAGATCGTCGAAGCGGCCCTCGCGCATGAGGTGCGCGCGGAGCCGCATCGTCAGCGGGACGAGGTCGTCGAGGTGCGCACCGAAGCGCTCGAGCGCGACCTTCCGCGCCTCCTCGTAGCGCGACCGCCGCTGCTCGCCCTCGTAGCGCAGCAGCGGGTGCCCGCCGACCCGGCCGAGGATCTTGCCGCGGTACCAGCGCAGGTACAGCCGGTCGCGGAACGCGCCCGGCTCGGTGTGCTCGTCGATGACGTCGAGGACACGCCGCACGCTGTCGTAGTACGTGACCGAGTCGAACGTGCGCGACGCGTTGCTGTCGTCGTCGCGCAGCATCCAGTGGTAGATCGGCGCGTTCGCGAGCACCGAGATGCGGTCGCCGGCGGCGAAGTACGCGCGCATGACGAAGACGTGGTCCTCAAGGCGCACCTTGCCCTCGGGGAAGCGGATGTCGTGCTCGTCGAGCAGCGACTTGCGGAACAGCTTGTGCGGGGAGAGCAGCCACAGCATCCCCGTCCACTGCTCCAGCGAGACGCGCGTGCGGTCCTTCTTGAAGACGACGTGCGGGACGTGCTTGCTGCCGCCGTGGCCGATGACCTTGCCGATGACGACGTCGGCGTCGTCGGCGACCGCGCGCGCGTGCAGGCGCTCGAGCGCGTCGTGCTCCAGCCAGTCGTCGTTGTCGACGAAGTAGACGAACTCGCCGCGCGCCATGCCGATGCCGACGTTGCGCGGCCGGCTCGGCCAGCCCGAGTTCGGGATGTGCTCGACGCGGACGTGGTCGTGCTCGTCGGCCAGGCGGTCCAGCCGCGCGGGCGTCGCGTCGGTCGAGCCGTCGTCGACGAAGATGACCTCGTACTCGTCGTGGGGCAGCGACTGGTCGACCAGCGTCCGGATGCAGTCGTCCATGTGGTCGCCCGGGTTGTAGACCGGGACGACGACGCTGACCTTGATCACGCCGGCTCGGCGTAGCCCCACGCGGCCGACAGCTCGCGCAGCGCGGGCGGGATCTCCTCCGGGGCCGGCAGCGGCTCGGGCGCCTGGATGCGCCCGGACTTGATCTTCTGCGACCAGTCGCCCAGCCCGGACTTGAAGCGGCCGTGGTCGTGCTCGCCGTACTCGAGCATCGAGGCCTCCCACTCGACGCCGAGGAACGCGCAGACGTCCTTCGTGACGCGCGCGGGGTCGGCGGTCAGCGCCTCGTAGGTGACGGTGATGCCCTCGTGCCTGGCCCGCGCCTCCTCGAGCGCGTTGCCGTAGCGCAGCACCATCTCGACGTTGCGCTCCTCGCTGTCCTGCGGGCGCGCGGCCGCGCGCGAGCGCGCGGTGGAGAGCGGGTGGCGCAGCAGGTAGATGAACCGCGCGTCCGGCCAGCACTCCTTGATGCGGTCGGCGATGAAGACGTCGTTCGGCGTCTTGTTGACGAGGATGTCCTTGCCGCTGGCGGTGAGCTCGCGGTGCAGGAGGCGGTCCCACAGCAGCAGCTGCAGCCGGTCGGCGTCGAGGCCGACCTCCTTCAGCGACTTCTCGGCGAAGCCCGCCGTCAGCGCGACCTCGATGTGGCGGAGGTGCAACTCGTGCGGGGAGAAGATCCGCGAATGGCTGTTGAGCAGGACGCGCAGCAGCGTCGAGCCCGAGCGAACGCTCGAGAGGATGAAGCCGGGCGCCTCGACGAGCCGCTCGCCCTTGCGGCCGCGCCGCTTCACGCCGGCAGCCGGCTTCGCCGCGGGACGCGCCTTCTGCAGCTGGTAGCCCGTCGTGCTGACCAGCGCTCGGTTGACCCGGTCCTTCAGAGGCATTGCCGCAGGAGCTTAGAAGCCGTATCCTCGCGGCGATCCGGCGCGCACGGAAGGCACGTAGCCGGCAGCCGTACCTGGGGAAGGTCATGGACACGACCGGGCAGGTCCGAAGGGCCACGTTGGCGCTGTGCCTCGTGCTCTTCGCGCTGCTCGCGTCCGCCACGATCGCCTCCGCCGCGATCACCTCGCGGGGGCCGGCGATCACCACCGCGTACGCGTCGGACACCGCCACGTCGGTCACCCTCGGGGTGCCGTCGGACGCGCAGGCGGGCGACGTGCTGCTCGCGACGATCGGGTTCGGCAACGAGAAGTCCAGCGCCGGGGTCACCCCGCCGAACGGTTGGACGCTCGTGACGCGGACGAACTGGACCACGAAGACGTCGGTCTCCGTCTACCGCCACGTGCTCGCCGCCGGCGAGTCGTCGTTCACGTGGAGGTTCAGCGTGCCCGTCGGCGGGTTCTCCGCGATCAGCGCGTTCGCCGGCGTCGACGCCGCCGATCCGGTCGACGCCTCCGCCGGCGTGGGGATCGACAAGAAGGGCAAGTCGTTCGCGACGCCCTCGCTGACGACGACGACCCCGGGGACGATGCTCGTCGCCAGCTACCAGGGGATCCGCGGCAAGGGCAAGATCTCGACGTGGTCGTCCGCTTCGAACATGACCGAGGTCGCCGACCGCGGCGAGTCGACCGGGCGCCGCTCGGGCGGCGTCTACATCGCGACGCAGGCCACCGCGGGCTCGACCGGCAAGAAGACCGCCACCGCCAACCAGGACCAGGAGGACGCCGTCGCGGTCCTCACCGCGCTGAAGCCGGCCGCGACCGGCACGCCGTCCGACCCGCCGCCCCCACCCAGCGGCGCGACGCCGGTGATCCTCGATAGCGACATCTGGAGCAGCGCCGACGACGTCGGGGCGATGGCGATCGCCTACGCGATGGCGCTGCGCGGCGAGGCGAAGGTCATCGCGCTCGGCGTCAGCAAGCGGCCGAACCAGGCGGTCACCTCGAGCTCGTGGCGCTGCACCGCCTCGATCGCGCGCTTCTACGGGTTCGGCTCGATCCCGATCGGCACCGCGCTGCCGAACGACGGCACCGCGAAGAGCCCGACCGACTTCGTCGCGCCGTGCGCGGCGCTCGGCGACCCGAGCGCGCCGACGCCCGGCGACGTCGTCTCGGTGTACCGCAAGGCGCTCGCCGCCCAGCCCGACGGCAGCGTCGTCATGACGTCGTTCGGCTTCTTCGGCAACCTCGCCGCGCTGCTCGACTCGCCGGGCGACGCCTCCTCGCCGCTCACCGGCCGCGACCTCGTCGCGAAGAA
This sequence comes from Parviterribacter kavangonensis, assembly GCF_056863335.1. NCBI lineage: Bacteria > Bacillati > Actinomycetota > Thermoleophilia > Solirubrobacterales > Parviterribacteraceae > Parviterribacter > Parviterribacter kavangonensis. The sequence continues at coordinate 2,800,938 of NZ_JBXPJA010000001.1, read as the reverse complement.
GGTGCGCGTGCTCGTCTCGATGGGCGGCGGCTACCCGAGCCGCAGCTACGAGACGAACGTCGGCGTCGATCCCGCGTCGGCCCAGAAGGTCGCGCAGAGCTGGCCGACGAAGCTCGTCTGGTCGGGCTACGAGGTGGGCGACGCGATCCACACGGGACAGACGATCTCGTCCGTGCATCCGTCGCGCTCCCCGGTGCGCGCCGCGTACGAGGCGTTCGCCGGGCCGGGCAACTGGATCTACTCCTACGACCTCACCGCCGTCTACCACGCGATCCGCCCGAACGACACGAAGCTGACCGAGGTCGGGCCGGGGACGAACGTCATCTCGAGCTCCGGCGGCAACACGTTCACGATGGGCTCGGGCAACCAGTGGTACCTGTCGCTGCCGTCCGCGAACCCGCTGAACTCGGCGATCGAGACGCTGCTCGACACGCTGCCGTCCGGGACGAGCGAGCCGCCACCGCCGCCGTCCTCGTCGCCGGGCCCTTCCGACGCCTTCGACTCGGACGTCATCGACCCGGCGAAGTGGTCCGTCACGCAGTCCGGATCGACGGTGTCGGCGTCGGGCGGCGAGCTGCTGATCACGCACCCGGCCGGGTCGTGGACGAAGGGCCTGATCGAGAGCGCGTCGCCGTACGACCAGACCGGCAAGGCCGTGGCGGTGCAGGTCGTGCGGCCGGCGAACGGCGGCGCGGGCGGGTCGAGCTACGGAGAGACGTCGATCGAGGTGCGCGTCGACAACTCGCGGTTCGTGGAGCTGTTCTTCGCGGGCGGTTCGCTGACGGCGTGGAACGCGAACACGAACCTCACGCCGTCGTGGCCCCGCTACAACGCGAACACGATGCAGTTCGTCCGCATCCGCGAGGCGGGCGGCACCGTGTTCTTCGAGTACGCGGGCAGCGCGTCGGGCCCGTGGTCGACGCTCGCGTCGACCCCGAACCCGTTCCCGATGACGTCGGTGAAGCTGCGCATCACGGCGGGGGCGAACACGTCGGCGACCGACGTGGCGCGCTTCGACAACGTCACCACCACCGGCTGATCCTCCGATCGCATGGGGCGCGCGGTCGCCGCCGCCCGGTACGTTGGGACCGATGCAGCGCCGCACCGTCCTCGCGCCGCTCGGCATCGTCTGCCTCCTTCTCGCCGCGGGCTGCGGCGACGACTCCGGCGGCTCCATGACGGCGGCGCCGAACGGCACCGACCGCGCCTTCGCGGCCGCGATGATCCCGCACCACGAGCAGGCCGTGGCGATGGCGAAGGTCGCGCGCAAGCACGGCACGACGCCGTTCGTCCGCGAGCTGGCCGACGCGATCGTCCGGACGCAGACCGAGGAGATCTCGGCGCTGCGCCGCGAGGAGGAGGCGCTCGACACCGCGGGCGTCGACGAGGGGACGCTCGCCGTCGCGCATCACGAGCCGGGCATGGACGCCGACCCGGCGATGCTGGCGGAGCAGCGGCCCTTCGACAAGGCGTTCCTCAAGGCGATGATCCCGCACCACCAGGGCGCGATCGCGATGTCCGAGGCGGAGCTCGCGAAGGGCGGCGACCCCCAGCTCCGCGAGCTCGCACAGCAGATCGTCGATGACCAGCGCGACGAGATCGCGAAGATGAAGCGCCACCTCGGCAGGGGGTAGACCGTTGGGGTGGCGCACAAGACCGCGATCAAGCTGCGGTCCCCCTCCGCGGAGCTCCTCGCGCTTCCGTGGGACACGCCGCTCGCCGAGTGGGATCCGGTCAGCGTGCCGTTCCGCGACGTGCCCGTCGGCCCGAGCCGTCACCTCGTGCGGTTCGTCGAGGTCGGCGGCGTGCTGCTCGCGGTCAAGGAGGCGCCCGACCGGATCGTCACGCGCGAGTACGAGGTGCTGCGAACGCTCGAGTCGCGCGGGCTGCCCGCGGTGCGCCCGGCCGGGACGATCCTGCGCGGCGACGCGGACGGGCTGCTGGTCACGCGGTTCCTCGAGCGCTCGTGGCAGTTCCGCCGGCTCTTCATGCGCCTCCCGCGCAGCGAGACCAAGCAGCGCGAGCGCCTGCTGGCGGCGATGGCGAGCCTGCTCGTCGAGCTGCACCGAGCGGGCGTGTTCTGGGGCGACTGCTCGCTGGCCAACACGCTGTTCGTCCGGGACGGCCAGAACATCCAGGCCCACCTCGTCGACGCGGAGACGTCCGAGGTCCACGACCGGCTCACCGACGGACAGCGTCAGCACGACCTGACCATCCTCGTGGAGAACGTCGCCGGCGGGTTCGTCGACATCGCGAGCCGGCTCGGCGCCGTCGAGGACATCGACGAGCACCTCGCCGCCGCGCAGTCGATCGCCGACATCTACGAGGAGCTGTGGGCGGAGGTCCACCGCGACCTGGTCGTCGAGCCGGGCGAGCGCTGGCGGATCGCGCGGCACCTCGAGCGCCTGCACGAGCTCGGCTACAGCGTCGACGAGGTGCGCCTCGAGCCGGAGCCCGGCGGCGGCGACCGCCTGCGGGTGCAGGTCTGCGTCGCCAACCGCGCGCACCACGCGGGCGAACTGCGCGAGCGCACGGGGATCGTCGTGCCCGAGGGGCAGGCGCACATCCTGCTCAACGACTTCCTCGCCTACGCCAGCCGCTTCGGCGGGCCGACGGCCGACACGGCGCTGCGGTGGCGCAGCGAGGTGCTCGTCCCCGGCCTCGCGATGGTGCGCGACCTTCCGGGGCGAACCGATCAGATCCAGGCGTTCTGCGACCTGCTCGAGGTGCGGTGGCTCCTCTCGGAGGAGGCGGGCAGCGACGTGGGCGACGCCGCCGCGCTCGAGGCCCTGCGCTCGCGCCGGCTGCCGGCCGGTGCCGCGGCATCGATGGCGATCCTCGAGATGCCGACGGTCGAGCACCGCATCGACACGGATGCGTGATCCCGGTTCCAACCTGTCGAACGACAGGTTCGGGGCCTGTTGAAGGACGTGGTGACGGAGGCGGATCGGCCGGAGCATGGCTCCGGTCGATCCGTTCACCTCCTCGGGAGCGCACCATGCAGATCCAGTCCTTCACCACCCCCGTCCGCTCGTTCTCCGCGGCCCACCGCTGGCTCGTCGCCGGCGCCGCCGCCGTCGCAGTCGCCGGGACCGGCGCGGTCGTCCTCGCGACGGACGACGATGCGGTCCCGAGCCGCTCGATCGCCCCGGTCGTCTCCACCGGCAGCGCCGAGGACCTCTCGAGCTACGACGCCGCGCTCCTGCGCCATCACGGCATCCGCGTCTCCGCCGCGCAGCGCGGCACGGGCCTCCAGCCGACCGCCGCGCAGCGCCGCGCCGCGGAGCGTTTCCATCACCGCTAGGTGCGTGGTCGACGGCCACGGTCCGTCGCCGCGTCACGGCGGCGGCGGACCGCGCGCCGGTGAGCCCTGGCGCTGATGGCCGCGGCGCGACTAGAGTCGCGCCATGAGCGGGACGCACCAGTTCCTGGCCCTGCTCGATGACGCCGACCGGGCGGCTCTCGAGGCCATCGGCGTGCCGCGGCGAGCGGCGCGCGGCCAGGCGCTCCTGGCGCAGGGGCAGGTCGCCGACCGGGTCCTGGTGCTCCGCGACGGGCGCGTCAAGGTCATCGCGTCGACGCCGACCGGGAACGAGGCCGTGCTCACCTTCCGCGGACCCGGCGCGCTGCTGGGCGAGCAGGCGCTCGTCGACGGCGCGCCGCGCGCCGCGACAGTCGTCGCCGTCGAGCCCGTCGAGTTCCTCGCGGTTCCCGCCGACGCGTTCCGCGCGTTCCTCGAGCGCCGGCCGCGCGTCGCCATGGCGCTGCTCGCCATCGTCAGCGTCCGGCTGCGCGACTCCGACCGCCGGCTCGCGCAGTTCGCCGGGGCGGACACGCTCGGCCGCGTCGCCGCGCGGCTGATCGAGCTGTGCGACGAGCACGGGGAGTCCGACGGCACTGGCGGCATGACGATCACGCTGCCGCTCACGCAGGAGGAGCTGGCGAGCTGGGCCGGCGCGTCGATCGAGTCGACCGCGAAGGCGCTGCGCCAGCTGCGCGACCTCGGCTGGGTCGCCACCGGCCGGCGCGCGATCACCGTCCACGACCTCGAGGCGATGCGCGCCCGTGCCGCCTGAAGCCGCGACCATCCTGTTCACGGACGTCGAGGGGTCGACGCGGCTGGCGCGCGCCCTCGGCGACGCCTGGCCGGCGGTCGTCGCCGACCACCACGCGCTCCTCGGCGCCGCGATCGAGCGGCACGGCGGGCGGGTCGAGCGCGTCTCCGGCGACTCGTTCTTCGCGCTCTTCGCCACGCCGTCGGCGGCGGCGGCCGCGGCGGCCGACGCGCAGCGCGCCATCGCCGCGCACCCGTGGCCCGAGCCGTTGCGCGTGCGCATGGGCGTGCACACCGGCGTCGTCGACCGCTCCGCCGGCGACCTGACCGGCCTCGACATCCACCTGGCGGCGCGCGTGGAGGCAGCCGCCCACGGCGGCCAGGTCGTCCTGACGGCGGCGACACGAAGCGAGCTCGACGGCGAGTTCGCGATCGCCGATCTCGGCGAGCACCGGCTGAAGGACTTCCCCGCCGCCGAGCGGCTCTTCCTGCTCGTCCACGACGGGCGCGGCCCCGACGCGTTCCCGCCGCTGGGCACCGAGCCCGTGCGGCCGACGAACCTCCCCGTGCAGCAGCGCCCCCTGCTCGGCCGCGAGGCGCAGCTCGATGCGCTGTGGGACGCCCTCGGCTCCGGCGACGACCGGCTCGTGACGGTGCTCGGCCTCGGCGGCACCGGCAAGACGCGCCTGGCGGTCGCCACCGCCGAGGGCCTGCTCGAGACGTTCGAGGGCGGCGTCTGGCTCGTCCCGCTCGCCGGCGTCGCCGACGCCTCGGCGATCGTCCCGGCGATCGCGATGGCGCTCGACGTCCCCGACACAGGCGACGAGCCGCTCGGCGATGCGCTCGTCGCGCGCCTGCGCCGCAAGCCGGCGCTGCTCGTCCTCGACAACGTCGAGCAGCTCGTGCGTGACGCGGGGCCGGTCATCGCGGATCTCCTCGACCGCGCGCCGGGCACGCGCATGCTCGCGACGAGCCAGCTGCCGCTGCGGGTGAGGGCAGAGCGCGTGTTCCCGCTGGGGCCGCTGTCGCTGCCCGCGGCGACGGCGCTGTTCGCCGATCGTGCCGGCGCCGTCGATCCGGGCTTCGACGCCGAGGCGCAGGCCGGCGTGATCGAGGCGATCTGCCGGCGGCTCGATGGTTCGCCGCTCGCGGTCGAGCTCGCCGCCGCGCGTGTCGCCACCCTGTCGCCCGACGCGCTGCTCGACCGGCTCGACGACGCGCTCGGCGTCCTCGCGCGCGGGCCGCTCGACCTCCCGGAGCGCCAGCGCAGCCTGCGCGCGACGCTCGAGTGGGCGCACGCGCTCCTCGACGACGACGAGCGCGCGCTCTTCGCCCGCCTCGCGGTGTTCGTGGGGCCCGCGCCGCTCGACGCGATCGAGGCAGTCGCCGGCTCTGGCGCGACGCTCGACGCGCTCAGTGGCCTGATCGACGCATCGCTCGTCCGGCGCGAGGAGTCACGCGAGCACGGCGTTCGCTACGCGATGCCCGACGCGGTGCGCGCGTTCGCACTCGAGTGGCTCGGCGCATCCGGGCACGAGCGCGACGCCCGCTGCGCTCATGCCGCGCACATCGCCGAGGGCGCGGAGGCCTACAGCATCCTCCACGCGGGCGCGCGCAGCAGCGACCGAAGGCGCGTCCACGCGCTCGCCGGCGAACAGCGCAGCGCCCTCGCATGGACCCGCGACCACGCGCCCGAGCTGCACCTCCGCCTCGCGTCCGCGCTGGCGACCGTGATGAGCCGCGAGGGCCGCACCCGCGAGGCCCGGGCGGAGATCGCGGTCGTCCTCGAACGCTTCCCCATCACGACGCCGGAGGCCGGATGGGCCGCCCTCTCGTGCGCCTGGGCGGCGTGGTCGCTGGGGGAGGGGCAGGACGAGGACCTGATGTGGTCCGGATTGGCCGCGGTCCGCGCGGGAGGGGATGAGGCCCGGCTGGGCGGCGCCCTCAGGATGGTCTGCGTCATGCGCGCGAACGTCGGCGACCCGGAGTCCGTGCTCGAGCTCGGCGACGAGATGATCGACGTGCAGCGCCGGCGAGGGGACCCGGGCGCGCTGGCGTCGGCGCTGATGGTCCACGCGGGGACGCTCCTCGGCGTCGAGCGCTTCGCGGAGGCGAGGAAGCTGCTCGACGAAGCCGCGATCATCGCGGACGAGCTCGGCGACCCGGCGCTGACGGTCGCCACCATCACGGGAGACATGGAGCTCGAGCTCGGCAACTGGGCCGCGGCCGCACGCGACTACGCCGCGAGCGCGCGGGCCGCGGACCTCCGGGACTGCACCGAGCAGTTCGCGGTCGACCTGGACTGCCTCGTCCTCGCGCTCGTTCCCCTGGGAGCCGACGAAGGCGCGATCGAGATCGCCGCGCTCTCTTCGGCGATCAAAGCGGCCTCCGGTGAGACCGGCCTCGAGACGACCTTCCTCGCCGACCGCTGGAACGAGGCGCTCGCGAGTGCGTGGGCGACCGCCGGGCCCGACCGCGGCGCGGCCGCCGCTGCGCGCGGCCGCGCGATCCCGCGCCATGAGCGCGCCGCCCGCGTCACGGCGCTCGCCGAAGCCGGCGCCGCACGCTCCGCGGCGCCCACCTGACGGCGGTCAGGTGCCCAGCCAGCCGGGCGCGTCGAAGCGCAGCGCGGAGCCGGCGACGCGCTCGAGGTCGTCCTCGAGCTGGTCGAGCCGCTGCGCGCCGAGCTCGCGCGCCCAGTGCCGGCGCAGCGTCGCGAAGATCGCGGCGGAGCGATCGAGCAGCTCGACGCCGCGCGCCGTCGGGACTGCGAGCCGCTGGCGCGCGTCGCCGGGGTCCGTGCGCCGCTCGACGTAGCCGAGCCGCTCGAGGCCCTCGATCGTCTTGCCGGCCGCCTGCTTGGAGACGCCGAGGCGACGGCCGAGCTCCGCCGCCGTCGCTCCGTCCGGCCCCAACGCCTGCAGCGCGAAGCCGTGCACCGGCCGGACGTCCGGATGGCCTTCGCCGGCGAGCGCCGCGTGCAGGTCGTCGACGAGCGTGCGGAAGCCGGCGAAGAGCAGCAGGGGGAGGTGATGGGAAGGGCGGTCCGGCATCGCGCGGCTTGACAGCCTATCGACAACATGGTTGTCTAGATCGACAACGAGGTTGTCCACATCAGGAGCACCGCCATGCCCGTCGTCCCCGCCGCCGCCCACCGCCGTACCGAGACGCCCAACGCCGTGATGACCACGCTCGCGTCGCCGACCCTCGGCGCGACGGACCTCGCCGTGTGGCGCGTCGAGATGCGCCCGGGCCAGCAGGGCCCCGCGCACCGCATCGACGCGGAGCAGGTGTGGTCGGTCCTCGCGGGCGGGGCGACGGTCGAGCTCGACGGCAAGGTCGTCGACGCCCGCCCGGGCGACGCGCTCGTCCTGCCCGCCGGCGCGCTGCGCCGCATCACGGCCGACCTCGTGGGCGGCCTGGAGGCGATGGTGAGCGCCGTGGCCGGCGGCCGCGCGTACCTCGCCGACGGCACCGACCGCGGCGTGCCGCCGTGGGCGGCGTAGAGGAAGCCGGAGGTTGTGCGAACGCACAGGCGCGGCGCGCCCGGTCGGTGGGCGCGCCGCGACGCTCGCGTAGCGTCGCTCGGAACCTGCTGACCGCACGACCACAGGATCGGAGGACGCCATGGCCGCGCTACCCGAGGACGCGCTCGACCTGCGCTCCCTCGTCGACCTCACCCGCAACGAGCACGTCGTCCACAGCGACGCGATGCCGTGGATCCCGTACCCGAGCGCCGAGGGCGTGTTCGTCAAGCCGCTGCGCCTGAACCGGCGGACCGGCGTCTGGGCGAACCTGACGAAGGTCGTCAACGGCGGCCAGGTCAACCGCCACTACCACATCGGCCCGGTCACCGGATTCGTCCTGGAGGGCAGCTGGCACTACGTGGAGCGCGACTGGGTCGCGCGCGCCGGGACGATCGTGCGCGAGCCCCCGGGCGACATCCACACGCTCGTCGCCGGCCCCGAGGGAACGGTCACGCTGTTCATCCTCGAGGGCGCGCTGCTCTACATCGACGAGAACGACAACGTGGTCGGCCACGACGACGTGCTCAGCCACATGCGCATGTACCACGAGTTCTGCAAGCAGGAGGGGATCGAGCCGCTCGATCTCGACTTCTGAGGCGGCATCCGTGGCGCCGCACCCGTACGCGATCGACGTCCCCGACGAGGTCCTCGACGACCTCCGCGACCGGCTCGGGCGCACGCGCTGGCCCGAGCCGCTGGACGACGCCGGCTGGGACTACGGTGCCGAGATCGCGTACGTACGCGAGTTGTGCGAGCACTGGCGCACGGAGTACGACTGGCGCGCACACGAGCGGCGGCTGAACCGGATCCCCGGCTTCCTCTGCGAGGTCGACGGCGTCGACCTGCACTTCTGGCACGTGCGCTCGCCGGTCCAGGGCGCGATGCCGCTGCTGCTCATCCACGGCTGGCCGGGATCGATCATCGAGTTCGAGCACCTCGTCGGCCCGCTCACCGATCCGGGAGCCCACGGCGGCGATCCGGCCGACGCGTTCGACGTCGTCGTGCCCGCGCTGCCGGGGTTCGGCTTCGGCGGCCGGCCGCGCGACCGCGGCTGGGGGATCACGCGGATCGCCAGGGCGTTCGACACGCTCATGACCGAGGAGCTCGGCTACGCGCGCTACGGGACCCAGGGCGGCGACTGGGGAGCGATCGTCTCGGCGAAGCTCGGCGAGGCGCACGCCAACCACGTGCTCGGCATCCACGTGAACATGCTCGTCGCGCCGCCGCCGCGCGACCCGTCAGACGACGACGAGGAGGCACGCGACGCGCGCGAGCGCGACCGCCTCTGGCGCACGCTCGAGGCCGCCTACTCGCGCGTGCAGCGCACGAAGCCCGACTCGCTGACCGTCGCGCAGAGCGACTCGCCGGCCGGCCTCGCGGCCTGGATCGTCGAGAAGTTCCGCACGTGGAGCGACTGCGACGGCCACGTCGAGCGCGCGTTCGACCGCGACACGCTGCTGACGAACCTCATGTTCTACTGGGCGCCGAACAGCACGGCGAGCGCCGCGCGCATCTACTACGAGGCCGCGGTCGACCCCGGCGGCATCGCGCGGCGCGGGCGCGTCGAGGTGCCGGTGGGCTACGCCGCGTTCCCGCACGAGATCAACCGCCCGCCGCGCGCGTGGGCGGACCGGCACTACGCGATCCGGCGCTGGGCCGACATGCCGCACGGCGGGCACTTCGCCGCGCTCGAGGCGCCGGACCTGCTGCTCGAGGACGTCCGAGCGTTCTACAGGGACCTGCGTTGACAACGCGAGCGCGGTCCGGAGAGGATCGCGCTCGTGACTGCACGCACGAAGTCCCTGACTGCCGCGCTGATCGCCGCGGCGCTCACGTTCCCCGGCGCCGCGCACGCCGCGACGGTGACGATCACCGGCGACGACGGCGCGCCTGTCGGGCTCTCCGACGGCGGAACCGTGGCGCTGCGGAACATGAGCCCGGTCGTGACCGCGACGTTCGACGGGAACGACCGCCGCTACGGGTTGCAGATCATCGGCCTCGACGGCAGGAACACCAGCCTCGCGTCGACGTGCGGCTCGGTCAGCGATCCGAGCGTCTCGGACACGTTGAAGTTCCAGGGCAACGGCACGTACACCGTCAAGCTCTACACGTCGCCGTTCTCGGAGGACGTCTACTGCGACCAGGGCGGCAAGACGCAGACCTCGACCGTCACGATCACCGGCTCGACCTCGCTGACCGCGCCGGGGGCGACGCTGCTGCTGCACAACGCGGGCAACTCGTCGGCGATCGAGCACGTCTTCCGCGTCGCGACGAACCCGGGCGCGGCGGGCTACGGGATCCGGATCGCGAAGAACGCCTCGATCGGCGCGAACGGCGACCTCGTCTCGTCCGACGGCGTCGGCGAGATCGACGTCGACCGCGCGACGGGCAACGCCGGCGTCTCGTTCCCGGGGGTCGGGCGCTACAAGCTGATCGCGTGGGCGTTCGCGGGCGACGGCAGCACGCCGTTCAGCGGACCGGTCGACGTGAAGGTCATGGCGCCGTTCGACCTCGCGGACAAGCCGTACTTCGCGGACGCCCGCGGCCCGAGCTACAAGATGCGCGGCAAGTTCGTCGACCGGACGGCGATCGAGGGGCAGAAGGTCACGATCTCGCTCGCCAAGGGCAAGGGCAAGTTCCGCCGCATCGCCACGCCGAAGGTCGACGACGCGGGCAGCTTCGAGTTCAAGTTCAAGCAGAAGGGCTCGGGCAAGTACCGCGTGAAGGTCGCCTACAAGGGCGGAGACCTCATGCAGGCGGGCAGCGCGATCCGCAACGTGCGGCTCGGCCGCAACGCGCTGATCCTCTGAGCTAGCTCGCGGTCTCGGTCGCCGGGCGCCTGCTCGGCCGCGTCGCCGGCTGGCGGCGGCGCGGCTCCGGCCGCCGTGTGCGCGTGTGCGCCCAGCGCAGGACGGGACGCTCGACGAGCAGCCAGCTCACCGCCGCCGCGGCGCACGAGATCGCGGTGACGAGGGCGACGGCGGGGCCCAGCGTGCGCGGCATGAGCTCGAGGGTGCGCAGCGCGTCGATGATCGGGAAGTGGAGGAGGTAGATGCCGTAGGAAAGCGTGCCCGCGAGCTGGACGGGCCGCGCGGTCAGCGGTCTCCAGCGACCGGTCGTCGTCGCGATCGCCGCGACGAGCAGGGCGAAGCCCGCGATCGCGGGGAGATCGCCGCCGAGCTCGCGCGCGCGGAACGGCCCGATCGCCCACCCATGCCACCAGGCGTTCGCAGCGACGAGGACGAGGGCGGCCGACGCCAGCAGCAGACCCGTGCGACGGCGCGCCTCGCGCCCGTGCACCGCCACGGCGACGAGCATGCCGGCGGCGAACTCGGGCAGGTGCGTCAGCAGCGACATCGTGATGGTGCGCGGCCACTCCTGCGTCACGCTGAGCGTCGCGAGCACCACGCCGACCGCCAGCAGGACGAGGCTCAGCGCCGCCTGGCGGCCGCGTCCGCGGCACCACCGGTATCCGAACCAGCCGAGCAGCGGGACGAGCGCGTAGAACGCCACCTCGACGCACAGCGTCCACGTCGGCGGGTCGAGCTGGCGGATCGTCTGCTCGTCGTAGTTCTGCTGGAAGAGCAGGAACGCCGGGAGCTCCTCCGGGGCGATCAGGCGCGGATGCCCGAGCGCGCTCAGGACGACGAACGACACGGCGAGCGCGAGCCAGTACCCCGGCAGGATCCGCGCGGCGCGCCGCAGCGCGTACCGGCCGAGCGCCGGCGCCGCGGTGCGCTCGATCGCCGCGGCGACGAAGGGCCGGAAGATGAGGAACCCCGACAGCACGAAGAAGAGCGCGACACCGATGCGCAGCTCCCCGATCGCGCGATCCACGACGGTCTTCTCCGGCCGCCCCGATCCGCCGTAGTCGAACATCCACACGTGCAGGACGACGATCCCGAGCGCGGCGAGGCCGCGCAGGCCGTCGAGCGCCGTGAGCCGGCGCGCTGTTGTCCGCGTCGATGCGCTCGGCATCCGTTCCCCAGCAGAACGCTCTGATTGCCCCGCAGCCGGGGAATCGACACGTCCTCGCGGCAGCGCGCGTTGACGCGCCGACGTCCGCGGCGCTCAGCGCGCGACGAAGCGCGACAGGACGACGCCGGTCGCGAACGTGCGCGTCTGCGTGCGCTCGAAGCGCGCCTCGTCGCAGAACAGCGGCAGCCCGCTGCCGAGCGCGATCGGATGCTGCAGCAGGACGAGCTCGTCGACGAGGTCGCGCTCGAGCAAGCTGCGCGCGAACCGCGCGCCACCGTGGGCGAGCAGGGGGCCGCCCGGCTCCTGCTTGAGCCGCTCGATGCCGCTCGTCAGGTCGCCGGCGTCGACCTCGGTGCCCTGCCAGCGCGGCGCGGTCAGCGTCGAGGAGAACACCACCTTCGGCGTCTCGTTCATGGGCGGCGCGAACACCTCGTCGGACCGCATCCAGTGCTCGGCCATCGCGTCGTACGCGCCGCGTCCCATGACGTGCGTTCCGGCGCGGCGCAGCTCCGCGACGAGAACCGCCGTCAGCTCGGCGTCGAAGCCCGCGGGCGCCCAGGAGACGTCACCGTCCTCGGTGGCGAGCAGCCCGTCGAGCGAGACGTCGAGCTTGAGCACGAGCGGCCGCCCCGTGATGGCGCGCGGGGTGCCGGATGCCGGCGCGCCCGTCGCCTCGCCGATGCCGAGCAGGTTCCCTTCGCTGTCGCGGAACCACGCCGCCCGCTCGCCGGTGCCCTTGCTCGGGTAGTTGCCCTCGACGTGCGCGATGCCGTTGGTCGTCGCGAGCGGCCCGTCGTCGTAGTGCTCGAACTCGAGCCCGCGGCCACGAAGCTCGGCGACGACCCGGTCGAGGTCGTCGACCTCGAAGGCCATCTGCGTGTGCAGGCCGGACGGCCGGCCGCCGGCGGCGTACAGCGCGAACGAGCCGGACGCGCCGTGGTAGAGCAGCCCGCCGGGCCGCTCCTCCGCCGGCTGGAGCCCGAGCACCTCGGCGTAGAAGCGGCGCGCGCGGTCGAGGTCGACGGCCGGCAGCCGCGCGGCGACGCGTGCGCCTCGCAGCGACACGGCCGGTCAGCGCCTCCGCCCACGCACGGGGCCGGTGAAGCGATCCGGCTCGACGTGGAGTGCGTTGAGGAACATGGCCAGCATCTCGTAGTGGCCGACCAGCAGCGGCAGCTCGATGAGCTCGGTGTCCGACAGCCCCGCCGCGCGCAGCGCCTGCCACGCGTCGTCGCCGATCGTGCGCTGCTCGTGCAGGTCGTCGACCGCCCACAGGATCGCGTGATCGCGCTCGCTCCAGTTCGCCGGAGTCGGCGCGCGGTTCAGCGCGGCGGCGATGTCGTCGGGCGTGAGGCCGACGCGCGCGCCGATCCGCTCGTGGTGCACGCGCTCGTAGTCGCTGCCGGTCAGCGCGGAGACGCGGAGGATCACGAGCTCCGCGTCGCGGCGCGGGAGCTTGCCACCGGGCATGAGCCGCCCGGCGAACCGCAGCCACGGCCGGAACAGCCGGCGGTGCCGGCCGAGCGTGGCGAACAGCCGCGGCGGGTCCTGCGTGCGCGCGCCGCGCTGCAGCGTCTTGACGATGAAGGCGTTGAGGGGCCCGAGCTGCTTGCGCGTGCCCGGGGCGACGCGCGGGCTCACCGGCCGACCGCCTCGAGCTCGGCGACGAAGCGGCGGTTGGCCACCCGCATCGCGGCCGCGTAGACCGGCGGCGCGAGCCGCTCGAGCAGGTGCAGCGCGCGGATGTCGGCGGAGGTGTAGACGAGGTACCGATCGCTGGTCACGCCGTCGATGATCCTCCTCGCGACGTGCTCGGGCGACTTGGCGTGCCGGCGGAACCGCTTCGTCAGCTTGCTCGCCCGCATCTTCTCCGCGTCGATCCCGGCGATGTCGACGGTGTTCACGAGCCCGGTGTCGACGCCGCCGGGGCAGACGAGCGAGACGCCGATGCGATGACGGCGCAGGTCGAAGCGCAGCACCTCCGAGACGCCGCGCAGCCCGTACTTCGACGCGCTGTAGGGCGCGTGCCACGGCAGCCCGACCAGCCCGGCGGCCGACGAGACGTTGACGATGTGCCCGCCGCGCCTCGCCTCGATCATCGCGGGCACGAACGCCTCGAGCACGTGGATCGGCCCCATCAGGTTCACGTCGACGGTGCGCCGCCACTGCTCGTGCGACAGCCGCTCGATCGCTCCCCACGTCGCGATGCCCGCGACGTTCATCACGACGTCCGCGCTGCCGTGCCGCTCGTGCACGTCCGCGGCGAGCGCCTTGACCGCCGCGACGTCGGCGAGGTCGATCGCGGCGTGGTGGACGACCGCGGAGCCGAGCCGGCTTGCGACCCCGTCGAGGCCGTCGGCCGAGATGTCGGCGAGCACCAGTCGCGCGCCGTCGTGCGCGGCGGCCTCCGCGGTCGCCCGTCCGATCCCGCTCGCCGCCCCGGTGATCAGAACCAGACGACCATCGAGGGTCGGCACGAGCGGCCGGCGGCGCAGCTTCATGCCCGCAGGTGTACAGCAGGCGGCGCACGGCCGCGCCAACGGATCCTGGAGCGAGTCCAGACTTCGATCTGCTCCAGTCTCCGCTAGGGTCCCGCCGCGTGGCCGCCGCCGACCCCAGTGACCTCCTGCGCGAGCGCGGTCTGCGTGTGACGGTCCAGCGGCTGGCGGTGCTCCGCGCCGTCTCCGCGTCGCCGCACGCCTCCGCCGACGTCGTGGCCGAGAAGGTCAGGGGCGAGATCGGCGCGATCTCGACCCAGGCGGTCTACGACGTGCTCGGCGCCCTGACCGAGAACGGGCTCCTGCGGCGCATCCAGCCGGCCGGCTCGGCCGCACGCTACGAGAGCCGTGTCGGCGACAACCACCACCACCTCGTCTGCCGCATCTGCGACCGGATGGTCGACGTCGACTGCGCCGTCGGCGACACGCCATGCCTGACCGCGGCGGACGACTCGGGCTTCGAGATCGACGAGGCCGAGATCATCTACTGGGGCCGCTGCCCCGAGTGCGCGAGAACGAAAGGAACGACGTGACCGAGAGCGTCAGCGAGAGCGAGAACCCAGCGATCCCCAGCCCGACCGCGAAGACGGATCGACGGCCGCACACGAACCGCGACTGGTGGCCGAACCAGCTCGACCTGAGCGTGCTGCACTGGCACTCGTCGCTCGCCAATCCCCTTGACGAGGACTTCGACTACGCCGAGGCGTTCAAGGGCCTCGACGTCGAGGCCCTCAAGCAGGACCTCGTCGACCTGATGACGTCGTCGCAGGAGTGGTGGCCCGCCGACTACGGCCACTACGGGCCGCTCTTCATCCGCATGAGCTGGCACGCCGCCGGCACCTACCGCATCGCCGACGGCCGCGGCGGCGGCGGCCAGGGCGCCCAGCGCTTCGCGCCGCTCAACAGCTGGCCCGACAACGCGAGCCTCGACAAGGCGCGCCGGCTGCTGTGGCCGATCAAGCGCAAGTACGGCCAGAGCCTGTCGTGGGCGGACCTCCTCGTCTTCGCCGGCGACGTCGCGATGCAGTCGATGGGCTTCAAGACGTTCGGCTTCGCCTTCGGCCGCGAGGACATCTGGGAGCCCGAGGAGGTCTTCTGGGGCCCGGAGGACACGTGGCTCGGCGACGAGCGCTACAGCGGCGAGCGCGAGCTCTCCGGTCCCTTCGGCGCCGTCCAGATGGGCCTCATCTACGTCAATCCCGAGGGCCCCAACGGCGAGCCGGATCCGCTCAAGTCGGCCCGCGACATCCGCGAGACGTTCGGCCGCATGGCGATGAACGACGAGGAGACGGTCGCGCTCATCGTGGGCGGCCACACGTTCGGCAAGACCCACGGCAACGCGCGGCCCGAGGACATCGGCCCCGAGCCGGAGGCCGCGCCGATCGAGCAGCAGGGCCTCGGCTGGAAGAACGGCGCCAACGGCAACGGCGGCGTGCACACGCTGACCAGCGGCCTCGAGGGCGCATGGACCCAGACGCCGACGAAGTGGGACGACACGTTCCTCAAGAACCTCTTCGAGTTCGAGTGGGAGCTGACGGAGAGCCCCGCCGGTGCCAAGCAGTGGACGCCGAAGGACCCGGAGGCGCAGGGCACGGTGCCCGACGCGCACGACGCGTCCAAGCGTCACGCGCCGATGATGCTCACCTCCGACCTGGCGCTGCGGTTCGACCCGGAGTACGAGCCGATCGCGCGGCGCTTCTACGAGAACCCCGCGCTGCTCGACGACGCGTTCGCGAAGGCCTGGTACAAGCTGCTGCACCGCGACATGGGCCCGGTGTCGCGCTACCTCGGCCCGTGGGTCCCCGAGCCGCAGCTGTGGCAGGACCCGGTCCCGGCCGTCGAGGGTGAGCTGATCGACGACGCCGACATCGCGTCGCTGAAGCAGACGATCCTCGACTCGGGGGTGTCCCCGTCGCGTCTCATCGCGACCGCTTGGTCGGCGGCGGCGTCGTTCCGCGGCACCGACATGCGGGGCGGGGCGAACGGCGCGCGCATCCGGCTGGCGCCGCAGAAGGACTGGGAGATCAACGAGCCGGCCGAGCTCGCGCCGGTCCTCGAGGCGCTCGAGAAGATCCGGGCGGACTTCGGCAAGCAGGTCTCGCTCGCAGATCTGATCGTCCTCGGCGGGTGCGCCGCGGTCGAGCAGGCGGCGCGAGCCGCGGGCCACGACGTGACCGTGCCGTTCACCCCCGGCCGTACGGACGCCACGCAGGAGCAGACCGACGTCGAGTCGTTCGCCGTGCTCGAGCCGAAGGTCGACGGCTTCCGCAACCACATCAAGCCGGACGCCCGCTTCCCGCTCGAGCACGGGCTGCTCGAGCGCGCGTACATGCTGACGCTGCGCGCGCCCGAGATGACCGCGCTCATCGGCGGCCTGCGTGCGCTGGACGTCAACGTCGGCGGCGCGCAGCACGGCGTGTTCACCGGCCGGCCCGGGACGTTGACGAACGACTTCTTCGTCAACCTCCTCGACATGGCCACGGAGTGGTCGCCGTCCGGGACCGAGCACGTCTATGAGGGGCGCGACCGCGCCACCGGCGAGGTCCGCTGGACGGCGACCGCCGCCGACCTCGTGTTCGGCTCGCACTCGCAGCTGCGCGCGCTCGCGGAGGTCTACGCCTCCGACGACGGCGAGGAGCGCCTCGTGCGCGACTTCGTCGCCGCGTGGACCAAGGTGATGGAGCTGGACCGCTTCGACCTGCGCTGATCACCGGCGCAGATCACGACGAAGGCAAGGGCTCGCCCGTTGGGCGGGCCCTTCCTTCGATCGTCCTGCCCGCGAGGCGCCCGGCGGCTTCGCCGACGGTGACCGAGGGGAACTCGTTGGTGATGGCGTTGCCGAAGGCGGCCGAGCCCGGCTTCGGTGTGAACTGCTGCTGCAGCAGTCCGAACTGCGACTCGCGGTCGGCGGGATCCGTCCCCTTGTTGCGAAGGTTGTAGACGAGCATCGCCTTGACGTATCCCCAGCCGGAGTCCCGGACGACCTGGAACGCGTCGCTGACGTACCGCGCCTGCTGGGCGGCGGTGACGCACCACTTGCCCGACGCCACGGTGCACGTCGACCAGCCGAACTCGGTCAGCCAGAGGCCCTTGGCGCCGTCGCCGTTGGCGATCATCGCGTCGCGCACC
The DNA here is from genome assembly GCF_056863335.1 of Parviterribacter kavangonensis. Classification (NCBI taxonomy): domain Bacteria; kingdom Bacillati; phylum Actinomycetota; class Thermoleophilia; order Solirubrobacterales; family Parviterribacteraceae; genus Parviterribacter; species Parviterribacter kavangonensis. Next base: position 2,783,752 of record NZ_JBXPJA010000001.1, on the reverse strand, counting down.
CACGGCACGCCGCTCTTGAAGTTCCACTTCTGCTCGCCGGCCGACCCGGTCTCGGCCGGGCCGCGGCTCTCCGAGTACGGGTGGATCGAGATGCCGTCCTCGTAGCGGGCGATGCCGAGCGCGTACAGGCGCTCGATGAACGGCCGGTCGGAGAACGACGTCGCGCCGGCGATCACCGGCAACTCGGGCCGGGCCGCCTTCACCGGGCCGTAGGCGGCCTTGACGATCCGGACGTAGTCGGCGGCGGGATCCGGCGAGACGAGGAACGTCTGGCTTGCCTCGTTGGGCTCGTTCCAGATCTCCAGCGCGGCCAGGTAGTCGCCCCAGCGCTTGGCCACGAACGCGGCGGCGTCCGCGTAGTCGCGCGCATCGCGTGGCGGGTAGTTCTGCACGTTGCGGTCCCACCACGAGCCGGTGCAGCTCTGCTTGAGCGTGTCCGGCGCGCTGGAGGCCCAGCACGGCGTGGTGTGCAGCGTGGCGACGACCTTGATGCCACGCGCCGCGGCGGCGGAGAAGAGGGTGTCGATCTTGTCGACGTACCACGACGAGTACGAGCCTTTCGCGTCCGTCTCCAGGCTGCTCCACGCGACGTCGAACCGCACGCTGGTCGCGCCGGCGGACTTGAGCGTGTCGAGCTCGCGCATGCTCGTGTCGAGCGGCGAGCTCGGCCACAGCCCATGGCTCTGGGCGCCGAGCAGCGGGGCGCCGGCGGCGGGCGCATCGGCGGCCAGCATGAGCACGAGCGCGAGCAGCGCCCGGCGAACGGCGCGGTGTGGCAACGGAACCTCCTCGATCCGGGGGTTCCCCGGATCGGGAGGGTCGATTCAGCGCACGCCGATGAGGTCGACGACGAAGACGAGCGTCTCGTCCGGCCCGATGACGCCGCCGGCGCCGCGCTTGCCGTAGGCGAGGTTCGGCGGGATGGTGATCCTCCGCCGGCCGCCGACCTTCATGCCCTGCACGCCCTGGTCCCAGCCGGGGATGACCTCGCCGCGGCCGAGCTTGAACTTGAACGTGTCGCCGCGGTCCCACGACGCGTCGAACTGCTGCTTGGTCTGCCAGGAAACGCCGACGTAGTGGACCTCGACGACCTTGCCGGCGGTGGCCTCGTCGCCGTCCCCGACCGCGAGGTCCTCGACCTCGAGCTGGTAGGACGGCGCGCCCTCGGGCACCTCGACATCGGGCTTGTCGTTCATCGCCATGCGCTCAACCGTAGAGCCCGGACACGAAACGGGCCGCCCGGTGGGCGGCCCGTTCACGTCACGTGTGTCGGCGATGATCAGCCGCAGCCGGTGTTGTTGCCGCAGCTCGAGCACGTGTAGCACGAGCCGGTGCGCTGCATCATGCCGCCGCACTGGCTGCACGCCGGGCCGAGGTCGAGGCCGGCGAGCCGGGCCGGGACCACCGGCGGGGTGTCGGTCAGGGCCTCGGCGGCCGCGCGGGTCTGGGCGGGCTCGGTGCCCGCGACCGTCGGGAGGCCGGGGGTGCCGGCCTGCGCCTGCGGCTTGGCCGCGCCGCCGTTCCCGCCGTTGCCGTTGCCGCCGTTGGTCGGGCCCGCCGTGTCGCCGTGCACCGACAGCGCGGTGTCCTCGGCCATCTTCTTGGCCCGGACCTCCTGCGTGAGGATGCCCAGCTCCTCCTGGAGGTCCGCGTCGAGGAAGCGCGACGCGAGCCACCGCATGATGTAGTCGGGCATCGACTTCGCGAACGGGATCTCGGGGTTCTGCGTGATCCCCTCGGGCTCGAAGCGCATGTAGGAGAACTTCTGCACGAGCGTCTCGAGCGGCACCCCGTACTGCAGGGCGATCGAGATCGCGGTCGCGAACGAGTTCAGCAGGCCGCGGAGGGTCGAGCCCTCCTTGCCGATGTCGGTGAGGAAGATCTCGCCGACGGTGCCGTCCTCGTACATGCCCGCCGTGATGTAGCCCTCGTGGCCGGCGATCGAGAACTTGTGGGTGATCGACTGGCGCTCGGCAGGCATGCGCTTGCGCGCCGGGCCGATCTCGGCCTTCGTCTTCGTGACGGCGTCGCGCACGAACTGGTCCACGTCGGCCTGCGTGAACTCGGCGCCCGGCTTGGCCGGCTCGCTCTTCTCCTTCTGTGCGTCGGTGCGCAGCGCCTGCGCGGTCTTCGACCCGTCGCGGTAGATCGCCAGCGCCTTGACGCCGAGCTTCCACGCCTGCACGTACGCGTCGGCGATGTCCTCGACCGTCGTCTCGTGCGGCATGTTGACCGTCTTCGAGATCGCGCCCGAGATGAAGGGCTGGATCGCGCCCATCATCTTGATGTGGCCCATGTGCGAGATCGCGCGGGAGCCGACGGCCACGTCGAAGACGGGCAGGTGCTCCTCGCTGAGCCCCGGCGCGCCGACGATCGTGCCGGCCTCGTTGATGTGGGCCTCGATGCGCTCGACCTGCTCGGGCGAGTAGCCGAGCGTCTGGAGCGCCAGCGGCACCGTGCGGTTGACGATCGTCATCGTGCCGCCGCCGACGAGCTCCTTGAACTTCACGAGCGAGAAGTCCGGCTCGACGCCCGTGGTGTCGCAGTCCATGAGGAACGAGATCGTCCCGGTCGGCGCGAGCACCGTCGCCTGCGCGTTGCGGTAGCCGACCTTCTCACCAAGCTCGACCGCGTCCTCCCACGAGCGGCGCGCCGCGTCGAGCAGCGGGCGGTCCGTGCACGCGGCGTCCGGGATCGAGTACGACGCGTCGCGGTGCATCCGCATGACGCCGTTGTGCGCCTCGCGGTTCTCCTCGTACTTCTCGTACGGGCCGAGCGCCGCCGCGACCTGCGCGGACTGGCGGTACGCGCGGCCGGTCATGAGCGCCGTGATCGCCGCCGCCGTGCCGCGCCCGGTGTCCGAGTCGTACGGCATGCCGTTCGACATCAGGTAGGCGCCGAGGTTCGCGTAGCCGAGGCCGAGCTGGCGGAACGCGCGGGCGTTCGCGCCGATCTCCTCGGTCGGGTAGCTCGACGGGCCGACGACGATCTCCTGGGCGAGGAGCATGACGTCGACGACGTGCTCGAAGGTCGGGACGTCGAACGAGCCGTCCGGGCGCCGGAACTTCATGAGGTTGATCGACGCGAGGTTGCAGGCCGAGTCGTCGACGTGCATGTACTCCGAGCACGGGTTCGACGCGTTGATGCGCCCCGAGTTCGGGCACGTGTGCCACTGGTTGATCGTCGTGTCGTACTGGACGCCCGGATCGGCGCAGCGCCACGCGGCCTCGGCGATGTCGCGCATGAGCTCGCGCGCGTCGACCGACTCGATGACCGAGCCGTCGCGCCGGGCGATCAGGTTCCACTCGCCGCCGTCCTCGACGGCCTGCATGAAGTCCTCGGTGACGCGGACCGAGTTGTTCGCGTTCTGGTACTGGATCGACGTGAAGCCGTCACCGTCGATCGACATGTCGAACCCCGCGCGCGCGAGGGCCTCGGCCTTGTCCTCCTCCTTGGCCTTGCACCAGATGAACTCGCGGATGTCCGGGTGGTCGACGTCGAGGACGACCATCTTCGCGGCGCGGCGGGTCTTGCCGCCCGACTTGATCGTGCCGGCCCACGAGTCGGCGCCGCGCATGAAGGAGACGGGGCCGGATGCGGTGCCGCCCTTGCTGAGCGGCTCCATCGATCCACGGATCTTCGAGAGGTTGATCCCGGACCCCGAACCGCCGCGGAAGATCTTGCCCTCCTTGGTGTTCCACCCGAGGATCGAGTCCATCGTGTCGTCGACCGAGAGGATGAAGCAGGCCGAGCACTGCGGCTGCTCCTCGAACCCGACGTTGAACCAGACGGGGCTGTTGAAGGCCGCCATCTGGTGGAGCAGGATGTACGTCAGCTCCGCCTCGAACGTGTCGCCGTCCTCGACCGTGGCGAAGTAGCCGCGCTGACGACCCCAGTCGGCGATCGTCCCCGCGACCCGCGAGATCATCTGCTTGACCGAGCGCTCGCGGGCCGGCGAGTTGAGCTGGCCGCGGAAGTACTTCTGGGCGACGATGTTCGTCGCGTTCTGCGACCACGTGCGCGGGAACTCGACGTCCTTCTGCTCGAACGCGACGCGGTCGCCGTGACCGATCTTCGCGTCGCGGATCTCCCACTCGACCGCGTCGAACGGATGCACTCCGGGCTGCGTGAACAGCCTCCGGACGGCAAGCGGCTGACCCGGAGCGGTCTCCTGGATGAGTGCGGTCTGGGGGGTCGCTGCCATGGTGCTTCTCCTCCTTCGCGCCACCGGGTGCGGCGCTGAGAACGGGTCGATCGCGGGTTGAGCAGGGTCGCGCCCAGCCCGGACGGAAACCACGTCCGCGGAGCAGTTCAGGCCGCTCCTTCCGTAGGTTTCATTCTAGAAGCCGTACGGGTGTTCGCACCGTGTCCGACTGCATGCGATCTTGCAGCTCTTCGCTACCGCGCGGGGCGGCCGCGGCGCAGCCAGTCGGCGAAGTTCTCCCAGGCGCCGCCGGCGTGCCAGCCGGCCTCCTGGAGGGCGTGCCGAGCGCCCGGTCCCCAGTGCGGCTCGTACGCGAGCCAGCGCATCAGGCCCCACACCGCGAGCGCGATCGCGAGCAGCCCGCCGACGATCGCCAGGAGCAGCAGCGGAGCGGGCGCGTCGCCGCCCGTGTCGTTCGCCGTCCGCTTGGCGGTGTCGGCGATCGCGCCGTCCTGCGCGGTCGTCGCGGCGTTCGCGGTGCCGGGCGGAGCGGGCGTCGTCGCGGGTGCGCCGGTCGCGGGGGACGCGGGCGTCGCCTCGTTCGCAGGTGCCGCGCCGCCGGTCGGGTTCGCCGGTGGGGTGGTGGCGGCGGGAGCGGCCTGCGCGGTCGTGTCCGTGGTCTGCGTCGCCGGCTTGTCGCACTCGCCGCGGGCGCGCTTCTCGAGCGCGTCGTCGAGTGCCGCCGGGAAGTCCGGCGCGTACTGCTCGATGTCGTTCGGCACCTGCTGCTTGGCCGAGCGCAGCTCGTCCTCGCTGTGCTTGCAGGCGTCGATCCGGCCGTCCTTCTGGTAGTCGGCGAACACGCGGTCGTACGCGTCGCCGAACGCGGCCGGGGCGAACGCGAGCAGCGCAAGCGTCACGAGACACGCGACAGCTGTTGCGGAACTGCGCATGAAGTGCACCAAGGTAGTGACACGCGGCTTCGAGGTGCCCGTTCCCGGGGGCTGCGCGGTCTAGCATCGCCCTCCGCTGATGGCCCTCCTGCGACGTCACGACGCCTGGCCGGCCGCTGCGCTGATCGTCCTCTGCGCGTACGCGGCGTTCGCGCGGGGAGCGGTGGGGCTGCCGCAGGAGACCTGGCTGCAGGCGGGTGTCGCGGTGCTGGTCGCCGTGCTGGCGGGTGCGTGGCTCGGCGCGCGGGCGGTGCGGCCCGCCGCGGATCCGCTGGCGGTCGGCGGCGTGGTGCTGCTGGTCGCGTTCGCCGCGTGGACGGGGCTGTCGCTGGTGTGGAGCGTCGCGCCCGAGGCGACGTGGGAGGCGTGCAACCGGGCGGCGACGTACGCGCTCGTCGCCGGCGTCGCGCTCGTGGTGGGGAGCGTCGTGCCGCGGGCGGTCGAGCGGATCGCCGTCGGGTGGCTCGTCGTCGCGACCGGCGTCGCGCTGTACGCGCTGGCGGGCAAGGTGCTGCCGGGCGTCGTGCACCACGCGAACGACGTCGCGCGGCTGCGCGCGCCGCTCGAGTACTGGAACGCGCTCGGCCTGGTGTGCGTGCTCGGTGCGGCGCCGGCGATCCGGATCGCGACGCTCGCCGGCGTGCGGGCGCGGTGGCGCGTCGCGTCGCTGGTCGCGTTGTTCGTGCTGCTGAGCGTGCTCGGCATGACGTACTCGCGCGGCGGGCTGATCGCGCTGGCCGTTGTGGTGATCGTCCTGACGGTGACGGGGGAGCGGCGCTTCGAGGGGCTGATCGCGTTCGCGCTGGCAGCCGTCGCGGCGGCGCCCGTCCTCGCGCTGGCGTACACCGTCGAAGGGCTGAGCGACAGCGGCGCCGCGCACGACGATCGCGTCCGCGCGGGCCTGCTCCTGCTCGGCGTGATGGTGGGGGTCGGCGCGGTGCTGGCGCTGGTCGGGCGGTGGTGCATCCGGCGCGAGGAGCGCGTCGTCTTCGGCCGCCGCTCGTGGCTCGGGCTGCTCGGCGTCGTCGTGGCGCTGGCCGCGGGCTCGCTCGCGGCGCTCGCCGTCTCGGACCGCGGCCTCGGCGGCTCGGTCGACCACGCCGTCGACTCGTTCACCGAGGTCCGCCGCGACCGCATCTTCGAACCCGGCCGCCTGCTGTCGACCTCGAGCGGCAACCGCTGGGCGTGGTGGCGGGAAGCCGCGGGCGCGTTCGCCGACGAACCCCTCCGAGGCTGGGGAGGCGGCTCGTTCCCCGTCGCCCGGCGCCTCTACCGCGTCAGCCCGTACGACGTCCAGCAGCCGCACAGCCTCCCCATGCAGGTGCTCGCGGAGACGGGGCTGGTGGGCGCGCTCCTCCTGCTCGCCGCCCTCGGGCTGCTCTTCGTCGCCGGGGTGAAGAGGGTGAGGCGCCGCGACGCGCCGGGTGAGGAGGACCTCGCGAGCGTGATCGCCGAGACCGGCGACGCGGTGTCGCCGGAGGGCGGAGACCGAGACCTCTTCGGCGCGTCCAGGATGGGCGGTGATCAACACCTCTTCGGCAAGTCCAGGATGAGCGGCGATCGACATCTCGCCGGCGCGCTTCTTGCCGCGGCGGCGGCGTGGGCGGTGCACGCGTGCATCGACTGGGACTGGGACATCCCCGGCGTGACGGTTCCCGTCGTGGTCTTCCTCGGCGTGCTCGGTGGCCGGCGGGCGGCGCCTCGGCCGGCGACGGGCATCGAGGAGGAGGGGCGCGCGCTTGAGATCGGGGCGCTCGCGGCGACGGCGCTCGTGCTGCTCGCGTTCGTGACGTCGGCCGCGCTGCCGGCGTGGTCCGACGCGAAGACCGACGACGCGCTGCAGGCGTCGGAGCAGCGGTCGGAGGAGCGGCTGCGCGACGCGGCCGCCGACGCCGACCTGGCCGCGCGGCTCGATCCGGTCGCGGTCCGGCCGCTCTTCGCCGGTGCGGCGATCGCGGAGGGACGGGGTCGGCTGCTCGAGGCGCGCGACGACCTGCTCGAAGCAGTCGACCGTCAGCCGTGGAGCCTCGAGGCATGGCGGCGGCTCATCGGCGTGGCGGTCAGGCTGGCCGACCGCGATGGCGTCCGCGTCGCATCCCGCCGGGCGCTCGAGCTCGACCCCGCGAACACCGACCTCGTCGTCTTCGTCCGCCGCGCGCAGGGAGTGCTCGCGCCGGCGGAGGCCTCCGCGACCGCGACCGGAACGCCGCTGACGCCGTAGCCGTTCGTCCTCTACGGAGAGACGACGATGCTCAGGAGCGCGAAGGCCAGCAGTGCGACGCAGGTCAGACCGACGAGCAGCAGGACGATGCCGACCGTGCGCTCGGTGCCGACGCGCGGGACCGCGACGCGACGGCGGGCGGGACGCTCGATCGGGAAGGGCGCGACCTGGCCGGGGATCGCGGCGGCCTCGGCGGCGGCGACGCGAGCGGCCTCGAGCGCTTCCTCGGCGTGCCGCTCCGCCTCCTCGCTGACGCCGGCGATCTCGGTGAGCCGCTCTTCCAGCGCCGCCCGCGCCGCCGCCTCCGACGCGGCGCGCGACTCCGCCTCGAGCGCGCGGCGCGCCTCGGCCTCGTGCGCGGCCTCGAGCTCGGTGATCCGCGCATCGGCCGCATCGAGCCGCTTCTCGAACGCCGCCTCGACGTCCTTCGTGCCGGCGAGCTCTGCGCGGAGCTCCTCGGCAGCCTCCAGCGCGGCGGACCGCTGCTCGAGCTCGCGCTGAAGCGTCGCGAGCTCCTGCTCGAGGCCCGTCCGCGCGCGCCCGGCCTCCTCGAGATCCGCGACCCGCGCGGAGACCTCCTCGCGGGCGGTCTCGAGATCGGCGCGGAGCGCGGCGACCTCCTCGTCCGCGCCAGTGTCCTCGGGACGCTCGGCGAGCTCCGCGCGAAGGCTCTCGAGTTCCTGGTCGCGCTCGGCGGCCGCGATGCGGAGGGTCTCGAGCTCGTCGTCGCGCTCGGCGGCCGCGGTCCGGAGGGTCTCGACTTCGTCGTCGCGCTCGATCGCCGCGGCGCGGAGGGCCTTGAGCTCGGCCTCGCGTTCGGCGAGGGCGGCGTGGGCCTCGGCGAGCTGGCTCTCGCGGTCGCTGATCGACTTCGAGAGGGCCGCGTCTCCTCCGCGGGCCGCTTCGAGGTCGCCGGTGAGGGCGGTGATCTCCTCGCGGGCGACCTCGAGCGCTCGCGAGCGGGCGGCGAGGTCGCGGCGCAGCGCGGTGAGCTCGCGGTCGCGGGCGGCGACCTCGTCTCGCGCCGACGCGACGTCGTCGGCCATCGAGGAACGGGCCTGCTCGACCTCGACACGCAGCCGCGCCGTCTCCTCTTGCAAGCCGCCGATGCGGCGGTCGCGTTCGGCGATGACGTCCTCGGCGGCGGCGAGCTCGCGCGCCGCGGACTCCGCGTCGTCGGCCGCCTCCGCCAGCGCGCGCTCGCGTGAGGCGAGCTCCCGCTCCAGCGCCTCATGCGCGCGAGCGCGCTCGTGCAGCTCGGTCTCGACCGCCTCGGCAGCGCGCTCGCGCTCGGCCACGCGCGCAAGCGCCTCGTCGCGCTCCGCGGTTCGCTCGGCGACCGCGGTCCGCCACCGCTCGGCCTCGGCACGCGCACCGCTGAGGTCGCCGGTCAGCGCATCGATGCGCCCCGCGGCCTCGTCGCGCTCTCGCCGCAGCTCGGCGATCGCCTCCGCCGACGCAGCGCCCTCCTCGGCCTGCTCGAGCGCCCGGACGAGCCGCGCCTCCACATCACCGGCGCGGCGCTCCGCCTCGGCCAGGGCACGGTCGCTCGCGGCGGCGGCGCGCTCGGCCGCCGCGGCGCGCTCGCCGGCCGACGCCACCTCTTCGTCCGCCGCCGCCAACCGCAGGCGGAGGCCGGCGATCTCCTCCTCGAGCGCGGAGACCCGCGCGCCCATGACCGCCTCGGCCTCGGCGCGAACGCTGGCGACCTGGTCCTCGGTGACCGCCCGCGCCGCCGCGACGCGCTCCTCGCCCTCGCGCCGCGCGACGTCGATCTGCTCGAGCAGCTGCTGCTCGCGCTCGGTGCCGGCGCCGATCGCCGCCTCGAGCCGCGCACGCATCCGGTCCTCGGCCTCCCCCAGCGCGGCGGCGACCTGCTCGGCCGTCCGGCGCTCCAACCGCTCGCGCTGCGCGACGAGCTCCTGCTCGGCCGCGTCGACGCGCTCCTGCAGCTCGGCTGCGCGCTCGTCGGCCGCTCGCGTCGCCCCGGCGACCGCCGCCTTCAGCGCCTCCTCGTGATCCTGCGCCACCGCGGACGTGCGCTCGAGCTCACCGCGCAGGTGCGCGATCTCGTGGTCGGCCCGCTGCAGCCGCCGGGCCAGCGCCTGCGACTGCTCGTCCGTAGAGGTCCGCAGCGCCTCCAGGTCGGCGATGCGCAGCTGCGCCTCGGCCGCCAGCTCCTCCGCCTTCGCCTCGGCCTCGGCCAGCCGCGTACGCAGCGTCTCGTCGCCGGCCACGCGCTCGCGCAGCTGCTCGACCTCGCGCGCCAAGGCGACCCGCTCGCCGGTGACCTCCGCCAGCTCGTCGCGCACCGTCGAGAGCTCGGCGACCTGCTCGCGCAGCGACAGCAGCTCCGCGCCCGTGACGCGCTCGGCCTCGGCCAGCGCGCGCTCGGCCGTCGCCGCCCGCCGCGCCGCGTCCGCGGCCCGCTGCTCGAGGTCCTTCGCGCGCTGCTCCTCGGCCCGCGCCCGCGTGCGCGCCTCGGTCGACCGCTTCTCGAGCGACTCGATCCGCTGCGTCGCCTCGGCGCTGACCGCGTCGAGATGCGCGGCGCGCGCGGAGAGCTCGCGCACGTGCTTGCGCAGCTCCTGCTCGGCGGTCTGCGCGCGGCGCAGCTCGGTCCGCAGCTCCTTGCCGGCGCCCGCCTGCTCGGCCGCCGCGCGCGCCTCGCGGGCCTGCTCGCGCGCCTCGGCGTGGGCGACCCGCAGCTCGCGCAGCTCCGCCGCCGCGCTGTGCGCCTCCTGCTCGGAGGACCGGCGCGCCGCCTCGGCATCGCGCAGCCGCGCCTGCAGCGCCGCGAGCTCCTCCTCCGCCTTCGCGACGTGCCGCGCGCGCTGCTCGGCCTCGCCGAGGCGCTGCTCGAGCTCGGCGACGCGTGCCGCGGCGGCCTCGCCCTCCGATGCCTGGCGCCGCGCCTCGCCGAGCGACGCCTCCAGCGACTCCGCACGCTCCTGCAGCTGGGTGAGCCGCTCGCCGATGCGCCGGCCGACCGCGCGGGCCTCGTCGCGCTCGCGCTCCGCCCGCGCCTGACCGTCGAGCGCCCGCCGCGCGGCGGCCGCCCGCGCCTCGGTGTCGCGCAGCGTCACGCGCGCCTCGCGCAGCGCCTCCGCCAGCTCGGCCTCGCGGCGCGTCGCCCGGTCGAGCGTCGGCTGCGCCCGGGCGAGCGCCTGCTCCGCCGCACCGCGCGCCGCCGTCTCGTCGCGGATCCGCTCGGTCAGCGAGCGCAGCTGCGACTGGAGGTCGGCGAGCTGCTCCTCCGCCTCGGCGCGGGCGCGCCGCTCGTCGCCCAGCTCGCGCTCGATGGCGGCGGCCTCGGCCGGCACCTCGGCCCGCGGAGCCTTCGGCGGCGGCGGCCGTCGCACCCCGGCCCGCACCGGGGCGGGCAGGTCGACGATCGTTCGCCCGACCTCCAGCGCGAAGACGACGTGCGGCGCGGAGGCGACCTCGACCGGCGCGCTGTACGCCGCCCGCCACAGCGGCCCGTCGGACGGCGCGGCCAGCGGCGAGGCGTCGTCCGGCCCCGGCAGCGCGGCGAGCCGGTGCGTCCGCCGGCCGTCGTCGATGACGAGCAGGGGAGGGGAGAGCCGCTCGCGGCGATCGGACCGCCAGCGGCCCGAGATCCGCAGCAGCGCGGTCTCCGGGGTGGCCGAGATGTGCTCGAACCGCTCGACCAGGAAGCCGGGCATCGCCGCGAGTCTAGGTCTCAGTCCAGCGCGGCGAGGGCATCCGCGAGGACCGCGGCCGGCTCCCGCGCGGCATCGATGACGCGCCAGCGACCCGGATCGGCCGCGGCCAGCTCGTCGTAGGCGGCGGCGATGGCGGCGAAGAAGGCTTCCGGCTCACGCTCCAGCCGGTCCACCGCCTCGCCCCGCGTGCCGGTCCGCGCCCGCGCCGCCTGCGGATCCAGACGCAGCAGCAGCGTCCGGTCGGGCGTCAGCCCGCCGGTGGCGAACGCGTTCACCGCGGCGACCGCGTCGACGCCCAACCCGCGCGCCGCGCCCTGGTAGGCCAGCGACGAGTCCACGAACCGGTCGAGCAGCACGGTCACGCCGGCGTCAAGCAGCGGCCGCAGCCGCGAGGCGACGAGCTGCGCCCGCGCCGCCGCGTACAGCAGCGCCTCCGCGCGCGGATCGACCTCCAGATCCGGGTCCTTGACGAGCGTCCGGATCCGCTCGCTCAGCGCGACGCCGCCCGGCTCGCGCAGCAGCTCGACCTCGCGGCCGTCAGCGCGCAGGCGATCGGCCAGCCCGGAGGCCAGCGTCGTCTTCCCGGCGCCGTCGATGCCCTCGATCGTGATGAACAACTCCTAGGATCGAACACCGTGGACCTGTCGGAACACCCTCACGCCAAGGCCGTCCTCGCCGGATCGCCCAGCCACGCCTACCTCTTCGAGGGTCCCGCGGGCAGCGGCAAGGAGGACGTCGCGCGGGAGTTCGCGGCCGAGCTGCTCAGCGAGGGAGCGGCCGATCCGGCCGGTGCCGCCAACCGCGTCCGCACCGGCGCGCACCCCGACCTGACCTGGGTTCGCCCGACCTCGAGCGCCGGCCTGCTGCGCGCCGACATCGACGAGCCGGTGGTCGCCGCCGCGGCGCGCACGCCGTTCGAGTCGCACCGGCGCGTGTTCGTCATCGAGGAGGCCGACGCGCTCAACGACCAGGCCGCGAACCGGATGCTCAAGACGCTCGAGGAGCCGCCCTCGTACGCCCATCTGATCCTGCTCACGAGCCGGCCCGGCAAGGTGCTTCCGACGATCTCCTCGCGCTGCCAGCACGTGCGGTTCGACCCGCCGACGGTGCAGAAGCTCGTCGACCGGCTCGGCCGTCACGGCATCGACCCGGCGTCGGCGGACGCGTGCGCGCGGCTGGCGCTCGGCGACGTCGACCGGGCGCTGCGGCTCGCGCTCGGCGACGGCCCGGCGCTGCGTCAGGGGGCGGAGCAGCTCGCTCGCGCCGCGCTCGCCGACCAGCTGGCCGAGCGGCCCTGGGGCGAGGTCCTCAAGCGCGCCCGCGAGCACGGCCAGCACGCGGCCGACGAGATCGAGGCGCGCGCGGCCGAAGAGGTCGAGCTGGTCCCGAAGAAGGAACGGAAGCGCATCGAGCGCGAGTACGCCGAGCGCGGCAAGCGCGCGCAGCGGCGCGCGACGCAGAGCGCGCTCGATCAGGCGCTCGAGCTGACCGGGCTGTGGCTGCGCGACGTCGCATGCGTCGCCGACGAAGTGCCCGAGCTCGTCCTCAACACCGATCGCCTCGACCGCCTGACCGCGGACGCCGAGGGCCGGTCGAGCGCGGCGCTGCGCGAGGCGCAGGGGCTCGTCGAGGAGACGCGCCAGCGGCTCGAGGTCAACGTGAGCGAGGAGCTCGCGCTCGAGCAGCTCGCCTACCGCATCGCTCGCGCGGTCGCGGTCTAGGCGGCGATCGGCCCGAGGTTCGGCGTGCGGCCGTGCAGCTCGTGCGCGAGGAAGCGCGCGAAGTGCCGGTGGTCCGGGCCGTGGAAGTCGCTCGAGCCCGTGGTGAGCAGGCCGCGCTCGCGACATGCGTCGTCGAGCAGCTCGATCTGCTCGCGCGTGTGGGTGACGTAGAAGACCTCGACGCCATCCAACCCGTCGGCGACGAAGCGGTCGATCGTCCCGAGCACCGCGGGATCGGCCTCGATGTCCCAGTACGGATGGGCCCAGATCGCCACGCCGCCGGCGTCGTGGATCAGCTTGATCGCGTCGGTGACCGTGGGGAACGTGCGCTTCCGGTACGCGGGCGCGCCGGGGATGAGGTACGCCACGAGCAGGGCGCTGAAGTCCTCCAAGCCCTCGTCCGAGATGCGCCGGGCGTTGTCCGGATGGCCGAACGCGGCCTGGGCGAGGTGCGGCCGGCCGAGCGGCTTGCCCGACGCCCGCCGCTCGTCGAGCTTCGTCTCGTCGATCGCCCAGCCCAGCTCGCGCAGGGCGTCCGCCATGCGATCAGCGCGCGCGTACCGATCCTGCCGGAACGCGGCGAGCTGCTCGTTGAGGTGGGCGTCGTGGTGGTCGACGCCGTACCCGAGCACGTGCAGGTCCTCGTACTCGTCCTGCACGCTCGAGATCTCCACGGCGGGGACGATGCGGATGCCGTTGTGCCGCGCGGCGGTCTCGATCGCCTCGTCGACGCCGTCCACCGTGTCGTGGTCGGAGAGCGCGAGCAGCTCCACCCCCGCGGCGGCCGCGCGCTCGACGACCTCGCTCGCGGGGAGCGCGCCGTCGGAGTGCAGCGAGTGGGACTGGAGATCGAATCGCACGGGGTAGGCACCATACGCACCGATGCCTCCCGCCGAACGACAGATCCTCGTGGGCCCCGACACCATCGCCCGCGCTGCCGCCGCGATCGCCCCGGAGCCCGAGATCCGCTGGATGCTGCGCCAGCCGCGCGACGTTCGCCGTGCGTTCGCCGAGGAGGTCTTCGGCAAGCCGGACGAGGCGCTGCGCCAGCAGGTGTGGATGCTCCACCAGCCGCTCGAGGTGCGGGAGAGCTACGTTGAGCACGTGCTCATGAAGCAGTCCGAGCCGCCGCGCGACCAGATCTGGATGCTGTTGCAGGACGAGGAGCTCTGCCGCGACTACGCGCGGTACGTGCTCCTCGGCGAGGACTAGCGCCTCAGGCGCGGACGGCGCCGAGGACGCGCATGAACGCGCTCACGACCAGCGGGTCGAACTGGCTGCCGCTGCAGCGCTCGAGCTCGGCGACCGCCTCCTCGTGCGGCATGCCGGCGCGGTACGCGCGGTCGCTCGTCATCGCCTCGTAGGCGTCGGCGACCGCGAGGATCCTCGCCTCGAGGGGGATCGCCTCGCCCAGCAGACCGGTGGGGTAGCCGCGGCCGTCGTGGCGCTCGTGATGACCGAGCACCCAGCCGGCCAGGTCGTCGAGCTGCGCGCCCTCGAGGATCCGCGCGCCGAGCTCCGGGTGCTTGCGCATCTCCGCCCACTCGGCGTCGGTCAGCTTGGCCGGCTTCTGCAGGATGTGGTCGGCGATCCCGATCTTGCCGATGTCGTGCAGCAGGCCGGCGAGGCGGATGCGCTCGACCCTGTCCACTTGGAGGCCCAGCTCGGTGGCGATCTGCTCCGAGTAGCGGCCCACGGTCTGCGAGTGCTGAGCCGTTCCGGCATCGCGGAGGTCGAGCGTCTCGGCGAGCACGAGCACCGCGGCGATCTGCTCGACCGGCCGGGGAGCGGCGTCGCGCGGGCCGTCGAGCGCCGCCTCGACCTCTTCGGAGAACAGCACCGAGCGGTCGCGCCCCAGCTGCTTGGCGAGGTAGCACGCCTGGTCGGCGCAGTGCAGGAGCGTCTCGGCGTCGGTGCCGTTGCGCGGCGCGCTCGCGATGCCGAGCGAGATCGTCATCGTTCCCTCGTGCGGCCAGCCGGCGTCGCGGACCGCGCGTCGGAGGCGTTCCGCCAGCACCAGCGCCGCGTGCGCGTCGGTGTCGGGGAGGACGAGCGCGAACTCCTCGCCGCCGATTCGCCCCGCGTCGTCGCCGGTGCGCTTCACATCCTCGACGAGATGCGCGAACGCGGTCAGCGCGCGGTCGCCCGCCGAGTGCCCGAAGCGGTCGTTGACCGCCTTGAAGTTGTCGAGGTCGCCGACGATCACGGCGACGGGGCGGCCGGATCGTGTCGAGCGAGCCAGCTCCACCTCCATCCGGCTCTCGAACCCACGGCGGTTGAGCAGCCCGGTCAGCGGGTCGGTCCGTGCAGCGTCGGCGAGCCGGTCGATGAGCAGCTCGGCGCGGTCGTGCAGCGCGCCGGCGAGCAGGCCGACCACGACGACCGTTCCCATCGTCATGACCCACCGAGCGGCCGCGTCCGGCTCGTCGCCGCCCCCGACGACGAGCGCGATCGCGTAGGCCAGGCCGATCCACGCGATGTGCGCGTGCGCGTGCCGGCGGGTGAGGAAGAAGAACGCCTCGAACCCGACCCAGACGTACATGAGCGCGTAGACCGCCGAGGACGAGTGCTGCGCGACGACGCCGCCGGTCACGAGCGCCGTCCCGAAGGCGAGCAGCGGCGACATCAGCGCGTGCGGCAGCTTCCGCGCAAGCGTCGCCATCGCGATCGCGCTGACGATCGCGGTCCCGCCGAGCGCGGCGACGGCCGGCTTCGACGCCTCGGGCCCGAGCGGCAGCAGCAGCGTCGCGAGCGCGAGCAGACCGCCGGCGACGAACAACGTCGCCATGGAACGCCACAGCACCGCCTGCTCGGTCATCCGCTCGAGCATCGATCGGTAGAACGGGAACGACATGGGTGTGCCCGCTTGATCGGCCTGCAGCGGTGGTTCTTTGGCGCATCGGCACCAGCGATCCCCGCGGGCTAGAATGCGCGTCCCCCGCCGACGTAGCTCAGCTGGTAGAGCACTTCACTCGTAATGAAGGGGTCGCCGGTTCGAGTCCGGCCGTCGGCTTACGTCGCGCTGACCGCGGCGAGGATGCGTTGCAGCGTCTCGAGGTCGGTGTCGTCGAGGCCGGCGAGCGCCGGTGGCGGGGTGAGGAGGATCTCATCGGCGCGACGGGCGAGCCGCTTGCCCTTCGCGGTGGCTTCGACGAGCTTGGCCCGGCGGTCCGTGGGGTGCTCGACGCGCCGGACGAGACCGCGGCGTTCGAGGTCGTCGACGACGACGGTGGCGTTCGGGCGGTCGATGCCGAGCACGTCGGCGAGCTCGCTCATGGTCATCGGCCGGCGCACGATGCGTCGAACCGCGCGGGCACGGCCGAAGGACAGGCCCACCGCCTCGGACACCTCGCGCCGCCGCTGATGGTCGAGGACGAGCTCCGACATGAGCCGCCAGACCTCGCGCGGCAGGTCGTCGTCGGCGCGCTTGCGTGCGGGGGCCATGACGGGCGGGGAGCCTAGGCGGTAGCCGCCGCGTCGCGCTCGAGGCGGGCGGCGGTCCGCCATGCCGACTGTCGCGCGCGATCGCTCGTGGCCAGCGCGCCGAGCACGAGCACGAGCGCTCCGAGGCCGGCCAGCGTCAACCACGCGGCGGTCATGCCGGCGCCGCCCGGGGCCCGCGTCCCCGACGCCACGATCGCGCCGACGATCGCCACGCCGATGGCTTGGCCGAACTGGCGCGACGTGGTCGCGATGGCTGCGGCCACGCCGGCCTGTGCGATGGGCATGCCGGACACGGCCGCGTTCGTGATCGGCGCGTTCACGAACCCGAAGCCGATCCCGAACACGAGGTACGCGGCGACGAGCCACGCGAACGACGTGGCCGGCCCCGCGTCGGCGAGCATGCAGGACGCGACCACGAACGCCGCACCGGCGATGAGCAGGGGCGTGCGCGGGCCCCCGCGGCCGACCATCCGCCCGGAGAGCGGGGAGAGCAGCACGATCATCAGCGCCACCGGGACGATCGCGATCCCGGCCTCGACCGGGGAGAGCGCGCGCACGTCCTGCAGGTACAGCGTGGTGAGGAACAGGAAGCCGCCGAACGACGCGAAGGCGGCGACCGACAGCGCGATCGACGCGGAGAACGGGACGGAACGGAAGAAGCGCAGGTCGACGAGCGGCTGCGCGCGGCGTGGCTCGTAGAGCGCGAGGCCGACCGCTGCGGAGATCGCCGCGGAGAACGCCGCCACGATGGAAGCGGACGTCCAGCCCGCGTTCGGGGCCTCGATGATCCCGTACGTCACCGAGGACATGAGCAGGACGACGAGCGCCGGGCCGACCGGGTCGAACCGGCGGGGCGACGGCGCCTTGGACTCGGGGACGAAGCGCCGCAGCAGCGCGATCGCCATCAGGCCAAGCGGGATGTTGATAGCGAAGATCCACCGCCAGCCGGCGGACGAGACGAGCGCGCCGCCGATGATCGGGCCGAGCGCCAGCGAGGCACCGAAGGCGGCGCCCCAGACGCCGACCGCCTGTGCGCGCTCGCGCCGGTCGGTGAAGGTGCTCGTGATGATCGACATCGCGACCGGGTTCATCATCGATGCGCCGACGCCCTGCAGGACCCTGGACGCCACGAGCAGCTCGATCGTCGGCGCGAGGCTGCACAGCAGCGAGGCCGTTGCGAAGAGGCTCATCCCGGTGACCAGCGTCCGCCTGCGGCCGAAGCGATCCGCCATCGAGCCGGAGAAGAGCAGCAGGCTCGCCATGACGACCGTGTAGGCGCTGACCGACCACTGCAGCCAGGAGAGGCCCGCGTCGAGCTCGTCCCCCATGGCCGGGAGGGCGACGTTCACCGCGGTGATGTCGATGCCGACGATGAGCAGGCTCATCGAGCAGATGAGGAGGATCCCGATCCGGCGTCTTCTCGAGGGTTCGGTCGCGCTCTTCGTCATCGCTGCCTCCTGACGGCCGGGCGGAATCAGTTATGAGAACATATCAATTACGATCTCATAACGTCAAGAGGCGCTCCAGGCCATCGAGGATCACGTCGAGCCCGAACAGGAACTCCCGCTCGTAGTCGTAGCCGGCCTTCGCGACGTGGCCGCCGACGACCTCTACGAGGTGCGGGTAGTCGCCGAGGACGGCCTCGTACTCGTCCATCTGCCGCCGGGCGGAATCCGCGAAGTCCTCGGGCGTCTCGGGCGTCATGTCGGTCTGCTGGAGCGCGAAGCCGTAGATGTACGCGTCCTGGACCGACATCGCGGAGACGGTCATCTCGACGGAGAACCCGGCGGCGCGCAGGCACCCGAGCACCGCGTCGTGGAGGCGGAGGTTCGACGGCCCGTGGGTGCCGCGCCCCTCCATCTCGCCGACCGCCCACGGGTGGCGGCGCAGCGCGGCGCGCGTCGACACGGCGCGCTTGCGCAGCTCCGCCTTCCAGTCGCCGCCCGCCGCCGGCGCGTCGATCTCGGAGAAGACGAGGTCGATCATCCCGTCGAGGAGGTCGCCCTTGTTGGCGACGTGGTTGTAGAGGGACATGGCCTCGACCCCGAGCTCCTTGGCGAGCTTGCGCATCGACAGCTCCGCCAGGCCGCGCTCGTCGGCCAGCGCCATCGCGGCGCGCAGCACGCGCTCCCGGCTGAGTCGCGTTCGTGTCGCTGTTGACGGCCTTGACATGACTTACAGCGTAAGTGTACCGTTCTCGCTCGCAACTTACAGCGTAAGTACAAGCCGAAGGGAGCACGACATGACCAAGCGCAGCGCGATGACGGTTCTCACCCGGTGGGTGCTCGGCCACAAGAAGGTCGTCGTGGCTGCGTGGGTCGCCCTCGCCGTCGCCGGTGTTGCGGCGATGGGCCCGGCGAACAGCTCGTTCCAGCAGCAGTTCGACATCCCCGGCAAGGAGGCGTTCGCCGCGAACAGCCGGATCGTCGAGACCTACGGCAGCGGCGGCGACAGCGCGCCGCTCGTCCCGGTCGTCACGTTGCCCAAGGGCACGACCGTCGCCTCGCCCGGCGTCACACGCGACCTGGCGAGAGCGCTCGACAAGATCCGGGCCGCCGTGCCCGGCGCGCGCACCGCGTCCTACGCCTCGACGCACGACGACGCGTTCGTCTCGCGCGACGGCCGCACGACCTTCGCGCTCGTCGCGATCCCCCCGACAGGCGGCGTCGACCCCGGCCAGGCCGAGGCACGCGCGGCGCAGGCCGCGGTCGACGGCATGACGGTCGGCGGGGCGCCGGTGCGCGTCACCGGCCTCGACGCGCTGCGGGCGGACGCGGCGCACGGCGGGAAGAGCGGGGGCGCGAGCATGGCCGTCGAGGCGCTCATCGCCGGCGTCGGCGCGCTCGTCGTCCTCGGGCTGGTCTTCGCCTCGTGGATGGCGATCGTCCCGATGCTGATGGCGCTCGTCGCCATCCCCACGACGTTCCTCGCCGTCTGGCCGCTCGCCTCCGCGACCGACGTCTCGGTGATCGTGAAGTTCCTCATCGCGCTCGTCGGCCTCGCGATCGCGATCGACTACGCGCTGCTGGTCGTCGTCCGCTGGCGTGAGGAGCGGCAGCGCGGCGCGGCGCCGGAGGCCGCGGTCGTCAAGGCGATGGAGCACGCCGGCCGGGCCGTCGTCTTCAGCGGCACCACCGTCGGCATCTCGCTGCTCGCGCTCGTCGCGCTGCCGGTGCCGTTCCTACGGAGCATCGGCATCGCCGGGATGCTCATCCCGCTCATCAGCGTCGCCGTGGCGATCACGCTGCTGCCCGTCGTCCTCGCCACGATCGGCCCGCGCCTCGACCGCCGCCACGCGCGGCGCGAGGACCACGCCAGCCGCGGCTGGTCGGCGTGGGCGCGTCTCGTCGTACGCCATCGCGTGGCCGCTGCCGTGCTGTCGACCGCGGTCCTCGCCGGCCTCGTCTTCGCGGCCTCGACGATCCAGCTCGGCGACCCGCGGGCCGAATCGCTCGCCCAGTCCGGTCCGGCGCGCACCGCGCTCCAGCAGCTCGAGCGGTCGGGGATCGGCACCGGCGCGCTGTCGCCGTTCGACACGCTCGTCACCGCGGACAGCGCGGCGCGCAGGGCCGCGGCGATCGAGCGCGTCGACGGCGTGAGCGGCGTCGTCGCACCGTCCGACTGGCGGCGCGACGGCACGTCGCTGCTCGCGGTCATCCCGGCCGAGGACGGCAACTCGCCGGCCGGCCGCGCGACGCTCGACCGCGTCCGCGCCGCGGCCGGGCACGATGCCCTCACCGGCGGCGCCGCCGCGCAGAGCGCCGACTTCCTCGACGCCGTCTACGGCAACTTCGTCCTCGTCATCGCGCTCATCGCGGGCCTCACGTTCCTGCTGCTCGCGCGCGCGTTCCGGTCGATCATCATCCCGCTCAAGGCGGTCCTCCTGAACCTGCTGTCCGTCGGCGCGGCCTGGGGGCTGCTCGTGCTGGTCTGGCAGCACGGCTTCGGCTCGGACGCCGTCTGGGGCATCGAGGCGACGAACGCGATCAACGTCGAGATGCCGATCGTCGTCTTCGCGTTCCTGTTCGGCATCTCGATGGACTATCAGGTGTTCATCCTCAGCCGGATGCGCGAGGCGTACGACCGGACCGGCTCGACCGACGCCGCCGTCGTCGAGGGCATCGGCCGGACGGGCCGCCTCGTGACGAGCGCCGCGCTCATACTCGGCCTCGCGTTCGTCGCGATGAGCGCCGGCCCCGGCACGGAGGCGAAGATGTTCGCCACCGCGCTCGGCGGCGGGATCCTGCTCGACGCCACGCTCATCCGCGGCGTCCTGGCCCCCGCCGTCGTGGCCCTGCTCGGCCGGTGGAACTGGTGGATGCCGCGCCGCGCCGCCCGCGCGCTGAGAGTCAGCGAAGGTGACGCGTTGGCGCTCACTGGAGCGAACGCGACTTCCGGGTAGCTCTCCATCCGTCGCCCGGGGGATATCTCCCCTGTAGTCATCTCGTGGGGTGGGGGAGCATCGGCGCTCCCCCTGGCCAAGGAGCCCTTGGATGCAAGCCAGTCTGCCCTCCCGTCTCCAGCTTGCGGCGACGCTCGAGCTGGATCGCCTTCACCACCGCGAGCGGCGCCTCGAGCTGGTCGTGCGCGAGCTGCGTGCCCGCGCCGAGGCCCGCCGCGCGCAGTCGGGGAAGGTTCCGGGGCCGCTCGGCATGGCGCTCGAGCAGTTCGAGGCGGAGCTCCGAAGCGTGCGGGTCCGGCTGGGGCCGCGGCACACGAACATCGCGGCCTGATCGCCGGGTGTCACCCTTGGTGGGTGCCCGATGACATCACGACCTTCGCCGGCCTAGGGCTCGTCCCCGAGCTGCTCGAGGCGCTCGGCGCCCTGGGCTACGAAGAGCCCACGCCGATCCAGCGCGAGGCCATCCCGCCGCTGCTCGAGGGGCGCGACCTCCTCGGGCAGGCGGCCACCGGCACGGGCAAGACCGCCGCGTTCGCCCTGCCGATGCTGCAGCGGCTCGCCGCCGAGCCGGTCGCCGCCGCGGCGCCACGGGGCCTGGTGCTCGTGCCGACGCGCGAGCTCGCCGTGCAGGTGTCCGAGGCCATCCACAAGTACGGCCGCGCGCTGGGCACGCGCGTGCTGCCGATCTACGGCGGTCAGCCGATCGGCCGCCAGTTCAAGGCGCTCGAGCGCGGCGTCGACGTCGTCGTCGCCACGCCGGGCCGCGCAGCCGACCACGCCGGCCGGGGGAGCCTCGATCTCGCGCAGCTGAGCGTCGTCGTTCTCGACGAGGCCGACGAGATGATGGACATGGGCTTCGCCGAGGACATCGAGGCGGTGCTCGAGCGGGCGCCGAAGGAACGGCAGTCGGTGCTCTTCAGCGCGACGATGCCGCCGCGCATCGCGCGGCTCGCCGACGCCTACCTCGACGAGCCGGTCCGGATCGAGCTCGGCCGCGCGACGACCGAGCGCGGCGAGGAGCCGCTCGTGCGCCAGAGCGCCTACATCGTCCCCCGTGGGCAGCGCACGGCCGCGCTCGGGCGCGTGCTCGACGTCGAGCAGCCCTCCGCCACGCTCATCTTCTGCCGCACGCGCGCCGACGTCGACCAGCTGACCGAGACGCTCAACGGCCGCGGCTATCGCGCCGAGGCGCTGCACGGCGGCATGGACCAGGCCCAGCGCGACCGCGTGATGGGCCGGCTGCGCAGCGGCGCCGCCGAGCTGCTCGTCGCGACCGACGTCGCGGCCCGCGGGCTCGACGTCGACACGCTGACCCACGTCGTCAACTTCGACGTGCCGTCGGCGCCGGAGACGTACGTGCACCGCATCGGCCGCGTCGGGCGGGCCGGACGCGAGGGGGTGGCGATCACGCTCGCGGGACCGCGCGAGCACCGGATGCTCAAGATGATCGAGCGCGTCACGAAGCAGCCGATCGCCATCGAGAAGATCCCGACGATCGCCGACCTCCGCGCGCGCCGGCTCGAGCTGACGCGCGCCGCCCTGCACGCGAGCCTCGTCGAGGACGAGCTCGAGCACTTCCGCGTCGTCGTCGAGACGCTGGCCGACGAGTTCGACGTCGTCGACATCGCGCTCGCGGCGGTGAAGCTCGCGCACGAGGCGACCGGCGCGGCCGCCGACGAGGAGGAGGAGATCCCGGACGTGCCCCTGCCGCGGGAGCGGCCCGACCGGCCGTCGCGCCCGAAGAAGACCGGGGGCCGTCCGGGGAGCGAGGGCACCACGCGGATCTTCGTCGGGGCAGGGCGCACCGCCGGCATCCGCCCACAGGACCTGGTGGGCGCGATCACCGGCGAGTCGCGCCTCGGCGGCCGTGACATCGGGGCGATCGAGATCGCCGACCGGTTCGCGCTCGTCGAGATCCCGGACGCCGCGGCCGATGAGGTCATCGCCGCGCTGCGCGGCACCACGCTCAAGGGCCGGCGCCCGACCGTGCGGCGCGAGCGGTTCGAGCGCCGCTGAGGGGGTACGATCCCGGCGTGGTTCGCGTCGGCGTCGTCGGCTGCGGGTTGATGGGCTCCGGCATCGCGGAGGTCGCCGGCCGCGCGGGCTGCGAGGTCTTCGTCGTGGAGTCCTCGCCGGAGGCCGCGGACGCCGGGCGGCAGCGGATCGAGAAGTCGCTGGGGCGCGCGGTGCGCAGCGGCAAGCTGAGCGACGACGACCACCGGGACGTGCTCGACCGCATCTCCGTCGGCACCGACTTCGACGCGCTCGCCGACCGCGAGCTCGTGGTCGAGGCGGTCATCGAGGACGAGGCGACGAAGGTCGAGGTCTTCTCGGCGCTCGACCGCATCGTGACGGCCGACGACGCCATCCTCGCCTCGAACACGTCCGCCATCCCGATCATGAAGCTCGCGATGGCCACGCAGCGCCCCGAGCAGGTGCTCGGCCTGCACTTCTTCAACCCGGTCCCGGTCCTGAAGCTCGTCGAGGTCATTTCGTCGCTCATGACCGCCGACGAGGTGCGCGACCGCGCCGAGGCGTTCGCGCGCGAGACGCTCGACAAGGTCGTCGTGCGCTCGCAGGACCGCGCGGGCTTCGTGGTCAACGCGCTGCTCATCCCGTACCTGCTGTCGGCGATCCGGATGCTCGAGTCCGGCTTCGCCTCGGCCGAGGACATCGACGCCGGGATGGTCGAGGGCTGCGCGCACCCGATGGGCCCGCTGCGCCTCACGGACCTGATCGGCCTCGACACGACGATGGCCGTCGCGCGATCGCTCTACGAGGAGTTCAAGGAGCCCCTCTACGCGCCGCCGCCGATGCTCAGCCGGATGGTCGAGGCGGGCCTCCTCGGCCGCAAGGCGGGCCGTGGCTTCTACTCGTACAGCGGCTAGGCGCGCAGGCCGTCATCCTCTGGTTCAACCGATCAGACGGTGCGCGTCAACCACCGCTGCGCCGAACATCGAACCACCCGATCGACGTTCAGCGTAGTTGGCGGTGGATCGGGGAAGCTCAGGGCTCATGCATCGTTCCCGCACCACGGTCTTCGTCGCGGACGACCATCCGGTCTTCCGCGAGGGGCTCGTGCGCGCGCTGAAGTCCCGCCCCGAGTTCGAGCTCGTGGGGGAGGCGTCCGACGGGCGCGAGGCGCTGGGCGCGATCAAGGACCTGACGCCGGCCGTCGCCCTGCTCGACGTCAAGATGCCCGGCCTGGACGGCGCGACGATCGCGCGCGCCCTGCGCCGCGACGGCGTCCCGACGCGCGTCGTGCTCATCTCGGCGCACGCCCCCAGCGAGCTGGTCTACCGGGCGATCTCGCTCGGCGCGGCCGCCTACCTCTCCAAGGAGGCCAGCCGCGACGAGATCTGCGACACGGTCGCGGCGGTGGCGCGCGGGGAGACGAGGCTGAGCCCGGAGATCCAGGGCGAGCTCGTCCGTCAGATCCAGATGCGCGCGGTCGGCGACCGGCCGGTGCTCTCCCAGCGCGAGCGCGAGGTGCTCGAGCTCATCGCAGAGGGCCTGTCGGCGCCGGACGTCGCCAAGCGGCTGCACCTCAGCCCGGCGACGATCAAGACGCATCTGCAGAGCCTGTACGAGAAGCTCGGCGTCTCCGACCGCGCCGCCGCCGTGGCGAGCGCGATGCGCAACGGCCTGCTCGAGTGACGCGGCCGGTCCCCGAGCTCGTCGTCAGGCTGCTCGACCAGGCGGGCGTCGGGGTCGCGGTGCTCGACGGCGAGCTGCGCTACCGGTACGTCAACGATCGCTTGGCGGCGATCAACGACGCGCCCGCGGCGGACCACTCCGGGCGGACGGTCCTAGACGTGCTCGAACCCGGCCTCGGCGATCGCGTCGCGTCCCTCGTGCGCGAGGTGCTCGAGACCGGCACACCGGTGCTCTCGACGCAGGAGCACGCCGCGCGCGCCGGGCGGCCGAGCGCCCTCGACGTCAGGTACCTGCCGTTCGACGTCGAAGGGGAGCGGCTCGTCGGCGTCGTCCTGCTCGACGTCACGGCCCGCCAGCGCGCGATCTCGACGGCCGAGCGGCGCCTGCGCCAGCAGGCCGCGCTCGCGGACCTCGCGCAGCTCGCGCTGCGCGAGACGGATCTCGAGAAGCTGCTCAACGCGACGACGGAGATGCTCGCGACGGAACTGGAGTCCGAGCGGGCCGGCGTCCTCCAGTTCGCGCCGGGGCGCGACCGCTTGCGGATGGTCGCCGGCACCGGCTTCCCGCCCGGTGCGATGGAGCGGATGAGCGCCGCGACCGGCGCGGGGTCGCAGGCCGGCTTCACGCTCGAGACGAACGCCGCCATCATCACCGACGACACCCTGAGCGAGACGCGGTTCACGTACACGGAGGGGCTCCTCCGGCTCGGGGTTCGCAGCGCGATCTCCGTGCCGATCCCGGCGGAGCTGGAGCCCTTCGGCGTGCTCGGCGTGCTCGCATCGCGGCCCGGGCACTTCGACGACAACGATGCGAGCGTCGTGCGCGCCGCGGCGAACATCCTCGGCGCAGCCGTCGTGCGGCTCGCGCAGTCCGCGGAGCTGGCGGAGCTCGCCGAGCAGCGCGGCCGGCTCGTCGCCCAGGCGCTCGACGCTGGCGACCGCGAGCGCCGGCAGGTCGCCGATGTCCTGCACGACGAGGTGCTGCAGCAGCTGCTCTTCGCCCGGCTCGAGCTCGACATGCTCGACGGCGACGACGACGCGAAGGAGCGCGTGCTCGGCTCGATCGAGACCGCGACGCGAACGCTGCGCGGCGTCGTCGGCGGGCTGCATCCGGTGACGCTCGCGCACGCCGGCCTGACCGCCGCGATCGAGAGCCTCGCCGCCGAGCACACCGCGCGCAGCGGCGTGCGGATCGAGACCGAGGTCGCGCCGTCGGCGGAGGGACCGGCCGACCGGCTCGTCTTCAGCATGGTCCGTGAGCTGCTGACGAACGTGCTCAAGCACGCGGAGGCGACGGCGGCGAAGGTCGTCGTGCGCGAGGCGCAGGACGCGCTTCGCGTCCAGGTCTCCGACGACGGGCGCGGCCTGCCGGACCACGCGCTCGAGGTCGCGCTCGCCGGCGGCAACGTCGGTCTGGCGAACATCCGCGAGCGCGTGGTCGCGGTCGGCGGATCGTTCACGACGTGCGCGGGGCTGGGCGGCCGCGGCACGTGCGTGTGCATCACCCTGCCGCGCGTCGCCGCCTCCGCGCGCTGAGCCTCTCACCTACCGGCTCAGCCGATCGGTGGATGGGAGCGGGCGCCCCGGCATCCGATCTTCCCGTGCGTGGACAAGATCCGCCAGCTTCCCGTGCCCGTCGCCGGCGCCTCGTTGGTGAACGCCGGCTGATGCGGCTCTTCATCGTCGACGACGTGGCGGCGGCCCGCGCGATTGTGCGCGCGGTGGCCGAGGAGCTCGGTTACGAGGTCGTCGGCGAGTCGGAGAACGGCGCCGACGCGTGCGACGTCATCCCGTCGGTCGGGCCCGACGTCGTCGTGATGGACTGGCAGATGCCACAGATGGACGGGCTGCAGGCGACGCGCTTCCTCGTCGACCGCCTGCCCCGAATGGCGGTCGTCGCCTACAGCGCCATCGACGGCGCCGGGATCGCCAAGCACTTCGAGGAGGCGGGCGCGATCGCGCACGTCGGGAAGGGCGACATCACGCTGCTGCGCAACGTCCTGCGCGACCTCCAGCTCTACTGAGCCGCGCGCGTCGTCGCCGGGCCGCGCGGCAGCTCGACCCGGATCCGGACGCCGGACTCCGAGGCATCGATCGTCAGCCGCCCGCCGATCGCCTCGACGCGCTCGCGGCTCGACGCGAGCCCGATGTGGCCGGCGCGCAGCGCCTCGGCCGGCCGGTCGGGCGCCATCCCGCGACCGTCGTCGGAGACCTCGAGCACGACGTCGTCGCCCTCGTCCGCCAGCCGCGCGACGACGAAGGTCGCGTCGGCGTGCTTGGCCGCGTTGTGGACGAACTCGCGCAGGAGCGAGAGCACGAGCTCGTCGACGTCGCTCGGCACGTGGTCGCCGATCACGAGCCGGTGCCCGAAGCCCGCGCGCTGCCCGCCCTGCTCGAGCACCGAGCGCATCCGCTCGGCGAGGTCCTGGGCCGCCGCCGCGGCGGGGTGCAGGTCGCTGACCGCGTCGCGCAGCCCGCGCATCGCGGCGTCGATCGCCGCGCGGGCGCGCGGCCCCGCCTCGGCGTCGAGGGTGAGCTGCTCGAGATCCAGGCGGGCGGCGTAGAGCTCCTGCAGCGCGTCGTCGTGCAGCGCGTCGGCGATCTGGCGGCGCATGCGCTCCTCGGCATGCAGCACCTCGACGAGCAGGAACCGGCGCGCCGCCGCGAGCTGCTCGACCTCCTCCGCGCGCGAGCGCAGCTCCCGCTCCGTGCGCTTGCGCTCGCGCAGGTCGTGGTGGACGACCGCGGTGCCGATCGGCCGGCCGGTGAACGGGTGGCGGATCGTGAAGGCGTCCATCGAGACGGGGATCGCCTCCCCCGTGACGGCGTGGCGCAGGGTCGTCTCGCCCATGTAGCTGCCCTCGCGCCGGGTGGCCGGCCCGGAGACCGCGGTGAAGTGCTCGAGGCCCTCCTCGGTGAAGCAGTCCATGTACGTGCGCGTCCGCGCGTCGTCGACGCTGTCGAGGCCCAGCAGCCGCCGGCCGCCGCCGTTGAGGTACGCGATCCGGCCCTCGAGGTCGACGATCGCGATGAAGTCGTCGACGAGCTCAACGACCGTGGCCAGGCGCTCGTTCTCGATGAGCTGGCGGACGAGCTGGGTGCGGGCGTCGACGTTGGCGAGCGCGACGCCGCACAGCTCCGCGCAGCGCTCGACGCGGCGCCCGGCGTCGGGCGGCAGCGCGCTGCCCTTGTCGGCGGCGACGACGACGACGGCCCGCGGGTCGTGGCCGATGAGGATCGGCGCCGCCCACCAGACCTCGCGGTCGAGGATCACGCGGTCGACGGCGGGCGCGGTGGCGTCCGGGTCGCCCTGCTGGAGCAGGCCGCGGCGCCCGATCACCTCGGCGGCGAGCGCGAGCTCGGCGTCCGCGGTCGTCACGCCCTCGGGCCAGGTGCCCGCGACGCGCAGGCCGTCGTCCTCGAGGGCCACCACGGCGCCGGCCGCGGCTCCCACCACCTCGGCGCCGGCGCGCGCGATCATCGCGTAGACGGCGTCGGCGGGGGCCTGCTGCAGGACGAGCCGCGCGACGTCCATGAAGGCGGCCTGCTCGAGCGTCTGGGACTCGAGCTGCGAGCGGTCCTCGGCGCTCGCCACCGCGAGCGCGCACAAGTCGGCGAACGCGTCGATGCCGTGCTCGGAGCCGGGCGGCAGCCGGTCGGGATGGCTTGCGCCCGCATAGACGACGCCCCACAGCTTGCCCTCGAGGCGCACCGGCGCGCCGATCACGACCGCCATCCCGATCGCCTTGATGCGCCGGGCGGCGTCGCTCGGGTCGCTCTCGTACTCGGCGGCTCGCAGCGGGCGCGCGTGCTCACGGATGCCCGCCGCGAGCATCTGCGGCTCCACCTTGAACCGCGCGCCACGCAGGAACGTCTGGGCGCCCGGCACGCTGCTGCCGCCGACGACCACGATCTCGTCGCCGTCGAAGCGGAACACGGCGCTCGACTCGGCGCCGAGCACCTCGATGATCTCGTCGGCGATGGCGCCGGCGAGGTCGGCCGCAGGCGCGCCGTTCGCGGTCAGCACGGCGAGACGCCGCATGGCGCCGAGCAGCACGTCGTCGGGAACGCCCTTGTCCCCGCTGTGCGCGGTCGTCACGACGTCCCTCTCCGGTCGTGCACTCGGGGAAGGATCGTAGACGCGAGCGCGGCCGGTGCGGTCCGCAGTCCGGGGCGGAGGCCGGAGCTCCCCCGCCCCGGGACACGGAGCACCCCATCGAGGGGGTGTACGGAGTACCCGCCGCGCATGCTCCCCGCGGCGCCGGGCAACGCCAATCCACCGATCGGGGGGTCGTGCGGGTGACGAAGCACGTTGACAACGCATAACCGACCGGTAATGTGTTGCGCGTGTCCGCCGCCGCGTACGCCGCGATCGCCGAGCCGTCCCGCCGCCGGATCCTCGATCTGCTGCGCGAGCGCGAGCGGCCGGTGGGCGATCTCGTCGCCGACCTGCACCTGAGCCAGCCCGGCGTCTCGAAGCACCTGCGGGTGCTGCGCGAGGCCGGCCTGGTCGAGGCCCGCGCGGAGGGGCGGCAGCGGCTCTACGCGCTGCGCCCCGCGCCGCTCGCCGACGTGGACGCCTGGCTGGCGCCGTACCGCGAGCTGTGGGAGCGGCGCCTCGACGCTCTGGAAGCGCACCTGAAGGAGAACCCGTGATCGAGATCGAGCGGCATCTGCCGCACTCCGCCGAGCGCGTGTGGCGCGCCATCACCGAGCCCGAGGAGCTCGCGATGTGGTTCGTCGCGCCGGTGTCGTGGACGCCGGCGGTCGGCGAACGGATCGATGCCTTCGGCCAGTCGGGCGAGGTCACCGAGGTCGAGCCTCCGCGCGTGCTCGCGTGGACCTACGGCGTCGAGCGGTACCGGTTCGAGCTCGAGCCCGACGGCGATGACGCCTGCCGGCTGCGCTTCTTCCACCTCTCGGATCCGAAGATGGGCCCCGAGGAGCAGCATCGCAAGGGCTGGCTCATCTACTTCGGCCGGCTCGACGGCTGGCTGGGCGGTGCGCCGGTCGGCGAGGTCGAGGCGCACGTCGCGCTGCTGGAGGAGGGGCCGTCGGTGCGGCTCGAGCGGCATCTCGACGCGCCGGTCGAGCGCGTGTGGCGCGCGCTGACGGAGCCGGAGGAGCTCGCGCACTGGTTCCCCGACGGCAACGTGCCGGAGGTCGTCGTCAGCGATCCGCCGCGCATGATCGCCTGGGACTTCTCCGGCGATCGCGTGCGCGTCGACCTCGCGCCGGACGGCGACGGCTGCCTCCTGCGGCTGACGCACGCGTTCGACGAGCGCGAGGTCGCGGCGCGCAACGCCGCCGGCTGGGACCGCTGCCTCGCGCGCCTCAAGGCGCTGCTCGGCGGGACGCCGATGGACGAGGCCGCGTCGCTGCGCGACTGGCCCGCGGTCCACGAGCTGCTCGCCGACCGCTGGGGCCTCGATCCCGAGATCGGTCGCCGGGCCTTCGCGCAGCACCCCGCGACGTAGGACCCGCGCCGTACCCTCCCGCGGGTGCTCGGCGCGATCTTCCTCGGAGGCTTCGCCGGTGCGATCGCGCGGGCGGGACTGGTCGAGGCGCTGCCGCACGATCCCGGCGCATGGCCGTGGGCGACGTTCCTCGTGAACGTCGCCGGGGCGTTCCTGCTCGGCGCGCTCGCGACGCGCTGGCCCGCGTCGCGGTGGCGCCGGTCGCTGCTCGGGACGGGGCTCTGCGGCGCGTTGACGACGTTCTCGACGCTGCAGCTCGAGCTCCTGCGGATGCTCGACGACGGCGACGCCGGGCTGGCGGTGGGCTACGCCGCGGCGAGCATCGTCGCCGGGCTGCTCGCCGTCGTCGTCGCGGAGCGCTACGTCCCCGAGGAGCCGGTGCCCGCGTGAGCCCGGGCGTCCTCCTGCTCGTCGGGCTCGTCGGCGGCGCCGGGGCGTGCGGCCGGTTCCTCGTCGACGCCGCCGTCGCGCGACGCACCGGCGGCCGGCTGCCGGTCGGGATCTTCGTCGTCAACGTCACGGGCGCGTTCCTGCTGGGGGTGCTGTTCGGCGCGGCGGTCGACGGCGACGCATGGCGCGTCTTCGCCACCGGCCTGCTCGGCGCGTTCACCACCTTCAGCACGTGGATGCTCGAGTCGCATCTGCTCATCGCGGGCGGACGGCCGCGGGCCGGCGCGGCCAACCTGGTGGTCAGCCTGATCGCCGGCCTGCTCGCCGTCTGGCTCGGCCGCGAGCTGGGCGGCCTGCTGTGACGTTCAGCCTCCGTTGCGCTCCCGGGTGCTGACGAACACGTCGCCGGTCGGCGGCGCGCCCGGCGCGCGGCCGAAGTAGAGCGTCGTCCCGTCGCGCGACAGGGACGGGCGCGTCTCCGCCGCGGGCGTGTTCACCGCCGGACCGGCGTTCACCGGCGTGGACCAGGGGGCGGTCACCCGCTCGCGCGACGCGCTCCAGATGTCCTGGGTGCCGGCGCGGTTGGAGGCGAAGACGACCTCGAGGCCGTCGCGGCGCACGTTCGGCTGGATGTCGGCGGCGGCGCTGTTGAGCGCCGTCACCGGCGTGCCCGGACCGAACTCGCCGTTGCGCAGCTGATCGCTCACGACGATGTCGGGGCCGCTCGAGAAGTACAGCGACGGCCCGCCGGTCTCGAGGTACGACGGTCCCATCTCGTCGAGCGCGGTGTTCGGCCCTCCCTCGCCGGCGCACGGGAAGTGGCGCGGCGCGCCGTAACCGTGGACCGGGTGTTCGCGGGTGTAGTAGAGGTCGGCTCCGCCGCACACGCCGGTGCCCGCCCGCCGGCTGACGAAGAAGAGCCCGCCGGCTCGCACCGGCGTCGGGCAGAAGTCGTCGGCCGTCGAGTTGACCTCGTCGCCGAGGTTGCGCGGCGCGCCCCACGGGGCGTCACGGCTGTCGCGCTCCGCGACCCAGATGTCGATGTCGGTGCGCAGGTCACCCGCCGAGCGCGGGCGCGTCGACGCCAGGAAGAGGCTGAGGCCGTCGGGCGACTCGATCGGGCAGCCGTCCTGCCGGTCGGAGTTGAGCGCGTCGCTCGTGCCGGGCACCGACTCGGCGTTGACCGCGGTCGACCACGGCCCGTAGGTGGGCGCCGCGGACGCCGCCGGCGCGGTCGCGCCCGCGAGCGCGAGCACGACCAGCGCGAAGGAGGCACGCTTCACGACGCACCGCCCGGGGTGTCGAGGCGGTGGTGGCGCGCGACGGTCAGCGCGGCGCCCGTGGCGAGCAGCACCATCGCGGCGGCGATCGCGGCGCCGATGACGGCCGAGCCCCAATCGAAGCCGGACTGCTCGTCCGCCTCGACGACGACCGACGGGGCGGCGACCCGGACGGGCTGCGACGCGCGCTCGGCGGCGGTCGGCGGCGGCGCGACCTCGATGACCTTCGGGTCGGACGGCGTCAGCGGGTAGTCCGGCATCGCGCTCGCGGCGGGCGCCGCGACGGCGGCGGCGACGAGAGCGATGGGAAGGAAGCGGGTGATGCGGCGGGTCATGACGACCTCCGTTCGATGGACGCCGCCGTTGTCTCGCAGCCCGGTCGAGGCCCGGTCTAGATCCGGTCTACCGCGAGGAATAGGGTCGGCTCTGCGGCATGGACGTCCACCTGCTTGGGCCTGTGGAAGTGCTGGTCGAGGACCAGCCGGTGACGCTCGGCGCGACGAAGCAGCGCGCGCTGCTGGCGATGCTCGCGCTCGAGGCGGAGCACACGGTGCCCGCCGACCGGCTCGTCGAGGGGCTGTGGGGGGAACGGGTCCCGCCGAGCGCCCACAAGATGGTCCAGCACTACGTCTCGCAGCTGCGGCGCGTGCTCGGCGGCAACGGCGCGGCGATCGTGACCCACGGCCGCGGGTACGAGCTGCGCCTCGGCGGCGGCGTGCTGGACGTCGCGCGGTTCGAGGACCTCCTCGACCGCCGCGACCCGCGCGGGGCGCTCGGGCTGTGGCGCGGCCCGCCGCTCGCCGACGTCGCGGACGAGCCGTTCGCGGCCGACGAGATCCGCCGCCTCGAGGACCTGCACGACCGGGCGATCGAGCTGGCGCTGGAGGCCGACCTCGAGGCGGGCCGCCATCGCGAGGCGCTGCCCCAGATCGACGCGCAGCTGCGGCACGTGCCGCTGTCGGAGCGCCTGCACGCACTGCGGATGCTCGCGCTGTACCGGTCGGGCCGGCAAGCCGACGCGCTCGAGGCCTACCGCGCGGCGCGCCGCGCGCTAGTCGAGGAGGCCGGCGTCGAGCCGGGCGCCGCGCTGCGCGACCTGCACGAGCGGATGCTCCGCCAGGACCCGGCGCTCGATGCGCCCGCGGAGCGGGTCGTGGTGGAGACGCCCGGTGCGGTGGCGCCCGCGCAGCGGGTCGTGGTGGAGAGGCCCGCGGAGGTGGCGCCGGCGGAGAGCGGCCGCGGGTGGCGGCGGCGCCCCGTCCTCTTGGCCGTCGCGGCCGCGTTCCTCCTCCTCGTCGCCGCGGTCGCCATCGTCGTCCGGTCGTCGGGTGACGACGGTCTCGAGCGGATCGGTGCGGACCGGGTCGGGCGGATCGGCGGCGACGGGCGGATCGAGGCGCGCTACGCCGCCGGCCGCGATCCCGGCCCGGCCGTCGCCGGCGGCGGGTCGGTGTGGGTCACCAGCGAGGCCGACCGCGCGGTGACGCGCATCGACCGCGCCGCCGACCGCGTGGTGACGATCCCGCTCGAGGCGCAGCCGGTGTCGCTCGCGTACAGCGCAGGCGCCGTCTGGGTCGCCGACGGCAGCGCGCGGCAGGTGCTCCAGATCGACGCGCGGACCGATCGCGTCGCCCGCACGTTCGAGCTGGCGAACGTCCCGCGCGCCGTCGCGACGGGGTTCGGCGCCGTGTGGGTGGCGACCGCGGTCGACGGCGGCCTCGCCCGCATCGATCCGAAGCGCGGCGTCGTCGGCCGGTCGTTGCGAATCGGTGGCAGCCCGACGGCGCTCGCTGCCGGCGCCGGAGCTCTGTGGGCCACGAGCGAGGCCGGCGGCAGCCTGACGCAGGTCGATCCCACGACCGGCGCCGCGCTGCGCCGCATCGCCGTCGGCGGCTCGCCCGTCGCGGTCGTCGTGGGCGCCGGTGCCGTGTGGGTGGCGAATCGCGACGACGGCACGGTGAGCCGCATCGACCCGGCGCGGGGCGCCGTCACCGAGACCGTCCGGGTGGGCCGCGAGCCGTCGGCGCTCGCGGTGTCCGGCGACGGCATCTGGGTCGCCAACCGTGGCGATGGGACCGTCTCGCGCATCGACGCCGCGAACCGGCAGGTCACGCGAACCGTCGCCGTCGGCGGCGGGCCGGACGGTCTTGCGGCTGACGGCAGCGGCGGCGGACTGTGGGTCTCGGCCGCCGGCGACGCCGCCGCCCACCGGGGCGGGACGCTGCGCGTGGCGCTGACCGACGAAGACGAGCCGGTGGAGTTCGATCCGGCGTCGCCCGCCACCTACATGCCGACGAGCTACCCGTTCGTCTCGCTGGTCTACGACGGCCTCGTCGCCTACCGCCGCACCGGCGGCGTCAGCGGGTCCGAGTTGGTCGCCGATCTCGCCGAGAGCGTGCCGGCGCCCGCCGGCGACGGCCGGACGTACGCCTTCCGGCTACGGGCCGGCCTGCGGTACGCCGACGGCACACCGGTCCGCGCCGGCGACGTCCGCGCGTCGCTCGAGCGCACGATCGCGCGCAACCGCGTGATCCCGCCGCTGTACGACCGGATCCGGGGCGCCGCGGCTTGTCGCAGCCACCCCGGCGACTGCGACCTCTCCGAGGGCATCGCAACCGACGACCGGACGCGGACGGTCGTCATCCGCCTGGTGCGACCCGACGCCGAGCTGCTGCACAAGCTCGCACTGCCGTTCGGCTCCGTCCTGCCGAGCAGCGCGCGGACGGCGCGCCCGGGCTCTCCGATCCCCGGCACCGGGCCGTACCGCGTCGCGCGGATCGACGCGCAGCGTGGCGCGCTGCTCGTCCGCAACCCGCGGTTCCGCTCGTGGTCGCCCGCGGCCCGCCCGCCGGCGCTGCCCGACGCGATCCAGCTCGGCAGGGGACGCGATGCAAGCGACGCGGACGTGCAGTTCGGCTACCTCTCGCAGGACGCCGCCGAGCTCGGCCGGCTGACGGCGCGGTACGGCGGGCGGGTGCGGTCCGAGCCGCTGCAGGCCACCCAGTACCTGTTCCTCAACACGAGGACGCCGCCCTTCGACGACGTGCGCGTCCGCCGCGCCGTCAACTTCGCGATCGACCGCCGCTACGTGCAGTCGCTCGTCGGCGGTGACGTCGCCGCGGCGATCACCTGCCGGATCCTGCCGCCCGGTCTGCCGGGCCACCGGCCGTCGTGTCCCTTCACGCGCGATGCGACGCCCGCCGGGGCGTGGACCGCTCCCGATCTCGAGCGCGCGCGCCGGCTCGTCGCGGCGTCGGGGACGCGCGGCGCCGCGGTGGCGGTGTGGACGTCGCCGACCTTCGGCCGGATCGGACCGTACGTCCGGGACGTGCTGCGCGAGCTCGGCTACCGGGCGCGGCTGCGCGACGTCCGCGACCAGGGCAAGTACTTCGAGGCGATCACCGGGGGGCGGCAGGACCCGCAGGTCGGCATCACCGTCTGGTTCGCCGACTCCCTGTCGCCGTCGAACTTCATCGACCCGAACTTCACGTGCTCGGGCGGAATGGCCAACCTCTCGCGCCTGTGCGATCGCCGGCTGGACGGGCTCGCCGCCCGCGCCCGGGACGCGGTGGACCCGGCCGCGGCCGACGCGCGGTGGGGCGCAGTCGAGCGCCGGCTGGAGCGGCTGGCCCCGGCCGTGCCGCTTCTGCACACCCGCCAGCTGACCATCCTCGGCGAGCGAACGGGCAACTTCCGCAACCACCCGCTCTGGGGGCCGCTGCTCGATCAGCTGACCGTGCGCTAGTGGTGGTGCGGGCCGCCGCCGTGCAGCTCGACGTCCTGCTCCCAGAGCTCGACCGACATCACGTTCTCGCTGTCGCGGACGATCGCGAGCGCGACCGCCCTCGCGGGCTCGTCGGTCGAGAACGTGCCCGACTCGTCGTCCAGGCCGGTGCGGATCATCCAGCGGCCGTTCTCGTACGGCGGCTCCTCCGCGGCGCTGCGCGCGTCCTCACCCGCGCGGCCCGACGCCATCGCGACGGTGTCGCCCGGCCCGTTCTGGAAGAGCCAGATCTGCATGGAGACGACGGTCGCGCCGTCGTCGATCGGACCGCGACCACAGGGGCCGGCGCGAAGACCGGCCACGGGCGCCTCATGCTCCGGGTCCATGAGGTGCAGAACCTCGTCGAACCGCGACACCATCTCGGTGCCGATGCTCTCAGACCCGCGGGCGCGGAGCAAGGTGCTCGGCCGCGCGCGCGGCGGCGACGACGTTGCCCTTGCGCTCGTAGCGCCTGATCGCCTCCGCGAGGAGCTCCTCGACGCCGTGCGTGCGGCCGCTCTCGCGCAGCACGCGCGCGAGGTCGAGGAGCGCGTCGGCCTGGTAGGAGAGGAAGTCGGTGCGCTCGAGGATCGCGACCGCCTCGCGGGCGAGCGTCTCGGCCTCGGCGCCGCGCTTGCCGCACGCCGCGAGGCTGCGCGCGCGGACCTGCCGCCACAGCGCCTCGGTCACGAGGTCGTCGGGCGAGGCGCGGTCGCGGCTCGCATTCGCGTGCTCCGCGGCCTGCTCGTGCCGGCCGAGCGCGAGCAGCGCCTGGCCGAGCATCGCCTCCGTCGTCGAGACCAGCGCGGTGTCGCCCATGGCCTCGAGCGTCGCGAGCCCGGTGCGGAGGTGGGCTTCGGCCGCCGCTGGATCGCCGGCGAGCAGCTCCACCATCGCGGTGTGGTGCGACACTGCCGAGTGCAGGCCGAGGCCGAGCTCGTGCAGGAGCGCGTCGCGGCGGGCGACGAGCGCGCGGGCCTCGTCGATGTGGCCGCACATCGCATGCAGTCCGGCCAGCGGCTCGAGCAGGCCGGCCTCCGCCTCGGGGCTGTCGCCCGCCTCCTCGGCGAGCTCCGCGCAGCGCCGAATCCCCTCGGCGGCCGGCGTCGGGCCGAAGAAGAGCGACGAGGCGAGCCACGCGACCATCTCGATGTGGTCGTGCTGCGAGCCGGCGCGCGCCGCGTGGTCGGCCGCCGGCCTCCATGCCTCCGCGGCGGCCTCCGCGTGCGCCTCGATCCAGTGCCGCCAGCCGCGCAGCCGCCAGGCGCTGCACAGCCCGAGCTCGTCGCCCGCGCGGGTGAAGACCGGGATCACGCGGCCGACCACGGCGTCGGCCTCGGCCACCCCGGCGCCGTCGTTGAGCTGCAGCGCGAGGAACACGCGCTGCACGTCGGCGTGCGCGGCCGCGACCTCGTCGCCGGCCGCCGCGGCGACCGCCGCCGCCTCGGTCAGAACCTGCGCGGCCCGCGGCAGCTCGCCCGCCTCGAACAGCGCGCCGCCGAGCACGGGGAGAAGCGGGGCGCGCGTCGCCGCGTCGTCGCCGCGCAGCGCGATCGCGCGGTCGAGCAGCCCGATCGCCGCGCGCCGGTCCCCGCGGCCGAGCGCCCGCCGGCCCGCCGAGGCCAGCCGCTCGGCGGCCCGCGCGGCCGGGTCCGCCGCCGGCTCGCCCAGCTGCGTGAGCAGCCCGGCCGCGCTCTCGAGGTGGTAGCCGACGATCTCCTCGAACTCGGCGACGCGATCGCGCGCGGTGTCCGTCAGCCAGTCGGCGAAGCGCTCGTGCAGCTCCGCGCGGGTCGCCTTCGGCAGCGAGCCGTACGCGGCATCGCGGATGAGCATGTGGCGGAACCGGAAGGCGTCGTCGTCGGCGAAGCTCGACCGGTCCGGGCGGATGACGTCGCGACGCTCGAGCCGCGCGAGGCAGCGGTCGACGTCGCCCGCGAGCGCGGCGGGCGCCAGCGCGTGCATCGCGCCGCGGTGGAACGCAGCGCCCTCGACGGAGACGCGCGTGAGCAGCGCGCGCTCGTCGTCCGGCAGCTGCTCGAGCCGCGCCGCCACGAGCGCGTGGATCGACGGCGGGACCGGCAGCGCATCCTCTGCCGCCACCGCGGAGTCATCGCCGGCGAGCATCGCGACGAGCTCCTCCGCGAAGAGAGGGTTCCCCTCGCTCGCCGCCGCGACCCGCGCGGCCAGAGACCGCGGCGCCGCGCCGCTCCCGTCTGCGGGCGCGGCCGGCGACCTCGGCACCCCCGCGTCTTCGAGCAGCGTCGCGGCGAGGCGCTCGGTGATCGCGGCGGGGAGGGGCTCGAGGTGGATGGTCGTGGCGGTGCGGCGGCCGCCGCCCCATCCGGCGCGGCGGTCGAGCAGCTCGGTGCGGGCCATGCAGACGAGGAGGAGCGGGGCGTCGCTGGTGAGGTCGGCGACGTGCTCGACGAGGTCGAGGAAGGTCGGCTCGGCCCAGTGGAGGTCGTCGAGGACCACGACGACGGGGCGGTGGCGCGCGAGCGCCTCGAGCAGGCGGCGAACGGCGCGGGCGATCGCCTCGGCCGAGCTGCTCGGCGCCTCGCCCAGCGCGGCGGCGACGTCGGCGGCGATCCGGGCGGCGTGCGGCTCGCCGGGCAGCGCGGCGGCGAGCGCCTCCGCCGGGTCGGCGTCGCTGCCGACCAGGTCGCGGACCAGTTCGGCGACCGGCCAGTACGTGATCCCCTCGCCGTAGGGCAGGCAGCGCCCGCGCAGCACGAGCGGATCGCCCCCGAACGCGTTCAGCGCCTCTTCGACGAGCCGCGACTTCCCGACTCCAGCGCTGCCGAGCACGGTGACGAGGTGGCAGCAGCGCTCGGCGACCGCGCCTTCGTGCGCGAGCGTCAAGGTCGCCAGAGGGCGCTCGCGGCCGAGCAGCGGGGCGTCGTGGCGCGTCACGCGCAGCCCGCGGCTCTCCCGCACCCCGGTCACCCGGATCCCCGCCGCGGTGCGCTGCACGTCGACCGCGTCGCGCACCAGCCGGTGGGTTCGCTCGTCGACGAGCACCTCGCCCGCGCCCGCGACGGCCTCGAGTCGCTTCGCCGTCGTGACCGGGTCGCCGGTGGTGAGCGTCGCGCCCGCCGACGTCCGCTCGGCGAGCACCTCGCCGGTGGAGATGCCGGCGCGGGCGACCCCTCCGCTCACCGCTTCGCGGATCTCCGCCGCCCCGCGGACGGCGCGCGCGGCGTCGTCCTCGTGGACGACCGGGACGCCGAAGACGGCCATCAGCGCGTCGCCCGGGTAGGCCTCGACGGTCGCGCCGTGGCGTTCGAGGACGGCCTGCATCTCCTCGAGCGCCGCGACGGTCGCGCGGCGGCGGACCTCGGGGTCGGCGTCGCCGCCGGGCGGCGCGGCGAGGCCGGCGAAGAGGACCGTGACCGTCTTGCGCTGCGCGCCCGCGCTCGGCGGGGCGGCGCGGAGCCGGAAGACGTGCTCGGGGCGGGCGAGACCGCGCAGGGCGCGCTCACCAAGGTCGACGAGCTCCGTTCCGGCGGGCATCCGCTCGCGGACGATGTCGGCCGTCGCGCGCGACAGGACGACCTCGCCGCCGGCCGCGAGGCTGCGCAGGCGCGCCGCCCGGTTGACCGCCGGGCCGTAGAAGTCGCCGTCGCGCTCCTGCGCCTCGCCGGTGTGCAGGGCGACGCGCACGCGCAGCGCCGCACCGGCCGGCCACCGGGTGCTCGCGATCCCCTCCTGCAGCGCCGCCGCGGCCCTCACCGCGGCGGACGCGCGCGGGAAGACCGTGAACGTCGAGTCGCCCTCGCCCTTGGCCTTCAGCAGCCGCCCCCCGTGCGCGGCGGCGACCTCGGCGACGAGCGCGTCGTGCCGCTCGAGCGCCTCCTCCATCGCCGCCGGTTGGGCCTCCCACAGCGCCGACGAGCCCTCGACGTCGGTGAGGAGGAACGTCACGACGCCGGTCGGCAAGTCGGGCGCAGCGGACACGCCGCGACCCGCCGGGCCGGTGGCCGCCGAGGGCGCAGACGCTTCGGCGGGTGCCTCCGCCGGGGCGGGCTCGGCCAGGAGCAGCGCGGGATCCTGGGCGAGGATCGCGGCCTCGAGGTCGCGCAGCCGCTGCCCCGGCTCGATCCCGAGCTCCTCGACCAGCCGGTGCCGCGCGTCCTGGTAGGCCTGCAGCGCCTCGGCCTGCCGGTCGGACCGGTAGAGCGCGAGCATGAGCTGGCCCCGCAGGCGCTCGCGGTACGGGTGCTCGGCGATGAGCGCCTCGAGCGGCCCGATCACCTCGGCGTGCCGGCCGACGGCGAGCCGCGCCTCGACGAGCTGCTCGTGGACGCCGGCGCGCAGCTCCTCCAGCCGCGCGATCGCCTGCTGGGCGAACGGCTCGTAGGCGACGTCGGCCAGCGGCGGCCCGCGCCACAGCGCCAGCGCCTCCTCCAGCAGCGCCTCGCCGCGGGCCGACTCGCCGGCGGCGAGCGCCCGCCCGCCCTCCTCGGCGAGCCGCTCGAACCGGTGCGCGTCGATGCGCTCCGGGTCGAGCCGCAGCGTGTAGCCGTGGTCGTGCGTGACGACCGGCGACGCGGCGCCGCCCAGCGCCTTCCGCAGCCGCGAGACCGTGACGTGCAGCGTCTTCGCGGTCCCCGGCCGCGGGCCCTCGCGCCACAGCTCCTCGAGCAGGCGGTCGGTGCTGACCGGCTCGTTGACGTGCAGCAGCAGGAACGCGAGCAGCGCGCGCTGCCGGCCGCCCGCGGGCAGCACCGGCCGGCCTCCGGCGAGGACGTCCAGCGGGCCGAGGATGCGGAACTCCACATGCGCAGTGTCAGCGCGCTGTAGCCGCGGTGCAACCACCCGGGCGCACGATGCGAACCGTGTCGATCACCACCCCCACGGAGGAAGTCATGAGCGCCTCGATCCCCAAGCAGCACCCGGCCGTCGTCCTGCGGTCGCAGTACCAGCACATGCGGGCCTTCCTCGGGCTCGCGCTCGTCCTCGTCGTCGCACTCGCCGGGACCGTCACGGTCCTCGCCGTCAACGACGACGACCCGGTCGTCAGCAAGAGCGAGCCGGCCGCGGCGCTCGGCGTCGGTCCGACCGGCGCCCCCGGCGCCACCACGAGCCCGCGCAAGGAGATCGCCCTGCGCCGCAGCACCGTGCGCATCCCCGTGACCGCCACGCCGCGGTACGACGGCGGCCCCGACGAGGGCACCCGCGGCCCCGGTCACTGAAGGAGCCCAAGCGCACCCGGCGCGCTTCAGCCGATCGGCTCGAAGCGCGCCGTGAAGTGCCGGAGCACCGGAGGCTCGTCCACGATCCGGTACCCCGGCAGCTCCGGCGCCCGCGCCGCCACCCGCTCGCAGACCTCGATGACGTAGTCGATGTGGCTCTGCGTGTAGGTGCGGCGCGGGATCGCCAGGCGGACGAGGTCCATCGGCGCCGGATGCTCGCTCCCGTCGGGCCGGCGGCCGAACATCACCGTCCCGATCTCGCAGGACCGGATCCCGCCCGTCTCGTACAGCGCGACGGCCAGCGCCTGACCGGGATACGACAGCGGATCCAGGTGGCCGAGCAGCGCCCGCGCGTCGAGGTACACGGCGTGGCCCCCGATCGGCGTCACCACCGGGATCCCCGCGCTCTCCAGCGCCTCGCCCAGGTAGCCGGTCGACCGGATCCGGTAGCGCAGGTAGTCGTGGTCGACCACCTCGCGCAGCCCCTGCGCCAGCGCCTCGAGATCACGGCCCGCGAGGCCGCCGTAGGTCGGGAAGCCCTCGGTGAGGATGAGCATCGTGCGGCACTCCTGCGCGAGGGCGTCGTCGTCCAGCGCGAGCCAGCCGCCGATGTTGCCCATCGGGTCCTTCTTCGCGCTCATCGTCATGCCGTCCGCGAGCGCCGCCATGTCGCGCACGATGTCCGCGACGTCGCGCTCGCCCTGGCCCTCCTCGCGCGAGCGGATGAACCACGCGTTCTCCGCGAAGCGGCACGCGTCCAGGAAGAGCGGCTTGCCGTGCGCGTCGCACACCGCCCGGACCGCGCGCAGGTTCTCCAGCGACACCGGCTGCCCGCCGCCGCTGTTGTTCGTCACGGTGACCATGACGCACGGCACGTCGCCGCCGCGCGTGCGCAGCAGCTCGTCCAGCGCGCCGACGTCCATGTTCCCCTTGAACGGGTGGGCGCTGCGCGGGTCGTGCGCCTCGGCGATCACGAGGTCGACCGCCTCGGCGCCGGTGAACTCGATGTTCGCGCGCGTGGTGTCGAAGTGGGTGTTGTTCGGGACGACCTTGCCCGGCCCGCCCAGCACGCCGAACAGGATCCGCTCCGCCGCGCGGCCCTGGTGGGTTGGGATGACGTGCTCGAACGGGAACAGCTCGCGCACCGCGTCGCGGAACACGAAGTAGGACGGCGACCCGGCGTAGGACTCGTCCCCACGCTGGATCGCCGCCCACTGGTCGCGGCTCATCGCCCCCGTGCCGGAGTCGGTCAGGAGGTCGATGAGCACGTCCTCCGCGCGCAGCTGGAACAGGTTGAACCCGGCCTCACGCACGGCTCGGCGCCGTTGCGCCGGCGTCGTCATGACGAGCGGTTCGACCGCGTGGATGCGGAAGGGCTCGATGACGGTGCGGAACGGGGGCTCGCTCATGCTCAGCAGCCTGACACGGCAGGGCGCGTCGCACCCAGAGCGCGCCGACCAGCGCGACCGCACCGGCGACCGCGAGGGCGATGCCGAGCGCGGCGGTGAACGCGGCCGGGTCCTCCGCGGCGGTCGCGTCGGGCGACGCGTCGTAGAGCGTCGTCACCAGCGACCCGATGACCGCGGTGCCGAGCGCGCCGGCGACCTGGCGGGTGACGTCGTTCATCGCCGACGCGACACCGGACTTCTCCTCCGTCACCGCGCCCATCACCGACGCGGTGCACGGCCCCGCGATCCAGCCCATGAACAGCGCTATCGCGAAGAGGTTCACGCCAACCGGCCAGTACGGCATGCCGTCGCTCCAAGCCAGCGTCGACGCCAGCGCGACGCCGAGCCCCACCATGCCGGCGGTGACGATCCGCGCGGTGCCCGCCCGCTCGACGAGCTTGGTGCTGGACCCGGCGCCGAGCAGCAGCCCGAACGCGAGCGGGATCATCTGCACGCCGGCGGTGAGCGCCGACGCCCCCCGCGCGTCCTGGAGGAACTGGGTCATCGCGAACGACGCGCCGAACAGGGC
The DNA here is from genome assembly GCF_056863335.1 of Parviterribacter kavangonensis. Taxonomy (NCBI): domain Bacteria; kingdom Bacillati; phylum Actinomycetota; class Thermoleophilia; order Solirubrobacterales; family Parviterribacteraceae; genus Parviterribacter; species Parviterribacter kavangonensis. Next base: position 2,741,440 of record NZ_JBXPJA010000001.1, on the reverse strand, counting down.
GAACGACGACAGCGCGATCGCGGCGGCCGCGACGCCGAAGCGCGGCTCGCGCAGCAGCTTGAGGTCGAGCATCGGCTCGGCGCGCCGCAGCTCGACGGCGACGAACCCGGCCGCGCAGGCGAGGCCGGCGGCGAAGCAGCCGAGGACGAGCGGATCGGTCCAGCCGCGCTCGGGCGCCTCGATGATCCCGTAGACCGCCACGAACAGCGCGGCGGCCGACAGCGCCATCCCCGCGAGATCGAACGAGCCGGGGCGTGGGTCCCGGCTCTCGGGAACGAGCCGCATGCCGAGCACGAACGCGACCGCGACGATCGGGACGTTGAACAAGAACACGGCGTGCCAGTCGAACCACTCGAGCAGCAGGCCGCCGAACAGCGGCCCCAGGCCGACGCCGATCGAGGCCATGGCGGCCCAGATGCCGATCGCCTTCGCGCGCTCCTCCTTGGGGAACACGTTGGCGATGATCGACAGGGTCGCGGGCATGATCGTCGCGCCGCCGACGCCCATCAACGCGCGGACGGCGATGAGCTGGCCGGAGCTGTCGACCAGCAGCGCTGCGAGGCTTGCGGCGCCGAACAGCAGGAGGCCGGCCTGCAGCAGGAGCTTGCGCCCGAAGCGGTCGCCCAGCACGCCGACGGCGAGCAGCAGCCCGGCGTAGACGAGCAGGTACGCGTCGACGATCCACTGCAGCGTCGAGCTCGACGCGCCGAACGCCTCCTGGAGGCTCGGCAGGGCGACGTTGAGGATCGTGTTGTCGAGCCCGATGACGACCAGGCTCAACGAGAGGACGGCGAGGATCTTCCAGCGCCGTGCGTGGATGGCGGGATCGGTGGTCATGGCAGTTTCGGGTCTCGAACCGCGCGAAGGCGGGGCCGCCGGCTCGGCCGGCGACCCCGCCGCTCGCGATGCGCTCAGGACGACACGCCCTCCTGGAAGCCGTCGTAGAACGCCTGCGTGACCTCGGGGGCCGACGACCGGAAGTCGCTCGCCTGCGACTCGAGGTCGTTCAGCGCCTCGTCGAGCTCGTACTCGTAGAGCTCCTGGTCCCACTCGTCGTCCGTCGAGACGGACCCGGCGAACCCGTTCAGCGCGTGCGAGAGGGCGTCGCCCTGCTCGGTGATCTGCTCGTCGAGCTCGTCGCTCGCGTGGTCCTTGGCGTCGTTGGTGGCGTGGCGGACCTCGGTCAGCGCGTCGTCGACCTCGTAGTACGACTCGGCGTCGCGCAGCTGGACGACGGCCTCGCCGAGGCGCTCGCCGTCGGCGCGGGCGGTGTCTGCCGCTGACGCCGGCCACACCGCGACGGTGACGGCGGCGACGGCGGCCAGCCCGATGACGAGGGCGATGACACGGCGGCTGAGGGTGTTGAACATGGACATGGAGGGATCTCCTTGTGGGGTGGTTGGACTGCGGATGGGTTCTGGGGTGGGGCGCTCAGGCCGCGTGCGGCGAGGGCGCGGCATCGGTGGGGCGTTGGGCCCCCTCGACATCGAGGTGCGGCAGGATGCGGTCCAGCCGCTTCGGCAGCCACCAGGTGAGGCGGCCGCAGAGGAGCATCACGGCGGGCAGGAGGAGGCAGACCATGCTCCCGGCGATGAGGATCGCCGAGGCCAGGCCGACGCCGAACTCCTTGACGGTCGGGTCGCCGCTGAGCACGAAGCTCGCGAAGACCGCGACCATGATCGCCGCCGCCGACGCGATGACCTTGCCGGTGCCGGCGAGGCCGTCGATGACCGCCCGGCGCGGCGACTTGCCCGCGTCGAGCTCCTCGCGAACCCGGCTGACGAGGAAGACCTGGTAGTCCATCGCCAGCCCGAAGAGGATCGCGAACATCATCATCGGGACGTAGGAGACGATCGGGATCGCGCCGTCGAGGCCGATCGCGGTCGCGCCGGTGCCCTCCTGGAACACCGCGGTCACGACGCCGTACGCCGCGCCGACGGACAGGAGGTTCACGAACGCGGCCTGCAGCGGCACGAGGACCGAGCGGAACGCGATGAGCAGGAGCACCATGCTCAGCCCGACGACGACCGCGATGATGAGCGGCAGCCGCTCGGCGATGCGCTCTGCGAGGTCCAGCTGCTGCGCCGTCGAGCCGCCCACGTGGGCGTCCAGGCCGGTCGCCGGCAGCGTCGTCGTGCGGTACTCGTCGACGAGGTCCTTCGTGACGTCGCTGGTGGGCGACCCCTCGGGGATGACGTTGACGAGCAGCGCCGTGCGGTCCTCGGACACCTGCGGCGTCCCGACCGACTGCACGCCGTCCGCCGAGGCGAGCGACTTCTGCAGCTCGGCGATCCGCGGATCGTCCTCGCTGGTCACCTTCTCGTCACCGAGGTCGGCGGTCACGAGCAGCGGGCCGTTGACGCCCGCGCCGAACTCGTCGGTCAGGCGGTCGTAGGCCTGCCGGACCGTCGTCTCCTTCGGTGCGTTCGACTGGTCGGTGAGGCCGAGCTCGAGCTTGGCCACCGGCAGCGTGCACACGACCAGCAGCAGCGTCGAGACCAGCGCGAGGCGGCCGGGGCGCTTGGCGAGCCACGTGCCCCAGCGCTCCCAGCGGGCGCTGTGCCCGAGCGAGCTGCGGCGGTCCGGCCCGATGCGCAGCCGCTCGATCCCGTCGCCGCACAGCGACAGCAGGGCGGGCAGCAGCGTCGCCGACGCGAGGACCGCGACGATCACGACGATGGCGGCCGCCTGGCCGAGCATCGTGATGAGCGACAGGCCGGACACGGCAAGCGACAGGAGCGCGATGACGACCGTCGCCCCGGCGAACGCGACTGCGGCGCCGGACGTGCCGGCGGCGTGGCCGATCGCGTCACGCACCGACCGGCCCTCGTGGCGTGCGGACCGTGCGCGGGTGACGATGAACAGCGAGTAGTCGATGCCGACGCCGAGGCCGATCATCGTCCCGAGCGTCGGGGCGACGTCCGGCACAGGAGCGACGTGGCCGAACAGCGACACGAGGCTCAGGCCCGCGATCAGGCCGGCGATCGCCGCGGCGATCGGCAGCGCCATCGCGGTGACGGTCCCGAAGACGAGGACGAGGATGAGCATCGCGGCGGCGATGCCGATGAGCTCGCTCGACCGGGTCTCGGCCTTCGAGAGCTTGGTTCCGAGCTGGCCGCCGGCGTCGACCTCGACGCCCGCCTTGGCCGCCTGGTCCTCGGCGGTGGTCAGGATCTGCTCGGCCTCCTGCTCGGAGACGTCGCCGAGCGCCTTCGACGGCACGACGGTCGCGTAGGCGGTCTTGCCGTCCTCCGAGATCGTGCCGGACTCGTACGGGTTGGAGACGCCCTCGACGAGGGGGTCCTCGGAGACTGCCTTCAACGCGTCGCCGACGGCTGCCTTGTGGGCGTCGTCGGTGAGGGTTCCCTCCTCGGTGTGGAACACGAGGGGGCTTGCGTCGGAGAGCTCGCTGGAGAACGAGCGCCCCATCACGTCGGTCGCCGCCGCGCTGTCCGAGCCGGACACGGTGACCGAGCTCTGGTACGTGCTGCCCGCCATCGTGCTCCCGACGGCGAGGCCGACGACGGCCACGAGCCAGACGGAGATGACGAGCAGGCGACGGCGTGCGGAGAACGTCGCGATGCGGGTGAGCAGAGCGGACATGCGCTGCTCCCTATGCCGCGGCCAGCGCGCGGCGGACGACGACGATCTCGAGGCCGAGGCGGTCGAGCCCGTCGAGGACTGCGAAGAGCTTCGCCTGGTCGGCGATCTCGCCGTGCAGCACGGTGTGCGCCGGCGAGCTGTGGGCGCGGAGACCCTCGAAGGAGCTGACGAGCCCCTCGCCGAGGCGTCCGCGGACGATGATCTCGTAGTGGTTGGGCTTCATGGCCGGGAAGGCTCCGGCCGACCCGTATGACGGGTCATCGCACGATGGGTGTGAAGCGTGTGAGGCGCCGTCTCAGGCGGCGCGGCGCGGGGGTGCGAGCAGCCCGAACGCGCGTCCCCGCTGCACGGCCTCGCCGCGCGTGTGGGCGTCGAGCTTCGCGTACAGCTTGCGCATGTGCGTCTTGACGGTGTGCACCGACAGGTAGAGCTCGCTGCCGATCTCCGCGGCCGACAGGTTCGTCGGCAGCAGGCGCAGGACGGCGAGCTCGCGGTCGGTGAGCGGCTCGCTGATCGGGGCCGGCGCCGTCGTGGGCTCGGCGCCGCCGAGGAGGTCGAGCAGGTCGCGCAGGAACGAGCCGTGGACGGAGCGGTGCGGCGGCTGGGCGGCGAGCACCTCGCGCGCGCCCGGCACGGTGGTCGTGATCCACATGCGGCCCTGCGGCTCGCACAGCGCGAGCGCGCGCTCGACCGACGTCATCGCCCCCTCGCGCTCGCCGGTCCGCGACCGCGCGACGGCGTCGAGCAGCAGCGCCTCGACGACCATGTTCACCTGCCAGGCCGGCGCGCTTCCGTCCAGCGACGGGGCGACCGCGGCGACCGCAGCCTCGGGATCGCCGTCGCTCAGCGCGACGCGGGCGGCGAGGTTGCACCAGATCGCGAACGGCTTCGCTTCGGCGAGCGCCTCGCGCACCGCGTCGACGTCGCCGGCGGCGAGCGTCGCCCTGAGCACCCACTGGCGCTCGACGCTCGCGAGGAAGTGGGCCTCGCGCAGGCTGACCGCCTGGCGCGCTCCGTCGCTGAACGCGGCGATCGCCGCACGCGCGTCGCCCGCCGCGATCGCGAGCATGCCGCGGGCGTGGTGGAGGCCGACGAGCGCGGCCGGCTCGGCGGAGCCGTCGAGGCGCGGGGCGGCGCGGTCCAGCCACTGCTCGCCCTCGGCGAAGCGGCCGCGCTCGACGAGCGTGACGCCGAGGTTGAGCGCGGCCACCGCGGTGACGGGATGCGTCGACCAGCCGACGCGCTCGCTGACGGCGAGGACGCTGCGCAGGCGGTCCTCCGCCTCGCCGAGGCGGTCGGTCACGAGCAGCACGGTGCCGAGCGCCGAGACGCAGGCGACCTCGACGAACGGGCGCCCGAGCCGGCGGCCGAGCGACAGCGCCTCCTCGAGGTGGCGCTCGCCGTCGTCGAGGCGCAGGCTCCACGACTCGCCGATCCCGAGGTTCATGAGCGCGAGCGCGCGGAGCTCGTCGCCGGCGTCCTCGTCGACCGTGACCGTCGTGACGCCGCCGAGCCGCCGCGCCCGGAGCAGCCGCACCGCGCCGACGGCCGTGCGCGCACGGGCGCGCCGGCTCTCCGGCACGTCGTCGAGGCGGGCCTCGGCGCGGTCGATGAGGCGGTCGGCGTCGGTCCAGCGCGCCTGCCAGAGGCGGTCGGCGGCGGCGATCGCCGACAGCTCGGCGTCGGCGGCGACGACCTCCTCGGGGATGCCCTCGAGCAGCGCGCCGAGCGTGGCGTCCTGGCCGTCGAGGACGAGCCCGACCCAGAGGTCGCCGAGCAGGTCGGCCACGAGCGCCCAGTCGCCGCCGCGCGCGGCGTGGCGGGCCGCCTCGACGCGCTGCCCGTCCTTCGCGAGCCACGTGGCGGCGCGGCGGTGCAGCTCGTCCACCTCCTCGCCGGCCGTCTCGCGGCGCAGCTCCAGCCGCAGCAGGTCCGCGAGCAGGTGGTGGTAGCGGAACCACGTGCGGCCGACGTCCGTCGCGACGACGAGCGCGTTGGCCTCCTCGAGCGCGAGCAGCAGCCGGCCGCTGTCCGTGCGGCCGGTCAGCGCGTCGGCGAGCGGGCCGCAGACGCGGTCGAGGATCGCGGTGCGCAGCAGCAGGTCGCGGACCTCGGGCGGCTGCGTCGCGAGGACCTCGCTGACGAGGTAGTCGGCGATCGTCCGCTCGCTGCCGGAGAACTCGTCGACGAAGCGGTCCGGATCGGCGTGGCGCTCGAGCGAGAGCGCCGCCAGCCGCAGCCCGGCCGCCCAGCCCTCGGTGCGCTCGTGCAGCCGCTCCGCGTCCTGCTCGCTCACCCGGACGCCCGCGCCCGCCAGCAGCTCGGCCGCCTCGTCGCGCGTGAAGCCGAGGTCGGCGTCGCGGATCTCGACGAGCCGTCCCTCGAGGCGCAGGCGGTGCAGGCCGACGCGCGGCTCGCGGCGGCTCACGAGGAACCAGCGGACGTTCTCCGGCGTGCTCGCGAGCAGGCGCTCGATGCCGGCCAGCGCCTCGTCGGAGCGCAGCTGGTGGACGTCGTCGAGGACGACGTCCAGCGGCGTCCGCAGCGCGGCGAGGCCGTCGCCGACGCGGTCGAGGAACTCCGCCCACGCGCCGTGCGCGGCGGGCACGAGCGTTCCGAGCGCGTCGTCCGGCCCCACCGCTCCCGACGCGCGCAGAGCCTCCATCACCGCCGACCAGAACCGCGTCGCGTCGACCTCGTCGCGCTCGATCGCGACGCGGGCGACCCGGGCGACGTCGCCGCGCTCCTGCAGCCACGCCGACAGCAGCGTGCTCTTCCCGCTTCCCGCGGGCCCGCACACGAGGGTCACGCTGCCCGGCCCGCCGCGATCGAGGAGCTCGAGCAGGCGTGGCCGTTGCACTGCGACGACCACGACCTGACCCTACCTCCGCGTCCGAAGCTCTTGCATCCGGTGCCGCGACGAGCGTACGGTCGGCACGCATCTCGTCCCGCAGGCCCCCGAGAGGAGAACGGATGAAGGCCGACGAGAAGATCCAGCACGGAGCGCAGCCCTACCTCGAGGACGGCGAGCAGGTGCTCGCGGCGTTCGTCGCCCGGCCGCGCGGCTGGACGCAGACGAACGCAGGCGCCATGCACCTCGGGATCCACCAGCAGTCGAAGTCCCGCGAGGGCGCCGGCGAGGCCGGGTTCGAGCTCGCGAGCCCGATGGCGCTGGCGATCACGCCGCGCCGGTTGCTCTCACTGGAGCTCGGAGCGGCGAAGACCGGCGTGGGGGCGGGCGACGTCAAGCGCCTCGTTGCCGCCGTGCCGCTGAGCGAGGTCGAGGAGCTCAAGGTCAAGCGGCTGCTCGTGGGCCGCGTCACCACGCTCAAGATCAACGGTCACGAGTTCAAGCTCGAGTCGGGCGCGGGCGCGAACGTCAAGGGCGTCCAGGAGGCGTTCGAGCAGCACCGCGGCGCGCTCGCCTAGCGCCGCCGGTCGTCCGCCGCGTCGGCGAGCAGGGCGCCGACGGAGGCGGACACGCGGTCCGCGTCGCCGGTCGCGAGGAGGTCCAGCAGGCCGCCGCGCAGGACGGCGAGCACGCGGGTCGCGGCATCGCCGCCGCCGAGCAGCGCGAGCCAGTCCTCGACGGTGCACCGCGCGAAGTCCGCCCACGGGCCGTCGGGCTCGACGAGCGACCTGGCGTACGCCTCGACCCAGAGGATGAGCAGCCGTCGATGCTTCGGCGCGGCCAGCCAGCGCCAGAGCTCGGCCGCGAGCGATGCGAGGTCGTCGCCGCCGTCGTCGCGGATGCGTGCCAGCGCGCTCAGCTCGTCCGCGCGGGCGCGGGCGAGCAGTGCGCGGACGAGGTCGTCCTTGCTGCCGAAGAGGAAGAGCAGCACGCGCGGACTGCTGCCGATCTCGGCAGCGAGCGGCCGCAGCGAGACACCGCTCAGCCCATGCTCCAGAGCGTGCTGGTAGGCACGTTCGAGCAGCTCTTCGCGGCGCGCGGAGGAGACCGGAACCGGTGGCACGATGCCATGGTACGGTGGAACTGAAACGACCGTTTCAGTGACTCGATGACCGCGTCGACCATCCGCTCGCTCGGGAGGCCCGGAGACCTCGGATGGGTGGTCATGGCCCACGGCGAGCTCTACGCCGCCGAGCACGGGTGGTCGACGGAGTTCGAGGCGCTGGTGGCGCGGATCGTGGCCGACTTCGCGGAGGCGCCGGCCGACGGGCGGTCGGCGGCGTGGATCGCGGAGCGCGACGGCGAGCGGGTCGGGTGCGTGTTCTGCGTTCCCGACCCCGACGATGCCGGCGTGGCGAAGCTGCGGCTCCTGCTCGTGCACCCGGATGCGCGCGGCGAGGGCCTCGGCGGCCGCCTCGTCGACGCATGCCTGGACCATGCGGCGGCGACCGGCGCGGCGAAGGTGCGCCTGTGGACGAACCACCCGCTCGTGGCGGCGCGGCGGGTCTACCTGGCTCGCGGGTTCGTCCTCACCGGCGAGGAGGCGCACCGCAGCTTCGGTGCGGACCTCATCGGTCAGACGTACGAGGTCGCTCTGCGCGCACCTGGTAGACCGACGTGAAGCCCGTCCGGAAGCCGTTGCGCGCCGCGCGGAGGTAGAGCCGCCAGACGCGGACGCGCTCGCCGCCGGCGAGCTTCTCGGCCTCGCCGAGGTTCGCGTCGAGGCGCTCGATCCAGTGCGTTAGCGTCTCCGCGTAGTCGGACGCGAAGCCCTCGACGTGGTTCGTCGCGAAGCCGGCGCGCTCCAGCGCGAACTGGATCCGCGACAGGTGCAGCGGGGCGGCGTCGGGGAAGACGTAGCGCTCGGAGAACGGGCCCGCCTCGGGGTCCGTGTGGCGCAGGCGGGCGATGCCGTGGTTCAGCACTTGGCCGCCGGGTTTGAGCAGGTCGAACAGGCAGCGGGCGTAGACGTCGATCTGCGCGACGCCGACGTGCTCGACCATGCCGATGCTCGCGATCTTGTCGAACGGCTCCGCCTGCAGGGCGCGGTAGTCGGCGACCTGCACGTCGACGCGATCCTGGAGGCCGGCCTCGGCGACGCGGCGGCGGGCGATCTCCGCCTGCGGCGGCGACAGCGTGATCGCGGTGACGTCGACGCCGTGGTGCTTGGCGGCGTGCAGCGCGAACGAGCCCCAGCCGCAGCCGACGTCGAGCAGCCGCTCGCCGGCCTTGAGCCCGAGCTTCGTGCACACGAGCTCCAGCTTCGTCTCCTGCGCCTCCTCGAGCGTCTTGGCGCCGCGCGAGAAGATCGCGCAGCTGTACGTCATGGAGTCGTCGAGGAAGAGGCGGAAGAACTCCGGCGGGAGGTCGTAGTGGTGGCGCACCGCGCGGGCGTCGCGCTCGGGGCTGTGGCGGCGGCCCTTGGGCTTGAGCTCCGACTGCGGGACGGGCGGGGGCTTGCGCACACCCATCGCGCGGATCGCGGCGAGCACCAGCCGCCGCTTCGCCGGGGCGTCGATCGGCGGCGCCTGCCAGCCGTCGAGCAGCGCCATGACCTCGTCGAGGTCGTCGACCGCGAGCGCCCCGCTGACGTAGGCTCGGCCGAGGCCGAGCTGGCCGGGCGCGCGCAGCACGTGCCCGATCGCGTCGGGCGTCCGCGCGCTGAAGGTGGGGCCTCCGCCGTTCGTGGCGGGAACGCTGGAGCCGTCCCACAGCTCGATGTTGAACGGGCGATCGGGGAGAGCGGTCGTCAGCTCGCGTCGCAGCGCCGTGGTGCTCATGCCGCGCAGTATCCCCACAGGACCGACGTCGTGATCAACTGCGGCGATGCGAACACTGGAGATCACCTGGGACGACCCGCAGCAGCTCGCGCAGGCGGGCATGGCGTCGGCCGGTCGTGCGTTCCTGCAGCAGATCGCGGACGGGACGCTCCCGCCGGCGCCGATCCAGCGCCTGCTCGGGATGGATCTCGTCGAGGTGGGCGAGGGGCGCACCGTCTTCACGCTGCGGCCGGGCGAGCAGCACTACAACCCGATCGGCGTCGTCCACGGCGGGATCGCGGGGACGATGCTCGACAGCGCGATGGGCGCGGCGGTGCACTCGACGCTCGAGGCGGGGAGCGGCTACACGACGCTCGAGACCTCGTTCAACCTCGTCGCGCCGATCACCGCGGCGATGGGCGAGATCCGGTGCGAGGGCTCGGTCGTGCACAGGGGCAAGCGCGTCGCGACCGCCGAGGGGCGGGTGCTCTCCGAGGACGGGCGGCTGCTCGCGCACGGCACGTCGACGTGCCTGGTGCTCGGCAGCCGCCCCTGACCGCGGGTCGTTCGCAGGACTAGCGGCCGGCGAACGGCCCGCGTGTGCCCTCATCCGGCCCGCCGTCGTAGCGGGTGTCGGAGCGGTAGATGGCGGCGCTGCCCTCCTCGGGCCCGCCGTCGTAGCGCACGCCGGGGGCCGCGGACGACTGCTCGACGAACGCCGGCTGCGCCGGGTCGTCGTCGACGAGCGCGACCGTGGCGATCGTCGCCCCGGACGCGACGAGCGCGCCCGTGGCCAGGACGACAGCCGCGCGCCGGCTGTGGAACCGCGGCGCGGGGACGCTGATCGGGTGATGCACGATGGAACGCATGACGGCCTCCTGAGGGACCTTGGATGAGAGCTCCGTCACCGTCGCCGAGCCCGCTTGCAGAACGCCTGCAGCGCGCTTGCAACGTGGTTGATCCCCGGTCCGTGCCGGTTGTAGGGTCGCTGCGAGGGACCCGATGCAGTTCGACGTCCTCGGCCCGTTGCAGGCCCGCGATGGCGACCGGGCGGTCGCGCTCGGCGGCGCGAAGCAGCGCGCGCTCCTCGCGATCCTGCTGCTGCACGCCAACGAGCCGGTGTCCGTCGACCGCCTCGTGGACGTGCTCTGGCCCGGGCGCGGACGCGACGACGGGGGACGGGCGCTCCAGGTGGCGATCTCGCGGCTGCGCCGTGCGCTCAACGGCGCCAGCCTGGTCACTCGCCCGCCCGGCTACGAGCTGCGCGTCGAGGCCGGCCAGCTCGACGCCGAGTGCTTCGAGGCGAGCGTCGCGGACGCGCGCCGCGCGCTCGCCCGCGGCGACCCGCGGGCGGCGGCGGCGCGGATCCGTGAGGCGCTCGCGCTGTGGCGCGGGCCGCCGCTGGCCGACCTCGGCTACCACGACGCGTGCCGCTCGGAGATCGAGCGCCTCGAGGAGCTGCGGCTCGAGGCCCTCGAGCTGCTGCACGAGGCGCAGCTGGGCGCCGGCCTTCACGCGAGCGCGGTCGCGCCGCTCGAGCGGCTGGTCCTCGAGCATCCGCTGCGCGAGCGCCTCCGCGCGCAGCTCATGCTCGCGCTGTACCGATCGGGGAGGCAGGCCGACGCGCTCGAGGCCTTCCGCGCCGGCCGCGCGATCCTGGTCGAGGAGCTCGGCATCGAACCGGGCCGCGAGCTGCGCGACCTGCATGCGGCGATCCTCGATCAGGACCCGGAACTCGACGCTCCGCGCTCCGCGACCCCGTCATCCGGGGAGGCGGACGATGCCGGCGCCGGCGGCTTCGTCGGGCGCAGCGCCGAGCTTGCGGCGATCGATGCCGCGCTCGCCCGCGCGGATGAGGGCAGCGGCATGCTGCTGCTCGTGCGCGGGGAGGCGGGCATCGGCAAGAGCCGGCTCGCCGAGGAGGCGGCTCGCCGTGCGGCGGCGTCTGGCGCCGAGGTCCTGTGGGGCCGCTGCTGGGAGGCCGGCGGGGCCCCGGCCTACTGGCCGTGGGTCCAGGCGCTGCGCGGGCATGCGCGGTCGGCGCCGCCCGGCCGCGTGCGCGAGGAGCTGGGCGCGCGCGGCGCCGACGTCGCGGCGATGCTGCCGGAGCTGGCGGACCTGCTCGGCGACGCCGAGCCGCCGGGCCCGGCCGATCCCGAGACCGCGCGGTTCCGGTTGTTCGATGCCACGGCCCAGTGGCTGCGCGCGGCGGGCGATCACCGCCCGCTGCTCGTCGTGCTCGACGACCTCCACGTCGCGGACGCGCCGTCGCTCGTGCTGCTGCGCTTCGTCGCCCGCGAGCTGCGGGACATGCGTGTCGTGGTCCTGGCCGCGGCGCGCGACGAGTCGGAGCTGCCGATCGACGAGCTCGAGCGGGAGCCGGCGACCCGGGTGCTGCGGCTCGGCGGCCTCGACGCGGACGCGACCCGGCGCTGCGTCGAGGGGGTCGTCGGCGCGGATGCGCCCGCGGCGCTCACGACGGTGATCCAGGAGCGCAGCGAGGGCAACCCGCTCTTCGCCGTCGAGCTGGCGCGCCTGCTCACGGCGCCGGCGCGGGGAGCGGAGCCGCCGGCGGCCGCCCTCCCGGAGGGGATCCGCGGCGTGATCGAGCAGCGCCTCGAGCGCATCTCGGGCCCGGCGCGAGCGCTGCTCGGGCCTGCGGCGGTGCTGGGTCGCAGCTTCCGGCGCGACGTTCTCGCGCAGCTGAGCGGGCGACCTGCCGACGAGGTGCTCGACCTCCTCGACGAGGCGATCGCCGCGGGCATCGTGCAGCCGGGAGCGGCACGCGGAGCCGAGCTGCGCTTCACGCACGTCCTCCTGCGCGACGCCGTCTACGGCGCGCTGCCGACGCGCGATCGCCTGCGCCTGCACGCACGCGCCGGGACGGTCCTCGAGCGGCACTACGCCGCCGATCCCGACCCGCACCTCGCCGAGCTCGCCCACCACTTCCTGGAGGCGAGCCCCGCCGGCGGCGCGGACATCGCGGTCGCGTACGCGCGCCGCGCGGGCGACCGGGCGGAGGCGCTGCTCGCCCACGAGGAGGCGGCGCGCCTCTACGAGATGGCGCTCGACGCGCTCGACGCCGCGGGGGTTCCGGGCGGGACGGTGCGGTGCGAGCTGCTGCTCGCGGCGGGCGAGGCGCTCGCCCGCGGCGGAGAGCTGCCGGCGGCGAAGGCGACGTTCGCCGACGCCGCCGACGAGGCCGCTCGCGTGCATGGTCGCGGCGACCTGGTGGCGCGGGCGGCCATCGGCTACGCGGGGGCGTTCGTGTGGGCGCGGGCGGGGCGCGACGAGCGGCTCGTGCCGCTGATCGAGCAGGCGCTCGCCGCGCTGCCGGCGGACGGGGACGCGCTTCGCGCCCGGCTGCTTGCGCGGCTGGCCGGCGCGCTGCGCGATCGCGCCCCGCGTGCCGACCGTGCCGCCCTCGCCCGCGATGCGGTGGCCGCCGCCCGGCGGTGTGGCGACGCCGCTTCGCTGGCGTGGGCGCTGGAGGCCGTCGCCGGGACGCTGACGTTGCCGCGCGATGTGGGGGAGCTGGAGGCGCTCGCCGGCGAGCTCACGTCGGTGGCCACCGACTCCGCGGCGATCCATCGCGTACTCGCGGGCCATCACTACGCGTTCGGCACGGCCATGCTGCGCGGGGACGTCTCGGCGGCTGAGAACGCGGTCGCGGCCATGCGCCGCATCACCGGGGACCTGCGCGAGCCGGCGCAGCAGTGGGCGTCGGCGCCACCCGAGGCGACGCTCGCGCTGTTCAAGGGGCGGCTCGACGAGGCGGAGAGGCTGATCGACGCGCTGGCCGGCGGCTCCGCATGGCGCGGGGTCCGCGGCCATCGCGTCCGGGACGACACGACGTTCCGCCACGTCCTCGCCGTGCAGCACTGGGCGTTGCAGCGAGAGCGCGGCGATCCTGCGTCGGCGCTCGACGCCGTTGCCGCCTACGTCGAGGAGCACCCCGAGGTCTTCGTCACGCGCTGCCTGCTCGCGCACGTGCACTGCGCCGCCGGCGCCCGCGACCGCGCGCTGGACGAGCTCCGGCAGCTGCTGACCGGACCCGAGCCGCTCGAGGACCGGGTCGATTGGTTCCTCGGCGCGGCCGTGCTCGCCGAGGTCGCCGCGGACCTGGAGGACACCGCCGCGGCCGCCCTGCTCCACGCGGCCTTGGCCCCGTACGGGTCGTACGTGGTGTACACGCATCCCGAGATCGCGCTCGGCTCGGCCGAGCGGCCGCTCGCGCTGCTGGCCGCCACGCTCGGCCGGCGTGAGGAGGCCGAGCGGCGGCTTGCCGCGGCGGCGGTCGCGAACGAGCGCATGGGCGCCGTGCCGGCGTTGCTGCGGACGCGCGAGGACGCGCGCCGGATCGCCGGGCGCTGAGCCGCTCAGTGCGCCCGGAGGCGGTCGCGCAGCCCGGACGCGCGCTGCGCGGGACGGGCGATCGCGGCGCGGATCGTGTCCTCGGTCCCGACGACGACGAGCTCCTTCTGCGCGCGGGTGATCGCGGTGTAGAGCAGCTCGCGGGTGAGGATCGGCGACGTCGGCGGCGGGAGCAGGACCGCGGCGGTCCCGAACTGCGAGCCCTGGCTCTTGTGGATCGTCATCGCGTAGACGCTCTCGATCGCCTCGAGCCGGCCCGGCCGGAGCCGCACGATGTCCCCGCCGCGGTCGAACGCCGCGGCGACCTCGCCTTCGCCCGTCGCGACGACGACGCCGGTGTCGCCGTTGAACAGCCGCAGCCCGTGGTCGTTCTCGGTGACGAGCAGCGGCCGGCCGACGTACCACCGCTCGTCGGTGCTGAACCGGTCGAGTTCCTCGGCGAGCCACGATTCGATCCGCCCCGTCCACGTCGAGACGCCGTGCGGCCCGCGCCGGTGCGCGCAGAGCAGCCGGAAGTCCCCGAGGGCGTCAAGCGCCGCCCGCGCCGCATCGACCCGCGCGGCCTCCACGACCGCCCGCACCGTCCCGACCACCCGCCGCCTGAGCATCGCCAGCGCGTCCCCCGCCGCCGTATCCGTGACGTCGACGTCGAGCCACCGCACCTCGTCCGCCGGGCCGCGGAGAGCGGAGATCGCCGCATCGGCGTCCCCGGCGCGGATGGCATCCGAGAGCGTCGCGATCGCCCCGCCGTAGCGATGGACGCGGTCGAGCACGACGATCGCCGGCATCTCCGCGCCGACGATGTCTCCGAGCACGACGCCGGCCTCGATGGAGGTGAGCTGCCCGGGGTCGCCGACGAGGACGAGTCGCGCGTCGCTGCGGACCGCCTCGACGAGACGCGCCATGAGGGAGAGGGAGACCATCGAGGTCTCGTCGACGAGCACGACGTCATGCGGCAGGCGGTTGCCGCGCGCGTGGCGGAAGCGGCTGTGGCTGCCGGGCTTCCAGCCGAGCAGCCGGTGCAGCGTCGAGGCGCCGAGGCCGAGGAGGTGCCCGCGGACCTCGTCGGCGACGTCCATCTGCCCGGCCGCCTCATGGACGGCCTCCTTCAGTCGCGCGGCGGCCTTCCCGGTCGGCGCGGCGAGCGCGACGAGCGGCGGCGCCTCGCCGCGGGCGGACGCCTGCTCGGAGAGCAGCGCGACGATGCGCGCGACGGTCGTCGTCTTCCCGGTTCCCGGCCCACCCGCGACGACCGCGAGCCGGCTCCGCACCGCGGCCGCGGCGGCCGCCGCCTGCTTCCCGCCGACCTCGTCGCCGAAGAGCCGCGCGAGCCCCTCCGACAGCACGCCCTCGTCGACCACGACCTCGCCGCCGGCGAGCGCCAGGAGATCCCGTGCGACCTGCCGCTCCTCGCGCCAGTACCGATCGAGGTACAGGGCCGCGCCCTCGAGCCGAAGAGGCCGCGCAACAGAGGGGTCAGGCACCGTGCGTGCATCGACCTCGCCTGCACGCACGGTGCCTGACCCCGTTGTTGCAAGGGGACAGGTCCGGACCTTCTCCAGCCAGCTCTCCGGCTCGGGCCACGGGAGGGCCGCGACGTCGATCGTCTCGTCGGCGTCGACCGCCGCGGTGTCGTGGATCGTCGTGAGGTCGACGCGGACGTGGCCGAGGCGGGGGCCGCGGACGGCGAGGGCGATCGCGAGGAGGACGTCCTCGTCGTCGATGCGGCCGATCGTTCCGAGGGCGGTCGCGACGTGGATGTCGGCGGCCGTGAGGACGCCGGCCTCGTTGAACGCCGCGAGGACCCCGCGGGCGGAGAGCGCGCGGTCGGCGTCGAGCGGATCGATGTCGGGCAGCGCGCTCACGACGCTCCCTCGTCGAGCAGGTCGCTGAGCGCCACGACCGCCGCGTCGGGCGGCCGCCACGCGAAGACGCCGCACGGCGTGCCGTCGATGACGGGCGTGTCCGGCCCGGTCATGCCGCGCACGAAGAGGTAGAGGACGCCGGCGAGGTGGGTCGCCGGGTCGTATCCGGGCAGCCGCCAGCGCAGGAAGCGGTGCAGCGCGACGGTGTAGAGCAGCGCCTGGAGGACGTAGTGAGAGCGCTGCATCTCGTCGGCGAGCGCGGACGGCCGGTGGTGCCACGCCGTGAGCTCCTCCTCCGGCGCCCCCAGCCGGTTCGTCTTGTAGTCGACGATCGCGAACCGCGGCACGTCGCCGGGCACGCGCAGGACGAGGTCGATGCTGCCGGTCAGGTAGCCGCGAACCGCGTGCCGCAGCGTCGGATCGGCGAGCCGGTCGGCGTACGCGTGAAGAGGGTCGCCCTTCGGGAGATGGCGCTTGAGCACCGCCCCGATCGCCGGAGGCGTCACCGACCCCACCGCCCGGTCACCGCCGGCGAGGGGGAGCTCGAAGACGAGCTCGTCGAGACGGTCGCCGCGCGGGACGTCGCGGAGACGGAGGGGGGCGGCGGGCGAAGACGCGGCGGGGGCGACGAGCGCTCCGAGGGGCGTCTCGATGGCGGCCTTCAGGCCGGCGACGAGGACGGCGGGGTCGCCGACGTCGACGGACCGGCGGGTGACGGCTCGGGTGACGTGCTCGGTGAGCTCGGCGACGAGGTCGGGGGCGGTGAAGTCGGTCGCTTCGAAGACGTCGTGGACGACCGTGCCGAAGCGGACGCCGCCGGGCATCGAGCTGAGCAGCGTCGGGACGTCGTGGAGGAGCGCTTCCTCGAGCGTGCCCGCGCCGGCACCGGTGGCGGAGCTCTCCTCGGGCTCATCGCCGAGCAGCGTCTCCTCCGGCTCGCTCGCCACCTGCGCCTCGTGCGATCGCGCGGTGAGGTCGCTGTAGGACGTGCGCCGCCAGTCGCGGTCGAGCGTGCGGTCGAAGGACGACGCCGACAGCGCGCCGGGGTCCTCGCGCGGCGGCTCCCACCGTGCGGCGGGGTCGGGCGCGGTGCGCTCGACCGCGAAGCGGCCGGGCGCCCGCGCCGCGAGCTCCTCGAAGCGCTCGATCGCCCGGTCGTCGCGAGGCGTGTGGTCGCCGCCGTCGAGCACGGCGCCGTCCTCGCTGCGGAAGAACACGAGCCGGCCCAGCGGAGAGAACCGGGAGTCCTTCGTGCCCGCCCACCACACGACCGCCTGATGTCGCGCGCGGGTCAAGGCCACGTAGAGCAGCCGCAGGTCCTCGCCGCGCTGCTCGGAGATCGACCGCGCCCGGTGGCGGTTGTAGTCCGGCCCGACGAGCCCGACGTCGACCTTGCGCCGGTCCTCGTCGGCCGCGTCGTGGAAGGTCAGCGGCTCACCGGCCTTCGTGACCGGCGACGGATGCCACGCGAACGGCAGGTAGACGATCGGGAACTCGAGGCCCTTGCTGCGGTGGATCGTCAGCACCTGCACCGCGGCGGCGTCGGACTCCAGGCGGCGGGACCGCTCCTCGTTGCCGAGCTCGCGCGCCGCGTCGGTGATGCGCCGCCGCAGCCAGCTCGTCAGCGCGCTGATCCCCAGCCCCTCCTCCATCGCCGCGGCATGCAGCAGCTCGCCGACGTGGCGCAGGTCGGTCAGCCGGCGCTCGCCGTCCGTCGTCGCGAGCACACGCCCCGGCACGCGCTCGACGAGCATGATCCGCTCGGCCAGCGCGGCGACGCCGCGCTCGCGCAGGATCCGCGCCCAGCGGTGCAGCCGGCCGTGCACGCTCTCCCACGCCTCGTCGCCCGCCCCGGCGACCCGCTCGGCGGTCCACCCCAGGAACGGCGTCAGCGCCGCGGCGTGCGCGCGCGCCGGCGACGTCGGCCGCTCGAGCGCCTCGAGCAGCCGCAGCCACGCGTCCGCAGCCGCGGTGTCGAAGACGCTGCCCGCGCCGTTCAGCACGGCCGGCACCTTCGCGTCGGCGAGCGCGTCGCGGACGAGCTCGGCGTCGCGGTTGCGCCGCACGAGCACCGCGACGTCGCCGGGCGCGACCGTCCGCGTCGTGCGCACCGCGCCGTCCTCGTCGCGGTCCTCGATCGTCGCGTTCGACCGCAGCAGCCGCACGACGTCGGCCGCGAGGTCGCGCGCGATGTGCTCGCGGGCCGGGTCGGCGGCGACGTAGCCGCCCGTCCGCGTCAGCCCGACGCCGGTCGCCGCCCGGTCGAGCACGCGCACCCGCAGCGCCGCGTCCGACGGCACGCCCGCCAGCCGCGGCGCGACGTTCGCGTCCGCCGCGCGCACCCGCCGGTAGACGATCCCCTCGTGCCCGAGCTGCACGTCGCCGAACAGCGCGTCGTACGCGTCGAGCAGCGCCTGGTCGCTGCGCCAGTTGACGTTGAGCTGCTCGCGCTTGCCCGCCGAGCGCGCAGCGGCGAGGTAGGCGTAGACGTCCGCGCCGCGGAACGCGTAGATCGCCTGCTTCGGGTCGCCGATGAGCACGAGCTTCGTCTTGCCGCCGCCGAACGCGCGGTCGACGATCCGCCACTGGATCGGGTCGGTGTCCTGGAACTCGTCGACGAGCACGACCTCCCAGCGATCGCGCAGCCGCTGCGCGACCTCGTCGCCGCTCGGGCCGTGCAGCGCGTCGTCCAGGCGCGTGAGCAGGTCGTCGTAGTCCATGACGCCGAGCCGCCGCTTGCGGTCGTCGAGCTCCTTGCGCACCGCCTCGGCGAGCCGCCGCCGGCGGCCGGGGAGCGACGCGGGATCGGCGCCGGCCGGCTCGAGCGGGGCGCCGGGGTTGCGCACCGCCTCCCTCGCGATCGCCGACGCCTGCGCGTAGTCGATCGCCGCCTCGTCGGCGCGATGGAACGCGCGCACGTAGAGGTCCGCCAGGACCTCGTCGCGCAGGTCGTCGTTCTCCTCGACGAACGTCACGCCGGGCTCGAGGTCCCCGGCGATCCCGAGGCTGCCGAGCACCTCCTGGCAGAAGCCGTGGGTCGTCGTGATCGTCGCCGCGTCGAAGTCCGCGACCGCAGCGGCCAGGCGCTCGCGGCGCAGCGCGACCTCCTCCCGCGTGCCGTCGGCGAGCAGCGCCACCACGCGGTCGTCACCGGACGGCGTCGCGCCCGCCAGCACGCGGTCGAGCTGCTGCTCCGCGCGGACGAGCCGCTCGCGCACGCGGTCGCGCAGCTCGGCCGTCGCCATGCGCGTGAACGTCACGATGAGCATCCGCTCGAGCGGCACGCCGTCGGCGACGTAC
This sequence comes from Parviterribacter kavangonensis, assembly GCF_056863335.1. Lineage (NCBI taxonomy): Bacteria > Bacillati > Actinomycetota > Thermoleophilia > Solirubrobacterales > Parviterribacteraceae > Parviterribacter > Parviterribacter kavangonensis. The sequence continues at coordinate 2,722,628 of NZ_JBXPJA010000001.1, read as the reverse complement.
CGAGCCGCCAGGCCGGCGATCGTGAACGTCTTGCCGGTACCCGCGCTCGCCTCGAGCACGGTGACGCCCTCCGGCTTCTCGCCGCACAGGTCGAACGGCGGCTGGTCGAGCTCCAGGCTCACTCGGCCGCCCTCCGCTCCGCCTCGAGCAGCGGCGCCCACAGCCGCACCGCGAGGCGCCCGAACCGCGACGGCTCCTCGAGGTCCCAGCCGGGGCCGCGCTCGTGCTCGGTCGGCGGCTCGCCGCGCAGGTCGTCGTACGTGCGCCGGCCGCCGAACGCCATCACGTGCCGCGCGTCGGCCTGCTCGCCGTCCCAGTTCCAGCCGCCTTCCCACTTGCCGCGCGCCGCCAGGTCGGCCCGGTCGCGGTCGCCGTCGGCCACCGCCATCGCGTACACCCCGCTCGTGTCGCAGGCGAGCGGCAGCGGCTCGCACAGCGCCCGGTCGAAGAGCCGCACCAGCACGTCGAGCTCGGCGAGCGCCGCCTGCCGCAGCGACGCGGGATCGCCGGCGAGCGGCGCGATCCGCTTCACGGTCACCCCGTCGCCCGACGGCGCCTTGCCGATCGTGACCGCCGTCCGCGGCCGGTCGGGCTGCGCGGCGTTCAGCGCGAGGAAGCGCACCCAGGCGGCGAGCCGGTGCTTGGGCCCGACGCGCGAGTACGTGACCGCCTCGAGCGTCTCGTCGCGCACACCGGTCACCGTCCCGGTCAGCGTCCGCCCGTCGAGCAGCTGCACCCGCACGTCGGCCGACGCGGCGACGCCGTCGCCGAGCACCGCGTGGGCGGCGGCGACGATCTCCTCGACGGTCGGCAGGACGGCGTCGATGACCGGCTTGCCGAGCGTGCCCGGCGGCAGCTGGCCGCGCGCGATCTCGGCGAGGCACGCGCTGCGCGCATCCGAGCCGTCGAGGCGCGCCCTCAGCAGCCGGTCGCCGACCTGCCAGCGCTCGAGCCCGTCAAGCGCGACGGACAGCGCGTCGTCGACGTCCGTCGCGAGGTCGCCGAGCCGCACGCCCAGCCGCCCGCGGAGGAACGCCCGCACCGGGTGGGCAACGAAGTCGATCAGCTCGTCGAGCTCGACGACCGGGCCGGGCTCCGTGTCCAGCGGAGCAGCGAGGAACGGCGGCGGCTCGGGCCGGTCGCGGACGACGGCGCACGCGCCCTCGAGCGTCACGCGGTCGAAGCTCCACGGCGCGTCGCGCGCGAGCTCCCCGCCGCGGAAGTTCTTCGCGTCGAACGGCTGCAGAGGGTGCCGGACGACCACCGCGTCGCGCGCCGGGTCTCCGCTCTCGGTCCGCACCGTGCGGTCGACGACGTCCAGCAGCTCGCCGACCGGGACCGCCGGCGGCCGCTCGGCGTTCGTGCGCTCGTCGTTGCCCGTGTACGTGATCAGCAGCCGCTCGCCCGCCGCCATCACCGCGTCGAGCAGCAGCTGGCGGTCCTCTGCGCGCGGGTCGCGCTCGCCGATCCGCGGATCCTCGAGCCGCAGGTCGTCGCCGTCGCGCGGCGCCTTGCGCGGGAACACCGCGTCGTCGAGGCCGAGCAGGCACACGACGCGGTGCGGCACCGACCGCATCGGCACGAGCGTGCAGAACGTCAGGTGCCCGGTCCGGAAGTTCGCGCGCGTCGGGCGGCCCTGCAGCCGGTCGGCCAGCAGCGCCCGCACCTCGGCGAGTGCCAGCGGCGTCCCCGCCTCGGCCGCCTCCTGGGCGAGGTCGTCGAGCAGGCGCTGCAGCTCCGCCCGCTGCCAGCCCTCGCGCTCGGCGGTCGCGCACAGCAGGTCGGCGGCGCGCGCGAGCGACGCGGCCCACGCGCCGACCGGCTTCGGCACCACGAGGTCGGCGAGCACGCTGCGCAGCCGGTCGACGAGCTCGGCCATCCGCCCCGCGAGCGCGATCGCGCCGCTGTCCACGTCGTCCAGCGGCAGCACGCCGTCGACCAGCCGGCGCTCGTCCTCGGTCATCGTCACGCCGACGAGGACGCGCCGCACGCCGAAGGCCCACGTCCCGTAGTCGAGCGCCCCGAGCTTGTACGCGTCGCGGCTCGGGGCGTCGAGGCCCCAGCGCACGCCGCTGTCGGTCACCCACTCCTCCAGCCGCGCCAGGTCGTCGTCGCCGAGATGGAACCGCCGCCGCACCGGCTCGCGCCCCGCGAGGTCCAGCACCTGCGAGGCGGTGACGCGCGCGCCCGCGAGGTCGAGCAGCTGGGCGACGACGCCGAGCACCGGGTTCGTCTGGCGCAGCGCGCGGTCGGCGAGCCGCACGCGCAGGTCCGGCGGGCGCACGTCCTCGGGGAGCGCGTCGTCCTCGTCGTCCTCGGCCGGCGCCGCGGCCCCGAACGTCGCGTGCACGAGCGGCGCGAACGTCTCGATGTCCGGGCACATGACGATGACGTCGCGCGGCTCCAGCGTCGGGTCCTCGCGCAGCAGATGCAGCACGGCGTCGCGCAGCACCTCGACCTGCCGCGCGCGACCGTGGCACGCGTGGACCTCGACGCTGCGGTCGCCGCGGGCGAGCAGCGGGCGCGCGTCGTCGCGGCCGTCGAGCGGCTCGCCCGGCGGCGCCTCGTCCGCGCGAACCGCCGCCTGGATCCGGGTGAGCAGCGTGCCGTCCGCGTGGGGGACGGGATGGTGGTGGTCGGCGCGCTCGGCGCTGCCGGCCTGCAGCACCAGCTGCATCTCGCGCGCGTCGCGTCCCCACGAGGCGAGCAGCCGGTTTCGCGGCAGCGCGGCGGTCGGGTCCTCCCGGCGGTCGGTGACGTCGCCGATCCCGGTGAGGCGGTCCCACAGCGCGGGGGACGGGTGGAGCAGGAGCAGGTGGACGTCGCGGCGGGCGGCCAGCGCGTCGAGCACGTCGCGCTCCCCGGCCGGGAGGCGCGTCAGCCCGAAGAGCGCGACGCGCTGCGGCAGGTCGATCGCGCCCGGGTCCTCGCGCAGGCGCGCGGTGGCGGTGGCGAGCCGCTCGGCCGGCCCCGGCTGCCCGATCCGCTCTCGCAGGCGCCGCCACAGCCGCGCCTGCCAGTGGTCGCCCGCCCCGCCGGCCCAGCCCCGGACGACGTCGGGGCGGTGCAGCGCGTAGCCGTCGTACAGCCCGGCGAGGTGGCGCACGGTGGCGAAGCGGCGCGACCGGCGCACCGGGTCCCCGCCTTCGCCATCGCCGCCGAGGTGCGCGCAGAGCAGCGCCAGCCACGGCTCGCCGAGGCTGTCCTCGACGACCTCCAGCAGCGGCCACACCGCACGCTCGGGCAGCCATGGGTCGCTGTCCGGGTCGACGCCGCACGCCGCCGCGATCGCGTCGCCGATGAGCCGGCGAGGCGAGGGGAAGAGCACGTTCGCACACACGCCGTCGCCCCGGCCGGCGCCGGCGCCGAGCGATGCCGACAGGCGCTGCGACAGCCAGCGCTCCATCCCCCGCGTCGGCACGCAGACGACATCCGGCGCGAACGGGTCGGCGGGCGGCTCGGCGAGCAGGGCGGCCAGCGCGCCGACCAGCCCGTCAGCGCGAGCTGACCGATGCAGGTGGAGCATCCGGCCTGAGCCTAGAGCCGTGCATGCACGGCAAGTCGCGCGGTTCGCGGCGGATCTGACGCGAAGGCCCGGCACGAAGCCGGGCCGTCAGCTCAGGGACGCTTGATGTTCGTGTACAGGAGGGCAGCCCCCTGCGCGGCGAACGCAAGCCAACCGATCGTGCGAAGCATGCGAACCCCTCTGGAAAGCCGGTCCATGGCCGGGTGATCGGCCGGACAACGTAATTCCCGCAACTTGCGTTGACTATGCTTCGAACAAAAGGACGCCAACTCCGCCGTCTTTTTCACAAGGTCTTGACAAACCACGAGCGGTGGTGAGAGGGTCCGAAGCGTGGCGAAGACCGAGTACGGGTCACTCGAGTCGCTGCGAGACCACAACCGCCGGCGCGTCCTGGACGCGCTCCGCCGGCGTGGGACCGCGAGCAGAGCCGAGCTCGCACGGGCGACCGGCCTGAGCCGCTCGACGATCTCCAACGTCGTCAGCGAGCTGCAGACCGGCGGCCTCGTCGTCGAGCGCGAGCCGGGCGCCGTCGGGCGCCAGGGCCGCCCGCCCGTCCTGCTGACGATCGACCCCACCGCGGGCACCGTCCTCGGCATCGACTTCGGCCACAGCGACGTCCGCGTCGCCCTCGGCGACCTGTCGCGTACGATCCTCGCCGAGCGCGTCGCCACCGCCGACGTCGACCACGCCGGCCTCGAGGCGCTCGACACCGCCGCCGAGCTCGTCGAGGAGGTCCTCGCCGACGCCGGCGTGCCGCGCAACCGCGTGCTCGCCGCCGGCGTCGCGCTGTCGGGCCCGATCGACCACGCGGCCGACACCGTCCACCGCGCGACGATCCTCCCGAGCTGGGTCGACATCCGCCCAGCCTTCGAGATGGAGCGCCGCCTCGGCGTCCCCGTCTTCGTCGAGAACGACGCGAACCTCGGCGCGCTCGCCGAGTCGCAGCTCGGCGCCGCGGTCGGCGCCGGGCACGTCGTCTACCTCATGATCGGCTCGGGCATCGGAGCCGGAGTGGTCATCGACGGGCGAGTAGTGCAAGGATCCGGTGGCATCGCCGGTGAGATCGGCCACATGCTCGTCGACCCGAACGGCCCCATCTGCCGCTGCGGCAACCGCGGCTGCCTCGAGACGTTCGCGGCCGGCCCGGCGATCGTCGACCTGCTCAACCGCACCCACGGCCCCGACCTCACCCTCGATGGCGTCATCGCCCTCGTCCGCGGAGGCGAGCCGGGCGTCGTGCGCGCCGTCCAGGACGTCGGCTCCGTCGTCGGGACCTGCCTGGCGGCGGTCTGCAACGTGCTCAACCCCGAGCTGATCGTGATCGGCGGCGAGCTCAGTGCCGCCGGCGACGTGCTGCTCGACCCGATCCGCGCGGCGATCGACCGCCACGCGATCCGGCCCGCGGCCGAAGACGTCGAGGTCGTCCAGGCCTCGGTCAACGAGCGCCCCGAGGTCCTCGGCGCGCTCATCCACGCCGCGCAGCGCGCGGAGCTCCCCCACATCCCGTCAACCCCCTAGACCCCCCATGTCACCACTGTCCCTGGAGGAGGGAACCCACATGCAGCACCCCAGCGAGCACCGCCGTCGCGGCGGGCTCTTCATCGTGATGGCGATCGTCGCCGCCCTGGCCCTGTTCGTGGCCGCGTGCGGTGATGACGACGAAGGCGACTCGGGCTCGAGCGGCGGCGCGTCGACCGAGAGCTCGGGCGGCGGCGGAGGCGGCGGCAAGAAGGTCGCCCTGCTCCTCCCCGAGTCGAAGACCGCGCGTTACGAAGCGGCGGATCGTCCGCTCTTCACCGCAAAGTTGAAGGCTGACTGCCCGGACTGCGAGCTCATCTACTCGAACGCCGACCAGGACGCGGCCAAGCAGCAGCAGCAGGCCGAGGCCGCGATCACCAAGGGCGCCAACGTCCTCGTCCTCGACCCGGTCGACAGCGCGAGCGCGGCGAGCATCGTCACGCGTGCGAAGCAGTCGAAGATCCCCGTCGTCTCGTACGACCGGCTCATCCTCAACGCCGACATCGACTTCTACGTCTCGTTCCAGAACGAGCAGGTCGGCAAGCTGCAGGGCCAGAGCCTGCTTGACGCGATGGGCTCGCCGGACGGCAAGCAGATCGTGATGATCAACGGCGCCCCGACGGACAACAACGCCGCCGGCTTCAAGAAGGGCGCGCACTCGGTCCTCGACCCGAGCGGCGTGAAGATCGGCAAGGAGTACGACACGCCCGACTGGTCGCCCGACAAGGCGCAGTCGCAGATGGAGCAGGCCATCACGTCGCTCGGCAAGGGCAACATCGACGGTGTCTACGCCGCCAACGACGGCACGGCCGGCGGCGCGATCGCGGCGATGAAGGGCGCTGGCATCGACCCCAAGAAGGTCCCGGTCACCGGCCAGGACGCCGAGGTCGCGGGCATCCAGCGCATCCTCACCGGCGAGCAGTACATGACGGTCTACAAGCCCGTCAAGCCGGAGGCCGAGGCGGCCGCGACGGCCGCGATCGCGCTGGCCCAGGGCAAGCCGCTCCCGGACGGCCTGGTCAACCAGCAGGTCGACAACAAGATGAAGCAGGTCCCGTCGACGATCCTCGATCCGATCGCCGTGACGAAGGACAAGGTGGCCGACACCGTCATCAAGGACGAGTACGTCAAGGTCTCGGACGTCTGCACCGGCGAGTTCAAGTCCGTCTGCACGGAACTCGGGATCGGCTAGCAGCCATGACCGTCACGGCCCCCAAGACCGCCACGGGCACCCCGATCCTCTCGATCCGGGGCGCCACGAAGCGGTTCGGCGCCGTCCAGGCGCTCGCCGGCGTGGACTTCGACGTCCACGCCGGCGAGGTGGTCGCCCTCGTAGGCGACAACGGTGCCGGCAAGTCGACGCTGATCAAGGCCATCTCCGGCGTGGGCCCGATGGACGAGGGCACGATGACCTGGGAAGGCAGCGAGGTCACCATCAGCAGCCCGCGTGAGTCGGACCGGCTGGGCATCTCCGTCATCTACCAGGACCTCGCGCTCTGCGACAACCTCGACGTCGTGGCCAACCTCTTCCTCGGCCACGAGCAGACGCGCGGCACGGCGCCGCTCGCGCCGCTCGACGACTTCACGATGGAACACAAGGCCCGCGAGCTCCTCGACTCGCTCGCCGTCCGCACGCTGAAGTCGGTGAAGACCGAAGTCGGCTCGCTCTCCGGCGGTCAGCGGCAGACCGTTGCCATCGCCCGCGGCATGCTCGGCGACCCGAGGGTCGTGCTCCTCGACGAGCCGACCGCCGCCCTTGGCGTCTCGCAGACCGAGCAGGTGCTGCAGCTCGTCGCCCGGCTGCGTGACCGCGGCCTCGGCGTCGTGCTCATCTCGCACAACCTCGGTGACGTCTTCCGCGTCGCCGATCGGATCGTCGTCCTGCGGCTCGGTCGCAACGGCGGCGAGTTCGTGACGGCCGATACGAGCCGAGAGGCGGTCGTCGCCGCCATCACCGGCGCCGACGGCAGCGGTCCGGCAACGGAGGAGCTGGCATGAGCGCTTCGACCACCGCCCAGCCCACCACCGTCTCCGAGGCCTTCAGCCCGCGGCAGACGCTGAGGCGCCTCGCCGAGGGTGAGCTCGGCTCCGTCCGCGTGATCCTGATGATCGCCCTCATCTGGGCGATCTTCCAGATCGCCGAGGACCGGTTCCTCACCGCGGCGAACCTCACGAACCTCATGCTGCAGATCGCAGCCGTGGGGTGCATCTCCGTCGGCGTCGTCCTCGTGCTGCTGCTCGGCGAGATCGACCTGTCGGTCGGAGCGGTCTCGGGCCTGTGCGGCGCGATCATGGCCGTGCTCATCGAGAAGAAGGGATGGGCCGCCGTGCCGGCGGTCGTCCTGACGATCCTCGCCGGGACGGCGATCGGGTTCGCTCAGGGATCGATCTCCACGCTGCTCGTCATCCCCTCGTTCATCGTGACCCTCGCGGGGTCGCTGGCCTGGCAGGGCGCGCAGCTCAAGGTGCTCGGCGACACCGGCACGGTCAACATCACGAACCAGCACATCATCGACCTGACGGGCACGTTCTTCTCCGACAGCGTCGGCTGGATCATCGCGTTGGCCTGCATCGCGGGGATCGTCGGATCGGCGCTCGCCCGCGCCCGTCGCCGTAAGGCAGCCGGCCTCGAGGCGGAGCCCATGGTGAGCCTCGCGATCCGGACGATCGCCGCCTCCGCGGCGATCATCGCCGCGGTCGCGATCTGCAACCAGGACCGGGGACTGCCGCTTGCCGCGGTGATCCTCGTCGCGTTCGTGGTGATCTTCCAGGCCCTCACGCAGCGGACGAAGTTCGGCCGGTACATCTACGCGGTCGGCGGCAACGCAGAGGCCGCGCGGCGCGCGGGCATCAACGTCGGCCGGATCCGGATCGTCGTCTTCATGCTCGCGTCGACCATGGCCGCCGTCGGCGGCGTCCTCGCCGCGTCGCGCCTGCTGGCGGCGAACCAGTCGTCCGGCGGCGGCGACCTGCTGCTGCTCGCCATCGCGGGCCCGGTCGTGGCGGGCGTCAGCCTGTTCGGCGGCCGCGGCAACGTGTGGGCGGCGCTGCTCGGCGCCCTGGTGATCGGCTCGATCTCCAACGGCATGGACCTCATCGGCCTCACCTCGGCCGTGAAGTACATGATCACCGGCGCGGTCCTGCTGACCGCGGTCGTGATCGACGCCCTGTCCCGGCGCCAGCGCGCCGCGGTACGAAGTGCCTGAGGGCGCGCCGTTGCAGGGGCGGCGCGCCCTCGTGACCGGTGCGAGCCGCGGCGTGGGCGCCGCGGTCTCGCGCCGGCTCGCCGAGGGCGGGGCGCGGGTCGCACTCGCGTCCCGCTCCGGCGACGACCTCGGGCTGGAGGGTGCGCTCGGGGTCACGTGCGACGTCACCGACGCGGCCGCCGTCGATGCGGCCGTCGCCGAGGCGGTGTCGGCGTTCGGCGGTCTCGATCTCGTCGTGGCGAACGCGGGGGTGGGCGCCTACGGCCCGTTCCTCGAGCTCGATCCGGCCCACATCGAGGCGATGATCGACATCAACCTCAAGGGCACGCTCTACACGGCGCGCGCGGCGCTGCCGCACCTGGTCGAGGCGGGCGGCGGCGACTTCGTCGCGCTCGCGTCGGTCGCGGGCCTGCGCGGGTTCCCCGGCGAGACCGTCTACAACGCGTCGAAGTTCGGGCAGGTCGGGTTCGTGCGGTCGCTCGATCACGAGATGCGCGAGCACGGCGTGCGTTGCACGAACGTCTGCCCCGGCGGGGTCGACACCGACTTCGCGATGGGGACCGGGCGGGAGCCCGGCGACACCGAGGGGATGATGAGCGCCGACGAGGCCGCCGAGGCGGTCATCTTCTGCGTCACCCGGCCGCGGACGTATCGAATGCTGACCGTCTCCTACCGGCCGATGAGCGAGGGATCCTGGGGCTGATGACAGTGCCAGCGGAGCCGATGAACGAAGGGTCCCGGGGCTGAGCCTGCGCGTCGGCATCGCCGGATACGGCCTCGCGGGGGAGGTGTTCCATGCTCCTCTCATCGCCGCCTCCAGGGGGCTGGATGTGGCGGCGATCGTGACCGGCGATCCCGGACGCGCGCAGCGAGCGCGCGCGGCGTTCCCCGCCGCGCGCGTCGTCGCTGCCGTCGACGACGCGTGGGACGCGATCGACGTCCTCGTGGTCGCGGCGCCGAACCGCGCGCACGTGCCGCTGGCGCTCGCGGCGATCGAGCGGGGCGTTCGCGTCGTCGTCGACAAGCCGCTCGCCACGACCTCCGCGGAGGCCGCGCGCGTCGCCGAGGCGGCGCGGGCGGCGGGCGTCCCGCTGACCGTCTTCCACAACCGGCGCTGGGACGGCGACTTCCTCACCGCCCGGCGGCTCGTCGAGTCGGGCGCGCTGGGCGACGTCGTCCGCTTCGAGTCGCGGTTCGAGCGCTTTCGCCCGGCGATCAAGGAGGGCTGGCGCGAGCTCGGTGACCCGGGCGAGGGCGGCGGGCAGCTGCTCGACCTCGGCAGCCACCTCGTCGACCAGGCCCGCGTCCTCTTCGGCCATCCCGTTCGCGTGTACGCGGAGGTCGAGCGGCGGCGCGAGGGCGCGCAGGTCGACGACGACGTCTTCGTCGCCCTCGAGCATCCCGGCGGCGTGCGGTCGCACCTGTGGATGGGCGCGGTCGCGCCGCTGCACGGGCCGCGCCTCTCGGTCAGCGGCCTGCGCGGCGGGTTCGCCGTCGACGGCCTCGACCCGCAGGAGCCCCAGCTGCGCGACGGCCTGCGCCCCGGCGACGCCGGCTTCGGCGTCCGCGACGCGCCGGGCCGGCTCGTGACCGAGGAGGGCGAGCGCCGGGAGCCGATCGCGCCCGGCGACTACCTCGCGTTCTACGAGGCGGTCGGCCGCGGCGAGATCCCGGTCGACCCGGCCGACGCCGTCGCGGTCCTCGAGATCCTCGAGGCCGCCCGCGCCAGCGCGGAGACGCGCGCGGTGATGTCCCTCCGCGAAGCGAGACCCTCGGGGCCGGCGCCGGGCGGCGACGCCCCGCGATGATCTCCGCGGTCGTCTTCGACCTCGACGGCGTCCTCCTCGATTCCGAGCAGCTCTGGGACGAGGCGAAGCAGGGCCTCGCCGCGGACCACGGGCGGCCGTGGCCGGCGGAGGCGAGCACCGCGATGCTCGGGATGAGCTCGCCCGAGTGGACGAAGTACCTCGCCGAGACCGTCGGCATCCCGCTGGCGCCCCAGGCGATCAACGCCGACGTCGTCGCCCGCATGCACGCGGCCTACGAGGGCGAGCTGCCGCTGCTGCCCGGCGCCGTCGAGGCGATCGAGCGGCTCGCCGCGCGCTGGCCGCTCGGCCTCGCGTCGTCGTCGAACCGCGAGCTCATCGACCACGTCCTCGAGCGCATGGGCGTCGCCGATCGCTTCGAGGCGACGGTCTCCTCCGAGGAGGTCGCGCGCGGCAAGCCCGCGCCCGACGTCTACCTCGAGGTCCTGCGCCGGCTCCACGCAGACCCGGCGGCCGCGGCGGCGATCGAGGATTCGGGCAGCGGGATCCGCTCGGCGCACGGCGCCGGCCTGAAGGTCATCGCGATCCCGAACCCGCACTACCCGCCCGGCGACGACGCGCTGGCGCTCGCCGACCGGGTCGCCGACGGCCTTGGCGACGTCACCGTCGCGGCCGTCGAAGCGCTCTAGCCGACCTTGAACCGCACGATCGGCCCTTCCTGCTGGCAATCCTCGAGGCTCGCCGAGCAGTCGATGCGGTGGGCCTGCCAGTAGTACGTGCCGGGCCGGTTCAGCCAGAAGCCGTCGTAGTCGTAGAACTTCGGCGTGAAGCGGTACTCGCCGCCGCGCTTGCGCGCCTGGCCGATCGACTCCCTGCTGCAGATCACGCCGTTCGAGTCGCGCTTGGCGCGCTTGCAGACGTGCACCCAGACGGCGCCCGGCCCCTTGACCTTCATGCGGAACGTCGGCGACTTGCCGGACGCCACCGTCGCGCCCGCCTTGGGGGCGACCGGCGTGATGCCGTTCTTCGTCGCGGCCAGCGCGGAGGCGGCGAACACGAGGCCGGCGATGAGGAGCGGAACCAGGATCTTGCGCATCGTGGTGCGACGCTACCGGGCCGCGCGCTCCGCGTCGACGCCGCACGTCACCGCGCCGCGACACCGGGGTGGCCAGGGGGAGACGAGCGTCACAGAAGCGCGGCGGAGAACCGAAGATGGGGCTGCGGAACGCTGCGGGGAGATTCGGGGGGTGGCATCGCTGTCGGCGGAGGCCGGGGCGCGGGATCGTGATGAGCACACCGCCCCGCCCAGACTCACCGAGGCCCCAAGTGCTCCACTCCATCGCCCACGTCATCCGCCACGCCGACGCCGCCGACGCCGTCGCGCTGCGCTACCTCGCCGCCCGCGACGGGAAGCCGCCGCTTGAGGGCGACGTGCTCGTCGGCGAGATCGCCGGCCGGCCGGCCGCCGCCATCTCGCTGCGCGACGGCCGGATCGTCGCCGACCCGTTCCAGATCACGAGCGAGCTCGCCGTGCTCCTCCGCGTCCGCGCCCGTGCGCTGCGGGCGGCTCAGGAGACCCCCTCGCTGCGGGACCGCATCCGCGACGGCGTCACCGTCGCGCCCGCCTCCCGCGCGGCGTAGCGCGCGAGAACCGGCGGTCGGGCTCCCTCCGACCGCCGGTGACCCGCTCCTCCCGCTGAGGCGTCACGTCATCCTGACGCGACGCCTCTCGCGCCTCGCTCTCGGCCCTGAGGGCCAGCGCCCGCTCGCGCAGGCGCATCTTGCTGCGTTCCCGCTTGCGCTGGCCCCACACGAGAACCAGCAGCACGAGGTCGATCGCGCCCAAGATGCACGCGAGCATGAACCCCAGATCCATGCGTTCCTTCCACCGTTGACGTACCCCTCTAGTTGGCGCGAACGCGCTGGCTCCGCGATGGTTGGCGAGTAGGGTCTGAAGTCGACCGATGCAGTCCACAACGCCACCGTCCATCAGGCGCGCCTACCTCGTGTGCGCGACGCCCCGCAGCGGAAGCACGCTGCTCTGCCAGATGCTCGCCGCCACCGGCGTCGCCGGCCGCCCCGAGGAGTTCTTCGAGGCGCTCCCCGAGACCGGCGAGCCCCGCCACGCCGCCGCCTGGTTCACCGACGCCGCCGGCACGGTCGAGCTCGGGCACGTCCCGCTGGAGGTCCCGGCCGGCCCGGACTACTCGTCGCTGCGCGGCATCGGCGACTACGCCGACCACCTCGCGCGCACGCTCGCCACCGGCACGACGGCCAACGGCGTCTTCGGCGCGAAGGTCATGTGGGGTCACCTCGACGACGCCGCGCGCCTCGCCGGGGAGCGGGATGTCGACGCGCTGCTCGTGCGCCTGCTCGGCGACGTGCCCGTGCGCTTCGTGTGGGTCCGCCGGTTCGACACGGCCCGCCAGGCCATCTCGCTGTGGAAGGCGATCCAGACGGGCGCCTGGCGCAAGGGCGGGGCGCCCGAGGATCGCCGGCCGCGCTATGACTTCGAGGCGATCGACCACCTCGTGCGGATGCTGCGCGCCCACGACGCCGAGTGGGGCAGGTGGTTCGCCGAGCGTGGGATCGATCCCCTGACCTTCCGTTACCGCCACATCGCCGGCGACCCGCTCGGGTCCACCCACGCCGTGCTCGCGCACCTCGGCATCGAGGAGGCGCCGCAGAAGGCCGAGCCGCCGCTCGAGCGCCAGGCCGACGAGCGCAGCGAGCGCTGGGTGGAGCGCTACAACGCCGAGGCCGGCGAGCCGCAGGAGGCGGCCTCATGAGACCCAACATCGTCTACCTCCACTCGCACGACACCGGCCGCTACGTCCAGCCGTACGGCCACCAGATCCCGACGCCGAACATCCAGCTGCTGGCCGACCAGGGCCTGCTCTTCCGCCAGGCGTTCAGCGCGGCGTCGAGCTGCTCGGGCAGCCGCGCCGCGCTCGCGACCGGCCAGATGCCGCACACCAACGGGATGATCGGCCTCGCCCACCGCGGCTTCCGCCTCAACGACCACGCGCACCACTTCCTCCACGAGCTGCGCAGGGTCGGCTACCACTCCGAGCTGATCGGCGAGCAGCACATCGCCGAAGACCCGCGCGCGGTCGGCTTCGACCGCGTCCACGACGTGGGCACGAACCACGTCCACGACATCGCGCCGGTGGCGGGGCACGTCATCCGCGAGGAGCTGCCCGAGCCGTTCTTCGTCTCCGTCGGCTTCTTCGAGACGCACCGCAACTACTTCGAGCCCAGCTCGGTGCGCGACACGCAGTACTCGCTGCCGCCGACGGGCCTGCCCGACCTGCCCGAGACGCGCCGCGACGTCGCCGCCTTCAAGCAGAGCGCGCGCCGCCTCGACCAGGGCGTCGGCACGGTGCTCGACGCGCTGTGGACGCGCGGCGTGCAGGACAACACGCTCATCATCTGCACGACCGACCACGGGCTCGCGTTCCCCGGCGCGAAGGCGACGCTGACCGACCGCGGGATCGGCGTGATGCTCATCATGCGCGGCCCCGGCTTCAGCGGCGGGCGCGTCGTCGACTCGCTCGTCTCGCAGGTCGACCTCCATCCGACGCTGTGCGAGCTGGCGGGCGTGCGCGTCCCCGACTACGTGCAGGGCCGGTCGCTGCTGCCGCTCGTGCGCGGCGAGGTCGACGCGATCCGGGACGAGGTGTTCGCCGAGCTGACCTACCACGTCGCCTACGAGCCCCAGCGCGCGATCCGCACCGACCGCTTCAAGTACATCCGCCGCTTCGGCGACGACCTGCGCCCCGCGCTGGCGAACGTCGACGACGGTCCCACGAAGGCCGCGCTCGTCGCGCGCGGGTGGGGTCGGGAGCCGCACGAGCCCGAGGAGCTCTACGACCTCGTGCTGGATCCCGGCGAGGTGCTCAACCGCGCGACCGACCCGCGGTACGCGGGCGAGATGGCGACGCTGCGCGAGCGGCTCGAGACGTGGATGCGCGAGACCGGGGACCCGCTGCTCGACGGCCCGGTGCCGGCGCCGCCCGGCGCGGAGGTCAACCGCCGCGAGGACCTCTCGCCCGACGATCCGCCGCTCGTCGTCGCGCCGTAGCATCGGCGCGGCATGAGCCTGACCGAGCTCACCGACGAGCAACGGGAGATCCGCGACCTCGCACGGCGCTTCGCCGACGAGGTCGTGGCGCCCAACGCGTCCCAGTGGGACCGCGACCACACGTTCCCGCGCGAGGTCTTCGCCCAGCTCGGCGAGCTCGGGCTCATGGGCGTCTGCGTCCCCGACCGCTGGGCCGGGGCGGGCGCGGACTACCTGTCGTACGCGCTCGTGCTGGAGGAGCTCTCGCGCGCCGACGCGGGCGTCGGCGTGACGCTGGCGGTGCACACCGGCGCGGGGACGCTGCCGATCGTGCAGCACGGCACCGACGACCAGCGCGACCGCTTCGTGCCGCCGCTGGCGCAGGGCCACGAGCTCGCCGCCTTCGCGCTGACGGAGTCCGGCAGCGGGTCGGACGCCGGGGCGATGCGCACGACGGTCGACGGCGACGGCCGGATCACCGGCACCAAGCAGTGGATCACGAACGGCTCGTACGCTCACACCTTCCTCGTCTTCGCGAAGGATGACGGCAAGCCGACCGCGTTCCTGGTCCGCCGCGGCGCCGACGGGTTCCGCGTCACGCGCGAGGAGGAGAAGATGGGGCTGAACTCCTCGTCGACCGCGGACCTCGCGTTCGACGGCACGCCCGGCGAGCGGATCGGGGCGCCCGGCGGCGGCATGCGTATCGCGCTGTCGACGCTCGACGGCGGGCGGATCGGGATCGCCGCGCAGGCGGTCGGGATCGCGCAGGCCGCGTTCGACGTCGCGTCGGCGTACGCGAAGGAGCGCACTGCCTTCGGCGGGCCGATCGGCCGCTTCCAGGCGATCGCCCACAAGCTCGCCGACATGCAGACCGAGATCGAGGCGGCGCGCGCGCTCGTCTGGCGAGCCGCGCGGCTCAAGGAGGCCGGCCGCCCTCACACGGTCGAGGGGGCCCAGGCCAAGCTCTTCGCCTCGCGCGTCGCGCGGCATTGGACGGGCGAGGCGATCCAGGTGCTCGGCGGCTACGGCTACACCCGGGAGTTCCCCGCGGAGCGGTTCTACCGTGACGCCAAGGTGACCGAGATCTACGAGGGAACGAGCGAGATCCAGCGGCTCGTCATCGCGCGCGGCATCCTCGGGGAGCTGGCGTAGGTGGCCCGCCGAATCGGCTTCAGCGAGCAGGAGTGGCTGCGCCTCGGCCGCGCGCCGATCCTCGTCGGCCTGGCGATCACGATGGCCGATCCCGGCGGCCCGTTCGAGGCGCTCAAGGAGGCGTCCGCCGCCGCCCACGTGCTGCAGGAGGCGACGACCGACGACCGCTTCGGCGCGTTCGTCCGCGACGTCGCGCGCGACGCGGCCGAGCACGCGCGCCACGCCGGCGGCGACTTCCTCGGCGAGGTCAAGCCCACGCGCGAGGGCGGCGTGCAGCCGATCCTCGACGAGCTGCGCGGCGTCCACGCGCTGCTGCGCGACAAGGCGTCGCCGGAGGAGCTCGACGAGGTGCGCGAGTGGCTGCGCGTCGCCGGCCAGCGCGCCGCGCTGGCGGCGAAGGAGGGCGGCTTCCTCGGCATCGGCGGCGAGTGGGTGAGCGAGCGCGAGCAGGAGATGCTCGAGACGATCGGCGAGATCTTCGGCGTGCCCCGCGCCTGACCCTGCCGCTTGCTCACGAGACCTGGTTCCTGACGCTCATCATCCGCACGATCGCGAAGGCCCGCGGTCCTGCTCGGCGCGGTCATGGTCGTCGTGGCGATCGGCGGGGCGCCGCCCGGACCACGCTCGAGTTGCCCGACGCGGCGAAGGCGATCTTCAGCCTGCGCGTCGCGGCCGGCCTCGCGCTGATCATCGTCGCGTTCGTCGAGAAGATCGCGAACCCCGACATGGCGCTCGCGACGCTCGCCGACCACCCGCAGCTCAACGTGTTCCGCGAGATCGGCTTCAGCATGAGCGACCTCGAGTTCGCGCGGCTCGCGGGCGGCATCGAGGTGCTGTTCGGGCTGCTGCTCATCGCGGCGCCCTGCCGCAGGCGATCGTGCTCATCGCCGGGATCCCGTTCAACGCGACGCTGCGGTTCTTCGGCACGACCGAGCTCGTCGGCCACCTGCCGGTCTACGGCGCGATGCTCGTGATCCTCGTGTGGGGCTCGCACCCGCAGCTGCGGCCGCTGTGCAGCGCGTTCCCGCGCCTCCTGCCCGACCGCCGCGCGATCAGCCGAAGAACGTCTGCTGCAGCAGGAACAGGTTGAGCCCGATGATGAGGGCCGCGACGATCGAGGCCACGATCGTCGTGTGACGCCGGTTGACGAGCGCGCCCATCACGTCGCGGCGCCTCGTCAGCAGGATCATCGGCACCAGCGCGAACGGGATGCCGAACGAGAGGACGACCTGCGAGACGACGAGCGTGTCGGTCGCGTCGAGCCCGATCGCCAGCACGACGAGCGCGGGGGTCATCGTGACGAGCCGCCGCAGGAAGAGCGGGATGCGGCGGGCGATGAAGCCCTGCATGACGACCTGACCGGCGTAGGTCCCGACGCTCGAGCTCGACAGGCCCGAGGCGAGCAGCGCGACCGCGAAGGCCAGCGCGGCGCCACCGCCGAGCAGCTGCTCGAACCCCGCGTGCGCGCCCTCGATGCTGTCGATCGTCGTCGCGCCGGACTCGTGGAAGAGCGACGCCGCGACGACGAGCATCGTCATGTTGATGAACCCGGCGACGGTCATCGCGACGACGACGTCGACGCGCTGGAAGCGCAGCAGCTCGCGCCGCTCGTCGTCGTTGCGCGCCTTGATCCGGCCCTGCGTGAGCGCGGAGTGCAGGTAGACGACGTGCGGCATGACCGTCGCGCCGAGGATGCCGACGGCGAGCAGGACGCTGTCGGTGCCCTGGAAGCCCGGCACGAAGCCGCCGAGGAACGCGCCGCGGTCGACGTCGACCTGCGAGAGGTCGTAGAGGAAGCCGAGGCAGACGATCCCGAGGAACGCCGCGATCGCGAGCTCGAAGCGCCGGTACCCGCGCTGCTGCAGCCCGAGGATCATGAACGCCACGACCGCGGTCATGAGACCGGCGATGAACGGCGGGACGCCGAAGAGGAGGTTGAGCGCGATCGCCGCGCCGACGAACTCGGCGAGGTCCGTCGCGATGGCGACCGCCTCGGCCTGCAACCACAGCCCCAGCGTCACGCGGCGCGGGAAGTGCTCACGGCACAGCTCGGGCAGGTTCTTGCCGGTGGCGATGCCGACCTTCGCCGACAGGTACTGCACCAGCATCGCCATGAGGTTCGCGGCGAGGATCACCCAGACGAGCAGGAAGCCGTACTTGGCGCCGCCCGCGATGTTCGTCGCGAAGTTGCCCGGGTCGATGTACGCGACCGCCGCGACGAACGCCGGCCCGAACATCGCCGTCCGCCCGCGGAACCGGCCGCGCGCACGGACCGTCCGCAGCGGCGAGAGCGGGAGCTCGGCGGTTGCAGCGGCGGCGGAGGCGGCGGGAGGCGGCGGGGGCATGTCGTCCGGGTAGTCGGCAGGCAGACGATGAAGTGCAGTCATAGTACAACAGAAGTCTTGGCAAGCCTAACTTTCGGCCACGGGTAGCCTGCGAAACCGACCATGGCCGCACCCGCCTCACACGCCGTCGAGGACTACCTCAAGGCGATCTACGCGCTGGAGACGCGGCTGGACGCCCCCGTGCCGACGACGGGCCTCGCCGAGCGGCTCGGCGTCACCAGCGGCTCGGTGTCCGGGATGCTGCGCCGGCTCGCCGAGCTCGGGCTCGTCAGCCACGAGCCCTACCGCGGCGTGACGCTGACCGAGGAGGGCCGGCGGATCGCGCTGCGCACGCTGCGCAACCACCGCCTGCTCGAGCTCATGCTCGTCGAGCTGCTCGACGTCCCGTGGGACAAGGTCCACCGCGAGGCCGAGCTGCTCGAGCACGCGCTCTCCGACGAGCTCGCCGACCGGATCGCCGCGAAGCTCGGCGACCCCCGCTTCGACCCGCACGGCGACCCGATCCCCGGCGCCGACCTCTCGCTCAAGGAGGCCGAGACCGACGCGCTCGACGACCTCGAGCTCGGCGCCACCGCCTCCTTCGCCCGCGTCTCCGACGCCGACCCCGAGATGCTCCGCTACCTCGCCGACCGCGGGATCGTCCCCGGCGTGGTCCTCACGATCGTCGACCGCCAGCCCTTCGGCGGCCCCCTCACGGTGCGTGTCGGCGACGGCGCCGAGCACCACCTCGGCCGCCAGCTCGCCGCCGCGATGCGCGTCGCCGCGTCGTCGCGCTAGTTCAGCGACGGGTCGGGCGGCATCGTCGCGAGCAGCGCGTACTCGCCGCCCTTGCGCCCGAGGACCCGCGACCACAGGCGGTCGGGATCCTCCGTGAAGGCGTCGGCGGGCTCGAAGGACGCGACGATCCAGTCGTCGCGCTCGAGCTCCTCGTCGAGCTGGCCGGGGCCCCAGCCGGCGTAGCCGAGGAACGCGCGCGCCCGGCGGACCGCGTTGCCGACCTCGTCGAGGTCGGCCTCGGGCAGGACGATGCCGACGTCGCCGTGCACGGGCATCGCGTGCGGCTCGGAGTCGAGGAAGTCGGCGAGGACGACGACGCTCGTCGTCTGCACCGGGCCGCCGACCCACAGCGTCTCCGCGACGGGGATCGCGCCGGTCAGCTCGGGGATCGCCTGGTCGGCGGGGATGGGGGACGGGCGGTTGAGCACGAGGCCCATCGCGCCGTTGTCGTCGTGCTCGCAGATCAGGACCACCGTGCGGTGGAAGTTCGGGTCCAGCAGGGTGGGCCCGGCGACGAGGAGCTGTCCGCGGACGGTGACCACCTCACCTCCGAGCGTACCCGCGTTCAGGAAGGGCGGAGCGTGAGCTCGAGCAGGCCGTCGACGACGCGGAAGCCGAGCCGGTCGTACATCCCGCGCGCGATGGGGTCGTCGGCGTCGGCCACGAGGAACACCGGCTCGCAGCCCTCCTCGAGCGCCGTGGCGGCGACGCCGAGCACGAGCGCGGTTCCCAGGCCGCGCCGCCGGTGCTCGGCGAGGACCTCGACGTTGTCGATCTCCGCGGCCCCGCCGAAGCGGTGCAGCGTCGCCATCCCGGCCAGCTCGCCCTCGGTCGTGCGGATCCCGAAGCGCCGGGCGTTGCCGCGCGACTCCTCGCGGCGGTCGGCGGCGAGCAGCTGGTCGATGACGCCGGGCGCCTCCGCCCACGCGTGGGCGGCGAGCTGCCGGCGCCGGAACTCCGCGTACGTCTCGGAGTCGAGCCGCTCGACGCCGGGGTCGGGGCCGAGCCGGGCGCCGGCGGGCAGCGCCATCGCGACGAGCGAGACGACCTCCCAGCCGGCGCGGTCGGCGAGCACGGCGATCGGCTCGGCCAGCGTCGGCGCCGTCACGACGAGGCGCTGGTGGCTCAGGCCGGCCCGCACGAGCTGCTGCTGCGCGTCGGCGAAGATCGCCGCGGCGTCCCACCCGGCGGTCTCGCGCTCGACGCGCACCTGGTTGCCCTCGTACCAGTCGGGCAGCGCGGGGGAGAGCAGCGCGGTCCCGTACGGCAGCGCCACGAGGCGCTCGGCCGCCGCGTCCTGGGCGAGGATGCGGGCGGCAAGCGGGCGGATGGGACGGCGCCGGTCGGCCATGGGCGAGGATCCTGCCCGAACCGACCGAGAGGAGACGGCCCGATGAGCAAGGTCCTGTACGAGAAGCGCGACCGGATCGCGTACATCACGTTCAACCGCCCCGAGGCGAAGAACGCCATCGACCCCGAGATGCAGGACCTCCTCGTCGAGACGTGGACCGACTTCCGCGACGACGACGCGGTCGACGTCGCGATCGTCACGGGCAGCGGCGACGCGTTCTGCGCCGGCGCGGACCTCAAGACCTACATCCCGCCGATCATCAAGGGCGAGAAGCCGATCCGCGACATCGTCGACCTCGGCTTCGGCGGCTTCACGCGCGGGCTGCACAAGATCCGCAAGCCGATCATCGGCGCGGTCAACGGCTGGGCGCTCGCCGGCGGCCTCGAGCAGGCGATGGCGTGCGACATCCGCATCGCCTCGGACCGCGCGATGTTCGGCTCCTTCGAGGCGCGCCGCGGCTACCACCACGGCGACGGCGGGATCGTGCGGCTCGTCAACGCGTGCGGCGCGGGCGTCGCCGCCCACATGCTCCTCACGGCCGAGCCGATCGACGCGCAGCAGGCCTTGCAGTGGCAGCTCGTCACCCGCGTGGTGCCGCACGACGAGCTCATGGACGCGGCGGAGCAGGTCGCCCGCCAGATCCTGCGCAACTCGCAGCGCGCGGTGCGCAGCGCGAAGGAGACGATCGCCGAGATCATCGGGCAGGACCTCGACGCGCAGCTGCGCATCGAGGCGTGGAACGCGTACACGAGCCCGGACCCCGAGGAGACGCTCGGACTGCTCTCGCGGTTCTACGAGAAGAGCGACGCGGGGCGCGCCGGGAGCCACGCGACACCACTCCCGTAGCGCCAAGAGCGGCGGACGGACGTGCGAATCCACTGACCGCCGCTCAAGGGACCGCCCACCCGGACGATGAAGACGGTCGCCGGACCTTTCGCACTGGGCCGGTGGTACTCAACGGCCCGCAAGGGGAGGTTCCAAGTGCTCAAGCAGCTGCGCGACCGCGCGAACGAGGAGCGGGGCTTCACGCTCATCGAGCTCCTCGTGGTCATCCTGATCGTCGGCATCCTCGCCGCGATCGCTCTGCCGGTCTTCCTCGGCCAGCAGAAGAAGGGCCAGGATGCGTCGGCGAAGTCCGATGCCCGCAACCTGGTGTCC
Organism: Parviterribacter kavangonensis; assembly: GCF_056863335.1. NCBI lineage: Bacteria > Bacillati > Actinomycetota > Thermoleophilia > Solirubrobacterales > Parviterribacteraceae > Parviterribacter > Parviterribacter kavangonensis. The sequence continues at coordinate 2,701,766 of NZ_JBXPJA010000001.1, read as the reverse complement.
CACGTCGAGTCCTGCGCCACCGACTCCGCCGGTGACTACACGAACTGCACGACCGCCAACCTCGGCACCGCCGGGACGGGCCTGCAGCTCGGCACCGCGGCCGGCCAGGTCGAGGTCAGCGCCGTCAACGGCACGACCGGCTACACGATCATCGGTCACTCGAAGTCGGGCAACGACTTCACGATCACCAAGTCCGGCTCGACGATGACCCGGACCTGCACCACCACTGGCCAGGGCGCCTGCCCGACCAGCGGCAACTGGTAGGCCCCGGCCGAACCACTCGCGTTCCGGGTGCGAGGGAGCCCAGCGGTTCCCTCGCGCCCTCTTCGCACCGCCCCCACGATGCGTCAGCGTCCTTCCACGCCCTCCGGCGAGTCCGGCTTCACCCTCGTCGAGCTTCTCGTCGTGATCCTCATCGTGGGGATCCTCGCGGCGATCGCTCTGCCGATCTTCCTCAAGCAGGACGAGAAGGCGCACGACGCGGATGCCAAGTCGGACGTCCGCAACCTCTACAGCCAGGTGGAGAGCTGCGGCACGCACGGCGTGGACGCGTCCTACGACGGCTGCACGACCGCCTTCATGCAGACGCAGGGCACCGGGCTGGACATCGGCACGGGCCCCGGCCAGGTCGAGGTCGCCTCGGCTTCCGGCCAGAACTTCGAGGTGCTCGGCCACTCGAAGACCGGCCACACCTTCACGATCACCCGCGCGGGCTCCAACGTGACCCGGACGTGCGCGCCGGCCGCGCAAGGCGCCTGCCCCGCGGGAGGCACCTGGTGATGAACGCCGCGTCGATCAAGCAGCTCTCCGGCCGCCGCGTCACCAAGGGCGGCGAGTCCGGCCTCTGGCGCTGGCTGATCCCGGCGCTGGCGATCGGCGTGGTCATGCTCGGCGGTCAGCAGGTCGTCGTCATGAACAGCGACGCCGACGCGTCGCTCGACACCGCGAGCGCGGCGCAGGAGCTCTCGGGCCAGATGGCCGAGTTCGCCGGCGTCATCGCGCAGGAATCGATGCCGGGCCGCCGCGGCGCCCCGTCGATCCGGCGCATCAAGGCCGCGCGCAACGTCGTCAGCGCGACCATCCAGGATCTCCCGAACGGGCCGCAGACGCAGGTCGTCCAGGCCGAGCTCGGGAAGGCCGACCGCGGCATCGCGGAGATGGCCGCCAGCATCAAGGCGGGCGAGATCCGCTCCGCCGCGGCGCTCGGCCGCCGCCACGCGCATCCCGGCGCCGAGCGCGCGACCGCGGTCAGCCGCAAGGTCGCCCAGCGCTTCGGCGACGTCAGCACGCAGATGGTCTCGCGCGCCCGCAACGGCGTGATCCTGCTGCTCACCGCCGGCCTCGTCCTCGCGACGCTGCTGCTGTGGAGCTTCTGGGCGCGGCGCAACGCGCTCGTCGCCGTCCAGCACGAGCGGCGCTTCAAGTCGCTCGTCCAGAACTCGTCGGACCTCATCGTCGTCGTCGACGGTGCGGGCACGATCACCGAGGTGACCCCGGTGGTGGAGCGGATGCTCGGCCGCCTGCCCGACGCGGTCATCGGCATGGCGATCAGCGACCTCGTCCACGCGGACGACACCGCCGTCGTCACCGGCGCCTGCCGCGCCGCGCGCACCGCGCCGTCGAGCACCACGCTCGCCTGGCGCGCCGCCCACGCCGACGGCAGCTGGGTCCCGGTCGAGAGCACCTGCACCGATCTCCTCGAGGACCCCGCCGTGCGCGGCGTCGTCCTCTCCGTGCGCGACGTCCGCGAGCGCAAGGCGTTCGAGGAGCAGCTGCACCACCAGGCCTTCCACGACGCGCTCACCGGCCTGCCGAACCGCGCGCTGTTCGAGAACCGCCTCGAGCACGCGGTCGCCCGCGCCGTGCGCACCGGCGAGCGGATCGGCGTGCTCTTCGTCGACCTCGACGACTTCAAGACGATCAACGACTCGCTCGGCCACGCGCCCGGCGACGAGCTGCTCACCCAGACCGCCGCGCGCCTCGATGAGTCGCTGCGCGGGATGGACACCGCGGCGCGCCTCGGCGGCGACGAGTTCGCCGTGCTCGTCGAGGACATCCCCGGCCCCGAGGAGGTCGACGCCGTCGCCGGCCGCCTCCACGGCGCGCTCGAGCGGCCGTTCATGCTCGGCGAGCACGAGGTGTTCGTCCGCGCGAGCATCGGGATCGCGGTCTCGACCGGCGGCGACGTCCCGGCCGACGAGCTCATGCGCAACGCCGACACCGCGATGTACGCGGCGAAGGCGGCGGGCAAGGGCCGCCACGAGGTCTTCCGCCCGACGATGCACGCGGACGCGACGAAGCGCCTGCAGCTGACGTCCGACCTGCGCCGCGCCGTGCAGAACGACGAGTTCGTCGTCGCCTACCAGCCGCTCGTCTCGCTCAAGGACAACCGCGTCCTCGGCGCCGAGGCGCTCGTGCGCTGGGAGCACCCCGACTTCGGCCGCGTCCCGCCGATCGACTTCATCCCGATCGCCGAGGAGACCGGGCTCATCATCCCGATCGGCGAGTTCGTCCTCTTCGAGGCGTGCCGCGAGGCCACGACGTGGCCCACGGGTCCGAACGGCGAGCCGGCGCCCTACGTCAGCGTCAACCTCTCGCCGCGGCAGTTCCTGCCGCACGTGAAGATCGTCGACGTGGTCAAGCGCGCCTGCGCGGAGACGGGGCTGCCGCCGAAGCGCCTGCTGCTCGAGATCACCGAGTCGGTCGTCATGCAGGACCAGGAGGCCGCCGCGCGCGACCTGCAGGCTCTGCGCGATCTCGGCGTCCGCGTCGCGATCGACGACTTCGGCACCGGGTACTCGTCGCTCTCGTACCTGCGCGACTTCCCGATCGACATCGTGAAGATGGACCAGTCGTTCGTGAAGGAGCTCGGCCGCGGCGCCGCGGACGACGCGCTCGTCCGGTCGGTGCTCGAGCTCGGCGAGGCGCTCGACATGGACATCGTCGCCGAGGGCATCGAGGACGACTCCCAGCTCGACTCGCTGCGCCAGCTGCGCTGCGGCATCGGCCAGGGCTACTACTTCTCGCAGCCGCTCAGCGCGGAGGAGATCGGCAACGTGATCCGCGCGCTGCCGAAGGCCGCCTAGGCGGCGCCGGGCATCACGACGCCGCTCTCGTAGGCGAGCACGACCGCCTGGACGCGGTCGCGCAGCCCGAGCTTCATCAGCATCCGCGCGACGTGCGTCTTCACCGTCGTCTCCGACACGACGAGCTCGGCGGCGATCTCCGCGTTGGACATCCCGCGCGCGATGAGCTTGAAGACCTCGAGCTCGCGCGGCGTCAGCTCGTCGAACGACGGCGGCGGCGCCGGAGGCTCGGCCGGGCGAGCGCTGGCGAACTCCTCGATGAGGCGCCGCGTGATCGACGGGGCGAGCAGCGCCTCCCCGTTGGCGACGACGCGGATGCCCGCCGCGAGCTGCTCGGGCGGGACGTCCTTGAGCAGGAACCCGCTCGCCCCGGCGCGCAGCGCCTCGTAGACGTACTCGTTGAGGTCGAACGTCGTGAGCATGAGGACGCGGACGGGGTGCTCCTCGCCGGCGTCGTGGCCCGAGATGCGGCGCGTCGCCTCGATGCCGTCGAGCTCGGGCATGCGGATGTCCATCAGCACGACGTCGGGTCGCAGCGCGAGCGCCTGCTCGACCGCCTCGGCGCCGTCGGCGGCCTCGCCCACGATCTCCAGGTCGTCCTCGGCGTCGAGGATCATCCGGAACCCCGCGCGCACGAGCGCCTGGTCGTCGGCGATCAGGACCCGAACGCTCATGCAGCAACCTCCTCGCGCCGCAGCGGCAGCCGCGCGCGCACCTCGAACCCGCCGCCCGTTCGCGGCCCCGCCTGCAGCTCTCCACCGTAGACGCGCACGCGCTCGCGCATGCCGACGATGCCGTGGCTGCCGCTCGGCAGGTCGAGGCGGGGCGTTGCGGTGGCGCCGCGGTCGACGACCTGGAGCTCGACCGCGTCGTCGAGCCAGCGCAGCCGCACGGTCGCCGGCGCGCCGCCCGCATGCTTGAGCGTGTTGGTCAGCGCCTCCTGCACGATGCGGTACGCCGCGACCTCGGCGCCGGCCGGCAGCGGGCGCCGCTCGCCCTCGACCACCACGTCGACCTCCATGCCGGCCGACCGCGCGTGTCGGACGAGGCCGTCCAGCCCGTCGAGCGTCGGCTGCGGATCGAGCGCCGGGTCGTGCTCGCCCGGGTGCAGGACGCCGAGCAGCCGGCGCATCTCGACGAGCGCCGCGCGGCCGGTCTCCTCGATCCGCCGGGCGGCCTCCTCGGCGCGCTCCGGGTCGCGGTCGAGGATCCGCCGCGCGCCGCCGGCCTGCACGACCATGACCGAGACCGAATGCGCGACGACGTCGTGCATCTCGCGCGCGATGCGCCGCCGCTCGTCGGCCACCGCCTGCGCCTGCTCGGCCTCGCGTTCCTCGCGCGCGCGGACCGCCGCCTCGTGGAGCTCCTCGGTCAGCCGGGCGCGGTGGGTGACCGTCCGGCCGATGCCCCATGCCGCGAAGAAGAAGCCCATCGGGAACACGAAGTCGCCGAGCTCGTGGTGCGAGAACGACGCGGCGAGCACGGCGACGCCGACGAGGCCGAGGCCGAGCGCCTGCACCGCCGCGCGCGGGCCCGCGTGCGCGCCGACGCCGTAGGCGAGCATGCAGATGACCAGGAACGGCGTCGACATCTCGTCGAAGGCGCCCGTCGTCTGCAGCGCGGTCGTCCCGACGCCGAACACCAGCACCACGGCGAGGCGCGGCGCGCGGCGGCGCAGCGCGAGCGGCGCGCCGAGGCCGGCGGCGAACAGCAGCTGGAGCGCGAGCGGCGAGCCGTCGTCGCCCTTGGCCAGCGTCTCGACGCAGACCGCGACGACGGCCAGGGCGGCGATCAGCAGGTCGGCCGCCGTCGGCGACAGCCGGCGCCACAGGGCTCTCATGCCGCGCCTCCGAGCGGCAGCCGCGCGCGCACGACGTGCCCGCCGCCCGCCAGCGGCCCGCTGTGGAAGTCGCCGCCGTAGAGCCCGACGCGCTCGCGCAGCCCGAGCATCGGGACCTCGTCGGCCTCGGTGTCCGCGCCGTCGTCGCGGACCTCGAGCGCGACGTCGCGGTCGCCGTAGCGCACGCGGACGACCGCGTGCCCGGCGTTCCGCTCGTCGCGAGCGCCGCCGAGCGCCTCCTGCACGACGCGGTAGCCGGTCACGTCGAGGCCCGCGGGCAGCTCGATCGCGCTTCCCTCGGTGTGCAGCTCGACGGGGAGGCCGGCGGCCCGCGTGCGGGCGGCGAGCGCGGCGAGGTGGCGCAGGCTCGGCTGCGGCGCGAGCGCGAGCTCCTCGTCGTCGCGGCGCAGCACGCCGAGCAGGCGGCGCAGCTCCGCGAGCGCGTCGCGCCCGCTCGTCTCCACGGCCGCGAACGCCTCGCGCGAGCGCTCGGGGTTGCGCCGAGCGAGCCGGCCGGCGGCGGTCGCCTGCACGGTCATCTCGCTCAGCGCGTGGGCGACGATGTCGTGCAGCTCGCCCGCGATGCGGCTGCGCTCGTCGGTGACGGCCTGCGCGGCGGCGCTCTCGCGCTCGCGCTCGAGGCGGCGCGCCTTCTCGCGCAGCGCGCGCTGCAGCCGCGACCGGCTGCGGACCAGGCGGCCGGTGATCATCGGCGCCGCGACGTACACCAGCGAGGCGAAGAAGACGTCGTCGAGCAGCCCGCTCTCGTAGTCGTCGATGCGCGCCGCGACGATCGCCGCGGCCAGCGCGATCGGCGGCGCCGCCCGGAACGCGCGGTCGCTCGTGTTCGCCGCGATCGAGTAGCTCAGGAAGAGCACGGCGAAGAGCCCGAGGTAGAGGTGGTCGGCGACGTCCGAGCCCGCGCCCTGCACGACGACGTAGGAGACCTGGGCGACGAGGAACGCGGGCCACGGATGCGTCCGGCGCACGATGAGGCACAGCGCGAGCAGGAGCGCGACGAAGTGGGCGAGCAGGCGGTCGCCCGTGGGGGCGTCGATGAAGAGCGCCTCGATCTGCATCTCGATCCCCGCCACGAGGCCGAGCAGGGCGTCGACGCGCCTCCCATCGAGGGCGCGCAGACGGTCGGCGAGTCCGGTGAAGGCCATGGCCGATCGCGAGACTAACCGCGCCCGGGGCCGGGATCGTCCTCCTCGATCCGGATTCGCGGGTCATCCTCGAGGAGGAGGCGGGCTCATCCCCGGGCCCCCCGCAAGATCGTCGTCGCGGCCGACGACGCGGCGCCTCCGCGCAGGGAGAGTCCTCGGCGACCCCGATCACCAGAGGAACCCACCATCGATGCTCGACACGCTCCCCCTCACCCCGTCCGCCGTCTCGACCGCCATCGCCGCCCGTGCCGTCACGCGCACCTACGGCCACGGCGACGCGACGGTGCACGCCCTGCGCGGCGCGACCTTGGACGTCCCCAGCGGCCAGTTCGCCGCGATCATGGGCCCGTCCGGGTCCGGCAAGTCCACCCTGATGCACCTGCTCGCCGGCCTCGACCGGCCGACGAGCGGCACGGTGACCATCGGCGGCGAGGACGTCTCGGCGATGAGCGACAAGCAGCTGACGAAGCTGCGCCGCCGCCATGTCGGGTTCGTCTTCCAGGCGTTCAACCTCCTGCCCGTCCTGACGGCGGAGGAGAACGTGCTGCTGCCGCTGACGATCGCCGGCGTCAAGCCCGACCGCAAGCACCTCGCCCGCCTGCTCGACCGCATGGGCCTGAGCGAGCGCCGCTCGCACCGGCCGTCGGAGCTGTCGGGCGGCCAGCAGCAGCGCGTCGCGATCGCGCGGTCGCTCATCACCAAGCCGACCGTGCTGCTCGCCGACGAACCGACGGGCAACCTCGACTCGCGCGCCGGGCGCGACGTGCTCGAGCTGCTGCGCGAGGCCGTCGACGTCGACGGCCAGACCATCGTCATGGTCACCCACGACGCGAACGCGGCCGACCGGGCCGACCGCGTCATCCACCTCGCGGACGGCCGCATCGTCGACGAGGTGATCAACCGATGACGAAGGTCACCCTCAGGAGCCTGGCCGCGCGCCGCCTGCGCACGGCCCTGACCACGCTAGCGATCGTGCTCGGCGTCGCGCTCATCGCCGGGTCGCTGACGCTGACCGACACGCAGCGCCGCGCCGCCGACTCGCTGTCGGCGTCCGCCTACGACGGCACCGCCGCGGCGGTGACCGCCAAGACCGCGTTCGACGTCGAGTCCACCGACTGGACGATCCGGACGCCCACCGTCTCCAAGGCGCTCCTCGACGAGGTCCGCGCCACGCCGGGCGTCGGTGTCGCAACCGGCGACGTCACCGACCAGGACGCGAAGATCATCGGCAAGGACGGCAAGCCGCTGGGCCAGGGCCCGTACTTCGGGATCGGGCTTGACAGCCGCTCGCCGGAGGCGATCGACCGCCTCTCGCCGTTCTCGCTGACCGACGGCCGCTGGGCCGGCGGGCCGGGCGAGGTCGTCGTCGACCAGAAGACGGCCGAGGACGAGGGCTACGGCGTCGGCAAGAAGATCACGATCACCGGGCGCGGCGACGCGCAGCGCTACGAGGTCGTCGGCGTCGCCCGCTTCGGGTCGGTCAAGGCGCTCGGGCCGGCGACGGTCGCCGCGTTCGACCTGCCGACCGCGCAGAAGCTGTTCGGCAAGGGCGACGGCTACGACGCGATCCTCGTGGGCGCCGCCAAGGGCGCCGACCCCGCGACGGTCCGCGCGTCGCTCGAGCAGCGCCTCGGCGACCACGCCACCGTGCGCACGGCCGCCGAGCAGGACCGCTTCACGTTCAAGGGCCTGGAGCAGTTCATCGACATCATCCGCATCGTGCTGCTCGTGTTCGGCGGCGTGGCGATCCTCGTCGGCGCGCTGACGATCGTGAACTCGCTGTCGATCACCGTCGCGCAGCGCACGCGTGAGATCGGGCTGCTGCGCCTCGTCGGCGCGAGCCGCCGCCAGGTCCTGCGCGGCGTGCTCGCCGAGGCGGTCGGCATCGGCCTGATCGGCTCGGCGCTCGGCATCGGCGCGGGCTACCTGCTCGCGGCCGGCCTGCAGTCGCTGTTCACCTCGCTCGGCCTCGACCTGCCGGACGCCGGGACCGTCTTCGGGACGGGCACCGTGCTCGTCTCGGTCATCGTCGGCACCGGCGTGACGGTCCTCGCCGGCCTGATCCCGGCGATGCGCGCGACGCGCATCGCCCCGGTCGTCGCGCTGCGCGAGAGCGGCGCGGGCTCGCGCAAGGTCGGGATCGCCGGCCGTCTCGTGCGCCCGGTCGTCTCGGTGCTGGGCCGCCCGGCCGAGCGCATCGGGGGCGCGGCGGGGATCCTCGCGCGCCGCAACGCGATGCGCGCTCCGGGGCGCACCGCCGCGACGGCCGGCGCCCTGACCGTCGGCGTGGCGCTCGTCACCGTGGTGGCGATCCTCGCCGCCGGCCTGCGCGACACGACGACGTCGTCGGTGCGCGACCGCGTGCACGGCGCGTACGTCGTGACCGGCACGGACGGCTGGTCGCCGACCGACCCGAGCGTCGCCTCCGCGCTGCAGCAGGTCGACGGGGTGCAGGGCGTGACGACCGTCCGCCAGGACGGGGCGCTCGCCTTCGGCGACAAGGAGCGCGTCAACAGCATCGACGGGCCGGGCGTGACGTTCGACTACGCCGAGGGCTCGACGCCCGCGACGGCGCTCGGCACCGACGGCGCGATCGTCGACTCCGGCTGGGCGAAGGAGCACGGCCTCGACGTCGGGTCGCGGTTCGCGCTGACGAGCCCGTCCGGCGAGCGGCTGTCGCTGACCGTTCGCGCCGTCGAGGAGTCGCCGGTCATCAGCGCCGTCGACCTCGGGCCGATCACGGTCGGCCGCGCCGTCTACGACAAGGCGTTCGAGAGCGACCTCTCGACGCTCACCGTCGTCGACGCGCCGGGCGTGAAGCAGTCCGCGCTCGACCGCGTCATGGCCGCGCACCCCGACGCGAAGGTGATGACCAAGCAGGGCTACACCGACCAGGTGCTGACGTCGATCGACCAGATGATGGCGCTGTTCGTGGTGCTGCTGGCGCTCGCCGTGATCGTGTCGCTGTTCGGCATCGTCAACGCGCTCGTCCTGGCGACGTTCGAGCGCCGGCGCGAGCTCGGGATGCTCGCCGCGGTCGGCATGACGCGGCGCCAGATCCGGCGCATGGTCCGCCACGAGAGCATCGTCACGGCGCTGCTCGGCGCGGTCACCGGCGTCGCGGCCGGCCTCGTGCTCGGCAAGGTGGCGACGACGCTGCTCGCCGACCAGGGGCTCGCGTTCGCGGTGCCCGCGGGTTCGCTCGTGGCGCTCGCCGCGGTCGCGGTCATCGCGGGCACGCTCGCGGCGATCCTGCCCGCGCGGCGCGCGTCGCGCATGAGCCCGCTCTCCGCGCTCGCCTACGAGTAGTCCGTATTTCGTACCCCCGACTGGCGTGAGGGTCCCCGGCGACGGGGACCCTCACTGCTTCGTCTCTTCGACTGGGGGATCGCGGATGCGCACCATCACGACGTTGGCGGCGACGGCTGTCGCCGCGCTTGGACTTGCGGGCACGGCGGGCGCCGCCACGCCGAACGACCCGTACTGGGACCTCCAGTGGGGCCCGAAGCAGATCCACGCCGACCAGGCCTGGGACACCTCGACCGGCGCCGGCGCCACGATCGCCGTCGTCGACTCGGGCGTCGACCTCGACCACCCGGACCTCGCCGGCAAGATCGCGGGCGGCATCACGTTCTCCGGCTGCCCGGGCAACCCGAGCGGGTGCGGCAACGGCGACTGGGCCAACGGCGACCCGCACGGCACGCACGTCGCCGGCATCGCCGCCGCCGCCACGAACAACGGCACCGGCATCGCGGGCACCGCGCCCGACGCGCGGATCCTCGCGGTCAAGGTCCTGGACGACGAGGGCTCCGGCACCACGCCCGAGATCGTCGCGGGCGTCAAGTGGGCCGCCGACCAGGGCGCCGACGTCATCAACCTCAGCCTCGGCAGCCTGCCCGGCACGCAGCTGCTGCAGGCCGACCTCCACGACGCGGTCGGCTACGCGACCTCGAAGGGCGCGGTCGTCGTCGCGGCGGCCGGCAACGAGTTCGTCGCGCCGTTCTGCGACTCGCCCTCGTTCGCCGACGGCGCGCTGTGCGTCGTGGCGACCGACCCGAACGAGCTGCGGTCGAGCTACTCGAACTTCGGCATCAAGCCGGACCTGAACGTCGTCGCGGCGCCGGGCGGCAGCGGCACGCTGTTCTGCGAGGACGACATCGTCTCGACGTTCCCGCCCGGCGAGGAGGGCGCATGCAGCCCCGGCGGCGGCTACGACTACCTCGCGGGCACGTCGATGGCCACGCCGCACGTCTCGGGCGTCGCCGCGCTGCTCGCCGCGCAGGGCAGGACGAACGAGCAGATCGTCGCCGCGCTCGAGGAGACCGCGCGCCAGCCCGGCCTCGGAGTGACCGGGACGTACAACCCGGTCTACGGCTACGGCATCGTCGACGCGGCGGCCGCCGTCGCGTCCTAGGCGGCCTTCGCCGCTCGCGGTCCGGGGAGATCGGCGACGAGCGCTCGCTCGATCTCCTCGACCGCGCCGCTCGCCCGCCGCACCCGCACCGTCGGGTGGAACGGGTCCTCGGGGTCGACGGCCGCCACCACGCCGATGCGGCCGTCGGCCAGCTGCACCTCGTAGCCGGGCGGGAACGGCACGACGACGCGGTTGAAGATCTCGACGACCTCGGGGTCGAACGCGGTGCCGGATCCCTGCTGGATGACGCGCATGCCGACGTGCGGCGGCGCGGCGCGCTTGTAGCAGCGCTCCGACGTCACGGCGTCGTAGACGTCGGCGACGCTGGCGATGCGCGCGAACTGGTGGATCGTCTCGCCGGACAGCCCGTCCGGGTACCCGGTGCCGTCCCAGCGCTCGTGGTGGTGGCGTACCACGGCGCGCACGAGGAACGAGGCGCCGTCGCCGAGCATCTCGACGCCGACGAGCGGGTGGCGGCGCATGACCGCCCACTCCGCGTCGTCGAGCGGGCCGGGCTTGTCGAGCACGGAGGACGGGATCGAGAGCTTGCCGATGTCGTGCAGCAGCAGCCCGAGGCCGATCTTCGACAGCCGGCCCATGAGGTTGTCGTGGCGGCGGTTGCCCGCGAAGTCGATCCAGCCGTTCGTGCGGAAGAGCTCGCGCGCGAGGACGATGCCGAGCGCAGTCACGTCCACGACGTGCTGCGTGAGGTAGTCGTCGGCGCCCATCAGGTCGGCGAGGTGCAGCGCCGCGTTCGGGAGGCTGAGCACCTCCTGGGTGATGATGGTCGCCATCGCGCTCAGCTCGGCGACCGCGTCCTCGGAGACGCCGCCGCGGCCCCGAGCCATCGCCTCCTGCGCCTCGGCCAGCGCGACGTCGACCGCCTGCGCCGCGCGCTGGCGCGTGTGCTCAGTCAGCGGCGTGACGGGCTCGATGCCCTCGCCGAGCCCGTCCTCGATCCACACCGCCGTGATGCCGTTCTCTCGCAGCGCGCGCTTGAACCCCTCGGTCACGCGCACGCCGCTGCGCAGCAGCGGCATGTCGCGGCCGGGCAGGAGCACGTCCTGCGCCAGCTGCGACCCCGCGTCAAGGGTCTGAACGCTGATCAGGCGCATGTGGCGCACGCATCGGCAGGCGTGTTGGCGCGCTTGAGCTACGGTTCCCGGCCGTCATGAAGCTGTCGACGTTCCTCCCGCCGGGCGGCTCCACTCCGGTCGCCGGCGAGGTCCGCGGCGACGACGTCGTCGCCTTCGAGGGCACGGTCCTCGACCGCCTCGCGAGCGGCGATCGCACCCCCGCGCGCGGCGAGGCGTTCCCCTTGTCGGACGTGACGCTGCTGGCGCCCGTCCCGCGCCCGCGGGCGATCTTCGGGATCGGCCTCAACTACCGCGCGCACGCCGAGGAGGGAGGCCGCGGCGTCCCCGAGGCGCCGATCGTGTTCATGAAGCTGCCGACGTCCTCGGCGGCGCCCGGCGCGCCCGTCGTCTGCCCGCCGGTCGTGCGGCGCCTGGACTACGAGGGCGAGCTCGCGGTCGTCATGGGGGCGGGCGGCGAGGTCGGGGGCTACGCGGTCGCCGACGACGTCTCGGCCCGCGACCTGCAGAAGCGCGAGCCGCAGTGGACGCGAGCGAAAGGCGCGGACGGGTTCTGCCCCTGGGGTCCGTGGATCACGACGGCCGACGAGGTGAGCGACCCGCACGCGCTCGAACTGCGGACGTGGGTGAACGGCGAGCTGCGCCAGGACAGCTCGACGAGCGACCTCATCTTCGACGTCCCGTCGCTCGTCTCGTTCATCTCGGAGGCGATCACACTGGAGCCGGGCGACCTGATCCTGACGGGGACGCCGTCCGGCGTCGGCGCGTTCATGGATCCACCGCAGTTCCTGCAGAGCGGCGACGTCGTGCGCATCGAGATCGACCTCCTCGGCGCGATCGAGCACCCGATCGCCTGAACCGGCGCGCCGCCGCTCGCGCTGGCGTACGGTCCCGCGGGTGCGCTTGGCATGGATCGCCGTCGTCACCGCGCTGGGGCTTCTGAGCCTCGTCACGTCGCCGGCGGGCGCCCAGTCGCCCGCGCCTCCCGGCAAGGTCTCCGACCGCGTCTCGTACGCCGGGTTCCTGCCCGATCCGGGCGTCATCTCCGCCCGCTTCAAGGACGGGCTCATGTACGTCTCGACGATCCGCGGGCTGTCGATCTACGACGTCAAGGACGCGGCGGCGCCGAAGAAGCTGGGCGAGCTGCCGCTGCCGAACTTCGAGAACGAGGACATCGACGTCGGCAACGGGATCGCGCTGATCTCGAACGACCCGAGCGAGGGGCTCGGACGGCTGCACGTCATCGACGTGAAGGACCCGACGGCGCCGAAGCTGCTGACGAGCTACGACACCGGCACGATCTACGACTCGACGTTCGACGGCGTCTTCGCCGATCCGGTCGGCAAGGGCACCGGGCACACGGCGAGCTGCCTGCAGCAGTGCAAGTACGTGTGGCTCGCGGGGACCGCCGCGGGGATAGACATCGTCGACCTGCGCGTCCCGGCCGCGCCGGTGTACGTCAAGCGGTTCGCGGCGACCGAGGCCGCGGGCGGGCTGGCGACGCACGACGTGCAGTTCGACCGCGCGGGGCGCGCATGGGTCGCGGGCGCCGGCGGGACGGCGGCGTACGACGTGACCGACCCGGTCAACCCGAAGCTCGTCTACCGCACCGACGAGCAGGGCGACTCGCGCTACGACGAGACGTTCTGGGCGGACGACGGGTCGACGTACAACGACTTCATCCACCACAACTCGATGCGGCTGCGCAACAGCTCGCTGGCGGCGCTGCCCGCCGGTGCGGACCCCGCCGCCGACTCGGACGTCGTCGCGATCACCGAGGAGGACTACAACCGGCCGACGTGCGCGGGCGCCGGCTCGTTCGAGACGTGGCGGATCGACGGCGCGCAGCTGCACCCGCTCGACAAGTGGGACGTCGAGGTCGACCCGAACCGGCAGACGCTGTGCTCGGCGCACTACTTCGACGAGCGCGGCGGCCTCGTGGCGCAGGGCTGGTACGAGCAGGGCATCCGGTTCCTCGACGTGTCCGACCCGCGCGACATCCGGCAGGTCGGCTACTTCGTGCCGCAGAAGACGCTGGCGTGGGGCGCGCTCTACGTGCCGACCGATCCGACCGGCGAGGTCGTGTACGGCCTCGACAACCTGCGCGGGATCGACGTGCTCCGCTTCGACCGGCCCGACCCCGCGCCGGGCCAGGCGCCCGCGCCCTCTTCCCTCTCGAGCCTCCCGACGGTCGTCGCGCCTTCGTCGGAACCACCGGCGCAAGGGTCTTCGGGTGACGCATCGTCGTCGAGCGCTCCGAACGTCGCGCTCAGCGTCGCCAACAGCGTGAAGTCGGTGCGGCGCGGCCAGAAGCTGCGCTGGCGCGTTCGGGTGCGGCACCTCGCGGGCCCGGCCGCACGCGGCGTCGTGGTGCGGGTCGACGTCCCGAAGGTCGTCACGCGCAGCAAGCCGGCCGGACGCCGCGTCGAGTTCCGCGTGGGGGAGCTGGCGCAGGGGGCGTCGAAGACCTACACGCTCACCGCGACGGTCCGGCGCAAGTCGCGCGCCAAGGCGGTCCTGCTCATCGCTTCGGTGCGCGCGGACGAGGACCTCAACCCGCGCGACAACCGCGCGGTCGACCGCGACCCGATCCGCCGCCGCACCGCCCGACGCTCTTCCGCCGCCGCGCGCGCGGCCGCCGCCCGCCGTTCCTCTTCGCCCGACCCCGGCATCGCGGCACTCGCCGGCGACGAGCGCTCGGGCGCGTCTCCGGCCGAGCGCCGCCGCGCGCTCGCGGATCACCGGCTCGCCGCGCGCAACCGCACGCTGGTCACGCTCTCCGGCCCGCGCGTCGCCGCACGGCGGATCGAGGCCGCCGCGCGTTCCGCCTACGGGTGGGTCTGCCGCCTCGCGGCGGTCAGTGGCTCGAGATGACCTTGTCGATGAGGCCGTACTCGGCGGCCTCGTCGGGCTTGAAGAAGCGGTCGCGCTCCATGTCCGAATGGACCTGCTCGATCGCCTGCCCCGTGTGCTTCGCGTAGATCTCGTCGATCCGCTGGCGCGTCTTGAGGATCTCGCGCATGTGGATCTCGATGTCGGTCGACTGCCCCTCGAAGCCCGCGGACGGCTGGTGGATGAGGATGCGGCTGTTCGGCAGGCTGAAGCGCTTGCCGGCGGCTCCGCCGGCCAGCAGCAGCGAGCCCATGCTCATCGCGATCCCGCAGCAGATCGTCTGCACGTCCGGCTTGATGAAGTTCATCGTGTCGTAGATCGCGAGGCCCGCGTAGATCGACCCGCCGGGCGAGTTGATGTAGATCGAGATGTCCTTGTCCGGGTCCGAGCTCTCGAGGTGGAGGAGCTGGGCAACGATCAAGTTGGCGACCTGGTCGTCGACCGCCGAGCCGAGGAAGATGATCCGCTCGTTGAGCAGGCGGGAGTAGATGTCGTACTCGCGCTCGCCGCGCGCGCTGCGCTCGACGACGGTGGGGACGAGGGGCATCGGTCGAGTGTATGTGGTTGCTACGGTCTCCCACTTCGTGGTGCGACGCGTTCTTCTGACAACCGCCGCAGCGCTGCTGGTGTGCGCCTCCGTTGCGAACGCCGAGTGGCGGACCATCGAGCAGGGCGATCGTGGTGACGACGTCAAGCTCGTCCAGCAGGCCTTGACGAAGGTCGGCTACTCGACCGACGACGATGGCGTCTTCGGGTCGATCACGGCTCGCCTCGTCCGCAGGTACGAGCGCCGCGTCGACATCGCCGTCGACGGCCGCGTCTCGCGTGGCCAGGCGCGCGGGCTCTTCAAGCGCGCTGACATGGACCCCTCCGTCGTCGACGCGTCGGACGAGATGTCGGATCGCCGTGCGGCACCGCGCAGCGCGTCCGGCGACGGTTCGTTCCCCGTGCAGGGCGACTGGACGTGGGGCCGCGGGTTCGGCGCCGACGGCGGCCACCGCGGCGTCGACGTCATGGCCGACTGCGGCCTGCCGCTCATCGCGCCGGAGGGCGGCGAGGTCCGCATCCGCAAGACCGAGGGCAGCGCCGGCAACTACCTCGTCCTCACCGCCCCGTCCGGCGAGGACCACGTCTTCATGCATCTCTCCTCGCCCGCGTCGGTGAGCGAAGGCGAGGACGTCGCCGCCGGCCAGCGCATCGGCTCGGTCGGCATGACGGGCAACGCCTCGGCCTGCCACCTCCACTTCGAGATCTGGACGAGCCCCGGCTGGTACGAGGGCGGAAGCGCCCGCGACCCCAAGCCCGACCTGCAGTCCTGGGCCGGCGAGTAGCCGCGCGCCCCTACACGCCCTCTTCCCGGCCGCGCTGACTTCCCGTCGTAGCCTCGTTGGGGTGACCCCGCCCGCCCTCGAGCTCACCGGCCTGACCAAGCGCTACGACGACGGTCTCCTCGCGCTCGACGGCTTCGACCTGCGCGTCGAGGCCGGCGACTTCTTCGGGTTGCTCGGCCCGAACGGCGCCGGGAAGACGACGCTCATCTCGGCGGTCTGCAACCTCATCCGGATCACCGACGGCGACGTGCGCATCTTCGGCGAGCGCCACGACACGGCGGACGCCCGCAAGCTCGTCGGCCTCGCGGAGCAGGACGTCAACCTCGACCGCTTCCTCGACGTCGAGGAGACGCTGCTCTACCACGGCGGCTACTACGGCATGGATCGCGCGCACGCGAAGCGCCGGGCGACGGAGATGATGGACGTCTTCGACCTGCGCGGGAAGGCCGAGGTCCGCGCGCCGAAGCTCTCCGGAGGCATGCGCCGCCGCCTGCTCCTCGCCCGCGCGCTCATGCACGAGCCGCCGCTCGTCATCCTCGACGAGCCGACCGCCGGCGTCGACTTCGAGCTCCGCCTCGAGCTCTGGCGCTACATCCGCCGCCTCCACGGCGAGGGCACCACGATCCTCCTCACCACCCACTACCTCGAGGAAGCCGAGGAGCTCTGCGAGGAGATCGCCCTCATCCGCTCCGGCCAGCTCCTCGCCCGCGACACCGCCGAAGGCCTCCGCACCGCCTACGAAGCCGATTCCCTCGCCGACGTCTACGTCAAGGCCATGGCGGCCGGGCCCGGACCGACGACGGTCGCCTGACCACTCGCTCGCCGGCGGTTCCAACAGACGAGGGACAGACGGCCCCCGTCACGCGTCCGCCTTGTGAAGAGCGTGCCCGTCGGAACCGTGGAAGGCGTCCGCCGAGGTTGACCGCCCCCGGCGGCGGGGCGAGACTCGACCCGACAGGCATCGCGCCGGTGCACACGGAGAAGGGAGCGGGCATGACGCGCGTGCGATGGACCGGGTTGGCGGTCGCCGCCGGGCTGCTGCTCGCCTCGGCCGGGACGGCGGCCGCGGAGCCTCCGATCACCGACACGGAGGTCACGAAGCCCTCGGAGTCGTTCTCCGACGAGCCGTTCCTCTGCCAGGACGAGCTCTACACGATCAGCGGCGAGGGCCACATGGTCGTGCACTTCACGTTCTTCGAGGACACCGGCGCTCTGATGTTCCACCTGGTCCTCCACGCGCAAGTGGTGGCAGTTCCGCTCGACGGCACCGGCCCCAGCTACCGCGGCACGTTCGGCACGCACGACATCGAGAGCATCCGGTCCGTCCGGAACGCGGAGGAGCTCGTCGAGCAGGACACCGACTTCAACCGCGTCGTGGCCCGCGGATCCGACGGCTCACGCGCGTTCCTCTACGAGCACGCCCACTTCACCATGAACGCCGCGGGCGAGATGACCGCCGAGTTCGAGACGACCCGGATGGTGTGCACCTGACGCGGTCGCTCGATCTGCGGGGGCCGACTGGCACCCGGAGGACAGGCGCGAGGGACGACGTCTCCGGGTGCGTACCCGGCGATACGCGGTGCCCGTGACGGGCAGCCTCTCCGCGAACATACGCGACGTGGCGCCGCCGGCCCGGACTTCATCGGCGCGCCGCGACGGGCCCCGGGATCGCGGCGCGCGGGTTATCGACGGACGTGTGGCGGGGCGAGGTCAGATCTGCGTCTGGCAGAACAGGATGAGATCGGTGCCGTTGTTCTTGCCGTCGGCGTAGTCGATCTTCGAGTTCGGCCCGGCGTAGGGACCGGGCGGGCCCGGGTACGCGCCGAGCTGCGGGATCGGCGCCAGCTCGCCCGCGCCGACCTCGTTGGCAGCCGCGCATGCGGCAACACCACCGGAGCCGAGCCCGAGGCGTGCATCCGCGGTCGGGGCCACCGCCAGTCCGACGACCACAGCGGTGAGAAGGATCGGCTTGACCATGCGCACTCCCTCGGTCGCCGGGACCGGCTGTCCCGGTTGGGACGACACTACGCCCCGTGAGGGACCGGCGCCGCGCCATCAGCCGGCGAGGCGCTCGACGAGCGCCGCCGACAGCGGCGCCGCCTTCTGCGCGACGTAGTCGTAGCCGACCAGCCACCCATGACCTTCGGCGGCGAGGCGCTCCCCGACGTGCATCTCGAAGTCGACGCGGAAGGCGCTGCGGCGGACCTCGCCGATCGACAGCCGGATCTCGACCTCCTCGTCGTAGAAGACCGGCGAGCGGTAGTTGATCTTGCACTCGGCGAAGATCAGCGCGGTGTCGTCCTGCTCGGGCGCGGTCGGGTTGCGCTCGGGCAGCAGCTCGGTGATGAACCCGATCCGGGCCGTCTCGAAGTAGCGCAGGTAGACGACGTTGTTGAGGTGCCGCAGCGCGTCGAGATCGCCGAAGCGGACGCGCTCGCGGTGCACGTAGGTGGGAGCCCCTGACACGAGGCGGGCACCGTATCCGGATCAGCGTTCGGGCACGCCGCGCAGCACCGGCTTCACGTCGACGACCGGCGTGCCGTCGAGCGCCTCGAGCCCGCTCACGCGCACGCGCTCGCCCGCAAGCTCCAGCACCGTGACCTCGTGCAGCCCGATCGGGTTCGGCCGGTCGGGCGACCGCGTGGCGAACACGCCGGCCTCCGACCGCGATGCGTCCCCACGCGGATGGACCCGCAGGACGTCGCGCCGCGCGCGATCCAGCCACGTCAGCACGAGCACCTCGTCGCCGACCTCCACCCCCTCGAGTGCCGGCAAGAACGCCGGCGAGAACGCGAGCCACGCCTCGGGTGCGCCCTCGTCGCCCTGCCGCGGCGCGTCCTCGATCGACTGCAGCGGCGACTCCACGACGCCGATCACGGTGAGCTCCATCCCGCGCATGATGCCTCGTCGTCACGCCCCGGTGATCGTGCGGACGAGATCGGCGACCACGGCGACGCGCGCGTCGCGACCGAGCCCCTGGTCGCGCAGCGCCTCCCACATGTTCAAGTCGACCAGCGCCCGCACGACGGCGCGATCGCGGGCCGGCACCCGCAGCGGCGCGAGCGCCGCGTCCACCAGCGCGCCGAGCGACGCCTCGACCGCATCGCGGTCCTCGGCGACGCGGGGGTGGACGTCGGCCTCGCGGCGGATCGCCCGCAACTCGGGCGCGCCGCGGTCGTAGGCCGCGAACGCCGTGCGGACCAGCCGTTCGATGCGCTCCGCCGCCGCGGTCGCATCGGCGAACAGCTCGGGCGCGCTCGCCGGCTCGGGCAGCGCGACCGCCCGCATCGTGACCTCCCCGCAGGCGGGCACCAGCTCGTCCAGCGACGGGAAGTGCCGGTAGACGGTGCCGACGCCGACGCCGGCGCGCGCGGCGATGTCCTCCCAGCTCGTTGCGCCGATCCCCCGCTCGCCGTGCAGCGCGCGCGCCGCGTCGACGATCCGCTCCCGCGTCTGGGCGACGGCGGCGGCGCGCTTCGACATGTCGTATTTCCGCGGAGACATTTCGTTGACGAAATCCGTCCGTCTAATTATAGTGGCCCAATGACCACCACCACCCACACTCCCACCGCACTCGGTCAGCCCCGCTGGTTCTTCGGGATGCTCGCCGAGGTCAAGGCCTCGGCCGCCGACACGAACGGTCGCTACAGCCTCCTTGAGGTCACCGCGCCCGCCGGGCTCGCTGCGCCCCTGCACGTGCACCACACCGAGGACGAGGGCTTCCTCGTGCTCGCGGGCAGCGTCACCGTCACGGTCGGCGACGACACCGTCGAGCTCGCCGCGGGCGACCACGCGTTCGGCCCGCGCGACGTCCCGCACCGCTTCGAGGTCGGGCCGGACGGCGCCCGGATGCTCTGGATCCTCACGCCCGGCGGCTTCGAGGACCTCGTCGAGGCGGCCAGCGTGCCGGCCGAGACGCGCACGGTCCCGCCGGCGCACGTGGTCCCGGCGGACGACGTCGCCGACGTCCTGCGCCGGCACGGCAACGAGCTGGTGGCCGGCTAGCCCACGCTCGCGCCCGTCACCCGGGCGGCCCGCTCCAGTTCGACCGCACGCGGGTCGTCCGGGTTCCCCTTGGCCCACTGGTCGTCGTCGTAGTGGCGCAGCTCGTGCACGCGCGAGGAGAACGCCTTCCCGCGCGCGTTGAGCTCGTCGAGCGGCAGGCGGCCCTGCGTCGTCGCCCACTGCGCGGTCTTCGGCGGCAGCGACGTGCTGCCGCCGCGGATCGGCCCGACGCCGGCCGTCCACTCGTCGTCGGAGAGCACCGAGTACGGGATCGTGTTCCACATCTCGCCGCGCTGATCGGAGTAGCGCGCCATGTGGAACGGGCTCATGGTCTGCGACGGCAGCGACACGAGCCCGACGATCTCGCCGATCAGCCCGTTCGCGTACTCGTCGTTCATGAGCGGCTTGAAGCGGTGCACGCGCTCCTCGACCTCGAACCAGTCGCGCTGGTCGTAGACGCCGGCGAAGTGCGCGAGGTCCTTGCACACGCCCGACGCGTAGACGAGCAGCCCCGCGTCGAGCATCTGGTCGCGCGTCCACGACGCCATCGATCGCCACATCGCCGCCGTCGCGCCGTCGAGGCGCTCGGCGAGGTCCTCAAGGAAGTCCGCCAGCGCCGACGGGTCGTCCATGTGCAGCGGCACGTAGCCGTCGGAGAGCAGGTCCGACGTGTAGACGCCGATCGCGACGATGTTGCGGTCGTCGTACGCCGGCGCCGCCTCGAAGCTCGCCCAGTCGTCGACCATCGTGAAGTGCGTGTCCTTCATGACGACGGTGACCGTCAGGTTGTTGTGCTCGAGCTCGGACGCGATCCCGTCCATCCACGGGTAGTCGCACTCGGCGAGGTCGAGCGCGTCGCGCACGAGCATCTCGTTGCCGTCCGCCATCCGGTACGGGCCGTGGTTCGCGAACGACAGCCGGCACTCGCAGTGGGTGAGGAACCCGTACGTCGACAGCGCCGCCATCATCCGCCCGAACGCGCGGTGCAGCCGGTCGCCGGGCGTCACGCCGATCGCCGCGTCGGCGAACGCCTGCGTCTGGCGCGCGGTGTGGATCTGGTCGCGGTGGCCGGCGTCGCTCGGGATCAGGTGCGCGTGCGCGCGGTGGTAGGAGAGGTTGAGCCGCCGGCAGAAGTCGAGGACGAACATGACGTCGTCGAGCGCGTCGGTCGGCTTGAGCATCCCGAGGTCGATGAGGATCTGGCGGCCGCCGAGGTAGAACTGCGCGATCGCGCCCATCGTCTCGGTGTTCACCGCGGTGCCGACCTGCCGCGCGCGGTCGCCGATCTCCTCGGCCGGCATCGCCGCGTCGATCTTGCGGAACAGCTCCGGGTAGCGGTACCAGGCCTGCAGGTACGACAGCGCGATGTACGGGCTGACGGGGTAGAGCTTCGACTCCTGCACGGTGCGCGTCGTGCACTGGAAGTAGAAGGAGTCGCTCAGCTTGCGGATGTACGCGTTCGCGTCGAGCAGGTCCTTGTAGCTGTGCACAGTCGGCATGCGGTCTCCCCGATTCGGCTTTCGCGAGGCCGAGCGTAAGTTCCGGCGCCAGGCCCGTGAACTTCTCGCTCACCCCGGATCAGTCGGAACTACGAGACCTCTGCCGCCGCGTCGCGATGGAGCGCTTCCGGCCGACGGCGTGGGAGCGGCGCGACTTCGCGCCGCCGCTCGAGAACCTCCGACTGCTCGGGGAGCTCGGGATCCTCGGCATCGCGCTGCCCGAGGAGCACGGGGGAGCGGGGCGCCACGAGATCGACGCGGTGATCGCGATCGAGGAGATCGCGCACGCGTGCCCGACCACCGGCGACCACGCGCTCATGGCGATCACCGGGCCGGCGTCGTTCATCGCCAAGTACGGCACTGAGGAGCAGAAGGCCCGCTACGTCCCGCCGGTCTGCGCCGGGCTCGAGCGCTTCGCGATCTCGCTGTCCGAGCCGGAAGCCGGCACCGCGCTGACCGACCTCAAGACACGCGCGGAGCTGCGCGGCGGCGAGTGCGTCATCAACGGCCAGAAGACGTTCTGCAGCCGCGCCGACGTCTCCGATCACATGCTCGTGTTCGTCCGCTTCGGGCCCGGCACCGACGGCATCGGCGCGGTCATCGTCCACCGCGACACGCCCGGCCTGACGATCGGCAAGGCGCACCTGCACATGTCGGGCGCGCGCTGGAACGAGCTCTTCTTCGACGACGCGACGATCGACGAGGGCGACGTGCTCATGACCGGGCAGGCGTTCCGCCGGCTGATGGCCGCCTACAGCCTCGAGCGCAGCGGCGCCGCCGCCTACGTCCTCGGCATCGCGCGCGCCGCGTTCGAGATGGCGACGGAGTACGCCGGGCAGCGACGCCAGTTCGGCCGGCCGATCAGCGACTTCCAGTTCGTCCAGGGCAAGCTCGCCGACATGTACATCGCGCTCGAGAGCGCGCGGCTGCTCGTCTACCGCGCCGTCGCCTCGGCGGACGACGGGCTGCCGTCGCGCCTGGATTCCTCGGCCGCGCGCATCGCGGCGACCGACGCGGCCTGCCTCGTCACCGACCTCGCGATCCAGATCCACGGCGCGACGGGCCTCGACCAGGAGATGCCGCTCGAGTGGCTCTACCGCTGCGTCCGCGAGCACACCGTCGCCGGCGGCACGAACGACATCCACCGCAGCATGGTCGCCGGCGAGCTCCTCGGCCGCCGGATCGACCACCGCCCCGCGGTGCGGGCCTAGAGGGCGCGGTCGGGCGTCAGCCGCCAGCCGGAGTCGGCGCGCCAGAGCCACACGGGCGGGTCGACCGGGTCGCCGTGGGCATCGAAAGGGCCGAGGCGGCGGAGCGCGGCGAGCAGCGACGGGCGATCCCGGGCGCCTTCGCCGACCGCGGCGGCGATGAGATCCGCGGCGCGACGCACCAGCGGCTCGAGACGCACCTCACCGTCGGCAGCGGCCTCGGGCCCGAAGGGGAGGGCGACGTGGACTTCCCGGTCGCCGAGGTCTGCGCCCTGCACGCCGTCGAAGGCGACGATCGGGACGCCTCCGAGCGCCGCGGCGCGCTCGATCTCCGGCTCTCCCGCGAGGCCGGCGAGGACGACGAGGTCGGCGCGCTCCGGGTCGTCGGTGCGGGGCAGGCCGGCCATCCGCAGCTGTCCGTCGAGCTGAACGCCGTAGTCGTGCTCGCCCGCGACGACGAACGCGGTGCGGCCGCTGTCCCGGATGTCCGCGGCGATCCGCTGCGCGACGACGGTGTCGCGGGCGACGAGCCGGATGACCGTGCCGCGGTGCCGGGCGGCGTCGTCGCAGCCGGGCTCGTCGTCGCGCGTCACTCCGGCCCACGTTGCGACCGGCGCGATGAGCGGCAGCCCGGCCGGTGCGGTCGCCTCGACCGCCTCGGCGACGTCGTGCGAGCGGAACGGCCCGATGAGCGCGATCGCTCGTTCGTCCGCCGCCGCCCGTTCGGCGTCCGTCTCGGTGACGGCCGCGATGCCGGCGGCGCCGAGCGACTCGGCCGCCACCGGTGCGAGCGCTTCCGGAAGGATGATGTGCACCGATGAGTCGTCCGCCATGCGAAGGTCTCAACCGCCGATGAGCAAGACAACCTGCCACATGTCCATCTCGCTCGACGGGTTCGTCGCCGGCCCCGACCAGCGCGAGGACAACCCGCTCGGCACCCGCGGCCGGGAGCTGCACGACTGGCACCTCCATCCCGTCGGCGAGCCCGGCTACGAGCTCGACGACCCGGTCCGCGAGATGCTGCTCGCGCCGAAGGGCGCGTACGTCATGGGCCGCAACATGTTCGGCCCGATCCGCGGCGAGTGGACCGGCGACTGGCGCGGCTGGTGGGGCGACGAGCCGCCGTACCACGCGCCCGTCTTCGTGCTCACCCACTACGCGCACGACCCGATCGAGATGCAGGGCGGCACGACGTTCCACTTCGTCACCGACGGCTTCGACGCCGCGTACGCGCGCGCGAAGGAGACCGCGGGCGACATGGAGGTCGACATCGCCGGCGGCGCGTCGACCGTGCGCCAGGCGCTCCGGGCCGGCGTGGTCGATGAGCTCACGCTGAACATCGCGCCCGTGCTCCTCGGGGCCGGAGAGCGCATCTTCGACGACGTCGACGACCCCGGCCTCCAACCGATCGCGGTCGTCAACTCGCCCCACGCGACCCACATCACCTACCGCGTGGGACGGTGACCTCCGACCTCGTCGAGCTGCGGGAGGAGGATCCCGAGACCGACGACGCGCAGCGCTGCCTTCGCGCGTACTACGAGGAGCTGCGTCGCCGCGCGCCCGACCGCGGCTTCGATCCGCACACCGGCGCGACCGCCGAGCCGGACGAGGTCCGCCCGCCGCACGGCGCGTTCGTCGTCGTGTACCTGCGCGGCGAGGCGATCGGCTGCGGCGCCGTGAAGCACCACCCCGGCGACGTGACCGACCTCAAGCGGATGTGGATCGACGAGTCGGCGCGCGGGCTCGGCATCGGGCGGCGGCTGCTCGAGCGGCTCGAAGGCCTTGCGCGCGATCGCGGCTCGCACACGGCGCGGCTGGAGACGAGCGACGTGCTGCCCGAGGCGATCGCGCTCTACCGCTCGGCCGGCTACGCCGAGGTCGAGCCGTTCAACGACGAGCCGTTCGCCGACCGCTGGTTCGCGAAGCCGCTCTAGCAGTCGGACACGTCGAGCACGAGCTTGCCGACGTTCTCGCCGCGGAACAGCATCTGCAGCGTCTCGGGGAAGTCGTCGACCGTGCCGTGCACGACGTGCTCCTTGACCTTCAGATCGCCCGACCGGATCCAGCCGCCGAGCTCGCGGACCGCGTCGCCGAACCGCGGCGCGTAGTCGAAGACGAGGAACCCCTCCATGCGCGCGCGGGAGACGAGCAGCGCCATGTAGTTCGACGGGCCCTTCATCGGCGCCTCGGTGTTGTACTGGCTGATCGCTCCGCAGATGACGACGCGCGCCTTCATCGCCAGCCGCGTCAGCGCCAGGTCGAGGATCTCCCCACCGACGTTGTCGAAGTAGACGTCGACGCGGTCGGGCGTCGCGCGCTTCAAAGCGTCCTTCAGCCCGTCCTTGCGGTAGTCCAGCGCGGCGTCGAACCCGAGCTCGTCGGTGAGCATCGCGCACTTGTCGGGCCCGCCCGCGATGCCGATGACACGACAGCCCTTGAGCTTGGCGATCTGCCCGACGACCGTCCCGACCGCGCCGGCGGCGCCGGACACGAGGACGGTCTCGCCCTCCTTCAGGGCACCGACGTCGAGCAGCCCGAAGTACGCGGTCAGCCCTGGCATGCCGAGCGCGCCGAGGTACGTGGTCAGCGGCGCCGTCCCACCGTCGACCTTCACGGCGCCCGCGCCGTCGGACATCACGTGCGACTGCACGCCGAACATCCCGCTGACGTGATCGCCGACCGCGAAGTCCGGGTGGTTGGAGGCGATGACCTCGACGACCGACCCGGCGCGCATCACCTCGCCGAGCCCGACCGGCGGGATGTACGACGGCACGTCGCGCAGCCACCCGCGCATCGCGGGGTCGAGCGAGATGCACCGCGTGCGGGCCAGGAACGAGCCCTCGGGCGGGTCCTCGACCGGGACGTCGGCGTGCTCCCAGTCGGACGGCTTGATGTCGCCCTCGGGGCGAGCGGCGAGGCGGATCTGACGGTTCGTCGCGGTCACGGTGCTGCGGATGCTGTCACGGTTCCGGCACGGTGCGTATGGATCACGTCATCCTCGCCGCCGCCGACCTCGACGCCGCGGCCGCCCGCATCGAGGCCGAGCACGGCCTCGTCGCCACCGGCGGCGGGCGCCACGACCGCATCGGGACGCACAACCGCATCGTGCCGCTCGGCGGCGGCTACCTCGAGATCGTCGGGATCGCCGACGCGGACGAGGCCGCCGGGTCGCCGTTCGGCCGCGCGGTCGCGAAGCGGCTCGAGACCGCCGGCGACGGCCTCATGGGCTGGGTCGTCGAGGTGCCGGACGCCGACGCGGTGGCGCAGCGGCTCGGCGTCCAGGTCACCGCGATCTCGCGCCGCGGCCTCACCGCGCGCATCGCCGGCGTGGAGGAGGCGCTCGCCGAGCCGCTCCTCCCGTTCTTCCTCAGCCGCGACCACGACGTGCCCGACCCCGGCGCCGGAACGGACGCCGGCGGCATCACGTGGATCGAGCTCGCGGGCGACGCGGCCCGCCTCGACGCGTGGCTCGGCCCGCACGACCTGCCCGTGCGCGTCGTGCCGGGCGACCCGGCCGTCCTCGCCTTCGGCGTGGGCGACCGGGTCATCCGCTGAACGACGTCAGGACGCGTGCGCGCGCGAAGGGGCGACGAGCGCGTGCAGCTCGTACGTCCGGATCTCCGGCGGCGAGCCGGCGGCCGGCCCCGACGCTGCGACGGACGGCATGAGCACCTCGTCGCGGAACCGCTCGTAGTGCTCGAGCGACTCCCAGATCGAGAACCCGCGGAACGTGTCCCCGTCATAGCCCGCGCTGTGGACGATGAGCCCTTCCGGCTCTCCGCCCGTGCGCTCCCGGACCTCGTTCGCCACGGCGTCGTAGCCGGTGGTGCCCCGGCCCGTCGACGCCGCCCACTCCTGAACGACTGCCACGGCCATCCTCGAGACCTCCTCTCGAGATCGTGTGCAGGTCGACTCTCGTTGCGCCCGGCGCGCGCGTCAAGCGTCCTAGGGTGATGACGATGAGTCGTGGGTTGGTGGCGCTGACCGGGCGCGAGGTGAACCGGGTCCTGAAGCTGTGGACGCAGACGGTGGCGGCGCCGGTCGTCTCGTCGTTCCTGTTCATCCTGGTCTTCGGCCTGTCGCTCGGCGGCCGGATCAAGCAGATCGACGGCGTCGACTACGAGGTCTTCATCGTTCCCGGCCTCATCACGATGGCGATGGTCCAGGCGGCGTACGCGAACAACTCCGCCTCGGTCTTCCAGGCCCGCTTCGACCGCTACATCAACGACATCCTCGCGTCGCCGATGCGGCCGTGGGAGATCAACGTCGGGCTGTCGTTCGGCGGCATCGTGCGCGCGCTGCTCATCGGGATCTCGCTGCTGGTCGCCAGCCTGCTCGTCGTCGACGTCCCGATCCGCGAGCCGGTGGAGCTCGTCGTCGCCGTCGCGCTGGCGCTCACGCTGTTCAGCGCGCTCGGCGTCGTGGTCGGCATCTACGCGGAGAGCTGGGACCACACCGCCTTCGTCAACAACCTGGCGATCCTGCCGCTCACCTTCCTCGGCGGCGTCTTCTACTCGATCGACGTCCTGCCGTCGCCATGGCAGGAGATCTCCCACGCGAACCCGATCTTCTTCCTCGTGCAGTCGGTCCGCTACGGCTTCCTGGGAACGAGCGACGTGCCGATCGGGCTGGCGCTCGGCGTCACCGGCGGGCTGGCGCTCGTCTGCGTCGCGTGGTCGACATGGCTCTTCGCGACCGGTCGCAAGCTCAAGCCCTAGTCCCGCGGGCGGTCGACCGGGTCCCGCCGGTCACGCTCGTCCTCGCCGGCGCGACGTCGATCCAGTGCGGCGCCGCGCTCGCCACGACCGTCTTCGACGACGTCGGCCCCGCGGGCATGTCGCTGCTGCGCCTCGGGCTGGCCGCGATCGTGCTGTTCGCGCTCGTTCGCCCCGACCCGCGCCGGTACACGCGCGCGGACCTCAAGCTCGCCGCGGTCTTCGGACTCGTCCTCGGCGTGATGAACCTGTGCTTCTACGAGGCGCTCGACCGCATCCCGCTCGGTGTCGCGCTGACGCTCGAGTTCACCGGGCCGCTCGGCGTCGCGGTGTTCGGGTCGCGCCGCCGCCTCGACCTGCTGTGGGCGCTGCTGGCGGGGATCGGGATCGTGCTGCTCGCGGGGCCGGGCGGGGGAGCGAACACCGCCGGCGTCCTCTTCGCGCTCGCCGCGGGCGTGCTGTGGGCCGCGTACATCCTCATCAACAAGCGCACGGGCGAGCGCTTCGAGGGGATGGACGGGCTCGCGCTGGCGATGGTCGTCACCGCGCTGGTCCCGATCGTTCCCGGCATCGTCGAGGCGGGCTCCGACCTGCTCGCTCCCGAGATCCTGGCGATCGGCCTCGCCGTCGCGCTCATGTCGAGCGTCATCCCGTACTCGCTCGAGGTCGAGGCGCTGCGCCGGATGCCGAGCCACGTCTTCGGGATCCTCATGAGCCTCGAGCCCGCCGTCGGCGCGATCGCCGCCTTCGTCATCGCGGGCCAGGACCTCGCGGCGCGGCAGGTCGTCGCCATGGCGCTCGTCGTCGCCGCGAGCGCCGGAGCAACCCGGTACGGGGCGCGAGAGTCCCCGGTGGAGCCGGGGTAGTCTCAGTCCATCTTCCCGGTCAACGTCCCGAACGTCCTCACGGTGCTCCGCATCCTGCTGGTGCCGGTGCTCGTGGTGGCACTCCTCGGCGAGACCGAGCACGGCGACGTGCTCGCCGCCGTCGTCTTCGCCCTCGCGTCGCTGACGGACTTCGTCGACGGCTGGCTCGCGCGCTCGCGCGGGTCGGTCACGACGTTCGGCAAGCTGATGGACCCGATCGCCGACAAGCTGCTGGTGATCGCGGCGCTCGTCTCGCTCGTGTCGCTCGACCGCCTCGACGCGTGGGTCGCGATGGTGATCATCGCCCGCGAGCTCGCCGTCACGATCGCCCGTGCGCAGGCGCCGCAGGTCATCGCCGCCGCCGGGTGGGGGAAGGCGAAGACCGTCGTTCAGGTCGCGGCGATCTTCTTCCTGATCCTGTTCGACCCGTCACCCGCGTGGGTCGACGGGCTCGTCTACGCCGCCGTCGCCGTGACGGTGATCAGCGGGATCGACTTCTTCTTCGGGCTGCGGAAGCTGGCGGAGGCTCAGCGGCCGGCCGCGTCGAGCCACTCGCGCGCCGACGTGTGATGCGGCAGGTGCTCGCCCGAGGCGAGCTCCCGCTTGATCTCGCCCAGCAGCCCGAACCGCTCCGCCACCACGTTGTGCTGGTGGATCGTCTCGAGGTTCTCCTGCTTGGCCGAGACGAAGTGGTCGTCGGTGAGCTGGGGGAGCCGCTCGACGACGCCCCCGATCATCTCGCGCACGCAGTCCTCGACGAACCGCGGCTGGCGGTGCGCCTTCTCGACGACCGCGCCCTCGTCGGAGCGCTTCATGAGCTCGTAGATCTCGGATGACATCGAGCTCTCGACGATCGACAGCAGCAGCGTCGCGTCGAGCTCGAGCACGCAGTCCTCGGGGCAGCCGATCTGCAGCGTCCCGAGGCCGCGCTGGTTGTGCGTGGCGACGGGGACGTGGTCGAAGATGCGGGCGATCTCGTCGTCGCTGAAGCCGTCGTCGGACAAGCGCCCGCGCGCCGAGCCTGCGACGAGCTGCTGCGCGCACGGGCACGCGGTCATGCCCTGGGCCTGGACGCCGATGAGCTTCCGCGTGCCATTCTCGCTCGCCACGGCCGAGCCGAGCATCGTGTAGATCTCCTGCGTGAGGATCCCGCTGACGGGCGCCGGCTTGTGCTCCGGGTACCGCGCGGCGACGGTCACTTCGGCGCGCAACGCGTCTTGACGCTCCCTCACCGTCTCGGCGATGCGGGCGGCGAGCTGCTCGGCGCGGAACGCCGGTTCGCCCAGCACGGCCTCGCCGATCGCGTCGTTGACCGTCTCCTCGAAGCGCGACATATGCGCGCCTTTCTGCTTCGGACCGAGGTCGACGTAGCACTCCAGACGCGCGCTGAAGAGCTGGTCGTTGATCCGGATGACCTTCTCCACGCCGGTGACGCCGACGCGCGACAACGAGACGTGCAGGGTCGGCAGCGAGGCCTGCACGTCGAGCGACGAGACCACGTTCACGTCAACGAGCGTAGCGACGGGCATCGACACCGCTTTGCGGATCATCCATACTCGGCTTGTGCGACCGGATGCAAGAAAGCGCTAAAGGTCGACCGGACACATGTCCGATGGTGTCTGTGTGGATGGGACCGCATCTTGTGTTGATGGCAACAGGCCAGCCGTAGAGGACCCGGGGGGGAACCGTTGAGCGAGAAGTCGCTACTTGCTGACGAGACGTCGATCGCCGATCTCGACGAGCTTCGTCCGCTGATCGCGGAGGGTCAGGAGAAGGGTCTCCTGACGTTCGAGCAGATCGCGACGGCGCTCGAGGAAGTCGAGGTCACCAAGGAGCAGGTGCAGGAGCTGCACTCTTACCTGGACGACCAGGGCATCGACGTCGTGGGCGCCGACGGCCGTGCCGCGACGTCCGAGGCCGCGAAGGTCGAGGCGGCCGCCGCCGCCCGTCGTGAGCCGAACGCCGAGGAGACGGCGAAGAAGCCGCAGATCGACCTGACCGTCGAGCCGTCGCTGGATTCCCTGCGCCTGTACCTCAGGTCGATCGGCCGCGTGCCGCTGCTGACGGCCGAGGAGGAGGTCTCCCTCGCCAAGCGCATCGAGCGCGGCGACATGGCGGCCAAGCAGCACATGGTCGAGGCGAACCTCCGGCTCGTCGTCTCGATCGCCAAGGGCTACCTCGGGCGCGGCCTGACGTTCCTGGACCTCATCCAGGAGGGCTCGCTCGGCCTCATCCGCGCGGTGGAGAAGTTCGACTACCGCCGCGGCTACAAGTTCTCCACCTACGCCACCTGGTGGATCCGGCAGGCCGTCACCCGCGCCATCGCCGACAAGGGCCGCACCATCCGCATCCCGGTCCACATGGTCGAGAAGCTCAACAAGGTCGTGCACGTCGAGCGCCAGCTCGTCCAGTCGCTCGGCCGCGAGCCCACGCCCGAGGAGATCGCCTCCGAGCTCGAGTGCACGACCCGCGAGGTCCGCGACATCCTGCGCATGAGCCAGCAGCCCGTCTCGCTCGAGAAGCCGATCGGCGACGAGGAGGAGTCGGAGCTGGGCGACTTCGTCGAGGACCAGTCCACGATCTCGCCGTTCGAGATGGCGTCGGAGAACCTGCGCAAGGAGAACGTCCGCAAGGCGCTCCAGGCGCTGCCGCAGCGCGAGCGCGAGGTCATCGAGATGCGCTTCGGCCTGCTCGGCGGGCGCCCGCGGACGCTCGAGGAGGTCGGCCGGGCGTTCAACGTGACGCGCGAGCGGATCCGCCAGATCGAGAACCACACGCTCAAGAAGCTCGAGTCGCTGCCCGAGGCGCAGCGGCTGCGCGACGCCGTCTAGGCCGTCGCACCCGGAATTGGGTCGAGCCGCGCGCCATCTCGGCGCAGTTCGACCATCTCGGTTCGGGGCCGCCGCCGTACCGGGGACGAACTCCAACCCCCCCAATGGGAGGTCGTCCTCGTGAAGCGCATCATGCTCGTCCTCGCCGGTACCGCTGCGCTTGCGGTACCCGTCGCCTCGACCGCCACGGCGGAACCGTCGGCACAGGCCGCCGGCTCCGCCCAGACCATCGTCGACATCGCCGCCGGTGATCCGCGGTTCACGACGCTCGTGAGCCTCGTCAAGAAGGCCGGCCTGGTCGAGACCCTGTCCGCCGACGGTCCGTTCACCGTCTTCGCGCCGACGAACAAGGCGTTCAAGAAGCTCTCGAAGAAGACGCTGAAGAAGGTCTCCAACGACCCGGATCTGCTCAAGGCGGTCCTGACCTACCACGTGGTCGCCGGCGAGGTGAAGGCCGCCGACGTCGTGAAGCTGAAGAGCGCGAAGACCGTCAACGGCAAGTCGATCCGCATCTCGGTGCGCGGCGGCAACGTGTTCCTCAACAAGTCGACGAAGGTCACGAAGACCGACATCGACGCCTCGAATGGCGTGATCCACGTCATCAACAAGGTGCTCATCCCGTAGCACCTCGGGGGCCCGCCGTCCGACCCTGCGGCGGGCCCCCTTCA
The DNA here is from genome assembly GCF_056863335.1 of Parviterribacter kavangonensis. Classification (NCBI taxonomy): domain Bacteria; kingdom Bacillati; phylum Actinomycetota; class Thermoleophilia; order Solirubrobacterales; family Parviterribacteraceae; genus Parviterribacter; species Parviterribacter kavangonensis. Next base: position 2,670,151 of record NZ_JBXPJA010000001.1, on the reverse strand, counting down.
GGCGCCGCGCGCGTGGCGCAGCGCCTCGGCGTAGTGCGGCAGGAGGCCGAACGTCGCCGCGTCCGGGATGACGTGGACCGGACGCCCGCCGAGCGCCTTCGCGAGCCGGCGGGCGTGCGGCGCCGGGTGGACGGGGTCGCCCTCGCCGGTCCAGAACTCGACCGGGCACCGGACGGCGCTGAAGTCGACGCCCCACGGCTTGGCGATGAGCGCGAGCTCCTCCACGACCGCGGGCGCCTGGCCGAGGATCTCCTCGGTCGAGGTCAGGTGGAGCTGCCACCAGCGGTCCTGTTGCATGAGCTTCGCGTCGATGGGCGGAAGCTCGGTGACCGCCTTGCGCGCCATCTTCTCGGGGTCCTGCCGACGGAGCGCGAACTTGAGCAGCCACGGCGCCTTGCGCGCGAGCCGCGCACCGGCGCGGACCTGCGACCCGGCCTCCTTCATCGCGCCCTTGTCGTGCAGCGGCGCCATCGCGCCCATGAGCGAGACCGCCGTGACGCGATCCGGGAGCGCCGCGGCCGCGGCGAGCGAGTAGGGCGTCCCGCCCGACTGCCCGAAGACGCCCGCCCGCTCGATCTCCAGCGCGTCGAGCAGCGCGGCGTGATCGGCCGGCCAGTCGACGATCCGCCGGCCGGTCTGCGGCGTGCTCCCGAACGCTCCCGGCCGGTCGGGCGCGATGAGCCTGATCCCCTCCGCGGCCGCGGTCTCCGCCGCCGCCCGCGCGAGCCCGCGGGAGCAGGGCCCGTCGAGCACGACAACCGGTGTCCCGAGCGGGTCGCCGTAGGTCGTGTAGCTCAGCGCCCGTCCGTCGGAGAGCGTGACGCTGCCTTCGATCTTCTTATCCAGCCTGTCCATCGTCGCTCGCATCTTCGGTCCTTTGTGACGTTGTGTCGCAAAGCCCACTGTGCCATGCTTGCGACACTGTGTCAACTGCAGCTCGCAGCGCACGCGTCTCGTCGGAGGAGGCGCGGCGCCGGATCCTCGAGGCCGCGCGGGCGCTGCTGCTGGAGCGGCCGTTCTCGTCGTTGACGGTCGGCGCGGTGATGGACGAGGCGGGGCTCGCGCGGACAGTCTTCTACCGCCACTTCCCGAGCGTGCCGGCGCTGGCGCCTCAGCTGTTGCCCGACTCGGACGACCCGCTCGTCGATCACGTCGAGCGGCTGGAGGGCCGCGAGCTGCTGGAGGCGATGGTCGACGGCCAGGTCGCCGTCTACGCCGAGCACGGCCGGCTGCTGCGCGCGATCGACGACGCGGCGCGCCGCGACTCGGAGGTGGCGGCGGAGCTCGATCGAGCTCTTGTGGCTCCGCGGCGGCTGCTCGAACGCCTGCTGCGCGAGGCCGAGCATCCGCCGCCGGACCCGGGTGAGTCGGCTCGCCTCGCGATGGCGACCCATCGGGCGTACCTGCTCGACACGTTCGGCGATGGCGGGGACGCGCCGCGGCGCCGCGGCGCCGCGCGGGCCGCCCTGCTCGCGTTCTGGGAGCGGATGCTCGGCTGAAGCTTCAGATGGGGTTGGTGTCCTCGCGCGGGTCCGTGTCCCGCGCGATGTCCACGCCGGCGCCTTCCTTGGCCACGATCAGGTAACCCTCATGACGCTCGATGACCGTCTCGACGTCGGGCAGCTCATGGCCGGGCAGCAGCAGGAAGCGGTCGTAGCCGGCGCGCAGCTGCTCGTAGTCGCGGAGGGTGAGCTCGATCGCTGTCGTGCATCCGAGCCGTCCGCACTCGCACATGAACATGGCTCGGTCGCTGCCGCGATGCCCCCGCTCGATCGCCTCGTTGACACGCCGGCCGTTGGCCTCGATCAGCGCAGCACGCCGCTCGAACTCGGCGTTCGGATCCCCCTCGGTCACGCTCAGATCATGCCGGAACGCCGAGCACGAAGCACATGCGCACTTCGGTGCCACGCGGCGCGCGCCGCCCGATGCTGAAGTCGGACGTGACCTGCGCGACGAGCCCGAGTCCCAGGCCCTGACCCGTCGAAGGCTTGCTTCGGATTCCCAGGCCATCGTCGGCCACGAGCACCTCGAGGACGCCGTCGTCGAAGCGCGCACGGCACTCGACCCAGCCCTGATCGCCGTCGTCGTACGCGTGCATGACGACGTTCGCGACCGCCTCGGACACCGCGAGCCGGATGTCGCCCAGCAGGCGCTCATCGGCCCCGTTGGCGCGCGCGAGATCCACGACGGCACGCCGCAACCGCGTCACCGCTTCGGGTTCCGCAGGCAGACGCTCGCGCAGAGCGCGGGCGCGCTCATGCGACGCGTCTCGCTTGAACCGCGTCACCACGCGCCCATCCATGGTGTCGTCGTCGCCCTCATTCAACAACGTCTCCGGTCGGGGTGGTGTACCCGGCGTACCCGGACCGAACGCGATAGACCTCACATAGGGCGCGACATGCAAAGAGCCCACCATCTGGCGGGCTCTTACCTGCACATTCCTACTTATGGCGGGAGCAGGATTCGAACCTGCGAAGGCTGAGCCACATGATTTACAGTCACGCCCGTTTGACCGCTTCGGTATCCCGCCTGGCGCGGCGATGGAGTTTAGCGAGGGGGAATCGGGCGACCGGGCTCGATCTCGAAGGGCGCGTACTTCGGGCCGCCCAGCAGGATCGCCGTCTCGCCCTCCACCCGCTCGGACGGGATCAGCCACCGCCGGCCGCCCCCGGTCAGGACGAAAAGGCGGTCGCAGCGGTCGGCGCCGAAGCGCTTGACGGTGCCGGACCAGCTCTGGTTGCCGCCCTTCGTGGCGAGCATCACCGTGAACCGCCCGTTCTCGATGCGAGTGCAGGTCTTGACCTGGATCCGGAGCAGCTTCTCGCCGTCGTCGACGACGAGGTCGCAGTCCGGCGCGTGGCCGAGTGGGAGGTAGACGTGCGAACCGCGGCTGACGAACCAGTCGATCGCCGAGAGCTCTCCGAGGTCGCCCTGCGCTCTGTTCGTCAACCTCACGCACACGAACATATGTTCGCGGACGGACGGAACTCACGGCGAGCGCTCGGGCTCGGGTGACCGTCGCGCGAGCCACTCGACGCCCGGCGTGTCGGTGAGGCCGTGGGCGAGGACGGAGACGAAGACCGCGAGGGCGGCGATGCCGAAGAGGCGCTCGCCTTCGGGGACCTGCTCGGCGAGGACGAGCAGCGAGAACGCCATCGTCGCGACGCCCTTCGGGCCGAACCAGCTCATGAACGCCCACGTCGCGCGGTCGGTTCCCGTCCCGAGCAGGGACAACCAAAGGGCGACCGGTCGGGCGACGAGGAACGTGACCGCGACGATCGCCACCGCGGCCCAGCCGTCGGCGAAGAGCACGTCGGTCGTGAGGATCGCGCCGAAGACGACGAACACGACGAGCTTGACGATCTCGACGATGTCCTCGGAGCGCTCCTCGACCGCGCGGCGGATGTCGGGGCGGCGGATGCCGAGCGTGATCGCCGCGACGAAGACGGCGATGAACCCGTTGCCCTCCGGCGGCGCCAGCGCGATCCCGTACGCCGCGAGCGCGACGCCGAGGCCGAAGAGCGCCCGCTGGTGATCGGGCAGCTCGGCCTGCAAGCCGAGCGTGCGCGGCATCAGCAGCGACCCCACCCATCCGACGGCGATGCCGGTTGCAAGCCCGATCCCCACGTCCTGCAGCAGGAACTCCCACCACACGAAACCGCCGCCGTCCGGATCGACGGCGGCGAGGAACGTCAGCACCGCGGTCAGCGCGAGGCCGTCGTTCAGCCCGCTCTCCAGGTTCAGCGAGTGCCGGATCACGCGCGGCACACGCGGGTTCGTGACGACCGCGTTCGACAGCACCGGATCGGTGGGCGACAGCAGTGCGCCGAGCAGCAGCGCGTGCTCCCAGTCGAAGTCGGTCGTCAGCATCGCCGCGGCCGCGACGATCAGGCCGGTCAGCGGCATCGCCAGCACGAGCTTGCGCAGCGGCAGCCGCCACGCGGTCGTGAGTAGTTCGCGATCGATCTCGATCCCGTCGCGGGCGAGGATCACGATGAGCGAGATCACGGCCAGGTCCTCGACGAACTTGGACGTCGGGTCGAACTGCAGGACCTCGAGGCCGCCCTCGCCCAGCACGAAGCCGGCGACGACGAAGACGGCCGTCAGGGACAGGAACGAGCGCTGGGCGATGCCCGAGAGCGCGGCGCCCAATGCGAGCAGGGCGCCGAGCGCCAGCAGGACGGTGTCGAGGTCCACGGCCCGGCATCATGGCGGGCCGTGCACGTCGGCCTGCCGGAGGTCCTACGCGAATGGGGCCGCATCGGCGTCATCGGCTTCGGCGGCCCGCCCGCGCACGTCGCGCTGCTGCGCGACCTCGTGGTCGACCGCAAGGGCTGGATCGACGCCCGAGAGTTCGAGGACGCGAACGCGGCCTGCGGCCTGCTGCCCGGCCCCGCGTCGACGCAGCTCGCGATCTACTGCGCGCAGCGCGTCGCCGGCATCCCCGGCGCGATCGTCGGCGGCCTGGCGTTCATCCTGCCGGGGCTCGTGCTGCTGCTGGCGCTCGCAGCGGCGACGCTGTCGAGCGCGCCGCCGGAGTGGCTGCGCGCGCTCGCGGCGGGAGCGGGCGCCGCGGTGGTCGCCGTGGTCGTGCAGGCGGGCGTGGCGCTCGGGCGGTCGAGCCTCGCGGGCGCGCGTGAGACGCCCGGCGCCAGCGTCGTTCGCGCCGCCGCGTACGCGGTGATCGGCGCCGCGCTGGCGGCCTTCGTCGGAGCGTGGGTCGTGCTCGGGCTGCTCGCGTCGGGGTTGGTCGAGCTGGGGCTGCGCCGGCGCTGGGTGCAGCACACGGCGCTCCACGCCTGGCCGGCGCTGGCGCTCCTCGCCGCGAGCAGGGCGAGCGAGCTGCCGGCCGTCGTGTGGACCGCTATCAAGGTCGGAGCCCTGTCGTACGGAGGCGGCTTCGTGATCGTCCCGCTCATGCAGGGCGACGCGGTCGAGCGCCACGGCTGGATGACGAACACGGAGTTCCTCAACGTCGTCGCGCTCGGCCAGCTCACGCCCGGGCCGGTCGTGCAGACGGTCGGCGGCGTCGGCTACGCGGCGGCGGGGCTCGGCGGCGGGATCATCGCCGCGGTCGTCGCGTTCCTCCCATCGTTCCTCGTCATCGGCCTCGGCGGCCGCCGGTTCGCGGCGTTCCGGGGGAACGTCAACGCCCGCGCGTTCCTCGATGGCGCCGGGCCGGCCGCGGTCGGGGCGATCATCGGCACCGCGGTGCCGCTCGCGTCGGGGATCGCCGAGGTGTGGCAGGGCGTCGTGGTCGGTGCCGCCGCTGTCGCGCTCTTCCTGTTGGGACGCAGCCCGCTGCAAGTGCTGCTCGGCGCCGCGCTCGTGGGCGTCGTCGTCAGCGCGCTGGGCGGGCCGATCCCCTAGCTCAGCCGCGGGCGCGCTCGATGAGCGACGACGTCGAGCGCCCGGCGAGGAACGGCAGCACCACCGTCCGCCCGCCCCACGAGGCGACGACCTTCGCTTCCGGCAGCTCGCCGAGCGCGTAGTCGCCGCCCTTGCACCACACGTGCGGGCGCAGCGTCGCGAGCACCTGCTCCGGCGTGTCCTCCTCGAAGACCGCGACCGCGTCGACGCAGCGCAGCGCCTCGAGCACCGCGGCCCGGTCGTGCTCGTCGTTCAGCGGGCGGTCGTGGCCCTTCAGCCGGCGGACCGAGGCGTCGGAGTTGAGGCAGACGATGAGGCAGTCGCCGAGCGCGCGGGCGCGCTGGAGCACCTGGACGTGGCCCGCGTGCAGCAGATCGAAGCAGCCGCCCGTCGCGACCACGGTGCCGCCCTGCGCGCGGACCCGTTCGGCCAGCTCGACCGCGCTCTGCGTCGCAGGCGGAGCGGTGCGTGTGCGGCCATGCGTCGCCGCTCCACCGGCGGCGACGAACCGCGAGGCGGCCTCGACGGCGCAGGCGACGGCCTCGCTCGGGAGGCGGCCGTCGGCGAGCGCGCCCGCCGCCGCCGACGCGAAGCGGTCGCCCGCGCCGCACGGATCCCCGTGGGCGACCGACGGCGCCGGGACCACCAGCGGCGGCCCGTCCTCATCGCCGCTGCGCAGCAGGGCGCCGCGCGCGCCGAGCGTCACGGCGACGTAGACCGCGCTCCAGTGCCGGGCGAGCGCAGAGGCCGCCGTCTCCGGAGCGGGATCCGCACCCGAAGTGAGGGCGAACCGCTCCGCCTCCGCGCGGTTCGGCGTGACGAGCGTCGCGCCACGCGTCGGAGGAGGGCCGTTCGGGTGCGGGTCCCAAACCACGGGACGGTCTGCCCCGAGGCGTTCCAGTGCAGCACGCACCTTGGGATCGGCGGCCACGCCGCGTCCGTAGTCGGACACCAGCACCGCCTTCGCCCGCGCGATCGCCAGGCGCCCGTCCAGCGTCAGCGGTCCGACCGTCCGGCCCGCGCCGCCGCGGTCGAGCCGCACGAGCGCCGTCCCGCCCGCGCGCACGCGGACCTTCTCGGGCGTCTCGCCGTCGAGGCCCAGGTCGACCACCGTGATGCCTTCGCCGGCGAGCAGCGCGCGCAGCTCCTGCGCCGCCTCGTCGCGCGCGAGTGCCGTGATCAGCGTCACCTCGCGCCCGTCACGCGCCGCCAGCACGGCGGCGAGCCCGGCGCCGCCCGCGCGGGGCGTGCTCTCCAGGTCGCTCAGCACCGGCACCGGGGCGTCCGGGCTCAGACGGAGCGCGCTGCCCTCGAGGTCGCGGTCGAGCAGGGCGTCGCCGATGACGACGAGCGGTGCGGGGCGGGTCACGCCGACGCTCCCTCCCCCGAGCGGGTGCGGACGTGACGGGCGGGGCGGGCGGCCTCGTGGTGCTCGCCCGAGACGATGCGCGCGTAGACGTCGCGGGTCGCCACGGCGATCCGCCGCCAGTCGTAGCCGCGGGCCGCACGCCGCGCCGCGCCGTTGCCGAGCTGCTCGCGCCGCTCCGGGTCGGCGAGCAGCTCCCGGAGGGCCATGGCGCAGCTCTCCGGGTCGCGAGGGGGAACGTGCAGGCCGGACACGCCGTCCACGACCGTGTCGATGTGGCCGCCGACGCGGCTGGCGACGACCGGCACACCGCAGGCCATGGCCTCGAGCGGCACGATGCCGAACGGCTCGTACCACGGCGTGCAGGCGACGACGTCGGCCGAGCGCAGCAGCGCCGGCACGTCGTCGCGGGCGACCTGGCCGAGGAAGTGGACGCGGTCCGCGACGCCGAGCTGCTCTGCGACGCCCATCAGGCGCCTGGCCAAGGGGTCCTCGTGCAGCCGCTTCTTGGGCGGGCCGCCGGCGATGAGCAGCTCCACTCCGTCGAGCGCCGCGACCGCCTCGATGACGTTCCCCACGCCCTTGCGCTCCACCAGCCGGCAGATCGTGACGACGCGCTGCATGCCCGGGGTGCGCTCGAGCGCGGGGCCGTCGGGCGTGAAGTGGTCGAGGTCGACGCCGCACGGGATCACGGAGATGTGGTGACGGTCGGCGCCGAGGCGCACGAGCTCCCACACCTCGTCGCTGCACGTCGCGATGATGTGGTCGACGTCGTGGGCGACCTGCGGCTCGAGGTGCTCGCGCTCGGGCGGACTCGTGTCCTTGATGCCCTGCTGGCGGCGCTTGACGACACCCAGCGCGTGGAACGTCTGGACGACCGGGATGTTCAGCGGCCGCGCCGCTTGGAGCGAGGCAAGGCCGCTCATCCAGAAGTGCGCGTGGACGATGTCCGGACGGTCGTTCTTCCATCGTTCGTGGAGGTCCTTGGCGAACGCGTCCATGTGGGGGAGGAGCTCGTCCTTCGAGACCTCCTCCGGCGGGCCGGCGTCGACGTGATCGACCGCGAGGTTCTCGGTGAGCTGCACGCGGCGCTCGAGCTGCGGCGTGTCCCGGCGGGTGTGGATGACGACGTCGCAACCGAGGTCCGCCAACCCCCGGCCGAGCGACGCGACGTGGACGTTCTGCCCGCCCGCGTCCTCGCCACCGAGCGCCGCGAGAGGGCTCGCGTGCTCGCTGACCATCGCGACCTTGAGGCTCATGCGACCACCGGCGTGATGAGCCGTTCGAGAGCGTTCAGCACTGCGGACACTGGGACCTCGTTCAGGCAGGGGTGGCCGGACACGGGGCAGAGGCGCGCGCGGCATCCCGCGCAGGGCACCTCCACGTGCAGCAGCTCGTGGGGGACCTTCCATGGCCGCCAGCGAGCTGCCGGGACGGTTGGGGCGAAGAGGGAGACGACCGGTGTTTGCACCGCGGCCGCGAGATGCGCCGGGCCGGTGTTGCCGACGACGACCGCCCGGGCTTGCTCCAGCGTCGCCGCCAGAGTGGGCAGATCGGTGGCGCCGCCGAGATCGAGAGCCTCGTCCGCTGCGACGAACGCGGTGAGCTCTCGTTCGCCGGGGCCGCCGGTGACGACGACGTTCGTTCCGGAGTCGGTCAGCTCGTGAACGAGCGCGCGGTAGTGATGCGGCTCCCACGCGCGCGCGGGAACAGACGCGCCGGGGTGGACGACGACGTACGGCTCTTCGATCCCGCTTGGCTTCTCGCCGGAGTTGACCTTGAGCCGGCCATCGTCGTCCGGCGGAAGCTCGTAGCCGAGCGTCTTGGCGAGCCCCAGCGCCCGCTCGACCTCATGGATGTCGCCGGGGTCGGGCGCGCGGACGTCGAGCAGCGTGCCGGGGTAGTCGATGCTGATCGCCGAGACGATCGGCACGCCGGCTATGCGAAGGATGAGCGCGAGCGGCAGCGGGCTCTGGTGGAACGACGTCGAGATGAGCGCCTGGTCGATCTGGCGGTCGCGGAGCTCGTTGATGAGTGCGTCGATCGTCTGGCGGTCGACCGGGTCCGGCTGCGCGTCGATCCAGGCGGCCTTGTGGACGAGGATCTCGTCGACGTCGGGCAGCAGTTCCGCGGCCTTGCGTCCTCTCGGCCCGCAGAGCAGGGTCACCTTGTCGGCGCCTGCGGCAACGGCCCGGATCGCCGGGCCCTGGAGCAGGACGTCGCCGTCGTTGTCGAGGCGGCAGTAGAGGACGTGGGTCACGCCGCCACCCTCTGCTCGAGCACCCGCTCCACCGCCTCGAGGAGGCTGTCCGCGACCTCATCGGCCGCGTCGATCTCCTCCTCGCGAGTGATGGAGGTCGGCACGAGGATCCCACGCGCACCCGCGGCCTTCGCAGCCTCGATGTCAGCCCCGATGTCGCCGATCACGACGCAGTCGCTTGGGTCGACCCCAAGGGACTCGGCCGCCTGGTTGACGAGGCCCGGCAACGGCTTCCGGCAGTCGCAGCCGTCGTCCGGCCCATGCGGGCAAACGAGCCACGGCCCAAGCGGCGCACCGACCAGCTCCTCGATCCGTCGATTGACGGAGTCGACCTGCTCGCGGGTCAGCATCCCCCGCCCGATCCCGCTCTGGTTCGAGACCACCGCAGTCGCGATCCCGGCCTGATGAAGCCGCGCGATCGCCTCGCGCGCGCCCGCCATCAGAAGAACCTTCGCCGGATCGCCGTTGTACGGGACGTCCACCACGATCGTCCCATCGCGATCGAGCAGGACGGCATGTGGCGGGGGGGTCGTCACAAAGCGGCTCTACCCCCACTTCTCCGCTCCGACCAGAAGCTGGCAGCTTCGAATGACACCCGTTCAAAGCCAACGGGAGATCTCTCCCCAACTCGGCTGACGCCCGCTCACCGAAGCGCCTCCCAAGCCCACCCGAACCCCGTCGCGCTACGCTTCGCCGACCAGCCCTCTTAGCTCAGCTGGTAGAGCACTTCCATGGTAAGGAAGGGGTCGCCGGTTCGAGTCCGGCAGAGGGCTTGTGACATCGGGCGGGATGCAGCCGGGTTTTGTCCGCAACGACTCGCGCCTGTCGCTGCACGGGCCGGGCTCGGCTCACCGCAGGCCCGGCGGCAGAGGTTTGTAGTCGGATCTCGAGAGCCCGTCTCTTGGCTCCGCAAGGGCTTTGATCTCACTCGGACGACGCCTGAGCCGGCGTGCGGCAACCAGAGGGCGGAAGTCAACATCACGGACGATCACAGCCGACTCGGTCGCGCCGTGAATCGAGAGAGCGATCGCTTTCTCGTTCTTCGTAGGACGCGTGATCCTGGTGCCGGGATACTGGCTCGTGTTGACGCAGACCGTGACGCAGTAGTTGTCCCGCGTCGTCGCCTCCTGAACCGCGTCGAAGTATCTCCAGTCGGGATTCCATGATGAGACCGTGAGCAGATCAGCGGTCGCACGGAGCTTCTCGCGGAAGCGGATGTCGGCAAATTCGAAGCAGATCAGCGACGCGAACCCGATCCCATTCCAGTTGTACACGGGTACGCGCGTACTGCTCCGCGCCTGCGGAGTCGGTCCCTTCGTCCGGACTTCTACGTCGCTCAAGTGACGCTTCTCACGCGGCGGCGGCACGAAGCAAGCCGGCCTGTTCAGAGAGTCGCGGATCGGAATGGCGGTCCACACGCGGTTCGAGTACTCCCCAGCCACGATCCGCGGAGCCTCACCGCCAATTGCCAGCAGCTGGTCGCTGGCGCTCCGTTCGAAAAGCCATGGGAGCTGTCGCGCGGGGAGGCTCCACTCGGGGAAGACGATCGCATCTGCCCCATGGGCGACTGCCTCTCGCGTCGTGCCGATAATCCCGCGGCGGGCGGCCCGCGATATCGCGTTCAAGCGTTTGAGATCGCCGTCGACGAGGGCCTCCAGTTGGTCGCCGGCGACTCCAATGCTTGGGACTGCAAACCGAACTGGCCGCATGTCGTCAACATCTTCGAGCTTGAAGTCGCCGTCTCCGCGCCGCAGGATCTTGGCGACGTGCGCCTTGAGCTCGTTCACCGATGCTCGCGACACAAGGGGTTGGGATCCGAAGATCTTGAAGACTCGTGCCCGCCAGGTCGTTGTCTCCGTTGCGTTCCAGAGATGCACGGCCAGACATGCCTCGTGGAGTCGCACGAACCTTTTTGCTTTTTCGACTCCGCGCGCAATCGCAAACGCGTCGGCCCCATCGGGAGTCTCGCTCGCCCAGGCCTCGAACGCCGTGTACGCGTCCGCGCCGAAGAGCGGCCCACTCCAGCCGGTGAACTCAGCGAGCGGAGCCGAAACAAGAATTGCCCGCACAAACCGCTCACGTCTTATGGCTTGAGCGAGCTCTTCGACCTCCTCGACGGTGCATCCGAGCGCGCGCTCTGCACTTGTCGCCTCAAGTTCCGCGAGCGCCTCCGGTGCCCCCGATGTTGCGGCGATCGCCTCGGCGACAGCCTGCGCCAGGGACGTTCGAAGGCCGTCGTTCACCGCATTGCGCAATGCTCGATTAGCGCCTAACGGCGCATCGACATCGTCGAAGAGCTCATCGAAGGCCGCGAGCATGTAACGCAGACCTTCATTTCCTCTCGCATGGTGAACGCAGGCCGCGAGTTCGGTCCAGTACGACCTGAGCTCGAGACGCGACACGGCGTCCGTATTGCGGATCAGCTTCCTCAGGTCAGACCACGCTTCCTCTCGATCCGTCCCAATGCGAATCTCATCAGTTAGCCGCATTAGCTCCCTGACGGCCTCTCGCGGAACGCGATCACGCCGCGCCGGCGCCCGGAAAAGCATCTGCATGCCGGGCCCGTCGGCGTCCTCATCGTCATCTTCGTCGGGGAGGTCGAAGTAGGGGTCGAGCGGAGTCGCGATAAAGATGTCGTCCGAACCAGGCGCGACAACGGGCGCATCGGAGATGCCGACGACTCTTCCGTAGGAGATGCGGCCCTTGTCAGCCGCGACGACCATGGTGGCAAGCGCAGCGGCAGCCGGGCTTGCAATTCGCTCGACATCGGGGTCGTCCGCGTTGGGCACGATGACCCCAAGGCGACGGAGGTAGCCGTCGTGGTCCTCCCCATGCTCCGGGAGATCTGAGCTAACGATGAGAATGTCGTCGACGTACGTCGCCGCGCCGTCGACGGCGGGGAGGTCGCGGAGGTCGGCCAGCGCCACGGCCATGATCAGGTTCGAAATCACCGCTGATGAAGGGAGCCCGACTGGGAGAGGACGCGTGCCAATCTCGGGCCCGCTCCCTCGGGGTTCGAGCGCGTCGTGCGCGCTGGCATGCATTGCGTGGGCGACGTCGAGCATCAACGTCAGGTTGTGCCCACGGCGTGAAATTCGGGGAGGGGCGTCGAGCGTTGCGAGAAACGCACTCACGATTTCGCTTGGTGTGGCTCCGACCGAGTAGTAGTACGAGCGAAGGTCGGCGGAAGCCGAAACAAATTGAGTGTCCTGTTCGCTGCGCGCGATTTCGCGGAGGTACTGAGCGAAGAACGAACGCGGCTTGACCGGCGTGCGCAGCAGTGCTCCGGCCGTCTGCGGACGTTCGACGTAGGCGGGATGTAGACGATTGCCACCGACGTGCTCGCCGAGGCATTGATCCAGCAACCGTCCGACCTCGATGCACCACAGGTGCGAGACAAGCCACCAGAACTTGGTTGCGACCGCGAACGCATTCACGCTGGCGACACCTGCTCTGACGCCTACGGCCGAATAAACCGACTGCAGATCGCGGGGCACGACGCCGAGACGAACGCCGCCAACATCGCCGTTGACGACCCCCGTGGGCGGCTGCCCTAGCGTGCGTGTCGCGGACAAGACGTCGCGTAGTACCTCCCGTGCGTGTGACGGAAGACTCTCTACCGCGACCCGCCGGAGGAAAGGGTTGTCGAGCGTGCGGTACGCAGCGCGGCCCAAGTGGTGCTCAGCGACATCGATCGCCGCATCGATGGCGTCTGGCACGGTGTCAAACTAGGTTGCCGGCCGGTCGGAACCGTCAGCAGCGGGCAGTGGGCCTGATCCGCGCGGAAACTTGATCAGAGGACGCAACTGCGCCGCAACAGGGGGCTGCCCGCTGACCTCGATCGGCGCGACTCTGCCGGAGCCGCGTCACAAAAGCATCGACGAGCGCGCCGACACTCGGAATACCTCTCGGACGCTTCCACCCGTACGCAGACGACTGATCCATCGCTCGCTACGGCGCCTGGCGCGCCGCGCGGGAGCGTCCGAACGGATGTCTACCGTTCCGCGGCCGTGACGCTTCGCCTCATCGACCTGTTCGCCGGATGTGGAGGGATGACGCGGGGCTTCCTGGACTCCGGGGCCTTTCAAGGTGTTTTCGCCGTGGAGATGGACCGTGACGCGGCGGCGACTTACGCCGCAAACTTCGGAGATGAGCATCTATTCCGCGGCCCGATCGAGAAGGTCAATGACTTCCCGGCCGCCGACGTTGTGATCGGGGGGCCCCCATGTCAGGGCTTCAGCCCCCTAAACCGAGAGGGAGTCGGACTAGAGCGGCGAGCACTCTGGACTGAGTATCTGCGTGCCCTTGAGGAATCGGCCCCCGCTGCTTTCGTGATGGAGAACGTGCCCGAATTACTTGTCTCGGTCGAGTACGAAGCCTTTCTCGACGAAGCGCGAGGTCTGGGATACGAAGTCCACGGCCAGGTCCTCAACGCTGCAGACTTCGGCGTGCCTCAGCATCGCCGTCGGGCAATCGTGATTGGGTCCCGGATTGGAACCCCGCCGTGGCCGACGGCAACTCACTCGGACCCGAAGAAAAACGAGTTCGGTACAGAGCCTTGGCGAACATTCAGAGACGCAGTCGCTGGCTTGTCGCTGCGGCCGACCAACACAGACTGGCACAACGAACGTAACCCGCGTCCCGAGAGCATTCGGCGGTACAAGGCCGTGCCGCCGAATGGCGGAAATCGATTCGAGATGCAGCGCAATCTCGATCGCGCAGGTCTCGCCCACCTCGTGCCAGCATGCTGGCGGAAAAAGCCTGTCGGAACCACCGATGTCTTCGGACGGCTGTGGTGGGACCGGCCTTCTCCCACCATCAGAACCGAATTCCACAAGCCGGAAAAGGGTCGTTATCTCCACCCGTCGGCTCATCGCCCGATCACGGTGCGGGAGGCCGCACGCTGCATGTCATTCCCGGACGCGTTCGTTCTGCCTGCGGATCAGTCCATGACGTCAATTGCACGCCAGATCGGGAATGCAGTCCCGCCGCTCCTCGCACGCCGCATCGCCGAAGCGGTGGCAGGCCACCTGATGACGAACTTCGAAAGCGGTCGCGCGCTCGCCCGTAGCTAAGACCCGCGTCCCTGAACGGCCGCTCAGCTCATCTCGTGGGTCAGCTGGCCTGATCCGGCAGCCCGTCAGTGCGAAGCATCGTCGGCCATGTCGCCAAGATCGCCGCTTAAACGCCGATCGGCCCTGTCATTTACCGCGCTCGTCTCGTGGTGGTCTGGCTCGCGGGTAGATCACGGATACGCGCGCCGTCGGACCTCGGTTACTTCCCGGCCGTGGCGAACCCCCAACCGCGCTGCGCCACACGGAAACCGCCGGCCAGCGATTCCACGGTCGTATCTCTGGCCGCCGGACCAGTAGGCAATTGCTCCCAACTGTCCGGCATCTCAGCGTCCTGCGCGGCCCAGTCGCGGTAGGTGGCCCAATCGTCCTGTTGCAAGTTGGTCTCGAGCTCCGGCGGTGCGCCAGCGGTGGCGAAGTTCAGGACCCGCGCAAGGTCGTTCACTTCGCTGGACTTGACTGAGGTCGGGTCGTCCGCTGGTGCGACGACGTCGAGGATCCCAAGAGCGAGTGAACGGCAACGTACGAGGGGCCGGTGCAGGTAGCTGTTTATAAGGTCCTGCCTGACGAAAGCCCGTTCGACCGGGCCGTAGTCGGCGCCGTTGCGAAACAGTTCGCCGCCCCACCAGAGCCGTGCCATTGCCTGCTTGTGAACGGGACCGTGCCAACGGTCATCGCTAAGAGTCACATTTGTGTGGTCGAACCATCGCCAGTAGGTGTGATCCTTGTAGCGGAGCGCAAGCCACTCCCAGATCGCGCGGTCGGCGGCGAGGTCGCGAGTAAGACGCAACGCGTAATGGACCCTCGGTGCGAGCCAACGATCTGCCGTCGCACGGTCGTCAGTCCACGCGCCAGCAGCGCGCCGCTCCACGAAATCGTTCATGAGAGCGTCCAGCACAACGAGACTGATTTCAGAGTCGTCGGCGCGCGTAACTAGCTCCTCGTGGATCCCTGTCGGAACGCTTTCGTCGAGCACGCTCTCGCGCTCGTCAGGACTCAAGCGCCGGTTGTACTTCGCCAGCACGCCGTCAGACATATTTCACGTCTCTAACAACGCTCGCGACCGCCGACGAGTGGCCGGTCATTCGGTCCACGGCGGCGTCCACCTCCGCCCAGAGCTGAGCCTGGTCGACCGCAGACCCTCGAGCGGCATCGAGGAGTCGCTCGTAGAACTCTCCGGCTGAGGCCACCATCGTCATCTCGCCGGCGACCGCCTCGCACACTTGCCTTAGCAGCCCGTCTTGCGGCTCCTGCGGGTCGAGTACTTCAGGATCCATCGGGACAACTTCGTTTGCGGCGGCTCGAACCAGGGCCGCCGTCGCGTCACGCGCGATGGAGCTCCCGATGATGTCTCGCAGTCGCTTCCGCTCTTGCCGAGCTGTGGCTGGCAGCAGCAATTCCTTGAGACCGTCTATTCCCGCGTTCAGAAGAAGCGTGGGCTTGACCCCCGTCAGGTCCATCACGGCATACGCCTCGGGTTGCTGCCTGGCGACGAGAGGCGAGGTCGTGTCGGCGAAGTCGATCCACGCGCTGTCGAACGGTGGCTTGCCGGGGGGCGTTGGCGCGTCGGCGGGATCGACGATCACATCCCACTTGTCGCCAACTCCAACCAGCCGACGGCGGTCGTCCACATCTCCACCGATGTCAACCGTCAGGTCGCAAGCGCCAGCTAGTGCTGCCCGCGTGATCGTGATCGTCCCCGAGAAGCGGTCTGACACTGACGGATCGACGGGGGGGAGGGCGAAGGGCAGGCGTGTGTTTGCTCGGGATGACGACACAACCGCGAACGCTGTGACCGAGGCAACCCCGGACGGCGGGGCTTCGTCGCTCGAAGCAGTCACCTCGAATGTGGCCGTCTCCCAGTCGCCAGCCTGATCGAGCCGCACTCTCCGGCGCGTTGCGTCAACCCGGTCGGTTTCGTCGCGGCCGTCGATTCGCATCTCGCTCAGCCAAACCGACCACGGCTTCAAATACGAGGGCCACGCGAACCGCACGCTCATGAGGACAGGCCTCCATTTTCGTCGGCACCAGACGCAACCTGCGCGGCATCGAGCCCGCGAAGCACCGCCTCGATCGTTGTCTCACTGGCAGGAAGCGGCAGCTCAGCGACGGAGGTGCCGCGGAACGTAGTCAGGACGTGACGCTTCCGCCCGACGAACGGCAGCGTCAGCCGTCCATCGGAATCGATGGTCCCAGGACCTGCGACGGTCTCGCAGCTCTCCCAGTTGATGAAGCTGCGTCCTTCAAGCCCGACGATTGCGAGGCGCGGGAACATCGACCAACCCTCGCGTCGGTTCCGCGCTTGAACCTGGCAGACGACGTGCCAGCGCCCATCCTCCACGTGGCAGTCCAGGATCTCGATCTCCGGCTTGCGCCGGGCGGCACCGGAGCCCGGCGACGAACTGGTCTCCCCACGGAGGAACCGGAGATGTTTGAAGATCACCTCAGGCGGCTTATCTTCGGTGGGCGGTGGGGCACCGAATAGTTCGAAGAGCGCATTGAGAATGTGCGTCTGGATCTCTCGCAAGTTCGGGACCCAGGGCGGGACGTAATGCGCCGTCAGGTTGGCCTGCGAGGTCTGATTGCGGCCCTTGCCGGGAATCCATCGATCATGTGACGGGGGCTCCGAGAAACGCAGGAAATCGTCTGCGCGTAAGTCGTCCTGGGAGGGCGAGACGGGATTGATCGCTGCCCCGGCAAGAAGAAACGCGTGGTACGTCCGGCCTTCGAACTCGCGGTCTAGCGTTTCGACGATCATCTCCGGCCGGCGAAAGAGGCAGACGCGATTCTCGAGCGAGTCCTTGTTCTCGTCTGAGATCGTCACGATCAGCTTGGCGTTGTGGACGAACGCGTCGTGACCACCCGCGGTCTTGCGCTTCGCGATCGCGATCGGTACGTCGCGACAGACGGTCGATAGCGGCTCGTCGAGCGATTCGTCCAAATCGCCGTCGTCGAAACGACGGAGCGCCTGGACGAGCTCGGCGAAGCTCTCTTCGGGATCGACATTCGCTTCCATGAGCGCGGCGGCTCCGTCGAATACCTCGATGGTCACTTTGAGGCGTCCGCGAGTAAGCAGCGGCCAGAAGTTCTCCTCCAGACCCTCTCTGAGCTCATCTGCAAGGCCGATGAGCTCGGACCCGTCTCCCGTCCCTAGGTCCGGCCGATCGGGGTCATAGAAGCCCACTAGCAGGGCCGACGTGCCGGTGCGATCGTTTCGCCTCGTAAGTCGAAGCGAGTCGATCAGCGTCTGGTCGTCCCAGACCGACTCGATGTCGCCTTCAGCATCCGCGGTACCGAAGTACCCGCGGCCTTGGAGTTTGTCGTCGCCTAGGCGATGAAGAACGCCCTGATTAACACCGAGCAACCGCTGACCGGACCGCGTTCCATCATCAACCTGGCTGTTGAAGACCACCGTCTGCAGTCGGGAGAAGCGCCAGTACACAGCCTTGCCGAGCCCGAACGAGCCGCCGGCCGCTTTGTCCTTACCGCTGAACAGGTCTAGGCGGCAAAGCTTGATTAGGTTGCCGAACTCGGACTCATCGAGATTTCCATCTGGGAACTCCGGCCCGGTGAGGCCATGACAGCCGTAGTCGGCAATTCGAAGCAAAACGAGCGAATCGGAGTTGCCGATCGCCTCGAGCCCGCTTTTGATCTGACCTGCGGCGACGGCGCCCCCAGACGACTCCGCCATTGCGGCGAGGTGCGGCGAAAGTCCGTGCTGCCAGTCCAGTGCCTGCAGGAACTCGTCTCGTTCGTCTCCTTGCAGCCTGAAGAACGAGTAAACGAGCTCAGGGGTTCCATCGTTACTCCGGGCATCGTTCGTGTTCTGTGCCGTTTCACGGGCGAGCGACGCAAGACCAGCGTTGACGGTCCACTGGTTGGCGTTGCCGTAGTTGCCGTAGGTTCGGCTCTGCGGCTCCCACTTCCACTCGGTCGTCATCCGAACAGTCGCTTCGTGACGCGGCGCGGGACATTATGCGGGCGTTGTAGCACTGACGACGTGCGAGAACTGTCCGGCTGGCGGCGACGCGAGGTGACGTCTGGCGTCGACGCGGTGACAGATCTAGTCGTGAATGAAAAGCCGAGTTTGAACGTCATCGACTCAGTTGTGGTCACGGAAGGAATCCTTAACATCTCAGGTCTCCTGAAGGAAGCGTCGAAACTCATCTGGTTGCGTCTCCCGCGCGGCGGGGCCTCGCAGCGGCGCACGGGCCTCGTGCCAGCCACGTCTTGCCAGCCACGTCTTGAGCGACGAACGCCGCTGGCGGGCAAGCCCGCCAGCGGTCCCGCGTGGCATTGGTGGGAGCAGTCGACTCTAGGAGCGCTGGCGCACCTTCAGCCGTGCGGCGTATCGTCCGCGGCGGCAACTGCCGCCGAAGGGATCAAAGCTCGATCGCCTCCACATCGATAATCGGCTCTTGACGTTCGACGTGTTGAGGCAGCTGGCGATCTTCCATCTCAAGCGGGACGACGGTGTTGCCGCACGTCGGGCACGTCCCGTCAGCGATGCCGATGGCGCTTTCGACCGCCTCGAGTGCGCGCCCAGTGTCATCCATGACCTCGCGCAGCGCCGATGCGACCTCCGCGTACTTCGCCGGCGGGACCTTCGTCCGCTCGCCGTTGAAATACCGGGCGAGGTCAACCATAAGGAAGGATCGGACGCCGCTCGCGACCGTGACCTGCTCGTGCAAGTGGCTTGCGATCTTCAAGAAGTCGAGTATCGCCGACTTTTCGCGCTCCGCTTCCTTGCGTTCGCGGGCAAGGCGTTGACGTTTGGCAGCGAGGCTCTCGTTGCGGCGAGCGCTCGCACGACTCTTCACGCGCTCGGAGGCCTGCGCGTCCATGACCGCGGCGTAGACGTTTCGGTCGCTAAGTCCTTGCAGGATGAACCTTGCCTGTTCCTCGACGTTGAGGTCGCTCCACTTGCGACGCCTCTTCGTCCGGGTCCTTGCGCGGTTCGCGACGTCCGCCTGACGCGTTGGGTCGGACACCGCGGTCCAGCGGATCGCGCTCGTGCGCTTCATTGCGAGCGCGAGATCCCAATCATCGGGCTCGACAAGGCCTCTCTCCCAGAGACGAAGCCTGGCCTTTCCAGCGGTGCCTCGCTCGAGCCCCAGCTCCGTTGCAAGCTCAAGGTCAGTGAGCTTGCGACCGTCGAGGGCCGCGTGGACGCGCTGTCTTGTGTCTGACGGTCTGTTCATCGGTTCAAGTGACCGACGTGCCCGCAGCCTTTCGCGGGCACATCGGATCGTGATCGCTTACTAGTCGGTGCTCACCGGGAGGGCGGCCTGAACGCGTCCGATCGTCGCTTCGAGCTGGCCGCTGATGGCGCCCTCGAGCTCGGGGTGGCGATCCTTCAGCATCTCGACTCGCCGCTGCACGTTCTCGGCCTTCTTCTGCAGAGCGTCCAGCTCCTTCTTGAGGTTGTCGCCGAGGATGAACTGAGCCGTGTCAGTGACGAAGACGCCGTTTTGGCGGTTCACCCCGCGCATCATTGAGCTGCGACAGAGGACGAGCGTCGAACCCTCGTCGTCCAGCCGGCGCTGGATCTTGCCGGTCGGCGCGTCCTGGGTGAGGCTCCAGGCATCGCGATTGAGCTTGCGGTGAACGGCCTTGTCGACCTGGTCGAGGTCGGAAGGGTCGCTCCCATCGGCCCCAGGCGCGTTCGGGAAGAGCGCTACGAAGAGCTCGTCGCGCGTCGTGCTCTTGCTCGGATCGTTCTTGTCGTCCTTCGTCACAACGACCTTCGACGTCACGAACTCGTACGCCGCATCGAAGAGGGCGTCCTCATTAACGCTCCCATCCGAGTGGACGTACCCCTCGGCGAGGTAGCACTGCTTGATCCGGCTCTCGACCTGCCGCTCGTAATCGCGCAGGATCGTGCTGTAATCGACCGCGTTCGCGGTGGACATCATGTGTTCACTCCTTGGTGTTCGGGCCGAGCCCGAAGTCGCAACGGATACGGCCGACGGAATCGACCGCGAACTGCTCTATAGCCTCCTTCCTGGTCGCAACGCGCAACGAGGCGCTTGGTGCAGGGTGGGCGGATTTGCTTCGGGGAGGATACGCGAGCAACGAAGCTCATGTGTGATTCGCTCATCACACAACGGCTAGAGGGCGCAGCGGCCTCTCAAGTCTGCGCTCGCCCCTGATTATTGGATCTCAGTCGAGTTGGCAAGACACATGCGAGTATTCCGATTCGTTCCGATGTGGGAGGGGCCATGCACGTTGTCTCAGTGATCAACTACAAGGGCGGAGTCGGGAAGACCACCCTCACGGCGAATCTCGGCGCCGACCTCGCGTGGCGGGGGTATCGGGTGCTCCTGATCGACCTGGACCCTCAGGCCAGCCTGACGTTCTCACTCGTGCGCCCCGAGTTTTGGACAGAGGAGCTCGAACAAAGTCGCACGATCAAGGCCTGGTATGACGCGACGCAGTCAGGCAAGGAGATCAGTTTGGCGTCTCTTACGATCAGTCCGCGTGAGGTCAATCGTCGGCTGGGCAGGTCCAACGGTGCGTCCCTCGACCTAATCCCCTCCCATCTCGGTCTCATCAACGTCGACCTGGAGCTCGCGACCGGCTTGGGTGGCGCATCGATGACGCAGGCGAAGCTTAACTACATGAGGGTTCATCGCCGGCTGGCCGACGGCCTCGAGGACCCGGCGTTTGCCGCCTACGACGCGATCCTCATCGACTGTCCTCCGAACTTCAACATCGTGACGAAGACCGCGATCGTCGCCAGCGGGCACGTCTTGATTCCTGCGAAGGCGGACTACTTGTCGACGCTCGGGATCGACTATCTCCGGAGAAGCCTCGACGAGCTAGTCACGGACTACAACGAGTATGCCTCGCTCGATGGGGGCAACGGGGCCGTTCGCATCGACCCGAAGGTGCTCGGGATCGTGTTCACCATGATCCAGATTTACGGTGGGAGGCCGGTGTCGGCGGCACGGCCGTACATCGCTCAAGCCCGGCAGCTGCAACTGCCGGTCTTCGATGCGTATCTACGTGAGAACAAGACCCTCTTCGCCAGCGCTGCCCAAGAAGGCGTGCCCGTCATCCTGAGCAGCGAGGACTATCGAGGCATCCGTTCGGAACTGGAAGGCTTCGTGGATGAGTTCATCGCAGAGCTCGGGCTCTAGACCCTCAAAATCCTCGGCAGAGGTAATTGCAGCCGTCCTCGCGGGAGCGGCGGACGCCGTCCGCTCGCTCTCGGACGATGACATTGCCGCGTTTCTCGCCGGTCAGCGGGACCTCACAATCCGGGCTGGCCGCCGGCCCGCCCGACGTCCGAAGCGGCAACTGAGCGACGAGCAGGCGAATGATGTGCGCGTTGCACTCGGCGCCATGAACACGCGCGATGAAGGCATTGCGTATCTCGAGCGACTCGACCTCAATCGAGATGCGCTGCGAGCACTCGTAGCGGCACTTGACCTACCCGCTATGCGGTCCGACAATATTCAGCGGCTGCGCGAGCGCATCGTTGAGTCTCTGATCGGCTACCGCCTTCGCTCCCAAGCGATACGTGGCGGACGAGTCGGCGTCGACGAGACGGTTAAAGGCGAGAAGCGTTCAAAGTCCGTGCAGAGCGGGCGCGCTCGCGAGTCGGCCGCGTCGGGTGGCTCTTCCGCGAAAGCGCGCAGCTCGCATGGCCGCGTGCCTGACGGCTAAGACCGACGCGGCAATCACGTCAGCGATCTTGAGTGCTGGCGGAAACTCGCAGGAGCTCCACTGTCGGCGTCCGTCTGGCGCGCCCGACAACCGGCGCCCGCGGGTCGGGCGCCTGACTGACCGCGGGCAAGGCTGAACCCGCACGAAGTCTTCCGGGGGTACTCGGCGCCGCCTCGAAGCCCGCGCGGGTCGCTTCGAGCGAAAAGGCATGATCCAGGATCGTCGGCTGCGCCGCGGTCAACTTCAGCGCGCTTTAGCCATATGAGGCAAAACAAGCTCTAGCGCTCCGCCTGCCTGGCGCGGGTTTCATGCCCGGCGAGCTCGGCGATACGCCCCGATGCGGTACCGGATCGTGTTGGTGTGGACGCCGAGCTCGATTGCGGCTTCGACGACCCGGCGCGGCCCCGTCGCTAACCCCTCTCTGCCGATCCCCGAGCAGCAACGATGGGTCAAGCTGCGGCGGTTGAATCGTGCGTCTGACCGTCTTGGCCGCGTCCCTCACGGCTACGCGAGGCCGAGCGCACGCTACGCATCGCCTCCCCTAATCGACCGATCGCGGCCGTCGGAGAGATCGCCGCCTTCGATTAGCTGTTCATCGCCGCCGACGCCCGAATTCGCGCCGTCATCGCGGGCAAGGGCGCTCGCCTCACCGGCCTCAACGCATCCATGCGGGACACGATCGAGGCCTACGTCGCGGAGGAGCTGAAAATCGGCCGAATCGTCGACGATCCTAGGAAGTGATGGGCGATTACGTTGCGCGACGGGCAACGCTTTGCCTCACATGTCGCTGACCGCTGCGGCCGTCACGCGCGCCCGGCGATCGGCGGACATACCTCAGGCTCACGCTGTGGAAGCGGTCGCTGGTTCGAGATCTGGAGCGACCTTCGAGCGCAGCTCCCAAGCCGCCAGACCCGACAGCAACGCGGCGACGATCACGCTGACGACCAGCACGCTGACCTCGTCGCCAAGTGGCACGAGGGCGATGAGCAGCCCGGCGAGGGCCACGCGGGTGGGATTGAGCGTGCCGGTCATTCGCCAGACGAACAGGCTCTCGCCGAGGAGGAAGATCGCCGGGCCGCCGAGGACCATCGCCGGGCCGACTCCGTGGAGCGCGTCGTTTGGGTGAGCGATCAGCAGGTCGTTGCCGACCGCGGTGGCGATGATCCCCGCGACGATCGGGAGGTGGAGGTAGGTGTAGCCGTCGCGGGCGAGGCGGCCGGCGTCGGCGCATGTGCTCAGCGTCTCGCGCGCCTCCTCGGCGGTGGCTCCGAAGTACAGCCACCACAGCGCTCCGGTCTCGACGAAGGCGATGGCGAGGCAGAGGACGACGGTCGTCGTCAGGCCCGCCGCGGAGGCGGTTGCGCCCGTGACCACGATCGACTCGCCGAGGGCGATGATGATGAACAGCTGGCAGCGCTCGGCGAAGTGGCCGCCTTCGATGTCCCAGTCGCTCGTCGCGGCTCGGCCGCGGCCGGGCAGCCAATAGCCGGCGACCGGGGCGAGCAGCTCGAGGACGAGAGCCGGAATCCACAGCAGCAGGCGAGCATCGCCGTCCAGCGCGAAGCCGCCTACCAGCCACAGCACGCCGGACACGGCGCTCCACACGACCAGCCGCTCGAACACCTCGCGGAGCCGGTGGCGGCGCGTGAGCAGCGCCGCGGCGACGTTGCGGCCGACCTGCAACGCCACGTAGCTCGCCGCGAAGAGCAGCCCGTGCGCGCCGAACGCCTCCGGGAGCGCCGCGGCCATGAGCAGGCTGCCGAGCATCACCGCGGTGAGCACTCCGCGGACCGCGGAGGACGCCGGGTCGAACCAGTTCACCATCCACGTCGTGTAGATCCACGCCCACCACACGACAAGCAGGAGGAAGGCGGCTCGCGCGACGCCGGCAACGGTGAGGTCGTCGAGGATCTGGTGCGACAGCTGGGTGACCGCGAAGACGTAGACGAGGTCGAAGAACAGCTCGACGGTCGTCGTCGGCTGCACGGCACCTGCGCCGCGCGGGCGCAGGTGCCTGATCGTGGTGGCCGCTGCGCTCACCGGAGCTTGCGCGCATCGCGGACGATGCGGTGCGGCAGGAGGTCGACGAGCGCCCGGCCGGCGTGGCGCAGCCGCTGCCCGAGCAGGGTCACGTGCCGGCGGTCGTGCGACCGCAGGTGGTGGACCAGCAGATACGGCACCGACAGCACGGCCGCGATCAGCCCCAGGATGAGCGCCGTCGCCAGCAAGGGGACCACGACGACGACGGCGAGGATCGCCAGCGGCGGGCAGATGAGCAGCGCGAGGAACACGACGCCCACGATCTCGACGGCGCGCAGTGCCTCCCCGGCCGCCTCGGTGGCGATGGCGGCGTCAGCCTCGACCTTCTCAACCGGCGTCGGCGGGTCGTACGCGTGCGGGGCGTGGGTGCTCATGAGGTCTCCTTCGCGACGTGGAACAAACGGGCAACGTCAAGGGCGGCGTCGGCGCTGAAGCGACCGGCGCCGGTGAGGACGAGCGCGAAGCTCGCGCTTCCGAGGAGCAGCACGAGCTCGATGCCGCCGTCGGTGACGAAGAAGCCGTGGCCGATGTGCTGCGTGAGCAGCGCGACCGTCATGTCGCCTGCCACCGCAAGCCCGGCCAGCGGCGTGCCCAGGCCCGCGATCAGCAGCAGTCCGCCGACGGTCTCCGTGACCGAGACGAACGGCGCCATTACGCCGGCGGCGGGGATGCCCAGCGACGTGAAGAGCTCCTCCGTGCCGGCGAGGTCGCCGAGCTTGTCGAGCCCGTGCAGGACGAACGTCACGCCGACGACGAGCCGCAGCACCAGGAGCCCGGCGTTCATCGTGTTGACCGGAGTCATGGCTCCTCCTCTTCGTCGGCGGGGCGTCCCGCCCGGAGCGGGGACAATGGGTCGAGGGCGAGGGGCTCTCGGACCGGTTCCAGCTCCTTCGAAGAGCCGAAGCCGATCGGGCCGTACGGCTCGAGTGCCAGCGGGTCGGTTTCGCGAAGCATCGGTCGCACCCCCTCACGCCGCCGCGCGCAGCGCCGCGGCCTCGAGGATCACGCCGGCGGTCGTGCCGGGATGGGCGACCGGGACCGCGTGCGACGCGCCGGGGATCTCGATCGTGCGGTGCGCGTGCGCGCGCTCGGCCATGTAGTGCTCGAGCGCCTTCGGGATGTTGCGGTCCTCCTCGCCGAAGACGAACCGCGACGGCACGTCCTGCCACAAGGACCGCGCGCCCGACGGCTCGACGAGCGCCTCCTGGGTCACCGGCCGCTGCGTGGCCGCCATCCGCGCCGCCGTCCCCGAAGAGACGTCGGCGCAGAACTGCTCATGGAACCGGTCAGAGGAGATCGTCAGATCGGTCGTGCCGTCGCTGCGCGGCACCGCCTGCAGCGTGTCGCCGAGCGTGCTGCCCGGGAACACCGCGGACAGCTCGAAGCAGCTCTCGCCCGGCAGCGGCGCGAACGCGGCGACGTAGACGAGACCGACGATGTCGCCGGCGTCGCGGTCGACGTTGGTGACGACCGCGCCGCCGTATGAGTGGCCGACGAGCACGACCGGCCCGTCGATGGACCGCACATGGTCGCCGACGGACGCGGCGTCGGAGGCGAGGCCGCGCAGCGGGTTGGCCACGGCGGTCACCGGGTGTCCGGCGTCGAGCAGGCGACGGATCACCTGCTCCCAGCTGGACGACCCGGCGAACGCGCCGTGGACGAGCACGATGGTGGGGAGCATCGGAGCCTCCGTCACACGATCGCGGGCGACTTCTTCTCCACCCGCGGGGTCACGTGGCGCAGCGCCCAATCGAGCGCGTCGTCGGCGATCGCCTCCCAGCCGGGCGCGCCGGCCGTGAAGTGCGGGCGCCCCTTGTACTCCCTGTACTCCACGACGGCCTTCGACTTGCCGAGGCGCGTCGCGGCCTCCTTGCTCACCGACGCCGGGATCGTCTGGTCCTGGTCGTTGCCCATGACGAGCAGCGGCGCGCGGTCGTCCTTGTGGAAGTCGACCTTCGTGGGGGCATGCGGGTTGAAGTTGGCGAACGCCGCCTGGAAGATCACGCGACCGGGGGCCGGGACGTAGTAGCGCTCGTAGGCCGCCGCGGCGTCCTCGTCGTTCATCGTGTTCGTGAAGCCGCGGTGGAACTGCTTCGGCGTCAGCGGGACGGTGCCCTTGCGGCTGGACGGCTTGCGCAGAGCCGGGAGCACGGTGCGCAGCAGATCCGGCGGCAGGCGCAGCACGCCCTTGACGGGCGCCGGTGACAACGTGACGCCGGCGACGCCGAGGCCCCGGTCGAGGAGCAGCTCGGTCAGCAGGCCGCCGGTCGAGTGGCCCATGATGATCGGCGGCGTGTCGAGGCCGCGGATGATCCGGTCGTAGTGGTCGGCGACCTCGGCGAGGCCGAGCCCGTTCATGGGCGACGGGTCGCGGCGCAGGGCCTCGACCTCACCTTCCATCCGCGGCCACGGCGGCGTGATCACCTGGTGGCCGCGCTCTTCGAAGCGCGCCTTCCAGCCCTCCCAGCTGCGGGCGGTCAGCCAGAGGCCGTGGATGAGCACGATGGGCGTGTTGGTACGCATGGGGACTCCTTGGAGGTACGAGGTCGTCAGGCGGTGTGGAGGGCCCGGCGGAGGTGGTCGATGGCCTGGGCCACCGCGCCGCGTGTCGCGTTCGTCTCGCTCAGCGGGTTGAGCATCATGAAGTCGTGCGTGATGCCGTCGTAGCGCGTGGTGGTGATCGCGACGCCCGCCTCGCGCAGACGCGCGGCGTAGGCCTCGCCCTCGTCGCGCAGGACGTCGGCCTCGTCGACGATCAGCAGCGCCGGCGGCAGCCCGACGAGCATGTCCTCAGGGGCCTGCAGCGGCGAGGCGAACGGCTCGTGGCGACGCTCGCGGTCGGGGCAGTAGCAGTCCCAGAACCACGCCATCGACTTGGCGGTGAGGAAGTAGCCCTCGGCGAACTGCGCGTAGGAGCCGGTGTCCATCGACGCGTCGGTCACCGGGTAGTACATGGACTGGTGGACGAAGCGCACGTCGCCGCGCTGCTGCGCCATCAGCGCGAGCGCGGCGGTCATCCCGCCGCCGACCGAGTCGCCGGCGACCGCCATGCGCTCGGGGTCGAGCCCGTTGGCGGCGCCCTCGCGGACGATCCACTGCGCCGTGGCGTAGCCCTGCTCGATCGCGACGGGGTAGTGCGCCTCGGGCGAGCGGTCGTACTCCACGAACACGAGTGCGGCGCCCGCGCCGCACGCCAGCTCGCGGACGAGCCGGTCGTGCGTGCCGGCGTTGCCGAGCACCCAGCCGCCGCCGTGCATGTACAGGACCACCGGCAGCGTGCCCTGCACGCCGGCCGGCCGGACGATGCGCGCTCGGACGTCGCCGACCTCGGCCGGGACGGTGATCCAGCGCTCGTCGACGGCGAGCTTCTCGATGGGCGCGGCCTGGACGTCGTCGAGCACCTTCCGCGCCTCGGCGGGGGTCAGCTCGTACAGGAACGGCGGCGCGGCGGTCGCCTCGACGAACGCCTGAGAGGCGGGTTCGAGGACGACGCGAGCGAGCGTGCTGTCGGTGGCCATGCGGTGCGACTCCTTCTTGGGAAGCGGTCGATGCGGACAGCTGCCACCGTCGCGCCTGCGGGCACCGGCGCTCCTCCGTAAGACCCCCTAGTCGGTGCCCTAGGCCGGGGCCAGAGCGGCTTCCGCGAGAGCGCTGCGCAGCTCCTTGCGGGAGCTGATGCCGAGCTTCGTGAACACCTTGTGCAGGTGGTACTCGACGGTCCGCGGGCTGATGAACAGCTCGGCGCCGATCTCGGGGTTCGTGCGCCCGCTCTGCGCGAGCTGCGCCACCTGCGCCTCCTGCGGGGTGAGCGCGTCGCGCGTCTCGACGGTGAGCCTGCGGACGGTCTCGCCGGTCGCCGTCAGCTCGCGCCGGGCGCGCTCGGCGAAGGCCTCGGCGCCGATGCGGCTGAACGTGTCGTGCGCCGCGCGCAGCTGCTCGCGCGCGTCGACCCGCCGCTGCTCGCGCCGCAGCCACTCGCCGTAGCGCAGCTGCGCCCGGGCGGCGTGGACGACGCCGCGGGTGCGCCCGAGACGCTCGATCGCCTCGCGGTGGAGCGGCTCGGCCTCCGGCCCTTGGGCGAGGAGCGCGCGCGAGCCGGCCTCGGTGCCCAGGGCCCACTCCGTGCCGCTGGCCCGCGTGCGCTCGCTGAGGCGTTCGAGCGTCGCCGAGGCCGTCTTGAGCTGGTCGTTGTGCACGGCCGCCTCGATCAGCTCGGCGAACGCCCACCCGCAGGGTCCGACGTCCTCGTGCGCGCAGCTGCGCCCCGCGGCCTCGAGCGCCTCGGCGTACCTGCCGTTGCCGTTGTGCAGCAGCGCCACGGCCCACTCGAGCACGCCGAGTCCCATGCCCTCGCCCCGCGCCGTCGCCTCGCGCCGCGCGGCCTCGAGGAAGGCCAGGTTCGCCGCCTCGTCGCCGCGCCACGCGGTCAGCCACAGCCAGCCGTACTTCACCGGCGCCATGCCGGTCGCGCGGATGATCGCGTCGGTCTCCTCGATCAGCGACGTCGCCGCGCCGAAGGCGCCCGCGTGGACGTGCAGCGCGGCGCGGTACGTCGCGGCCATCGGCAGCACGCTGAGCGCTCCGGTGTCGCGCGCCACGCGCAGGCCGCCCTCGGCGAGCACGTACCAGAGCTCGTCGTCCCAGAGGTCCTGCGCGAGGCGGCACGCCAGCCAGAGCCACCGCACGTCGCGCGCGGTCAGGGCCTCGACGTCGCGGAAGGCGTCGAGCGCGCGGCGCAGCGGCTGCATGCCGGCGGCGTAGCCCTCGCTGAACCTCGTCGCCAAGCCGTCGACGAGCAGGTCGATCGCGCGCGGCGGACCGGGGGCGGCCGGTGCGGCAAGCGCCGCCTCGGCGACCTCGCGCAGGCTCGGCTCGTGCCCGAGGCGCCCGGCGAACATCCTCGCCGCCATCGCCTCGAGATGCGTCTCGCGGGCCATCCCGGCGTCGAGCGGCTCGAGCCGCCGCGCGGCGTGGAGCAGCAGCGCCGGAGCGTCGCCGCCGCGCGTGCGCGCGAACGTGATCTCCGCGCGCAGCCGTTCGGCCCGCGCCCGCTGGAGTTCATCGAGGGGCCCGAGCTCCGCTGTCCCGAGCAGCGCCTCCGCCGTCTCTGAAGCGCCCGCCTCCAGCTTCGCCTGCGCGGCCGCCAGCGCGCGTGACCCGCGCAACGCGGGATCGGGGGTGAGCTCGGTGGCCCGCTCGAGGAACGCCGCGCTGGCGGCTACGCCTCCGCGGCCCTGCGCGCGATCGGCGGAGCGCTCCAGCTCGCCGGCCACCTCCTCGTCGAGCACCGCGGCGGCGTGCGCGCGATGCCAGGCGCGACGGTCGGGGTCGGCCTCCGGATCGGTGGCCGCGGCGAGCGCGCGGTGGATCTCCTGGCGCTCCTCCGGCGACGTCGTGCGGTAGATCGCCGAGCGGACCAGCGGGTGGTGGAACCGCGCGCGGGAACCGAGCGTGAAGAGCTCCGCGGCCTCCGCCGGCGCTACCGCATCTTCGCCGACCCCGAGCTGCTGGGCGGCGCGCCAGAGCAGCGGGACGTCACCGGTGGGCTCGGCCGCGGCGATGCGCAGCAGGCGCTGCGAGTCGGACGGCAGCGCCTCGAACCGCCTCAGGAAGCTCTTCTCGATGCGTCCCGTCAGCGGCCCGCGGTCCGGAAGCCCGAACCCTCCCCCCAGCTCCGCGGGGGTCAGGCCCCGCGGCAGCTCCTGCAGCGCGAGCGGGTTGCCGCGCGTCTCCGCGACGATCCGGTCGCGGACGCGGGCGTCCAGCCGCCCGCTGATGCCGGCCGCGAGCATCGTCCGCGCGTGGTCGTCGCTGAGGCCCTCGACGGGGAGCTCCGGGAGGCCGTCGAACTCGTCGGCGTCGCTCGGCTCGCGGACGGCGAACACCATGGCGATCTGCTCGGCCAGCAGCCGGCGCGCGACGAACGCCAGTGCCTGCCGCGACGACCGGTCGAGCCACTGCGCGTCGTCGACCACGCAGGCGAGCGGCCGCTGCTCCGCCTCCTGGGCCAGCAGGCTGAGGACCGCCAGGGCGACCCGGAAGTGATCCGGTGCGCCGCCGGTCTCCAGCCCGAAGGCCTCCCGCAGCGCGTCCCGTTGCGGCGCCGGCAGCGCGTCGAGCCCGTCGAGCAGCGGGCCGCAGAGCTGATGCAGCCCGGCGAACGCCAGCTCCATCTCGGACTGCACCCCGGACGCGCGGACGACGCGCCAGCTCGACGCCTGCTCGATCGTGTGCTCGAGCAGCGCGGTCTTCCCGATGCCCGCCTCGCCGCGCAGCACCAGCACCTGGCTCTCGCCGTCGCGGACGGCGCGCAGCAGCCCGTCGAGCGTCTCGCACTCGCCGTCCCGACCGAGCAGTGCCTGCATCGGCACGCTCGGCTACGCGGCGTGCTCGCGGACTGAATCCAGCCGCTCCTTGAAGCGGCCCATCGCCTCGTGGAAGAGCAGGTGGCCCCAGCTGATGCGCGCGACGCCGATCTCGGCCAGCTCGGCGAGCGACGGCGCCTGCGGGAGGCGGACGACGTTCACGGGGCCCTCGACGTTCGCGGTGAAGGTGCGCAGGGCGGATGGCTCCCACAGGGTGATCGGGTAGACGCAGTCGACGCCGGCCTCGCGGTAGGCGTGCGCGCGCCGCACGGCGTCGGGGACGAGCTCGTCCTGGGTTCCGGGACCCGCGCCCGCGAGGAACGGGTGGAGGAAGACGTCGATGCGGGCGTTGAGGACGAGCGGGTAGTCCGCGTCGTCCGCTGCGCGGCGAACGCCTCTCAGCCAGTCCGCGTGACGGTCGGGGTCCTTGAGCCGGCCGGCGCGGTAGTCGCTGTCCTCGAGGTTGCAGCCGGCGGCCCCGGCATGGCGCAGCGCGGCGACGAGCTCGGCCGGCTCCATGCCGTACCCGGCCTCGGCATCGATGGTCACCGGGACGTCGATCTTGTCGGCGATGCGCGCGGCCGCGGCGAGCATCTCGTCGCCCGGCGCGCCCTCGTGGTCTTCGTAGCCGAGCGCGGCGGCGACGCCGGCGCTGGTCGTCGCGACCACGGGGAACCCGGCGGCGACGACGGCTCGCGCGGTCGCCACGTCCCAGGCGTTCGGGAGGAGGAGGGGGTCGCCGGGGCGGTGCAGCGAGCGCAGCAGATCGCAGCGGCTCTGCAGGTCGGCGGTCGGCGTGGTGGTCATGCGCCAACGCTACGCCTGCCGGGCGCGCCGCGTCGGTGGGGAATGCCCTACTTCTGCGTCGCGGGGGCGCCGGCCAGCGGCGCGTGCGGCGACGGGCCCTCGTGGCGAACCGGGGTGATCTTCGAGTCGGTCATCTTGCTCGTTAGCGTCCTCGACCGGCATGGATCTTTCGTCAGGGAAACACCCTGGTCATGGTCCCCGGTCTCTACTAGGGACCCGACGCGGGATCTGCCCTGAAGAGAGCGCGGGTGGGGCGGAGGAAGGTTGCGGCATGACCTCCACCGAGCCGTATCCCACCTTCAGCGAGACGCTCCGGGACACCATCCCGGTCGTCGACGTCATCCCCGTGGCCGGGCCGCCCGCGATCTTCGTGCTCGCTCCGTGGCTCTTCCTCGTCCTTCTCTTCATCGGGCCGTTCTCCGTCGTCGTCGCGGTGAGCCTCGTCTTCGTCGCGCTGGCGGTGATCGTCGCGGCGATCGCCGCGGTCGTCGCGGCGCCCTTCGTGATCGTTCGTCACCTGGCCGCGCACGTGCGGGCGCACGAGTGGCATTTCCACCGGTCCTCGCGCCGGGTGCCCGTTGCGCGCGTGGGAGCGACGTCATGAGGATCGTGGTCATCGGCGGCACCGGCCGCGTCGGTCACAACGTCGTCAGCCGGCTGAGCGAGCAGGGCCACGATGCGGTCGCGGCGGCGCCCAGCACCGGCGTGGACACCATCACCGGCGATGGCCTCGCCAAGGTGATGGCGGGCACCGACGTCGTCGTCGACGTCGCGAACGCTCCCAACTGGGAGGACGACGCCGTGCTCGAGTTCTTCAGGACCTCGTCACGGAACGTGCTGGCCGCGGAACGCGCCGCCGGCGTCGGGCACCACGTCGCGGTGTCGATCGTGGGCGCCGACCGCCTGCCCCGCAGCGGCTACCTCCGCGCGAAGGTCGCGCAGGAGGCCGAGATCGAGGCGGGGCGGGTTCCGTACACCATCCTGCGCTCCACGCAGTTCTTCGAGTTCCTCCCGCAGACCGTCGAGGCGGGCGCCGATGGCGGGAACGTGCGGCTCCCGACCGGGCTGATGCAGCCCGTCGCGTCCGACGACGTCGCGGCCACCGTCGCGGAGCTCGCCGTCGGCCCGCCTGTCGGTGTGGTCGAGCTCGGGGGCCCGGAGAGGCTGGGCATCGACGACTGGGCGCGCCGCCTGTTCGCGGCGACCGGCGACGCGCGGACGGTCGTCTCCGATCCGCACGCGGAGTACTTCGGCACCGAGCTGCACGGCGGCGAGCTGACGACGGGCGCCGGCGCCCGCATCGGAGCGGTCGACTTCGACACCTGGTTCGCGACGCACATGCAGGGAGCAGGACGATGAACGAGATCCGCACGATCGTCACGGGCCCCGAAGAGGCCTACGACAACGAGGCCGAGCTCTGGTGCGGCCACGAGCTCATGGCGGTGACGGTCCTGTACGAAGGCCGCCTGCACCTGCAGATCGACCCGCGGCCCGACGGCTCGCCGTGGCTGGCGGACGTCGAGACCCTGGCGAGCGCGCTGGCCGAGGCCGGCCAGCGGCTCGCCGCGTACTGACGCCGGTCGCCCGATCACCCGGCGTCGCGCACCAGGCGGCCGGTGACGGTCAGCTTGCTCGACGCCCGGACCATGCGCAGCATGTTCCACGTCATGCCGAGCTGCCTGCGATCGACGTGCGTCGTGGCCTTGAGCTCGAGCTCGTCGCCGGCGCGCCGGAGCGTCGCCTGCAGCTCCAGCGGCACGCTGCTGCCGCGGGCACGCAGGCGGCCCCGGACGTGCAGCTCGTCGCCCCGGAGCGCGGCGCTCTCGGAGACGAACCGCACGTACGGGTGATCCTCGGCGTCGAAGAAGTCGGCCGAGCGAAGATGCGCGTCGCGCTTCTCGTGCGCGGTGTCGAGGCTGTCGGCCTCGATGGTGAGCTCGATCGCCGGCCGGGCGGTCAGGTCGAGCGTGCCGTGGTACCGGCGGAAACGGCCCGTGACGGTCGTCATGCCCCAGAAGCTCTTGGCGTGGAACTCGATCGTCGACCGGGCGGGATCGATCCGCCAGCGGGTCGTGTCGATGGTGGGCCCCTCGACGGCGCCGGCCGTGTGCGTGGTCATGTGACGTTCTCCCAGTGGGCGTAGTGCGGTTGCTCACTGGGTGACACGGTTGCGGCCCGCGCCGTGACAGGCGCAGCTGTGTGACGTACGTCCGCGATGTCACATGCCCGGCTCGCGCAGCGTCCTTCTGGGGTGACCCCTTCCGACCCCAAGGAGACCACGATGGACCGAAAGTGGTGGACCCTGATCGCCGTCTGCACGGGCGTCTTCATGCTCCTGCTGGACCTCACGATCGTGAACGTCGCCCTGCCGGACATCCAGCGCGCGTTCGGCGCGTCGCTGACGGATCTGCAGTGGACGATCGACGCCTATGCGCTGACGCTCGCGGCGTTCCTGCTGACCGCCGGATCGCTGGCCGATCTGCTCGGCCGGCGCCTGTTCTTCGCGATAGGCCTCTCGATCTTCACCGCCGGCTCGTTCGCGTGCGGCCTGGCCGATGGACCCGGGTTCCTCGTCGCCGCGCGTGCCGGCCAGGGCGTCGGCGGGGCGATCATGTTCGCCACGTCGCTGGCGCTCATCGCGCAGGCCTTCGACGGCCGCGACCGGGCCGTCGCCTTCGCGGCGCTCGGCGCGGTCACCGGCATGGGCGCCGCCATCGGCCCCGTCCTGGGTGGCGCTCTGACCAGCGGCCTGTCATGGCGCTGGATCTTCTTCGTCAACATCCCGGTCGGCGCCATCGCGCTGCTGCTCACGCTCACCCGGATCGAGGAGTCGCGCAACCCGTTCGCCAAGCGGCCCGACCTCCTCGGCTTCCTGACGTTCAGCGGCGGGCTCGCGGGGCTCGTCTTCGGGCTGATCCGCAGCGAGCCCGACGGCTGGGGCTCGACGACGGTCGTCGCGTCGCTGTCGATCGCGGTCGTGCTGCTCGCCGCCTTCGTCGTCGTCGAGCGGCTGCAGCGAGAGCCGATGTTCGACCTCACGCTGCTGCGCAAGCCCACCTTCGGCGGGGGGCTGCTGGCGGCCCTGGCGGTCAACGGCTCGATCGTCTCGGTGATCACGTACATCGTCATCTACTTCCAGCAGACGCTCGGCCTGTCGGCCTCGCAGACCGGTGTGCGGTTCCTGCCGCTGACCGGCGCGATCTTCGTGGCGTCGGCGATCGCCGGGCGTGCGAGCGAGCGCGTGCCGGCGCGCGCGATGATCGCTCCGGGCTTCGTGCTGATCGGCGCCGGGATGCTGCTCATGCGCGGCCTGACGGTGGAGTCCGAGTGGACGCACCTGCTGACCGGGATGATCGTCGCGGGCGCCGGCGCCGGCTTCGTCAACGTGCCGCTCGCGGCGACGGCCATCGGCATCGTCGAGCCGGCGCGCGCCGGCATGGCGTCCGGCGTGAACAACACGTTCCGCCAGGTCGGCACGGCGACCGGCGTCGCGGCGCTCGGCACGATCTTCGCCGGGCATCTGCATGTCGCGACGCGCGCGCAGCTCCACGCCGGGACCGTCGATGGGCTGAACGAGATCCTGCTCGTCGGTGCCGTCACGGCGTTCGTTGCCGCGGTCGCGACGTTCGTGCTCGTCCGCCAGCGCGACTTCGTCGATCCCGCCGCGTCCCGGGTGTCGCCGGCGGCGCCCCAGCCGGCCTCGGTGGCGGCGTGATGCGGGTCGCGGTCTACGGGGCGAACGGTCACACCGCGAAGCAGGTGCTGACCGAGCTGCGGCGGCACGGGGTCGCGCCCGTGCTCGTCGGGCGGGATCGCTCGCGACTCGAGCGCGTGGCCGACGGCGACGACGTGCGGGTCGCGGCGCTTGACGATCGGAGGGCGCTGCACAGCAGCCTGGAGGGAGCGCGCGCGGTCATCAACTGCGCGGGCCCCTTCGAGCTGAGCGCCGAGCCGGTGGCGTCGGCGGCGATCGCGAACGGGACGCACTACCTCGACTTCACGGCCGAGCAGGCGCCGGTGATCGCGCTCGGTGAGCGCCTGGACACGGCCGCGAAGGAGGCCGGGGTGGCGCTCGTCCCCGCGGTCGGCTTCTACGGCGGGCTCGGCGATCTGCTGGCCTCGCTGACCGCCGAGGGGCTGAAGAGCCCGGTCGAGGTCACGCTTGCGTACGCCGTTCAGAACTGGCTCCTGACGAAGCAGTCACGCGCGACCGCGGCGCTCATGGCCGGCCGCCGGTGGGTGCGCCGCGACGGCGACGTCGCGCTCACGGTCGGCGAGCCCCGGTTCGGCACCTTCGCCTACCCCGAGCCGCTCGGCGTGCAGCCGGTGATGGAGGACTACCCGCTGCCCGAGGCCTTGACGGTGTCGCGCCACATCGACGCGCCCACCGTCCGGCTCGTCATGACCGCTGCGACCGTCCGCGAGGTCTTCAGCCCCGACGCGCCCTCGTCCGATCGCGTGAGCGACTCGGAGCGGGCGGAGTCGCGCTTCACCGTCGTGGCAGTCGTGCGCGACGGTGAGCTCGAGCGGCGGACGGTCGCAACCGGTCGCGACATCTACGGGATCACGGCGCCGATGATCGTCGACGCCACGCGGGCGCTGTTCAACACTGGCCGGAGCGGCGTGCTGGCACTCAGCGAGGTGGTGCCGCCGGCGTACCTAATCGGTCGCCTCGGCCGAACGCACGGGCTCGCGATCCGGCGCGAGCCGACGTCATGAGCGATGCGGTCGCAGCTTCTCCTTGGCGCTCCAGCTGGCGCCACCAGCTGGCCATGTTCGGCGCCGCGTACGTCGTCTACAACGCCGCGCGCTGGTTGTTCGCGGGCGACTTGGCTGCGGCCCGGGCGCACGCGCGGTGGATCGTGGACCTCGAGCGATCGGCCGGCATGTCCGTCGAGGGCTCGGTGCAGCGCGCGCTCGACTCGGCCGCGGTGGCGTGGCTGGCCGGCAACGTCTACCTCGCGGCGCAGCTCGTGGTCGTGCCCGCGGCCCTCGTGTGGCTGTACCGCCGCGCCCCGCGGGTGTACCGGGCGCTGCGCAACACCCTGCTCGCCACCTGGTTGCTCGCGGTGCCGATCTTCGCGCTCTTCCCGGTGGCGCCGCCCCGGCTGGCCGGGATCGGCATCGCCGACACCGTCAGCAGGCACGCGCCGGTCGCCCTGAGCGGCCGCTCGACCGTCTTCTACAACCAGCTGGCGGCCGTGCCGAGCCTGCATGTGGGCTTCGCCACCGCGGTCGGTGTCGCGATCGCGGTCGCCGCGCGGCGCTGGTGGACCAGGGCGCTGGCCCTCGCCTGGGGGCCGGTCGTCGCGATCGCGGTGGTCGCCACCGGCAACCACTACCTCTTCGACGTCGGCGCGGGTCTCGTCGTGACGGCGGCCGGTTCCGTGATCGGCATCTTCGGCCGATGGCCTAGCGGCGGACGCTCAGACGGCGCGTGGCGCGGGCCGTTCGCGTGTCGGCTCGCGCGGTGACGACGACCTCGACGCGCAGGCGCGTCTTGCGGGTGCGCAGCGCGCGGGCGAGGCGCCGGCGAGCCGTGCGGTTGAGCGTGAGGCGCAGGGTCGTTCGCTTCCCGGCGGTGGCGGTGACGACGGCGGTGCGGAGCCTCAGCCGCGCCTTCTTGGATAGCCGGACGGTTGCCGTGGCGCTGACCCGGCACGTCGCGCTGCACGAGGCGCTCAGCGTGATCGCGGGGCGGCGCCGCACGGCGAGCGGGCGTTGGGGCGACTTCGCCGACACGCGGACGGTGAGCGGCGTGAGGAGCGGGTCGTTCGTTCCCGTTCCGGTGCCCGTCCCCGTTCCCGTGCCGGTGCCCGTCCCGGTTCCGCCAGCCGGATCCGTGCCGGTCGCCGGGGGCGTCGTCGTGTCGACCGTGAACGACCGCTGCGCCGGCGTGGCGTCGACGTTGCCGTCGAGGTCGGTCGCGCGTGCGGAGACCGTGTGCGCGCCGTCCGCCAGAGGCGTCGCGATGGTGAACGTCGGATCGCACGCCGCGAACGCGCCGTCGTCGACCTTGCACTCGAAGCGCGCGCCCGGATCGGATGCGAGCGTGAACTCCGGCGTCGGGTCGTTCGTGGTGCCGTCGGGGCCGGCGGTGAACGCGGTCTCCGGCGGGTTGCGGTCCTTCGAGACGTGGGAAAGGAGGCCGCTCGAGGTGTCACGCGCGTAGACGTCGCGTGTGGCGTCGCCGTCGGTGGGCAACAGGCTCGCGTTCGTCTCGAAGACGATCCGCGTGGTGAGGGCGGGGAAGGCGGCGAAGCGGAAGGCCGTGTACGTGGACGGCGTAGCGGTGGATCGCAGCGACGTCGTCGCCGCTGCCGGCTGGCGCTCGTAGATGTCGGGGCTCGCGTCGGTGTCGCCACCCGCGAGGCCCTCGTCCGTCGTGAAGAGCACACGTCCGCCGTCGCTGGAGGCGGCGTTGAACGTGGCGTCGAAGAGGCCGTCGAGGACGTTGTCGCCGTCGGTGCTCACGAGAGCCGTCGTGGCGGCCGTGAGATCGCGCTGGTAGACGTCGAGGTGCCCGCCGTCGCTGTCGCCGCCGGCGCCGGACACGAGCTGCTCGACCGTGTCGAAGAGCACCTTCGTGCCGTCGGCGGAGCTCGCGCGGAACGTGGCGGGGACGGAGCCGTTCGTCACGCCCGAGGCCTTGCGCGAAACGTGCTGCGTGGTCGCGCCCTTGCGCGAGTAGACGTCCTGCCCGGTGTCGAGATCGGTCGCCGTGACGAGCGCCTCGTCGGTGTGGAAGAACGTCGTCGCCTCGTCGCCGCTGAGGCCCGCGAACGTCGCGCTCGCGTTGCCGTCGCCCCCGTTCGGCCCGAGCGACAACCGCGTCGTCGTCCCGCCCGCGCGCACGAACACATCGGACCTGCTGTCGCCGTCGTCCGCGGTCAGCTTGTCCGCGCTCGAGAACCAGATGCTGTTGCCGTCCGCCGACATCGCGCCGAACGTCGCGGGGTTGAGCCCGTCGTCGTTCGTCCCAACGGACACCTGCGTCGGCGTGGCGCCGCCCAGCGTGTTGACGTACACGTCCGGCACCGAGTCGGTGTCGCCGGCCACCATGTCGTCGATCGTCGTCCACGCGACCTTGCCGGCGTTCGGTGTCGCCGCCTTGAAGTCGACGTCGGTCCCTTGGGTCTCCTGCGGCGCGCCCGAGACCCGCCAGAAGTTGCCGTCGGCGGCGCGGGCGTGGATGTCGACGGCGTTGTCGATGTCCGCCGCCGGGATGAGCTGCTCCGCCGTGGAGAAGATGAGGTACTGGCCGTCGTCGGACGCGGCGTCGAAGATCGCGTCGTGCGCGCCGTTGCCGCCGACGATCCCGTACGAGAAGCGCGTCGGGACCCCGGCGACGAGCCGGTAGATGTCGAGCGCGCTGTCCGTGTCGTCGGCCGTCAGCCGCTCGCGCGTGCTGAGCCAGACGACGCTCGCGTCGGTGCTGACGCCGACGACGTCCACGCCCTGCGGCGCTCCGCTGACC
The DNA here is from genome assembly GCF_056863335.1 of Parviterribacter kavangonensis. Classification (NCBI taxonomy): domain Bacteria; kingdom Bacillati; phylum Actinomycetota; class Thermoleophilia; order Solirubrobacterales; family Parviterribacteraceae; genus Parviterribacter; species Parviterribacter kavangonensis. The sequence continues at coordinate 2,631,723 of NZ_JBXPJA010000001.1, read as the reverse complement.
GGTGAGGGGGAGACGAGCGAGAGCAGCCCGCCGAAGCCCGACGACCACTGGTACACGTCGAGCGTCCCGTCGGTGTCGTCCGCCGTCAGCCGGTCGGCCGTCGCGAAGTACTGCAGTCCGCCCGACGGCGTCGCGACGCGCCAGCTCGCGTCCGCAGCGTGAGCGGGAGCCGCGAGGCCGAGCGCCGCCAGGGCGGTGACCAGCACGGTGCGGATCCGATGGGCGCCCGACAAGGCACGACCATAACCGAGTGCGACGAGCGCCCGGGCGACCTGTCACAGCAGGCCGCGGCGCGCCGCGAGGACGGCGGCATGGGCGCGGTTGCGCGCCTCGAGCTTCGTGAGGACGTGCTCGACGTGCGTCGCGACGGTCCGGCGTGCGACGACGAGCTCGTCGGCGATCTCCGCGTTCGACAGCCCGGCCGCGACGAGCCGCAGGATCTCGACCTCGCGCTCGGACAGGCCGGCGTCAGCGCGCATCGCCTGCGCGACCGCCAACGCGGCGAACGACGGGCGTAGGAGGTCCAGCGACGTCCGCGCCTCGTCGGGCAGCTCGCGCGAGACGACGCTCAGATGGACCGCGCCGACCTGAGCGCCCGCGTCGTCGAGCAGGCAGACCGACGTCCCCTCGCCGTACCCGGCCGGGACGAACCAGTGCCGGGCGCTGTCGTGGTGGCGGTAGTGGGGGACGTCGCGCCACGACAGCACCTCGTCCGGGTGCGAGCGGGCGATCCGCCAGCCGGCGTCCCGCTCGACGAACTGGCCCAGCAGGTACGCGACGAGCTGGGGGGAGTACCCGCGGCTGGCGACGAGCGCATGACGCCCGGTCGCGCGGTCGATCCACGTCACCGCGGCCGCTTCGTGGGGCACCACGCCGGCGAGGCCGCGCAGGACCGCGGCCGCGCGCTCGGACGGCGCGGCCGCCGGGTCGCACAGGACGGCGAGCCCGGCGACGGTCTGGTGGCGCTCGTGGTGGTTCACGGTCGCTCCCGGCGAACAGGAGCGACGGTACCAGCGGCGTCGCGCGCCGCATCACGGCTCAGAGGGCGGGCTTGTGATCCCCCCAGGGTCGCACGGCCTCGAGGCACGCCGCGGCGCGCAGGACGTCGGCGTCGCCGTGCAGCTTGCCCGCGATCTGCAGCCCGACGGGGCGGCCGTCCGGCGTGAAGCCGGCCGGGATCGTGATCGCCGGGACGCCGAGCATGTTGTACGGGTACGTGAGCAGCCAGCCGAGCAGCTCCCGGCTCAGCGGCTCGCCGTCGAGCCACGTCGGGGCGAACTGCTCGTGCGGGAACGCGGCCGACGCGAGCGTCGGCGACACGAGCAGGTCGACGTCCTCCATGAACGCCGCGAACGTGTCCCACATGTGCCCGCGGAACGAGTCGGCGCGGCCGATGTCGACGGCGGTGAGCTTCTCGGCCTGGTGCATGAGGTCGATGAGCCGATCGTCGACCTGCCCGTGCAGCGAGTCCCAGTCGAGGAGGTCGTGCTCGGACGCGAAGCCCGGGACCCAGATCCCGTGCCACATCGCCTCCTCCGGGTTCTCCCACGGCGGCGTCGCTTCGGTCAGCTCCGCGCCGAGCGACCCGAACGCCCCGAAGGCCGCGCGGGCGATCATGTCGACCTCGGGATCGACCTGCGTCGGCAGGCCCATGTCGGCGGAGTAGGCGATCCGCAGGCCGCGGACGTCGCCCTCCATCGCGTGGCGGAACGGGATGACCGGGTCGGGCAGCGTCTGGGGGTCGCTCATGCTGCGGCCCGCGAGCACGTCGAGCATGAGCGCGTTGTCGTCGACGGTGCGCGTGATGGGGCCGTGGTAGGCCCAGTTGTAGAACCGGCCCTCGAGCACGGTCTGCGGGATGCGCCCGATCGACGGCTTCAACCCGACGACGCCGCACATAGCCGACGGGATCCGGACCGAGCCGGCGCCGTCGGAGCCCTCGGCCAGCTGACCGAGGCCGGCGGCGACGGCGGCCGCGGCGCCGCCGCTCGACCCGCCGGCCGTGTGGCCGCGCTTCCACGGGTTGTGCGTCGGGCCGAACAGGTGGTTGTCGGTGCCGCCGTAGTAGCCGCTCTCGGGCGTGTTCGTCTTCCCGAGGAACAGCCCGCCGGCCTCCCGCAGGCGCGTGACGACGGCGGCGTCGGTCTCGGCGACGTTGTCCTTCAGCGGCACCATCCCGAACGTCAGCGGCAGCCCCTTGACCGCCGTCAGGTCCTTGATCGTGAACGGCACGCCGTGGATCAGCCCGAGCGACGCACTGCCGCGTTGCTTGCGCTCGAGCTCCTTCGCGTCGGCCCGCACCTGATCGGGGTCGAAGTGGATGATCGCGTTGATCTTCGGGTTCACCCGCTCGACGCGATCGATGACGGCGTCGGCGATCTCGACGGGCGACAGGCGGCCCTCGCGCACGGCGCGCGCGAGTTCGGTCGCCGGCATGAAGCAGAGCTCGTCGGCGCCGCGGGCGGCCGGCCGCTCGACCTCCGAGCGGCGAGGGGCGGTGGTGGTCTCGGCGGACATGCCGCGACGGTACGTCCGAGCCCGCCAAGGCCGCCATCGGTCATATGACCGACCGGCCGCATGTCGTCAGCGCATCGAACGTTCGTCCGGAACGCCAGGAGGGGGACTGCGTGGCCGCAAGACCGGGGGAAGCGCGCCGTTGGAGCCCTGCCTGTCTGTCGGCTCACGGAGGATGTCGAACCCCATGCCCCCCACACCCCTGGTCAGCTGCACCCACTGCCACCGCGAGTGGTACAGCGAGACGATGCTCGAAGGCCTCGCGCGGCTGGGCGCCTGCCCTCGCTGCGGCGGCGAGCTGCGCTTCGAGCGCGTTCCCCGCTCCCGGCCGGCCGAGCACGAGCGGTTCCTGCGGCGCGAGCCGCATCTGGTCCTCGGGCGCCCGCGCGGGCGGGCACGGGAGTGAAACGAAGACCGGCGGCCCATCGTGGGCCGCCGGTCGAGTTTCGTCTGCGTCGCGCGTGCTAGCGCGAGGCGAGCGCGCCGCCGCAGCTGGGGCAGGTCGACCGGTGTTCCACTCGGTCGCGATCCCACAGCCGCAGGCAGCTACGGCAGATCATGCGGAGCATCCTGTGCTCCTCCTTGTGTGCGCGCAGTGTCCGCGCGCTGCGTCGACCTAGATGGTCGTGACGTTGACGGCCTTCGGCCCCTTGTCACCGGCTTCGGCGTCGTAGCTGACGCGCGCACCCTCGGGCAGCGACTTGAAGCCGCTGGCGTTGATGCCGGTGTGGTGGACGAACAGGTCCTTGCCTGACTCGTCGGGGGTGATGAAGCCGAAGCCCTTGTCGTCGTTGAACCACTTGACGGTTCCAGTCGCCATGTGAGCGATCTCCTGTGTGCGTGCTGTGAACTGCGACGCAACGGGTGCTCTTGACGAGCGACGAACGACTGCGGGCTGAACACTGCTGAACTTCGGCAGGCCCGGTTGGCCTGCCCGTATGCGCTTCAGCTTAGCGCGGTTCCGCGCTTCGCGCAGCCGCGGTGATCGCCTTGCAGATGCGCTCGATCTCCTTGTCGCTGCAGACGTACGGCGGCATCGTGTAGACGAGCCGGCCGAACGGGCGCAGCCAGACGCCCTCGGCGATCGCCGCTTCGGTGGCGGCGCGCATGTCGACGGGCCGGTCGAGCTCGACGACGCCGATCGCGCCGAGGACGCGGACGTCGGCGACGCCGGGCAGCTCTCGCGCGGGCGCCAGGCCGTTCGCCAGGCCGCGCTCGATCCGGGCGACGTCGTCGCGCCAGCCGCCCTCCTCGAGCAGCGCGATCGACGCGAGCGCCGCCGTGCACGCCAGCGGGTTCGCCATGAAGGTCGGGCCGTGCATGAGCGCGCCCGGCTCGCTCGCCGTCACCGCGTCGGAGACGGCTGCGGTCGCGAGCGTCGCGGCCAGCGTCATCGCGCCGCCCGTCAGCGCCTTGCCGACGCACATGACGTCCGGGCTGACGCCCGCATGCTCGGCGGCGAAGAGCGCGCCGCTGCGGCCGAAGCCGGTGGCGATCTCGTCGAACACGAGCAGCAGGTCCAGGCGGTCGCACAGCTCGCGCAGGAACCGCAGACACGCGGGGGAGTGGAAGCGCATGCCGCCCGCGCCTTGGACGATCGGCTCGAGGATGACGGCGGCGAGCTCGTCGGCGTGGCGCTCGGCCAGCTCCGTCACCGACGCCGCCCACGCCTCGTCGAGCGGCGCGTCGAAGCCGTCGGGCGGGCGGTCGGCGAACACGTGCTGCGGGAGGACACCGGTGAAGAGCCGGTGCATCCCGTTCTCCGGGTCGCACACCGCCATCGCCCCGAACGTGTCGCCGTGGTAGCCGCCGCGGACCGTGAGCATGCGGTGGCGTTCCGGTCGCCCGCGGCCGGCCCACACCTGCACGCACAGCTTCAGCGCGACCTCGACCGACACCGATCCGGAGTCGGCGAAGAAGACGCGGTCGAGGCCCGGCGGCGTGAGCGCGACGAGCCGCTCGGCGAGGCGGACGGCCGGCTCGTGCGTGAGCCCGCCGAACATGACGTGCGGCATGCGGTCGAGCTGCTCGTGCAGCGCTTCGCGGATCGCGGGGTGGCCGTGGCCATGGATCGCGCTCCACCACGACGCCATGCCGTCGACGAGCTCGCGCCCGTCGGCGAGCGTGATCCGCGTTCCGCTCGTGCGCGCGGCGGGCAGCGGCGCCAGCGCCGGGGGCAGCGGCGCGTACGGGTGCCACACGTGGTCGCGGTCGAAGGCCAGCAGCGCGTCGGGGCCCATGGCCCCGCAACCTACGACAGCGGGTCCTGCGTCCTCGTCCAGAACGGGCTGCCCTCGATGCCCGGGCAGTCCGCGCGGCCGGTCGCGTAGTAGTCGTCGTGGCCCGGGTCGAGCATGAGGTTCGACCACTCGCGCGGCTGCGCGCCCGCGTAGAGGAGGTCGCGCGGGTCGTCGGTGATGTGGCTGCCGTTCCCCTGGTGCGGAGCGCACGCGGCGACGGCGCCGAACGCGTGCGTCATCTCGTGGGCGAGCAGGTAGCTCGCGCCGTACGGCCACGTCTGGTCGGCGAGCGGGTGGATGTCGCAGGACGCCTCCCACAGCACGCTGAGCGACGTGTTGCTGCGCCCGCACTCGCCGGTGGAGGACTTCACGTCGAGGAAGACCGCGAGCTTCTCGTTGGCGGCCGGCAGGCTCTGCGCCGCGAGGTCCTGCCGGACGAGGTCGAACGAGGTTCCCCCCGCGGGCGTCTGGTACTCGGCGACCGTGCGCGGCAGCCTGACCACCGTGATGGTCGCCGCGCCGCCGGTCTCGCGGACGAACCGCGGCTGCACGTTGCCGGTCGTCTGCGTGGCGAACCAGCCGGCGACGGCCTGCACCGTGTTGCGGATCGCGTCGTGCTTCGACGCGACCTCGCTCTGGTCCGACGCGAGCGCGTAGGCGACGCGGAACGAGGAGCGCGGCTCGACGGGCGGAGCCGGCGGCTCGGTGACCGTCACCGTTCCGCCGGAGCAGATCGCCGCGCGGAAGCGCCGCGTGCGCGGGACCTCGACGCGCAGGCGCAGCGTGCCCGCACGGAAGAGCCGGTAGTTCGACGTGAGGCGGCCCGAGCGCGCCGTCGAGCGCGCCACCATCGTCGTCCAGCGCTTCCCCGAGCGCGACTGCACGAGCACCGGGCGCGCGGCGGCGGGCTTGACGCGGATCGCGATGCGCAGGCGGTCGTGCACATGGGCGGCGGTCGCCGGCGTGACGGTCACCGAGCAGCGGCTCGCCCGGCGAGCGCTCGCCTCGGCGGGGACGGCGGCCGCGACGACGAGGACGAGCAGGGAGCAAGCGACGACGAGGAGGCGCACGGGATCTCATCGGCGTCGCTCACGAACCGCTTGATTCGCGTTCGCCAGCCTGCCCCTGCAGACGCGGTCAGCCGGCGACGGCGCGGTAGCGCTCGATCGCCACGCGTCGCTCCTCGGCGTGGTCGACGATCGGCTCGGGGTAGTCGCGACCGATGACGCAGCCGGTCCACTCCTGCTCCATGGCGCTCATCGTCCACGGCTCGGCGAGCTTCTCGTCGGGCACGTTCGCCAGCTCGGGCACCCAGCGGCGGACGTAGACGCCGTCGGGGTCAAACTTCTGCTGCTGGGTGACCGGGTTGAACAGCCGCCGGAAGTACGGGGCGGGGTCGGTGCCCGTCGACGCGATCCACTGCCAGCCGCCGTTGTTGGCCGCCATGTCGCCGTCGATGAGGTGCCGCATGAAGTGCGCCTCGCCCTGGCGCCAGTCGAGGTGGAGGTCCTTCGTGAGGAACGAGCCGACGACCATCCGTACGCGGTTGTGCATCCAGCCCTCGGCGAGCAGCTGGCGCATGCCGGCGTCGACGAGCGGATAGCCGGTCCGGCCCTCGCGCCACGCGTCGAAGCGCTCGCCGTCGCGGTCCGGCTTCCACTCGAGGTCGCGGTAGCGCTCATGGAACGCCTCCCGCACGACGTGCGGGAAGTGCATGAGCACGGCCGAGTAGAAGTCGCGCCAGGCGATCTCGTTGCGGTAGCTGCGCGCACCCGCGCCACCCTGCGCGGCGACGCGGCGGTCGAGCTCGAGCGCCGACAGGCAGCCCCAGCGCAGGTACGGCGACAGCTTCGACGAGCCGCCGGCCGGCGCGTTGCGGCGGTTCGCGTACTCGCCGAGACCGGACCGCAGGAAGCTCGTCAGGCGCTTGCGCGCCGCCTCCTCGCCGGGCTCCCACGGCGTGTCGGGCGCGCCGTCGAAGCCGAGGTCGCGCAGCGACGGCATCCGTCCCACCCGGACGTTCGACGGCATCGTCAGCGACCGCGGCGCCTGCAGCACCTCGCGCCGCTCGACGGCCGACCACGCGCGGCGGAACGGCGAGAAGACGGTGTACGGCTTGCCCTGCTGCGTCAGCACCTTCGACGGGTCGTCGACGACGCAGGCGCCCGGCCTCGCGTGCGCGCGCACGCCCGCGCCCGCGAGCGCGTCGATCACGCGCTGGTCGCGCCGCCGCGCCCACGGCGAGACGTCGGCGGTCCACAGCACGTCGTCGGCGCCGACCTCGCCGGCCAGCTTCGGGATCTCCGTCTCCGGCCGACCGGACCGGATCACGAGCTTCGCGCCGCGCTCGCGCAGCGTCCCGTCGAGCTCCTTCAAGCAGCCGAGCATGAACGCGGTCCGCGCGGGGCTCGGGAACCGGCCCTTGGTGATGAGCCGGTCGTCGAAGACGAAGACGGGGACGATCCGGTCGGCGCTCGCCGCCTCGGCGAGCGCCGGCAGATCGCGAACGCGCAGGTCCCGCCGGAACCACATGATCGCGGTCATGCAAGGGATACGGGCGCGCGCCCGCTCGCGTTCACACGGCCGCGGGCGAGCCCTCCAGCACGTCGCGGAACTTCTCGCGCGCGGCGGCGCGGCGCGTCGGCAGGTGCTCCGAGGGGATGCCGTCGGCCGGGGGCGCGTAGCCGCGCAGGACCTGGCGCGCGACGGACTGGCGGTGCACCTCGTCCGGGCCGTCGTAGAACCGCGCGCCGCGGGCGAAGCGGTACATCGCCTCGATCGGCATGTCGGTCGAGTAGCCGAGCGAGCCGTGGATCTGCAGCGCCCGGTCGACGACGTCGTTCAGCGCCTCGGCGCCGAAGAACTTGATGAGCGAGATGTCCGTGCGCGCCGCGCTCGGGCCCTCGGTGTCCATCCGCCACGCCGCGTGCAGCGTCATGAGCCGCGCCGCCTGCATCTGCGCCGCCGAGTCGGCGATCCAGTTCTGCACCGTCTGGTGCTTGGCGAGGACCTTGCCGTGCGCCTCGCGGTACGTCGCGCGCTCGCAGAGCATGTCGAACGCCCGCTGCATCACGCCGAGCCAGCGCATGCAGTGGTGGATGCGCCCCGGCCCGAGGCGGTGCTGCGCGATGAGGAACCCGGCGCCGACGTCGCCGAGCAGCGCCTCGGCCGGCACGCGGACGTCCTCGTACAGGACCTCGGCGTGCCCGCCGAGCTTGCCGAACTCGTCCTGCGGGTGCTCCATCGTCGGGACGTCGCGCACGATGTTCACGCCGGGCGTGTCGACGTCGACGACGAACATCGACGCGCGCTGGTGCGGCCGCGCGTCGGGCTCGGTGACCGCCATGACGATGAGGAAGTCCGCGATCGAGCCGTTCGACGTGAACCACTTGTGGCCGTTGATGACCCACTCGTCGCCGTCCTTCACCGCGCGCGTCTTCAGCGTCGTCGGGTCGCTGCCGGCGCTGTTCGGCTCGGTCATGCTGAACGCCGACTTGAGGTCGCCGGCGAGCAGCGGCTGCAGGTAGCGCTCCTTCTGCTCGGGCGTGCCGGCGAGCGCGAGGATCTCGCTGTTGCCCGAGTCCGGCGCTTGGCAACCGAACGCGTTCGGCGCGAACGGCGAGGTGCCGAGGATCTCGTGCAGCAGGCCGAGCTTGACCTGCCCGTAGCCCTGGCCGCCGAGCTCGGGCTCGAGGTGCGCGGCCCACAGGCCCCGGCGCTTGACCTCCTCCTGCAGCGGCTTGTAGATCCGGTCGAGCTGGCTCTGGTCCAGCTCCTTGGCGATCGTCTCGATCGGCCAGATCTCCTCCCGCACGAACTCCCGCGCCCAGTCGAGCTTCTGCTGGAACTCCGGGTCGGTGACGAACTCCCAGGACATCGCGGTTCCCTTCTTCAGTGGTGCTGCGACGAGTCTAATGCATGTGCATTACAAGTCAATGGTCGCGTATGATCCTTGGCGCTCATGCGCGAGGCCCTGATCACCGCCGCCGAGGAGCTCTTCGCCGAACGCGGCGTGGAGGCGGTGTCGCTGCGCGAGATCAACGCCGCGGCCGGCGCGCGGAACGCGAGCGCCGTCCAGTACCACCTGCGCGACCGCGCCGGGGTGGTGAACGCGATCCTCGAACGGCACCGCCCGGAGGTCGAGGCGCGCCGGCACGCGCTGCTCGACGAGATCGAGGCCCGTGGGGAGCCGGTCCTGCGCGACGTCGCCGCCGCCTACGTCCGCCCGCTGGCGGCGAAGCTCGCCGACGCGCCCGGCTACCTCCAGGTGCTCGCCGACGTGGTCACCCGTCCGGAGCCCGCCGTCGGCTGGGTCACGGCCGCCGACCCGTCCGACAGCACGTTCCGCTGGCGCACGATGGTCGAGCCGCTCATCACGTCATCGGGCCTGCAGCTGCACCGCCGCTTCACCGCGATGCAGTTCACCCACATCTCGCTCGCCCAGCGCGCCCGCGAGGACCGCGGCGCCGACCAGCGGCTCTACACGTCGCACCTCATCGACCTCGTCACGGCGCTGCTCGCCGCCCCGGTCTCGGATGAGACGACGCGGCTGCTGGCCGCTCGCCGGCGGGGCTGACCGCGGTCAGGACGAGCGCGCGTCGTCCGGCACCAGGCCGAGGTCGGCGGCGGCGGACGCCGCGGCATGGCGGTTGCGGACGCCGAGCTTGTGCAGCACGGCCGAGACGTGGTGGTCGACCGTGCGCTGGGAGACGACGAGCCGCGCGGCGATCTCCGCGTTCGTGAGCTCCTCGGTCAGCAGCGCCAGGACCTCGGCCTCGCGGGCGGTCAGCCCCGCGGGGTTGCTGCGCGTCCGCTGCCGCGGGCCGCGCGGCAGCCCCCGGACGCCTTGCTCGCGCAGGCGCCGGGCGACCCTCGCCGCGGCTGCGCGGGCGCCGAGCTCCTGCAGTCGCGCCAGCCCGCGCCGGACGGCGTCGACGTCGTCGGCGTCGGTCAGCGCCAGCGCCGCGTGGTACGAGGCGCCCTGCGCGGTCCACCACGCCGACGCCGCCTCCCAGTCCCCGGCCACCCCCAGGCCGAACGGGTCGTCCCGGGCCGGCGGCTCGTCGAGGGCGGCATCGGCGCCGGCCTTCCGGCGCCAGTAGCGCAGCTCGCTCGTGAACGACGAGCCGGCCGCGGCAGACCACTCGAACACGAGGTCCGTCGCGGCGACCGCGTCGGCGTCGCGACCCTCGAGCCACGCCGCCTCTGCCCGCGCGGCGGCGATGGGCGCGATCCACTGCAGCTCCTTGCGCGGCAGCCCCAGCTCGAGCGCCTCGTCGAGCGGCTCCCACGCGGCCGGGTCGCCGAGCCGCGCGCGGGCGGTGCCGAGCGCGTTGAGCGCATGGATGCGGGCGAACGGGCACGGCTCGTTCAACGCGATGCCCGCCAGGCGCGCCGCCTCGTCCCACTGGCCGCCGTCGGCGCGCAGCCTCGCCTGCCACCCGATGAGGTAGTAGCGCCAGACGTCGAAGTCGCGCCCGTCGCAGTACTCGAGGCCCAGCCGGACGTGCCGCTCGGCGATCTCGCGCAGGCGATGGCGCCCGGCGGTCCGGGCGATGACCACGTGCGTGATCGCGACGTCGGACTCGAGCCCCGCCTCCTCGAAGCGCTCGATGCAGCGCTCGAGCTCCTCGACGGCGCCCGGCCGGCGCTCGAACATGTCGACCCACGCGACCTGCCGCTGCGCGCGCAGCGCCTCGGCACCGTCGCCGCTCAGCTCGGCGACGTCGAGCGCGCGCCGCGCGTAGGGCATCGACGCCACGGGATCCTCGGCGGCGAGCAGCAGCATCGACAGCAGGCCGTACGCCGCCGCCAGCTCGCCGCCCACCTCGAGCTCCTCGAGCATCGCGACGGAGTCGCGCGCGTGGCCGAGCGCCTCGTCCAGCGAGCCGGTCTGCCAGGTCAGCTGCGCGAGGAACCCGAGCGCGCCGCCCTCGAGGCGCCGGTCGCCGAGCTCCCTGCACGCTTCGAGCGCCCGTCGCTGCGCGTCCTGCGCGGCGTCGAACTGCGTCACGAGGAAGCACTCGAGCGCCCGGCCCTGGAACAGCCGGCTGCGCGCCTCGAGCGGGAGGGCCGGGGCGAAGCGCAGCGCCGAGCCGTACAGCGCCGCCGCCTCGCGGTGGGCGCCGAGCAGCGACGCGCGTCCCGCCGCCTTCGGCGCGAATCGCAGGACGGCCTCCGGCTCACCCGCCGCGTCGGCGTGGTGCGCGAGGCGCACGAGGTCCGGCCGCCCGGTCGGCGGCGCGGCGAGCGCGCGGAGCGCCGCGAGGTGCAGCGACGTGCGCCGGACGTCGTCGAGCCCGTCCTCGACGGCCTGCCGCGCGAGCTCGTGCCGGAACGCGATGCGGCCCGCGGCGCTCGTCACGACGCCGCCCGCCACCGCCTCGCCGAGCGCGGCCGGGGTCGCGTCGAGCATCGCCTCGAGCATCCAGGACTCGCCGTCGGGGCGCAGGATCGAGAGCGCCTCGACGACGTCGCGCGCCGCGGGCGTCAGGCGAGCGACCCGGGAGAGCACGGCGTCGCGCACGCGTGGAGGAACGGCGCCGCCACCGGCCGCGAGCGCCTCCGTGACGAAGAACGGGTTGCCGCCCGATTGCGCGTGCAGCTCGGCGGCATCGGCGTCGTGCCCCGCGGCCAGCGCCGCGACGGCATCGACCGACAGCGGGCGCAGCCGCAGCGCCGTGACCGCGCGCCGGGCGCAGATCTCGCCGAGGACCATCCGCAGCGGGTGGAAGCGGTCGAGCTCATCGTCGCGGTAGGCCACGAGGACGACGGCGCGGACGTCGTCGAGGCGCCCGGAGAGCAGCCGGAGCACGTCGAGCGTCGCCTCATCGACCCACTGCGCGTCGTCGAGGGCCAGGACCGTCGGGCGCCCGCGCCCGAGCTCGCGCCGCAGCGCGAGCGCGACGTCGTGCGGCCGGGCGCCGGCGCCGACGAGCTCCTCCAGCGACCCGCCGACCGCCTCGGCGACGTCGAGCAGCGGCCCGAGCGGACGCGGCGTGAAGAGCGGCTCGCAGGCGCCGCGCAGCACGTGCGCGTCCGCGTCGTGCGCGGCGCAGAACGCGTCGAGGAGGGCGGTCTTGCCGGCGCCCGCCTCGCCGGCGACCAGCATGAGCGAACCGTCGCCCGCCGCCGCGGCGTCGAGGGTCGCGCCGAGGGCGGCCAGCTCCTCCGACCGCTCAAGCAGGTTGGCCGTCATGCGCTCATCCTCTTCGCTCGGGCCGCTCGCCATCAAGGGCGGCCGCTAGCGGAGCCGGACGAGCTTGCCGCTCGGCATGCGGACGTACCGCTTGCCGCTGATGATCGCGAGGTGGCCGCCGCCGGTCTGGGCGGCGATGGACTGCAGCTGCTCGATGCCGGTCATCTGACCGAAGCCGCTGGCGCTGTACGGAGCGGGGGTGGCCGCCGGAGCGGCGGCGGGCACGGCGAGGCCGGCGAGGACGGCGGCGACGGCGAAGCGGGTGGACATGGTGCGGCTCCTTCCGTGGGGTGGGGGTCGCCACGGAGGCTCGTCCGCTTCGCCGTCCCGGGCATCGGCACCGGTGCCCATGTTGGGCGCGCTTCGATGCCTACATGCGGAAGACGCCGTAGCCCAGCTCGCCGAGCGGGGCGTTCGCGCAGGCCGCCAGCGCCTGGCTGAGCACCGTGCGCGTCTGGCGCGGGTCGATGACGCCGTCGTCCCAGATGCGCGCGGTCGAGTAGACGGGCTTGCCCTGGCGCTCGTACTGCTCCTTGAGCTGCGCGCCGGTCTCCGCCTGGCCGACCTCGGTCATGACGGTCGCCGCCTGCTCGCCGCCCATGACGCTGATCCGCGCGTTCGGCCACATGAAGAGGAACCGCGGCGAGTACGCGCGGCCGCACATGCCGTAGTTGCCGGCGCCGTACGAGCCGCCGATGACGACGGTGATCTTCGGGACGCGTGCGGTGGAGACGGCGGTGACGAGCTTCGCGCCGTCCTTCGCGATGCCGCCCGCCTCGTAGTCGCGGCCGACCATGAACCCGGAGATGTTCTGGAGGAAGAGCAGCGGGATGCCGCGGCGGTCGCACAGCTCGATGAAGTGCGCGCCCTTCAGCGAGGACTCGCTGAAGAGGATCCCGTTGTTCGCGAGGATGCCGACCGGGTGGCCGTCGAGGTGGGCGAACGCGCAGACGAGCGTCTCGCCGTAGAGCTCCTTGAACTCCTGCAGCTCGCCGCCGTCGACGATGTGGCGCAGCAGGTCGCGCACGTCGTAGGGCTGGCGCGGGTCGAGCGGGACGAGGCCGAGGATGTCGTCGGGATCGCCGATCGGCGGCCGCGGCGCGAGCCGGTGCCACGGGGGCGCGGGCTCCTCGGGCAGCGTCGCGGCGATGCGCCGGACGATGTCGAGCGCGTGGTCGTCGTCCTCGGCGAGGTGGTCGACGACGCCGGAGATCCGCGCGTGGACCTCGCCGCCGCCGAGCTCCTCCGCCGTGACGACCTCGCCGGTCGCGGCCTTCACGAGCGGCGGGCCGCCGAGGAAGATCGTGCCCTGCTCGCGGACGATGACGGTCTCGTCGCTCATCGCCGGGACGTACGCGCCGCCCGCCGTGCACGACCCCATGACGCAGGCGATCTGCGGGATCTCGAGCTTCGACATCGTCGCCTGGTTGAAGAAGATCCGGCCGAAGTGCTCGCGGTCGGGGAAGACCTCGTCCTGCATCGGCAGGAACGCGCCGCCGGAGTCGACGAGGTAGACGCACGCGAGCCGGTTGTGCAGCGCCACCTCCTGCGCGCGCAGGTGCTTCTTGACGGTCATGGGGTAGTAGGTGCCGCCCTTGACGGTCGCGTCGTTGGCGACGACGACGACGCGCCGGCCGTTGACGACGCCGATGCCGGTGACGATGCCCGCGCCGGGCGCGGCGCCGTCGTAGAGCTCCTCCGCGGCGAGCGGGGAGAGCTCGAGGAACGGGGTGCCCGGATCGCAGAGGCGCTCGACGCGCTCGCGGGCGAGCAGCTTGCCGCGCTCGTGATGGCGGTCGACCGCCTTCTGCCCGCCGCCCGCGCGCACGCGCGCCAGGCGCTGCTCGAGGTCGGCGATCAGCTCGAGGTGCCCGTCGCGGTAGCTCATGCGGGCGTCACCGCCACGAGCGGCTGGCGGCGCTCGACGCGATCGCCCTCCGCGAGGTCCAGCCCGTCGACGGTGCCGGCGTGCGGCGCGGCGATCGACAGCTCCATCTTCATGGACTCGAGCACGATGAGCACGTCGCCCTCCTCGACCTGATCGCCGTTGCCGACGCGCACCTGCAGGACCGTCCCCGGCATCGGCGCCTCGAGCGAGCCGCTCGGCCGCGCCTCGCCGGACCGCGCCCGCCGCGCGGCGCGCACCTCCATGTGGTGGCCGTCGCGCCCGATCCACACGTCCTCGCCGTCGACCGCGACGACGTAGCGCCGCTCGATCCCGTCGAGCGTCACGCGCGCGCAGCCGTCGCCGTCGAAGCGCACCGCGGCGTTCCACGACGCGTCGCCGACCGTCACGCGCCCGTCGTGCACGCGCGCGTCGCCGAGGTCGTCGGCGAGGCGCCGGCGCCACGGGCCGGGCGGCGTCGCGGTGCCCGCGGCGACGAGCATCGCGGCGGGGACGAGGTCGTCCGGCGGGGCGGTCGTCAGCTCGGCGAGCACGCGCTCGAGCAGGCCGGTGTCCTGCTCGCCGGCGCGGACGTCGTCGCGCGCGAGCAGCTCGCGGGTGAACGCCGCGTTCGTCGTGATGCCGGCGATGTCGAGCGTGGCGAGCGCGCGGTCCAGGCGCTGCAGCGCCGTCGGGCGGTCCGGGCCGTAGGCGATGACCTTCGCGAGCATCGGGTCGTAGCTCGTGCCGACCTCGCTGCCCGCGCGCACGCCGGAGTCGACGCGCACGCCGGGGAGGTCGGGCTCGCGGTACGTCCGGACGGTGCCGGTCGCGGGCAGGAACCCGGCGGCGGGGTCCTCGGCGTACAGCCGCGCCTCGACGGCGTGGCCCGACGGGACGAGCGCGTCCTGCGCCAGCGCGAGCGGCTCGCCGGCGGCGACGCGCAGCTGCTGCTCGACGAGGTCGACGCCGTAGACGAGCTCGGTCACGGGGTGCTCGACCTGCAGCCGGGTGTTCATCTCGAGGAAGAAGAACTCGCCCGCGTCGCCGGTCGCGATGAACTCGACGGTGCCCGCGCCCTCGTACCCGCACGCGAGCGCCAGCGCGACGGCGGCCTCGCCCATCTGCGCGCGCAGCTCGGCGTCGACGACGGGGGAGGGCGCCTCCTCGACGACCTTCTGGTGGCGGCGCTGCAGCGAGCACTCGCGCTCGCCGAGGTGCACGCACGTCCCATGGCGGTCGGCGAGGACCTGGATCTCGATGTGGCGCGGGCGCTCGAGGTAGCGCTCCACCAGCACCCGGTCGTCGCCGAAGGCGGCGAGCGCCTCGCGCTTGGCCGCGGCCATCGCGTCGTCGAGCTCCTCGGCCGAACGCACGACGCGCATGCCCTTGCCGCCGCCGCCCGCGAGCGCCTTGACGATCACCGGGTAGCCGCCATCGTCGCCGGGCGGGACGACCGGCACGCCGGCCTCGGTCGCCGCGGCCTTCGCGGCGCCCTTGTCGCCCATCAGCTCGATCGCTTCCGGCGGCGGGCCGATCCACGTGAGCCCGGCCTCGGTGACCGCCCGCGCGAACGCCGCGTTCTCGCTGAGGAAGCCGTAGCCGGGGTGGACGCTGCGCGCGCCGGCCGCCCGCGCCGCCCGCAGCAGCTCGTCCGCGTCGAGGTACGACGCGACCGGCACGCAGACGTCGACCGCGTCGGCGTGCGCCGCATGGGCGTCGCGGTCGGCGCCGGTGATGACGCCGACCGTCGCGAGGCCGAGCGCGTGCGCGGTGCGCGCGACCCGGATCGCGATCTCGCCGCGGTTGGCGATGAGGACCGGCGAGAGCTCCCGCATGTGCGGAGGTCAGGCCCCCAGCGCGCGGGCGATGACCATCTGCTGCACCTCGTCGGTGCCCTCGCCGATGGTGAGGATCTTCGCGTCGCGGTAGAAGCGGCACACCGGGTACTCCTCGATGTAGCCGTAGCCGCCGTGGATCTGCACGGCCTCCTCGGACGCGCGGACGGCGAGGCGGCCGGTCTTCAGCTTCGCCTGCGCGGCGGTCAGCGTGAAGTTGCGGCCCTGGTCCTTGAGCACCGCGGCCTTGTAGGTGAGCAGCCGCGCGGCCTCGATCTCGGTGGCGATGTCGGCGAGCTTGGCCTGGATCGACTGGAACTTCGAGATCGACTGGCCGAACGCCTTGCGCTCCTTCGCGTACTTGAGCGCCTCGTCGAGCGCGCCCTGCGCAAGGCCGACGCCCATCGCGGCGACGCCGATGCGGCCGATGTCGAGGATGTGGAGGAACTGCTTGAAGCCGTTGCCGCGCGGGCCGAGCAGGTTCTCCTCCGGCACCCGGCAGTCCTCGAAGGTCAGCGGCCGCGTGTCGGACGCGTTCCAGCCCATCTTGCGGTACGGCGTGCCCTGCTCGTAGCCCGGCGTGTCCTTCTCGATGATGATGTTCGAGATCTCGTTCTCGCCGGTGCGCGCGGTGATGGCGACGTGGCCCGAGATGTCGGTGCCCGCGTTGGTGATGAACTGCTTCGCGCCGTTGACGACCCACTCGCCGCCGTCGAGCGCCGCCTTGGTGCGGACGTTGCCGGCGTCGCTGCCGGCCTCCGGCTCGGTCAGGCCGAAGGCGCCGAGCTTGCGACCGGCAAGGAGATCGGGGAGGTACCGCTCCTTCTGCTCGTCGCTGCCGAAGAGGTAGATCGGCTGCGTGCCGAGCGACGTGTGCGCGCACATGGTGATCGCGACGCTGGAGTCGATCCGCGTGAGCTCCTCGACCGCGATCGCGTACTGCAGCGACGAGCCGCCGGACCCGCCGACCTCCTCGGGGAACGGGATGCCCATCCACCCGAGCTCGCCCATCTTCTTGACGATCTCGTAGGGGAACGCCTTGGTGCGGTCGAGCTCCTCCGCCACGGGAGCCACCTCGCCCACGGCGAACTCGCGCACGGTGCGCTGCAGGAGCTGGGTGTCGTCGTCCAGGTCGAAGAGCATGGCGGGCACGATACCGAATGAGCGTTCGAAGTTCGAATCGCCATTCGGTAGTCTCGACGGCCAGATGGCGACGCGTCCGACCCGACCCGCGCTGCGCGAGCGCTACGACCAGCGGCGCGCCGCCGTCGTGCTCGAGGCGGCGCGCGTCTTCGCGCAGCGCGGCTACGACCAGACGTCGATGCAGCAGCTCGCCGACGACCTCGGCATCGCCGCCGGCGGGCTGTACCACTACTTCAAGGGCAAGGAGCAGCTGCTCATCGCCATCTGCGACGAGCTGATGGACCCGCTGCTCGAGCAGGCCGAGGCGCTGCTCGCCGGGGGCGGCCCGCCCGAGGAGCAGCTGCGCGCGCTCGTCCGGCTCTGGGTCGCCCACGTCGTCGAGCATCGCGACCACATGCTCGTCTTCCAGCAGGAGCGCCACGTCATCGAGCACGGCGACCAGTGGCGCGGCGTGCGCGCGAGCCGCAAGCGGTTCGAGCGCCTGGTCGAGGGGCTGCTCGACGACGCCGGCGACGGCGGGGTCGACCGCCGGCTCGCGCTGTCGGCGCTGCTCGGGATGGTCAACCACACCGCGCAGTGGTACCGGCCGCGCGGGCGGCTCTCCCCCGAGGAGATCGCCGACGGGTACTGTGAGCTGCTGCTCAGCTGATGCGCACCGCCAAGCTCCTCATCTCCCTGGTCCTCTGCGTGCTCGCGCTGCCCGGTCTCGCGGTCGCGAAGCAGCAGCTGTACGTCTCGCTCGGCGACTCCTACGCCTCGGGCTACGAGCCGTCCGGCGTGGGCGTCGGCAGCAACACCGGCAACGGCTTCGCCTACCAGGTGCCGGGGCTCGCGAAGCCGCGCGGGTACAAGCTCAAGCTCGTGAACTTCGGATGCGGCGGCGCGACGACGACGTCGATCCTCGAGCGCGTCGGGTGCCCGGCGCGCGCGCTCGGCCCCGGCGGCATCGCGTACGACAAGACGACGCAGATCGCGGCCGCGGAGAAGTTCGTCAAGGCGAACCGCAGCCGGGTCGCGCTCATCACCGTGTCGATCGGCGGCAACGACGTCACCGCCTGCGCGCGCGAGGCCGATCCGGTCCCGTGCGTCGGGACCGCGACGACGTCGATCAAGGAGAACGTCACGAAGCTCGTGACGCGGCTGCGCAAGGCGGCGGGCCCGCGGCCGGTCATCGTCGGCACGACGTACCCCGACGTGATCCTCGGCGAGTGGCTGAAGAGCGACGGCGGCAAGCAGCTCGCCGGCCTCTCGACGATCGCTTTCAAGGCGCTCATCAACCCCGCGCTGAAGGAGTCGTACGCGAAGGGCAAGGGGAAGTTCGTCGACGTCACCGCCGCGACCGGCGCCTACGGCTCGATGGACGCCATGACGACGCTGGCGCCCTACGGCAGCCTGCCTATGCCGGTCGCGAAGGTCTGCCAGCTCACCTGGTACTGCCAGTACGGCGACATCCACGCCCGCCGCAGCGGCTACCGCGTCATCGCGCAGCTCGTGGCGAAGGCGCTGCCGAAGCGCTGACGGCCGCGGCGGTCATCGCCGTCCTGGCGGGCGCGTCGGTCCAGGGCACGATCGGCTTCGGCTTCGCGCTCGTCGCGGCGCCGCCGGTGATCGCGGCGCTCGGGCCCGTTCGCGGGATCTCCGCGCTCACGGTGCTCGGCGTCGCGCTGAACGTCGCGACGCTCGCGGGGCGTGGGCGCCCGGAGGTCGCCGGCGGCCCCGCTCGGCGCCTGCTCGCGTGGGCGGTGCCGGGCGCGATCGCGGGCGCGGTCGTCCTGTCCGCCGCGCCCGATCGCGCGCTGCGGATCCTCGTCGGGCTCGCGGTGCTCGTCAGCTGCGCGCTGCACCTGCGCCGCCCGCCCGAAGAGCCGGTGACGTCGCCCGGCCGGCGGCTCGCGGTCGGCGGTCTCCTGAGCGGGGCGATGACGACGAGCACCGGGCTGAACGGGCCGCCGCTCGTGCTGTCGCTGAGCCCGCTGCGCCTCTCGGTCCGCGCGCTGCAGGACACGCTCGCCGTGCTGTTCCTCGTCTCCGGTATCGCCGGGCTCGCGATCCTCGCGGCGGGCGGCCTGCTCGAGCTGGACGCGGCGGTCGTGCCCGTCGCGGTCGGGGCGAGCGCCGCGCTGCTCGCCGGCCGCACCTGGTCGCGGCGGCTGACGTCCGATCTGCACCGAAGGCTCTCGCTGGCCGTCCTCGCGCTGACCGGCGCGTCAGCCGTCGTGCTCAGCGTCGTCTGAGGGACCTCAGCCCCGCGCTCGCAGCACCGCGCGGAGATCGCCGACCGGACCGAGGTGAGCCAGCTTCTCGGGGTTGACGACCGAGTTGATGCCCGTGATCGAGTCGCCGGAGATCTCGAGCGCCACGACCGCGATCAGCCGCTCCTGCGCGTCGAGGTACAGCGCACCGGGGCCGCCGTTGACCTCGGCCCGGCGGATGACGAGGCCGGACATGCGATTGGCCCGCACCCAGGTCATCAGCGTCCGCGCCACGCGGCTGCGCCCGATGACCCGCCGCGTGATCGCCGGGACCTTGCCGCCGCCGTCGCCGGTCAGCTCCACGTCGTGGGCGAGCAGGGCCTCGAGCCCCGCCAGGTCGCCGCGCTGGGCGGCGTCGAAGAAGCGTGCGGCCAGCTCGTCCTGGTGCTCGCGCGTCGTCTGGAAGCGCGGCCGGCGCTGGGCGACGTGGCGCCGGGCGCGGGTGGCGAGCTGACGCACGTTGGCCTCGCTCTTGCCGACGATCGCCGCGATCTCCGGGTAGCCGTAGTCGAACACGTCGTGGAGGAGCAGCACCGCTCGCTGCTCGGGCGAGAGGCTCTCCAGCAGCACCAGCATCGCCACCGACAGCGAGTCGGCGGTCTCGGCGTGCCGGGCCGGGTCGTCGCGGTCGTCGGTGATGATCGGCTCTGGGAGCCACTCGCCGACGTAGCGCTCGCGGCGGGCGCGCGCCGAGCGGAGCTCGTTGATCGCCAGCCGGGTCGTCACGGTCGCGGTGAACGCGCGCGGGGAGGCGATCGGCTCGCCCTCGTCGAGCGACCGGTGGACGCGCAGCAGCGCCTCCTGCACCACGTCCTCGGCTTCGGAGACGCTGCCGAGCATGCGGTAGGCGATGGCGAACGCGACCGGCCGCAGCTCGTCGAGCAGCTGCTCGCGCTCGGTCATGCGACCGCCAGCCCCTGCCGCCAGCTCGGGTGCGCCGGGCGCCATGCGAGCTCCCGCTTGGCCTTGGCGTTGGAGGCGCCGGGGATCTCGGTCATCAGCACCACGCCGGCCTCGCCGGCGAACAGCCGCCCGATGAACCGCGGCACGCGCATCGGCTTCTTCGCGCCGAGCTGCTCGGCCACCGCCGGCAGCCACTTCGCGACCGGCGCGGGGTCGTCGTCGACCACGTTGTAGACGCCGCGCCGGCCGTGCTCGATCGCCGCGACCGTCGCCTCGGCGGCGTCGGCGACGTGGATGAACGACCACACGGCCCCGCCGTCGCCGACGACCGGGAACTTGCGCTTGCGGATGAGCTCGAGCTGCTCCTCGCCGGGCGCCATCCCCGTTCCCGGCCCGTAGAAGAAGCCGTAGCGCAGCACGATCCCCTCCGTCCAACGCGCTCCGAGCACCGCCGTCTCGAGGTGACGCATCGCCTCCAGGTTGGCACGCATCGGCGCGGCCGGCGAGGGGTCGAACGGGTCGTCCTCGCCCTTGATCCGCGCGCCGGTGCGGGCGTACAGGGCGACGTTGCTCTGCGCGACGAACCGCTGCACGCCGACCGCCTGTCCGGCGGAGAGCAGATGGTCCGTGCCGTCGATCCGCAGACGGTTCGTCGCGGCGAAGGCGCGCTCCATGTGCCGCGTGTCGATGTCACCGATCGCGGTGAGCTGATGCACGATCACGTCGGGCTGCGCGCGGGCCACCGCCTCGGCCACCTGCTCCGGGTCCAGCGCGTCGGCGACCACCGGCACGGCGCCCAGCTCCGAGAGCAGCGCCCGCTTCGACTCGCTGCGCGTCATGCCGTGGACCTCATGGCCTGCGGCGACCAGGCGCGGCACCAGCTGCCGGCCGATCGCTCCCGTCGCTCCTGCCACGAACACTCGCATCGTTGGCTCCTTGTCTCGATGGTTCGCCATGCACCCATCCAGACAAGGCGGCCGCCGGCGCTGTGACAGCCCCCGGCTTGCGCTGTCACACCCGCGCTCCGCGTCCTGTCTTGAGGTCGAACGACCTGCGACTCCATGGAGGACACCCCATGCGATCCCGAATCGACAACCCCGTCCGCACCGTCCCCGGGGCGATGGAGGCCCTGATGGCCCTCGACCGCGCGAGCCAGCACGCCGGCGTGCCGGTGGCGACGCACGAGTTGATCAAGCTGCGGGCCGGCCAGATCAACGGCTGCAGCGGCTGCGTCGACATCCACTCCCGCGCGCTCAAGGCGCTCGGGGAGCCCGACGAGCGCATCTTCCTGGTCGGCGCGTGGCGCGAGGCGCCGTACTTCACCGACGCCGAGCGCGCCGCGCTCGCGCTGGCGGAGGCGGTGACCCGGCTCGCCGACCGCCCGGACCCCGTCTCCGACGAGGTGTGGGACGAGGCCGCCCGCCACTACGACGAGGCCCAGCTCGCCGCGCTCGTCCTGTCGATCGCGCAGATCAACACGTGGAACCGGATCAACGTCGCGACGAGGCAGATGACCGGCCCGTGGGTCGAGGAGCTCGTGAGCCGCGCGTAGAGCGGCCGCGGCCGGGAGAGGGCTTGCATGCGGCGCGCCGACCTCGCGAGGATCGTCACATGCGTCGCCTTCTCCTCGCCGCGCTCCTCACGAGCGCCGCGCTCCCGGTCGCCTCCGCCCACGCGGTTCCCGCCGCCGGCGTCACCGCGTCGCGGTACCTGGTCCTCTTCGACACCGACAGCCCCGGCACGTTCTCCTACCGGCCGATCACGGGGCTGCAGGCGAACGAGCGGATCATCGGGCTCGACGCCCGCCCGGCGAACGGGCAGCTGCACATGCTCGGCGCGGTCGACCCGCCCGCCGACGCGAACCCGGACACGCTGCGGCAGTACACGCTCGACCCGGCGACGGCCGTGGCCACGCAGCTGGGGAACCCGATCGGCGGCGGCGCCGATGACGCCAGCTACGGGTCCGACTTCAACCCGGCGGCCGACCGCCTGCGCGTCGTGAACACGTCCGATCAGAACTTCCGCCTGAACCCGAACGACGGCTCGCTCGCGGGGACGGACACGAACCTCGACAACCCGGCGAGCGTCGAGTCCGTCGTCGCCGTCGC
The DNA here is from genome assembly GCF_056863335.1 of Parviterribacter kavangonensis. Lineage (NCBI taxonomy): Bacteria > Bacillati > Actinomycetota > Thermoleophilia > Solirubrobacterales > Parviterribacteraceae > Parviterribacter > Parviterribacter kavangonensis. The sequence goes on along the minus strand of NZ_JBXPJA010000001.1, from coordinate 2,609,642 downwards.
ATACGACCGGAACCTGCCGGTGGCGCCGGGCGCGCCGGGGACGCCGACGACCCTCTTCGCGATCGACGAGAGCTCCAGCGACCTCATGCGCATCGGCGGGGTCGACGGCACGCCGTCGCCGAACGGCGGGGTCCTGACGAAGCTCGCCGACCTCTCGCAGACGCTGACGTCCGGCGCGACCGCCGACATGGACATCGACTCGTCGGGCACGGCGTGGGCGGCGCTGCCCGTGGCCGACGGCGACCACCTCTACCGCCTGAACCTCGCCAACGGCACGCTGACGGACGCCGGGAAGCTGTTCGAGGGCCTCGTCGGGTTCACCATCCGCGCGCCGGTGCCGCTGCACTTCGACAGCACGGCGGTGACGGTGAGCGAGGGGGCGGGGAGCATCGACCTGCCGGTCTCGCGGCTCGGCACGGTGACGGCGATCAACGCGAACTGGACGACCGTCCCGGGCTCGGCGAGCGGGCTCGACTACGAGACGAAGTCCGGGACCGTCGCGTTCGCGGCGAACGACTCCACCCCGAAGACGCTCTCGATCATGATCACGCAGGACACCGCCGACGAGCCCGACGAGACGTTCACCGTCGTGCTCTCGAAGGCAGACGGGACGCCGGTGCTCTCGCCGAACGCCGTCACGGTCACCATCACCGACGACGACGAGCCGGCAACGCAGCAGCAGCCGCCTACGCAGCAGCCTCCGCCGCCGGTCGTCGATGTCACCGCGCCCGTCGCATCGCTGGGCGCGGCGGCGTCGATCCGGCTGGCGGCGCTGCTGAAGCGCGGCCTGACGGTGACGGTCACGTGCGATGAGGCGTGCTCGGGGCCGCTGCGGCTGAAGATCGGCCGGACGACGATCGCGAGCCGGACGCTGAGGGCGGCGGCCGGGAAGCGCAGCGTGCGTCTGACGCCGACCCGGCGGCAGAAGGCGGCGCTGCGCCGGCTCCTGCGCGGCCGCAGCGCCCGCAGCGCCACGCTCTCGGCGACGCTCTTCGACGCGGCGAAGAACGCGACCACGAAGACCCGGAAGGTGCGCGTCCGTAGGCGCTGACGACAACCGGGCGAAATGCCCGAAACGCACTCGGCGTTCAAGGGTTCGTAGTCTGTCGGCGTCCATGACGTACGTCATCACCGGTTCCTGCATCAAGGACGACTCCTGCGTGGAGGTCTGTCCAGTCGACTGCATCCATCCGAAGCGGGACGCCCCCGACTTCGAGACCGCGGAGCAGCTCTACATCGATCCCGAGGTCTGCATCGACTGCGACGCGTGCGTCGACGCGTGCCCCGTCGACGCGATCTTCGCCGACTTCGCCGTCCCCGAGAAGCACGCCTACGCGCTGGAGCTGAACGCCGAGTTCTTCGCCGAGCAGGGCACCGCCGAGCGGACGGCGGCGTGATGCCGGGCGTGCGACCACGCGTCGCCATCGTCGGCGCCGGCCCCGCGGGGGCCTTCACCGCGGCGACGCTCAAGCGCGCCTACGGCGACGTCGAGATCGACCTCATCGAGCGGCTCCCCACCCCGTGGGGCCTGCTGCGCGGCGGCGTCGCGCCCGACCACCAGGAGATCAAGCGCCTGGCGGACCGCTTCGACCGCGAGACGTTCGGCCGCGGCGTCCGCCTGCTCGCGAACGTCGAGGTCGGCACGGACATCACCCACGCCGAGCTGCTGCGCCACTACACCGCGGTCGTCTACGCGACCGGCGCGCAGACCGACAAGTCGCTCGGCATCCCCGGCGAGGAGCTGCCCGGCAGCTGGCCCGCCACCGAGTTCGTCGCCTGGTACAACGGCCATCCGGACTTCCGCACCCTCGACTTCGACCTCACGGCCAAGCGCGCGGTCGTCATCGGCAACGGGAACGTCGCGGCCGACGTCGTGCGGCTGCTGACCCGCAGCGCGGACGAGCTGCAGCGCACCGACGTCGCGGACCACGCCCTCGAGGTGCTGCGCTCCAGCAGCATCGAGGAGGTCGTCGTGCTCGGCCGCCGCGGGCCCGCCCAGGCGGCGTTCACGAGCACCGAGCTGCGCGAGCTGGGGAACATGGACGGCGTCGAGCTGGTCATCGATCCGGCCGACGTCGAGCTCGACCCCGTCTCGCAGGCGTGGCTCGACGAAGAGGGCACGTTCACCGCGCGCAAGAACGTCCAGCTGCTGCGCGAGTTCGCCGCCCGGCCGCCGAAGGAGGGCGCAACGCGCCGCATCCACCTGCGCTTCCTGGTCTCGCCGGTCGCGATCCACGGCGACGGGAAGGCCGAGTCGATCGAGGTGCAGCGCAACGAGATCGTGCGCGACGACAGCGGCGCCCTGCGCGCCCGCGCCGCCGGCGACGGGACCGAGACGATCGAGTGCGGCCTCGTGCTGCGGTCGGTCGGCTACCGCGCCGTTCCGCTGCCCGACGTCCCGTTCGACGAGCGCTACGCCGTGCTGCCCAACGAGCGCGGCCGCGTCCGCACCCCCGACGGCGACCCGGTCCCCGGCGTCTACACCGTCGGCTGGATCAAGCGCGGCCCGACCGGGATCCTCGGCACGAACAAGCGCGACGCCGAGGAGACCGTCGGCTGCCTGATCGAGGACCTGCGGGCGGGGACGCTCCCCGCGCCGGAGCAGCCCGGGCGCGACGCGCTCGATGCGCTCCTGGCCGAGCGCAGCCCTGATCTGGTGACGGTCGACGGCTGGCGGGCGATCGACGCCGCCGAGCTCGAGCGCGGCCGCAGCGAGCAGCGCCCACGTGCCAAGCTGGCCTCCAGGGACGAGCTCCTTGCGGCAGCTGGTACGAAGTAGGGCATGAAGAAGCTCAGGCTGCTTGCGGGCCTTCTTGCGCTCGCGCTCGCTTCGACCGGCATCGCGGTCGCGGTCGCCAAGCCCAAGCCGAAGACGGCGACGTACACGCTGCCCGGGACCAACGTGTTCCCGGAGGGCGTCGCCGTGCAGGGCAAGACGTTCTACGTCTCGTCCACGACCGACGGCACGATCTTCCGTGGTTCGACCAAGCAGGCCGCGGCCGAGGTCTTCCTGCCCGGCGGCGCGGACGGCCGCACGACTGCGGTCGGTCTGGAGGTCAACAAGGGCCGGCTGATCATCGCCGGCGGTCCCACCGGTTCGGTGTGGATCTACGACCTCGCCACGAAGGCGCTGCTGCGCAAGGTCGACACGGGAGCCGGCGGCTTCCTGAACGACGTCGCGGTCGAGAAGGACGGGGACATCGTCGTCACCGACTCGCTGCGGCCGTTCCTCGTCGTCATCGCTCCCGATGGCACGACGCGTCAGGTCGCCTACGACCAGGGCAACGCCAGCGGGTTCAACGCGAACGGCATCGTCGCCGTGGGCGAGGACCTCGTGCTCTTCGTCGACACGAACGACGGCACGCTGCAGCTGCTGAACACCGACACGGGCGCGCAGCGCGCGGTGCCAGTCGGCACGGCGCTGACGAACGGCGATGGCCTCGTGCTGCGCGGGCGGACGCTCTACGTCATCCGCAACGCGCAGGAGCTGATCGCCGAGGTCCGGCTGGACGGCAGGCTGCGGCGCGGCCGGCTCGTGGGGCAGACGACGAGCCCGCTCTTCCAGTTCCCGACCACCGGTGCGCTGGTGGGCAGCCGTCTGCTCGTCGTGAACTCCCAGTTCGACAAGCAGGGTGGCACGCCGATCGAACCGTTCAGGATCGCCTCCGTGAAGCGCCCCTAGTCTGGGTTGCATGATCACCGACGCCGGCGGCATCGCCATCCCGGGCGGGGGCTCGATCCGGCGCAACCAGCTGCTCCGGGTCGCGGGCGACCTCGTCACCGAGCAGCAGCTGGACGCCACCGGCGTCGGGACGATCATCGACATGCGCGGCCGGAAGGAGGACCGGTCGCTCATCGAGGGCTGGGCGGCGCGCACGGGCGTCTCGTACGTCTGGATCCCGATCGACGTCGCGGGGGCGAGGGAGGTCGCGGAGAAGGTCCACCGCGCGCCCGATGCCGCGTCGGCCCGCGAGGGCCAGCGCGAGATCTACCGCATGGTCGTCGACCACCACGTCGGCGATCTCGGCCGCGCGATCTCGCTGATCGCCGCCGACGCGCCGGTCGCGTACGGGTGCGCGGCGGGCAAGGACCGCACCGGGATCCTCACGGCGCTGTGGCAGACCGCGCTCGGCGTCCCGGAGGACGAGGTGGTGCGCCACTACGAGACCGCGGCGCCGCCCGCCGATCTTCTGCGGCGGCGCATGCTCGAGCAGGGCCTCTTCACACCCGAGGACGCGCGCTCGCCGGGCGCCGAGGCGATGCTCTCCGCCCCCGGCCCGCTCCTGCGCGACACGCTCGCGCACATCCGGGACGAGCACGGCGGCGTCCACGCGTACCTGCGCGCCGGCGGCGTGTCGTCGCGCTCGCTCGACGCGCTCGCCGCGAAGGTCCTCGTCCGCGCGGCCTAGCGCCGGCTCGGGGGCCGGGAGGCCGGCCCCTCGCCTCACCGCCAGGTCGGCCGGGTGTCGTTCGCCAGGGCGAGGAAGGCCCTGGCCGCGGGCGAGTGGTGGCGGCTCTCCCTCCAGACGAGGGTCACGTCCCGGGTGAGCTCGGGTTCGGTGATCGGGAGGACGGCGACGGCGCCGCCCTTCGTCGGCGTCTCCCGGCCCACGGGCTCCTCCCCGGACGGCATCTCGGAGACCGGCAGGACCGTGACGCCGAGGCCGCGGGAGGCGAGCGCGCGGCAGCGCACGACGTTGTTGGACTCGAAGGCGATCTGCGGCGCGAAGCCCACCTCGGCGGCCGCGTTGAGCAGGATGCGCCGCAGGCCCGCGCCTTCGCGGAAGGTGATGAACGGCTCGTCGCGCAGGTCCGCCAGCCGGACGCTCTTGCGCTTCGCGAGCGGGTGATCGGCCGCGACGACGGCCACGAGCGGCTCGTCGACGAGCGTCGTCCGCGCGAGCGCCTCCGCGGGCTCGGTCTCGGCGAGCGACACGAACGCGAGGTCGACGACGTCTTCGAGCACCATCCGCGTCAGCGGGTCGCTCACCTCCTCGCGCACGGTGAGGTCGACGCCGGGGTGGCGACCGTGGAACGCGCTGAGCAGCGCCGAGAGGTCGACGGGCCCGAGCGACTGCATCGCCCCGATCACCAGCCGTCCGGCCCGCACGCCGGCGAGGTCGGCGAGGTCCGCGCGGGCGGCGTCGACCTCGGCGAGCGCCCGCCGGGCCCGTGCGACCAGCAGCTCGCCGGCCTCCGTCAGCTGGACCCTTCTCGTCGTCCGCGTCAGCAGCGGCAGCCCGAGCTCCTCCTCGAGCCTGCGGATCTGCTGCGACAGCGCGGGCTGGGCGACGTGAACGCGCTCGGCCGCCCGCGTGAAGTGCAGCTCGTCGGCGACGGCGACGAGGTACTCGAGCTGCCGCAGATCCATCACGCCAGCTTATTGATCTCAGAGGAAAGTCGTCTTGGACTTCTGAGTCGCCGACCGCCAAGATCCTCGGCACCCATCCAGTAGTGACTCTCCTCCCCGCGGGCCGCGCCGAACAGGTGCGGCCCGCTCTCTTTAACCGCTGCCCGGCGTCAGGCCGTCTTGCGGCGGCGGTGGGGTGAGCGCTCGGAGTCGCGGTCGATCGCGAGCTGGAGGTCGCCTTCGCCGACGGCGTGGCCCTCGGTGCAGCGGAGCTCGGCGCCGATGGGGGCGCCGCAGTCGCGGTGCTCGAGGCGGACGCCGCTGGACTGCTCGCCGAGCCAGCGGTCGGCCCACTGCATGAGCGCGACGAGCGCGGGGAGCAGGTCGGTGCCCTTCTCGGTGAGCGCGTACCCCTGGCGCGTGCGCTGGCCCTCGTCGCGGTACGGCACGCGCTCGAGCAGGCCGTCGGCGACGAGCTCGCGCAGCCGGGCGGCGACGACGGGCTCGCTGACGCGGGAGCGCGCGACGAACTCGTCGAAGCGCGTCGCGCCGTAGAAGGCCTCGCGGAGGACGAGCATCGCCGACTTGGTCCGGACGACGTCGAGCGCGCGGGCGAGCGGGCAGTTGTCGGCGACCCAGCTGTCGCGGGGCTCGAGCCGGCCGGCCATGGAGATCGCGGTGCTCACGCGGCACATCCTAGCTGACTTCTTGATGTCTTAGCCAGAGGTCTGTACGGTACCTGGCTATGAGATCCCTAAGCCACCTTCGGCGCGCCGACGCGTCACCGACTCTCGTCCTGCTGATCGTGTGCTCCGGGTTCGTGCTCGCGAGCCTCGATCTCTTCATCGTCAACGTCGCGCTGCCGGACATGGCGCGGGAGCTCGACGGCTCGCTGACGAGCCTCTCGTGGGTGCTGAACGCCTACGCGATCGTCTACGCCTCGCTGCTCGTGCTGCTCGGCCGGCTGTCGGAGCGGCGTCGTCGCGAGCAGGGGTTCCTCCTCGGGCTCGCGATCTTCACCGCTGCATCCGCCGCGTGCGCCGCGGCGACGAGCGTCGAGATGCTCGTCGCGTTCCGCGTCGTGCAGGCGGCCGGCGCCGCACTGCTGACGCCGACGTCGCTGAGCCTCGTGCTCGCGACCGCCTCGCCCGAGCGGCGCCACGGCTCCGTCCGTGCGTGGACCGCGGTGGGCGGTGCGGCCGCGGCGTTCGGCCCGGTCGTCGGCGGTCTGCTGGTGGCGGCGAGCTGGCGCTGGGTCTTCCTCGTCAACGTCCCGCTCGGTCTCGCCGCGTTGGCGATCGGCTGGCGGCGACTTCCCGTCGTGCCGGGCCATCCCGTGCCGCGGCCGGACGCGCTCGGCGCCGTGCTGCTGACCGCGGGCGTCGCGGGGCTGACGCTCGGCCTGGTGCAGGGCGGCGACTGGGGCTGGGCCTCGCCCGCGACCGTCTCGACTCTCGCCGCGTCGCTCGTCGCGCTCGCCGCGTTCGTCGCCCACTGCCGGACGGCGCGCTCGCCGCTCGTCGACCCGTCGCTCTTCCGGATCCGGTCGTTCACCGGGGCGTCGGTCGTGATGACGCTCTTCGCCGTCGCGTTCGGCGCGATGCTGCTGTCGATCGTCCTGTGGCTGCAGGACGTCTGGGGCTGGTCGGCGCTCAAGGCGGGGCTCGCGATCGCGCCCGGCCCGGCGCTGGTGCCCCTGTTCTCCTTCCTCGTCGCCGGCCGCCTGATCGCGCGCTTCGGCCCCGCGCCCGTCGTCGCCGCCGGCACGAGCCTCTTCGGCGCCGGCTTCGTCTGGTGGACCCTCGCCGCGCAGACCACGCCCGACTACCTCGGCAGCGTCGTCGGCGGCATGGTGCTCACCGGCGTCGGCGTCGGCCTGACGTTGCCGACGCTCATGGCGACCGCCGCCGCGTCCCTGCCGCCGTCCGCCTTCGCGACCGGATCGGCAGTGGTCAACATGCTCCGCCAGGTCGGCATGGCGATCGGCGTCGCGGTCCTCGTCGCGATCCTCGGAACCCCCGGCTCCCCGGCGGAGGCGCAGGACGCGTTCCAGACGGGGTGGACGGTGATCGCCGCCGTCTCGGCCGCGGCCGCCGCGTTCGCGATCGTCCTCCTCCGGCCGCGCCGCGAGAGGGTCACGGTGCGGGAGCCCGTCGCGGTGGGGGCGGAAGGATGAGCGGCGCGGCCGCCACCCTCCGGCCGGCGATGCCGGCAACGCCGCCAGCGGCGTGGGCGCTCGACCGCCACATCGCGGTCTCCGCCGACGGGACCGCGCGGATTGATGGTCTCCGCGGGTTCGGCGGCGCGCATGGCGGGCATCTCGCCGCGATCGCGCTGCAGGCGATGACCGAGGAGCTCGGTGTCTCGGAGCTCCTTCCGCGGACGGTGAGCGCGACGTTCGTGGCGCCCGTCGGCGATGGGCCGGTGCACGTCTCCGCCGGCGTCGGAGCGATCGGGCGGAACGTCGCCACGGCGACCGCTCGGCTCGGGCAGGACGGGGCGGCCGTCGTCACGACGGCGGCGACGTTCGGGCGCGACCGGCCCGGACCGGACCGCCTCGACCGGGCGATGCCCGGCGTTCCCGGCCCGGAGGAGAGCGCGCCGCTGCTGGCGGAGCTGGTGCCCGGCAGCCGGGGCCTAGGCATCGAGCACCGCCCGGCCGCGCCGCCGCTTCCGCTGTCCGGCGGCTCGGATCCGCGGATCGCCGTGTGGATGCGGCTCACCGAGGACCGGCCGGTCGACGCGCTCGCGGCGCTCGTGCTCGCCGACGGCGCCGTCCCCGCGCTCTTCGGCGCACTCGACGCCTACGTCCCGATGCCGACCATCGACCTCGCCGTCCACTTCACCGACGTCGCTGCGGCGGCCGCGAGCCCGTGGCTGCTCGGCGTCTTCACCAACGTCGCGACCGGCGACGGCTACGCGATCGAGGACGGCGAGCTGTGGACGCCCGCCGGCGAGCTCGTCCTCGTCGCCCGCCAGCTCCGCAAGTTCACCGACCCACCCATCCGAACCGAGGCTCCATGAGGATCGAAGGCTCCACCGCGCTCGTCACGGGCGCCAACCGCGGCATCGGCAAGGCGTTCGCCGATGAGCTGCTCGACCGCGGCGCCGGGAAGGTCTACGCGGCCGTCCGCGACGTCGGATCGATCACCGATCAGCGCGTCGTCCCGGTGGCGCTGGACGTCACCGATGCCGACCGCGTCGCCGCGGTCGCCCAAGAGCTCGGCGACGTCGACCTAGTCGTCAACAACGCCGGGATCGCCCATGCCGCGACCCCGCTGGCGGCGGAGGTCGACGACGCGCGCGCCGAGCTGGAGGTCAACTACCTCTCGCTCATCTCGATGACCCGCGCGTTCGCGCCGGTGCTCGCCGCGAACGGCGGCGGCGCGTTCGTCAACGTCCTCTCCGTCGCCTCCTGGGTCGGGATCCCGATCGTCGCCACGTACGCGGCGACGAAGGCGGCGGCGTGGTCGTACACGAACGCCGCGCGCCTGGAGCTCAAGCAGCAGGGCACCGAGGTCGTCGGCGTCCACGTCGGCTGGGTCGACACCGACCTGACCTCGCGGCTCGAGGTCGACAAGGTCGCGCCCGAGCGGGTCGCCGCCGCCGCGCTCGACGCCCTCGAGGCCGGCGAGCCCGAGGCGATCGTCGACGACTTCACCCGCAGCGTGAAGGCCGCGCTGCCTGACGACCAGCGCGCGCTCTACCCGGCGCTGGAGGCGATGCTGATCGCCTAGTCCTGCCGCGTCGGGTCGGCGGCGAGGTCGCCGACCGGGCGGTACGAGCGGGAGATCTCGTGGATCGTGACGTCGCTCGGGCGGGCGAGGAGGTCGTTGACGCGCTGGGCGTAGCTCGCGTACTCCGGCGTGGCGTAGTGCGCGCGCAGGGCGCCCTCGTCGTCCCACCAGGCGTCGAGCACGAACTCGCCCGGCTCGCCGCCGAGGCTCTCGTAGGCGGCCGCGCCAAGGGCGCCCGATGCCTCTCGGAGCTGCGACGCGTGGTCGGCGAGCAGCGCGCGGAGCTCGTCGAGCCGGCCGGCGAGGCCGTGGAGACGCGCGTGGACGAGAACCGGCATCCGCGGGATCGTACGCCGCCGCGACGACCGGGGGGAGGCGATTTAGCCGAGCAGCTCGAGCAGCTGCCGCCGCGTCGCCGACCACTGGCGGTCGACCGACGCGGGCGGATGCCCGAGCAACCGCAGCAGCGCGAGGCCGCGGATCGTGCTGAGGACGAGCGCCCACCGCTCCGTGGCCTCTCGCGACTCGGGGAACTCCTCGCCGAAGATCGCCGTGGCGGTCAACGCCATCGCTCGCGACGTCTCGCGCTCCTCGGCCGTGATGACCTCGTGCAGCTCGGGATCGTCGCGCGCCGCCAGCGACAGCTCGACGACGGCGGCGAACAGCGGCCCGCTGTACGCGGCGAACAGCGCGTCGAGGCCCGACTGCACCCGCGCGCGCCCGCGCGGGACGGCGGCGACCGTCTCCTGCAGCGCCTCGCGCTGCAGCTTGGCGAGGTGGCGCACCGCCTCCATCACGAGCGTGGACTTGTGCGGGAAGTAGTTCTGCTGCGCGCCGCGCGAGACGCCGGCGCGGCGGGCGACGCCCGAGGTGCTCAGGCCGACGTAGCCGTGCTCCAGCAGCTCGTCGACGGCGGCGGTGAGCAGGCGGCGGCGCGTCTCGTGCGCGCGCGCCTGCTTGGGCTCGACGGCGGCGCTGCGCGGGGAGATGGCCACGGGCGGCACGGTAACAAAGAAGCAGCGCTGCTTCTTCTTGGTAGCCTCCGGCTCCTCCGTCCTGCAACGACGACTGCAAGGAACCTCATGTCCGCAACCGACGCGTTGGTCTTCGACGCGATCCGCACCCCGCGGGGCAAGGGCAAGAGCAACGGCTCGCTCCACACCACCAAGCCGGTGGACCTCGTGGTCGGGCTGATGCACGAGATGCTCATCCGCAACGAGAACCTCGATCCCAAGCGCGTCGACGACGTCGTGCTGGGCTGCGTCTCGCCGGTGGGCGACCAGGGCGCCGACATCGCCAAGACCGCGGCGATCAAGGCCGGCCTGCCCGACACCGTCGCCGGCGTCCAGCTCAACCGCTTCTGCGCCTCCGGCCTCGAGGCCGTCAACATCGGCGCCCAGAAGGTCGCCTCAGGCTGGGAGGACCTCGTCTTCGCCGGCGGCGTCGAGTCGATGTCGCGCGTGCCGATGGGCTCCGACGGCGGCGCCTGGGCCATGGACCCCGAGACGAACTACGACACGTCGTTCGTCCCGCAGGGCATCAGCGCCGACCTCATCGCCACCGTCGAGGAGTTCAGCCGCGAGGACGTCGACGCGTACGCCGCGCGCTCGCAGGAGCGGGCCGCCGCCGCGCAGGAGGCCGGCAAGTTCGCCAGCGCCGTCGTCCCGGTGAAGGACCTCAACGACAACGTCGTGCTCGACCACGACGAGTTCATCCGCAAGGGCACGACCGTCGAGACGCTCGGCAAGCTCAAGCCGTCGTTCCAGGTCATGGGCGAGATGGGCGGCTTCGACGCGGTGGCGCTGCAGAAGTACCACTGGATCGAGAAGATCGAGCACGTCCACACGCCGGGCAACAGCTCGGGCATCGTCGACGGCGCCTCGCTGCTGGCGATCGGCAACGAGCAGACCGGCAAGGAGCTCGGCCTGACGCCGAAGGCGCGCATCCTCGCGACCGCCGTCTCCGGCGCCGACCCGACGATCATGCTCACCGGCCCGGCGCCCGCCTCGAAGAAGGCGCTCGCGAAGGCGGGCATCTCCAAGGACGACCTCGACCTCGTCGAGATCAACGAGGCCTTCGCCGCCGTGGTCCTGCGCTTCGTGCGCGACATGGACCTCGACATGGAGAAGGTCAACGTCAACGGCGGCGCCATCGCCATGGGCCATCCGCTCGGCGCGACCGGCGGCATGATCCTCGGCACGCTCATCGAGGAGCTGCACCGCACCGGCGGCCGTTACGGCCTCGCCACGCTCTGCGTCGGCGGCGGCATGGGCATCGCCACCGTCGTGGAGGCGATCTAGTCATGGCGGAGCGCAACACCATCCGCTGGGAGCAGGACGAGGACGGGATCGTCAACCTGATCCTCGACGACCCCGAGCAGTCGGCGAACACGATGAACGCCGCCTACGCCGAGTCGATCCGCAACGCGGTCGACCGGCTCGAGGCGGAGAAGGACTCGATCACCGGCGTCGTCATCACGAGCGCGAAGAAGACCTTCTTCGCGGGCGGCGACCTCAACGACCTCAAGAAGGTCACGCCGGAGAACGCCGCCGAGTTCGAGGGCTTCGTCCGCGAGGGCAAGGCCGTCCTGCGGCGCCTCGAGACGCTCGGCAAGCCGGTCGTCGCCGCCATCAACGGCGCGGCGCTCGGCGGTGGCTTCGAGATCGCGCTGGCGACGCATCACCGCATCGTGGTCGACGACTCGAAGGCCGTCGTCGGGTTCCCCGAGGTCCAGCTCGGCCTCCTGCCCGGCGCCGGCGGCGTCGTGCGGTCGGTCCGCATGCTCGGCATCGTCGACGCGCTCATGCAGCTGCTGCTGCAGGGCCAGCGGCTCAAGCCCGCCAAGGCCAAGGAGCTCGGCGTCGTCGACGAGATCGTCGCCACGCGCGACGACCTCGTGCCCGCGGCGAAGGCGTGGATCAAGGCGAACCCCGAGGCGCAGCAGCCGTGGGACGTCAAGGGCCACAAGATCCCCGGCGGCACGCCGTCGAACCCGAAGCTCGCGATGAACCTGCCGGCGTTCCCGGCGAACCTCCGCAAGCAGCTGAAGGGCGCGAACTACCCGGCGCCGAAGGCGATCATGGCCGTCGCGGTCGAGGGCGCGCAGGTCGACTTCGACAACGCGCTCGAGATCGAGGGCCGCTACTTCGTCGACCTCGCCAAGGGCCAGGTCGCGAAGAACATGATCCAGGCGTTCTTCTTCGACATGCAGGCGGTCAACAACCGCCCGCGGCCGGAGGGCAGCGAGCCGTACGCGGCCAAGAAGGTCGTCGTCCTCGGCGCGGGCATGATGGGCGCCGCGATCGCGTACGTGTCCGCGAAGGCCGGCCTCGAGGTCGTGCTCAAGGACGTCTCGCGTGAGGCGGCCGAGCGCGGCAAGGGCTACTCCGAGAAGCTCGTCGCCAAGGGCGTCGAGCGCGGCAAGGTCACGCAGGAGAAGGGCGACGCCCTGCTCGCGCGGATCACGCCGACGGACGACGCCGCGGACGCCGCCGGGGCCGACCTCGTCATCGAGGCCGTCTTCGAGGACCCGAAGGTCAAGGAGCAGGTCTGGAACGAGATCGAGCCGCACGTCGCCGATGACGCGGTGCTCGGCTCGAACACCTCGACGCTGCCGATCACGTCGCTCGCCGCGTTCGTGTCCCGCCCGGCCGACTTCATCGGCCTGCACTTCTTCAGCCCGGTGGACAAGATGCCGCTGCTGGAGATCATCAAGGGCGAGGAGACGACCGAGGAGACGCTGTTCAAGGCGCTCGACTTCTCGAAGCAGATCGGCAAGGTGCCGATCGTCGTGAACGACTCGCGCGGCTTCTTCACCTCGCGCGTCATCGGGACGTTCATCAACGAGGGCATCGCGATGCTCCTCGAGGGCATCCCGGCCCCGTCGATCGAGCAGGCCTCCTCGCAGGCCGGCTACCCGGCCCCGGTGCTCCAGCTCAGCGACGAGCTGAACATGGAGCTCATGCAGAAGATCCGCAACGCGTCGAAGGCCGCCGTCGAGGGCGACGGCGGGACGTGGACCGGCCACCCGGCCGAGCAGGTCATCGACAAGATGGTCGACGAGCTCGGCCGCGCGGGTCGCCTGCGCGGCAAGGGCTTCTACGAGTACGACGAGAGCGGCAAGCGCACGGGCCTGTGGAAGGGCCTGCGCGAGGCGTTCCCCGTCACCGTGGACCCGGCGACGATCTCGCTGCAGGACCTCGAGGAGCGGATGCTCTTCGCGGAGGCGATCGAGTCGGTCAAGTGCCTCGACGAGGGCGTCATCGAGACGATCGCCGACGGCAACATCGGGTCGATCCTCGGCATCGGGTTCCCCGGCTGGTCCGGCGGCGTGTTCCAGTACATCAACGGATACCGTCCCGCCCACCACCCCGGCAACAGGGGCGTCGCCGGCTTCGTCGACCGCGCCCGCGAGCTGGCCGCGCAGTACGGCGAGCGGTTCGAGCCGCCCGCGTCGCTGGTCGCGAAGGCCGACGCCGGCGAGACGTACGTGGACGAGGCGGCGCTGGCCGCCGCCTAGCCCGCGGAAGATGGCCCGTTCGGGCGATGCGGGGCGACCCGCATCGCCCGACGATGGGCCGCATGAGCACTCACACGCACGCCCTCGAGCACCGGCGCTTCGACGCGCCCGACGAGGTCCGGGAGTTCCCGCACGGCCGCGCGGAGATCGTCGCGGCCGGCGGCGCCGACATCGGGCGCCTGACCCTCCAGCCCGGCTGGCGCTGGTCGAACGACGTCAAGCCCATCGCGGGCACCGACAGCTGCGAGGTCGCCCACTTCCAGTACCACGTGAGCGGCCGGCTGCTCGTGAAGATGGACGACGGGACGGAGCTGATCGCCGGGCCGGGCGACATCACGTCGCTGCCGCCGGGCCACGACGCATGGGTCCTCGGCGACGAGCCGGTGGTGGTCGTCGACTGGTACGGGGCGAGCACCTACGCGAAGGACCGTTAGCGCGCGGCGAGCAGCTCGCGCTCGGCGGCCACCGCCACCGCGGCGGCGCGCGACGAGACGCGCAGCTTCGCGTAGACGTTCGCGAGGTGGCGGTGCACGGTGTGCTCGCTGACCACGAGGCGCTCGGCGATCTGCGCGTTGGACAGGCCGGCGGCGACGAGCCGGAGCACCTCGAGCTCGCGCCGGGTGAGCCCGCCCGCGCCGTCGCGCCCGGCGAGCAGCCGCGCCATCTCCGACCGCGCCTGCGCCGCCTCGTACGGCGCGGGCAGCGCGTCGAGGAGATCGATCGCCTCCTGCAGCGTGCGGCAGGCGGCGTCGGGATCGCCCGCCGCCGCCTCGATCCGGGCGGCGGCGCGGCGCTCCGCGGCCCGGAGATGGGCGGTCCGGACCGCGCCGGCGATCGCCGCGAGATCGGCATGGGCGTCGCGCGCCGCGCGTTCGTCGCCCAGGCGGAGATGGATCGGGACGAGCAGCTCGAGCGCCGCGGCGCCCTCGATCGGTGGCACCGCCCTCTGCGTGCCGTCGAAGACGGCCGCGGCATGGTCGTCGTCGAAGACGGTCGCGTTGGCGGCGCCGAGGTGGCGCAGGTAGCGCTCCGCGTAGCCGAGCGCAGCCGACGCGTCGCTTTCCGCGAATGCCAGCTCCGCCTCCACGAGCGGCACGAGAACGTGGCCGCGCGCGCGGGCGAGCAGCGCGCGCGCCTCGGCGGTCCGGCCCTGCCGGGCGCGCAGCTGGGCGAGGCGGGCGCGCGCGTACCGCGCGAGCGGCGGGCGCAGCGTCGACAGCTCGCCGGCGGCCCAGCTGAGGTCGGCGTCCGCGTCGTCCCACGCGCCGCGGGCCATCATCACCGTCCCGTGGTGGGCGCGGCAGAGGGCGAGCAGCGGCCGCTGGCCGGTGCGCTCGCAGACCGCCTCGAGCCGCTCGCACCACTGCGCGGCGCGGTCGAAGTCCCGCGCGCGTTCGCAGGCGATGATCATGTTGCAGCAGCACGAGCCGATCGCGATCGGGTCGCGCAGCTCGCCGCCCGTCGCCGCTGCGGTGCCCTCGTCGAGCAGCCGCTGCCCGGCCGCGACGTCGCCGAGGCTGACGAGCGCGAGGCCGCGCAGCGTCCGCGCCGTCATCTCGATGTCGACGGCGCCGAGCGCGGCGGCGTGCTCGCCCGCGACGGTGCTCAGCCGCAGCACCTCGCGCGGGTCCGTGTCGAGGTGGAACGACGCCTCGATGAGGGCGAGCCAGGCGCGCTCGGCCGACGGCTCGCGGTCGGAGACGAGCCGATGGGCGAGCTGCAGCCAGCCGCTCGCCACCGCGTTGTTGCCGCGCATCGCGCCGTGGTCCCAGGCGAGGAACGCGGCGGTGCGGGCGGCCTCGATCGTGTCGCCGCGCGCGCGGCGCAGGGCGTACGCGCGCTCGCGCGCATCGATCGCCGTCGCGACGTCGTCGAGCCACCAGGAGGCGAACGCGAGGCCCTCGAGCGCGTCGGGGCTCTCCTGCTCGTCGAGGCTGCGGGCGTAGAGATCGCGCGCCTCGGCCCAGCGGCCGCCCGCCAGCGCCGCCCCGGCGGAGGCCAGGAGGTCCGAGCTCTTCGCGATGGGGGGCTTCGCAGAGGGCACGCGACGGGTCGGGGACGATCGTCCCGGGCCGCCAACGCGCTGGCAATGCGTCTTTCGTCCCGGTTCCGGATCGTCAAGCGCCGGGCGCTCGGCGCTCGCTTCGCGCGGCAAGGCCGCCGAAGAGCACGAGGGCGGCGACGGGCGTCGCGATGAGCGCGAGGTCGTGCAGGCCCTCCGTCGTCGCGGCGTCGCCGAGGACCGCGCCCATGAGCGCGGTCGAGAGGATCGCGGCCGTGTAGCGCGAGGTCTGGAAGAACCCGGCGGCGGCGCCCTGGTGCTCGCCGGTCGACCGCTCGTAGAGCAGCTGCTGGAGGCCGATGTTGTTCGACCCGTTCGGGATGCCCATCACGACGAGCACGGCGAGCATCGCGATGAGCGGGGTGGACTCGTCGAGCGTCAGCAGCAGGGCGGTGCCCGCGACGAGCGTGATGCCGCCGACGAGGAGGATCGGGCGCGGCCCGCGCCGCGCGGTGACGCGCGAGCCGATCGGCGTGACGAGCACGCCCATCCCCGCGATCGTCAGCATGATCAGCCCGACCTCGCCCGGCTGGTAGCCGCGCACCTGCTCGAGCCACTGCGGCACCGCGTAGAACGTCGCGTAGAAGACGAGGTTCACCGCGGCGTACTGGGCGAAGACGGCGGCAAGCGGCCGGTCGCGGACGACCTCGGTGTCGATGAACGGCGTGCGCGCGCGGCGCTCGCGGATGTAGAGGAGCGCGCCGGCGACCGTGGCGGCCGCGAGCAGGGCCCACGCCACGCCGTCGTCGGCCGTGAGGATGAAGACCATCAGCGCGGTCATCGTCGCCGCGAACAGCGCGATCCCCCACCAGTCGATCCCGCGCGCGATCTGGCGCAGCGAGCCGTCGACGTCGTCGGGCGGCAGCGCACGCAGCGACAGCGCCAGCGCGACGGCGACGCACGGGACGTTGACGAAGAAGATGGCCTCCCAGCCGAAGCCCTGGGTGAGCAGGCCGCCGAGCACCGGGCCGAACGCGGTCGTCACCGCCGCGGCGATCATCACGCCGCCGAGCGCCGACGAGGGCGGGGGACCGCCCGCGGCGGCGCGGCGGATGAGCGCGAGGCCCGCCGGGAACGCCGCCGACGTGCCGAGCGCCAGCGCGACGCGCGACGCCGCGAGCCAGCCGAGGCTCGGCGCGAACGGCGACAGCACGCCGACGACCCCGAGGATCACCAGGCCCGTGAGGAAGACGCGCCGCGCGCCGGCGAGGTCGGCGAGACGGCCCATCGTCGCGTAGGCGACGATCGACCCGATGTAGAAGGTCGAGATGAGGATCGTCACCTCGTTCGCCGACACGCCGAAGTCGCGCTGGATGTCCACCAGCGCGACGGCGATCATCGCCGAGTTCAGCGGGCCGAGCGCGACCGCGAGCCAGACGGAGAAGACCAGCGGGCGCGGGACGGCGCCGGGTGCCGGGACAGGGTCGACCACCCGGCGCAGTCTTCCGCGCCGCCACCGGTGCGGCGACCCTGAGTCAGGCGGCCTTGAGGGCTTCCGACAGTCGCTCCACCTCGGCGGGCTCGAGCTCGAGCGTCGCCGAGGGCAGGATCTGCGCGAGCTGCTCGGTCGTCCGGGCGCTGGCGATCGGCGCGACGACCTGCGGGCGTGCGCGCAGCCAGGCGAGTGCCACGGCGGCCATCGTCGTGCCGTGCGCGCCGGCGATCTCCTCGAGCGCCTCGAGCACGCCGGCGCCGCGGTCGAGGTACGCGCTCGCGCCCTCGGCGCGCGGCGAGTCGACCGCGTCGGCGCCGGCGCGGTACTTGCCCGTGAGGAAGCCCTTGGCGAGCGCGAAGTACGGCAGGACGGCGAGGTCGAACTCGCGCGCGACAGGCAGCAGCGTGTCCTCGAAGTCGCGCTCGACGAGGTTGTAGTGCGGCTGGAGCACGGTGAACTCGGCGAGGCCGAGCTCGCGCTGCAGCTCCAGCGCGCGGCGCAGGCGCTCGGGGCGGTAGTTCGACGCGGCGACGTGCCGCACTGAGCCGTCGCGGACGAGCGCGTCGAACGCGCGCAGCGTGTCCTCGAGCGGCGTCTCCTCGTCGTCGAAGTGCGCGTAGTAGAGGTCGATCGTGTCGGTCTGCAGGCGCTCGAGCGAGGCCCGCGCCTCGTGCTCGATCGTCTCGGGCCGGAGGTTGCGCCATGCGCCCCGTCCGCCGCCGACCTTCGTCGCCAGCACGATCCGGTCGCGGGTGCCGCGGTCGGCGAGCCAGCGGCCGAGGATCTCCTCCGACTGGCCGTGCTCGACGAGGTACGAGTTCGCGGTGTCGATGAAGTTGCCGCCCGCCTCGGCGAAGGCGTCGAGGACGGCGCGCGACTGCTCCTCGTCGGCGGTCCAGCCGAACACGTTGCCGCCGAGGCAGAGGGGGAAGACGTCGAGGTCCGTGCGTCCGAGCCGGGTCATCCGCGGGGCCTACCCGCCGCCTCGCGCCTGCGCATCGCCCCCGGCTCGACGTCCTCCAGCAGGTCGCCGATGATCCGCTTGCCCTCCGCGAGGCTCTGGTCGACGAGCTCGCGCGCCTGCTCGACCTCGCCGCGCTCGAGCAGGTAGTGGGCGACGACGAGGTGCTGGACGACGTTGTCGTTGATCTCGAGCGCCTCCAGGCGCAGGAGGTCCCGCCGGTCGATGTCCGCCCGCGCGGCACGCAGCTCGATCGCCTGCGCGAGCCGCCGCTGGCGCTCGGTGGCGAACACGCCGAGCACGAGAGGCAGCGGGGTGACGAGCAGGAACGCGTAGTCCCACGTCTCACCGGCGAACGCGGCGAGCAGGCCGATCGGCGCGAGCAGCGCGTCGACGAGCCACACCCACGGGAGGACGCGCAGCAGCGTGGCCGGCCGGGTCCGGACGGCGAACCACTCGCGCGCGGACGCCGCGCCGAAGTCGACCGCGAACTGCGAGCCGAGCGCGAGGACGTACAGCGGCCAGTCGCCCCAGTCGGCGTGCTGCGCGCCCGTCGCGGCGAGGACCGCGACCGGGCCGAGCGCGTACCAGGCGTCGTTGACCGCGAGCAGCGCCTTGTGCGGCTGGCGGCGCCCGGTGACGAAGTCGGGCGCTTGGCCGAGGACGTTGCCCGCGGCGACGAGCAACGGGACGGTCTCGATCGGGAGGGCGAAGAGCATCGGGACGAAGACCAGCTCGCTCGGCGCGGTGAAGCCGGCGCCCGCCTGGAACTCGACGCGCCGGGATGCCGCGAAGGCCACCACGAGGACGATCGCCACGGGCGTCGACCAGTCGGTCTCGGAGTGGACGAGCAGCGCGACGACGATGCAGGCGACGACGAAGATGGCGGCGATCGCGCCCTCGGCGAGGAGCTCGCGACGGCTCAGGGGCGTGGAGAGACGCGGGGCGAACTGGCCCAGGAGGTCGTCGATCTCGTGCTCGACCGGCGACGGCGCGACGCTGGCCATGGGAACCAACGTACTCGAACGGGCGTGCGGGTTCGGTCTTGACGAGCTGGCGCCCAGGTGCCAACCTCACTCGTCCCGGAGAGCCCATCCCGCCGTACCCGTCCCGCCGGCTGCCGAGCTCTCACACATGCCCCACCTCCGTTCCGTGGCGATCGCGTCCGCGCTCGCCGTCTTCGCCTGCACGTCCACCGCGTTCGCCGCCAAGCCGACCTCGCCGCCGTCAGGGTCGAAGTCGAGCTGCCCGACGAAGCTGACGCAGCCCTTCGCCCTCGATCCCGCGTCGTACTACCTCGCGCCGGGCGGCGATTTCGAGAAGTCGGCGTGGTCCGGGGGCACGCGCGTCACCGAGAACGACCCCTTCGGGATCGGCGGCGTGAAGGACCGGTCGTCGCTGGAGATCACTTCCGCGGCGGACGTGGTCTCGCCGGCGATGTGCATCGGCGTGACGAGCCCGACGACACGCTTCGCGGTGCGGCGGACGAGCCTCGATCCGATGGCGTCCTTGACGGTGTCGCTGCGCTACGTCGGCATCGATGACCAGACGTACACCGTGCCCTTCACGACGCTCACGAGCCTGGCGCCGAGCTGGGAGCTGACAGCGCCCACGCCATTGCTGACCAACGCGCTCGTCGCGGTGAAGGAGACGATGGCGGACCCGCTGAACGCCGACGAGAAGACCGCCGATGCGCAGTTCGTCTTCACGCCCTCGCCCGGCTCCACGTGGCGGGTCGACGACGTCTACGTCGACCCCTACAGTCGGCGCTGATGGCCATCCGCGTCCTCATCGCCGACGACTACATGCCGTTCCGGCTGATGCTGCGCTACCTGCTCGAGACGCACGAGGACCTCGAGGTGGTGGGTGAGGCGCCGAACGGCGAGGTCGCGGTGACGCTGGCCGCCGACCTGCAGCCGGACGTCGTGATGCTCGATCTCGCGATGCCCGTGATGGACGGGTGGGAGGCGATCCCGCACCTGCAGGAGGTCGCGCCGGACGCGCGGATCATCGTGCTCTCCGGGTTCCCCGAGGAGAAGATGCGTCACAGCGAGCTGCGCGCGCAGACCGCGGCGTACCTGGAGAAGGGGGAGCCGGAGGAGGTCATCACCGCGGCGATCCGCCGGGCGGCCGCCATGACGGCGCGCTCCTCCTGACGGCGTCAGGCCGCGTCGTCGAACAACCCGGCCTGGTGGGCGAGCACGACCGCCTGGACGCGGTCGCGGACGCCGAGCTTCTGGAAGAGGTGCGAGACGTGCGTCTTGACGGTCGTCTCGCTGATGAAGAGCTGCTCGGCGATCTCGGGGTTCGAGAGGCCGTCGGCGACGAGGCGGAAGATGTCGCGCTCGCGGGTGGTCAGCTCGTCGACGCCGGGCGGGACCTCGGCGCGGGCGCGGCGGGTGAACTGGCGGATGACGCGCTTGGTGACG
This sequence comes from Parviterribacter kavangonensis, assembly GCF_056863335.1. Classification (NCBI taxonomy): domain Bacteria; kingdom Bacillati; phylum Actinomycetota; class Thermoleophilia; order Solirubrobacterales; family Parviterribacteraceae; genus Parviterribacter; species Parviterribacter kavangonensis. Next base: position 2,589,149 of record NZ_JBXPJA010000001.1, on the reverse strand, counting down.
GCGGGCGAGAGCAGCGCGTCGCCGGCGGCGACGGTGCGCACGGCGGCGAGCAGCTGCTCCGGCGGGTCGTCCTTGAGGACGAAGCCGCTGGCGCCCGCGCGGAGCGCCTCGTAGACGTACTCGTCGAGGTCGAACGTCGTGAGGATGAGGATCCGCGCGGCGGGGTCGGCGGCGATGATCCGCCGCGTCGCCTCGAGCCCGTCGAGCTGCGGCATCCGGATGTCCATGAGGATCACCGCCGGGCGGAACTTCGCGGCCTGGTGGATCGCCTCCTCGCCGGTGCCGGCCTCGGCGACGACCTCGAGGTCCGGCTCGCCGCCGAGCAGCATCCGGAACCCCGCGCGCACCATCGACTGGTCGTCGGCGACCAGCACCGAGATCGTCACGCGGGGACCTTCTCGAGCGGGAGCCGCGTGCGCAACACGAACCCGCCGCCCGCCGCTGGCGCCGCGGTCATCGCGCCGCCGTAGATCTTCACGCGCTCGCCGATGCCGACGAGCCCGTGGCCGAGGCCGTCCCCGTTCGCCGGCGGGCCGTCGCCGTCGTCGCGCACCTCGATGCGCAGGTCGTCGTCGCCGTAGGTGATCGTCACCTCCGCCTCGCCGGCATGGGCGTGCTTGAGCGCGTTCGTGAGGCCCTCCTGCACGATCCGGTAGGCCGACAGGTCGATGCCCTCGGGCAGCGCGACCGGGTCGCCGTGGACCTGCAGGCGCACCGGCAGGCCGGCGGCGCGCACGCGCGCGAGCAGCGGGTCGAGCGCCCCGAGGCCCGGCTGCGGCGCCAGCTCGGGCGCCTCGTCGTCGCGCCGCATCGCGCCGAGCAGGCGGCGCATCTCGCCCAGCGCGGAGCGGCCCGTCTGCTCGACCGCCTTGAGCGCCTCGGCATCCTCCTCGCGGTCGTCCGGCAGCCGGTGCCGCACGGCGCCGATCTGCAGCACCATGACGCTCAGCGAGTGGGCGACGACGTCGTGCAGCTCGCGGGCGATGCGGGCGCGCTCCTCCGCGACGGCGAGCCGGGCGGCGGCCTCGCGCTCGCGCTCGGCGGACGCGGCGCGCTCCTCCGCCGCCTCGGCCTGCAGGCCGCGACTGCGCTGCGTCCAGCCGGCCACCCACGCGACCGCGAAGACGAACGGCAGCAGGAGGACGTCGGACGTGCCCGCGTCCGGGTTGTTCGCCATGAGGATCGGTGAGCACACGACGATGAGCGCCAGGCCCGCGCGCCCCTGCGCCGGATCGCGCAGGCTGCCGAGCAGGAACGCCGAGACGAGCCCCGTCACGTAGAGCCCCGCGGAGTCGACGACGAGCTCGCCGTCGAAGAACGAGACCGCGACCGCGATCACCCACAGCGCGGCGGGGGCGGCGAACGGCACGCGTCGCCGTGCGAGCAGCGCCAGCACGGTGAGCGTCATCAGCGGCGCCGCGATCCACGCGCTGACGTCGCCGTCGTCGCGCGTCCCGACCTCGATCGCCACCTCGATCGCGACGAGCACGAGCAGCGCGTCGGCCCAGTGTCGGCGGAGGAGAGTCACGGACCGACCGTAATCGAGTCCCGCGGGCTCCGCCTCCTACCACGGGACGATTCGCATCTCCTCATGGAGTGGGAGTCGATCGGGCTCGTGCGACGACGACGGCGCGGGCTCGGCGCGGGAGCGTGGGCCCATGATCTCCTCGCGCCGCTTCACGCCCTCCCGGATCGCCGCGCTCGCGGCCATCGCCGCCGTCGCGCTCTCCCTCGGGCTCGTGCGCCTCGCACGCGACGACGATCGCGTCCACGTCCCCGCCGGTGCACGGGCCGGCCAGCTGACGCTCTCGGCCTGCGAGGTCGACGGCCTGAAGGCCGACTGCGGGACGCTCGTCGTCCGCGAGAACCGCCAGGACCCGCGGTCGCGGCTCATCGCGCTGCCCGTCAAGCGCATCCGCGCGCAGTCGGACCATCCGGCCGCGCCGGTGTTCCGCCTCGAGGGCGGGCCGGGCATCACGAACATGTCCTTCCCGTACGCGGACCGGTTCGCCGGCGGCCGCGACGTCGTCATGGTCGGCTACCGCGGCGTCGACGGTTCGAGCGTGCTCGACTGCCCGGAGGTCGAGGACGCGCGGCGGACGTCGGGCGACCTGCTGTCGCAGCGCTCGCTCGCCGCGTCGGCCCGGGCGTACGGGGCGTGCGCGAGCCGGCTGCAGGACGACGGCGCCGACCTCGGCGGCTACTCGGTCGCGGAGCGCGCCGACGACCTCGAGGACGCGCGGCGCGCGTTCGGCTACGGGCGCATCGACCTGCTGAGCGAGAGCGCCGGCACGCGCACCGCGATGGTGTTCGCCTGGCGGCATCCCGGCAGCGTCCGGCGGTCGGTGATGATCGGCGTCAACCCGCCCGGCCGCTTGGTCTTCGACCCGGCCGACACGACGGCACAGCTCGGGCGCTTCGACGCGCTGTGCGCCGCCGATGCCGACTGCACCAGGCCGTCCGGCGGTTTCGCGGCGTCGATGCGCCGCGTCGACGCCGACATGCCCGAGCGCTGGGGGCCGTTCCCGATCCGCCGCGGCAACGTGCAGCTCGCCTCCGCGTTCGGTCTCATGGAGACGTCGGGCGCCGCGGATCCGGTCTCGGCGCCGATGACGCTCGGCACCTGGCGATCGGTCGAGCGCGGCGACGCGAGCGGCCTGTGGTTCCAGTCGTTCGCCGCCCAGCTGCTCTTCCCGCGCGCGATGGTGTGGGGCGACGCCGCGTCGATCGGCCGCGCCGACCTCGCGGCGGCGCAGCGGCACTTCGCGGCGAGCGCCGGTTCGCCGCTGGGCGATCCGGTCAACCGGTTCCAGTGGGCGGGCGGCCGCCTGCTGCGCGGCTGGCCGGTCAACCACGACGACGACGCGTACGCGCGGGTGCGCACGTCGGACGCCGAGACGCTGCTCGTCAGCGGGACGCTCGACGGCGCGACACCGCTGACCGGCGACACGCGCGACCTCCTGCGGCACCTGCCGAACGGACACCAGGTGGTGCTCGACGGCTTCGGCCACACGACCGACTTCTGGAACGAGCAGACGGCGGCGGGCACGCGCCTCGTGACGGCGTTCCTCGATCGCGGCGTCGTCGACGACTCGGCCTACGTGCCGCGGCGCGCCGACATGTCGCCGCGGACGACGCAGCCGATGGTCGCGAAGATCGTCGCCGGCTCGCTGCTGGGGCTCGCCCTGCTCGCCGTCGCCCTGCTGCTGTGGCTGGGGGCACGGGTGCGCAGCGGCCGGCGCTTCGGCAGCGTGCCCGCCGCCCTCGTGCGGTCCGTCGTCGCCGCGCTCGTCGGGCTCGGCGGCTGGGCCGCGGTCGCGCTGGTCGCGATGATCGCGTTCCCCGACGTCCCGGTCGACGCCCCGCTGGTCGTCGTGCTCGCGGTCGGCGTGCCGGTCGCGCTCGCGCTGGCGTGCGCGGTGCCGGGCGTTCGGTGGCGCACGGTGCTGCCGCTCGCGGCGAGCGCGCTCGCCGGTGCGTGGCTCGGCTACGAGGCGGGCGGCCCGCTGCTCGGCGTCTTCACCGCGGTGCCCGCCGCGGTGGCGGCGGCGAACCTGCCGCTTGTCGCACGGTAGGCGGATGGTCGCGCAGGCGCTCCGCACGGTCGCGGAGCGCCGCGCGCACCTGCGCGATGCGGCGCTCGTGGCGCTGATCGCTCGCGCGATGCGAGAGGCTCCACTGAGTGGCGGACATGCAGCGAAGGGTGCAACGCACCGCTCGCGCCTGTCTTCCGTACTTCTCCGCAGAGACGTTCGCTAGTTGCGGGAAGCCCGGCGCACGATCGCGTCGACGGAGGGGAGCGCGTCGGAGACGTGGTGGCACACGGTCACGTCGTACGTCACGTCCCACTGGTAGTCGGCCGCCGCGCCGCCGGCGACGATCCCGATGTGGGGCGCCACCGCGCGGATCGCGTCCAGCGTCTCCTCCATGTAGACCGCCGAGCAGGCGTGCGTGGTGCTGAGACCGACCACGGTGGGCCGGTGCATGGCAACCGCGGCGCCGACCTCATGGACCGGCACGTCGGGGCCGAGCATGCGGACGTCGTAGCCGGCGTGCAGCAGCAGGCTGGCGGCCATGTTGAGGCCGACGGCGTGCTGCTCGCCCTGGAGGCACGCGAGCAGGACGCGCTCGGACGCGCGCTGGCGTGCGAGCCGGAACGCGTCGCGCTGCAGCGTGATCACGCGCATCGAGATCGACGTCGCGAGGTGCTCCTGCGCGATCGACAGCTCGCCCTTCTCCCACAGGTCGCCGACGAGCACGAGGGCCGGGCGGATGATGCGGTCATCGATGGTCGCCTCTTCGAGGCCCGCGTCGATCGCCTCGGCGACGATGTGCTCGGCAAGCAGCCCGTCGCCCTGGAGCACCGCGTCGGCGTACGCGCGCTGAAGACGCTCCGCGAGGTCTGGCTCGCGGATGTCCGCGTCGTTGTCGCCGAACGGGTGCACGCCGGTGCCTCCGAACCCCTCGATGCCGAGCCTACGCCTCGGGACGCCGGATGGCGAGCGACCCGGGATCCTCGGGTTCAATGCGAAGCGTCGCTCTGCACGTCGCCGAGCTCGGTCCGCCCGACGCGCCCGCGGTGCTGCTCGGCAGCTCGCTCGGGGCCACGCACCGGATGTGGCAGCCGCAGCTCGGCGCGCTGGCCGAGCGCCACCGCGTGCTCGCCTTCGACCACCGCGGCCACGGCGCGTCGCCGGAGCCGCCGGGGCCGTACACGGTCGAGGAGCTCGGGGCCGACGTCGTGCGGGTGCTCGACGACCGCGGCATCGAGCGTGCGCACTACGCCGGGCTGTCGATGGGCGGGATGATCGGCCAATGGCTCGGCGTCCACGCCGCCGACCGCATCGATCGCCTGGCGCTGCTCTGCACCACACCGCACCTCGGGCCGCCGTCGGTGTGGCACGACCGCGCGCGCGTCGTCCGCGAGGCCGGCTCGACCGCCCCGCTGGCCGACGCGATCCTCGGGCGCTGGCTGACGCCGGCGTACGCGGAGGCGCACCCGGAGGACGCGGCGCTGTTGCGCGAGCACCTGCTGGCCAGCCCGGCGGAGGGCTACGCCGCGTGCTGCGACGCGCTCGCCGCGTTCGACGTCCGGGAGGAGCTGGGGCGGATCACCGCGCCGACGCTCGTCGTCGGCGCCGCGCAGGACGAGTCGACGCCGCCCGAGCACGCCGAGCGCATCGCCGCCGGCATCCCCGGCGCCCGCCTCGAGATCCTCGACCCCGGCGCGCACGTCGTCAGCCTCGAGCGCGCCGCCGACGTCAACGCGCTCCTCCTCGACCACTTCGCGTGAGCCGCGTCTCCGGCGCCGCGGAGCGCCCGGACGACGTGCTGCGCTGAGGGAGGAGGGTCGCGGCTGCGGCGGCGCCCGCGAGGGCAACGGCGGCGGCGGCGAGGAAGCCGGTGCGGGGGCCGTGCGCGTCGGCGAGGGCGACGAGGGTGGCGACGCCGATGGCGGTGCCGAGCTGCGCGGCGGTGTTGAGGAGGCCGGAGACGAGGCCCTGATCGGCGGAGCTCGCCGCGGCGGTGCCGGCCGAGGTGGCGGCGACCGACGCGGCGCCGAGGGCTGCGCCGGCGAGGACCAGCCACGCGAGGACGAGGCCGAGCGAGAGGCCGAGCGCGAGGACCATCGCAGCGGCGATCGCGACGAGCGCCGCGGCCGCGAGGACGCGCGGGCCGGTGCGGGCGAGCACGCGCGGCCCGAGGAGCGACCCGGCGACGACGGCGACGCTGAACGGCGAGAGGAGGAGCCCGGTCGCCGCGGGCGAGAGGTCGTGGCTGTCCTGTGCCCACGACGTCGTGATGACCGCGGCCGCGCTCGTCGTCGCCGTCAGCACGAACGCGGTCGCCGTCGCGCCGGCCAGCACCGGCGAGCGGAGCACGCTCAGCGGGAGCAGCGCCCCGCGGCGGACCGCCGCGGCCGCCGGCAGGACGAGCGGGGTCGCCGCGAGCGCCGCGACGGCGATCGGCACGTTCACGAGGAACACCCACCGCCACCCGAGCACGTCCGTGATCACGCCGCCCGCGAAGAACCCGAGCGCCCCACCGCCGGCCGCCGCGGCGGTCCAGACGCCGACCGCGCGCTCGCGCTCGGGACCGGCCGGGAAGATCGTCGTCAGCAGCGACAGGGCGGCGGGGACGACGAGCGCGGCGGCGACGCCCTGGACGGCCGTCCCGCGACGAGCGCGCCGAGCGACCCCGCGAGGCCGCACGCCAGCGACGCGGCGGCGAACAGCGCCAGCCCGCCCGCGAAGACGCGGCGCCGGCCGAGGAGGTCCGCCGCCCGGCCGCCGGCGAGCAGCAGCCCGCCGAAGCACAGCGCGTACGCCGTGACGACCCACTGCCCGTCGCCGCCCCCGAGGTCCCGCGTCAGCGACGGGAGCGCGACGACGACGACCGTCACGCCGAGGACGTCGATGAACTGCGCGACGCACAGAAGCGCCAACGCGCGCTGACGGCCCGAGTCCACGACCACCGCCTTCCCGCATCGGGCGCGCCGGACGCGTTGTCGCTTCCACCAGAGCGGGATGAGTCGTCAAGCTCGATCGCGCGTGAGCGGGCGTACCGTCGCCCCGCACTGCAACGAAGGGGAGGTCACCCCATGCGCCGTTCGCGTTCGCTCGTCGTCCTCGTCCTGTCCGCGCTGATGCTGTGCGCGGTCGCCGCGTCACCGCTCGCTGCACCGGCGGCGCGAGGCGAAGCCGTCTCGGGCACGATCTCGGTTGTCGGCATCACGACCCTCTCCGACACGGACAGTGGCGGGAACAACGTGCTCCGCGCCGTCGCGGACGTCGCCCTCGACGGCGACCTCGTCGGCCCGGCCGTGGAGCACTTCACCTCGATCACCCACGGCAACGGTGCCACGACGCAGTACGGCACCGGCGTCTTCACCGGCACGCTCGACGACCGCGAGGGCACGATCATCTACGTGTTCCACGGCAACGCCACCGAGGGCGTGATCTCGATCCAGCGCGGCACCGGCGAGCTGGCCGGCGTCCACGGGAAGATCAACTACAGCTTCAACGCCGACACCGGCGTCTTCGACTACACGGGGAGGATCTGGTTCACCTAGTTCCGCTCGTCCGCCGCAGCATCTCGACGACGAGGAACGCCAGCTCGAGGGACTGCTGCGTGTTGAGCCGGGGGTCGCAGGCGGTCTCGTACCGCGAGCCCAGCTCGCTGTGCGAGATCATCTGCGCCCCGCCGAGGCACTCGGTGACGTCCTCGCCGGTGTGCTCGACGTGGATCCCGCCGGGGTGCGTGCCGAGCTGCTGATGGACCTCGAAGAAGCCCTCGACCTCGTCCATGACGCGGTCGAAGTGGCGGGTCTTGTGGCCGCTCGGCGACTCCTCGGTGTTGCCGTGCATCGGGTCGCACTGCCAGACGACCTTGTGCTCGGTCCGGGTGACGGCCTCGATGATCGGCGGGAGCTTGTCGCGCACCGCCTCGTTGCCCATCCGCGAGACGAGCGTCACGCGCCCGTCGATGCGCGACGGGTCGAGCCGCCGGACGAGGTCGACCGCCTGCTCGGGCGTCGTCGACGGCCCGATCTTCACGCCGATGGGGTTCGCGAGCAGCGCCGCCAGCGCCACGTGGGCGCCGTCGAGCTGGCGGGTGCGGTCGCCGATCCACAGCTGGTGGGCGGAGAGCAGGTAGAGCCGCTCCTCCTCGAGGCGCAGCAGCGCGCGCTCGTAGTCGAGGACGAGCATCTCGTGGCTCGCGTACAGCTCGACCGTCCGCAGCGAGCTGTCGTCGACGCCGCACGCCGACATGAAGCGCAGGCTGCGGTCGATCTCGGCGGCCACGCGCTCGTACCGCTCGCCCGCGTTGGACCGTGCGACGAAGTCCATGTTCCACTCGTGCAGGTGGTGCAGGTCGGCGAGGCCGGCGCCCGTGATCGCGCGAGCGAGGTTCATCGCCGCCGCCGCGTTCGCGTAGGCGCGCAGCAGCCGGCCGGGGTCGGGCGTGCGCGCCTCGATCGTCGGCTCGAGCGCGTTGACCATGTCGCCGCGGTACGACGGCAGTCCGGCGGCGTCGGTGTCGGAGCTGCGCGGCTTCGCGTACTGGCCGGCGATGCGGCCGAGCTTGACCACCGGCATCGACGTGCCGTAGGTCAGGACGACCGCCATCTGCAGCAGCGTGCGGATCGTGCCGCGCAGGTGCTCCTCGGTGTTGTCGACGAAGGTCTCCGCGCAGTCGCCGCCCTGGAGCAGGAACGCCTCGCCGCGCGCGACCTCGCCGAGCCGCGCCTGGAGCCGGTCGACCTCGGTGGGAACGGTCACGGGCGGGACGCTCTCGAGCAGCGCGCGGACGCGGCCCGTGTACTCCGGATCGGGCCACGCAGGCTGCTGCGCGGCCGGGCGCGAGAGCGCGTCGCCGAGCGCCGCAGCGAGCGCGGGCGGCAGCGGAGGGAGCTCGGGGAGCGCCGCCACGGGCACGTCGACCGTCCAGTTCATGCTTCGAAAGCTAGAAGGCCGGGCCCGGTAGGGGTGGCCGGCGGGCGAACGCCCGCCGGCCTATGACGAGGGTCGCTACGCGGAGGGCGGGGTCTCGACGACCCAGATGTGGTTGCCGTCGGGGTCGCGGCTGCCGAACATCAGCGGCGCGCCGGGCATCTCCATGAGGTCGTCGACGTCCACGCCGAGCGCCTTCAGGCGCTCGTGCTCGCCGCGCACGTCCGACGTCTCGACGCCGATCGAGCCGCCGCCGGCCTCGCCGCCCATCGGCTCGTTCAGCGCGACGCGGGCAGTCGAGCCGGGCGGCGCCACCTCGAGCCAGCGGTTCTCGCCCTCGGGCCCGAACCGCACGTCGGCCCGGACCTCGTAGCCGAGCTTCTCGGTGTAGAAGGCCAGCGCCGCGTCGACGTCGTTGACCGCGAACATCGTGACGCCGATGTTCGTGACGGTGGTGGGGGAATGCGTGAGATCGCTCATGCCGACGTAGACCATCGCACTCCGCCGAACTCATCGCACAGGGGGATTCTCCCTCCTCACACGACGCGATCGCGGCCGGCGCGCTTGGCCTCGTAGAGCCGCCGGTCGGCCTGCTCGAGCAGCGCGTCGCCATCGACCGCCTCGCCCGGCGTCGCCGTCGCGATGCCCGCGCTGGCGGTCACGCGGAGGTCGGTGCCGAGACGCAGCCACTGCTCGTCGCGCAGCATCCCCAGGAGCCGCTCGCACACCGTGTGCGCCGCGCCGGCGTCCGTGTCGGGCATGAGCAGCACGAACTCCTCGCCGCCCGACCGCGCGACGGTGTCGGTCGCGCGGACCACCGCGGCGAGCATCACGCCGACGCGGGCGAGCACCTGGTCGCCGCCGCGGTGGCCGTAGGCGTCGTTGATCGCCTTGAAGCGGTCGAGGTCGAACACCGCGACGCTGAACGGCGCGGCCGGCGGATCGGCGCGCAGCTCCTCGAGGCGGGCGAGCAGGTGGCGCCGGTTGTGCAGCCCGGTGAGCGGGTCGCGGATCAGCACCTCCTCGAGCTCGCGGTTCTTCGCCGCCAGCGCGTCGACGCGGTCGCGGGCGGCCTTCGCCTCCTGCGTCGCGCGCTCGAAGCCGACCTGCAGCTCGGTCAGCTCGCGCAGGACCTGGCGCTCGAGCGCGGCGCCCTGCGCCAGCGCCTCGTACGCCTCCTCGAGGTGGCCGGCCTCGCGCAGCGCGGTGGCGACGGTCTCGAGGATCATGCTGCGCGCCTGCGGGAGGTGGTCGCCGAGGCGTTCGAGCGCGCGGGCGCCGGACTGCTGCGCGTCGTGCGGCCGGCCGAGCGCGAGCAGCGCCTGCACCTCGATGCGCACCGTCATCCCGAACACGTACGGGTTCGGCCGGTCCATGGACAGCAGGTGGCGCAGCGCGTCCTCGGCCTCGGCGAGCGCGTCGGCGTGGCGGCCCGTGCGCAGCCGCAGCTCCGCCCGCGTGCAGTGGACGACCGCCTCGCCCAGGCGGGTGGAGCCGTCGACCGCGTCGAGCAGCTCGAGCGCGCGGTCCAGCTCGGCGTCGGCCCCGGCCGGGTCGCCGGAGACCATGAGGTGGTGCGCGCGGTCGTTGCGCGACAGCGCCTCCTGCCAGCGGTCGCCGAGCTCCTCGCTGAGGTCGATGAGGCGGTCAAGCTCCGCGATCCAGCCCGGCGCCTCGAGGTTGCCGAGCACGAGGCAGGCCGCGCGGCGCGCGAAGACCCGCAGCCGGGTGTCGCCCAGCTCGTCCGACAGCGCGATCGCCCGCGTCGCGTACCGCAGCGCCTCGGTGTACGCGCCCGCGAAGAAGCTGAGCTGCGCCTCGAACGCCGCCACCTCGAGCTGCGCCCCGCGGTCGTCGCCGCGCTGCGCGCTCTCGTCCGCCGCCGCGGCGAGCCGGAACGCGCCCGCCAGGTCGCCCCGGTTGAGCGTGACGATGCCCTGCAGCGCGAGCGCCCTCGCCCGCAAGGGCTCGAGGTCGCCCGCGCGCGCGTGCTCGAGCGCCCGCGCCGCCGCGGCCCACGCCGCCGCGGGGTCCTCCCAGTGGCCGTCGCGCGCGTCGGCCAGCTCACGGTCGATCGCCGTGAGGTCGGGCTCCATGCCCGTGGACGCCATCAGAACCGGAAGATGCGGAAGGTGAAGGCGAGCGCGTTCGGCTTGCTGAGCCGCGGCCCGGCGTTGACGTAGAAGACGTAGTTGCCCGGCGTGCGGGTGCGCGGGGCGACGACGGCGCGCCGCGAGATGAAGCCGCACGCGTTCGCGCGCCCGACGCGGAAGCGCCTGAGGACCTTCGACGAGCCCTGCTTCGTGATGAACCCGTAGAGCGTCTTGCCGGCGAACGCGCGGCCGGCCGAGGCGCGGATGAGGCGCGGCTTGCGCGGGTTGACGGGCTTGGCGGCGATGGTGATCGCGATGTTCGTCACCTTCGCCGTCGCGACCGGTACCTCCGCGCCGTCGCCGCCGAAGTCCTGGATCGTGAACTGCAGCGACTCGCCCTTGGACGGGTTGATCGAGCCCGAGGGCATCGTCACGCCGTCGATCTGCGCGGTCGCGTTGCCGTCGAGGTCGAACGTCCCCGCCGTCGAGCCGACCGCGCCGTTGCGGCCGTTGGCGGTGAGGATGAAGTCGGCGTTCGGCGTGCCGCCCGTGATCGTCGCGATGATCGGCTCGGACCCCTTGCCCGGCAGGTGCGCGTAGCAGCCGCGGTCGAGCGTGACGACGGGCGCCGCCCACGCGCCGGCGGCGGTGACCATCAGGGCTGCGCAGGCGAGAGCGGGGGCGAGGAGCGGACGGACGGCGTGGAGCATGCGCCGACCCTACCGGCGGCCGGGGCGGAGGTGACACGGACCTGGACGGCGTTGTAGGCGGCGTTGCCGGTGAGGCGGTCGACGACGGACGGGTCGGTGATGTCGTTGACGCTCGCGCCGGCCTTGGCCGCCGCGCGCGACCAGCCGACGCCGGCGCGGTGGTGGCCGAAGCCGTGGGGGATCGAGACGACGCCGGCGCGCATCTCGTCGCTGACCTCGAGCGGCACCTCGATGCTGCCGACGGCCGAGGTCACGCGCACGCGCTGGCCGTCCTCGAGGCCGCGCGCGGCGGCGTCGTCGGGGTGCAGCAGCGCCGTGCAGCGGTCGTCGCCCTTCATCAGCCGCGGGCTGTTGTGCAGCCACGAGTTGTTCGACCGCAGCTGGCGGCGGCCGATGAGCGTGAGGTCGAAGCCGTCGCCCATCGCGGCGTCGCGCCCGGCGGCGAGCTCCTCGAGCCGGTTCGCCTCGGCGACGAACGCGGGCGGCGCGAGCTGCACGCGCTTGTCTTTCGTGCGCAGGGCGCCGGGCAGGCGCGGCTCGAGCGGGCCGAGGTCGACGCCGTGCTCGGCCGCCTTGACCTTGCCCATCGTCAGGCCGCGCAGCGGCCCGCGCTTGAGCAGCCCGTACGGCCCGGTGCGCAGGCCCACGTCGACGAGCCGCTCCGCCGTCGCGAGGCCGACGACCGCGCGCAGCGCGCGGTTGCGCGCCTCGCCGAGGACGCCGTGGCCGATCCGGGCGGCGAGCGCCATGAGGATCTGCCAGTCGGTCTTGCCGTCCTCCGGCGCGGGCAGTGCGGCCGGGTTGTAGCGGACGAAGTTGCGCACCCCGACGAGCGGGAACACGACGTCGACGTCGGACCGCTCGAGCTGCGCGACCGGCGGCAGGATGACGTCGGCGTGGCGGCTCGTCTCGGTCACGTACATGTCGACCGACACGAGGAAGTCGAGCTGCGCCATCGCCTCGTCCAGGCGCGCGCCGCCGGGCGCCGACAGCACCGGGTTGCCCGCGTAGACCACCATCCCGCGGACCTGGCCCTTGCCCGGCGTGAGGATCTCGTCGGCGAGGCCCGCGACCGGCAGCTCGTCGAGGTAGCCGGGCAGGCCGCTGACGCGCTGCGGCTCGCGCTCCCACGTCCGGGTGCCGCCGAGCAGCAGGTCGAGCAGCGGCAGCGCGTCGACCGCGGGCTGCGGGAACATCGCGCCGCCCGGCCGGTCGAAGTTGCCGGTCACCGCGTTGAGCACATCGATGAGCCAGTGCGTGAGCGTCCCGGTCTCCTGCTGGCAGACGCCGACGCGGCCGTACGCGACGGCGCTCGGCGCCGTGGCGAACTCGCGCGCGAGGCGCTTGATCGTGCGGGCGTCGACGCCGGCGTGGGGCGCGGCGCGGCGGGGCGGCCACGCGGCGACGAGCGCGCGCAGGTCGCCGAGCCCGTCGGTGTGGCCCGCAAGCCGGCCGAGGTCGTCGAGGCCCTCGTCGAAGATCGTGTGGAGCATCCCGAGCAGCAGCCAGGGATCGCCGCCGGGGCGGACCTGAACGTGCTCGGACGCGTGCTTGACCGTCTCGGTGCGCCGCGGGTCGATGACGACGACCGTGCCGCCGCGCTCGCGGATCGCCTTGAGCCGGTGCCGCGCGCCCGGCGCGGTCATGAGCGACCCGTTCGACACCGCCGGGTTCGCGCCGATCACGAGCATGTGGTCGGTGCGGTCGACGTCGGGGATCGGGAAGAGCGCGAAGTGCCCGAGGACCTCGTGCGAGACGCGGTGCTGGGGCAGCTGGTCGGCGGACGTGGCGGAGTAGTTGTTGCGTGAGCCGATGAGCTTGCGCAGCACGGCCGCGGCGATGACGGACGACGAGTGGGCGCCGGGGTTGCCGAGGTAGGTGGCGATCGCGTCCTTGCCGTGCGCCGCGCGGACGCGCTTGAGCCCGTCGGCGGCCAGCGTCAGCGCCTCGTCCCAGGCGATCGGCACGAACGCGTTGCCGATGCGCTTGACCGGCGTGCGCAGCCGGTCGGGGTCGGCCTGGAGATCCGCGAGCGCGGCGGCCTTCGGGCAGATGTAGCCCTTCGACATGACGTCGTCGGGATCGCCCGTGATGCGTACGACGCGCGCGTCCTCGACCTCGACGCGGATGCCGCAGTGGGCCTCGCACAGCGTGCAGACCCGATGGACCGTGTCCGTCACCCGGTCAGCGTACGCCCATCCGCCGCAGCCGTGCGGCGAACGACGTGATGTTCCGCACGTACGCCTGCGTCTCGGCGTACGGCGGCACACCGCCGTAACGGGCGACCGCGTTGGGGCCCGCGTTGTAGGCGGCGAGCGCGAGCCGCGTGCTGCGGAACCGCACGAGCTGCGCCTTGAGGTACCGCGCGCCGCCGGAGAGGTTCTGCGCGGGGTCGAACGAGTTGCGGACGCCCAGGCCGCGGGCGGTGGCGGGCATGAGCTGGGTCAGGCCCCGCGCCCCCGCCGGGCTCTTGGCCCGCGCGTTGTAGCGCGACTCCTGCCAGACGAGGGCGGTGAAGAGGGCGACCGAGAGGCCGTTGCGGCGGGCGGTGGAGGCGATGAGCGCGCCGTACGGGACGTTCGCTGCGCGGCCGGACGTCGTGCGCTGCGGCGCCGGGCGCTTCGGCGGCTTCGGCGTGCGCCTCTTGGCCGGCCGCGGCGTCGTCTCGACGGTCGCGGGCTCGTCGGCGCCCATCCACCACGGGTCGCCGCCCTCCTCGTCGTCCTGCTCGACCTCGGTCGGCGACGGGACGCCGATCGCGTGGTCGGCGGCCTCCTCCTGCGCGGCCTGGTCCCACGCGTCGTAGGTGGACGAGGCGCTCGCTGCGGCCGGAGCGGCGGCGAAGGCGAGCAGGGAGAGGAGAAGAGCGGTGGGGAAGCGGAGGGTCACGACAACCAGGCCATCGGAGCCTGACCGCGAGTCATGAGCGGTCGGGCCGAGACCGGCCCCTGATCTGGACGATCAGCCGAGATCAGGGGCGTCGGGCGCGGGGGATGAGGCGGGGAGGGGACGCCCTCGGCCGGGGCCGAGGGCGTCGGGGGCGTTGCGGCTAGCTCCGGCCCCAGCGGCCATGGCCGCGGTCGTCATCGGACGCGTCGTCGTCGCCGAAGACGAACGAGGGGAGCGCCGGCGCGTCGGCAGCGGCGTCCGTGTCGCCGTCGCCGGCGTCATCGTCGGCGGTGTCCTCGTCGTCCTGGTCCCAGAGGGTCTCGAGGCGCGACTGGGCCGCTTCCTGCGTGGCGGCGATGCGCTTCAGGGCCTCGGCGAGCGCGGCGTCGGCGGCGGCGCTGACCTGGTCGTCCTCGCGGACCTCCTGGAGGTCGCCGAGCTCCTCGTCGGCGTCGTCGTCGACCTGCGTGAGGAAGCCCTCGAAGTCGGCGAGGTCGTCCTCGCCGAGGGCGGAGACGCCGCCGCCGATCTGGTCACGGCCGTCGAGCGCGGCGGTGAGCGTCGTGTTCAGGGCGTCGACCACATCGCCGTCCTGGCCGTCGTAGAGGCCGGCGACCTCGAGGATCACGTCGTGCTGGACGCGCACGACGGCCGTCGCGACGGCGGGGCCGTGGTTGCCGTCCAGCCGGCGCTTGGCCGCGCGGACGGCGGCGGCGAGGTTGCGGCGGGTGGCGTTCAGCGTGCTGACGGCGCGGGCGGTCTCACCGTCGTCGATGCGCTCCTCGACGCGTGCGAGCGAGCGCTGCGTGCGCTGAAGCGGCTGGGCGACGCGCGACGGCAGCGCGTCGGCGTGGCGGTGATGGCCGGACCAGGGGCGGCCGTGGGCGGAAGCGGTTCCGGGAAGCGCGAGGACGGTGCACGAGAGCACCGCCGCGCACGTGATGTTGCGAAGCGGCATGGGCCGGACATCGGCGGAGCCTCGTGAGCCTGAAGCGATCCGCCGTCAGTCCGGACGCACCGTCCGCCGCGCTGGCGGTGACGCGCCAGAGGGGCTCCCGGGCGTCACGCCTTGATGGCGAGGAGCGAGATGCTGTGGGCGCCGTACTTCTCGCTCGTCTTGCGCGCGCGGTCGCTGGCGAAGTCGTACGAGTTCTCGCGGATCGCCTCGAGCCGCAGGCCGGCCGCGGCGAGGTCGTCGAGGTAGGTGTCGCGCTGGCCGGCGCCGGCGATGCAGGCGGCCCAGAGATCGGGCTGCGCGGCGGTGCGAAGCGCGATAGGGCGCTCGGTGACGATGTCCGAGAGCGCGAGGCGCCCGCCGCGGCGCAGGACGCGGGCGGCCTCGGCGAAGACGGCGCGCTTGTCGGGCGAGAGGTTGACGACGCCGTTGGAGATGACGACGTCGAACGAGGCGCCGGGGAACGGCAGCCGCTCGATGCGCGACTCGACGAAGCCCACGTGCCCGCCGGGGCTCAGCCGGCGCGCGTTGGCGAGCTGCTCGGGCGTGATGTCGACGCCGACGACGGCGCCGCGCGTCCCGACCTTCACGGCCGCCGCGAACGCGTCCATCCCCGAGCCGCTGCCGAGGTCGAGCACGCGCTCGCCCACCCGCAGCTCGGCGAGGTCGAGGTGATGGCCGACGCCGGCGAAAGAGCGGACGGCCTCCTGCGGGAGCGCGTCGAGCAGCTCGGCGGAGTAGCCGAGCGCCTCGGCCAGCGGGCGGCCGGTGGGGAAGTGCAGGCCGGTGGCGGTGCCGCTCGCGACGTCGCGGTACATCGCGGTGATCTTGCGGTCGAGCTCGTCGCGGTCGAGCTCCTCGAGACGGGTGGTGGTCATGGCGGCGACGCTACGTCCGGCCCCACCCCGATGGCTACGGCGGGTTGCCGTCGTCTTTGCGCTGTGGTTGGGTCGGCACGTGGCACCCGGAGGAGCTCCGATCATCGGCCGCGAGGCGGAGCTCGGCACGATCACGCGGTTCGTCGAGGGGAACGGGCGCGGCGGCGCGCTCGTGCTCGCCGGCGAGGCGGGCGCGGGCAAGACGACGCTGTGGGAGGCGGGCGTCGAGGCGGCGCGGGCGGCCGGACGCCACGTGCTCGGCGCGCGCGTCAGCGGCGCCGAGACACGGCTGTCGTTCGTGACGCTGCACGACCTGCTCGAGGACGTCGACCGCTCGCTGTTCGACGACCTGCCCGAGCCGCAGCGCCGCGCGCTCGACGTCGCGCTGCTGGAGGCCGAGCCCGGCGCCGACCCGCCCGAGCTGCGCGCCGTCGGCATCGCGCTGCTCGGCGTCCTGCGCGCGGCTGCCGCCCGCCAGCCGCTGCTCGTCGCGATCGACGACGTCCAGTGGCTCGACAGCGCGTCCGCCGACGCCATCGGGTTCGCCGCGCGCCGGCTGGCCACGGGCCCGGAGGTGCTGCTCCTGCTGGCCGAGCGCGCCGGCGAGGACGGCGGCGCGGCCCTGCCCGTCGCCACCGAGCGGATCGACGTCGGCGCGCTCGAGGCCTCCGCGATCCGGCGGCTCATCGCCGACCGCCTCGGCCTCGACGTGCCGCGCCACGTGCTCGCCGACGTCATGGCCGCGTCGGGCGGCAACCCGCTCTTCGCGCTCGAGGTCGGCCGGATGCTGCAGGAGCGCGGCGTGCCGGCGGTCGGCGAGGCGCTCGTCGTCCCGGCGGTGGTCGACGAGCTCGTCGGCGAGCGGCTCGCGACGCTGCCGCCCGAGGTCCGCCGCGTCGTCCTCGCCGCGGCGCTCGGGTTCCTGCGCCGCGCCGAGCTGCGCCACGTCGCGGACGAGCCGGCCATCCTCGCCGCGCTCGACAGCGGCGCCGTGGTGCTCGACGGCGAGCGCGTGCGGCTCGCACACCCGCTGCTCGGCGCCGCCGCGATCGGCGCCGCCTCGGGCGAGGAGCAGCGCGCGATGCACCTGACGCTCGGCGAGGCGGCGATCGACGACGTCCGCGCGGCCTACCACCTCGCGCGCGCCGCCGAGCGCCCCGACGAGGCGCTCGCCGCGCGCGTCGAGCAGGCGGCGGCGCGGGCCTCCGCCCGCGGCGCGTTCCAGGACGCGGCCGACCTCGCAGAGCACGCGCTGCGCCTCACGCCGCCGGGCTCCCACGCGCGCGCCGGTCGCGTGCTGGCGCTCGGCGAGCACCTGCTGCACGCCGGCCACGACGACCGGCTGACCGAGCTGCTCGAGGCCGAGCTGCCGACGCTGCCGCGCGGCGAGCTGCGCGTCCGCGCGCACCTGCTGCTCAACGAGGGCGGCCACACGAACTCCGTCGCGCAGCACATCGCACGGGTCCAGCGCGCGTTCGAGGAGGCGGGCGGCGACCCCGTCCTCGCGGCGCCCGCCCTCGCCGACATGGCGACCGTCATGGCCGTCGCCGCGGTGGAGCGGCTCGCGATCGCACAGCAGCTCGCCGAGGACGCGCTCGCCGCCACCGAGCCCGGGACGGACGTCGAGCGCGTGGCGCTGCGCGCGCTGGCCTGGACTCGCGGCCTGCGCGGGCTGCCGATCGACGACCTCGTCGAGCGCGCCGCCGAGAGCGGGAGCCGGGTCGGCCACATCTGGGTGTCGCTGGACCGCATCGCGGCGATCCGCCTGGCCTGGCGCGGCGAGCTGCAGGCCGCCCGCCACGCGCTCCAGCCGCTGCTGCGCGACGCGCTGGAGAAGGGCGAGGCGTGGGGGATGGTGGTCGTCGGCGTGCACCTCGCCGAGATCGAGCTGCGCGCCGGCGACTGGGACGCGGCGCAGGAGGCGCTCGACCAGTGGCTGACCGACGAGGTCCGCGTCTACGCGCCGGTGCGCGAGCGCGTCGCGGCGCTCATCGCCGCCGGCCGCGGCGACCGCGAGGAGACGGAGCGCGCGGCCGCCGAGGCGATGGTCATGATCGAGGCGAACGGCATCACCTGGGACCGCCTCGAGGTGCTGCGCGCGCGGGGCGTCGCCGCGCTCGCCGCGCGCGAGCCGGGCCGCGCCGTCGAGCACCTGCGCGAGGCGTGGCAGCGCGTGACGAACGAGGGCGTCGACGAGCCGGGCGTCTTCCCGGTCGGCCCCGAGCTGGTCGAGGCGCTCGTCGAGCTGGAGGACCTCGCGGGCGCGCGCGTCGTCACCGAGCGCCTCGGCCGCCTCGCCGAGGAGCAGGAGCACCCATGGGGACGGCTCGCCGCCCGCCGCTCGCGCGCGCTGCTGAAGGCCGCCGAGGGCGAGGCCGTGGCCGACGAGCTGCGGGCGGTCGCGCGCGAGCAGCTGTCGCTCGACCACCGCTTCGACGCCGCGCGCACCGTGCTCGCGCTGGGGCGGGCCGAGCGCCGGGCCCGCCGGTGGGCGGCCGCCCGCGAAGCGCTCGAGGACGCCGCCGGGCGCTTCAGGGCGCTCGGGTCGCCGGGGTGGGAGGAGCAGGCGCGCACCGAGCTCGAGCGCGTCGGGGGCCGCCGGCCGCGCACCGACCCCGACCAGCTCACGCCCGCGGAGCGCCGCGTCGTCGAGCTCGCGGCCGAGGGCCGGTCGAACAAGGCGATCGCGCAGACGCTCGTGGTCTCGATCAACACGGTCGAAGGCCATCTCACGCGCGCCTACGCGAAGCTCGGCGTGCGGTCGCGCGCGGAGCTCGCCACGCGCTTCTCCGGGCCGCCCGGAGACTGAAAAGACAGGGGGATCCCGCCGTTTCGGCCGGGGTGGGGGCGTCCGTAGCGTCGCCGCCCATGCTCACCCCCCGCGCCACCGCCCCCCTCGCGGCGCTCGTCCTGCTCGCGGCCCTGCACGCCGCACCGAGCTCCGCCGCGACGCTGACCGCCCCCACGACCGCGATCCTCACCGGAACCCCGTCGCTCCAGGCCGCCCTGCCGGCGCCGGTCGGCCCCTCGTACGCCACCGGCGAGGCGATCAGCGACGACGGCAAGCGCGTCGTGTTCTCCTCCTCCTCGGACGGCCTGCTCGCCGGCGACGACGACACCATCGAGAACGTCTACGTCAAGGACCTGGCCAGCCGCCAGGTCACGCTGCTCAGCCGCGAGACCGGCGTCGCGGGCGCCGTCAGCCACGAGGACTGCTACGACCCGGCGATCAGCGGCGACGGCAAGGTCGTCGCGTTCACGTGCGAGAGCGACCTCGACCCGAGCGACACCAACGGCAAGGCCGACGTCTACGTCCGCGTGCTCGCCACCGGGGTGACGGAGCTCGTCAGCCGGAGCATGCTGACCGGCGCCGCCGCCTCGAACGGGGCGACCGATCCGACGATCAACAAGGACGGCCGCTACATCGCGTTCACGTCCACGAGCCGGCTCGCGTCGTTCGGCGAGGAGGGCCTGCGCATGGCCTACCGCCGCGACCGCAGCCAGCAGGAGACCGTCGCCGTCAGCCGCGATCCCGTGGGCGGGGCGTCGCTGGCCTTCGCGGCGAACGAGCCGTCGATCTCCGACGACGGCATGCGCGTCGCGGTGGTCACGTACGCCGGCCTCGCGTCGAACGTCGACGTCAACGGCCAGCAGGACGTCTACGTCCGCGACCTCGCCGCCAACACGACGACGTGGGCGAGCCGCGCGCCCGGCAACGGCCCCGCCGGCAACGGCGAGTCCTACGCGCCGGCGATCGCCGGCAACGGGTCGTCCGTCGCGTTCGAGTCGCGTGCGAGCAACTTCGCCGAGGAGGACAGCGACGCGACGCCGGACGTCTACTGGCGGTCGCTGACCGCCGGCGGCAACACGGCGCTCGTGAACATGGACTTCGCGACCGCCCAGCGGTACGCCCACGCGACGGCGCCGGCCATCGACGCGACCGGCAACCGCGTCGCGTTCGTCCTGCACCGGACGGGGCCGGACGCCGCCGACGCAAGCGACGTCGCCGACGCCTACGTGCGCGACCTGACGAGCGGCACGCTGACGCTGGTCAGCCGCGCGACGGGCGAGACCGGGGCGGCGCTCAACGACGAGGCGGAGGCCGTCGCGCTGACCGGCGACGGGACCGCGGCCGCCGTCTCGCTGGGCCGCGGCCGGGGCGTGCCCGGCGCCGACCCGCGCCAGCCGACGGTCGTCACCCGCGGCTCGGACGGGCCGTTCGTGACGACGCACGTCACCCGGCCGTTCGAGACGCTGGAGCCCGGGCTCGCGCCCGCGCCGTTCGCCAACGAGGGCGGGACGACGAAGGAGCTGACGCTGAGCGCCGACGGCCGCTTCGCGGCGTTCACGTCGGACGCGCCGGGGCTCGGCCTGCCCGCCGACGCGGCGATGGGCGTCTTCGTCCGCGACCGCGTCACCGGTGACGTCACGCTCGTCAGCCGCCGTCCCGACGGCGCGCCGTTCACCGGCGAGCTGGTCGCGCCGCTCATCAGCGCGGACGGTCGCGTGGTCGCCTTCACGGCTCAGGGCCAGGCGTGGGTGCGCGACCTCGCCGCCGGCACGACGACGCTCGCCAGCCGCGGCGACGGCCCCGCCGGCGCCGAGGGGAACGCGGCGTCGCGGGCGACGTCGATCGACGACGACGGCAGCCGCGTCGCGTTCATGACGAGCGCGACCAACCTCGGCGACGGCGACGCCGACGCCATCATCGACGTCCACGTCCGCGACCTCGCCGCCGGCCGCACGCTGCTCGCGAGCCGCGCGGACGGCGCCGAGGGCGCCAAGGGCAACCAGAGCTCGACGTTCGGCCAGCTGAACGGCGCCGGCACCAGGGTCGCCTTCCTGTCCGCGGCGGCGAACCTCGGGGACGGCGACGCCGACGCGCGCCAGGACGTCCACCTGCGCGACCTCGAGGCCGGCACTACGCGGCTCGTCGACACGACGCCCGCGGGCAAGGCCGACGCGGACGCCTCGTCGTCCATCTCGATCGACGCGGGCGGCGACCGCATCGCGTTCGCCAGCACCGCCACGAACCTCGGCGCGCCCGGCACGGACCGGAAGGTCTTCGTGCGCGACATGGAGAGCGGCGCGATCACGCCGGTCGAGACCGGCGCCTCCGACCCCGTGCTGTCCTCCGACGGCCGGTACGTCGCCTTCCGCGCAAGTGGCCGCGTCCACTTGCGCGACCTCGCGACCGGGGCGACGGAGCTGATCTCCCGCAACGGCGATGCCGTCGCCTCGTTCGCGGGGGTGCACGACGTCACCGCCGGCGGCGGGTGCGTCGCCTTCGGGACGAACGACGGCCTGATCGGCGACCGCAGCGACTACCAGCAGGTGTACCTGCGCGTCCTGGCTGACGACTGCGCGCCGCGCAACGCGCCGCCCGCCGGTGCGAACGGCGGTGCCGGCGGCCCCGTCGCGCCGACGAGCGATCCGCGCAGCGCGCGCGACACGACCGCCCCGGTGCTGAGCCGCGTCAGGCTGCAGCGCAAGCGCTTCCGCGGCGGCACGACCCTGCGGTTCCGCTCGTCCGAGGCGGCGACGCTGACCGTCACGATCGAACGCCGCCGTGCCGGCCGCCGCGCGTCGTTCAAGCGCCGCGGCACGATCACCCGCCGGATCAAGAAGGGCAACGGCCGCCTGGCCATCACGGGCAAGGTCCGCGGCCGGCGGCTCGCCCCCGGCAAGTACCGGCTCGTGCTGCGCGCCCGCGACGCGGCCGGCAACCAGTCCAAGCGCATCGCGCGCCCGTTCGCGCTGCTGCCCCGCTAGCGGAGGAAGAGACCGATGCGTGCTCGCACCCTGCTCATGATCCCCGTCGCCGCCGGCGTCCTGGCCGGCGGCGCCGCCACCGCCGATGCCGCGCTCTTCGAGCGCGCGGAGAGCCTCGACGCGGCGAACGCCAAGGGCCTCGCCGTCGGCGACTTCAACGGCGACGGCCGCCCCGACCTCGCGGCCGCCGGCAGCACGAACGCCCTCGTCTGGTTCGGCAAGCCGGGCGGCGGCTTCGCGGAGAAGGCCCCGATCCCCATGGAGGAGGCGCCGCGCGACGTGTCGGTCGGCGACTTCAACCGGGACGGGATCGACGACCTCGTGGTCACGTCGGAGCACTACGTCGTGACCCGTCTCGGCGACGGGGCCGGCATCTTCGAGGGCGGCATCAGCAGCAAGCACACCCGGACGGTGCGCGGACTGACCGTCGCCGACTTCGACGCCGACGGGATCGACGACCTCGCGTTCACCCTGCAGGACACCGGGTCGAGCGTGCTCGCCGTCCGGCGCGGACTCGGTGACGGGAAGTTCAGCGCGGCGGCGGAGCGGCCGGGTGACGCCAGCCAGCTCGTCGCCGGCGACTTCACCGGCGACGGGCAGCAGGACCTCGCGCACGGCACGTACTACGGCAAGGCGCCCGGCCTGCTCGTGGGCAAGCCGTTCGTGGAGTTCGCCGACGGGCCGGCGATCGACCTCGGCGGCACCGCGAACTTCCCGCGCACGTGGGCGGCCGGCGACGTCAACGGGGACGCGAAGCTCGACCTCGCGGTCAAGCTCGGCAAGACGATCGTCGCCGTGCGCCTCGGCAAGGGCGACGGTTCGTTCGCCGGCGGCATCGACGTCCCGATCGGCCCCGAGCTCGGCGGATCGGTCGCGCTGGCCGACGTCGACGGCGACGGCGATCAGGACCTCCTCGCGGCGGATCCGGACGCCGGCCTGCTGCACGTCCGCACCGGCGACGGCACCGGCAAGTCGTTCGCGCAGACGCCGCCGGTCGAGATCGGCTCCGGCGCCGCCGATCCGGTGCTGGCCGACTTCGACGGCGACGGGACGCTCGACGTCGCGGTGGCCGCGGGCAAGATCAACTCGATCGAGATCCGCTACGGCGCCACGCCGTCGCCGCTCGCCGGCAACCTGCTCGTCAACGGCGGGTTCGAGGGGCCGGGTGCGAGCGGCCGAGGCGCCGACCTCCCTGCGATCCCCGGCTGGCAGCGCACGGGCGGCATGACGTTCCGCCGGTACGGCACCGCGTCGCAGGCGTACGTCCCGACCCGCCTGCACGCGGCCCAGTTCGGGACGGGGTCGAACTTCGCCTGGGGCGGCAACAGCGCCGGGACGAACGGCATCACCGACGCGTTCCAGACCGTCGACGTCTCCGGCTCGGCGGCGTCGATCGACGCCGGCAAGGCCACGGTCCGGCTGTCCGCGTGGCTCGGCGGCAGCCTCTTCTACGGCGACCGCATGGGCGTCAAGGCGGAGTTCCTGGACGCCGCCGGCGGCGTGCTCGCCACGCTGCCGATCGACCCCGTGGGCGCGGCGGAGCGCGTCAACCGCTCCACGCTCGTGCCGCGCGCCGCATCGTCCGCCGTCCCGCCCTCGACGCGCCGCATCAAGGTGACCGTGACGTCGATCGACGACGACAAGACGCTCTCGGGCGCCATGGCCGACAACGTGAAGCTGACGCTCGATGCGCCGGCAGTGCCCGGCACGGGCAACGACGGTGGCACGGGCGGCGACGTCGTCGAGCAGCCGTCGGCCGGCGACGGCCCGGACGCCCTCGCGCCCCGGTTCGGCGCCCGGCCGGGCGTGACGCTCGCGCTGCTGGGGCGGCGCGGCGCGAAGGTCCGCATCCGCGTCCGCAACGCCAACGCGTTCCCCGTCGTCGCCCGCCTGCGCGCGCCGCGGGTGAAGGCACGGACGGCGACCGTCGCCGCGCAGGGCGCGAAGACCGTCGTGCTGCAGCTCGCCAAGCGCGATCGCCGCGTGCTGGCGCGGCGCCATCGCCTCGCGCTGGCCGTGGCCGCCACCGTCCGCGACCCCGCCGGGACGACGCGCGTCGTCCGCAAGCGGGTCCTGGTGCGGGCCAAGTGAGCGCCCGGCTGCGCATCGCGCTCGCCGTCGCCGGGACCGCCGCGCTGCTGCCGGCGGCCGGGGCGGCGCAAGCGGCCCCGCTGTCGGAGCGGACGGGCTCGATCTCCGTGTTCGACCCGCGCGGCGTCGCCGCCGGCGACTTCAACGGCGACGGTCGCGCCGACCTCGCGGTGACGAACGGCGCGAACCACGCCGTGGTGATCGCGGTGCGCAACAGCGACGGCACGTACACGAAGTCGCCCGAGTACGACCTGCTGAGCACGCCCCGGCAGATCGCCGTCGCCGACTTCAACGCCGACGGCAACGACGACGTCGTCATCGCGGGGGCGCACCACGTCCAGATCTTGCGCGGCGACGGCAAGGGCAAGCTCGACGCCGACTTCGTGCTGAACCTCAACACCGACGACCTGAAGTCGGTGGCAGTCGCCGACCTCGACGCCAACGGGATCGAGGACGTCGTCTACGGCGTCCACGGGTCGAACGGTGCCTACACGTCGGCCCTCCTGGGCCAGGGCAACATCACGTTCGCCGCAGGACCGATGGTCAGCGGCAAGGTGACCGAGCTCGCCGTCGGCGACGCCAACGGCAACGGCACCGAGGACGTGCTCAAGACCGCCATCGACGGCGACACGCTGCCGCTGCTCGGCGCGGGCGACGGCAAGCTCGCCGCCGGGACGCTCATCGCCACCGCGAACCCGGTCGGCACGCGCGGCCTCGCCGTCGGCGATCTCGACGGCGACGCGAAGCTCGACGTCGCGGTCCGGGGAAGCGGCGTCGTGAGCGTGCGGCTCGGGAAGGGCGACGGCACGTTCGAGCGCGGCGCCGACGTGCCCGCGCCCGGCTCGACGGGCCCGCTTGCCATCGGCGACGTCGATGGCGATGGCGACGAGGACCTCGTGGTCGGCGATGCCGCGACCGTGCACGTGCTGTCGGGAGACCGCACGGGCGCGTTCGCGGCCGCGCAGGACGTCACGGTCGGGGGGACCGTGACCGACCTCGCGCTCGCCGACCTCGACGGCGACGGGGCGCTGGACCTCGCCGCCGCGACCGGCCCCGGTGGCGCCGTGCAGCTCCGCTACGGCGTCACCGGGCCGCTGGCCGGCAACCTGCTCGTCAACGGCGGCTTCGAGGGCGACGGCGCCGGGTCGAAGATCACCGACGCGCCCGCGATCCCCGGCTGGAACCGCGTGGGCGGCATGACGTACCGCCGCTACGGCGGCGCGTCGCACGCGTACCTCCCGGACCGCATCGCCGCGGCGCGCCTCGGCGGCGGGTCGAGCCTGCTGTGGGGCGGCAACAGCGCCGCGACGAACGGCCTCACCGAGGCGTCGCAGACGGTCGACGTCTCGGCGTCCGCGGCGACCATCGACGCGGGACGCGCCACCGCGCGGCTCTCGGCGTGGTTCGGCGGCAGCCTCTTCTACGACGACCGCATGAGCGCCCGCGCCGACTTCCTGCGCGCCGACGGCGGCGTCGCCGGCACGCTGCCGCTGGCGGCGGTGTTCGCGGTCGACCGCGTCAAGCGCTCGGCGCTCGTGAAGCGCGCCGCCGCGGCAGCGGTCCCGGCCGGGACGCGTCGCATCCGGGTGACGCTGCTGTCAACCGACGAGGACAAGTCGTACTCGGGCGCCATGGCCGACGACGCCAAGCTGACGCTGGATGTCGCGCCGCCTCCGGAGCCGCCGGCCGCCGGGACGCCGGACGCGCCGGGCGCCGGCGCGCCAACCGGAGATGCGGACTTGCCGCGCGCGATCGCCGCGTTCGGTGCGCGGACCGGCGTGTCGCTGGCGCTGGCCGGCCGGCGGGGCGCGAAGGTCCGCATCCGCGTGCGCAACGCCAATGCCTTCGCGGTCCGTGCGACCCTGCGGGCGCCCGGTGCGCGCGGCCGCACCGCCACAGTGGAGGCGGGATCGGGGGCCATCGTCCCGCTTCGGCTGAGCGCGAAGAGCGCGCGGCTGCTCGCCCGCCGCCACCGCCTCGTCCTGCGCGTCACGGCCACCGTGCGCGACGGTCAGGGGACGAAGCGCCGCGTCGCGAAATGGTTCGTCCTGCGCAGCGGAGCGCGACGGCGGGCTGCAGAACGCTGACCGCGCAGGGCGGACGCCGTGCGCCATCATGGGACGCATGGCGGCTGACCGACACGTCGACGTCGATCCCTCGGAGACGCGTGAGTGGCTCGAGGCGCTCGAAGCGGTCGTCGAGCACGACGGCCCCGACCGGGCGCGCGAGCTGCTCGAGCGCGTCTACACCGAGGCCCGGCTCGACGGGCTGCACCCCGCGGGCGACCTGAGCACGCCCTACGTCAACACGATCCCCGTCGACCACGAGCCGCCGGTCCCCGGCGATCCGGAGATCGAGCACCGGCTCCGCTCGCTGATCCGCTGGAACGCGATCGCGACCGTGCTGCGCGCCAACAAGGAGTCGTCCGAGCTCGGCGGCCACATCGCGTCGTACCAGTCGGCGGCGACGCTCTACGAAGTCGGGTTCAACCACTTCTGGCACGCGCCCACCGACGGGCACGGCGGCGACCTCGTCTACATGCAGGGCCACTCCTCGCCCGGCTTCTACGCGCGGGCGTTCCTCGAGGGACGCTTCACCGAGGAGCAGATGCTGCGCTTCCGGACCGAGGCGCTCGGGCCGGGGCTCAGCTCGTACCCGCACCCGTGGCTAATGCCCGAGTTCTGGCAGTTCCCCACCGTCTCGATGGGGCTCGGCCCGCTCATGGCGATCTACCAGGCGCGGTTCATGAAGTACCTGGCCGGCCGTGGGATCGCCGACACCGCGCCGCGCAAGGTCTGGACGTTCCTCGGCGACGGCGAGACGGACGAGCCCGAGTCGCTCGGCGCCATCTCGCTCGCCGGCCGCGAGCACCTCGACAACCTGATCTTCGTCGTCAACTGCAACCTGCAGCGCCTCGACGGCCCGGTGCGCGGCAACGGCAAGATCATCCAGGAGCTCGAGACGGTCTTCCGCGGCGCGGGGTGGAACGTCATCAAGGTCATCTGGGGCACGCGCTGGGACCCGCTGCTCGCCGCCGACGTCGACGGCCGGCTCGTGAAGCGCATGGAGGAGTGCGTCGACGGCCAGTACCAGACGTTCAAGTCGCGCGACGGCGCCTACGTGCGCGAGCACTTCTTCGGCGCCGACCCCGAGCTGCTGAAGATGGTCGAGGGCTGGTCCGACGCCGACATATGGAAGCTCAACCGCGGCGGCCACGACCCGCAGAAGGTCCACGCGGCGTACCGCGCGGCGGTCGAGCACAAGGGCCAGCCGACGGTCATCCTCGCCAAGACGATCAAGGGCTACGGGATGGGCGAGGCCGGCGAGGGCCAGAACATCACGCACCAGCAGAAGAAGATGACCGAGAACGCGCTCTTCGCGTTCCGCGATCGCTTCGGGCTCGACCTCACCGACGACGAGGTGCGCGAGGTCGCGTTCCACAAGCCGCCCGACGACGCGCCCGAGATGCAGTACCTGCGCGAGCGCCGCAAGGCGCTCGGCGGGTCGCTGCCGCAGCGGCGCACGACGGCGCCCGAGGTGCCGGTGCCCGACCTCTCCGCGTTCAAGGTCCAGCTCGAGGGAACGGGCGACCGCGAGATCTCGACGACGATGGCGTTCGTCCGGATCCTGTCGACGCTCGTGCGCGACAAGCAGCTCGGCCCGCACATCGTCCCGATCGTGCCCGACGAGTCGCGCACCTTCGGCATGGAGGGCATGTTCCGCCAGCTCGGGATCTTCAGCCAGGTCGGCCAGCTCTACAGCCCCGAGGACGCCGACCAGCTCATGTCCTACCGCGAGGACAAGAAGGGCCAGATCCTCCAGGAGGGCATCAACGAGCCGGGCGCGTTCTCCTCGTGGATCGCGGCGGCGACGTCCTACGCCAACCACGGCGTGGCGATGATGCCGTTCTACATCTACTACTCGATGTTCGGCTTCCAGCGCGTGGGCGACCTCGCGTGGGCGGCCGGCGACTCGCGGGCGCGCGGGTTCCTGCTCGGCGGCACCGCGGGGCGCACGACGCTGAACGGCGAGGGGCTGCAGCACGAGGACGGCCACAGCCACGTGCAGGCCGCGCTCATCCCGAACTGCGTCGCCTACGACCCGGCCTACGCGTACGAGCTGGCGGTGATCGTCCACGACGGCCTGCGGCGGATGCTGCGCGAGCACGAGGACGTCTTCTTCTACGTCACCGTCATGAACGAGAACTACGCGCAGCCCGCGATGCCCGAGGGCGCCGAGGAGGGGATCCTGCGCGGGATGCACGTGGTGCGCGAAGCGGACGGCGCCGCCCAGTTGCAGCTGCTCGGGTCGGGCACGATCCTGCGCGAGGTGCTTGCCGCCGCCGACCTCCTGCACGAGGAGTGGGGCGTCGAGGCGGACGTCTGGTCGGTGACCTCGTTCCCGGAGCTGCGGCGCGACGGCATGGCGGTCGAGCGGCGCAACCGGCTGCACCCGACCGCGACGCAGGAGCAGCCGTACGTCGCGCGGGCGCTCGAGGGCCGGCCGGGCCCGGTCATCGCCGCGACGGACTACATCCGCGAGCTGCCCGACATGATCCGGCCGTACGTGCACCGGCCGTACGTCACGCTCGGCACCGACGGCTTCGGGCGCAGCGACTACCGGCGCGCGCTGCGGCGCTTCTTCGAGGTCGATCGCCATCACGTGGCGGTCGCCGCGCTGCACGCGCTCGGCCGCGCGGAGGACGCCGACAAGGCGATCGCGCGCTACGACATCGACCCCGACCGGGAGGCCCCGTGGCGGATCTGACCGACGTCGTCGTCCCCGACATCGGCGACTTCACCGACGTGCCCGTCGTCGAGGTCCACGTGGAGCCCGGCGCGACCGTCGAGCTCGAGGACCCGCTCATCACGCTCGAGACCGACAAGGCGTCGATGGACGTCCCGTCGACCGTGGCGGGCACCGTCCAGGAGGTCGCGCTGAAGGTCGGCGACGTCGCCTCGCAGGGAACGGTCGTCGCGCGGATCGCGGCCACCTCGGATCCCGCGGCCGGCGCGCCCATCACGGCGCCCGGCGACACCGACGCGGGCAGCGCCGCACGGCCCGAGGCGGCGGCCGAGCGGTCGGTGTCGGCGGCCGTGCGCGCGGAGGGCTCCGCGGTCGCCAGCGCCGACGACGTCCCGCCGGTGCCGACGCCCGAGACGGAGCCGTCGTCCGCGCCGTACGCGAGCCCGTCGGTCCGGAAGCTCGCGCGCGAGCTGGGCGTCGACCTCGCCTCCGTCGAAGGCACCGGCCGGAAAGGCAGGATCGTCGCCGAAGATCTCCAGGCCGGCGCCGGCGCCGGAGACGGCGGAGCGGGCGCGGCCCTCGCCGCATCCGCCTCTCCGGCCCGCGCGTCCTCTCCGCCCCGCGAGGGGGAGGAGCGCGTGCCGCTCACGCGCATCCAGCAGCGCTCGGCCGCCAACCTCGCGGCGGCTTGGACGCAGATCCCGCTCGTCACTCACAACGACGAGGCGGACATCACCGACCTCGAGGCGTTCCGCAAGCGGCTGAACGCCGAGCAGTCCGACGTGAAGGTGACGATGGTCGCGCTGCTGCTGAAGGCGTGTTCGTCGACGCTCGACGCGTTCCCGCGCTTCGCGTCCTCGCTGGACGGCGACGAGCTGATCGTCAAGCCGCAGCGCCACCTCGGCTTCGCGGCCGACACGCCGAACGGCCTCGTCGTGCCGGTCATCCAGGACGTCGACCGCAAGGGCCTGCTGGAGCTGGCGGCCGAGCTGACCGAGCTGTCGGGCAAGGCGCGCGCGGGCAAGCTGACGCCGCGCGAGCTGAGCGGCGCCGTGTTCACCATCTCCTCGCTCGGCGGGATCGGCGGCACGAGCTTCACGCCGCTCGTCAACCCGCCGCAGGTCGCGATCCTCGGCGTCGTCCGCTCGGCGATGAAGCCGGTGTGGGACGGGTCGCAGTTCGCGCCGCGGCTCATGCTGCCGCTGTCGCTGTCCTACGACCACCGGGTGATCGACGGCGCCGCCGCCGCCCGGTTCGTCGTGCACCTCAAGAGCACGCTGGAGGACCTGCGGCGGGTGCTGCTGTGAGCACGCTCGAGGTCCGCGTCCCGGACATCGGCGACTTCACCGACGTCCCGATCGTCGAGCTGCTCGTCGCGCAGGGCGACGCGGTCGAGGCCGACGCGCCGCTCGTCGTCCTCGAGTCCGACAAGGCGTCGATGGAGATCCCCGCGCCGGAGGCCGGGACGGTCGCCGAGTTGCGCGTCGCGGTCGGCGACAAGGTGTCCGAGGGCAGCGTCATCGCGGTCCTCGAGACGGCCGCCGCGCCGGACGTCGCCTACGGCGGCGGCGACGTCGCGGAGCACGGCGCGCCCGACGCGGCGGTGGAGGCGCCACCGCGCCCCGCGGGCGGCGGCGAGGCGCCCGAGCGCGGCGACGTCCACGCGCAGGTGCTCGTGCTCGGCTCCGGGCCGGGCGGCTACGCGGCGGCGTTCCGCGCCGCCGATCTCGGGTTCGAGGTCGTGATGGTCGAGCGCTACGCATCGCTCGGCGGCGTCTGCCTCAACGTCGGCTGCATCCCGTCCAAGGCGCTGCTGCACGCCGCGAAGGTCGTCGTCGAGGCCGAGGGCTTCGCGTCGCACGGGCTGACGTTCGGCACGCCGCAGGTCGACCTCGACGCGCTGCGGACGTGGAAGGACGGCGTCGTCGGCAAGCTCACCGGCGGGCTCGCGACGATGGCCAAGCAGCGCAAGGTGCAGGTCGTGCGCGGCGAGGCGCGGTTCACCGGGCCGCACGTGCTCGCCGTCCGCGGCGAGGACGGCGCGACGACGACCGTGTCGTTCGACAACGCGATCATCGCCGCCGGCTCGCGCGCGGTGCAGCTGCCGGGGATCCCGGCCGACGACCCGCGCGTCATGGACTCGACCGGCGCGCTGGAGCTCGCCGACGTGCCCGAGCGGCTGCTCGTCATCGGCGGCGGGATCATCGGCCTGGAGATGGCGACGGTCTACGACGCGCTCGGGTCGAAGGTGACGGTCGTCGAGTTGCTCGACCAGCTCATCCCCGGCTGCGACCCCGACCTGGTCCGCCCGCTGCAGCGCCGGATCGCCGGGCGCTACGAGGCGATCCACCTCGGCACGCGCGTCGAGGGCGTCGAGGCGAAGGACGACGGCCTGCACGTGACGTTCTCCGGCGACGTCGCCGACACGGTGTTCGACCGCGTGCTGGTCGCGGTCGGGCGGATCCCGAACGGCGCCGGCCTCGCGCTCGAGGCCGCCGGCGTCCACGTCGACGAGCGCGGGTTCGTCCCCGTCGACGACCGCATGCGCACGAACGTGCCGCACGTCTTCGCGATCGGCGACATCGCACGGCCGCCGATGCTCGCCCACAAGGCGACGCACGAGGGCCACGTCGCGGCCGAGGTCATCGCCGGCCACGACGTGGTCTACGACGTGCGCGCGATGCCGTCCGTCGCGTACACCGAGCCGGAGGTCGCGTGGGTCGGCCTCACCGAGACCGAGGCCAAGCGCGACGGCATCGCCTACGAGAAGGCCGTGTTCCCGTGGTCGGCGTCGGGGCGCGCGCTCGCGCTCGACGGCGCGGCGGGGTCGACGAAGCTGCTCTTCGATCCCGAGACGCGACGCGTCCTCGGCGCGGGGATGGTCGGGACGAACGCAGGGGAGCTCGCGGCCGAGGCCGGCCTGGCGATCGAGATGGCCGCCGACGTCGAGGACATCGGCCTGACGGTGCACGCGCACCCGACGCTGTCGGAGACCGTCATGCTGGCCGCGGAGCTGGCGGCCGGCACGATCACCGACCTGCCGAACCCGCAGCGGTCGCGCCGCAGTTGACGGCGGTGCCGGGCGGCAGGAGGATCGGGCGGCGATGCCCGGCCGCACGATCGAGTTCCGGCTGCTCGGTCCGCTCGACGCGCGTGGCGAGGGCGGGTCGCTGCCGCTGGGCCCGGCGAAGCAGCGGGCGCTGCTCGCGCTGCTGCTGCTGAACCGCAACCGGGCGCTGTCACGCGAGCGGATCATCGACGACCTCTGGGGCGAGGCGGTCCCCGCCACGGCGGCGAAGATGGTGCAGATCCAGGTCTCCGGCCTGCGCAAGGTGCTGCCCGGCGAGATGCTCGTGACGAAGGGGTCGGGGTACGCGCTCGACGTCGAAGCCGGATCGCTCGACCTGGACCGGTTCGAGCAGCTTGCCGCGGAGGGCAGAGCCGCACTCGGCCGCGGCGACGCCGAGCGGGGCGGGCAGCTGCTCGGGGAGGCGCTGGCGCTGTGGCGCGGCACCGCCCTCGAGGAGTTCGAGGAGCCCTTCGCGCGCAGCGAGCGGCCGCGTCTGGAGGAGATGCGGCTCGCCGCCCTCGAGGATCGGATCGAGGCCGACCTGCGCGCGGGGTCACATGCCGGGCTCGTCGCGGAGCTCGACGCGCTCGCGGAGCGCCATCCGCTGCGCGAGCGCGTGCGCGCGCAGCAGATGCTCGCGCTCTACCGGTCCGGCCGGCAGGCCGACGCACTGGCCGCGTACCGCCGCGGCCGGCGGGTCCTCGACGCCGAGCTGGGGCTGCAGCCGTCGGCCGAGCTGCGCGAGCTCGAGCGCAGGATCCTCGTGCAGGACCCGGAGCTGGCCGCGCCGCCCGCTGCCCGGGACAGCGGGCGTCCGGCCACGCAGTACGTGATCAACGACGGCGCCAGCATCGGCTATCAGGTCTTCGGCGACGGACCCGTCGAGCTCGCCCTCGTCACGGGCTGGGTCCTGCCCATCGAGCTGCTGTGGGACGAGCCGCGGAGCGCCCGGTTCCTCGAGCGGCTCGGGTCGTTCGCGCGCGTCGTGATCTGGGACAAGCGGGGAACGGGCGTCTCCGACCGGCTTCCGCCGGGCGCGGCGCCGACGCTCGACGAACGCATGGGCGACCTCCTGGCCGTCATCGACGCAGCGGGGTTCGACCGGCCGGCGCTGTTCGGCATCTCCGAGGGCACGGCGCTCTCGGTGCTGCTCGCGGCGACCCATCCGGATCGTGTCCGGGCGCTCGTCGTCTACGGGGGCTGGGCCGTCGCCGTCCGCGCAGATGACCATCCGTGGGGCGCGACCCCCGAGGCGTTCGCGGAGTTCGTCGAGCGTGTGCGCGACGGGTGGGGGCGGCCGGAGGCGCTGGTGCCGCTCTGGGCCCCGAGCCACCGGGACGACGACCTGTTCCTGGCGTGGTGGGGCCGGGCGCTGCGCCTCGGCGCGAGCCCGACGACCGCGGCGCGGTGGCTGCACCTCGCCAGCGACACGGACGTCCGCGACGCCCTGCCCGCGCTGAGCGTGCCCGCGCTCGTCCTGCACCGCGCGGAGGACAAGGTCATCCCCGTGCAGTGCGGCCGGTACCTCGGCGAGCGGATCCCCGGCGCGGACTACGTGGAGCTGCCGGGCGAGGACCATCTGTGGTGGGCGGGCGAGCAGGAGGACGTCCTCGGCCCCGTCGAGCGCTTCCTGACCGGCGATCCGCGCCCGCCGGTCACGCGGCGGCTGCTCACGACCGTGCTGTGCGCGCACGTGGGAGCGTCACCCGCGGTCCGTGCCGAGCTCGAGCGCTTCGAGGGGCGGCCGGTGCGCCGCGCCGGCGACGCCGTGTTGGCGTCCTTCGACGGCCCGACCCGCGCCATCCGATGCGCGACGGCGATCCGCGACGCCCTCGGCGAGAGGATGCGCGCCGGGCTGCACACCGGCGAGGTCGACCTCGACGGCGAGGCGATGAGCGGCCTCGCCGTCGACCTCGCGGAGCGGATCGGCGCGGTGGCGGCGCCCGGAGAGGTCCTCGTCTCGCGGACCGTCAGCGACCTGGTCGCCGGCTCCGGGATCGCGTTCGGCGACCGGGGCGAGCAGCGGCTCGGCGACGTGCGCCTCCCGCTGCTCGCCGTCGTCGGCTAGGCGAGCTTGCGGCCGACCGCGATCAGGTACTCGGCGTACATGAGCAGCGTGCCGTCCGTCGCCTCGTTGCGGCGCTCGGCCATCGCGACGATCTCCGCGCGGCACTCGTCCCACGTGCCCTCGGCGGTGAGCCGCTCGCGCGCCTTCACGGCGGGGCCGTACTGCGTCGCCATGTAGTCGGCGAAGACCTCGGCGCTCGCGAAGCGCCACGGGTTGCGCCCGCGCGCGAACGACCACATGATCGGCTCGTCGGCGAAGATGTCGCGGATGTGGTCCTCGTCGCCCCACTGCGGCGGCGGCGAGGCGAACGCGGGCGGCTTGG
The DNA here is from genome assembly GCF_056863335.1 of Parviterribacter kavangonensis. Lineage (NCBI taxonomy): Bacteria > Bacillati > Actinomycetota > Thermoleophilia > Solirubrobacterales > Parviterribacteraceae > Parviterribacter > Parviterribacter kavangonensis. Next base: position 2,555,102 of record NZ_JBXPJA010000001.1, on the reverse strand, counting down.
GCATGCGGCCGCCGACGATGCGCAGCAGCTCGCCGATCTGGCCCTCGGGCGTCCAGTTGACGAGGCCGATGCGGCCGGCAGGGCGGGTGACGCGCGAGAGCTCGGCGGCGACGACGCGATGGCGCGGCGCGAACTGCACGCCGAAGACCGAGTGCACGACGTCGAAGCTCGCGTCGGGGAACGGCAGGTCCTCGGCGTCGCCCTCGATCCAGTCGACGGTGACGCCCTGCTCGGCGGCGCGCTTGCGCCCGGTGACGAAGAGCTCCGGGGTGAGGTCGAGGCCGATCACGCGCGCGCCGGCGGCGGCGGCCTTGAGCGCGACGTTGCCCGTGCCGGTCGCCACGTCCAGGACGTCCTCGCCGGGCGCGACGGGCACGCGCTTGAGGAGGTCGTGCGGCGGGGCGTCGTCGATGTGGGTGGCGACGTCGGCGTAGTCGCCGCAGGACCAGACGGAGCGGTGCGCGCGCTTGAGCTCGGCGACCGGATCGGTGGTGATGCTCTGGGATGCCATGCCGGGAGCCTCGACCGCCGCGGCCGTCCGCACATCGGACGGGCTCCCCATCCGTTCCCTATGGGGAGCCGACCGACTCCCGGACGGCGTACGCCGCGGCCTCGGCGCGGTTGCGCACGCCGAGCTTCATGAGGATCCGGCTGACGTGGTGGCCGGCGGTCTTCTCGCTGATGACGAGCGACTGCGCGATCTTGGCGTTGGTGAGGCCGAGCGCGAGCAGGTCGAGCACCTCGCGCTCGCGCGCCGTCAGCTCGCCGCCGCCGCGCGGGCCGCCCGGCGTGCCGGCGCCGAGCTCGCGCAGCACGGCCGCCGCGGCGTCGAGCGAACGGCCGGCGCCCACCTGGCGGAACGCTGCCTGCGCGCTGCGGGCCTCCTCGGCGGCGAGGTCGGGGGAGCTGCCCGCGAGCGCGCGCGCCAGCTCCAGCCGCGCCTCGGCGGTGTCGAGCGGCATGCCGAGCGCGCTGAACGCGGCAAGCGCGCGCCGCGCCGCCTCGGACGCCTCGGCGTCGCGGCCACTCGCCCTCGCCACCCGGGCGGCGGCGACGTCGGCGCGCGCGCGGATGAGGTCGATGCCCGACTGCTCGGCCAGCTCGTCGAGCTCGCGCGCGGCGGCGCGGGCTCCCTCCAGCTCTCCGCACGCCAGCCGCGCGTCGACGAGCGGCAGCAGGAGGTGGGCGGAGCGCAGGGCGTCATCGCCGGCGACGAGCAGCCCGCGCTCGAGCAGCGCGGCGGCGATCTGCGGGCGGCCTTCGGCGACGCGCAGCAGCGCGAGCGCGCGCAGTGCCAGCGGGTGCTCCTCGCGCTCGGCGAGCAGCTGCGCGGCCTCGGCGAGGCGGCCCTGCCGGACGCGCAGCTCGGCGAGCGAGGCGACGGGGCCGGCGGCCATCTGCGGGATCCAGGTGGCGTGCGTCGCGAGCGCCTGCTGGAGCGCGCGCTCGGCCTCCTCCCAGCGGCCGAACGCGACGAGCACGTCGGCGTGGACCGTTCGGCAGACGCCGACGAGCGGCATCGCCTCCCGCTCGTCGGCGAACGCCTCGATCAGCTCGCACCACTCCTGCGCGCGCTGCCACTCGCCCGCGTTCGTGCACGCCATGACGAGGTTGCAGTAGGCCTCGCCGAGCGTGTGGAAGTTGCGGACGCGCCCCGCGGACGCCGCGGCCATCGCCTCCTCGAGCAGCGTCATGCCCTGCATGCGGTGGCCCGCCCGGATCTGCGAGCGGCCGAGCAGGCTGAGCGCGAAGACCTCGAGGTCGGCGTCCCCCGTCTCGCCCGCGATCGCGAGCGCCAGCTCGGCCTGCGCGATGCAGACGGCGACGGAGTCGGCGTGGCGTGCCCGCTCGACCGCGACCCAGCCGAGGCCGGCGCAGCGCTCCGACCCGGCGATCGCGCGCTCGGCCCGCGCGAGCCAGCCGCGGGAGAGCGCCGTGCGGCCGGCGAGGAAGTGCTGGTTGGAGATCCAGACGGAGATGCGCGCCGCCTCGTTGCAGCGCCCGGCCTTCCCGTAGGCCTCGGCAGCGATCGCGCGCTCGGCGATCCCCCCGTCGATGTCGCCGAGGAACCACGCCGCAAGGCCGAGCCCGTCGTGCGCCTCGGGGTCGTCGGACGCCTCGAGCACGGCGGCGAACGCTTCCTTCGCCGTGTCCCAGCGGGCGTCGGCGAGCGCCGCCCGTCCTTCTTCCAGCAGGTCGTCCGGGCGGCTCACGCGGCGACTCTACCGGCGCTGGGAAGCGTCCGGGGACGCCTCCCAGAAGTCGTCGAGCTTCGTCGCGTCGCCGTGGTCGATCTTGCGCGAGATCGCCCACAGCTCGACGGGCTCGTCGCCCTCGTTGCGATGCGAGCGCGGCGTCCTCGGCGCGACGCGCACCGCGCTGCCGGCGGGCACCCGTTCGATCTCGTCGCCGAAGCGCATCGTCAGCGTCCCGCGCGTGACGAGGTAGAGCTCCTCCACCTCGTCGTGGAAGTGGCCGGTGCCCTGCTCGAAGTCGCAGTGGGGCGGGACGCGGATGAGCGTCGCGGCGAGCTGCTCGCTGCCCAGCGCCTTCGTGAGCGAGCGGAACTCGCCGGGGACGTCCGAGCCCGCGTAGGCGTCGCGGGCGTCGTCGGCGTGGACGATCGCGTAGCCGTCGCTCATGGGCGGGATCGTCGCACCGCCGTCTGGTCTTACGCGCCAAGCCTCACCTTCCGGCAGACTCCGCCCCATGACGGCTGTGTGGCGCGTGCGAGTGGCAGTGCTGATGCTCGCCGCCGGCTACGGCGTCCACCAGACGCAGGCGCTGCTCTCCCACAGGGCGCACACGCACGCCGAGTCGCACGGGTACCTCACGCTCGCCGGACCGCTCGTCGTCGTGCTGCTCCTCCTCGCCGTCGCGGAGTTCTCCTCGCGCCTGCGGACGACCCGCGCGCCGTCGGCGCTGCCGCGGACACGCACGCTGTGGGCCGCCGCGACCGGCGGGCTGCTCGCGCTCTTCGGCGTGCAGGAGGGCCTCGAGGCGCTCGCCGCGCACGGCCACATCCAGCACGTGCATGAGGTCGTCGCGCTCGACGGCTGGCCGGTCCTCCTCCTCGCCATGGCGGCCGGTGCCGCCGTCGCGCTCCTCGTTCGCGGTGCCGCGTCGCTGATCCGCTGGGTCCAGCGGCGCGGCGGCGCCCGCCCACGCGCAGCCGCGGTGCTGCGCGCCCCCGCCGCGCCGGCGCTCGCGCCGCGCGGCTCCGTGCTCGCCCGGCTGCACGCCGGGCGCGCGCCGCCCGCCCTCGTCTGATCCCCAGATCAGACGACGCTCACCTCGCCGGTGGAGAGGGGGCCACCGCGTGCGCATCCGGAGATGCGGCCTTGGCCACTCCGCGACGGCATCACGCCATGGCGGATCGGCGATCGGTGAGCGGCGGCGGGTGCGGGCGCCTGACGGCTCCCGCGCAAGCGCAGGGCGACGGGGCCTCCACCCCGTCGCCCGCCCCCGCCGCTCCTTTCCCTCTCGCGCCGGTCGGACGAATCTGGTACAACCAGTTGCGATGACTGGTCCAACCAGTGCCTCGACGGTCTCGGAACGCATCCACTCGCGGCTTCGGACCGACATCCTCGGCGGCAGGTACGCCGTGGGGGAGGCGCTGCCTTCGGAGCGCCGGCTCACCGAGGAGCTCGACGCGAGCCGGCACGCCGTGCGCGAGGCGTTGAAACGGCTGCAGCAGGCCGGCCTCGTCGCGATCAGCCAGGGCGGTGCGACGCGGGTGCGCGACTGGCGGCGCCACGGCGGCCTCGAGCTGCTGCTCGATCTCGCGACCGACGGTGACGCGCCCGAGGCGCTGCACGCGCCGCGCGCGGCGATGGAGCTGCGCGCGTGCGTCGGCGCCGATGCCGCGCGGCTGTGCGCGATCCGCGCCGGCGACGCGCACCTCGCGCAGCTTCCGGCGCGCGCCGCGCAGCTCGCGGCCGTCGACGACCCCGCCGCCCGCAACGCGCACTACGAGGTGCTCTGGGACCTCATCGTCGAGGGCGCCGACAACATCGCGTACCGCCTCGCGCTCACCACGCTCGTCGCCCGCCAGCGGGTCGCGGACATCGGCCCCGCCGCGGTGCGGGACGAGATCGGCGACGTCGCCGCCATCGACGCGCTCGTCGGCGCGATCACGGCGCGCGACGCCGACACCGCGCACACGCGGGCCAGAGACCTGCTCGACCGCTCGATCCCGACCACCTGAGACCCATGGCCGAAGTCCTCTACTACGCGATCCCGTTCTTCGTGCTCCTGCTCATCGCCGAGTACGCGTCGTACCGCCACCTCGACGACCACGACGACGACGGGCACGACCTCGTCGGCTACGACATGCGCGACACGTCGACGTCGCTGGCGATGGGGCTCGGGAACGTCGCGATCAACGTGGGGTGGAAGCTCGTCGTCGTCGCCACGTACGCGGCGCTGTACGAGCTGACGCCGCTCAGGCTCGATCCCCACAACCCGCTCACCTGGGTCGCGCTGTTCTTCGCGGACGACCTCGCCTACTACTGGTTCCACCGCGTCAGCCACGAGAGCCGCGTCTTCTGGGCGAGCCACGTGGTGCACCACTCGTCGCAGCACTACAACCTCTCGACCGCGCTGCGCCAGACCTGGGTGCCGATGACGTACTTCCCGTTCTGGCTTCCGCTGCCGCTGCTCGGGTTCCCGGTCTGGATGGTCCTGCTCGCCCAGGCGTGGTCGCTCATCTACCAGTTCTGGATCCACACGGAGCGCATCCAGCGGCTGCCCACGTGGTTCGAGCGGATCTTCAACACGCCCTCGCACCACCGCGTCCACCACGGCTCCAACCACCAGTACCTCGACAAGAACTACGGCGGGATCCTGATCGTCTGGGACCGCCTCTTCGGCACGTGGGAGCCGGAGGGCGAGCGCGTCCGCTACGGCCTGACGAAGCAGCTCGAGACGTTCCACCCCGTGCGGGTCGCGTTCCACGAGTACATCGCGCTCGCGCACGACGTCCGGCGGGCGCAGGGCGCGAAGACGAAGCTCGAGGTGCTGCTGCGCGGCCCGGGCTGGGCCCCGCCGTCACCGGCGACTGACGAGATGCACGCACCGGTTGCGGGTGCTTCGCTGAGCGGGCAGGAGGCCGGGTAGCGAGCGCACCATGGTCCTGCGCCGCGCCGCTGCGCCGCTGCTGCTCCTCCTGGTGGCGGCGGTGCTAGCGGCCGTGGCGCCGGCCGGAGCCGCGCAGCGCGCGATCGTCTCGCTCGGCGACAGCTCGGCGCCTGCGTGACCGACTTCGCCGCGCTCGGCGCAACGAGCGCGTCGTGCGTCCGCGGCGCCGACGGCGCGCTGCACGCCGTCACCTGATCTGGGAGCCTCCGGCCGACGCATGCCGGAGGGGCCGACCGCACGCTCGTTCGACGACGATCGCGCCCTCCTGCTCGACGTCTTCGAGGACGTCGTCCGGCGGGCCGCGGGAGCCGAGGCGCTCGAGCGGACCGAGCGCACGATCCAGCTTGCCCGCTTCGCCCGCTCCGGCGACGAGGACGCCGCCGACGAGCTCGCCCAGCAGCTCGCGGAGCTGAGCCTCGACGACGCCGACGTCCTCGTCCGCTCGCTCACGCGCTGGTTCCAGCTCATCAACCTCGCCGAGGACAACGAGCGCATCCGCCGGCTGCGGGCCCGCGAGGCGCGCGAGGGAACGCCGCGGCGCGGATCGCTGCTCGACGCGCTCTGCCGGCTGCGCGACGACGGCTTCGACGCCGAGCGCGTCGCGCAGCTCATCGGCCGCGCGGAGGTGCGGCTCGTGCTGACGGCGCACCCGACGGAGGCGCGGCGGCGCACGACGATCGAGAAGCTCGCGCGCGTCTTCGGCGTGCTGCGGGAGCTGGACGAGCGGCCCGGCATGGCGGTCGCCGCGGCGCAGCGCCGCCTCGCGCCGACGGTGCAGGAGCTGTGGGCCTCCGACGAGCTGCGCGCGACGTCGCTGACCGTCCTCGACGAGGTGCGGTCGAACCTCGTCTGGTTCGTCACCACGCTCGCCGCCGAGGTGCCGGAGCTGTACCGCGACCTCGAGCTTGCGCTGCAGGAGACGTTCCCCGACGCCGGCATCGAGGTCCCCGCGCTGCTCACGTTCGGGTCGTGGATCGGCGGCGACCGCGACGGCAACCCGAACGTGACGCCGGACGTCACCGCCGAGACGCTCGACCTCATGCGCGAGCAGTGCCTGCGCTTCCTCGAGGCGCGCGCCGAGCTGCTCGCCGGCCGCCTCTCGCTGTCGGAGCGCCTCGCGCCGGTTCCCGAGGGGCTGGAGCGGCTGCTCGAGGAGGGCGAGCGGCGCTTCCCGCAGCTCGCCGCGCTGCTCGCGGACCTCAACCCGGAGGAGCCCTACCGCCGCGCGATGACGTTCGTGCGCGAGCGTGTGCGCGCGACCCTCCGCGGGGACGACGGCGGCTACCGCCACCCCGACGACCTGCTGCAGGACCTGCGCGACGTGGAGCGCGCGCTGCGCGCGGGCGGGGGCGAGCTGACCGCCGCGGGCGACCTGCGCGACGTGATCCGCCAGGTCGAGGTCTTCGGCTTCCACTTCGCCCGCCTCGACGTGCGCGAGCACGCCGCCCGCCACCGCGCCGCGCTCGGCGACGTGCTCGGCCGGCTGAAGGTCCGGGAGGGCTACGCGGACCTCGCCGACGGCGAGCGCTGCGACGTCCTCTGCCGCCTCATCGCCGACCCGCGCCCGGTCGTCCCCGAGGACCTCGGCGGCTTCGGCGAGGACACGCGGACGGTCATCGGGACGTTCCGCGCGATCCGCGAGCTGCTCGACGGCGCGCACCCCGGCGCGATCGAGGCGTACGTCATCTCCGGCACCGAGGGCCCCGCCGACCTGCTCGAGGTGCTGCTCCTCATGAAGGAGGCCGGCCTCGCGAAGCCGGGAGGCGAGGACGCGGTGCTGCGCATCGTGCCGCTCTTCGAGGCCGCGCAGACGCTGCGCGACGCGGGCACGACGATGGACACGCTGCTCGGCAGGGACGAGTACCGCGCCGCGCTGCGCGCCGTCGGCGATGAGCAGGAGGTGATGGTCGGCTACTCGGACTCGAACAAGGACGCCGGCTACGTCGCGTCGGGCTGGGCGACGTACCGCGCGCAGGAGCGCATCGCCGAGGCCCTCTCGAAGCACGGCGCCTCGTGGATCTACTTCCACGGCCGCGGCGGCTCGCTCGGCCGCGGCGGCGGCCCGACGAACACCGCGATCCGTGCGCTGCCCGCGGGCACCGTCGGCGGGCGGCTGAAGATGACCGAGCAGGGCGAGGTGCTCGCGGCGAAGTACGCGGTCCGCGAGGTCGCGCACCGTGAGCTCGAGCTGACGACGAGCGCCGCGCTCGTCGCCACCGCGCAGGCGCCGCCGCCGCCCGGCGTCGAGAAGGCCGAGCGCCATCAGCGCGTGATGGAGCGCATGGCCGAGCGGTCCGAGCGCGCCTACCGCGACCTCGTGCACGGCGACCCGGACTTCGTCGCGTTCTTCACCGCCGTCACGCCGATCGACGAGATCTCGCGGCTGCAGCTCGGGTCGCGCCCGGCCAGGCGCCGCACCGAGGGCGGCATCGAGTCGCTGCGCGCCATCCCGTGGGTGTTCTCGTGGACGCAGTCGCGGATCGTGCTGCCGGCCTGGTACGGCCTCGGGACCGCGCTCGCCGAGGCGCGCGAGGACGCGGGGCTCGAGGTGCTGCGCGAGATGGAGCGGACGTGGCCGTTCTTCGGCGGCCTGCTCGCGAACGCGGAGATGGCGCTCGCCAAGGCGGACCTGCCGATCGCGCGCCGCTACGTCGACCTGTGGGACGACGAGGAGCCGCGCGAGCGCATCTGGAAGGCGATCTGCGAGGAGCACACGCGCACGCGCGACGAGCTGCTGCTGGTGCTCGACGAGGAGCGCCTGCTCGACCGCAGCCCGGTGCTGCAGGCGTCGATCAACCGGCGCAACCCGTTCGTCGATCCGCTGTCGCTGCTGCAGATCGAGGTGCTCCGGCGCGTCCGCGCGGGCGGCGACGACGACGAGCGCCTGCGCCGCATCAGCCTCATGACGGTCAACGGGATCGCCGGCGGCCTGCGCAACACGGGGTAGGGGAGCGCGGCTCCCCCACGGTGGGGAGGAACGTCCTCTGTAGACCGCCGACGCGCCGACCTAGCGTGCCCGGATGGCTCCAGCCCGACCACGGCTCTCGTCTCTCGACACGACCTTCCTGGAACTCGAGCAGGCCGATCACGGCGCGCTGATGCACCTCGGTGCGGCGCTCGTGTTCGGCCCCGTCGCTGCCACCGATGCCCCGCCGGCCATCGACGAGGTCCGCGACCTCGTCGCTCGCCGGCTTCCGGCCCTGCCGCTCTACCGCGCCCGCCTCTTGCAGCCCGAGGCGGGCGGCCTCGAGCGCCCCGCGTTCGTCGAGGACGAGCCGCTCGACCTCGCCGCGCACGTCCGCCACGCGACGCTGCCCGCGCCGGCGGGCGACCGCGAGCTGCGCGCGTGGCTCGCCGACTTCTGGTCGCACAAGCTCGACCGCGCACGGCCGCTGTGGGAGATGGCGCTCGTCGACGGCTTGCCGGACGGCCGGTGGATCCTCGCCACGAAGACCCACCATGCGCTCGTCGACGGCGTCGGCGCGGTCGACATCGGGCACGTGCTGCTCGACTGGGAGCGCGAGCCACGCGGGCACGCGGTCGAGCACCGCTCCCTCGTCGCCGAGCCGCCCCGCCCGCTGCCGATCCCCGGCGCGCGCACCGCCTGGCGCGCGACGCGCGCCGGCCTGCGGCTCGTGCGCGAGCCGCTCCGGCTCGTCTCCCTGGCGAACGACGGCCTCGCGATGGCGAAGGTGCTGTGGCGCGACGAGGTGAACGCCGCGCCGGAGACCTCGCTGAACGTGCCGATCGGATCGACGCGTCGCTTCGCCGCGGTCACGCTGCCGCTCGAGCAGGTGCAGGCGGTCAAGCGGTCGCTCGGCGGCACCGTGAACGACGTCGTGCTCGCCGTCACCGCGGGCGCCCTGCGCCGGCTGCTGACGCGGCGCGGTGACGACGTCGACGGGACGCTGCGGGCGATGATCCCCGTGAACGTCCGCAACGACGAGGCGGACGCCGGGCGCGGGAACCACATCTCGTCGCTGTTCGTCGAGCTGCCCGTCGACGAGCCGGAGCCCTCCCGCCGCTACGTCCGCACACGCGACGCCGCGCAGGCGCTGAAGGACTCCACGGCGGTCACCGGCGGGTCGGCGATCGTGCGCGCCGCGGGCCTCCTGCCGCCGCTCCTGCACCAGTCGGTCGCTCGGCTGCTCTTCGGCTCGCGCCTGTTCAACCTCACCGTCACGAACGTGCCGGGCCCGCAGCGCCCGCTGTACGCGCTCGGCGCCGAGCTGGAGGAGATCCTCCCGCTCGTCCCGCTGCCCGCCGACCACGCGCTCGGGATCGCCGTGACGAGCTACAACGGCAACCTGACGTTCGGGTTGAACGCCGACCACGCCGCGGTGCCGGACCTCGAGGTCGCCGAACGGGGGATCCGCGAGAGCTTCGACGAGCTGCAGCACGTCGCCGGGCCGTGGCGCAAGCCGCACCACAACGGCCACCCGGTCCCGTCCTACTGACCGTCGCCGCCGGCCGTCATCGCGCTCCAGATCGTCACGTAGACCGGAGGGCGGAACCGCCCGGCGGGGACGCCGCCGGGGCGGGCGACGATCGCCTGCGTCGCCTCGGGCGTGATGAGGAACCGGTGCAGCGCGTCGGCGACGGGCGAGCGCCGGTCGGCCGGCAGCGTCGCGCCGTGCCACAGCTCGTCGCGCGGCGTCCCGACGACGTCGAGGCGCGCGAGCGTCCCGCGCCGCAGCGCGTCGACGACCGTGTGCGCGACGGCGAGCATCAGCCCCTGGCCCGCCTCGGCTGCCGCCTGCGCGGCGCGCTCGGTCGCGAACGAGCCGGGCTCCGGCGCGGGCAGCCCGCGCTCGGCGAAGAAGCGCGCGAGCGCGACGTGCGGCTCCGAGCCCGCCGGACCGATCAGCCAGCGCTCGCTGCGCAGGTCCGCGAGCCGGAGCCCGCGCGCGCCCGACAGCGGATGCGACGGCGCGGCGACGACCACGAGCTTGAAGCGCAGGAACGGGAACACCTCGAGCTCGCCCGGCGCGACGCGCGGCGGCGCGGGGCCGAGCGCGACGTCGGCCCGGCGGTCGGCGAGCAGCGCGGGGACGTCCTCGGAGCGCACGACCTCTTGCGCGACCTCGAGCTGCGGGCGCCGGCGCGTGAACGCGTCGAGCAGCGGCGCGGAGACGTGCTCTGCGACGGTCGGCGACACCGCGAGGTGCAGCAGCTCCTGCGCGCGGCTGGCCTCGCGCACCTGCCGGCGCAGCCGGTCCTCCATCGTGATGATCTCGGCCGCCGCCGACGCCAGGCGCTCCCCGCCCGGCGTCAGCCGCACGCCGCGCGGCGCGCGCACGAACAGGTCGTCGCCCAGGTCGCGCCGCAGCGCGGCGACCGCGGAGGACACCGCGGGCTCGGAGACCCCGAGGGCCTCCGCCGCCGCGCTGACCGACCCGTGGCGCGCCACCGCGGCGAACGTGCGCAGCTGGGCGAACGTCACCTCGAACCGACCATAACCGAACGCTTATGGGCCTCTGCAAGGCCGATCGGGCGGGCGTACGGTCGGCTCCACAAGGACCCCTGTCCGGAGGAGAGCGCATGCAGGTACCCGCGCCGTTCGACTACGCCCGCGCATCGTCCGTCGACGAGGCCATCGCGCTGCTCGAGAAGCTCGGCCCCGAGGCGCGGCTGATCGCCGGCGGGCACTCCCTCCTGCCGATGATGAAGCTGCGGCTGGCGACGCCGGAGCACCTGATCGACATCAACCCCCTCGCGGCGTCACTCGGCTACCTCCGCGAGGAGCAGGGCGAGATCCGCATCGGCGCGATGACCCGCCACCGCGAGCTGCTCGAGTCCGACCTGCTCGCCGGGAAGCTCCCGATCATCCGCGACTGCGAGCAGGTCGTCGCCGACCCGCCGGTGCGCAACCGCGGGACGATCGGCGGGTCGCTGTGCCAGGCCGATCCGTCCGAGGACCTCAGCGCGGCGTGCGCGGCGCTCGGGGCGCGCGCCGTCATCCGCGGCGCCGGCGGCGAGCGCGTCGTCGACATGGACGAGTTCCACGTCGGCCCGTACGAGACGGCGGTCGACGACGCGGAGATGCTCGTCGAGGTGCGCATCCCGCTGCGGGACCACCACGGCAGCGCGTACGAGAAGGTCGAGCGGCGCGTCGGCGACTGGGCCATCGCGGCGGTCGGCGCCGCGCTGTGGCTCGACGGGCCGAACATCGGCAGCGCCGGGATCGCCCTGAGCGCGGTGAACCCGCTCGGCGTGCGCTGCGCGCGGGCGGAGGAGGCGCTCGCCGGCCGGCCGCCGTCGGAGGAGGCGTTCGCCGAGGCCGCGGCGCTGGCCGCCGAGGACTGCAGCCCCGCGAGCGACCAGCGCGGGTCCGCCGAGTACAAGCGCCACCTCGCAAGCGAGCTCACCCACCGCGCCCTGCGCCGCGCCGCCGAGCGCGCGCTCGCCAGCTGACCCGCCCGGAGACGGAGACGAACGTGCAGATCACCATCACCCTCAACGGCGAGCCGACGACCGCGGAGGCCGAGCCGCGCACGCTGCTCGTGCACTTCCTGCGCGACACGCTCGGGAAGACCGGCACCCACTGGGGCTGCGACACCTCGAACTGCGGGACGTGCGTCGTGCTCGTCGACGGCGAGCCGGTCAAGTCATGCACGATGCTCGCGGCGATGGCCGACGGCCACGAGGTCCGGACGGTCGAGGGGCTCGAAGCCGACGGCCAGCTCGATCCGGTGCAGCAGGGCTTCATCGAGCAGCACGGCCTGCAGTGCGGCTTCTGCACACCGGGCATGATGCTCACCGCCCGGGCGCTGCTCGACGCGCACGCCGGCGGGCCGCCGCCGACCGAGCACGAGATCCGCGAGGCGATCTCCGGCCAGATGTGCCGGTGCACGGGCTACAAGAACATCGTCGCCTCGATCCAGTGGGCGGCCGAGCACGAGCGCGCCACCGCGGCGAGCGCCGGGACGAGCGAGGAGGTGAGCGCCTGATGTCCGCCACCGAGGAGCGCCCGATCGGCTTCGGCCGGCTCAAGCGCAAGGAGGACCCGCGCTTCGTCCGCGGCCTCGGCAAGTACGTCGACGACGTGCAGCTGCCGGGCATGCTCCACGGCGCGGTGCTCCGCAGCCCGCTCGCGCACGCGAAGATCACGTCGATCGACACCGAGGCGGCGCTGCAGCACCCGAAGGTGCACGCCGTCATCACGGGCAAGGACCTCGAGGGGCTCGGGCTCGCGTGGATGCCGACGCTGTCGGGCGACACGCAGGCGGTGCTGGCGACCGACAAGGTCCGCTTCCAGGGCCAGGAGGTGGCGTTCGTCGTCGCCGACGACCGGTACGCCGCGCGCGACGCGCTCGAGCTGATCGACGTCGACTACGAGCCGCTGCCGCCCGTGGTCGACGCGAAGTCCGCCACGGCGCCGGACGCGCCCGTGATCCGCGACGACAAGGAGGGCCGCACCGACAACCACATCTTCGACTGGGAGGCGGGCGACAGCGCCGCGACCGACGCCGTCTTCGCGGACGCCGAGGTCGTCGTGACGCAGCACATGCTCTACCCGCGGTCGCATCCGGCGCCGCTGGAGACGTGCGGGTCGGTCGCGCACTTCGACCGCGTCGAGGGCGCGCTGACGCTGTGGACGACGACGCAGGCGCCGCACGCGCACCGCACGCTCTACGCGATCGTCGCCGGGCTGCCCGAGCACAAGGTCCGCGTCATCTCGCCGGACATCGGCGGCGGGTTCGGCAACAAGGTCCCGATCTACCCGGGCTACGTGTGCTCGATCGTGGGCTCGATCGTCACGGGCCATCCGGTGAAGTGGATGGAGGACCGGACGGAGAACCTGACGTCGACCGGGTTCGCGCGGGACTACTGGATGACCGGGTCGGTCGCCGCCACCCGGGACGGCAAGATCCGCGGGCTGCGCGTCGACGTGCTCGCCGATCACGGCGCGTTCAACTCGACCGCGCAGCCGACGAAGTACCCGGCCGGGTTCTTCCACATCTTCACCGGGTCGTACGACCTCGAGGCGGCGCACTGCAAGGTGACGGGCGTCTACACGAACAAGGCGCCGGGCGGGGTGGCGTACGCGTGCTCGTTCCGCGTGACCGAGGCGGTGTACCTCGTCGAGCGCATGATCGACGTGCTCGCGGCGGAGCTGAAGATGGACCCGGCGGAGCTCCGGATGAAGAACCTCATCCGGCCCGAGCAGTTCCCGTACACGTGCAAGACCGGCTGGGAGTACGACTCGGGCGACTACCCGCGGGCGCTGCAGAAGGCGCTCGACATGGCCGGCTACGACGAGCTGCGCCGCGAGCAGGCGGAGAAGCGCTCGCGCGGGGAGCTCATGGGCATCGGGATCGCGTTCTTCACGGAGACCGTCGGGGCGGGGCCGCGGAAGCACATGGACATCGCCGGGCTCGGGATGAACGACACGTCCGAGCTGGAGGTCGAGCCGACCGGCACCGCGGTGCTCCGGATCAGCGTGCAGTCGCAGGGCCAGGGGCACGAGACGACGTTCGCGCAGATCGTGTCGGAGGAGCTCGGGATCCCGCCCGAGAACGTCCGGGTCGTCCACGGCGACACGAGCGAGACGCCGTTCGGTCTCGGCACGTACGGGTCGCGGTCGACGCCGGTGTCGGGAGCCGCCGCGGCGGTGACGGCGCGGAAGGTGCGCGACAAGGCGAGGCTGATCGCGGCGGCGATGCTCGAGGCGTCGCCGGACGACCTCGAGTGGACGAAGGGCTCGTTCTCCGTGAAGGGCGATCCCGAGAAGAGCGTGTCGATCCAGGACGTCGCGATGGGCGCGCACGGGACCGTCGAGCTGCCCGAGGGCGTCGACGGCAACCTCACCGCGGTCACGACCTACGACCCGCCGAACCTGACGTACCCCTTCGGCGCCTACGTCTGCGTCGTCGACGTCGATGCGGGGACCGGCAAGGTGAGCGTGCGGCGGTTCATCGCGGTCGACGACTGCGGCAACCGGATCAACCCGATGATCGTCGAGGGGCAGATCCACGGCGGCCTCGCCGAGGGCGTCGGCATGGGCCTGATGCAGATCATCGCCTTCGACGAGCAGGGCAACTGCCTCGGCGGGTCGTTCATGGACTACCTCATCCCGACGGCGCTGGAGGTGCCGGACTGGGAGCTGGGCGAGACCGTCACGCCGTCGCCGCACCATCCGCTCGGGGCGAAGGGCGTCGGCGAGTCGGCGACGGTCGGCTCACCGCCCGCGGTCGTCAACGCCGTCGTCGACGCGATCGCGCACCTCGGCGTGCGCCACGCCGACATGCCGCTGACGCCGTCGCGGGTGTGGACGGCGATGCAGTCCGGAAGCGTCGAGCCGCCGCAATGAAGCGCCGCGACGACCTCGCTGTGGCCGGCCCGGAGGCTTCGTCATGAGCCGCCAGGAGGACCTGATCCTTGCCGGAGTGCCGTTCGTGCGGGCGACCGTGGTGCGGTGCTCTCCGCCCACCAGCGCGCGGGCGGGGGACCGGGCGCTGGTGCTCGGCGACGGGACGATCGAGGGGTTCGTCGGCGGGTCGTGCGCGGACACGACCGTGCGGCTGCAGGCGCTGCGCGTCCTCGAGACGGGCGAGCCGGTGCTGCTGCGGATCCTCCCCGGCGAGGAGGACGGGCCGTCGGACGAGCCGGGCGCGGTCGTCGTCGCGAACCCGTGCCTGAGCGGCGGCGCGCTCGAGCTGTTCCTCGAGCCCGTGCTGCCGCTGCCGCGGGTCGCGGTGGCCGGCGATGCGCCGGTGGCGCGCGCCGTCGTCGACTTGGCGACGCGCGTCGGGTTCCGGCCACGGCTGGCGTCGCTTGCCGAGCCCGGCGACTTCGGCGCGGTGGTCGCGTCGCTGGGGCACGGCGACGAGGCGGCGGTCAGGGCCGCTCTGGAGGCGGGCTGCTCGTACGTCGGCCTGGTCGCGAGCCGGCGCCGCGGCGAGGCGGTGCTGTCGGCGCTGCGCGAGGAGGGCGTCCCGGATGCGCTGCTCGCCCGCGTGACGACGCCCGCCGGCCTGGACGTGAACGCGTTCACGCACGAGGAGATCGCTCTCAGCGTCGTCGCCGAGCTCGTCTCGGTGCGGCGCGCGCCCGCGGTGCCGTGCGCTGGCGGAGCGGTCCTCGTCACCGCGCCGCGTGAGGCGATCGACCCGGTGTGTGGGATGACCGTCGTCGTCGGCCCCGACACCCCCGTCGCCGGCGACGAGGCGTTCTGCTGCGAAGGGTGCCGCGACCGCTGGCGCGCCGAGCATGCCGTCGCCTGACGACCCCGGTCTGCCGCCGGACGGCCCCGCGTGGAGAGAGGGGGCCTTCCCCCCGCCGGAGGTCTTCGGCCGACCCCGCCCGTTCGTCTCGGGCCTCGTCCTCGCGGCGGGCGGGTCCGCGCGGCTCGGGCGGCCGAAGCAGCTCCTTCCCTTCCGCGGGGCGACGCTGCTCGACCACGTGCTCGGTGTCGCGCGGGCGTGTCCGTTCGACCAGCGGATCGTGGCGCTCGGCGGGTCGGAGGACCGGGTGCGGCGCGCGGTCGACCTCGCCGGGTTCGACGTCGTCGTGAACACCGCGTTCGGGACGGGCTGCTCGTCGTCGATCGCCGCGGCGATGGACGCGGTCGATCCGCGATGCGAGGTGCTCGTGCTGATGCTCGGCGACCAGCCGGGTGTGCGGCCGGACGCGGTGGGCGCGCTGCTCGCCGGGCGCGGAGCGTCGCCGCTGGCGGTGTGCCGGTACGAGGACGGCCGCGGGCATCCGTTCGCGTTCGGCCGGCCGGTCTTCGGCGACCTCGCGGCGCTGCACGGCGACAAGGCGGTGTGGAAGCTGCTCGACCGCCGGGCGGACGACGTGGCCGACGTGCCGGTGGCGGGCGAGGTGCCGATCGACGTCGACACGTGGGCCGACTACGAGGCGGTGCTCGCGTCGGGATGAGCACCGCGCTCGACGAGCGGCTGCCCGACGCCGGAGCGGTCGCCGCGCTGCTCGACGGCGCCGGGTACCTCGCCGACGAGGGCCTCGCGACCGCGCTGCTGCTGGCGCTGCGCCTGCCGCAGCCGCTGCTGCTCGAGGGCGAGCCGGGGGTGGGCAAGACCGAGGCCGCCCGCGCGCTGGCCTCGTCGCTCGGCACGCCGCTGATCCGGCTGCAGTGCTACGAGGGGATGGACAGCGCGGAGACGCTGTACGAGTGGAACTACCCGCGGCAGCTGCTGCGGATCCGGATGGCCGAGGCCTCGGGCGACACGCTCGCCGAGTCCGACCTCTTCGGCCCCGACTACCTGCTCCGGCGTCCGGTGCTGGAGGCGGTCGAGCACCCCGGCCCGCTGCCCGCGGTCCTCCTGATCGACGAGCTCGACCGCGCCGACCACGAGTTCGAGGCCTTCCTCCTCGAGGTGCTAGCGGACGCGGCGGTGACGATCCCCGAGCTCGGCACGATCCGCGCGACCGTCCCGCCCGCGGTCGTCCTCACCTCGAACCGTACGCGCGACCTGCACGACGCGCTGAAGCGCCGCTGCCTCTACCACTGGATCGACTACCCGGCCCCCGCGCGGGAGGTCGAGATCGTCCGCCGGCGCGTCGGCGACGCGTCGCCCGAGCTGGCCGGCGACGTCGTCGCCGCCCTCGGCCGTCTGCGCGGCATGGACGTCCAGAAGCCGCCCGGCATCGCCGAGGGGATCGACTGGGTCGCGGCCCTCCGCCTCCTCGGAGCACGCCGCCTCGACGCCGAAGCCGCCGACCGCACCCTCGGCGCCGTCCTCAAGTACCGCGAGGACCAGGACGCCGTCCGCGCCGAAGGCCTCGACCGCCTGGTCGGCGCATGACGTTCGTCACCGCGCTGCGCCGGGATCCGGCGTTCGCCGCGACGGCGCTCGGCGCCGAGCTCCGCACCGCCGGCCTCCCGGTGACCCCGGAGAGAAGCGCGACCTTCGCGCGCGCCGCGGGGCTCCTCGAGATCGTGCGCGAAGATCGCGGGTCTCCGGCGGAGGGTGAGCCGTTGTACTGGGCGGCGCGGCTGGCCTTCGTGACGTCGCCGCATCACCTCGACGCGTTCGAGGCGGTGTTCGCGCACGTCGTTGCAGGCGCCGACCCTGCGCTCTCGGCCGAGCGGGGCGATCCGGGCGCTCCCTCTTCCGCGCCCGGCGCCTCGGCGGCGTCTCTCGGGTCCGCCGGCGAGGCCCGCGGTGGCGGTGGGACGGCCGGGGTGTCGCGGGCGGGCGGCGAGACGTCGGAGGAGGTGCCGGTCGGCGCGCTGGCGAGCGACGTCGAACGCCTCTCCGGGACGCGGCTCGAGGAGCTGACGCCGGCCGAGGTCGCGCTGCTCGCGACGCTCGTCCGGCAGCTGAAGGTGGCGACGCCGGAGCGGCGGATGCGGAGGGCCAAGCGGTCGCGGCGGGGCGATCACCTCGACGTGCGGGCGACGCTGCGGCGCGCGCATCGCACCGGCGGCGACCCGGTCCGCCAGCTGCATCGCCGCCGGGCGGTCGAGCCGCGGCCGCTCGTCGTGCTCCTCGACGTCTCCGGCTCGATGGCCGCCTACGCGCGGGTGTTCCTCATCCTGCTCGAGGGCGCCGCGCGGGCGGCCGAGGCGGAGGCGTTCGTCTTCGCGACCCGCCTGACGCGCGTGACGCGGCCGCTGCGCGAGGGCCGCGCGGCCACCGCGGTCGAGCGGGCGTCGAAGGCCGCGCCGGACTGGTCGGGCGGCACGCGGATCGGCGAGGCGATCGGGGCGTTCATCGACCGCTGGGGGCGGCGCGGGATGGCGCGCGGCGCCGTCGTGGTGATCGTCTCGGACGGCTGGGAGCGCGGCTCGCCCGACCTGCTCGCGCTGCAGCTCAGGCGCCTGCGCCGGCTCGCCCATCGGATCGTCTGGGTCAACCCGCGCGCCGCGGCGCCCGGCTTCCGGCCCGAGACCGGCGGCATGGCCGCCGCCCTGCCCTTCGTCGACGAGCTCGTCAGCGGCCACAGCGCCGCGGCGCTCGAGGACGTCCTCGCGGCTATCCGCCGCGAGGGAACGACCGCGCCCTCTTCGCGCGGCGCACCAATGGCGCCCTCTCCGGGCGCGGACACGTGAAACGAGGAGCGACGATGAGGTTCGAGAACCAGTTCGACGTCAAGGCCCCGCTCGACGAGGTCTGGAAGGCCGTGCTCGACGTGGAGCGCGTCGCGCCGACCGTCCCCGGCGCGCGCGTCCTCGAGCAGACCGGCGACGACGCCTACAAGGTCGCGATCAAGGTGAAGGTCGGCCCGATGTCGATGACCTACAAGGGCGACGTCGAGATCACCGAGCGCGACGACGCGAGCCATCGCGCGGTCATGAAGGCCCGCGCGAAGGAGTCGCGCGGCCAGGGGACCGCCGACGCGGACGTCGTCATGACGCTCACCGGCGACAACGGCACGACGTCGGCGACGATCACGACCGACGTCGACCTCAGCGGCAAGGTGGCGACGATGGGCCAGGGCGTTCTGCAGGACGTCAGCGGCCGCCTGGTCGAGACCTTCGCGAAGAACCTCGCGGCGATGCTCGAGGGCAAGGAGCCGGAGCCGGCGAAGGCCGCCGCCGACGCCGAGCAGCCGCAAGCGCGGCCCGCGGTCGAGGCGACCGCGGCCGAGAGCGCACGGGCCGACACCGAGCGTCCCTCACCGCCGCCGCCCTTCGAGCCCGAGGAGGAGGCGCTCGACCTCGGCGCCGTCGGCGGAGCGGTCGTCAAGGAACGCCTGAAGGACCCCGTCGTCGGCGGTCTCCTGCTGGTCGCGCTCCTGCTCGGGTGGCTGGTCGGCCGCCGCCGCGGCGGCTGAGCAGTCGCGCTCACCGCTGAACCACTTCCCGGGGCGTCCGGATGTGACTAAGGTCCAGTTGACTGATGCACGGACGCTTCGACCGGGCGTTGGCCCTGGCGGTCCTGACCGTCTCGAGCGTCGTGCTGACGGGCCCCGCGACGGTCGAGGCTGCGCTGCCGACGCTCGACCCGCCGGCGCTTCGGCTGCCGCCCGGCCAGGCCGCCAAGCAGCCGCGCTTCCCCGAGGACGACGGAGCGACGGTGCTCGTCCGGCTCGGCCGCGGCGCATCGCTCGCGGCGGTCGCGAGCACGCACGGCGCCGCGGCCGGGGACGTGGTGCGCGGCACGGGCTTCCGGCGGCTGACGGTGCCGCCCGAGCGGCTGCACCGCACCCTGCGCGCGCTGCGGGCGGACCCGCGCGTCGCGGCGGCGACGCTCAACCGCCGCCGCTCGATCGAAGCGACGCCCAACGACCCTTGGGCGGTCAAGGACGGTGGTCAGGGTTGGCAGCAGACCGTCCGCCTGCCCGCCGCATGGGACGTGACGAAGGGGTCGAGCGACGTGACGCTGGCGGTGCTGGACACCGGCGTCGACCTGGACCACCGCGACCTCGCCGCGCGGCTGGTTCCCGGCCGGGACGTCGTCCACGCGGACGACCGGCCCGACGACCTCAACGGGCACGGCACGTTCGTCGCGGGGCTCGCGGCCGCCCACACCGACAACGGCATCGGCGTCGCCGGTGCCGCGTGGACGGCGTCGCTCATGCCGGTGCAGGTGCTCGACGACGACGGCTCAGGCTGGGACGACGACATCGCCGCCGGCATCACGTGGGCGGCCGACCACGGCGCGGACGTCATCAACCTCTCCTTCGGAGGAGCCGGCGACTCGCCGGTCCTCGCGGCGGCCGTCGAGCACGCGCGGGCGCAGGGCGCGCTCGTCGTCGCGGCGGCCGGGAACGACGGCAGCGACGAGCCCGAGTACCCGGCGGCGACGGCCGGCGTCCTCGCGGTGACGGCGACGGACCTCAGCGGCCAGTTCGCGTGGTTCTCGAACTGGGGCGACCACGTCGACCTGGCGGCGCCCGGCATGGACGTGGTCGGCCTGCAGATCGCGGAGGGAACGCGCGAGCCGTACGCGCGCGACAGCGGCACCTCGTTCAGCGCGCCGATCGTCGCCGGCGCCGCTGCCCTCGTCCGCGCGCAGCACCCGACATGGACCGGCGACGCCGTCGCGGCGCGCCTGCGCGACACCGCGCGCGACGCGGGGCCGCTCGGCACGGACCCGTACTACGGCGCCGGCGTCCTCGACGCCGCCGCCGCCACGGGAGCCGCGGCATCGCCACCCCCGGTGCTGCCAGCGCACGGTGGGGACGCCTCCGAGCCCAACGACACGCCCGACCGGACCACCGCCGTCGCGCTGACCGCGAACTTCGCCGGGCGCTTCGCGCCCGAGGGCGACGTCGACTGGTACTCGGTGCAGGTGCCGTCGACGGGGTGGCTCTACGTCGGCGCCGACAAGCGGTCCGCCTTCGACGGCGAACGCACGGAGGAGACCGACGTCGCGATCGAGCTCTACGGCCCCGACCTCCAGAAGCTCGGCGAGGCCGACGGCCAGGGGCCCGCCGGCACGAACGAGGAGCTGTTCCACTACGTCCGGACGCCGGGGCGCTACTACGTCCGCGCCCACAACGCGCTCGGTTCGCAGGGCACCTACACGATCGGCGTCACGCAGGGAACGACGCCCGACGTCACCGACGCACGGCTGACCGCCGGCCAGTGGTACCCGACCGGGTCGTGGCCGTCGACGGTCGCCATCGGCGACGTCACCGGCGACGGCCGGCGTGACGTCCTGATGACGACGACGGACTTCGGCGACGCGGATCCGTCCCGCGATCACAAGCTCTTCGTCTTCGCGCAGGACGAGGACGGGTGGCTGAAGCGCCCGCGGATCCTGGACGTCGACGGCGTCCCCGCCTCCGTCGCGACGGGCGACGTCGATGGCGACGGCCGCACCGATGCGATCGTGTCGACCGGGCTGGGCGTCGAGATCCTCCACCAGCGCGCCGGTGCGCTCGCGGACGGCGAGCGGGTCTTCACGGGCGCCGCGCGCGACGCCGACGTCGTCGACCTCGATGGCGACGGCGACCTGGACCTGGTGACGAGCGGCGGCGGCCGGATCCGCCGGGCGGTGCGCACGTCGACGGGGTGGACGGTGCAGCCCGTCGCGTCGCTTCCCGACGGCGAGGTCGAGGTCGGCGACGTGACGGGGGACGGCCGGCCCGACGTGGTGGCGATCGAGGCCTTCGGCGTCTACGTCATCGCGGCGACGTCGACCGGTCGCTGGGCCGACCCCGTCCGCTACGGCGGCCCGCAGCTGCAGTGCCAGTGCCTGCGGGGGCTGGAGGTCGCCGAGCTGAACGGCGACGGCCGGCTCGACGTGGCGGTGACGAACCCGTCCGCCGGGACGGTGGCCGTCCTGGCGCAGACGACGGCCGGGACGCTGGGCGCTCCGGCCACGATCGGGAGCAGCGCCAACCCGGAGCCGCTCGAGTCCGGCGACCTCGACGGCGACGGGCGCGCCGACCTCGTGACGCCGGATGGCGGCTACCAGGCGCTCAGCGTCTTCCGCCGGACCGGTGCGGCGACGTTCGCGCCACGCAGCGCGTACCGCGTGCCGTACGCGAGCCACTACGAGACGACCGGGGTGGCGGTCGGCGACGTCACCGGCGACGGGCGCCCGGACGTCGTCCTCGCCGACAACAACCACGGTCTCGTCGTCAACCGCAACGCCGAGGGGACGTGGCCGTCGGCGGCGAACGGCGCATGGGTCCGCTCGGTGACGCCGGCCGACGGGACGCGAGGCGTCGCGACCGGCGAGACCCCGACCGTGCGCTTCGGCCGCGCGCTCGACGCCTCCACCGTGACCACGACGACCGTTCGCCTGTCCACCGCGGCCGGCGCGGTCGTCGCGTCCTCGGTCGCCTACGACGCGACGTCACGCACGGCGACGATCCGGCCGTCGGCGGCGCTGGCGGCCGGGGCGTACGTCCTGCGTGTCGCCGGGGTGCGCAGCGGCGCGGGAGCCACGATGCCCGGCGCCCACGTCACCCGCTTCCGCGTCGGCACGGTGAGCGACACGACGCCTCCGGACACCGTCATCGACGCCCTGACCCGGCGCACCGTGTCGACCTCGGCCGCGAAGGTCGCGTTCCACGCCACCGAGCCGGGCGCGACGTTCGCGTGCGCGCTCGACGGAGGCGCCTACGAGCCGTGCGAGTCCCCGTGGTGGGTGTTCGGCGACACCCTCGGCACGCACACGGTGCGCGTGCGGGCGACCGACACCGCCGGGAACGTCGACCCGACACCGGCCCAGCGGACGTTCGCCGTCTTCGACTTCTACGCGTACCCGGCCAACGACCTGCTGCCGAACGCGCCCACGCTCGGCGGCGAATCCGGCACGGCCTCGGGCACGAACCGGGCGGCGGGCAAGGACGAGTTCGAGATGGAGCACGCCGACAACCCCGGGGGAGCGTCGGTGTGGTGGCGCTGGACGGCGCCGCGACGCGGGCCCGTGACGTTCGAGACGACGGGGAGCGACTTCGACACGCTGCTCGGGGTCTCGACGGGGCCGGTGGACATGACGCGGGAGCCGTTCCAGGACGTGAAGGCGTCCAACGACGACGCGGCGGCCGGTGTCACGACGAGCCGCGTGACGTTCGTGGCCGAGGCCGGTCAGACCTACAACGTCGCGGTGGACGGGTTCAACGCGCTCGGCTACGGGCCCGCGGAGGGCAGCGTGACGCTCCGGTGGGCCATGGCCGCGCCGCCGACGGACACCACAGCGCCGAACACGACGGTCACCGAGGCGCCCCCGTCGCCAACCTCGCGATGGGCATCGACCCGGTTCCGCTTCACGGCGACCGAGGCGGGGGCGACGTTCGAGTGCCGGCGCGGCACCGTGCTGCCCGCCGACGGCGGCTGGCGCACGTGCGCATCGGGACGGACCGAGGACCTCTTCGAGGGCGACTGGACCTTCGAGGTGCGCGCTGTCGATGCCGCCGGGAACCGCGACCCGACGCCGGCCGTCCACCGTTGGACCATCGACACGACCGCTCCGGTCGTGACGGCGCTGACCGGCACCGCGGGCACGACGGCGTCGACGAACGCCTCGTTCGGCTGGCAGCTCGACGACTCCGGGGCGAGCGCCCAGTGCAGGCTCGACGCGGGAGCGTGGCAGGCCTGCACCACGCCGCGGGCGTACACGGGCCTGGCCGAGGGGCATCACCGCTTCGACGTGCGCGGCGTCGATCCCGCCGGCAACGCCGGAACGCTCGCCTCGAGCAGCTGGACGATCGACCCCGCCGCGCCGACCCTCGACACGAAGCTCTGGGGCGGGCCGTCCGGGCAGACGAACGACCGCTTCGCCTTCTTCGAGTTCTCCTCGACGCGTCCCGACGCGCGGTTCGTGTGCCGTCTCGATGCGGGCACTTGGACGCCGTGCACGTCGCCGTACTACCTCGATGGCCTCGGCGACGGCGAGCGCACCTTCGCGGTGCGCGCGATCGACGGCACGGAGGAGGACCCGACGCCCGCCACGCGGACGTGGACGGTCGGCCAGCCGCCACCGCTCGACACCTCGATCACGGCGGGGCCGTCGGGGCTCGTGGCGTCGCGCGGCGCGTCCTTCTCGTTCACCGCCACGCGAGCGGCCGCGACGTTCGAGTGCCGCGTCGACGCCGCCGCGTTCGCGCCGTGCAGCTCGCCGTTCGTGGCCTCGGGGCTCGCCGACGGGTCCCACAGCTTCGAGGTCCGGGCCGTCGACGGCGCGACCACCGACACCACACCCGCGTCGCGGACGTGGACCGTCGACGCGACAGCGCCTGCCGTTGCGATCACCGGGGGCCCCTCGGGCGCGGTGGCGAGCCGCGATGCGTCGATCTCGTTCACGGCGGAGAGCGGTGCGGCGCTGGCGTGCCGGCTGGATGCCGGGACGTTCGCGACGTGCACGTCGCCGACGGCGTACACGGGCCTGCCGGACGGGTCGCACACGTTCACCGTCCGTGCCACCGACGCGGCGGGCAACGCCGCGACGGCATCGCGCAGCTGGACGATCCAGCAGCCGCCGCCTCCGCCCGCGCCGCCCGACACGACGATCACGAGCGGCCCGACCGGGCTGACGGCCGCGCGCAGCGCGACGATCGCGTTCAGCGGCACGGGGGTCGTCGACCGGTACGAGTGCCGGCTCGACGAGGCCGCGTGGGCGACGTGCGCTTCCCCGCGCACCTTGGAGGGCCTCGCCGACGGCGCGCATGCGTTCGACGTGCGGGCGGTGAACGCCGGTGGCGCGGACGCCACCCCGGCGCGGCGGGCGTGGGCGGTCGATGCGACGCCACCCGACACGACGGTCACGAGCAGCCCGCCCGGCGAGAGCGAGGACACGACGCCGACGTTCGCCTTCTCCGCGACGGAGGGCGGCGCGTCGTTCACCTGCCGGGTCGACGACGGCCCGGCGTACCCCTGCACCTCGCCGCACACGACCGCGCCGGTGGGCGTGGGGGCGCATCGGTTCGCGGTGGTCGCGAAGGACGTCGCGGGGAACGTCGACGCGAGCGCCGCGGTCGTCGAGTTCACGGTCGCGCCGGCGCCGGCGCCGGCGCCGGCGCCGCAGCCGCCCCTGCTCTCCGAGGCGTCGGGCCAGCCCGCGCGCGACGTCGTGGCACCGCGGCTGCTCGCCTTCCGGCCGCTCTTCGCGCGCGAGCGCGAGGTCGTCCGCCTCCGCGTCACGACCGACGAGCCGGGCGTCGTCTCTGTGCGCTTCGAGCGCTGCCGGGCCCGTGGCCGGATCGCGTGTGCCGTCCGGCGCCGCGCCGGCTCGGCGGCACGCCGGGTGCCGAAGGGGTCCTCGGCGTTCCGTCTCACCGCGCCGAAGCTCGCCGCGGGCCGCTACCGCCTGACGGCGACGATCACCGACGACGCCTCCAACACGAGCGCGCGGCGGACCGCGACGCTCGTCGTCCGCGCACGCCGGCGCGGTTGACGGTCAGGCGCGAGCGCGCATGGCCGCCGCGAGCGCCGGGTTCCCGTACGGCCCCGGGCGCTCGAAGCCGGCGAGCACCCGCCGCTGCTCGTCGGCGGGCTTGTCCTGCGAGAGCTTCGCCTCGGCGTGCCACCACGACG
Organism: Parviterribacter kavangonensis; assembly: GCF_056863335.1. Classification (NCBI taxonomy): domain Bacteria; kingdom Bacillati; phylum Actinomycetota; class Thermoleophilia; order Solirubrobacterales; family Parviterribacteraceae; genus Parviterribacter; species Parviterribacter kavangonensis. The sequence goes on along the minus strand of NZ_JBXPJA010000001.1, from coordinate 2,530,060 downwards.
CGCGCAGCCGGAAGGCGACGACCTGGTCGGCCATCGACCGCGCCGTGTCGCCGAGCCGGTCGAGCGTCCACGGATGCTCCACTCGCTGCTCGAACCGGTCGACGGTCGCGCGCAGCAGCGGCAGCGCGTCGTCGAAGAGCTCCGGGCGGCCCCGGACGTGCAGCGTCACGTGGTTCCACGTCGGGATCGTCTCGTCGCCGTACCAGCTGGCCGACACGTAGCCGCGCGGGCCCTCGAAGATGGCGAGCACGTCGCCGTCCAGCGCGTCCGCGACCGGGTCGGCGCACGCGACGTGGCCGAGCACGACGAGCTCGGCCGCGTGCTCCTCGACGAGGAACGGCATGTGCGTCGCCCGCAGGTCGGCGGTCACGAGCGTCGCGAACGGGTGCGTGCGAGCGATCGCGCGCGCCGCCGCGACGTCGCGTATCGCGAAGGCGTCCTTGATGTGCACGCCGGCGGGACTACCCACCGGCGCGCGATCACGAGATCAGGTGCGGCGCTCGAGGTCCGCGGCCTCGCGGGACTTCTCGTCGGCGCGCTCCTGCGCGGCGGCGGCGTCCTCCTTGGCCTCGCCCTTGCGCTCCTCCAGGCGGCCCTCGCGCCGCAGCGACGCGTCATCCGCGAGGTCGCCGGCGGCCTTCTTGATGCGTCCGGTGATCTTGTCGGTGATGCTCATGGAACCGGTGCTACCCGGTCCGTGCGCCCGGCGACCGTCGATCTCGCGCGAAGCGGTCGGGATGGCGCGCGAAGTGGCCCGCGCACTCGAGGCTGCAGAAGAACCAGGCGGTGCCCTCGTGGACGAGGCGGCCGGCCGCGCGATCCGGGTCGACGGCCATGTGGCACACGGGGTCGAACGCCAGCTGCGTGCCGGAGGCCTCGCCGACGCGCACCGCCGCGACCAGCTCGACCGGCTCGCGCACGTTGCGCAGCTCGCGCCGCCCGCGCGACTCGTAGACCACGCCGCGCGGAGCGGGAGCGAGCGCCGCCGTGCCCGCGGTCATGAGCACCTCGCCGCCGACCGCCGCCGCCGACACACGTGCGGCGAGGTTGACCGTCGCGCCGAAGAAGTCGCCGTCGCGCTCCACCGCCGGGCCGTGGTGCATCCCGACGCGGACGGCGGGGGAGCCGTGGTCGCGCATGAGCTCGCCGGCGATGCGCAGGCCGAGCTCGATGGCGCGTGCGGGCTCGGGCACGCGCAGCATGAGCGCGTCGCCGATCGACTTGACGTGCGTGCCGCCGCAGCCGGGCAGCTCCGCCTTCACCGCGGCGCAGAAGTCCGCCGCGAGCGCCGCCGCCTCCTCGTCGCCGTGCGCCTCGGTCAGCGCGGTGAACCCCGCGATGTCCGCGAAGACGAACGTCGCGGCGTCGCTCATCACGCCGTCCCCAGGATCCGCCGCACCGCCCGGTGCGCGCGCCGCGGCGCCGCGCCGTCCCCGCGCAGCAGCAGCTGCTGGTTGAGGCCCATGATCGTCCCCGACAGCTCGAAGAGGACCTGCTTGCGGTCGGTGTCCGCGGGGATCTCGCCCGCGTCGATCGCCGTCCGCAGCTCACCGTCCAGCGCCCGCGCCCACGCGTCGAGCCACCCGGCGATCGCATCGCGCACCGGCCCCGGCCGCCCGTCGAACTCGGTCGACGCGGCGGTGAAGAAGCAGCCCCCGGTCGAGCGTCGCCCCGCGACGTAGTCGATCCATGCGTCGGCGAGGGCGAGCAGCCGCTCGAGCCCCGGCTCCGTGTCGCGGGCCCGCGCCTGGACCGCGCCGGCGAAGTGCGCGGCCGCGTCCTCGACGGCCGCGAGCTGCAGGCGCTCCTTCGTCTCGAAGTGACGCAGGATGCCGCTCTTGCTCATCCCGAGGTCGCCGGCGAGCCGCCCGATCGTCAGTCCCTCGAGGCCCTCCACCGACGACACCGCGACGGAGCGCTCGACGATGCGGCGCTTGGTCTCCAGCGTATCGGCAGCCGATCGGCGGGGCATCGCTGCGCAGCCTACCGACCTCGGGTTTGCATAGCGACCGATCGGTCGCTAAGTTCCGGCGCCATGAGCGACTACACCGCGAAGCGCATCGACGAGATGGAAGCCAGCCACGGGGGCGGCTTCAAGAAGGCCCGGGCCGAGCTTGGCGTGACGAGCTTCGGCTTCCAGGTCATCGAGCTGCCGCCCGGGTTCGAGGGCTACCCCGAGCACGACCACGCCGAGGACGGCCAGGAGGAGGTCTACGTCGTGCTCGGCGGCGAGGCGACGATGGCGGTCGCCGGCGATGACGTCGCGATGACGCGCGACACGATGATCCGCGTCGGCGCCGGCACGACCCGCAAGGTCACGACGGGCGACAGCGGCGTGCGGATGCTCGTGATGGGCGGCGTGCCCGGCGCGTCGTACGTGCCGAGCCCGCGGACGGAGCTGTCGCGAGCGACCGCCTAGCGGCGGACTCGCGTCAGCGGGTCTTGCGGGCCATCGCGCCGACGAACTCGTCGGGCGAGAGCGGCTGCACCGGCATCGCGGTCAGCTCGGAGCGGTCGGCGCGCAGGCCGTCGAGCAGGATCGTGAGCATCCGCTGCCAGTAGTCCGGGGCGACGCAGCGGGTCTTGTCGGCGACGAAGCTGACCATGAACTGCATGAGCGGGACGTCGAACGCGCCGAGGTCGGCGCGCAGCGCGCCCGCCTCCTGCGCGCGGCGGACGATCCGCATCGCGAGCGGGGCGATGCGCTCCCGCCCGCGGGCGACCTGCTCGCGACCGCGGTCGCCGCTGAGCAGGACCTCCTTGAGGCCGCTGTCGGCGGCGTGCGCCGCGCACGCCTCGCGCAGGAACGTCTCGAACCCCGTCCACGGGTCCTCGGCCTCGAGCCCGCGGCGGGCCGCACCTTCGATCGCGCGGATCTTCTCCTCGAAGAGCGCCTCGATGAGGTCGTCCTTGCTTGGGAACCGCCGGTAGACCGTGCCGACGCCGACGCCCGCAGCGTGCGCGATGTCGTCGAGCGAGACGTCGACGCCGCGCTCCGCGAACACCTCGGCGGCCGCGGCGAGGATCCGCTGGCGGTTGCGCTCGGCGTCGGCGCGGAGGGGACGTTCGGCGGTGGCCACGGTGCCAGTGTAGACGAAAACGGAGACAAGTCCTCCAGTTCGTGCTACCGTGCGCGAAGAACTTGAGGAACCACCTCCACTTCGGAAGAGAGCCGCCCCGGATGCCACCCCAGACCAACCCCCACCACGAGCGCCGCTGGCTGATCCTCGGCGTCATCGCCATGGCCCAGCTCATGGTCGTGCTCGACGCGACGATCGTGAACATCGCGCTGCCCAGCGCCCAGGCGGACCTCGGCTTCGACGACGCCTCGCGCCAGTGGATCGTCACCGCGTACGCGCTGGCGTTCGGCTCGCTGCTGCTCCTCGGCGGTCGTCTCGGCGACCTCTTCGGGCGCAAGTGGGCGTTCATCGGCGGCCTGCTCGGCTTCGCGATCGCCTCGGCGATCGGCGGTGCGGCGCAGTCCTTCGGCGTGCTCGTCGGCGCTCGCGCGCTGCAGGGCGTCTTCGGCGCGGTGCTCGCCCCGTCGGCGCTCGCCCTGCTGGCGACGATCTTCACCGACCCGTCCGAGCGCGGGAAGGCGTTCGGCATCTTCGGCGCGCTCGCCGGCGGCGGCGCGGCCATCGGCCTGCTGCTCGGCGGCATCCTCACCGAGACGCTGTCGTGGCGCTGGTGCCTCTACGTGAACCTGCTCTTCGCGATCCCCGCCGCGCTGGCCGGGCTGCGGCTGCTCGTCAACGAGATGCATCCGAGCCGTCCGCCGCTGGACCTCCCCGGCACGCTGACCGCGAGCGCCGGCCTCTTCGCGCTGGTCTACGGCTTCTCGAACTCCGAGACGCACTCGTGGGGCCACCCGGTGACGATCTTCATGCTCGCGGCCGCCGTCGTGCTCCTGTCGGCGTTCGTGTGGATCGAGTCGCGGGCGAAGCACCCGCTCCTGCCGCTGCGCGTCATCACCGACCGCACGCGCGGCGGGTCGTACCTCGCGATCGGCCTGTCGGGCATCGCGATGTTCGCCGTGTTCCTGTTCCTGACGTACTTCCTGCAGGAGTCGAAGGGCTTCACGCCGATCCAGACCGGGCTCGCGTTCCTGCCGATGCCGTTCGCGATCACGATCACCGCGACCTCGGTGAACATCAAGTTCCTCGCGAAGGTCGGGCCGCGGCCGCTCATCGTCACGGGCATGACGCTCGGCGCGATCGGGATGGTGTACCTCGCCCAGCTGACGCCTGACTCGAGCTACCTCACGCACGTGCTGCCCGCGCTGCTCGTCATGGGCGTCGGGATGGGGAACATCTTCGCTCCGGCGATCAGCAGCGCGACCTACGGCGTGCAGCCGCGTGACGCGGGCGTCGCGTCGGCGATGGTGAACACGATGCAGCAGGTCGGCGGGTCGATCGGCACGGCGCTGCTGAGCTCGATCTTCGCGAGCGCCGCGACGTCGTACGCCTCGTCGCACACGCCCTCGCCCGACCTGGCGCAGGCGGCCGCCGTCCACGGCTACACCGTCGCGTTCTGGATCGCAGCGGGCGTGTTCGCCGCGGGCGCCGTGATCGTCGCGTTCACGATGCGGCCGGTGCGCGTCGGGGAGCCGGCGGGCGAGCCCGTGCTGGCCCACTGATCGTCGCAGGCGGGTAGCGGCAGCTCGCACACGGCGGCGAGCGCACGGACGAGCTCGGGGCGGAGCGGGAAGAGCGGCATGGTTGCCATGCTGGTCCCGCTCCCGCCGGCCGGTGTTGCGAAGTGGTGACGACTCAGGCGGCGCGCGGTTCGAGCGCGCCGGCGTTCGTGCGCTCCAGGCTGATCATCGCGATGTCGTCGCTCTGCTCCCCGCGCGCGAACGCATCGATCGACCGCAGGACGAGCCGGGCGACGCTCTCCTCGCCGTCCGCGTCGAGCGACGACAGCGCGCGGACGAGCCGCTCCTCCCCGAAGCGGCCGGTCTCGCCGGTCGCGTCGATCACCCCGTCGGTGTAGAGCAGGAGCTGGTCGCCGGGCCGCACGTGCGCGGTCGTCCCGACGACGTCGACGTCGTGCTCGATCCCCAGCGTGGGGCTCGTCCGCCCGATGGGGTGGACCTCGCCGCCGCGGCGCAGCAGCGGCAGCGGGTGGCCGGCGGAGTGGATGAGCACCTCGTCGCCGGCCGACACCGTGACGATCGCGACGGTGCACAGCGCCGGGAGCACGTCCTGCCGGGTGCGCAGCCGGTCGTTGGCGACGCGCAATGCGTGCGCGGGATCGCCCGTCGTCGCGATGACCGCGGCGAGCGTGTGGCGAACCATCGCCGTCAGCGCCGCCGCCTCGGCGCCCTTGCCGACGACGTCGCCGATCAGCACCGCCCACCCGCGCGGGAAGCCGACGACGTCGTAGAAGTCCCCGCCGACCTCGTTGAGCACGCCCGCCGGGCGGTAGACGCTCGAGACTGCCCAGCCCTCGACGGACGGGAGCGAGTCCGGCAGCAGCCCGGCCTGCAGCGTGTGCGCGATGTGCGCTCGCTCGTGGTTGAGCTGCGCGTTCTTGATCGCGACGCCCGCCTGGCGGCCCAGGTCGGAGGCCAGGTCGAGGTCGCGCGCGTCGAAGCGCCGCGCGGTCGACGAGACGAACGTCAGCGTCCCCAGCACCTCCTCGCCCGCCCGCAGCGCGACGACCATCCCCGACCGCAGGTTCGCCCGCCGCAGCGCTTCGCGGTGCTCGTCCGACGTCGCGCCGGCCAGGAGCTCCTCGTCGCTCTGGGGTGCCCACAGCGTCGGCTCCCCCGATGCCGCGGTGCGCGACAGCGGACGGCCGGGCAAGAGCTCGCCGCCGAACGCGGTGCGCAGCCGCCACCCCAGCGCGCGCAGCTCGGGGTCGCGGTGCGCGACCGCGACGGGGCGCAGGCCGCCCCGCGCTCCGGCGAGGTCGATGAGCGCCCAGTCGGCCAGGCCGGGCACCGCCGCGTCGGCCATCGCCTGCAGCGTCTCGGCCAGCCCCGCGGCGTCGGTCGGCTGCCGGGCGGCCTCGGCGAGCACGGCCTGGGCGAGCTCGCCGCGCTTGGACTCGGTGACGTCGTCGATGAGGTTCACCGCCATCACCGGCCGGCCCTCGTCGTCGACGACCGGCGTCGCCTTGTTCAGCAGCCACCGCTCCTCGCCGGTGGCCCGGACGATGTTGCGCACGAGCACCGGCGGCGGCGCCGGATCGCCGGCGAGCACGCGCTGACCGGGGAGATCGGTGAGGTCGATCGCCTCGCCGTGCTCGTCGTAGGCCTCGAACCGCGCCATGAGCTCCTGCGACGTCACGCCGAGCAGCGCCTGCGGGTCGGGCACGCGCAGGAGGTCGGCGGCGGCGCGGTTGGCGTAGACGAGGGCGCCCTCGCGGCTGCGCACCATGATCGCCGCGTCGACGGTGCGCAGGATCGCCTCGAGCTGCTGCTCGGTGCTCGACAGCTCGCGCGACAGCGCCGCGTTGTCGAGCGCGAGCGCCGCGCGCCCGCCGATCGTCGCCACCGCGCCCACCGCCTCGCTGTCGAAGCGGGTCCGCGGCGCCATCGTGCCGAGGGTCAGCACGCCGACCGTCCGGCCGCGCGCGACCAGCGGCACCGACACGATCGAGTCCATCTCGAACGCCCGCAGCAGGTCGAGGTCGGCCGCGTCGTGGGCGAGTCGCTGCCGCGCCTCGTCGTCGAAGTCCGAGATGAGCGCCGGGCGCTGCGTCGCGATCGTCCCGGCGGAGCTGCCGGCGACCTCCGCCCGGCTCGGGGGTCGCGCCATGAACCGCTGCATGAGCGCCGGGTCGCCAGTGAACGTCCCCGCGAGCCGCTGGGCCTGCCCCTCGGCCGTCACGCGGTCGATGACGCAGAAGTCCGCCAGCGACGGCACGAGCACCTCCGCGATCGCCTGCGCGGTGTCCTGCACGTTGCGCGTGCCGGTCGCGATGACGCCGATCTCGGCCATCGCGCGCATGCGCGCGGTCTCGCGCCGCAGTCGCTGGCGGAAGACGGCCATGAGCACCGCGAAGACCGAGGCCATCGTCACGACCGACAGCGGCACCCAGTACGACCAGCTGTCGACGTTGTCGTTCCAGATGGCGGCCAGCAGCGCCGCGGTGACTGCCGCGAGCGCCGCGATCCGTGTGCGCGCGGGCGTCGTCGTCAGGCCGCAGAGCAGCGGCGCGCTGACGACCAGCCCGATGAGGACGACCCTCTCGCCCAGGGTCGCGTCGATCGCGACCACGACCGCGATGACGCCGAGGGCGACGAGCAGGGGAGCGGGCGGGTCAGCGTGCACGCGCGTCCCGCGCGCGCAGGCGCGGGCTGTCGGAGATGACCCCCCGGCGGCGCAGGCCGGCGATCAGCGTCTCGCCGTCGAGGTCCAAGAGCTTCGCCGCCGCCGGGCGCAGGGCGACGCCGAGGGTGAACGGCGGCGCGTTCGGCTCGGGCGCCTGGCGCGAGACGACGCGCCCGTCGAGCTCCACCCGTGCGCCCGCCCAGCCTCCGTCGACCGTGATCGACAGCGACGTGTGCGCGCCGAGGACGAGCGGCGGGATCGCGCCGGCGTGGGGAGCGAGCGGGGTGACGACGAGCATGTCGTCGTCGCCGACGGCGACGAGCGGCCCGCCCGCGGCGAGCGTGTACGCGCTCGAGCCCAGCGGCGTCGCGACGACGACGCCGTCGCCCGCCATGCGCGCGAACTGCGCGCCGTCGACGTCGACGTCGAGCACGACCTGCCCGGCGCCCCCGCGCACGACCGCGAGGTCGTTGAACGCCTCGCCGAGCGGCTCGCCGTCGCGGGTGACCATGAGCGCCGGCAGCGCGCGCGGGTCGCCCTCGCCGCGTGCGACGCGGTCGAGCGCGGTGGCGACGTCGCCGGCCTTCACCGACGTCAGCGCGCCGAGGCTGCCGCACGCGACGCCGAGCACCGGCGCGCCGACGGGCTCGGCCGCGTGCAGCGCCGCCAGGACCGTCCCGTCGCCGCCGACGGCGACGATCACCGTGCATGCGTTCGGCTCGATCGGGTCGGCGACGCGCCGGTCCTGCCCCTCGACGAGGATCTGCCCGAACACGTGCCCGTGCCCGACCGCCCAGTCGCGCACGGCGGCGATGGCGTCGTCGATCGGACGTCGCGGGTGCACGACGACGCCGACGACGCCGGTCTGCGTGGGGACAGCCACGGTGCGGAGACCCTACGCGAGCGCGCGAGCGCTGTGGTGACGGGCGTTCGGCAGGAACCGGAGCTCCCGACCACTAGCCTTGCGCGCCATGCCCAGCCCCAGGACCATCGTGCTCCCGGCCGTCGCGGCGCTCGCGCTCGCGCTCGGCGCCTGCGGTGACGACGACGAGAACGGCAGCACCGGAACCGCCGCCGCCGAGCAGACGCAGGCCGAGACCACCCAGTCCACGGCGTCGGAGCCGGCGGCGATCTCCAAGGACCTCGAGGAGAAGCCCTCGATCACGCCGCCCGGGGGCGACGCGCCGACGACCCTCGAGAAGGAGGACGTCGTCAAGGGCAAGGGGAAGGTCGCCAAGCCCGGCGACAACGTGTCGGTGCAGTACGTCGGCGTGAACTGGTCCGACGGGGCGGAGTTCGACGCGTCGTGGAACCGCGGCGAGCCGTTCACGTTCACGCTCGGCGCCGGCCAGGTCATCCCCGGCTGGGACGAGGGCGTGAAGGGCATGCGGGTCGGCGGGCGCCGCCAGCTCGTCATCCCGCCGGACCAGGCGTACGGCCCGCAGGGGTCGCCGCCGGCGATCGGCCCGAACGAGACGCTCATCTTCGTCGTCGACCTCGAGAAGGTCCAGTCCGGCAAGTAGCGCCGCCGCGCTACACTTGTGCGCTCGACCTGCCCCTCGGCGGGTCGCTTCTCTGTCAGGCCCGAAGTCGGAGTCACACCATGGCCCGAGGCGACGTGCGGATCGGAGTCACCCTCGCGTGCGAGGAGTGCAAGCGCCGCAACTACATGACCAAGAAGTCGAAGCGGAACAACCCCGACCGCATCACGCTGCGCAAGTTCTGCAAGTGGTGCCGGACGCACACCGCCCACCGGGAGACCCGGTAGGCACGTCGTCCCGTGGCCCGCGATCGTCAGCGAGCGAAGGCGCGCAAGCAGCGCCGCCTTCCCCGGGAGTCCAAGCGCGACGACGCGCGGACGCCCGACGTCCCCGGGGTCCCCGGGGATCCGGGTGACGTTCCCGACGTCTCGGGCGCCTCGCACGACGACGACCTGCTGCCGCAGGAGCAGCCGATCCATCGCGAGAACGTCCCCGGGCCGTTCGAGCACAGCGGCGAGGTCGACGAGTTCGAGGCGGCGCTGGTGTCGGGCGCCGACGGCGAGCCCGAGGCCGACCCCGACGCCGCCGAGCGCGCCGCGCTGGGCGACGAGGCCGACGCCGAGGACGCGTTCGGGCGCGAGCGCGAGGAGGAGGCCCCGCCCGTCGTCGGCGCGGTCGCCGCGCGCGGCTCCGACGCTCCGGCCCACGGCCCCGGCGGCGGCCGCTTCATCAACTTCCTGCGCGCCTCGTGGGCCGAGCTCCAGCGCGTGCAGTGGCCGGACCGCCGGCAGGTCGGTCAGGCGACCGCGGTCGTGCTTGGCTTCGTCGTGGTCGCGGGGCTCTTCCTGGGCGCCGCGGACTACGTGGCCAAGGAACTCGTCGACTTCATCATCTAGTCCCCGCCTTCTTCACGAGAGCTTCCAAGCAATGTTCCGCTGGTACGTCGTCAACACCTACTCAGGGCACGAGAACAAGGTCAAGCAGAACCTCGAGCACCGCGTGTCCACCATGGGGCAGAAGCGCTCCGTGCGTCAGGTCGTCGTCCCCACCGAGACCACCTCGGAGATGAAGGACGGCCAGAAGATCACGGTCGAGAAGCGCACGATGCCCGGCTACGTGCTCGTGAACATGGACCTCAACGAGGACTCGTGGCAGGTCGTCAAGGGCACGCCGGGCGTGACGGGCTTCGTCGGCGCCTCGAACGAGCCCGTGCCGCTCACGCAGCCCGAGGTCGACCGCCTGCTGCACCGCGAGGTCGCGGTGCGCGAGCGCAAGAAGACGACGTACACGATCGGCGAGAGCGTCAAGGTCATCTCGGGCCCGCTCTCCGACTTCACCGGTGAGATCGCGGAGATCAACGAGGATTCCAGCCGCCTGAAGGTCCTCGTTAGCATCTTCGGCCGCGAGACCCCGGTCGAGGTCGGCTTCGACCAGGTGAAGAAGGTCTAGGAATGGCTAAGAAGGTCCTCACAACCATCAAGCTTCAGGCCCCCGGCGGCCAGGCAAGCCCGGCTCCGCCGGTCGGCCCCGCGCTGGGTCAGCACGGGATCAACATCATGGAGTTCGTCAAGGCGTTCAACGCCCAGACGGCGGGCGACATGGGCGTGACGATCCCGGTGGAGATCACGGTCTTCGAGGACCGCTCGTTCACCTTCATCACGAAGACCCCGCCGGCCGCGGTGCTCATCCGCCAGGCGATCGGGATCGAGAAGGGCTCGAGCGAGCCGCACAAGGACAAGGTCGGCACGATCAGCCAGGCTCAGCTGCGCGAGATCGCCGAGAAGAAGCTCCAGGACCTGAACGCGCACGACGTGGACCAGGCCGCGAAGATCATCGCCGGGACCGCCCGCTCGATGGGCGTGGAGGTGTCGGGCTGATGCCCAAGCACGGCAGGAAGTTCGTCGAGGCGAAGGCGAAGGTCGACCGGACGCGCGAGTACGCGCCGGGCGAGGCCGTCCGTCTCGTCAAGGAGACCAAGCGCGCGAGCTTCGACGAGTCCGTCGAGGTCCACATCCGCACCGGGCTGAACGTCCGCCACGCCGACGAGCAGCTGCGCGGCACCGTCGCGCTGCCGCACGGGCTCGGCAAGGACGTGACCGTCGCGGTGTTCGCCAAGGGCGACAAGGCCCGCGAGGCCGAGGAGGCCGGCGCGGACGTCGTCGGCGCCGATGACCTCGCGGAGCGCGTCCAGGAGGGCTTCACCGACTTCGACGTGGCGATCGCGACGCCGGACATGATGCCGGTCGTCGGCCGCCTCGGCCGCATCCTCGGCCCGCAGGGCAAGATGCCGAACCCGCGCGTCGGCACGGTGACGATGGACGTCGCCAAGGCCGTCAGCGAGTCGAAGGCCGGCAAGATCGAGTACCGGACGGACCGCACCGCGAACGTCCACATCACGATCGGCAAGACCTCGTTCGACGAGAAGGCGCTGCTCGACAACTACACGACGTTGCTCGAGGAGATCATCCGCGCCAAGCCGTCGGGCGCGAAGGGCCGCTACATCAAGTCGATCACGCTCGCGTCCACGATGGGCCCGGGCATCAAGGTCGATCCGTCCCGCACCCGCTCGGAGTCGGAGGTGCCCGCGCCCGCGAGCGCGTAAGGCACATCCGCTCTCCGAAGACCGCGGGCGGCCATCACCGCTTAAGACCCGCGCAGGAGGCTCATGAACCGAGAGCAGAAGGCTGCCGTGATCGAGGAGATCGCGGCCAACATCAGAGAGGCGCAGGCGGTGTTCGCGGTCGACTACCGCGGGCTCAGCGTGCCCCAGGCCAGCGAGCTGCGAACGCAGCTGCGCGCGGCGGACACCCAGTTCGCCGTCGTGAAGAACACGCTGACCGAGCGGGCCGCCGATGCCGCGGACGCCCCGGCGCTGAAGGAGCTCCTCGAGGGCCCGACCGCGCTGGCGTTCGTCCGGGGCGACGCCGCCGCCGCGGCGAAGGCGCTGCGCGACTACGCGCGGGCGACCGACCTGCTGCCGTTCAAGGGCGGCTTCATGGACGGTCAGGCGCTGTCGCCGGAGGACATCGGCGCGATCGCCCGGCTCCCCAGTCGCGAGGTGCTCTACGGGCAGCTCGTCGGCGTGGTGGCGCACCCGATCGCCGGACTCGCCCGGACGCTCAACGCGCTCGTCGGCGGTCTCGCGATCGCGCTCGGCGCGATCCGCGACCAGGGGCTCGTGGGCGGAGACGCCCCGGCCGAGGCACCTGCCGCCGAGGCGAGCGCCGAGGAGACCCCCTCTCCGGAGGAGGCCTCCGAGGCCGCGGACGCTCCGAACCAGCCGGCGCCGCTCCCCGAGGAGAGCGCCGACGACCCGGACGCCGGCCCCGCCGGTGACCCCGAGCCCGCTCAGCCCGATCAGGCCGAGGGCGCGGACGACGAATCGGCAACTTCGTAAGAGAACTTCGTAGAGAGAGGAACAGAACATGGCTACCAGCACCCAGGACTGGATCGACGAGCTCAAGTCGATCTCCGTGCTCGAGCTCGCCGAGCGCATCAAGGCCCTCGAGGAGGAGTTCGGCGTCTCCGCGACGGCGGTCGCCGCTGCGGCCCCGGCTGCGGGCGGCGGCGACGGCGGCGGCGGCGAGGCCGCCGAGGAGCAGACGGCGTTCGACGTCGTCCTCACCGGCGCCGGCGACAAGAAGATCCAGGTCATCAAGGTCGTCCGCGCGGCCACCGGCCTGGGCCTGAAGGAGGCCAAGGCGCTCGTCGACGAGGCCCCGAAGCCCGTCAAGGAGGGCGTCGAGCGCGAGGAGGCCGACAAGCTCAAGGCCGAGCTCGAGGAGGCCGGCGCCTCCGTCGAGGTCAAGTAGGGCCGACGGCAAGATCCGTTTCGTCCGGAGGTCCCTGCGGCCTCCGGAGCGAAATCCTCGAGGGGGCGCGGAGACGCGCCCCTTCCTCGTTCCGGAGGCAGAAGCGTCCGCCCGGTGCGGTTGGCTTCACCGCATGAGCGTTCTCCGGCTGGTCGCGCCTCTCCTCGTGCTGCTCGCGTCGCTGGCCCCGGCGGCCGTCGCGGACGCGGCGACGGTCACCGCGTCGGGGACGACGCTCAGCTACCTCGCCGACCAGCAGGAGAAGAACCAGCTGACGATCAGCCTGGCGGGCGACGTCTACACGATCTCCGACCAGGGGCCCGGCAGCGGCGGCGTCACGGTCAGCGCGAAGGGGTCGTGCACGTCGACCGCCAAGAACACGGCGACATGCCCGGCGGCCGGCATCACGCTCGTCAACGTCGAGACGGGCGACCTCAACGACACGGTGGTCCTGAACGCGGCGACGCCGGCGATCATCCGGGCCGGCGGCGGCACGGACACGATCACCGGCGGCGCGGGCAACGACCAGCTCTTCGGCGACGACGAGTCCGACACCGTCAATGGCGGCGCCGGCAACGACGTCATCGCCGGCGGGAACGGGCCGGACACGCTCGACGGCGGCGACGGCGACGACAGCTTCCCGGCCGATCCCGCGGGCGACGCCGTCTCGGGCGGCACCGGCACCGACACGGCCGACTACTCGACGCGCACTACGAACCTGATCGTGACGCTCGACGGGCAGGCCGGCGACGGCGAGCCGAACGAGAACGACAACGTCGGCGTCGACGTCGAGAACGTCCTCGGCGGCGCGGGCGCCGACACGCTCACCGGCAGCGAGGCCGCGAACCTGCTCGCCGGCAACGGGGGCAACGACGTCCTCGTCGGCGCGGGTGCCAACGACACGCTGGGCGGCGGGGCCGGCGACGACGTCCTGTCCGGGGGTGCGGGCCCGGATGTCATCAACGGCGACGAGGGCCGGGACCGGGCGACGTACGAGGGGCTCGCCGCGGCGGTCCGCGTGACGCTCGACGGCAACGCCGACGACGGCGCCCCGGGGGAGGGCGACAACGTGGGCGCGACGGTCGAGGACGTGACCGGCGGCTTCGCGGGCGACACGCTCGCCGGCTCGGCGATCGCGAACCTCCTGTCGGGCGGGCTCGGCAACGACCGCCTGCTCGGCGGTGCCGGCCCCGACGTCCTTGACGCCGGACCCGGCGACGACGCGATCCAGGCGCTCGACGGCGAGGTCGACCAGGTGCAGTGCGGCGATGGCACCGACAGCGCCGTCGCCGACAAGACCGACGTGCTGACCGGCTGCGAGGCCAGCGTCCTCGGATCGGTCATCACGATCCGCTCGGCCAAGCTGCGGATGCGCAAGGGCGTCGTGCCCGTCGCGGTCACGTGCGCGGCCGCGGCGTTCGACGGCTGCCGCGGGACGCTGCGGATCGCGACGCTCGCGCGCAAGACGCTCGGCCGCAAGGCCTACGCGCTCACGCCGGGCCAGGCGGCGACGATCAAGGTGCGGCTGTCGCGCAGCGGCCAGCGGGTCGTGAAGCGCAAGCGCAAGCTGCGGGTCCGCCTGACCGCGACCACCGTCGACGCCGCCGGCGTCACCACGCGCGCGTCGAAGGTCCGCACCCTGCGCGCCGGCTGACGCCCTCTGGCGCGAACCGTGGTTCGCCGCTACAATCCCGCCGTCGACCGATAGTCGCAGCCGCTCTCCTACGGCCCCCTCGCGTACATACGAGGCGTGGCCCGGGCGGGGTCCGTGAGCGTCGACGCGCCTCCCGAAGGAGGCGACGCCTTGCTGTGGTATCTTGGACGGTCCGCGTGTCCGACGGACCGCTCCGCCTCGATCTTCGCTCTCCCTCCGACCCTCTTGAGGAGTCGCCCCAGTGCCTGCCGTTGACGCCCCCCGGGTGCGCCGTTCCTTCGCGCGCCTGAACAAGGTCCTCGATGTCCCGAACCTGATCGACATCCAGCGTCGGTCGTTCGAGTGGCTCACCGATCCGCAGGCGGGCGGCCTGCGGGAGACGATCGACGACATCTCGCCGATCGAGGACTACACGGGCAACCTGGCGGTCCAGTTCGGCGAGTTCGTCTTCGACGACCCCGTCGCGAGCATCGACGAGTGCCGTGAGAAGGACCTCACGTACGCCCGCCCGCTGACCGTCACCGTCGCCTTCATCAACCGGGAGACCGGCGAGATCCGCGAGCAGTCGGTCTTCATGGGCGACTTCCCGTGGATGACCGAGCGGGGCACGTTCATCATCAACGGCACCGAGCGCGTCGTCGTCACGCAGCTCGTCCGCTCGCCCGGCGCCTACCTGATGGAGCCCAAGGACCGCGAGAAGCAGGTCTTCGTCGGCAACCTCATGCCGGCCCGCGGCTCGTGGCTCGAGCTCGAGATCGACAAGAAGGGCCGCGTCTACGTCCGCATCGACCGCAAGCGCAAGCTGCCGGTCACGGTCCTCCTACGCTCGATGGGCTACGCGACCGACGAGGAGATCCTCAGCCTCTTCGAGGACAGCGCGTACATCCGCAACACGATCGAGGCCGACACCGAGGTCACCAAGACCGAGGAGGGCGCCCTCATCGAGCTGTTCAAGAAGCAGCGCCCGGGTGAGCCGCCGAGCGTCGACAACGCCAAGGCGCTCCTCAACCAGCTCTTCTTCGACCCCAAGCGCTACGACCTCACGCGCGTCGGCCGCTACAAGCTCAACTCGCGCCTCGGGCTCGACATCGACCTCGACACGCGCACGCTGACGCACGACGACATCATCGCCCTGGTCCGCGAGCTGGTCCGCCTGCCGCGCGAGCTCGGCCTGCCCGAGGACCCCGATGTCGAGATCAAGGACTACGCGGCCGAGGCCGTGATCCTGCCGCGCGAGCCGATCGCCGACCACCTCGACGAGTACGAGCACTTCGGCAACCGCCGCCTGCGGACCGTCGGCGAGCTCATCCAGGAGGCCTTCCGCATCGGCCTCTACCGGATGGAGCGCGTCGTGCGCGAGCGCCTCACCACCGAGGACGCCGACACGATCACGCCGCAGACGATCATCAACATCCGCCCGGTCGTGGCCGCGCTGAAGGAGTTCTTCGGCTCCTCGCAGCTCAGCCAGTTCATGGACCAGACGAACTCGCTGTCGGGCCTGACGCACCGCCGCCGCCTCAGCGCGCTCGGCGCCGGCGGCCTGACCCGCGAGCGCGCGCCCATCGAGGTGCGCGACGTCCACCCGACGCACTACGGCCGCATGTGCCCGATCGAGACGCCGGAGGGTCCGAACATCGGCCTGATCGGCTCGCTGTCGAGCTACGCCGAGGTCTCGGAGCACGGCTTCGTCACCACGCCGTACCGCGTCATCAAGGACGGCAAGATCACCGACGACATCGTCCACTACGACGCGACGCAGGAGGAGGACCTCCTCATCGCGCAGGCGAACACGCCGGTCGACGACAAGGGCAAGATCACCGTCGACGAGGTGCTCTGCCGCACGCTCGCCGGCCAGTACGTGACCGTCGCCCCGACGGACGTCGACCTCATGGACGTCTCGCCCGACCAGATCTGGTCGGTCGCGACGGCGATGATCCCGTTCCTCGAGCACGACGACGCGAACCGCGCGCTCATGGGCGCGAACATGCAGCGCCAGGCCGTGCCGCTCCTCAAGACCGACGCCCCCGTGGTGGGCACCGGCATGGAGCTGCGCGCCGCGCGCGACACCGGCGACGTCGTGATCGCCCGCGCCGCGGGCACGATCGACTACGTCGACGCGACCCGCATCGTCATCGCCCGCACCGACGGCAGCCGCGACGAGTACGAGCTGCAGAAGTTCATGCGCTCGAACCAGGGCACGCTCATCCACCACAAGCCGCTGGTCAAGCCGGGCCAGGAGGTCGCGGAGGGCGAGGTGCTCGCCGACGGGTCGGCCTCCGACCACGGCGAGATGGCGCTCGGCAAGAACCTGCGCGTCGCCTTCATGTCCTGGGAGGGCTACAACTTCGAGGACGCGATCATCCTCAGCCGCCGCCTCGTGAAGGACGACGAGCTCACCTCGATCCACATCGAGGAGTACGAGATCGACGCCCGCACGACGAAGCTCGGCGACGAGGAGATCACCCGCGACATCCCGAACCGCTCGGAGGAGTCGCTGCGCAACCTCGACGACCGCGGCATCGTCCGCATCGGCGCCGAGGTCGGCTCGGGCGACCTGCTCGTCGGCAAGGTCACGCCGAAGGGCGAGACCGAGCTGACCGCCGAGGAGAAGCTCATCCGCGCGATCTTCAAGGAGAAGGCGCGCGAGGTGCGCGACACCTCGCTGAAGGTGCCGCACGGCGAGGGCGGCGTCGTCATCGACGTCAAGACCTTCTCCCGCGACGCCGGCGACGACCTGCCGCCGGGCGTCAACGAGCTCGTCCGCGTCTTCGTCGCGAAGAAGCGCAAGATCTCCGAGGGCGACAAGCTCGCGGGCCGCCACGGCAACAAGGGCGTCATCTCGCGCATCGTCGACGAGCACGACATGCCGTTCATGGAGGACGGCTCGCCCATCGACGTCATCCTCAACCCGCTCGGCGTCCCGTCGCGCATGAACGTCGGCCAGATCCTCGAGACCCACCTCGGGTGGGCCGCCGCCGAGGGCTGGTACGACGACGGCACCGAGGCCTTCAAGATCGCCGACGGCAACGGCGGCAGCGGGAAGGTCTACACCGCGACGCCCGTCTTCGACGGCGCCTCGGTGGAGGACGTCGACACCGCGCTCGTCAACTGGCAGAAGGCCCACCAGGGCCGCATCCGGATGGACATCGACGAGTCCCGCCCCGCGGGCACCCGCGCGTCGGGCAAGTTCACCCTCTTCAACGGCCGCACCGGCGAGCCGTTCGAGGAGCAGGTGACCGTCGGCTACATGTACATCCTGAAGCTGCTGCACCTCGTGGACGACAAGATCCACGCCCGCTCCACCGGCCCGTACTCGCTCGTCACCCAGCAGCCGCTGGGCGGCAAGGCGCAGTTCGGCGGCCAGCGCTTCGGCGAGATGGAGGTGTGGGCGCTCGAGGCCTACGGCGCGGCGTACACGCTGCAGGAGATGCTCACGATCAAGTCCGACGACACCGTCGGGCGCGTGAAGGCCTACGAGGCGATCGTCAAGGGCGAGAACATCGCCGAGCCGTCCATCCCCGAGTCGTTCAAGGTGCTGCTGAAGGAGATGCAGTCCCTCGCGCTCGACGTCAACGTGGTGTCCGAGGAGGGCAACCGCGCGGAGATGGGCGACGAGGACGACGACCTCCTGCGCGCCGCGGAGGAGCTCGGCATCGACCTGTCCGGCGTCCGCGCCGGCGGCCCCGACGAGGCCGCCGACGAAGGCACCGACACGACCGACGCGACGGACGCGTCGGCCGAGGACCTCGCCGACGACGAGGAGATCGGGGCCGAGATCCCGACCCCCGACGCCGTCCCCGACATCGACCTCGACGCCGACATCCCCCTCGGCGACGACGAGAACTAGCTCAAGACCGGAACCAGGGAACAGCCTGTGATCGACATCAACAACTTCGACGCGATCGAGATCGGCCTCGCGTCCAGCAAGCAGATCCGGTCGTGGTCCTCGGGCGAGGTCACGAAGCCGGAGACCATCAACTACCGCACGCTCAAGCCCGAGAAGGACGGCCTGTTCTGCGAGCGCATCTTCGGTCCGACGAAGGACTGGGAGTGCTACTGCGGCAAGTACAAGCGCGTCCGGTACAAGGGCATCGTCTGCGAGCGCTGCGGCGTTGAGGTCACGCGGTCCAAGGTGCGCCGTGAGCGCATGGGCCACATCGACCTCGCCGCCCCGGTGAGCCACATCTGGTTCTTCAAGGGCGTCCCGAGCCGCATCGGCTACCTGCTCGACATGGCCCCGAAGGACCTCGAGAAGGTCCTGTACTTCGCCGCGTCCATCGTGACGTGGGTCGACGACGAGGCCCGCGAGCGCGACCTGCCCGAGCTCGAGACCCGCGTCAACGAGGTCATCGACTCGTACACGGCCGAGCGCGAGGAGCGCGTCCTCGAGCTGCGCGAGCAGCTCGCCCGCCGCGAGAAGCACCTCGAGTCCGGCGACCAGAAGGACTTCGACGACGAGGACTACATGTGGTCCGAGTCGCTCGACGTGAACGTCAAGAAGCTCGACGACGACGAGCGCGCGAAGATGCTCAAGGAGCTGCGCAAGACGTTCGAGGCCGACATCGCCGACACCGAGGCGTACATCGAGGACGCCATCGAGCGCATGCGCGCGGTCTGGGACCTCTTCCGCGAGATGGGCCCGAAGCAGATCGAGCACGACGAGACGATCTTCCGCGAGCTCAAGGAGCGCTTCGGCTCCCCGTACGGCTTCGGCGAGTACTTCCGCGGCGGCATGGGCGCCGAGGCGATCCGCGACCTGCTCGAGCAGGTCGACCTGGACGCCGAGGCCGCCGACCTCGAGGAGCAGGTGCGCACCGGCAAGGGCCAGAAGCAGGCCCGCGCGGTCAAGCGCCTGAAGGTCGTCGACGCGTTCCGGCGCTCGGGCAACCGCCCCGACCAGATGATCCTGGAGGCCGTCCCGGTCATCCCGCCGGAGCTGCGCCCGATGGTCCAGCTCGACGGCGGCCGGTTCGCCACGTCGGACCTCAACGACCTCTACCGCCGCGTCATCAACCGCAACAACCGCCTCAAGCGGCTGCTCGACCTCGGCGCGCCGGAGATCATCGTCAACAACGAGAAGCGGATGCTGCAGGAGGCCGTCGACGCGCTGTTCGACAACGGCCGCCGCGGCCGGCCCGTCACGGGCCCGGGCAACCGCCCGCTGAAGTCGCTCTCGGACATGCTCAAGGGCAAGCAGGGCCGGTTCCGCCAGAACCTGCTCGGCAAGCGCGTGGACTACTCGGGCCGCTCGGTCATCGTGTCGGGCCCGTACCTGAAGCTGCACCAGTGCGGCCTGCCGAAGCTCATGGCGCTCGAGCTGTTCAAGCCGTTCATCATGGCCCGGCTCGTCGAGCGCAAGGCGGCGCAGAACATCAAGGCCGCCAAGAAGATGGTCGACTCGATGATCCCGGAGGTCTGGGACGTCCTCGAGGAGGTCATCCACGAGCACCCGGTGCTGCTCAACCGCGCGCCGACGCTCCACCGCCTGGGCATCCAGGCGTTCGAGCCGGTGCTCGTCGAGGGCAAGGCCATCCAGGTCCACCCGCTCGTCTGCCACGCGTTCAACGCGGACTTCGACGGCGACCAGATGGCGGTCCACCTCCCGCTCAGCGCCGAGGCGCAGGCGGAGGCGCGGCTGCTCATGCTCTCGAGCAACAACATCCTGTCGCCGGCGCACGGCGCGCCGCTCGCGACGCCGACCCAGGACATGGTCCTCGGCGCGTACTACCTGACGTACGGCCCGGAGGCCGCCGAGCTCGAGGAGATCGACCCGAGCACGTACGAGCCGCGCCCGCACGTCTTCCGCACCGCGCAGGAGGCCGAGCTCTCCTACGAGAACGGCGTCGTGAAGCTGCACGACCTGGCCGAGTACCGGCCGAAGGGGCAGAGCACGCGCCTGACGACGGTCGGCCGCATCATCTACAACGACCGCATCGAGCGGGCGCTGGAGGAGGCGCTCGGCGACGAGTTCGATCCCGCCGAGTACGACTTCGTCAACCAGTCGATCCGCAAGCGCGACAGCGTGCGCCTCATCGACGCGCTCGTGCAGCGGTACGGCCCGTCGACGATCGCGCTGGTCCTCGACGCCTTCAAGGACCTCGGGTTCCGGTTCGCCACGCGCGCCGGCATCACGATCTCCAAGAACGACGTCGTGATCCCGCCGAGCAAGTCCCAGATCCTCGAGAAGTACGACTCCCGGGTCGGCGAGATCGAGGAGCAGTACGAGATGGGCCTGCTCAGCCAGCAGGACCGGCACGAGGCGGTCGTCAACACCTGGAACCAGGCGACCGACGAGGTCGCGACGGCCATGGAGGAGCACTTCGACCAGACGAACCCCATCTGGATGATGGCCTCGTCCGGCGCCCGTGGCTCCGCCAAGCAGATCCGCCAGCTGGCGGGCATGCGCGGCCTGATGTCCAACCCGAAGGGTGAGATCATCGAGCGCCCGATCAAGGCCAACTTCATGGAAGGCCTGACGGTCCTCGAGTACTTCATCTCGACCCACGGCGCCCGCAAGGGCCTCGCCGACACGGCGCTGCGCACCGCGGACTCCGGCTACCTGACCCGCCGTCTCGTCGACGTGGCGCAGGACGTCATCGTCCGCGAGGTCGACTGCGGCAGCGAGGACTCGATCGAGCTCGAGGTGCTCACGCGCGCGGGTGACCCGAACGACAACCTCGTCGGGCGCATCGCCGCGTCGGACGCCCACGGCATCGAGGCCGGGCAGCTCATCGGCCGCGACGACCTCGACCGTCTGGTGGCGGCGGAGGCCGAGCGGATCGCCGTCCGGTCGGTGCTGAAGTGCCGCGCGCAGACCGGCGTCTGCCAGCAGTGCTACGGCGTCGCGCCGGCCACGGGCCAGATGGTCCAGATCGGCGACGCGGTCGGCATCATCGCCGCCCAGTCGATCGGCGAGCCGGGCACGCAGCTGACCATGCGGACGTTCCACACCGGCGGCGTCGCCGGCGCGGACATCACGCACGGCCTCCCGCGTGTCGTGGAGCTCTTCGAGGCCCGCAAGCCGAAGGGCCTCGCGGAGATCGCCCGTGAGGACGGCGTCGTCTCGGTCGAGGAGACCGAGAAGGCGCTGACCGTCGTCGTCACCGACGACTCGGGCGAGGAGCACCGCTACGCCTTCCCGCGCCGCACCCGGATCTTCGTGTCCGAGGGCGAGCGGATCGAGGCCGGCCGCCAGCTCAACGAGGGCTCGCTGTACCCGGCGGACCTGCTGGCGATCCGCGGCCGGACCGAGACCGAGCAGTACCTGGTCGCCCAGGTGCAGGAGGTCTACAAGTCCCAGGGCGTGGACATCAACGACAAGCACATCGAGCTGATCGCCCGCCAGATGCTCAAGCGCATCCGGATCGAGCAGCGCGGCGACACGGACTACCTCCCGGGGCAGTACGTGGACCGCAACGAGTTCCTGCGCTCGATGGAGGGCATCGACGGCGCTCCGGCCCAGTACGAGGAGACGATCCTCGGCATCACGAAGGCCTCGCTCAACACCGAGTCCTTCCTCTCGGCCGCCTCCTTCCAGGAGACGACGAAGGTGCTGACCGATGCGGCGCTCGAGGGCAAGATCGACCGCCTCAACGGCCTGAAGGAGAACGTCATCATCGGCAAGCTCATCCCGGCCGCGACGGGGCTCAAGCGCTACCGCCGCATCGAGATCGAGCCGGCCGAGCCGCTCCCGCGCGCGATGGACGCCGTGGGCCTGCTCGACCACGACGACATCGCGGCCGAGCTCGGCCTCGGTGACGGCGACGGCCTGAGCGACTTCGGCTCGGCGTTCTCCGAGGACATCGCCGCGCTGGACGAGATCGGCGCCGGCGGCGGCGGTGGCGGCGACACCGGGTTCGCCGAGGAGCTCGCCGACCTCGACGTGCCCGACGACCAGCGGTAGTCCCTCGGCTGTAGTTCGTCGGCCGGGCCCGCGCGCTCCTACAGCGCGCGGGCACCCAGCCGATCAAGCAAGGGATGGGGCCTCGTGCTCACCGTCTCTTGCTGCTCTCGCTCGCGATCCTCGCCGGGATCCTGGCCCTGCCCGCATCCGCAGGCGCCGCGACGTACGTGCTGCGGCCGAACGTCGACATCTCCGGCAGCGGCGGGTGGACGATCGTCCCGACCGGCATGCCGGGCTGGGCCGTCCTCAACGATCCCATCACCGAGCCCACGGTCCCGACGACCACGGACGACTACGCGAGCACCACGTCCGGCGGCACGCAGACCGGCGAGGTCGGGTTCTCCGACATGCCGCTCAACGGCGAACGCGTCCTCTCGATCAGCCTTTGGACGTACACGCAGCCGGGCAGCGAGCGAAGCCTCAAGCTCGAGTTGACGTCTGGACTTACGTCGCTCGCCTCCATCACGGTGCCGAAGAACGCGCCGGCCGCCTGGCGTGAGGTCCAGTACGTCGTGCCGGCCGGCACGGCGTTCACGCAGGCCGAGCTCGACGACCTGCGGTGGCGCCTGACGACGAGCGGCAACAGGAGCACGACGCCGGTGATCCTCTACGCGGGCTACGCCCACGTGGCGACCGACCTCCCGCCGGACCCGCCCACCATCACCTCCTCGCCCGGCGCCCTCGGCAACGACGCCACGCCGACGTGGAGCTTCACGACCGCGGCGGGCACGGGCGCCGAGTGCCGCGTGGAGTCGGGCGGTGCGATGGTCATCGACTGGGCCGCGTGCACCGGCACCTACTCGCCCGACCTGTCGCTGCGCGCCGACGCCCTGTACACCTTCCTCGTGCGGGCCAAGGACGGCGCCGGCGTCACGAGCGCTCCGGCGACCTCGGACTACACGCTCGACCGCGCCGGCCCCGCGGCGCCCGTCTTCGTCACGACACCGACGTCCCCATCCGCCGAGGAATCCCCGACGTGGGACTTCACCTACGAACCCGGCGCTCCCATCGTGGAGTGCCGTGTGCGTTCCGGGGGGCTCGACGTCGTCGGCTGGGCGCCGTGCTCGACGCCGGCGGGCTTCGACATGTCCGCCCAGCCGGACGGGACCTACGACTTCGAGACCCGGGTCACCGACGCCGCCGGCAACATCGGTGCGACCGCCACGTCGGTGTTCGTCCTCGACCGGACCGTCCCGGCGCCGCCCGACGTCACCGTGACACCCGCGGCCTTCGCCGGCGACCCGTCGCCGTCCTGGTCGTTCAGCGCGGACGGCGCCGGGTCGTACGAGTGCCGCCTCGAGGCCGACGGGACGCTGGTCTACGACTACACCGCGTGCGCGAGCCCGCACCAGGAGCTCGCGCCGCTGAGCGCCGACGGCACGTACCGCCTCCTCGTCCGCGGCGTCGGGCCCGGCGGTACCGGCCCCGAGACCGCGGCCGACTACGTGTTCGACACGACCGCCCCGGCGCCGCCGATCATCGACACGCCGCCCCCGTCCCCGTCGGCGGATCCGCAGCCCGAGCTGACGTTCTCGACGAGCGGCGAGCCCGGCTCGACGTTCGACTGCCGGGTCGAGAGCGGGGGAGCGGGGCTCACGGCGTGGACGGCGTGCACGAGCCCGGCGACGTACGACCTGACCTCGCTCGGCAGCGGCAGCTACGACCTCGCCGTCCGCGTCGTCGACCGCGCCGGCAACCCCGGCGCCGCGTCGACCGCCGCGTACGTGCTCGACACCACCGCGCCGGGCACCCCGGCGATCGACGACGGCCCCGGCCCGGTCGGGAACGGCCGCTCGCCGGCGTGGCAGTTCTCGAGCACGACGTCGTCGGCGTTCGAGTGCCGGCTGGTCGACGCCGGCGGCAACCCGGTGGGGCTCGACTGGACGAGCTGCACGACCCCGCGCGGCTTCGACCTCACCGGCCAGCTCGACGGCACGTACACCTTCGAGGTCCGCGGCGTGAGCCCGACCTTCGTCACCGGCCCCGCGGCCACGGCGGTCTACGAGCTCGACACGAGCGCGCCGGCCGCGCCGTCGCTGTCGCTGCCGGCGTCCCCGTCGGCCGACGACCGTCCGTCCTTCGGCTTCACCGGCGAGCCCGGCGCGACCTTCGAGTGCGCTCTGCTCAGCGGCGGCGTCGAGATCGCCGAGTACGGGCCCTGCACGAGCCCCGACGCGTTCGACCTCAGCGCCGCGCCGGACGGGACGTACGACTTCGAGGTCCGCGCCACCGACCTCGCCGGCAACACCGGGCCTGAGGCGATCGGCAGCTACGTGCTCGACCGCAGCGTCCCGGCCGCGCCGTCCATCACCGCCGAGCCGGCCGCCACCGGCAACGGCCGTTCGCCGTCGTGGACGTTCTCCGGGTCCGCCGCGCGGTACGAGTGCCGATTCGAGCGCGACGGCACCATGATGGCCGGCCTCGACTGGCAGGCGTGCACAGCGGCCACCCCGGTGCCGCTCGACCTCACCGGCGAGCCGGACGCGACCTACACGTTCCGCGTCCGCGGCTACAGCATCACCGACGTGCAGGGTGCCGAGACGAGCCGGACGTACGTGCTCGACACGGCGGTGCCCGCGGCGCCGTCGATCACCGGTGGCCCGGCGACGCTGTCGGCCGACGACACGCCGGCGTGGAGCTTCACCGGGGAGTTGCAGGCGACCTTCCGCTGCCGGCTCGACGGCGGCGCGTGGACGAGCTGCACGAGCCCCGAGTCGCGCGACCTCACCGCGCCCGGGGCCGACGGCCCGCACACCTTCGAGGTCGAGCAGACCGACGAGGCCGGCAACACCGGTCCCGCCGCGGCGTCGTCGTACACGCTCGACCGCTCCCAGCCGCCCGCGCCCGCGCTGACCCCGGCGCAGGGGCCGCGCGGCACGAGCCGCTCGCCCTCGTGGTCGTTCAGCGGCGCCGGCGCGGGGCAGACCTACGAGTGCAGCTTCGGCGGCTCGCCGTACGCGGCGTGCACGAGCCCGCGCGCCGAGGACCTCACCTCCGCGACCGACGGCGTGCGGACGTTCGCGGTGCGGATCGTCAGCGCGACGAACGTGCGCGGCCCGGCGGCGACGAGCGCCTACGAGCTCGACACCACCGGCCCCGCGGCGCCGGCGTTCACCGCGACCCCGGGCGCCACCGGCAGCGCCGACCGCCCGGCGTGGTCGTTCACGGCCGAGGCCGGCGCGACGACCGAGTGCCGCGTCGAGCTGGGGGGCGGCGTCGTCGACGACTGGGCCCCGTGCGCGAGCCCGCGGACCGTCGACCTCTCGACCCGGCCGGACGGCCTCTGGACGCTCAAGGTCCGCGCGACCGACGCGCTCGGCACGACCGGCGCGGTGGCGGCCTCCGACTACCGCCTGGACCGGAGCGCGCCGGTGCCCCCCACGATCGACGGCGGGCCGGGCGCGCTCGGCGCGACCCGGACGCCGGGCTGGTCGTTCTCGGGCGAGGGCAGCGCCGCGTTCGAGTGCCGGCTCGAGCGCGACGGCGCCGTGCTCCTCGACTGGGCCTCGTGCGCGAGCCCCCGCCCGTACGACCTCACCGGCTCCGCCGACGGCACCTACACCTTCATCGTCCGCTCGTTCGACGCCGCGGGCAACCGCAGCGCCTCGGCCGCGTCGGCCTACACGCTCGACACCACGCCGGGCGCCGTGCGCATCGACAGCGGGCCGGGGCTGCTCGGCCGTGACCGCCGCCCGGCCTGGGCGTTCTCGGGCGACGCAGCGGCGGGCTTCAGCTGCCGCCTCTCGCTCGCCGGCCAGGACGTCGCGCCGCTGGCGGCCTGCGTCAGCCCGTTCGGCTTCGACCTCGCCGGCCGGCCCGATGGCGCCTACCGCTTCGCCGTGCGGTCGTTCGACGCGGCCGGCAACGCGTCGGGCGACGCCACCGCCGACTACGAGCTCGACACCACCGCCCCCGCCGCGCCGGACGTGACGTCGGCGCCGTCGTCGCCGGGCACCGACCGCTCGCCCACGTGGCGCTTCACGGCCGAGGCGAAGGCGCGCATCGAGTGCCGGCTCGAGCGGCGCACGATCGCGATCGAGGACTGGGCGCCGTGCACGAGCCCCTACACCGCCGACCTGTCGAAGGCGCCCGTCGACGTCGCGACGCGCTTCATGGTCCGCGCGATCGACCGGGCGGGGAACACGGGAGCGACCGCCAGCCGCTCGTACACGCTCGAGGCGCAGCAGACGAAGAGCGATCCGGAGCCGCAGCCGAAGAGCGACGACCCCGCGCCGCCGGCCGGGTCGGGCGCGGGCACGCCGGCGCCGCCCGCCGATCCGCCGTCCTCGAGCGAGCCCGCCCCGGCTGCCGAGGAGGGCCACGACGCCTCCGTCGCCGGCGACGCGCCCGCCACCCCTCCTGCCCGGCCGCGCTCCGCGTCGCCGGGCTTCCGCCTGCCGCACGAGGCGGGCGGGCTGCCGCGCTCGCCGCGCCAGCGCCGCGCGGCGCCGGCGGCCTCCGCCAAGCGTCCGGAGCGCACGCCGGAGCCCGTGGCCCCGCGGCGCCATCGCACCGGGATCACCGGCGCGCTGAACGACGTCGCCGGCGCGGTCTACGACGGCGTGCGTACAGCTACGAGCGTCGTGGTCGATCACCCGGACAAGTCCGTCTTCCCGATGTCCCTGCTCTTCATCGTCCTCGGCTTCCTCGGCGTCCAGAGCCGGATCGATCGTTCCGATCCGAAGCTCGCGCTCGCGCCCGTCCATGCCGATCCGGATCTGGACTTCACGTGAGCGCCGCGGTCAACACCACTTCCACCAGCGGGGGAGAGCTCGTCCCGATCGCCGAGCGCCTGCGCTACATGCAGGGCTTCCGGCTGGTGCTGATCGCCGTGGTGGCCGGTTCGGCGGCGCTGGCGAGCGAGGCACTCGACGCGTCCGTGCTCGTGCTCGCCGCGGTGAGCGCCGGCTACCTGGGATTGACGGCGCTGACCACCTTCACGACGCGGATGACCCGCACGGGGGCGCAGCGCGTGTTCGGCGCCGTGCTCATGCTCGACGGCGTCTACCTCGGCTGGGCGTCGTACGCCACTGGCGGCGCGGGCAGTCCCGTCCGCTACCTCATCGTCCTGCACCTCATCGCCGTCGCGCTGCTCGCGTCCTACCGGACCGGCATGAAGCTGGCGATGTGGCACTCGCTGTTGCTGCTCGTCGTCTACTACGCGCAGCAGGCGCGCCTGCTGCGGCCCCTCGAGGACGACGCGGCGCTCGGCGGCATCGGCAGCCCGTTCGAGCAGCTGCTCGCCTTCAGCGCCGTCTTCTGGCTCGTCGCCGTCGTGACCGCGGGGTTCTCCGCGGTCAACGAGCGCGAGCTGCGCCGGCGCCGCTACGACCTCGAGGCGCTCGCCGCGATGGCGCGCCGCCTGGAGGAGGTCGAGGGCTCGTCGGCGGTGGCCGATGCCGTGCTCGACCGCGTCTGCGACACCTTCGACGTCGAGCGCGGGGCCGTGCTCGCCGCCGCCGACGGGCGTGATCTGACCGTCCTGGCACGCCGCGGCGAGGTCCTCGCGGCGGGCGCCGGCCACGACGCTGGCGACGCCGTGCGCGAGGCGATGCGCACCGGCGAGACGCGCCTGCTCAAGCGCGTGGATCCCGACGGCGACGCCGGCCTGGCCGCCGTCCTGCCCGGTGGGGCCAACCTCGTCATCGTGCCGCTCGCCGCCGGCGGCCAGCCGCTCGGCGTGCTCGTCATCGAGCACCCGCTGCGCGCCGGGTCGCGGATCGAGCGCCGCGTCGTCGGCATGCTCGAGCGCTTCGCCGCTCACGGCTCGCTGGCGCTGCGCAACGCCTGGCTGCTCGAGCAGATCCAGCACGTCGCGGCGACCGACTCGCTCACCGGCCTGGCCAACCGCGCGACGTTCCAGCGCGTCCTGGGCAAGGAGCTCGCCCGGGTCCAGCGCAACGGCGGGTCGGCCGCGCTCGTCCTGCTCGACCTCGACCACTTCAAGCGGCTCAACGACACGTTCGGCCACCAGACCGGCGACGCCGTGCTGCAGCGTGTCGCCGAGGTGCTCGACGACACCTGCCGCAGCTTCGACACCCCCGTCCGGTACGGCGGCGAGGAGTTCGCGGTCGTGCTCCCGCACACGACGCCGGCCGAGGCCGGCCAGGTCGCCGAGCGGCTGCGCGCGAGCATCGCCGAGTCGGGAACCGACCCGTCGGTGACGGTCAGCGTGGGCGTCGCCTGCTTCCCCTCGGACGCCGAGGACGCCGACGCGCTGTTCGAGGCGGCCGACGCCGCGCTGTACGCCTCCAAGCGGGGCGGGCGGGACCGGGTGACTGCGGCCCGTCAGGTCGCTTTGCCACCGGCGGACGCGCTCTAGTTAGCGGGAGCCCCGTGGCGGGGACCCCCGTTGGCGACCGTGGCCGCCCAATCTTCGAGTTGCATCGCGTGCTCACCGGTGAGACCGGTGTCGGGCGACGTGCGTAGGAGCAGGGTGGGAGCGGACCGCTCGGCAGCCCAGGCGTGGCACGCGTCGTTGAACGCGTCGTCGATCCAGGCGGCCGGCCGGTCGCCGAGGTGCTCGTCGATCGCGCCGAGCTTCCAGTGGCCCGGCATCGTCGTCCCGGCCGGGACGTGGTCGTCGAAGCTCAGGTGCGGCAGCCCGGAGGGCACGCCGAGCGCGGCCGGGAGGTGCTCGTCGGCCTTCTCCTCCCAGCCCGTGCACCAGACGAGATCGAAGGTCTCCGCGAGATCGAGCAGGTGCCGCCCCGCCGCCTTCGAAAGGAAGTGCGGGATGCCGTCAACGGAGACGAACACGCCCTCTGGACGTCTGTCCGAAGGGAACCCCCACAGCGAGATGACCCCATCCACGTCGACCAAGAGCACGGGCCTCATACGGAATGCCGCAACTTAGCTGGGGTTCTGCGGAATTGAGCCGCCCTTCAGGTTCATCTCGCTACGGTGGTCCGCCCGGTCGCCCTTCAAGGGACGGCTCGAAGGTGCCGATGGCTAGGTCAGCCGCCGGGCACCGCAAGATCCCCCGGTTCCGACCGTTACCGCTTCCCTGAATGACTCTTCAGCTGGGCATCCTGCTCGCGCTTCTCTGCGCATTCGCCTCGAACGTCGCGTTCTTCTTCAAGCACCGCGGCGCATGCGAGGCGTGCGCCGTCGACATCCGCCATCCGCTCCGCTCGGCGAAGTCCCTGTGGAGCTCGAAGTGGTTCGCCGTGGGCATGCTCCTCGGCGGCGGCGCCTGGATGCTGCATGTCGCCGCGATCAGCCTCGCCCCGCTGTCGATCGTCCAGGCCGTCCTCTCCGGCGGCGTCGCGCTGCTGGCCGTCATGGCGGAGCGCATGTTCGGCCTGACCACCACGCCGCGGCAGTGGTGGGGGCTCGCGCTCACGGCGCTCGGCCTGATCCTCCTCGGCTTCACGCTCCCCGGTAGCGAGGGCTCCAGCTCGACGTTCTCGACGCCGGCGCTCGTCGCCTTCGAGCTCGGCCTCTTCGGCGTCGGCGGCCTGCTCATCATGGGCCCGGCCATCGGGGCCAAGAGCGAGCACCACGGCGTCATGCTCGCCGCCGCCTCGGGCATCCTCTTCGGCGTCTGCAACGTCGCCGTCAAGGCGCTCACGGGCATCGTCGGCGACGCCGGCGTCCTCGGGCTCATCACCCCGTGGACCGCGATCGCCGTCGCCGGCTCCGTCGCCGCCTTCTACGCGTCGGCCCGCTCGCTTCAGGACGGCGACGCGGTGCCCGTCATCGCGATCACCGGCACGGCCGCGAACATCAGCTGCATCGCGGGCGGCATCATCGTCTTCGGCGACCCGATGCCCGGCACGGCCCTCGGCATCGCCGTCCAGGCGCTCGCCTTCGTGCTCGTCATCATCGCCTCCGCGCTCACGCCCGCGCCGGTCCGCGCCGCCGAAGCCGGCGCCGCGCCCGCCCGCGCCTAGCGCACCCGCAGACGCTTCAGTCCGGGCCCGTCCGTATATGGTCGGGCGACATGGCCATTCAGACGACGGAGGCGTCGCTTCAGGACCTGGCGCGCCGCCACCTCTGGCTGCACTTCAGCCGCATGGGCGCGTACGCCGAGGGCGCCGAGGTCCCGATCATCGTCCGCGGCGACGGCTGCCACGTCTGGGACGAGCACGGCAACCGGTACTTCGACGGTCTGAGCGCGCTCTTCTGCGTGAACATCGGCCACGGACGGGCCGACGTGGCGGAGGCGGGCTACCGCCAGGCGCAGGAGCTCGGGTTCTTCACGAACTGGTCCTACGCGCACCCGCGCGCGATCGAGCTCGCCGCCCGGGTCGCGGGCCTGGCGCCCGGCGACCTCAACCGCGTCTTCTTCACCAGCGGCGGCGGCGAGGCGGTCGAGTCGGCGATCAAGCTCGCCCGCCAGTACCACAAGCTCACCGGCCATCCGAACAAGACGAAGGTGATCGCGCGCGAGATCGCCTACCACGGCACGACGCTCGGCGCCCTGACCGCGACCGGCATCACGTCCCTGCGCGCGCCGTTCGAGCCGTTCACGCCCGGCGGCTGCCACGTGCCGAACACGAACCAGTACCGGCTCAAGCCCGGCTACGGCCTCGAGACGCTGGCGGAGGCGATCGCCGAGCGGATCGAGTTCGAGGGGCCGGAGACCGTCGCCGCGGTGATCATGGAGCCCGTCCAGAACGCCGGCGGCTGCTTCACCCCGCCCGAGGGCTACTGGCAGCGGGCCCGCGAGATCTGCGACCAGTACGACGTGCTCCTGATCTCCGACGAGGTCATCTGCTCCTGGGGCCGGCTCGGCGAGTGGTTCGGCGCCCAGCGCTACGGCTACCAGCCGGACATCATCACGACGGCGAAGGGCATCACCTCGGCGTACGCGCCGCTCGGCGCCGTCATCGCCTCGGACCGCGTCTTCGAGCCGTTCGGCGAGGGGCAGGCGTCGTTCCTGCACGGCTTCACGTTCGGCGGCCATCCGATGGCCTGCGCGGTCGCGCTCGCGAACATCGACGTCATGGAGCACGAGGGCGTCATCGAGAACGTGCGCGAGAACGAGGGCGCCTTCGCGGCGATGCTCGACTCGCTGCGCGACATCCCGATCGTCGGCGACGTGCGCGGCGCCGGCTACTTCCGGGCGATCGAGCTCGTCAAGGACCAGGACACGAGGGAGTCCTTCGACGACGACGAGTCCGAGTGGCTCCTGCGCGACTTCCTGTCGAGCGAGCTCTTCCGCCGCGGGCTCATCTGCCGCGCGGACGACCGCGGCGACCCGGTGATCCAGCTGTCCCCGCCGCTCATCGCGGGGCCCGAGCACTTCGACGAGATCGAGGGCGTGCTTCGCCCCGTGCTGGAGGAGGCTTCCCGTCGCATGCACACCGAGCACCACACCACCGAGCCCGTCCGCCTGAGGCGCGAGTCATGAAGGTCGGCGTCCCCACCGAGATCAAGACCGACGAGCACCGCGTCGCGATGACGCCGTCCGGCGTCCGCGAGCTCGTCGACCGCGGCCACGAGGTCTTCATCCAGGAAGGCGCGGGGGAGGGGTCGGCGATCGAGGACGCCGACTACGTCGCCCAGGGCGCGAGCATCCTGCCCGACGCCGACGCGGTCTTCGCCGAGGCGGAGATGATCGTGAAGGTCAAGGAGCCCCAGCCGGCCGAGGTCGCCCGGCTCGAGCCGCGCCACCTGCTCTTCACGTACCTGCACCTCGCCCCGGACGCCGAGCTGACGCGCGGCCTCGTCGAGTCGGGCGCCACGTGCATCGCCTACGAGACGGTGGAGGACCGCGGCGGGCGCCTGCCGCTGCTCGCCCCGATGAGCGAGGTCGCGGGCAAGATCGCCACCCAGGCGGGCGCGTTCATGCTCGAGAAGCCGATGGGCGGCCGCGGCGTGCTGCTCGGCGGCGTGCCGGGCGTGGCGGCGGGCCGGGTGATGATCATCGGCGGCGGCGTCGTGGGCATCAACGCGGCGGTCATCGCCATCGGCATGGGCGCCGAGGTCTACGTCCTGGACCGCAACATCGACCGCCTGCGCGAGGTCGAGATCCTCCTGAACGACCGCGCGTCGACCGTCTACTCGTCCACGCTCGAGATCGAGCAGCTCCTCCCGCAGGTCGACCTCGTCATCGGCGCGGTGCTCGTGCACGGGGCCAAGGCGCCGAAGCTCATCTCGCGCGACCAGCTCGGCCTCATGAAGAAGCACGCGGTGCTCGTCGACGTCGCGATCGACCAGGGCGGCTGCTTCGAGACGTCGCGGCCGACGACGCACACGGACCCGACCTACGAGATCGACGGGATCACCCACTACTGCGTCGCCAACATGCCGGGCGCGGTGCCGGTCACGTCGACCTACGCCCTGACCAACGCGACCATGCCGTACGTGGTCAAGCTGGCCACCGACGGGGTGCACCGGGCCCTCGGCTCGGACCCCGGCTTCATGCTCGGCCTGAACGTCGCCGGCGGCAAGGTCACGTACGAGCCGGTGGCGCGCGACCAGGGCCTCGAGTTCACGCCGCCGGGCGACGCGCTGGGCGCTCTGGCGGCCTGATCCGGGCTGCTAGGCTGGCGGACCGCATGCCCACGACCTCGCAGCTGATCCGCAAGGGACGCCACCCGAAGTCCAAGAAGCTGGCCACGCCGGGCCTGAAGTCCGGCAAGGGCCGCAAGAAGAAGGTCGCCGCTCCCCAGCGGCGCGGCGTCTGCACTCGCGTCTACACCACCACGCCGAAGAAGCCGAACTCGGCCCTTCGCAAGGTGGCCCGCGTGCGCATCTCCGGCGGCATCGAGGTCACGGCCTACATCCCCGGCGAGGGCCACAACCTGCAGGAGCACTCCGTGGTGCTCGTGCGCGGCGGCCGCGTCAAGGACCTGCCGGGCGTGCGCTACAAGGTGGTCCGCGGGACGCTCGACGCCGCCGGCGTCAGCGACCGCAAGAAGGCCCGCTCGCAGTACGGCGTGAAGAAGAAGTAGCCATGCCCCGCCGCGCTGCAGCCCAGATCCGGCCGATCGAGCCGGACCCCGTCCACCGCTCGCGCCTGGTCACCCAGGTCGTGAACAAGGTCATGCTCGACGGCAAGAAGAGCACGGCCGAGCAGATCGTCTACGACGCCCTCGCCATCCTCGGCGAGCGCACGGGCAAGGATCCCATCGAGGCCCTCGAGCAGTCGATCAAGACGCTCACCCCGGTCCTCGAGGTCCGCTCCCGCCGCGTCGGCGGCGCGACCTACCAGGTCCCCGTCGAGGTCCCGCCGCGCCGCGCCCGCACCCTCGCGGTCCGCTGGCTCGTCGAGTTCGCGCGCCAGCGCCGCGAGAAGACGATGGCCCAGCGCCTCGCGAACGAGCTGCTCGACGCGAACAACCAGCAGGGCGGCGCGTACAAGCGCAAGGACGACATCTACCGCATGGCGCAGGCCAACAAGGCCTTCGCCCACTACCGCTGGTAGTGGCGGCGCGGCCCCCGCGCCGCGCCTTCCTCTAGGTCTCCTTCGTCCGCGCCGGCTGCATCAGCATGAGGCCGCCGGCGACGACGAGCAGCATCCCGCCGATCGTCTCGACGTAGAAGCCGATGGCGGGCTTGGCCTGCGCGCTCTCGTAGCGCTCGCCGTACAGGCCCTCGTCGAGCGCGTCGGGCAGGTCGACCGTGAACGCGACGATCACGATCACGAGCCCGATGAGGGCGAGGGCGATCATCGCCGGCCTCGCGCCGCGCAGCGCGCCGAGCGCCATCGGGACGGCCGCGAGGCCCAGGAGGAGCATCGCGACGGAGTGCTTGTCGAAGCCCGTCTGGCTGTCGAGCGTCGTCTGCCCGGTGGTGACGTGGAGGATGTCGAGGAAGCTCGAGATCGCCGTCAGGAACGCGCCCAGGAACGCGATTCCGACCAGTCCACGGAGTACGTTCGTGGGCCGCCCTCCGGCGCCCCGAACAGCCCCGGATCTGCTGCTATGCTCCTCAGTCGCTTCGGGAGCCGACGCGCTCATGCGCGCCCGCCCGACAGCACCTCAGCAGGCAATGGAGACCTCGACCACATAGGGCTCGGCGCACGCAAGGACGACGTACGCGCGCGGGCCCGATCGGGCCCGTTGTTCGTTCTCCGGCCGTCCACCCAAGCCACTCTCAAAGCTTCCCCACACTCCACTTCATGCCCCGCAAGTTCCCGCTCGACAAGACCCGCAACATCGGCATCATGGCGCACATCGATGCCGGCAAGACCACGACGACGGAGCGCATCCTCTACTACACGGGGCGCACCTACAAGATCGGCGAGGTCCACGAGGGCGCGGCCACGATGGACTGGATGGAGCAGGAGCAGGAGCGCGGCATCACGATCACGTCCGCGGCCACCACTGCCCAGTGGAACGACCATCGGATCAACATCATCGACACGCCCGGCCACGTCGACTTCACGGTCGAGGTCGAGCGGTCGCTGCGCGTGCTCGACGGTGCCATCGCCCTGTTCGACTCCGTCGCCGGCGTCGAGCCGCAGTCCGAGACGGTCTGGCGCCAGGCCGACAAGTACTCCGTCCCGCGCATCGCGTTCATCAACAAGATGGACCGCATCGGCGCGGACTTCGCCGGCTCGGTGAAGACGATGCACGACCGCCTCGGCGCGAACGCCGTGCCGGTCCAGCTGCCGATCGGCTCCGAGGGCGACTTCGCCGGCATCGTCGACCTCATCGGCATGAAGGCCATCCGGTACCTCGACGACCTCGGCAAGGAGCAGGAGATCGTCGACATCCCGGCCGACATGCAGGAGGAGGCCGAGGCCGCGCGCGAGGAGCTCATCGACGCCGTCAGCCACTTCGACGACGAGCTCGCCGAGGCGTACCTCGAGAACGGCGACGTCGAGAAGGAGCAGCTCAAGGCCGCGATCCGCAAGGCGGTGCTCGCCATCGAGCTGACGCCGGTCTTCTGCGGCTCCGCGTTCAAGAACAAGGGCGTCCAGCCCCTGCTCGACGCGGTCATCGACTACCTGCCGAGCCCGCTCGACGTGCCGCCGGTCAAGGGCGTCGAGGTCCTGCGCGGCGGCGTCGACGGCGACGAGATCGAGCGTCCGGCCGACGACAGCGCGCCGTTCGCCGCGCTCGCGTTCAAGATCATGGCCGACCCGTTCTTCGGGAAGCTCACGTACTTCCGCGTCTACTCGGGCAAGCTCGAGGCCGGCTCGCGCATCCTCAACGTCACGACCGGCAAGACCGAGCGCATCGGGCGCATCCTCGAGATGCACGCCAATGAGCGCAAGGACATCGACGAGATCTACGCGGGCGAGATCGCCGCGGCGGTCGGCATCAAGCAGGTCGTCACCGGCGACACGCTGTGCGCGCCCGACAAGCCCGTCCGCCTGGAGACCATCGACTTCCCCGAGCCGGTCATCAAGGTGGCCGTCGAGCCGAAGACGAAGGTCGACCAGGAGAAGATGGCCACCGCGCTCCAGCGCCTGGCCGAGGAGGACCCGACCTTCCAGGTCGCCACGAACGAGGAGACCGGCCAGACCGAGATCTCCGGGATGGGCGAGCTGCACCTCGAGATCCTCGTCGATCGCATGAAGCGCGAGTTCAAGGTCGAGGCGAACGTCGGCCGCCCGCAGGTCTCGTACCGCGAGACCATCAAGGGCACGGCGCAGAAGGTCGAGGGCCGCTTCGTCAAGCAGACCGGCGGCTCGGGCCAGTACGGCATCGTCTACATCGATCTCGAGCCGGCGCCCGGCGAGGGCTTCGACTTCGTCAACAAGATCAAGGGCGGGTCGATCCCGACCGAGTTCATCCCCTCGGTCGAGAAGGGCATCGAGGAGGCGCTCGACTCGGGCGTCAAGGCCGGCTACCCGCTGGTCGACGTGCGCGCGACGCTCGTCGACGGCAAGTACCACGAGACCGACTCGTCGGAGATCGCGTTCAAGATCGCCGGCTCGCTCGCCCTGGCCGAGGCGGCCAAGCGCGCGAAGCCGATCCTGCTCGAGCCGATCTTCGCCGTCGAGGTCGTCACGCCCGAGGAGTACCTGGGCGACGTCATCGGCGACCTCTCGAAGCGGCGCGGCCGCGTCGAGGGC
Organism: Parviterribacter kavangonensis; assembly: GCF_056863335.1. NCBI lineage: Bacteria > Bacillati > Actinomycetota > Thermoleophilia > Solirubrobacterales > Parviterribacteraceae > Parviterribacter > Parviterribacter kavangonensis. Next base: position 2,493,949 of record NZ_JBXPJA010000001.1, on the reverse strand, counting down.
CAGGACCGGCGCGGCAACGCCCTCGCCGTCACGGCCAAGGTGCCGCTGTCGGAGATGTTCGGCTACGCGACCGACCTGCGTTCGTCCACCCAGGGACGGGCGACCTACACGATGCAGTTCGACAGCTACGACGAGGTCCCGCCCAACATCGCCGAGAAGGTCGTCGGCGAGCGCGGCGGCGACGCGACGGCGGCTTGAGCCCAGCCTTAGTACCTTCCAAGAGTTCTAGATCCGCAGAGGAGAATCCCCCAGTGGCCAAGGAGAAGTTCGAGCGCAACAAGCCGCACGTCAACGTCGGCACGATCGGTCACATCGACCACGGCAAGACGACGCTGACTGCTGCCATCACGAAGGTCCTGTCGGACACGTACGGCGGCCAGGCGCGCTCCTTCGAGGAGATCGACAACGCTCCGGAGGAGAAGGAGCGTGGCATCACGATCGCCACGTCGCACGTCGAGTACGAGACTGAGAACCGTCACTACGCGCACGTCGACTGCCCGGGCCACGCGGACTACGTGAAGAACATGATCACGGGCGCCGCGCAGATGGACGGCGCGATCCTCGTGGTCTCGGCGGCGGACGGCCCCATGCCCCAGACGCGCGAGCACATCCTGCTCGCCCGCCAGGTCGGCGTGCCGTACATCGTCGTGTTCCTCAACAAGGCCGACATGGTCGACGACGAGGAGCTCCTCGAGCTCGTCGAGGTCGAGGTCCGCGACCTGCTCAGCGAGTACGAGTTCCCGGGCGACGACATCCCGTTCGTCACCGGCTCGGCGCTGAAGGCGCTCGAGGGCGACCCCGAGTACACGCAGAAGATCCTCGATCTCGCCGAGCAGCTCGACACCTACATCCCGGAGCCCGAGCGCCCGCTCGACCGCCCGTTCCTGATGCCGGTCGAGGACGTCTTCTCGATCACCGGCCGCGGCACCGTCGCGACCGGCCGCATCGAGCAGGGCGTCATCACCACCGGTGAGGAGGTCGAGATCGTCGGCATCACCGACACGACGAAGACCGTCGTGACGGGCGTCGAGATGTTCCGCAAGATCCTCGACCGCGGCGAGGCCGGCGACAACGTCGGCTGCCTCCTCCGCGGCACGAAGCGCGAGGAGATCCAGCGCGGGCAGGTCCTCTGCAAGCCGGGCTCGATCACCCCGCACACCAAGTTCAAGGCCGAGGTCTACGTCCTCAAGAAGGAGGAGGGCGGCCGTCACACGCCGTTCTTCACCGGCTACCGGCCCCAGTTCTACTTCCGCACGACGGACGTCACCGGCTCCGCTCAGCTCCCCGAGGGCGTCGAGATGGTCATGCCGGGCGACAACGTCGCGATGGACATCGAGCTGATCCAGCCGATCGCCATGGACGCGGGCCTGCGCTTCGCGATCCGCGAGGGCGGCCGCACCGTCGGCTCCGGCGTCGTGACCGAGATCGTCCAGTAGGGATCGAGGAACGACACCACTGACTGCTAGGGGGCGGGTCGAGTCGACCCGCCCCCACTAGCGCCCAGAGACACCATGGCAGGACTCGCCCAGAACAAGATCCGGATCCGGCTCAAGGCCTACGACCACTCGGCCATCGAGACGGCGGCGAAGGACATCGTCGACACCGCCACGCGCACCGGCGCGACGGTGAGCGGCCCCGTGCCCCTGCCGACCGAGAAGAACGTGTACGCGGTCATCCGCTCGCCGTTCAAGGACAAGGACTCGCAGGAGCACTTCGAGATCCGGACGCACAAGCGGCTGATCGACATCCATCAGCCGACTCCGAAGACGGTGGACTCGCTCCAGCGTCTCGACCACCTTCCCGCCGGCGTCGACATCGAGATCCGGCTCGCCTAGACCATGCCCGCCATCCTCGCCAAGAAGCTCGGCATGACCCAGCTGTTCCAGGAGGACGGCCGGGTGGAGCGCGTCACCGTGCTCGAGGCCGGCCCGTGCCCGGTGACCGGCATCCGCACGTTCGAGCGCGACGGCTACGAGGCCGTGCAGCTCGCCTTCGGCGCGACGCGTGAGAAGCAGCTGTCGAAGGCCGAGCTCGGCCACCTCAAGAAGGCCGGCGCCCCGCCCATGAAGCACGTCGTGGAGTTCCGCGACCACGCCGGCGAGTGGCAGGTGGGCGACACCGTCACCGTCGAGGCGTTCGAGGCCGGCCAGAAGGTCAAGGTCTCCGGCACCTCCAAGGGCAAGGGCTTCCAGGGCGGCATCAAGCGCCACGGCTTCTCCCGCGGCCCCGTCAGTCACGGCTCGCACAACGTCCGCGCTCCCGGCTCGATCGGCGCGTCCGCGACCCCGTCGCGCGTGCTTCCCGGCCAGCGCATGCCCGGCCAGATGGGCAACAAGCGCATCACGCAGCCCGGGCTCGAGATCGTCCGCATCGATGCCGAGCAGAACCTGCTCGTCGTCCGCGGCGCGGTCCCCGGTCCCCGCAACGGCATCGTGGAGGTGCGCACCGATGGCTAGCGCTCCGATCCTCGGCGGCTCGAAGAAGGCCGACCTCGACGACAACGCGTTCGGCCAGAGCTTCAACGGCCCGCTCGTGCACGAGTCCGTGCGCGCGGAGCTGGCGGCGCGCCGCCGGGGCACGCACTCGACGAAGACGCGCGGCAACGTCCGCGGCGGCGGCGCGAAGCCGTGGCGCCAGAAGGGCACCGGCCGTGCCCGCGCCGGCTCGTCGCGCTCGCCGATCTGGACCGGCGGCGGCACGGTCTTCGGGCCGCAGCCGCGCAAGTACACCTTCAAGGTCAACCGCAAGGAGCGCCGCGCGGCGCTGCGCAGCGCTCTGTCGCTGCACGCAGAGCGCGGCTCGATCGCGGTCTTCGACCCGGCGCCGTTCGACACGCCGTCGACGAAGCAGGCCGTCCAGCTCCTCGGGGGCTGGGACGCGGCTGCGACGCCGACGCTGGTCGTGCTCACCGACGCCGAGGCGAAGGTCGCGTACTCGTTCCGCAACCTCGACCGGACGTCGGTGCTGCCGGCGGGCGCCGTCGGCGTCGCCGACCTCGTCGGCGCGGCCGCGGTGCTGGTGTCGCAAACGGCGCTCGACGAGCTCACGAGGAGGGCGACGAGCTGATGGACGCCTCCCAGGTCGTCATCCGTCCCGTCGTCAGCGAGAAGAGCTACGTGCTGGCGAGTGCGGACAAGTACACGTTCCGCGTCCACCCGGACGCGCACAAGACGCAGATCCGGCAGGCCGTCGAGAAGCTCTTCGACGTCACCGTGGTCGACGTCCGCACGATGAGCGTGAAGTCGAAGCCCAAGCGGCGCGGCTACACCAGCGGGCGCACCCGGGCGTGGAAGAAGGCCATCGTCCAGGTCAAGCCGGGCGACACGATCCCGATCTTCCAGGGCCTGCAGGGCCTCGAGGAGGGCTAGTCCCACATGCCCATCCGCAAGCCCAAGCCCACCAGCCCGGGCCTCCGCTTCGTCTCGTACCCCGACTTCTCGGAGATCACCAAGACCAAGCCGGAGAAGTCGCTCACCGAGGGCCTGACGAAGTCGGGCGGCCGCAACTCGCGCGGGCGCAAGACCGCGCGTCACCGCGGCGGCGGCGCCAAGCGCCTCTACCGCCGGATCGACTTCAAGCGCCGCAAGGACGGCGTGCCCGCTCGCGTCGCCGCGATCGAGTACGACCCGAACCGCACCTCGTACATCGCGCTCCTGCACTACTCCGACGGCGAGAAGCGCTACATCATCGCGCCGAACCGCCTGCGGGTGGGCATGACCGTCATGAGCGGGCCCGACGCGCCGATCGACATCGGCAACTCGCTGCCGCTCGGCCGGATCCCCACCGGCACCGTGGTGCACGCGGTGGAGCTGCAGCCGGGCCGCGGCGCCCAGCTGGGCCGCTCGGCCGGCACGGGCATCCAGCTCATGGCGAAGGAGGGCGACTACGCCACCCTGCGCCTGCCGTCGGGCGAGATGCGGATGGTCCGCACGGATTGCCGCGCGACCGTCGGCGTCGTCGGCAACGCCGACCACCAGAACGTCAAGATCGGCAAGGCCGGCCGCAAGCGTCACCTGGGCGTCCGCCCGCAGACGCGCGGCACGGCGATGAACCCGGTCGACCACCCGCACGGCGGCGGCGAGGGCTCGACGACCCCCGGTCGTCACCCGGTCACCCCGTGGGGCGTGCCGACGCTCGGGTACAGGACCCGCAAGAAGAACAAGCCGTCGGACCGCTACATCGTGCGCGGCCGCCGGCGTGGCAAGGGCAAGCGCTAGACATGAGCCGTTCGAGCAAGAAGGGGCCGTGGGTCGAGGAGCGCCTGATGGCGCGCATCGATTCGATGAACTCCTCCGGCACCAAGCAGATGGTCAAGACCTGGTCGCGGACCTCGACGATCTTCCCGGAGATGGTCGGTCACACGATCGCCGTCCACGACGGGCGCAAGCACATCCCCGTGTTCGTCTCCGAGGCCATGGTCGGTCACAAGCTGGGCGAGTTCGCGCCCACGCGGACGTTCCGCGGGCACGCGGGCTCGGGGAAGGTGCGGTAGCCATGGCGAAGGACGCCGGCACCAAGATCGACCAGCCTTCGGACCAGGAGGGCAAGGGCACCCCCGCCAAGGAGGAGCTCGAGACCCAGCAGGCCGCGCAGGCCGCCGCCGAGCAGAAGGCGCAGGCGTCCGCCGAGGCTCCGGCCGAGGAGAAGCCGAAGCCCAAGCGCAAGCCGGCCGCCAAGAAGGCGGAGGGCACCGCTGCGGCCGAGACCGGCGTCGACAAGGACGCCGCCGAGGCCGGCGCGACCGGCGCCGAGGCGACGGAGGAGAAGCCGAAGCCGCGTTCGCGCGCGAAGAAGGCCGACGAGCCGACGGCCGAGGCCGAGGAGAAGCCGAAGACGCGCCGCAAGCCGGCCGCCAAGAAGGACGAGGCCAAGCCGGCCGCCGCCCCGAAGGCCGAGAAGCGCCGCAACGGCGATCAGCTGGTCACGGTCCGCGCCCACGCGAAGTACGTCCGCACGAGCGCCCGCAAGGCGCGGCTCGTCGCCGACCACGTGCGCGGGAAGTCGGTCCAGGAGGCGCGTTCTATCCTGGCGTTCTCGCCGCGCTCGGTGGCCGAGGACTGGCGCAAGGTCCTCGAGTCGGCCATCGCCAACGCCGAGCACAACCACGACCTCGTGGGCGACGACCTGCGCGTCCTCAACGCCACGGCGGACGAGGGTCCGACCCTCAAGCGCTTCCAGCCGCGCGCGATGGGCCGCGCGACCCGGATCCGCAAGCGCACCAGCCACCTCACGATCACGCTCACGCCGAAGGACTGACGAACTCATGGGACAGAAGGTTCACCCCGAGAGCATGCGCGTGGGCTACATCCACGACTGGAAGTCGAACTGGTTCACGGAGCGAAACTTCGACGACTACCTCGCCGAGGACGTCCACATCCGGGACCACATCCTCAACAAGCTCTCGCATGCCGGCCTCTCGGACATCACGATCCGCAAGGACGCGAACGAGGTCGAGGTCAACATCCACACGGCCCGGCCGGGCATCGTCATCGGCAAGTCGGGCTCGGAGGTCGACGCCCTGCGGCGCGACCTGCATCGGATGACCGGCAAGTCGATCAAGGTCAACATCCTCGAGATCAAGCGCCCCGAGCTCGACGCGAAGCTCGTCGCGCAGTCGATCGCCGAGCAGCTGCAGAACCGCGTCGCCTTCCGCCGCGCGATGAAGCGCGCGCTCACCAGCGCGATGCGCTCGGGCGCGAAGGGCTGCAAGATCCAGGTCTCCGGCCGCCTCGGCGGCGCCGAGATGGCCCGCACGGAGATGTACTCGGACGGCCGCGTGCCGCTCCACACGCTCCGCGCGGACATCGACTACGGCTTCTGGGAGGCCCGCACCACCTTCGGCCGCATCGGCGTGAAGTGCTGGATCAACAAGGGCGAGATCATGCCCGAGGGCTTCACCGGCGTGGACCTCACCGAGATGGACGCCCCGTCGACGCAGCGCGACGACCGCGACGGCCGCGACGGCCGTGGCCGCGGGCGTGGGCGCGGCGGCGATCGCGACGGCGGCGGCCGCGGCCGTGGCCGTGGCGGCCCGGGTGGCCCCGGCGGTCCCGGTGGCCGCGGCGGTCGCGGTGGCGGCGGCGGCGGTGGCCGTGGCGGCTTCGGCGGCGGTCCGGGCGGCCGTGGCGGCCGCGGCGGCGGTGGCGGCGGCTACGGCGGGGGAGGTCGCTAGATGCTCTCCCCGAAGCGCGTCAAGCACCGCAAGCAGCACCGCGGGCGCAAGCCCGGGCTGTCGCGTGGCCAGACGGTCGTTCAGTTCGGCGAGTACGGGATCAAGGCCCTCGAGGCCGGCTGGATCACGAACCGCCAGATCGAGGCCGCTCGTATCGCGATGACCCGCAAGATCAAGCGTGGCGGCAAGGTGTGGATCAACGTCTTCCCGGACAAGGCCTACACGAAGAAGCCGGCCGAGACCCGCATGGGCTCCGGCAAGGGCTCGCCCGAGGGCTGGGTCGCCGTGGTCAAGCCGGGCCGCGTCATGTTCGAGCTGGCCGGCGTGCCCGAGCCGCTCGCCCGTGACGCCATGCGCCTCGCGATCCAGAAGCTCCCGATCAAGGCGAAGTTCGTCACCCGCGAGGAGACCGAGGGGGTTGCCGCATGAAGCCCCGTGAGCTGCGTGAGCTCGAGGACAAGGACCTCCTCGACCACATCCGTACCCAGCGCCGCGAGATGTTCGGCCTGCGCTTCTCCCACGCCACCGGCGAGCTGGAGAACACGGCGGGCATGCGGACGGCCAAGCGCGACCTCGCGCGCGCGCTGACGATCGCGCGCCAGCGCGGAGTGAAGGTGGACTGATGGAGACCCCCGAAGAGAACCCCGAGACGACCGAGGACACGGTCGAGGAGACGACGGAGGCCGTCGAGGCCGCCGAGGCCGGCACCACTGGTGAGGCCGAGGCCGCTCCCGAGGCCGAAGAGGCCGCTCCCGCCGCTGCTGCGGTCTCCAAGAAGGAAGAGCGCGCCGCGAAGAAGCAGGCCGCTGCCTCCGCGCGCAAGCCGCGCACGAAGGAGGAGCGGCAGGCCGAGCGCGTCGAGGAGCGCCGCAAGAAGGCCGTCGCCCGTCGTCGTCGCCGCCTGCAGGAGCGCGAGAAGGCCCGAGCCAACCGGACGGAGGTCCCCCCGACCCCGCCGGTCGAGCACGAGCACGGCGCCAAGAAGGTGCGCCAGGGCCTCGTCGTGTCCGCCAAGCCGGACAAGACGATCACCGTGCGCATCGACTCCGCCCGCCGGCACCGCCGCTACGAGAAGATCGTCCGCTCGTCCACGACGCTGCACGCGCACGACGAGAGCAACGACGCCAACGAGGGCGACACCGTGCGGATCATCGAGAGCCGCCCGCTCTCGAAGACGAAGCGCTGGCGCCTCGATGAGGTCCTGGAGCGCGCGAAGTGATCCAGAACGAGTCACGCCTCCGCGTCGCCGACAACACCGGCGCCCGCGAGATCCTCGTGATCCGCGTGGTGGGCGGCTCGCGGCGTCGCTACGCGTCGGTCGGCGACATCATCACCGCCACCGTCAAGCAGGCGACGCCGCAGGGCAACGTGAAGAAGGGCGAGGTCGTCCGCGCGGTCGTCGTGCGCACGAAGAAGCCCTTCGGGCGCGAGGACGGCACGTACATCGGCTTCGACGAGAACGCCGCCGTGATCATCGACGCCCAGAACAACCCGCGCGGCACGCGCATCTTCGGGCCGGTGGCCCGCGAGCTGCGCGAGCGCAACTTCATGAAGATCGTCTCCCTGGCCCCCGAGGTCCTCTAGGAATGTCTGCGAACCGACCTTCTAAGCTGAAGATCAGGCGCGACGACCAGGTGATCGTCATCTCCGGCAAGGACCGTGGCAAGACGGGCAAGGTCCTCCGGGTGGAGCCCAAGAACGAGCGCGTGTTCGTCGAGGGGCTCAACATCGTCAAGCGCCACCAGCGGCCGCGTCCCGGCTCGACCGACCCCGGCGGGGTCATCGAGAAGGAAGGCCCGATCCACGTCTCCAACGTCATGCTCATCGACCCCAGCGACAACAAGCCGACCCGCGTGGGCATCACCCGCGACGGCGGCGACCGCCATCGCACGGCGCGTCGTACGGGCAACCGGATCGACTGATGGCTGCGCGTCTCAAGGAGCGGTACCTCGAGGAGATCAAGCCGGCGCTGATCGAGCGCTTCGGCTACTCGTCCTCGATGCAGGCGCCGAAGGTCGAGAAGGTCGTCCTCAACATGGGCGTCGGCGAGGCCAAGCAGGACTCGAAGATGCTCGACGCCGCGCAGGAGCAGCTGGCGACGATCGCGGGGCAGAAGCCGAACATCCGGCGCGCCCGCAAGTCGATCGCCCAGTTCAAGCTGCGCGAGGGCATGGCCGTCGGCATCTCGGTGACGCTGCGCGGCGAGCGCGCGTACGAGTTCCTCGACCGGCTGATGTCGGTCGCCGTGCCGCGGATCCGCGACTTCCGCGGGCTGAACCCGCGCTCGTTCGACGGGCGCGGCAACTACACGATGGGCGTGCGCGAGCAGATCATCTTCCCGGAGATCGACTACGACGCCGTCGACCAGGTTCGCGGCCTCGACGTCACGATCGTGACGTCGGCCCAGACGGACGGCGAGGCCTTCGCGCTGCTCGAGGCGCTGGGCATGCCGTTCTCGCGGGAGAACCGTCCCGCGTTCGCACAGACCCCCGAGACCGAGGCTGCCTAGCCATGGCCAAGACGTCCCAGCGCGTGCGCCAGGCACGCGGCTCCAAGTTCAAGACGCGCGAGTACACCCGCTGCCGCCGCTGCGGCCGGCCGCGCGCCGTGTACCGCAAGTTCGGCCTGTGCCGGATCTGCCTGCGCGAGCTCGCCCATCAGGGCTTCATCCCCGGCATGACGAAGTCGAGCTGGTAGATGACGGACCCGATCGCAGACTTCCTCACGCGCATCCGCAACGCGATCACGGCCGCCCACGAGACGGTCGAGATCCCGTCGTCGAAGCTCAAGCGCGAGATGGCCCGCATCCTCACGGAGCAGGGCTACATCCAGGGCTTCGACGTCGAGGCGCCCAACGCCGACCATCCCGGCGAGGTCATCAAGGTGCGGCTCAAGTACACGGACGACCGTCGCTCGGCCATCACGGGCCTGCGCCGCGTCTCGCGTCCCGGCCAGCGGCACTACGTGCCCGCGCCGGCGATCCCCAAGGTCCAGGGCGGCCTGGGCACCGCGATCATGTCGACGTCCAAGGGCGTCATGACCGGCCACGACGCCCGCCTCGAGAAGGTCGGCGGCGAAGTCGTCGCGGAGGTCTGGTAGCGCATGTCCCGTATCGGCCGCAAGCCCATTCCGGTGCCTGACGGGGTGACGGTCAAGGTGGAGCCCGAGGTGGTCCACGTCACCGGCCCGCGCGGCGCGCTCAGCGAGCGCAAGAACCGCGACATCGGCGTCGAGCAGGAGGACGGCCAGCTGGTCGTCACCCGCCCGACCGACCGCGGTGAGCATCGCGCCCTGCACGGCCTGACCCGTTCGCTCGTCGCGAACATGGTCACCGGCGTGACGCAGGGCTTCGAGAAGCGTCTCGAGATCCAGGGCGTCGGCTACCGCGCGCAGCTCAAGGGCAAGAACCTCGAGCTCGCGCTCGGCTACTCGCACCCGGTCCCGATCGAGGCCCCGCAGGGCATCGAGTTCGAGGTGCCGCAGCCCACGCGCATCGTCGTGAAGGGCATCGACAAGCAGCTCGTCGGCGAGATCGCCGCGAACATCCGCAAGCAGCGCCCGCCGGAGCCCTACAAGGGCAAGGGCATCCGGTACGAGGGTGAGTACGTCGCCAGGAAGGTCGGTAAGCGCGCATGAGCATCGTCACCAAGGAAGCGCGCCGCCTCAAGCGGCGCCGCCGGGTGCGTGCCAAGGTGCGCGGCACCGCGGCGCGACCCCGCATCAGCGTCTTCCGCTCCAACAAGGGGCTCTTCGCCCAGCTCATCGACGACGAGCGCGGCCACACGCTGGCCGCCGTGCAGTGGACCGAGTCGGACCTGCGCGGGCTCAAGCCGATGGAGCAGGCGGCGCAGGCCGGCAAGCTGCTGGCCGAGCGCGCGAAGGCCGCGGGCATCGAGCGCGCCGTGTTCGACCGCGGCGGCTACCAGTACCACGGGCGCGTGAAGGCGTTCGCCGAGGGCGTTCGCGAGGGAGGCGTCGCCGTATGAGCCAGAAGCACCAGGCCATCGACCGCTCAGTGAGCCCCGTCGGGCTCGACCTGCAGGAGCGCGTCGTGGAGATCAACCGCGTCGCGAAGGTCGTCAAGGGCGGCCGTCGCTTCTCGTTCACCGCGCTGGTCGTGGTGGGCGACGAGCGCGACGTCGTCGGCGTCGGCTACGGCAAGGCCCGCGAGGTCCCGCTCGCCATCCAGAAGGGCGTCGAGCAGGCCAAGAAGAACCTCTTCCGCGTGCCGAAGCACGGGTCGACGATCACGCACCCGTCGCTGGGCGTCTACGGCTCCGGCCGCGTGCTGCTCAAGCCGGCCTCGCCCGGTACCGGCGTCATCGCCGGCGGCGGCGTGCGCGCGGTGCTCGAGCTCGCCGGCCTGCACGACATCCTGTCCAAGAGCCTCGGCTCGCAGAACCCGATCAACCTCGTCAAGGCGACGGTCGCGGCGCTCGAGACGCTGCGCAAGCCCGAGGAGGTCGCGGAGCTGCGCGGCCTGTCGGTCAACCGCGTGCTCGGCCTGACCGACCAGACCGCCGCCGCGGCGGAGGAGACGCCCGAGGCACCGGCCGAGGAGTCGGAGGCCGAAGAGGTGACGGCATGAAGGTGACCCAGGTCAAGTCGAAGAACGGGGCCAACCACGCTCAGCGTGAGACCCTGCGCTCCCTCGGCCTGCGTCGCATCGGCCACACCGTCGAGGTGAAGGACAACGAGCAGACCCGGGGCATGATCCACCGGGTCCGGCACTTGGTGAAGACGGATGGCTGACGAGAAGACCGAGAAGACGGAGACGGCTGAGACGAACGGGCGCATCGGCCTGCACTCGCTCAAGCCGGCCCCCGGCTCCCGCAAGGCGCGCAAGCGCGTCGGGCGCGGCGAGGGGTCGAACGGCGGCAAGACCGCCGGCCGCGGCCAGAAGGGCGCGGGCTCGCGCTCCGGCTCGAAGGACAAGTCGACGTACGAGGGCGGCCAGATGCCGCTCCACATGCACGTGCGCAAGCTCCGCGGCCCGACGAAGAAGATGTCGATGCCGTTCGAGCCGTTCCGGACGCACACGCAGCCGATCAACCTCTCCGACCTCGAGGATCGCTTCGAGGCCGGCGCCGAGGTGACCCCGGAGGCGCTGCGCGAGAAGGGCCTGGCCAAGCGCAAGGGCATCGACGTCAAGGTCCTCGGCAAGGGCGAGCTGACCAAGGGGCTCACCGTCCACGCCCACGGCTTCTCCGCGTCCGCGCGCGAGAAGATCGAGGCCGCGGGCGGGACCGCCGTGGTCATCGGCGCGACCGCCGACACCGCGTCCGAGTAACAACCACTACTCTGGGCCGCCGCCCATGCTGTCGACGATCCTCAAGGCCTTCACCGTCGGGGAGATCAGGAAGAAGCTCGCCTTCACCGGCGCGCTGCTCGTGATCTACCGGCTCGGCGCGCACATCCCCGTGCCGTCGATCAACACCGATGCGGTGGAGGCGGTCCAGGAGCAGTTCGGGGGCTCGAACATCCTCGGGTTCCTGAACCTGTTCAGCGGCGGCGGGCTGTCCCGCATCGCGCTGTTCGCGCTCGGGATCATGCCGTACATCACGGCCTCGATCATCCTGCAGCTCCTGACGGTCGTCGTGCCGTCGCTCGAGAAGCTGCAGAAGGAGGGCGAGGTCGGCCAGCAGCGCATCACGCAGTACACGCGCTACCTGACCGTGGGCCTCGCGTTCGGCCAGGCGATCGGCTACGTCTTCCTCTTCAAGTCGTTCACCGCGTCGGCCGGCACGCCGCTCATCTCGAACTTCGACGCGCCGACGGTGTTCCTCATCGTCACCTGCCTCACCTGCGGCTGCGTGCTCGTCATGTGGCTGGGCGAGCTGATCACCCAGCGCGGCATCGGCAACGGCATCTCGCTGATGATCTTCGCGTCGATCGTGTCGAGCCTGCCGAACGGCGTGCAGGCCTGGTGGACGAACCCGGACCCGGTCTTCAAGGTGATGATGCCCTTCCTCGCGCTCGGCGTGATCGCGGCGATCGTCTTCGTGCAGGAGGGCCAGCGCCGGATCCCGATCCAGTACGCCAAGCGCGTCATCGGGCGCCGCATGTCGAGCGGCGGGCAGACCTACCTGCCGCTGCGCGTGAACATGGCCGGCGTCATCCCGGTCATCTTCGCCGCGTCGATCATGGCGTTCCCGCCCACGATCGGGCAGCTGCTCAACAGCAACGCGGGCAACGACTTCGCGAACTTCTTCTCGCCGAACGGGTGGGCCTACATCGTCGGCGAGACGATCATGATCATCCTCTTCACGTACTTCTACACCGCGGTCACGTTCAACCCGGTGGACCAGGCGGACAACCTGAAGAAGTACGGCGGGTTCATCCCCGGCGTCAGACCCGGCCGCCCGACGGCGGAGTTCCTCGATCGTGTGCTCGCGCGCCTGACGTTCCCCGGCGCCCTCTACCTCGCCGCGGTCGCCGCGCTCCCGACGATCCTCATCAACCAGACCTCGGCCAACTTCTACTTCGGCGGTACCTCGCTGCTGATCGTCATCGGCGTCGCGCTCGACACGATGAAGCAGCTCGAGGCCCAGCTGATGATGCGCAACTACGAGGGCTTCCTGAAGTGAGCGAGCTCAACCTGATCCTCCTCGGCCCGCCCGGGGCCGGGAAGGGGACCCAGGCGGAGCGGCTCGAGGAGGACTTCCACCTCCCGTACATCGCGACGGGCAACATGCTCCGCGAGGCGGTCGCCAACGAGACCGAGCTCGGGAAGAAGGCCCAGTCGTACATGGACGACGGCAAGCTCGTCCCGGACGAGCTGATCATCGACATGATCCTCGTCTGCGTCGAGCGCGACGACTCCAAGGATGGCTTCCTGCTCGACGGCTTCCCGCGCACCGTGGCCCAGGCCGAGGCGCTGGACGAGGCGATCTCCAAGCTCGACCGCAGGCTGAGCGCCGCGCTGCTCATCGAGGTGCCCGACGACGTGATCATCAAGCGGATCACGGGCCGGCGGGTGTGCTCGAAGGAGGGCCACGTCTACCACGTCGAGTCCAACCCGCCGAAGCACGACGGCGTCTGCGACATCGACGGGTCGAAGCTCATCCAGCGCAAGGACGACTCGCCCGAGACGGTCGAGAAGCGGCTGCGGGTCTACCACGAGGAGACCGAGCCGATCGTCGAGCACTACGACGCCAAGGGCGTCCTCAAGCGCTTCGACGGCACGCGTCCGCCCACCGAGGTGCACGACCGCCTGCGCGCCACCATCGCGACGCTGCGCCTCGAGGACGAGATCTAGCCCCGGATAGGATCTTCGGCGTGATCGTCCGCAAGTCCCCCGCCGAGATCGAGAAGATGGCCGCGGCGGGCGACGTCCTCGTCCGGTGCCACAAGCTGCTCGAAGGCAAGGTCCGGCCGGGCGTCACGACGAAGGAGCTCGACGAGGCCGCCGAGCGCTTCATCCGCTCGCAGGGCGCGGTGCCCTCGTTCAAGGGCTACCGCGGGTTCCCCGGCTCCATCTGCGCGTCGCCGAACCACATGGTGGTCCACGGGATCCCGGGGCCGTACGAGGTGCGCAAGGGCGACGTCCTGTCGATCGACATCGGCGTGACGCTGGACGGCTGGGTGGCCGACGCGGCGCGCACGTACGCCGTCGGCCCGGTGTCGCCGATCGCCGAGAAGCTCCTGGAGGTCACGCAGGAGTCGCTCTTCAAGGCCGTCGAGCAGTGCCGGCCGGGCAATCGCCTCGGCGCCGTGTCGAACGCGGTGCAGACGTACGTCGAGTCCAACGGGCTCAGCGTCGTGCGGTCGCTCGTCGGCCACGGCATCGGGCGGGAGATGCACGAGGACCCGCAGATCCCGAACTACGGGCCCGTCAACAGCGGTCCGCTGCTCGAGGACGGGATGGTCCTCGCCGTCGAGCCGATGGTCACCGCCGGCCGTCACGCCGTCCGCATGGGCGACGACCACTGGGCGATCTACTCTCAGGACGGGTCGCTCGCCGCCCACTTCGAGTTCACCATCGCGGTGACCGCCGATGGCCCGCGTATCCTCACTCCCTGGCACGAGGATCGCTCCGCCGCTGCCGCCTGAGAGGGCGTGCTATCTTCGTTGGTCGCGCTCTGGTCGCCGTTTCGGCGTGCGCCGCGCACCCTCTTCGTTCGTCCTCCGAAAGGCAGCATGAAGGTCCGACCGTCGGTCAAGCCGATGTGCGAGAAGTGCAAGATCATCCGTCGCCATGGGGCGATCCTGGTGATCTGCTCGAACCCCCGGCACAAGCAGCGTCAGGGGTAGATCGTGGCGCGCATCGCAGGCATCAACATCCCCTTGAACAAGCGGGCCGAGATCGGCCTGACGTACATCTACGGCATCGGTCAGTCGACGGCGCAGAAGCTGCTCGACGACTCGCGCATCTCGCGTGACACGTACGTGCGCGACCTCACGGAGGACGAGATCGGCCGCCTGCGCGACGCGATCGACCGCGAGCTGACGGTCGAGGGCGATCTGCGCCGCGAGCGCTCGCAGTCCATCAAGCGCCTCATGGAGATCGGCTGCTACCGCGGCCTGCGCCACCGGCGCGGCCTCCCGGTCCGCGGCCAGAACACCAAGACCAACGCGCGCACCCGCAAGGGCCCGAAGCGCATGCAGGTCGCCGGCAAGAAGAAGGCGGGCAAGAAGTAGTGCCCGCCCCTCGCCGCCCCCAGCGGGGCCGCCGCAAGCCGAAGAAGAACATCCCGGTCGGCCAGGCCCACATCAAGACGTCGTTCAACAACACGATCGTGTCCCTCACCGACCGCGAGGGCAACGTCATCGCTTGGGAGTCCGCCGGCGGCGCCGGCTTCAAGGGCTCGCGCAAGTCGACGCCGTTCGCCGCGCAGGTGACCGCCGACTCGGCCGCCCGCAAGGGCATCGAGCAGGGCCTGCAGAAGGTCGAGGTCTTCGTGAAGGGCCCGGGCTCGGGCCGCGAGACCGCGATCCGGTCGCTCCAGGCCGCCGGCCTCGAGGTCACGAGCGTCAAGGACGTCACTCCGCAGGCCCACAACGGGTGCCGCCCCCGGAAGCGCCGGCGCGTCTGATGGCTCGAGATCATTCCCCCCAGTGCAAGCAGTGCCGTCGTGAGGGTCAGAAGCTCTTCCTGAAGGGCGAGCGCTGCCTGACCGACAAGTGCGGCATCGAGCGCCGCGCGTACCCGCCGGGCGACCACGGCCGTGGCCGCCAGAAGCAGAGCGAGTACCGCGTGCAGCTCCGCGAGAAGCAGAAGGCCCGCCGCTACTACGGCGTGCTCGAGAAGCAGTTCCGGATCTACTACGACAAGGCCTCGCGCCAGCCGGGGATCACGGGCGAGAACCTGCTCACCATCCTCGAGTCGCGTCTCGACAACGTGCTCGTGCGCCTCGGCTTCGCCGGGTCGCGCCGCCAGGCCCGCCAGCTCGTGCGCCACGGCCACTGGACGGTCAACGGCCGTCGCGTGGACATCCCGAGCTACCAGGTCAGGGCCGGCGACGTCATCGCCTTCAAGGCCGGCAGCTCCGCCGAGCCGGTCATCCGCGACGCCACCGAGCTCACCGCCCAGGTGCCGGCGTGGCTGCAGGCGGATCACGACTCGCTCACGGCGAAGGTGCTGCGCAAGCCGGAGCGCCGCGAGATCGCGGCCCCGGTGCAGGAGCAGCTCATCGTCGAGCTGTACTCGAAGTAGACCGACCAGTTTCCCAACCCGCGCCGCGGGCCCGGCCGCCTCTTGGCCCCCGGCGCGTGTGACACGACCGAAGGACCTCCCGATGCTCGACTTCCAGATCCCTCGCATCACCAGCGAATCCGTCGAGGACAATCGTGGCTCGTTCGTCATCGAGCCTCTCGACCGTGGCTTCGGCTACACGTTCGGGAACTCGCTGCGCCGCGTGCTGCTCTCGTCGCTCGCCGGTGCCGCCGTCACGAGCGTCCGGATCGAGGGCGTCGCGCACGAGTTCTCGACGATCACGGGCGTCACCGAGGACGTCACGGACATCGTCCTGAACCTCAAGGGCGTGGTGTGCCGGATGCACTCCGACGCGACCGAGGTCGAGGCGCCGCTCGTCGTCACCGGTCCGGGTGAGGTCACCGCGAAGGACATCGACCTGCCCGCCGGCGTCGAGGTCCTCAACCCCGACGTCCACATCGCGACGCTCGAGAAGAAGACGAAGCTCGAGATGTACATGACGATCGGGCGCGGCCGCGGCTACCGCCCGGCCGAGGACAACAAGTCGCCCGACCAGCCGATCGGCGTCATCCCGATCGACTCGATCTTCTCGCCGGTCCGCCGCGTGGCGTACTCGGTCGAGGGCGCCCGCGTCGGCCAGCGCACCGACTACGACAAGCTGACGCTCGACATCGAGACGGACGGCTCGATCGAGCCGGTCGCCGCGCTCCGCGAGGCCGCCGAGATCCTCATCTCGCAGCTCGCGATCTTCACCGACCCCGAGCGCGTCGAGGACCTCCGTGCCGGCCCCGGCGGCCAGCTCGACGGCGCCGCGGTCAACGGCCCGGCGGCGGTCGGCGCCGGCGGCGGCGCTCCCGGCCCGATGCACGACATCCTCATCGAGGAGCTCGAGCTCGGCGTCCGCTCGTACAACTGCCTCAAGCGCGCGGGCATCCAGACCGTCGGCGACCTCATCTCGAAGTCCGAGAGCGAGCTCGCCGCGATCCCGAACTTCGGCAAGAAGTCGATCGACGAGGTCGTCGAGACGCTCCACGCGCGCGGTCTCGACCTCCGCGAGGACTGAGCTCGATGCGCCACCAGAAGACCCGTCACAAGCTCTCTCGCTCCGCCTCCCACCGCAAGGCGCTGCTGGCGAACCTCTGCAAGGAGGTCATCCAGCACGAGCGCATCAAGACGAGCGAGGCGAAGGCCAAGGCCGTCAAGCCCGAGGTCGAGCAGCTCATCACGCTCGCCAAGCGCGGCGACCTGCATGCCCGCCGGCAGGCGCTCGCCGCCCTCGGCCAGGACAAGTTCACCGTCCACAAGCTCTTCGAGGAGGTCGCCCCGCGGTACGCGGAGCGCCCGGGCGGCTACACCCGCATCCTCAAGCTCGGTCCGCGTCGCAGCGACTCGACCGAGATGGTCTTCCTCGAGCTCGTCTAGGCGGCTTCCGCCGCCCGGCATACTGGGTCCGATGGTCGTCAAGCGATCATCGGACGCCGAGCGTGAGCAGTGCCTCCGGCAGCTGCGGTCGGCCTACGTCTCCGGCCGGATCGACGCGGGCGAGCTGGAACGCCGCGCCGGCCGCGCCGCCGTCGCGGGCACCCGCCTCGAGCTCGCGCTGCTGACACGGGACCTGCCGCGCACCCGGGCGCCCGCGTGGGCGCGGTTCCTCCAGCGGGTCGACCGGGCGCTCCTGCGCGCCCACGGCGTCCTCTTCGCGCTCGCCAACGGCGCGCTCGTCGGGATCTGGGTCCTCACGGGCGAAGGTCCCTTCTGGCCGGTGTGGCTGCTCGTGCCGTCGACTGCGCTGCTGGCGTGGCACGTGGGAGGCTCGTGGGCGATGCGGAGGTTCCTCCGACGCTGGACCGGCGTCCGGTCGCGGCCCTCGCGGGCGCTCCCGCGTCCCTAGCGCTTCGGTTCTCCCCCATTGCGCCGCGGAGCGGCGCTCGTGGAGGCTTGCGGCATGAGCCTTCCGAAGATCGCCCCGCTGGCCGTGCTCGCCGGGTCCGCCGCCCTGCTCGTTCCCGTCGCCGGGTCCTCCGGGGCGACGAAGAGCTGCGGGTCGCTCGTGTCGGACGGCGTCCGCTACCCGGTCCGGGTGGTCGAGGGCGACGTCGCGTGCTCCGATGCCGTCGCGGCGCTCGGCGCCTTCCTCGACGGCTCCGCGGCGCCGCAGGGCTGGGTCTGCGCCCGCGGTCACAGCGGTCAGCCGTACGCGGCCCAGTGCGCGACCGAGCCGTCCGGCGACGTCGTCGTCCAAGCGGTGAACCCGCCGGCGCTGAGCGCTCCCGCGTCGGTGAAGCGGGGCGCGACGCTGAGCGCGACCGGCTCGGGGCTCAAGCGGGGCCGCTACTCGCTCACGCTCGTCGCCGACGACCAGCCGGCACGCGGCGTGCGCTGCCTCGCGCCGATCGGCCGCGCGAAGCGGACGACGGGCGGCTGGGTGACGCTCTCGGGGCGCGTCCCGGCGCGGCTGCGCTGCTACCAGGGCGCGAGCACGTTCCTCGGCGCGATCGACACGACCGCGGGCGCGTACCACCTCGTGCTCGGCGTTCGCAGCGGCCCGGCGGCGTGGAACGCCGACAGGACGTTCCTGCGCCGCAAGCTGCGCGTGCGTTAGAGCACGGCGACGACGCGGTCGCCGTCGACGAGCTCGAACCCCCTGATCTCGCCGGCCGCCACGCCGCCCTGGAAGAGGCTGACGGCGATGAGCCAGGCGCTCACGACGCGGCCGGGTGGCGGCCCGCCGATCGCGGCGCGGTGGTCGGCGAGCACCGGGCGCTCCTCGTCGACCCAGCGCCCGAGCCCGTCCGTGCCCGACCGTGCCACGACGTGCGTCTCGCGATGGCGCCAGTGCTCGAGCGGGCAGCGGTAGGCGAAGCCTTCGGGCAGCTCGGCGCTCCAGTGCCACGTCAGGTCGCGGCCGTCGTCGAACTCGAGCGCGACGCTGAGGTAGTCGTGCGTCAGCGTGGTGTCCTCGGGCAGCCGGGACGCGAGCGCGTCGAGCCGCCACGACCACCGCACGCGGAGGCTCGGCGTGAGCGGCACGTCGAGCGGGTGCCGGACGATGCCCACGCCGGCCTGCGTCTCCGCCTGCATCCCACCGTCGGCGGGCGCGTAGATCTCAGTCGGGCCGATCAACGGGTGGAACGCCCAGCCCGGCGGGTCGGCCGGCCGGTCCTCCAGCCGGCGCAGCTCCGCCGCCACGAGCCCGGAGGCGTCGCGGTCGGCGATCGCGGCGAGCGCCTGCGCCGGCGACGTCCCGGCCGGCCAGCGCGCGACGACCGCGTGCAGCTCGCCCGACATCGCGCGGTAGGGGAGGCGGTCGGTCGCGACCGAGCCGTCCGGCTGCAGCTCGCCGGGGAAGAGGCTGGCGACCAGCAGCTCGCCATCGCGGTCGGCGGTGGCGGTCAGCGTGTCGCGTGAGCTCGCCAGCAGCGGGCCGTCGCCGATCCGGCCGCGCAGGACGATCTGCGGCCCGACCCCGATCCCGAGCGGCTTGATCAGGTGGACGCGACCCCATGCGAGCCACGTCAGCTGCTCGCCGGCGGCGATCCGCAGCATCGTGGAGGTCCAGGGCGGGCGGTTCGGCGGCACGTCGACCAGCTCGGCCTCCGCGCCCGCGCGGCGCAGCAGGTCGCGCAGGGCGGCGCCATCGACGTCCGGCGCCGTCGTCGCGGTCCTTGCGCGGCGGCGGCCGGCGGGGATCGCACGGGCGATCGTGCTGGCCTGCCGCGCCGTCCGTCGGAACCACGGCTCACGGAACGCGGGGACGGTCATGCCGCGACCGTACTGGCTTAGTCTCGTGCTCCGGAAGCCACGACCCGGGGAGGAGCCCGATGGCCGAGCGGTGGTTCAGCGAAGACGAGCTGCGCGAGCTCTCGCGCCCGACCATGGACCGGGCGATCGAGGCGATGGACGCCGGCGACCTCGACACGGCGCGGGCGCTGTGCGAGGGCATGAAGCACGAGTGGCTCATGCTCCACGACCTCTACGCGCACACCGTCGGCAGCCTGCTGACGTTCATCAAGGAGGGCATGGGCGAGGACGCGGTCGGCGAGGCGCAGAAGGATCCGAAGGGCTACTGGGAGCGGCAAGTCTCGAAGATCTCGAACATCGACCGGCGACGCGTGGTCGAGCTGCTGGCGGCGACGTGGCGGGCGCATTCGACGTCGGGCGTGGGGCGCAACCCCGGTGCGTTCACGATCACCGAGGACGACGAGAAGGTCACGTTCACGATGAACCCGTGCGGGTCCGGCCAGCGGCTGTGGCGCAACGGGTTCTACGAGGGCCCGAACGCGCTGGCGGTGACCGACGAGGCGCACGACTGGAGCTACCAGCGCAAGGGGCTGCCGATCTACTGCACGCACTGCACGTTCATGAACGAGTCGCTGCCGATCAAGTGGCTCGGGTTCCCGCTGTACCCGAACTACCCGCCGGAGGACTACGACCACGACCCGTGCGTGTGGCACTGGTACAAGGACCCGGCGGACATCCCGGCCGTGCACTGGGAGCGCTACGGGTTGGCCAAGCCGTGAGGGCGCTCGTCACCGGGGCGTGCGGCGGGCTCGGCCGCGCGATCGTCTCCGCTCTGGCCGCCGATGGCGCTTCGATCGCGGCGTGCGACCTCGCCTCCGCCCTGGAGCGCGGCGGCGCGCCGCCGGAGGCCGCCGCGTCGGTGGCGTTCGACATGCGTGACCACGACGCGGTGCGCGCCGGCGTGGAGTCCGCGGCGTCGTCGCTGGGCGGGCTCGACGTCGTGGTCGCCAACGCGGCGGTCATCGCGACGATCCACCGCGCCGAGCGGTTCCCGGTCGAGTCGTGGCAGGGCGACATCGACACGAACCTCACGGGGCAGTTCGTCCTGGTGCAGGCGGCGTGGCCGTTGCTGCTCGAGTCGGCCGAAGCGGGCCGGTCGCCGGCCGTCGTGCTCATCTCGTCCGCGTCGGCCGAGGACGGCCTGCCCGGCCAGGTCGCTTACACCGCCTCGAAGGCCGGGCTCGTCGGGATGGCTCGGACGCTCGCCGCCGAGTGGGGTCCGCGCGGCGTGCGGGTGAACGTCGTGATGCCGGGGATGATCGCGACCCCGAAGGTCCGCGCCCTCCCGGAAGGGCTGCTGTCCGGCATCGCCTCCGGGGTGCCGCTGCGCCGCATCGGCGAGCCGTCCGAGCTGGCCTCCGCGGTCGCGTTCCTCGCCGGCCCCTCGTCCTCGTACGTCCATGGGCAGGTCCTCCGCGTCGACGGCGGCATGGCGCTCATGTCGCAGTCGCTCGCCACCGGCCCCGAGCGGTGAACCCGCACCTCGTCGCCGCGGAGCTCGAGCTGGCGGACGGCACCGATCCGCGCGCTGTCGGAGGCGCCGTGACGGTCGCCCTCTGCGGCCACTGGGAGCATCCGCCGCCCTGCTTCTGGCCGCACCACACCGCGATCGATCCGTCCGGCCGCGTCGCGGTCGTGTTCGCGTGCGACGACGACGAGGAAGCCGGCGTCCGCGCCCGCATCGAGTCTGTGCTCCGCGGCGGAGACGGCTGGTCGCTCGTCCGGCTCGCCGATCGGACGATGACGCCGGACGAGCGGGCCCTCGGGGAGCGGCTCGCCACCGGCCCGCGCGCCGAAGCCCCGCTCGTCTGAGCACCCCGCACGCACCTCCACCCCGAGGTGCCTGGCACCTCGGTGCCAGGCACCATGCACCTCCGCCCCGAGGTGCCTGGCACCTCGGTGCCAGGCACCATGGGGCGCGGCGATCTCGCGCGGCCTCGTCGGCTCTACGCGGCGGCCTCTGCGCCGGCGGCGACGCTCAGGGTCTCGCCCGGCGCGAGTACCGTCGTCGGGACGCCTCGCTCGCGGGCCTCGGCGACGAAGCGGTCGATCGCTCCTGCGACGGGTTCGTAGATGCCTTCCGTGTCGTAGCCGTCCGCGTGCATGGGGATCGCGAGGCGGGCGCCGAGGATCTCCGCGGCGACGGCGGCCGCCTTCGGGTCCAGCGCGCCGGGGAACGGGCTCGGCGGCTGACGGTGGGGGAAGGAGAGGACGGCGCCGTTGACGGGGAGGAGGACGGCGTCGAAGGGCCCGTGGCGGCGGGTGATCCGCCACCACCAGCCGTGCCACGTGGTGTCGCCGAGGTGCAGGACGCGGACGCCGCCCGCCTCGACGAGCCACGAGACCTGCGGATCGCCGATCCCGTCGCTGGCGGGCAGGGCGGTGAAGGTGAACGGCTCGACGGTCACGGACTCCCACGGCGCGACGCGGCGGCGGTCGAGCCCCGCGGCGTCGAGCTCGGCGCCCGCCTGCAGCAGCGCGAGCTCCTCGAGCTGGTCGCCTCCGCCCGCGGGCGGCTCGAGGACCGGGGCTCCGGGGCGTAGCGCGGCGGTCAAGGCGGCGGCGTCGGCGTGGTCGCGGTGCAGGTGCGTGACGAGCCCGGCGACCGCGGTGGCGCTGCTCGCGGCGACGATCTCCGGCAGCGGCGTCGCCGCCGCGCGATCGCCGAGCGCCGCAAAGACCGCCCCGGCGTCCTCGAGCGCGTCGATCACGACCGTCGCGCCGTCGACCGCGAGCTCCACGCCCGCCCATCCCAGGTACCGCAGCTCCATGTCGGTCCGCTCCCTCAGTCTCCGCCGCATCGGGCGTCGTCGATCCGTTCGCGTCGCGCCGTCCTGAGGCGGCGTCTGGCCAGTTATACAGGACGATCGTTCTCTATACTGGCGCGCCATGCCTCGCCGCTCCGCCGCCGACGTCGCCCGCAGCCGCACCGAGACCCTCGACGCCGCGGTCGACCTCGCCTCCGTCGAGGGGCTCGAGGGGATCACGATCGGGCGGCTCGCCGGTGATCTCGGAGCGAGCAAGAGCGGGCTCGTCGGCCGCTTCGGCGACAAGGAGGCGATGCAGCGCGCGGTGCTCGCCGCGGCGATCGGGCGCTTCACCGACGCCGTCTGGCGCCCCGCGAGCGACGCTCCGCCCGGCCTGCCGCGCCTGGAGGCGATCGTCGACGCCTGGATCGAGCACCTCCGCGGCGACGTCTTCCCCGGCGGCTGCTTCGTCACGACCGCCTCGGTCGAGTACGACGCGCGCCCCGGCGCGCTGCGCGACGACGTCGCCGCCGCCGTGCGGCGCTGGCTGCGCGTCCTCGCCACGGAGGCGGAGACCGCGCGCGACGCCGGCGACCTCCCGCCCGACCGCGAGCCCGCCGACGTCGCCTTCGAGCTCCACGGCCTCGCGTCCGGAGGAAGCGTCGCGGGGCGCCTCCTCGACGACGTCACCGCGCTCGACCGGACGCGCGCCGCGATGCGGAGGGTCCTCGGGCTCGCGTGAGACCCGGCGCCTCGTCGTGCGATCGGTGTGATGCGGCGGGGCGCCGGAGCAGGGAGCCTTCGGCGGGATGACCTTCCGGCTGCTCTCCCTTCTGGCGGTCGCCGCGGCTGTTGCCGCGTGCGGCGACGGCGGCGAGCGGCTGCCGGAGAACGGCGTCGTCGAGACGGCGCCGACGCGGCTGCGGGTGGCGAGCTCGGCGTTCACGGAGGGGTCGCGGCTTCCCAAGACCTACACGTGCGACGGCGAGGGGCGCGAGCCGGAGG
The DNA here is from genome assembly GCF_056863335.1 of Parviterribacter kavangonensis. Classification (NCBI taxonomy): domain Bacteria; kingdom Bacillati; phylum Actinomycetota; class Thermoleophilia; order Solirubrobacterales; family Parviterribacteraceae; genus Parviterribacter; species Parviterribacter kavangonensis. The sequence continues at coordinate 2,470,569 of NZ_JBXPJA010000001.1, read as the reverse complement.
TCACCGTCGGGTCGACTCCGACGGGAACGAAGGAGCTCGTGCTCGTCGTCTCCGACCCCGACGCGCCCGGCGGCACGTTCGTTCACCTCACGCGCTTCGGGATCTCCCCGCGCGCCCGTGCGCTCACGCAGGGCGACGAAGGGGAGAACAGCGCGGGGAAGACCGGCTGGACGCCGCCGTGCCCGCCGAAGGGCGACGAGCCGCACCGGTACGTGTGGACCGTCTACGGCCTCCGCTCCGCCTCGAACCTCGACGCCGGCGCGAAGCCGAGCCAGGTGACCGCGGCGCTTCGCGAAGGCGTCCTGGCGCAGGGCGAGATCTCCGCACGCTACGGGCGCTGACGTTCCGGGTAGCGTCGCGGGTCGTGGACCCGCGCATCCGCCGAGCGACGCCCGCCGATGCCGATGCGGTCGCGCGTCTGGTTGCCGAGGGGTTCAAGACGTACCGCTCCTTCACGCCGCCGGACTGGCGGCCGCCGGACCCGCTGGAGCTGGCGCTCGGGTTCGCGGTGCAGCTGCGCAGCGAGGACCTGTGGTGCGGCGTCGTCGACGATGGCGACGGCAGCATCGTCGGGCAGGTCGGTGTCGGCTCGGCTCTGCTGTCGCGCCGCCCGACCGACGAGGAGGGGCTCGCGCACCTGCAGAACCTCTTCGTCGCGCCGTCGCACTGGGGCACCGGCCTCGCCACCAAGCTGCTCGAGGGAGCGGTCGAGCACGCGGCGAGCCGGCCCTTCACCACGATGCGCCTCTTCACGCCCGTCGAGCAGACCCGCGCCCGCCGCTTCTACGAGCGCGAGGGCTGGACGGTCACCGGCGAGCCCTTCGACGACGCCAACATGCCGTTCTCGCTGATCGAGTACCGCCGGTCGCTCACGCCGGAGCGCGGCGGTAGTGGTAGCCGTGGGATCGCGTGAAGCCGAGCCGCTCGTACAGAGCCAGCGCGGGGGCGTTGTCGCTCATCACCTGAAGGAGGAGGCCGCGGTCGCCGGCCGCTTCGGCCCAGACGCGCATCAGCGACGTCGCGATGCCGCGGCGCCGGACGCGCGGATCGGTCACGACCTCGAAGACGATGCTCCAGCGCTCGCCTAGGACGCCGAGCGCGAGGCCGGCGAGGACCCCGTCGACGCGGGCCACGAGCGGGAGGAGCTCGAACGGGATGCGGTCGAGGACGTCGTCCTCACCGGATCCGCCCGATCTCTCGCGCGTTCCCGAAGAGGTCCACGCCGACCGGAACGAGGTGACGCTCACCCGTTCGATCTTCACCTCCTCATTGGGGGAGGGGGCAGCAGCGATGACCGTGGCGGTCGGTGCGACGAGGACGTCGGTGGGGGCTTCGGCGACCCAGCCGGCGGCGGCGAGGTCTCCGTCGAGGACGGTGAGGCGCTCGAGGGGCGTGATCTGGGCGAGCGGGGCGTCGGGCGGCCAGACCTCGGGGCCGAGGGGCAGCGCGGAGTTCAGGCGGCGGCCGCGCGTTCCGGGCGTCGAGCGCAGCAGCCAGCCGTCGCGCTCCTCCGACGTCGCCGCGGGCCAGGCCGCTGCGGCGAAGGCGTCGAGCTCCCACGGGTCGGTCACGTCGTGCACCGTGGCAGCATGCCCACGTGGTCACGCGGCTGCTCATCGAGTACGACGGAACGGCGTTCGCGGGCTGGGCGAAGCAGCCCGGCGAGCGGACGATCCAAGGGGAGGTCGAGCGAGCGCTCAAGACGCTCCGCGGCGAAGCGACCGATCTGACCGTCGCCGGCCGGACCGACCGCGGCGTCCACGCGTGGGGCCAGGTCGCCAGCTACGAGGGCGAGCCGGCGAACCTCGACGGGCTGAACGCGCTCACCCCGCACGACATCGCCGTGCTCGAGAGCCGCGAGGCTCCGGAAGGGTTCAACGCCCGCCACGATGCGAAGGCGCGGACGTACTGCTTCCGCATCCTCGCCCGCCGCACGCCCAGCGCGTTCGAGCAGCGCCGCGCGCTCTTCTGGCCGCACCGGCTCGACCGCGACCTGCTGCAGCGGTGCGCGACCGCGCTCATCGGCACCCACGACTTCACCGCCTTCACGCCCACCGACACCGACCACGTCCGCTTCGAGCGCGACGTCTTCGACGCCCGCATCGAGGAGGACGGCGACCTCGTCCGCTTCTGGATCACCGCGGACGCCTTCATGCGCCACATGAACCGCGTGCTCGTCGGGACGATGCTGCAGGTGGCGAGCGGGCGGCGCAGCCTCGACAGCTTCACCGAGCTCCTCGCCGGCCGGCCGCGCAGCGAGGCCGGCCCGACCGCGCCCGCTCACGGGCTCTACTTCGCCCGCGTCGACTACGACGCCGACGACGACGACGACGCGGCCGCGTAGCGCTCGAGCCACGCGTCCAGTCGCGCCGAGCGCTGGTCGTCCTCGCCGTTCCACAGCTCGCCGTCGGACAGAGCGGTCCGCGACGGCACGATGCGCAGGACGTCGCGCAGGCGGCACACGTCGAAGAGCTTGAGGATCCGCGACGCGTCGCACACGATAGTCAGCCGCGCCTCGTTGCGCGCCATCCGCGCCTGCTCGTCGCACAGCACGTAGAGCCCGCTGACCGCCATGAAGTCGACGTTCGTGAGGTCGACGGCGATCGACCGGCGACCGTTCTCGCTCGCCCTTTCCAGCCACTCGCGCAGCGCCGGCGTCGTGCCCACGTCCACCTCTCCGCGCAGCACGACGATCCGCTCGTGTTCACGCGGGCCGTCTTCGATCAGCGCCAGCGGTGCTGGCATGACCGGACACTACCCTTCGGCGGGCGCAACATGCGGGTTCTCCTCACGAACGACGACGGGATCGACGCAGACGGCCTGCAGACGCTCCGGCGCGCGCTGCTGCGGGTGCCCGAGGTCGAGCTGGCCGTCATCGCGCCCGACGGCAACCGCAGCGCGATGGGCCGCGGCATCACGACGCGCCGGCCGCTCTGGGTCGAGGAGATCGACTTCGGCGACGGCACGGTCGGGTACGCGACCGACGGCACGCCGGTCGACTGCGTGCGCTTCGCGCGGCTGGGGCTGATCGAGGGGTTCGAGGCCGACGTCATCGTGTCGGGCATCAACCACGGCGCGAACCTCGGCGACGACATCACGTACTCCGGCACGGTCGCCGCGGCGCTCGAGGGCGTCGTGCTCGGGCTGCCGGCGATCGCGATCTCGCAGCAGTCCGCCGCCCGCGAGCTCGACTTCCGCCTCGGCCGCACGTTCGACTTCGAGGCCGCCGCCGAGTTCACCGCGCGCGTCGTCGCCGAGCTCGACGACGTCCCGCTTGCGCCCGGCACGCTGCTCAACGTCAACGTGCCCGCGGGGGAGCCGGAGGGCGTCGAGGTGACGCGCCTCGGCAAGCGCATCTACCGCGACGAGCTGAAGCTGACGGAATCAGATCCCACCCGCCCCGCCCGCCGCCGCTACTGGGTCTACGGCGACGCCCCCGACTTCCACGACGAGCCGGGCACGGACCTCGCCGCCGTCGCCGCCGGCAGGATCGCGGTGACGCCGCTGCACTTCGACCTCACCGCCCGCAGCGGCCTCGACGCGCTGGAGGTCCACGACCTCAACCGCCTGCTCAAGCCCGCGGCGGAGGAGGTCGAGTGAGCACCGACGTCGAGGCCCGCGTCGGCGAGCTGCGCCGGCAGGTCGAGTACCACGCGCGGCGCTACTACGCGCTCGACGACCCCGAGATCGGCGACGACGAGTACGACGCGCTGTTCCGCGAGCTGCAGCAGCTCGAGGAGGAGCACCCCGAGCTGGTCACGCCCGACTCACCGACGCAGCGCGTCGGCAGCGAGCCGGTCTCCGAGCTGCCGAAGGTCCGCCACGAGCTGCCGATGCTCTCGCTCGCCAACGCGCGCTCCGCCGACGAGCTGCGCGCGTGGGTGCAGCGGATGCGCACGCACCTGGCGCGGGAGGGCATCGAGGATCCGCCGTTCACCTACGTGTGCGAGCCGAAGATCGACGGCCTCGCGATCAGCCTGCGCTACGAGGACGGCATCTTCGTCCGCGGCGCGACGCGCGGCAACGGCGAGGTCGGCGAGGACGTCACGCACAACCTGCGCACGATCGAGGCGATCCCGCTGCGCATCGACGACGCGCCGCCCGTGCTCGAGGTCCGCGGCGAGGTCTACATGTCGCTGCCCGACTTCACCGGACTGAACGAGCGGCGGGCCGAGCGCGGCCTCTCGACGTTCATGAACCCGCGCAACGCGGCGGCGGGCACGATCCGCCAGCTCGACCCGCGGCTGGCGAAGGAGCGCCCGCTGTCGATGTGGGCGTACGCCATCGGGCAGATCGACGGCGTCCGGTTCAGCAAGCACTCCGAGGGCCTCGACTGGCTGCGCGACCACGGCTTCCGCGTCAACGGCGACATCAAGGTGCTGGGCAGCGAGGACGAGGTCGTCGCGCAGTGCCTGGACTGGGAGCGCCGGCGCGGCGCGCTCGAGTTCGAGATCGACGGCGTCGTCGTCAAGGTCGACGACCTCGAGCTGCAGCGGCGCCTCGGCGCCGTCGGCCGCGACCCGCGCTGGGCGATCGCCTGGAAGTTCCCGCCGACCACGAAGGTCACGAAGCTGCTCGGCGTCGAGTGGAGCGTCGGCAAGTTCGGCGACCTCCACCCGTTCGCGCGGCTCGAGCCGGTGCAAGTCGGCGGCGTCACGGTGAAGATGGCGACGCTGCACAACGAGGAGGACCTCGCGCGCAAGGACGTCCGGCCCGGCGACGACGTCATCGTCCTGCGCGCCGGCGACGTCATCCCGCAGGTCCTCTCGCCGGCGCCGCACGAGGCGGAGCGGACCGACCGCGAGCCGCCGCCGCTCCCTCCGGAGCGCTGCCCGCGGTGCGACACGCCGACCGAGAAGCCGGAGGACAGCGTCTTCACGCGCTGCCCCAACCGCGCCTGCCCCGGCCGCGAGTTCCAGCTGCTCAAGCACTACGCCTCGCGCGGCGCGATGGACATCGACGGGCTGGGGGAGGAGCGCGTCATCCAGCTGCAGGAGCACGCCGGCGTGCACGACGCCGCCGACCTCTACCGGCTCACGGTCGACGACCTGCTCCAGCTCGAGGGCTTCGGCCAGATCTCGGCCGAGCGGCTCGTCGCCGCGCTCGAGGCGTCCAAGGAGCGCCCGTTCGGCCGTGTGCTCTTCGGCGTCGGGCTCGAGGAGGTGGGCGAGGTCACCGGCCGCAACCTCGCCCAGCGCTTCCGGTCGATCGGCGCGCTGCTCGAGGCCGAACCCGAGACGATCGCCGAGACCCCCGGCATCGGGCCGAAGGGCGCCGCCACGATCAGCGCGCAGCTGCGCGATCCGGTCATGCGCGACCTGCTGCTCCGCCTCGGCGAGGCCGGCGTGCGCCTCGAGGAGGAGGGCCCGCCGCCCGGCGAGGGCCCGCTGTCGGGCAAGACGCTCGTCCTCACCGGAACGCTCCCCGACCTGACGAGGGAGCAGGCCACCGAGCGCGTCCTCGCCGCCGGCGGCCGCGTGACGAGCAGCGTCTCGAAGAAGACCGACTACGTCGTCGCCGGCGAGTCGCCGGGCTCGAAGCTCGAGAAGGCCGAGCGCCTCGGCGTGCCCGTGCTCGACGAGGCGGGCCTGCTCGAGATCCTCGCCGCTCAGCCCGAGTAGCGGGCGAGCGTCGCCGTCATCCGGTCCTGCAGCCGGTGGGCGCGGTAGACGTCGATGCCGTTCATGAGCCACGCGAACGCGACGTCGCCGCCCGTCGTGCGGCAGTAGCCGGCGAGGTTCGAGACGCCGTTGAGCGTGCCGGTCTTGACCGCGCAGCGCCCCGCGGCGCGCGTGCCGCGCATGCGGTCGTGGACCGTGCCGGTCCTGCCGGCGACCGCCATCGACGAGCGCCACGATGCGCCGACGTCCTCGTCGCTCATGCGCCGCAGCAGCGTCACGACCTGGCGCGGGCTCGTGCGGTTGGACCGGCTGAGGCCGGAGCCGTCGACGACGCGCGGCGCGAGGCCGAGCGGAGCGAGCGTGCTGCGCACCACCGCCGCGCCCGCGGAGCTCGTCCCCGCGCCGCCGAAGCTCGCCCCGAGGTCCTTCAGCAGCGTCTCCGCGTAGAAGTTGTCCGACGGTACGAGCGTCGACTGGACGAGCAGCGCCAGCGGCGGCGAGAGCAGGCTCGCGAGCGACTGCGTGGCGGTCGCCGGCGCCGTCCCGCGCCGCGTCTTGCGCGTCACGTCGACGCCCAGCTTGCGCAGCGCCGCCTGGAACTGGCGGCCCACGTGCAGCGCCGGGTCGCTCTGGTAGCCGCGGCCGATGACGAGCGCGCCGAGCCGGCCGCCGAGGTCGTAGTCGGGCGCGCCGCCGGTGCGCGGCGTCCCGCGCAGGCGGTCGAACCGGGACTCGTCGGCCACCACGCCGCCGGTGACGGAGTCGACGCCCGCGGCGTGGACCTCGCGCGCCAGGCGCCGCAGGCCGTCGGCGTCCAGCGTCGGGTCGCCGCCCCCGACGAGCACGAGGTCGCCGGTCAGCTCCCCGTCCTCGTCGAGCTCGCCGCCGGTGACCACGCGCGTCTCGAGCGTCTGGCCCGGCCCGTAGCGCAGCAGCGACGCCGCGGTCGTGAAGAGCTTCTCGACCGACGCGGGGATCCGCGGCGTGCTCGCGCGCACGGAGACCAGCCGGCGGCCGGTCTCGAGGTCGATGGCGTAGGCGCCGCTCGAGCCGCCGGCCGCGCGGATGTCGCGGGTGAGGCGGGTGCGGAGCTGGTCCGCGTCGAGGGCGAAGGCGGGAGCGGCGCACGCGAGCGCGAGCAGCAGCGCGAGGGCCGCGATGGGACGGAGGCGCACGATGAGCCATGACACCAGATGAGCCCGGAAGTCGCGCGACGCGCCCGGCGACTCACCTAGACTGCGGTGCCATGGGCAAGGTCGTCGAGCTGGACCGCAAGCGGCCGAAGGGGAAGGGCGAGTCGACGCGCCGCCGGCAGCGGCGCTCGAAGACCGCGCTGGTCCTCGGCGGCGGCGGCTTCACGGGCGCCGTCTACGAGATCGGGGCGCTCCGGGCGCTCGACCTCCTCTCGGTCAACAAGACGGTCAACCAGTTCGACGTCTACGTCGGCACCTCGGCCGGCTCGTTCGTCGCCTCGCTCGCCGCCAACGGCGTCTCGCCCGAGGAGATGATGCGCGTCGTCAACCAGCAGGTGCCGACGCCGTTCAAGGACATCGACCTCGGCACGCTGCTGCGTCCGAACTACGTCGAGTACGCCAAGCAGGGGCTCACGCTGCCGCTCAAGCTGCTCTCGATGGCCCGCGACCTGGCGCCGCAGCTCGGCCAGGTGTCGCTCATGGACGTGGTGCTCGGGCTCGGCGAAGCGCTGCCGTCCGGCATCTACAGCGGCGGGGGGATGGAGCGCTACCTGCGCCAGGTCCTGTCCGACCCCGACCGCTCCGACGACTTCCGCGTGCTGGAGCCCGAGCTCTACCTCGTCGCGACCGACCTCGACACGTGCGAGCGGATCGTCTTCGGCCAGGAGGGCTGGGACGACGTGCCGATCTCGACGGCGGTCCGCGCATCGACCGCGCTGCCGATGGTCTACGCGCCCGCCGAGGTCAAGGGCCGCGAGCTCGTCGACGGCGGCATCGTCTCGACGACGAACATCGACGTCGCGGTCGAGGCGGGGGCGAAGTTCATCGTCGTCGTCAACCCGCTGGTCCCGTTCGTCAACGACTTCTCGAAGCGCACCGGCGGCATGTTCGGATCGCGGCCGCGGCGCGTCTCCGACATGGGGCTGCCGCAGATCGGCTACCAGACGTTCAAGCTCATGGCCTACCAGCGCCTGCACGAGATGGCGCGCAGCTGGGAGGCGCGGTACCCCGGCGTCGACATCGTGCTCATCGAGCCCGAGCCGAACGACGAGCTGATGTTCCAGACGTCGATCATGAACTACACGAAGCGCGTGCAGATCGCCAAGCACGGCTTCCAGTCGGTGACGCTGAAGCTCGCGTCGGACTACGAGAGCTTCCAGGAGGTCTGCGAGCGCCACGGCATCCAGATCTCGGCCACCCGCGTGCGCAAGGTCGTCAAGCACTTCGCCGTCGAGCGCGAGAAGACGCGCGCCTGGCGCAAGATCCTCGAGCAGACCACCGGCGCTCTGCTGCGGCAGAGCGCGTCGGAGTAGCGCCCGCTCAGCGGCCGGCGGGAACGCGGACCGCGGGCGACGCCGGGCCGGGCGTCTCGCCGCCGTCGTTCGCCGCGACCGCGCGGCACTGGAGGTTGCGGCCCGCCGCGCTCGACGTCACGCGCACGCTGCGGCCCGTGGCGACGAGCACGCCGTTCAGGCCCCAGCGGTAGGTGATCCGGTCGACCGGGTTGCGCCACTCGGGCGGCTGGCAGGTCACGACCGCGCCGGGCCGCACGTCGCCGATGATCTGGGGCCGGCCGAGCGCCTGCGGCGCCCACACCGGGCCGGCAGCGTCGATGAACGAGCGCATGGCCGCGACGCGGGTGAAGACGGTCGGCTCGTGCAGCGCGCCGCACGAGATGCCGAAGCTGACGATGCCGACCTGGACGTCGCCGCCGATCACGAGCGGGCCGCCGCTGTCGCCGAGGCACGGCGACGTGTTCGGCCGCCGCTTGAGCTTCGCGCTCCGCGCGCACAGCATCGAGCCGCTGCGGTAGGTCTGGTCGCGCCCGTAGATGCGCCTGCAGGTCGTCGACGGGAGGATCCGCAGACGGCCGCGGCGCAGCCCCGTCGCCAGCGGCGCGTTGCGCAGGTCCGTGCGCGTCACGCCCCAGCCGATGACGTCGGCGAGCTTGCCGCCGGAGAAGAGCGGCGTCTGCCCGCGCGTGGCCAGCTTCACCGGCGTGATGCCCTCGACCGGCTCCGCGAGGCGGATGACCGCGACGTCGTTCTCCGGCCCGCCGCCCTCCAGCGAGCGGTAGCCGGGATGCGTCGCGACGTCGACCGGCTCGGCCTCGACGCCGTCGTAGCGGTACGTCCCGCGCTGGCGGGCGAAGGCGCCGACGTACACGCGCAGCTCGGTGATCCGCATGTCCTCGACGCAGTGGCCGGCGGTGAGGACGCGGTCGGGCGCGATCAGCGTGCCGCCGCAGCCGCGCGACAGCGCGACCATCCACGGGTAGCGGCCCTTCGGCGCCGCCTGGCCGCCGACGACGGACGCGTGGGCCCGCGGCGGCGCCTTCGCCGATGCCCATTCCCCCGGGAGGGCGATGACGGCCAGCGCGGCGAGGAGCGCGCTAGTGGCCCGACGCGCCATTGCGGCCCGTCCCCTCTTCGGCCGCCAGCTCGAGCGCGCGCAGCAGCCGATCGGCGTGCTGGGGGAGGTGCACCGAGGCGCGGATGAAGTCCGGCTCGCCGATCGCGCCGCCGGGCTGGACGATGACGCTGGCGTGGCGGTCGAGGCGGGCGGTCAGCTCGGCGCCGTCGACGCCGGGGAGCCGCAGCCACAGCACGTTCGCCTGGCTCTCGCCGACCTCGTACGGGGTGCCGCGCAGCTCGGCGACGACGCGCTCGCGCTGCTCGGCCACCTGATGCGCACGGCCGCGCACCTGACCCTCGATCGCCCGCAGCGCCTCGAGCGTGCCCTGCTGGGCGAGGTCGTTGACGCCGAGGTCCGGCTCGAGCTGGGTGAGCAGCGACCCGGCCTCCGGGCTGCCGACCGCGTACCCGCAGCGCAGGCCGGCGAGGCCCCATGCCTTCGAGAACGACCGGAACACGAGCAGGCGGTCGTGGCGCTCGAGCAGCGCGAGGGTCGCGTCGACGGGCTGTGCGGTCACGTAGTCGACGAGCGCCTCGTCGACGAGCGTCACGACGCGCTCGGGCAGCCGGTCGAGCAGCGACGCCATCTCGTCGGCGCCGATCAGCTCGCCCGTCGGGTCGTTCGGGTTGCACAGCACCACGAGCCGGGTGCGGTCGTTGACCGCGCGCAGCACCGCCTCGACCGAGAAGCCCGGCACGGGAACGGGGTGGCCGTGCGACCGGCGGGCCATGATCGGATAGAGCGAGTACGACGGCCACGGCGTGACGAGCTCGTCGCCGGGCTCCATCAGCGCGCCCGCCGCGGCATCGAGCAGCTGCGCCGCGCCGTTGCCGACCACGATCTGGTCGGGGGCGACGCCGTGCCGGTCGGCGATCTCGCGCCGCAGCGCGCCCGCGCGCGGGTCGACGTAGCGGTGCAGTCCCTTGCGCGCCGCGTACGTGATGGCGTTGACGATGTAGTGGTGCGGCAGGCCCGGCCACGTCGTGCGCGAGAGGTCGAGCGGCTCTACGCGCTCGAGCTCGCGCTGCTTGCGCTCGTCGGCCTGCTCGCGCAGCTGGCGGCCCACCTCCTCCTGCGAGAGCCCCTGGAACTGCCGGTAGTAGTCGAGCAGGCCCACCGGGTCCTACGAACCCGACGGAGCGAACGTCGGACCGAGGCCGGCGATGAAGATGAGCCAGATCGTGAACGCGGTGGCGCCGATGATCGCCGCGACGGCGAAGACGGGACCGATGATGCCGGTGCGCTGATCGTGGCCGCCGGCGCGGCGCACGAGGATCCAGAACTGATCGAGCCGCTTCACGAGCGACAGCACCGCCATCATCGTCAGGATCATCCCGACGAAGGCGATGAAGATCGCCATGAAGACCGAGCCCGTCTCGTAGTTGATGCGCCCGCAGATCCACAGCCACGCCAGCGGGATCGGGCCCCAGCACGACGCGGCGACGATCACCATCACGACGGCGATGAGCCATGCGACCAGCGTGTCGACGACACGCTGGCCACCGCTCTCGCGCCGTTCCGGGGCCGCGCCGTAGTGAACCGGAGCCGTGCCGGGCCTGCGGCCGACGAAGAGGCCGCCGTTGTCGGTCGGATCCGTCCGCATCGGGGCTCAGGGTACCCGTGTGGGCCCCGCGGCCTGCGCGGTTCGATCAGCCGGTGTACAGCTGATCGAACAGCTCCGCGTACTTCTCGTTGACGACGTTGCGCTTGACCTTGAGCGTCGGGGTCAGCTCACCGGTCTCCTGGGAGAGGTCGTGATCGAGGATCACGAACTTCTTGACCTGCTCCACCTGGGCGAGCCGCCTGTTCGCGCGGTCGACCTCGGCCTGGATCAGCTCGCGCACCTTCGGCTCGTCCACCAGCGCCTTGATGTCCTTCGGCAGGCCCTGCTGCTCGGCCCACGGGAGGATCTCCTCCTCGTCGAGCGTGACGAGCGCGACGGGGAACGGCCGGCGGTCGCCGTGCATGACGCACTGCGACACCCAGCGCGACTGCTTGAGGTCGTTCTCGAAGTTCGCCGGCGTCAGGTTCTTGCCGCCCGCGGTGATGATGATGTCCTTCTTGCGGCCGGTGATCGAGAGGTAGCCCTCGTCGTCGAGCGACCCGAGGTCGCCCGTGTGCAGCCACCCGTCCTCGACCGCGCCGAACGACGCGTCCGCGTTCTTGTAGTAGCCCTTGAAGATGTTCGGGCCCTTGATGAGGATCTCGCCGTCGTCGGCGATCTTGATCTCCACGCCGGGCAGGGCCTTGCCGACCGTGCCGAACTTGTGCGCGTCCGGCCGCGACGTCGTCGCCGCCGTCGAGGTCTCGGTCATGCCGTAGCCCTCGAGCACCGGGATCCCGCAGCCCCAGAAGAACTCGAGGATCTCGGGGGCGATCGGCGCCGCGCCCGTCGTGGCCTCGCGCAGGCGCCCGCCGAACAGGTTCTGCACGAACTGGGCGACGGGAGCGAGCGGCTCCCACTGCTTCTGCAGGTCCTCGGGGATCGGCTCGCCCGCGACCTCGAGGTCCTTGACCTTCCCGCCGATCTTGCGGATGCCCTCGATCTGCTCGGGCTGCAGGTTGCCCTGCGCCATCGTGAAGAGCTTCTCGAAGATGCGCGGCACCGACGGCAGGTACGTCGGCTTGACCTCGGAGAGCTCCGGGATGATCGCCTTCGTGTCGCCGCCGAAGTACGCGATCGGCGCGCCGGTGTCGAACGACGCCAGCTGGATGAGCAGCGCGAACGCGTGGGCGAGGGGGAGGAACAGGTAGGTGAGATCGCCCTCCTCGCCCAGCAGCCCCCGCTCGCCGACCGAGTCGACGATCGCGCGGTAGTTGCCGTGGCTGAGGACGCAGCCCTTCGGCGGCCCGGTCGTGCCGGACGTGTAGATGAAGGTGAACGGGTCGTCCTTCTTGACGGCCTCGGCGCGCTGGAGCAGCTCGGCGACGTCGCGACCGCGCCCGCGCTCGCGGACCTCGTCGAGGCTGATCGCGTCGGCCGTGTCGCCGCTGGGGTCGATGACGATGACGTGCTCGAGCTGCGGCAGCTCGCCGCGGACCTCGACGACCTTCGCCACCTGCGAGGCGTCCTCGCAGACGATCGCGACGGAGTCGGAGTTGCCCGCGACCCACTGGCACTCCTCGGGGGAGTTCGTCGGGTAGATCGGGACGACCACCGCGCCGGCGGTCGAGATCCCGAAGTCCGCGTACGTCCACTCGGGCCGGGTGTTGCACAGCAGCGACACGCGGTCGCCCGGCTGGATGCCGAGGTCGATCAGCCCGCGGCCGATCTCGAACACGATCTCGCCGACCTCGCGGAACGTGACGTCCTTCCACTCGCCGCTGGCGGGGTCCTTGTGCTTGACCGCGACCTTGTCGGCGTAGCGCTCGGCCGCCTTCGGCAGCAGATCGGCGATCGTCGTCGAGCCGGTCGACTGACGCGTCTCCGGCGCTGTGCTGGCCTCCATGGATCTCCTCTCCTCCTCGTAACCCGGGTGTTCCGGGCCCCTCGAGGGGCGAGTCTAAGCGCCGCGGGGCGCCGTGTGGAGCGGAGGGGGTGCGAACCGGTCCGGTGTGGTGCGGCGGAAGCGCCGCACCAGGGACCCGGTCTCGTTCAGCCGTCGGTGGCTAGACCTTGAGCGGCACTTCGACTGTGTCGGCCTCGCGCAAGCTCGCGAGGAAGAGGGTCTTGTCGATGCGTCCCTGGAAGATGGGCACCCCGAGTTTCATGCACTTCGCGATGACGTCCCGGCGCTCCAGACCGGACTCGCGGGCGAGCTCCGTCGGGGTGAGGTGATTTGCCATTGGTGTGGCCCCTCCTCAGGGTCGTTTGCGACGTTGCGCACATGTTACGGATCTTCCGGACGAAGTCGAGTGCGTTCGCTCCGCGAGCCCGGAAGGACCGGGAAGCAACGGTCAGATCGGGTTCGGATCCGGGAGGAAGACGTGCTCGAGGCCGTGCTGCGCCGCGAGCAGCTCGCCCAGCCGGCGGATCCCGAAGGTCTCCGTGGCGTAGTGGCCGGCCGCGAGGTAGTGGATGCCGCCCTCGCGCGCGACGGCCATGTCTCGCTCGCTCGGCTCGCCCGTCAGGAAGGCGTCGTAGCCGGCCGCGATGGCGTCCGCGAGGTACCCCGAGCCGGCGCCCGAGACGATCGCGATCGAGCGGACCGGATCGGGGCCGAAGGCGAAGTGGAGCGGGTCGCGTTCCGTCACTTCGCGCACGCGCGCGACGAGCTCGTCCGTCGTCAGTCCGTCGCCGGGCAGGCGTCCGGCCCGGCCGATCGCCTGTCCCTTGTGGTCGGCGAAGGGCTCCGTGCTCTCACAGCCCAGCGCGGCGGCGAGCAGGGCGTTGTTGCCGTGCTCGGGATGGCCGTCGAGCGGCAGGTGGTAGGCGGCCAGCGCCATGCCGCTGGCGAAGAGCGGGCGCAGGCGCGCGTACATCGTCCGGTCGATCTGGCGCGGCATCCCCTCCCAGAAGAGACCGTGATGCACCAGAAGGAGGTCGGCGCCCTCGGCGACCGCCCGCTCGATCGTCTCCACGTTCGCGGAGACCGCCGTGGCGACTTTGCGTACCGGCTCCCGTGTTCCGGGTACTTGCAGTCCGTTCGGGCCGAAGTCGGCGAAAGTCGAACCGGCGAGTTGCCGATCAAGGTCTGAGATGATGTCGAGGACGAGCACCTGGGTCTGGTGAACGCTACAGTTCTGTTGGACACGGGCGGCGGTCCATGGGATGTGGACCACCATTTGGGGGAATGAGCCATCGCTACGACGGCGCAGACGGTCCCGTCTCTGAAGCGGGACGCTGAGGACACATCAGATCACGAGCTCGTCGCGGGCGTCCGTTCGGGGGACGACCGCGCCTTCGAGCGGCTCTACACGCGCTACCACCGGCGCATCGCGAGCTACATCCAGGGGATGGTCCACGACCACGCCCGCGCGGAGGACATCACCCAGGACGTCTTCATGTCCGCGCTGCGCCGCATGCGCGAGACGGACCGCCCGATCGCCTTCAAGCCGTGGATCTACGAGATCGCCAAGAACGCGTGCATCGACCAGTTCCGCCGGTCGCGCCGTGCCGAGGAGGTCTCCTACGACGCCGAGGAAGGCCTCGGCTCCGCCGACTACGGCCGGCTCGTGACGAAGGACCCCGCGCCCGAGGTCGCCTTCGAGAACAAGCAGCAGCTCGACCAGCTGCGCGGCGCCTTCGGCGGCCTGTCGGAGACGCACCACCAGATCCTCGTGATGCGCGAGCTCGAGGGTCTCTCGTACCGCGAGATCGGCGAGCGGCTGGACATGACGCGGCCCGCCGTCGAGAGCACCCTCTTCCGCGCGCGCCGGCGGCTGACCGAGGAGTACGAGGAGCTCGTCACCGGCGAGCGCTGCCAGCGCGTCCAGGCGATCATCACCGCGGCCGGCGCCGGGACGCTCGGCGCCCGCGACCGCAAGCGCCTGGCCCGCCACGTCTCCTACTGCCAGCCGTGCCTGCGCCACGCGCGGGTGTCCGGACTCGACAACGAGCTGCTCGTCCATCGCCCGGTGCGCGCGAAGATCGCCGCGCTGCTGCCGCTTCCCGCGTTCCTGCGCAAGCGGTGGGGCGGCGAGGACGCCGTGGCCGCCGGCGGCCCCGACGGGTCGGCGCTCGCCAGCTGGTCGCTGCACGTCGGCTCGGTCGACCCCTCGATGGTCTCCGGCTGGAGCAAGGCCGCCGCGACCGCCGCGACGATCGCGCTGGCCGGGGTCGGCGCGGGCGTCGCGACCCAGGGTCCGGGCAGCATCGCCTCCGCGCTGGGCGGCGGCGCCTCGCTCGCCGAGCGCGTCGGGTCCGACAGCGACGGCACCGAGCAGCGCGCGCAGGGCGCGCGCCAGGTCGCCGCGATCACCGGCGCGTCCGGCCGGATCGCCGGCGGCAGCGGGTCGAGCGGCTCGTCGCTGAGCCGGTCGGCCGGAACGAAGGGCTCGTCAACCTCGAAGAGCGGCACGACGTCCAAGAGCGGCTCCTCGGGCTCCTCCGGGTCCGGCACCGTCGACACGGCCGCCGGCGGCGCCACCGCGACGGTCACCGAGACCGCGGGCTCCGCCACCACGACGAGCACGTCGGGCACCGGCAGCGACGGCAGCGACACCGTCAGCCGGCTGCTCCAGCCGTCCGGCGGCACGAGCGGCAGCGGCTCGACCGGCACGACGAGCGGCGGCAGCGGCGGCGGCATCCAGCTCCCGCAGAGCACCGCGGCGCTCCCGGCGACCGAGGACGTCACCGACGCCGTCAGCGGCGTGACCGACGCGACCGCGACCGACACCTCCAAGGCCACCGAGACCGTCGACTCCACCGTCGACACCGTCACCGACGCGGCCGGCGACCTCCTCGGCGGCGGCTGAGCCGGCGGCACCGGTCTTCCGGCCGCCGCGGCCGCGCCGGATGGTTGAATCCACGGTCGTGCCCGGGGATGACTTCCTCTCGTCGCTGACCGACAGCTCGCTCTACTCGATCGGCGCGTTCTTCGCCGACCAGCACCCCGAGCTCATGGACGACGTCGTCGACCAGAGCGTCGAGATCGAGGAACACGGCCTCGAGCACTGGGCCGGCCGCGAGGGCATCTCGGTCCAATCCGCCTTCCAGACCCTCGTCACCGGCCTCGCCGTCCGGTACTACCGAGCGGTCGCCAGCGAGCCCCCGGACGCTCGATAGACTCCCAGCCGCCTCGGGGCGTGGCGCAGCCTGGTAGCGCGCACCGTTCGGGTCGGTGAGGTCCCCGGTTCAAATCCGGGCGCCCCGATGCTCGTCGTTTCTCGCCGGATCCTGCTGGGCTCGCTATGAGCTCGGGATGGCCTGGCGGCCTATCCCGACTCATGCTCACGAGCAGGACCGGCGATCGAACGACGAGCGATCGGGGCGCGGCGCCCCTCGCTTGGGGCTCGGGCGCGGCTAGCGCCGCGCTCTCCGGGTGATGGTGGGATCCTCGGTCGTCTCCGTGGCGAGTGACCTCTTCGATGTCGTCGTGGTCGGTGGGCGGTGTGCGGGGGCTCCGCTGGCCACGCTGCTTTCTCGGGCGGGGCTGCGCGTTTGTGTGGTGGACAAGGACTCGTTCCCGAGCGACACGCTGTCGACGCATGGGATCCAGGCCGTCGGGGTTGAGGTGCTGCGGCGGGTCGGCGTGCTCGACGAGCTGCTGGCGCTCGCTCCTCCGATGCTGCGGGGCCGGGTGGTCTTCGATGACGGGGAGGTGGTCTTCGACGACGTCGCGTCGATCATCGGCGGCGGGGCGCTGAGCGTGCGGCGGCCCGCGCTCGACGAGGTGCTGCTGAACGCGGCCGCTGCGGCCGGGGCCGAGGTGCGGACGGAGACGCCGGTGACCGGGTTGGTCGTCTCGGACGGGCGGGTCGGCGGGGTGGTGACGGCTGATGGGACGTTGCGAGCGCGGCTGGTGGTTGGTGCGGACGGGAGGCGCTCGGCCGTCGCGCGGATGGTGGGAGCTCGTGAGCACCACTGCACCGGCAACGGCCGCGTGTTCATGTGGACCTACGTCGCCGGCGATCCGTCGGGCGGGGCGCTGTGGTTCGGCAAGCGGGGCGACTACGCGTACCTCGTGATGCCGACCGACGGCGGGTTGACGCTCGTGGCGGCGTGCCCCTCGGTGACGCGCCGCGACGAGATCCGCGCCGACCGGGAGGGCGTGTTCGCGGAGGGCATCCGGGCGTGGCCGGAGCTCGACGCCGCGGTCGACGGGCTCGAGCGCGACGGGCCGCTGCGGACGATGGCGAACCTCGGCGGCTTCTTCCGCCCGTCCGCCGGCCCCGGGTGGGTGCTCGTCGGCGACGCCGGCCACTTCAAGGACCCGACGCCCGGCCAGGGGATCTCGGACGCCCTGCGCCAGGTCGAGGCGCTGGCGCCGGCGATCGGGCGCGGCCTGGCGAACGGCGACGCGGACCGGGTGCTGCACGAGTGGTGGCGCTGGCGCGACGCCGACGCGTGGGAGATGTACTGGTTCGCCCACGACATGGGCGCGGCGGGCGAGACGCCGCCGCTCCTGCGCGCGGTCCAGCGCCGCATGGTCGCCGACCACGACCTCGCCGGCGGCCTCCTGAAGGTCCTGAACCGCGACCTGCCGCCGTCGCAGCTCGTGCCGCCGGACACGCTGGCGAGCGTCCTCGCCGAGGCCCTCCGCGACCGCCGCGGCGAGCGCACCGCGATGCTCCGCGAGGCGCGCGAGGTCGCGGCGAACCAGATCCGCCGCCGGCGAGCCCGCCCTCCTGACCCGTTGTTGCATCCGGTGCGCCGATCGGGCGATGATCGGCGCACCGGAGCCGGCGCGAACGGGAGGACGGACGGGATGGCGACCATCGCGGTCCAGCAGGACGAGCACGCGCAGATCGAGCACGCCAACGCGAGCGGCCGCCCCCCGGTCGTCTTCATCCACGGGCTCTGGCTGCTCCGGTCGAGCTGGGACCGCTGGGCGATGCTGTTCGCCGACGCCGGCTTCGCGCCGGTCACCGCCTCCTGGCCCGGCGATCCCGAGACCGTCGCGCAGGCGAACGCGCACCCCGAGGCGTTCAACGAGCAGAGCGTCGGCAAGGTCGCCGACCACGTCGCCGCGCTCATCGGCCGGCTCGACTCGACGCCGGCCGTGGTCGGGCACTCGTTCGGCGGGCTGCTGGCGCAGATCATCGCCGGCCGCGGGCTCTCCGCGGCGACCGTCGCGATCGACCCGGCGCCGTTCAAGGGCGTGCTGCCGCTGCCGCTCTCGGCGCTGAAGGCCAGCTCACCCGTGCTACGCGACCCGCGCAACCGCACGCGCGCCGTCGCGCTCACGTTCGACCAGTTCCGCTACGCGTTCGCCAACGCGGTGAGCGAGGAGGAGGCGCGCGCGCTCTACGCGGAGTTCGTCGTTCCCGCGCCCGGCCGCCCGCTCTTCCAGGCCGCGTTCGCGAACGTGAAGCCCGGCGGCGAGACGAAGGTCGACACGCAGACGGGCGATCGCGGGCCGCTGCTGCTGATCTCGGGCGAGAAGGACAACACGGTGCCGTGGGCGCTCACGAACGCGGCGTACAAGAAGCAGAAGCGCAACGAGGGCGTGACGGAGATCGACGAGCTGTCGGGCCGCGGGCACGCGCTCGTGATCGACAGCGGCTGGCGCGAGGTCGCCGAACGCGCGCTCTCGTTCATCCAGCGCTTCGTCGCCACCGGCGCCGCCTGAGCCATGGGCTGCCTCCTGGCGCTGCTGGCGCTGATCTCGCCGCGGCTCGTCCTGTTCCTGCTGTGGATCTTCGACGACGTCATCGGGCGCGCGATCGACAGCGCCGCCGTCTCGATCCTCGGGTTCTTCCTGCTGCCGTGGACGACGCTCTCGTACGTCGCGTTCTGGGACTGGGGCTCCGGCCACCACGTCACGACGTTCGAGTGGTTCTTCGTCGTCCTCGCGTTCCTGATCGACGTCGGCTCGTTCTTCGGCGGCGCCGCCCAGCGGCGCGACTAGTCGTCGTCGTCCTCGCCCTCGGCGTTCGGACCCGGCGGCGGGGGCTGTGAGTCCCAGCCGTGGACCGACTTCCACAGCAGCGCGTCGGCGGAGCGCTGCGACATCTGGTCGAGGCCGCTCGGCAGCCGCGCCGAGGCACGCGCGCCCGCACCCGTGGTCGGGTTCGTCTCGAGCAGGTTCGCCTTCGCCGGGATGAACGTGAACGGCTCGGTCGAGTGCGGCGTCGGCTGGAACGCGTCGTACATCGGCACGCCCATCGCGTCCTGGAAGCCGAGCGGCTTCATGCCGAGGATGAGCTCCATCGACCGCAGGACGCTCGGGAAGTCGTACCGCGTGTGCACCACCGCGCCGCGCTTGGTGTACGGCGAGATGACGAACGCCGGGATGCGGTGCGCGTCGACGTGATCGGCGCCGTCCTGGGAGTCGTCCTCGACGACGAAGATCGCCGACGACTTCCAGACGGACGAGTGGGAGATGAGGTCGACGATGCGACCGAGCGCCTCGTCGTTGTCGGCCACCATCGCGCGCGGCGTGTACGCGCCGCCGGTCAGCACGCGCGTGTGGTCGTTCGGCAGCACGAGGTAGTTGAACGACGGCACGCTGTTCGTCGCGATCTGCTGCGTGAACCGCTGCTTGAAGCAGTCGAAGCGCGACTCCGAGGCGAGCGGCGCGCCGGCCGGCGGGGTCGTGTCGAACACGGTCTGGCGGGTGATGATGTCGACGCCGATCGAGCCGGAGTTCGCGTAGCACTGCGTCCCGATCCCCGGCTGGATGTCGGAGTTGGCGAACTTCTCGGTGACCGCCTGCTGGTCGGCGGCGTTGCGGTCCTTGTCGGGCAGCGGGATGTTCCCCGCGACCGCCTCGCCGTAGTTGAAGTAGCTGATGTCCTGGCGGCCGGCCTGGTCGAACAGGAACCCGTTCATCGGCCACGCCACCGCGTACACCGGCATGTCGTACGGGCGCCCGCGGCCGGCGTAGTTCTGCCACCACGTGCGGTTGACGTAGTCCGGCACGGTGCCGGCGCTCGTCCAGAAGTGGCCGTCGATCGACGCCTCGGAGTTCGCGTAGAGGTGGTCGAGCAGCGGGAAGCGCTCGACGAGCGCATGCTGGTTCGGCGTGATGTCCTTGCCGAACAGCGTCAGCTTCGGATCGCCGTCGCCGCGCGGGTCGTCGCCGAGGATCTGGTCGTAGGTGCGGTTCTCCTTGACGACGTAGAAGACGTGCTTGATCGGCCCGTCCGCGCGCAGCGGCGTGCCGGGCGGAGCGTCCTGCGCGTTGCGCGGCTTGACCTGGCCGTCGGCGGTCGGCGTGAGCTTCGCGATCTGCGCGTCGGTCGGCATGGCTCCGATGCCCGCGGCGCCGTTGACCTGCAGCGGCAGGTACTGCGTCGAGCCGATCGCGTCGTCGGAGTCGGTCGGCTGGTCGGGGCGCGGGCCGTCCGGGTTCGGCCCGGTGCCGAGCGCCTTCGCCGACACGTAGAGCAGCTTGCCGCCGGCCGTCGCGGTGACGGCCATGGGCTGCGACGCCGTCGGGATCGCTCCCACACGCGCGTAGTCGGTGCCCCCGCCGGCGCCCAGCCCGCCGCACGGCGTGAACTGGGGGAGCACGCGGCGGGCGGAGCGCAGGTCGCGCTTGAAGCGGCGCTCGACCGCTCGTCGGCGCTTCTTCGTCCTCGCCTTGCGGAGCGAGGTCGCGCGTCGTTGGAGCGCGTTGAGGACGCCGCGGACGTACCGGCGTTCCTGCGCCTTCGTCGCGCCGGCGCAGGCCTCGCGGGTGGGGCCGTAGAGGAGCGTGCGCTTGAGCTTGCGCTCCGTCCGTGTGTAGGCGCGCCGGGCGGCGCGGCGCTGCCTGGCGGTGCTCGCCCGGCCGAGGCGGCGCTTCAGCGTCCGGCGCGCCTTCGCGTGGCGGCTGCGGTAGCGCGTGACCGACTTGACCGACCGCGGGCGGACGACGCGCTTGGTCGCGACGCCGGCGGTGGGCGGATGGCCGGGGAGCGCGAAGACGGCGATCTCGTCGGCTCCCGACTCGGCGACGAGCAGCCGCGCGCCGTCGGGCGTCACCGCGACGTCGACGGGGGAGGTGCCGAGGCCCTCGGGGCGCTCGACGCTGAGCGTCCTGGCCACGGCGAGCTTGGCGGTGTCCACCACGACGACCTGGTCGGAGTTGGCGAGCGGGACGTACGCGCGCGGCTGCTTCGGGTCGAGCGTGATCGCCTCGGGGTGGGAGAGGTGGGGGCCGACGGTGATGTCCTTCGTCTTGCTCGCTCCCGCCAGGTCGACGACCGAGATCGTCGAGGCGGCCTCGTTGGAGACCAGGCCGGTCTTGCCGTCGGGCAGGATCGCCGCGCCGTTCGGGTACGAGCCCGTCGGCACGTACCGGACGCCGTTCGTCTTCGTGTCGATGATCGCGGCGGCGTCGGCGAGGTTGAGCGCGACGAGCAGCGTCCCGCCGTCCTTGGAGATCGCGAGGTTCTCGGGCCACGACAGGCGCTTCGTGTTCGGCGGGAAGTCCTGCGCCGGCTGAGCGGTCGAGGGCACCGGGACGTCGATCGTCCGGTCGCGGGTCGCCTGGCCGGAGGCTGCGTCGTAGCGGAAGACGTGGATCGTGTCGCCCGCGAGCCCCGGGGTGTCCTTCGGCGCATGCTGGTCTGCGTGGCTGGAGTCGGCGACGCCCGAGACGTAGGCGACCGGCTGCGACGGGTCCATCGCGATGCCGCCCGATGCGCCCGGCATCGGGATCGTCTGGATGACCGCGCCGGAGGCGACGTCGACGATGCGGACGTCGTTGAGCCCGCGGCCCGTCGAGACCGTCCAGTAGAACCGGCCGTCGGGCGTGGCGGCGCCGCCCGTCGGGAAGTTCCCGAGTCCCGTGAGCTTGCCGTAGGGCGTGAGCTTGCGGCCGTTGACCGTCGTGCGCAGCGCCGGCCCGACGTCGTTGCTCGTGTCGATCGCTCCGATGGCGACCGCGGTGCCCAGCGTCACGAGGAGGACGAGGCCGGCAGCGAGGAAGCGGCGACCGGCACCGCGGAAGGGGCTCATGGAGCGGCGAGCCTACTCCTGCACCGCCTAACGGTGTGACGCTTGCGTGATCGCCTCGTGAAGGCGGCGGACGAGGCCGCCTGCGGGCTCCTCCGTCGCGAGCGCGTGCGCCTCGCCGGCCCACAGGTTGATGACGTCCGGGTCGCCGTTCTTGCGGCCATGGGCGCGCAGCGGCGTCGTCAGGTGGTGCACCTCGGGGTACGCGACCGGCGCGGCGTCCGAGTGCTCGGTCAGGAAGCGGTTGACGATGCCGCGGGCGGCGCGGCCGGAGAACGCCCGCGTGATCGCGGTCGGCGCGCTCGTCTTCAAGGCTTCGCGGTGCGGCGCGGACGTCGCGGCCTCGGGACAGAGGAGGAACGCGGTCCCGAGCTGCGCCGCTCTCGCGCCCGCCGCGAGCGCCGCGGCGATCGCCCCGCCGGTCATGAGCCCGCCGGTGGCGATGAGCGGGACGTCCGTCGTCGCCGCGATGAGCTGGAGGGCGACGAGGAGCGTGAGGTCGCCGCCGACCGGGTCGCCGGCCGCCGCGCCGCGGGCGCCACCGCCAGTCGCGTCTCCGCGGGCCGCCGCGTCTCCGCCGCCAACCGCTTCTCCGCGGCCCGCCGCGTCTCCGCCGCCAACCGCGTCTCCGCGGCCGGCGGCGTCTCCGCCAGGGAGCCACCCTCCGCGGTGACCGCCGGCCTCGGTGCCCTGGACGACGAGCGCGTCGGCTCCCGCGGCGACTGCCTCGCGCGCCTCGTCCGGCGTCGTCACCGTCACCCACGACTCGCTGCCGGCGGCGTGGAGGGCGTCGACGACCTCTCGCGGCGGGCAGCCGAAGGTGAACGAGACGGCCGCGACCGGATCTTCGGTGAGCGCCGCGATCTTGGCGTCGAACGCGTCGTCGTCGAAGCGGGGCTCGCCGAGCTCGACCCCGGCCGCTTCCGCCTCCGGCCGGATGCGGTCGGCGTAGCGGGCGACCTCCTCGGGATCGGCCGGACCGGGGCCGGGGGCGAAGACGTTGACCGCGAACGGAGCGCTCGAGAGCTCGCGGAGCGCCGCGATGTCGGCGCGCATCGCGTCGACCGTCTTGTAGCCGGCGGCAAGGAACCCGAGCCCGCCGGCGTCGCCGACCGCGGCTGCAAGCTGCGGCGTCGACGGCCCGCCGGCCATCGGCGCCTGGATGATCGGCGCGCCCAGCGCGTCGAGGACGGAGCTGGCCATGGGCCGATGATAACTTGTCGACCGTCAAGTTATGTCCGAGCCGGTCCTCTACCTCGATCCCTCCTCGCCGTACGCGTACCTCGCCGCCGAGCGGGTCGAGGACGTGCTCGGCCGGCCGGTGCACTTCGAGACGGTCGTCCTCGGAGCGATCTTCCAGGTCCGCGGCAGCGGCTCGTGGGCCCACACGGACCTGCGCGCGGGGAACATGGCCGACGTCGAGCGGCGCGCCGCCGCGTACGGGCTCCCGCCGATCACGTGGCCCGGCGGCTGGCCCGCGAACTCGCTGCATGCGTCGCGGCTCGTCGTGTGGGCGGACGAGCACGGCCGCGGCCGCGAAGCGCTGCTCGCCCTCCTGCGGGCCGGGTTCGCCGAGGGCCGCGACATCGCCGACCATGCCGTCCTGGCCGACGTCGCCGCGGCGCTCGGCCTGCCCGGCGAGCTCGAGGCGGCGATCGGGCGGCCGGAGATCAAGGACGAGCTCAAGCGCCGCACGACCGCGGCGATCGACCTCGGCGTCCGCGGCGTCCCGACCCTCCGCATCGGCGACGACCTCATCTACGGCGATGACCGCCTCGAAGAGGCGCGGACGCCGGTGCGCGGCGAGTCGGAGGAGCTCGGCGCGGCGTGACACCCGTCGCCGAGCGCGTCCGGGACGCCGAGCGCAGCCGCGCCGCCATCCTCGACGCCGCCGAGACGCTCTTCGCCGAGCGCGGCTTCGCCGGCACGAGCCTCAGCGACATCGGCGCCGCCGCCGGCCTCTCGCGCCAGACGCCGTCGTACTTCTTCGGCTCGAAGGACCAGCTCCACCGCGCCGTCCTCGAGCGCGTCTTCGCCGCACGCCAAGAGGCCACCGCGGAGGCGTTCGCGCCGCTCGTCGCGTGGGTGGAGATGGCCGGCGGTCACGGACGCCGTGCGGCCGCGCCGCGCGCGGAAGGCGCGGATGGTGCGGAGGCCGCGGAGGGCGCGAAGGAGGCGGAGGGCGCGGAGGGCGCGGAGGGCCGCGAGGCTCTGGAGGCCGCGTTGGCGGCGGCGGTCGAGGGCTACCTCGACTTCCTGCTGGCGCGGCCGGCGTTCGTGCGGCTGCTCGTGCGCGAGGAGCTCGACGGGGCGGAGCGGCTGCGCCGCACGCCGCGGGCGTCGACCGCGATGACCGATGCGTTCGCGGCGCTGCGGGGCGTCGCGCCGCGCCGCGGCATCGCGCGGTTCGCCGTCGAGGATGCGGTGCTCCTCTTCGTCGCGCTGACGTTCGCGCCGCTCGCGCTGGAGGCGACGCTGCTCCACGCGCTGGATCGCGATCTCCGTGACGCGCGAACGCGGCGCGCGCACGTCGCCTCGGCCGTCGACCAGCTCCTCCACCGGGTCGCTCGGTGACCGGCGCCGAAGCGGTCCTCGTGCTCCTCGCTGGCATGGCCGCGGGGACGATCAACACGGTGGTGGGAAGCGGGACGCTGATCACGTTCCCGACGCTGCTCGCGATCGGGCTCCCGCCGATCACCGCCAACGTGTCGAACGGGATCGGGCTCGTGCCGGGCTCGGTGTCCGGCGCGATCGGGTACCGGCGCGAGCTGCGCGGGCAGCGGCGCCGGGCGATCACGCTCGGCGTCGCGTCGGTGGCGGGCGGCGTGCTCGGCGGCGTCCTGCTGCTGACGCTGCCGGAGGACGCCTTCCGCGCGACCGTGCCGGTGTTCATCGCGATCGCGCTCGTGCTCGTCGTCCTCCAGCCACGGCTCGCGCGGCGGCTCGAGCACCACCGCCACAGCGGCGCCGAGCACGGCATCGCCGTCCGCGCCGCCGTCTTCGTCGCCGGCCTCTACGGCGGCTACTTCGGCGCGGCGCAGGGGATCATCCTGCTCGCGATCCTCGGCGTCGCCGTCGCCGACGACCTCCAGCGGCTCAACGCCCTGAAGAACGTCCTCGCGGGGCTCGTCAACTGCGTCTCCGGGATCCTCTTCGCGATCGTCGCCGACGTCGACTGGGCCGCCGCCGGCCTCATCGCGATCGGCGCGACGGTCGGCGGCCAGCTCGGCGCGAGGTACGGCCGCCGCCTCCCGCCCGCCGCCCTGCGCGCGTTGATCGTCGTCGTCGGCATGGCGGCGATCGCCCAGCTGGTGGCTCAGTAGCGATCGACGGCGAAGAGACCGCGCGGGTCGAACGCGTGGCGGAGCATCGCGAGGCGGCCGGCGGTGATCGGGTCGTGGAGCGGCTTGCGGTCTTCCGGGCTCTCGACGAAGTTCACGTAGGCGCGGCTGCTCGCCCACGGCGCGAGCGCTTCGCGGAGGCGGGCGAGGTCGGCCCGGACGCCGGGCGACGCGCCGAGGGCGAGCGTGGAGAACGGCGACGGGATGTGGTCGAGCGCTCCGCCGCCCGGGGCCGGGCGGCCGATCGCGCCGCCGAGGTGACGGATCTCGAACGACACGAGCGACGACGCGGCGACGGCGTCGACCGCCACGGAGATCGTGTGCGTGTCGAGCTCGTCGAGCAGGGAGTGCCCGATCGTCCCCGCCGACGGGCCGGGCGGATCCATGTGCAGCGCGCTCAGCGCCGTCATCGACGTCGCGGCGACGGTGTCGCGCAGCGGCCCGAGCGCGCGCAGCGTCGCCAGCAGCTCCGCCGTCTCGCCCGCGGGCAGCAGCGACGCGACCTCGACGATCGCCATCGGCGGCGCCCCCGGCGGGCGCAGCAGGCGGCCGATCGACGTCACCTCGTCGGGCACGCCGGCGGTCCACTCGCGCCACGCGCCGAGGACCTCGTCGGCCCGCGCGAACGGGAACACGAGCATCCCGGCCTCGACCTCGGTGAGCGGGAAGAGCTCGAGCTCGAGCGCCGTCACGACGCCGAACCCGCCGCCGCCTCCGCGGAGCGCCCAGAAGAGCACCGGCTCCTCGTCGGCGCTGCAGCGCACGCGCCGTCCGTCGGCCAGGACGACCTCGAGCGCGCGGACGTGGTTCGCAGCCAGGCCGTGACGGCGCGCGAGCCAGCTGATCCCGCCGCCGAGCACGTACCCCGCGACGCCCACGTCGGGGGACGAGCCGGCAAGCGCGGCGAGGCCGTGCTCCGCCGCCGCGGCGGTGACGTCGCGCCACTCGACGCCGGCGCCGACGCGGGCGATCCGCGCCTCCGGGTCGATCGAGATCGACCGCAGCCGCGACGTCCGCAGCAGCACCGTGCCGCGGAGGTCGGGCAGGTGGCCGGCGCGATGGCCGGTGCCTTGCGGCACGACGTGCAGCCCGGCGGCGACCGCCTCCCGGACGAACGCCTCGACCTCGGCGGCGTCCTCCGGCACCGCGACCGCCGACGGCCGCTGGTCGACGGAGGAGTTCCACGCGGCGCGCGCCGCGTCGTAGCGCGGGTCCCGCCGGCGGATGAGATCAAGTCCGGCGGCGCGGCCATGGAGGAGGGTGGTCACCGGGCGCTCCGGACGATGCGCGGGCGGGGGTGGCGGCGGGGGACGCGGCCGTGGGTGACGACGGTGGTGAGGGTGGTGGTGTGGAGCATGGGACCACGGTCCCGCGCTCGACGCGAGCCGTCGATCGATTTAGTCTCACGTGAATCGTCCGCTTCTTCTTCACCGTCGACGACCTCGCGCGGATGCGGTTCGCGGTGTCTCCGACGTGGGAGCTCCACGCGAGCATGCACGCGATCCGCGACCCAGCCGAGGCGGGGATCCACCTGCCGTGGCTGCGCGGCCTGAGCGGCAGGCTGCGCGGGCTCGACCTCGGGCCGGCGCTCGCGCTCACGCGGCCGCGCGGCTACTCGCCCGACTTCCTCACGCCGCCACCGGGAGGGCCGTTCGAGGACGTGCACGAGGAGCTCGAGCGCATCCGGCGCACGCCGATCGCCCAGATCCGCGGCGGCATGGACATCTTCCGCCGCCGCCACCGCGACGGCCCGAAGGTCGCCCAGCCGTTCCTCGACCACCCGCGCCGCGAGGTCGGCCGGCTGGCCGACGCGCTGGCCGCGTACTGGGAGGTCGCGATCGAGCCGCACTGGCCGCGCATCCGCGCGTTCCTCGAGGCCGACATCGCCTACCGCGCGCGGCGGATCACCGAGGGCGGGCCGGCGAAGCTCTTCGCCGACCTGCACCACACCGTCCGCTGGACGGGCGACCGCGTCGACATCGAGCACCGCTGGACCGAGGACGTGCCGCTCGAAGGCCGTGGCCTCGTGCTCATGCCGTCGGCGTTCATGTGGGAGCGCGTCGCGGTCATCACGTCGCCTCCGTGGCAGCCGACGACGGTCTACCCGGCGCGCGGGGTCGGGACCCTGTGGGAGCCGGGCGCGTCGGCGCCGGATGCGCTCGCCGCCGTGCTGGGCCGGACCCGCGCCGACCTCCTCGCCGCCCTCGACGCGCCCCGCTCGACGACCGAGCTCGCCCGCCGCCTCGGCCTCACGCCGGGAGGGGCGTCACAGCACCTCGGCCGCCTGAAGGCCGCGGGCCTCGTGACCTCGCAGCGCGACGGCCGGCTCGTGCTCTACGCACGGACGCCGGCCGCCGACGCGCTGCTGTGAAGCGGTCGCTCATGAGAACCGCAAGACTTCTCGCGATGGCTGCGGAGGCGCGCGAAGAGACCTGGAAGGGCCGGCGATGATCGACGAGCCGCCCCCGATGCCCAAGCGCCCCGCCGGCTTCGACGAGATGGGCGACGCCACCCGACGCACATCGCTTGCCGCCGAGCGGACCGTGCTCGCCTGGCTGCGCACCGGCCTGACCGTCCTCGCGGTCGCGCTGGCGATCGGCCGGATCCTCCCGGAGCTGCGCGACGACGAGGCGTGGGGCTACAAGGCGCTCGGCGCCGCCTACGGGCTGCTCGGGCTCGGGATCATCATGTACGGCCTCGCGCGCGGCCGGACCGTCGACCGGGCGCTGCGCGAAGGGAAGTGGGCGCCGCTCGACGACCGCGCGATGTGGGGCTTCGGGCTCGTGACCGGCGCGCTCGGCCTCGCCACCGTCGTCCTCATCCTCGCCGCCTGACGAGGCAGCAAGGAGAGGAACGGGGGCGCGGAGGTGGCGCGCCTAGCGGGCGGGTGCGGCGGCGCTGTCGGCGGCGGGCTTGCCGCCGTTCTGGTCGCCCTCGCGCGGCGCGTGCCGGGCGAGCTCCCACCGCGCGATCGTCATCTTGTGGACCTCGTCCGGACCGTCGGCGAGCCGCAGCGTCCGCAGCCCCGCGTACATCTGCGCGAGGGGGAAGTCCTGGCAGACGCCGCCGGCGCCGTGGACCTGGATCGCGCGGTCGACGACCTTCGCCGCGACGTTCGGCGCGGCGACCTTGATCGCCGCGATCTCCGTGCGCGCCTCGCGGTTGCCGACCGTGTCCATCATCCACGCCGCCTTCAGGCACAGCAGCCGGACCATGTCGATCTCGATCCGCGACTCGGCGATCCAGTCCTGGATGTTCGCCCGCCGCGCGATCTCCTTGCCGAACGTCACGCGGCTCGAGGCGCGCTGGCACATCATCTCCAGCGCGCGCTCCGCGACGCCGATCGAGCGCATGCAGTGGTGGATGCGGCCCGGGCCGAGCCGCGACTGCGCGATGAGGAACCCGTCGCCCTCGTTGGCGATGAGGTTCGAGACCGGCACGCGCACGTCGTCGAAGTCGACCTCGGCGTGCCCCTCCTTGTCCGTGTAGCCGAACACGTTGAGGTTCCGCATGACCGTCACGCCGGGCGTGTCGATCGGGACGAGGATCTGCGACTGCTGGCGATGGCGCGGACCGTCCGGGTCCGTCTTGCCCATCACGATCATGATCTTGCAGTTCGGGTGCAGTGCGTTCGACGTCCACCACTTGCGCCCGTTGAGCACGTACTCGTCGCCCTCGCGCTTGATCGAGAGCTGGACGTTCGTGGCGTCCGAGCTGGCGACCGCCGGCTCGGTCATCCCGAACGCGGAGCGGATGTCGCCGTCGAGCAGCGGCCGCAGCCACCGCTCCTTCTGCTCGTCGGTGCCGAAGACCGTCAGCACCTCCATGTTCCCCGTGTCCGGCGCCGAGCAGTTCGTCGCCTCGGGCGCGAGGTGGATCGACCGGCCCATGATCTCGGCGAGCGGCGCGTACTCCGCGTTCGTCAGCCCGGGGCCCCACTCGGGATGCGGGTGGAACAGGTTCCACAGGCCGCGGCGACGCGCCTCCTCCTTCAGCTCCTCGAGGACCGGCGCCTGGTAGTGCGGCGTGTCCGCCGCGCGCATCTGCTCCTCGTAGACGGGCTCGGCGGGGTAGACGCGCTCGTCCATGAACGCCTGGAGGCGCTCCTGGAACTCCTTGCCGCGATCGGTCTGCTCGAAGTTCATGTGGTCGTGCCTCCGAAGATCTGGTTCTGCAGGCGGCGCATGCCGGCCAGCCATCGGTCGTAGTCGGTCGCCTTCCGCTGGAAGAACGTGAGGACCTCGGGATGCGGAAGGATCAGGAAGCGCTCGGCGCGCAGGGCGTCGACGACGGCGTCGGCGACGTCGTCGGGCTCGATCACGGCGCCCGCGGCGGCGACGACGTCGCCGGCGGTGCGGCCGTTCTCGTTCTCGGGCTCGAAGCCGCTCGTCAGCAGCGGCGTGTTGACGCCCATCGGGCAGAGGCAGCTGACGCCGATGCCGCGGTCGCCGTACGTGACGCTGAGCCACTCGGCGAACGCGACCGCTCCGTGCTTGGAGACGGAGTACGGGCCGCTGCCGATCTGCGTCAGCAGGCCCGCCGCGCTGGCCGTGCTGAGGAAGTAGCCGCGCCCGCGTTCGAGCCACCGGGGAACGAGCAGCTTCGCCGCGTGCACGTGCGCCATGACGTTGACGCCGAGCGCGAGCTCCCAGCCCTCGTCGAGGCCGGACCCGCCGCCGACGCCGGCGTTCGCGCAGAAGAGGTCGATGGGGCCGAACTGCGTCTCCGCGAGGTCGACGAGCCTGCGGTTGTCGTCGGCGGAGGAGACGTCGACGGCGATGCCCGCCGCGCGCTCTCCCAGCTCGTCGGCCACCCGCGCCGCGCCGTCGCCGTCGAGGTCGGCGACCACGACGCCGCGAGCGCCCTCGGCGACGGCACGCCGAGCCAGCGCGCGCCCGATCCCGGACGCCCCGCCGGTGACGACCACCACCGCGTCGCGCAGCTCCATCGCCGGGCACCCTACTGCGGGTCGGCGGCCGGGCGGCGCTCGCGCGGGGGGAGCGCTGGAGCCGTCGCCAAGCGGTGTCGACGGACCGCCCGTTCGGGGGGTTCACCGCCTGCGATCCGGGGAGTACCGTGCGCACATGGCAGAGGTCGCGACGTTCCTCCCGCAGGACCCCGACATGCTCGTCCGCGCATCGCTCGCCTGCCCGCAGTGCCTGCACGACGTCGAGTGGGAGCTGCACGGCGCGAACGACGACGCCACTGCCGACTGCACGTGCCCCGCGTGCGGTGCGCAGCGCGAAGTGGTCCTCTCCCCGGACCAGGCGCTGCGCCTCGAGATCGGCGGCGACCTCCTCGACGAGGGGATGCCGCCGCCCGGTCTCTGGCCGCTCTAGCCGTCAGGACGGCGCGGGAGCGCATGAAGGTCCGCTGTACCTGACGAGGAGCTGCGCCGCGCGTCGTACCTTGCTTGATCGTGCGTCTCGTCAGCCTGCTCGCGTGCGCCGCGAGCCTCAGCGTGGTGGGCTGCGGTGGCGGCTCGGACAACGACCGGCAGCGCGCCGAGACGCAGACGATCCAGGGGTCGCGGACGGAGACCGCGCCCGACGCCTCGCAGTCCGCCACGCGCCTGCGGCTCTCCCGCGTCGGGTCGTTCGCCAGCCCGACCGCGCTGGCTTCGCCGCCCGACGACCGGCGGCAGTTCGTCGTCGAGCAGGGCGGCCGCATCCGCGTCATCCGCGGGGGCCGCGTGCTCTCCAAGCCGTTCCTCGACATCTCGCGCGACGTCGTGTCGGGCGGCGAGCAGGGGCTGCTCGGCCTCGCCTTCGCGCCCGACTACGAGACGAGCCACCGCTTCTACGTCAACTACACGAACCGGTCGGGCGACACGCGCATCGTCGAGTTCCGCGCGCCGAACGCGACCGCCGACACCGCCGACCCGTCGACCGCGCGCGTCGTGCTGCGCCAGGACCAGCCGGAGCCGAACCACAACGGCGGCCAGCTCGCCTTCGGACCGGACGGGCTGCTGTACATCGGCCTCGGCGACGGGGGCGGCGGGAACGACCGGCACGGGCGGCTCGGGAACGCGCAGAACCTGAGCAGCCTGCTCGGCAAGATCCTGCGGATCGACCCGGCCGAGCGCGACGGCAAGCCGTACACCGTTCCCGACTCCAACCCGTTCGTGGGCCGCAGCGGTGCGCGCGGCGAGATCTGGTCGTACGGGCTGCGCAACCCGTGGCGGTTCTCGTTCGACCGGCGCACCGAGGCGCTCGTGATCGCCGACGTCGGCCAGGACGCGATCGAGGAGCTCGACTGGGTCCCGAAGGGGCGCGGCCGCGGGGCGAACTTCGGCTGGCGGCCGTTCGAGGGGCGCCGGCGCGTGCAGCCGGGCGAGCAGGCTCCGGGCCACGTGCCTCCGGTGCTGCAGCTCAGCCACGACGACGGGTACTGCTCGATCACCGGCGGCTACGTCGTGCGCGACCGGGCGCTCGGCCCGCTCTACGGCCGGTACGTGTACGGCGACTTCTGCGACGGGCGCGTGCGATCCGTGCGGATCTCCGGCGGGCGAGCGACGGGCGACGGGCGGCTGCGGCTGCCGCGCGTCGGCAGCATCTCGTCGTTCGGCGAGGACGCGCAGGGGCGCATCTACGTGCTGTCGCTCGACGGCCCCGTGTACCGCCTGACGCGGCGATGAGCGCGCTCGCGGCCTTCGACGTCGCGCTGATCCGGGCGGACAACCCGGGGCCTTTCACGCTGACGGGGACGAACACGTGGATCGTCGGCCGCGACCCGTGCTTCGTCGTCGATCCGGGGCCGCTGCTTGACGAGCACCTCGCCGCCGTGCTGGCCGAGGCCGAGGCGCGCGGCGGGATCGGCGGCATCGCGCTGACCCACCGGCATCCCGACCACGACGAGTCGGTGCCCGAGGTCGTCCGGCGGACGGGCGCGCCCGTGGCCGCCTCGACCGGCGAGGCCGACGTGCGGGTCGCGCACGGCGACAGCTTCGGGCCGCTGCGGACCTTCGCCACGCCCGGCCACACCGCCGAGCACGTGTCCTTCGTGGTCGGCGAAGGCGCGGACGGCGGGCTCGCGGTCTGCACCGGCGACGCGGTGCTCGGCGCCGGGTCGGTCTACGTCGCCGGCCAGCTTGCCGCCTACCTCGACGCGCTGCGCGGCCTGCGCGCGCTCGACCTCCGCGTCGCCTGCCCCGGCCACGGCCCGGTCATCGAGGACCCCGCGGCGAAGCTGGACGAGTACGTCGACCACCGACTCGACCGCGAGCGCCGCCTCGTCGCCGCCCTCGACGCGGGCGCGCGGACGATCGACGAGATGCTCGACGCCGCGTGGTCCGACGCCCCGCAGGCGCTGCGCCCGGCCTCCGCGGTCACCCTCGCCGCGCACCTCGAGAAGCTCGAGGAAGAGGGCCGCCTCCCCTCGGGCGTCGAACGCCCCGAGGTCCCCGCCTGGCTGAAGGTCTAGAGCCCGAGGTTCTTGCGGGCGAGCGCCATCGCGGCGTCGAGCGGGGTGGAGCTGTCGGCGTCGGCGGCGTCGAAGACGCGGCGGAGGGTGTCGGCGATGCCGCGGACCCTCGTCTCGGCGGTCGCGGGGTCGTAGCCGCCGGGTTCCTGCTCGACGGCGATGTTGATGATGCCTCCGGCGTTCGCGACGAAGTCGGGGGCCCAGACGATCCCGCGGTCGCGCAGCAGCGCGGCGACGCTGTCGTCGGCGAGCTGGTTGTTCGCCGCGCCCGCGACGACCGGCGCGCGCAGGAGCGGGACGGTCTCGTGATCGAGCACGCCGCCGAGCGCGCAGGGCGCGTAGACGTCGACGTCGGCCGTCAGCGCGTCGTCGGGGGAGACCCAGCGGGCGCCGAGCTCCTCGGCGAGGGCGCGCTTGCCCTCGTCGATGTCGGCGACGACCAGCGTCGCTCCCGCCCCGGCCAGGAGCCGGGCGATGCGGGCGCCGACGTTGCCCAGGCCGGCGACCGCGACGCTGCGGCCGGAGAGGTCCGTCGTGCCGAAGCGCCGCTCGCACGCGACCTCGATCGCGGTGACGACGCCCAGTGCGGTGTACGGGCTCGGGTCGCCGGAGCCGCCGCGCTCGCGAGACAGCCCGCGGACGTTGTCGGTCCGCTCGGCGATGACCTCCATGTCGGGCAGCGACGTCCCGACGTCCTCGGCCGTGACGTACGCGCCGTCGAGCATCGCGACCGTGTCGCCGAAGTCGCGCAGCGCGTCGGCGCGCGCCTCGCCCGCCAGCGGCTCACGCAGCATGATCACGCCCTTGCCACCGCCCAGCGGCAGGCCGGCGACGGCGTTCTTGAACGTCATCGCGCGCGACAGCCGCAGCGCGTCGCGCACGGCGGCGCGCGAGTCGTCGTAGTGCCACATCCGGCACCCGCCCAGCGCCGGACCGCGCGTCGTCGAGTGCACCGCGACGATGCAGAAGACCCCGCTCCGCCGCCCGCGGTGGACGAGGAGGTCCTCATGGTCGAGCGTGGCGAGGTAGCGGTCCAAGACCGCGGGGAGACTACGGCGTCGAGGTGGCGCCCGACCCGGACCCGCTCGGCGGCGGGGTGGTCGTGGAGGCGGCGGCGGCCGTGGGCGTCGTCGACGTGGACGTCGTGCCGCCGGAGGAGGACGAGGTCGTCGTCGTCGTGCTGGCGGTCGCGGTGCCGTTGCCGGTCGTCGGCGAGGTCGTGGTCGACGAGGTCGTCGTGCCGTTGCCCGTCGTGGTGCCCGTGCCGGTTCCGGTCGTCGTCCCGGTGCCCGTTGTCGTGCCGGTGCCGGTGCCGGTCGAGGTCGAGGTCGTCTCGGGCTCGTCGGGGGCGAGGTCGCCGCCGGTGGCTTCGGGATCGTCCGTAGCGGTCGCCGATGCGTCGTCGTCGTCGGCGCCGGCGTGCGTGATCGGCTCCTCGTGGCCGAGCATCGTCGCGTCGGCCGCGGCGAGCTTCGCCGCCTCGAGCTTCGCCCGTCGCGCCGCGTCGCGCGCGGCGATCGCGCTGCGCATCCGGTCGGCGCTCGGCGCGGAGGTCTCGTGGATCGGGGTCGGCCCGGCGTGGGCCACCGCGACGGCCGACGCGGCGCCGGCCACGGCCGCGTCGCGCTTGACGGCCGACTTGGCGCCGTCGTTCCCGCCGCTCTTGCGATGGCCGATCTCCTCGACCGCGCCGCCGCCCACGACGGCCGCGCAGCAGACGATCGCGGCGACCTTCGCAGCGCCCGCCGTGACGACGCCGCCGCCGACGACGGCCGCGCCGCCGCCCGCCGCCGCTCCACCACCGGCCGCCGCGCCGCTGCCGGCGCCGCCGATGCCGAGCAGCTTCGCGAGGACGCCGATCGGGTGCGCGCCGGGATTGAGGGCCGCCATGCTGCGGCTGACGCCGCGCATCTGGTTGCGGTAGTCGCGGCAGCCGTCGCACTCGCGCATGTGCTTGCGCGCGAGCGCGCTGGCCCGCACGCCCTTGCCGAAGGACAGCGCGAGGTCCTGACGGATCTCCGAGCACGCGGTGTTCCGTGCCTCGGCCGCCTCGACTAGGCCGATCCGCGCGCGCACGAGCAGCGACTTGATCGCCGGGATGCTGACGTCGAGCGCCTCCGCCAGGTCCGCGTACGAGAGGCCCTCGAGCTCGCGCATCAGCAGGGCCGAGCGCTGCTGCTCGGGCAGCCGGCGCACGTCGGCGACCAGGCGGCGCAGGTCGTCGCGCCGCTCCGCTTCGGCGAGCGGGTCCGGCATCGGCGTGCGCGACACCTCGAAGACCTCCGACGGGGGCGGCGTCGGGCGGCGCAGGTGGTCGACGCAGCGGTTGTGCGCGACGCGGTAGAGCCACGCCTTCAGGGCGACCGGCCGATCGTCGACGCGCAGCGCGTTGTACGCGCGCAGGAAGACGTCCTGGAGGGCGTCCTCGGCGTCGGAGCGCGAGCCCCCGAGCATCTGCCGCGTGTACGCGAACAGCCTGGCGCGATAGCGGTCGTGGATCACGCGGAACGCGCCGTCGTCACCGGCCCGGAAGAGGGCGACGAGCTGCTCATCCGACCGCAGCCGCAGGAGCGCTCCCGGGAGGGCGATCCGAGTCAGGCCGGCTGGTGCGCGTAGTGCGGAAGCTTCCACGGTCAACTCCTGATCGGGGGGAGCGTGATGACCTTAACCGCGCGCCCACCCGGATGTTCCGGGGTTCTGCTCACAACATCATGACGATCTTCGCAAGTCCGGTCGACGGACCTTCCCTAATCTGGCAAGCCGTGTCCAGCCGGACGATCGTCGTGGTCGAGGACGAAGCGGCCATCGCGGACGCGGTGGCCGCGCGCCTGCGCGCCGAGGGCTACGAGGTGGCGACCGCGGGGGACGGCCCGTCGGGCGTCGAGCTGTGCCGCCGCGTCGAGCCCGACCTCGTCGTGCTCGACGTGATGCTCCCCGGCTTCGACGGCCTGGAGGTCTGCCGCCGCATCCAGGCCGAGCGCACCGTGCCGGTGCTCATGCTCACCGCGCGCGACTCCGAGACCGACGTGCTCGTCGGGCTCGGCGTCGGCGCCGACGACTACGTCACCAAGCCGTTCAGCACCCGCGAGCTCGCCGCCCGCGTCAAGGCGATCCTGCGACGGGTGGAGCGCAGCGCGTCGCTCGCCGGCACCGGTCCCATCGAGCTCGGGAGCCTGCGGATCGATCCCGCCGCCCGGCAGGTCCACCGCGACGCCGAGCTCATCCACCTGACCCCGACGGAGTTCGACCTCCTGATGCACCTGGCCCGTTCGCCCGGCATCGTGTTCTCGCGGGAGCAGCTGCTCATGGACGTGTGGGGCTACGAGGACGGCTCGGGCCCGCGGACGGTCGACACGCACGTCGCCGCCGTCCGCCGCAAGGTCGGCGCCGAGTGGATCCGGACCGCGCACGGCGTCGGGTACGCGTTCGGGACCGGGCCGTGAGGCCGCTCCAGCGGCTCGGTTCGATCAAGGTCAAGCTCGGCGTCGTCATCGTCGCCGGGGTGCTCGTCTCGGACCTCTCGGCGCTCGCCGCCGTCAAGGTCGGCGTGCCGGTCGTCTGGAGCGCGCTGGGCGCCGCCGTGCTCGCCCTCCTGCTCGTCCAGGTGCTAGCCCGAGGCCTGACCGCGCCGCTGCGCCAGATGGCCGGCGCGTCCCGCGCGATGGCCCGCGGCGACTACACGGTGCGCGTGGACGAGGTGTCCAACGACGAGGTGGGGGAGCTCGCCCGCGCGTTCAACGCGATGGTCGCCGAGCTGGCCGAGACCGACCGCCAGCGGCGCGACCTCGTCGCGAACGTCTCGCACGAGCTGCGCACGCCGATCACCGCGCTGCAGGCCAAGCTGGAGAACGTCGCCGACGGCATCGAGCAGCCCGACGCCGAGACGATGCGGACGATGCTCGCCCAGACCGAGCGCCTCGGCCGCCTCGTCAAGCAGCTGCTCGACCTCAGCCGCCTCGAGGCGCGCGCGACGCCGTTCGACCGCCGCCCGTTCGCCGTCGCCGCGGTGCTGGAGCAGACCGCGCGCGAGGCGCGGTTGCACGCCCCCGGGGACCTCGAGCTGGCGGTCGACGCCGACCCCGAGCTGCAGGCGAGCGGCGATCCCGAGCGCATCCACCAGGTCATCGCGAACCTCGTCGAGAACGCGGTGCGCCACTCGCCGCCCGGCGGCGCGATCCGGCTGTCGGCCCGCGCGAACGGCGACGGCGTCCGCATCGAGGTCGCCGACGAGGGCCCCGGCATCCCGCCCGGCGAGGAGCAGCGCGTCTTCGAGCGCTTCTACCGCGCCGACGCCGCCCGGTCCGAGAGCGAGGGCGGCGCCGGCCTCGGCCTCGCGATCGCCCGCTGGATCGTGGACCTCCACGGGGGCGAGATCCACGCCGAGTCCGGGGAGCCCGCCGGCTGCCGGATGGTGGTCGAGCTGCCGGCGCGATGAGGCTGGTCACCTGGAACGTCGCGGGCCGGCGGACGCGCCAGCCCGAGCAGGCCGAGGTCGTCGCGTCCGTCGCGCCGGACGTCGTCTGCCTGCAGGAGGTCACGGTCAACTCGCTGCCGCTGTGGCGCGCGTCGCTCGCGCAGGCGGGGCTCGAGCACGTCGTCACGCCGCTCGACCGCGCCCGGCCTCCCAAGCCGCGCCGGCTCGCGGTGCTCATCGCGTCGCGCACGCCGCTGGAGCCGCTCGACCCGCCGCCGGGGCTGCCGTGGTTCGAGCGCGTGCAGGCCGCCCGCGTCGACGGCATCGAGGTCGTCAGCGTCCACTCGCCGATCTCGCCGTCGCCAGGGCTCGCGAAGGTGCTGACGCACGAGGCGCTGCTCGACCACCTGCGCGACCGGCCCGGCCCGCTCGTCGTCGCCGGCGACCTGAACACGCCGCGCCGCGACCTCCCGGACGGGACGTGCCTGACGTTCGCGCACGACTCGAAGGGCCGGCTGCGCGAGGAGCGCGGCGAGCGGTGGGCCGCCGCCGAGCGCGCGCTCGTGCAGACGCTGCGCCTCGAGCACGGCTGGCGCGACCCGTTCCTCGAGCGCGGCGGCGAGCGGACGTGGACGTGGCCCCAGAACCGCGGCGGCTGGCGCCTGGACCACGTGCTCGTCAAGGACGTCGACGTGTCCGCGTGCGCGTACGCGCACGACTGGCGGATCGCGGGCCTCAGCGACCACTCGGCGCTCGTGGCCGATCTGGCCGCGCCTGCTCGTCCTTGAGGTCCGGCCGGGCGGGCGGCGCCGGCTCGTGAGCGCCGGTGATGCGTCGCGGCGGGCGGCCTCCGACCAGCTCGACCAGCTCGCGGACGAGGTCGCGCTCGCGCTCCGAGCGGGGAAGCTCGCTCATGAGCCGACCCTCCTCCGATCTTCCGCCCCTCGTCTTCGGGGCGGCCACCCTGATCTTTTCCCACAGCGGGCGCCGGCGCGTCTACGGTCCGCTTGTAGGAGCGATGGGGACGCCCGGCACGGACCTGCTGCTCGAGCGCGACGGCGCGCTCGCCGCGATCGATCGAGCGCTCGCGGGCGCCCGCGCGGGCGAAGGAGGGTGCGTCGTGGTCGCCGGCGCCGCCGGGCTCGGCAAGACGCGGCTGCTGGCCGTCGCACGCGAGCGGGCGCGGGCGCAGGAGCTGCGAGTCCTGCACGCCCGTGGCGACGACCTCGAGCGCGAGTTCCCGTTCGGCGTCGCCGTGCAGCTCTACGCCTCCGCCGTCGCGGGCGACGCCGACGCCGCGCTGCTGACCGGCGCGGCGCGGCTCGCCGGCCCGCTCTTCGACCCGTCCGCCGACACGCCCGCCGAGCACGACGCCAGCTCGGTGTTCCACGGCCTGCACTGGCTGACGGCGAACATCGCCGAGCCCGCGCCGCTGCTGCTGTGCATCGACGACCTCCAGTGGTCCGACAAGCAGACGCTGCGGTTCCTCGTCTACCTCGCGCAGCGCCTCGACGAGCTGCCCGTCGCGGTCGTCGTCGCGGTGCGCCCGGGCGAGGCGTCGACCGCGCGGCTCGTCGCCCGGCTGGCCGAGCACCCGACGGCCGAGCGCGTCGAGCTGGCGCAGCTCAGCGAGCGCGCCGTGGCCGCGCTGGCGGAGGACGCGCTCGGCCCGCCGGTGCACCCCGCGTTCGCGGAGGCGTGCCACCGCGTGACGGGCGGCAACCCGCTCTTCCTGCGCGAGCTGCTGTCGGCCGCGGCGGAGGACGGCGTCGCGCCGGCCGCTGATGAGGTGGAGCGCATCGAGCAGCTCGGCAGCCGCTCGGTCGGCGCCGTGATCCTCCGCCGCCTGTCGGCGTTCCCCGAGGACGCCGTGCGGCTGACCGAGGCCGTCGCGGTGCTGGGCGACCGCTGCCGCCTCGAGCACGCGCTGGCGCTCGCCGGCCTCGACCCCGACGACGGCGCCGACGTCGCCGACGGCCTCGCCGAGGCGGGTCTGCTGGCGTCGGGCGAGGCGCTGTCGTTCGGGCACCCGCTCATCCGCGAGGCGGTCGACGCCGAGCTGCCGAGGGCGCGCCGGCACCGACTGCATCTGCGCGCCGCCCGCCTCGTCGGCGATGCGGGCGCCGATCCCGAACGCGTCGCCGAGCACCTCGTCCGCGCGGACGAGGCCGGCGAGCCGTGGGCGATCGCCGCGCTCCGCGCCGGTGCGCGGTACGCCCGTGCCCGCGGCGCGCCCGGCGCCGCGGCGCGGTACCTGCGGGTCGCGGCGCGCGACGGCGGAGCGGACGTGCTCGCCGAGCTCGCGCTCGCCGAGGCCCGCGCCCGCCACGACGACGCGGTGGAGCGGGCGCTCGCGGCCGTGGCGGCGACGGAGCCGGAGGACCGGGGGGCCATCGGCCGCCGCCTCGGGCTCGCGCTGCTCGAGACTGGGCGCCACGACGACGCCGTGCGGGTGTTCGACGCGGCGCTGGCGGACCTGGCCGACGACCACGAGCTCGCGGCGCCCCTGCGCGCCGAGCGCTCCGCCGCGGCCGGTCTCGGCGGCATCGGCGACGTGCCGCCGCAGCTCGACGAGCTGGAGCGCCGCGCGCTCGCGGGCCAGGCCACCGGGCCCGAGCGGGCCGTGCTGGCGCACGGCTCGCTGACCGCGGGCGTCCGCGGGACGTCGGCCACCGAGGCCGCGCGGTACGCCCGCGCCGCCCTCAGCGGTCCGCCGCTCGACCCGCTTCGGGCCGGCGACATGGTCACCGCCGCGCTCGCGCTCACGGGGCTGCTCGTCGCCGACGAGCTGGACGAGGTCATCGCGCTCACGTCGCGCCTGATCGACCAGAGCCGCGAGCTCGGCGTCGTCGCGAGCTTCGCCACGACGTCGCACCTGCGCGCGCACGCGTACGAGCGCGCCGGGCGGCTGCAGGACGCGATCGTCGACGCGCAGAGCGCGATCGAGGCGGCCCGCTACGGCTGGGAGCCGGCGCTGCCGGCGGCGCATGCGGTGCTCGCGCTCGCCCTGATCGAGCGCGGCGAGCTGGCCGCCGCGCGCGTCGCCGTCGAGCTGCCGAACGCTGCCGAGCGCTTCGGCCACAGCCTGACCTGGAACGACCTGCTTGAGGCGCGGGCGCGGCTGGCGCTCGCGACCGGCGATCCCGCCGGCGCGATGGAGCACGCGCTCGCGGCCGGCCGCAACCTCGAGGCGCTCGGGATGGCGCACCCCGGCGTCGTGCCATGGCGGGCGACCGCCGCCCGCGCCGCGCTGGCGCTGGGTGACGCCGAGCGGGCGGCGCAGCTCGCCGACGCCGACCTCCGCGAGGCCGCGGCGTTCGGTGCGCCGCGCGAGCACGGCGCCGCGCTGCGCGTCGCGGCGCAGGTGGCCGGAGGCGACCGCGGGATCGCGCTGCTGCGCGACGCCGTCGAGGTGCTCGCCGCGTCCGACGCCCGGCTCGAGGAGGCGCACGCGCGGTCAGACCTCGGGGCCGCGCTGCTGGCCGAGGGGCACCGGCTCGCGGCGCGCGAGCCGCTGCGCGCCGCGCTGGACGAGGCGCACCGGCTCGGCGCGGCCCCGCTCGCGGAGCGCTCCCACGCCGACCTCGTCCGCGCCGGCAGCCGCCCGCGCCGGCCGCGCACGAGCGGCCGCGACGCGCTCACCCCGCGCGAGGAGCGGCTCGTCCAGATGGCCGCCTCCGGCATGACGAACCGCGAGATCGCCGAGGCGCTCTTCATCACGAAGAAGACGGTCGAGACGCACCTGGCCCACGCGTTCCGCAAGCTCGGCGTCGCGTCGCGCGCCGAACTGAGGAACGGAGCTTTGGCGCCGCCGCGATCGCAGGAGTAGCGTCGGCTCGTCAACGCCAAAGGAGGACGCCGTGGCGACTGCGACCCAAGTCGTCGTCAAGCGGTTCGAGCAGCCCGACGAGGTCCGCCCCTTCGAGGGGCACGGCCGCGCCGACGTGCTCGACATGGCCGGCCACGTGGTCGGCTGCGGGACCTTCGAGCCGGGCTGGGTGTGGTCCAAGGACGTCAAGCCGATCGCCGGCACCGACTCCTGCCAGGTCTCGCACCTCGGCTACTGCCTGTCGGGCCGGATGCGCGTCCGCATGGACGACGGCGCGACGACGGACATCGGCCCGGGCGACGTCGTCGCCATCCCGCCGGGGCACGACGCGGAAGTGGTGGGTGACGAGGCCTGCCGCATCCTCGATTTCGGCGAGTTCGGCGACTACGCGAAGCGCCACTAGGCGCTTCAGCAGGGGGCGCCGCGTCACCGGCGCCCCCACGAACGTGACGTCGTCCAGAGGTCCGAGCTTGCGAGGACCGGCCGGACGAAACCTCTTATCCGACCACGCGGATCAGCTTCTTGTTCACGAACTCGTCCATGCCGTAGCGGCCGAGCTCGCGGCCGTAGCCGGAGTTCTTGACGCCGCCGAACGGGAGCTCCGCGCCCTCGGCGCCGACGCCGTTGACGAACACCATCCCGGCCTCGATCCGGTCCGCGACGCGCAGCGCCTGGTCGGAGTCGTTCGTCATGACGTACGAGCCCAGGCCGTACGGCGTGTCGTTGGCCAGCCGGACGGCCTCCTCCTCGTCCTTGACGCGGTAGACCTGCGCGATCGGGCCGAAGAACTCCTCGTGCCGCGCCGGGCTGTCCTCGGGGATGTCCGCGAGGATCGTCGTCTTGAAGAAGTTGCCGTCGTGGTCGCCGCCCGCGACGAGCTTCGCGCCGCTGTCGATCGCGCGCTTGAGCTGGTCGGCGAGCCGCTCGGTCGCCTTCGACGACGAGAGCGGGCCGATGGCGGTGCCCTCGGCGCTCGGGTCGACGGAGGTGAGCTTCTCCTTGAACTTGTCGAGGAACTCGTCGTAGAGCTCGTCGACGACGATGAACCGCTTGGCGGCGTTGCAGGCCTGGCCGGTGTTCTCCAGGCGCCCGCCGACCGCGGCCTCGACGGTCGCGTCGAGGTCGTCGCTGCCGAGGACGATGAACGGGTCCGACCCGCCGAGCTCGAGCACGACCTTCTTGAGGTTGCGCCCGGCGATCTCGGCCACGGCGGCGCCCGCCCGCTCCGACCCGGTCAGCGACACGCCGCGCAGGCGCGGATCGGCGATGAGCCACTCGATCTGCTCATGCGACGCGCGGATGTTGATGTACACGTCCTTCGGGATGCCGGCCTCGTGGAACATCTGCTCCATCGCCTCGGCCGACTCGGGGCACTGCTCGGCGTGCTTGAGCAGGACCGCGTTCCCGATCACCAGGTTCGGGCCCGCGAAGCGGGCCACCTGGTAGTAGGGGTAGTTCCACGGCATGATGCCGAGCAGCGTTCCGTACGAGCTCTTGCGCACGAACGCCCGGCCGTCGCCGTCGAGCAGCTTGATCTCCTCGTCGGCGAGCAGCTCCTCCGCGTTGTCGGCGTAGAAGTCGTAGATCGCCTGGCAGAACTCGACTTCGCCGACGGCCTGCTCGATGGGCTTGCCCATCTCGCGCACGATGATCTCGCCGAGCTCGTCCTTGCGGTCGGCGTGCAGCTGACCGACGCGGCGGATGATCTCCGCGCGGTCCTTCACGGTCGTCGACCGGTTCCACTCCTCATGCGCGCGGTGCGCGCGGGCGATGGCGTCCCGGAGGTCGTCGTCGCTGATCGGGTCGTAGCTCTTGAGCGTCTCCCCGGTCGCGGGGTTGACGACGGCGTACTCAAGGGTGGGTGGGGTCATGCCCGCAGTATCTAGACTCGCCCGCGCATGTCCAACATCGTCATCTCCAGCGCTGCACGGACCGCGGTCGGGTCCTACGGCAAGTCGCTCAAGGACGTCCCGCCGACGCAGCTCGGGACGATCGCCGCGAAGGCGGCCATCGAGCGCGCCTCCATCGAGCCCGGCGACGTCGACCACGTCGTCTTCGGCAACGTGATCCACACCGACACGCGCGATCCGTACATGGCGCGCGTGGTGGGGATCGAGAGCGGCATCCCGAAGGAGAAGCCCGCTTACACCGTCAACCGCCTCTGCGGCACGGGGGTGCAGGCGATCGTCTCCGCGGCGCAGGCGATCGCGACCGGCGACGCCGAGGTCGCGCTGGCGGGCGGCGCCGAGTCCATGTCGCGCGGGCCGTACTGGATGCCCGACGCGCGCTGGGGCTCGAAGATGGGCCCGGCGAAGATGCTCGACCCGGTCCAGGGCTCGCTCAAGGACCCGTTCCACGACATCCTCATGGGCGTCACGGCCGAGAACCTCGCCGAGCGGATGTCGATCTCGCGCGAGGACCAGGACGCGTTCGCGGTCGAGTCGCACCGCCGCGCGTCGGCCGCGTGGGAGGCGGGCAAGTTCGAGGACGAGATCGTGCCGGTGCCGGTGAAGGTCAAGCGCGAGACCGTCGACTTCGCGCGCGATGAGCACTTCCGCCCGGACGCCTCGACCGAGAACATGGCGAAGCTCAAGCCGATCTTCAAGGGCGAGGGCGGCACGGTGACCGCCGGCAACGCGTCGGGCATGAACGACGCCGGCGCCGCGGTCGTGCTGATGACCGAGGAGAAGGCCCGCGAGACCGGCGCGCCGGTGCGCGCGCGGATCCTCTCGTGGGGGATCAGCGGCTGCGACCCGGAGGTCATGGGCATCGGCCCGGTCCCCGCCGTGCGCAAGGCGATGGAGAAGGCCGGCCGGTCGCTCGACGAGGTTGGCGTGATCGAGCTCAACGAGGCGTTCGCCGCGCAGGCGCTCGCGGTCATCCGCGACCTCGGCCTCGATCCCGCGAAGGTCAACCCGAACGGCGGCGCGGTCGCGCTCGGCCACCCGATCGCGGCGACGGGCGCGCTCATCACCGCCAAGTGCCTGAGCGAGATGGAGCGCGAGGGCCACGAGCTCGGCCTCGTGACGCTCTGCATCGGTGGCGGCCAGGGCATCGCGCTGCTGCTGGAGAACGGCAAGGCCTGAGTTCCGGCCGCTGCGTCGGCGGGTAGG
Organism: Parviterribacter kavangonensis; assembly: GCF_056863335.1. Classification (NCBI taxonomy): domain Bacteria; kingdom Bacillati; phylum Actinomycetota; class Thermoleophilia; order Solirubrobacterales; family Parviterribacteraceae; genus Parviterribacter; species Parviterribacter kavangonensis. The sequence goes on along the minus strand of NZ_JBXPJA010000001.1, from coordinate 2,426,734 downwards.
CGAGCGACCATGAAGCTCCTCGTGGTGGCCCCCGAACCCGTCGACGCCTCCGCCATCCGGTCCGCCCTGCCCGGCGACGACCTGTCGGAAGCCGAGGTGCTCGTCGTCTCGCCCGCGCTGAACGAGTCCGGCGTGGCGTTCTGGATGTCCGACAGCGACGAGGCGATCGCCGAGGCGCAGCAGGCGGCGTCCGCGACCGCCGCGGGGCTGGAGGCCGAGGGCGCGCGCGTGCGCGCGACGACGGGGGAGAGCGAGCCGCTGCAGGCGATCAAGGACGCGCTCGCGACGTTCCCCGCCGACCGCGTCGTCGTCTTCCGCGGGCAGGGCGACGGCTACCGCGACGAGGAGCTGTCCGAGGCCGAGGGCGCGCTGGGCGTGCCCGTCACCACCGTCTAGGGCTGGGCGAGCGCGTCGGCCAGCGCCGCGCGGTGCGCCGGGCGCGCCGCCTCGTAGCGCTCGCGGCCGGCGTCGGTCATGCAGACGTAGATGCCGCGCCGGTCCTCGGCGCACATCCCGCGCTGCACGAGGCCGTCCTTCTCGAGCCGGCCGACCACGCGTGACAGCGCGCTCTGGCTGAGGTGCACCGCGGCGCCGAGATCCTGCATGCGGCGCTGCTCCTTGGCGTCGTCGTCGGCGAGACGCTCGAGCACCTCGTACTCGCTGACGCCGAGCTCGTGCTCCTTCAGCGCGCGTTCGATGGCGCAGTTCGCACGGGCGTAGCGGTCGAGCACGCCGTGCCAGGTGTCGAGCAGCTGCTGCTCCTTGCCTGTCGAGGTCGTGCCCATCGCGGCTGCAGGTTACCAGGCGCACGCAACATATGTGGTCGCAAAATATGCACTTGAAATCTATGCAGATGCAAGTACCTTGCCTCGGCATGACTCGCTCCACGCCCTCTCCGCCCACTTGGGACCGGTCCGTCTGGGGCCTGCTCGCGGTGCTGTGCGGGATCCTCTTCCTCGACGGCCTCGACGTCTCGATGGTGGGCATGGCCCTTCCGTCGATCGAGTCCGACCTGGGCCTGACGACCTCGCAGCTGCAGTGGGTCGTCTCCGGCTACATCCTCGGCTACGGCGGCTTCCTGCTCCTCGGCGGGCGCGCCGCCGATCTGCTCGGCCGCCGCAAGGTGCTGCTGATCGGGCTCGGCGTCTTCGTCGTCGCGTCCGCCGTCGGCGGGCTCGTCAGCGACGGCACGCTGCTCGTCATCACGCGCTTCATCAAGGGCGCGTCGGCGGCGTTCACCGCGCCCGCCGGCCTGTCGATCATCACGACCCGGTTCGCCGAGGGGCCGGAGCGCAACCGCGCGCTCGGCATCTACACCGCGACGGGCGCGAGCGGGTTCTCGTTCGGCCTCATCATGGGCGGCGCGCTGACCGAGCTCGGCTGGCGCTGGACCTTCCTGCTGCCGGCGCCGCTGGCGCTCGGGCTGCTGCTTGCGGCGCCGCGGCTGCTGCCGCGCGACGCCGTGCGCTCCGGGGGCCGTCGGGCCTTCGACCTGCCGGGCGCGGCGCTCATGTCGGCCGGCATGCTCCTGCTCGTCCACAGCGTCGTCGAGGCGCCCGAGCGCGGCTGGGCGTCGGCGACCTCGATCGTCGCGTTCGCCGCCAGCGCCGCGTTGCTCGCCGCGTTCGTCGCGGTGGAGCTGCGCTCGAAGTCGCCGCTCGTGCGGCTCGGGATCCTGCGGTCGGGCCCGCTCGTGCGGGCGAACCTCGGCGCCATGGTCCTGTTCGGCGCGTACATCGGGTTCCAGTTCGTGATGACGCTCTACCTGCAGGCGATGAACGGGTGGTCGTCGCTCGAGACGGCGCTGGCGTTCCTGCCGGCCGGCCTGCTCGTCGCATTCGGCTCGCCGCGCCTCGGGCCGCTCGTCGACCGGCACGGGACCGCGCGGCTGGTCGCGGCGGGCGCGCTGTCGTCGGTCGTCGGCTACGCGCTCATCCTGCGCCTTGACGTGACGCCCGACTACGCGCTCGTCCTGCTTCCGACCGTCCTGCTGATCGGCGTTGGGTTCGCGCTCGGGTTCCCGTCGCTGAACATGCAGGCGACGAACGGCATCGCGGACCACGAGCAGGGACTGGCGTCCGGTCTCGTGCAGACCTCGTTCCAGGTCGGCGGGGCGGTCGCGCTCGCCGTCGTGACGGCGATCGTCACGGCTCAGGCGGGCGGTTCGACCGATCCGGACGTCCTGCTCGACGCCTACCGCTCGGCGCTCGCGCTGACGGTGGGCATCGCGGTCGCCGGTGCGGCCATCGCCCTCAGCGGCCTCACCGGCGTCCGCCGCCCCGCCCTCGCGACGAGCGAGGGCTAGCTCCCCGCCTCGAGATCCTCGCGCGCGCCCGCCACGGTCGCGCCGAGGGTCTCGCGGGCGGTGTGCTTCGGGCGCCAGCGCAGCGCCTTGCGTGCCTTGTCGGTGCTCATGAGCACCGGCGTGCGCGCGGCCTCGACCCACGTCGTCTCGGCGGGCAGGAACGGCAGCCGCGACACGATCTCGGCGGTCGCGTCGACCGCGAGGTCGGGCACGGGGACCGAGTACCAGCCGAGCGCGTCGGCGAGGTCGCTCATCGTCAGCGTCCCCTCGCCGGCGAGGTTGTAGGTGCCGGGCGTCCCGCGGCCGAGGACCGCCGCCTTCAGCGCCGCCGCGACGTCGTCGTGATGGACGAGCTGGAACGGCACGCCGGGGTCGGGGATGACCGGCTTGAGGATCGGGACGATGTCGAACAGCTGGCGGACCGCGCCCGGCAGCTGCTCGCCGATCTTCACGTACGGGATCGCGTCGACGAGCATCGTCGCGTCGGGGCCGGCGACGACGCACGGGCGGAACACGTACGCGTCGACGTCCGTGCCGTCGAGGATCTCGTGGAGCACGCCCTCGAGCTCGGCCTTCTGCGCGCTGTACGGGTGCTCCTCGGTGCCGCGCGTCGGGACGTCCTCGGTGAGCGGCTGCGGGTTGTCGTCGTGGAAGCCGTAGGCGGCGACCGACGACGTGTAGACGAGCCGCTTGACGCCCGCCTCGACCGTGGCCTCGAAGACGTTGCGCGAGCCCTCGATGTTCACGTCGCGGGTGCGGTCGCTCGCGCCGAGGATGATGAACGCGAGGTGGACGACGACGTCGGCGTCCTTCACGAGCGCGTCGACGCTGTCGCGGTCGAGCACGTCGCCCTGGCGGTACTCCGCCTTCCGCCAGCCGCGCGACTTCGGATCGAACGGGCGGCGGGCCATCCCGATGACGTGCTTGACCTCGCGCGTGCGCTCGAGCGCGTCCATGAACGGCTTGCCGATCTCGCCGGTGGGGCCGGTGACGGCGACGGTGAGGCCCTCGCCGCTGCCGGCGGGGCGGATCCCTCGGGGCTGTGGCACGGGCGGGACGCTACTCCGGGTCGTCGTAGCCCGGCTCACCGGGCAGCACGACGCGCGCGTTCTCGCCGCCCATGATCACGCGCGGCTCGACCGGCTTGACCTCCTTCCCGCGCGCGTACGCGAGGAGGTCCTCCGCGGTGGCGAACGGGGCGAGCTGCTCGAGCGTCTTGATCGTCGGGAACACGAGCAGGATCTCGCCGCGCTCGTGCGCGGAGAGCGCGTCGGCCGGTGCGAACCAGCCGAAGTCGACCGCCTCCTCCTCGTCGATCGTCACCTCGACGCCGTCCGGCGCGGGGGCGAGGAAGAACCAGGTGTCGAAGCGGATCTTCACCTGCGCGGGGGTGATCCAGCGGCTCCACGGCACGAGGCTCTGCGGGTCGACGGACGTGACGCCGGCCTCCTCCTCGAGCTCGCGCACCGCCGCCGCGCGGTTCGCCATGTCGCCCTCGCCCTCCGTCGTGTCGACGGCGCCGCCCGGGAACACCCACACGCCGCCCATGAAGCGCGCCTTCGGGGTGCGCTTGATGAGCAGCAGCTCGAGCGCCTCGCTGCCTCCGCGCAGGAGCATCACGGTCGCGGCGGGACGCGGCTGCGTCACCTCGCCGGTGTTGAGCTCCTCTCCGGGAGCGGGACGATCCACGGCCATCGGCGGCACTCTAAGGTGCGGCCCATGACCACGACGACTCAGCAGTGGATCTGCGAGAGCTGCGGCTTCATCTACGACCCCTCAGACGGCGATCCCGACGGCGGCATCCCGCCCGGCACGGCGTTCGACGACATCCCGGACACGTGGTTCTGTCCCGTGTGCGGGGCGCGCAAGCGCGACTTCGTTCCCTACGAGGGCTGAGCACCCGCCGCCCGTGCCCAAGGTCCCGAAGCCCGGCAAGGTCAAGGCGCCCAAGAAGGGCGAGCGGGTCAAGGCTCCCAAGACCTTCACCGCCGCCCCGCCGGCCGCGGCGGAGACGGCTGCCGCGCCCGAGCCCACGCGGGCGTCTGCTTTCTCCCCGGAGCCGCGCAGGTCGTTCGTCGATCGCGTGCTCGACGCGGTCGCGGGCGCGCGGCTCTGCTACGGCGACCCGGTCCACAACGGCGAGCGCACCGTCATCCCGGTGTCGCGCGTGCGCGTCGCGGGCGGCGGCGGGTTCGGGCGGAGCAACGGCGTCGAGGAGGGCACCGGCGGCGGAGGCGGCGGCTGGGTCGAGGCGCAGCCGATCGGGTTCGTCGAGCTCGGCCCCGAAGGCACGCGCTACGTCGAGATCCCGGACCCCGAGCGCACGCAGCGGATGCTCAAGGCGGGAGCCTCCGCGCTCGCCACGCTCGCCGCCGGATGGGCCGGCGCCAAGCGCCTCCGCGGCGGCTCCAAGCCCCGCTCGCGAGGCCTCCTGAACCGCTGAGTACGAGGTTCGTACGAAGAAGTACGAGATTCGGCGCAAGTTCTTTTGACATCCCACGTTGTGGGGGGACAGAACGGTCGCGTTCACGTTCAGTCACCACACCTGCTGGGGGTTCGAGAGACATGAAGTTCCGCGTAGTTGCCGGTCTTGCCGCTGTCGCCGCGCTCGGCACCGCGAGCGTCGCGGACGCCGCCCCGTCGCCGTACAAGGTCACCGGTGGTGGCCAGACCTTCGCCACGGCTGACGCCCAGGCCGGCGTGCAGGGCCCCGGCAGCACGATCACGTTCCAGTCGTTCATCCCGGCCACGACGGCCGACGGTGGTCCCGGCACGCCGGCGACCGGCCAGGTCAACATCATCGACCGCCGCACCAGCGAGACGGGCAAGGGCACGCACTTCCGCGGCACGATCAAGTGCGCCTACCTCATGCCCGCCGGTGAGGGCGGCTACGCCGAGCTGCACGGCGACGGCCAGGATCAGGACGGCACCGCGCACCCCTTCGTCGTCCGCATCCAGGACAACGGCCAGGGCGCCGCTGCCGATGCCGACCTCGTCGAGTTCACGTTCGAGGACTCGAACCCCGGCTGCTCGGAGGAGCAGAACGACGACGACTTCCAGATGACGCTCGCCCGCGGCAACGCGAAGATCCACAAGGAGAACTCGGGCGCGTCGAAGAGCTCGGCCAACAAGCCGTCGGCGAAGAAGACCGCCACCTCGAAGAGCCTTTCGACCGGCTCGTCGCTCAGCAAGCTCGTTTCGCTGATCTAGGTCTCGTCCCGGAGACACGACCGGACTCACGAGGGCCCCGCTTCGGCGGGGCCCTTGGTCGTTGTGGGCCGCTACGTTGGCTCGCGGATGGACAGGACCCGGTTCTCGCCCCCGCTCGGCGTGGTCGTCTTCGTCGTCGGCGCCGGTTCGCTCGGGGCCGAGATCGCCGCGGCCCGGCTGCTCGCGCCGTACTTCGGCGCCTCGACCGTCGTGTGGGCGAACACGATCGCGACGGTGCTCGTCGCGCTGTCCGTCGGGTACTGGTGGGGCGGCCGGCTCGCCGACCGGGATCCGACGGTGCGCGGGTTGCACCGGCTCGTGCTGCTCGCGGCGGTGCTCATGGCACTCGTGCCGTTCGTCGCGGACCCGTTCCTCGAGGTCGCGGTCGATGCGCTGGACGAGATCAGCGCGGGCGCGTTCGCCGGATCCCTGATCGCGGTGCTCGCGCTGGTCGCCGTACCGGTGCTCGTGCTCGGCATGGTCGCGCCGTACGCGCTGCGCCTTGCGGTCGAGTCGCTCGACGAGGCGGGCCGGGTGGCGGGTCGTCTCTACGCCATCTCGACGATCGGGTCGCTGAGCGGGACGTTCCTCAGCGCGCTGCTCTTCATCCCGCTGTTCGGCACGCGCCGGACGTTCCTCGCGTTCGCGCTGGCGCTCGCGATCGTCGCCGTCCTCGGGCTGGGGCGCCGCCGCGGGCTGCTGGTTCCCGCTGGCGTCGCCGCGTTGATCGCGCTGCCGGTCGGGACGGTGAAGGCGACCGACGACGGGCGCGTGCTGCACGAGGCCGACACGGAGTACCAGTACGCGCGGGTCATCGAGGAGGACGACGGCGACCGGTACCTCGAGCTCAACGAGGGCCAGGCCGTGCACTCGCTCACGAGGCGCGGGTCCTACCTGACCGGCAACTACTGGGACGAGTACCTCGTCGTGCCGATGGCGGGGCTCGCCGCGCCGCCGAAGCGGCTCGCGGTGCTGGGCAACGCCGGCGGGACGATCGCCCGGGCGTACGGGCACTTCTTCCCGGACACGTGGGTCGACGGCGTCGAGATCGACGGCGAGCTGAGCGACATCGGCCGCGAGTACCTCGACATGCGCAACCCGCGGCTGCGGACGTTCGCCGACGACGCGCGGCCGTACCTGCGCCGGACGAACGAGCGCTACGACGCGATCGTCGTCGACGCCTACCGCCAGCCGTACATCCCGTTCTACCTCACGACCCGCGAGTTCTTCTCGCTGGCGCGGTCACGGCTCAAGCCGGGCGGGATGGTGCTCGTCAACGTCGGGCACCCGGAGCGCTCCACGAAGCTCGAGCAGGTCCTCTCCGCGACGATGGACGACGTCTTCGGCACCGTGATGCGAGACCCGTCGGAGGACGTCAACACCGTCGTGATCGGCAGCGACGCCCCGATGTCCGCCGCGAAGCTCAAAGCCGCGATCCCGTCCCTGCCGTCCGAGCTCCACCCCGTCGCGCGGGCCGCCGCCGACCGCCTCGCGCCACGCCTCCCCGGAGGCAGCGTCTACACCGACGACAAGGCCCCGGTCGAGTGGCTCGTCGACACCTCGATCGTCGAAGTCGCCGCCCGCGGCGAGCGCTGACGCGCGCGGCATCTCCCATTGCCGCCCGGCTAGCCAGCGCTAGCGCATCGGCTAGCACCGGCTAGCCCGCGCGAGATCGAAGATCGCAACGGCGTCTCGGGTCAGCGCTTCGGAGTGAGCCAGGCGGCGACGGGGAGGGCGTCGCCGGCGTCGGCGAGCGCGTCCATGTCGGGGCCGGCGAGGGGAGGGAGGGTCGTGACGTCGACGGCTCCGAGTTCCGCGATGGTGTCGCGGTTCGAGCGTTCGATCGCCGTCGGGTCGGCCGGCCAGGGCGTGAGGACGACGCCGCGGACGTCGAGGCCGGCGGCGCGGGCGACCTCGAGGGTGAGGAGCGTGTGGTTGATCGTGCCCAGGCCGGGGCGGGCGGCGATGACGAGCGGGAGGCCGAGGTCGCGGGCGAGATCCCGGACGAGGTACGGCGGGTCGGTCGCGAGCGGGACGAGGAGGCCCCCGACTCCCTCGACGATCGCGACCTCCGCGTTCTCGATGGCGGCGCGGGTTCCGGCGACGAGGGCGGCCGGGTCGATGGGCGTGCCCGCGAGGTCGGCCGCGAGGTGGGGTGACATCGGCGGGCCGAACGACACCTGCGTCACCGTGTCGGCGTCGACGCCCGCGGCGGCCGCGAGGAGCTCGTGGTCGAGCGGCCACGGCGCGTTGTCGTCGGGCTCGTCGAGGCCGGTGAGCGCCGGCTTGACCGGCACGACGCGGCGGCCGGCGCGATGCAACGACGCGACGATCGCCGCGGAGAGGACCGACTTCCCGGCGCCCGTGTCGGTGCCGGTCATGAAGAGACCCGCCGGGGTCAAGCCGCGTTGGCGGCCGGGACGGCGTCCCATTCGTCGGTCGTCTGCGCGGCGGCGACCGGTGGGCCTTCGCTCGGGCGGAAGCCGGCGGAGAGGGCGGCGCGGCCGATCGTGCGGGCGGCCTCGCGGAGCTCGGTCTTCGTGTGGGAGGCCATCACGGCGAGGCGCAGGCGGGACGTGCCCTCGGGGACGGTCGGCGGCCGGATCGCCTGCGCGAAGACGCCGCCCTCGAGCGCGGCCTCGCAGATGCGCATCGCCATGCCGGCGTCGCCGACGATCAGAGGCACGATCTGGGTCGTCGAGCCGGTGACGTCGAAGCCCTCGCGCGCGAGCTCGTCGCGCAGGATGCCCGCGTTGGCCTGGAGCTTCGTGACGCGCGACGGCTCCTCCTCGACGAGCTCGAGCGCCGCGAGCGCCGCGGCCACGACGGGCGGGGGCAGCGCCGTGGAGAAGATCAGCGACCGCGCGACGTTCGTGAGGTACTCGGCCATCTGCGCGCTGCAGGCGGCGAACGCGCCGTACGCGCCCAGCGCCTTGCCGAGCGTCCCGATCACGACGTCGACCTCGCCGTCGAGGCCGGCCTCGTTCACCGCGCCGCGGCCGCCCTCGCCGAGGCAGCCGGTGCCGTGCGCCTCGTCGACCACCAGCCGCAGCCCGTGGCGCCGCGCGAGGTCGAGCAGGTCCGCCAGCGGCGCGACGTCGCCGTCCATCGAGAACACGGAGTCGGTGACGATCACGCCGCCGCGCCGATCGGTCTTCGCGATCTGCCACGCGAGGTGCTCGACGTCGCCGTGCCGGTAGACGCGCGTCTTCGCCTTCGCCATCCGGCAGCCGTCGATGATCGAGGCGTGGTTGAGCTCGTCCGACCAGACCGTCTCGCCCTCGCCGGCCAGCGCGGAGACGACGCCGATGTTGGCGAGGTAGCCGGAGCCGAACAGCAGCGCGGTCTCCGTCCGCTTGAACGCCGCGAGGCGCTCCTCGAGCCGGCGGTGGATCGTCATCGTCCCCGACACCAGCCGGGACGCACCCGACCCGACGCCCCAGCGCAGCGCCGCGTCCGCCGCCGCCTGGCGCACCCGGGGATGATCCGCGAGGCCGAGGTAGTTGTTGGAGCAGAGCAGCAGGACGGGCTTGCCGTCGAGCACGACGCGCGGGCCCTGCGGGCCCGACACGAGGCGCATCCGGCGGGTGAGTCCCTTGGACTCGATCTCGTCGAGACGCGCCTGGAGGTCGGTCATCTCAGTGCCCGAAGGGCATGCCCGAGAGCTGCGCGGGCTCGGGGGGCCGTTCGCCCGGCCACCGGTTCGGCGCTCCGTCCGGCCGGGCCGGCACCGCGCCCTTCTTCGCGTACCGCAGCTGCGTCGCGGGATCCCACAGCTGGATCTCGATCCCCGCCGCCTCGGCGTCCTCGCGCGTGTCGAGGAAGTCCTCGATGACGTCGGGCGTCTCGCCGTCGAGCCAGCCCGACCGGTTGTCCGGCCGCGGGTTCGACCCGTTGTCCTCCCAGCGAGCGATGTTGAGCCCGAGGTCGGTGAACATCTTGCGATCCTCGTCCGGCGTCGAGCCGAGCGTCGTGAGGAAGTTGCCCATCATCACGCCGTTCAGCCCCGCCTTGACGGCCAGCGGCTGGAGGTCGCCGAGGTTCTCGACGCGCCCCCCGCACAGCCGGAACAGCGCCTCGGGCAGGATCAGCCGGAAGATGGCGATCCACTTCACGGCATCCCAGGGATCCATGTAGTCGCGGTCGCCGAACTTCGTGCCGGGGCGCGGGTTGAGCAGGTTGATCGGCACCGACGTCGGGTTGATCGACGCCAGCTGGAACGCCATCTCGACGCGCTGCTCCTCGCTCTCGCCGAGGTTGAGGATGCCGCCGACGCACGTCTCGAGCCCCGCCTCGCGCACCGCGTCGATCGTCCGCAGCCGGCCCTCGTAGCGGACCGTCGACGACACCTCGGGGTAGTAGGACTCGGCCGTCTCGACGTTGTGGTGCACCCGCTGGATGCCCGCGTCCTTCAGCTGCCGAGCGCGCGACACGCTCATGTGCCCGACCGACGCGCAGCGCTTGAGGTTCGTGTGCTCGGCGACCAGGCGCGCGCCCTCGAGGACCTTCTCGAAGTCGCGCTTCGACAGCCCCTGGCCCTGGGTGACCATGCAGAACCGGTGCGCGCCCGCGGCTTCGGCGGCACGCGCGTGCTCGAGCATCTGCTCCGGCTCCATCATCGCGTGCATCGGCGTCTCGGCCTCCGCGAACCGCGACTGCGCGCAGAAGCCGCAGTCCTCGGCGCAGCCGCCCGACTTCGCGTTCACCAGAGAGCACAGATCCGTCGAGTCGCCGTGGTGCTCCTGCCGCGCCTGCCACGCCCGCTCCACCAGCGCCTCGATCCCGGCGTGGTCGGTGATCGCACCGAGCTGAAGGGCTTCCTCGCGGGAGATGAGCGGCGGCATGGCACGGCACCTTAGGTCCATCCGCGGACAGGTGCAGTCAAGCTACGCGGCGATGAGCTCGGCCCTTGTGGTTATCGACATGCTGAACACGTACGACTTCGAGGACGCGGACCGCCTGGCGGACAGCGCCGAGAAGGCCGTGCCGAAGATCCGCGACCTCCTCGACCGCGCGCGCAGCGAGGACGTCCCGATCATCTACGTCAACGACAACTACGGCGACTGGAACAGCTCGGCCGACGAGCTCGTGGCCCACGGGCTCGAGGGCAAGCGGCCCGACCTGGTGAAGCCGGTCAAGCCGCCCGAGGACGTCTCGTTCGTCATCAAGGCGCGCCACTCGATCTTCTACGGGACGCCGCTCGAGTACCTGCTCGGCCAGCGCGACATCGACCGGCTCGTGCTCACCGGCCAGGTGACCGAGCAGTGCATCCTCTACAGCGCCCTCGACGCCTACGTGCGCCACGTCGAGGTCGCCGTGCCGACCGACGCGGTCGCGCACATCCACCCCGACCTCGCGGACGCCGCGATCCGCATGATGGAACTCAACATGGGCGCCGACATCACGCCCTCGGCCGACTGCCTGCTGCGGTCGTGATCGCCGCCGACCTCCCCCCGTCGGGCGTCTCGGTCCTCGCGCGGCCGATCGGCGTACGCGTGCTCGGCAGCGAGCTGGCGCCGCGCACCGCGCTCGTGGTCGGCCAGATCCACGGCGACGAGCCGGCGGGGCGGACGGTCGTCAAGGCGCTCATCGAGGCGGGCCCGCCGCCGGGCGTGCGGCTCGTGATCGTCGACACGCTCAACCCCGACGGCGCCGTGCGCGGCACGCGGCAGAACGCGCGCGGCGTCGACCTCAACCGCAACTTCCCGAGCGAGTGGCGCCGCAGCGGCCGGCGCGGCGACCGCTACTGGCCGGGCCCGAGGGCGGCGTCCGAGCCGGAGACCCGCTACGCGATGCGGCTCACGAAGGAGATGAAGCCCGACGTCAGCGTCTGGCTGCACCAGCCCTACGGCATCACGGTGCCGTCCGACGGCGTGTCGGCCAAGCTCGTCCGGCGCTACGCGAAGCTCAGCGGCCTGCCCGTCCGCCGCCTGCCGTCGTACCGCGGGACCGCGGTCGGCTGGCAGAACCGGACGCTCGGCAACCACGGCGCGTTCGTCGCCGAGCTGCCGGCCGGCCGCCCGAGCGCCCGCCTGATCAGGGCGAACGTCCGGGCGATCCGGTCCGTGGCCTTCCGGAGCTGAACGACGCCCGGCGCGCTAGTCGCGCGCCTTCTTCACCGCGGCCGCGTACGTGTAGAGCTTGTAGAGCAGGAACCCGTCGGCCATCTGCTTCGGGCACCACGTGGTGAAGAGGTCGTACGCCTCCTGCGTGGTCAGCGTGTCGCCGTAGCCGACGACGCTCGTCGCGTCGTTGACCACGCCGCCCGCGAACTGGCGGATCTTCTCGACGATCCACGCGCGGCCGTCGGCGTCGGACGCGTTCCAGTTCGTGCAGCTCACCCCGCTCAGGTCGCTGCGCCGGTTGATCGCCGCGCGGGCGTCGATCTTCGCCGCGCCGCCCAGCGGCGTCAGCGCCGGCGTCTGGCCGCCCGAGCTGCCGCCGCCCGGCTGCGGCTCCGGCGGCGTGACGAACCACGGGCAGGTGCTGTCGCCGCCGAAGTCACGCGACTCGAACGCGGCGAGGCAGCTCAGCAGCTCGCCGGTCTGCCGCGGATCGCCCTGGCCGACGCTCTTGTCGGGCCGCGTCCCGCCATCGCAGTCGGGGAACGACAGCTCCGCCGGCGAGTGCGTGATCTGGGCGCCCTTCGCGGGCGTGTTGTTGTACCAGCAGTTCCCGATCGTGCCGGGGAACGGGTCCCACCAGAAGTCCGTGCCGTTCGGGTCGGCGGTGCCGTCCGGCCGGACGCCCATGTGGTTGTCGTACTGCGAGTTGTAGAACGAGGTCGACTGGCCGTTCGGGTCGCAGCCGGCCTGCTCGTTGCCGCCCGCCGCCGGCCCGCACACGAGCTGGTCCGGGACGCTGAAGAGCATCGTCCCGCGCCGCCAGTTGTCGTAGAAGTAGTTGTTGCGGACCTGGTGGCGGTTGCCGCCCGCGATCCACAGGCCGGTCCCGACTGGGAACGGGAACGCCGGGTTCACGGTCGAGTCCTCGGCGTAGATGTTGAAGTTGTTCGAGAAGAACTGGTTGTTCTCCACGAGCATCGAGTCGCCCGGGAAGCCCGGATGGCCCGCGCCGGTCACGACGTCGGTCTGCAGGCCGAGCGCGTTGTCGTAGAACCGGTTGTGGTGGACCCAGACGGCGTTGCCGTTCGTCCCCGAGTAGCCCGCCATGTTGTGGTGCAGGTCGCACCAGCGGATCTGCTGGTTGTACCGGAAGGGCGTGCCCGCCGGGCGCTGGGCGCCGGTCTCGACCGCGGCGCCCGGGTAGATGCCCGAGTCGCCGTGGCCGACGGCCTCGCAGTTCTGCTGGATGCCGTGGTCCTCGACGAAGGTCAGCGTGCCGTAGAGGCCGTTGTAGAAGGCCTTGAAGCGGTCGAGCAGGTAGCCGTCGGACTCGAGCACGTAGATGCCGTGCTCCTTCGCGTGGCGGACCTTGAGGTTGCGCAGCACGAAGCCGTCGGCGCGGTCGGCGCGGATCGCGACGTCCTTCGCCGTGCCGACGCCGTTCGGGCCGCCGTCGCCCTTCGAGGCGTCGCCGGCGTCGATCGCGACGTCGTCGGCGTTGACGCCCGAGCCCTCGATCTGGAAGTTGCAGCGGATGCACGGCCCGAGGTCCGGGATGCCGTGGCGGTTCGCGCGCGGCGGCATCGGCGGCGGCGTGTCGCCAGGCTTGCGGCCGAGGACCGCGACGAGGTTCTGGTCGTTCGGGCAGTTGAACTGGTACGCGTACGACAGCGCGGTGCCCTCGTCGCCGGGCCGGTCGCCGTTCGTGCGGTACTTGTCGCAGGCCTTGTCGTGCGTCGGCTGAGCGCGCGAGGTCGGCTCGGTGTAGACGCCCGGCATGACGACGACGCGGTCGTTGTTGCCCGAGGCGGTGACGGCCGGCTGGATCTCCTTGTACCGGCACATCCTGCGGAGCTTCTTGTTGATCGCGAGCAGCTTGCGCGCCTGCTTGCGGCTGAGCGAGCGGTGGTCGGAGGGGCGGATGTCGTAGCCGCTCTTGCGCGCCTTCGCGATCGACGCGCGCAGCAGCGCCATCGAGTCGGACTGGCACACCACGCGCGTCGTGCCCGGCTTGGACCGCACGAGCGCCGACGCGAGCGAGCGCGGCTTCGGCACCTTGCCGCCGGTCGCGGGCTTGATCGACGTGTCCGGCGCCGGATCGGGCCAGTACGCCGGCCGTTCGACGTGCGCGGACGCGGTCGCGACGAAGACGAGGAGCGCCGCGAGCAGGGCAGCGCAGGCGAGGCGGGCAGACATGGCGCGAAGTCTGCACCCGATCGAGGGAGTTCGCGCCGGTTGGCACGAAGGCGCCAGGGGCTGTCCCTCAAAGGGCGAGCCGGCAGAGCAGCGGCGCGTGATCGCTCGGCTTCGGGCCCTTGCGGTAGCTGCGGTCGATGCCGCAGCTCTCGAGGCCCGCGGCGAGGCGCTCGGCGACGAGGACGTAGTCGATCCGCAGGCCCATCTTGCGATGGAAGTGGCCCTGCCGGTAGTCCCACCACGTGAAGCCCACCTCGTCGGGGTGCACGTGGCGGTACGCGTCGGTGAGCGGGCCGGCCGCGAGGATCGCCTCGAGCCGCGTGCGCTCGTCCGGGGTGACGTGCGTCTCGCCGGCGAAGGCCTCGGGGTCGTAGACGTCGCGGTCGTCGCGGGTGACGTTGAGGTCGCCGAGGACGGCGTCGACATGCGGTGCGCGCTCGCGCATCGCCTCGAAGAACGTGAGCTTCTCGGCGAACGTCGGCGAGTCGACCGCGCGGCCGTTCGGGACGTACGCCGACGCGACCCGCAGCCCGTGGACCGTCGCCTCGATCCAGCGCGCCTCGTCCTCGACGACCTCGCCGGGGAGGCCGGTGACGACGTCCTTCGGTTCCTCCGTCGCGACGATGGCCACGCCCGCCCAGCGGCCGGCGGAGTTGTGCGCGGCGTGGTAGCCGGCGGCTTGCAGCTCCGCGACCGGGAACGCCTCGTCCTCGGTCTTCGTCTCCTGCAGGCAGAGGACGTCCGGGTGGTGCTCGTCGAGGAACTCGAGCACGCGCGGCAGGCGGGCCTTGAGCGAGTTGACGTTCCAGGTGACGAGCTGCATCTGCGGTCGAGAGGCTAGGACGCCGGGTAGGCCACCGCTCGTGGACGCGACGATCGAGAAGGTCCTGACGGCGCACAAGACGTGGGCGGTGGTCGGCTGCTCGCCCGATCCGTGGCGCGACTCGCACCGGATCGCGAAGCTGCTGATCGACCGCGGCTACGACGTGATCCCGGTGAACCCGGCCGTCGACGAGGTGCTCGGGCGGCGGTGCTACGCCTCGGTCCGCGACATCGAGCGGCCCGTCGACGTCGTCGACGTGTTCCGCCGGTCGTCGCTGGCGGGCGCGCACGTCGACGAGGCGATCGAGATCGGGGCGAAGGCGGTGTGGCTGCAGCTCGGCGTCATCGACCACGACGCCGCGGCGCGGGCGCGCGAGGCGGGGCTCGACGTGGTCATGGACGCGTGCCCGGCGATCGAGCTGCCGAAGCTGGCAGCCGGTCGAGCGCGCTGAGCACCTCGGCGACCGACGGCCGGACGAGCGCGACGTGCCGCTCGCGGTCGAGCGGCGCCCAGCGCGCGGGGTCGGTGACCATGAAGGCGATGACGCTCGGCGCGCCGACCGCCGCGGCGAGGTGCGAGACGCCGGTGTCGTTGACGACGACCGCCTCGGCGTCGTGCAGCAGCGCGGCGAGGACGTCGATCGGCGTGCGGTCGATGAGATCGACCACCTCGGTCCGGGCCACCTGCTTGACCGCGGCGACGGCCTCGGCCTCGGCCTTCGTGCCGGTGAGGACCGGCGTGATCCCGCGAGCGGCGAGCGTCTCCGCGACGGCCGCGAAGCGCTCGGCCGGCCAGCGGCGATCCGGCAGCGCCGAACCGGCGTGGAGCACGGCGTACCGGCCCTCGATCGGCGAGGTCGCGTCGAACGGGAAGCTCGTCTCGGTCCCGGCGCTCCCGATGCCCGCCTGCGCGAGGACGTCGAGCGGCCACAGGACCTCCGACCGGTCCTCGCGCCACGGGTCCGGCGCGTAGGTCCTCCCCGCGCCGAGCCGGGTGACGAACGCGGTGCTCTGCGGCCCGCTGCCGTGCAGCTGAAACGCCTCGTCGTAGAAGGGCGCCTGCGCGAAGAGCTCGTCGGTGCGGCGGGCGTCGAACGGCTCCTCGGGGAGGCCGTCGGCGCCGGGGAACGCGCAGAAGCCGTCGAAGAGCTCATCGAAGCGCGCCCAGAGGTCGCGCGTGCGGTCGAGCGCGATGAGGTCGACGTGGGCGTCCGGCCGCCCCGCGCGCAGCGCGCGAAGGGCCGGCACCGCGCAGAGCAGGTCGCCGAGGCCCGGCAGCGCCCGGAGAACCGCGATCCGCGTCACGCCGTCACGCCGACGGTCTTCGCGAGCAGCGCCTCCCACTCGTCGAGGAACCGCGCGAGCCCGTACTTCTCGAGCGCCGCGCGCCGCGCCGCGCGACCTCGTTCCCGCGCCTCCTCGGGATCGGCGACGAGGCGCCGCAGGGCTTCCTCGAGCACGTCGAGCCGGTTCGACACCACGCCGGCGTCCGCGGGCACCGCCTCGGCGACCTCCGTCGTCCCGAGCGCGACGACCGGCATCCCGAGGTGCATCGCCTCGAGCAGCGAGAGGCCGAGGGAGGTCCAGCGGATGGGATGGAGGTAGACCCTACGACGCGCCATCTCCGCGTGGAGGTCCTGCCACGGGAGGTCCTCGACGCCCCAGGGGGTCGATCCGCTGTCGATCCCGAAGAGGTCGATCGGCGCGGCCTCGGCGAACCGGGGCAGGAGGTCGGTGCCGGTCACGCGGCCGCGGCGACGGGCCTCGTTGATCACGACGGCGGCGTGGGGGAGCTCGCCGGTGTACCGCTCGCCGGGATCGACGATGCCGTGCTCGATCACCGTCGTGGGCGCCGCGCCGCAGTCCCAGAAGAGCGCGTTGAAGTGCGTCACGTGCACGACCGGGATGTCCTCGCGGTCGGCGAGTGGGTGGCCCATCTCGTTGATCCGCCCCTGCGGCGAGTTGTGCTCGAGGAACACCGCGGGCAGGTCGGCGCCGGGGCGGCGGCCGGTCCACTGCTCGCACAGCGCGAGCTCCTCGGGGCGCTGCAGCACGACGCAGTCGATCTCGCACTGGCGGAGCTCCTCGCGCGTCACCTCGACGGCGCTCTCCGGCCACGGGTACGTCCGGGCGCGACCACGCCCGTCGGCCGAGTGGTCGGGCAGCACCGGCAGCAGGTACGTGTGCGGGCCCTGCACGAACGACGTCGTCCACGCCGCGTGCACGTGCCAGTGGAGGATCCGCATGGGATGTCGGTACCCCCTTCCGCGCGCGGCCACCGCTCAGGCATGCTGCGCACATGCCCGATGAGACGATCCGCATGTCGCCGACGCAGACGCTGACGGTCATCGACGAGACGCCCGACCGGCTCGTCGTCGAGACCGAGTACGGCCCCGGCGGCGCGGCTCCGCCCGCGCACCTGCACCCGCAGCAGGACGAGCACTTCACGGTGCTGACCGGCACGGTCCGCGCGATCGTCGACGGGGAGGAGCGCGACATCGCGTCGGGGGCGACGCTCGACGTGCCGCGCGGCACGGCGCACCAGATGTGGAACCCGCACGACGCGCCGGCGCGCATGCGCTGGGAGACCGCACCCGCCGGGCGGACGCTCTCGTGGTTCCGCGCGCTGTCGGCCGCGATGGCCGATCCCGAGCAGGCCGACTGGCCGGCGCTGCTGCGCGACCACGAGGACGTGTTCCGGCTCGCCTAGGAGGAGAGCGCGGCGAGCGCGTCCTCGACGACCTGCGCGGCCATCTCGCGCAGCTCGTCGTCGGTGCGGTCCTGCACGGGGTGCGAGACGAAGAGGCGCCGCAGCGCGGGCTGGCCGAGCAGCTCCGCCTGCTCCTCCGCGCCGCGCGCGAACGCGTCCGACGCGACGAGCACCGCCGGCCGGCCGAGCGATTCGAGCTCCAACACGTCGCGCAGACCGCACGACACGCAGGAGCCTCAGTCGGCGAGCGCCTCGATGACCGCCTCGCAGTCGCGGGCGATCTCGCGGCGCAGGTCCTGCGGGGCGGGCTTGGTGAACGTCGGCTTGGCGGTGCGGACGACGTCGACGCCGCGCTCGCGCAGCAGCCGCTCGACCTCGTCGAGGAAGACGTCGCCGCGCGGCTTGCGGATGTCGAGCAGGGCGATGCTCGCCGGCGTCCCGTCGCGCGGCGCGAGCGGCCGCTCGACCGTGTCGCGCTCGGCCGTGGGATCCAGGATCTCCAGCGGTTCGGCGGTCATCGCCAGGGCTCCACGCTGCGGGTCACCGGCGCCGATCCTACGTCTCCGGCGGCCCAGCCGCCGAAGACCATCGAGAACAGGCCGGCGTCGCCGCCGCCGTACGCGACGAGGATCCGGTCGGGGGCGGCGAACTTCGCGACGGGCATCTGCGGATCGGAGACCCAGCGCTCCTCGATGCCCTCGGGGGAGCCGCCGGCACCGCGCACCAGCTCGCCGGCGGGCGACATGCAGCGGTCGAAGAGCTCCTGCTGGACGCGCTCGCGGCTCCAGCCCGCCTCGCGGAAGACGCGGCCGTGCTCGGGACCGACGAGCAGCAGCGCGTCGAACGCGAGCCGCAGCCGCGGCGTCGCGACGTTCTCGAGCGCCAGCGCGAGCGACGCGCACAGGCCCTCCGGCTCGCGCGCGAGCTGGTCGACGATCACGCGCGGCGCCTCGCCGGCGAACAGCGTCACGCCGGTCTCGCCGTCCGCGACGCCGCGGCTCTGCGCGAGGCCCTCCCACGGCGCCGTGTCGTCGAGCCGCTCGGCGAAGCATGCGCCGACCTTGCCCGGCTGGCCGTGCGCGGCGCGGTCCTCGCGCCGCGGCCGCCCGCCGCCGAGGTTGCGGACGGTCAGCTGCAGCGCCCGGCCGATCGAGAGGTTCGCGCGGTTGTCCTGGCCGAGCAGGTTGCCGGCGCTCTGCATCCCGATCTCGTCGGCGTACGGGCCGGACACGACGACGAGCGGCCCCGCGGGGTGCGTGGTGGCGATGAGACCGTGCAACGCGAACGTCTCGTCGCACGCCGCCTCGACCCCGGCAAGGACGACCGGCAGGTGCTCGGGCAGGCAGCCGGCCATGACCGCGTTGATCGCGACCTTCTCGACCGTCGCCGTGCCGCCGTAGGGAGGAACGGTCGCGACGACGTCCTGCGGATCGCGGCTCGTGCCCTCCAGCAGCGCGACGACGCGCTCGGGCGTCGGCGGGACGACCGGCAGGCCGTCGGTCACGCCGCGGTCGTGCAGCGCCTCGATCGGGTCCTCGAGCCCGCCGACGGTCAGCACGCGGGAGCGGATCCGCCCGCTCTCCCGCGCCTGCTTCGCGGCGATCCGCACCGCGACCTCGGGATCGCGCGTGCGCGACGCGCAGCCGGGGCGGTGCTCGGGCAGGCCATCGAGCGCGAGCGCAACGCCCGCGGACTCGGCGACCGCGGCCAGGCGGTCGCGCGCGAGCCCCTCGACGCGCTCGCGCTCCTCGCCGGCGTCCAGCAGCAGCAGCGCCGGCACCGCCTCGGGGTCGAACCGCATCGAGACGGCGAGGTCCTCGTCGACCTCCGGCACGCGCTGCAGCCCGACGCGCCGCGCCTGCTCGGCGGTCTGCTCCGGCGACGACTGCGAGAGGACCCGCACGCCCGCCGCGTCGAGCGCCGGGAGCACCTGGTCGCAGACCGGGCAGTCGTGCTTGACGAGCGCGAGCAGCTCCACGAGCCGGAGCCTACGCGCATGCAAGGGGTCAGACCCCATTCATGCGCATGCATGGGGTCTGACCCCAGTTATGCGTCAGCGGCCCTGCCAGCGGGGCGAGCGCTTCTCGCCGAACGCCTTGACGCCCTCGCGCATGTCCTCCGAGCGGAAGCAGGCCTCGCGCAGCGCGATGAGCGTCCGCTCGACGTCGGCGTCGAGCTGCACGTCGGCGGCCAGCAGCTCGCGCAGCACGCGCTTGTTGCCGCGGACGGACAGCGGCGCGTTCCCCGCCAGCTCGGTCGCCAGGTCGAGCGCCACGTCCTGCACCTCGTCCTCGTCGGCGACGCGGCTCACCAGCCCCCACCCGAGCGCGGTCGAGGCGTCGATGTTGCGGCCGAGCAGGAACAGCTCGCGCGTGCGCGGCGCGCCGATCGACTGGACGAACCGCCGCAGCCCGGTGTGCGAGTAGACGAGACCGAGCTTCGCGGGCGGCATCCCGAGCCGGATCCCGTCGGCGGCGACGCGCATGTCGCAGCACAGCGCCAGCTCCAGCCCGCCGCCGATCGTGTGCCCCGGCAGCGCCGCGACGGTCGGGACGTCGGTCTCGTCGAGCGCGTCGAGCGCGTCGGTGAACGGATGGGCGACGAGCTTCTCGGCCTCGACGGAGAACACGTCGTCGGGGATGTCGCCGATGTCGTAGCCCGCGGAGAACATCCCGCCCGCGCCCGTGACGATGATGCAGCGCGCGCCATCGGCCTCGCGGACGCCGCGCGCGAGCCCGTCGAGGATCGCGTGGTCGAGCGCGTTGCGCTTGGCGGGGTTGGAGATCGTGAGCCGGACGACGCCGTCGGCCGGCTCGTCCACGAGGAGCTCACCGGGCATGCGGCGCGCGAGAGTACCGGTTCCCGCCCGCCCCGCTACTCGAGCACGACGAGCGTGTCGCCCTCGTTCACCGCCTGGCCCTCCTCGCAGAGGATCTCCTTGACCCTGCCCTCGTCCTCGGCTTCGACGGGCATCTCCATCTTCATCGACTCGAGGATCACGACCGTGTCGCCCTCCTCGATCGTGTCGCCGACGGCGCACTCGATCTTCCAGACCGTGCCCGTGATGTGGGCCTCGACGTCAGGCACTCGCTACCTCCGCAGGGGGACGACTTGTGACGCCTGACCCTAGTTCTCCCGCCGGTCGAACGCCCCGCCGGAGACTTCCTCCCGCCGGTCCATTCGGAGGCGGGCCGCGGTCGCCCATCATGGTCCGTGCGTTCCGGAGGGCCTGACCCACCCGACGGAGTTCAAAGCGCAGAACGCGACAAGGGGCGGAGCCGGCGACGGGACAGCACCGGCTTCGCCCCGCGTTCGGCCAGATGCGTAGGCTCCCGCGGCGTGATCCTCGCGATCGACCAGGGAACGACCGGCACGACGTGCCTGGTCTTCGACGAGGAGGGCGCCCTGGCGGGGCGCGCGGCGCGCGAGTTCACCCAGCACTTCCCGCGCCCCGGCTGGGTGGAGCACGACGCGGCCGAGATCTGGGACGTCACCCGCGCGGTGGCGGCCGAGGCGCTCGAGGACGCCGGAGCGGGCGAGGTCTGGGCGGTGGGCATCACGAACCAGCGCGAGACCGTCTGCGTGTGGGATCCCAAGACGGGCGAGCCGCTGCATCGCGCGCTCGTCTGGCAGGACCGGCGCACCGCGGCACGCTGCGACGAGCTCAAGCGCGCGGGGTTCGAGTCGCTCGCGCGCGAGCGCACCGGCCTCGTGCTCGACCCGTACTTCAGTGCGACGAAGATCGAGTGGCTGCTGCGCGAGGTCGACGGCCTCGCGGAGAAGGCGACGGACGGCCGCGCGGTGTTCGGGACGATCGACGCGTGGCTCGTCTACAAGCTCACGGGCGAGCTCGCGACCGACCAGACGAACGCGTCGCGCACGCTGCTCTACGACATCCACCGGTGCTGCTGGGACGCGGACCTGCTCGGGCTGTTCGGCGTTCCCGAGGAGGCGCTGCCGGAGGTACGGCCGTCGATCGGCGAGTTCGGCGTCACGCGCGATGACGCGCTGCCGGGCTTCGACGGCGTGCCGGTGTGCGGGATCGCGGGCGACCAGCAGGCCGCGCTGTACGGCCAGGCCTGCCTCGATCCGGGCGAGGGGAAGAACACGTACGGCACGGGCTCGTTCGTGCTGCTCAACAGCGGGGACGAGGCGCCGCAGCCGCCAGAGGGGCTGCTGACGACGATCGCGTTCTCGATCGGCCAGCGGACGCTCTACGCGCTGGAGGCGGCGATCTTCGTCACCGGCGCGGCGGTCCAGTGGCTGCGCGACGGGCTCGGGATCATCTCGGCGGCGGCCGAGACCGAGGAGCTGGCGCGGTCGATCGAGTCCACGGACGGCGTCGTGTTCGTGCCGGCGCTGACGGGGCTCGGGTCGCCGCACTGGGACCCGTACGCGCGCGGGACGATCGTCGGTCTCACGCGCGGGACCACACGCGCGCACATCGCGCGCGCGACGTTGGAGGCGATCGCGTTCGAGACGCTCGACGCCGTGCGGGCGATGGAGTCCCACGGCGCACCCGAGCTGCGCGAGCTGCGGGCCGACGGCGGCGCGACCGCGAACGACTGGCTCATGCAGTTCCAGGCCGACGTGCTCGGCGCGCCGGTGGTCGTGCCGGAGGTCAGCGAGACGACGGCGCTCGGGGCGGCGTTCCTCGCGGGCGTCGGCGCGGGACGGTTCACGCAGGACCAGGTGCGGTCGTTGTGGCGCGAACGCGCCCGCTTCGAGCCGTCGATGGGCGAAGACGAGCGCGAGAGCCGTCACGCCGAGTGGACGCGTGCTGTTGGTCGTGCACGTGGCTGGGCCACTTGACTGGCTGATCAGCGCTCGGGCGGGTACTTTCCTCGGCATGACGGAGGAGCGGCTTGCCTCGATGAAGGAGCAGGTCTACAGAGACCCGCGCCCGAAGGAGTACTTCGATCGCTTCCACGAGCGCGCCCGCAACCGCAAGCCCGATCCGATGTACGAGCTCGTGCGGGCGGTCACGACGCTCTACTCGCTGACGTTCTTCCGCGCGCAGTGCATCTCGTCGGACAAGGTGCCGGCGAGCGGTCCGGTGATCCTCGCGCCGAACCACTTCTCGTTCATGGACCACTTCTTCCTCGGCGCGTTCATCCGCCGCAAGGTCCGGTTCATGGCGAAGTCGAACATGTTCAAGCCGCCGCTGCAGTTCATCTACTCGCACGGCGGCGTCTTCCCGGTGCGGCGCGGCGCGCGCGACGAGGAGGCGTTCATCACCGCGCACAAGGTCCTCGAGGACGGCGGGTGCCTGGCGATGTACTGCGAGGGCGGCCGGTCGCGGACGGGGGTGCTGTCGGAGCGCGCGAAGCCGGGCATCGGGCGGCTCGCGCTGGAGAGCGGCGTGCCGATCGTCCCCGTGGCGATCCACGGCTCCTCGAAGGTCCGCAACTGGAAGCGGCTGCAGTTCCCGAAGATCACCGTGCAGTACGGCGATCCGATCCGGTTCGAGCGGACGGCCGAGCCGACCCGCGACCAGCAGCAGCTCGCCGCTGACGAGATCTTCGACGAGATCAAGCGGCTGTACGCAGGGCTCGAGACGCTCGGGCGCCGCGGGGTGCTGTCGCGGGTGCGCGAGGAGCGCCGCGCGCTGCGGCGTGCCAAGCGCAAGCGCGCCGCGCCGGCCTGATCAGCGCGTGACGTCGACGGCCACCGCGCCGGCGACCTTCCTGCCGTTCGCCCCGAACGCGACGAACGTGAGCTTGTAGGTCCCCTTCGCGAGCTTCTTCGCGACCTTCACCCGCACGGACGTCGCCTTCGTCAGCGACGGAAGCGAGCCCTTCGCCAGGACCTTCGTCCCCTTCGTCAGCGTGACGGTGAGCCGCGTCACGGGCGCGGTCGGCTCGACGAGCACGGAGAACGTGCGGCCCTTCTTCAGCCGCTTCGCCGACAGCTTCGGGATCGTCACGGTGAACGGCGGCTCGAGCCGGGGCAGCGGCGTCCGCACCGGCGTCGGCGGCGGGGCCGGCGGCGCAGGCGGGGGAGGCGGCGGCTGCTCGACGACCGGCGGCGGCTCGGGCTGCGGCTGCGGCTGCGGATCGGGCGGCGGAGGCGGCGGCGGGCACGCCTGCGCGGTGAAGTCGCGCTGCGCCGTGTTGGCGACGTCCGACGGATCGGCCGTCAACGCCAGCGCGGGCTTCACCAGCACGCGTCCCTCCGCCTGCGTGAGGACGGCGTTCTCGGCGACGGGGACGACGATCTCGACCACGCTGTCGGGCGACGCGAAGACGGTGCCCGTGGTGTCGGCCGTCTTCGTCAGGACGCCGCCCGAGTCGACCGTGCCCGCGTCGAAGACGAACGTGTCGGTGGCGGTCAGCCGCGCCCGGACGAAGAAGCGGTCGGTTCCGACGGTGTAGAGGACGACGTACTGGATCTCGTCGGCGCCCATCGGCAGCGTCGTCGAGAGGTCCTTGAGACGGAGATCGGCGGTGACCTTCGGGCCCGTCGAGAACGTGAAGAACCCGCTCGTGATGTCGAAGCCGGGCGACGCCGGCACGAGCCCGACGGCGACGCTGTCGTCGGCCGCGTCGGTGAAGGCGACGATCGGCCCGCTGCCGCAGTCCATCGGCGCCGGTGCGGCGGCCGAGGCGGTGGAGGGAGTGAGCGCGACGAGCGCGGCGGGGAGGGCGAGCAGCGACCGGCGCATGCGGGAGCGGAGGGTACCCGCTCCCGAAGGCCCGGTGTGCTTCTTTCCGGAGCGCTCAGCCGACGACGCGGACGCGGATCTCGCGGGTCGAGCGGTTGCCGGCGGCGTCGCGGGCGCGGAGGCGGATGACGATCGTGCGGGGCCTGCCGCGCCGGAGCGAGCGGCGCAGCGACGCGCGGGCCCTCGTGCCGAGGCGCAGGCGGGCGGTGAAGGAGCGGCCGGCCGCGAGCGAACGGACCGTGCCGCCGAGGCTTAGCCCTCCGAGGCGAGCGGACGCGGTCAAGGTCGACCCCTCCGAGGCGGTGCCGCGGACGAGGACCGCGCGGCGGCGCAGGGCGCGCTGGCGCTTCGCGACGCGCAGGCGGAGGACGGGCGCCGAGGTGTCCGCCGCCGCGCCGCAGTCCGTGCCGCCCGGCGCCGGCGTGGCGGAGTCGCCGATGACGCGCCGGATCGTCCCGTCGTCGAGCGACGCCACGTAGACGCGGCCGGACGCGTCCTCGCCGAAGCTCGAGACACCGGCGACGTGCAGCCCGGTCGCGACGGTCGTGCCCGCCGCGAGGTCGGCGCTGTGGAGGTCGCCCTTGCCGTAGTCGGCGTAGAGGTACCGTCCGGCGAGGTCGGGGACCGACGGGTCGCGGACGACGTAGCCGCCGGTGATCGAGACCCACCCGTCGCCGTGGGTGTGCGTCACGCGCGGCGCGACGTAATCGCCGCCGAGGCCCGACGGATCGCCGCGGTTGCCCTCCATGACGTCCCAGCCGAAGTCGGCGACCGACCCGAGGTTCGCCGCGGGGACCCAGTCGATCTCCTCGACGGCGTTCTGCCCGACGTCGCCGACCGTGAGGTCGCCGGTCGCGCGGTCGAACGAGAACCGCCACGGGTTGCGCAGCCCGTACGCGCGCTGCGTCAGGGCGCCGGTCGCGACGTCGATCACGTGGAGCTTGCCGAGCGGGCTGCTGCGGTTCTGCGCGTTGCCCGCGGGGTCGTTGCCGCCGCCGCCGTCCCCGGTCCCGAGCCACAGCTTCCCGTCGCGGTCGAACTGCAGCTGGCCGCCGTTGTGGTTCTCGTTCTGGCGGTGCTGGACCACGACGACCTCGCGCCGGTACGCCGGGTCGGCGACGAGCGGGTTGGATGCGCTGCGCCGCCGCTCCTCGATCACGAGGTCGTTGCCGGACGAGCCCGCGACGACGCGCGTGTACGCGATGTAGAGGAGCCCCGACGTCGCGTAGTCCGGCGCGAACGCCATCGACAGCAGGCCCTCCTCGGGGTAGTCGGCGTCGAGCTCGCTGCCGAGCGTGAGGAACGGCGTCGGCTCCGGCGTCGTGCCGCACCGCGCGACGCGGATCGCGCCGCCGCGCTCGACGGCGTACAGCCGCGAGGCGCCGGCCGGCTCGGACGTCACGTACGTCGGGCTCGACAGGCCCTCGATGGCGGTCTGCAGCCGCGCGGCGTCCGCGCGGCAGGGGACGAGCGCGACCGCCGCGACGACGGCGGGCACCACGACGAGGCTCCGGGGCATCGGTCGGCCACGGTACCCTGCCGCGCGCCGTGGAGCTCTCGGGTCAGCTGCTGCGCGCGGACCTCCTCGAGGGCCGGGCCGTCGTCCTCGCGGGACCGCCGCGTCCCGCGCTGCGCGTCGCGCTCGCCGGTCTGGGCGCGAAGACGCACGTCCTCGACGGCGACCTGCTCGACGAGGAGCGCACGAAGCGCGGCGCGGAGGGATCGAGGCCGGCCGACGCGCTGGTGGTCGACGCGGCCGCGCTCTTCACGAACGGCGCGGCGGGCGACGACGAGCTCGCGCCGCTGCGGGCGGCGGCGGACGGCAGCTGGGCCGCGGTCCGCGCCGTCGCGACCTCGGCGTGGATCGACGCCGGCGAGCCCGGCGGGCGCATCGTGCTCGTCGCACCGAGGCCGGACGACGGACCGCATGCCCACGCCGCGCGTCAGGCGCTCGAGAACCTCGCCCGCACGAGCTCCATCGAGTGGGCGCGCTTCGGCATCCGGATCTCCGCCATCACCCCCGGCGACACGACGACCGACGACGAGATCGCCACCTTGGCCGCCTACCTGGTCTCAACGGCCGGCGAGTACTTCAGCGGGACCCGGCTGGACCTCGGCTCGGTCGGCTGAGCCCGCCGGAGGTCCATCACAGGAGCCCCGGCACCGCCCTGGCCGTCAAGGCGCAGCCGAGCCCGACGATCACCAGCGCGCTCACGACCGGCACGGCGTGCGCGACCGCCGCCCACGATCCCCGGAGATTGACCCGCTCGAGCCGCCGGCTCGCGAGGACGACGGCCAGGCCGATGGCCGTCAAAGTCGCGGCGAGCCCGATGCTGAACGCGACGATGAGCAGGAGGCCGAGCCCGACCTGGTGCTGCGCGATGGCGCCGAGCAGCACGACGAGCGCGCTCGGGCACGGGACGATGCCCGCGGACGCGCCGAGCGCGAGGACGTCGCGCCGCGTGTGCCCGTGGTGATGGTGGTGCCCGCCGTGGTCGTGGACGTGAAGCGCGTGGCGGTCTCGGACGCGCGAGCGAAGCACGCCGGCTCCCACGGCGAGGACCAGGGCGCCGGAGACGAGCTCGAGCCACGGGTAGAGGTCCTCCGGCACGATCACGTCGGCGAGCGCGAGCGTGACGAGGCCGAGGGCGAAGACGCCGGCGGTGTGCGAGACCGTGACCGTCGCGCCCAGCAGCAGCGCATCGCGCGCCCGGCCGTGGGTGCTCACGAGGTACGCCGCGACCATCGCCTTGCCGTGCCCCGGCGACAGCGCGTGCAAGGCGCCCCAGCCGAAGGCTGCCAGGAGGAACGCGAACAGCAAGCCGTCGCCGGCCGCCGCGTCGTCGATCAGACCGGCGAAACCGGCCCCGCCGCTCCCTCCGCCGCCCGGCACGCGGTCGGCTCCCCCGGCGAGGACCGTGCCGGCACCGGGCATGACGGACAGCGTCGCGACGCGCAGGTCGGGCGGCGCGTCGAGCCGGTCGCGCGGATAGCGGCGTAGACCGTCCGTCGGGTCGTCCGCGGGCACGCTCGAACGGACCGCCGTGCCCTCGCCCGGCCGCACGACGATCGCCTTCCAGCCGACCCGATCCGCGTACGTGCGATCCGACAGCTCGACCCGGCGGGCGCCGCCGGCGGGTGCGGTGAACGTCACCTCCACCCGGGTGGTCGGGAGGCCGCTCTGTCCCGGACGGAACGAGACACGCGGGTCGCCGTGCGGGCGCAGCGCAACCGCTCGGCCGTCGAGGCGCAGCCGCAGCCCCTCGCGCGCGTCGGCGAGCTTGCGCTCCGCGATCTCCGTCCGCGACCGGCCGCGCTCCTGGAACGTCGGGATCTCGGCCTGGTCGACGATGTGCGTCACGGTCACGGCGTCGCGCGACACCGACAGCCGATCGAGCCGGTTCACCGAGAAGTTCCCCAGCGGATGGGCGGCGGCCGGCGCGGCGAGCAGCAGCGCGGCGAGCGCGGCGACGAGGAACCTCACGACACCCTCCTCAGCTCCCGGCGCGCCTGCGGGCCGTGCAGCGGTGAGAAACCCGGCGCCTGCGCGACGACCCGCCGGAGAAGCGTCTGGGCGAGCGCGCGCCGGCCGGCGCGCGACGCCGCAACGCCCGCGTGGTAGAGGAAGAAGGGGTCGCGGGAGCCGAGCGCGAGCGCGCGCCGGGCCATGCGCAGCCCGGCCCCGGGGTCACCCGCACGCGTGAGCGCCCACCCGAGCGCATCGGCGGAACGAACGCTCGGGGCCCGGCGCCACGCCCGGCGCGCGAGGCGTGTCGCGCGCCGGACGGAACCGTGGTCGGCCTCGTACAGCGCGACCTCGACGTCGGTCGAGACGCCGGCGCCGCGCAGGAGGCGCTCCTGCGCACGGACGAGCGCGAGGTCGCGCCTGGCGGCAGCGGTGCGGCCGGCGGCGAGCTCGGCCTCGCCGAGCGCGACGGTGTACGCCGGCGCGGGCAGCCGGCGGACGAGTTCGCGCAGCCGCCGGATCGCCGCGGGGAGCCGCCCCTGCGCAGCATCGGCCCGCGCCAGTCCGTACGTCGACGGGGCATGGCGGGGGAGGACCCGCAGCGCGGTCCCGTACCAGCGGCGGGCGGCGGCCGGCCGCCCCCGCACGAGCTCGAGGTCGCCGAGCAGCGCCTGCACGAACGCGGTGTGCTCGGGGACCTCGCCGCCCGCCGATTCGGCGAGCAGCAGCGCCTCGCGCGCGCCGCGCAGGTCTCCGCGCAGCTCGCGCAGGTAGGCGACGCGGGCGTACGAGTCGAGGTCCGGCTTGCGGTCGACCATGGTCTGCAGCGAGCGCGCCGCGGCTGAGTAGTCGCCGAGCTCGACGAGCGCGTCGACGAGCACACCGAAGGGCTGGTTGGCTTCGGGCGCGGCACGGCGGGCGGCACGGGCGTCGGCGAGCGCTCGGCGGAAGTCGTGGCGAGCGAGGCTCAGCACGCCCCGCTGGGTGAGCGCGCCGGGGTCGCCCGGCGTCAGCCGAAGCGCGCGGCGGAGAGCGGCGTCGGCGCGCTCGTAGGCGCCGGCGTCGCCGGTCTCGCGGGCCACCTGCAGGTGGGCGCCGGCGAGTGCGACGTAGGCGCGGGACGAGCGCGGCTGCGCGCGGACCGCCGCGACCGCGGCGGTGACGCGATCGGCGGCCGACGCCGAATGCGGCGATGCGGCCGCCCGGACAGCCGGCGCGGAGCTGCGGTCCCCTGCGTCCGAGAGCAGCAGCAGCGCCATGACCGTGACGGCGAAGGCGATCGCCGCGAACGCGGCGTAGCGGGAGACGGTGGGACGGCGTGTGGTGGGCATGGTTCCGAAGCGCGTGGGGGCCGCCTTCCGGCGGCCCCCACGTGTCGTGCTACCGCGGGTTCTCCGCGGGGGTCGGGTCGTGCACCGGCTCCTGGCGCTTGAAGGTCGGCGCCGGGCCCGTGCCCGGGTTCTTCAGCGACGGGACGTACGGGAACGTGCTCAGGAAGGCCTGGTCGTTCCGGTCGACGCCGTCGCCGAGCGGCAGCTTCTTGCCGCCCTCGGCAGCCGGGATGAGGTAGCCGCCCACGACGCGAAGCGCGATGTCGACCACGTCGTCGCCCAGCCGCCGTCCGTTCGGGAAGCCGGCGTTGTCACCGCCGATGACACCGAACCGGTTCTCGGTCTCCGACGGGGGCACGCCGAGGTTGACCTTGAGCGTGTCGGCGGGGGCCGCATCCGGGGCGATCCGCGTGACGCCGGGGATCCCGGTCAGCAGCGCCTCGACGATGTCCGTCCGGTCGGTCTCCTTGACGCCCAGCCCGAACAGCTTGTTCAGGGCGACCGCCGGGAACGGGTTCAGCGCGTACTTCCCGTAGTTCTTGAGGTCGTCCTTCGGCTGCG
Organism: Parviterribacter kavangonensis; assembly: GCF_056863335.1. NCBI lineage: Bacteria > Bacillati > Actinomycetota > Thermoleophilia > Solirubrobacterales > Parviterribacteraceae > Parviterribacter > Parviterribacter kavangonensis. The sequence continues at coordinate 2,397,404 of NZ_JBXPJA010000001.1, read as the reverse complement.
TGCGGTTGAACTTGTCCTTGAGGGCGTACGGGATCACGATCTCGTTGATCAGCGGGTTGCCCAGGCGCGAGACCGGGACCCACCTGCCGCGCCCGCCGCTGCGGCTGGTCGCCTGGAGGCTGCGGCGCTCGGTCGAGGACCAAACGCCGACGGCGGCCTCGGGATCGTCCGGCCCGGTCACCGCCCTCCGATCGCGCGTGACCGCGGCCTCCGGCACCTGGAGGACGATCGAGTGGACGCCGTAGCCCGCGAGGTCGTCGATGCCGCCGCCGATGTTCCCCGTCATCGCACCGGAGAGGTTCACCGAGTCGAAGACCCGTCCGAGCGGGATGAAGAACGGGTCGTCGCGCTGGCCGGCGAACACCTTGCCGCCGCCCGGCAGCGAGCGGATCGCCTGCGGCCAGAGCGCCTCGTAGTCGGGCATCGTCTTGGGCCCGATGTTGTTCGGCGCGACGGGGAGCTCGCGCGTCAGGACACGGCTGCCCGTCTTGCGGCCGCGTGCGTCGTACGTCTCGCGGATGACCGTTCCGCGCTGGCGGAAGACCAGCTCCGGGTCGTCGAGCGAGGTGACTTCGGGCAGCGCGGTCACGTAGCCGGCCCGCGCGGTGTCGCCGACGACGTCACGGAACTGGAACCGGTACCGCACGTCGTACGCGCCGTCGCCCGTGTTGTCGACGTTGATGTAGTAGTGAGCGCGGCTGTCGAACTTGTAGAAGTTCGGGCCGCCGGCCGGGTCCTCGAACGGAAGCCAGTTGGCGACCACCGTCAGCGCACCCGGAGCGTCCTTCGCGGTGAACGCGTAGAGGTCCGTGTCGTCGCCGGTCGGGTCCAGCGAGGTCAGCGGCGCTTCGCGATGGCTGCTGCCCATGCCGATGGCCACGACGGCGGCCGTTGCCGCGAGTGCCGCGACGGTGCCGGCGCCGAAGGCGTGGATCCTGCTCATGGTGCTCCTTCCACGGAGTTGCCTGATGCCGGGGTATGCGTGGACGGGCCGCCGGGTGGATGCGTAAAACTCGATCGGGGGGCGTTCGCAGGTGCGAGCGGTTCGCAGGAAGGGGTCGCGCGGCAGCGCCCGCAGACGCCGACGAGCGGCGAGTGCGAGAAGCGCACGTCGAGGTCGCAGGTGGCGGCGATCGCGCGGCGGATCGCCTCGGCCTGGCCGGGCTCGAGCGGCACCACTGCCTCGCATCGCTGGCAAACGGCGTGCTCCCGGTGGGCGAGCGCGTAGAGGCCGGGGCCGTGGCCGACGTGCATGTGGGTCACGAGCCCGAGGCGCTCGAGCGTGTCGAGCGTGCGGTAGACGGAGGCGAGGTCCGAGGGCGGAAGCGAGCCGTCGACGCCCGCCGCCAGCTCCTCCGCGGTCACGGGGCGACCGGCGGCGTACACCTTGTGGAGCACGAGCCGGCGTGCGGCCGAGAGCCGCAGGCCGGCGCTGCGGATCGTGTTGATCGCCGCGACGACGTCTTCCACCTCGATCGGCACGGCATCGTGCGGGGTGGTCATGTCCGCATGTGCGCTCCCCGCGCTCGTGCGGATCAGCCGGTGTGATCCGGAGGCCCGCGTCGTGCGCAAGTACAGCTGGCTCACCCCGCCGCGACGCTCCGAAGGAGACGCTCATGGACCTCGAGTTCCTGTTCGACCCGGTCGAGGACTTCGACGCCTGGCTCACCGGGCTCTTCGACGGCGCGCCCCTCGTGGTCACGCTCTTCCTCGCGTTCGCGCTCGGCCTGCGCCACGCCACCGACCCCGACCACCTGGTCGCCGTGACCTCGCTCGTCGCGGCGAGGGACGGGGACACGCGGGCGGCCGCTCGCCTGGGCGGCTGGTGGGGCGTCGGCCACGGGGCGACGCTCGCCACGCTCGGGCTCCCGCTGATCGTCCTCAAGTCGGAGACCCCGGCGTGGTTGGAGTCCGGCGCCGAGAAGGCCGTGGGCGCCGTGATCGTCGTGCTCGCCGCGCGCGTTCTCGTCAGGTGGTTCCGCGGCGACTACCGGCGGCACGTCCACCGGCACGTCCGGACGGCGCGCCAGGCGTTCGGGATCGGCGTCCTCCACGGCCTCGCCGGCACCGGCGCGGTCGTCGTGCTCCTCATCGCGGCGCTGCCGTCGCAGGCCGAGGCCGCGCTCGCGCTCATGGTCTTCGCGCCGATGTCGATCGCGTCGATGACCGCGTGCACGAGCGCCTTCGCGTGGGCGTTCACGCGACCGGTGATCGACCCGGTCTACCGGTCGGTGATCATCCCGGTGTTCGGTGTCCTCGGCCTCGCCTTCGGGGCCTGGTACGTGACCCTGTGACGGGCTAACCCGCCCAGGGAACCTCGACCGAGTCCTCGGTCGGGCTGTTGCGCGCGACGACGTACTCGGCGGGCTCCGTGTCCGAGAGGTTCTCGAGCACGTGCGTCTCCTGCGGCGGCACGTAGAGCAGGTCGCGGGGCTCGAGCACGATCTCCTGCTCCAGCCGGTCGCCCCACCGGATCCGCATGCGGCCCGAGACCATGTAGCACGCGGACTCGCAGTGCTCGTGGTAGTGCGGCCGCGACCGGGCCCCCGGAGGGACCCGGAACACCGCCATGTAGAGGTTCTCGGCGCCCGCCGAGGACTCGGACACCTCGGAGCCGCCGACGACGCCGCGCGGCAGCTCCCTGTCCGGTCCCGGCTTGACGACCCTCACCGCGAGACGAACCTGTGGAAGTTGGATTCGTCCCCGCCGGCCGTCTTCTCCTGGTAGAGGAGCTTCAGGCCGCGGTCCTCGAACTCCTTGAAGAACTCCTCCCACGAGATGTCCTTCAAGTTGTCCTCCTTGTAGCCGGGGAAGTTCAGCTGGATCCCCGAGCTTCCGGTCTGCACCGGCTTGGCGTCACGCGACTCCGCCCACCGGCGGATCTCGTCGTGATCCGTGGTCTCGTGCGTCTCGGCTTCGCTCATGGATCCGGCCTTCCCGGGTGAGCCTAGAAGTACATCCCCGTGAACTGCCCGCCGGTCACGTTGAGGACCTGGCCGTGGACGAAGTTGGCCCACGGGGTGCAGAGCAGGAAGATGCCGCCCGCGGCCTCCTCGGGCGTCCCGGCGCGGCCGAGCGGGATGAGCATCGTGCCCATGCCGCGCAGCTGCTCGGGGATGCCGAGCTGCACCTTCTCGCCGTCGATCTCCATCACGTTGTCGGTCTCCTTCGCCGCGGTGAGGCGCGTCTCGATGAAGCCGAACGCGACCGCGTTGCAGTTGACCTTGAACTGGCCCCACTCCTTGGCCAGCGTCTTCGTGAGGCCGACGATGCCGAGCTTGCCCGCCGAGTAGTTCGCCTGGCCGGCGTTGCCGTTCATGCCCGACGTCGACGAGACGTTGACGATCTTGCGGAAGACCTCCTTGCCCTCGGCCTTCTCCTGCTTGGCCGGCTCGCGCAAGTGCGGCGCGGCGGCGCGGATGATGCGGAAGGGGGCGATGAGGTGGATGTCGAGCATCCGCTGGAACCAGTCGTCGCTCATCTTGTGGATGGGCGCGTCGAGGGTGTAGCCGGCGTTGTTGACGATGATGTCGATCTTGCCCCATGCGTCGATCGCCGTGTCGACGAGCTCCTGCGGGGCGCTCTCCTTGGTCAGGTCGCCGGAGTAGACGGCGGTCTCGCCGCTGATCTTCCCGGCCGCCTCCTCGGCGGCGTCCTTGTCGAGGTCGTTGATGACGACCTTCGCGCCATGCTCGGAGAGCAGCTGCGCGGTCGCAAGGCCGATGCCGCGCGCCGAGCCGGTGACGATGGCGACCTTGTCGTCGAGAACACCCATGTAGGAGCAGCTCCTGGAAGTCGAGTTCGAAAGCGGCGCGGAACTCTACGGCCCGGGGTCGCCGAGCGCGGCGGGCAGGTCGTGGCGCGACTTGATGCCGAGCTTGACGTAGCTGTTGCGCAGGTGCCACTCGACGGCCTTGCGGGTGACGAACAGCTCCTCGGCGATCTCGCGGTTGCTCAGGCCCGCCGCCGCGAGCTGCGCGACGCGCCGCTCGCTCGGGCTCAGCGCGTCGCGGCCGCGGCGGGATGCGCGCTCGGCGCGGGCCCCCGCGACGGCGAGCTCCTCGGTCGCGCGGCGCTCGATCGAGCCGGCGCCGCCGGCCCGCGCGATCTCCAGCGCGTCGCCGAGCACCCGGCCGGCGTCGCTGCGCTTCCCGGCCCGTCGCAGCGCGCCGCCGAGCGCGACGAGCGAGCGGCCGCGCTCGAGCAGCGCCTCGGACCCGTCGAGCACGTCGACCGACTCCTGCAGGTGCGCGAGCCCGTCCGGGCCCTCGATCGTCCCGAGCGCCCGCAGCGCGACCGCGAGGCCGCGGGGCGCGCCGAACGCGCGCGCCATCTCCAGCTCCTCCGTCACCAGCGCCCGCGCGCGCTCGCGGTCGCCCGCGCGCGCCAGCGCGAGGCCGGCGTTCGACCGCCACGTCGCGAAGAGCAGCGGGTTGCGCTGCTCGCCCGCCAGCTCCCCCGCCGCGAGGAAGTCGCGCGCCGCCGCCGCGTGGTCGCCGCGCGCCGCCGCCACGCGCCCGCGCGCGTCGAGCAGCTGGATCGTCGTGACGTCGTGATCCTCGAGCGCCTCGGCCTCGGCGACGTGCCGCGCGGCGTCCTCGACATCGCCCGCATCGAGCTGCGCGTGGCACAGCACGCCGTAGGCGCCGGGGAGGAACTGACGCCAGCCGCCGTACCCCGCGTCGACCGCCTGCTGGGCGTCGTCGACGGCATCGAGCACGCGGCCCGCGATCAGCCGCGCCCACGCCCGGCTGTAGGCGAGCGACGCGACGCCCATGACCGACCCGCGCCGGCGCGCCTGCGTGGTCAGCCGCGTGAGGATCGTGTCCGCGCGCGTGAGCTGCTCGCAGATGAAGAGCACGAGCACCGCGCCGTAGACGCTCGTCGTCAGCGCGTTCTCGTCCTCGACGAGCGCGTCGCCGGCCAGCGCGCGCTCGGCGAGCGGCAGGACGCGCGCGACGGGCGCGCCCGCGTAGAGCTCGTGGACCGCCAGCGTCGCCAGGAGCGCCCGCCCGGCCGGGCTGTCGCCGACCGCCTCGTTGCGGAGGATCGCCCCGACCGCCTCGGCGTCCGGGCGGCTCGACGGCACGAGCGCCGCGACCACCAGCTCCTCCGCGCGCATCTGCGCGGCCAGGCGCGGGTCGCCGTCGCCGAGCGCCTCGAGCGCGCCGGCGTACGCCTGCCGCGCGGCCGCCGGGTCGCCGAGCCCGACGCGGATGCGCGCGAGCTCGCGCAGCGCCTCGGCGCGGTCGGCCGGCTCGTCGAGCAGCCGCGCCGCCTCGGCGAGCCGCTCGGGCGCGTGCGCGTCGTTGATCGCCGCCTCCGCGCGGCCGAGGTCGCGCAGGACGGCGGCGCGGTCGGCGACGGGCGGCGGCTCGGCGAGCGCGCGGCGCAGCAGCTCGGCCGCGTTCTCCGGGGCGCCGAGCGCCATCGCGCGCCGTGCCGCCTCGCGCAGCGCGCCCGCGACCCACTCCTGCCCGGTCGCCGGCGCCGCCAGCAGGTGGGTCGACAGGCGCTCGGGCAGCGCGCCCTCGTCACGCAGCAGCTCGGCGGCGCGCAGGTGGGCGTCGGCGCGCGCGCCGCGCGGCAGCGCGTCGTCGACCGCCGCCGCGGTCAGCGGGTGCACGAAGAGCAGCCGGTCGCCGGGGCGCAGGACGCCCGCCGCGGCGAGCTGGTCGGCCGCCTCGGTCGCCGCCGGCAGGTCGAGGCCGGCCAGCGCGGCCGCGTGGCGCACGTGCGCGTCGTCGCCGAGCACCGCGACTGCGCGGGCGACCGCGGCGGCCGCGTCGGGCAGCTCGGCCAGCCGCGCGGCCACGGCGCGCTGCACGCCCTCGGGCGCAAGCGCCCGGACGCGTGAGACTCCGGCGGCCGACGGGACGAGCCCGCTCTGCGCGGCGGCCTCGAGCAGCTCGACGACGAGGTACGGGTTGCCGCCGGTCAGCCGGACGCACTCGGCGACGAACCCGGCGTCCGGGTCGCCCGTGAGCCGGTCGGCCACGAGCGCGGCGACCGCCGCATCGGAGAGCGGCGCCGGGCGCAGGACGCGGGCGAGGCGGTGGTGGGCGAGGCTGTCGAGCAGCTCCTGCGGCGCGCCCGGCTCCCCCGAGCGGGTCGCGACGACGAGCGCGATCGGCAGCTCGTCGATGCGCTGCGCGAGGTAGGAGAGCAGGCGCAGCGAGGGCTCGTCGGCCCAGTGCGCGTCGTCGACGAGCAGCGCGAGCGGCTCGCGCTCGGCGAGGTTCGACGCCAGCCAGTAGAGGCCGTGGACGACCGAGAAGTCGTGCGGCTCGCCGGGGAGCGTCGCCGACGGCTCCGGCACGAGCAGCAGGCGGGCCAGGCCGGCGGCCCCGTCGAGCACCGCGTCGCGCTCGGCGCCCGCCAGCGCGCGCAGGGCCGGCTCGAAGAGCTGCAGCGCGACGCCGAAGGCGAACCCGCGCTCGAGCTCGATCGCACGGCCGAGGAGCACCTGCAGCCCGGCGGCGTCGGCGGCGGCCGCCGCCTCGGCGAGCAGCGCCGACTTGCCGATCCCGCTCGGGCCCTCGAGCACGACGAGGCCGCCCGCGCCCGCGCGGGCAGCGGCGAACGTCGCGCCGAGGACGCGCAGCTCGTCCTCGCGCTCCAGTGGACCTACGGCGGCAACCGTCCCTGGCGCGTCGGCCATCGGTCGCGCATCATCTGCCACCGGCGCCGCGAGCACAACCCCGGGTGTCCGCCGCAAGCATCCGGGCGCCGGTGCGTTGTCGCTCCGCATGAGGGTCAAGCTGCCGGTCGCGGTGCTCGCCGCGCTGCTGTCCATCGCGGTCGCGCCCGCCGGCGCGTCGCTGCGAGCCGGCGCCGCGCGCGCCGATCTGACGCCGCCGATCGGCACCCCGATGTTCGCCTACACGGCGCGGTCGGCCATCGCGGGCGGCCACGTCGACCGGCCGATGCAGGTCGTCGCCGACCCCGACCCGCACCTCTACGCGAAGACCTTCGTCCCGAGCAAGGGCATCCACACGCGCGTCTCGGCCCGCGCCATCGTGCTCGATCGCGACGGGACCAAGTTCGCGCTCGTGCAGGCCGACCTCGGCGGCGTGCCGTACGCGCTGACCCATGCGGTCGCCGAGCGGATCGCCTCCGCCGGCATCGCCGAGGAGAACCTGCTCCTCTCGGCGACGCACACGCACTCCTCGACCGGGCCGATCTGGCCGGCCGACAACAACGGCTACGCCGCGCTCGGCGGCGACCTCTTCGACCCGCGCGTCTTCCAGCTGACCGCCGACGGCATCGCCGAGGCGATCCTGCGCGCGGATCACGCGCTCCGGCCCGCGAAGCTCGGCGTCGGCAGCACGACGCTGCGGGGCGCGTCGCGCAACCGCTCGTACGAGCCGTACCTGAAGAACGAGGGCGTCCCGGCCGACCCGGCCGCCGCGGAGGCCGCGTCGATCGACCCCGAGCTGACCGTCGTGCGCGTCGACGACCGCCGCGGCCTGCCGATCGCCGTCTGGTCGAACTTCGCCGTGCACCCGACGTCGTTCGGCGACGGCAACCTGCTCTTCTCCGGCGACAACGCCGGCATCACGGAGGAGCTCGTCTCGCGCGAGCTGGGCCGCAGGGTGAAGGGCCGCGAGGTCGTCGACGTCTGGACGAACGGCAACCAGGGCGACATCTCGCCGGACGGCGGCCCCGATCAGGTCGGCGGCGAGGCGGCCGAGTGGGTCACCAGCGACTTCGCCGGCGCGCACATGGCGGGCCGCCGCGTGGCCGACGGCGTCCTGCGCGCGTGGCGCGACGCGGGCGATCACATGAGCACGGCGACGCCGGTGCAGGCGCGCCGCTCGTTCATGACCTTCGACGGCACGTCGGCCGACGGCGAGCCGGTCGGGCCGCTGCAGGTGCTCGGCGCGGGCGTCGTGCAGGAGGGGATGTGCGCGCCGTTCGACGGCATGGCCGGTCCCGGCCAGGGCCGCAAGTTCCCCGGCGTCGCGGGCGCCGGGCTCGTCCCGAACGTGGTGCCGGTGGCGATGTGGAAGATCGGCTCGCTGGGCGTCGCCGCGCTGCCCTCGGAGATCACGAAGACGATGGGCGCGCGGATCCGCGCGAGCCTGCGCAAGGACGCCGGGGGCGCGTTCGACCGGCTCGTCATCGCCGGGCTGAGCAACGCGTACGTCTCGTACACCGCGACGCCCGAGGAGTACGACACCTGCCAGTACGAGGGCTCGTTCACGCTCTTCGGCCGCCGCCAGGGCGCGCGGCTGCTCGACATGACGCGGCCGGTGATGAAGTCGCTGCTCGCCGGCGAGCCCGCGCCGGCCGGGATCGCGCCGCCCGCGCTCGGCATCGGGACCACGAGCGACCTGCCCGCGCGCCGGACGCCCGAGGCGGGGGCGGCCGTCGCCCAGCCGGCGGCGGCGGTCGAGCGCTACGGCCGCGCCACGTTCTCGTGGAAGGGCGGCGACCCGGCCGTCGACGCTCCGCGCGGCGGGACGTTCGTCAGGCTGCAGCGCCGGTCGGGCAAGCGCTGGAGGACCGTCCTCACCGACGCGACGTTCCGCGACACGACCGCGCGCGAGGCGGGCGACGTCTACACCGAGACGTTCCAGCTCGACGCCTGCGACCCGGCCGGGACGTACCGCTTCGCGGTCGCCGGACGCGCGGACCGCGGCGACGGGGTCGGGCCGTACGAGCTCGCCTCGCAGCCGTTCGCCGTCACGCCGCTGAAGCTGTCGGCGACCGCGCCGGTCGTGGTCGATGGCGTCGCGACGTTCCGCGGGCTGTACCCGTCGCCGGGCGACGCCGCGCTCATGGCGCTGCCGCGGCTCGTGCGCGACGGCGAGGCGACGGTGCGCGTCGGCGATGTCGTCGTGCGCGTGCCGGCCGACGCCGCGACCGGCACGTTCCGCGTTCCGGTGCCCGCCGGCGCCGCGGTGACCGTGCTCGGCATCCGCGACGCCTGCGGGAACGCGACCTAGCTGCTGCTCTCGGCGACCGCCTCCGTGCGGCCGGTCGCCGTCACGGTCGTCACGGGGATCCCGAGCTTCTCGACGCGACTCGGCAGGTCGAGCTTCAGCCAGCGCGACATCCGTCGCGGCAGCGTCGAGATGATCACCTCGTCGAAGTCGCCCTCGTCGAGCGCCTTGCGCGTCGCCTCGAACGGATCCGACCCCCCGATCATCGCCTCCACCGTCGTGCCCGACGCGTCGTCGAGCAGCGGCAGCGCCAGCTCCAGCACGGTCGCCGCCCGCTCGGTGTCCGGATCCCAGTACTCGCGCGGGACCAGCAGCGTGAACGTGCACCCGCCGCCGGCCGCCTTCTCCCGCACCGCCTGCAGCAGGCGCGGTGTGGCGGCGGTCTTGTGGGCCACGATGAGGACGTTCATCCCTCCTCCTTCGTTCGAGGGACATGGTTCCGCATGCGGGCGGCGCGGTCCAGCCGCGCCGCCCGCTCGCATCCCCCGGCGGCTAGACGCGCACGCGCGTCGCCCGGCCGTCGCGGGCGGCGGGACGCAGCCCGCGGACGCTGACGCTGCCGTGCAGCCTCGCCGGGACGTGCGCCACGACCGCGCGCGTGCGCGGGGTGCGGAGGAGCAGCCGGCGACCGTCCGCCAGCGCGACGCGCACCTCGTGGCGCGCGGCGCCGCGCGCCCGCTGCCAGCTGACGAGCAGCCGCCCGCCGCGACGGACCACGCGGACGTGCCGCACGCGACCGGCCCGCGCGGGCTTCGGCGCGACGTACGTCGTCACCGCGAGCTCGTCGCGGACGAGGCCGTCCTGCTCGACGATGGCGACGACCTCGCGCCGTCCGGCGGTGCCCGCGGCGGGGGTGAAGGGCAGCGTGCCCGACCCGCCCCGTGCGACGCCGATGACCCCGCCGGCCGCCCGGCCGCGCTCGACGAACGTCACCTTCTGGCCCGGCCGCTCGGCGATGCGGTACGCGATGGTCCGGTGCCGCCCCGTGCCGCGGACGGTCGCGTGGACCTCCGGGGGCTCCAGGCCCTCGGCGGACTTCAGCGACGTGACCGCCGCCGAGCCCGGCCCGACCACGACGGTCCAGCGGCCGGCGCTCGGCTTGGCGACCGCGAACTGCGTGCGCTTGCCCTGCGGGTACCGGAAGCCGAGCACGCCCGGCTCCTGCAGCGCCTTGCCGACGGCGGGCGACGCGATGCGCTCGCCCTTCGGCCCGATCAGCGTGACGTCGGGCGCGGCCGTGTCGCCCTGCGCGACGAACGTGGCGCCCGGCAGGCCCGCCGGGAGGTCGATCGTCGTCCTCGCCCCGGGCCGCAGGACCTGCGCCTGCGCGGCCCGGGCGGTGGGCGGCTCCGTCGTCGCCGGGTCGCTGACCGCCGCGTGGCCGATGTGCTCCCGGTACTTGCCGACGTCGCAGCCGGAGAAGTAGAGGTCCGGGAACGTCTCGCCCCACAGCCAGCCGACGCCCGGCCGCCAGGTGGCGCCCAGGACGCTGACGTGCAGGCAGAGGGCGACGCCGCGGCTCGAGATGAGCCCGTTCGCGCCGGCGCAGAGATCGACGAACTCCAGGCACGCCTCGACGTACGCCTCGGCGTTGAACTTCGGCGCCCACATCTCGAACTTCAGGAGCCCGTCGACGGACGCGATGCCCTCGAACGGCTCCCAGTGGAAGCCGCCGTGCAGCGAGACGTAGCCGTCGCCGTAGAGCTTGAAGTCGGCCTCGGCGAGCGGGATCTCGACGACGCGCAGCTCACCGTGGGCGTTGACCACGAAGGGCCGGTCGTCGTACGTCGCCAGCCCGAGGCCGGCGTCGACGCCGATCGCGGCGGCACCGGCGACGGACGGGCCGGCCGTGAGCTCGATCTCGCCGCAGAGCGCGAACGTCGGCATGCCGTGGTCCACGTACCAGTACCGCGGCCAGTCGGCCGGCCATGGGTCGGCGGGGATGCCGATCCGCTCGAGCTGGGCCTTCATGTCGACCTTCTCGACGCCCGTCTCGCGGACGCACTTGCTCTTCTTCGGCGCGACCTCGACGGTGAACTTCACGCGCTGGAGGAAGACCGTGCCGAGGGCGAGGCCGCCCATGTCCTTGAACGACACCTCGCCCCAGGCAGACTCGAACGCGCCGTCGCGCACGCCGGCGCCGCCGGATGCCGTGACCGGGATCGGCGCGGGCACCGCGACGCTCGCCGCGATCTCCCACAACCCCTCGCCGTCGTAGGCGACGACGAGCGACTGGAGGCCGATCGGGCCGAGGGCGGCCTGCGGGACCTCGAAGCGCAGCGGCGTGTCGGACGCGGCCTGCGCGCCGCCGAGGTGGCTGACGATCGGCTGCTTGGAGCTCGCGCCGCCGAAGTCCTGCGGCAGGGCGACGTGCATCGCGACGTCGGAGGCGTTCCCCGCCTTCAGCGTCGGCGGGGTCGGCAGGCCGGTGATCCGCAGGCCGTTGAGCTTCGCGTCGCGCAGGACGACGCCCGTGACCGAGGCGCCGTCGACCTCCCAGTCGATGCGGCCGTGGGTGAGCTGCGCCGTCGCCTGCTTGACCTGCACGAGCACCTTCGCGTCGGGCGATTCGATGCGCGTGCGCGCGCCGCCCGTCGTGATCGTCACGCCGCCCGGGCCGGGCAGCAGCACGATGCCGTTGATCGTGACGGGCGCGGTGGACCGCCAGCGCGTCAGCGCGCCGGCCTTGCGGGGCCGCAGGCAGGTCGAGGTGGCGACCAGGAGACCGTCCTCGACCCGCGGCTGGCAGGCGGGCGGCAGGATCCGAAGGGTCATCTCGGCGGTGTCGGTCGCGCCGCGATCGTCGGTGACGCGTACGCGCACGTGCCGCTCGTTCGATTGGCCGATCATGTGCTTGTAGGTGCGGACCAGCTTCGGATCGGCGCCGCCGTCGACGTCCCATGTGCCGTTCCCGTCGAGGTCCCACTCGTACTTGACGATGGACCCGTCGGCGTCGCGGGAGGGCGAAGCGTCGAAGGTGTGGTCGTCGCCGTCGCGCGTGAACGTCCCGTCGCAGAGCACCATGCCGCCGGTCAGGAGGTGGCAACCGAGGGCGAGGCGCGCCTCCGGGGGCTGGTTGGCCGCCGGCGGGGCCGGCTGGTCGTCGGCCGGCGGGGGCGGCGGCGGAGGCGGTTCGGGCGGCGGGGTGGTCGAGCCGGGCGACCGGACCGAGATGCGGCGCACGGCGATGCTCTCCTGCGTCGTCGCGCCGGACTGGCGGGCGCGCAGGCGGACCTCGTAGTCGCCATCGGCGGCGAACGACGTCGTGACCGTCTCGCCGGCGGCGTCGTCGAACTGGCCGTCGGCGTCGAGGTCCCAGTCGTAGGTGCGCCCGGACGTCGCCGTCGGCGTCGTCGTCGAGTGCAGCGTGACCACCTCGCCGGGGGCGGGCTGCTCGGGTGCGACGGTGAACGAAGCGGAGAGCGGGACGGCGGCCGCGTGGGCGGTGGGCGTCCACGCGGCGGCGGCGGCGACGGCCGCCACGGCCACGGCGAGGAGCCACGGCCGAAGGGGGGAGGGACAGCGCATGGTCCTCCTGGGGAGCGGGTGTGTGAGCCGCGCGAGCCTCCCCCCGATGACGCGGTCATGGCATCGGGGACGACCCCCATGTGCGGGAACGCACATGCAACCCCGGGGTGCGTTCCTCCCCCATCAGGGGTGCCGTCAGAGCCCCATCACCTTGCCGAGGATCTCCTTCATGACCTCGTCGGTGCCGCCGCCGATCGGGCCGAGGCGGGCGTCGCGCGCGGCGCGCTCGATGTCGTACTCGCGCATGTAGCCGGCGCCGCCGTGCAGCTGCAGGCACGCATCCATGACCTCGAACGCGTTGCGCTGCGTGTAGAGCTTGGCCATCGTCACCTCGCGCACGGCGTTCTCGCCCTCGACGAAGCGCCGCAGCGCGTCGTAGGTGAGGCAGCGGCCGGTGTGGGCGGTCGTCGCGAGCTCGGCGAGCTTGTGGCGGATGACCTGGTGGCCGGTGAGCGGGCGGCCGAACGTCCTGCGCTCCTTCGTGAAGGCGATCGTCCGCTCGATCGCCGCGTCCATCGCGCCGACGGTGCCGAGCGCCATCAACAGCCGCTCCCACTGGAAGTTGGCCATGATCAGCTTGAACCCCTCGTGCTCGGGGCCGAGCAGGTTCTCCTCCGGCACGAAGACGTCTTCGTAGGCGATCGTCGCGGTGTCCGACGCGTGCCAGCCGAGCTTGCTCAGCGCGCTCGACGTCACGCCCTCGGCGCGGTCGACGATGAGGAACGAGATGCCGTGGTGGCCGCCCTCGGCCGTCGTCTTGACCGCGGTGACGATGAAGTGCGCGCGGACGCCGTTCGTGATGTACGTCTTCTCGCCGTTGACGACGAAGCCGCCGTCGACGCGCTCGGCCCGCGTGGACAGCGACGCGACGTCGGACCCGGCGCCGGGCTCGGTGATGCCGAGCGCGCCGATCTTCTCGCCGCGGATCGCGGGAGCGAGGTAGCGCTCCTTCTGGTCGTCGGTGCCGAACTTCCAGATCGGCGGCGTCGCGATGCTCGTGTGCGCGCCGATCCCCGCGGCCAGGCCGCCCGACCCGCAGCGGCTGAGCTCCTCCGCGAACACGGCGTCGGCGAGGTAGCCGCCGTCCGAGCCGCCGTACTGCTCGGGGTACTTCAGCCCGAGGTAGCCCTGCCGCGCGCACGTCGCGAAGACCTCGTCGGGGAAGTGCTTCGCGTCCTCCCACTCGGCGGCGTGCGGGCGCAGCTCGTTCTCGACGAAGCGGCGGACGACCTTGCGGAAGTCCTCGAGCTCCTCGGTGAACGGCGGCATCGGTGTCACAGCAGCTCCAGGACCTTCTCGGGGGGACGGGCGAGGACGGCGCGGTCGCCGCGCTCGACGATCGGGCGCTGGACGAGCACGGGATGCTCGGCCATCAGCGCGATCAGCTCGTCGTCGGCCGGCAGCTGCTGATCGAGGCCGAGCGAGGCGACGAGCGGTTCCCGTCTGCGCAGCACGTCGCCGGGCCGCAGGCCGGCCTTGCGCAGCAGCTCGCGCAGCTTCGGCTCGGGCAGGCCTTCGACGTGGTACTCGACGCGGTCGAAGTCGATCCCGCGCTCGGTCAGCAGCTCGGAGAGCCGGCGGCACGTGGTGCACGTGCGCTTCTCGTAGACGACGAGGTCGCTCATGGGGCGGGCATCATCCCGGGGCCTACAGTCACGGCGTGTCCCGCCCCGTCGTCTGGTCGCTGTACGCGACGCTCGTCCTCATCTGGTCGAGCACGTGGGTGTCGATCAAGATCGGCCTGGACGACCTCCCGGCGCTGCTCGGCGCGGGCATCCGGTTCGCGTTCGCTGGCGCGGTGCTGCTGGCCGGCGCGGCGCTGTGGCGGCGCCCGCTGCGCAGCGACCTGCCGCTCGTGCTGCTGCTGGGGCTCGGGCCGTTCGCGACGACGTACGGGCTCATCTACTGGGCCGAGCAGCACGTGCCCTCGGGCCTCGCCGCGGTGCTCTTCGGCGTCCTGCCGCTGTACGTCGCGCTGCTCGCCGCGGCGCTGCTGCCGGACGAGCCGCTGCGCGCGCGGCTGCTCGTGGGCGTGGCGATCGCGATCGGCGGGCTGGCGCTGGCGTTCCGCGAGAGCGTCTCGCTGGGCGACGACGAGTGGGCCGCGCTGGCGGCGCTCGCCGTCGCGGTGTCGCCGACGTTCAGCGCGGCGGGGAACGTCGGCATCAAGCTGCGCGGCGGCGCCGTCGATCCGGTGTCGCTGAACGGGTGGGCGATGCTGCTCGCCGGCGTCGTGCTGCTGGCCGCCTCCGCGACGTTCGAGGACTGGGACGACGCGGTGTGGTCGGGCGCGGCGGTCGGGTCGATCGCCTACCTCGCCCTGGCGGGCACCGCCTTCACGTTCGTGACGCTGACGATCCTGCTGCGCGAGCTTCCGGCGGTGACCGTGTCGTTCATCTCGCTGCTGCTGCCGTTCGGGGCGCTGGCCTTCGGCGCTCTGCTCGAGGACGAGACCGTGACGGCCGCGTCGATCGCCGGTGCGGCGCTGGTCGCGGGCGGGATCGTGGTCGCGCAGGGGCGCTGGCGGGCGAGTAGGGTCGCGGGATGAGCGACCTGACCCGCCGAGAAGTCGTCGCGGGGGCGGCGGCGACCGCCGCCGCGACCGCTCTCCCGGGCGATGCGGTCGCCGCGACGAAGCGTTCCAAGGCCCGTCGCCGGCGCCGTGCCGACGTGATCGTCATCGGTGCCGGGTTCGCCGGCGTGACCGCGGCCCGCGCGGTGGCGAAGGCCGGCCGTTCGGTCCACCTGCTGGAGGCGCGCCGTCGCGTCGGCGGCCGGACGCTGAACCACTCGCTCGGCAGCGGCAAGGTCATCGAGGTCGGCGGCGAGTGGGTCGGGCCGACGCAGGACCGGCTGTCCGCGCTGGCGGACGAGCTCGGCGTCAAGACGTTCAAGACCTACAACGAGGGCAACGCGGTCCTGCTCTACAAGGGCAGCCGCCAGACCTTCGCGACGACGGGGCCGCTCGGCCCGATCCCGCCCGTCCCCGACGGGCTGCTCGACGCGGCGACCGCGATCCAGAAGCTCAACCAGATGGCGGCGGAGATCGACGTCGACAGGCCGTGGGCGGGCGCCAGCGCGCTGGAGCGCGACGGCCAGACGTTCGAGACGTGGAAGCAGGCGAACACCACGACCGAGGGCGGGCGGTACCTCATCGACCTCGGCTTCACGAGCGTCTTCGCCGCCGAGCCGCGCGACGTCTCGCTGCTCTATTCGCTCTTCTACATCGCCGCCGCCGGCAACCGGCAGAACGTGGGCACGTTCGACCGGCTCATCAACACCGCGGGCGGCGCGCAGGAATCGCGCTTCGCGGGCGGGTCGCAGCTCATCGCGCTGCGTGCCGCGGAGGCGTTGAAGGGCCGGCTCACGCTGAACGCGCCGGTGCGGCGGATCGTCCCCTCGCGCGGGCGGGTCGACGTGGTGACCGACCGCGCGACGTACAGCGGCAGGCGCCTCATCGTCGCCGTGCCGCCCGCGCTGCTCGGGCGCATCGACTTCGGCGCGGCGCTGCCGCCGCTGCGCGCCCAGCTGCACCAGCGGATGCCGATGGGGATCGTCATCAAGTGCCAGGCGGTCTACGAGGAGCCGTTCTGGCGCAAGGACGGCCTCGCCGGCTACGCGAACACGGACGACAACTGCGTGAAGCTGACGTTCGACAACTCGCCGCCCGACGGGTCGCCCGGCGTGCTCCTCGGGTTCATCGAGGCGGAGTCGGCGCGGCACTGGATCACGCGGCCGGCCGCCGAGCGCCGTGCCCGCGTGCTCGACGTCTTCGCCCGCTGCTTCGGCGATCGGGCGCGCTCGCCGAAGGACTACGTCGAGCTGTCCTGGGCGAGCGAGCAGTGGAGCGGCGGGTGCTACGAGGGCTTCATGCCGCCGGGCGTCCTGACCTCGTACGGCCCCGTGCTGCGCGAGCCCGTCGGCCGCATCCACTGGGCGGGCACCGAGACGTCGGAGTACTGGACCGGCTACATCGACGGCGCGGTCCGCTCGGGCGAGCGCGCGGCGCGCGAGGTTCTCGCCGCCTTGTGATCGATCTGCGACCCTGCGGCGATGGTTCGCGGGGTCCTGAGCGTTCCCGCCTTCCGGCTGCTGCTGGTGGGGCGGACGGTGTCCGTGCTGGGCGACCGGATGGTCGCCGTCGCGCTGGCGTTCGCCGTCCTCGAGCTGGGCGGATCGGCCTCGGAGGTCGGGCTCGTGCTGGCGGCGGGGAGCGTGCCGCTCGTCGCGAGCGTGCTCGTTGGCGGTGTCCTCGGCGACCGCATGTCGCGGCGCACGGTGATGCTCGGCGCCGATGTGCTGCGCGTCGCGACGCAGGGGACGATGGCGGCGCTCCTGCTGGCCGGCGTCGCGGAGGTCTGGATGCTGGGCGCTCTGGCCGCTCTGACCGGCGTGGGAACGGGGCTGTTCAACCCGGCCTCGACGGCGGTGCTGCCGGAGGTCGTCGCGCCCGCGCAGCTGCAGCAGGCCAACGCGCTGCGGTCGGCGGCGCTGTCGGGCAGCGAGATCGCGGGCCCGCTGCTCGCCGGCGCGCTCGTCGCCGCGTTCGGCGCGGGGGCGGCGATCGCCGTCGACGCGGGAACGTTCGCGGTGAGCGCTGCATGCCTGTTCGCGCTGCGGCTCCCCGACCGTGCGGTTCCGCAGACGAGTGGGTTCCTGCGGGACCTCCGCGACGGCTGGGCCGCCTTCACCGCCCGCCGCTGGGTGTGGAGCTTCGTCGTGTACTTCTCGCTCGCCAACGTCATGTGGGGCGCGTGGGCGGTCCTCGGCCCGGTCGTCGCCGACCGCGAGCTCGGCGGCGCCGGCGCGTGGGGCGTCGTGCTGGGCGCGATGGGCGTCGGCGCGCTGCTCGGGAGCCTCGTGGCGACCCGCATCGACCCCGAGCGCCCGCTCGTCCTCGTGGTCGCGATGGAGGCGGTCTTCGCGCTGCCGCTGGCGTTCCTCGCCTCCGGCGCCGACACGGGCCTCCTCGCCTTCGGGGCGTTCCTGTCGGGCGCGGGGATGATGGTCGGGATGTCCGTCTGGGAGTCGACGCTCCAGCGCCAGGTCCCCGCCGACTCGCTTGCCCGCGTCAGCTCCTACGACTGGTTCGGCTCGTTCGTCTTCATGCCGGTCGGCATGGTCCTCTGGGGCCCGCTCGCCGCCGCGATCGGCGTCTCGACGACGCTCTGGCTCGCGTTCTGGATCTTCGTGGCCCTCGCGTTCACGCTGCTCCTCAGCGGCGACACGCGGACGCTGCGCCGCGACCGCATCCCCGCGCACGCCGTCTCCGTGGGCCCGTGAAGATCCGCCGCCCCGCTCCCTCTGCCGCCGAGGTCGCGTACGCCGTCGTGACCGTCTTCGCGGTCGCGTTCATCAGCGTGTTCGGGCTGGTGCTGGCCGGGCTCGGGGCGCTGCACGGGTACTACGAGCAGCGCCCCGCCGTGTTCGCGTCGTACGCGGCGCTCGCCGCGATCGCGCTCGTGCTGGAGCTGAGCCGGCTCTGATGCCTACAGGCCGTAGGAGCGGCCGATGACGTCGAGCATGATCTCGTCGGTGCCCGCGCCGATGCGGTTGAGGCGCATGTCGCGCCAGACGCGCTCGACGCCGTACTCCTTCATGTAGCCGGCGCCGCCGTGGATCTGGATGCACTCGTCGGCGACCTCGACGGCGATGCGCGACGCGTAGAGCTTCGCCATCGAGATCTCGCGGACGGGGTACTCGCCGTTCTGGAAGCGCCAGGCGGTCGTGTAGACCATCTGGCGGGCCGTCTCGATCTTCGTGGCCATCTCGGCGAACTTGTGCCGGATGACCTGGAAGTGCCCGATCTCCCGGCCGAACGCCTTGCGCTCCATCGCGTACTGCAGCGTCCTGTCGAAGCAGTTCTGCGCTCCCGCGACGCATCCCGCGGCGCCGATCAGGCGCTCGCCCTGGAGCTCCCAGCTGATGTGGTAGAAGCCCTTGCCCTCCTGGCCGAGCATCGCCGAGGCGGGGACGCGCACGTCCTGGAAGGCGAGCAGCGCGGTGTCGGACGCGTGCATGCCGAGCTTCTCGAGGCGCTTCTCGCGAATCACGCCGGGCGCGTCCATCGGGACGAGGAAGAGCGTGATGCCGCCGTGGCCGGCCTCCGGGTCGGTCTTGGTCACGAGGACGATCACGTCCGCGCGATGGCCGTTGGTGATGTACGTCTTCGACCCGTTGATGACGTAGTCGTCGCCGTCGCGCACCGCGCGCGTCTTGATGCCGGCGACGTCGGAGCCGGCGTCGGGCTCGGTGATCCCGAGGCAGAGGATCTTCTCGCCCTTGATCGCCGGGACGACCCACTCCTGCTTCTGCTCCTCGGTGCCGAACGCGAGGATCGGCGGCATCGCCATGTCGGTGTGGACCGCGATGCCCATCGCGAGACCGCCGGAGTGCGCGTGGACGATCTCCTCGGCGAGCACGAGCGACGTGTAGTAGTCGCCGCCCTGGCCGCCGTACTCCTCGGGCTTGTCGAGGCCGAGGAACCCGAGCTCGCCCATCCGCGGGAAGACGGAGTTGGGGAACGTCGTCTCCTCCCACTCCTCCGCGTGCGGCGCCAGCTCCTTCTTGGCGAAGTTCCGGATCGACTCGCGGAGCTGGTCGTGCTCGTCGGTGAAGATGAAGTGCTTGCGCCGCGTGGCGAAGTCGGGCTTGAGGACGGTGCTCGCTGACATGCCGTCGAAGAGTAGGGAGCTGGACTTCCTACTTCCAACTACAGGGCGTCGCGCAGCTCGGAACGTCCGGAGATCCCGAGCTTCCCGTACGCGTGGCGCAGGTGCCACTCGACCGTCTTCAGCGTCACGAACAGCGTCTCGGCGATCTCGCGGTTGGAGAGCCCTTGCGCGGCGAGCTGCGCCGTGCGGCGCTCCGCCGGCGTCAGCGCCGCGGCGCCGCTGAGCGCGGCGCGGCGGGGGCGGGCGCCGGCGGCGACGAGCTCCTCGCGCGCCTGCCGCGCGATCGCGCGGGCGTTGCAGCGGTCGGCGCCGTCGAGCGCGCGGCGCAGCACCGCGCGCGCCCGGTCCTCCTCGCCGAGCAAGCGCCACGCGGCGCCGAGCGACGTCTGCGCGCGCAGGCGCTCCAGCTCGGCGGGCGAGGACTCGAGCACCTCGACGGCGCGGACGAGCACCTCGACGTCGTCCGTGACGATCCCGTGTGCGCGGAGCGCGATGCCCACCGGCCGCGGGGCGCCGAAGCGGCTCGAGTGCTCCACCGCCGTCGCGGCGAGCTCGCGCGCGCGGTCATGGTGGCCGAGCGCGTGCGCGCAGATCGCGGCGGACGAGCGCCAGGGGAAGAGCGCCGGGTTCGGCGTCGTGAGCCGCGAGCCGGCGTCGAGGTGGGCGGCGAGCGCGGCCTCGTGATCGCCGCGCGCGGCGAGCAGGCGGCCGCGGGCGTGCAGCGCGTACGCGGCGAACTGGGGAGCCGTGGCGTCGAGGTCGAGCTCGTCGAGCGCCGCCTGCGCGCCGTCGAGGTCGTCCTGCTCGACGAGCGCCCAGGCGAGCACTGCGGTCACCGGCGCGACGAACGTCGCCCAGCCCTGCTGCCGCGCCGCAAGCGCCTGCTGCGCGTCCGCCGTCGCGTCCGCGAGGCGGCCCGCCCAGAAGTGCGGCGTCGCGCGGCAGTAGCTCGCCGTCGCGAACGCCGTGAGCGAACCGCGGGTGCGCGCATCCGCCATCGCCGCCGTGGCGGTCGCGATCGAGGCGTCGAGGTCGTCGCTCCAAGTGAGCACCGCCGTCGCGGTCATCCACGCCAGGCCGTCGGCGGTCTCGGCGGCGAGCAGCTCGCCGTCGCCGAGCGCCCGGTGCGCGAACGCCCGCGCCTCCTCGTGGCCGCCGCCCGTGAAGACCGTACGCGCGGCGAGCATCGCGAAGACCGCGCGGTCGCTGCGGTCGAGCGGGCCCTCGGCGCGCACGACGTCCGCGACGAGCCGTTCGGCCTCCTCGCGCGCGTCCGCGTCCAGCAGCCCGTACGAGATGAACCGCGCGCGCAGCTCGTGCGCGAGCGGGACGTCGCGGTCGCCCAGCTCGTCCAGCCCTGCGCGCATCGCCTTGCCCGCATCGGCGAGCCGGCCCGCCGCGAACCGCGCCTCGCCGAGCCCGCGCAGCGCCTCGGCGCGAGCGAGCGGATCGGCGAGCGCGCCATGCGCCTCCTCGAACGCCGCCTCCGCGGCCGGGTCGCCGTCGCGCAGCCGCGCCCCGCCGAGCGCGAGGAGCGTCGCCCCACGCGCCGCGTCGTCAAGCGGCTCCTCCAGCAACCGCGCCAGCAGCCGCGCCGCCGTCTCCGGAGCGCCCCGCGCCAGCGCCGTCTCCGCCGCCGCCCGCAGCGCATCCGCCGCCCACGCCTCTCCGGAAGGACCCGCCGAGAGGAGCTGCGCCCCGACGCGATCCACCGGCGCGCCGTCGTCGAGCAGCAGGCGCGCCGCGCCGAGATGCGCCTCCCGCCGCCGCCCCGGAGAGATGGCCCCGTACGCCGCCGCGCGGATGAGAGGGTGCGCGAAGGCGAGACGCGCGCCGTTGGCGACGCCGCCGTTGGCGACGCCTCCGTCGGCGACGTCTTCGCCGGCGACGCCTCTCTCGGCGACGCCTCCGTCGACGTCGCCGGACGCGACTTCGACGAGCTGCGCCTCACGGAGGATCTCCGCCGCGGCGGCGGCGGCCTCGCCGGAGATCTTCGCCTGGGCGGCGACGAGGCCGAGAGACGCGTCGTCGCCGAGGATCGCGAGGGCGGCGGCCACGTCGCTCGCCTCTTCCGGCAGGGCGGCGAGGCGGGTGGCGATCGCGTCGGTGGGGTCGTCGTCGCCGAGGGCGAGGACGTCGGGGACGTGCTCGGCGACGGGCGCGAGCCCGCGGGCGCGGAGGGTTCGGACGATCTCGCCGAGGCGGAACGGGATGCCGCCGCTCGCGCGGGCGCAGGCGGCGCAGAAGGCCGGGTCGGCGTCGGCGCCGAGCGACGCGGCGACGAGCGACGCGACTGCCTCGGAGCCGAGCGGCCGCGGGCGCAGGACGACGCCGGCGCGGTGCCGCGTGAGCGGCTCGCGCGCCTCGCCGATCCGGACGGCGGCGACGATCCCGAGCGCCTGATCTCCCACGCGCGTCGCCAGCGCCTCGAGGAACCGGATCGACGCCAGGTCCGCCCACTGGACGTCATCGACGCAGAGCAGCAGCGGCCGGCGCTCGGCCAGGCCGGCCGCGACCCACGACAGCCCGTGGACGATGGACACCAGAGCGCGCGGCTCGTCGCCGAGATCGGTCCCGTCGAACAGCGGCCGCGCGAGCTTCGCGGCGCCCGCCAGCAGCCGCCGTCGCTCCCGCGCGGACGCCTCGCGCAGCGTCGCGCCGAACAGCTGCACGGCGACGCCGAAGGGCACGTCCGCGGCGCCCGCCTCGCCCCGCGCGCGCAGCACGAGCATCCCCGCCTCCGCGCCGCGATCGGCGGCCACGTCGACCAGCCGCGACTTCCCGATCCCCGCCGGCCCGGCGATGACGACCAGTCCGCCGTGGCCTCGGCGGACGCCGTCGACGAGCGTCGCGAGCGCGGCCGTCTCGGCGTCGCGCTCGCGCAAGGTGGGGGCGGCAAGATGGGCCTCGATCCGGGGCATCGGGCCCGCCGGAGGCTAGACCGATGGCCGGTCACCGCGCTCCGCGGACGACGCCCGCGAGACGGGAGGAGTAGGTTCCGCGCCCTCGTGACCGACGTCCCCGTTCGCTACGACGTCGCCGGCACCGGCGTCGCGACGATCGCGCTCGACGATCCCGACACGCGCAACTCGCTGTCGGATGCCATGCTCGACGGCCTGATCGACGCGTTCAGGCGCGCACGCGACGACGACGCGGTCCGTTGCGTCGTGCTGACCTCGACGCACGACAAGGTCTTCTCGAGCGGCGGCAACCTCGGCGGCTTCGCGGCCGAGGTCCCGATCGTCCACAAGTTCCAGGGCATCGAGCGCTTCCCGCAGCTCTTCGAGCTGATCGGCCTGCTCGGCAAGCCGACGATCTGCGCGGCGAACGGCCACGTGCTCGCGGGCGCGCTCGGCGTCGCGCTCGCGTGCGACCTCATCGTCGCCAAGGAGGGCGTCACGTTCGGGACGCCCGAGATCAACGTCGGCGTCTTCCCGTTCATGATCATGGCGC
Source organism: Parviterribacter kavangonensis (assembly GCF_056863335.1). Taxonomy (NCBI): domain Bacteria; kingdom Bacillati; phylum Actinomycetota; class Thermoleophilia; order Solirubrobacterales; family Parviterribacteraceae; genus Parviterribacter; species Parviterribacter kavangonensis. Next base: position 2,374,801 of record NZ_JBXPJA010000001.1, on the reverse strand, counting down.
TCATCTACCGCAACGTCGGGCGCAAGAAGACGAACGAGCTGCTGCTGCTCGGCGACCGCATCTACGCCCACGAGGCCGAGCGGATCGGCATCGTCAACCGCGTCGTGCCGGCCGGCGAGTTCGACGCCGCGGTCGCCGACTGGGCCGAGCGGCTGGCGAAGAAGTCGCCGGTGCTGATGAAGATGGGCAAGGACGCGATGTTCCGTCAGCAGGACATGGCGTTCGACCAGGCGCTCGACTTCCTGCGCGGCCAGCTCGCGCTCGCGTTCAGCACCGAGGACATCCAGGAGGGCGTCAAGGCGTTCTTCGAGAAGCGGGAGCCGCAGTGGACCGGAAGGTGAGCGTCGTGGGGATGCTCTGCCGCACGTCCGACCGGACGCCGGGCGGAGCGCGTGGAGTGGAGGCGCTGGCGCCGCTGCTGGCCGAGCAGGCGGGCGTCGAGGCGCGCTTCATCGGCTCCCCCGGCGAGCCGCGGACGCAGCCGTGGTCGGAGGACCTCGAGGTCTCGCGCGGCTGCCTGCTCGAGGCGGGCGGGCAGGTCGACGACGCGCTCGTCGAGGGGCGCTTCCCGGTGCTCGTCGCGGGCGACTGCTCGATCTCGCTGACGACGCTCCCCACCGTCGCCCGCCACAACCCCGAGTCCTACGTGCTCTGGCTCGACGCGCACGGCGACTTCAACACGCCCGACACGACGGAGAGCGGGTTCCTCGGCGGCATGTGCCTGGCCGGCGCCTGCGGGCGCTGGGATGCCGGGCTCGCGGAGACGAAGGTCGATCCCACGCAGGTGCTCATGTGCGGCGCGCGCGACCTCGACGGGCAGGAGCAGGTGCTGCTCGAGACCGCGGGGATCCGCAACGTGCGCCCGAGCCAGCTCGCCGACATGCTCGACGGCGAGGACGTCTTCGTGCACCTCGACCTCGACGTGCTCGACCCGTCGATCCTGCCCGCGCAGTTCCCCGCCGAGGGCGGGCTGTCGGACGCCGGGCTGCGCACGCTGCTGCGCGAGGTGGCCGACGTGACGAAGCTGCTCGGCGTCGAGATCACCGCGTTCGAGGCGCCGGAGGACGAGGCCGAGCGGCGGACGCTCGCCGAGACGATCGCCACGATCGTCGATCCGCTGCTGACGAGCGCGGTCGGCGCGTGAGCCTGCTCCGGCCGCTCGTCGACGACCTCCACACGCGCCGCGAGAAGGCGAAGCTCGGCGGCGGACCCGAGAAGATCGAGCGCCAGCACGCCGACGGCAAGCTCACCGCGCGCGAGCGGATCGCGCTGCTCGTCGACGAGGGCACGTTCGTCGAGCTCGGCATCCACGCGCAGCCGCACTTCTCGCAGGCGGCGATGGCCGGCCGCGAGGCGCCCGCCGACGGCGTCATCACCGGCTACGGCCGCGTCGACGGGCGGTTGGCCGCCGTCGCCGCGTACGACTTCACGGTCATGGCCGGCTCGATGGGCATGACGGGCGAGCTGAAGGTCGCGCGGCTGCGCGAGCTCGCGCTGACGAAGCGGCTGCCCATGATCTGGCTGCTCGACTCCGCGGGCGCGCGGATCCAGGAGGCGGTCGGGTCGCTCTTCGCCGGGTCGGGCCACCTCTTCCGCGAGGAGGTCATCGCGTCGGGCGTCATCCCGCAGGTCGCCGCGCTCATGGGGCCGTGCGCCGCGGGCACCGCCTACATCCCGGGCCTCGCCGACTTCGTGCCGATGGTCAAGGGGCGCGGGTCGATGGCGCTCGCCGGGCCGCACCTCGTGCGCGCCGCGATCGGCGAGGACGTCACGCAGGAGGAGCTCGGCGGCTCGCGCGTCCACACGCGCAAGTCGGGCGTCGGCGACCTCGAGGTGCCCGACGACGAGGCGTGCATCGCCTCGATCAAGGAGTACCTGTCGTTCATGCCGCAGCACAACCGCGAGGCGCCGCCGCGCCTCGAGACGGCCGACCCGGTCGACCGCATGGACGACGAGCTGCTCGACGTGCTGCCGGAGTCGAACCGCAAGCCGTACGACATGCACGACGTCATCGGCCGCATCGTCGACGACGGCCGGTTCTTCGAGCTCAAGCCGAACTGGGCCAAGACCGTCATCACCGGCCTCGCGCGCTTCGGCGGCCGGCCCGCGGGGATCGTCGCGTCGCAGCCCAAGCAGCTCGGCGGGATCCTCGACAACGACTCCGCCGACAAGGCCGCGCGCTTCGTGAACCTCTGCAACGCGTTCGGCATCCCGCTCGTCTTCCTCATGGACGTGCCGGGGTTCATGGTCGGCACGAAGGTCGAGGCCGGCGGGATCATCCGCCACGGCGCGAAGATGCTGCACGCCGTCGCCAACGCGACCGTGCCGAAGGTGACGGTCGTGCTGCGCAAGGCGTACGGCGCGGGCTACTACGTCATGAACGGGCGCGCGTACGAGCCCGATCTCATCGTCGCCTGGCCGAGCGCGGAGATCAGCGTGATGGGCGCCGAGGGCGCGGTCGAGATCGTCTTCCGCAAGCAGGTCGAGGAGGCCGACGACCCGGCCGCCAAGCGCGCCGAGCTGATCGCGAACTACAAGCAGATCATCGACGTCTACCGCGCCGCGGCGAACGCGATGATCGACGACGTCATCGATCCGCGCGAGACGCGCCCGACGATCTGCCGCGCGCTCGAGATGGCCGAGGGCAAGACCGTCGAGCGCCCGTGGAAGCGCAACGCGGTCGTGCCCGTCTGACAAGCGCACCGGCTTCCGGTAGCGTCGGCCCATGCGGGTGGCGCTCGTCGCAGCCGTGGTGGTCCTGGCGTTCGCACCGCCCGCGTTCGCCGCGCCCGGGTACGGCGAGTGGACCGACCCGGTCCGCGACGGCGGCTACAACGCGCCCGACGTCACGGGCGTCGTCGGGAGCTGGGACGGGGACTGGCTGGCGTTCGGCGTCCAGGTGACGCAGAGCGTGCTCTACAGCGGCGACCGGATCGGCGTGCAGATCGACGCCAACCGCGATGGCGTCGCCGATTACATGCTGCAGATGGAGTGCTGCCAGATCGGGTGGTGGCTGGGCTCCTGGACCGGCAACGGGTGGTACATCTACGGCCCGCAGTCGACGTACCGCACGTCGTTCGCCAACGGCCAGCTGCAGGCCTACGTCCATCGCGGCGAGGTCGGCTGGCCATCGGACGTCCTGTGGTTCCGCGTGGTGACGCTGTTCGTCTCGAGCGGCGGCTCGGACGTCGCGCCGAACAGCGGCTGGTTCGTCCTTCCCGGCTCGACGGCGGTCGGCGGCGTGTCCGGCGGCCCGGCGGAGGAGCCGGCTCCGGCGCCCACCCCGGCTCCGACGCCGAGTCCGGCGACGTCGCCCGGGCCCGCGACGACCTCGACGCCCGCGGCGCCGCAGCTGGACGCCGCGCTCGCGCGCAAGGCGATCCGGTCGATGGTGCGCCGCCGCGCGGGGCGCAGCGCGCGGATCGTGATCATGAAGTGCTCCACACCGGCGCGCTGCCGGATCGTGATCTGGCGCGGCTCGATCCGGTGGTCCGGCGTGGCGAAGGTCCGGGTGCTCGACTCCGGCGCGCACCGCGCGTCGTTCACCGGCACGCGCGAGCGGCCCGCCTGCGGAGGTGGGTGCCGCAAGAAGGTCCGGTGGTGAGGGGGACCTAGCCGGCCGCCGAGGCCGGGACCTCCGCCGCGAGCGGCGCGCGCCCCGCGATCATGTCGGCCGCCTTCTCGGCGATCATGATCGTCGGCGCGTTCGTGTTCCCGCGCGAGATCGTCGGCATGATCGACGCGTCGGCGACGCGCAGGCCCTCGACGCCGCGGACGCGCAGCTCGGGGTCGACGACCGCCAGCTCGTCGACGCCCATCTTGCAGGTGCCGACGGGGTGGTAGTGCGTCTGCACCCGCGCGCGCAGGTACGCAGCGATGTCCTCGTCGGAGTCGGACGCGGGGGCGATCATGGCGTCGCCGACGCACGCCGCGAGCGGCTCGGTGGCGGCGATCTGCATCGCCAGCCGCGTGCCGGCGACCTGCGCCGCCATGTCCTCGGGCTCGGCGAGGTAGTTGTGCACGACGAGCGGCTTGGCGGTGGGGTCGGGCGAGACGAGCGCGACGTACCCGCGGCTGACCGGCTTCTGCAAGGAGGCGGCGACGGTGATGCCGGGGCGGTCGGCGGGGACGAGCCCCTCGTCGAGCATCGCGACCGGCAGGCCGTAGAGCTGCATGTCGGGCGCGGGCAGGCCGTCGCGCGTGCGCGTGAAGCCGCCGGCGTCGATGCCGGCGCACGCGATCGGGCCGTCGCCCTCGGTCATGAACCGCGCGAGGTTCTCGTCGTTGAACGCTCCGAACCAGGTCAGGTCCGTCGGCGACTCGTGGACGACGCCGCTGATCGGGTGGTCGTGGAGGTTCAGGCCGACCCCGGGAACCTCGGAGACGGGCTCGATCTGCAGCAGCTCGAGCTCCGCCGCCCGGCCGATGCCGGACAGCATCAGCAGCTGCGGCGACGCGTACGCGCCGGCCGCGAGGATGACCTCGCGCTCGGCGCGGAACTCGAGCAGCTCGCCCATCCGGGTGCCGGCGACGCCGCGCGCGCGGCCGTTCTCGACGATGACCTTGAGCACGGTCACCCACGGCTCGACGACGAGATTGGGGCGGTCGGCGACCGGATGGAGGAACGCGACGGCGGCGCTGCAGCGGCGGCCCTCGGCGGTCGTCGTGAACTGCAGCCAGCCGACGCCGTCCTGCTCGGCGCCGTTGAAGTCGTCGTTCGACGGCAGGCCGAGATCCATCGCGGCGTACAGCCAGCGCTGGTGCAGCTCGTTGTCGGAGCGCGTGTCCGAGACGTGCAGCGGGCCGCCGGCGCCGTGGAACGCGTCGGCGCCGCGCTCGTTGTCCTCCGAGCGCTTGAAGTAGGGCAGGACGCCGTCGTAGCCCCAGCCGGCGCAGCCGAGGTCGCGCCACTCGTCGTAGTCGGCCCGATTGCCGCGGATGTAGGCGAGCGCGTTCAGCGAGGAGGAGCCCCCGAGCATCTTGCCGCGCGGCAGGTAGATGCGGCGGTTGTTGCAGGCGGGCTCGTAGCCGCTCGAGAGGTCCCAGTCGCGCTCGGTGCGCAGCTGCGCGGGCCAGGCGCCGGGCATGTGCACGAAGTCGCTCGTGTCGGGGCCGCCGGCTTCGATCAGGAGGACCCTCACGTCCGGGTCCTCGCTCAGCCGGTTCGCGAGCACGCAGCCCGCCGAACCCGCACCCACGATCACGTAGTCGAACACCCGTGCCTCCTCAAGATCGCTCCGGTCAGCGATCCTCTCGGCGGCCCCGGAGAACGTCAAGTGCGGACGCGCACGAGCCTGATCGTGTACTTGACGTCGTAGGAGCTCGAGCCGTCGACGGCGCTGTCGCGGTCGGAGCCGTGGCCGCGGCCGTGGAGCACGAGCTTCCGGGCGTTGAGCAGGCGGGCCGCGGAGATCTTCGCGGTGCCCGCCTCCTCGGGGGTCATGGACGGGAAGCCGGTCTGGCCGAAGAGGAGCGGGCAGTCCTTGAACGGCGAGCGGCTTCCGGCGACGGGGAGCGCCTCGAAGTTGGGCGCGACGCCCTTGCGGCCGGGGCTCATGCCGAGCTCGAACCGCAGCGTCTTCGCTCCGCAGCCGGTGGGATCGGGCTCGCCCGCGCAGCTCGTCGTCTCGTCGCCGCTCGCGAGAGAGCTGGCGCGCTCGATCGACGCGGTCGCGACGATCGGCTTGCGCGTGTCGACGAGCGCAATCGCGGGATAGCTGTGGCCGAGCCGCTGGACGAAGATCGTCGCGGCGCGCGTCGTCCGGAACGTCGCCGTCTCCGTCGCCCCGCCCGTGACCGCGCGGCCGTCGTCGCACGTCTGCGTGATCGTGCTGCGGCTCGTGAACGTCCCCTCGATCGACGCCCGGTACTTCGGGACGTTCGCCGAGGCGAGCGCGGGGGTCAGCGCGGCGGCGACGCTCGCGAGGGCGATGAGGCGAGGGGCGGTCATGACGAGAACCCTCGCGCCCCCGCACCTCAAGCACATCGGGGAAGTCCCCCGCCTTGCCCCCGCTCGCCGCCCCGCCCCTCTCCGCGCGAAGGCGCGCGGTGGGGTGGTCAGGGGACGACGACGGTGCGGCCGCGGACCTTGCCTTGGAGGATCGCGTCGAGGGTCTCGTCGAGGTCGTCGAGGGCGATCTCGTTGGCGAGGACGTCGAGGTCCTTCGGGCGCATGTCGCCGGCGAGGCGGTCCCAGACGGCGCGGCGGCGTTCCATCGGGGTCTGGACGGTGTCGACGCCGAGCAGCTCGACGCCGCGGAGGATGAACGGCAGGACCGTCGTGTCGAGCTTCGTGCCGCCGGCGAGGCCGGTCGAGGCGACGGCGCCGCCGTACTTCAGCGTCCGGATGATGTACGCGAGCGTCGTGCCGCCGACGGCGTCGACCGCGCCGGCCCAGCGCTCGCGCTCCATCGGCTTGCGGCTCTCGGCGGACGTCTCCGCGCGGTCGATGACGTCGCTCGCGCCGAGCCCGAGCAGGAAGTCGCGCTCCTCTTCGACGCGCCCGGTGCTCGCGACGACTTCGAAGCCGAGGCGGGAGAGCATCGCCACGGCCGAGCTGCCGACGCCGCCGGCCGCGCCGGTGACCAGCACGGGGCCGTCGCCGGGCTCGAGGCCGCGCTCCTGCAGCGTGTGCACGCAATGCCCCGCCGCGAAGCCCGCGGTGCCGATGACCATCGCGTCGCGCGCGGTCAGATCGCCGGGCAGCGGCAGCGCCCACTTCGCCGGGACGCGCGCGTACTCGGCGAACCCGCCGTGCTGCGAGACGCCGATCCCGTAGCCGTGCGCGAGCACCTGCGTCCCGGTCGCGAACCCGTCGTCGGAGGACTCGACGACCTCGCCGGCGAGGTCGATGCCCGGCACGAGCGGCGACGTCATCGCGACCCGCCCGTCGTGGCGCGACGCGAGCGCGTCCTTGTAGTTGACGCTCGAGTGGGAGACGCGGACGAGCAGCTCGCCCTCGGGCAGGTCGGCGATCGTCAGCTCGCGCACGCCGCGGCGCGTCTCGTCCTCCGTCGGCTCGGACACGAAGGCACGGAACGTCGTCTCGGCGCCGGTCACGATGGTGATCCTCCCGCGTAGTCGAAGGTCGAGGCGTAGCCGCACACGTCGCTCACCTGCAGCACGAGCTCGCCGTCGGCGAGCTCGATGCGGTCGGCGACGAGCTCCTCGCCCTCGCGCTCGTACCCGGGGATCACGCACCCGACGCTCGCCTCCGTCGCGTACCGGTCGCGGATCGCCACGGAGACGTGGTCGCGGACGCGCAGCCGCTGACGCCGCCGGGCGTGGCTGACCTCGATGTCCACGGGCCGCACGGCGACCGGCGCGTTGCCCTTGCGCGCCCAGGGGAACTGCGCGAGCGGGTCGCCGCCGAAGGCGCCGGTGAAGATCCCCTCGAGCGCGGCGCGCTGGGCGCGGGAGGCCCGCGCATCGAGGTAAAGCACCCACGTCCACGGCGAGCCGGCCTCGTCGTCGCTGTAGCGGAACGCGAGCGCCACCGGGAGGCCGCCCAGGTCGATGCCGTCGGCGTCGCCCTCGTCGATCACCCACGACAGCGCGCCGGCGCAGACGCCGTGGGTCGACCGCCCGCCCGGCACGTCGTCGATCCGCCGGCATGGGCAGATCGCATCGCAGTTGCAGGCCTCGAAGTAGGTCCCGGCGATGTGCCACGTCATGGCTGCATCATCGCGCCGTGGCGAGGTCCGCGGCGAGCCGCGAGAGGTAGGGCGTGGGAACGAGCTCGCCGCCCGAGACCTCGACCTCGCGCACGTCGACCCCGTCGAAGACCTTCGCCTCGACCCCCTCGCCGTCGCGCCGCCCCGTCCTCTCCGGAGACCCTCCGGCGGCGGCGCACAACGCCCCGAAGGTCTCTCGGGGGACGGCGACGAGCTCGGTGATCTCGTGGCGGTCGAAGGAGGTGAAGTCGGTGAGCCTGCGGGTGTCGCGGACGACGAAGACGTGCTGGCGCTCGCGGTTGGCGAAGCCTTCGACGGTGAGGTCCTCGACGCGCTCGACGCCCCACGGCTCGAGGTCGTCGGCGGTGTAGACGACGCCCAGCTCCTCCTCGGCCTCGCGCAGCCCGTCGAGGACGCGCTCGCCGGCGGTCAGGTGGCCGGCTGCGCTGGCGTCCAAGCATCCCGGCCAGCTCTCCTTGTGCGGCGCGCGGCGCTGGAGGAGGATCGTCCCGTCGCCGAGGACCACCCAGAGGTGGAAGGCGTCGTGCCAGAGGCCCTCGCGATGGACGCGATCGCGCGGGACCGCGCCGAGGAAAGCGCCATCGGTGTCGTAGGCATCGAGCAGCTCGGACGCGGACATCGTCTCGAGCGTAGGAGCCATTAGAGTTCGAAGTGGCACGTCCCACTTCCCGCGGAGTCGCCCGTGAGCCTCGAAGATCCCGTCGTCATCACCTGCTCGATCTCCGGGTCGCTCGCCAACCGCGAGCAGTGCCCGGCGATCCCCTACACGCCCGAGGAGTACGGCGCCGAGGCGCGCCGGATCGTCGACGAGGGCGGCGTGATGATCCACATCCACGCGCGCAAGCCGGACGGGACGCCGTCGTACGAGGTCGAGGACTTCCGCGCGATCACCGACGCGATCCGCGCCGAGGTCGGCGACGACGTGATCATCAACTTCTCCACCGGCGCGATGGGCGTGAGCATGGAGAAGCGCATCGCGTACCTGCGCGAGGTGCGCCCCGAGGTCGCGGCGCTGAACATGGGCTCGATGAACTACGCGAAGTACTCGCGGCGCCGCAAGCAGTTCGTCTTCAACGCCGTCTTCGCCAACCCGTTCGACGAGATCATCGAGTTCCTGACGGTGATGAACGAGCTCGGCATCAAGCCCGAGCACGAGTGCTTCGACGTCGGGCACGTCGGCTCGCTCGCGCCGCTCATGGACATGGGCGTCCTCCGCGCGCCGCTGCACGTCGACTGCGTCATGGGCGTGACCGGCGGCATCCCGCCGACCGCGCGCAACCTCGCGGCGATGGTCGACAACATCCCGGGCGTTGGGGGTGGGTCGGCGGGATCCAATCACTGGGGCGTGATCGGCATCAGCCGCGAGCAGTGGATGCTCGTCGGCGCGGCGCTGACGCTCGGCGGGTCGATCCGCGTCGGCCTCGAGGACAACTTCTACCTGCCCGACGGCACGATGGCGCGCTCCAACGGCGACCTCATCGCGAAGGCCCGCGAGATGGTCGTCAACACCGGCCGGCGCCCGGCGACGGTGACCGAGGCGCGCGACATGCTGGGCGTTCCCCAGCGCGCGGCGGCGTGAGCGGGCTGCCGCTGGAGGGCCTGCGCGTCCTCGACCTCAGCCGGCTGCTGCCGGGCGGGTTCTGCTCGCTGCTGCTGGCCGACTTCGGCGCCGAGGTCATCAAGGTCGAGGACACCGGCATGGGCGACTACGTCCGCTGGTCGCCGCCGATGATCGAGGGCGCCGACCCGAGCGCCGCCAGCGCGCTCTTCCTGTCGCTCAACCGCGGCAAGCAGTCGATCCGCGTGAACCTCAAGACCGAGGAGGGCCGCGAGGTGCTGCTGCGCCTCGTGCGCGAGGCCGACGTGCTGCTCGAGTCGTTCCGGCCGGGCGTGCTCGACCGGCTCGGCGTCGGCTACGAGCGCCTGAAGGAGGAGAACCCCGGGCTCGTCTATTGCGCGATCTCCGGCTACGGCCAGGACGGCCCGTACCGCGACCGCTCCGGCCACGACATGAACTACCTCGGGCTCATCGGGCTGCTCGGCCTCACCGGCCAGCACGACGGGCCGCCCGTGCAGTCGGCGGGGCAGATCGCGGACCTCGGCGGCGGCGGGCTCATGGCCGCGTTCGGGATCATGGCCGCGCTGCACGAGCGCGACCGCTCCGGCGAGGGCCAGTTCGTCGACGTCTCGATGGCCGACGGCGCGCTGTCGTGGCTCGTCATGGTCGCCGCGCAGTTCCTCGCCGACAAGCAGGTGCCGCGGCGCGGCGAGGGCGTCCTGAACGGCGGCATCATCTGCTATCGCCCGTACCAGTGCGCCGACGGCTGGGTCACGCTCGGCGCCCTCGAGCCGAAGTTCTGGCAGGGCTGGTGCCGCGGCGTCGGGCGCGAGGACCTCATCGAGAAGCAGTTCGAGCGGCCGGGCAGCCACGCCCACACCGAGGTCCAGGCCGTGTTCATGGAGCGCACGCGCGAGCAGTGGCAGCAGTTCGCCACCGAGGTCGACTGCTGCCTCGAGCCGGTGCTCGACCTCGACGAGGCGCTCGACTCCGAGCTGGTGCGCGCCCGCGAGATGGTCGTCGGGCTCGACCAGCCGGGCGCCGCCGAGCCCGTCCAGCTGCTCGGCGTGCCGATCAAGCTGTCGCGCACGCCCGGGGATGCCAACCGCGCGCCCGGCCCGGCTCTGGGCGAGCAGACCGACGCGATCCTCCGCGCGGCCGGCTACGACGACGACGCGATCGCGCAGCTCAAGGAGGCCGGCGCCGTGGCCGGGCCGGCGTCCGGTGACGCGCCCGGCTCGTTCCTGGCATGAGCTCCCCCGAGGGCCTGCTGAAGATGTCGGAGCTGGCGGAGCGCTCCGGCGTCTCGCCCGCGACGATCAAGCACTACCTGCGCGAGGGGCTGCTCGGCGACGGCGGCGGCGTGGTGCGGACCTCGCGCAACATGGCCTGGTACCCGCCGGAGTACGTCGAGCGCCTGCGGCTCATCAAGCGCCTGCAGGAGGAGCGGTACATGCCCTTGCGGGTCATTCGCGAGGTGCTCGGCGCGGGCGAGCGCGTCCCGCGCGCCGAGCTGGAGGAGCGCGTGCCCGGCGAGGTGCTCGACCGCCTCGCCGAGATCGGCGTGCTGAACCCCGACGAGCGCGGCGGCTACGGCCCGGACGACGTGAGGATCGTCGACGCGATCGCCCGCTTCCGGGCGGGCGGCTACGACGAACGGCTCGGCTTCACCGTCTACGACACGCTGCGCTACGTGCGTGCGCTCGAGCCGCTCGTCGAGGAGGAGGTCCGCGTGCTGCTCGAGCGCCTCGCGGGGGAGCCGGCGGCGCCGGACATCGTCGCCGCCGGATCCGAGCCGCTGCGCGACCTCATCGGCGCCATCCACTCCAAGCTGCTGCTGCGGGAGTTCGAGGCGCGCCGCTGAGGCCGGGCTGCTAGCGGCCCTTGCGCTTCTTCTTCGCCTTGACCTCGCGGAAGACGGCCTCCCAGGTCCACGTGACCTCGGCCTCGCCGCCCTTCGAGTAGAGGTCGTCCGGGTCGGTCCGCGTGATCGGCGCGATCGAGCCCTTCCACGTCTTGCGCCCGCCGAAGCGGAACTGCTTCGTCTTGCCGAACTTCGACTCGCTGACGTTCGCGATCACGTCGCTGAACGACGGCCCATCGCCGGGGACCCAGTCGAAGCCCTCCTGCGGGCCGGTCGGGCAGTCGGTCGGCTCGTCGAGCAGCATGATCGGCTGGAGCTGGTTGCGGCCGGTCCAGCCGAGCGAGACGTCGGCCTTGATCGCCTTGGAACCGCAGCCGCTCGTCTCCGCGGCCCAGTCCGGGTTGGCGTCGTGCCAGAGCCCGCCGTGCACGTCGGTGAGCGATCCGGTGCGCTTGTACTCGCCCTTGAGCGGGATCCCCGAGTCGATCGCGTACTGGATCATCGGCTTCATGCGCCCGCCGCTCATGACGGTGACGCGCTTCGGCGTCGAGGTGCGCAGGAACACCCGCGCGCTGCCGTTGCCGACGACGTCGTTCGTGCAGCGCCCCTCCTGGTTGCGGACGAAGCACAGGTGGTCCCAGTGCGTGGCGGACTTCCACGCCTCGGTCATCGTGACCTCGAAGGTGACGTCGTACTTCGTCTCGCGGTAGGCCGCGCCGGCCGTTGACGGGAGCACGGCCGCCGCGAGCGCCGCGACGGCCAGGAAGCTGGTGGAGCGCATGGACCGAGTCTCGGCGTCACCGACCGGGAGTGCATCGGGGGTCCTCCCGGGATCCGACCCCGGTCCGGAGGGCGGGTCCGGGGCGCTGGCTATCTTCGGGCGCCTCATGGCCGCCGACACGACCGTTCTCGAACGCACCTTCAAGCTCCGCGAACGCGGCACGACGCCGCGCCTGGAAGCGCTCGGCGGCGTCACCACGTTCCTGACGATGGCGTACATCGTCTTCGTCAACCCGGCGATCCTCTCGGCCGCCGGGCTGCCGTTCGGGGCCGTCGCCGTGGCGACCGCGCTGGCGGCCGCCGTCGCCTCGATCGCGATGGGCGTCTACGCGAACGTCCCCTTCGCGCTGGCGTCGGGCCTCGGCATCAACGCGGTCGTGGCGTTCGACATCATCCTCGGCCAGAAGGTCCCGTGGCCCGTCGGCATGGCGTGCGTCGTGATCGAGGGCCTGCTGGCGCTCGTGCTGGTCATCGCCGGCCTGCGCGAGGCGGTCGTGCGGGCGGTCCCGCTGCCGCTGAAGCTGTCGATCGGCGTCGGCATCGGCCTGTTCATCACGCTCGTCGGCCTGCGCGACGGCGGCGTCGTGGTCAACAACGAGGCCACGGGCATCGCGCTCGGCGACCTCACTTCGGGGCCCGCTTTGATCACGCTCGCCGGCGTGCTCGTCGCCGCTGCGCTGTCGGCACGGAACGTGCGCGGGTCGATCCTCGCCGGGATCGCGACGGCGACCGTGCTGGGGCTCATCTTCGGCGTGCTCGACGGGCCGAGCGGCGTGGCCGAGCTTCCCGGCTCCGGCGACTTCTCGACGATCGGCGACGCGCTCGACCCGTCGAACCTCGGCGACGCGCTGACGTGGGCGCTCGTCCCGACGATCTTCGCGCTCTTCATGACCGACTTCTTCGACACGGTCGGCACCGCGGTGGCGGTCGGGTCGCAGGGCGGCCTGACGACGAAGGAGGGCGAGCTGCCCGGCATGCGCCGCGTGCTGCTCGTCGACAGCGCGGCGGCCGCGGGCGGCGGCGCGATGGGCGTCTCGAGCGTGACGACCTACGTCGAGAGCGGCGCGGGCGTCGGCGCCGGCGCGCGGACCGGCCTCGCGTCGGTCGTCACCGGCCTGCTCTTCGGCCTGACGATCTTCTTCGTGCCGCTCATCGAGCTCGTCGGCCAGGGCGTCGGGGAGGCCGGGCTGCATCCGGCGATCGCGCCCGCGCTGATCATGGTCGGCGCGCTGATGATCCGGCTCGTGCAGGGGATCGACTGGGAGGCGCCGGAGGACGCGATCCCTGCGTTCCTCATCATCGCCGGCGTCCCGCTGACGTTCTCGATCGCGGCCGGCATCGGCTTCGGGATCATCGGCTACGTCGTGGTCATGGCCGTCCTCGGCCGCGCCCGCGAGGTCCACCCGCTCATGTGGGTGCTCGTGCCGATGTTCCTCGCGTTCTACGCGGACGACTGGCTGTCGGCGAACGTCTTCTAGGACCGAGTCTCGCCGCCGCGCGGGTTCACCACCGCGCGGCGTGCCGCTCCATCACGCCGAACCCTTCCCTCAACGCGAGACCCTCTCCGAGCACGCCGGAGAACGTGCCGAAGGGCTGCTCGTAGTCGCTGGCGAAGAAACCGAGGTCGTCGCGGCGCGCGCGGGTGGCCTCGGCGGAGAACGCGAGGGAGAGCCCTCCGGCGGGCGCCTCCGGAGAGGTCTCCGGGGGCGACCCGGCCGCGGTCTCGACGCCCGAGAGGTCGTCGGCGAAGGTCACCGGCGGGACCTCTCGCGGCTCGCCCGCCACCCAGACGGTCCTCTCGCTGTTCGTCTCCGCGTCGTGGAGGCCGGTGACGAGGTTCCAGCCTGCGGGCCGGCCGTCGGCGAGGGTGCCGACGCCGGCGGACCACATCCACGCGGTCTCGCGGGCGTGGTACCCGGCGCTGTCGTCGACGCAGCCGAGCGCGTCGAGGTCGATGTGCTCGCCGCCGAGGACGACCGTGCCGTGCACGCGGACGGCGCCCTGCTTGCGCGTCCAGATCCACGACGGCCCGTGGGGGGAGAGCGTCTCCACGGCGGCGCCCGGCTCGACGACGAGATCGGCCTCGACCGCGCCGTCGCGGATCCGCACCCGCCCGCCCGCGAGCGAGACGAACCCGCGCGTGCGCAGCAGCCGCGTGCGCTCGCGCAGCGCCTCGCGCCGCCGGTCCCACACCGCCCAGAAGACCTGCGGCATCCCGCCGACGCGCACGACGCCGGCGCAGAGCATCAGCCGCTCCCCGTAGACCCCGACGTAGCGCCACTGCTTCAGCGGCCGCCCGTCGCGCCACAACGGCATCCGCTCCGGCGGCACGACGAAGCCGGCCGGGCGGTCGCTGCCGTCGCCGCGATAGGGGAGGGCCATGGTCGGCGCAAGCTATACGGTGCGTCCATGCGCGCAGCGGCCGTGCAGCTCAGCTCCTCCGGCGACGTCGACCGCAACCTCGAGGCGGCCGACCGGCTGACCCGTGCGGCCGCGCGCGACGGGGCGCAGCTCGTCGTCCTGCCGGAGAAGTGGCCGGCGCTCGGGCCGCCGGAGGTCGTCGAACAGGGCGCGCGGCGGGCCGACGAGGTCATCGCGTGGGCCACGCGGACGGCGAAGGAGCTCGGCATCGACCTCGTCGCCGGCTCGATCGCCCGCGCCGCCGACGACGGCCGGCTCAGGAACACCGCGCTGCACGCCGGCCCCGACGGCGAGCTGAAGGCGACGTACGTCAAGCAGCACCTCTTCGACGTCGAGGTCGACGGCCGCGTCTACCGCGAGTCCGACGCCGAGGACGCGGGCGACGAGACCGTCGTCACGACGGCCGCGGGCGTGCCGGTCGGGCTGGCCATCTGCTACGACCTGCGCTTCCCGGAGCTCTTCGAGGCGCTGCAACGTCGCGGCGCGCTCGTCCTCGCCGTGCCCAGCGCCTTCACCCTCGCCACCACCCGCGACCACTGGGACGTGCTCGTCCGTGCGCGGGCGATCGAGCAGCAGGCGTTCGTCGTCGCGGCGAACCAGACGGGGGAGCACCCCGGCGGCATGCGGTCCGGCGGACGCAGCATGATCGTCGACCCCTGGGGCGTCGTCCTCGCTCAGGCACCAGACACGGAGACCCTCGTGATCGCCGATCTCGACCTCGACCACCAGCAGCGCATCCGCGCCACGCTGCCCGCGCTGACGCACCGCAGGATCGGGACGCACGCCTGATGGCTCGCGGGTCAGCCACCTCCGACAAGCGGCGGATCATCCTCGACGCGGCCGTGAAGGTCTTCGCGCGGCAGGGGTTCCACAGCGCGCGCGTCTCGGACATCGCCACGGAGGCGGGCGTCGCGCATGGCCTCGTCTACCACTACTTCGACTCGAAGGACGAGCTGCTCGACACCGTCTTCCTCGAGCGCTGGAACGTCCTGCTCGAGGCGATCCGGGAGGTCGACGGCTCGGACGGCCCCGCGCGCGAGAAGCTGCGGACGGTCGCTTCGTTCATCGTCGACTCCTACCGCCACGACCCCGACCTGATGAAGGTGATCATCGTCGAGGTCACGCGCGCGGCGAACTCGTTCGGGGCCAAGCACCTCGACCGGATCCGCGAGGCGTACCAGGGGATCTCGGACATCGTCGCCGCCGGCCAGGAGGACGGCTCGTTCCGCTCCGACATCACGCCGGAGTTCGCGGCGATGGCGTTCTACGGCGCCATCGAGCAGGTGCTGACGGGCTGGATCTTCGACGTGCTGCCGCGCGGCGACACCGAGTTCGAGGACGCGAAGGCGTTCATCGTCGAGACGATCTGCGGCGGGCTCGAGACGCCTGCTGCGACCGCGATCTGATTGGATCCCGGCGGATGGACAACGACCTCGTGAAGCGTCTGGCCTGGTCCGGGCTGCTCGCCGGCTTCGGCGCGGTGGGAGCCATGGTGACCTCGCGGTTGGCCGCCGTGGTTTACCGACGGATCTTCAGGGAAGATCCGCCCGAGTGACCGCGGACAGCGACATCAGCGGCGGAGCCGTGTCGATGGGCGATGCCACGCCCGCCGAGCCGACCCCCACCGTCGGCCACGACCAGCAGACGAGCAACCTCCCGCCGGGCAGCGCCATGCCCGCGGGCGGCGTCCCGACCACGCAACGGCCGGAGGTCCTCGTGGGAGCAGCGTTCGCCGGTGGCTTCATCGCCGCCCTGATCCTCAAGCGCCTTGGCAGCTGACCCCGACCAGCACCGGTCCCAGCAGATCGGTCACACCGTCGCGGAGATCGCCGAGAAGGCGCAGGTCCTCGTCCGCGAGGAGATCGAGCTCGCCAAGGCGGAGGTCACGCAGAAGGCGACGAAGCTCGGCAAGGGCGCCGCGACGCTCGCCGTCGCCGGGACGTTCGGCGTCCTCGGCCTCATCTTCTTCCTGCACACGCTGAGCTGGTTCTTCTACTGGCTGCTGCCGTTCGACGACATCTTCTGGGGCTTCCTGCTCACGACGATCATCCTGTTCGTCGCCGCGGGGATCGCCGCGCTGATCGGCATCCGGTGGGTCAAGAAGGGCTCGCCTCCGACGCCGGACATGGCGATCGAGGAGGCACGACGCATCCAGGAGACGGTGAAGAGCTGATGGCCGCCGGACAACAGCGCACGCCCGAGCAGATCCGGGCCGACATCGAGGAGCACCGCCGCGAGCTCGGCGACGCCGTGCAGCGCCTGCGCGGCGAGGTGCAGCGCGCGACGGACTGGCGCGCCCAGATCGTCCGCAACCAGCAGCAGGTCCTCATCGGCGCCGCCGTCGCGGGCTTCGTCATCGGCGGCGGGATCGCCGGCGTGACCGGCCTCCTGCGCCGCCGCAAGAAGAAGAAGCGCTAGGCCGAGGCCGGCGGGACCATCGGGGGCGCGATCGTGCCCTCGATGTCGCGAGCCTCCTTGCGCGCGCGCCACCACTCGCGGATCAGGATCTGGATCGACGCGGCGATCGGGATCGCCACAAGCGCGCCGACGACGCCGAGCAGCGTGCTGCCGAAGAGCACCGCGGTCAGCACGATGAACGGCTGCACGTCGACCGTCCGCTTCTGGATCTGCGGCTGGATGAGGTTGTTCTCGAGCTGCTGGTAGAGGACCGCCCAGACCGCCCAGATGATCGTGTCGGTCGGGAAGTCGTGGAAGAGCGTGACGATCCCGATGATCACCGCGGCGATCGTCGCGCCGACCAGCGGGATGAGCGACATGACGCCCGCGAAGACCGCGAGCGGCCCGGCGAACTCGACGCCGAGGATCGTCAGCACCACGAACGTCGCCAACCCGGCCACGAACGCGACGAAGAGCGCGCCCGCCATGTAGCCGGCGACCGCCTTGGCGATGCGGTCGGCGATGTGCTCCACGCGCTCCGCCCGCGCCGTGGGCATCAGGCCGAGGGCCGCGGCGCGCCACCGCGGCGCCGCACCGAGGATGAACGCCGTCAGGACGAGGATCGTGACGAGCGTGAAGATCGAGTTGATCAGGCCGAAGCCGACGTCGCGCAGGATGCCCGCGGCGTCGCCGACCCGGCCGGGCAGCTTCGCCGCCTCCTCCTGGAGCTTCTCGGTCAGGTCGTAGTCCTGGTCGAGCTGGCGCAGGCGCTCGTTGTCGTTGACGAAGTCGCGCACGTCGGCCGCGTACTGCGGCGCGTTCTTCGCGAGGTTGTCGACCTGGTCGACGATCGGAGGGACGATGATCGCCGCCAGCGCGAGCGGCACGGCCAGCAGCCCGAGGTAGACGAGCGCGATCGCGAACCCGCGCTTCATGCGGCGGCTCAGGACGTTCACCGGGCCCGACAGCGCGACGGCGAGGAACGCGGCCGCGAAGATCCACCCGATCGGCTTGCGCAGGAGGTAGACGAGGTACA
Organism: Parviterribacter kavangonensis; assembly: GCF_056863335.1. NCBI lineage: Bacteria > Bacillati > Actinomycetota > Thermoleophilia > Solirubrobacterales > Parviterribacteraceae > Parviterribacter > Parviterribacter kavangonensis. The sequence goes on along the minus strand of NZ_JBXPJA010000001.1, from coordinate 2,357,051 downwards.
GCGCGATCGCGACCGCCACCACGACGGTGACGGCCTCGAACACCCGCCGGGCGAAGGAGCGCTGCTGCATCGAACCGTGCTCTTCGACCGCGACGGCGCGGTCCCTCCGCCCGGGCGGGATCTGGCGCTCGTCAGGCGATGAGCGACGTGGGAACGCCGCCGACGCCGAGCATGCCCGGGCCGGCGTGCGCGCCGATGACCGGACCGACCTCGGCGATGCACACCGGGTCGTTGCCGAAGACCTCGCGCCCTCGCTCCGCGAGCCGCTCGGCCTGCTCGGGCGCCTGGATGTGCTGAACGATCCACGCGTCGGCGCCGTCGGCCTGGCGGGCCTTCATGTAGTCGACCATCCGCTCGAACGCCTTGCCCGACGTGCGGACGCGCTCGATCGGCGTGATCTCGTGCTCCAGCGACAGGATCGGCTTGATCTTCAGCGCCCCGCCGAGCCACGCCTGCGCGGCCCCGACGCGGCCGCCGCGGCGCAGGTACTCCAGCGTGTCGAGGACGAACCAGATCTTCAGCGCCGCGCGTGTCGCGCGCATCTGCGCCGCGACCTCCGAGATGCCCGCGCCATGCCGCGCCTTCGCGGCGCCGGCCAGCGCCAGCAGGCCCAGGCCGCCGCACGCGGTCGCGGAGTCGACGACCTCGATCCGGCCGCGGGCCCCGTTCTCCTCCGCCTGCGCGCGTGCCTGCAGTGCGCTGTCGTACGTGCCGGAGATGCCGCTCGAGAGGTGGACCGACACGATGTCCCGGCCCTCGTCCAGCAGCGGCTGCCACACCTCGAGGAAGTCGCCGATGGACGGCTGCGAGGTCGTCGGCAGGTCGCTCGCGGAGCGGAGATCGTCGTAGAACGCGTCCTTGTCGGCGATGATCTCGGCTTCGCGCGTCAGCGCGTCGCCGCGCTTGACGTAGAGCGAGACCTCGTGGAGGTCGTACTCGGCGACGAGCTCGTCCGGCAAGTAGTGCGTTGTGTCGGTGACGATGGCGACGGGCATCGGGCGACCGCCCGCGAACATACACTTAGTCGGTGTCCAGGGTCCTCGTCACCGGGGCGACGGGCCTGATCGGCTCGCACGTCACCCGCCTCCTCGTCGAGCGCGGCGACGACGTCCGGGTCACCGTTCGCGACCGCTCGCGGCTCGACAACATCAGCGATCTCGAGGTCGAGCGGGTCATGTGCGACGTCCTCGACCGCCGCGCCGTCCGGCGCGCCATGCGCAACGTCGACCGCGTCTTCCACGTCGCCGGGCTCACGCGGCTGCGGGCCCCGCGCGAGCAGATGTTCCGCATCAACGTCCAGGGGACCCGCGTCGTCATGGAGGAGGCGCTGCGCGCCGGGGTCGAGCGCGTCGTGCACACCTCGTCGGTCGCCGCGATCGGCCCGGCGCCGTGGGGCTCGACCGCCGACGAGCGTCAGCCGTTCTCCGCCGGCGGGCTCGACATCCCGTACGTGCACGCCAAGCGGGAGGCGGAGCTCGAGGCCCTGCGCGTCGCCGCCGCGGGCCTGCCGGTCGTGATCGTCTGCCCGGCGCACGCGTTCGGTGCGGGGGACCTCTACCGCTCGTCGACCGAGCTCGTCCTGCGCTTCCTGCGCCGCCAGATCCCCGCCTACGTCGACGGCGCGCTGAACATCGTCGACGCCGAGGACGTCGCGCGCGGCCAGCTGCTCGCCGACGAGCGCGGGCGGCCCGGCGAGCGCTACGTGCTCGGCAACCGCAACTTCACGCTCGACCGGCTCTTCGCCGACCTCGGCCGGCTCTCGGGCGTCGCGCCGCCCGCGGTGAAGCTGCCGATGGCGGCGACGCTGGCGCTCGCGCGCACGAGCGGCTCGCTGCCCGGCGTGCCGCAGTTCGCGCCCGTGGAGATCCGTGCTCTCGGTCAGTGGTGGGCCTATCGGTCAACGAAAGCGAAGCGTGAACTAGGCTGGGCCCCGTCGCACCACGAGGACACGCTGGAGCGGACGATCGCCTGGTACCGCGAGCGCGGGACGACCGGGCTGGCCAAGCGGGGGACCGGACAGCCCGTCGCGTTGCGCCTGACGGGCTTCGCGACCCGGCGGGTTGCGGAGGCCGTCGACCGCCTGACACCCTGAACCGGAGCAAGGATGGCCACGCTGTACCGCTGCAAGACCCCGACCGACCGCCTCTGCCCGTGTGGACGCGTGGCGCGCGAACTACGGAAGCGCGACATCGCGGCCGATGAGGTGCGGGTGGCGTGGAGGGGACGGGATCGTGACGAGGTGCGGACGTTGAGCGGGCAGGAGCGCGTGCCGCTCCTCGTGCTGGATGGCGAGGCCATCTGCGACTCGCACCGGATCGTCGAGCACCTCCGCTGGCGGGACGCGCAGTGAGGCGCGTGCTTCGGGTCGTGGGCGCGGCGCTGCTCGTCGCGCTCGTTCCCGCCGCCGGGGCGAACGCCGAGGGGGAGCCGGTCATGCCGCTCTCCCAAGTGCGGGCCGGCATGCAGTGCGAGGTGCGCTCGGTGCTGCACGGCACGGACGTCTCGACGTTCGACGCCGAGGTGGTCGACGTGCTCGCCGGCGATCCCGGCGCCGACGCGCCGCGGATCCTCTTCCGCTTCTCCGGCCCGGCGATCGAGAGGACAGGCGTCGGCCCGGGCTTCTCGGGGTCGCCGATCGCGTGCCGCGGCGACGACGGCGTGCTGCGCGTGGCGGCCGCGATCTCCGAGTCCGTCGGCGAGTACGGCGGGCTGCTGGCGCTGGCGACGCCGATCGAGTCGATGCTGGCGCAGCCGGTCGAGCCGGCGGTGCGGTCCGGCGCGCCGTCGAGGCGCCGCGCGGCTTCCGGGCAGGAGCTGGCGACGCCCATCACCATCGCGGGGCTGTCGGCGCCGGTGCGGTCGCTCTTCACGCGGGCGGCGCGACGGCACGGGCGGCTGCTCCTCGCGTCGCCGGCGGCGCCGCGCGCGAGCTACCCGCCGCAGGAGCTGAAGCCCGGCAGCGCGGTCAGCGCCGGCCTGGCGAGCGGCGACCTCACCGCGGGCGCGATCGGCACCGTCACGTACGTCGACGACGGGAAGGTCTGGGCGTTCGGCCATCCGCTGGACGACGCCGGGCGCCGGTCGCTCTTCATGCAGGACGCCTACGTCTACGCGATCGTCAACAACCCGGTGGCGTCGGACGTCGCCACGACGTACAAGCTCGCGGCGCCGGGCAACGACGTCGGGATCATCAGCGGCGATGGGCCGAACGCGATCGCCGGGCGGCTCGGCGCGCTGCCCGACCGGTTCCCCATGAGGGTGTTCGCGAAGGACGTCGACACCGGGCGCACGCGGAACCTCAACGTGCAGATCGCCGACGAGAACGCGATCGGGCTGCCGACCGGGGCGTCGTCGCTGTCGCTCGTCGGGTCCGGTGCGGTGGCGCAGGCGGCCTCGAGCATCCTCGAGGGCGGCACGCCCGCGCGGCAGAGTGGCGACATGTGCGCCCAGATCACCGTCCGCGAGCGGGCGAAGCCGATGACGTTCTGCAACCGCTACGTCGTGCGCGGACTCGCGGCGGGCGAGGAGGGCGTCGGCGTCGGGGCGACGATGGTGTCGGACTTCGCGACGGCCGTCGGCGAGATCGACGAGTACAACTTCGGCACGCTGCACGTGACCGGCGTCGACGTGCAGTTGACGGTCGGCCGCGGGCTGCGCCAGGCGTTCCTGCTGAAGGCGACCGGGCCGAAGACGGTCCGGCGCGGCGGGACCGCGCGGGTTCGCGTGACGCTGCAGGAGGTGCGCGGGAAGGTCTCGAGCCGCGTGGTGCGGGTCAAGGTCCCGGAGGGCATCCCGACGGGGCGCCGCGCGCTCGTCTTGGAGGGCACGCCGAGCGACGAGTCCGGCGGTCTGGAGATCGACCTCGGCGACCTGCTGTTCGGCGAGGAGGACAGCGCGGCCGAGACGGGCCCGCGGTCGGTCGAGGCGCTCGCGAAGTCGATCTCGCGGCTGCGGCGCTACGACGGGGTCCGCGCGACCTTCCCGGCGCTCAGCAGCGATCAGGAGGGCAGCGAGGCGGCCGAGCGCCGCGCGAACAAGAAGCGCCGCGTCCTCCGCGACCCGGACCTCCGCCTCAGCGGGAAGGTCCGCGTCGTCGTGGACGTGCGCTGAGCGCGGCCGCGCCCCGAAGGTCTCCGCGGCCGCGCTGAAGGGCTCTCAGCCCAGGCGGTTCTCGATGCCGAGCGGCGCAGGGCCGGCCGGCTCGGGCTGCGGCGCCGCGGCGGTCTCCGCCGGCTTCTCCGCGCCGAGGACCTCGTGCAGCTCGCCGGTCTCGAACATCTCGACGACGATGTCGCTGCCGCCGACGAGCTCGCCGTCGACGATCAGCTGCGGCGTCGTCGGCCAGTTCGTGATGGCCGACAGCTCCTGGCGGATGCGCGGGTCGGGCAGGATGTCGACCGCGGCGAACGGGACGCCGACGGCCTGCAGCGCAGCGGACGCGCGGGCGCTGAACCCGCACATGGGCTGTTCGGGCGTCCCCTTCATGAAGAGGATGACCTTGTTGTCGCGGATCGCTTCCTGGATGGCGTCGCGGAGCGGGTTGTCGCTCATGGGACCTCCGTCTTGAGTTGCAGCGCGTGAACCGCCCCGCCGAGCTCGCCCGGCTCGAACGCGTCGTACACCAGCCGGTGCTGCTGCACCCGGTTCAGCCCCGCGAACGCGGACGCGCGAACATGGGCGGCGAAGTGCACGTTGTCGGCGGAGGTCACGTCGGCCTCCGCACCGGGGATGGCGGCCTCGATGCGCTGCTTGAGCTCGTCGGGCGTGGGCATCTCGAGCCAGGATAGCCACCGCTATACTTCGTGAAGCGATGCGCTACGCAGAGATCACCTTCACCGAGCTCGGCGCCACGAAGGTGCGCGAGTTCCTCGACGCGCAGGGCACCGACACGTCGTCGGCCGGCCTGCGACTTGGTGTCCGCGGCGGTGGGTGCTCCGGCTTCCAGTACCAGCTCGCGTTCGATCAGCAGCGCGACGGCGACCACGTCTTCGAGGACCACGGTCTGAAGATCCTCGTCGACGACGCCAGCCTCCCGTACGTCCACGGCTCGTCGATCGACTACATCGACCAGCTCACCGGGGCCGGCTTCCAGGTCAACAACCCGAACGTCGTCGCCGCCTGCGGCTGCGGCTCCTCGTTCCGCGTGCCGGACGAGGAAGAGGTCTCGGCGGTCTAGCCGCACGCGCGACCCTCCGCGCGCCGCGTGAGAGGTCGTCGCCGCCTCATCCTGCTTCTCCTTGCCGCCGCGGCGATCGTCGCGGCGGTCGTCGTCGTGGCGGGAGAAAGCCGCGACGACGGGTCCGGTCCGGCCCGCGTCGAGCCGCAGATCGAGCCTCCGGGGGCGGTGCCGGCCGATGCGCCGGAGCCCGCCGCGGGCGACCGGCTGCTCGCCACGGGGCTGAGCGAGCGGAACGCGAGCCTGCTTCGCGCGGCCGGCGCGCCCGAGGTCTCGCCGCAGCTCGAGCCGTGGCGCGCGCGGGTCGAGGCGCTGCGGCCGGCGTACTACCGGCTCGCCGTCGACTGGGCGCAGCTGCAGCCGTCGCCCGATGTCCCCGCGGATCTCCGCAAGCCCGACGACGGCTGCCTGCGCGGCGCCCCGCCGTGCGGCGCGTTCGCCGGGATCCGCGACGAGCTGCGCGCGGTCAAGTCGCAGCAGCAGGCGAACGGCGGCTGGGAGGTCGTCGTGTCGCTGTACGGCGTGCCCGACTGGGCGGCGCGGCCGGCGGGCGGCTGCGAGCGCCCCGACATCGCGCCGCGCTCGCGCCCGATCACGGCCGCCGGGCTGCGCGGGTACGCGGAGCTCATCACGCAGCTCCTCGAGCTCGGCCGCCTGGAGGGCGTCGCCCTGCGGTGGTGGAGCCCCTGGAACGAGCCGAACCAGCAGTTCTTCGTCAGCCCGCAGCGCGACGCATGCGACGCCTCGTCGCCGTCGCTGGCCCCGGCCGTCTACACGCGCCTCGTCCGCACCGTCCGCGATGCGCTGCGCGGAACCGGGGCGAGGCTCGTCCTCGGCGAGCTCGCCGGCGTGCGCGGGCCGTCGCCGCGGGTGACCGGGATCTCGGAGTTCGTCCGCGCGCTGCCCGACGACGTCGCCTGCGCCGGCGCGGTGTGGGCGCAGCACGCGTACGTCGAGCGTGTCACCGGCGCCGGACCGGTCGGCGAGCTTCGCGACGCGCTCGCCGAGCGGCCGTGCACCAAGGGCAAGCCGATCTGGGTCACGGAGACCGGCGTCGGCGGCGCCCACGCCGGCGAGCCGCGCCCGACCGACGACGCCACGCTCGCCGCCGGCTGCCGCGCGCTCTCCCGCCAGCTGCGCCGCTGGTCCGCGACCGACGACGTCCGCGCCGCCTTCCAGTACACGTTCCGCGAGGACCCCGCCTTCGCCGTCGGCCTCGCCGACACCGGCCTGACGCGCCTCTACCCGGCGTACGAGGTCTGGCGCGCGTGGGCGACCGCGAAGACCCCGCCAAGGACCGCGGACGTCTGCCCGCGGTGAGACACGGGGGCGGCCGGTGAGAAGCGTGAGGGCGAGGGGCGGTTGAGAGGGGAGAGGTCGAGAGGCGGTCGAGAGGGGAGAGGTAGAGAGGCGGTTGAGAGGGGAGAGGTCGAGAGGCGGTTGAGAGGGGAGAGGTCGAGAGGCGGTTGAGAGGGGACAGGTCGAGAGGCGGTTGAGAGGGGAGAGGTCGGGGGGCGGGTGAGACGGGAGAGATCGGGGGGCCGGTAGGGTCGCGGCCGTGCCGGCGACGCCGATCCAGCTGCCTCTGCCCGGTGGGTCCGAGGGGGCGGCCGTGAAGGTCCATCCGCTGCTCGTCGCTGAGGGGCCGGTTCCGCCGCAGTACTACGCCCGCGGCGACGGGCCGCTCTCGACCGTCCGCGGGTGGGCGGGTGGGCTGGCGACGCCGCGGTCGAAGTGGCCGACCCTGCCGGTGCCGGCGTTCCTCGTGGAGCACCCGACGGCGGGGCCGTTCATGGTCGACACCGGCCCGGCCGCGATCGTCGCGGAGAAGGGGATGCGGGCCGATCTCGGGAAGGTGGGCGGCACGCTGCTCAACCTCCGGATGAAGCCGGGCTGGGCGGCGGGCGACCGGGTGCGAGCGCTCGGGTTCGACCCGCTGGCGATCGGGCTCGTCGTCATGACGCACCTGCACTTCGATCACGCGGGCGGCACGGACCAGTTCAAGACGGCGACGTGCGTGGTCAGCGAGGAGGAGTGGGCCGACCCGCCGAGCATGCTCAAGGGGAGCTACGCGCATCATCGCGACGCGGTCGAGCGCTGGCGGACCGTCGCGCTGCCGCGCGAGCCGTGGGAGCAGTTCAGCCGCACCGCCGACCTGTTCGGCGACGGCTCGGTCCGGCTGCTCTTCACGCCGGGCCACACGAAGGGCCACGTCTCGCTCGCCCTGCGCCTGAACGGCGGCCGGATCGCGTTGCTCGTCGGGGACGCCGCCTACGCGCGGCGGTCGCTCGATGGGCGCGACGTTCCGCTCATCTGCCCCGACGTCGATGCGTACCTGCGGTCGCTCGACGAGCTGCGCGCGTTCGTCGCCGCGCACCCGGACTCGATCGTGGTCTGCGGCCATGACCCGTGGGAGTGGGACGCGCGCAGTGCTGAGTTGACCGCGGCGTCGTCGTAGGGCGCGTCCCGCCGCGGCGGCTTGTTGGTCGGCTCCTTCTTCCGCGTGCTCGCGGGGGCCGGCGAGGATGGAGGTTCTGCGGTTCGTGGTCGGTCGGTCCGTCGTCCGCGCGCCGGTGGGGTTAGCAACGTGCTTCACCGCCCACCCGCGTCCGCGCCTCGTTGTTGCGCGTCGCGCCCGGTGCGCTCCGTTGCCCGGGCCGTCCCGGGCCCGGGCCTGTGCTCCCGGGGATGGTTTCGCGGCGCCGGACGGAGAAGGACCGAAGGAAACGTGCACCGCGCCGGTCTGCGAGCGAGGCGGTGCACGAAACCTTCGCTCTGCGAACGGAACGTGCACCGCACCTCATCCGGGAGGCGGGTGGTGCACGAAACGTTCGCGCGCGTAAGGAACGTGCACCGCCGGCGCCGCGGGCGACGGCGGTGCACGAACCTTTCGCTATGCGAAAGGAACGTGCACCGCGCCTGCCGGAACGGACGGCGGTGCACGAACCTATCGGCGAAACCGGTGCCCAGCGGCCCACGCCCGGGCCCGGGACGGCCGGGGCGACGGAGCGTAAGAGGCGCGACACGGACAACGAGGCGCGGACGCGGGTGGGCGGTGAAGCACGTTGCTAACCCCACTGGCACGCCGACGACGGACCGACCGACCACGAACCGCAGAACCCCCATCCTCGCCGGCCCCCGCGAGCACGCGGAAGAAGGTCAAGCGGCGAGCCGGCGCGCCGGGACAGCCCGACCCACACCTACCCGTGCGACAGATGCACCCCGAGCCACACGATCACAAGCGACAGCAGGAACACCGCGCCCTCGAGCGCGTGCCACGTCGGCCGCCTCGTGTGGAGCACCGCCAGCACGACCGCCAACCCGACGAGCCCGAGCTTCACGTGCAAGGTCCCCTCGCCCCACACGTGGTAGTGGCCGGCCATGATCGACCCGGTCACCGCCAGCACGACGAGCGCGATCAGCGATCCCCAGCCGAAGCGCCGCGCGATGAGCCGCAGACCGTCGCGATCGCGGGACCGCAGCGCCGGGACCACGGCGGCGACGAGGACGAGCTGGCCCCCGACGAAGAAGGCCATGGCGAGCAGATGCAACCAGCGGGTGACGTCCATGAGGTCGGCGGGTGATGGTACGCGGCGTCCGGGTACGCAGCAGGTCATGAGCGATGACCACGGACCTCCCATCGGCTACCCCGTCCTCGCCGAGGGCACGCCGGTGCTCACGAGCGACGGCGCCGAGGCCGGCTGGGTCAAGCGCGTCCTCGCCGACGAGGGCTCCGACATCTTCCACTCGATCGTCGTGCGCACCCGCGACGGGAACCGGGCGGTGCCCGCGGCCGACGTCGATGCCCTCTACGAGAAGGCCGTCGTGCTGACGATCGATCTCGACCGCCTGGACGCGCTGCCGCACGAGGACCGAGTCGACGACTGAGGCTCCGTCGTTCCGGGCACGCCGACCGGCATGACCGAGAACGAGAACGTCCCCACCGAGGGCGGCATCACCGGCCCGCCCGACCCCACGAAGGACGCCACGACGCCGCCCGGCAACGGCGACGTCGACACCCCGGACGTCGAGAAGGGCGAAGACAAGCTCGGACAGGCCGGCGCCGGCCACTAGGCGGCGCCCGGCACCCCGGTGTCGGTGGAGTAGCCCGGCTGGAGCTGCTCGTCGGGGCGGAAGCTGCGGACGGCCTGGCCGATCGCGGTGGCCGCCTCGCCGTAGCCGGCGGCGATGAGCTTGAGCTTGCCGGCGTACGACGCGACGTCGCCGCAGGCCCAGACGCCCGGCACCGACGTCGCCATCGTCGCGGGGTCGACGCGGACGCCGCCGCGCTCGAGCTCGAGCCCCCAGCCCTCGAGCGGCCCGAGCGACGTCGTGAACCCGAGCTGAGGCAGCACGGCGTCGCAGTCGATCCGCGTCCCGTCGTCGAGCACGACCCCCGCGACGCGATCGTCGCCGACGACCTCGGCAAGCCGCGCGGGCACGTGCAGCGTCACGTCGCCCGCCTCGGCCGCCGCCCGCAGCCGCGTCACGGTCGCCTCCAACGCGCGGAAGCGCTCCCGCCGGTGGACCAGGTGCACCGACGCCGCGACGCCGACGAGATCGAGCGCCCAGTCGCACGCCGAGTCACCGCCCCCGACCACGACGACCCGCTGCCCCGCCAGCAGCACCTTCGCCGGCACGACGTAGCTCACGCCCCGGCCCAACCAGGGCGAGAGATCCAGCTCCGGCAGCGTTCGCGGCGCGACCGCTCCGTGGCCGCAGGCCAGCACGACCGCCCGCGTCGTCAAGGAGGATCCGGACGAGGTGGTCAGCACGAGCTCGCCGTCCGAGGACGACAGCCCCGTCACCGTGGTCCCGAGATGCAGCGGCACGGAGAACTGATCGAGCGTCTGGCGCCCGTGCAGCTCCACGAGCTCCCGCCCCAGCACCCGCGGATGACCGATCACGTCGTAGATCGGCTTCTCGGGGTAGAGCGCCGTGAGCTGGCCGCCGACCTCCGGCAGCGCATCGACGATCTGCACCGACGCCTCCCGCATCCCGGCCCAGAACGCCGCGGACAGGCCGACGGGCCCCGCGCCGATGACCGTGATGTCGGTCAAGCTAGGTCGCGGCGAGCGCGACCGGCTCCCCGTCGAGCGCGTTCAGCGCTCGCTCGACCGAGGCCGAGATGCAGGTGAAGGTCGGCGTGTCGCGCAGCGTGTACGCGGACGACTCGGTGGTGCGCAGGCGCTGGACGAGATCGAGGAAGTCGGCCGGCTCGTCCGTCTCGAACGCCACGACGAACTCCTGGTCGTCCAGCCCGAACGAGTAGGAGGTGTTCAGGTCGACGCTGGGGAACTCGCGGCCGACCTTGATGTGCTCCTGCATGATCCGCCAGCGCTCCTTGGCGTCCAGCCCGTACCACGCCCGCGTCTTCACGAACGGGTAGACGAACAGGTACTTCCCGTGGGCGGGGCGGACCTCGAGGCGCGACTCGTCGGAGTACTCGGACTCCTTCGTCATCGCCAGGAACGAGTAGGGGATCGACGTCCACTTCATGAGGCCGCTCTGGCCGAGCACGACGTGGAAGTCGTGGATGTGATCGAGGTTCACCGCCTGCGACAGGAGCATGAGGTCCGCGTCGCCGCGCGTGCCGATCAGCGAGAAGGCACGCAGCAGGTGGTCCTCGGCGAAGTCCTCGCAAGCGGCCATGAACTCGCGCTTGCCACGCTCGCGCTCCTCGGCCGGAAGCCGCCGCCAGGCAGGATCCAGCTGAAGGAAGGTGTACTTCACGAAGTGTCGTCGTGGCACTTCACCGAATATAGTCCAGGCCGTGCGGATCGCCCTCGTCTCGCCGTATTCGTGGACGTTCCCCGGGGGTGTCACGCGTCACATCGAGGCCCTTGCGCAGGAGCTGCTTGCGCAGGGCCACGACGTGCGCGTGCTGTCGCCGGTTGACCGGGACACGCGATTCACCGCGTGGGCCCATGCCGGCGCACGCCCTCAGGCGCGCGAGCTGCCGGACTACGTCATCCCGCTCGGCGGCACGATCGGCTGGCCCGCCAACGGTGCGGTGTCGAACGTCAACGGCACGCCCTCGGCGATCGCCCGCCTGCGCCACGAGCTGCGCACGGGCGGCTACGACGTCGTCCACATCCACTCGCCCGAGGCGCCGATCATCGCCTGGGACGCGGTCCTCAGCTCGCCCGCGCCCGTCGTCGCGACGTTCCACGCCTACTCGACGAGCCGCGTCTCGCAGGTCGGGTCGAACATCGCCGGCGCCGCCCGGCGCTTCAACCGCATCGCCGTGCGCCTCGCCGTCTCCGAGGCCGCCGCCTGGACGGGCAGGCGCTTCTGGGGCGGCCGCTACGCGATCATCCCGAACGGCGTCCACGTCCCGGCCGAGACGCCGGCGAAGCCCGACGACGACGTGCTCGAGATCGCGTTCATCGGCCAGGCGGTCGAGCGCAAGGGCTTGCCCGTGCTGCTGCGCGCCTTCGAGGCGCTGCGCGAGCACGTCCCCACCAAGCTGACGCTCGTCGGCCCGACCGCCGAGGAGGTGGCGCCGCTGCTGATGGACGACCGCGGCGTCACGGCGCTCGGCAAGGTGAGCGACGAGGAGAAGGCCGAGGTGCTCGGCCGCGCCGACGTCCTCTGCGCGCCTTCGCTGGGCGGCGAGAGCTTCGGGATGGTCCTGACGGAGGCCTTCGCCCACGGCACGCCCGTCGTGGCGAGCGACATCGCGGGCTACCGCGACGTCGTGCGCGACGGCGTCGACGGCCTGCTCGTCGAGCGCGGCGACGCCACCGCGGTCGCCGCCGCGCTGCGCGACCTCGCGCTCGACCCGGCCCGGCGCCGCGCGATGGGCGCGGCCGCCCGCGAGCACGCCGAGCGCTACGCCTGGCCGCGCGTCACCGCCGAGGTCCTCGACGCCTACGAGACCGCGATCGCCCAGCCGCAGCCGGAGACCGCAGCGGCCCGCGTGGCCGCCGCGCACGGCTTCCGCCCGGCCGACGGGGAGGGGTGGCTGCCGCCGCAGCGCCTCCCGACGCTCGAGCCCGCCCGGCCGCGCGCCTGGACGCCGCTGGCGATCGCCCGTCGGCTCGTGCTGCTCGTCGTCGCGATCGCCGCGCTGGCCGGGGTGTGGGTCGCGCTGCAGCGCATCGGCGTCGACAAGATCGTCGAGTCGCTGCTCGCCGCCACGCCGGTGTGGGTGATCGCCGCGCTCGGCGTGATGTGCTCCTCGATGGTCCTCCGCGCCCTGGCCTGGCACGCGATCCTGCGCGCCGCCCTGCCGCGGACGCTCGTCAGACGCCGCGACACGATGCAGGGCACGTCGATCGGCGTGCTCATGTCGGCGACGCTGCCGGCCCGTCTCGGCGAGCCGTCCCGCGCGCTCGTCGTCGCCCGCCGCCTCGGCCGCGCGCGCGAGCACTTCCCGGTCGTGCTCGGCACGATCGTCTCCCAGACGCTGCTGAACATCGTCGCGCTCGTGATCCTCGGCGTGACGATGCTCTCGACCGTCGACGTCTTCCGCGACAACCACGCGCTCGTCGGCGTCACCGTCGCCCCGCTGGCGGTGCTGCTCGCCGTCCTCGTCGCGCCCGCGATCGTCCGGGCCCGCGGCACCGGCGCGATCGGCGCCGCGCTGACCCGCGTCCGCGAGGGCCTCCGCGTGTTCCGCCGCCCGAAGCTGGGCGCGACGGCTGCCGCCGCGCAGCTCATGGCGTGGGCGCTGCAGTGGATGTCGTGCTACCTGCTGCTCGTGGCGCTCGGCCTGGATGACCGGGCCGGGTGGGGCGCCGCCGCGGCCGTGCTGTTCGCCGTCAACGTGACCGCCGTGATCCCCGCGACGCCCTCCAACCTCGGCGTCTTCCAGGCCGCCTGCGTCGTCGTGCTGGGCGCCTACGGGGTTGGCCAGGCGGATGCGCTGGCCTACGGGATCATCCTGCAGGCGGTGGAGATCGCGACCGCCGTGGCGATGGGCGCGCCCGCGCTCGTGAAGGAGGGCGTGTCCTGGCGCGAGGTGCGCCTGCGGGCGATGCACACAAGTCCGGTGCAACTCCCCCCCATTTCCCGGGAGTCGGGGGCCATCTCCGGGTAATGGCCCCGTGAGATGGCTTTGGAGTACGACCAGACCGACCCGATACTGGAACTGCAGACGACTGCGGAGCGCGTCGAGCGCTTCCGCATGATCCACGAGGACGCCGTCCGCGACCTGCGCGACCACATCGCTCGCGCACGGGCCGCCGGCTGCGATCACACCGAGATCGACGAGGCGATCCGGCGGGCCCGCCAGAGCGTGGGCCGCTTCTCCCGCCTCGCGGCGGTCGAAGACCTCGTGGAGTAGCGCGCCGAGCGCGCTAGCGTCCTGCGCCCATGGACCAAGTGAACCTGGGCGCCACCGGCCTGCGCGTCTCCCGGGTGTGCCTCGGGATGATGAGCTACGGCAACGACAGCGAGCGCCCGTGGGTGCTCGACGAGGACGCCGCCGAGCCGATCGTGCGCGCCGCATGGGACGGCGGCATCACGTTCTTCGACACCGCCGACACGTACTCGGCGGGCGCCAGCGAGGTCGCGACCGGCCGCCTGCTTCGCAAGATCGGCGTCCAGCGCGACGACGTCGTCGTCGCGACGAAGGTCTTCTTCGGCGTCGGCGAGGTCGGCGAGAACGGCCGCGGCCTGTCGCGCAAGCACATCCTGGCGGGCATCGACGCATCGCTCGAGCGGCTCGGGATGGACCACGTCGACCTCTACCAGATCCATCGCTGGGATCCGCGGACCCCGATCGAGGAGACGATGGAGGCGCTACACGACGTCGTCCGCGCTGGCAAGGCCCGCTACATCGGCGCGAGCTCGATGTTCTCGTGGCAGTTCGCGAAGGCGCAGCACGTCGCCGAGCGGCACGGCTGGACGCCGTTCGTCTCGATGCAGAACCACTACAACCTCCTCTACCGCGAGGAGGAGCGCGAGATGATCCCGCTCTGCCTCGACCAGGGCGTCGGCGTCATCCCGTGGAGCCCGCTGGCGCGCGGTGTGCTCGCCGGCAACCGCGGGCGCGGCGGCGAGAAGCGGACGACGCGGGCGCAGACCGACGGCTTCTCGGACTACCTGTACTCGGACGCCGACTTCGACGTCGTCGACCGCGTCGCCGAGGTGGCGGAGCAGCGGGGCCTGCCGCCGGCGCAGGTCGCGCTCGCGTGGCTGCTGCACAAGCCGGGCGTCACGGCGCCGATCGTGGGCGCCACGAAGCCCGGCCACCTCGAGGACGCGCTGGCGGCGGCGACGGTGGAGCTGAGCGACGAGGAGATCGCGCGGCTGGAGGAGCCGTACGTGCCGCACCCGGTGCTCGGCCACGCATGAGCGACGAGCCCGTCCGCATCGACCGCTGGCTGTGGGCGGCGCGGCTGCACAAGACGCGCGCCGTGGCGGCCGAGGCGGTCAAGGGCGGGCTCGTCCACCTCAACGGGCACGCGGTCAAGCCGAGCCGCGACGTCCGGCCCGGCGACCGCCTCGAGGTCACGCGCGGCGAGCTGCGCCTCGAGGTCGTCGTGCGCGCGACGTCGGCGCGGCGCGGGCCGGCGAAGGAGGCGCAGCTGCTCTACGACGAGACGCCCGAGAGCGTCGAGCGCCGCGAGCGGCGCGCGGAGGAGCGCCGCCTGGCGGCGCCGCCGGTGATCGAGCCCGGCGCGCGCCCGACGAAGCGCGACCGCCGCCGCCTCGAGGAGCTGCGGGGCCGCCGCCGGTGACCGCGTCCCAGATGCGCGACTGGCCGCCGATCGACGATCCCGAGGTGCTCGCCTGGGTGGGGCTCGACCACGACGCGTGGGTGGCCGAGCTGCTCCGGCGCGTCAGAGGGTTCGGTCGCCGCACCTTCACCGAGGAGGCGTACACGCATGCGCTCGCGTACCCGTGGGAGCGGCCGGGCGGCTCGTACGTCCTGCGCGACGGCGAGGTCACGGTGCTGGCCTCGCTGCCCCCGGAGGACCGCCGAGAAGTCGAGGCGTCGCTGATGGCCCGGCGGCATCCGCTCGTCGCGTTCGGGGCGAACGGCGCGCCGACTCGGCTCGCGACGCGCTTCGGCGACTTCCCGGATCCCGCGGACCGCGATGCGCTCGTCCTCACCGGCGACCTGCACGACGTGGACGTGGGCGCTCAGGCGCTGCCGAGCGCGTTCGCGACGGTGCCGGGCGCGCTCATCGTCAGCCCCGGCACGGCGGTGCGGGCGGCGGTCCTCTGGCTGACCACGCGGCAGCTCGCGACGATCGTGCACCACGAGCTCGGCTACCGCTTCGGGCGGCTCGAACGCGCGCACTTCGTGGCGGACGACGACGGCGTCGAGGTCGACCAGCTGTTCGCGTTCGTCTCCCGGACCGGTGCCCTGCGCCTCGACGGCGAGCCCGTTGCGCTTGCCGCCGTGCCCGCGTCGGGCCGCACGGCGCGAGCGATGACCCAGGAGGAGCTGCTCGAGGCGATCGGCCGGCTCGCGCTCGGCCCGGAGACGACCGCGCGCGAGGTCGCGCGCCGGTGCCTCGAGGACACGCCGGCGCTCTTCCGCGAGGTCGCGGCCGTGACGTGGCCCGCGGCCCTGCGGCTGCCCGCCGACCACTGGACCCCGTATCCCGTTGGCTGAGCTGCCCGAGCGTGTCCGCGGGCGCGTCGACGACGCGTTCGCCCCGGCGGCCGAGGCGTTCGGGAAGCTGGTCGCGCGCGGCCGGGGCGGCGGCGCGCTGGTCGTGCGGCTGCGCGGCGCCACGGTGCTCGACCTCTGCACCGGCTGGACCGACCGGGTGGGGACGCGGCCGTGGACGCCCGAGACGCTGGCCTTGAGCTTCTCGACGACGAAGGGCGTCGCCTCGACCGTGCTGCACCGCCTGGCCGAGCAGGGGCTGCTGGCGTACGACGAGCCGGTCGCCACCTGGTGGCCCGAGTTCGCGGCGGGCGGCAAGGGGCGCGTGACGGTGCGCGACCTGCTCACCCACCGGGCCGGCCTGTGGAGCGTGCGAGCGGTCGCCTCGTCGCCCACGGACCTGCTCGATCACGTCCTCATGGAGGAGCGGCTGGCCGCGCAGGCGGTCCACGCGCCCACGGCGCGGTCGGCGTACCACGCGATCACGTACGGGTGGCTCGTCGCCGGGCTGGCGCGGCGGGTGACCGGGGGGCGCGGGCTGGCCGAGCTGGTGAAGGCCGAGGTCGCCGAGCCGCTCGGCGTGACCGGGCTGCACATCGGCGTCGGCGAGACCGTGCGCGACGTCGTCGCGCAGCCGGTCGGGTCGGCGCTGCGGCACCTCGGCGCGTCGTCGCGCGTCATCACGCCCGTGCTCACGCGCGCGCGGGTCACGCGGGCGTTCCACGACGCGCTGATCGCGCCCGGGTTCCACGAGCTGTTCGAGGGCTCGGAGCCGTCGATCTGGGGGACGGAGATGCCGGCGGTCAACGGCGCGCTGAGCGCGGACGCGCTGGCGCGGCTGTACGGCGCGCTGGCGAACGGCGGCGCCGACGCGGGCGCGCGCCTGCTCTCGGAGGACACGGTCGACGCGCTCGGCCGGGTCCAGGTCCGCACGGCCGACGCGGTCCTCGGCCTGCGGATGCGCTGGCGCCTCGGCTACCACCATGCGTTCGGCGCTGGCCGCGAGGCGCCGCGGGCGTTCGGCCACTACGGCTACGGCGGCTCCGGCGGCTGGGCCGACCCCGACCTCGGGCTCTCGCTGGGCTTCGTCACCAACCGCATCGGATCGGTCACGACCCCGATGGCCGATCTGACGCTCTACCGGTTGAGCCGCGTCGTCCGCCAGTGCGCGGCGGGCGTGGCCGGCTAGCGGCCGCCGAGCCGCACGTCGCGCAGCCAGGCGATGGTGCCGGCGGACGCGACGAGGCTGACGAGCGCCATGACGAGGCTGCCGCGGTGCACCCACTGCGCGGCGGCGACGAACCAGCCGAAGGCCGCCGCGAGGGCGATGCACTGCAGGACGACTCGCGGGGACCACGACTTGGAGATCGAAGGCATCCCCCGCGCCCTGCCCGGGAGACGGGGGGTGCTAAGCGCGGTGCCCGTTCGCCATCCGCGTCATCACGTGGTCGTGCCACTCGACGACCTTCCGCGCGGCGGTCTCGGCGTCGCCCCGCAGCGTGATGTGCTCCTCGGCGTCGCGCAGCGCCTCCGCGACCCCGTCCTCGCGTGCTCCCTCGCGCAGCCGCTTGCCGACCGCCCCGACGTACGCGTCGTACTCGTCCCGGGCCTCCGGGACGCCGTAGACGCCGATCGGGTCCCACCACACCAGCAGCAGGTCGCGCAGCTCCCGGCTGCCGTTGTGCTTCCACCAGCGCTGCCAGTTCTCGAGGGGGAGAGGCTCCGTCACGGGGGCGGAGCATGTCATGACGGTCAGCGGGTCAGCTCGTAGACCCCGCGCCACTCGACGACGAGCCGCTCCTCCTGGACGCCGATGACCACGGCGACGTCGTGGCAGCTGGGGCAGCGCAGGACGACGCCGGCGGACTGGTGGGCGCGGTGCTCGCCGATCGGGCGGCGGTCGCCGCAGGACTGGCAGGTGCGCAGGACCGAGGTCATGTCCGCGCCGGCGATCTCGCCGAGCAGGCCGGCGATCCCGTTCCCGTCGATGTGCTCCATCATCGCCCTCCCGTGGGGCCGAAGCGTTCGGTGTGGATGTTCCGCGTGGCGTGGCCGGTGGCGACGAGCAGCTCCGCCGCCGCCTCCACGAACGGCGTCGGGCCGCACACGAAGCAGCGGGCGCCGGGGCCGGGGGAGACCTCGGCGACCATCTCCGCGTCGACCCGGCGGGCGTAGCCGGTCCAGCCGGGTGGCGGCTCGCGGGTGTAGGTCCGCCTGATCGTGAGACCGTCGGCCGGTTGGAGCGTCTCGAGCTCGTCCGGGTAGAGGACGTCGTGCGGCGTGCGCGCCGAGATGAGGACGCTCGCCTCGGTGGTGGCGGCGCGCGCCTCGCGGTGGCGGAGCATCGACATGAGCGGCACGAGCCCCGAGCCGCCGGCGAGGAGCAGGAGCGGGCCGGGTTCGTCCGCGGACCAGGTGAAGTGGCCGCCGATGGGGCCGCGGACCTCGAACTGGTCGCCGGCACGGAGGTCGTCGACGAGGTAGGGCGAGACCTCGCCGTCGTCGACGCGGTCGATCGTCAGCTCGAGGACGCCGGCCTCGGGGGCGGAGGCGATCGAGTAGGAGCGTTGCGCCTGGTAGCCGTCGTCCGCGGTCAGGCGGAGGTCGACGTGCTGGCCGGCCCGGTGCCGCGGCCAGTCGTCGACGTCGAGCACGAGCGTGCGGGCCCGCTCCGTCTCGCGGACGACCTCGCGGACCGTCGCGGTGCGCCAGAGCAGGCGGTTCAGTCGCCCCAGTACCGCTGCTCGCGCCACGGGTCGCCGTAGTTGCTGTAGCCGTACTGCTCCCAGAAGCCGGGCTCGTCGTCGATCGTGATCGTCAGCCCGCGCAGCCACTTCGCGCTCTTCCAGAAGTAGAGGTGCGGGACGAGCAGGCGGACGGGCCCGCCGTGCTCGGGCGCCAGCGGCTCGCCGTCGTACTCGTAGACGACCCATGCCTTGCCGTCCGTCAGGTCCTCGAGGGGCACGTTCGTCGTGTAGCCGCCGTCGCACCACGCCGTGACGTAGTCGCCCGACGTGTCGACGTCCTGCAGCAGCGTGTCGATCGCCACGCCCTTCCACGTCGTGTCGAGCTTCGTCCACTTGGTGACGCAGTGGATGTCGACGGTGACGTTCTCGGCGGGCAGCTGCAGCAGCTCGGTGAAGGTCCAGCCCTGCAACTCGTCAACGGCGCCGTCGACCGAGAGCGACCACTCGTCGAGCGGCGTGTGCGGCGTCGGGCCGGCGGAGAGCACCGGGAAGTCCCGGGTGAGGAACTGCCCCGGAGGGATCCGCGAAGGATCCGCCTCCGGCTCGCGCCGCCGGTGGAATCCCCGGCTGATGGGAGGCATGCACCGACCGTACGCCTGCCGCACCTCGCCGCGCAACCCCCGGGGTGCCTGGTACCTCGGTACCAGGCACCCCGGTGCCTGGCACCTAGCGGACCTGGGCGGTCACGGCGCCGGCGAAGCTCACGACGTCGCCGGGGTGGAGCGTCGCGACGGCGATCCGGCGGTCGTTGACGAAGAGGCCGTGGCGGCTGCCGAGGTCGCGGATGGTGCAGCGGCCTCCGCGGGTGCTGACGAGCGCGTGCGTCCTGGAGATCAGGGAGTCGGTGAGGACGACGTCGTTCTTGGATGAGCGGCCGATCGTCCACGTGTGCGGGCCGGCGGTGAGGTCGAGGAAGTCGAGCCCGGGGACGTCGAAGTAGAGGCGGGTGCAGGCGTGGTCGCGGGCTATCCGGGTGCGGAAGCGATCGACGAGCCCTCTGCGCAGGGCCGGGAGGTCCCAGGTCACCGCGGTAGCGTCCTCCGGGGCGTGGAGCGCGGTCTCGACGCGCAGCTCGTACGTCTCGGGCGTCAGGTTGCCGGCGGTGTACTGCTCGGCAAGCTGATCGAGCACGTCCTCATGCCGGCGCAGCGCGGCCATTCAGGGATCATCTCACCGCTTCGCCGGGCGACGCGGCGATCCATGCCTTGGCCTGCTTGAGCTCGGCCCGCGGGAAGACGCGCGCCTCGCCGGGGATGAGGCGACCTTCCCGGTGGCGTACCAGGCGCGCGCGGTGAGGGTGAACGGGCCGTCGCCGGGCAGAGCGGCGCGGCAGGCTTCGCGGGTGCGTTCCTGCTCGTCGTCCGGACGTGACGCCAGCCACGCGCCGGCCGGGCCGACGCCGTGGGTGAAGGGCTCCCAGAAGTCGTCGAAGCCGGTGTAGCCGACGCTCGCCTCGAGCTCGCCGTCGACGACGTCCCGCAGCCCCGCCCGGCGGAAGCGGTCGGCGATGTCGCCGGGGTCGACGCCGGCGCGGAGCTGCTCGCCCGCGACGCGCGGGTCGACGCTGCGCGCCGCCTGCCAGAACGTGCGGAGCATCGTCATCCCGCCGCGCGCGATGTCCCACATGCAGGCTGCGACGGTGCCGCCGGGCCGCGTCACGCGGGCCATCTCGCGCACGCCTTGGTCGGCGTCCTCCATGAACGCGATGACCAGGCAGGAGATCGTCGCGTCGAACGAGCCGTCGTCCCACGGCAGCGACTCCGCGAACCCCTCGCGGACGTCGGCGCCGGGAACGCGGTCGCGGCAGGCGGCCACGAAGTGCGGCGTGGGGTCGATCGCCGCGATGCTGTCGGCACCGGCCCGCCGCGCCAGCTCCTCCGTCAGCCCGCCCGGCCCGCAGCCGACGTCAAGCACGTCCTTCCCGCTCGCCACCCCGGCGGCGTCGGCGAGCAGCGGCGCGAGGCTCCGCGTGTACCGGCCCATGAAGCGGTCGTAGCGTTCCGCCGGCGCAGCGAAGTCCACGGCCGCGGACTCAACCGGCGCCCGGCGGAGGTGTCAAGCGGGCGGTCAGACGCGGGACGGCTTGGACGCCGTGGCGTCCATGACCCGGCGGGCCATGAGGTGGAGGGCTCCGAGCTGCTCCTCGGTCCACGTGCGGGGCTCGTGGCCGATGGCGCAGAGGGCACCGAAGGGCTGGCCGTCGGGCGTCGTGAGGGGGACGCCGGCGTAGGCGCGGATGCCGTCCTCGACCGTCGCCGGGTTGTCCTTGACGAGCGGGTGCTTGAAGGCGTCGTTGACGACGAACGGGGTGCCGGTGTTGATCGCGTGGCGGCTGACGAGCGGGCGATCGGGGTCTCGAGCGCGGCGCCGGGCCCGAGGCCGTGGTGGCTCGCGAAGACCTGCCGGGTGTCGTCCATCACCGTGACGAGCGCGACGGGGGCGCCGAGCATGCGGGCGGTCAGCTCGGTGAGCTCGTCGAGGCGGGCGTCGGCCGGAGCGTCGAGCAAGCCGGTCTCGGCGACCGCCGCCAGCCGGGCCGGGTCGGAGAGGCGGTCGCGGGCGGTCCGGGACTTGTCGGCGTAGAGGTCCTCGTCGGCGCGGCGCAGCAGCGCGGACGCGTCCTCGGCGTGGTCCCACACGGCGATGCCGACCCCGGCGCCGGCCGGGTGGGTGACCGCGTCGCGGAGACGCTGCGCGACCGCGGCCGCGGCGTCGACGGAGCAGTGGGGGAGGAGGACCGCGAACTCGTCGCCACCGATGCGCGCAAGCGTGTCGCTGTCGCGCAGGACGCTCGACCACTCGGCCGCGACGGCGCGCAGGACGCGGTCGCCCGCCTCGTGGCCGGCGCGGTCGTTGAGCAGCTTGAAGCCGTTGAGGTCCATCATCGCGACGGCGACCGCCTCGCCCGACCGCCGCGCTCGCGACAGCTCGCTGCGCAGCATCTCGTCCCAGGCACGGCGGTTCGCGACGCCGGTGAGCGGGTCGGTCAGCGACGCGTGCTGCAGCCGCTCGACGGTGTGGCGGCGCTGGAGGGCGATGGCGGCCTCGTCGGCGGCCTGCGCGAGCAGCGCGAGCTTGCGATCGTCGAGCGACGCGACTCGCGTCGTCCAGTGCGCGCACAGCACGCCGATGACCTCGCCCGCAGCGATGATCGGCTGCCAGGCTCCGGACCGGGCGCCGGTGGCGTCGCGCAGGCGGGCGCTGACGGCGTCGCTCGCCGCGAGATCCGACACGAAGAACGGACGGCGGGTGCGGACGGCCACCTCGGTGCCCGACGGCTCCGCCCCGAAGGCCATGCGCGCGCCGCGGACCGCGGGCATGCCCGACTCGCCCGTGATGACGGCGCCGTCGCCGGTGGGCGTCAGCTCGGCGAGCGAGACGAACGCCGCGCCGACCATCGAGCGGGTCTCCTCGACGATCGCCCGCCGCGGGTCGTCGTCGGCGGCGATGGCGTGGGAGAGGTCGCGGACTGCGCGGAGGTCGTCGAGCGCCCGGCGCTCGCGCTCCTGCGCGGCGCGCAGCTCGGTGACGTCGATGCCCGACCCGACCGAGGCGACCGGCGCGCCCGACCGCTTCGGCAGCGGAGCGCGCCGCCAGGCGATCCGGCGCGTGCTGCCGTCGGCGGCGACGACGTCGTACTCGACGGCCTGGTCGGCGAGCGAGCCGTCCCGCAGGAACGCGTCGAAGCTGCGACGCGCCTCCGCGCGCTCGTCCTCGCGCACCGCGAGCTCGAACCAGTCGCGGCCGACGACGGCGTCGCGGCGGCGCCCGAGCACCTCGCAGACGCGGCGGTTCGCGACCTCGATGCGCCCGTCGCGGTCGAGCACGACGATGAGCGCCTCGGCGGCCTCGAGGTACGTCTCGGCACGCCCGCGCTCGCGCATCTCGGCGCCGCGCAACGTCCGTCGAGCGAGCAGCGCGCCCTGCGCCAGCATCATGGCCGGCGACCACAAGCGCGCGCGGGGACGACGCGGGGACACGCTCGAGTGGTCGGCATCTCGGCTAACCGCTTGATGGTCTCTTCCCCGGGAACGCACTGGGAGCGCGTACCGTCCACGGCGCCATGTCCGATCTGCTCGACGCGTTGCTCGACAGCATCGGCGACGCGGTCTACGTCGTCGACGCCGGCGGCGCGGTGGTGTTCGCCAACCACGTCGCGCTCGACCTGCTCGGCTACGACGACGCGGAGCTGCTCGGCCGCCCGAGCCACGCGACGATCCACTACAAGCGCCCCGACGGATCCCCGTTCCCCGAGGACGAGTGCCCGCTGCTGCGGCCCCGCGCGACCGGCGAGGTGGTCCGCGTCGACGAGGACTGGTTCGTGCGGCGCGACGGCGGCATGGTGCCGGTCGCGTACTCGTCGGCGCCGGTGTCGACGCCGACCGGCCGCGGGGCGGTCGTGGTCTTCCGCGACATGCGCGCGCGGCTGGAGCTCGAGGAGCTGCACGCACGCGAGGCGCGCGAGGAGGAGATCCGCGCGTCGCGCGCGCGGATCGTGGCGGCGACCGATGCCGAGCGGCGCAGGCTCGGCCGCGACTTGCACGACGGCGCCCAGCAGCGGCTGACGAACGTCGTCGTGAGCCTGCAGCTCGCCGCGGGCGCGGATGGCGAGGAGCGGGAGCGGCTGCTGGCCGACGCGTTGGCCGAGACGCAGCGGGCGATCCGCGACCTGCGCGAGTTCGCCGCCGGGCTGCACCCGACGCTCCTCTCGTCGCGCGGGCTCGCGGCGGCGGTGACGAGCCTCACGGCGCGCGCCCCGCTGCCGGTCACGATCGCGATCCCCGAGATGCGGCTGCCCGTCGAGGTCGAGGCGACCGCGTACTTCGTGATCGCCGAGGCGCTGGCGAACGTCGCCAAGCACGCGCAGGCGACCTCGGCGACGGTGACCGTGGACGTCAAGGAGGACGCCATCGTGGTGGAGGTCGCCGACGACGGGCGCGGCGGCGCCACGCAGGGCAGCGGCACTGGCCTCCTCGGGCTGTCGGACCGCGTGGCCGCGCTCGACGGGACGTTGACGGTCGACAGCCCGCCGGGCGGCGGCACGCGCGTCCGGGCGACGCTCAGGCCGCCCCGAGCAGCTTGAGCACCGCCATCACGCGGCGGTGCTCGTTGGGCTCATGGCCGACGCCGAGCTTGCTGAAGATGCCCGTCACGTGCTTCTCGACCGCCGCCAGCGTGACGACCAGCTCGTCGGCGATCCCCTGGTTCGACTTGCCCTCGGCCATGAGCGCGAGCACCTCCCGCTCGCGCGGCGTCAGGAGGTCGAGCGGGTCGTCCTTGCGCCGCCGGCCGACCATGAGCGCGACGACCTCGGGATCCAGCGCCGACCCGCCGCGGGCGACGCGCCGGATCGCGTCCGCCAGCGCGGCGACGTCACCCACGCGGTCCTTGAGCAGGTAGCCGACGTGGCGCGAGTCGTCGCCGATCAGCTCCAGCGCGTAGCGCTCCTCGAGGAACTGCGAGAGCACGATGACGCCGACGTCGGGGTGCCGCGCGCGGATCTCGATCGCCGCGCGCAGCCCGTCGTCCTCGTTGCCCGGCGGCATCTGCACGTCGACGAGCGCGACGTCGGGGTGGTGGGCGCCGACCTTGCGCAGGAGGTCGACGGCGTCGCCGGCCTGCGCGACGACCTCGAAGCCCGCGTCGCCGAGCAGCCGGGCGAGGCCTTGGCGCAGCAGCGCCTGGTCCTCGGCGATGAGCACGCGCAGACCGCCCACGGCGCCGAACCGTACCCGCGAGAGGTAGGGCGCGCCCTACCTCCAAGCCCCTCGGCGCGCGCCACCATGGTGGGCATGACGCGCACCGCCCCGGCGAGCGCCGAGCTCAGCCGCCCCACCCTCGCCCTCTTCCGCTGGATCCTGCCCGCCGTCGTCTGCCTCGGCGGCCTGATCGCGTTCGCGCTGAACCCGTCGGTCCTCGCCGCCGAGGGCGCGGCGGGTGTGGTCGGCGCCGGGCTGTCGTGGATGCTGCTCGGCTGGTTCTTCCGCGTGGGCGCGCAGGGCGACGAGGAGCGCCACGTCGAGGACGCCGCCCGCGACTACCTCGACGAGCACGGCGAGTGGCCGACCGACGAGCAGTACGAGATCTACGCGCGCCACGGCCGCTGGACCGCCGAGCCGGTCTGATGGAGGCGCTCCTCATCCCGGCGGCCGTCGCCGGCCTGGCGGTCCTGACGGCGGTGATCGTCTTCGTGCTGCGGTTCCTCGCGCGGTGGCTGCTCGAGGACGAGCGCTGACGCCTAGGCGAGCACGCCGGCCGGCACCGACGCGCGCAGCGGCGCGAACCAGCGCGAGGCGAGCGCATCGGCCGGGCGCCCCTCGATCAGCGCGCGGGCGTCGCCGACGGTGTTCAGCAGCCGCAGCGACGGCGCGATCTGCAGATCCGCGGCGTTCGGCTGCTCGCCGCCGAGGACGCCCTCGGCGATCCAGCCGTCGATCCGGTCCAAGTGGCCGGGGAGCGCGGCGAGGTCCGCGGTCGCGGCCTCGGCAGTTGAGTCGTTGAGCCCGCGCTCGATCCGCGTGATGAGCGGCGCCGCGGCCTTGACGACCGGCCGCGGCAGCTTCGGCGACTTCTGGCCGTCCTGGAAGTCGTACATCGCGTCGGGGTGCCGCGTGAACGCCATCCACAGGATGCGCCGGACGAGCGGCTGGAGCACCTCGTCGCCCCACCGCTCGGCCTCCTCGATGCGCGCGTCGCCGTAGAGCGGCGGGTCGGGCACCCGCCGCTCGAGCTCGCGCAGGATCTTCGTCGACCCCTGGATCTTCGTCCCGTCCTCGAGCTTGATGCCCGGGACGGTGCGCCCGCCGAACAGCGGGCGCATGACGAGCGCGTGGCTCGGCGGCGGGATCTCGACCCGCTTGAAGGGGATGCCCTTCAGCTCAAGGGCCTTGGCGACGGTGTCGCAGGGATGGGAGCCGTGGACGACGTAGAGCTTCGCGGTCATCCCGGCATCGTCACACGGCGACGCGCACGGCGGCGCGCATGCGGTCCCGCAGCGACGGCGTGAGCGCCGCGGCGCGCTCCGCGCGGACCCGCGCGGCGACGCTCGCTCGCAGGTACCCGCGCAGCGGGTGATGCTCGAGGCGGGCCGGCTCCGTGGTCGGGCGGAGGAGGTGATGGGCGGGGTGGTACATGGTCGGCTCCAAGAGGTCGGTGATGACCTCGCGAAGCCAACCGCCGGGCGGTAGCGCTGCGGTAGACGCCCGGTAACAGCCGGCGGTAGGGTCGCCGCGAGGCCTATGGAGCTGCGCGTCCTCGGTCCGCTCGAGGTGCTTGCCGACGGGCGTGAGGTTCCGCTCGGCGGTCCGCAGCAGCGGGCGCTGCTTGCCCGCCTGCTCGTCGACCGGGGCCGCACGGTCCCCGCGGACCGGCTCGTCGACGACCTCTGGGGCGAGGACGTCCCGGCGAGCGCCGCGAAGATGGTGCAGGTCCGCGTCAGCCAGCTGCGCAAGGTGCTGCCGGCGGGCGTCCTGCGAACCTCCGCGCCCGGCTACGTCCTCGACGTCGAGGCGGGCGCAGTCGACGTCGTGCGCTTCGAGCGGCTGCGCGACGCCGGTCGGGCGGCGGTGCGCGCGGGCGATCCGGCAGCGGGAGCCGAACGCTTCACCGAGGCCCTCGAGCTGTGGCGCGGCCCGGCGCTCGCGGGGATCGGCGAGCCGTTCGCCCGCGCCGAGGCGGCGCGGCTCGAGGAAGCGCGCCTGGTCTGCGTCGAAGATCGCGTCGACGCCGCGCTCGCGTGCGGGCGCCATGCGGACGTCATCGGCGAGCTGGAGGCGCTTGTCGCGGCGCATCCCGAGCGGTCTCGGCTGTGCGCCCAGCTCATGATCGCGCTGTACCGGACCGGTCGGCATGGGGACGCGCTGGCGGCCTTCCGCGCGAACCGCGACCGGCTCGACGAGGAGCTCGGTCTCGCGCCTCCGGCCGATCTGCGCGAGCTCGAGCAGCGGATCCTCGTGCAGGACCCGGCGCTCGGCGCAGCTCCCGCCGCGCCGCCCGCCGAGCCCGCAGAGCCGGCGGCGGGCGGCGTCTTCGTCGGGCGGGAGCGAGAGCTGGCGCGGGTCGACGCCGCGCTGGCCGGCGTGGCGGCCGGCCGTGGCCACGTGCTCGCGCTCGGCGGCGAGCCGGGGATCGGCAAGACCCGCTTGGCCGTGGAGGCGCAGGCCGCGGCCCGGCGACGCGGAGCGCGGGTGGTCTGGGGCCGCTGCCACGAGCGCGAAGGAGCGCCGCCGTACTGGCCGTGGGCGCAGGCGCTGCGCGCGCTCGCGGCAGGCGAGCGGGCTGCCGTCCTCGCGCAGGAGCTGGGCGACGGCGCCGGCGACGTCGCGGCGCTCGTGCCCGCGTTCGCTCACGCCGGTGCGCCGGGCGAGCGTGGCGATCCGCATCAGGCGCGGTTCCGCCTCTTCGACGCCGTCGTCGCGCTGCTGGCGGCGGACGCGGCGCACGATCCGGTGGTCGTCGTCCTCGACGACGTGCAGTGGGCCGACGCCGACTCGCTCCTGCTGCTTGAGTTCGTCGCCCGCGAGGTCATGGACGCGCGCGTGCTGCTCCTCGTGGCGTACCGCGATGCCGAGGTCTCGCGCGGGCACCCGCTGACGCGCACCCTCGCGGAGCTGCGCCGATGCCCGGGGTTCGAGCAGATCGGCCTCGGCGGCCTGTCCGAGGAGGCCACCGCGGCGTTCATCGCGCGCGCTGGCGAGCCCGGCGCCGACGAGCGCCACGCCCGGGCGGTGCACGCGCGCACGCACGGCAACCCGCTCTTCATCGGCGAGGTCGTGCGGCTGCTCGGGGAGGACCCGCAGCTGACGCGCATCCCCGACGGCGTCCGCGAGGTCATCGGCCGCCGGCTGGAGCGCCTATCGCCGCGGGTCACCGAGCTCCTCGAGCCGGCGGCGGTGCTGGGACGGCGCTGGGACGTGCCCGAGCTCGTCGCGCTCGGCGGCGGCGACGATCCGGCCGCCGTGCTCGAAGCGCTGGAGGAAGCCGTCGAGGCGGGGGTCGTGACGGCGGCCGGCGACGATGGGAAGCACGACTTCGCGCACGCGCTGTTCGCCGAGGCGATCGTCGCCGGGCTCCCCGCCTCGCGCCGCGCGGCGCTGCACCTGCGGATCGCCCGGGCGCTCGAGGCGCGCGGAGACGCGATCGAGCGCGCCGCGGAGCTCGCGCACCACTACGCCGGGGCTCGCGCGCTGACGGGCACCGCGCCGCTCGTGCGCTGGTCGCGCGTCGCCGGTGAGCACGCCCTCGCCGCCCACGCGCACGAGGACGCCGCCGCGATCTTCGCCCGGGCCCTCGACGCGCGGCGCGGTGAGCCGCTCGACGACGCCGCCGCGGATCTGCACTTCGGGCTCGGCCGGGCGCAGCTCGCGATCCGCGAGCTGCGCGATCTCGGCGAGGCGTTCGGCAACCTCACCTGCGCGTTCGACCACTACGCCGCCGCGGGCGACGTCGACCGGGCGCTCGCCGTCGCGACCCATCCGCTCCCGCCGCACCTCCTCTACGAGCCGGCCGGCGTCGCCGATCTGATGCAGCGGGCGCTCGCCCTCGCACGTCCCGGATCGGTCGAGGCAGGGCAGCTCCTCGCGTTCCTCGGGTGGCTGCGCGGCATCGACGAGGGCGATCGCGCCGGCGCGCGGAGCGCGTTCGACGGAGCGCTCGAGATCGCCAGGCGGCGTGCCGACGCGACGCTGGAGACCAAGGCGCTGCTCAACGCGCAGTACGTCGAGATGTTCCATCTGCGCTGGGAGGACTGCCTCGCCGCCGGCCGGCGCGCGGCCGAGTTGTCCGTCCGCACCGGCGATGCACGGAGCGAGATGGCGGCGCGCGGATGGATGAGCCGGGCGCTCTGCGTCCTGGGCCGGCCGAACGACGCCGTCGCCCAGGCCGCGGTGACGCTCGAGACGGCCGACCGGCTCCGTGACCGCTACTGGAAGGCGACGAGCCGCCTGCACAACGCGGTGCCCGCCGCGCTGACGGGCGACTGGGAGACGGCATGCCGGCACACGGACCTCGCGTTCGCCGCCCGGCCGCAGGACGCGCGCACGATCGGAGTCCGCGCGTACGTCGAGCACCAGCGCGGCGACCTCGACGCGGGCCGCGCGATGCTCGAGCGCCTCCAGGCGCTGGTCGAGAGCGTCCCGCCGCCGGGGCCGGGCGCGGACTACCCGCTCGCCGCCGCGTTCCTGCCGCTGTGCGATCGCGTCGCGGGAACGGCGGAGCACCACGCCGCCGCGCGGGTCATCGCCGAGAAGCTGCTCGCCCTCGAGCGCCGCACGCCGTACCTGACGACGTGTGCGCAGATCGGGCTCGGGCTCATCGCCGCCGCCGAGGGTGACGCGGTCGAGGCGGGGCGGCTGCGCGAGGAGCTCCTGCGCAACCGGTCGCCGATGTTCCTGCTGCCGCCGCTCAGCGCCGACCGGCTCCTCGGCATCCTTGCCGCGGCGGCCGGCCTGCACGACGCGGCGGTCGGCCACCTCGAGGCGGCGGTCGCCTGGTGCTCGCGGGTGGGCTACCTGCCCGAGGCGAGGTGGGCGGCGAGCGATCTCGCCGCCGTTACTCCGCGCCTGCGCCCGCGAGCTCCGGCTGCTCGCCCGCGTCCGGCTCGTCCGTGTCGCTGAGCTCCGCCCGCTTGGTCGGGTCGCGGTCGCTGCCGCGGATGACCTCGTCGCCGGGAGCGATGTCGCGGATCCGGCCCGACTTCATGCCGAAGTACTCGGCCTGTGGGTGGTGCGCGACGATCGCGACGGTCGACTGCTCCGGCTCGACGGCGTAGCCGCCCGAGAGCCGCATGCCGATCCGGCCGAGGTCGAGCAGCCGCCAGAGCTTCTCGTGCTCGGACTGCTCGGGCACCGCGGGGTAGCCCCACGAGTACCGGCGGCCCTGCGTGGCGGGGATGCCGAGCTGCTCGCGGATGACCGAGTGCAGCCACTCCGCCATGCCCTCGGCGGTCTGCGTGCCGAGGCCGTGGACGAAGAGCTGCTCGGCGAACTCGCCGTCGCGCTCGAGCTGCGCCATCAGCTGCGTCACCTCGTCGCCGGCCGTGACGGCCTGGAACGCGACGACGTCCAGCTCGCCGCTGTCCTTCGGCCGGAAGAAGTCGGCCAGGCAGATGCGGTCGTGCTTCGGCTGGCGCGGCGCGACGAAGCGCTCGAGCACCGTCTCGCGGTCCTGCGGATCGAGGACGACGATCTCGTTGCCCTCCGAGTAGCACGGGAAGTAGCCGACGCGCGCCTTCGGATGCAGCCACGTCTGCTCGCGCCACATGCGCTCGAGCCGCGGCTGGAAGTCGTCGCGCAGAAGCTTGCGCCACGCCTCGCCCTTCACGCCGCGCCCGCCCCAGTGGAGCTTGAAGAGCACGTGCGTGTCGAGGTGCGGGTAGACGTCGTCGAGGTCGACGTCGACGTCGCGCACGCCCCAGAACGGCGGCTCCGGGATCTCCACGTCGGTGCGCGCGGCCGAGCGGACGGTGTCGTCGTCGGTCGGCAGCGCCTCGGGCTCGGGGCCCTTCTCGCGCAGCTTGAACGCGGCCTCGCGCGTCTTGGCGACGAGCGCCTCGCGCGCGGGACCCTCGACGATCTGGTCCATCTTGTTCAGCCCGTCGAAGGCGTCCTTGCAGTAGAAGACGCCCGGCGCGTAGACGTCGTCGGACTCGCGCCCGTGCGGGAACAGCGCCCGCAGGCCGAACGCGTTGTTGATGGCCGCGCCGCCGATCAGCACGGGGTAGCCCAAGTCGCGCTGGTGCAGCTCCTGGATGCAGGCGGGCATCTGCTTGGAGGTCGAGACGAGCAGCGCGCTGAGGCCGATCGCCGTCGCCTTGTGCTCCTCGGCCGCCTCGATGATCGTCGAGATCGGCACCTGCTTGCCGAGGTCGACGACGGTGTAGCCGTTGTTCGTGAGGATCGTGTTGACGAGCGACTTGCCGATGTCGTGCACGTCGCCGAAGACGGTCGCCAGGACGACGGTGCCCTTCGTGTAGTCGGCGGTGCGCTCGAGGTAGTTCTCGAGCTGCGCGACCGCGCGCTTCATGACCTCGGCGGACTGCAGGACGAAGGGGAGGATGAGCTCGCCGGCGCCGAACTTGTCGCCGACCTCCTTCATGGCCGGAAGCAGGACGTCGTTGAGCGTCGGGACCGCGCCGATCTTCTCGACGGACCGGTCGATCTGCGCCTCCACGCCGTCCTTCTTGCGGCGCAGGATGTGCCAGTGCAGCGCCTCCTCGGGCTCCATGCCCGCGGTGGGATCGGCCTTCTCGGCCTCCTCGTCCGCGCCCTGGCCCTCGAAGTGCTGGATGAACTTCTGGAGCGCGTCCTCGCTGCGGTTGTAGACGAGCGCGTCGGCGAGTTCGCGCTCCTCGGCCTCGATCTCGCCGTAGGGCGTGATGTGGTTCGGGTTGACCATCGCCAGGTCGAGGCCGGCCTCGACGCAGTGGTGCAGGAAGACCGAGTTCAGGACGGCGCGGGCGCGCGGCGAGACGCCGAACGAGACGTTTGAGACGCCGAGCGACGTCTTGACGCCGGGGATCTCCTCCTTGACGCGGCGGATGCCCTCGATCGTCTCGATCGCCGACGGCTTCCACTCGTCGTCGCCGGTGGTCAGCGTGAACGTCAGCACGTCGAAGATGAGCGCCTCGCGCTCGAGGCCGTGCTTCTCGGCGAGCTCGGTGATGCGCTGCGCGATCTCGACCTTGCGGTCGGCGGTCTTCGCCATGCCGACCTCGTCGATGGTCAGCGCGATGAGCGCGGCGCCGTGCTCGACGGCGAGCGGGATGACGACGTTCGCCTTGTCCTCGCCGGCCTCGAGGTTGATCGAGTTGACGATCGCGCGGCCGGGGATCTGCTCGAGCGCGAGCTTGATGACGTCCGGCTCCGTCGAGTCGACCTGGATCGGCGCGGGCTGCGTCAGCGAGACCTTCTCGACGACGCGCCGCATCTGCTCGTCCTCGTCGGTGCGCTCGGTCAGCGCAACGCAGACGTCGAGCACGTGCGCGCCGCCCTCGACCTGGTCCTCGGCGACCTGCACGAGGCCGTCGTAGTCGTCGGCGAGCAGCAGCTCCTTCGCCTTGCGCGAGCCCTGCGAGTTGACGCGCTCGCCGACCAGCGTCGGGCGCGGGTCCTGCACGAGCGGCGTGCTCGTGATCATCGAGCTGACATGGAGCTCCCGGCGCTCCGGACGCGGCGGCGCGGTCTTGCCCTTGACGCGCTCGGCGATGGCGCGGATGTGGTCGGGCGTCGTGCCGCAGCAGCCGCCGACGATGCCGACGCCGTAGCGCTCGACGAACTCGCCGAGGGCGTTCGCCAGCGGCTCGGGCTGCTCCGGGAAGATCGTCTCGCCATCCGGGCCCTGGATCGGGAGGCCGGCGTTCGGGATGCAGTGGACGGGGAG
Organism: Parviterribacter kavangonensis; assembly: GCF_056863335.1. Lineage (NCBI taxonomy): Bacteria > Bacillati > Actinomycetota > Thermoleophilia > Solirubrobacterales > Parviterribacteraceae > Parviterribacter > Parviterribacter kavangonensis. The sequence continues at coordinate 2,325,181 of NZ_JBXPJA010000001.1, read as the reverse complement.
CGGGCTGGTCTCGCCGAGGAAGCGGATCGCGTCGCGCATGTCCTCGGGGCCGGTCGAGCAGTTGAGGCCGAGCACGTCGGCGCCGAGCGCGTCGATCGTCGTGAGCACCGCGCCGATGTCGGTGCCGAGCAGCATCTTGCCGCCGTTCGGCAGGAGGCTGACGGAGATCTGGATCGGGACCTTGCGCCCGGTCTCCTTGAACGCGTCGCGCGCGCCGAAGATCGCGGCCTTGACCTCGAGGATGTCCTGCGCCGTCTCGATGATCACCAGGTCGACGCCGCCCTTGAGCAGGCCGGTCGCCTGCTCGGCGAAGGTCTCGCGCAGCGTGCCGAACGAGATGTTCCCCAGCGTGGGGTCGTCGCTGGCGGGCAGGAAGCCGGTCGGCCCGATCGAGCCGGCGACGAAGCGGTCCTCGCCGACGGCCTTGCGCGCGATCCGCGCGGCCGTCTCGTTGATCTCGGCCGTCTGGTCGGCGAGCCCCCACTCCTCGAGCTTCAGCCGGCTCGCCTGGAAGGTGTTCGTCTCGACGACCTCGGCGCCGGCCTCGACCATCGACTCGTGGACGCCCTGGATGACGTCGGGGCGATTGAGGTTCAGCACCTCGTGGGCACGACCGGGGAGGCGGTAGTCGCGCTCGAGGTCGAGGTCGAAGGCCTCCAGCGTCGCGCCCATCCCGCCGTCGAAGACGACGACGTGGTCGCGCACGGCGGCGAGGAAATCACGAGCCATGGGCTCAGGCTAGCAACCTTGACACAACCCTGTCAGGGTTGGTCCCGTGCGCGCCTACTCGTAGGAGAGCGCGCTCACGGGGTCGAGCTTCGCCGCCCGCCGGGCCGGCAGGATCGCCGCCAGCGCGCCGAAGAGGATCGAGGCGATGACGGTGACCACGGCGATCGTGACCGGGAAGGCGAACGCCATGCCGGGCATCGTCACCGCCGCCTGACCGATCCAGACCCACGCGATGAAGCAGCCGATCGCGAGCCCGGACAGCGCCCCCGCCGAGGTGACGAGGATGCTCTCGTCGACCATCGTCCAGCGCACGAGCCACCGGGTCGACCCGAGCGCGCGCAGGACGCCGATCTCCCGCGTCCGCTCCATGACCGACATCGCGAGCGTGTTCACCACGCCGAGCAGCGAGACGATGATCGCGATGCCGACGATCGCGTTGAACAGGCCGAACTGCATCTCGATCTGGTCCTCGATCGGCTTGCGCATCTCGGCCGCCGACGCCGTCTCAAGCGCCGGGTAGCCGCGGTCGAGGATCGCGTCGATCCTGCGCTGGAGCACTGGAGCCTCGGCCTCGCTGCGCGCCTTGACGGCGACCTGGGCGTCCTGCGTCACCCCGTAGACGTCGCGCATCGTCGCGAGCGACATCTGGATGACCTGGCCGCCGAACTCGGTGGTGGACTCGATGATCGCGGCGATGCGCGCGTCGCGGGTGCCGTTCGGCCCGACCAGCGGCAGCGTGTCGCCGACGTCCAACCTCGCGGTCTCGGCGTAGTTGCGGCCGATGAGCACCTGGCCGGCGGCGACGCGCTCCAGCGCCTGCTCGCGCGACGCGCCGCTCACCGGCGACCGGTCGACCGCGCCGAACACGGCGGGATCGATGCCCTCGGCGAGCCCCTGCACCTCGGCCGCCCCGTTGCCCCTCGGCAGCTCGAAGAGGAGCGCCCGGACCGGCGTGACGACGCCGGCCTCCGGCAGCCTCGCGACTTCGTCGCTCACTGCGCGTGGCACGGTCTGGATCCCGCCCTCGTACAGGGTCGAGTCGGTGGGGCGGATGGTGGTGTCGCGCGCGAGCGACGCGGTCATCTGGTCGCGCAGCCCGTCGACGAAGCTCTGCGAGAACGAGCTGTTGACCACGATCACCGACAGCCCGATCGTGAGCGCGGCGGCGGTGGCGGCGGTCCGCACCGGGTTGGAGCGCGACGCGTCGGCGGCGAGCCGGCCGGCGGTCGGGAAGAGGCGGCGCATCGGCGCGGAGAGCACGCGGACGAGCGGGGTGACGGTCCACGGCGCGGTCACGACCATGCCGGCGAACATCGCCATCGTGATGACGATCCCGAGCAGGCTGTAGAGGCCGCCGCGGTTCGAGACGTCGCCGAACCAGAAGCTGCCGCCCAGCAGCGCGCCGGGGAGGAAGAGCGCCAGCCCGGCCACGAGCCGCCGCAGCGGCGGCCGGCGGCGCTGCTCGCCCTGGCCGAGGACGGCGCGGATCGGCGACAGCCGGGACGCCCGGATCGCCGGGTAGGCCGCTCCCGCGGTGGTCGCCAGCAGGCCGGCGACGACCGCGACGACCGGCGCCATGGCGCTGAACTGCAGCGAGCCCACGGGCATGCCCATGCCCTTCACCGCTTCGAGCAGCAGCAGCGCGAGGCCGGCGCCGAGCGCGAGGCCGAGGACGCTGCCCACGACGCCGAGCGCGAGCGCCTCGACGAGCACCGTGCGCACGATCGTCCCGCGGTTCGCGCCGAGCGTCCGCAGCGTGCCGATCTCGCGCATGCGCTGCGTGACCGTCATGTGGAACGCGTTGAGGATGAGGAAGACCCCGACGAACAGCGCGATGCCGGAGAAGAAGTAGAGGACGACGTTGAGCTGCCCGAGCTGCTTCTCGACGTCGTCGAGGACGCCGCTCGGCGTCTTGACCTCGATGCCCCTGCCGAGCGCGTGCTCGAGGTCGCTCTTCATCGCGCTGACCTGCGAGCGGTCCTCGGCCGCGACGCTCACCTGCATCCAGCCGCGCGGCAGGTCCATGATCTGCCGCGCCCGGTCGAGCGGCATCGCCGACAGCGCCTGCTGGCCGAACGACGCGCCGCCCTCCAGCTCGAAGATGCCGACGACGCGCAGCGTGTGGTCGCCGGTGGCGGTCGCCACGGTCAGCGGCTGGCCGGCGCGGACGCCGGCGTCCTCCGCCCACGTCCGGTCGACCATGATCTCGTCGCCCGACCCGAACTTGCGCCCGGCGACCATGCGGAAGTCGTATGGCTGGTAGCCGTCCGGCTCGTAGCCGGCGACCATCATCTTGCCCTTCATGCCTTCGACCGGCTTGCCGTCGCGGCCGAGCCGGACGAACTGCGCGCCGACCATGCCGGCGGCGGCGCGCACGCCGTCGGTGCCCTCGACGCGGGCGAGCGTGTCCTGCGGCATCGTGCCGCCCGCGGCGCCGTTGACGACCACGTCGGTCTCGCCCCAGGCGGAGTCGATGAGGTCGCTGAACGTGCTGTGGATCGTCCCGACGAGCAGCAGCACGCCGCACACCATCCCGACGCCGAGGACGATGCCGAACGTCGTCAGCAGCGCCCGCAGCCGGCGGGTGCCCAGCTGGCGCAGGGCCAGGCCGTCGAGCGACCGGATCATGCCGTCATCAGCTCCGTCGCTGCCTCGTCGGGGGTGAGCGACGCGAGCCGCTCCGCGATGCGGCGGACCGAACCGCCCGGCTCCTCCGCCACGAGCAGCCCGTCCTGGACGTAGACGACGCGATCGGCGACCGCGGCGGCGGCGGGGTCGTGGGTGACCATCACGATCGTGCGGTGCTCGTCGTCGGCGAGGCTGCGCAGCAGCGCCAGCACCTCGCGGCCGGCGCGCGTGTCGAGGTTCCCCGTCGGCTCGTCGGCGAGCAGGATCTCGGGGGAGAGCAGGAGGGCGCGCGCGATGGAGACGCGCTGCTGCTCGCCGCCGGACAGCTCGGCCGGCGTGTGGCCCGAGCGGCCGCCGAGCCCCACGCGCGCGAGGAGCCCCTCGGCGCGCCGGACCAGCTCGGGCGAGCGCTTGTGCGCGATGAGCGCGGGCAGGAGGACGTTCTCCAGCGCCGTCAGCGACGGCAGCAGGTTGAAGAACTGGAAGACGAAGCCGAGCCGGTCGCGGCGCACGCGCGTGAGGCCCTTCTCGTCGAGGTCGTCGTAGCGCTCGCCGGCCACGGTGACGGTGCCGCCCGTCGGCGTCTCAAGCGCGCCGAGGATGTGCAGCAGAGTGGACTTGCCGGACCCGGACGGGCCCATGATCGCGACGAACTCGCCGGGCTCGACGGTGAGCGACACGCCGCCGAGTGCGACGACCTGCGTGCCTCCCTCGCCGTAGACCTTGCGGACGCCGGTTGCCTGGATCGCAGCGGTGCTCATGCACCGACTGTCCTCCCGGAGCCGCCCGGCGGCGTCCGTGGTCTGCCGCAGCTCAGCTTCCCACGAGCACGGACCCGGTGACGTAGGCGGCGTACAGGGCGCAGAGCCCGATCCCCTCGGCGCGGCCGAGCCGCCCGCGGGCGAGCAGCAGCAGCGCCAGCGCGGTGGTGCAGAGCAGCGCGGGCAGGTGCCAGTCGCGGACCGCGTCGGAGATCGGGAGCGGCCGGACGAGCGCGACGACGCCGAGCGAGCCGGTGCACAGGAAGACGAGCGTCCCGAGCGCGTTGCCGACGCTCAGCTCCGGGAAGCCGCGGTGCGCGGGCAGCATCTCGAGCACGAGCTCCTCGAACGAGACGGCCGCGGCGACGATGAGCAGGCCGAACGCGGTCTCCGAGACGCTCAGCTCGTTCACGACGCGCTCGGTGCCGAAGACGAGCAGCTCGGCGCCGACCACGAGGCCCGCGAGCGTCACGAGCAGGCGCGGCGCGAGGTGGCGCGGCGCCCCACGGTCTCCGGCGGCCGCCTCCGGGCCTTCCTCGGCTGTCCCCGCGAGGTCTCCGGCCCCGCCGCCCTCTCTCCGCGAGCGCCAGATCGTCCAGACGAGCGGCGGGAAGACGACGACGAGGATCGCGCCGTCGACGCGCGACAGCTCGCCGTCGAGGCACAGCACGGCCGGCAGGACGGCGGCGTACGCGGCGACCAGCAGGACCGGCGTCGGCGGCCGGACCGCGAAGGGCGCGACGACGGCGGCGAGCCCGAGCCCGAGCGTCATCAGCAGGATCGCCGCCCCGATCGACGTCCCCAGCGCGGTGCCGGGGAGGTCGTCGAGCGTCGCCGCGACGCCCGCCGCCGTCGACTCGACGTCGAACCCGAGCACGAGCGCCGCCAGCACGACCCCCGACATCCCGGCCGCACCGGCCCACCCGCGCAGCGCCCCGACCAGCCCCTCGACCGACTCGACGAGCAGCCACGCGCCGCCGCCGAACGCGACCAGACCGACGATCAGGGACACCCCTGCATCACACACCAGGGGGATCCCCGGTGTACGTCCGCCCGCGCGCGCCTACCGTCGCCGCCATGCTCCGAAAGCGACTCCCGCGGCGACCCTCCGCCGCACTGATCCTCGCCGCCATCGCGCTGTTCGTCGCGCTCGGCGGCACCTCCATGGCCGGCTCCGCCGTGCGGCTCGTCACCGGCAGCACGGTCAAGGACAGCTCCCTCACCGGGCGCGACCTCAAGGACGGCAGCGTCCAGGCGCGCGACCTCGCTCCCGCCGTGCTGACCGGCGTCCGCAGCAGCTCCGACTCCTCCAACGGCCCGGGGCCGGCGGGCCCGCAGGGTCCGGCCGGCAAGGACGGCGCCACCGGGCCGGCGGGCCCGCAGGGTCCCGCGGGCAAGGACGGAGCGACCGGCGTCGCGGGCAAGGACGGCGCCACCGGCCCGGCCGGCCCGGCCGGCAAGGACGGCGATGACGGCGCCGCCGGCCCGGCCGGTCCCGCCGGTCCGCAGGGGCCCGCCGGCAAGGACGGCAAGGACGGCGCGGCCGGTCCCGCGGGCCCCACCGGTCCGCAGGGCGAGCGCGGCCCCTCGAACGTACGGTTCACGCGGTTCGGCACGCAGTTCCAGCCGGGCGGCGTGACGGAGGTCGAGGTCGGCTCGCTCAGCCTTCCCGCCGGCAAGTACCTGGTCCAGGCGTCGGCGACCGTCGCCGTGCTGAACACCCCGTGGACGAACACGGTCTCGATCACCGAGTGCACGCTCAAGGGCTTCGGCCAGACGTACACGGCGAACGGGACGACGCTCAACTACGCCGACCACTCCATGCAGATCGCCGGCGAGCTCGCCGCGCCGGGCACCGTGAAGGTCTACTGCTGGGGCACCGAGCGCCAGTGGGCGGTCTACGCGGGCGCCATCTCGGCGACGCAGGTGGCCAGCGTCAACTAGACCTCTCGCTCGTGGCCCGGCGAGCGAGCAGACGAGGTGGGCGGCGCCGCGAGGCGCCGCCCACCGTCGTTGAGGTGCGGACGGTGCACGCGCTCGCGCGCGTGGAACCGGACCCGCGACGACCGGGCGGGCGGCTGCTGACGCTCGACGACCACGAGACGTCGTACGTCGACCTCGACGATCCCTCGCACCTCGAGTGGGCCTACGTCCGGCGGATCGGGGACGTCATCGACCTGTTCCGCCCGCAGGGGACGGCGATCGACGCCGTGCACCTCGGTGGCGGGGCCTGCACGCTCGCGCGGTACGTGCTCGCGACGCGGCCGCGGTCGACCAACGAGGTCCACGAGCTCGACCCCGGCGTGCTGGATCTCGCCCGGATGCACCTCGGGCTGCGGACGTCGCCGCGGCTGCGGGTGCGGATCGGGCGCGCGGAGGAGCTGCTGCCGCGCCGGCCGGACGCGACCGTCGACCTCGTCGTCGGCGACGCCTTCGAAGGCCAGGACATCCCGGCCGGCCTGACCACGCCGGCGTTCGCCGCCGAGCTGCACCGCGTGCTCCGGCCCGCCGGCGTCTTCGTCCTCAACGTCGTCGACGACCGCGGCTTGCCGATCGCCCGGGAGCACGCGGTGACGCTGCACGAGCGGTTCCCGCACGTCCTGGCGATCGCGCCGCGCAGCATCGTCCGCCGCCGGGCGGGCGGGAACGTCGTGCTCGTCGCGGGGAAGCTGCCGCTGCCGGCCGCGGCGCTGACCGAGCGGACGGCCGCATCGCTCGATCGCGAGGAGGTCATCGCGCTGTGAGCGGAACGCCTCGGGTACTTGGCGCGAAAAGACTGGGGTGGACGTCAGTCACCGATCGGCCGATGGTTGGGTCCGACTCGCCGTCCCACCCGGAAGGACTCCAGGTTGCCCGTTTCCCGTCGCCTCGTCGCGCTGCTCGCAGCGCTCGTCGCCCTGCTCGCGGCCGGCCCCGCCGCAGCGAACACGCAGACCACCACGGACCCCGACGACGGCGTCCCCGAGTCCTTCGCCGGCAAGGCCCTGGACGTGCGGGCGGTCGAGATCTCGCAGGGCGGCGGCGACACGTGGGTCGACGTGACGATCGAGCACGACGCCAACCGCTCCGAGCAGGACGCGATCTGGGTCGCGTTCGACACGAACTTCAACGGCGTCGCCGACTACGTCGCGCGGCTGCGCGGCTTCAGCGACGGCGACCCGTCCTCGATCCTGACGCTCCACCCGACGGCCAACGCGACCGCCACGTGCCAGGAGATCGCCGACTTCACGCATGACGCGACGTGGACGGCGCCCGGCCCGGACGGCGGCGGCATGCAGAAGCTCGAGCTGCACTTCCCGACGGCGTGGATCGGCGGCGCGGCGAGCTACCGCTGGGCGATCTACGCCCAGAACGACTCGCTGACACGGTCCTCGTTCGACGTCGTGCCGGACGCGGCGAACCCGTCTCCGAGCCGCCCGAACCCGGCGCCGCAGAACCTCGACGGCTGCGACGACGACGGCGACGGGACGTACGGCAACGGCAGCGACCGGACCACGAGCGGGAGCCACCCGGCGGTGCCGCTCGCGATGGCGAAGGGCGTCGCGTACCCGGCCGAGCCGGCCACGGGCGGCACCGGCGGCGAGAAGCCCGCCGACCCGCAGCCGCAGCCCCAGCCGCAGCCCGGGCCGTCCTACAGCCCGCTGCTGCCGGCCGGGCTGGCCGAGGCGATCGCCGCCGCGCTCGCCGCCGAGAAGACGGCGACGCTGAAGAACTGGGTCCTCAGCTGCACGAAGGAGAAGAGCGACGGGACGTGCTCGAGCTCCTCGCGGTTCGACCGCAGCGACAACGACGCCGGCGACGTCGAGCACTTCTTCGAGAAGCGGATCATCCCGGTCAAGCTCGTCGTGCGGCCGGTCAAGCTCGCCGAGATCGCGTCCAAGCGCGGCAAGGCGGCCGCGGCGTTCATGGAGGACAAGGGCGAGGGGATGGACCTCGTCTACCAGCAGCCCGCGCCGGGGACGACGATCAAGTCGTCGATCCTCAAGCCGCAGCGGGTCGTCATCGAGTACTGGGACCCCGAGGAAGCCGCGGCCATCGAGCTGAAGAAGCGCAAGGGCTGCCGGTACGACGAGGGCTACAAGCGCAAGCGCGTGCAGGACGACCGCCTGCGCGACCACTTCCACGGCACGCCGCCGGACATCGCGCAGGAGATGCTGATCGAGGCCGACTGCCCCTTCCGCGTCGAGGTGAAGAAGGCCGCCGGCACCGACCGCGCGCAGGTCGTCGATGCGCACTGGGACGGCAAGGTCGTGGTGCTCGAGGTCCACCGGCCGGTGGGCACCGACCTCGTCCTGACCGTGCGCGAGGACCCGGCGAAGGTCAAGGACGCCAACGACCCGGGCATCGGCGAGGACGGCGCGATGCCGAAGGGCCAGTACGCGTACCTCACGGTTCAGGTGACGGAGCGGGCGACGGGCCGGCTCGTCGCGGGCGCGGACGTGTTCTGGAACGGCCAGCGCAAGCGCACCGACGGCAACGGCGAGGCGACCTTCCGCAGCAAGGCGCCGGACGACGGCCGGTTCCTGCTCTACGCCTCGTATGGCAAGGACCTCACGGTCGAGGGCTTCCGCGAGCTGCGCGTCGTGTCGCGTGCGAAGAAGGCGTTCCGCACGCTCAGCGGGCGGCTGATCACGTGGTCGGCGTCGAAGAAGGACTACACCGGGACGGCCGCCGATCTGGCCCGTGCGCGGAAGCTCGGCGTCGTGCCGGCGCTGATGGGGTCGGGCCTGACGGGGCCGGCGATCGGCATCCCGACGGTGCAGCAGTCCGCGGTCATCGGGTTCGTCGGCACCACCCCGGTGACGGGGCAGCACAACACGGTGAAGGTCGACAACCGCAACGTGCTGGTCGCCGCGGCGCCGGGGCTGATCCTGCTCGCGGGCGGCGAGGTCGGCCAGATCTCGACGGCGACGACTCCGTACGGCCAGGCGGGCAACTACCTCGGCGCGGTCGTCGGTCCGCTCGCGTTGGCGATCCAGCACAAGTCCGGCACCGTCGCACAGCTCCTGAAGCCCGACGCGCAGGCGAAGATCGCCTCGACCGCGTTGCAGCTGAAGAGCGACGGCGTCGTCCTCTCGCTGGCGTCGCTCATCTCCGACAAGGGGCTCGGCGTCATCGCAACGGGCGGCGGGAACGTCATCTCCACGGGCGGCGGGAACGTCATCTCGACCGGCGGCGGCAACGTCATCTCGACCGGCGGCGGCAACTTCGGGCCGCAGTCGCTCGGAAGTCTGATCGGGCCGGCTGGCGGCAACCTCGCGCTCCACGAGGGGCGGATGACGGTGGAGAACGGCTCGTCGATCCTCTCGCGCGACGGCGCCGGCGTCATCGCCACCGGCGGCGGGAACGTCATCTCGACCGGCGGCGGGAACATGTCGGTCTACGGCGGCGCTCCGCTCATCGGCCAGGCGGGCGGCAACTGAGACCGGTCTGACACTGACGCCGTCCTCCCGATCGGGGAGGGTCGCGCCATGACGATCTCCAAGATGCTCATCGTGGTGCTCGCGGCCGGGGCGCTCGGCGCCGCCGGCTGCGGGGACGACAGCACCGACAAGCTCAAGCAGCAGGGCGAGGAGCTGCGCCAGCAGGGCGAGGACCTCCAGAAAAAGGCCGAGCAGGCCCGAGAGGACGTGGCCTCCGGCAAGAAGAGCGCCGAGGACGCGGCCAAGGAGCTGCAGGACGACGCGAACGAGATCACGGAGAAGGCGAAGACCACCGCGTCCGACGCCCTCGACGAGGTAAAGGACAACGCCGACATCCCCGACGATGCCAAGGAGCAGATCGAGGAGGCCCAGAAGCAGCTCGAGGACGTCGACACCTCGACGCCGTAGGGCCGCTCTGGCAGAGTCGCTCCGTGACCCGGAGCATCGCTCTCGCCGCTGCCCTCTTCGCGCTCGCCGCCGCGCCGGCGGCGGGCGCGGCCCCGAAGCCCGACCTCCGCGTCTCCTCGATCGCGCCGGCCGTGACGACGATCATCGCGGGCCAGGCGCTCTCGGTCGCCACTCGGACCGTCAACGCCGGCCGCGGGCGGGCGGCGCCGTCGCGCACTGCGCTGTTCCTCTCCGGCGACGCGAAGCGCGACGCCCGCGACCGGCGCCTCGTGTCGCGGCGGCTCGGCACGCTGCGCGCCGGGCGGTCGGTTCGCGCAGTGGTCCTCGTCCGGATCCCGCCCGCGACGGCCGCGGGCACGTACCGCCTGATCGCCTGCGCGGACGTCCTGCGCCGGGTGCGCGAGCGGTCGGAGGCCAACAACTGCCGCGTCGCCTCGCGCGCGCTGACCGTCACGGTCCCCGCGCCCGCCGGCGGCACGACGACGCCGCAGCCCGGGTCGCAGACGACGACGCCGGGGAGCACCACGCCTGCCCCCGGCGAGACGACGACGCCCACCGCGCCCGCTCCGGCCGTGCCGCCGGCCGAGCAGATCGCGTCGGCGCGCGCCGCGGCCGACGGGACGACGTCGCTGCCCGTGGGCGGCGCGGTCGTCACTTACGTCAAGCCCGAGGACGGCGACCCCGCCGGGTTCTTCGTCCAGGCGCTGCAGACGGGCCCCGCGCTCTTCGTCGCGGTCGACCCGGCGGGCGCCGCCGCCGCCGGCGACCGGGTCTCCTTCACGATCACCGAGATGGCGACCGTCGCGTCGCAGCGCCGCGCGACCGCCGTCACCGCCCTGACGAAGACCGAGAGCGGCGTCGCCACCGCGCCGCTCATGCAGCCGCTGTCGACCGCAACCGACGTCGTCACGAACCTCGGCGCCTACGAGAGCGAGCTCGTCGGGGCGCAGGGCACGATCGCCACGGCGTTCGGCGCGGCGGGGCTCGGCCACCTGTCGGCGCGGCTCGACACCACCGGCATCAGCGGCGACGCCAACCTCCAGCTGCGGCTGCCGTCGACGGTCGTCGCGGCGATCGGCCTCCGGCAGGGCTGCGTCATCACGCTGCAGCGCGGCTTCGTCTGGCGGTTCAACGCGGTCGCCCAGCTCAGCGCGGCGTTCGCGGCCGACGTCGTGCCGGCGAGCTGCCCGGCGCCGCGGGTCGTCTCCGCCAACGCGGCGTCGCCGACGACGGTGGTCGTCACCTTCGACCGCCAGATCAGCGCGGCGAGCGTGAACCCGAACGGCTCGCAGTTCACCGTCGACAACGGGCTCGCCGTCACCCACGCGACCGTCTCGGGCACGCAGGTGACGCTGACCACGACGGCGCAGACGGCGTCGGTCGGCTACACGGTGACGGTCGCGCAGTCGGTCCAGGACACCCTCGGCGCCGGGGTCGACCCGGCGAACGACACCGCCTCGTTCAACGGCCACGTCCAGCAGGCCGTCCTGCGGATCAACGAGGTCGCTCCGAACATCAGCTCGTCGAAGGACCTCATCGAGCTCGTCGCGACCGCGGGCGGAACCCTCGACGGGATCACGGTCCGCCAGAAGGGCGGCGCGACCGACGACGTTCTGGCCACGCTGCCGAACGTCGTGGTCGCGAACGGCGACCTCGTCGTCGTCCACCTGAACCCGGCGACGACGACCTGCCCGAACACGGAAGCGCTCGCGAAGAACCAGTACTCCGCGGCGACCAACGCCGACTGCTACGACGGCGCCTGGGACGTCGCCGGGAACGCGATCGGCATCACCTACAACGCGCGCGTCTTGAGCGTCAAGACGCCGGTCGATGGCTTCCAGGACGCCGTTGCCTTCGCGCTGCCCGCCGGCACGCCGGCGGCGGGCTACGCGACCGCGGTGCAGGAGATCCAGGCGGCGGCGCAGTGGCTCCCCGCGAACTGCGGCGGCGCTCTCTGCACGACGTCGAGCACGCCGAGCGTCCTCGACGTCTCGGCCGACTGGACCGCGGCCGGGACGTCGAAGACCGGCGACACCGTGCGCCGGGTGTCGGGCACCGACACGAACGCGAAGGGCGATTGGGCGGTCGGCGCCCAGACGCTCGGCGCGGCGAACTCCTAGCGCGCGGCCGCCTTCCGGTACTTCGCGACCGCGACGGGCGCGAAGAGGGCGATGATCACGAGGCACCACACGACGGCGAGCCAGACGTCGTTGCCCGCCGGCGCGCCGAGCCACAGCGACCGCATCGCGTCGACGACCGTCGAGACGGGGTTCGCGGCGGCGACCTGCTCGAGGCCATCGGGCATCGACGACACCGGCACGAACGCCGACGAGATGAACGTGATCGGGAAGATCAGCGTGAAGCCGATCCCGTTCGCGGCCTCGGGCGAGCTGACGGACAGCCCGATCACCGCGAACACCCACGAGAACGCGAACCCGAAGAGCAGCAGGAGGCCGATCCCCGCGAGGACCTCGAGGACGCTCGCGTCGAACCCGAAGCCGATGATCAGCCCGGTCGCCAGCAGGACGACGATCGACACGACGTTCGTGACGACGTCGGCGACGGCGCGGCTGGCGAGCACCGAGGCGCGCGCGGTGGGCAGCGACCGGAAGCGATCGATGAGCCCCTTCGTCATGTCCTCGGCCAGGCCGAGCGCGGTGACGAACCCGCCGAACGCGATGTTCTGCGTGATGATCCCCGGGATCAGGAAGTCGATGTAGTCGTCGAACCCCGGCGTCTCGATCGCGCCGCCGAACACGTAGGCGAACAGCAGCACGAACATGATCGGCTGGACCGTGAAGCCGATCAGCAGGTCGGGGGAGCGGGGGAGGCGGACGAGGTTGCGCTCCGCCAGCGTGAGCGTGTCGGGCACCAGTCGGGTCAGGCTGCTCATGCCGCCACCTCCACGGGCTCGTGGTCCTCCACTTCGTCCTCCGTCGTCTCCGCGGCATGGCCGGTCAGCGACAGGAAGACGTCGTCCAGCGTCGGCCGCCGCACCGCGATGTCGTCGACGCGGACGCCCTCGTCGCGCAGCCGCGCCGCCGCATCGAGCAGCGCCCGGCCGCGGTCTTCGACGGCGAGCGAGACGACCGTGCCGTCGACGCGCGGCTCCGCGGCGACCATCCCGCGTAGCGCGGACACCGCGGCGTACGCCGACTCCGGGTGCACGAGCGTCACCTCGAGCCGCTGGCCGCCCACGCGGCCCTTCAGCTCGTCCGCCGTGCCCTCGGCGATCACGCGGCCGTGGTCGATGACCGCGATGCGGTCGGCGAGCCGGTCGGCCTCGTCGAGGTACTGCGTCGTCAGCAGGACGGTGGTGCCGTCGGCGACGAGGTGCTCGATCGTCTCCCAGAGATCGAGCCGGCTGCGCGGGTCCAGGCCGGTCGTCGGCTCGTCGAGGAACAGCACGGGCGGCTGCGCGACGAGCGCGGCCGCGAGGTCGAGCCGCCGCCGCATCCCGCCCGAGTACGTGCGCACGATCCGGTCGCCCGCGTCGTCCAGCGCGAAGCGGCCGAGCAGCTCCTCGGCCCGGCGGCGCGCCGCGCGGCGGCGCTCGCCGTAGAGCCGTCCGACCATCACCAGGTTCTCCAGCCCGGTCAGGTTCTCGTCGACCGCCGCGTACTGGCCGGCCAGGCCGATGCGCGACCGCAGCGCGTCCGCGTCCTCGACGACGTCGAGCCCGGCGACGCGCGCCGTGCCCGCGTCCGCGCGCAGCAGCGTCGTCAGGACGCGCACCGTCGTCGTCTTGCCGGCGCCGTTCGGCCCGAGCACGCCGAGCACACTTCCCGGCGCCGCCTCGAGGCTCACCCCGTCGAGCGCCCGGACCTCGCCGAACGTCTTGACGAGGCCCTCGGCGCGGATCGCCGGTCCCCCTGCATCCCCTCGGATCTCTCGCATGCCCGAGATGCTCCGGCACGTTGCGGTCAGTTTCTGTCCTCAATTGACAACATGCTTCCGGCATGGGTGAAGCGACCACCTCGAGCCGCCTGCTGACGCTCCTTTCCCTGCTGCAGCGGCGGCGCGACTGGCCGGGCCGCGAGCTGGCCGACCGGCTCGACGTCTCGCCGCGCACCATCCGCCGCGACGTCGACCGGCTGCGGGAGCTGGGCTATCCGGTCGAGTCGCTCACCGGTCCGGCGGGCGGCTACCGGCTGGCGGCGGGCGCGGCGATGCCGCCGCTGCTGCTCGACGACGACGAGGCGATCGCGATCGCCGTCGGGTTGCGGACCGCCGCCTCGGCGTCGGTGACGGGCATCGAGGAGACGGCGGTGCGGGCGCTCGTCAAGCTCGAGCAGGTCCTGCCCAAGCACCTGCGCGGCCGCGTGAGCGCGCTGCAGCAGGCGACCACGACGCTCGCTCCCCCTTCGAGCGGGCCGAGCGCCGATCCGCAGTGCCTCACGCTGCTCGCCGCCGCGTCGCGCGACCACGAGCGCGTCCGCTTCGCCTACACCGCCCGCGACCGCACCGCGACGCAGCGCGAGGCGGAGCCGCACTCGCTCGTCAACGCCGGCCGCCGCTGGTACCTCGTCGCGTGGGACTGCGATCGCATCGACTGGCGCACCTTCCGCGTCGACCGGATCAGCGACGCGGCCACGACACGCACCCGGTTCCACCCGCGGACGCTGCCCGCCGACGACGCCGCGTCGTTCGTGCGCCGGTCGCTGTCCGAGGCGACGTATCGCTACGAGGCGGTCGTCACGCTCCACGCGCCGGTCGAGGAGATGCGGCAGCGGCGCTGGCTCGGCGGAGCGGTGGAGCCGCTCGACGACCAGTCGTGCACGTTCCGCGCGAGCGACGACAACCTCGAGTGGCTCGCGATGCGGATCACGATGCTCGGCGTCGACTTCGAGGCTCACGAGCCGGCCGAGCTCGTGGACGCGCTGCGGGCGATGCGCGACCGCATCGCCCGCGCGATCCCCTAGCCGTTGACCGCCGTCGTCGTCGCCCCGGTCACCGGGATGGCGATGAGGCGCGCGTTGAAACCGTTGATCTGGGTCGCCCCGCCGCCGAGGTAGACGTAGCGGCACTGCAGGACCGCGTTGCCGGGGTTCGCGAGGGTCGTGGCGATCGCGTACGAAACCGGCTGACCCGTGTTGGTGGTCACCCACATGGTCTCGGTGTCGGTCACCCCGCCCGCCGTGAGCTGGCAGTCGCCATTGGCGATGTTGATGGTCGAGCCGAACGTCGCCACCGCGCTGATGACGTACGCGCCGGCCGGGAGGTTCGACATCGTCGCGACCGGCGTGTAGCCGGGAGTGCTCACCCCGAAGCTGCCGCGCGTGACGCTGCGTGCCGCCGCGATGCCGGGCGGCCCCTGGATGCCCTGCTCACCCTGCGCTCCCGCCGGTCCCGTCTGGCCCTGCGCGCCGGGTGCGCCGGCGGCGCCTTGCGCGCCGGCCGGTCCCGTCTTGCCGCGCAGCGAGGTCCGCGCGGCGCGGGAGAGCTCCTTCGCACCGAGCGATCCATCGCGCACCTGCGCCGGCCCGACGCTGTTCTTCGGCAGCTTGAGCGCGGCATACGCTCCTCCGCCGAGTGCCAGGAAGACCGCGATCGTCGCCATGACGTTCGCGTAGCTGAGGTGCCTGCGGAGCGTGTCCATGGCACACCCTACGTGCGATGCGCCACGAAATGGAAGGGCCCGGCGCACGCGCCGGGCCCCTTCGCGATGCCTACTTGATGAAGAGCATCTCCGCGTACTTGGGCAGCGGCCACAGGTCGTCGGCGACGAGCTTCTCGAGCTCGTCGGCGACGTCGCGGCACTCGTTCATCGCCGCGACGACCGTGTCTCGCATGTACTCGGCATGCTCGAGGGTCTCGCAGTTCTCCGGATGCTCGAGGTTCGCCTTCTCGAGCGCCTGGATCGACGCGACGAAGCGCTCGACGACCGGCTTGAGCTCGTCCTCGAGGACGTCGAGGTCGGCCTTGTCGAGCTCGCGCAGGTAGCGCACCGCGGCCGGGAGGATCAGCGTGCGCGCGATCGACGCCGCCGTCTCCGCCTCGATGTTCAGCTTCGTCACGTACTGCTCGAGCAGCACCTCGTAGCGCGACTCGAGCTCGCGCTCCGAGAGGACGTTGTAGTTGCTGAACGCCGTGACCGTCTGGTCGTTGACGATCCACGGCAGCGCGTCCGGCGTGGTGCGGAGGTTCATCAGCCCCCGCTGCTCGGCCTCGGCGTGCCATTCGTCCGAGTAGCCGTCGCCGTCGAAGCAGACCTGCTTGTTGGCCTCGTAGGTCCGCGTGACGACCTGCGACACCGCGTCCTCGAGCGAGGCGCCGCCGTTGATCGCGTTCTCGAGGTCCTCCGACAGCGAGTCGATGGCCTCGGCGACGATCGTGTTCAGCACCGTGTTCGGGAACGCGAGCGACATGCTCGACCCGAGCGCGCGGAACTCGAACTTGTTGCCGGTGAACGCGAACGGCGACGTGCGGTTGCGGTCGCCGCCGTGCTTCGGCAGCTGGGGCAGCACCGGCGAGCCCAGCTCGAGGTGCTCCTTGTCGAGCCCCTTGCCCTCGAACGCCTGCTCGAGCTCGTGGCCGAGGAAGATCGAGATGATCGCCGGGGGCGCCTCGTTCGCGCCGAGCCGGTGGTCCTGGCCCGCGTTTGCGACCGACGCGCGCAGGAGCGCCTGGTGCTTGTTCACCGCCGCGATGACGGCGGCGCAGAAGAACAGGAAGCGCAGGTTGGACTTCGGATCGTCGCCGGGCTCGAGCAGGTTCGAGCCGGTGTCGGTCCCCATCGACCAGTTGTTGTGCTTGCCCGAGCCGTTGACGCCGGCGAACGGCTTCTCGTGCAGCAGGCAGACGAGCCCGTAGCGGCGGGCCACGTTCTGCAGGATCTGCATCGTGATCTGCTGGTGGTCCGAGCCGACGTTCGAGTTCTCGAAGATCGGGGCCAGCTCGTACTGGTTCGGCGCGACCTCGTTGTGGCGCGTCTTGACCGGCACGCCGAGCATCTGCAGCTCGCGCTCAGCCTCGAGCATGCACGCGAGCACGCGCTCGGGAATCGACCCGAAGTAGTGGTCGTCGAGCTCGTGGCCCTTGGGCGGCTTGGCGCCGAAGAGCGTGCGGCCCGTGTTGATGAGGTCGGGGCGCTCGTAGAAGTACTGCTCGTCGATGAGGAAGTACTCCTGCTCGGCGCCGACCGTCGTGAACACGCGCTGGGCGCTGAGGTCGCCGAACAGGCGCAGGGCGCGGATCGCCGACTTCGACAGCGCGTCCATCGAGCGCAGGAGCGGGATCTTCTGGTCGAGCGCCTCGCCCGTCCACGACGCGAACGCGGTCGGGATACAGAGCAGCGCGCCGTTCGGGTTCTCGAGGATGAACGCCGGCGAGCTCGGGTCCCACGCGGTGTAGCCGCGCGCCTCGAACGTCGCGCGGATGCCGCCGGTCGGGAACGAGGAGGCGTCCGGCTCGCCCTGGATGAGCTCCTTGCCGCTGAACTCGGCAAGCGCCGTGCCCTCGCCGGTCGGGTTGTAGAAGGAGTCGTGCTTCTCCGCGGTCAGCCCGGTCAGCGGCTGGAACCAGTGCGTGTAGTGCGTCGCGCCCTTCTCCATCGCCCAGTCCTTCATGGCCGCGGCGACGGCATCGGCGAGCGTGGGGTCGAGCGGCTCGCCGTTGTCGAGCGTCTTCTGGAGGCGCTTGTACACGTCCTTCGGCAGTCGCGCGCGCTGCTCGGCGGGCGTGAAGACGTTGGCCCCGAAGATCTGGTTCGCGGGCGAGGTCAGGTCGGAGGTCCCCAGGGCGCCGCCGTTCGCGCTCCACTGCGCGGCGGTGACGTTGGGCGACCGGAGTCGGGTCGGAGGCATGAACGGCAGCCTATGGCCGCGCGTGCGAGGGGACCTTGTACGCGTGGCGAAAGAGCGTCGCGCCGGTTTCGCCCTGATGGCAGGGGACTCGACCGGTTGGAGAAACGGGCCGGTCGATCTTTCGACAGCGGGATGAGGAACCGTGGCGGCGCCAAGCCAAGACTGCTGCCATGCGCTCAACACGTACTCGCAGAGCGGCGCTCCTCGCGCTGCTCGCGCTTCTGATCCTGCCCACCGCGGCGTTCGGCCAGGACGAGCCGACCGTCGAAGACGCCCTGTCCCGGGTCGACACGACCTGGGTCATCGTCGCCGCCCTGCTCGTGATGTTCATGCAGGCCGGCTTCGCGTTCCTCGAGATCGGCTTCTCCCGCGGCAAGAACGTGGGAACGGTCGTCGGGAAGATCCTCACGAACTTCTCGATCGCCACGCTCGCGTGGTGGGCCGTCGGCTTCGCCATCGCGTTCGGTGGTGGAGCGAAGTTCGCCGGCGACTCCGGGTTCTTCTTCCACTTCGACCAGGCCATCAACCCGAGCTTCTTCACGGAGCTCTACGGCACCGAGACGGTGAACGGGCCCTTCGCCTCGTTCTTCTTCTTCCAGTTCGTCTTCTGCGCCGTCTCGCTGGCGATCGTCTGGGGCACGACGCTCGAGCGCATCAAGTTCATCGCGTACCCGATCTACGGCATCGTCTTCTCGGCGATCATCTACCCGCTGATCGCGCACTGGATCTTCGGCGGCGGCCTGCTGTCGACGGTCGGCTCCGGCGTGCAGGACTTCGCCGGCTCGACGGTCGTCCACCTCACCGGTGCGACGGGCGCGCTCGCCGCGCTGCTGCTCCTCGGGCCGCGCAAGGGCAAGTACGACGCGAACGGCAAGCCGCGGGCGATCCCCGGCCACAACATGCCGCTGTTCGGCCTCGGCGTGCTGATCCTGTGGCTCGGCTGGTTCGGGTTCAACCCGGGCTCCACCCTGGGCACCGCCGACGGGCGCTTCGCCGAGGTCGTCATCGTGACGAACCTCGCCGCCGCCGCCGGCGTGCTGGGCGCGCTGCTCACCTCGCGCCTGAAGCAGAAGACGCTGGACGTCGGCATGATCGGCAACGGCGCGATCGCCGCGCTCGTCGCGATCACCGCTCCGTCCGGCTACGTCGAGTTCTGGGCCGCGCCGATCATCGGCTTCATCGCCGGCGTGATCGTGGTCTACGGCGTGTTCTTCTTCGAGCGCATCCGCCTGGACGACCCGGTCGGCGCGCTGTCGGCGCACGGCCTCGCGGGCATCTGGGGCACGATCTCCTGCGGCCTGTTCACGAGCGACCGGCTGGCGGCCTACAACGGGATCGGCAAGGCCGGCCTGTTCGAGGGCGGCGGCCTGGAGCAGCTCGGCGTGCAGATCGTCGGCGTCGGCCTGGCGTTCGCGGTGGTGTTCGTGCTCTCGTACATCACGTTCGCGGCCATCAAGGCGGTCTTCGGCCTGCGGGTCGAGGAGGAGGACGAGCTCGCCGGCCTCGACATCTCCGAGCACGGCATGTACGGCTACCCCGAGCAGTTCATCCCGCAGTCCGAGCTGGAGGGATACGGTGCGGCCCCGGCGGCCCGTCCCGTGATGGCGGGAGCCAGCTACTCCGCCCCGAGCACCAGCCAGGAGGTCCCTGCGACATGAAGCTGATCAGCGCCTACATCCGGCACGAGTCGTTCGAGCCCATCCGGGCCGAGCTCCTCGAGCTCGGCTTCCCCTCGCTGTCGATCAGCGAGGTGAAGGGATCCGGCCGTCAGAAGGGCATCACCGAGCGCTACCGCGGCGCCGAGGTGACGAACTACCTGCGGCCCAAGATCAAGCTCGAGTGCGTCGTGGCCACCCGTGACGTGCAGACGATCGTCGACTGCATCCTCAAGCACGCCCGCACGGGCGCAGTGGGGGACGGCAAGGTGTTCGTCATGCCCGTGGAGGAGGCCTACCGCGTCCGGACCGGCGAGTCCGGCGAGGAGGTCCTCCAGGCCCACCCGGACGCCGCGACGGCCGCGGCGACCGGCTAGCTCCGTTGTTCGGCGGGGCGATGCCGGAAGGTGAGGGGACTCACCGCCATGAAGTCGCCCCGCTCGGCCTCGTCGAGCGCCTGCGCGGCGTCCACCTCGAGATGGTGGACGCCGTGCTCGGCGGGGAGGGCCTCGGGCGGGTGGCCGAGCTGGCGGCGGCGGCCGTCGACGGCCCGGTGGCCATCGTCGTCCCGCGGCACGACGTCGCGGTGGCGGCGCCGGCTGGTGGACCTGCGGCCTCCGCGCTGCCGGCGCTGCGCCGGTACGTGGGGGAGCGGGCGCGCGGGCGGCCGACGCCCGTGCCCGACCTCGTGCTGGCCGAGGCTCCGATCGAGCAGGGCGACGAGATGCTGGGCGTCGTCGCCCTCATCGGGTCCGGCGCTGCTTCACCGGAGGCGCGGGAGTTCCTGCACCTCGCGGCCGTCGCCGCGCTCACCGACGTCGCGGTCGAGATGGCCCGCGAGCAGGTCGAGCAGGAGGTCCGCGGCTCGTTCCTCGAGGACCTGCGCACGCGGCCGGACATCGAGCCGCGCGACATCGTCCGGCGCGCCGCACGGCTCGGCTGCGATCTGTCGCGAGGCGCGGTGATCCTCTGCGCCGAGCTGACGACCGACCGGCCGCGCCACGTCGTGGCGACGATCGCCGGCGAGGTGCCCGGCGCGCTCGCCCAGCACATGGACGGCCGCGTGTACGCGCTGCTGCCGGGTGCGGGCGGCGACGACGCGCCGGAGGAGACGCTGGCGCTGGCGCGCCGGCTGGCGGGCAAGCTGCAGCGCCACGGCGTCGTCGGCGTGTCGTCGTTCTACGCCGACCCGGCAGAGCTCCCGCGGGCGATCCAGGAGGCCGAGCTGGTGCTCGACGTCCTGCGCCAGTCCGACGGCGACGGCGGGATCGGGTCCGAGGACATCGGCACCGGCACGTACCGGCTGCTCTTCCGCGTGCTCGCGTCGCACCCGGAGGAGGTCCGGTCGTTCTACGAGGACACGGTCGCGCCGATCGTCCGCTACGACGACCAGTACCGGACGGACCTCGTCGGGACGCTCGAGGCGTACCTGGAGCAGAACTGCAACATGAACGCGACCGCGGCGGCGATCTACGCGCACCGCCACACCGTCGCGTACCGGCTCGATCGCGTGAAGGAGCTGACCGGGCTGGACCCCATGCAGTCCGAGGACCGCGAGCGGCTCGGCCTCGGGCTGAAGGCCTACCGGATCATCGCGCCCCGCCTGCCGCGCTGAGAGGGGCGGTCAGACGGGGCCGAGGCCCAGGAAGATCAGGACGAGCCAGAGGAAGAGGACGAGCAGCGCCCCGCCGACGGCGATGCGCGCGGGCGTCAGCGAGGCGGGGATCCGCTCCTCGAGCGACGCCCACCACGGCCGCGTCGCGATCTCGGTCGAGGGCTCGTCCTCGGGTTCGTCGTCCGAGGCGCCCCAGATCAGCCGGGCCTCGCGGTCGTCCGGCGTCTCGACGACCTCGGTGGCGACGGTCTCGGCCGCCGCGACCGTCTCCGCACCCTCCGTCTCCGGCCGCGCAGTGACCGTGCGGGTCTCGCGCGCGGTCTCGAGGGCGCCGCGGAGGTCGTAGGCCTGCGCCTCGGCGGCCTCGGCGCGGGCCAGCGCATCGGCGAGCTCGTTCTCCACCTCGTGCGCGCGCTCCTGGAGCGCGGCGAGCTCCGCCTCGGCGGCCTCCGCGCGCGTGCGCGTCTCGATGACCTCCGCCTCGGCGGCCTCCGCGCGCGTGCGCGTCTCGATGACCTCGGTCGTCGCGACGTCGGCGCGCTCGGCCACGTCGGTCAGCTGCGTGCGGACGTCGAAGAGCTCGGACTCGAGGATCTCGATGCGTGTGTGCGCGTCGTCGCGCTCGGCGATCGCGTTCGTCAGCGCTCCGTCGAGCTCGCGGAGCTCGGCCTCGGCGGTCTCCGCGCGCTCGGCCATCGCGGCGAGGCGGTGGCGCAGCTCGTTCGCCGTGCGGGCCATCCGGACGTAGCGGTCGCCGTCGCCCTCGGCCACCACGTCGGGCGTGGGGAGGGCGATGAGCGGGCCGCGGTCGGGGACGAGCGCGAACGTCGTGCCCTCGTCCTCGAGGACGTCGAGCGGGACGGCGAACGTCGCGGACCACGGGTCGAAGCGAACGCAGACGGCGGGCAGCTCGCGGCGCACGACCGACTCGACGAGCAGGTGCGGCCGGGCGGCCGGGCGGCCGGTGAAGCGGCCGTCGAGCTCGAGCACCGCGACCCCGCCGGCGACGGGAGCGGCCTCGAAGCGGAGGACCTCGAAGGGGGCGACGGTGGTCGTCATCGGATCTGCTCCATGTTCCAGTTCATCATGGCCGGCCGGATGCCGGCGGGTCGTCGGGCGGGTCCACCGGCGCGAACGCCTCGGTCGGCCGGTCCTCGGTGACCGGCCGCGCCGGCGCGGCCGGCGGGGCGGTGTCGGAGCGCCGGTCCACGGACGCGACGCGCGAGCGGGTCTCCCGCTCGCCGACGTTGACGGTCACCGACACGCGGGAGGTGCGCAGCAGGCCGCCGAGGAGGATCGCGAGCGCCGCGGCGAGGGCGAGCCACACGCCGGCGCCGCGATCGGTGTCGAGCACGGCGGGCGGCGGCTCGGC
This sequence comes from Parviterribacter kavangonensis, assembly GCF_056863335.1. Classification (NCBI taxonomy): domain Bacteria; kingdom Bacillati; phylum Actinomycetota; class Thermoleophilia; order Solirubrobacterales; family Parviterribacteraceae; genus Parviterribacter; species Parviterribacter kavangonensis. The sequence continues at coordinate 2,302,785 of NZ_JBXPJA010000001.1, read as the reverse complement.
GATCTGCACGACGACGATCACGAGCGCGAGCGCGCCGAGCGGCGCCACGAACCGCGGGCCGAACCCGTCGCCCGTGCCGAGCAGCGCGGCGATCACCGCGAGGGCCAGCAGCGCCAGCACCAGGTCCAGGACCTCGAACGCCTCCCATGCGTTCAGGTCGCCGAACCAGGTGAAGAACGTCGCCACGAGCAGCAGGACCGCACCGAGTCCGGCCAGCACATCCCCTGCGTCAAGTCTCCGTGGCACGTCGCAGTCAGGTTCGACCCCGGTAGAGCGGGGCCTTCAGCTGCAACGCGGCTGGCGTCAGCGGCGGATGACCTCGCCCGTGTCCGGGTATACCCGGGCCTGGGCGGGCTCGCGCGAGATCGAGACGTCGAACTTCCCCTGGGGGCGGCCGCCGCCCGTCAGCTCGGCCTTCGCCTTGCCGTCGAGGCCGGCGGCGACGCGGTAGGTGATGTCGTAGGAGCCGGCCTTCACGGGCGTGACCTTCCACTCGAAGGTCTTAGTCTGGCCGGGCTCGATCCGCCCGAGCGCCCAAGTGTTCGTGTAGGCGGTCGTGCCGCCGCGCGGCTGGTCGTCGACGACCCAGACGGGGCGGTTCGCGTCGGCGAGGTTCGCCTGCTCGGACCGCGCGGAGAACGAGTCGACGGTGATGGCGACGTTCGGCAGCGCGCGGTCGTCGGCGTTGCGCACGCGGATGCGCATCGTCTCGGGCTTCGCGACGTGCTGCGACTTCGGGAACGCGGCCTCGACGACGTCGACCTTCCACGTGCCGCTCGGCTCGTCGGCGTCCTGGCGCTCGCCACCGCCGCCGCATCCCGCGGCGATCAACACGACGCTTCCCAGTACCAGGCTCCGGCCCCTCATCGCGGCGCGAAGGTACCAAGAGAACGGGCATCGCGCGCAGGTTCCCCCTCGGCCGCCGCGGGTGACGGTTCCCATTTGTCACCCAGACGGACGTTTGCGTACGCTGCCGGAGTGTGCGGGCCATCACGGTCCGCCGCTGTCCGCGAGGGAGAAGGGGAGAGGGTTGGTCCGAAGCGTCGCCGATCGCGGGTTCCTTCCGATGAAGAACCTGCTCGAAGAGGTCGGGGACATGATGATCCTCACGGGGAAGACGATCATGTCTGCCCTGCGTCCGCCGTACCCCTACGGCGGCGAGTTCATCGGCCAGTTCCTCTTCGCGCTCAAGCTGTGCTGGTTCCCCCTGCTCGTGAGCACGGTGGCCTTCGGCTACGGCGCCCCAGGGCTGCAGGCCGCGAACTTCCTCGTGCTGTTCGGCGCCCTGGATCGCCTCGGCGGCTTCTTCGTGCTCGCGTCGATCCGCGAGTTCGCGCCGTTCGTGACGGCGATCATCGTCGCCGGCGTCGCCGGCACGGCGATCACCGCCGACCTCGGCGCGCGCAAGATCCGCGAGGAGCTCGACGCGCTGCAGGTGCTCGGAGTCGACCCGGTCAAGAACCTCGTGGTCCCGCGCTTCCTCGCGCTCATGCTCATCACGGGCCTGTTCGACATCTACGCGCTGCTGTTCGGCATCTTCGGCGGCGTCATCGCGACGCTCGTCAACGGCGCGCCACTTGGCCCGTTCTGGGCGACCTTCTTCACGAACGCCTCGACGACGGACCTCTGGGGGTCGGTCCTCAAGTGCACGGGCTTCGGCGCCATCGTCGCCATCGTCTGCTGCTACAAGGGCATGACCGCGTCCGGCGGCGCCGAGGGCGTGGGCCGCGCCGTCAACCAGGCGGTCGTCATCGCCTTCCTCGGCGTCTTCGCGTTCAACTACGTCTTCACCCAGACGCTGCTGGCGACGCACCCCGAGATCCAGGTGATCCGGTGAGCTGGCTCGCGGTCCCGCGCGACTGGCTCGCGTCGTTCGGCGAGATCGCGAAGTTCTGCGGGCGGATCGTCGGGCTCGTCCTCACGCTGCGCGTCCTGAAGTTCTTCGGCGAGGCGCTGCGTCAGGCGGGCGTGCTGATCCTCTCCTCGACGCTCGTCATCTGGGGCCTGATCTTCATCATCGGCCTGCAGTGCGGCATCGAAGGCGCGTACTTCAACCGCGCCGTCGGCTCGCCCGCCTACGCCGGCGTCTTCGCCGCGTGGTGCGACCTGCGCGAGCTCGTGCCGTACGCGTTCGGCTACATGATGTCCGCGAAGATCGGCACCGGCATCGTCGCCGAGCTCGGCTCGATGCGGATCTCGGACGAGATCGACGCGCTCGAGGTCATGGGCATCGACTCGATCCTCTTCCTCTGCGCGACCCGTCTGCTCGCCGCCTGGCTGGTGCTGCCGTTCATGTACATCGCGGGCGTCGGCGCCGGCTTCTTCGCCAGCTACCTGGCGGTGGTCGAGCAGATAGGCGAGGTCTCCTCCGGCGGGTTCTTCCTGATCTTCTGGATGTTCCAGAACCCACCAGACCTCCTGTACTCCGTGATCAAGGGCATGGCGATGGCCACGGTCATCGTGCTGGTCGGGTGCTACTACGGCTACAACGCCTCGGGAGGCCCCGTAGGGGTGGGAACCGCCACCGCGAAGTCCATGGTGTTGAACATCGTGCTCGTGCACCTCATCGGGATGCTCGGCACGCAGCTCTTCTGGGGCGCCAACCCGCGCGCACCCATCGGAGGTTGACGAGAGACATGCCGCGTATTCCATCCGAGCGCCGGGGCGGCGGCGACGACCTGCCGCACGACGAGCAGGCGAGCCGCCCCTACGACCCGAACAGCGCGGAGGGCCAGGAGGCGTCCCGCGCCGAGGCGGATCGCCAGGCCGACGACCGCCCCTCCTTCACGCGCGAGCCCACCGGCTCGGTCAGCGCGTCGGAGCAGGAGACCGGCCGCGTGTCGGTCGTCGACGAGCGCGACGGCCGCGCCGACGACGACGAGTACCGCTGGCACACCGGCAAGCAGCGCCCGACCGGCGCGCCGGACGCCGTCGAGTTCATCGACGTGCACAAGGCGTTCGGCCGCAACCGCATCCTGCGCGGCCTGAACATGGGCCTGCCCGAGGGCAAGATCTCGATGATCCTCGGCCCGTCCGGCACCGGCAAGTCCGTGTGCATCAAGCACATGGTCGGCCTGCTGTACCCCGACGACGGCGACGTCCTGGTCCACGGCGAGTCCGTGCCGAACATGCAGGACGACGAGCTGTTCGAGATGCGCAAGAAGTTCGGCGTCCTCTTCCAGGACGGCGCGCTCTTCGGCTCGATGAACGTCTTCGACAACACCGCGTTCCCGCTGCGCCAGCACACGGACAAGGGCGAGGACGAGATCACGGAGATCGTCACGCGGCGCCTGACCGAGGTCGGCCTGGGCGACGCGGGCGACAAGATGCCGAACGAGCTCTCGGGCGGCATGCGCAAGCGCGCCGGCTTCGCGCGCGCGCTCGTGCTCGACCCGAGCATCGTCCTCTTCGACGAGCCCGACTCGGGCCTCGATCCCGTCCGCACCGCGCTCCTGGGCGAGCTCATCCAGGAGATCCACGCGGAGATGATGGAGGACTTCGGCAGCCGCGGTGAGGAGCACCCGCCCGCCTTCACCCTCATCACCCACGACATCATGACCGCCCGCCGCGTGGCCGAGCACATCTCCGTGCTGTGGAAGGGCCGCATCGTCGAGTCCGGCCCGGCGGAGGAGCTCTTCGAGTCCGACAACCCGTTCGTCCGCCAGTTCCTGAGTGGCGAGTCGCAGGGGCCCCTCGGCATGGAATAGCCGCTGCCCTAACAGCAAGTCAACATCCGGCGGGCAGCATCGGCCCGCCCGAAGAACCATCTTCCGGAAGCATCCCCCTGTCCCACCTTCCCGACCACCCGAACAACTGCCATAGGTGCCCTGCGTGAACGCCGGACGCGTGATCGCACTCGCCGCCCTTGCGCTCGCCGCCGTGCTCGTCGCGGTGGTGCTGCTCGGTGGCGACAAGGGGACGACGTACCGCTTGGAGTTCCAGAACGCGGGCCAGCTCGTGAAGGACGACGACGTCCAGGTGGGCGGGCGGCGCATCGGCTCGATCCGCAAGATCGAGCTCACCAACGACAACCGGGCCCGGATCGAGATCGCGGTCTCGAAGGAGTTCTCGCCCCTGCGCGAGGGCACGCGCGCGGTCATCCGCGCGACCTCGCTGTCGGGCATCGCGAACCGCTACATCCAGCTGACGCCGGGCCCGAACAACGCGAAGGCGCTCGACGACGGCGCCCTGCTCGACACGTCCAAGACGCAGGACATCGTCGACCTCGACCAGCTCTTCAACACGCTCGACCCGAAGGCGCGCGCCGACCTGCAGAAGGTCATCCAGGGCTCGGCGCAGCAGTACGAGGGCAAGGGCAAGCAGGCCAACGAGGCGGCGAAGTACTTCAACCCGGCGATCTCCACGACGCGCGAGCTCGTCAACGAGCTGACCTACGACTCGAAGACGCTGCAGCAGTTCATCATCGACGCCGCGAAGACGATGACCGCGATCGCCGCCAAGCGCGACACCGTCACCGACCTCGTCTCGAACGCGAACAACGCCGCGCAGGGCATCGCCGACGAGAACGCCGCGTTCTCCCAGACGCTGCAGCAGCTGCCGAACACGCTGCGCCGCGCCAACTCGACGTTCGTGAACCTGCGCGGCACGCTGGACGACCTCGACGTGCTCGTCGCCGAGTCCAAGCCGGCCACGAAGGACCTCGCCCGCTTCCTGCGCGAGCTGCGCCCGCTGGTCAAGGACGCGCGCCCGACGATCAGCGACCTCCGCGCGGCGATCAAGTCGCCCGGCCCGAACAACGACCTGATCGACCTCAACAACAAGGCGCCGCGCCTCGCGCAGGTCGCCTCGCCGTCGCTGCAGAACACGGTCAAGGCGGTCAAGCGGTCGATCCCGGTGCTCGACTTCATCCGGCCCTACACGCCGGACCTCGTCGGCTGGTTCCGCGACTTCGGCAGCTCGGCGGCGCCGTACGACGCCAACGGCCACATCGCGCGCATCCAGCCGATCTTCAACTCGTTCTCGTTCGCCGACAACGCGGCCGGCGGCCTGCTGACGCCGCAGGACCCGGACGACCGGCTCGCCGGCCTGCAGACGGGCATGTTCCGCCGCTGCCCGGGCGCCGCGGTGCAGCCGGCGCCGGACGGCTCGAACCCGTTCACCGACGACGGCACCCTCGACTGCGACGCGCGGCAGGTGATCCCGGGGCCGTGAAGCGCCTGATCGCCATCGGAGCGGTGCTGATCGCCGCCGGCGTGGTGCTCGTCCTCGGGACGGGCGCCGACGGCGACGACGGCGACTACCGCCTGCGCATCATCTTCGACAACGCGTTCTCGCTCATCGAGGGCGAGGACGTCCGCGTCGCGGGCGTGAACGTCGGCAAGATCGACGCGCTCGACGTGACGAAGGACAACAAGGCCGCCGTCACGGTGAAGATCACGCGTCCCGAGTTCGCGGACTTCCGCCGGGACGCGAAGTGCACGATCCGCCCGCAGTCGCTCATCGGCGAGAAGTACGTCGAGTGCTCGCTGACCGAGCCGCGGACGAACGGCGCGCAGCCGCCGCCCGCGCTCGGCGTCATCCCGGACGGCGAGGACGGCGAGGGGGCGCACCTTCTGCCCGTCGACCGCACCTCCAAGCCGGTCGACACCGACCTGATCAACAACATCAACCGCCTGCCCCAGCGCCAGCGGCTGTCGATCATCCTCAACGAGCTCGGCGCCGCCGTCGGCGGCCGCGCGGAGGACCTCAACGAGACGATCCGCCGCGCGAACCCGGCGCTCGGCGCGGTCAACCAGGTCCTCAAGATCCTCGGCGAGCAGAACCAGGTGCTGCGCCAGCTCGCGCGCAACTCGGACACCGTGCTCGCCCCGCTGGCGCGCGACCGCCGCCGCCTGACGAGCTTCATCGAGAACGCCGACGACGTGAACCGCGCGACCGCCGAGCGGCGCGCGCAGTTCGAGCGCAACCTGGAGCTGCTGCCGCAGTTCCTCGCCGAGCTCAAGCCGACGATGCAGCGCCTCGGCAGCTTCTCCGACGAGTTCCGCCCGGTGCTGAGCGACCTCGACGCCGCCGCGCCCTCCATCAACCGCCTCTTCAAGGAGCAGGGCCCGTTCGCGCAGGCGAGCATCCCGGCGCTGAAGTCGCTGGGCGAGACCGCGGACGTCGGCCGGCCGGCGCTGCTGGCGAGCAAGCCGATCATCGACGACCTGCGGCGGCTGACCGACGAGGCGGCGCCGCTCGCCAAGGACCTCGGCGACCTCACGCAGAGCCTGCGCGAGACCGGCGGCCTGGAGCGCCTGCTCGACTACATCTTCTACCAAGTGGGTGCCATCAACGGCTACGACCAGTTCGGCCACTACCTGCGCGCCGGCCTGATCGTCAACACCTGCTCGCAGTACTCGACCGACCAGCAGCCGGGCTGCGGCGCGCGCTTCACGCGCGGCGAGTCCGCGGCGGCCCGCGCGGCGAGCGTCGACCGCTCGAACATCCTCAGCGCGTTCGGCGTCGACAAGCTCCGTGAGAGCCAGTCGGCGTCCAAGCAGGCCTCCGATGCGCAGCGCCGCCAGACCGACGCGGCGAAGCAGCGCGGGGCCGCCACCGACGCGAAGGCGCTCAAGCTGCCGGCGCTCCTGCCCGGCCAGGACACGCAGGCCGCGGCGCCCACGACCGAGGCCGCGCCCGCGCAGTCCTCCGGCTCGGGCACGCAGAGCACGACCGACGCCACGCAGGAAGGGCTGCTCGACTACCTGCTCGGAGGGGACTCGTGAGGCGGCGCGGCGCGGCGTCCATCGCGGCGAACCCCGTGCTCATCGGCGCGGCGACGACGCTCGTCGTCATCGTCGCCGTGTTCCTCGCGTACAACGCGAACAACGGGCTGCCGTTCGTGCCCACGTACGAGCTGAAGGCCGACGTCCCGAACGCCGCGAACCTCGTGCGCGGCAACGAGGTGCGCATCGGCGGCACGCGCGTCGGCGTCATCAACGAGATCACGCCCAAGCGCCTGCGCGACGGCCGCACGATCGCCGAGCTGTCGCTGAAGCTCGAGACCGCGGTGCAGCCGCTGCCGAACGACTCGTCGGTCATCGTCCGGCCGCGGTCGGCGCTCGGCCTGAAGTACCTCGAGATCACGAAGGGCACGTCGCGCGAGGGCTTCGAGACGGGGTCGACGATCCCGCTGCGCAACGCCACGCCGGCGCCCGTCGAGATCGACGAGTTCTTCTCCACCTTCGACGAGCCCACGCGCGCGGGCATGCGCGCGAACACGAACGAGTTCGGCGGCGCGCTGGCCGGCCGCGGCCAGTCGCTCAACGCCGCCCTCGGGGTGCTGCCGAGCGTGCTCAAGAACCTCGAGCCGGTCATGAAGAACCTCGCCGACCCGCGCGCCGATCTGCGCGGGTTCTTCCGCGGGCTCGGCCAGGCGGCGGCGGAGACCGCGCCGGTCGCCGAGGAGCAGGCGTCGCTCTTCCGCGGGCTCGACACGACGTTCCGCGCGCTGTCCGACGTCCGCGGCGACATCCAGGAGTCGATCGAGACCGGGCCGGCGGCGCTCGAGGCGGCGATCGAGGGCTTCCCGACCCAGCGCGCGTTCCTCGCGAACAACGAGGAGCTCTTCCGGCTCCTGCGCCCGGGCATCCGCCAGCTGCGCCTCGCCGCGCCGGACCTCGCCGACGCGTTCGTGGTCGGCCAGAAGGTCCTGCCGCGCACGATCCAGCTCAACGAGGAGCTCAAGCCGACGTTCCGCGCGCTGCAGGACTTCGCCGAGGACCCGATGACGACGCTCGGCATCAACGGCCTGCGGACGGCCACGAAGATCCTGCGCCCGACGGTCGCGGACCTCGCGCCGACGCAGACCGTCTGCAACTACGCGTCGATCTGGTTCCGCAACGTCGCCTCGCTGCTGTCCGAGGGCGACAACAACGGCACGTGGCAGCGGTTCATCATCATCTCCGCGCCGCTCGGCGTGAACAACGAGGGCGGCCCGTCGAGCGCGCCGGCCAACGGCAAGACCGGCAACGGCGACGGCGGCTCGACCGAGGCGAACTTCCTGCATACGAACGCGCTCCCGAACACCCCCGGCGGCGACCGCATCACCGAGTGCGAGGCCGGCAACGAGCCGTGGCTCAAGGGCCGCACCGTCATCGGCAACGTGCCGGGCAACCAGGGCACGACGACCGAGAAGACGAAGATCATCCGCGACAGCGAGGGCAGCCTCCCGTCGCAGGACAAGCCCGCTGACCAGGTGGGAGGCGGCTGATGCGCAACCCGTTCCGGCGCGGTGGCGGCGACGACGAGGCGCGGATCCCGCGCAAGGACCGCCGCGGCGCGAGCCCGGTCACCGTCGCGATCGTGACGCTCGTCGTCGCGGGCGTCCTCATCTTCCTCGGCTTCACGAAGGACATCCCCTTCACCAAGGGCTTCCGGATGAAGGCGGTCTTCGAGACGTCGAACTCGATCCGCGCGAACTCGCCCGTCCGCATCGCGGGCGTCGAGGTCGGGCGCGTGAAGAAGATCACGCGCTACAAGGACACGAACATGTCCATGGTGGAGATGGAGATCCAGGACAAGGGCCTCCCGATCCACAAGGACGCGACGCTCAAGATCCGCCCGCGCATCTTCCTCGAGGGCAACTTCTTCGTCGACCTCTCGCCCGGCTCGCCGCAGGCGCCGACGATCGACGACGGCGACACCATCCGCGTCACGCAGACGAGCGCGCCGGTCCAGCTGGACGAGGTGCTCTCGGCGCTGCAGAACAACACGCGCGAGGACCTCAAGACGCTGCTCGCCGAGTACGGCACGGCGCTCGTCGGCGACCCGAAGGACTCCGACGCCCTCATGGCCGACGAGGACGACTCGACGAAGGGCGAGACGGGCGCGAAGTCCCTCAACGACACGGCGGACGACGCGGGTCCGGCGCTGAAGGGCGCGTCGATCGTCAACCAGGCCTTCCTCGGCACGGAGAAGCACGACCTGTCGAAGACGCTCGCCGGCCTGCAGAAGGTCAGCGCCGCGCTCGGCCGCAACGAGTCGCTGCTGCAGGACTTCCTCGAGAACTTCAACACGACGCTCGCGATCTTCGGCGACGAGAAGAGCAACGTCAGCGCCTCGATCCGCCAGTTGCCCGGCGTCCTGTCGACCGCCGACCGCACGCTCGCCGACCTCAACAGCTCGTTCCCGTCGGTGCGCGCCTTCGCGCGCGAGATCCTGCCGGGCGTCCGCGAGACGGCGCCGACGATCAACGCGGCGTTCCCGTGGATCGCGCAGGCGCGCGCGCTCATGCGGCCGTCCGAGCTGCAGGGCCTCGCGAAGGAGCTCAAGCCGACCGCGCACGACCTCGCCGTCGCCACCGACGCGGCCGTCACGTTCTTCCCGCTGCAGAACCTCTTCGCGCGGTGCCTGAACGAGGTCATCCTCCCGACCGGCGACATCAAGATCGTCGAGCCGGCGAGCCGCAAGGTGTTCGAGACCGGCGTCGAGAACTACAAGGAGTTCTGGTACACGATGGTCGGGCTCGCCGGCGAGTCGCAGAACTTCGACGGCAACGGCCAGTACGTCCGCTTCCAGCCGGGCGGCGGCACGCAGACGCTGTCGACCGGCACGTCGAACTCGAGCAACACGCAGCTGTTCGGCAACCCGGCCGCCACGCCGATCGGCGTGCGCCCGGTGTGGCAGGGCAAGCGCCCCGCCTACCGCCCGGACGTCGACTGCTACAAGAACGAGATCCCGGACATCAACTCCGCGCGCACCGGCCCGCCCAACTGGGGCCAGGGCCCGTCGGCGGGCAGCGCCGGTGACGGCACGCCCAGCGGCAGCCCGAGCACGCCGGTCGGCCCGACGCCCGCGCTGCCGCAGCTCACCGACCTGCCGTCGCTCGTGCCGGTGACCGGCGTGACCGCCGGCGCCCGCGCCCGCGCGGCGTCGAAGAGCGGCACGACCGCCCGCGCGGCGTCGAGCTCCTCGGTGACGTCCGAGCTGCTGAGCCGGCTCAACCCGTTCCGCGGCAAGGGGTCGAACGGATGAAGACCGCGATCCGCAAGCACCTCGGCGACTTCGCGGCGCTGATCGTCCTCGGGATCATCGCGGCCGGCGTCGCGGGCTACATCCTCTCCAACCAGCGCTTCTACCTGCCGCCGAGCGTGCCGCTGCTCGGCACCGACTTCTTCACGCTGAAGGGCGAGTTCTCGACGGCCAAGGCGGTCACGCCGGGCCAGGGCCAGACCGTGACGATCGCCGGCGTCAACGTCGGCGAGATCCAGAAGGTCGAGCTGAACGACGGCCGCGCGATCGTGACGATGAAGATCCGGCGCAAGTACGCGTCGCGGATCAAGAGCGACGCGACGCTGCTGCTGCGCCCGAAGACCGGTCTCGAGGACATGGTCATCGAGATGTCGCCGGGCAGCCCGAACCTGAAGTCGGTCGCCGAGGGCACGACGATCCCGGTCCAGAACACGCTGCCGGACGTCAAGTTCGACCAGATCCTGTCGGCGCTCGACCGCGACACGCGCGACTACCTGAAGCTGCTCGTCAACGGCGCCGGCGGCGGCCTGCGCGGCGCGGGCAACGACCTCGCGGCGACGTTCAAGCGCTTCGAGCCCGGCGCGCGCGAGCTGCGCCGCGTCTCGACCGCGCTGCAGGATCGCCGCCAGAACATCTCGCGATCGATCCACAACCTCCGGCTGCTCGTCGAGGCGATCGGCGAGAAGGACGACCAGCTCGCGCAGTTCGTGGACTCATCGAACGCGGTCTTCAAGTCGTTCGCGGCCCAGGACCGCAACCTCCGCTCGGCGCTCCAGCAGCTGCCGTCGACGCTGCAGGCGACGCAGACCGGCCTGTCGAAGGCCGACCAGCTCGCCCGCGTGCTCGGCCCGACGCTCGAGGACCTCCGCCCGACGGCCCGCGCGCTCGGCCCGACGCTGCGCCAGACGCGGCCGTTCCTGCGCGAGACGACGCCGGTCATCCGCGACCAGCTGCGCCCGTTCGCGCGCGACGTCCAGCCGGTGGTCAAGGCGCTGCGCCCGGCGGCCCGCGGCCTGTCGAAGCTGACGCCCGACCTCGTCCGCACGTTCGACGTCGTCAACTACTTCTTCAACGAGCTGGCCTACAACCCGCCCGGCGCGAGCGACGAGGGCTTCCTCTTCTGGGCGTCGTGGGCCAACCACCTCGGCGCGCTGCTGTTCGGCACGCAGGACGCGCACGGGCCGATCCGCCACGGCGTCGTCGTGCTCTCCTGCTCGACCGCCCGCGTGCTCGACTCGATCATCGCCGCCGACCCGCGGCTGGGTCTCATCACCCAGCTGTCCGGCGTGCCGACGAGCTCGACGGCGTGCCCGACCTCGACGCAGGCCGGCGGCTCGGGGACGAACGTGCCGGGGTCGAACCCGAGCGGCGCGTCCGGGCTGCCGTCGCTACCGGTGGGGGGCAAGTAGTGCAGAAGCAGGCACCCACCCTCGGTCGGATGCTCGTCATGGTCGGCTTCGCGCTGTCGTGCTTCGGGCTGCTGCTGTTCCTCTGGCTCGCGTTCGGCGGCCCGATCCCGCTGAAGCCGAAGGGCTACCAGTTCAAGGTCTCGTTCGCCGAGGGCACGCAGCTCGCGGTCGAGGCCGACGTCCGCATCTCCGGCGTGCCGGTCGGCAAGGTCAAGACGATCGAGACCGACAAGGCGACTGGCCGCAGCACGGCGACGGTGCAGATGGAGGAGAAGTACGCGCCGATCTCCAAGGACACGAAGGCGATCCTGCGGCAGAAGACGCTGCTCGGCGAGACGTACGTCGAGCTGACGCCGGGCAACCCGAAGACCGCCGGCCTCGTGCCGGAGGGCGGGGCGCTGCGCACGTCGCAGGTGTCTCCGACGGTCGAGCTCGACGAGATCTTCCGCGCGTTCGACAAGAAGACGCGCGACGCGTTCGGGACGTGGATGCAGACGCAGGCGGTCGCCACGAAGGGCCGCGCGCGCGACATCTCCGACGCGCTCGGCAACCTCGAGCCGTTCGCGCAGGACGCCGACGTGCTGCTGAAGATCCTCAACTCGCAGGCGCCCGCCGTCCGCCAGGTCACGCGCAACACGGGTGCCGTGTTCGACGCGCTGAGCGAGCGCCGCGGCCAGCTGCAGGGCGCGATCTCCAACGCCAACCAGGTCTTCACGACGACGGCGCAGCGCGACGCCGACCTGCAGGCGATCTTCCGGATCCTGCCGACGTTCAACCGCGAGTCGACCGAGACGGTCAACCGGCTGACGCAGTTCGCCAAGGACACGAACCCGCTCGTCAACCAGCTCAAGCCGGCGGCGCGCGAGTTCTCGCCGACGCTCGAGCAGCTGCGCCTGCTCGCGCCGGACCTCAAGGGCCTGTTCACCGACCTCGATCCGCTGATCACGGCGTCGAAGAGGGGCTTGCCGGCGACACGGCAGTTCCTCGCCGACCTGCGCCCCGCGCTGGGCGAGTTCGACCCGCTGCTCAAGCAGCTGAACCCGATCCTGAACTACCTGAGCGAGTACCGCGACGAGATCCGCTCGTTCTTCTCGAACGTGCCGGCGGTGACCCAGGCGACCACGCCGGACGGCGTGCACTACCTGCGCACGGAGAACCCGGTCAACCCGGAGAACCTCGCCGTGTACCCGCGGCGGCTCGGCTCGAACAGGACGAACCCGTACATGACTCCGCGCGGCTACGAGAACCTCAAGTCGGGTGGCCTGTTCAGCTTCGAGACGCGCCACTGCGGCAACGGCAACCCCGTCACGGGCGCCACGGAGGACCTCGCGAACGCGCTGCAGGCCGTGCTGCCGATCCTCCAGTCCGTCACGCAGCCGGACGACAACCCGCTGACGCCCGACCCGCCGACGCCGAACTCGCTGGCCACCAACATCCTGTCCTACGCGTTCAACAACGCCGGCCGCGAGACCCCGGCGCCGCCGTGCCGCCAGCAGCCGAAGTTCCAGGTCAGGGAAGGCAAGTTCGTGAGCTCCGGCGGCGAGGTCACGCAGTACCCGCACGTGCGCGAGGCGGCCTCGAGCACGCGCGTGCCGAGCGGCTGATCGGGATCGCCTGATGCTGCGTCGCGTCGTCGGCTTCGCGGCGCGCCGGCCGGTGCCGGTGCTGCTGGTGACGATCGCGCTCACGCTGCTGGGCGCGGGCCTGGCGCTGCGCCTGGAGCCGAGCACGGGCATCGACGCGCTCGTCGGCAAGAGCAGCGCGAGCGCGAAGGCGACCGACCGCTACCACCAGAAGTTCGGCGAGGACGCGGTCATCATCCTCGTCCGCGAGAAGCTGACCGACCTCACGCTGACGTCGGACCTCGCGCGCGTGCTCGGGCTCGAGGGCTGCCTGTCGGGCAACGTGCCGGCGAACGTCGTGCCGCGCGGCGGGCGGAACGGGCCGTGTGCCGAGCTGGGTCGGACGAAGCCGGTCAAGGTCGTCTTCGGCCCCGGCACGTTCATCAACGAGTCGGTCCGGCAGCTCAGCGAGGAGTTCATCCGCCAGAACCGCGACGCGGCGCAGCGCGCCGACCGCGCGGCCGAGGCGGCGCGCAAGCTCGCGAAGGCGAACGGGCGCAGCGACGCGGAGGCCAAGCGGCTCGCCGACCAGGCGCGCCAGCTGGTCAACGCGGAGTTCACGCGCAACGTCGTGCGGCTGGCGCTGAAGTACGGGCTGCGCAGCGAGCCGCGCCTCGATGACCCCAACTTCGTGTCGCGGCTCGTCTTCGACTCGGCGAAGGAGGCGGGGACGCCGAAGGCGCGCTTCGCGTACCTGTTCCCGAACAAGGACTCGGCGCTCGTCCAGGTGCGGCTGAAGTCCGGCCTCTCGGACGCGCAGCGCACGCACGCGCTCGAGCTGGTGCGCCGCGCGGTGGCGATGCCGGACTGGAAGCTCGAACGCGGCGGGCAGTACGTGGTGACCGGCGCGCCGGTCGTCCTCGTCGAGTTGGCCGCCGAGGTCCAGAGCTCGATCGTCGTGCTGCTGATCGCGGCGTTGCTCGTGATGGCGGCGACGCTGGCGCTCGTGTTCCGCGCGTCCCTGCGGCTGCTGCCGCTGGTCGTCGCGCTCGCCGCCACGGCGCTGACGTTCGGCGCGCTGTCGCTGGCGGGCGCGTCGCTGACGATGGGCTCGATCGCGGTGCTGCCGGTGCTCATCGGGTTGGCGGTGGACTACGCGATCCAGTGGCAGTCGCGCGTGGGTGAGGCGGGCGGCGACCTCGACCGGGCGGCGCGGTTCGGAGCCCCGACGCTGGTCACCGCCGCGGCGGCCACGATGGCGGGGTTCCTCGTGCTCGTGCTGTCGCCGGTGCCGTTGGTGCGCGGCTTCGGCCTCCTGCTCGTCGTCGGCATCGTGCTGGCGCTGGCGGTCGCGCTCGTCGCGGGGACGGCCGCGCTGGTGGCGGCGCGGCGCGGCATCGCCGCGCCCGAGGCGCTGGCGTCCGCGGGCCGCGGAGCGCGCGACCTCGTCGCCGCGCCGGTGCGGGGCGCCGGGCGGGCGATCGGGCGGTCGGCGCCGTGGCGCGGCGTGCGGTCCGGCGCGGGGCGCGTGGCGGGCGGCGCCGTGGGGGTCGCGCAGCGCCACCCGTCGCGGCTGCTGGCGGTGGCGGCCGCGCTGGCCCTCGGCGGCTGGGTGCTCGACACGCAGACGCGCGTGGAGTCCGACGTGCAGAAGCTCGTCCCGCAGGACCTGCCAGCGCTCGTGAACCTCGAGGCGCTGCAGAAGTCGACGGGAGTCGGGTCGAACCTCGACGTCATCGTCGACGCCGACGACGTCGCCGATCCGAAGGTCATCACGTGGATGACGACCTACCAGCGCGACGTGCTCAAGCGCTTCGGGTACTCGGCCAAGCGCGGCTGCGGGCAGGCCGAGCTGTGCCCGGCGTTCTCGCTGCCCGACCTCTTCAGCACGGCGCCGTCGTCGGAGTCGTCGGTCAAGGCGCTACTGGACGCGGTGCCGCCGTACTTCTCGCAGAGCGTCGTGTCGCCGGACCGGCGCACGGCGACGATGGCATTCGGCATCAAGCTCATGCCGCTCGAGCGCCAGCAGGAGCTGATCGAGACGATGCGGCGCGAGCTCGACCCGCCCGCGGGCGTGCGCGCGCAGCTCGCCGGCCTTCCGGTGCTGGCCGCCGAGGCGAACGAGCGGATCTCGTCGCACTGGCGCCGGCTGCTGCAGGTGCTCGTCGGGCTGCTCGCCGTGTTCGTCGTGCTGCGACTGGCGCTGAAGGAGACGCGGCGCGCGATTATCCCGCTCGTGCCGATCGTGCTCGCGACCGGGTGGTCGGCGCTCATCCTGTTCCTGACCCGCATCCCGCTCAACCCGATGTCGGTGACGCTCGCCGCGCTCGTGATCGCGATCTCCACGGAGTTCAGCGTGCTGCTGTCCGAGCGCTACCGGCAGGAGCGCGCCGACGGGCACGAGCCTTCGGAGGCGCTGCGGCGGACGTACTCGTCGACCGGCGCCGCGGTGCTCGCGTCGGGCGCGACGGCGATCGCGGGGTTCGCGGTGCTGATCGTGTCGGAGATCCGGATGCTGCGCGACTTCGGCCTCGTGACCGTGCTCGACCTGACGGTCTCGCTGCTGGGCGTGCTGGTGGTGCTGCCGGCCGTGCTCGTGCTCGCCGAGCGCGGCGTCGCGCTGTCGCTGCCCCGGTTGCGGAGGAGAACCGGTTTCGCCCTCCCGTCCTCGCAAGCTCGGACGTCCGGTCGACGTCACGGATGAGCGCCCCCTCGCCGCCGCCCGCGAAGCCGCCGGGTGCCAGCCGGTACACGTGGTTCCTCGGCGTCGTGGCGTTCCTGCTCGTCGTCCTCGTCACCGTCAACTCGTTCCGCACGGAGGGCGTGTCGCCGGGCGGGCCGAACGCGGGGGCGGAGCTCGCTCCCTTCGCCGTCCCGCTCGCCGCCTCCGACCTCGAGGGGGACGCGAACGTCGCGCGCGAGGACGGCCAGGACGACGCCGGCGAGATCGCGGCGTGCAAGGTGCGGCGGCCCGACGTGCTCAACGTCTGCCAGCTCGCCGAGCGCGGCCCCGTCGTCCTCGCGATCTTCCCGACGGAGGCCGAGCGCTGCCGCGGGATCCTGCGCCAGTTCGCCCGCGTCGCCCCCGCCGTCGACGGCGTCCAGTTCGCGGCCGTCGGCTCGCGCGGCAACCGCGACGACCTGAGCGGGAACTGGCCCTTCCCCGTCGGCTACGACGCCGACGGCGCGGTCGCGAGCATCTACGGCCTCGTCGGCTGCCCCCAGGTGACCTTCGCGCGCAAGGGCGGCAAGGTCGTCCGCACGACCCGCCAGTCGCTGCCCGACGAGGAGATCGCGAGGCTCGCGAGGTCGCTCCGGTGAGCGGCCCCGACGGCGACCCTCAGCCCGGCTGGGTCTCCCCGGACGTCGCGGAGGAGCTGCCGGACCTCCGCCTGTGGTCCCTCCGGGTGGAGGCGCGGCCGGGACGGTCGTCGGCGGGGATGAAGGAGCGGCTGCGGGTGCTCTCGAACCGCTTCGGCGGCGCACGGGCGATCGCGCTGCGCACCGATCCGATCCCGCACGCCTACCGCGTGTTCTTCCGCCACATCGGGCTCGATCCGGACGTCGAGCGGACGCCGGTCGAGAAGGCGGTCCTCGAGCGGCTCGTGCACGGCGGGTTCGAGGCGACGAACCGCGTCGACGACGCGCTGCTGGTGGCGGTCGTCGAGACCGGCGTGCCGGTGTGGGCGTTCGACGCGTCGAAGGTCGACGGGCCGCTCGGGATCCGGCTGACCGGCCCGCGGGAGTCGCTGGGGCGCGACGCGGAGGCGCCGCCGCTGCGCGAGGGGCGCCTCGTGGTGGCCGACGCCGCCTCACCGCTGGCCGAGCTGTTCGGCGATCCGGCGCCCGGTCATGGCGTCCACGACGACACCGAGGCGATGCTCCTCTTCACGGTCCAGCCCGGCGGCGTGCCCGCGATCCACGTCGAGGAGGCCTTGTGGCTGGCCGCCGAATCCTTGTCAGAAGGTCCCGGATAGCGCTACCGTTCAGGCATGGCCGCGCTTCCGGAGCAGATCGGGCTCCATCGCGTCGAGACCGTCGGGGTGGACGAGGCGGCTGCGCGTCGCACGCTGCGCCGCCAGATCGCCGACCTCGAGCGCAAGCTGGGCGAGACGTTCGTCTCCGCCTTCCCGCGCATGGCCCTCGAGGTCCGCGTCGGGCACGCCGAGCCGGGCCCGCGGATGCTGTCCCTCGGGGAGCTCGAGGCGCATCGCGACGCCCTGCAGGCGCGGCTGTCGGATGCGCGCCGGCACCTCGAAGTCCGGGGTTCGTACGAAGAGCGCAACCGCGCTCTCCTCGAGCGGATGCTGCTCGAGCCCGGCCGGTACAAGTTCGCCCGCCTCCGCAACGCGGACCTCGGCGAGGGCGGCTGCGGCGTCTGGCAGGTGCGCCCGCGGCTGGGCATCATCGGGATGCTCGCCGGCTGGTGGCACGTGAAGCTGTCCTCCGGCTGTCCGTTAGCCACCTGACATCCCGCCGGTCGCTGCGCTCGACGCGTCTCGTTGCCGTGCTCGAGCGCCCAAGAAGAAGCGGCGCGGAGGCGCGGCGGGAAGGGTGTCACGCGGCGGTTTCGCGGTCATCGATCGCGCCGGAAACCGACGGTGCCGCGTGAGGCGTTCCCGCGGGAACGCGCCGGAGCGTGTGGCTCGGCGACGCCGGGTGTCGGGGTAGGCTGCGGTCGCATGGGTCGGCGGAGCCGCAAGCGGACGACGGTGCCTCGCGCCGCGGCGACGCCGTCGCCGGCGGCGCCCGCTCCGGTGCCCGCGACCCCGCGGCCGAAGGCGCGGCTGGACGAGGCTCCGAAGGCGCCGTGGCATCCGTTCCCTCTGGTCGAGCTGGCGATCTTCTGCGGGCTGGTGCTCGTCATCGCAGCGTTCGCGGTGGGCGGGAGCGCGCGGCCGGTGCTGCTGTTCGGCGGGCTCGCGCTGGTGTCGATCGCCGCGCTGGAGCTGGCGATCCGCGAGCACTTCGCGGGCTACCGCTCGCACAGCGCGCTGCTGGCGGGGCTGACCGCGATCGGCGTCGCGATGCCGCTGTGGTGGACGCCGGTGCCGCAGGAGGCGATCCTCGTGGTCGCGCTCATCGCCGGAGGGTTCGCGTTCCGGGCACTGCGAAATGGCTTCGCCAAGAAGGCGGGAGGGCTGAAGTGGCGGGCATGAGTCCGGAGAGCGGCTGGAGCGGCGAGAGCGGCGCAGTGAGCGGCGCCGGTGGCACGAGCGGCGCCGAGAGTGGCGCGGGCGGCGCGGTGAGCGGATACGGCGGCGACGAGCCGCGGCGGATGCGGCTGACGGGCCTGCACCACCTCACCGCGGTCGTGCGCGACCTCGAGCGGACGACGGCGTTCTACCGCGACGTGCTGGGGCTCTCGCTCGTCCGCCAGGGCGTCAGCGACGACGACCCGAACGCGCGGCACTTCTGGTTCGCGCTCGGCGACGGCGGCCCGGGCAGGCTCATCTCGTTCCTCGAGTACCCCTCGCTGCCGACCGGGACGGTCGGGACGGGATCGGTGCAGCACTTCGCGTTCGCCGTCGGGTCCGCGGAGGAGCAGGACGCCTGGCGCGACTACCTCCGTGAGCGCGGCGTGCAGACGACGGACGTCTTCGACCGCGGCGGCCTGCGCTCGATCTACGTGCGCGACCCCGACGGCCACGTGGTCGAGATAGCAGTCGACGGGCCGGGGATCCTCCCCGGCCCGCCGCCACCACACGCCTCCTGAAGCCGGCCGCCCGGACGCCGGGACGGCCTCGGGGCCCCCTTACTCGCGGATGCTCCGCCCGGTCGTTCCGAGCAGCGCCGCCAGCGCCAAGCGCTGGCGTTCCGTCAGTGAGCCGATCGTCTTCGTCTCCGAGACGGGAAGCTGGCCGAGCACTCGGCGGCACCGCTGATGACCCCAGCGCCGCTGGCTCATGAGCAGGTCTGCTACGGCCATGCTCTCCGCCTCCCACGGTGACTCCAGGATGACGTCGCCCGCGGTGATCTCCCCCAGTGCCACGCGTCGCTTGAGCTCCGCGCGAGCCAGCCGCACCTCGTTGGCGCGGTTGAGCGCACGTAGGTGCTGCGGCGCAGGGGCGATCGTCGCTGTCGCGTTCATTCCCGTGTGTTCCTCCCCGCCGGCCAGCCGGGCCGGCTCCCTCATGTGTGAATTGCCTCTCGGCGCCGAGCGACGACGCGGGTCCCCGGGAGGTCGACCGGTCGGCACGGGATGCCCCCTCCCGTACTGCTCACCCGGCCGGCCGAAGCCTCCGTCCCACGTCTCGTCGACGCGATCGCGAAGGTACGCAGACGGTCACAACTCGTCAACATGACCTGGACCGGGACTTGTGCACAGAGCGGGCTTTTCGTGCGAAGTCTCCACCCCCGGTCGAGATGTCGAGGCTGGCGCCCCGACGGTCACGATCCGAAAACCGGTCTTAGCTATGAGGGAGCGGCCCGTGCTCCGCCTCGAAGGCCGCCTTGACGTCGGCGAACGTCTCGAGCGCGCGGTCCAGCGTGGCCGGGTCGTGGGTCGCCATGACGCTCGTGCGCAGCAGCGCCCCGCCGGGCGGCACGGCGGGGTGGATGGCGACGTTCGCGTAGACGCCGGCGTCGTAGAGCGCCTTCCACAGCAGCACCGCCTTCCAGTCGTCCTCGACGAGGACGGGGACGATCGGCGTGACGACGTCGTGCTCGATGACCTTGTAGCCCAGCCCGCGCAGCCCGTCGCGCAGGTGCGTCGCGTTGGCCAGCACCTGCTCCATGAGCGCGACGCCCTCCGGCGACCGGATGACGCGCAGCGCGGCCAGCGCGGAGCCGAGCGACGCCGGCACGTTCGAGGCGGTGAAGAGGAACGACCGCGCGTTGATCCGCAGGTACTCGAGGACCTCGGACGGCCCGGCGAGGAACCCGCCGCAGGAGGCGAGCGACTTGGAGAACGTCCCCATGCGCAGGTCGACGCGGTCCTCGACGCCGAGCAGCTCCGCCGCCCCCGCGCCCCGCGCGCCGAGCACGCCGGCGCCGTGCGCCTCGTCGACCATCAGCCGCGCGCCGTGCCTGCTCGCCAGGTCGGCGATCTCGGCGAGCGGGGCGACGTCGCCCTCCATCGAGAACACGCCGTCAACGACGACGAGCACGCCGCCGCCGTCGCCCTCCGCGCGCTCGAGCTGCTTCTCGAGCTTGTCGAGGCGCCCATGGCGGAACGGCCGCAGCTTCGCGCGCGAGAGCAGGCAGCCGTCGAGGATCGACGCGTGGTCGGCCGAGTCGGCGATGACGGTGTCGCCCGGCGCGAGGATCGTGCCGAGCGTCCCGAGGTTCGCCTGGTGGCCCGTGGAGAACACGATCGCGTCCTCGGTGCCCATCCACTCGGCGATCTCCCGCTCGAGGTCGAGGTGCAGCGGCGTCGTGCCGTTCAGCAGGCGCGACCCGGTCAGCCCCGTGCCGTACCGCTCCACGGCGTCGAGCGCGCCCTGCTTGACGCGCGCGTCGCCCGTCAGGCCGAGGTAGTTGTTCGACCCGAGCATGATCCGCTGCCGCCCCTCGACCTCCATGACCGGCATGGCGGGCGACTCGATGAGCCGGAAGTACGGGAGGAGGTCCGCCTCGCGCGCCGCGCGAAGCTGCTCCTCGCGCTCATGACCTCGGACCTTGGCGAAGACGTCGACCTGCGTGGGCATTCGGATAGGGTCGCACGCCCTGTGGCCGTCACGGTCGAACCAGTCACCTCGCGCGCCGGGCTGAACGAGTTCATCGAGCTCCCGTTCCGGCTGCACGGCGACCATCCGGCGTGGGTCCCGCCGCTCCGGCTGGAGCGCCACCAGTTCCTCTCGCGGCGGATGAACCCGTTCTTCAAGCACGGCGAGGCGCGGTACTTCCTCGCCCGCCGCGACGGGCGCGTGGTCGGGCGGATCTCCGCGCAGGTGGACCACGCGTTCAACGCGTACCACGGGTCGCACTGGGGCTGGTTCGGGTTCATCGAGCTCGAGGACGACCCGGAGGCGTTCGCGGGCCTCATCGGGGCGGCGGAGGCATGGCTGCGGGCACGCGGCTGCGACAAGCTCGTCGGGCCGGCCGACTTCACGATGAACGACGAGAGCGGCATCGTGATCGAGGGCAACGACCTCGAGCCCTACATCCGCCAGCCGTGGCACCCGCCGTACTACCAGCGGCTGTGCGAGGACGCGGGCCTGACGAAGGCCGTCGACCTCCTCATGTGGCACCTGCACATCGGCGACCGCGGCAAGATCCTGCCGATCATCCACGACCTCGACCGCGCGGCCCGCGAGGAGCACGGGATCACGATCCGGCGGATGACGCGGCGCACGCTGCGGCGCGACATGGACGCGTTCGCCGAGGTCTACAACGCGGCGTGGTCGCGCAACTGGGGCTTCGTGCCGTACTCGAAGGAGGACCTCGACGCCTACGCGGCCGAGCTGCAGCTCGTCTTCGACCCGAACTGGTTCATGATCGCCGAGACCCGCGACGGCGAGGTGGCCGGCGTGGCGATGAGCCCGCTCGACGTCAACCAGGTGCTCAAGAAGACGAACGGGCGGCTGCTGCCGTTCGGCTGGTGGCACTTCCTCAACCGAGCGCGCCTCATCGACCGCGTCCGAGTGGGGTTCCTCGGCGTCCACCCCGCGCATCAGCACACCGGCGTGGCGGCGTGCTTCTACATCGAGCACTTCGACACCGCCGAACGGCGCCCCCAGAGGGAGGGCGAGCTCGGCTGGATCCTCGAGGACAACCCGATCAACCAGGGGATGGCGGCGCTGGGCGGGCGCGTCGTCAAGCGCTACCGGGTCTACGAACGACCCATCGCGGCGACCGACTAAGCTCCGCCGGACGTGAGCGACGTCGAGCACATCGAGACCGCCGAGGTCGTCGCCTCGGAGCCGCGGCCGGTCGTCGCGGCCAAGCCCGTGGGCACGGTCGTCAAGCAGGCCGCCGCCCTCGGCGCGACGACCTTCGTGGCCGGGGCCGGGATCGCCGCCCTGCTGCGCGGCCGCAGCAGCCGCAAGGCGATGCGCCGCTTCAGGCGCGGCCGCCGCGACCTGCCGGTCGTCGCCACGCGGTCGTTCCTCGTCGACGTGCACCTGCTCGACCCGCGCCGCTAGACGGCGGCGGGACCGGCCGTTCGGCCGTCAAGGCGCGCGCGCAGCGTCCGACCACACGGGGTGCGCATGTCCCCCCGCGTCCTCAACCGCGCCCTCGTGGTGCTGGCCATCTTCGCCGTGTCCGGAACCGTCTGGCTCGTCGGCCGCACGCAGCGCGAGACCGTCTCGCAGTCGTTCGCTCAGACGCAGGCGGCCGAGGGGATGCTCACCGCGATGCTCGACCAGGAGACCGGCCTGCGCGGCTACCTGCTGAACGCCAAGCAGGAGGAGTTCCTCGAGCCCTTCAACAACGGGATCGAGCACTACGACGACGCGCTCCTGCGTCTGCGCCGCCTGACCGATCCCGAGGACCGCCGGACGCACGCGCTCATCGACGACACCGACGTCGCAGCGCGGGCCTGGACGGCGAAGGCCGAGCGCCTTCTCGCCGACGTGCGGGCCGGCGTCGAGCCGGAGGCGCCGCTGACCGAGTCGATCTCGCGCAAGGCGGTCATGGACGGCTTCCGGCGCGCCGACGCCACGCTGTTGGGACGGCTGGCGGAGCGCCGGCAGAGCGCGCTCGACAGCGCCACGCGCTCGTCCGCCTTCCTCGTGCTGCTGCTGGGCGGCGTGTTCGGCTTCGTGGGCTGGCTCGTGTTCGGCCGCCGCGCGTCCGCCCGGGCCCGTTACGACCGCGCCGAGTCGCGCCGCCGGGAGGCGCAGGCCTCCTTCGCCCGCGCGCTGCAGTTCATGGACAGCGAGTCCGACGCGCACGATCTCGTCAAGCGCCACCTCGAGCGCACGCTGGACGGCACCGACGTCGTAGTGCTGCAGCGCAACAACAGCGCCGACCGGCTCGAGGCCGTGACCGCCGTCGGGGCCGGCTCCGCGCTGGCGGCCGAGCTCGTCGACGCGGCGCCGCGCGACTGCCTCGCCGTGCGGCTGGGCCAGACGTTCTCGAGCGCGGAGAACCAGCTGCTCGAGTGCTCGCTGTGCGGCAAGGCGGCGGCCGAGCTGACGACGTGCACGCCGCTGCTCGTCCAGGGCGAGGTCATCGGCGCGATGCAGGTCAGCCACGACGAGCCGCTCGACGACATCTCCCTGCAGGTCCTCGACGACACGGTCGCCCAGGCAGCGCCGGTGCTGGCGAACATGCGCAACCTCGCGATCGCGGAGCGGCGCGCGGCGACGGACGCGCTGACCGGGCTGCCGAACCGGCGCGCGATCGCCGACACGCTGCGGCGCATGGTCGCGCAGGCGGCGCGGTCCGGCCTGCCGATGGCCGTCATCGCCGTCGACCTCGACCACTTCAAGCGCATCAACGACCACTTCGGCCACGACAAGGGCGACGACGTCCTGTCGGCGGCGGCGCGGACGTTCGCCGCGACGCTGCGCGCGAGCGACTTCGTGGGCCGTCAGGGCGGCGAGGAGTTCATCGCGCTGCTGCCCGACACCGACCTGGCCGGCGCGGTGCAGGCGGCCGAGCACCTGCGTGCCGCGACCGAGGCGATCGCGGTCGACGGGGTCGGCGTCCCGATCACCGCGAGCTTCGGCGTCGCGTCGCTCCCCGGCGACGGCGGCGACGCCGACCAGCTCATGCGGCGCGCCGACCGCGCGCTCTACGCGGCGAAGGAGCGGGGGCGCAACCGCGTCGAGACCGCCGCCGCCGTCGCGGCCGAGTTGCCGCAAACTGCGGCCTGATCGCACGCCTCGTTGCCGTCCCGCCGGTCACGGCCGTAGGTTGCGGGCCGATGGTCGAGCAGCGCATCGAGGTGGAGCCGAGGTGGGCGTTCCGGATGCCGGTGATGAACGGCGCGGACGGCGTCGTCGTGCGCCGCGGCGGGGCCATCATGCGGCTGCTGCACGTCGAGGGCGAGCCGGTCGTCGTGCGCGCCGCGCAGACCGGCGTGAAGCGGGTCCTGCTCGGCGCCGAGGCGGAGACGGCGGACCTGTGCGACGAGGGGCTCGCGCGGATGCGCTTCGCGCTCGGGCTCGACGACGACCTGCGCGAGTTCCACGAGCGCTTCCGTTTCGACCCGCTCATCGGGCCCGTCGTGCGCCGGACGCCGTGGCTGCGCGCGATGCGCCGCGCCGAGCCGTTCGAGGCGCTCGCCTGGGCGGTCACCGAGCAGCTGATCGACTTCCCGCGCGCGGCGCGGATCCAGCGGCGGATCGTGCGGCGGCTCGGGCGCCGCTGCGAGCGCACCGGGCTCCTCGACCTGCCGTCGGCGGCGACGCTGGGCGGCCAGTCGCCGGCGCTGCTCGAGTCGTTCGACCTCGCCGCGCGGCGCTCGATCGCGATGGTCCGCGTCGCTCGCGAGGTCGCGGCGGGCCGCGTCGACCTGCGCGACCCCGACCACGAGCGCGGGTGGCGGCGGCTGCGGACGATCCCGAACATCGGGCCGTGGACGACGGAGATCCTCGCCCTGCACGGGCAGGGCCGCCACGACGTCGTCCCGGCGGGGGACCTCAACTTCATCAAGCTCGTCGGCCGCCTGCAGACGGGCAGCCCGCACGCCCGCGCCACCGAGGACGAGGTGCGGGAGTTCTTCGCGCCCTACGGCGAATGGCAGGGGCTGGCCGCGACCTACGCGGTCAGGAGTCCGGTGTCGGGCCCTCTCCGGGCAGGAACTCGTTCGTCAGCGCGCCCGACTGGTCGCGTCGTTGCTGCGTGAGCAGCTGGTTGTCGCGCATCCAGCGCGCGTAGGCCGCCCACTCGCCCGGGTCCTGCCAGCCGTACGGCTTGCCGTCGTCCTCGGGGAAGAAGACGGGCAGCGTCGCCTTCAGCTGCGCCTCCTGCAGCTTGCGGTCCAGGTCGGGGTTGGCCTTGACGAGCGGGTCGATGCCCGCGTTCGGGTCGTCCTGCAGCGCGGCCGCTCCGCGTGACAGCGCGTAGAGGAACCGGCGCAGGACGGCGCCCCGGTCGCGGGCGTCGGCGCGGCGGGCGACGATGACGAGCTCGTCGTAGGGCGGCACGCCGAGCTTCTCGAGCCGCAGGATCGAGGGGTCCTTCTTGCGGCGCTCGAGGTCGACGCCCTCGATGTTCCAGAACGCGCCGAGCGTCGCATCGACGCGGTCGTTGAGCATCGCCGGGACGAGGTTGAAGCCCACGTTGACCGTCTTCACGCGCGCGGGGTCGACGCCGGCCTCGTCGAGGATCGCCTTGAGGTAGGCGTCCTGATACGGGATGCCGGCGGTGCCGACCGTCTTGCCGTCGAGGTCGCGCGCGCTCTTGACCGCGTCCTTGCCGACCGACATGACGGAGGTCAGTGGGCTCTGCACGAGCGCGCCGATCGAGACGACGTCCGCGCCCTTGTCGCGCGCGAGCAGCACCTCGGGCTCGTAGGAGATCGCGAGGTCGACCTTGCCGGCCGCCAGCAGCCGCAGCGGCGCGGCCGGGTCGGCGGGGGTCTGGAACTTGACGTCGAGATGGGCGTCGCCGAACGCGCCCGTCCCCTGCGCCGCGTACAGCCCGGCGTGGTCGACGTTCGGCAGGTAGTCGAGCGCGAGCGTCAACCGGTCGGTCGCCGGCGTACCGGTCTGTTCGGGCTGCTCGCGCTCCCCGCAGGCGGCCAGGGCGAGCGCGAGGACGGCGAGCAGGACGGCAGGGACGGTGCGGTTCAAGGGACGGGTCCTCCGGAGGGTCGATCCAGCCACGGCGTGAGCCGGCGCTGGAGCAGGTGCAATGCGGCGAAGAGGGCGACGGCGAAGACCGCCAGGACGACGACGGCGGCGTAGGCCCGTGCGACCTCGAGCTGCGGCAGCGCCTGCAGCATGAGGTGGCCGAGGCCCTCGCTGGAGCCGGCGTACTCGGCGAAGACGGCGCCGATGACCGCCACGGCGACGGCGACCTTCGCGCCGCTGAGCGCGGCGGGCAGCGCGGCGGGCGCCTCGGCCCAGCGGAACGCCTGCCAGCGGCTCGCGTCGAGCGTGCGCAGCAGCTTGAGCTGGTCGGCCTCGACGCGGCCGAGCGCGTCGAGCGTCGTGACGACGATGGGGAAGAAGCAGACGAGCGCGATGATCGCGAGCTTCGGCGCGATCCCGAACCCCCACCACGTGACGAGCAGCGGGGCGATGATCACGATCGGGACGGCCTGGGAGGCAACGAGCAGCGGGTACATCGCGCCGCGCGCGGTGCGCGAGAAGTGCAGCAGCACCGCGAGGCCGAACCCGACGACGAGCGCCACGAGGATCCCCAGGCCGACCTCCGCCGCGGTGACGAGGAAGTTGTCCCACAGCAGCCCGCGGTCGTCGGCCAGCGTCTCGGCGATCGTCGTCGGCGCGGGGAGGACCAGCTCGAAGTCGGCGCCCTTCGCGCGCGCGTAGATCTCCCACACGGCGAGGAGGGCGAGGAAGAGCACTACTGCGGGGACTCTCCTCAAGTGACCATCTCCAGCGCCCGCTCACGAAGGGACACGACCTCCGAGTCGGTGCGGCGACGGGGACGGGGGGTGGTCACCGCGAGCTCTCCGACGATCCGGCCGGGCCGGGGGGAGACGATGACGACGCGGTCAGCGAGGAGCAATGCTTCCTCGACGTCGTGGGTCACGAGGATGACGGTTCTCGGTTCGCGCGCGAGCGCGCCTGCGAGCCAGCCCTGCATCTCCGCGCGCGTCATCGCGTCGAGCGCGCCGAAGGGCTCGTCGAGGCACAGGACCGGCTTGCCGGCGAGCAGCGTCCGCAGGAAGGCGACGCGCTGGCGCATGCCGCCGCTCAGCTCGTTCGGCCGCGCGCGCTCGAAGCCGGCGAGGCCGAACTCGGCGAAGAGGGGACGGGCGGCGGCGCGCGCGTCCTCGCGGCCGCGGCCGTGGATGCGCAGCGGCAGCGCGGCGTTGTCGAGCGCGGTCAGCCACGGCAACAGCGAGTCGCGCTGCGGCATGAGCACCGCGTCGTCGGCGCGGACGGCGCCGGCGGACGGCTCGCCCAGCCCGCAGACGAGCTCGAGCAGCGTCGTCTTGCCGCAGCCGCTCGGGCCGACGACCGCGACGACCTCGCCGCGCGCGACGGCCAGCGACACGCCCGCGAGCGCCTCGACCGCGCCGAAGCGCTTGTCCACCGCATCCAGCCGCACGGCCACCTCGCGGCTGCGCGGCGCGTCGTCGACGGCGGATGTCGTGATGGCTCCCTCCGCGGGCATTACCCCACAGGTTCGAAGGGTCGGCGCGGGTCGTCGCGCCCTCTCAGCCGGCCGTCTCCCGCCAGCCCCCCGTATCGCCTACAGGTGGTCAGACTACCGGCCCATGGCCTCGCCCATCACCGTTCCGCCGTACGACGTCGCCGACGACGTCCCGGTCGACCCTGACCGCACGGCGCTGATCGTCGTCGACATGCAGAACGACTTCGTCGACTCGCGCGGCTCGCTGCACGTGCCCGACGCGGCCGGCACCGTCCCGGCGATCGCGGGCCTCGTCGAGCAGGCCCGCGAGGCGGGGATCCGCCGCGTCTTCACGCGCGACACGCACGACGAGGGCGACCCGGAATGGCGCATCTGGCCCGAGCACGCCCGGCGCGGCTCGTGGGGCTGGCAGATCGTCGACGCCCTGACCCCGCGCGACGACGAGCTCGTCATCGACAAGGTCCGCTACGACGCGTTCTACGGCACGCACCTCGACCACCACCTGCGGCTGTGGGGCGTCTCACGGGTGATCGTCTGCGGCACCGTCGCGAACATCTGCGTCCACTACACGGCCGCCAGCGCGGCGCTGCGCTGGTACGACGTCGTCGTCCCGCGAGACGCGATCTCGGCGCTCGAGCCGTTCGACATCGAGTCCTCGCTGCGCCAGACCGCGTTCCTCTTCGCCGGCACGGTCACGACCGCCGGCGCGATCCGGGTGGCCGCGTGAGCGAGGCGGCCGAGGATCGCGAGGACCTCAAGGAGGTCCTCGACCGGCGTGCGCTGACGCTCGACGAGGCGCGGCCCGACGCGGTCGAGAAGCGCCATGCGACCGGCGGGCGGACGGCGCGGGAGAACGTCGCGGACCTCGTTGATCCGGGCTCGTTCGTCGAGTACGGGCGCTTCGCGATCGCGCCGCAGCGCCAGCGGCGGGAGCTCGACGACCTCATCCGCCGTACGCCGGCGGACGGGATGCTCGCCGGCACCGCGCGGATCAACGGCGAGCTCTTCGGCGAGCGGGCGGCGTGCGCGGTGCTCGCGTACGACTACACGGTCCTGGCCGGCACGCAGGGCGCGCTCGGCCACAAGAAGAAGGACCGCATGTTCGAGCTGATCGAGCGCATGCGGTTGCCGACGGTCTTCTTCGCCGAGGGCGGCGGCGGGCGGCCGGGGGACACCGACGTCCCGGTGGTGTCGGCGCTCGACACGCGCGCGTTCGCGCTGTGGGCGAAGCTCTCCGGGCTCGTGCCGCGGATCAGCGTCGTGCACGGGCGCTGCTTCGCGGGCAACGCGGTGATCGCCGGCTGCTCGGACCTCATCGTCGCGACGAAGGACGTCTCGCTCGGCATGGGCGGGCCGGCGATGATCGAGGGCGGCGGGCTCGGCAAGGTGCACCCGGACGAGGTCGGCCCGGCCGACGTCATGGTCCGCAACGGCGTCATCGACGTGCTCGTCGACGACGAGGCCGAGGCGACCGCGGTGACGAAGACGCTGCTCGCGTACTTCCAGGGCGTCACACCGCCGGGCGAGGCGCCCGACCAGACGCGCCTGCGCGACCTCGTTCCCGAGCGTCAGCGCCGCGCCTACAACGTCAAGCCGATCATCGAGACGCTCGCCGACGCCGGGTCGGCGACGTTCCTGCGCGAGAAGTTCGCGCCCGAGATGGCGACGGCGTTCATCCGGCTCGCGGGGCGGCCGGTCGGCGTGATCGCCAACGACACGCGCTACATGGCGGGCGCGATCACCGCGGAGGCGGCCGACAAGGCGGCGCGCTTCATGCAGCTGTGCGACGCGTTCGGCCTGCCGATCCTCTCGCTCGTCGACACGCCGGGGATGATGGTCGGGCCGAAGGCGGAGGCGACCGGCCTCGTGCGGCACACGTCGCGGCTGCTCGTCACCGGCGCCGCGCTGCAGGTGCCGTTCGTCGCGGTGATCCTGCGCCGCGGGTACGGCCTCGGCGCCCAGGCGATGGTCGCCGGGTCGCTGCACGAGCCGCTCCTGACCCTGGCGTGGCCGACCGCCCACCTCGGCCCGATGGGCCTCGAGGGAGCGGTGAAGCTCGGCTTCCGGAAGGAGCTCGAGGCGATCGCCGACGATGAGGAGCGCGCCCAGCGGATCAAGGACCTCGTCGCCCTCGCCGAGCGCAACGCCCGCGCGCTCAACGCCGCGACGCTCTTCGAGCTCGACGACGTCATCGACCCGGCCGAGACGCGCGACCTGATCGCGGCGACGTTCGCGGCCGCCGCGCTGCCCGAGCGGCCGACGCACGGCCACCGCTTCGTCGACACCTGGTGACTCAGCGCGCGGCCCACGCGGCCGCGCCGTCGCGGAGCATCGCGGGGTAGACGATCCGGTGGCGGAACGGCCGGATCGCGGCCATGTACGCGTCGCCGAGCAGCCCGTTCGGCTTGACGAGCACCGCCATCTGGGCCCGGTACGCGCCGGCGCCGTCCGGCACCCAGCCGAGATGGAGCACGCCGTGCATGGTCCGGTTGGCGATCTCGGCGGCCCACTCGTCGTCGAGGAGGTAGAGGGAGCGGAACGGCAGGCCGTCGACGTCCGGCCCGCGCTTCGCGGTGCGGAGGTCGTCCGGCAGCCGGTCGTGCAGCGTCGCGACACGCCCGCCGAGGCCGCCCTTGTCGTCGTCGAGCCCGAGCATCCCACCGACCTTCCACCGCACGGCCCACAGGAGCCGGGCGAGACGGGAGGAGCTCTCCTGACCGCCGCGTCGCGCGAACAGCTCCACCAGGCGGGGGAACTCGTCCTCGCCGCCGCTCATCGGGAGCTGCCAGACGTCCTCCAGCCGGAAGTCGCGCGTGAGCTCGTGGATCCGCCACGGCCGCGACGTGTGGGCGCTGTCGGGGAGCTGCATCGGAACGCCTCCTTCGGTCGCCTCCATCGTCCCGCCCGTGAGCCGGCCCGGGTGTGCGATGCGTCGCTTTCCGGATCGTCAGCGCGCGAGCGCGCCGAGGCGCGTCACGAGGTCGTCGACGACCTCGCCGTCGAGGTGCGCGACGCCCGCGCTGCGGCCCGAGCTGACGCCGACCCCGACGCTCGCGAGGTTCGCCCGCCGCTGGAACGGCGACTGGCTCGACCGCACGAGCTGGACGCGGCGCGCGTCGGCGAGCAGCGTCATCCGCGCGAGCCGCCGCGACCGCATCACGACCCGATCACCCGAGAGGCGCCACCCCGCCGCCGACCACCGGAGGAACCCGACGAGCGCGCCAGCGAGGGGCAGGACGAGGACGAGCAGCGCGACCGCATCGCCCACGACCGCCAGCACGACGGCCGCGGGCACCGCCCCGAGGAGCAGCGGAGGCAGGACGAACCGACGCGCTGCGCGCCGCGGCGGCCGGGAGAGATCGTGGGCCGCCGCACCGCCGAGCTCGGGCAGGAGGGTCTCGAGGATCCTCGGGATCTCTCCGCGACGAGCGAGGGGGACGAGGGTTCGGGTCGTGGCCGCCTCGGTGCCGTAGCCGGCCGTCTCGAGGCGGACGGCGGCGAGGCCGAACGGCTCGCGAAGGAGGCCCTCGACGATCGTGACCGCGTGGACGCGGGCGACGGGGACCGACTGGTCGCGGCGCTCGACGATCCCCCGGCGGATCAACAGGCGCTCGCCGTCGCGGCGCACCGCGAAGCCGGCGAACGCGGCGATCGTGCCGGCGATTGACAGCGCCCACGCGACGAGCAGGACGCCGCCGACGAGCAGGGCGGCGGCGCCGGCGGAGTGGGGGATGAGCCGTCCGGCCTCGTCCTCGCCGAGGACATCGTCGCTCATCTGCGCCGCGGCGGCGAGGACGGGGACGAGCACGGCGAGCGATCCGGAGGTGAGCGCGGCGACGACGAGGCGCCGCATGCCGAGCGACCACGCCGGCCCGCCCGCGCTTGCATGGGGTCTGACCCCTGTCATGCGTGCCGCGGTGCGGAGCGCTTCCGCGTCCTCCACCGTCACCGCCTGGAGGACCAGCTCGCCCTCGCGCCCGCCGCCGGCGGCCTGGACGTGCAGGGCGACGACGCCGAACAGCCGCTGGACCGGGCCGCGGACGGTGTCGATCGCCTGGATGCGCTCGAACGCGATCGTGGTCTCGGTCCGCGTGAACACGCCGCGCCGGAGGTGGACGGCGCCGTCGGCGACCCACCAGCGCGCCGACTCCCAGCGGGCGAACGCGACGAGGACGGCCAGCGCGGCGCCGGCGACGCCGAACAGCAGCGCGCGGCCGGGCGCGTCGCGGCCGCCGAGGACCGCGGCGATGAGGATCGGGACGAGCAGGCCGCGGAGCTGGTCGAGCGCCTCGGCGCCGACCGCGGCGGGATGCAGGCGGCGCTCCTCAGACGTCATCGAGCGTCCGCGCGAGCTCGGCGACGCGGCGGCGCAGCGCGTCGGCGTCCGGCGCGCGCAGCGCCGGGATCGCCACGCCGCCGGCCGCGGTGTGGAACGTGACGGTCGCGAGGCCGAACTGGCTCTGCAGCGGCCCCTGCTCGGTGTCGACGTGCTGGACGCGCCGGATCGGGAGCAGCGTGCGCCGGACCACGACGACGCCGTGGCGCAGCTCGATCTCCTCGTCGCCGACCGCGAACGCCCAGCGGCGCCAGCGCACCTCGGGCACCGCCAGGACCGCGCCGAGCGCCGCCACGACCAGCGCGAGCACGATGAGCCCGCGCGGCAGGTCGGCCCCGTCGGTCGCGGCCATGACGAGGACCACCGCACCGAGCGCCTGCAAGGCGAGCTTGGCCCGCCAGTAGCTGCGCGCGGCGGTGGGCAGGCGCGTCACTGGTGCATGGGGCGCGTGAGCGCCTTGACGAAGTCCTCGAGCTGGGTGGTGGTCCAGCACTCGAAGGCCTCGCAGTGCTCCTCGTAGGAGGAGATGACCGAGTCGCCGTAGTTCCAGTAGAGGCGCGGTTCGGGGTTCAGCCAGAAGGTGCGCCCGGCCTTCGCGGCGATCTGGGCGAACGTGTCGGCGCGCGGGTCGCGGCCGTTCGTGCGCGCGTCGCCGAGGACGATGACCGTCGCGCGCGGGTGGAGGTCGTCCTCGACGAGGCCGCGGAACTCGCTCCACACGCGGCCGTAGTCGGTGTAGCCCGAGATGTCGGCGACGCCGGCGTCGCGGCCGATCGCGTCGGACACGGCGGCGAAGTCGCGCTCCTTCTCGAACACCTCGGTGACCTCGCTGACGCGCTCGATGAAGACGAACGAGCGCATCTTGCGGAACGCGTCGTGCAGCGCGTGCAGGACGCTGAGGAAGAACACGGAGGCGCTCGTGACGCTCGTCGAGACGTCGCAGAGCACGAAGATCTCGGGCCGCCGCGGGCGCATCGGCTTCGTCTTGATGACGACCGGGACGCCGCCGGTCTCCAGCGACGCGCGCATCGTGCGGCGCACGTCGACGTGGACGCGGCGCTTGCGGCCGCGGTGCTCCTGGCCCTGCGTCTTCAGCCGCCGCTTGAGCTGGAAGACGACGCGGTGCACGGCGGCGAGGTCCTGCAGCGGTCCGGTCGGCAGCGCGCGGTCGAGCTCGTTCAGGGGCCGCTTCGGCGGGAGGTGCTCCTGGCGCTCGATCTGCCCACGCTCGAGCTCGCGCCGCAGCATCGCCTCGAAGCGCCGCAGCTGGTCGCGGGGCAGCCCGTCGCGGCGCGGGTCGTCCTCGGGCAGGTCGGGCTGCGGGTCCGCGCGCAGCCCGAGCTGGCGGCGGATGCGCTGCACGTCGACGCCGATGACGCCCGACCCCGTCCCCTGCTGGCCGAATGCCGCGATCGCGAGCCGCGCCAGGTCGAGCATCCGGCTCTCGTCGGCGTCGCGCATCGCCGCGGCGATCTGCTGGCGCAGCTGCTCGAGATCGAGGCCGCCCTGGCCGTCCGGCTGGTCCATGTCTCCGCCGGCCTCGCGCTGCTCGCGCACGCCCGCGCGCAGCGCGGCCTCCTCGGCGGCGCGGAAGAAGAAGCGGTCGAAGACGAGGTCGAAGATGCGCCGGTCGTCCTGCGACTTGGCCATCGTCGCCGCCAGCGCCTCCTTGAACACCGCGGGATCCGTCCAGCCGATCTCCTCCAGGGCGGCGAACGCGTCCAGCAGCGCCGAGGTGCCGACGGGCATGCCCTCCGTGCGCAGCTCGTCGCCGAGCTCGACGATCCGCGCGGAGAAGCTGTCGTCCACGGCCTACGCCCCGAGCGGGTTCGTGAGCTTCACGCCCACGCGCTCGGCGACGACGTCGAGGTCGGTCCGGTGCTTGACGATGATCGACAGCGTGTCCCGGAACGTGGCCTCGTCGATGTCGGTGGCACCGAGGAGCAGCAGGGCGCGCGCCCAGTCGATCGACTCCGCGATCGACGGCGGCTTCTTGAGATCGAGGTCGCGGACCATGCCGATGACCTCGACGAGCTTGCGCGCCACCTGCGCGTCCAGCTCGGGCGCGTGCAGGCGGACGATCTCGAGCTCGTGGTCGAGCGACGGGTAGTCGAGCCAGAGGTAGAGGCACCGGCGCTTGAGCGCCTCGGTCAGCTCGCGCGTGTTGTTCGACGTGAGCAGGACGATCGGGCGGGTCTTCGCCTCGACGCGCCCGAGCTCGGGGATCGAGATCTGGAAGTCGGAGAGGACCTCGAGGAGCATGGCCTCGAACTCCTGGTCGGTCTTGTCGATCTCGTCGATCAGCAGGACGACCGGGTCGGGCGACGCGATCGCCGTCATCAGCGGGCGCTGGAGCAGGAACTCCTCGCCGAAGATGTCGTCCTGGACCTCCTGCCAGCCGGCGTCGCTGGCCTCGGTCTGGATGCGCAGGAGCTGCTTGCGGTAGTTCCACTCGTACAGCGCCTTGGCCTCGTCGAGGCCCTCGTAGCACTGCAGCCGCACGAGCGTGCGGTCGAGGTAGCGGCCGAGCGCCTTGGCCAGCTCGGTCTTGCCCACGCCGGCCGGGCCCTCGACGAGGACGGGCTTGCCCAGGCGGGCGGCGAGGAACGACACGAGCGAGACGGATTCGCTGGGCAGGTAGCCGACCGAGCGCAGCCCGCGGTCGACGTCTTCGACGGTGGTGGGGGCGGCGGCCATGCGGACCGAGCATGATACGGCGATGGTCCTCGCTGCCGACACGCTCCCCGCTGCGCCCGTCCTCGCGCTCATGGCCCTCGGGGTGCTCGTCGCCATCGCGGGGCACCTCTACGGCTCGCGCGGCATCGTCGCCGCCGGGCTGGCGATCCTCTTCCTCGCGACCGCCGCGATGGTGGTCGGCGGGTTCATCGCCTACAACAACGACGAGCCCGACGTCCGCAAGGAGCGCGACCCCCGCGAGCCGACGCTGTAGCGGTACCCGCTTGCTGCGAGACCGTTGAACTGGTGATGATGTCCCGATGTTCGCCGCTGCCGCCGCGACCGCGATGATCGCCGCCGCCCCGATGGTCACCACGCCGGATCCCGGTGGCGGGGCCGCCTGGACGGCCCAGCTCACGAAGGCCAGCGGCAAGCGCGAGTGCGCCGTCGTGGCGCAGGGCGGGGTCCGCAAGGACCGCTACTGCGCCCGCCTGGGCAGGAAGCAGCCGTTCCAGTACTCCGTCCGCTACGAGACCCCGCCGGAGACCGAGCGATGGCGCTCGGTCTACGTCGTCACGTTCACGAGCCTGGTCCAGCGCGCGACGCTCGAGACGCCCGACGGGACGGTGACCTACCGCAAGGGGCGAAGCCCGCGCGTGCTGCTCGCCGTCGTGACGGGCAAGGTCGAGCAGGGCGAGCTGCGCGCGACCGTCCGCGTCTCGTCGCGCACGTACGTCGCGACCGCCGGCCGCGCCCGCACCGCCGAGGTCGCCGATCCGCTCGGCGACACCGGCTGGCGCACCGCGGCCGACAACGTCACCGGAGCGAAGCGCGTGTGCGTCGCCTGGGAGCGCACGCCGCCGCGGTTCTCGAAGACCGAGCCCGCGAACCCGTTCGGCGACGAGCGCTGCGGCGCCGCCACCGCGACCGCGCCGGTCCGCGCCGTCGAGACGGTCGACGGGCGGCTCGTGGCCTACGGCCTCGTCAACGCGAAGGTCATGGGCGTGGCGCTGCGTGCGGGCGACCGCCCGCTCGACGTCGCGTTCGACCGCCGGTCGCGCTCGTACCTCGCCGTGCTGCCCGCCGGGGACGACCCGGCGTCGCTCGTCCTGCGCCTCACGACGGCGACCGGCACGAGCGAGATGCCCGCCGCCGGCGGCTGATCAGCCCTCGCCGCGGTAGCGGTGGGGCCGCGCGGCCGGCGTCGTCGGCGCGGTCGGCGGCTCCGCGGGAGGCTCGGCCGCCATCGGGTTGGCCGGCTCCGGGATGTGCGCGGCGCGCATCCGCAGGCCGGCGGCCGCGAGCGCCGCGGCGGCGAGGAAGGCGAAGAAGAAGCCCCAGGTGATGCCGACGGTCACCGCGTGGTCGCGGTCCGGCCGGTCGAAGACGCGCCAGAGCAGCAGCAGCGCGACCCACAGCCCGGCGCCGCAGATCACGGTGCCGTCCCCGCCGGGCAGGTGGAACGGCTTGCCCTCGCCGCGCTTGAAGAGCAGGTAGAGCACGCCGAGGGAGACGAGCAGGATCGCCGCCTCGACGAACGTGAAGACCTTGAAGGCGCTGAACGAGGGCGAGGTCGCCTTGCCGTTCTGGACGACGGTCGCGTCGTACCACGGCAGGAACATCGTCACCAGCAGCGCGAGCGCGGCGATGCCGGCCTGCCGCTGCTCGCGGTCGAGCGCCCTGGCGTCGCGCTGGATCCGGGTCAGCACGGCCTCACCCGGTGAGGTCGTCGAGCCCCGCGAGCCGCCGCTCGACGAGCTCCCGCACGCGCGGCTCGATCTCCGGGTCGCCGGCGAGGTCGCGCGCCTCCTCGAGCGCCTGGCGAGCGCGGCGGGCCCGGTCGGCCTCGTCGCCCGGGTTCTTCAGGACGTTGTCGGCGCGCAGGAGGAGCGTGCGGATGCGATCCGCCCTGTCCTGGCTCATGCCGCCGCGCCGGACGCCGCGCGCAGCCGGTCGAGCAGCAGGTCCGCGTCGTGATCGGAGATCGTCCGCAGCTGGCCCTGGAAGGCGAGCTTCCAGTGCTCCTCCGGCCACTTGCGGATGTGCTCGAGGTCGAGGCGGAGGTCCTCGGCGGGGATCCAGTCCTCCTCGGGAAGCGCGACCACCTTCTCGGTGGGGAAGCGCCACGGGTACGGATCGGCCTTGCCGGGCTTGCCGGGCCAGAGCTTCTCGCGGTCCTCGAACATGTCGCCGGTGACGCGGATCGCGCCCGCGAAGCGCATCACCTTCGTGAGGTACAGGACGATGACGTCGCCGGGCTCGATCTCGAGCGCGCGGTTGCGGTTGCGCTCCTTGACGCCGATGACGGAGAAGCCCCGCTCCTCGGTCACCGCATGGTTCTCCGGCGAGGCGGTCAGGATCCAGGTGGCCATGCCTCCACGATCGTACTTCCACACGTACGGCGACCACCCCGAGCAGGTCGCCGACCTCTTCTTGCCCGAGGTCGCCGAGGGCTCGCTGCTGCCGGTCGTCGTCCTCATCCACGGAGGCTTCTGGCGCGAGCGCTTCCGGCGCGATCTGATGGAGCCGCTGGCGCGCGACCTCTGCCGCCGCGGCGTGGCGGCGTGGAACATCGAGTACCGGCGCCTGGACTGCGACGGCGGCTGGCCGGAGACGGGGGAGGACGTCGGCGCCGCGATCGACCTCCTCGCCGACCTCGAGGCGCCGCTCGACCTCGACGACGTCTCGCTCGTCGGGCACTCGGCGGGCGGGCACCTCGCGCTGTGGGCGGCCGGGCGCCTCGCTTCGCGCATCGACCTGCGGGCCGTCGTCGGCGCGGCCGCGGTCACCGACGTGCAGGAGGCGATCCGCTGCGACCTCGGCGCGGGGGTCGTCGCGCGGTTCGCCGAGGGCGCCGAGTGGGACGAGATCTCGCCGATCTGCCGCGTGCCGACCGGCGTGGCGACGTTCCTGCAGCACGGGACCGAGGACGACACCGTCCCGGCGTCGATGAGCGAGCGCTACGCCGAGGCGGCCGGCGACGAGGTCACGCTGTCGCTGCGCGAGGGCGAGGGGCACTACGAGCCGATCGACCCCGGCTCGGCGGCATGGGGGGAGATCGCGCGATGGCTGACGACCTGACTGATCCGCTCGCGCACTTCCGGGAGCGCTTCGTCGTCGACGACGACGGCCCCATCTACGTCGACGGCAACTCGCTCGGCCGGCTGCCGCACGCCACCGCGCAGCGCCTGCACGCCGCCGTCGAGGAGTGGGGGAGCCGGCTCGTCAGCGGCTGGCCGGACTGGATCGAGCTGCCGCGCAGCACCGGCGACCTGCTGGCCGAGCACGTCCTCGGCGCGCGGCCCGGCGAGGTCATCGTCTGCGACAGCGTCACGGTCAACCTCTTCAAGCTCGCCGGCGCGATGCTCGAAGCGCGGCCCGGCCGGCTCGTCGCGCTGGCCGGCGACTTCCCGACCGACCGCTACGTCCTCGAGGGGCTCGCGGCACGCCACGGCGTCCCGCTCGACCTCGTCGAGCGCGAGGACCTCGAGCGCGCGATGGACGGCGCGCGCCTCGCGGTGCTCTCGAAGGTGGACTACCGCTCGGGCGAGGTGCTCGAGCTCGACGGCGAGCCGCGGTGCCCGGTGCTGTGGGACCTCAGCCACGCGGCCGGGGCGATCGAGCTCGACCTCCACGGCTCGGGCGCCGAGCTGGCGGTCGGCTGCACCTACAAGTACCTCAACGGCGGGCCCGGAGCGCCCGCGTTCCTCTACGTGCGCGAGGAGCTGCAGCGCGAGCTCGTCTCGCCGATCCGCGGGTGGTTCGGCCAGCGCGAGCAGTTCGCGATGGGCCCGGCATACGAGCCTGCCGAGGGCATCGACCGCTTCCTCGCCGGCACGCCGCCGATCCTCGACCTCATCGCGGTGCGCAGCGGCGTCGAGCTCGTCGCCGAGGCGGGCATGGCGGCCGTCGCCGCGAAGCACCGGGCGCTGACCGATCACCTGATCGCGCTGCACGACGCCTGGCTCGCGCCACTCGGCTTCACGCTGGCCAGCCCGCGCGACGCCATGCGGCGCGGCGGCCACGTCTCGCTCGGCCACCCGCAGGGGTGGCAGATCTGCCGCGCGCTCATCGAGCAGGCGGGCGTCGTGCCGGACTTCCGGCGGCCCGACCTCATCCGCTTCGGCCTGCCGGCGCTCTACACGCGCTTCGCCGACGTCGAGGAGGCGGTGACGCGTACCCGCGAGGTGGTCAAGAGCGCTGTCCACTTGGGGATGGACGCCGTCCCCAGTCGGGTGACATAACTCCCCCAGGACGATCGCCAACGCGCCAGCTCGCTGTGGCGACGCGCCAGCGAGGTGCCCCTCCGGCAGGGATCGGAGCGCCCATGCGCCACCATCGCCGCCGCCCGTCGCCTGGGGGGGAACGTGCGGCCAGCTGGGGAGGAAGCTCCCTATGCGGGCGATCGCGCGTTCCGATCACCGGGTGAGAAGTCCCACGTCCCGAAACGGGAGTTCCGTTGCCACATCGTCCCACTTGGTGGGCGCTGCCCGCGCTCGCCCTCACGCTCGTTCTCGCCGCCCTCGGCGGAACCGCCCAAGCCGCCACCGTCACGCCGTCCGCCGACGGCTACGTCCGCGAGGACCAGGCCTCGACGAACTTCGGCTACGCCTCGACGCTCCGCGTCGACGGCTCGCCCTACTCGAAGGCCTACCTGCGCTTCCGCGTCAACGAGGGCGGCGCGCCCATCACCCGCGCCACGCTCCGCCTCTTCCCCAAGTCCACCATCACCAACTCGGGCGTCGCCGTCCGGCCCGTGACCAGCGGCACGTGGACGGAGGGTGGCCTGACGTACCGCAACGCGCCCCTCGTCGGCGCCTCCGCCGGATCGAGCGGCGGTCCGCTGCCCGCCGGGCAGTGGATCTCGGTCGACGTGACCTCGCTCGTCCGCGGTGACGGGGACGTCAACCTCGCCGTCACGACCGGCAGCATGACCTCCAGGACGTTCGCGTCCCGCGAGGACGCCGCCTACGCTCCGCGCCTCGTGGTGGAGACCAGCGCGAGCTCCCCCACCCCCCCGACGTCGCCCGCGCCGGCCCCGGATCCCGGCACCGGCGGCGTGCCGTTCCGCGGCGCCCAGAGCCACGGCCTGTGGTCGAGCTCGCCGCTCGACGTGAGCATGCGTGAGCTCGACATGCTCAAGTCGGCCGGCGCGACCTCCGTGCGGTTCGACGTCGCGTGGAGCAGCCTGGAGACGAGCGCGAAGGGCTCGTACTCGTCGTGGTACGTCGACAAGATCGACACCCTGTTCGCGGCCGCCGCGGCGCGCGGCATGAAGGTCGTCGCGGCGCTGCACACGACGCCGTGCTGGGCGTCCAGCGCGCCGGACACGCTCAAGCAGAGCTGCAGCGGCTCGTGGTGGGACCGCAACGTGCAGAACTACCCGCCGCGTGATGCCCGCGACTACGCCGACGCCGCCAGCTACGTCGCGAAGCGCTGGGGCGGCTACCTCGCCGCGCTGGAGATCTGGAACGAGCCCAACGAGGCGGCCCAGACGTTCCTCGTCTCGCCGGACCCCGCCGCCGACTACGCGCGGATCGTCAAGGCCGCGTACGGCCCGGTGAAGGCCGTTCAGCCCTCGCTGCCGGTGATCGCCGGCGCGACGTCGTTCGCCGACCGGGCGTTCATCGAGCGGCTGTACTCGCTCGGCATCGCCCCGTACGAGGACGGCATCTCGATCCACCCGTACTCCGAGAGCCGCAGCCCGTGGGAGACGGGATCGGCCGGTCAGGAGAAGTGGAACTTCAAGAGCGGCGTGCCGTGGGTGCGTGACGCGATGGTCGCCAACGGCGACGGCGCGAAGGGCCTGTGGCTGACCGAGTACGGCTGGTCGACGTGCACCGTCGGCTCGAGCAAGTGGTGCGTCAGCACCAGCCAGCAGGCGCAGTTCGTCGCCGACTCGTTCAAGGTCGTCCGCGACTCGGGTTGGGGATACGTCAAGGCGATGCTCGTCTACAACCTCCGCAACAAGGGGACGGATCCCCTGGACCGTGAGGCCCAGTTCGGGCTCCTCAACCGGGACTTCTCCCCGAAGCCGGGTTGGAACGCCTTCGCCAACGCCCTCACCACGGGGTGAAGTCACTCCCCGCTGGTTGACCATAACTCCGCTCGCCGGCGCGGCCCGGATCTCACCATCCGCCGCGCCGGCACGCGGGGAAGCCCCGAGTAGGACCTCGCAGGGAGGCAACTTGGGGAGGAGCGCCGGAGTGGGGACCGATGTACGCAGCGAGCTGCGCGCGGAACGGCACGGGGGGACGATCGAGCGGACCACCCGGCTCGCGCAATGCGCAGCGCGCGAGGAAGTTGCCGACGAGCGCCGCTGGATGCGGCTCTGCGCCATCGCCGACGCGTTCGTGCTGGCGGCGGCAGTGGGGATCGCGGGCGGGCGCGAAGCAGCAGAAGCGCAATCCGCGCACGTCCTGCTGTGGCTCTACCCCTTCCTGGTGACGGCGCTGATCGCCCAGCGCCACGGCTACCGACCACGGATCGCCCGCCGTTGCCTCGACGTCTTCGGGGATGTCCTGAGGGCGACCTCGGTCGGCGCGATGATCGTCCTCGCGCTGGCGTCCGTGCTCGAGCACGACGTCCAGCCCTCGATCGTCGTCGCGTGGCTCATCGGCTCGGCCGCGCTGCCGGTCGTGCGGTACGGGCTGATGACCGCGCGGCGGCAGGCGCTGGCCGCGGGAGGCGCCGGCTCGCCGACGATCATCCTCGGGGCGGGACGCGTGGCGGCGCAGGTCGAGCGCCGGCTGCTCGACCGGCCGGAGCTGGGCCTCCGGCCGATCGGCGTGCTCGACGACGACCACCCGGAGAACACGCGCTGCCGCGCGCCCGTCCTCGGGCGCCTGAACGACCTCCCCGAGCTCGCGCGCACACGTGAGATCGGCGACGTGATCGTGGCCTTCCCGGCATGCCGCGGGCGCGACGGGCTGCTGCGCGGGATGCTCGACGAGTGCTGCGCGCTCGGCATCCGTGTCTCGGTCGTCCCCCGTTTCTTCGAGTCGGGCACCACCGCGGCCACGGTCGCGGACCTCGGGGCGCTGCCGGTCTTCACGCTGCACCCCGCCGATCCGAACGGGTGGCAGTTCGCCATCAAGCACGCGCTCGACCGGATCGTCGCGGCGCTGCTGCTGGCGGTGCTCTCCCCGCTGCTGGCGGTCATCGCGCTCGCGGTGCGCATGAGCTCGCCCGGTCCCGTGCTCCTCCGCCAGACGCGGATCGGCTGCGGCGGCCGGCCGTTCGAGATCCTGAAGTTCCGGTCGATGCGGCCCGGCGCCGTGCCGACCGCGCCGCCCGCCGTGGAGGCCGTCGAGCCGGACGTCGCACCCGGAGGCGTCGAAGGCGAGGACCGGCGCACGAAGGTCGGGCGCTTCATCCGGCGGACGTCCCTCGACGAGCTGGCCCAGCTCATCAACGTCGTGCGCGGCGAGATGAGCCTCGTCGGGCCGCGGCCCGAGCGGCCCGAGTACGTCGACCTGTACGAGCGGCGGTTCCCGCGCTACGCCGAGCGCCATCGCGTGCGGCCGGGGATCACGGGCTGGGCCCAGGTCCACGGGCTGCGCGGCAAGACGTCGATCTCCGACCGCCTCGCCTGGGACAACTTCTACATCGCGAACTGGTCGCTCACCCTCGACGTGAAGATCCTGCTGCTGACGCTGAGCGCGGTGGTGCGGGGAGCGGAGTAGCGCGCCGGGGCGGTGCGGCCGGGCGCTCGCCGAGCACGCGCACCGCCTCGCGTAGCACCAGCGCGCACAGCACGATCTCGGTGCCGAGCATCGCGATGGCCGCGCCGCGTTCGGCCAGCGCCGGGATCAGCGCGACGTTCAGCGCCACGTTCAGCGCGACGCCCACGGCCGTGATCCGGACCATCGTCCCCGGGTGCCCGCGCGAGACGACGAGCGACGTCCCCAGGTAGACCAGGCCGATGAGCACGACGGTCGGGGAGAGCAGCCGCAGCACCGTGCTCGCCTCGCGGAACTCCTCACCGAGCAGCAGGACGGTGAGCGGCTCGGCGAGGACGGCGAACGCGATCGCGCACGGCACGAGCAGACCGAGCAGCATCGTCACCGCACGGCGGAACGCGACCCCGACCGGCGGCTGCGTGTCCGGCCCGAGGTAGGTGAACATCGCCGCGAACGCCCCGTTGACCGACGAGGTCAGGAACGCGGTCGCCTCGAGCAGCCGGTACGCCGCGCCGTAGGTGCCGACGGCGGCGGTGGTCGCCAGCACGGACAGCAGCACGACGTCGAGCTTCGCGAGCAGCACGCCGAGCAGGTCGCCCGCGGCGTACGGCCGGCTGCGGCGCAGCAGCTCGCGCGGGAGACGGCCGCGCAGCGAGAACGCGCGGACGCCGAGCCGGCGGCGCGCCAGGATGACGGCCAACGTCAGGCCGGCGGCGGCGCCGATGCTGTACGCGCCGCACACCGCGAGCATCCCGAGCCCCGCCGCGAGCGCGGCGAGCCCGATGGCGGCGGCGCCGGTGCGCTGGACGACGATGCACGCGGACAGCAGCTCGCTGCGCTCGTACGCGGTGAAGACGCCGAAGACCGAGCGCGCGGCCGACTCCATCAACAGCCCCGGCCCGAGGATCGCGACCGCGGCGCACGTCCGCGCGTCGTGGCCCAGCAGGGCGGCGCCGCCGACCGACGCGGCGACGATCGGCGTGCCGGCGCGGAACTTCAGCGCGATGACGCGCGCGACCTCGCCCGCGCGGTCGCGGTCCTCGGCGATGCGCCGGATGAGCAGGCGGTCCATGCCGAGGCCGACGGGCATCGTGACGACCTGCAGGAACGCGAACGCGAAGACGTAGATGCCGACCTCGTCCGGGTCGGTCTCGCGCGCGAGCACGATGAACAGGGCGAGCGTCGCGAGCTTGCCGGCGATCTCGCCCGCCGCGCGAACCACCGTGTTCCTGCGGGCGCGCCGCACCGCACCGGACGGTAGTGCGGAACGCGCCGCCCCGACCGGGAGAGATCTCCCCGGCACCGGCCATGCCTTCGGGGCACGGATCTCCCGGGTCGCCCCCGCCGCGGCGCGCCATCGTGACCTGCGTGGCGAAGGTCGCCCGCAGCGCTGCCGCCCTGCCGGCGGCCCTGGCCCTGGCGTGCGCGGCTGCGGGGGCGGCGACGCTCACGCTCGCCGCGTACGCCATCCACCCGCTCGCGCTGCCGCTCGCCGCCGCGGGGGCCGCGTTCCTCGTCTGCGCCGTCGTCCGGCCCGCCGCGGCCGTGGCGGCCGCCGTGGCCTCGCTGCCGCTCGAGTACGTACGGCTGCCGATCGGCGGCGGCGGGTTGTCGCCGACCGAGGCGATGCTCGCGGTCGTCGGGCTCGGCTGGGCCGTGCGCGCCACGCTGGCGCCGCGCACGGCGCCGCTGCCGCGCCTGGCCGA
This sequence comes from Parviterribacter kavangonensis, assembly GCF_056863335.1. Taxonomy (NCBI): domain Bacteria; kingdom Bacillati; phylum Actinomycetota; class Thermoleophilia; order Solirubrobacterales; family Parviterribacteraceae; genus Parviterribacter; species Parviterribacter kavangonensis. The sequence goes on along the minus strand of NZ_JBXPJA010000001.1, from coordinate 2,259,258 downwards.
TGCGCCCCTGATCGTCGCGCTGCTCGCGCTCGCCGCCGGACTGCCCGTGGCCGTGGAGCCGGCGCCGGTCGTGCGCACGCTGGTGCTGTGGACGCTCTTCGTCGCCGCGTACCTGACGGTCCGCGGGTGCTCGCAGGCCGAGGTGCGGCTCATGATCGCCGGGCTCGCGGTGGGGGTCGGGGTGCTCGGCGCGATCGGTGCGTCGGACTTCCTGCGGGCCGGGGACGTCGAGACGCTGGCCGGGGGCGCGATCACCCGCCAGCGCGCCATCGGCACGTTCACCGACGCGAACTACTTCGCGAGCGTGCTGCTGCTCGGCGTGTTCCCGGCGCTCGGCCTCGCACTGAGCGATCCACGCCGGTACGCGTGGCTCGCGTTCCCGATCGGGGGTGCGATCGCGGGGATCGTGTTCTCGCTCTCGCGCGGCGGCATGATCGGCCTCGCGGCCGGCGTGCTGGTGCTGCTCGTCTGGCCGCGCGCGCAGCGGACGCTGGTCGTCGCGGCGGCCGCGCTGCTCCTCGTCCTCGCCGCGGGCGCGATGCCGGTGCGGACGTCGTCGTTCTCACCCGTCGTCGAGCGCCTCGCGACGCTCGACAGCGGGTCGGCGACGGTGCGCGACCGGCGGCCGGAGATCTGGCAGCACGCCCGCGACGTCGCGCTCGACAACCCGCTCGTCGGCGTCGGGGTCAACCAGTTCGTGCACGAGGCATCGGTGAGCGGCCTCTACGAGCGCGGGCGCCCGCTCGAGAACGCCCACAACCTGCCGCTGAGCCTCGCCGCCGAGATGGGCTTCGTCGGCCTCGCCGCGTTCCTCGTCTTCTTCGCCCAGCTGCTGCGCCGCGGGATCTCGGCGCTGTCACGCCCCGCGGGCTTCGGGCTGAAGCTTGGGCTTCTCGCGGGCGTCGTCGGGTTCCTCGCGCAGGGGCTGACGATCGCGTCGTTCCGGCCGCCGGTTGCGTTTGGGACGTTCCTCGTCGTCGCCGGCCTCCTGACCGCGCTGCACGACGGGGACCGGCGCCGATAGGTGCGGCGCGAGCCGGTCGGCCACGACGCCCAGCCAGAGCGCCAGCGGCGCACCGATGAGCGCGGCGAGGAGCACGTAGAGCGTGGGCCGGGGCCGCACGACGCGCGTAGCGACCGGCGCCTCCACCGCGATCGCGATGCGCGACCGGGTCGTCGTCTCGAGCCGGCCCGAGGCGTAGCTCGCGAAGACGTGCGCGTACGTGTTGGCCAGCGCCTGCGCCTCGCGCGGGTCGCGCGACTCGGCGGCGATCTTCAGCAGCTGCGTCTCCGTGACGGCGGTGAACTCCATGCTGTCGTGGATGGCCTGCGCGTCGCCGGGCCGGTTCAGCGTGCGCGCCACGAGCTGGGCGATGACCGGGCTGTCGATGATCTCGGCGTACGACCGCGAGAGCGCCTGGCCCGCCTGCAGCGTGTCGAAGCTGCGCTCGTCGCCCGACACCGAGACGAGCAGCGTGCTCGAGGTCGAGTAGACCTTCGGCAGCACCTGCGACACGATCGCCGTGCCGACGACGATCACGGCGAACGCGGCGGCCACGAGCCGGCGGCGGCGCCAGGCCGCACCGAGCAGGTCACGCTCCATGTGCCCCTCCCACCGCCGGCTGCGCGGATCGCAGGACCTCGACGAGCATGTCGGCGCAGGTGGTCGCGTCCGGGTGATCGGCCACGAGCTCGCGCGCGGCGGCGCCCGCGTCCGCGCGGGCGACCGGGTCGGCCAGCTGCGCGAGCGCGTCGGCGACCGCCTCCGGATCGCCCGGCGGCACGCCGATCCCGGCGCGGCCCGCGAGCCGCCGCACGACGGCGCCGCCGCGCACGGCGATGACCGGCACGCCGGCGATCATCGCCTCGAACGCGGAGGTCCCGAAGCCCTCGCGGTCCGGCGCGCGCCGGTTCCCCGTCGGCTTCGTCAGCACGGCCACGGCGTCGAACGCGGCCATCCAGTGCGCCGCGTCCGGCACGTGGCCGACGAAGTGGACGCGCTCGTCGACGCCGAGATCGCGCGCCAGCCCGGCGAGACGAGCGGTCTCGCCCGGTGCGGCCGGGTCGTCGGCGCCGGCGACCACGAGGCGCCAGGGCTTCCCGCCCTCGTACGCGAGCGCGCGCAGCAGGTCGTCGACGCCCTTGAAGGGGACGAGGCGGCCGGCCATGAGCACGAGCGGCTCGTCGCCGACCGGCACGCCGAACCCGCGCAGCCAGTCCCTCGCCGCCTCGCGCCGGGCCGGCGCGACGTCGGGGCGGGGCGGCGGGATGATCACCGCGTCGGGCCGGCGGGTCGGCGCGGCCAGCTCCTCCACTGCCGCGACGACCGCGTCGGCCTGGCGTGCGACCGGCCGGGCGAGCCAGCGGTCGTAGCCGTGGTCGTGCTTGGCCCAGACCGATGGGATCCCGGCGAGCCGCGCGGCGGGCCCGGCGACGAGCTGGCCCTTGAGCACGTTGCCGAGCACGACGTCCGGCCGCTCGCGGCGCAGCACGCGCGCCAGCCAGCCGATGGGGCGGACGAGGTCGAGCGGGCTGCGCCCGACGGGGCGCATGCGCACCGGCACGCCGCGCTCCTGCAGCGCGAGGCGCAGCGGCCCGTCGGCGAGCAGCACGACGCTCGGCTCCAGGTCGTCGGCGGCGTCGAGCAGCCGCAGCAGCCAGCGCTCCGACCCGCCCATGCCCGCGTACGGCTGCACGACGACCACCTTCAGCGGCGTCCTCGCCTCCTCCATCACGACCTCCTCCGTTCGGCCAGCAGCTCGTCGTACAGCTCCGCCACGCCGTCGAGCTGGCGGCGCAGGTCGTGGTGCTGCGTGATGCGGCGGCGACCCGCCCTTCCCTCCGCGTCGGCCCGGCCCGGGTCGCGCAGCCGCTCGACGAGCGCGGCGACCAGGGCGCGGCGGTCCTCGGGGCCGACGATCGCCCCGGCGTCGTCCCCGACGACCTCGCGCATCCCCGGCACGTCGGTCACCACGACGCTGCGCCCGGAGGCGAGCGCCTCGAGGAGCGCCAGCGACATGCCCTCCCAGCGCGACGGCTGCACGACGACGGTGGCCGCCGCCAGCCACGTGCGCACGTCGCCGGTCTCGCCGACCAGCCGCACGCCGGGAACCTCGCGCCGCTCGATGACCGGGCGGTCCGGGCCGTCGCCGACGAGCGCCAGCAGCGCGCCCGGGACCACGTCCCGCACGGCCGGCCACGCGTCGAGCAGCGCCTCCTGACCCTTCTGCCGGTGCAGGCGCCCGACGCAGACCGCCAGCGGGACGGTGCCGAGCCCGAGCTTCCCCTTCACGGCCTCCCGCTCGCCGGGCGCCGGCTCCTCCCAGCGCTCGAGGTCGAGGCCGTTCGGCAGCACGCGGTAGCGCGCGTGGATGCGGTGGCGCTTGCCCGCCTCGCGCTCGTCCGCGCTGACGCACAGCACGACGTCGGCCCACCGCGCGCCGATGCGCTCCCACTGCAGCGCCGCGGTCCGCGCCGCGCCGCGGACGGCGAAGAACGACCAGGCGTGGGGCTGGAACACCGTGGGGATCCGGCGCCGCACCACGAGCCGGCCGGCGAGCCCCGCCTTCGCGGCGTGCAGGTGCAGCACGTCGGGCCGGTGCTCGGTGATCGCCTCGCGCAGGCTGCGGACCTCCCGCGGCAGCGCTCGTCCCGGCCGTGGGCCGGCCGGCCAGGCGTGGAACGTCACGCCGGCGCGCGTCAGCTCCTCCGGCACGGGGCCGCCGGGTGGCGCCGCGACCGCCACGGTGTGTCCGCGCGCGAGCTGATCGCACGCCAGCTCGCTCAGGACCCTCCCGAGGCCGCCGAGCGTCGTCTCGCTGGCGTGCAGCACGCGCAGGGGCACGAGATCGATCTTCCCGCCGGCGGAGCGTCGCGCCGCGCAGGGTTCGTGCGGCGCGCGGGGAACGTCCGTCCCCCACGGCGGGGAGATCTCTGCGCGAGGTGATGGGCCGCGGGGGACGAGCGGCCGGGGACCTGGCACGGGAGGAAGATCCCGGAGAGGGACGCCCGGGGCAGCGCTACAACGGCGCCGAGGGTGGATCCCAAGGACGGAGCACGCAGATCGGCCGGAGCCGTGTTGCACGTCGCGCAGCCGCACGACGCGGGTGTGCCGCGCGTCGCGTCGCAGCTCATCGTCGACCAGCTCGGGCGCGGCTGGCCGGTCGCGGTGGCGAGCCCGCCGGGCGGCGAACTGCAGCGCTTCGCGCTGCGGCACGGCGCGCGTTGGCTGCCGTGGCCGGCCAGCCGCGAGCCGGGCCGGTCGCTGGCCGCCGAGGTGCGCCGGCTGACGGCGATCGTCGCGGTCACCGACCCGCGCGTCGTGCACCTGCACTCGGCCAAGGCGGGACTGGCCGGGCGGCTCGCCGTGCACGGCCGGCGGCCCACCATCTACCAGCCGCACGCGTGGTCGTTCGAGGCGGTTGACGGCGTGATGGCGAGCTGCAGCGTGCGCTGGGAGCGCGTCGCCGCCCGTTGGGCGCAGCGCGTGCTGTGCGTCAGCGAGGACGAGCGGCGCCGCGGCGAGGACCGCGGCATCGCGGCGCGGTGGGCGGTCGTCCCCAACGGGGTCGACCTCGCGGCGCACTCGCACGCCACACCCGCCGACCGGCTGGCGGCCCGGCACGCGCTCGGGCTCGGCGACGCGCCGCTGGCGGTCGTCGTCGGGCGGCTGTGCCGGCAGAAGGGGCAGGACGTGCTGCTCGATGCGTGGCCGCGGGTGCTGCGCCGGGTGCCGGACGCGCAGCTCGTGCTCGTCGGCGACGGGCCGGACCGGGCCGCGCTGGCGGCGCGCGGGTGCCCGCGGGTCCTGTTCGCGGGCCAGTGCGAGGACGTCCCCCGCTGGCTCGCGGCGGCGACGGTCGTGGTGCTGCCGTCGCGGTGGGAGGGGCTGTCGCTGTCGCTGCTCGAGGCGCTGGCCGCCGGCCGCAGCGTCGTGGCGACCGCGGTGGACGGCGTGCGCTCGGTCGTCGGGCGGGAAGCCGGCGCGGTCGTCCGGGTCGGCGACGTCGTCGCGCTGGCGGAGGAGGTGGCGCGACGGCTCGCCGACCCGGTGTTCGCCGACGCCGAGGGCGCGTGCGGCCGGCACCGCGTCGAGCAGGACCACGACGTCCGCTTCACCACCGCCCGCGTCGCGGAGCTCTACGACGAGCTGCTCGCCGCGCCGAGCCCACGACCCGACCGGAAGCGTCTCGTGGGGGCGACGTGCTGACGCGGGCGCTCCGCCACGTCGCCGCGCGCGAGTCGCGGATCCTCGCGTACCACGGTCTCGGCCGGCCCGATCCGTCGGTCGACCCGGACTGGCTGCGCGTCGACCCGCAGCGGTTCCGCGCGCAGCTCGGCCTTCTGCGCGACGCGGGCTTCGAGTTCGTGACGGTCTCCGAGCTGGTGGGGCGGTGGCTGCAGGCCGGCCACCCGCCCACCGGGCTGGTCGCGCTGAGCTTCGACGATGGGATGGAGGACAACCGCTCCGTTCTGCTGCCGATCCTGGGGGAGCTTGGCGCGACCGCCACCGTCTACGTGGTGACGGGGCTGGCCGGGCTGCCCAACCCGTGGCTCGCTCCGGCGGCTCGCCAGCGCATGCTGACCCGCGAGGAGCTGCTCGAGCTGCACGCGGCGGGCGTCGAGCTCGGTGCGCACACCGTCACCCACCCGGACCTCTCGACGCTCGACCGTGCCGCATGCGTGCGCGAGATGGCCGGCAGCCGGGCGTGGCTCGAGGAGCTGATCCAGGCTCCGGTCACCAGCTTCGCGTACCCGTTCTGCCGGTACGGCCCCGAGGCGGTCGCGGCGGCCGAGGAGGTCGGCTTCGCTTCGGCCGCGACCTGCCACTGCCGCGGCGGCTGGGAGCCCTACACGCTCGCGCGCTGCATGATCACCGGCCGCGACGACCTGACGGCGTTCGCGCTCAAGGTGGCGGGGGTCTACGAGCCCCTCTTCCACTCGCGCGCGGGAGCCGCGGTCCGGCGCGCGACGCGAGCCCCGCGCCGCGCCCTGGCACGGAGGCACGCGACGACGGGCGCGTCTCCGCCGGCCGGGGAGGACCTGGTCCGCGGACCGGGCGTCTCCGATCGGCCATCGCCCCGCGCGGACGAGGAGCTCCTGCGGCGGGTCGCCGACGCGGCGCCGGGGGGCGTGCTGCTGTGGCGCGGGCCTCCTTCGCCGACCTCGAGCGACATCGATCTGCTCGTCATGCCGTGGGGGCGCGTGCGCGTCGCCCGGGCGCTGTCGGCGGCGGGGCTGCGGCCCCGGCCGGGCGATCCGGGGCACGTCGTGTGGGAGGGCGGCGCCCGCGACGTCGACGTGCTCGACGCCGAGGCGTGGCCCGACGCGTACCCGTCGCTCGTCGGCGTGGTGGCGCGGTCGTTCCGCGCGCACGGCGCCGCTCTGCCGGCCTCCTCTCCCGCCGATCGCGTGCTCGTCCTCGCCGCCGACGTCGTCGCCGGGCGGCCGGCGGGCAAGCTCGCCCCGCGCGCCGCCGCGCTGCTGACCGAACCGATCGTCGCCCGCAGGGCGCACGAGCTCGCTGCCGGACGGGGGGACGACGCCCTCGTCGGAGTCGTCGACGAACCCCGGACCGCGCGCGGGCGCCTCACCTACCCCGCCGCCATCGCGACCGCCACGCGGTCACCGGCGGCGCGGGCAGCGCTGCGCGACCGGGTGCTCGGGCGGCTCGGCGTCACCCCCGCCCGGCAGCGTGGGCTCGTCATCGCCCTGAGCGGGCTCGACGGCGCCGGGAAGTCGACGCTCGCGGACGCGGTGCGGGCGGGGCTCGAGGAGCGCGGGCGCCCGGTCGCGCACCGCTGGACGCGGCTCGGCACCGAGGACGCGCGGCTCAGCCGCATCGCCGCTCCGGTCAGGCGGCTGCTGGGACGCGACGGCACGATCGCCGATCCGGTCGCGGCCGGCGGTCCCACGGTCACCAAGCGCCAGGACGCGCGCGAGGCCGGCGACCGCTCGCTCGTCGCCTGGGGCTGGGTCGTCGTCGTGGCCGGGACCGCGGCGATCACGGCGCGCCGCGCCGCACGGGCCCGGGCCGCGGGCTTCGACGTCGTCTGCGACCGGTGGCGCACCGACGCCGTCGTCGACCTGCGGCTGCGGTACGGGCGCCATCGCGTCGCCGAGGCGCTGCTCCGCCACGCCGTCCCGCGTCCCGACGTCGCGGTCCTGCTGGCGCTCGACGCGGGCACCGCCGCCGACCGCAAGCCCGGCGATCAGGACCCGGGCGTGCTGCGGCGCGCCGAGGCCCTCTACGCGGAGCGATCGTGTGCCGACGGGCTCGCCGTCCTCGACGCGACGTCGCCGTCCGAGGAGCTCGCCGCGCGCGTGCTCGCGCTCGTCGACGACCGGCTGGGCACGGCACCGTCCCGGGCCGGCACGACGCCGCGGTACGCGCGCTTGACGACCGGCCGGAGGGTGGACCGCCACGCCCATCCCACGGTCCCGCGGCCGCCACGGCGGTACACCCGCGCTACGACGTGGCGCCGGCCGGACGTCGCGAAGAGGCGCTTGTACTCCATGTCCGCGCCGAGGAACTCGTGACGCAGGCGCTCCTCGAAGCAACGCTCGACCACCCAGAGGCGCAGCGCGAGCCCGGGGCCGTGGCGGCGCAGCCGCTCGTCGTAGCCGGTCTTCAGGAGGAAGTACGCGCCGGCGCGGACGAGCGCCAGGTCCATCGCGGCCGGCCGTCCGTCGACGCGCAGCAGCGAGATGCGCAGCTCGCCGGTCGCGTGGAACGCGGCGGCGACGTCGCGGTAGAAGCGCTCGGTCCGCGGAGCCGACGCGATGGCCGTCCCTTCGCGCGCCTTCCAGCCGCTGGCCTCGACGGCGAACGCGTCGGCGAGCGCGGCGTCGAGGTCCGCGGGGCGGGCGATGAGGTCGACCTCGACCTCGTGCTCGCGCAGGAGCTTGCGGCGCCGCCGCTCGATCTCCCGCCAGTGCTTCCGGCGCGCGTCGCGGTAGGCGGCGAAGTCGGTCTCGATCTCGACGACCGGCGAGACGTAGTCCTCCTCGAGGTGCAGCCGGTGCGAGTCCCCGTTCTCACGGAGGCAGGCCAGCAGCGGGTCGTCGTCCGCGAGCCCCCGGACCTCCAGGACATCGGCCCGCCGCGGCAGCGCGGCCTCGACCGCGGACGCGAGCGCCGCTCGGTCCGCGGCGGGCGCGATGAAGCGAGGGGTGTGCTCGTTCGCCATCGCCCGAAGGCGGCCGCGCTCGGCGAGCAGCGGGAAGACCGCGACGAGCTCGCCCGACCGCCACGCGGTGCTGATCGCCTCTCGGTCTCCGAAGGCGGCGGCCCACGCGCGGTACCAGCGCGGGTCGGCGAAGGGGGTGGCCTCGGTGCCCGCTAGCGCCGCCCAGTCTCCGGCCAGGTCGGCGACGGCGTCCGCCCCGGTGATCCAGCGCGTCACGACCGGCGCGTCGCGACGGCGGGCGCTGCCGCCGCGGCTGTCGGTGCGGGCGCCGCTCCCGCTGGCAGCGTGGACCCGCGAGCCGGTCATGCCGGTCCCTTACCCGCTCGCGAAGCCGAGCGCGCGCCTGCACGCCTGGGGCCGCGCCGCGTTGTGGGCGGGTCTCGGCGCGCTCGGCGTGGGGGAGGGCGACGAGGTGCTGATGCCGGCGTACCACCACGGCTCGGAGGTCGAGGCGGTCCGCCGGCGAGGCGCCGGCGTCCGGTTCTACGGCGGCGACGCCTCGCTGCGTCCGGAGGAGGACGAGCTCGAGGCGCTCCTCACCCCGGGCACTCGCGCGCTGCATCTCATCCACTTCCTCGGCCTGCCGCAGGACTCGGAGCGCTGGCGGACCTGGTGCGACCGCCACGGGCTGCTGCTCATCGAGGACGTCGCGCAGGGCTGGCTGAGCACCCACGCCGACGGCCGCCCGGTCGGCGCCGACGGGGACTTCGCGTTCTGGTGCCTGTACAAGAGCGTCGGCCTGCCGGAAGGCGCCGTCTCGACCGGCATCGCGCCCCCGGCCCGCCGCCCGCTCGACCCGCGCAGAGGAGCGAAGGCGCTCGCCCGCCACCACACGCGCTGGATCCTCGGCCGCTCCGGCACCGCACACGCCTTGGCGCGCGTGATCCGCGGGAAGAGGGCGGGGGGAGACGGGAACTTCGGCGTCGCGGGCGGCGACCTCGCGAGGGGAGCCTCCGGAGCGGAGTGGCCGGCCGGCGACATCCCCGAGGTGCTCGCTCTCGGCGATGCGGAGGCGATGCCGTGGTCGACGACCTCGTACCTCGCGGCGCGGCTGGGGGACCCCTCGGTCGCGGCACGGCGCCGGGCGCATCACGCGGCTCTGGCCGCCGCGCTCGCCGATCTGGTTCCGCAGCCGTTCGGGAAGCTGCCGCCGGGCGCGTCGCCGTTCGCCCTGCCGGTCGTCACCAGCGACAAGCTGCGCGCGCTCGCGCACCTGCGCGCGCGAGGCGTCGTCGCGCTGGACCTCTGGGGGGTGCCGCATCCGCTGCTGCCCGTCGACGCGTTCCCGGAGATCAAGGAGCGCCGGGCGACGACGATCGCCGTGCCCGTGCACCAGGAGCTGCGCCCCCGCGACCTCGACCAGATCGCCGATGCGGTCCTCTCGCTCCGGAGCTGAACCACGCGTCGACGTGGCGCCGTGCGCGGCCGCCGACCTGCAGCACGTCGCCGAGCGATGGACCGCGCTCGAGCGGCGCGCGGCGGAGCGGACCCCGTACCTGACCCACGACTGGGTGGCCGCGTGGGCCGCCGCCCACCGCCCGCAACGGCTCAGGCTCATCACGGTGACGGATCCCAGCGGCGACCCGATCGCGATCGGGCTGGTCGAGGAGCAGACCGGGGGGCGCTGGCGGTTCGCCGGGCGGCCGGTGACGCCCGCGCGCGGGCTGGTCGTCGCCGCCGGACACGAGGCGGCCGCCTGGGGCGCGTTCGCGACGTGGCTGCGCGAGCACCCGCGTGCCTGGGCCACGCTCGACGCCGACGGCCTCAGGGCGCCGCACGGCCTCCCCGGCCTGCGGCTGGTGCCGATCGCGAACCCGCGGCTCGCGCTGCCGCCCTCGTTCGCCGCCTACCTCGCCCAGCGGTCGCCGGTCGCCCGCAAGGCGCTCAAGCAGAAGCTGCGCCGGGCGGACCTGGCCGGAGCCGTCACGACGCAGGCGCCGCCGGAAGGCCGGCCGGCGGCGCTCGATCGCTTCCTCGCGCTGCACGCCGCGCGCGCCTCCATGAAGGGCGAGCGCCACCGTGCGATCAACGACCGGCTCGCGCAGCTGCTCGACCGCGTGGGCCGCGGCAGCGAGGTCGGCCTGCGCCTCTTCGAGCTCGAGTGCGGCGGCGACGTCGCCGGCGTCGGCATCCGGCTCGACCACGCCGGCACCGCCTTCTTCTACAACGCCGGCTTCGACCCGTCGTACGCCCGGATCGGCCCGGGGATCGTGCTCGCGCTCGAGTCGATCCGCGACGCGATCGACCGCGGCTTCGACACGTACGACTTCGGGCCCTCCCGGTACCGCTACAAGCGCGACCTCGGCGGCGACGACAGCGCCGTCGTCCGGCTGGAGGCAGCGGCGCCCGGAGCCCATGGGCGCGCGGTCCGGCTCGCCGCGGACCTCGTCGTCGACGCCCGCCGGCGCGGGAGCCGCCGCGACACCCGGACCGAGGCGGCCGCGCCCGCCAGCAGAGCGCTCGCCACCGGGTCGTCGCTCGCCCACACCCCGCCGGCGCAGGGACGCGGCGAGCGGGCGAGCGCGCGCGTCGGGTGACCGCGCACGGCCGCGGCCAGGTCGGCTTCGAGCCACCGGTACCCCACGCCCACCCGGTACGGACCCGGCCGCGGCACCGGCCCGCCGGTGACGGCGCGGTGCCAGGCGTGCGGCAGGTTCACGCCCGAGGCCAGCGCCAGCGGCAGCGATCCGTAGAAGCGGGGGTTCACGTCGATGAGCGCCGCATCCGCGCCCGAGCCGACGAACTGCAGCTGCGCGAGCCCCCAGTACCCCGCACGCCGCAGCAGCGCGGCGCAGCGCTCGACGAGCGCGTCGTCCGGCGCGACGCTGCGCGCCGCGCTGCTCGGGCCCGCGCCCGGCGGCCACGTCCGCACGGCCCGCTGCTGGAAGCGCGCGACGAGCGCGCCGTCCCGGTCGAGGACGAGCGACACCGCCGTCAACGGGCCCGGCGCTCGCGACTGCAGGAGGAGCGGCTCGTCCGGCGGCAGCGCCGCGAGCGCCCTGCGCAGCTCCCCGGCGTCCCCGATCGCTACCGCCGAGCCGACGGCGCCGGGGCGCGCCGGCTTGAGCATCAGCGGCGGGTCGATGGCCGCGCGCGCCAGCTCGGACGCCGTGCCGGCGGCGAGCTGCGCAGGAACCGCGAGGCCGGCCTCGGGCGCGAGCTCCGCCAACCGCCGCTTGTCTCGCAGCGCCTCGAGCGCGGCGGCCGAGGCGTAGGGGAGCGTGACCGCGTCGCGCAGCAGCTCGGGCGCGGCGAGCAGAGCGTCGATCGCGGCCTCGCAGCCGGGGTACACCACCGCGGCCTCGTGCTCGAGCGCCGCCGCCACGACGCGCGCCGCGAACCCGTCGCCGTCGGCACTCGGATCCGGCGCGGCGGCGCGTCGCACGGCGTACCGCGACCACAGCCCCGCCGCTCGCCAGCCCCGTCCGACGGCGATCACGTCGACCCCTGCCCGCCCGAGCGCCCGGACACCCGCGACGGCGCTCCGCACGTGGACGTCCGTGACGACAGCCGCCGGATCAGGCACCGACCGCGACCTCCAGGACCCGCGCGGCAGTGCGGGCGTCGGTGGGGTAGGCGCCCGGCGCGTCGAGGCGATGGCCGACGCGCATGCCGAAGAAGGTGGCCTCGAGCGGCTCGCGCATCGCGTCCGAGACGCCGGCGGCGGCGATCGCGCGGCTCGCCGCCGCGCGCGCGGCGGCACCGAACGGGCCGCTCCACGCGGACGCGAACGTCTCGACGAGGAGGTCCGGCGACCAGCGCCGGAGCCCGACGCCGAGGTCGAGGTACGACACCGCCGCGGTGAGGACGTCGTGCGACGGAGCGCCGCGGCGCACGCCGTACTCCCAGTCGACGAGGCCGCGCAGGTCGCCGCCATCGAAGAGGCAGTTCTGCGGGCCCGAGTCGTGATGGCGCAGGACCGCGACGTCGAGGCGGCGCACGTCGCGCCACGCCGCGGCGAGGAGCGCCCGGGTGCGGCCGTCGAGCACGCCGTCGGAGAGGGCGCTCTCCACCGGTCCCGCCACGTCGTCGGCCGGGCCGCGCACCGCCGTCGCGGCGGCAAGCCGGCAGAGCGCCGACTCGACCTCGGTCAGCGCCGCCGGCCACGCCAGCGACGCGGCGCGCGCCGGCGACAGCGGGACGACGTCGAGCGGCTCGCCGGCCAGGCCCTCCTGCGCCCAGCCGCCGCAGACGCGACCGAGCGGCCGCGGCGCCAGGCCGGCCGGCTCGGCGGCCGAAAGGAGGTCCGCCTCGCGGGCGGCCCGCCCGCCGTCCCCGCCGGCGAGCTTGACGACGACGAGCGGATGCGGAGCGGCCCCGAAGAGGAACACGGTCACGGCGGCGCGGCGCTGGAGGGCGAGGACGTGCAGGGCGTCGGGGGCGCTGCCGGGCAGGCCCAGCGAGCCCCATTCCGTGCGCACCGTGGAGGCGATCGCGTTCAGGTCCGGCCGCTCGCGATCGTTCGCGACGACATCCCCGAGGAGCCCCGCGACGACCTGCGCCGGGATGCCGCGGCGCGCGATGCCCGCCACCAGCGGCCCGAAGCGCCGGCTCGCCGGCAGCCCAGCCCGCAGCTGATGCGTGACGAGCCGCGCGTAGAACCGCAACGGCAGCGGCGACGACCGGGCGAAGGCCGCGCGCCACGGGTAGGCGACGTGCCCGTAGGCCGCGCCCGCGCCGCGCGCTCTCCTCACCCGCCCTGCCGCAACACGCCGAGGTCGGCGAGCCTGCGGTGCAGCTCGCCCTCCTCCATCCCGCGCTGGTGGCGCCCGCCGTCGCCACCCGTGCGCAGCCGCGCGGCCGCGCGGACCGCCTCGTGGCGCGAGTGCGCGCCGAGCTTGCGCAGGATGTGCTTGACGTGCGACCGCACGGTGTCGATCGACACCACCAGCCGCGCGGCGATCGCCTCGGTCGACGCGCCCTCCTCAAGCAGGTCCAGCACCTGCCACTCGCGCGTCGTCAGGACGCTCTCGATCGGCCGGGTCCGCGGCGCGCCGGACGCCACCGCGCGGTAGCTCTCGACGAGCCGGCGCGTCAGCCGCCGCGAGATCGCCGCCTCGCCGCGGCCGACCGACCGAGTCGCCCGGAGGATGGCGTCGGCCTGGATGCCCTTCGACAGGACGCCCGCCGCACCGGCGCGCAACGCGAGCAGCGACAGCTCGTCGTCCTCGCGCGCGGTCAGCAGGAGAACGGACACGCCCGGGTGCCTACGCGTCAACCTCAGCGTCGCGGTGACCCCGTCGACGTCCGGCATGTCGACGTCGATGACAACCACATCTGGAGAAACCGCCTCAAACCGGCCCAATACGTCAACTCCGCTTGACCCCTCAGCGGTGATCACGAGTCCGCGGATCCCGAGCGCCGCGTCGCGCAGCGCGCGGCGCGCCGTCGGGTCGTCGTCGATCAGCAGCACTCGGACGATCCGCTCATAACCCCGATGTCCACTGGCCACGAAGCGGATCGTGAATCCACCGGGGGATGGTCGCATGGTCCTCCTCGCACCCCCAATGAGGGAGGGCTCGGCGGTCATGCGGTTGAAGTTCTCCGACGACCGAACAGCCGTTCGGGTGAGGTTCCTACCTCATACGCCTGAGAGAACCCCTACCGCGGACTTCGACTGGCATGGGGTAAGCCTTTCGATGAGACTTGACGTAGGAACCTAACCCCCAGATGATGAGCATGACCGCTGGTCACATGACTGAACGCAAGGAAGAGCTCGATGTCGAGGAGCAGGGCGAGCGGGTGCGAGTCGTCGTAGCCGACGGCGACCCCCTCTCCCGCACGGTGATCCGCGATGTGCTCCAGCGCGCAGACGGGGTCGTCCTCGTCGCCACTGCGGGCGACGGGGTGGAAGCCGTGGAGCTCACCAAGCACTACCGCCCCGACGTGCTCCTGACCGAGCACCGGCTCGCGCGGCTCGACGGGTGCGAGGTCACCCGGCGCGTCGTCACCGACGTCCCCAGCATCAAGGTGATCCTCTTCACCATCGAGGTGAACGAGGACCTCGCCGTGGCGGCACTGCGCGCCGGGGCGGCCGGGGTGCTGTCGAAGGAGGTGCCGGTGGAGTCCGTCGTCCGCGCCGTGTCGGGCGTCACCCAGGGCGAAGCGGCGATCTCCCGGTCCCTGACGATGCGCCTCGTGGAGCGAGTGCGCCGGTTCCCCGACCGCCTGTCGGGGATGCGGCCGGTGAAGAGCCCGCTGACGCCGCGTGAGTGGGAGGTCCTCGACCTCGTCAGCTCCGGCGCGACGACGCAGCAGATCGCGGAGACGCTCGTCCTCACCGAGGACACCGTCTACAGCCACATCAAGAACATCATGCGCAAGCTCGGCGTCCACACGCGGATGGAGTGCATCGCGCTGGCCGAGCGCATGCGCCGCCCGGACATCGTCGCGCAGGCCCCCGTGCTGCCGGACCAGCGCTAGCCGATCGGGATGTCCTCGACGCCGCGCGGCTCGGCCGGCGGCGAGGGCTCCTGCTCGAGCCTTCCGATCCACCAGTCGAGCACCGCGCGCACGAACACGAGCAGCTGGCGGACGAGCTCCGCGAGCTGCTGACGGAGCTCGGGCGGCAGGACGTCGCGCAGCGTCGTCAGCAGCGCCACGAGCGCGTCGAGCTCGTCCGAGGCGCGCTCGGCGCTGCGCGGGACGTCCCAGCCCGCGGGCGGCGGGTGCTCGTCGGAGAAGCGCTGCTCGCGCTCGCGCGCGGCCTCCTCGGCGAGCCGCTCCGCCGCGCGCCGGGTCGCCTCGAGCCGCTCGCGCAGCGCGGTGAGTGGATCGGCGTCAGGCTGCGGCGGGGGCATCGAAGGAGATCCTGAGGGCTCCGTCCTCGAAGGTGGCACCTGCGGGTCGGTACCCGGCGAGGGCCGGAGGCAGCAGCATCGTGCGCTTGTGCGCGCCGACGCGGACGACGAGCTCGGTGCCGATCTTCTTCAGCTGCAGCTCCCCGCGTTCGGCGAACGGCAGCTCGAGCCGCAGCGATGCGCCGTCGCGACCGACCACGAGCCCCTGCGTGAACGTCGTGTGCAGGACCGACTCCGCCGCGCTGCCGTCGAAGAGTGCGTCGCCGAGCCGGTCGAGCATCTCCGGGCCGCGCACCTCGCGGTCGAAGTACGGCGCCTGCAGCAGCGGCACCGGGGCGAAGGCGGCGCGGACCTCGGCGAGCGCCTCCTGCTGCGTCGCGCGCCAGCCCGCGAAGTACGGCCCGACGTCGTCCGGGAACACGCGGTTCACGACGACCGCGTCCGTGAGGAAGCCGTAGAGGTTCAGGTAGGTGAACGTGCGCCGCGCCTCCTCGACCACCATCCGGTCGGGGTTCATGACGAGCCGCAGCGACACGCGCTCGCGATCGCGGAGGATCTCGTGCATCGCGATGAGGTTGCCGAGCAGGCGCTCGACGTCGGCGAGCACCGCGTCGCCCGGCAGCGTGACGTCGAGCAGCGCGCGCGCGAGCGGGCGCGCCGCGTCGAGCAGCCGCCCCTGCTGCGGGAAGACCTTCTCGAGCCACCAGCGCGCGACGTCGGGGAACGACAGCAGCCGCAGCGTCTCGCCGGTCGGCGCGCAGTCGACGACGAGCACGTCGAAGTCGCCGCTCTCGAAGTGCGCCTTGATCGCCAGCAGCGCGAACAGCTCGTCGCCGCCCGGCGGGACCGTCAGCTCCTCGGCGGAGATCCGGTCGACGCCGCGCTCGACGAGCAGCTCGCCCATCCACGCCTGCACGGCGGTCCAGTGCTGCTCGAGCTCGTCCTGCGCGGTGATCTGCCGGCCCCAGAGGCCGCCGCCGACGTCGGTGGGCTCGGAGCCGAGCTCGACGCCGAGCGCGTCGGCGAGGGAGTGCGCCGGATCGGTGGACACGGCGAGCGTCCGCAGCCCGGCGGCGGCGCAGCGGCGGGCGGTCGCGGCGGCCACGGAGGTCTTGCCGACGCCGCCCTTGCCCGTGTAGAGGATGGTGCGGCAAGGCACGAGCGGCACGAGTCTACGGACCGGACCACTACGCTGGCGCCCATGACCCGCTGGCCTCTTCTGCTCTGCATCTTCATCGCGTGCGCGCTCGGCGTCGCAGCGTGCGGCGACGACGGGGAGGGCGGCAGCAGCGATTCGCCGGACAAGATCCTGTCCGACACGTTCGGCAAGGACAAGGACGTCAAGAGCGGCCGCCTCGGCCTCGACGTCCGCATCGCGACGAAGGGCATCCCGTCGCTCACGCAGCCGGTCGCGCTGCGGCTCAGCGGCCCGTTCGCGTCGGTCGGCCAGGACCAGCTGCCGAAGTTCGCCCTGACCGCCGAGATCGAGGCCAACGGCCAGACCTTCAGCGGCGGCGCCACGAGCACCGGCGACAAGGGCTACCTGAGCTTCATGGGGCAGAACTACCAGCTCGGCAAGGAGCTCTTCGACCAGTTCAAGAAGGGCTACGCCGACCAGGCGAAGTGCAACCGCGACAAGGGCGGCGGGGGCGTCACGCTCAGCTCGCTCGGCGTCGACCCGCGGCGCTGGCTGACCGACGTCAAGAAGGTCGGCGGCGAGGAGGTCGGCGGCGCGCAGACGACGCATCTGACCGCCGGCGTCGACGTCCCGAAGATGCTCGAGGACGTCAACCGGGTCCTCGGCCGCACGGACCTGCAGAAGAGCGACCCGTGCGCGACCGACGGCGCCAACCAGCCGGACAAGACGGCGCCGCGCCAGCTCTCGGCCGACGAGCGCAAGCAGATCGCCGACGCCGTCAAGAGCGCGCGCGTCGACCTGTGGAGCGGCGACGACGACCGCATCCTGCGCCGCATCAACGTGGCGCTGAGCCTCGCCGACAAGACGCGCAGCGGCGACGTGAAGTTCGACCTCACGCTCGGCGACATCAACAAGGACCAGACGATCGAGGAGCCCAAGGACGCCAAGCCGCTCGAGGAGCTCAGCCAGAGCCTCGGCGGCGCGATCCCCGGCCTGGGCGGCGGCAGCGGCTCGTCCGGCTCCGGCTCCTCGGGCAGCGGCTCCTCGAGCAGCGGCTCGACCGGCGGTGCGTCGTCCGAGTACCTCAAGTGCGTTCAGGACGCCGGCCAGGACGTGGCCAAGCTCCAGCAGTGCGCAGAGCTCGTGAACAAGTGACCCGCCCCGCCGCGCTGGGGACCTGGAGCGGCGGGCGCTTCATGCACTTCGGCGAGCCGCTCGACGACGAGCGGCTCGTCGCCCTGCTGCGCCCCGACGCCGCGATCCCGACGGTCATCACCGCCGACACGTACGGCCAGGGTGAGGCGGACCGCATCCTGGGCCGCGCGCTCGAGGGCGCCGACCGCGACGCGGTGCGGATCATCGGGGCGATCGGCCATGACTTCTACGAGGGGCAGCGCGAGGGCGCGAAGGGCTTCCCGCGCTTCACCGACCCGCGCCTGCGCGGCGCCGACGCGTACGGGGACTACCTGCGCATGGCGGCCGAGCGGTCGCTGGAGCGGATCGGCATCGACCGCTTCGACGTCCTGCTCCTGCACAACCCGGACCGCACCGGCTACACGAGCGAGGCGGTCTGGTCGGGCATGGCGGCGCTGCGCCACGCCGGGCTGGCCGGCGAGATCGGCGTCGCGCCCGGTCCCGCCAACGGCTTCACGCTCGACGTCATCGACTGCTTCGAGCGCTTCGGCGACATCGTCGACTGGGCGATGATCATCCTCAGCCCGATGGAGCCGTGGCCGGGCGAGCTGTGCCTCGACGCGGCCGAGCGCCACGGCGTGCGCGTCATCTCGCGCGTCGTCGACTACGGCGGGCTCTTCTGGGACGACGTCGAGCCGGGCCACGACTTCGCCGAGCGCGACCACCGCCTCTTCCGGCCGGGTGGCTGGATCGAGGCGGGCCGCGAGAAGCTCGACCGCATGCGCCCGATCGCGGAGCGCCACGGCCTCACGCCGCTGCAGCTCTCGTGCGCGTGGAACCTCGCGCACGGTCCGGTCGAGCTCGTCGTGCCGACGCTCATCCAGGAGCGCGGCGGCCGGCCCGTCGAGGACAAGCGCGCCGAGCTGGCCGCCGTCGAGGCGACGTCGCCGCTGAGCCCCGACGAGGTCGCCGAGCTGCGCCGGATCGGCGACAACACCGGCTCCATGGCGCTCAAGGGCGCGACGCCCGAGCACGCCGGCCCGCCGCTGCCTGATCGCTGGGAGCTCGACGCCGACCTCGCCGGCCTCGCCGAGCGGTGGCGCATCGAGCCGGCACGTGACCTCGTCAAGAGCGCCGCGTAGCTACCGTCCCCCGGCGTGCGCGCGCTCCGGAAGTTCCTCCTCAGCGGGTCCGGCTGGCCTTACCTGCTCGTCCCGTTCATCCCGGTCGCGATCGCGCTGGAGCTGGGGCACGCCAGCGCCGAGGTCATCTTCTTCGCCGCCGCCTTGGGCGTCATTCCCACGGCGGCGCTCATGGGCCGCTCGACCGAGGAGCTCGCCGCGCGCACCGGTCCGGGCATCGGCGGGCTGCTCAACGTCACGTTCGGCAACTTCCCCGAGCTCGTCATCGCGTTCTTCGCGCTCAACGAGGGGCTGCAGGAGGTCGTCAAGGCCTCGCTGATCGGGTCGATCCTCGGCAACATCCTGCTGGTCATGGGCGCCGCGATGTTCATCGGCGGCCTGCCGCGGGAGCGCCAGTTCTTCGACCGCACGGCCGCCAACGTGCAGGTGCTCATGCTGCTGCTGGCCGCGGCGGCGATGATCATGCCGGCCGTCTTCCAGCTCGTCGACGGCGGTCGCCTCCCGCGCGTGGCCGAGGAGGAGGTCAACTTCGGCAACGACGTCGAGTCGATCTCGTTCATCGTCGCCGGGATCCTCCTGTTCACGTACGTCGCCGGGCTCTTCTTCAGCCTCAAGACGCACCGCAGCCTCTTCAACCCGGAGCACAGCGAGGACGACCACGAGGGCGAGGCGTGGTCGGTCAAGCGCTCCGTCGCGCTGCTCGCGGTGGCCGGCGTCGCCGTCGGCTTCATGTCCGAGATCCTCGTCGGCTCGATCTCCGAGGCGTCGGAGGGGATCGGCATCAGCGAGTTCTTCGTCGGCCTCATCATCGTCGCGATCGTCGGCAACGCCGCCGAGCACTGGGTCGCCGTCTACTTCGCGGCGCGCGACAAGATGGACCTCAGCGTGAACATCGCAATCGGCTCGAGCGCCCAGATCGCGCTGTTCGTCGCGCCCGTGCTCGTCCTGCTCTCGTTCATCCCCGGCATCGGCGACCACCCGATGTCGCTGGTCTTCAACGGCTACGAGCTGACCGCGGTCGTGCTCGCCATCCTCGTCGCGAACTACGTCGCGCACGAGGGCGAGTCGACGTGGTTCGAGGGCCTGCAGCTGCTCAGCCTCTACGCGGTGCTGGGCGTGGTGTTCTTCTACGCATGAGCGGTGCGCTGCCGTGGCTCGGCCTGTCGGCGGCGCTGCTCGTCTTCCTCTGGGTCGACCTCCACTACTTCGCGCGCGGCCGCGAGCCGAGCTTCCGCGAGGGGCTCGTCTGGAGCATCGGCTGGCTCGTCCTCTCGCTGCTGGCCGGCGTCGTCCTCTTCTTCACCGAGGGGTCGGAGCTGGCGGTCGACTACACGACCGTCTACCTCATCGAGCGGTCGCTGTCGCTCGACAACCTCTTCGTCTTCCTGTTGCTCTTCAGCTACTTCGGCGTGCCCGTGGAGCTGCGGGCGCGGCTGCTGTTCGTCGGCATCGTCGCCGCGCTCGTGCTGCGCGGTCTGGCGATCCTCGGCGGCGTCGCGCTCATCGAGGAGTTCCACTGGGTCACGTACGTCCTCGGCGGGCTGCTGCTCGTGCTCGCCTACCGCGTGCTGCGCGGGGTGGAGGAGAACGTCGACCCGGACCGCAACATCGCGGTGCGGCTGACGAGGCGGATCATGCCCGTGTCGAGCGAGTACCACGGCAACGCGCTGCTGTTCCGTCGCGACCACCGGCTGTGGGCGACGCCGCTGCTGCTGTGCCTCGGCGCGATCGTCGCGGCGGACATCGCGTTCGCGGTCGACTCGATCCCGGCCGCCTTCGCGATCACGCGCGACCAGTTCGTCATCTGGATGGGCAACGTCTTCGCCCTGCTCGGGCTGCGGGCCCTCTTCGTGCTGGTGGAGGCCCTGATCGAGCGCTTCCGCTACCTCGACGAGACGATCGCCGTGGTGCTCGCGCTCGTGGGCCTCAAGCTCCTGCTCGAGGACGTCGTGCACGTCGGCCCCGTGGCCAGCCTGCTCGCCGTCCTCGCCGCCTTCGCGATCGGGATGGTCGCGTCGCGGATCGGCGACCGCCGCTACTCGAGCTCCTCGACGTCGATGGTCTCGAGCTCCTCCTCCTCGTCGGGCACGTCGTCGTCCGAGGCGTCTGACGCCGGGCGGCCCGTGACCTGAAAGCGCTCGATCAGCGCGTCGCGGCGCGACTCGTCGACGGGGAGCTCGTCGGAGATGAGGACCCAGTCCGCGCCTTCGAACTCCTCCAGGTTGAAGATCTCGGTGTCGACGTCGGGGGAGTCGTCGACGATCACGATCACGTCGGTCTGGGGGTTGAAGTAGGTGCCAGGGCGGTTGACGAGCTCGTCGAGCTCGAACTGTCTCGGATCAGCCATGGCCGATCTTCTACCCCATGAGGTCCTTCATCTGCCGCCGGACCTCCTCCTCGACGTCGAGCGGCTCCTTGCCCTGGCGCACCCGGCGGGCGTTGCGGGCGACCACCAGCTCGCGCACCTCGGCTACGAGCGCCGGGTCGGCGGCGGGCGCGGGGGTGAGGCGGCTGATCTCCTCGTCCACGTCGAGCGGCGCCTCGCCGCGCGCCGCCCTACGAGCGTTCTTGGCCTCGACGAGCTGGCGGATCTCCTCATCGCGCTCGGCCGCGACGACCGCCGCCGGCGCCGCGGGGCGCGCTGCGCGGTCCTCGTCCTCGTTGAGCGACAGGCCGCCCTTCCCGATGTGGTCGTACCGGGGTCCCTTCAGGCTCAGGACTGCGACGATGGCTGCGACCAGCACCGTGCCGAAGAGGACGTAGCCGAAGGCCTCCTTCACGGCATGCAGGATGACCGATGTGGCGCCGCTTCAGAAGACGGACCTTCGCACCACGCCGCCCGGCGGTGTTCGGAGAGCAATGGCCGCTCGTCGTCGTCACCGGCCTCGTGCTCGTCGCCTCCGTGGCAGTTGTCATTTGGGTTCTGACGCGGTGACGAAGTACTCTCCGATGTGTCGTTGACTCGCGAGTCAACGCATTCTCTTCCCGAAGGAGCTACGCAGAACATGGTCGACTTCACGCTCACCGACGAGCAGAAGAACCTCCGCGACATGGCCCACGACTTCGCCGAGAAGGAGATCCGGCCGGTCGCCTGGGAGTACGACAAGGACGGGACCTGGCCCCAGGAGATCATCAACAAGGCCTGGGAAGTCGGTCTGATGAACACCCACGCGCCGGAGCAGTACGGCGGCGCGGGGCTCGGTCATCTCGATGGAGCCATCATCGAGGAGGAGCTCGCCTGGGGCTGCTCGGGCATCCAGACCTCCCTCGGCGCGAACGGCCTCGCGTCGGCGCCGGTCCAGATCGCCGGCTCCGACGAGGTCCAGAAGGAGTTCTTCGAGGACCTCACCTCGTCGCCGAAGCTCGCCTCGTTCTGCCTGACCGAGCCGGGCGCCGGCTCCGACGTCTCGGGCATGCGCACCCGCGCGGTCAAGAAGGGCGACAAGTACGTCCTCAACGGCTCGAAGTGCTTCATCACCAACGGCCAGTACGCCGACTGGTACACGGTCTACGCGAAGACCGACCCGGACGCCGGCCATCGCGGCATCTCCGCCTTCCTCGTCAAGCGCGATGACACGATCGTCATCGACAAGAAGGAGGACAAGATGGGTCAGCGGGCGTCGAACACGGCGACCGTGACCTTCAACGACACGGAGATCGACGCCAAGTACCTCCTCGGCGAGGAGAACAAGGGCTTCAAGGTCGCCATGCAGACCCTGGACTTCACCCGTCCGGGCGTCGCCGCCATGGCCGTCGGCATCGGCCGCGCCGCGTTCGAGTTCGCCTGCGACTACTCGAAGGAGCGCGTCCAGTTCGGCGTGCCGATCGCGATGCACCAGGCGATCCAGTTCATGCTCGCCGACATGGGCACGAAGCTCCACGCCGCGCGCCTCATGACGTGGAACGCCGCCGTGCTGCTCGACCAGGGCAAGCGCAACACGCTCGAGTCCTCGCACGCCAAGCGCTTCGCCGCGGACTCCGCGATGGAGATCACCACGGACGCCGTGCAGGTCTACGGCGGCTACGGCTTCATCAAGGAGTACCCCGTCGAGAAGCTGATGCGCGACGCGAAGATCATGCAGCTCTACGAGGGCACGTCGCAGATCCAGCGGCTCGTCATCGCCCGCGAGACGCTGCTGCCGCGCCGCGTCGAGGCGCCCGCCGCCGCGCACTGATCGCCCGCGGCATCACCGCCTGACCACGAAGGGCCGCCCCACCGGGCGGCCCTTCGTCGTGAGAGGGCGAGGGCGGCGCGGCTACGGCTCGTCGCCGTGCTTCTCGTGGCCGAGGCCGGCGCCGTTGCCGTGCTCGGTGTGGCCCTTCCCCTTCTCATGCCCGCCGGACGGCGGCGGCGGGGGAGGAGGCGGCGGCGGGTCCACCGGCGGCTCCTTCGCCGGCGGGGTCGTCGGCGGCGGGGTCGAGTCGCCCGTGGCGGCGGTCGTCGGCTCGGAGGCGGGGACCGTCGCGGTGACCGGCGCCGCGGTCGAGGGAGCCGTCGTCTTCGTCGGCGTGGTCGTCGCGGGCGCCTTCTCCTTCGGCGAGGGGCGCAGCGTCGCGGTGGTGCGGTTGGGCTCGCCGCCGGAGCCGGAGCCGCCGGCGCCCGTCCCGCCTCCGCCTCCGCCGCTCGGGGCCGACCCCGTCGGCGTCGCGGCGCGGCTTGCGGCGACCGTCGCGACGACGCCCATCACGCGTCGCTGCTCGCGCGCGTGGCGCTCGGCGACCGCCTTGACGATCTGCGCGCGCGGATCGGCGGACTGCGAGGACGCGACGCTCGGCGGCGCGGCCGCGCGCGCCGGGGGCGGGGCGCCGGGCGTCTCGGTCCCGCTGAGCGCGCCGGTCACCGCGAGGATCCCCGCCAAGACGGAGGCCGCCGCCGCGAAGCCGCCGCCGACGACGACCGCGCTCGACGCGCCGGAGGAGCCGGCTCCGCCCGCGCCGCCCGCGCCGCCCGCCGTGCATCCCGCCGCGACGGCGCCGCCCGCGGCGGCGCTCGCCAGCGCCTCGTGCGCGAGGAACGGCGCGACGGCGATCGGCAGCACCGCGCGGTACGTCGTGCCGACCTCGAGCATCGCGGCCTTGTTGGCCTTGCAGCGCGAGCAGTCGTCGAGGTGCTCCTCCAGCCACGCGTCCTCGGGCGGCGCCAGCGGGCCGTCCTCGCGCAGCTCGAGCAGCGTCATCGCGCGCTCGCACTCCGCGGTCCGCGGGGCGATGCCGCGCAGGGCCAGGCGCCGCAGCCGGCCGCGCAGCGCCGCGCGCGCCCGCCACGCCAGCTGGGCCGCGCCGTTCGCGGTCAGCCCCATGAGCACGCCGATCTCGGCGTACGACATCCCCTCGATCTCGCGCAGCACCAGCACCTCGCGCTGGCGCTCGGGCAGCTCGGCCTCGGCGGCGATGACGTCGTCGCGCAGCGCGTCGGTGAGCACCGCGACCTCGCCCTCGGCCAGGTCATCGCCGGCGGCCTCCGGCGGGTCGGCCACGACCTCGACGCGCCCGTGCTCGGACAGGCGGCGCAGGCAGGCGTTGCGGGCGGTCGCGAAGAGGTAGGCGCGCGGGTGCTCGATCGGCTCGGCGTCCGGGTCGTCCAGCCGCGCCAGGAGGCTCGTGAACGTCTCCTGCAGCGCGTCGGCGGCGTCCTCGGGCGTCCGGCAGAGCCGCAGGCAGTACGTGTAGACGCGATCCGCGAAGTCCTCGTGGAGCGTGAGGAAGGCAGCCTCTGTGGCCGAAGGCGCCACGCGTGGAGTCTGCTCCCCTCGCGCGCGCGGGGCAAGTGGCTGCTCCGAGCTCATGCCGCCGCCAGCCGCTCGCGCGCGATCCGCAGGGCCGTCGCGGCGTCGGTGGGCGCGGACACGACCCCGAGCCGCTCGCGATAGGCGGGCCGGACGCTCGCCCAGCCGGCGCCCTCGCCGGTCGTCGCCTCGCTGGTCCGCAGCACCAGCGCGTCCCGCGCTCGCCAGGCCAGGCGCGCCGCGGTCTCGACCCCCACGTCGAGCACCTCGGCGATCTCCGCGCACGGCATCTCCTCGAGCTCGCGTAGGGCGAGCACCTCCCGGTGCAGGGGAGCGAGGGTGGCGTGGGCGGTGACGACCCGGTCGGGCAGCAAGCGAGCTCGTGCCCCCTAGGCGGCGTGGGCGGCGCTCAGGTGCGCGATCAGCGTCGTGACGATCTCCTCGTCCCACTGCGCGCCGGCGCCCGCCAGCATGATCTCCAGGGCCTCGTCGAACGGCCGCGCGGCGCGGTACGAGCGGTCGGTCCGCATCGCGTCCCACGCGTCGCAGGCGGCGATGATCCGCGCGCCCAGCGGGATCTCGCGCCCGCGCAGGCCGTCCGGGTACCCCCAGCCGTCGTAGCGCTCGTGCGAGTGGCGGACGAGCAGCGCAGCGCCGCGCAGCGCGCTGACGTGCTCGAGCGTGCGCGCGCCGACGACCGGGTGCGTGCGCATGAGCTCGCACTCCTCGTGGCTGAGGTCGCCGGGCCGGTCGAGCAGCGACGCGGGCAGGGCGAGCTTGCCGACGTCGTGCAGGAGCGCCGCGTTGACGACGACCTCGGTCGCGCGGAAGCTGAGCTGCATCCGCTCGCAGACGACCTCGGACAGCACGGCGACGTTCTCCGCGTGTTGGAGGATCCCGCGCTGATCCATGCATCGGACCAGCACGTCCACGAGCGGCATGCGCCGTGCCGCGGAGCGCGTGGGTGTGGTGGGGGACATCGTTCCTCGGAGCAGAAGGGGTTGGACGTCGCTGAGAGCGCCGGGCGGGCCCGTTCTTACGGCGCACCTCCGAGTTGGCGCGTCGGCGGTCGGCCGCCACGGCCGAGCGGCGCGCGACTAGCCTCCACGCCGGTGCCGCGCCGAGCCAAGGACACCGAGCATGCCGTCGCCGCGGCCGCGCCGCTGGACGCCGCACGGGCGGCGGCGGGCGGGCCCGTCGAGGCCGCCGGCCGCGCGCGGGCCGATCCGCTGCTGGGGGAGCTGCGCCGCGCCGGCCTGCTGCCCCTGCTCGTCCTGCACTTCCTCGGCCGCGGGCCGTCGTACGGCAACCAGCTCATCGACCGCGTCGCCGAGGTCACCGGCGGCCTCGTCGCGGTCAACCCGAACACGATGTACCCGCTCCTGCGCTCGCTCGAGGGCCGCGGCCTCGTCGCGGGAGAGTGGGAGCACCCGGAGCGCCGGTCGCGGCGCTTCTACCGCCTCACCGAGGAGGGAGACGAGGAGCGGCGGCGGCTGAGCGCCGAGATCGCGCCGTACCTCGACGCCGTCGCCCGCGCGACTGCCTCCATCCGCGACGAGGTGCTCGACCACGGCCGGGGCGACTGACGGTGGGCACGGTCCGGGTCACGCAGGAGCTGCCCGCGCAGGTCAGCTTCGCCGAGAGCCTCTGGTACGACGTCAGCCGCTGGCCCGCGTTCGTCGACGGCTTCGGCCACGTGCGCAAGGTCGAGGGCGACTGGCCCCGCGAGGGCGCGCGCGTGCAGTGGCAGTCCACGCCGGACGGCCGTGGTCTCGTCAACGAGCGCGTGACCGCCTACGAGGTCCGCAGCGGCCAGACGGTCAGCGTCGAGGACCCGCGCATCGCGGGCGAGCAGGTGGTCACGTTCACGCCCGCCGACGAGGGCGGATCGACGATGACGATCGAGCTGCGCTACCGCATCAAGGACGGCACACCGCTGACACCCGTGGTCGACGCCCTCTTCGTCCGGCGCGCGTTCAGAGATGCGATGGCCAGGACGCTGTCGCGCTTCCGGCGCGAGCTCGCGGGCGATCTCGCCCTTGAGCGAGAGCGCACTTGAACCGATACTCCTGAAATGCGCCTCCGCCGCTTCGCCTTCTCAGCCTGCCTGCTCGGCCTCCTCGTGCCCGCGACCGCCTCGGCGGACCCGGGCAACAGCCAGCGGGACGAGCACGCCGCGATCGCGTCCTACTGGACGAAGGAGCGGATGATGAACGCGAAGCCGAAGGAGCGGATCCGGGCCGGCAAGGGCAAGCCGGGTGGCGGTTCGGCCGGCTTCACGAGCGGCGCCGTCTCGCTGTCCGACGCGGCGTACAGCTCGGTGGGCAAGGTCTTCTTCACGGAGAAGGGCGTGAACTACGTCTGCTCGGGAACGACGGTGCGCAAGCACAACGGCGGCCTTGACGTGTGGACCGCCGGCCACTGCGTCAACGAGGGCCCCGGCGCCTACGTAACGAACTTCGCGTTCGTGCCGGGCTACTACAACGGCACCGCCCCGCTCGGGAAGTGGACCGCTCTCAACAGCGATCTCCGCACGACCCCGGCCTGGCAGAGCAGCGGCGACTTCACGTACGACCTCGGCATCGCGCACGTGACGCTTTCGCAGGGCAGCGGCGACCCGGTCGTCTGGACTCCGGCTTTCAACCAGCCGGTCGAAGCGGGGAAGACGTCCTTCACCTCCTACGGCTATCCGGCGGCGGGCAAGTTCAACGGGCAGACGATGTTCTTCTGCACCTCGACCGTGCAGCGGTTCGACGGCGTCTTCGGCGATCCGATGGCGATCGGCTGCGACATGACCGGCGGCTCGAGCGGCGGCGGCTGGGTCTTCGCCGGCACGCAGACGGTGGGGTCGGTGAACTCGTACGGCTACCAGGGCCTGAAGAACACGATGTTCGGGCCGTACCAGGGCTCCGTCGCCCAGACGCTCTTCAACACCGCGCCGTGATCGGGGGGCCGGGCTGACCCGGCTCGCTAGGTTCCCCGCCCATGTTCGTGTTCAAGGCTGCGGTCGTGGGCGCGGGGACCATGGGCGGGGAGATCGCCCAGGTCATCGCCGCCGCTGACATCCCCGTCGTGCTCAAGGACGTCAAGCAGGAGTTCATCGACGTCGGGCTCAAGAAGGCGCGGGAGGTGACGGAGCAGCAGGTCGGCCGGCTGGTCAAGAAGGAGAAGATCACCGAGGAGCAGGGCCGCGAGCAGATCGAGGCCATCCTCGGCCGGATCACCGGCACAACGTCCTACGAGGGCTTCGGCGATGTCGACTTCGTCATCGAGGCCGTCCCCGAGCGGATGGAGATCAAGCAGGCGGTCTTCGCCGAGCTCGACGAGGTGACGCCGGGCCACGCGGTCCTCGCCTCGAACACGTCCTCGCTGTCGATCACCGAGATCGGCGACGCGACGAGCCGCCCCGAGAAGGTCTGCGGCTTCCACTTCTTCTACCCGGCATCCGTGATGCCGCTGCTCGAGATCGTCATCGGCGACGAGACCGATCGCGACACGGTCAACGCCGCGTACAACTTCGCCCAGGCGATCCGCAAGCAGCCGATCACCTGCGCCGAGGTGCCGGGCTTCGTCGTCAACCGCATCCTCAGCGCGGCGATGTCCGAGGTCTACCGGGCCCAGGAGGAGGGCGGGCTGTCGATCAAGCAGGTCGACGCCGCCATCCAGGAGGCCAAGCGCGCGCCGATGGGGCCGTTCTTCCTCGTCGACCTGCTCGGGCTCGACACGGTGCTCCACGTCTCCGAGCACATGGAGGACTCCTACGGGGACGAGCGCTTCTACGTCCACAAGGGGATGCAGAAGCTCGTCGCCGACAAGCAGCTCGGCGCGAAGACCGGCGGGGCCGGCTTCTACAAGGACGGAGAGCCGCAGATCGAGGGCGACGCCGAGCCGCCCGCCGACCTCCCCGATCGCATGGCCGCCAAGGCGCTCATCGAGGCGTGCCTGCTGCTCGAGGAGGGCGTCGCGGAGACGCGCGCGATCGACCTCGGGATGATGGCCGGCGCCGGCATGGACCCGCGGCGGGGCATCATGCCGCCGCTCATGTGGGCCGACGTGACGGGCCTCGACGTCGTGCTCGAGCAGCTCGAGCAGTTCCAGGAGCAGCACGGCGAGCGCTTCACGCCGCCGCAGACGCTGCGCCGCCTCGTGGCTCAGGGCCGCCTCGGCCTGAAGGCCGGCCAGGGCTTCTTCCCGTGGCCCCGGCCCGACGAGGGCCAGGAAGGCCCGGTCCAGCTCGAGTCGCGCGACGGCTACGCGATCGCCTGGCTGAACAACCCGCCGGCCAACTCGCTGTCGCCCGCCGTGCTCGAGTCGTTCAAGGCGGTGTGGGAGAAGGTCGAGGGGAACTTCGGCGCGCTCGTCGTCGCCTCGGGCAACCCGCTGCTGTTCTCCGCCGGCGCCGACATCAAGGCGTTCACGCAGATGGACGAGTCGAACGGGCGCGCGATGCTCGACGACATGCACGCGCTGCTGCGGCAGATGGAGCAGTCGCGCACCGTCACGATCGCCGCCGTCAACGCGATCGCCTACGGCGGCGGCTGCGAGCTCGCGATGGGCTGCGACGTCCGCATCGCCGCGGAGTCGGCCGTGTTCGGCCAGCCCGAGATCAACCTCGGGATCATCCCCGGCTTCGGCGGCACCCAGCGGCTGCCGCGGCTCGTCGGCATGAGCAAGGCGCTCGAGATGAACCTCACCGGCGACGCGCTGCTGGCCGACTCGGCCTACGAGTTCGGGCTCGTCAACGACGTCGTGCCGGACCACGAGCTCCTCGACACCGCCGTCGCGTGGGCGCGCAAGCTCTCCAAGCAGGCGCCGGTCGCCGTCGAGCAGCTCAAGCGGGCCGCCGCGAAGGCCGACCTCGACGAGGGCATCGAGGCCGAGAAGTCCGGGTTCCTCGCCGCGTTCACCTCGGAGGACGCGAAGGAGGGCATCGCCGCGTTCCTCGGGAAGCGGTCGCCCAACTGGCAGGGCAAGTGATCAACGACCTCCATCCGGCGTCGATGACGGAGATCGAGCGCCTCGCGGACCTCATCCGCGAGGCGTCGTCCGTCGTCGCGCTGACCGGCGCGGGGATCTCGGTGCCGTCCGGGATCCCCGACTTCCGCTCGCCCGGCACGGGCCTCTGGGAGAACGTCGACCCGATGGAGGTCGCGCACATCGACGTCTTCCGGCGCGATCCGGAGCGCTTCTGGCACTTCTACGGCGACCGGTTCCACTCGCTCGAGCACAAGGAGCCGAACGGGGCGCACCGCGCGCTCGTCGAGCTGGAGCGCCGCGGCCACCTCCACGCCGTCATCACGCAGAACATCGACCGCCTGCACACCAAGGCGGGGACGAGCGAGCTGATCGAGGTCCACGGGACGATCTCGCACTCGTCGTGCGTGGACTGCGGGGTGCAGGTGGAGCTGGAGGACGTCCGCGGCCGGCTGGCGGCGGCGCCGGACGGCGTACCGCGCTGCGTGTGCGGCAGCCCGCTGAAGCCCGACGTCGTGCTCTTCGGCGAGTTCCTGCCCGAGGGCGCGCTGGAGCGGGCGTTCGCCTTGGCGGCCGGCGCCGACGTCCTGCTGTGCATCGGCTCGTCGCTCGAGGTCTACCCGATCGCCCAGCTGCCGGCCCTGACACGGCAGGCGGGCGGGGCGGTCGCGATCGTCACGCAGGGCGAGACGCCGTTCGACGCGCGGGCGTCGGTGCGCCTGCGCGGCGACGTGGTCTCGGAGCTCGAGGCGCTCGTCGAAGCCCTGGCCTAGCGCTGGTCGCGCGGCGTAGAGTCGCGCGATGCGCTTCCTCGTCGCCACCGCGCTGCTGATCCTCGGCCTGGCCGCGCCCGCCGGCGCCACGGTCGTCACGTGGATCCCGGCGCCGCCGGACAACGCGCCGACGCCCGAGGAGTCCTGCAGCCGCTACGCCGCCTGCCCGCCGCCCACGATCGTCGTCACCGGCGAGGGCTCGGAGAACAACGACATCGAGGCGGGCGCGACCAGCGACGGCCGGATCGTCATCCGCGACCGCGGCGCCGCGATCCGGTCGACCGAGTGCTCGCCCGAGGAGGGCGGCGGCGTCTCGTGCCCGGCGGCCGGCGAGCTGACGATGCGGCTCGGCGACGGCGACGACCGCGCGACGGCGCCGGGCTGGACCGTGGACGCGGGCGCGGGCAACGACGCGGTGACCGGGTCGAGCGTCGACGGCGGGCCGGGCGATGACGTCCTCACCGGCACGGAGACGGGGGACAACCTGACCGGCGGCCCGGGACGCGACGTCGTGCGCGGGCTCG
Source organism: Parviterribacter kavangonensis (assembly GCF_056863335.1). Classification (NCBI taxonomy): domain Bacteria; kingdom Bacillati; phylum Actinomycetota; class Thermoleophilia; order Solirubrobacterales; family Parviterribacteraceae; genus Parviterribacter; species Parviterribacter kavangonensis. Next base: position 2,228,858 of record NZ_JBXPJA010000001.1, on the reverse strand, counting down.
CCGGGCCGGACACCATCGCCGAGGGCGAGCCGGCGCCGGACGCCGACGTCCTCGAGGGCGGCGACGGCAACGACCAGCTCCAGTTCGCGGGCCGGACCGCCGCCGTGCTCATCGACCTCGCCTCGGCGGACGACGAGGTCGCGGGGACGGCGGGGGAGGGCAACGTCGTCTCGGGCTTCGAGGAGGCGCTCGGCGGCGACGGCGCGGACACCATCCTCGGCCCGTTCGCCGCGGCGCCCGAGGCCGGCATCTCGTCGCTCGACCTGCTCGGCGGCAGGGGCAACGACCGGATCGTCGACCGCAGCCCCGGCGCGTACTTCCTCTCCGGCGGCCCGGGGGACGACGAGCTCGTCGGCGGTCCCGCGCCGGCCGCCCCGCCGTTCAACGACGAGCTGGTGGGCGGCACCGGCAACGACCGCATCTCCGGCGGCCGAGGCACCGAGGCGCTGCGCGGCGAGAGCGGCAACGACCGGATCGCGGCGGGCGCCGGCAACGACGAGGTCACCGGCGGCCTCGGCGCCGACCGCCTCGACGGCGGGCCGGGCAACGACAACGTGGAGGGCAACGACGGCAACGACCGCGTCCTCGGAGGCGCCGGCCGCGACGTCCTCGTCGGAGGCCGCGGCCGCGACCTCCTCCTCGGAGGCCCCGGCAACGACCGCCTCACCACCGCCAAGGACCGCCGCACCCCCGACCGCGCCTCCTGCGGAGCCGGCCGAGACGTCCTCCTCGCCGACGCCCGCGACCGCGCGACCGGCTGCGAGACGATCCGGCCGAAGCGCCGCCGCTGACGCCGCGCACCCGCGCGTCGCCGCCCGCGACGACGATCAGGGGGAGATGCCGTCGGCCGTCCGGGCGCGGAGGGCGGCCTCGATGCGGCCGACGATCCTCTCCACGTCGGCGGCGGCGTCGTCGCGGAGGCCTCCGGCGAGGGCGTCTCCGGCGGCGGCTTCGAGGAGGGGGCGGGCGTCGCGGAGCTCCTCGAGGCGCTGCGCGAGGTCACGGCGCTCGCGCCAGGGCTCGAGCTCGGCGATCGCGGCGTCGAGCGCTATGCGGGCCTGGAGGGCGGCCTCGCGCAGCCTGCCGCCGTCGAGGTCGGCGCGGGCGCGCAGGACGAGCTCCTCACAGGCCAATGCGGCGTCCCTGCCGCCCAGCAGCGCCGCGAGACGCTCCTGGGGTCGCAGGGCGGCATCGCGGCGGGCACGCGGGCTCTTCGCCTCTCCCGGCTCGACCGCCTCCACCCAGCGGCCGTCCGCGACGTCCTCGCCGCGCCCGAAGCCGACGCGCACGACGAGGGCCTGCTCGAGCGCCACCTCGCGCACGTGCGGCTCGGCCGTCGACACCCGGTGGAGGTGCAGGACGCGGTTGAGGACGCCGAGCTCCGGCCCGACGCGCTCCGCCGCCGCGCCGAGCCACTCCCGCGCCTCGGCCTCGCCGACCGGCACGCCGCGCACGACGGTCGCGCGGGTGGTGGGGACGGCGGAGGGGGGAGGCTCCGGGTCGGCACGCTTGCCCCGGCGGCTGCGGAGCAGCCGCCGCTTCTCGGGCGCCCCGAGCACGCTGATCACGAGCACCCGCAGGGCCGCTTCGTCGCCCGCGTCGCGCAGGACGTAGCGGCCCGCGGGCGGACCGAGCACCCAGGGGAACTCGAACTGGACGAAGCGGAACAGCGGCGCCGCGCCGGCGGCGGGCGGCGCGGATCCGGCCGGCTGATCGCCGGCCGGCTCGCTCACTCGCCCTTGTGCGACAGGCTGGCCCGGTCGGGCGCGACCGTGATCGCGTACTTGCTCGGGGTGGCGCGCACCGTCGGGTTGTCGATCTCCGACAGGCGGTCGATCAGCTTGATCCACTGGCCCGGCTTGAGGACGGCGTTCAGCTGGCGGCCGGCCTTCGAGTTCGGGTCGTACATCGGGCGGAAGCCGACGTGGATGTGGTCGTTGTGATCGGCCATCGCGAGCGTGTTGTCCGTGCCCTCGTACTTCATCAGGGTGATGATCTGATGCGGCTTCATCGTCCCCTGGAGGGTGAGGAGCCGGCGGACGGCCAGGTCGGTGATCGAGCCCTCGCCCTGGTGCCCGATGATCGGGATCCCGTTGATCGCGGCGATGTCGACGGCGCTGCCGCTCGAGTGCTCCGAGACGTTGCCCGACGCGGTGTAGAAGCCGTGGCCGCACTTGAGGCTCGTGACCGTCGGGCGCATGCCGCTGGCCGAGAGGAACTCGAGCGTGGCGAGCACGCGGCGGTCGATCGCCGAGGCGCGGATGTCGCGGCGGCCGCAGTCGTAGATCTGCACGCGCGGGTCGCGCAGGACGCGCTCCTGCAGCTCGTTCTTGCTCATCAGCAGGATCTGGCCGATCGACGGGGTCCGGGCGTCGCTGCCGAAGAACGGGTTCTTGCCCTTCGCGCGGTAGATCGCGGTGGACTCGAGGAGCTTCCAGCCGTCGAGGATCGGCTTCGGGTCGATGCGCGGGGCGCCGCGGCCGGCCGGGCGGATCTCGAAGAGGACGTGCGGCGAGACCTGCGGAGCGATCCGGCCGATGCGGCCGAGGATGGTGCCGCCGATGACCCTCGAGCCGACCTTGAGGCGCTTGAGCGTGACCTCCTCGGGATCGAGCCCGAGGTCCTTGACGAAGTAGTTGCGGAACGTGGTGACGCCCTTGACCACGCCGGCGTCCAGCAGCTGGTCGCGGCCGCCGTGCTTCATGACGGTCGGCCGGGCCGGGTTCGCGTAGAGGCGCTCCTTGCGGACGCTCGACAGCTGCTCGGGCTTGCGGGCGACGTCGCGCTTGGACGACGACGGCGACGGCGCGCCCTTCTGCTGCGTGCCGGCCGAAGCGGCCTGCGTCGGCGCCGGGTCGGGCTTCGGGAGGTCGAGCTCCTTCGTGACCTCGGACTTCGACACCGTCGTGCGCTTCGGGACCGGGTGGCGCTTGGCGAGCTTGGCCAGGTGCCCGTACGTGTACGTGTTGCCGAAGACGTCGCGCAGCTGGATGAAGCGGCCGAGGCGCTTCGAGGTGCCCATGCGGACGATCTCGCCGTCCTGGACCGCGATGACCGGGCTGCCGGACTTCGCGTAGACGCTGATGCCGCGGCGCGAGCTGTCGGACTCGACCGGCAGCGCCGCGTTGTGGCCCTTGGCGATCCGCTTGCTCGCGTCCTTCTCGGAGATGTCGTCCGCGTACCGGGCGGTCGCGTAGACGGGGAACATGCCCTGCGTCAGGCCGGTGAGCGAGCCGACGAGGTCGCTCGGCATGCCGCCGATCAGGCGCGCGCGCATGAGGACCGAGTCGACGTACCAGTCGGCGTGGTTGTAGGCGAAGATGGCGCGGCGGAGGTCGCTGTCGGCGCCGGCGGCCTTCAGGTAGCGCGCGGCGGCGAAGATCGCGTCGACCGGGTTGTAGGGGTCCTTGCGCTTGTCGCCGTTGGCGTCGACGCCGTACTGCTTCCACGTCGCGGGCATGAACTGCATCCAGCCGACGGCGCCCGCGCTCGAGACGTTGAGGTTGCGGCCGTAGTCCGTCTCGATCTCGTTGATGGCCGCGAGGACCTCCCAGCGCACGCCGTACTCGATGCCGGCGGCCTGGTAGATCGAGAGCAGGAACGGCGGGATGCGGAACTTCTCGATGAAGAAGTTCGGGACGCCGATCGGGGCGGGGCCGATCTCGGCGACCGAGAGGGCCGGGTTGGCGAGCGTCGGGGCGCCGCCCGGCTCGCGCAGCTCGGTGCCCTCGCGCTTGGTGCGCTTGCGGCGGTCCTTGGCCTTCTGGTCCTCGTCGAGCATCTGCTCGGCGAGGTCGTCCGGGATGCCGGCCGCGGGCTTCCGGCCCGTCGTCTCCTGCTTGCTGCCGCCGCTCTTGGACGACGGCTCGGACGACGATCCCTGCTGCGGCTCGCTCGAGCCACCGCTGCCGCCGGACGACGGCTGGTCGTCCTGATCGGGCGTGGTGGGCGTCGTGGTCGTGGGCGGCTTCGGGACCGGGGCGGTGCCGGTGTCGACGCCGACGCCCGGCTGGGCGGCCGGCGGCGGCGTGATCTCGGTGACCGACGCGATCGGGCCCGTGATGCCGGGGAACGAGATGGCGCTCGCGGGCGTGCCCGGGGGAACGTCGACCGTCACGGTGACGCTCTGGCCGGTCACGAGCTTGACCACGAACGTCCGCGGCTCCGCGCTCGCGGGAAGGACGGCAGCACCGAGTGCGGCGGTCGCCAGACCGGCCGTCACGAGTGCACTGAGCAGCTTCCCACGTGGTGTCATGACCCTCTTCGATGTTCTCCCGACCCTGCCGGGCTGCGCCCGAACCGTACCCGTACAACGTTCTCCGCAGCCGGGACTAGCGGTGATCTTGCACAGACCTCCACCTGGATGAGGAGCTTCACCCTCGAGTCGAGGGTGAGGGTAGGGTCGCATCACCGCTGTTGACGGGGCTTCCGCGCTACTGTCAGCCGGCGATGACCGACGACACCAAGGGGATCCGTCAGCGCCTGCAGTCGGGGGGCGAGGACGCGCTCGGCAAGCTGGCGCAGGACCTGCTGGAGAACCCGCTCGTGAGCGGAGCGATCACGCGCGCCTTCGAGGCGCGCGAGAAGGCGGTCCAGGCGCAGGAGGTCGCGTTCAGCGCCCTCAACATCCCGTCCGCCGCCGACATCGAGCGCCTGACCCGCCGCGTCCGGTCGGTCTCGCAGCGGCTCGAGGGCATCGAGGACGGCGTCGACCGCCTCGACGACCGGCTGGCGAAGGTGTCCGCCTCGAACGACCTCGAGGCCCGCCTCGGCGCGATCGAGGAGCAGCTCGACGGCATCGTCAAGCAGCTCGCGTCGCTCCGCGAGGCGCTCCCCGGCGCGGAGTCGCCCGTGCCGCGCGAGCAGGAGCGGCTTCCAACGTAACGTCGACCGGAGGTCCGAGCTTGCGAGGACCGGAGGGCGAAACCCGGGAGCGAAGCGGTCTCCTCTTCACCGTCGGGCATTCGACCCACACGCTCGAGGAGCTCCTCGAGCTGCTGGGGCGCCACGACGTGTCGACCCTCGTCGACGTCCGCCGCTGGCCGCGGTCGCGGCGCCATCCGCACTTCAACACGGACGTCCTCGCCGGGGCGGTGCCCGCGTACTGGCACGCCGAGGCGCTCGGCGGCCGCCGCCGGCCCGTGGCGGGATCGGTCAACGGCGGCTGGGAGAACGACGCGTTCCAGGGCTATGCCGACCACATGGCGACCCCCGAGTTCCTCCGCGCGCTGGAACGCCTCGAGGAGCTCGCGCGATCGTCGCCCACGGCGTACATGTGCGCCGAGGCGCCGTGGTGGCGCTGCCACCGCAGGCTCATCAGCGACGCGCTCACCGCCCGCGGCTGGACCGTGTGCCACATCGGCCCCGACGGCCGCCTGTCGGAGCACGAGCTCCCGGACTTCGCGGTGGTCGAGGGCGGGCGGATCACCTACCCGCCGGCGCAGCTGTCCCTCTGACGGGGGCGAACCCCGCCGGGTGCCGCCCTACGGTTGGGGTGACCTTGCCGACCGCGCTGTCTCCCCACGACCACCTCGTCCGGCTGACCGGCCGCCCGGACGCCACGTTCCGCGAGCACCAGCTCGAGGCGATCAACGACCTCGTCGACGACCGGGCGCGGGTGCTCTGCGTCCAGCGGACGGGGTGGGGCAAGAGCGCCGTGTACTTCGTGGCGACGGCGCTGCTGCGCGAGCGCGGCGCCGGCCCGACGCTCATCGTCTCGCCGCTCCTGGCTCTGATGCGCAACCAGCTGGCGGCGGCGGAGCGCCTGGGCCTGAGGGCGCACACCGTCAACTCGACGAACCGCGACGAGTGGTCGACGGTCGAGGGGCTCCTCGCCGACGACGCCGTCGACCTGCTGCTCATCAGCCCGGAGCGCCTGAACAACCCGGCGTTCCGCGAGCGGATGCTGCCGCTCTTCGCCTCGCGCGCCGGCCTGCTCGTCGTCGACGAGGCGCACTGCGTCTCGGACTGGGGCCACGACTTCCGCCCGGACTACCGCCGGATCGGCGACGTCCTCGACCTCCTGCCCGACGGCGTCGGCGTGCTTGGGACGACCGCGACCGCCAACGACCGCGTCGTCGCGGACGTGGCCGGCCAGCTGGGCGGCGACCTGCGCATCTACCGCGGCCCGCTCGCCCGGCGCAGCCTGCGCCTCGAGGTCGTCGACCTGCCGCATCCCGCGCACCGGCTCGGCTGGCTGGTCGAGCAGCTGCCGAAGCTCGAGGGCTCGGGGATCGTCTACACGCTGACCAAGCGCGACGCGGATGCGGTCGCCGAGTTCCTGACCGAACACGGGGTCGCGGCGGCGTCGTACAGCGGCGACCGCGCGACCGAGGACCGGATCGCCGTCGAGGACCGCCTGCTGCGCAACGACCTGAAGGCCGTCGTCGCCACGAGCGCCCTCGGCATGGGCTACGACAAGCCCGACCTCGGGTTCGTCGTCCACTTCCAGGCGCCGGGGTCGGTCGTCTCGTACTACCAGCAGGTCGGCCGCGCCGGCCGCGGGGTCGAGCACGCCGACGTCGTCCTGCTGCGCGGCGCCGAGGACAAGCGGATCCAGGACTTCTTCATCGAGCAGGCGTTCCCGCGGCGCGAGCACGTCGACCGGGTGCTCGACCTGCTCGGCGACGACGGCGGCCTGACGACCCGCGAGGTCTCGGCCGGCGTGAACCTCGGCATCACGCGGATCGAGGCGATGCTCAAGGTGCTCGACGTCGAGGGGGCGGTCGAGCGGTCCGGCACCCGCTGGCGCCGCGTCCCCGGCGCGGACTGGGAGTACGACGCCGAGCGCTACCGCGCGATCACGGAGCTGCGCCGCGAGGAGCAGCGCGCCATGGCCGCCTTCGGCGCCGACGGCCGCTGCCTCATGCGCGCGCTGCAGGAGGAGCTCGACGACCCCGATCCGTCGGACTGCGGCCGCTGCTCGGTCTGCGCCGGTCCGCGCTTCGCGATCGAGCCCGCCGCCGACCTCGTCCGCGCCGCTCAGCAGCACCTCCGCTCGCAGCCGCTCGTCCTCGACGTCAAGAAGATGGCGCCCGACGACACCGGCGCGCAGAAGAAGATCCCCGAGGACGCCCGCGTCGAGGAGGGCCGCGCGCTCGCCCGCATCGGCGACGCCGGCTGGTCCGCCGAGATCGAGGCCGGCCTCGCCGCCGGCCGCGTCCCCGACGAGGTCGTCGAGGCCGCCGCCGCCCTCGTCCGCGCGTGGAGACCCGGCGTCCAGTGGGTCGCCGCCGTCCCGTCGCGGCGCGCAGCCGCCCCCGATGGATCTTCGCCCGGCGCGCCGGACGGCCCTCCGGCCGACGTCGTCTCCGACGCGGCCGCGCGGATCGCCGCGGCGCTCGGCCTTCCGTTCCGGCCGGTCCTCGAGCGGGTCGCCGACCGGCCGCCGCAGTCCGAGCTGCGCAACGCCGCTCAGCAGGTCGCGAACGTCCGCGGCGCCTTCGCGGTCTCCGGCGACGTTCCACCAGGGCCGGTGCTGCTCGTCGACGACCGGCGGCTCTCCGGGTGGACGCTCGCGATGACGGGCGGGCAGGTGCGGCGCAAGGGCGGCGGGCCAGTGTTCCCGCTGGCACTGGTGAGCGCTTTCTGATGGAACTTCCCGGCGGCGTGCAGATGCACGTCCAAGTCACGGCCGAGCAAACGGGCGGCGCCTTCTCGCTGCTCACCGACGTCGCCCCGCCCGGCTGGCACCTGCCGCCGCACCGGCACCTCGGCGAGTCCGAGACGATGCACGTCACGTCCGGGGCCCTGTGGCTCGAGATGGGCGGGGAGCGGCACGAGCTCCACGCGGGGGACACGGTGCACGTCCCCGCGGGGACGCTCCACGCGAGCGGCACGCTCGGCGCGCAGCCCCTCCACCGCGTCCTCGTGTTCTCGCCGGGAGGGATGGAGCGCTTCTTCGAGGAGCTCGCCGCGACGACGGACTCCACCGCGATGCTCGACCTCGCGACGCGCCACGGCTGGCGCTTCCGCTAGCCGCCCGGCTGCTCCTTCACCCAGGCGAGGATCGCCTTCGAGTGCTTCAGGACGGTGCCGTCCGGCAGCACCAGCGCCGGCAGCTTCGTGTCGCCCGTCGCCGCCTTCAGCTCGTCGCGCGAGCCCTTGCGCAGGAACGGGATCGGGTGCCCGTGCGCGGCGATGATCCGCTCGTACGCGATGCCCTTCTCGCGCAGCGCCTCCTGGACGCGGCGGCACGGGTGGATCTTCGGCCCGCCGTCGTCGCCGTGGCACGTGTAGAGGACCGGCTCGTCGCTCATCGCAATCCCTTCTCCCGCAGCTCCGCCAGCGCGGCCTCGGTCTTGCCGAGCGCCTCGAGGCCCATCCCGCGCAGCACGCCGGCCTCCTTCGTGAACTGGATCTCGTCGTACTGCACGACCTCGACCCGGTTGCCCCACGGGTCGCGGAACGTCAGCCCGCGTCCTTCCACCACGTCGGCGCCCGCCGCCAGCAGAGCCGTGCGGGCCGCCTCGCGGTCGTCGACCACCAGCCCGAAGTGCCGGTCCGCGTCCGCGGGCACCGATCGCCCGGCCGAGAACGCGAGGAACTGATCGCCGAGGTCGACGAAGGCCATCGACGTCCCCACGCGCCCGCGCAGCTCGAAGTCGAAGACGCGGCGGTACCAGGCGAGCGCCGCGTCGACGTCGCCGACCTCCAGCGCCACGTGGTTGATCCCGATCGCGCGCGCCGTCATGACGCGAGCCTAGATCCCCAGCAGCGCCGCGGCACCCGCGCGGCCGACGCGCTCGCCGGCAGCGACGAGCTCCTCGTGCGAGATCCGCTCGCGCCCGTCGCTCAGCACGTCGGACACCGCCAGCACGCAGCCGACCGCGATCCCGCGCAGCTCGCCGACGCGGAACAGCGCGGCGGCCTCCATCTCAACCGCCACGGCGCCGGCGTCCCGCCACGCCTCCTCACGCGACGGATCGCGCTCGTAGAAGACGTCGGTCGAGACGATCCGCGACACCGCGAAGCCGTCCGACGCCAGCCGCTGCGTCAGCGACGCGTCGCCCCGCACGACGTCGCCCCCGCCCAGCGCGCGCGACGTCCCGTCGTACGCCAGCGCCTCGCCCGCGACGACCAGCGACCCGAGGTCGAGCGCGCCGTCCAGCGCGCCGCACGTGCCCACGCGGATCGCCCGCGTCACGCCGAGGTCGCACAGCTCCTCCAGCACGATCGCCGCGCTCGGGCCGCCCATGCCCGTGCTCTGGATCGTCAGCGGCTCGCCGTCGGCCGCCGCGCCCGTGTAGCCCCACAGGCCGCGGTGGTGGTTGAACATCTTCGGCGCCTCCAGCAGCGCCTGGGCGAGCGTCAGCGCCCGCCCCGGATCGCCGGGCAGCAGGACGCGATCGGCGAGGGGAGCGGTGGGGTGCAGGTGGATCGGGGTGCGCGACACGGCGAACGACCTTAGACTCGGCCGGGCCATGGCCAAGAAGGACAAGAAGAAGAGCAGCGGGCGCAGCGACAGCGTCCGCACCGCCGTCGACCAGGCCTTCCAGGCAACGGCCGAGCAGGCGGAGACCGCGCGCGGTCGCGCGCAGGACATCGTGGACGAGCTGACGCAGGTCGCCGGCCGCTTCCGCGACGTCCTCGACGACCTTCGCCCGCCGTCGGGCGACGACCTCAAGGGCATCCAGGACTCGCTCGACGCGCTCGAGCGCCGGGTGACCGCGCTCGAGGCGGCGCAGGGCGCGTCCGCCACCGCCGCCGCGACCCGCAAGCCGGCGGCCGCTTCCACGGCCCGCCGCCGCACCCCGGCGAAGACGGCAGCCAAGCCGAAGGCGTCGCAGGCGAAGGCCACCGAGGCGAAGACCGCCGAGGGCGCCGATCCCGCGACGACCAAGGCGTCGTCCGCCGCCCAGAGCGGCACCGCCGCGACCTAGGGGAGAGGCGGGTCCATGGCCAAGCAGGTGTTCTCGTCGGCGAAGGAGTTCCGCGAGGTGATGGACCGCTGCTTCGCGATGATGTCCGACGATCCCGACATGGGGCCGAAGCTGCGCGACGCCGACGTCCCCCAGCGCTTCGAGTTCGACGACGTCGACGAGGTGGTCAACATCCGCGCCGCCCGTGACGGCGAGGACGGCTGCCTGCACTGGGAGTGGACCGACGACGTCGACTGGAAGCCGAAGGTCAAGATGACGATGTCCTCGGAGACCGCGAACAAGTACTTCCAGGGCAAGGAGAACGTCGCCATGGCGATCGCCCGGCGGCGGATCAAGACCGGCGGGGACGTGAAGGCGGCGCTGTCGCTCATCCCGATCACCAAGCCGATCTACGAGCGCTACCGCGACATGGTCGCGGCCGACTACCCGCACCTCAGCGTCTGATTCTCGCCGCCCGGACGTGAGCGACGACGAGCTCCCGAGCCTCGCCGAGGTGGCGAGCGAGATCGACGTCACGCCGGCGACCCTGCGCCGGTGGGCGTCGAGCGGGCTCATCCCCGGCTACGACGGCACCTGGACGCCGGCGGCCGCGGCCCACGCGCGGATCGTCGCCCGGCTGCGCGAGCGCGGCCACTCGCTCCAGTCGATCCGCGAGGCGGGCGAGCGCGGCCGGCTCGCGTTCGCCTACACCGAGGACCTCTTCCCGGCCGAGGAGCGCACGTACACGCTCGACGACGCGGCGAAGGAGCTGGGGATGGAGCCGGCGCTCATCCAGCGCATCCACCAGGCCGCCGGGCTCAGCACCACGCAGGAGCACCTGAGCGAAGACGACGTCCAGCTCCTGCGGTACATCAACGCCGTCCTCGGCGCGGGGTTCCCGCTCGTCGCGTTCCTGCAGCTCGTCCGCGTCTACGGCCAGGCGGTCGCGCAGATCGCCGACGCCGAGGTGCGGCTGTTCCACCTCTACGTCCACGAGCCGCTCATGCGCGACGGCGTCCCCGGCCTCGAGATGGCCGAGGAGATGGAGGGGCTCGCCCGCGAGATCCTGCCGCTGTCGGGCCCGATCATGGACGCGCTGCACCTGCGCTTCCTGAGCCACTTCGTCGAGCAGGACGTCGTCGGCCACATGGAGATCGACCTCGAGGACATGTCCGAGCTCGGCCGCCTCCGCGTCGCGGTCGCCTTCGCGGACCTCGCCGGCTACACGCGTCTCACGGAGGAGCTCGGCGACGAGCTCGCGATCAACGCGGTCGAGCGCTTCATCGAGGCCGTGGAGAACACGCTGCCCGACGACGCCCGGGTGGTGAAGACGATCGGCGACGGCGTGATGGTCGTCGCGTCCGACGTCCGCGGCCTCGCGGACTGGGCGGTCGGCTTCCAGGAGCTCGTCCGCGACGAGCGCCCGATCCCGCGGATCGGCATCCACGCCGGCGAGGTCGTCTACCGCGACGGCGACTACTACGGGCGCGAGGTCAACCTCGCCGCGCGCGTCGTCGCGCGCGCCGCCGGCGGCGAAGTGCTCGTCACGAAGCCGGTCGTCGACGCGGCGGGCGACAACCTGGCGTTCAGCGACATCGGATCGGTGAAGCTGAAGGGGTTCACCGAGCCGACCGAGCTGTTCCTCGCCAGACTGGGCGAGGAATGAGCGACGTCCTCGACCGCGTCCGCGCGACGGGCCTGCTGCCGGCGGGCGAGCCGGTCGTCGTCCTGCTCTCCGGCGGCCGCGACTCGGTCTGCCTGCTCGACTGCGCGGTCGCGCTCGGCGCCGAGGCCACCGCGCTGCACGTCAACTACGGCCTCCGCGACGACGCGGACGACGACGAGGCCTTCTGCGTCGAGCTGTGCGCACGGCTCGGCGTGCCGATCGCGCTCAAGCCGGCCGGCCCGAAGCCGCCGGCGGGCAACCTGCAGGCGTGGGCGCGCGACGTGCGGCTCGAGGCGGCGGCGGCGCTCGGTGACCGCGTCGCCACCGGGCACACCGCGACCGACCAGTCCGAGACGATCCTCTACCGCCTGGCCGCCTCGCCCGGCCGCCGCGCGCTGCTGGGGATGAGCGAGCGCGACGGAGCGATCGTGCGCCCGCTTCTGCACGTCACGCGCGACGAGACGGCGCGCTACAACGAGGCGCGCGGGCTGCCCTGGCGCGAGGACGCGACGAACGCGTCGGACGCCTTCGCGCGCAACCGCGCCCGGCACGAGCTCGTTCCCGCGCTCGAGCGCCTGCATCCCGCCGCCCAGCGCAACGTCGTCCGCACCGCGGAGCTGCTGCGCGACGAGGCCGAGGTGCTCGACCTCGTGGTGGAGACGGCGCTCGACGGGCGCGACCACATCTCCGTCGACCACCTGCGGGCGCTGCCGCCGGCGGTCGCGCGGCTCGTCCTGCGGCGGCTCGCCCAGGACGCCGTGGGCGGGCTGTGCTCGCGCGTCCCGGCCCGCCTGCAAGACGTCTTGCGGCTCGGGCACGGGGCGCTCGATGCCGGCGATGGCGTTCGGATCGTCGTCGACCGGGGCACCGTCCGCGTGACGAGGACCCCACGCCTCCGCACGCCGACCCGCTAACACTGGGAACCGAATGCCAGAGAAGACGATCGGCGAGATCCTCGTCCAGCCCGACGACCTGCAGCGCAGGGTGCGGGAGCTCGGTGCCGAGATCTCCAGCGACTACGCCGGCAAGGACCTGCTGCTCATCTGCGTCCTCAAGGGCGCCGTCTTCTTCCTCTCGGACCTCATGCGACAGATCGACGTGCCCTGCGAAGTCGACTTCATGGCGGTCGCGAGCTACGGCGACGCGACCGACTCGAGCGGCGTCGTGCGGATCCTCAAGGACCTCGACGCGCCGATCGAGGGGCGCCACGTCCTGATCGTCGAGGACATCGTCGACTCGGGCCTGACGCTGCAGTACCTGATGCGCAACCTGAAGGCGCGGGGGCCCGCGTCGCTCGAGGTCTGCGCCCTGCTCACGAAGCCCGCGAGGCGCAAGACGGAGGTACGCGCCAGGTACATGGGCTTCGAGATCCCGAACCGGTTCGTGATCGGATACGGGTTGGACCACGCCGAGCGGCATCGGAACTTGCCGTATGTCGCAGCGTTGGACGGATAGACTCCCTTGACTCCCATGAGCAGGTTCTTCAAGAGCGCCGCGTTCCCGATCCTGATCGTCGTGGTGCTCGCTTTCTTCGCGCAGCGCCTCATCGCGCCCAACGACAAGACCGCCCCGCCGGACTTCCCGACGTTCCTGTCGCAGGTCGACAGCGGCGACGTCAAGAAGGTCGAGCTCCGGCAGAAGGACAACACCGCCGAGGTCGAGCTGAAGTCGGGCGAGAAGTACGAGGTCGGCTTCGTCGACGCGTACGGCGACGCGCTGACCGACAAGCTGCTGACCGCCGAGTCCAGCGGCAAGCTGCCGCAGTTCGACGTCAGCGGGCGCAAGTCCAACGGCTGGCTGTCCCTGCTCACGTACGTCCTGCCGTTCCTCATCTTCATCGGGTTCTGGATCTTCCTCATGAACCAGGTCCAGGGCGGCGGATCGAAGGTCATGTCCTTCGGCAAGTCGCGGGCCAAGCGGATGAGCGTCGACTCGCCGAAGATCACGTTCCGCGACGTGGCGGGGGCCGACGAGGCGGTGGAGGAGCTCCACGAGATCAAGGAGTTCCTCGAGAACCCGAAGAAGTTCCAGGCGCTCGGCGCGCGGATCCCGAAGGGCGTCCTGCTCTTCGGCCCTCCGGGCACCGGCAAGACGCTGCTCGCCCGCGCGGTCGCCGGCGAGGCGGGCGTGCCGTTCTTCTCGATCTCCGGCTCGGACTTCGTCGAGATGTTCGTCGGCGTCGGCGCGTCCCGCGTGCGCGACCTGTTCGAGCAGGCCAAGCAGAACTCGCCCTGCATCATCTTCATGGACGAGATCGACGCCGTCGGCCGCCATCGCGGCGCCGGCCTGGGCGGCGGTCACGACGAGCGCGAGCAGACGCTCAACCAGCTGCTCGTCGAGATGGACGGCTTCGAGATGAAGGACAACATCATCTTGATCGCCGCCACGAACCGCCCGGACATCCTCGATCCCGCCCTCCTGCGTCCCGGCCGCTTCGACCGCCAGATCGTGGTCGACCGCCCCGACCGCAAGGGCCGGGCGAAGATCCTCGAGGTCCACACGCGCGGCAAGCCGCTCGCGAAGGAGATCGACGTCGACGCCCTAGCCGGCCAGACGCCGGGCTTCACGGGCGCCGACCTGGCGAACCTCGTCAACGAGGCCGCGCTGCTCGCCGCCCGCAACGGCAAGCGCGAGATCGGCCAGATCGAGCTCGAAGAGGGCATCATGCGCGTCGTCGCCGGCCCGGAGAAGAAGACCCGGGTCATGGGCGAGAAGGAGCGCCTGATCACGGCCTACCACGAGATGGGCCACGCGATCGTCGGGCACTTCCTCGAGCACGCCGACCCGGTGCACAAGATCTCGATCGTCGGCCGCGGCCAGGCGCTCGGCTACACGATCTCGATGCCGCAGGAGGACAAGTTCCTCACCACGCGCGCCGAGCTGCAGGACACGATGGCCATGACGCTGGGCGGCCGCGCGGCCGAGGAGATCGTCTTCGGCGAGATCACGACCGGCGCGTCGAACGACCTCGAGAAGATCACCGCGACGGCCAAGCAGATGGTCATGCGCTTCGGCATGTCCGAGCGGCTGGGCCCGCGTGTCTTCGGCCACGACCACGGCCAGCCGTTCCTCGGCCGCGAGTTCGCGTCCGAGCCGGACTACTCGGACGAGCTCGCCCGCGAGATCGACGACGAGATCCGCCGCATCGTCGAGGGCGCCCACCAGACGGCGAAGGACATCCTCAACGAGCACCGCGAGTCGCTCGAGACGATCTCGAAGATCCTCGTCAAGCGCGAGACGATCGAGAAGCACGAGTTCGAGGCGCTGCTCGACGGCAAGAGCGAGGAGGACGTGTTCGGCCCCGACGAGGTCGACACGCCGCCCACCGCGCCCGAGGCCCCGGCGAGCCCGGAGCGTCAGCCCGGCGCCACGCGGCCGCTCCCGCGCCCCGGCCTGGCCGGCGCGGAGTCGCGCGCGCTCGACCTGCCCGAGAAGCCAGAGCTCGCTTAGGACGGGCGCCGCCATGGCGGCTTCCTTCGAGGTCATGGGGATCGTGAACACGACCCCGGACTCGTTCTCCGACGGCGGCCTGTACCTCGAGCCGCGGTCGGCGATCGAGCATGGCCGGCACCTGGCGGCCGACGGCGCGGACATCCTCGACGTGGGCGGCGAGTCGACGCGGCCGGGCGCCGCGCCGGTGGGCTCCGACGAGGAGATCGCGCGGACCGAGCCGGTCATCCGCGCGCTCGCGACGGTCGGCGCGCTCGTCTCCATCGACACCACGAAGGTCGCGGTCGCCGAGGCCGCGGTTCGGGCGGGGGCGCGGTACGTCAACGACGTCAGCGCGTTCCGCCACGACCCGGACATGGCCGGCTTCGTCGCCGACGCGAAGGTCCGCTGCTGCCTGATGCACATGCGCGGCGAGCCGCGGACGATGCAGGAGGACCCGCACTACGACGACGTCGTCGACGACGTCCGTGCGCATCTGGAGGAGCGGCTGGCGTTCGCCGTGCGCGAGGGCGTTGCCGAGGACGCGATCGACGTCGACCCCGGCATCGGCTTCGGCAAGACCGCCGCGCACAACCTCGAGCTGCTGCGGCGGCTCGACGAGCTCGCGGCGCTCGGGCGGCCCGTCGTGGTGGGGACGTCGCGCAAGTCGTTCCTCGGGCGGCTGACCGGCCGCGAGGTCGGCGACCGGCTGCCCGGGACCATCGCCACGAACGTCCTCGCGCTCGAGCGCGGGGCCCGCGTCTTCCGCGTCCACGACGTCGCGGCGGTGCGCGATGCGCTGACCGTGGCCGCTGCTACGTTGCGCGCGAGATGACCGATCCCACGACCTGCGCACCGTCCCGTGCGCGTCTCGCGGCGCCGGATCGCCACCCGCTGATCCGGCCCGTGCCAAAGGCACTGTGCCGGCTCATCGGGCGTCGCCCGGCATCCACGATCCACGGTCGGGACGGCACACAGGCCGCGGGACCGATCATCACATGAGCCCCGACGACGACGTCGACCGCGACGACGAGGACATCGACGACGAGTCCTCCGACTTCGACGATGCCGACGACGAGTTCCAGACCGTCGTCAGCATCGAGATCAACGGCCTGTCGCTCTACACCCACCACGGGGTCACGGAGGCCGAGCGCGAGGTCGGCCAGCGGCTGCTCGTCGACCTGACGCTGGAGGTCGGCGAGGTCGACGCGACCGTCACGGACATGGTCGAGGACACCGTCGACTACGGGACGGTCTGCACGACGGTCGCCCTCGTTGCGCAGCAGCGCAACTACAAGACGCTCGAGCGGCTCTGCACCGCCATCGCCGACCGCCTGCTGGCCGACTTCCCGATCGAGGCCGTCTCGGTCAAGTGCGCGAAGCCCGAGCCTCCGATCGCCCTGCCGGTCGAGGAGGTCTCGGTCACCGTCTGGCGCGAGCCGGAGGACTGACCGATGCCGGCGCCCGCCCGCACGCGACAGACCGCGGCGGAGCGCCGCGAGACCGTCGTGCGCGAGGCGATCCGCGCGTTCGCGGCCGGCGGCTACGACGGCACGCGCACCGAGGACATCGCCAACGCGTCGGGGATCTCGCACGCCTACCTGTTCCGGCTCTACGCGACGAAGAAGGAGCTCTTCCTCGCCTGCGTCGACCGCTGCTACGACGACACGATCGAGCTCTTCCGCTCCGCGGTCGCCGACCCCGGCGAGGCCGACACGGTGCGCAAGGCGATGGGCCACGCGTACGTCGAGCTGCTCCAGGACCGCGAGCTGCTGCTCTTCCAGCTCCAGACGTTCGCGGCCGCCGAGGACCCCGACGTCCGGGCTCGGGTCCGTGCCCGGTACGTGCAGCTCCGCGACGTCATCGAGGAGCTGCTCGGCGAGGGCCCGGAGGCGGCGCTGCAGTTCATCGGCCAGGGGATGCTGCTCAACAACGTCGTGGCGCTCGAGCTCGATCCCGAGGAGTGGATCTGGCTCGGGGCGGACGTGGCGTGAGGACCGGGTACCTCGGGCTCGGGTCGAACGTCGGCGACCGGCGGGCCCAGCTGCAGGCGGCGGCCGACGCGCTGACGGAGCGCGGCGTGCGGGTGACGGCGAGCTCGTCGCTGTACGAGACCGATCCCGTCGGCGAGGTGCTCGACCAGCCCGACTTCCTCAACGCCTGCCTCCAGGTCGAGACGGATCTGGGGCCGGAGGAGCTGCTGGACGCCTGCAAGGCGGTCGAGGCGGCGCTCGGGCGCGTGGGGGCGGGGGAGGCGGGCTACGTGCGCCACGGGCCGCGGCCGATCGACGTCGACGTCCTGCTGCTCGGCGATCTGGAGCACGCGTCCGACCGCCTTCGCGTGCCGCACCAGGCGCTGCTGGAGCGCCGGTTCGTGCTCATCCCGCTGCTCGAGCTCGACCTGGCGCTGGCCACGCCGGACGGCGTGCGACTGGCCGACGCGTTGGCGCGCCTGCCTCTGGACGAAGGGGTCAGAAGGGCGGGGCGTCCGCTCAAGACCCCGGAGAACTGACCGACGTTCGGTGTGACCGCGTGGCTCCTGCCGCATCCACGCGGCGTTGCACACCATGCGTCGTCTCGTCTTCTCGTTCCTGCTCGTCGTCCTGCTCGTTCCCGCCGCCACGGCGGGCGCGGCGACGGTCGACGTCGCCGGCGGCGGCCTGCGGGTCACCGCGGCGCCGGGCGAGGCCAACGACATCCGCGTCTCGCTTGCGAGCGGCTCCTTCACGATCACCGACAGCGGCACGGGTGCGCCGCCGGCGATCGGGCTCGGGTGCTCGGCGGGCGGGTCGGCGCGGTCGGTGATCTGCGCGTCCGCCGGCCTGGGGCGCGTCACGATCGACGCCGGCGACGGCGACGACGTCATCACGGTCGACGCGGACATCGCGGCGACGATCACCGACGGCCCCGGCGACGACCGCGTCACCGGCGGTCCGCGCGCGGACCTGCTGATGGGCTCGGACGGCAACGACGTCGTGCTCGGCGGCGGGGGCGACGACAGCTTCGGCGACGCCGGTGGCGCCGGCTCCGACACGCTCGAGGGCGGGGCCGGCTCGGACACCGCCGACTACGGCGGGCGCACCGTGCCGGTCGTCGTGACGCTCGACGGCGTCGCGGGTGACGGCGCGGCCGGCGAGAACGACGACGTGCGCGCGACGGTCGAGAACGTCCGCGGCGGCGCGGGGGCCGACCGGCTTACTGGCGCCGCGACCGACGGGAACCTTCGCGGCAACGGGGGCGACGACGTCCTCGACGGCGGGTCGGGCGCCGACAAGCTCGAGGGCGGGTCCGGCTTCGACACGGTCGACTACGGCCGGCGGACCGGGGCGGTGACCGTGACGCTCGACGGGTCCGCGAACGACGGCGACACGACCGACCGCGCGCTCGACAACGTCACGAGCGACGTGGAGCGCGTGCTCGGTGGTTCGGCGAACGACACGATGACCGGGACGACGAACGGCGAGACCTTCGTGGGGGGCGGCGGCGACGACACGCTGCGCGGGGCGGCCGGCAACGACGAGCTGCAGGGCGGCGCGGGCGTCGACACGCTCGACGGCAGCGACGGCGACGACCTCCTCGGCGGCGGCGCGGGCGCGGACGTGCTCGACGGCGGCCGCGGGATCGACACGGCCGACTACCGCGACCGCACGAACGCGCTCGTGCTCGACATGCGCGTCGACCCGGTCCTCTTCGACCCGGGCGACGGGCGCGACCGGATGACCGGCGTCGACGGCGTCTACGCCGGGTCGGGCAACGACACGCTGCGGGGCAACGACGCCGACGGGCGCTTCGACGGCGGCCCGGGCGACGACGTCATCGACGGCGGGCTCGGCGCCGACCGCGTCGCCGGCGGCGAGGGGTACGACGCCGCCGACTACTCACGCCGCTCTTCCCAGCTCTGGCTGTCGATCAACGACGGCTCCGACGACGGCTCCTCCAACGAGCGCGACAACCTCGCTCGCGACCTCGAGGAGCTGCGCGGCGGCACGGGCGACGACAAGCTCACCGGCGGCTCCGGTGCCGACGTCCTGCGCGGCAACAACGGCAACGATCAGCTGTGGGGCAACGACGGCGACGACGTCGCGGAGGGCGGCAACGGCGACGACGTCTTCGGCGGCGGCGCGGGCGCCGACCGGCTCAGCGGCGGCGCCGGCAACGACAAGGCCAACGGCGACGACGGCGACGACACGATGGACGGCGGCACGGGCTTCGACTCGGTCACCGGCGGCAACGGCGGCGACACGCTCACCGGCGGCGACAACGACGACACCGTCGACGGCCAGAACGGCAACGACGTCCTCGACGGCGGGTCGGGCAACGACAAGGTCTGGGGCGGCAACGACACCGACGCGCTCGAGGGCGGGTCCGGCGACGACCAGATGGACGGCGGCGCCGGCGACGACCGCGTGCTCGGCCAGGACGGCAACGACAAGCCGAACGGCGGCGACGGCAACGACGAGATCGACGGCGGGGCGGGGAACGACAGCTTCGGCGGCGGCAGCGGCAACGACGTCGCCGAGGGCGGCGCGGGCAACGACAGCGTCAACGGCAACGACGGGGACGACCGCCTCTCCGGCGGCGACGGCGACGACAAGGTGTGGGGCGACGGCGGCGTCGATTCGGTGTCCGGTGGCGCCGGCAACGACCAGATCGGCGGCGGCGCGCAGAACGACACGCTCGACGCGGGCCCCGGCAACGACACCGCGGGCGGCAACGACGGCGACGACGCGGTCGACGGCGGCCCCGGCGCGGACACCGTCAACGGCGACGCCGGCAACGACCGCCTCGGCGGCGGAGACGACGACGACAGGGTCAACGGCGGCGACGGCAGCGACTCGGCCGACGGCGGGAACGGCAACGACCGCGTCTCGGCGGGCTCGGGCGACGACATCGCGCTCGGCGGGCTCGGCGACGACCGCGTCACCGGCGATCCCGGCCTCGACCTGCTCGACGGCGGCGACGGCAAGGACTCGCTCGACGGGGGCGACGGCGACGACACGCTGAACGGCGGCGCGGGCCCCGACACGCTCGAGGGCGCCGGCGGCACGGACACGGCCGACTACGGCGCGCGCGTCCGCTCCCTGCGCGTCACGGTCGACAACAAGGCCGACGACGGCGAGAAGGGCGAGGCCGACGACGTCCGCGCCACGGTCGACAACGTCATCGGCGGCGCCGGCAACGACTACCTCCAGAACGCCAACGACTACCCGCACCTCCTCTCGGGCGAGGCCGGCGACGACATGCTCGACGGCGGCCCGAACACGGACGACCTCCGCGGCGGCGCCGGCCGTGACCGCCTCGTCGGCCGCGCCGGCAAGGACAAGTTCGACGGCGGCGCCGGCAACGACCTCCTCAACGGCGCCGACGGCGTCGCCGAGGAGATGGTCTGCGGCACCGGCCTCAAGGACGCGGGGACCCGCGACGGCCGCGACCGCCCGAAGTCGTGCGAGAAGGTCAAGAAGGTCGCCCCCGGCGTCGGCGACCCGCCGCTCCCCGGCCAGTCGCGGACGGTCGCGCCGAGGACGACCCCCAAGCGCTCGGCGCCCGCCAAGCGCACGACCACGACGCGCCCGGGCCGCCGCACCGGCGTCCGCCTCGTCACCACCCGCGGCCGCTTCGTCGCGATCCCCGGCTCCCCCGGCGAGCGCATCGACAGCCGCCTCCTGCGCGACGTCGCCTACCTCAAGGCGAAGTACCACGTCGCCATCACCGACGGCTTCGCCCTCTCGGGTCACGCCTACAACGGCGAGCACCCCGTCGGCTTGGCCGTCGACATCGTCCCCGGCCCCGGCGGCACATGGAACCACGTCGACCGCCTCGCGAGGTGGGCCGAGCCGCGCCAGAACCGCCCGCGCGCCCCCTTCAAATGGGTCGGCTACAACGGCGACAGCGGCCACGGTCGCGGCCACCATCTCCACCTCTCGTGGAACCACGCGCCGGCGAAGCGCGGTCGCCCGGCCGCCTGGGTGCAGACGCTGCAGTTCGCCGGCGGCAAGCCGGTGCTCGCCCGCTGATCGCGCGTACACTCGCGCGGCCATGCTCCTGGTCGTCGACGTCGGCAACACCCAGACCCACTTCGGGACCTTCGTGGGGACCGACCTGGTGGAGCACTGGCGGTTCGCGACGGTGCGGACGTCGACCGCCGACGAGCTCGGTGCGGCGCTGCGGGCGCTGCTGGAGCTGCGGGGGCTCGGGTTCGGCGACCTCGACGCGTCGATCGTGTCGTCGACCGTGCCGCAGCTGGAGCCGGAGTGGATCGCGATGGCGCAGCGGTACCTCGGGCACGAGATGCTCGCCGTCGGGCCGGGGCTGAAGACCGGCATCCCGATCCGGTACGACAACCCGCGGGAGATCGGGGCGGACCGGCTCGTCAACGCGGTCGCGCTGTGGGAGCGCTACGGCGAGGGCAGCGTCTGCGTCGACTTCGGCACCGCGACGACGTTCGACATCGTCTCGCAGGCCGGCGAGTACCTCGGCGGCGTGATCCTCCCCGGCATCGAGATCAGCCTCGACGCGCTGACCGAGCGCGGCGCGAAGCTCCCGAAGATCGAGCTGAGCGAACCGAAGGGCGTCGTCGGCAAGTCGACGGTGGAGGCGATCCGGTCGGGGATCATCTACGGCTACGCCGGTGCGATCGACGGCATCCTCGGCCGGCTCGAGGGCGAGCTGGGGGAGACGTTCGACGTCATCGCCACCGGCGGCCTCGCCAACAGCATCGTCCCGTTCACCGAGCGCATCGACGAGGTCGACGACCTCCTCACGCTCACCGGGCTGCGCCTGCTCCACGAGCGCAACACGCGTTGAGCGCCGCCGTCGCGGCCGAAGAGTCCCGCGCGGTGGGCGCCGCCGCGCCGGAGGACCCTCCATGGATCGGCGCCGACAGGCGCGTCTTCCTCGCCGTCACGGCCCTGACCGTCCTCGCGGCGCTGCTGCGGTTGCCGTTCCTCGGCGCGCAGAGCCTCTGGTTCGACGAGACGTTCACCGACCACATCACGGCGGCCAGCTCGCTCGGCGACCTCTGGACCGCGATCCACGACACCGAGTCGACGCCGCCGCTCTTCTACCTGCTCACCGCGGGCTGGCGGCACCTGATCGGGAGCGGGTCGGAGGCGGCGCTACGCACCGTCTCGGGCGTCGCCGCGGTCGCGTCCGTGCCGCTGGCGTTCGCGGCGACGAGGCTGCTCGCCGGCCGGGTCGCCGCGCTCGGCGCCGCCGCGGTCGTCGCGGTCAGCCCGGTGCTCACGTGGTACGCGCTCGACGCCCGCGCCTACGCGCTGCTGGTCGCGCTCTCGTTCGTCACGGTCATCGCGGCGGCGCGCCTCGCGGACTCGCCGACGCCCCGCCGCGCCGCCGTCTGGGGCGTCGCGGTCGCCGGGGCGCTGTGGACGCACTACTTCGCCGTCTACCTCGCACTGGGGGAGGCGCTCTGGCTCGCCGCCGTGCTGCTGCCGCGCCGCGAGATCAAGCCGCTCCTCCTCGGCGGCGCCACCGCCGCGGTCCTCACCGCGCCGCTGCTGACGCTCGTCCTCGACCAGCGCGACACGCGCAGCGCGTTCATCGGGGAGCGCTCGCTCGGCGGCCGCATCTCGGAGACCGCACGGCAGCTCGCGATGGGCCCGAACGTCCCGAACGCCCTGCTCGAGGCGGCCGGGATCCTGCTCCTCGCCGCCGGGGTGCTCGCCGGCGCCGCGATCGCGCTGCGCCGCGACTGGCCATGGGTGGCCGGGCTCGTCGCCGTCCCGCTCGGCCTGCCGCTCGTCCTCGCCGCGACCGGCATCGACGACCACCTCTTCCTGCGCAACCTCCTCATCGGCCTGCCGGGCCTCGCCGCGCTTGCCGGCCTCGGGCTCACCCACCTCGGCGCCGTCCCGCTCGCCGCCTACGGCGCCCTCGCGACCCTGACGGTCCTCCTGATCGCCGGCGACTGGCGCTACCAGAAGACCGACTGGGAGCGGGCGGCGAAGCTCGTCCCGCGCAGCGAGCCCGTCGTTGCCGTCCCCGCGCTCAACGCCCCCGTCGCCGACCACTACCTCGACGCAACAGAGGGGTCAGGCACCGTGCGTGCAGCCGGTGCACGCACGGTGCCTGACCCCGTTGTTGCGGTGACGGTCGTGCTCGAGCCCGTGCGGACGACCGGCCGCTCCCTCCAGCCCGTCACCACGATCCCCCAGCTGCCCGGGTTCGTGCCCGAGGGCGAGCGGACCGTGGAGGGCTTCCGGGTCATCCACTTCACCGCTCCCACGCCGACGCCCGTCGACGCGGCAGCCATCGGCGGAGCGCTCGTCGGCCCCTCTTAGACTCGAAGCCGTGCCCCGGCGCCTCACCGACCCCTGGACGCTCGGCGGGATCGAGATCCCGAACCGCGTCGTGCTCGCCCCGCTCGCGGGCATCGGCAACTGGTTCGTGCGCCTGCAGGCCGCCCGCTACGGCGCCGGCCTCGCCGTCTCCGAGATGGTCTCGAGCTTCGGGATCCACTACGGCAACGAGAAGACTTGCACGGAGATGCTCCGGATCCACCCGGAGGAGGGCATCGTCTCGATCCAGCTCTTCGGCCAGGACCCCGACGTCATGCGCTCGGCCGCCAGGACGGTCGCCGAGACCGGCGCGCATCTCATCGACCTGAACATGGGCTGCCCGGTGCCGAAGGTCATGAAGACCGGAGCCGGCGCCGCGATGCTCAAGGACCACGACACCGCGGTGGCAGTCGCGAAGGCGGCGCACGAGGGCTCGGGGCTGCCCGTCACGGTCAAGCTCCGCAGCGGCGAGCGCAAGAGCGACAGGTCGAGCGGCGTCACGCTCGCCCGGCGCCTCGTCGACGAGGCCGGCGTCGCGGGGATCACGTTCCACCCGCGCTCCGCGCAGGTCCACCACAAGGGTGAGCCCGACCTGGAGCTCGCCAAGGAGCTCGTGGAGACGCTCGACGCCCCGGTGATCCTCAGCGGCGGCATGCGCGAGCCCGAGTGGATCCGCGACGCCTGGGACTACACGGGCGCCGAGGCGATCATGCTCGCCCGCGGAGCGCTGGGGAACCCGTGGCTCTTCGCCCGCGTCCTGGGCGAGCGCGAGGAGGAACCCAGCCGCGACGAGGTCCTCGCCGAGCTCGACTGGGTGATGGACCGGGCGGTGGAGCATCTCGGCCCCGATCGCGCCGGCCGCTACCTGCGCAAGTTCTACCCCTGGTACGTCGAGCGGATGGTCGAGGGACCCGAGGCCAAGGCGCTCCAGCAGGCGCTCCAGCAGACGACGAACGTCGACCAGGCGCGACGAGCTCTGGCGTTCCAGCCCGCCTAGCGGCTACCCTGCCGTCTCTTTCCCGGTCGACCGGGCCCCTCCACCCCCCCAGTAGAGCCCATGCCGCGAGACGTCATCCTCACCCCTGAAGGCCTCGAGAAGCTCAAGGCAGAGCTCGAGGACCTCACGACGAACAAGCGTCGCGAGGTCGCGGAGCGCATCAAGGATGCGCGCGAGTACGGGGACATCTCCGAGAACTCCGAGTACGACGACGCCAAGAACGAGCAGGCGATGCTCGAGTCGAGGATCGCGTCGATCGAGGAGAAGCTGCGGAGCGCGACCGTCATCACCGCCGAGGACCTGTCGACCGACCAGGTGCAGGTCGGCTCCGTCGTCCACATCAAGGACGAGGGCGGCAAGTCCGTCCAGTACACGATCGTGGGCTCCTCGGAGGCCGATCCGGCCGAGCGCAAGCTGTCCAACGAGTCGCCGGTCGGCCGTGCCCTGATCGGGCACAAGAAGGGCGAGACCGTCACGGTCCAGCTGCCGAACGGCAAGTCGCGGGACCTCAAGATCACCAAGATCGAAGTCGCGTAGCGCGGCGCCGCAGCCTTGAGCGACGACCTGCTCGCCGCTCGGCGGCAGAAGCTCGAGCAGCTGCGCGCCGACGGCATCGATCCGTTCCCGCACGAGTTCCCCGGCGTCGTCTCCACGGCATCGGTCCAGCGCGCCCACGAGGACCTCGAGGCCGGCGTCGACGGCACGGACCGCTACCGGGTGGCGGGGCGGCTCGTCGCGCGGCGCGGCCAGGGCAAGATGGCGTTCCTCGACCTCGAGGACCGCTCGGGCCGCATCCAGCTGCAGTCGAAGGCCGACACGCTGGACCCCGAGGAGCACGAGCGCCTGCTCTCCCTCGACCTCGGCGACCTCGTCGGCGTCGACGGGCTCGTCTTCCGCTCCCGCAAGGGCGAGCTGTCGCTGCGCGTCGAGGGCTTCACCGTGCTCGCGAAGTCGCTGCGCCCGCCGCCGGACAAGTTCCACGGCGTCGCCGACGTCGAACTGCGCTTCCGCAAGCGCGAGCTCGACCTCATGGGGAACGCCGACACCCGCGAGCTGTTCGTCAAGCGCGCCAAGGTGATCTCGACGGTGCGGCGCTACTTCGACGACGAGGGCTTCGTCGAGGTCGAGACACCGGTGCTGCAGCCGCTGTACGGCGGCGCGCTGGCGCGGCCGTTCGTCACGCACCACAACCAGCTCGACCGCGACCTCTACCTGCGGATCGCGACCGAGCTGTACCTCAAGCGCCTGATCGTCGGCGGCCTGGAGCGCGTGTACGAGCTCGGCAAGGACTTCCGCAACGAAGGGGTGTCGCACAAGCACAACCCCGAGTTCACGATGATCGAGTGGTACGAGGCGTACGCCGACTACGAGGACGAGGCGACGCGGCTCGAGAACGTCGTCTCGCAGGTCGCGGCGGCCGTCGGCTACGAGGGCGAGATCGACTTCTCGCCGCCGTGGCGCCGGGTGACGCTGCGCGACGCGATCCTCGAGGAGAGCGGCGTCGACATCTACGCGCACCGCTCGACCGAGGAGCTGGTCGCGGCCGTGGGCGACAGGCTCCCCACCGAGGACCGCTCGTGGCCGCAGCTCGTCGACGACCTCTTGTCGAAGTTCGTCGAGCCGAAGCTGATCCAGCCGACGTTCCTCATGGACTACCCGAAGGAGCTGTCGCCGTTCGCCAAGGACCACCGCTCCGAGGAGGGCCTCGTCGAGCGGTGGGAGGCGTTCTGCGGCGGGATGGAGATCGCGAACGCGTTCACCGAGCTCAACGACCCCGACGAGCAGCGCGCGCGCTTCGAGGCGCAGCAGCGGCTGTCGATGGGCGGGGACGAGGAGGCGCAGCCGTACGACGAGGCGTTCGTCGAGGCGCTCGAGCAGGGGATGCCGCCGACCGGCGGCGTCGGGCTCGGGATCGACCGCCTCGTGCTGCTTCTGACCGGGAAGCACTCGATCCGCGAGGTCGTGCTCTTCCCGGCGATGCGCGACTGAGACCGCACCGCGCGGTAGCGTCCGCGGCGTGTTCGAGCGCTTCACCCCGGACGCCCGGCAGGCCGTCGTCCACGCGCAGGCCGAGGCCCGCGCCCTGGCGCACGGGGCGATCGGGACGGAGCACCTGCTGCTCGGCGTCCTGTGCGTCGAGCGGGGCACCGCGGCGCGCGCGTTCCGCGGGCTGGGGCTGTCGGCCGACCGGGCGCGCGAGGAGGTCGAGCGGCTCGCCGGTCGCGGCTCGTCGCCGCCGCACGGCCAGATCCCGTTCGAGCCGCGCCTGCGCCGGACGCTCGACGTCGCGATGAGCGAGGCGATGAGCCTCGGCCACGACGCCGTCGGCACGGAGCACCTCGCCCTGGCGATGACCGCCGAGCGCCGCGGCATCACCCAGCAGGTCCTCGGCGCCGTCGCCGACCCGGCGGTGCTGCGCCAGGCGCTGCTCGACGCCCTTGCCGGCGGCGAGCCCGTCGCGCCCGAGGACGCCCCGCCCACGCCGGTCGACGTGCCCACGAGCGTCTCGGTGGTCCTCGGCGACGACGTCCGGGCGCTGCTCCGGCAGGCCGGAGCGCTCGCCCTCGGAGAGGACGCCCGCGAGGTCAGCGTCGACCACGTCCACCGGGCGATCCACGACGCGTTCAAGGCCGCCGCGCCGGCCGCCCCCGAGAACCCCTAGGGACCATTCCCGATTGTCGGGAGGCGTCGCGAGGACGACGCTCTTCCCACGATGACCGAGAACCCCACACCTCCGACTCCCGAGCCCGGCGACCCCCTGCACGGGGAGACCTCCGGCGCCGGAGACGCGCCGCCGCGCGGCGGCCCCGAGACGCCCGGATGGGCTCCACCTCCGATCCCTCCGGGCGGCGGGTCGCCGCCTCCGAACCGGCGGCTGCTGCGCTCGCGCGGCGACCGCGTCCTGTTCGGCGTCTGCGGCGGCGTCGCCCGGTACTTCGGGATCGACGCCGTGATCGTCCGCATCGCGGCGATCGGCCTGACGCTGTTCGGCGGCGCCGGCCTGCTGCTCTACATCGCCGCGGTCCTGCTCGTCCCGGAGGAGGACCCGGCGCACCCGGGCGTCCCGCCCGCCGAGCCGACCCGCAACCGCTGGCTCGTGATCCTCGGCGTGGTCGCGCTCGTCGTGGCGCTCGGGCCGATCCTCTTCATCCCCGCGATCGCCATCGGCGGGATCGTCGTGCCCCTGGCGATGCTCGTCCTGATCGGGCTGGGCGTCGCATGGCTCGTGACCGGCAACAAGCCCGGCCGCGACGCGCGGTCGATCACGAAGGCGACGCTGATCGGGCTCGGCGTGCTCCTGCTCATGGCCGTCCTCTCCGTCGGCGCGTTCTGGGGCGCCGCGGCCGGCGGCGAGGGCGTCATCGCCGGCCTCGTGATCGCCGCGGGCGTCGCCGTGCTGGCCGCCGCGTTCCTCAGGCCGGCCCGCTGGCTCGTGCTGCCGGCGCTCGCGCTGGCGATCCCCGCCGGGTTCGTCGCGGCCGCCGACATCTCGCTCGACGGCGGGATCGGCGACAAGACGTACCGGCCGAGCACCGCCGCCGAGATCCGCGACACGTACGAGATCGGCGCGGGCGAGCTGACGATCGACCTGCGCGGCGTCGACCTCCCCGCCGGCGACCGCCACGTCGGCGTCGACGTCGGGATGGGCCACGCGCAGGTCCTCGTCGACCCCGGCGTCTGCGTCGCCACGACCGCGCAGGTCGGGATGGGCGCCATCGACGTGCTCGGCGACGAGAGCGGCGGCGTGGACGTCGACGTCGACGACCTCCGCCAGTCGCGGCCCGGCGCGCCGCGCGTCGTCCTCGACGCGGACGTCGGCCTCGGCTTCGTCGAGGTCCGTCACGACCTCGCCGACGACCACGGCGGATTCGGCCCCGGCCGGAGGTTCAACCGCGACAACGACCCCGACCCGGTGGGCAACGCCGGCTGCCTTCGCGATGCGGCCTGACCTCCCCTCGATCGTCGCCGGCCTCTGCCTGCTGCTCTTCGGCGGCGTCCTCGCTTTGGACGCCGCCGACGTGCTGACGCTGCGGTTCGAGGCGCTGGGGCCGCTGGCGTTCGGGGTGGTCGGGGCGATCCTGCTCGCCCTTGGGCTGAGCCGCGACCACTAGCGTCTGACGCCGAGGACCATGGCGACCGCCACCGCACAGCCCCCGCTGCGCCGCGCCGCGGACGGCGCGATCCTCGGCGGCGTCTGCGCCGGCATCGCGCGGCGGATCGGGATCGACCCGCTGATCGTCCGTCTCGGGTTCGTCGCGGGCACCGTGGCGGGCGGGTTCGCGATCCCGCTCTACGCGCTGCTCTGGCTGCTCGTGCCCAGCGAGGACGGACGCGCTCGCCGCGTGCAGATCCGCGGCGGCCGCGGCACGGTCGAGGTGACGATCGGCGCCGCGTTCCTCGTGCTCGCCGCGCTGCTCGCCGTCCGGGCGAGCGGCGTCGCCTGGTTCTCCGACGCGATCACGTGGCCGCTCGTGCTCGTCGCCGCCGGCGGCGCGCTCATCTGGCGCAGCTCGCAGGCCTCCACTCGCCCGGCGGCACCCCCGCCGACGGCCGTCCCGCCCACGACCGCCGCAACCGCCGAGACGACGACCGAGGAGCCGAGAGCCTTCGCCGCCCGCCTCGCCGGCAACGTCAGCCGCACCGGTCTCGGCGTCGCGCTCGTCATCGCCGCCGCGATCGTCTTCCTCCAGGCCACCCACGCCCTCAGCGCCGCGCGCGACGTCGCCCTCGGCGCGCTCGTGGTCGCCGTCGCGCTGGCGGTCATCTTCGCCCCGTTCGTCCTGCGCCTCGTGCGGTCGCTCACGCAGGAGCGCGCGGAGCGCATCCGCTCGCAGGAGCGGGCCGAGGTCGCCGCGCACCTGCACGACAGCGTCCTGCAGACGCTCGCGCTAGTGCAGAAGCGCGCGGACGACCCGAAGGCCGTCGCGGCGCTCGCCCGGCGCCAGGAGCGCGAGCTGCGCGCCTGGCTTCTCGGCACGGCAACAACGGGGTCGGGCACCGTGCGTGCAGCGCTCGAAGCGGCCGCCAACGAGGTCGAGGCAGCCCACGGCGCGGAGGTCGAGGTCGTCGTCGTCGGCGATCGCGAGCTCGACGAGCGGACCGCCGCGCTCGTCGCCGCCGCGCGCGAGGCGATGGTCAACGGCGCCAAGCACGGCGGCGGCGAGGTGTCCGTCTACGCCGAGGCGAGCGGCGACCGCACGCAGGTCTTCGTCCGCGACCGCGGCTCCGGGTTCGAGCCCGCCGACGTGCCGACCGACCGCCGCGGCATCACCGAGTCGATCGTCGGGCGCATGGAGCGCCACGGCGGACGCGCCACGATCCACGCGCGGCCGGGAGAGGGAACGGAAGTGGAGCTGGAGCTGTGATCCGCGTCCTGCTCGTCGACGACCACGCCCTGTTCCGCAGGGGCGTTCGCGCCGAGATGGAGGAGGCCGGCGGCGCCGCGGAGGGCGGCGAGGCGCTCGAGGTCGTCGGCGAGGCGGCGACGGTCGACGAGGCGGTGCGGTGCATCGCCGACCAGCGGCCCGACGTGGTGCTCCTCGACGTTCACCTCCCGGACGGCAGCGGCGCCGACGTCATCCCGCGCGCGCCGGGGCCGAAGTACCTCGCGCTCAGCGTCTCCGACGCGCCCGACGACGTCATCGCGGTCATTCGCGCCGGCGCCCGCGGCTACGTCACGAAGACGATCGACGCCGCCGAGCTCGCCGACGCGATCCGCCGCGTGCACGACGGCGACGCGGTGTTCTCGCCGCGCCTCGCCGGCTTCGTGCTCGACGCCTTCGCGCAGGCGCCGCCGGCGCCGACGCGCGCGAAGCCGGAGCACGACCCCGAGCTCGACCAGCTCACCCCGCGCGAGCGGGAGGTCCTCCAGCACATCGCCCGCGGCTACCTGTACAAGGAGATCGCCCTGCGCCTGGGCATCAGCGCCAAGACCGTCGAGGCCCACGTCAGCGCGGTGCTGCGCAAGCTCCAGCTCTCGACGCGCCACGAGCTGACGCGCTGGGCGTGGGAGCGGATGGAGCCGCCCGCGTAGTCGTCCGCCCGCGGTGCCATGTTGCCGCGATGGCGCCTGGCCTCGTCATCGAGGGCGACAACCTGGCCGTCCTGCGCGAGCTCGCGGACGACCCGGACTGGCGCGACGCCCGGCTGGCCTACCTCGACCCGCCGTTCAACACGCACGAGCGCTGGGGCGACTTCCACGACAGCCTCGACCGCGCCACGTGGTTGGAGCAGATGGAAGAGCGCCTCGAGGCGACGTGGGCGCTGCTCGGAGAACGAGGCTCGCTCTGGCTCCACTGCGACGACCGCATGCAGCACCACGCGCGCGTGCTCCTCGACGATCTGGTGGGGGAGGACCGCTTCGTCGCCACCGTCATCTGGCAGCGCCGGTACAGCCGCGAGAACCGCAAGGCGATCGGGACGGTCCACGAGTACCTGCACGTCTACGCGCCACTCGGCAACGGGTGGCGCGAGCACCGAAACCGACTGCCGCGGCGCGATCCCGCCAACACGTGGCGCAACCCCGACAGCGACCCGCGCGGACCGTGGAGCACGACGTCGCTCGTCGCGCAGGCCGGCCACGCCACGCCCGAGCAGCACTACACGATCACGACGCCCTCGGGGAAGGTGGTCGAACCGCCGCCGGGCTCGTGCTGGCGCGTCACGCAGGATCGCTTCCGGCGCATGGACGCGGCAGGTGAGATCTGGTTCGGCAGCGAAGGCCGCAACGTGCCGCGCCGCAAGGTGTTCCAAGCGGAGGCGAAGGGCCTCGTCCCGTGGACGTGGTGGCCCTGCGACGAGGTCGGCCACACCGCCGAGGCACGGGCCGAATGCGCCAAGCACGCGCCCGACCGAACCCCCTTCGCCACCCCCAAGCCCGAACGCCTCATGACCCGGATCATCGAGATCGCGACCGACCCGGGCGACCTCGTGCTCGACCCGTTCCTCGGCTCGGCCACCACAGCTGTCGCGGCGCACCGCCTCGGCCGCCGCTGGGTGGGGATCGAACGGGAACGCAGGACCCTCGATCTGCATGCGCTTCCGCGCCTCGCTAGCGTGGCCGGAGAGGCCTTCTCCACGGCGCTTCGGCCGGTCCGGAGCGGGGAAGGTCCGTTGGTAGACTGAACCATGCCCGCCAACCGACCCCGACCGCTCATCCATTCGGCCTCGCCTGCCGAATACTCGGGTAAGCGCCGGGCCTATTCGCGTCCCTTCGAGCCACTTCCGCCTCCCCCTTCAGGAAGGACCTAGCAGCACCATGTTCGAGCGATTCACAGAGCGAGCCAGGCAGGTGGTCGTTCTCGCGCAGGAAGAGGCGCGAACGCTCAAGCACAACTACATCGGCACCGAGCACATCCTCCTCGGCCTCCTCAGGGAGGAGGAGGGTCTCGCCGCCCGTGTCCTCGAGTCCCTCGACATCACCGTTGAGCGTGTGCGCGCGCAGGTCGTGCGCATCGTCGGCTCCGGTGAGGAGGTGACGTCGGGCCAGATCCCCTTCACGCCCCGTGCGAAGAAGGTCCTCGAGCTCGCACTCCGCGAGGCGCTCAGCCTCGGCCACAACTACATCGGCACCGAGCACATCCTGCTCGGCCTCGTCCGTGAGAACGAGGGCGTCGCCGCGCGCATCCTGCTCGACTTCGACGCCGACTCCGAGAAGATCCGCAACGAGGTCATCCGGATGCTGTCCGGCCCCGGCGGGCGCCGCCAGGGCGGCCAGTCCGGCGCCGGCGCCGGCGCGGGCGGTCCGCAGGGCGAGGGCAAGAAGTCCTCGAAGCTGCTCGACCAGTTCGGCCGCAACCTCACCAAGCTCGCCTCCGACGGCAAGCTCGACCCCGTCGTCGGCCGTGAGACCGAGATCGAGAGGATCATGCAGATCCTCTCGCGCCGCACGAAGAACAACCCCGTCCTGATCGGGGAGCCGGGCGTCGGCAAGACCGCCGTCGTCGAGGGCCTCGCGCAGCGCATCACGAACGCCGACGTGCCCGAGCTGCTGAAGGGCAAGCAGATCTACACGCTGGATCTCGCCGCCCTCGTCGCCGGCTCGAAGTACCGCGGCGAGTTCGAGGAGCGCCTCAAGAAGGTGATGAAGGAGATCACCCAGCGCGGCGACATCATCCTGTTCATCGACGAGCTCCACAACCTCGTCGGCGCGGGTGCCGCCGAGGGCGCGATCGACGCCGCCTCGATCCTCAAGCCGGCGCTCGCCCGCGGCGAGCTCCAGACGATCGGCGCGACGACGCTCGACGAGTACCGCAAGTACCTCGAGCGCGACAGCGCGCTGGAGCGCCGCTTCCAGCAGATCCGCGTCGACCAGCCGTCGACCGAGGAGACCGTGCAGATCCTCAAGGGCCTGCGCGACCGCTACGAGGCGCACCACAAGGTCGAGATCACCGACGAGGCCCTCGAGGCCGCGGCGGAGCTCGCCGACCGCTACATCTCCGACCGCTTCCTGCCCGACAAGGCCATCGACCTCATCGACGAGGCCGCGTCGCGCATGCGCATCAAGTCGATGACGTCCCCGCCCGTGTACCGGGAGCTCGAGGACGAGATCGAGTCGACGCGGCGCGCGAAGGAGGCCGCGATCGAGGCGCAGGAGTTCGAGAAGGCCGCGTCGCTGCGTGACACGGAGCGCCGGCTGACGAACAAGAAGCGCGAGCTCGAGGAGCGCTGGGAGTCCGGCGAGGACGGCGAGCGTCCCGCCATCGGCGAGGAGGAGATCGCCGACATCGTCTCGATGTGGACGGGCATCCCGGTCTTCAAGCTCACCGAGGCGGAGACGGCGAAGCTCATGCGCATGGAGGAGGAGCTCCACAAGCGCGTCATCGGGCAGCACGCCGCGGTCGAGGTCATCTCGAAGGCCATCCGTCGCTCGCGCGCCGGCCTGAAGGACCCGAAGCGGCCGACCGGCTCGTTCATCTTCCTGGGCCCGTCGGGCGTGGGCAAGACGGAGCTGGCGCGGACGCTCGCCGAGTTCCTCTTCGGCGACGAGGACGCGATGGTGCGCATCGACATGTCGGAGTACATGGAGAAGCACGCCGTGTCGCGGCTCGTCGGCTCGCCTCCGGGCTACATCGGCTACGACGAGGGCGGCCAGCTCACGGAGGCGGTCCGCCGCAAGCCGTACAGCGTGCTGCTCCTCGACGAGATCGAGAAGGCCCACCCGGACGTCTTCAACATCCTCCTGCAGATCCTGGAGGACGGCCGTCTGACCGACGCCCAGGGGCGCACGGTCGACTTCCGCCACTGCATCGTGATCATGACCTCGAACATCGGGGCCTCGGAGATCGCGCGGAACACCCCGCTCGGCTTCGCGGTCACCGAGGACGAGACGGGCGTGTCGTACGACGACATGAAGACCCGGATCATGGGCGAGCTGAAGAAGGTCTTCCGGCCCGAGTTCCTCAACCGCATCGACGACGTCATCGTCTTCCACAAGCTCCAGAAGGACGAGATCAAGCAGATCATCGACCTCCTGCTGCTGCGGATCCGCGAGTCGATGGCCGAGCGCGAGCTCCAGCTGGAGCTCACCGAGCCGGCCCGCGACCTGCTGGTCGAGAAGGGATGGGACCCGGCGATGGGCGCCCGGCCGCTGCGCCGCGCGATCCAGCGCTACATCGAGGACCCGCTGGCGGACTTCGTCCTGCGCTCGCAGCTCGAGGCGGGCGCGACCGTCATGGTCGACGCCGTCGAGGAGCCGGAGCCGGGCGGCGCCGAGGACGGGGCCGACCCGATCAAGCTCTCGATCATCCAGCCGAAGAAGGTGCCTGCGGCGGTCGGCGGCGGCGAGGCCGAGGCGGCCGAGCACGCCGAGGACGCTCCGGCGGCCGACGAGGGTGGCGAGAGCGCCGAGTAGGCGGCTCTCTGACAACGACGTGATTGGCGAGAGGGCGGCCCGGCGGGCCGCCCTCTCTCGTTCCCGGCCGTAGCCTGTTGCACCGGATGGCCGAGGTGGAGATCAAGGTCCGCGACGACGGGCCGTACAAGGTGACCGGGCCCGTGCGGATCGTCGACGCCGACGGCAACGCGTGGGAGCTCGAGGGCGACCGGCCGGTCGCGCTGTGCCGCTGCGGGCACAGCCGGACGAAGCCGTTCTGCGACAAGTCGCACCGCGAGGCGGGCTTCCGCAGCTGCGAGCGGGTCCATGGCGGATCCTGAGCGGCGCGGGCCCGGGACCCGTGCGGTCCACGCCGGCCTGCCGGCGCCCGCGCAGGGCGAGCCGTTCCTGCCCGGTCCTGTCTTCGCCGCTCCGTTCCACCTCGCCGGCGAGGCCGACGCGCACGAGTTCCGCTACCACCGCTACGGCAACCCGACGTGGTCGCACTACGAGGCGGCGCTCGGCGAGCTGGAGGGCGGCGAGGCGGTGATCTTCGCGAGCGGGATGGCGGCGGTCACTGCGGTGCTGCTGTCGGTGCTGGAGCCGGGCGACGTGTTCGTGGCGCCGTCGGATGCGTATCCGGGCGTGCGCGACGTGGCGACGACGCACCTGGTGCCGATGGGCGTCGAGGTGCGGCTGGTGCCGACTGAGGAGCAGGCGATCCGTGACGCTCTGCCCGGCGCTCGCCTCGTGTGGGTCGAGGTGCCGTCGAACCCGGCGCTGGACGTGCTCGACCTCGCCGCGCTGGCTGACGACGTGCATGCCGCGGGGGCGCTGCTGGCGGTGGACAACACGCTGGCGACGCCGTTGGCGCAGCAGCCCTTGGCGCTCGGTGCCGACCTCTCGATGACGTCCGCCACGAAGGCGCTGAGCGGGCACTCGGACCTCATCCTCGGTCACGTCGCCGTGCGGACCGCGGTGCTGGCCGACCAGCTGCGGGCGTTCCGCACGCGGACCGGCGCGATCCCCGGGCCGTTCGAGGTGTGGCTGGCGCACCGGTCGCTGGCGACCCTGGACGTGCGGCTGGAGCGGCAGTGCTCGAACGCGCTGGCCCTGGCGACGGCGCTGCGGGGGAGCTCGGCCGTGCGCGACGTGCGCTACCCCGGTTTGAGTGATCATCCCGGCCATGCGGTCGCGGCGCGCCAGATGAGCGGGCGGTTCGGCAGCGTGCTGGGCTTCACCTTGGAGGACGCCGAGACGGCGCAGCGGTTCCTCGCGGCGTGCTCGCTCGTCGCGGAGGCCACGTCGTTCGGCGGCGTGCACACGAGCGCGGAGCGGCGCGCGCGGTGGGGCACCGACGCCGTCCCGGACGGGTTCGTGCGGCTGAGCGCGGGCCTGGAGGACCCGGAGGACCTGGTCGCCGACGTCGTGGGTGGACTTCCGTAGGGGACGGCGTCATCCGCAGGGACGACGCCAAGATCGTCCGCGCGGCCGTTTTGGGTACGGCGACCAGTCCATAGCGTCGCCGCCCATGAAGAAGCTCATGACCTCCGGCGCTCTGGCGCTGGCTCTCACCGGCGCCGGCGCGGCCGTCGTGGTGGCGCAGGACGCGCCGCCGACGGTCGACGTCGCGGTGGGTGCGAAGACGATGACGGTGTCCGGCGCGGACGCGCTGAAGACCGGCCCGACGAAGCTGCGGTTCACTCCCGGCAGGGGCGGGCCGAAGGGCGTCGCCGTGGTGCGGCTGAAGGACGGCGTGACCCCGGCCGCGTTCGCCGCCGCGGTGCCGAAGCTGCGGGCGCCCGAGCAGGCCGAGCAGTACGGCACGTTCGTCGCCAGCGGGTTCTTCGCGTCGCGGTACAGCACCACGATCGACCTCGCCGAGGGCGACTACGCGCTCGTCGACATGAGCGGCAAGAAGCCCGCCTACCGCACGTCGTTCCATGCGGGTCCCGAGGCCGGGACCGCGGTCGCGCCCGCCGCGGACGTGAAGATCGGCCTGAAGGACTACGAGTTCGCGATGCCGTCGACGCTGCCGCGCTCCGGCGTGTTCCGCGTCGAGAACGACGGCAAGCACCTGCACCACGCGATCGTCATGCAGTTCAAGAAGGGCGTGAACACCAAGGCGGTGCTCCGCAAGCTGTCGGCCGGCAAGGAGCCGCGCAACGCGTTCGCGGGCCCGCCGAGCGCGCTGGTCGACGTCGTGTCGCCGGAGACGGTCAACGACGTGGACGCGAAGCTGCGGCCCGGCAAGTACCTCTTCGCCTGCTTCCTCCAGAACGGGCCGAAGGCCCCGCCGCACGTGGCGCTGGGGATGACGAAGGTCGTGACGGTGAAGTGAGGCATCCGGGGCCGGGGTCTGTCCCCGGCCCCGATCACCTCAGGACAGCGTCGCCTTCAGCGTGAACTCGTCGACGCCGGCGAGGGCGCGCGAGATGACGCAGCTCTCCTTCGCGGCGTTCGCGGCCTCCTCGAACTTCGCCTGGTCGATCCCCTCGACCGACCCGGTGACCTCGAGCTGCATCTGCGTGATGGTGGGGACGCCGTCGACGTTGCGCAGCTGGGCGCGCGCGGACGTGTCGAGCGCCTGCGGCGGGTGGCCGTCGTTCGTGAGGACGAGGCTCAGCGCCATCGTGAAGCAGCCTGCGTGCGAGGCGGCGAGCAGCTCCTCGGGGTTCGTACCGCCCTCGCCCTCCTCGAAGCGGGTCTTGAAGGAGTAGTTGCCCTCGAAGATGCCGTTGCCGACGGTGATCCGGCCGTTGCCGGACTGGAGGTCGCCCTCCCAGTGGGCGCTGCCGTTGCGTGTCGCCATCTGCTCCTCCTGCGTCGAAGTCGTGCCGAGTCTGCCACGTCATCGGCGGACGGGCCCGGTGCCGTCTACCCCCGGCTCTAGGGTCGGCGACCTCAGATGGCACGCGCGACCACCATCCACGTCTGCTCGGAGTGCGGGCACTCCACGCCGCGCTGGCAGGGGCGCTGCCCCGGGTGCGGCGCGTGGAACACGCTGGTCGAGGAGCGGGTGGAGCCCGCCGCCTCGGCCGGTGGGGCTGCGCGGGGCCGGCGGTCCGGCGTCGCGGCGGGGACGCCGCGGCCGCTGAAGAACGTCGACACGACGCCGGTGCCGCGGCTGCTGACGGGGATCGGCGAGCTCGATCGCGTCCTCGGTGGCGGCATCGTCCCCGGCTCGCTCGTGCTGCTCGGCGGCTCGCCGGGGATCGGCAAGTCGACGTTGACCAACATGGCGCTCGGGAACGTCGCCGGCGCAGGGCGGCGGACGCTCTACGTCTCGGGCGAGGAGTCCGCGGCGCAGATCCGCCTGCGGGCCGAGCGCCTGGCCGGCGCGGCGCTCGAGGTTCCGGTGCTGGCGGAGACGAACCTCGACACCGTCGTGGCGACGCTGGAGGCCGAACGGCCGGAGGTCTGCGTCATCGACTCCGTCCAGACGCTGCACGCGCCCGAGCTGACCGGCGCGCCGGGCTCCGTCGGGCAGGTCCGCGAGGTCGCCTCGCGGATCATGGAGGTCGCAAAGCGGCTGTCGATCGCCGTGCTGCTCGTCGGGCACGTGACGAAGGAGGGGTCGCTCGCCGGCCCGCGCGTGCTCGAGCACCTCGTCGACACGGTCCTCCAGTTCGAGGGCGAGCGCGAGCGGACGTACCGCACCCTGCGCGCTTTGAAGAACCGGTTCGGCTCGACGAACGAGGCGGGCGTCTTCGAGATGCGCTCCGGCGGGCTCGTCGAGGTGCTCGACGCGAGCGCCCGGTTCGTCGGCGAAGCCACCCGCGCGCCCGGCTCCGTCGTCCTCGCCTCGATGGAGGGCACCCGCCCGCTGCTCGTCGAGGTCCAGGCGCTCGTCAGCCCGTCCGAGCTCGTCCCGCCCCGCCGCGTGGTCAACGGCCTCGACCGCAACCGCCTCGCGCTCGTCCTCGCCGTCCTCGGCCGCCACGCCGGCATCGGCGTCGGCACCGCCGACGTCTTCGTCAACGTCGTCGGAGGGGTCCGCATCGACGAACCCGGCGCCGACCTCGCGATAGCCCTCGCCGTCGCCTCGGCCGCGAAGGGCATCGCGCTGGGAGGCCCGGCCGCCGCCGGAGGCTCCTCTCGGGCCGTCGCCTCGGCCGGAGGCTCCTCCCGGGCCGCCGTCTCCGCCGGAAGCTCTTCGCGCGCCGGCGCCGACGGCTCTCCGGCCCCTCTCGCGGCCTTCGGCGAGGTCGGTCTCACCGGCGAGATCCGGAGCGTCGGTCATGCGGACCGGCGGCGCGAGGAGGCCTCCAAGTTCGGTCTTCCGACGGTCCTCGGGCCGCCGGAGAGCGGGGTGACCGAGGTGCGGACGCTCCGGGACGCGATCCGGATCGCTCTCGGAGCGGGGGCGCGCGAGCAGCGCGCCGCCTGATCTTCGAACGACCACGTCGGCTCCGCCGGCCGACGGGGTGATCGTCAACGACCGTCCGCGGTTCGCGAAGCGCCGACCCGGGAACGCCCGGGGCGTGACCCGTTCGTTCGTCGCCCTCGCCGCGCTCATCGTCACGCTGCTTGCCACCTCTTCGGCGAGCGCGCAGGACCTCGTGCTCCCGAAGTCGGGCGCGGCGCCGGAGCAGACCGCATCGGAGACCCTCGTCGGCCGCGCCGTCGACGGGCTCTCCAGCTCCTCCGTCTACGTCGATCCCGAGGCGGAGGCGGCGATCAGCGAGGAGCAAGCCGACGAGCTGCGCCGTCGCATCTCCGAGCGCAACGCCGGCCCGCTCTACATCGCCGTCACGCGCGACGCGATCAAGCAGGAGGCGGGCGGCGACGCGGCGTCGGCGCTGCTCGAGATCGCGAAGGGAGTCGGCCGCCCCGGCGTCTACGCGATCATCGCCGGCCGCTCGTTCCGGGCCGGTCAGTCGCGCGGCGCGCTCGACGACGGCGCGGCGCGCGAGCTCGCCGGGAAGGCGCTCGACGAGCAGCGCGCGAACGGCGCGTTCCCGATCCTCGAGCGCTTCGTCGACCTCGTCGGCGAGGCGAAGGCCAACGGCGGCGCAGCGCCGGGCGACGGCAGCCCCGGCGGAGGAGGAACCGGACTCCTCGGCCTGCTCGCGCTCATCGCGGGCGGCTTCGGCTTCGTGGCATGGCGGCGCCGGCGCCGGCAGCGCAAGGAGCTCGAGGCGCAGGTCGAGGACCTCCGCGGCAGCGCGCGCGACGACCTGGTAGCGCTCGGCGACGACATCCGCGCGCTCGACATCGACGTCGAGATGCCGGACGCCGACCCGAGGGCGAGGGACGACTACGCCGCCGCGCTGCAGCGCTACGAGGAGGCCGATCGCATGCTCGACCGCGCCAGAGGGCCCGAGGACTTCGGCCCGATCGGCGAGGCGCTCGAGGAGGGCCGCTTCGCGATGACCTCGGCCAAGGCGCGGCTGGCCGGTCAGCAGCCCCCGGAGCGCCGGCCGCCCTGCTTCTTCGACCCGCGCCACGGCCCGTCGACCCGCGAGGTCCTCTGGTCGCCCGACGGCTACCAGGACCGGCCGGTCCCCGCCTGCGAGGCGGACGCCGTGCGGATCGAGAGCGGCAACGCGCCGCTCGTCCGCGAGTACGAGACGGCGTACGGGCGCATGCCGATCTACGACGCTCCGGCGTACTACGGCCCGTACGCCGGCGGCTTCTTCGGCGGCTTCGGGGGCTTCCTGCCGGGGATGCTCTTCGGCTCGCTGCTCGCCGGCCCCGGCTTCGGCTTCGGGGGCGGCTTCTACGGGGACGGGGGCGAGGGGGGCGACTTCGGCGGCGGCGACTTCGGCGGCGGCGGCTTCGATCCCGGCGACTTCGGCGGGGGAGGGGACTTCGGCGGCGGCGGCGACTTCGGCGGCGGAGGGGACTTCTGAGGGGCCGCAGAGGGCCTCAACGCGCGGCGGTCCGGTCTTCCCCTAGAGTGGGCGGCTGAGACCCGGTCAGACCCCTGTCTCCGCTAGAATGGGGGTCTGATGGTGCCACGTACCGGGGAAGAGCTCGCTGAGCTCGAAGCACGCCAAGAGCCCCGGCTCGTCAAGGCGCTGGAGATGGTCGCGCCCGGCACGGCGCTCCGTGAAGGCATCGACAACATCGTCCATGCCCGCACCGGTGGCCTCATCGTGATCGGTGAGCCGGAGGACCTCAGCTTCCTCTTCTCGGGCGGCATCAAGCTCGAGATCGACTACACGCCGGCGCTGCTCTACCAGGTGGCGAAGATGGACGGCGCGATCGCGCTGAACGGCAACGCGACGAAGATCAGCTGGGCCAACGTCCAGCTGATGCCGGACCCCACGATCCTCAGCCTCGAGACCGGCACCCGCCACCGCACGGCCGAGCGCGTCTCGAAGCAGACCGACGCCCTCGTCATCGCGATCAGCCAGCGCCGCGACGTCGTCTCGCTCTACGTGGACGGCGCGAAGTACATCCTCGAGGACATCCCGGTCGTGCTCGCGAA
Source organism: Parviterribacter kavangonensis (assembly GCF_056863335.1). Lineage (NCBI taxonomy): Bacteria > Bacillati > Actinomycetota > Thermoleophilia > Solirubrobacterales > Parviterribacteraceae > Parviterribacter > Parviterribacter kavangonensis. The sequence continues at coordinate 2,188,362 of NZ_JBXPJA010000001.1, read as the reverse complement.
GGCCAACCAGGCGCTCGCGACGCTCGACAAGTACCGCAGCCGCCTCGACCAGGTCTCGACCCGCCTCACGGCGCTCGAGTTCGAGGGCGGCGCGACGCTCCACGACGTCCTGACCGTCCTGCAGCGGTCCGAGATGGTCACCCGCATGGCCGTCGAGATCGAGCGCTACATCGTCGAGCTCGGCATGGAGGGCCGGCTCATCGAGATGCAGCTCGAGGAGACGATGGTCGGGGTCGCGGGGGACAAGCAGGCGCTCGTCCGCGACTACCTCGCCGACGGCGACGACGAGACGTTCGCCGCGGCGCTCGACCAGCTCGGCAGGCTCCCGCACCAGGACCTGCTCGACTTCGGCCGCCTCGCCGAGGTCCTGGGCTACGACCGCAAGCTCAACACGCTCGACTACCCCGTCTCGCCGCGCGGCTACAGGATCCTCGGACGGATCCCGCGCCTGCCCAAGCTCGTCGTCGGGCAGATCGTGCGCGAGTTCGGCGGCCTGGACGGCATCCTCGCCGCCACGGACGCCGAGCTGGAGACGGTCGAGGGCGTCGGCGAGATCAGGGCGAAGGACATCCGCGAGGGCCTCCGCCGCCTGCAGGAGATCAACCTCGTGGACCGCTACTTGCAGACCTGACACACAGGCGGCGCACCGGGCCAGAAGGACCGCGCCGTGGAACTAGGAGGGCACCATTCCCGAGACCATCGACACCGACGAGATCAACCTGGAGGACCTGGTCCCCGAGCCCGAGTGCATCGACTTCGAGATCGGGGACTCCGTCGTGTACCCGCACCACGGCGCCGGCAAGGTCGTCAAGAAGGAGGACAAGAACATCCTCGGTGAGGTGAAGCAGTACCTCACCATCAAGATCCTCCACAACGACATGACCGTGATGGTCCCGTGTGAGAACGCGGGCAAGGCCGGTCTTCGTCGCATCATCGACGAGGAGGCCGTCAAGAAGGTCCTGTCGGTGCTTCAGGACGACGTGTCGGAGATGCCCAAGAACTGGAACCGCCGGTTCAAGCACAACCGCGACAAGATCAAGACGGGCGACATCTACGAGCTCGCCGAGGTCGTTCGCAACCTCGCGCTGCGTGAGCACGAGAAGGGCCTGTCGACGGGTGAGAAGCAGATGTTCACCCGCGCCAAGAAGATCCTCGCGTCCGAGCTGATGTACGCGCTCGAGAAGGACGAGGACGAGGCCGAGCTCTACCTGGACGAGCTGCTCGCCGAGAGCGCCGGCCAGAAGGTGGTGGCTGCGAAGTAAGCGCTTCAGCGCTTCTCGTCGCAGCAGGTCGTGGCGAGCGCCTTGGGTCCTACCGGCCCAAGGCGCTCGTCGTCGTTCGGGGCCGTCCGCTCTACGCGTGGTCGCTCGAGGCGCTGCGCTCGGCGCCCTCGATCGGCGAGGTCGTGATCGCCGGCCCGCCGGAGCTCGCGGCGGCGCCGCCCGACGGAGCCGTCGTCGTGGCCGGGGGCGCCGAGCGCTCGCACTCGGTCCGCAACGCGCTGGCCGCGTCGAGCGGCGACCCGATCCTCGTCCAGGACGCCGCGCGGCCGATGCTCGACGTCGATCTGGTGGAGCGGTGCCTCGCCGCCCTCGAGGGAGCCGACGCGGTCGTCGCCGCCGCGCGGGTCACCGACACGACGAAGGAGGCGGGGGAGGACGGGATCGTCGCCCGGACGCTCGACCGCTCCCGGCTGTGGGCCGTCCAGACGCCGCAGGTGTTCCGCCGCGCCGCGCTCGAGGCGGTACTCGCCCAGCCCGACGACGTGCTCGCTCGCGCGACCGACGACGCATCGCTGGTCGAGGCGGCCGGCGGTGTCGTGCGCGTCGTGGAGGCGCCGCGCGAGAACCTCAAGGTCACGACGCCGCTCGATCTCCGGGTCGCGGAGCTCCTGCTGGCCGAGCGCTGACCGCTTCGTACAGTCACTCGGACGTGCTGACCGACTACCACGTCCACCTGCGTCCGGACGAGCGCGACGCGGGGCCGGACCGCTACTTCACGCCCGCGAACGCCGAGAACTACCGCACCGTCGCCGCCGAGCGCGGGATCGCCGAGCTCGGCGTCAGCGAGCACGTCTACCGCTTCACCGCCGCCCTCGATGTCTGGCGCCACCCGCTCTGGCAGGAGTACGCGCGCGACGACATCGATGCCTACTGCGCGTTCGTCCGGGAGGAGACCGACCTCAAGCTCGGCATCGAGGCCGACTTCATCCCCGGGCGCGAGGACCGGATGGCCTCGCTGCTCGAGGACCGGCCGTGGGACTACGTCGTCGGCTCGATCCACTTCCTCGGCGACCACGCGATCGACTACGACAAGTACGACGTGTGGAACACCGCCTCGTCGCCGGACAAGGTGTGGAGCACGTACTTCGACTGGCTCGGCGAGCTGGCCCGCACCGGCATGTTCGACGTCCTCGCGCACCCGGACCTCGTGAAGATGTGGGGCAAGGAGCGCCCGCGCCCCGACGGCGACCTGCGCCGCTTCTACGACCGCGCGATGGAGGGCATCGCCGAGTCCGGGATCGCGATCGAGGTCTCGACGGCCGGGCTGCGCAAGCCGGTGGGCGAGCTCTACCCCGACACCGCGTTCCTCGAGATGGTCCTCGACGCCGGCAACCCGATCGCGCTGTCGAGCGACGCCCACACCGCCGACCAGCTCGGCTTCGGGTACGACCGCGCGCTCGAGGTGCTGAGCGACCTCGGCGTCACCGAGCTGTGCGTGTTCGAGAACCGCGAGCGGCGGCTCGAGCCGATCGGCGCGACGTGAGCGTCTCGACCGGCATCGGGTGGGACAGCCACCGGCTCGTCGAGGGGCGGCCGCTCATCCTCGGCGGCGTGCGGATCGAGCACGACCGCGGCCTGCACGGCCACTCGGACGCCGACGTGCTCACGCATGCCGTCATCGACGCGCTGCTCGGCGCCGCGGCGCTGGGCGACATCGGCGAGCACTTCCCGGACACCGAGGAGGCGTGGCGCGGCGCCGACTCGCTCGCACTGCTGCGCGACGTCGTCGCTCTCCTCGGCTCGCGTGAGATCCTCCACGTCGACACGACCGTGTTGATGGAGCGCCCGAAGCTGTCGCCGCACAAGGCCGCGATCCGCGACGCGCTGGCCGGTGCGCTCGCCGTCGCGCCCGATCGGGTCAACGTGAAGGCGACGACCGGCGAAGGCCTCGGCTTCGTCGGCCGTGCGGAGGGCGTCGCGGCGCTCGCCGTCGCGACGCTGGCCCGGCCATGAACGCCGTGCTCGCTGCGGGCGGCGGTGAGCACGAGCTGGAGTGGGTCCTCAGCGGGGTGCTGCTGAGCGTGAGCGTGTTGCTCGTGCTCGCCTACATCAGCCGCGTGCCGTACCCGATCTGGCTGACGCTGGGCGGCGCCGTCCTCGGGTTCTTCCCCGGCCTGCCCGATGTCCGGCTCGAGCCGGACATGGTGCTCGTGCTCGTCCTGCCGCCGCTGCTGTACTCCGCGGCGTTCTTCTCGGACCTGCGCGAGCTGCGCCGCAACGTGGGGCAGATCGGCCTGCTCGCGGTCGGTCTCGTGCTGTTCACCACGGTGGGGATCGCGGTGCTCGCCCACATGCTCGTGGGCGAGCTGTCGTGGGAGGAGGCGTTCGTCCTCGGCGCCGTGCTCGGGCCGACCGACCCGGTGGCGGCGTCGGCCATTCTCAGCCGCGTCGGGGCGCCGCAGCGGGTCGTCGCGGTGCTCGAGGGCGAGAGCCTCGTCAACGACTCGACGGGCCTGATCGCCTACAAGTTCGCGCTGGCGGCCGCCGTCAGCGGGACGTTCTCGCTCGCCGACGCCGCGGGGGAGTTCGTCCTCAGCGTCTCGGGTGGCGTGGCGATCGGCCTCGCCGTCGGCGTCGCGGTGTCCGCCGTGCGCCGGCGCATCGAGGACGCGCCAACCGAGACGGTCCTCTCGCTCGTCACGGCCTACTTCGCGTACCTGCCGGCCGACGCGGTCGGCGCCTCCGGCGTGGTCGCGGCGGTGACGGCGGGGATCTACCTCGGCTTCCGCGCGACGGTGCTGACGACCGCCGAGACGCGGCTGCAGCTCATCGCGCTGTGGCGGCTGCTTGTCTTCGTGCTGAACTCGATCCTCTTCGTCCTCGTCGGGCTGCAGCTGCCGGGGATCGTCGACGCGCTGGAGGGGGAGTCGTTCGTCTCGCTCGCGGGGGACGCGCTGCTGATCGCGCTCGGCGTCATGGCGATCCGCTTCTTCTGGGTCTTCTCCTCGACGTACGTGCCGCAGTGGTGCTTCCCGGCGCTCATGCGGCGCGGCCCGTCGCCCGACCCCCGCGAGACGACGATCGTCGCGTTCACCGGCATGCGCGGCGCGGTCTCGCTGGCTGCGGCGCTGGCGATCCCGGAGTCGGTGCCCGGTCGCGACCTGATCGTGCTGTTCGCGTTCACCACGATCTTGTGGACCGTCTGCGTGGAGGGCCTTTCGCTGCCGTGGCTCATGCGCGTGCTCGGCATCACCGACGACGACCAGATGGCGTACGAGGAGAACAAGGCGCGGATGCTGGCCGCGAAGGCGGCGGTCGAGCGCGTCGACGAGCTCGTCGGCGAGGAGTGGGTCCGCGACGACACGGCCGACCGCGTCCGCGGCATGTACGACTTCCGCCGCCGGCGCTTCCTCGAGCGTCTCGGGAAGGCCGACGGCGAGGAGGAGAACATCGACGGCCGCTCCCAGGACTACCAGCGCCTCCTCCTCGAGATCCTCGCCGCCCAGCGCACAGCGCTCATGACGCTCCGCCGCGAAGGCCGCATCGGAGACGAGGTCCTCCGCCGGGTCGAGCACGACCTCGACCTCGAAGAGACCCGCCTCGACGGCGGCCGCCCCTAACGCAGGGACAGTCCCTTCATCGCCGGGGACAGTCCCTTCATCGCCGGGGACAGTCCCTTCATGTTGAGGGTCTGTCCCCCAGCGGGCCGGTTCGTTGACTTCAGATGAAGGGACTGTCCCCCAACCTAAAGGGACTGTCCCCCAACCTAAAGGGACTGTCCCCCTTTCGGATGGCGTACGCTTGTACGTCATGACGGACGCAGCGGCGGTCTTCGATGCGCAGGCCGGGGACTACGACGGCGCTCGGCGGCGTTTGATCCCGCCGTTCGATGCCTTCTACGGGACGGCCGTGGGGGCGCTTCCGGACGCGCCGCGGCGGGTGCTGGATCTCGGGGCGGGGACGGGGCTGCTGGCGTCGATGATGGCCGCGGCCCATCCGGGTGCGCAGCTGACGCTGCTCGACGGGTCGGAGGCGATGCTCGACGAGGCGCGGCGGCGGCTGGGGGACGGAGCGGCCTACGTCGTCGGTGACCTCGCCGATCCGCTGCCGGACGGCCCCTGGGACGCGGTCGTGTCGGCGCTGGCCATCCATCACCTCGACGACGCCGGCAAGCGGGTGCTCTTCGGCCGCGTCCGGGCGGCGCTCGCGCCGGGTGGCGCGTTCGTCAACGCCGAGCAGGTCTCGGCACCCTCCCCGGACCTCGAGGACGCGTACCGGCGCTGGCACCGCGACGAGGCGTTCGCTCGCGGGTCGACGCCGGAGGAGTGGGCGGCCGCGGAGGAGCGGATGCGCCTCGACCGCTGCGCGACCGTGGCCGACCAGCTCTCCTGGCTGCGCGCCGCCGGCTTCGCGCACGCCGAGTGCGCCTTCGACGACCACCGGTTCGCGGTCCTCGTCGCGCGCTGAGGGCTAGGTCTCGGCGGGCTCCTCGCCGACGCGGAAGATGCGCTCGTTGTGCCAGTGGTCCTCGAGCGCGGCGATCGCGCCGTCACGGTCGTCGGCGCGGACGCGCTCGATGATCTGCGCGTGCTCCTCGACCGACGGCCGGGCGAGCGCGGGCCGGGCCCAGTAGACGAGATCGAACCGGCGGTTGCGGTCGCGCAGCCGGCGGAGCAGCTCGATGAGCTCGTCGTTGCCCGAGCAGCCGTCGAACACGCCGTGGAACCGCAGGTCGGCCGCGAGGGCCTCCTTCGCGCGGCGCCGCTCGATCGCCTTCGCGACGGCCTCGTTCGCCTCCTCCAGCCGGTCCTGGTCCTCGGGCGCGAGCGGCCAGGCCATGCGCAGGGCCAGCGTCTCCAGGGCGGACAGGATGGGGAGCAGGCGGCCGGGCTCCTCGACGTCGAGCGAGGACACCTTCGTCCAGCGGTTGCGAGCCGTGGTGACGAGGCGCTCGTCCTCCAGCTGGCGCAGGGCCTCGCGCACGGGCGTGCGACTGACCCCGAACCGCTCGGCGAGCTCGGTGTCACGCAGCTGCTCGTCCGGCTCAAGCACGCCCTCGACGATCCACTCCTTCAAGGCCTCGTAGATCCGCTCACGAGCCGACAGCTGCGGCAGTGGCGGAGCGTCCCGGGGGAGGGGGCTCATGTGACGAAGATCATACAAGGGGGGATCGCTCTCCGCGTGCGATGTGTGATATATTGGACATCGCACACGAGATCGGAGGACGCGATGCGCACCCAACTTCACACCCACAACGGCCGCGAGGCAGCGGTCACCATGCGCCTCGCCGGTCCCGCCGATCAGCCCGCCCTGCGGCGCCTGGCCGCGATCGACTCGCAGGCCGCGCCCGCCGGTGACGTCCTGATCGCCGAGGTCGGCGGCAGCATCCGCGCGGCCGTGCCGGTCGCCGGCGGCCCCGCGATCGCCGACCCGTTCGCGCCGACGGCGAACCTCGTCACGCTCCTGCGCGAGCGGGCGGCGCAGATCGCCACCCCGCTCCGCGCCCCGAAGCGCGAGCGGCGCCTCGCCCTCCGCGCGGCGTAGCCAGGAACCTCCTCCCGGGGGCCCAGAAAGCAGCAAGCGGCGCGGCGCCTCCCGGAGGGCCGCGCCGCTCGCGTTCCCGGGCCGCCTCGCGGCGCGAAGGGCGGCGGGCCTTGCCTATCTCTTCGCGGCGACGCGTTCGATGAGGTCGGCGGCGCGGCGGCGGCCGTCGGCTCGGCGGATCTCCGCCGAGACAGCTCTCATGCGGTCGCGCAGGGCGGTGTCGCCGGCGAGGCGGTCGACGGCGGCCACGAGGTCCTCGTCGGCGAAGCCGTAGGTGTCGAGCCGCTCGCCGAAGCCGGTCTCGGCGACGCGCTGGGCGTTGTCGTACTGGTCCCAGAAGAGCGGCGCGACGACCATCGGCGTGCCCAGGTGGAAGCACTCGGTGACGGTGTTGTTGCCGCCGTGGGTCACCGCAAGATCGCACAGGGGCAGCAGCGCGGGCTGGGGGAGGAGCTCGGCGCCCCACATCCGCTCACCGAGCCGAAGCTGCTCGTGCAGCGGGCCCATCGAGACGATGAACCGGTGCCGCGTCGTGCCGAGGACGTCGATCAGGCGCTGCATCAGCTCTACGTCGGCCGACCCGAGGCTGCCGAGGCTGAGGTAGACGAGCGCGCCCTCGCCGCGCAGCACCTCGGCCGGCACCTCGACGCCGGAGGCGGGAGCGTCACGCACGCACGAGTCGATCCGCTCCCAGGACGGGCCCAGCGGGCGCCCGCGGTCGTAGTCCACGGCGCCCGGATAAAGGTAGACGTTCAGGTCCTCGGACGTGTGGATGAACGCGAGGTCCTCCAGGGGCGGGCAGCCCCGCGCGCGGCACCACGCGTCGAACTCGCCGTGGAGCTCCGAGTGCGTGCGCCGGTACTCGGCGAGGAACTCCGCCCACCCGGACCGGTCGCCCACGGGGTAGCCGGAGAAGACGGGCGGGAGGTCGGGATCCGGGACCTCGAGCGGGTTGCACGACACGATCCGCACCCACGGCGCCGGCTGGCGCACGACCGCGGGGAACGCGACGACGTTGTCCTCCACGACCACGTCGGGCCGGACGTCGTCGAAGATCTCCTCGAGCCGATCGTCGACGTACTTCGCGCCATCGATGAGCGCCTCCCACGTCGGCTTGATGAACGCCTCGAGCTGCTCGATCGTCGGCCGGCGGAAGATCGGCGCCGTGTCGCGGATGAAGTCGGTCCAGAACTGGCCCGGCGCCTCCTCCGTCTCCGCCGGCGGCGTCAGCCGCATCACGCGCTCCTCGAAGCCCTGTGCCTCGAGCGTCCCCGCGAACGACTCCTCCACCACGAACACCACGCGCGCCCCGCGCCGCAGCAGCTCCTGCCCGATCCCGACGCAGTTGTTCGTGGGCCCGTACGCCTGCTCCGGGAAGAAGACGACCGTGCGGGCCATAGGGTCCGGGCTTGTACATGGCCCCGACGACGCTCGTCAAGCCGCGCACGTGATCACCGTCCGCCAGGCGCTCGCTCTGCCCTCGCTGCGCCGGGGGCTGCCGGAGGTCGTCGCCGGCGAGCAGGCGCTCGACCGGCCGGTCCGCTGGGTGCACGCGGGCGAGGTGCCGAACATCGCCGAGCTGCTGCGCGGCGGCGAGATCCTCCTGACCACCGGCATGGGGATCGGTACGCGCGCCGCCGACCAGCGCCGCTTCGTGAGCGACCTGGCCGAGCGCGGGATCGCCGCGCTGGTGATCGAGCTGGGCGAGCGCTACGAGGGCGGCCTGCCGAAGGCGCTCATCCGGGCCGCCGAGCAGCACGGCCTGCCGCTCATCGTCCTCCACGCCACCGTTCCGTTCGTCGGCGTCACCGAGGCGATCCACACCGCGATCGTCGGCGGCCGCGTCGACGAGCTGCGCCGCGTCGACGAGCTGCAGGAGCGCTTCACCGCCGTGATGCTCGACGGCGGCGGCGTGCAGGGCGTGCTCGCGGAGCTGGCCGAAGCGCTCGGGAACCCCGTCTTCCTCGAGGCCGCCGACGGACGCCTCCTCGCCCACGCCGCGCCGCCGGGCGCGCAGGCCAACCCGCTCGCCGCCTGGGCCGACGCGGCGGCCGATGCCGAGACGGTCGGAGCGACGACGCCCGTCCCCGGCGAGCACGGCACGGCCGGCCGTCTCGCGTCGCTGCCGCTCGAGAGACCACTCGAGCCCTTCGCCGCCGCCGCGCTGCACCGCGCCGCCGGCGTGGTCGCCCTCGCCCTGCTGCGCAGCCGCCAAGAGGAGGAGCTGCTGGCCGCCGGCCGCGGAGACTTCCTCGCGAAGCTCGCCGCCGGAGGGATGGGAGCGACGACCGCCGCCGCGCGCGCGAAGGAGCTCGGCTTCCGACCGCGCAAGCTCGCCGCCCTCCTCCCATTGGTGGTCCGGAGAGCCGGTGCAGAGGTCTCATGGACGTCGGCTCTCGGAGACGTGGAGCGGGCTCTGACCAAGGTCGGGGTTCCGGTGTTGGTGGGTGTGGACGAGAAGCGGGGGCGGTTGCTGGTGCTCGCCGCTCTCCGTGACGCGGCGGACAGGGAGGACGTCGCGGGGCGGCTTGCGGCACTCGTGCGGGCGACCGCGCTGAAGCGGCTGGATGCGGACGTCGTCGTCGCGGCCGGGCCGGCGGCGCCGTGGGGGCAGGCGGGGGCGGCGCTGAACGACACCGCGGAGACCGCGGACGCGGCGGCGGGGCTGCCGCCGCGCGAGTGGCACGACGCGCTTGCGATGCCGCTCGACCGGCTGCTGTACCGCCTGCGCGACGACGCCGAGCTGCAGCGCTACGTCGACCGCCTCCTCCAGCCGGTCCTCGACCACGACGCGACGCGCCGCCATCCGCTGCTGCCGACGCTCGACGCGCTGACCGCGCACGGGGGGCGGAAGGCCGAGACCGCGCGGGCGCTGCACCTCAACCGCCAGGCGCTCTACGACCGCGTCGCGCGGCTCGAGACGCTGCTGCAGGCCGACCTGAGCGACAGCGAGACGCTGCTCGCCCTCCACCTCGCGGTCCGCGCCCACCGGACCAGACACAACGTCCAGCCACGCACCGACTGACTGGACGAGCTGCCGGGTTGCATCCACGCGCGCGAAGCGCCAGCCTGCGCGTCATGACCGCGACTGCCGCCGCCACGGACGTCCGCGTGCTCGACAACCTCATCGCAGGAGCACGCGTTCCGTCGGCCGCCACCGACTTCCTCGAGGACCGCAACCCCGCGACGGGGGACGTCCTCGCCCGCGTCCCGCTCTCGACCGCCGCCGACGTCGACCGGGCCGTCACCGCCGCCAAGCAAGCCCAGCGCGAGTGGCGCGCGACGTCCCCCCAGCAGCGGGCCCGCGCCGTCATGGCGCTGCGGGCCGCCCTCGACCACCACCGCGACGAGCTCACGCGCCTCGTCACGACCGACATGGGCAAGACGCTCGACGACGCCGCCGCCGAGGTGGGCCGCGGCATCGAGTCGTGCGAGGCCGCGATCGGGATGCCGCACCTGCTCAAGGGCGAGAACCTCGAGGGCGTCGCGACCGGCGTCGACGTCGAGCTCGTCCGCCAGCCCGTCGGCGTCGTCGCCGCCATCACGCCGTTCAACTTCCCGGCGATGATCCCGCTCTGGTTCCTCCCGTACGCGGTCGCCGCCGGCAACGCGTTCGTGCTCAAGCCGTCCGAGCAGGACCCGCTCGCCGGCGAGCGCATCGTCGAGCTGGCGAACGAGCTCGGCGTCTTCCCGAAGGGCCTGATCAACCTGGTCCACGGCGCTCACGACGTCGTCAACGCGCTGCTCGACCACCCCGACGTCGACGCGATCAGCTTCGTCGGCTCGGCCAAGACCGCCCGCTACATCGCCGAGCGCGCAACCACGAACGGCAAGCGCGTCCAGGCGCTCGGCGGCGCGAAGAACGCGATGGTCGTGATGCCCGACGCGGATCCGGACCTGATGGTCAACGGCGTCCTCGGCTCCGCGTTCGGCGCGGCCGGCCAGCGCTGCCTCGCCGGCTCCGTCGGCGTGCTCGTCGGCACGAGGCAACAGCAAGACGAGGCGCGCGACCGCATCGTCGCGGCGGCCGCGAAGCTCAAGAGCGGCGCCGGCGACGACCCGGCGACCGACGTCTGCCCGGTCGTCAGCACGACGGCCCGCGACCGCCTCGTGAACGACATCGCGCAGGCGCAGGACGAGGGCGCGACCGTCGTCCTCGACGGCCGCGGCGAAGAGGGCCCCGGCGGCTGCCAGCTCGGCCCGACGATCCTCGACGACGTGCCCGCCGGCCACCGAGCGCTGGAGGAGGAGCTGTTCGGGCCGGTGCTCACGCTCGCCAGAGCAAGCAACCTCGACGAGGCGCTCGAACTGGTCAACGCCAGCCGCTACGGCAACGCCTCGGTCATCTTCACCGAGTCCGGCGGCGCCGCCCGCGCGTTCCGCTACGGCGTCGAGGCCGGGATGATCGGCGTCAACGTCGGCGTCGCCGCGCCGGTCGCCTGGTTCCCGTTCTCCGGCTGGAAGGACTCGATCGACGGCGACCTGCACGCCAACGGCCGTGACGCGGTCGAGTTCTACACCCGCAAGAAGGTGGTGACGAGCCGATGGGCATGACCCACGACGAGCTGCAGCGGGCCGCGCACGACCACCTGCTGCTGCACTTCTCCAAGCAGGGCATCGACGACCTGCTCGTGCTCGAGCGCGGCGAGGGGCCGTACGTCTTCGACACGAAGGGCAAGCGCTACATCGACGCGCTCTCGAGCCTCTTCTGCGCGCAGATCGGCTACAGCTACGGCGAGGAGATGGCGGCCGCCGCCGCGACGCAGCTCACCACGCTCGCGTTCAACACGAACTGGGCGACGGCGAGCCCGCCGGCGATCGAGCTCGCCGAGCGCCTCGCCGGCGTCGCGCCCGACGGGATGGAGCGCGTCTTCTTCACCAACGGCGGCTCGGAGTCCGTCGAGGCGGCGTGGAAGCTCGTCCGCGAGCACTACCACGCGATCGGCCAGCCGCAGCGCCGCAAGGCGATCGCGCGCGACGTCGCCTACCACGGCGTGACGCTCGGGGCGCTCAGCTTCACCGGCGTCGGCAGGTTCAAGGAGCCGTTCGGCACGCCGCCGATCGACGTCACCCACGTCTCGACCACGAACGCGTTCCGCGCGCCCGACGGCGACGACCCCGAGGCGTTCCGGGCGCGGCTGCTCGGCGAGGTCGAGGACGCGATCCTCGCCGCCGGCCCCGACGAGGTCGCGCTCATCATCGCCGAGCCGGTCCAGAACGCCGGCGGCGCGCTCGTCGCCCCGCCCGGCTACTGGCGCGGCCTGCGCGAGCTCGCGGACAAGTACGGGATCCTCCTCATGGCCGACGAGGTCATCTGCGGCTGCGGCCGCCTCGGTGAGTGGATCGCCACCGGCCGCGAGGGGATCACGCCCGACCTCGTGTCGCTCGCGAAGGGCCTGACGTCGGCGTACGCGCCGATGGGCGCCGTCGTCGCGGCCGAGCGCGTCGTCGCGCCGATCGAGGAGCGCGGCGCGGTCGTCCGCCACGGCATCACGTTCGGCGGCCACCCGGTGAGCGCCGCGATCGCGCTGAAGAACATGGAGATCTTCGAACGCGACCAGGTGCTGGAGAACGTCCGTGCGCTCGGCCCGTACCTCGGCGAGCGGGTCAAGACGCTGCGCGAGCTGCCGATCGTCGGCGACACGCGCGGGGACGGGTTCTTCTACGCGATGGAGCTCGTCAAGGACGAGGCGAACACGCGCTTCGACCAAGCCGAGCGCGACCGCCTGTTGCGCGGGTTCCTCCCGCAGCGTCTGCGCGAGGCCGGCCTCATCGCCCGCGCCGACGACCGCGGCGACGCGGTGCTGCAGATCGCCCCGCCGCTCATCAGCAACAAGGCGCTGCTCGACGAGATCGTCGACCGCCTCGCCGAGGTGCTGACCGACGCCGGCGTGCACATGGGCGTCGGCGCGACGGCGGGCGTCGCCTAGGCCATGCTCGAGCAGGTGCAGTACCGCAACCTCGTCGGCGGCGCGCTCGTCGACGGCGTCGAGGGCGCCACGCGCGAGGTGCTCAACCCCGCGACCGGCGACGTCATCGCGACGGTGCCCGAGGGCTCCAAGGCCGACGTCGACCGCGCCGTGCAGGCGGCGCGCGAGGCGCGGATCGGCTTCCGCGACACGACGCCCGCGCGCCGGCAGGAGCTGCTGCTGGCCATGGCCGACGTGCTCGAGGAGCACGTCGACGAGCTGGCCGCGATCGAGACGCTCAACGTGGGCAAACCCCGCTCGCTGTCGGCCGAGGAGATGCCGATCTGCGCCGACGAGCTGCGCTTCTTCGCGGGCGCCGCGCGGACCGCCCACGCGCCCGCGGCCGGCGAGTACAGCGGCGAGCACACGTCGTTCGTCCGGCGCGAGCCGATCGGCATCGTCGGCCAGATCGCGCCGTGGAACTACCCGCTGATGATGGCGATCTGGAAGATCGCCCCGGCGCTCGCGGCGGGCAACGTCGTCGTGCTCAAGCCGTCCGAGCTGACGCCGCTGTCGACGCTGCGCTTCGCCGAGCTGATCGCCGACGTGCTCCCGCCCGGCGTGCTCAACGTCGTCACCGGCGACGGGCCGAACGTGGGGGAGGCGCTCGTCACGCATCCCGACGTCGCGATGGTCTCGCTGACCGGCAGCGTCGGCACGGGCAAGCGGATCGCGCGCAACGCCGCCGACACGCTCAAGCGCGTGCACCTCGAGCTCGGCGGCAAGGCGCCCGTCGTCGTCTTCGGCGACGCCGACCCGAAGGCGGTCGCCGAGGGGCTGCGCATCGCCAGCTTCCTCAACTCCGGCCAGGACTGCACCGCCGCGTCGCGCGTGCTCGCGATGCCCGAGATCCACGACGCGCTGCTCGAGGAGCTGGCGGCGACGGCGTCCTCGCTCGTGGTCGGCGACCCGGCGGAGGGCGAGCGAGTCGAGATGGGCCCCGTGATCTCCGAGCGCCAGCAGCAGCGCATCCTCGGGTTCCTCGACCGCGCGGCATCCAACGGCGCCGAGATCGTCACCGGCGGGAGCGCCGGCCGCGACCGCGGGTTCTTCGTCGAGCCGACGATCGTCGCCGGCGTCGCGCAGCGCGATGAGATCGTCCAGCAGGAGGTGTTCGGGCCGGTCGTGACGGTGCAGCGCCTCGAGGACCGCGAGCAGGCGTTCGCGCTCGCCAACGACGTGCCGTACGGCCTCGCCGCGTCGGTGTGGACGCGCGACGTCGGGACGGCGATGGAGGCGGTCCGCCAGCTCGACTTCGGCTGCGTGTGGGTCAACGACCACCTGCCGTTCCTGTCCGAGATGCCGCACGGCGGCTTCAAGGAGTCGGGGTACGGCAAGGACCTCTCGACGTACGCGCTCGACGACTACACGCGCATCAAGCACGCGATGGTCAAGCTCGGCTGAGCGACAGCATGAGCGGCGGATGCCCGCGCCGCTCTTCTCGCTCGAGGACGTCGTCGTGCGGCGCGGCGGCACCGAGGTGCTGCGCGGCGTCACGGCGACGATCGAGGACGGGGCGACGGCGATCGTCGGGCCGTCCGGGTCGGGGAAGTCGACGCTGCTGCGGCTGCTGAACCGGCTCGCGGATCCGGACGGCGGGCGGATCCTGCTGCGCGGGGACGACCTGCGTGCGCTGGACGTGCTGGCGCTGCGCCGCCGGGTCGTGCTCGTGCCGCAGCTGCCGGCGCCGCTCGCCGGCGACGTGGCCGCCGAGGTGCGCTACGCCGCGCCGGACGCCGACGTCCCGGCGCTGCTCAAGCGCGCCGGCCTCGACGCCTCCTACGCCACCCGCGAGACCAAGCGGCTGTCGGTGGGCGAGCAGCAGCGCGTCATGCTGGCGCGCGCGCTCGCCGTGCAACCGGAGGTGCTGCTGCTCGACGAGCCGACGTCCGCGCTGGATGGGCGGTCCCGCGCCGCGGTGGAGGCGACGATCGCCGCGCTCGGGGTGCCGCTCGTGCTCGTCACCCACGACCCCGGACAGGCCATCAGGCTGACGCGGCGGCGGCTCGTGCTCGACAAGGGGAGGCTCGCCGGATGAGCACCGCGGCCGGCATCGACCTCGCCGACGTCGCGGCGGCGCTCGTCCTCGTCGCGCTGGCGGGGCTCGTGTCGCGGCTGCGCCGCGTCGGCCTCGAGCAGGACATCGCGATCGCGGTCGTGCGGTCGTTCCTGCAGCTCACCGCCGTCGGCTTCGTCATCAAGGCGATCTTCGACGCCGACTCGTTCGTCTTCGTCGTGCTGCTGCTCACGGTGCAGGTCGTCGTCGGCGCGCTGACCGCCCGCAGCCGCGCGAAGCGCGTCCCCGACGCCCTGATCCCGCTCCTGATCGCGCTGGGCGCCGCCGCGGCGGCGACGCTCGGGCTGGTGCTCGCGCTCGGGATCTTCCCGTTCGAGACCGAGGCGCTCGTCCCCGTCGGCGGGATGGTCGTGGGGAACGCGATGACCGCGGCGGCGGTCGCCCTGAACCGGTTCGGCGACGAGCTGCACGACTCGGTCGGGGAGGTCGAGGCGGCGCTGGCGCTCGGCGCGACGTCGGCGCGCGCGGCGTCGCCGCTCGTGCGCCGCAGCCTGCGGTCCGGCCTCATCCCGCTCATCGACCAGACGAAGACGACCGGCGTCGTCACGTTCCCGGGGATCATGGTCGGGATGCTGCTCGCGGGCGCCGAGCCGCTGGACGCCGTCCGGTTGCAGCTCGTCCTCCTGTGGGTCCTGCTCGGCGCCGTCGCGCTGTCGTCGCTGATCGCCGTCACGCTCGTCCAGCGGGCATGCTTCACGCCCGACCACCAGCTTCGGGAGCTGCCATGAGCGTCTACGCGCTGAACCTCTTCGACCTCGCCGACAACGACGACTACAAGGCGTACTCGCGACGCTCGCTCGACGCGGTGCGCAAGTACGGCGGCGACGTCGTCGCGATCGGGCGCCTGGCGGGCGCCGCGACGGAAGGCGACGCCGAGCCGCGGCAGCTCATGATCCTCGTCGAGTGGCCCTCGCAGCAGGCGTTCGACGACTTCGTCGCGGACCCCGAGCACGAGGACCTCCACCCACTGCGCGAGAACGGGACCGAGCGCTACCTCTGGTGGCTCTACGACCGGCTGGAGGACCTGCGGCCCGTCTTCGCCGCGCGCTGAGACGTCAGCGGCGCGGCGGCAGCCAGAGGCGCACGTTGCGATCGGTCCGCGCGCCGTCGAGGTCGTCCGGCCGGCCGCCCTGCGCATCGAGCCACGCGAGCCGCCGGGCCGCTCCCGGCAGGTCCTTGTCGCCGGGGCCGCCGGACTGGTCGACCATCCAGGTCTCGATCGCCCGCTGCCCGTCCGGTCCGGCGACGAGCCGCAGCATCCGGCCCTGCTGCGGCCAGTCGGCGAGGGACGCGGTCGTGATCCGCCAGTAGCCGCCCGCCTTCGTGCGGACCGGCCGGATCTCGTTGCGGTGCGTGTCGCCGGTGAGCTCGGCGACGACGGCCCTGGAGCTCGCGAGCGCTGCGCGAGCGAGCTTCGCGCCGGGGCCTCCGGTGCGATGCAGGCCGTGGTGGTCGACGACGAGGACCGCGGCGTCGCCGGCGCGGCGCAGCTCGCGGCGCAGGAACCGAGCCTGCGCGCGGTCGAGCACGCCGCCGGCCCCGCCGGCGCGGTTGACGGTGTCGAGCACGATCGCGCGCACGCCCGGAGCGACGTCGGCCACGTAGTCGAGCCGGTCGCCGGTGCCCGGCACGCCGGCGGCGGCGCGCAGGCGGCGCAGCAGCTCGGCGTTGCGCAGGCCGCGGCGGCCGAGGTCGGAGGGCACGGTGGCGGCGCCGCCGCCGGCGAGCTGCCCCAGCAGCTCGTCGAGCGCCCGGCGCGGCACCGACTGCAGATCGGGCGTGGCGCTGCCGCGCAGTCGGCCGAGGTCGTAGCGATCGACGATGCCGCGCAGCGCGGGGTCGAACGTCTTGAGCATCCGGCGGCCGGTCGCGATCGCGTCCGTCGTGGTCGTGGGCGGCAGCTCGCCCTGGAGCAGCAGGTCGTGGTTGCCCAGCGCGGGCAGCCATCGCGCGCGGAGCCCCTGCGAGACGAACGGCGTCTCCGCGCGCTCGAGCAGGCTCGGGATGCGGGGCGCGTCGACGGCGGGCCGGT
The DNA here is from genome assembly GCF_056863335.1 of Parviterribacter kavangonensis. Lineage (NCBI taxonomy): Bacteria > Bacillati > Actinomycetota > Thermoleophilia > Solirubrobacterales > Parviterribacteraceae > Parviterribacter > Parviterribacter kavangonensis. Next base: position 2,171,517 of record NZ_JBXPJA010000001.1, on the reverse strand, counting down.
AGAACGAGCCGTCGGGGTTCGACGCCTGCTGCACGCCGCGATACCCGCGCCTGCCCGAGTCGGGATCGACGCGGCGGCCGTCGAGGATCGCCAGCAGCTCGGTCAGCTCGTTGCTCTGCGCGTTGTCGATCAGGTCGCCGGCGAGGAACATCGTGTCGGGCCGCTCGCCGTTCATCGAGCGGATCGCCGCGGCGAGCACTTGCGGCGAGAGCGCCTCCTGCGGGCGGAACGTCGACGTGAACGGCGGTCCGAGCCGGTCGAGGAACGGCACGCGCGCCGGCGACTCCTCGTCGCGGAGGTGGATGTCGGAGAGCTGCCCGAATCGCGCGACCTCACGGTCCGCGCGGCCCTGCGGAGCGAGCTCCGTCCTGTCCTCCAGCGGCTCGCCGGGCCCGCGCTCGAGCTGGCCGTCCCCGTCGCGGTCGACGATCGTCGAGCGCAGCGTCGAGCCGGGAGCGAAGCTCTCGCGCTGCTGGATGCCGGCACAGCCGGAGAGCGCGACGACGGCGACCGCCGAGGCGGCGAGGATCCTGGCCCTCATCCGACGTCCTCCCGCAGGCCGGCGACGATCGGCTCCCGGCCGACCCTTCGCGTCACCGCGGCGACCGCCAGCGCGCCGAGGGCGGCGAGCCCTCCGGCGGCGACGAGGACGTGGCCGGGACCGGGGGTGAGGGAGAGCCCGGCGTAGTCGGCGGCGAGCGCGCTGACCGCCGGACCGAGCGCGAGCCACTCGAGCAGGACGCCCGCGATCGTCGCCGGCACGAGCACTGCGGCGCAGGCGCCGCCCAGGACCTTCGCCAGCGCGCGGCCGCCGGCGCCGGTCGTGCGCAGCAGAGCGAGGGTGGGCCGCCGCTCCCGGGCGGTGAGCACGAGGGTCTGGGCGAGGATCGCGAGGCAGACGAGGCCGACGGTCAGCGCGACGACCCGAAGGACGGTGGCGAGCAGGCCGAGGAAGGCGGTGTCCCGGGTCGTCGCCGCCGTCGCCCGCGTGGGCGGCACGCCGATGGCGCGCAGCCGGCGGCTCACCGTCGCCCGGTCCGCCCCGCGGTCGAGCCGCACCGCGATCGACGGCAGGTTGAGGACGCCCAGCTGCTCGAGCCGCTCGGATGGGGCGTAGGCCACGCGCCCATCGTTCTCGAGCGCGCGGACGACCCCGCTCACGCGGTACCGCGTCTCGGTACCCGTCGGCAGCGCGACCGCGAGCGTCGACCCCGGCCGCAGGCCGAGGGCGTCGGCGAGCCCGCGCCCGACCTCGACCTCGTCCGGTCCGCGCCGGCGCCGCCCGCTGTCGAGCGGCGGCTGCTCGAACGACTCGTCGCCCCGCGGGAACGCGACGAGCCGCAGCGGCTGCCCGAGTGAGAACGCCGCGGTCGCGTTCACCGTCCATCGCGGGGCCGCCGCGGCGACCCCGTCGACCCGCTCGATGTCCCCGACCCGATCTTCGTCCGCCGCCGCCGTCAGCGCGTACCGCTTCCCCACCGTTCCCGGATCCTCACGCAGCGCGACGAGCAGGGAAGCGAGCGCGAGCAGCAGCACGAGCGTCGCCGACGCCGCGGCCAGCAACGTGACCGTCGTCGCCCACCGCGCCCGCCGTGCCGTCGCGAGTCGCGCGCCGAGCGCGGGAAGGCCGGCGGCCGGGCGGCCGAAGCCCATGCGGCGGGCACGGCGGCGGGGCGACGTGGCGAGCTCTCCTCCCCGCAGCAGGGCGGCGATCGGGGCACGGGTCGCGGACCACGCCGGCCAGGCGGAGGCTGCGGCGACGAGGCCGACGATCACGAGCCACGCGGCGGCGAGGAACCAGGCGAGCGCGGGGCCCCGCCCGACCTGGTTGAGCGCAGCGAGCAGGTCGTCGGCGGGACCGTGGACGGCGAGCCAGCCGAGGGCGAGGCCGGCCGCGGCGCACGGTGCGGCGACGAGGGCTCCGCGACGGGCCTGGTCGAGGATCACGCGGCGGCGGGAGAAGCCGACGGCACGCTGGACGCCGATCGACGGGAGCCTTGCCGCGACCTCCGCGCGGGCGGACGCCCCGAGCATGACCCCCGCGGTGCCCACCGCCACGAGGGAGAACGCGACGAGCAGCGCGATGACGATCCCGGCGGCCTGCCCGACGAGGACCTGGACGCCGGCACGGGTCACGAAGCGGATGTTGCTCAGGCCGAAGGTCACCCCGCGCGCCTGGGCGAGCGTCACCTCCTCCTGCGACCGGTCGCGCAGCCAGATCAGGCCGAGGTTGACGGGCAGCGGCCTGAACGGCGCGCCGACGGCACCGGCATCGACGTACACCCGCGGGACCGCGGCGAGCGGATAGGCGACGTTGTCGGGCGACCGCGCGATCCCGACGACGCGCGTCGCCCCCGCACGGCCGAGCCCGAGGTCATCGCCGACGGTCACGCCCCACGACCGCGCGACGCCCTGCTCGACCACGACCTCGCGAGGCCCGCGGACGTCGCGGCCGGCGACGACCTCGTAGCCGCGCCGGCCGGGCTCGACCACCTGGATGGCCCCGTTGCGTGCCTCGTGGGACCCGAAGAAGAGAGGCACTCCGGTGATCTCCGTGCGGAAGCGCACCGCGTCGAGGTTCGGGAGGGCCCCGAGCGCGCGGATCGCGTCCGTCCGGTCCTCGTCGGCGAAGCGCACGATCACGTCGGGAAGATCCGCCCGATCGGCCGCCCGCCCGAAGGCGCCGGAGAGGGAGAGCGCCGCGGTGAGAGCCGTGCCGACGACGAGCGCCGCGGCGAAGACGCCCGCGGCGGCGAGGATCGCTCGCGCGCGTGTCACCGCAACCGCCCCTCTTCGAGCCGCACGACCCGGTCGGCGATCGCGGAGGCCTCGGGTTGGTGCGTGACCATCGCGACGGCGCGCCCGTCGTCCGCCATGCGGCGCAGGAGGGCGAGGACGGTCGCGCCGGAGACGGGGTCGAGGTTGCCGATCGGCTCGTCGGCGAGGACGACCGCCGGGTCGGCGATCAGGGCGCGGGCGATGGCGAAGCGCTGCTGCTCGCCGCCGGAGAGCTCGTGGGGACGCGACGCCGCGACGTCGGACAAGCCGAGTTGCTCGACGAGGACACGACCGCGGCGCTCGAACGCGCGCCGGTCGCCGTTCATGACCTGCGCCGGCAGCAGGACGTTCTCGAGCCCGGTCAGCTCGGGCACGAGATGGAAGAACTGGAAGACGAACCCGATCGTCCGCGCCCGCAGAGCGGTCAGGGAGCGGTCGCTCGCCCCGTCGACACGGGCGCCCGCGACGACGATCGACCCGCTGTCACAGCGATCGAGCCCGGCGAGGAGGTGCAGCAGCGTCGACTTGCCGGATCCGGACCGCCCGACGATCGCGACGAGCTCTCCCGCACCGACGTCGAGGTCCGCTCCGTCTAGGACCCGGCGGGCCGCGCGGCCCCTTCCGAAGCTCTTGACGACCGCTCGTGCCTCCACCACCTGCATGGCACGTCCCTAGCCTACGAGCCGTGCTCCTGCAGGAACGCATGGCCCCGCGCAGCGGGGCGCCGGGTCTCCGCGTCTCCACGCCCGTCGCCGTCGTCGGCGGCTCGGTGCTGCTCGCGGCGCTCACCGCGCTCCTGCCGACCGCGCCGACCTACGACCCGTGGGCGTGGATCATCTGGGGCCGCGAGATCACCGAGTGGAACCTGTCGACCGTCGACGGCCCGTCGTGGAAGCCGCTGCCGGTCATCGTCACCACGATCACGGGCCAGCTGGGCGATGCGTCGCCCGTGATCTGGACCTGCGTCGCCCGCGCCGGCGCGATCGCCGGCGTCATGCTCGCGTTCCTGCTCGCCCGGCGCTTCGCCGGGACCGTCGCGGGGATCGTCGCCGCGGCGGGCCTCGCGCTCATGCCGTGGTGGCTGCGCAACGCCACGCTCGGCAACTCCGAGGGGCTCATGGTCGCGCTCGTCTTCGGCGCCGTCCTCACCGAGCTGCACGGCCGCCGCGGCTGGGCGTTCACGCTCGGCATCGGCGCCGCGCTGCTGCGGCCCGAGGTCTGGCCGTTCCTCGGGCTCTACGCGCTCTTCCTGCTGCACCGGGACCGCAGCCGGGTCAAGTGGGTCGTGCCCGGGCTGCTGACGCTGCCGGCGCTGTGGTTCATCCCCGAGTGGTGGGGGAGCGGGAACGCCTTCCGCGCCTCGGACCGCGCGCAGAACCCGAACCCGAACAGCCCCGCGTTCGCCGACCACCCCGCGCTCGAGGTGCTGAAGGACTGGATCGGGACGACGCCGGCGGTCGCCGTCGGAGGGGCCGTCGTGGCGATCGTGCTCGCCTTCGTGTGGAGGACGCGCGAGGACCGCCGGCCGGTGCTCGGGCTCGCGCTGCTCGCGCTCGCGTGGGCGGGCCTCGTCGCGGTCATGACGAGCCGCGGCTTCAGCGGCAACCAGCGCTACCTCATCCCGCCCGCCTCGCTGCTCATCGTCATCGGCGCGGTCGGCGCGGTCTGGCTGCTGCAGCTCGGCTGGCGCCGGCGGGTGCCGGCCGTCCTCGCCGCGGTCGTCGCCGTCGGGCTGAGCGCCGCGTTCGTTCTGCCCGACGCGAAGGACCTCGACCCGGTCATGAGCGAGGCCAAGCACCAGATCGACCTCGTCGACGAGCTCGAGACGCTCGTCGCGCAGGCCGGCGGCGCGGCCGCGCTGAAGGCGTGCGGGCGCCCGTTCACGAACGCGTTCATGGTCCCGCAGGTCGCCTGGCGCCTGCACCTCCACACCAACCAGGTCAACCTGCGCCCGGTCCCGCCCGCCGTCGTCTTCCACGTCCGCCTCGGCCGCCACTCGCTCTTCTACGGCCCCGGCCTGCGCGACGCCGCGCCGCACTACCGTGCGCGGGAGGGAGACTGGGTGCTGTCCGCCGACTGCCCCGCGCCCACGGCATGAGCGCCGCCGCACCACCCGCACCGCAGCGAGCCAAGCCGCTCGACCGCCTCATCGCGACGGCGAAGGCCGTCGCCGCCCGGCCGAGCCCGCTCGTCGTCGCGATCGCGCTCGCCACCGCGCTGACGCTCGTCTCGCTGTACCTGCGCACCCGCGCGCTCAACGCCGGCTTCTGGATCGACGAGGCGCTTGCGGTCGGCGTGGCGTCGCACGACCTCTCGGACATCCCGCACGTGCTGCGGCTCGACGGCTCGCCGCCGTTCTACTACGCGCTGCTGCACGGCTGGATGGTCGCCTTCGGGACCTCGGAGACCGCCACGCACTGGCTGTCGGTCGTCTTCGCCGTCCTGACCGTCCCGGCCGCGCTGTGGGTCGGGCGCAGCCTCTTCGGCCCGCGCGTCGGCTGGGCCGCGGCGGCGCTGGCGGCGATCAACCCGTTCCTCACCTACTACGCCCAGGAGACGCGGATGTACTCGCTGCTCGCGCTCCTCGGGCTTGTGGTCACCGGCGCGTTCCTGCACGCGTTCGTCGTCCGCGACCGCCGCTTCCTGCCGGTCTTCGGCGTCGCGCTGGCGGCGATGGTCTACACGCACAACTGGGCGATCTTCCTCGGCCTGGGCACGGTCACCGCGCTCGCGCTGCTGCTGCGCTGGACGCCGTCGAACGAGCGCCGTCCGCTCCTGAAGGACGCCGTGCTCGCCTACGGCGGCGCGTTCCTGCTCTTCGTCCCGTGGATCCCGACGCTGCTCTTCCAGGCCCGCCACACCGGCGCGCCGTGGGCCGAGCGGCCGGACTTCGAGGCGCTGCGCGCGGCGCTCGGCGTCGTCTTCGGCGGCCCGACGCCCGCGATCGCGCTGCTGCTCGTCGCCGGCAGCGGGATCGTCGGGCTGGTCAAGGACGGCCGCGACCGGCGCACGACGGCGCTGCTCGTCATCTGCCTCACCGCGGTCGCGCTGGCGTGGCTCGCGTCGCAGCCGACGCCCGCGTTCTCGACGCGCTACTTCTCGGCGTTTCTCGGTCCGCTGCTCGTCCTCGCCGCGGTCGGCCTCAACAACGCCGGCCGGCTCGGGCTCGTCTGCTTCCTCATCATCGTCTCGTTCTGGTTCACGCCGCGCACCGGCGCGCTGGAGAGCAAGAGCAACGCCCGGTCGGTCGCCGCCAGCGTGCAGACGCTCGTCACCGCCGGCGACGTCGTCGTCTCCACCCAGCCCGAGGCGCTGCCGCTCGTTGCCTACTACCTCCCCGGCGGCGTGCGGTACGCGACGTCGCTGGGCCCGGCGTTCGAGCCCGGCCGCGACGTCGGCGTCTTCGACTGGCGCGACGCCCTCGACCGCCTCCGGGCGGCGAAGCCCGGCCCGACGAGCGACCGCGTCGTCCGGTCTCTCACGCCCGGCCAGGAGATCGTGCTCATGGAGCCGATCCTGCGAACGGCGAAGTGGGGGGCGCCGTGGACCTCGCTCGTCCGCAAGCGCACGGTCCAGTGGGAGCGGCGCCTCGACGCCGACAAGCGCCTGCGCCGCGAGGCCGTCGTGCCCGTCTTCGGGTTCGATCCGCTGCCGCGCGGGGTACGTGCCGTGGTGTACCGGCGCGTCACCGATCGCCAGCGTTAGCGAAGGTTAAGGTCGGTTAGGAGGGCTCCGGAAATCGCCCTTCCGTGGGCAGTCTGGGGCGCATGGCAACGACTGCTGAGTTCCCCGCTGTCCGGCACAGCGGGGCTGACACGAAGCCCTACGTCGTCATCGGGGGCGGCCCGGCCGGGCTGACCGCCGGCTACCTGCTCGCGAAGGCGGGCAAGCCGGTCATCGTCTTCGAGGCCGACGAGCAGGTCGGGGGGATCGCGAAGACCGTCGTCGACCCGTACGGCTACCGCTTCGACCTCGGCGGCCACCGCTTCTTCACGAAGAACCAGGAGGTCAACGACCTCTGGCTCGAGATCATGGGCGACGAGTTCCTCATGCGCCCGCGGATGTCGCGCATCTTCTGGCGCGGCCGCTACCTCGACTACCCGCTCAAGGGCACCGACGTCATCAAGAAGCTCGGTCCGGTCGAGGTCGTCCGCTGCGGGCTCTCGTACCTCTGGGCGACCGTCAAGCCCAAGGGCCGCGAGGACAACTTCGAGCAGTGGGTCCAGAACCGCTTCGGCAAGCGGCTCTACAACCACTTCTTCAAGTCCTACACCGAGAAGGTCTGGGGCGTGCCGACGACCGAGATCCGCTCCGAGTGGGCCGCCCAGCGCATCAAGGGGCTGAGCTTCTTCAGCGCCGCGAAGGCCGCCTTCTTCGGCAACACGGGCAACATCAAGACGCTCATCGACAAGTTCCAGTACCCCCGCTACGGCCCGGGGCAGATGTGGGAGCAGATGACGACGCGCATCGAGGAGATGGGCGGCGAGGTCCGCATGGAGACGGCGGTCGAGCAGATCGAGCTCGACGAGCGCTCGAAGGAGGTCGTCGCGATCCACGCCGGCGGCGAGCGGATCGAGCCGAAGGGCGTCATCTCGTCGCTGCCGCTGCGCGACACCGTCCGCATGGCCGACCCGAAGGCCCCGGCCGAGGTCGTCAAGGCGGGCGCCGGCCTGCGCTACCGCGACTTCCTGACCGTCGCGCTGGTGCTCGAGGGCGAGGACCTGTTCCCCGACAACTGGATCTACATCCACGAGCCGGGCGTCCACGTCGGCCGCATCCAGAACTACCGCTCGTGGAGCCCGTGGATGGTGCCGGACCCCGACACCGCCTGCGTCGGCCTCGAGTACTTCGCCTTCAAGGGCGACGAGCTCTGGACCATGGACGACGACAAGCTCATCGAGCTGGCGACGAGCGAGCTGCACCAGCTCGGCCTCGCGCGGCCCGAGCAGGTCAAGCGCGGCTACGTCGTCCGCGTGCCGCTCGCGTACCCGATGTACGACGAGCACTACGCCGAGAAGGTCGCGACGATCCGCGCCTGGCTGGACCCGATCAAGGGCCTCGTCCAGGTCGGCCGTAACGGCCTGCACCGCTACAACAACTCGGACCACTCGATGCTCAGCGCCATGCGCGCGGTCGACAACCTGCTCGGCCGCGGGGCGCACGACATCTGGGCGGTCAACGTCGAGTCGGCGTACCACGAGGAGCAGACCGACGCCGACAGCGAGAACCCGTACAAGAAGGTCCCCGTGACCGACGCCATGCGCGCCGAGGAGCGGGCGATGGCCGAAGCGGCCTAGCCGCTCCAGCCCGGTCTCAGCCGACCGGCTCGGGCTCCCTCGCCGCACCGGCGGGGAGCTCGACCGGCAGGCTGAGGACGAACCGCGCGCCCGGCCGGTCGTCGTCGATCAGCTCGAGCCGGCCGCCCAGGCGCACGGCGAGCTCACGGCCGATCGCCAGGCCGAGGCCGAAGCCCTCCTCGCCGCCGGTCGAGCTGCCGCGGCGGAAGCGCTCGAAGATGACCTCGCGCTCGGCGGGCGGGACGCCCGGCCCCTCGTCGCTGACCTCCACCGTCGCGCGCTCGCCGTGGTAGGCGGTCACGACGCGCACCGCCTCGCCCTGCGGCGTGAAGCGCAGCGCGTTGTCGAGCAGGATCCGGATGATCCGCGCGACGGCCCCGGGGTCGCCCTTCGCCCAGCACGGCGCGATCGGCGGGACGACGTCGACGCCGATGCCGCGGTCGGCGGCGCGCAGCTCGAACTCGGCGGCGACGGCGCGGCTCATCTCGCCGAGCTCGAGCGGCTCCGACCGCAGCGGCGCCTCGGCATCCAGGCGGCTGAGGTCGAGCAGATCGGAGGCGAGGTGCTCGAGGCGGCGCAGCTGCTTCTGCGCGCCGGAGATCTGGCGGTGCGCGTCGTCGAGGTCGACGCGGCCCTCGTCGAGGTCGTCCTCCAGCAGCTCGAGCATGCCCTGCAGCAGCGTGAGCGGCGTGCGCAGCTCGTGCGAGGCGGTCGCGACGAACTGGCGGCGCGCCGCCTCCTGGCGCTGGAGGCTCGCGTGCATCGACGCGAGCGCGCGGGCGAGGTCGCCGACCTCGTCGAGCGCGTCGTCGTGGGGGATCTCCGGATCCCGGCCCTCGGTGGTGCGGATCGCCGCGTCGCGCAGCCGCCCGAGCCGCCGCGTCAGCGTCGACGCGAGGCCGCCGCCGAGCAGCAGCGCGACGACGAGCCCGACGAGCGCAGCGGTGAAGAACGCGCCGCGCACCTGGTCGACCGTCTCGCCGACGTCGGTCAGCGGCTTGCGCGCCGCGGCGACGCCGACGACCTTGCCCTCGCGGTCGCGCAGCAGCATCGCGATGCTCGTGTCCTCGGGCGTCGTCGTGCTCACGGTGCGGCGGGTGCGCAGGGCGCGGTAGACGTCGGTGCGCGTGGGCTCCGTCTGCGTCACGGTGCTCGGGTACCGCTCCGCCGGCGTCTGGTCGTAGATGAGCACGCGCGCGCCGGTGCGCTGCGACAGCCGGTACGCGTTCGAGAAGAACAGCTGCTGGGCGTAGTCGGCCTCGATGCCCGGGCGGGCGGCGAGGACGGCGGCGCGGAAGCTCGACGCGCTCTCCTCGCGCAGCCGGTCCTGGAGCGGCCCGAGCAGCGTGAACGCCGCCACCAGCAGCGTGACGGCGCTGGTCAGCAGGAGCGCCGCCAGCAGGCGCGGCCGCAGCCCGTACCACCGTCGCATGGGCACGAAGGCTAGTCGGCGCCATGACCGCAAGATCCTCTTCGCGCGCGCGTTGGAGCGGCCATGCGCATCCTCCGGGCGTTCCTCGCCGCTGCGGCCGCGGTCCTCGCGGTCGCCGCTCCCGCCTCCGCCGACCAGATGGGCCCCGACTGGGTCTCGTCCGACAACGTCGAGTACCTCGGCTCGATCAAGGACGACTTCGGGCTCACCACCGGCGCGAAGGTCATCGGCGACCGCCTGTTCGTCACGAGCGGCAAGAACATCTCGATCTACGACATCACCGACCCCGCCTCGCCGCAGCGGCTCGGCTCGATGTACGCGAACGTCGCCTGGGAGAACGAGGAGGTGCCGACGAACGGCGAGGTGCTCGCCGTCGCCTCGGACTTCTACTCGGCCACGCCGAGCTGCCTGTCGCAGATGCGGGTCACCGGCTGCGTCCAGTTCTTCGACGTGCGCGACCCGGCGAACATCAAGGAGGTCGGGTCGATCCCGGTCGCCAACCACACCGCCGAGTGCGTGCTCGACTGCCAGTGGTTCTACGGCCGCGCCGGCACGATCATCGACGCGCGCGGGATCCTCGACGGCACGCCGCCGAAGATCGCCGGCAACTGGATCGAGGAGCTGCGCGCGCAGGGCGTCGACTCCAAGAGCTGCCACCACATGCGCGAGATCCGGCCGGGCGTGCTGCTGACCGCGTGCCAGCCGTTCTCCGTCATCACCGTGAACGCCGCGGACGCGCCGGGCGCCTCGCCCGAGCACCCGAAGGTGCTCTACACCGGCGAGTCCGACGCGTTCGTGCACTCCGCGCGCTGGCCGCGCAAGGGCAGCGACAAGTTCGTGCTGATCGGCGGCGAGACGAACTTCACCGGCCAGTGCGACGGCGCGAACGGCGAGTTCCGCACGTACAGCGCCGAGGCGGTCAACCAGGGCGAGTCGAAGACCTTCGAGGGGCCGATCGCGCGCCTGCAGCCGGCGGGCAACGGCACGTACGTCGACGGCAAGCCGATCGCCAACCACCTCGGCTGCTCCGTCCACTGGTTCCAGGAGCACTCCACGTTCAAGAACGGCGGCTTGGTCGCGCTGTCGGAGTACGAGGACGGCGTGCGGTTCCTGCAGATCGGCAAGGACGGCTCGATCACCGAGCAGGGCTTCTTCGCGCCGCTCGGCGGCTCGTCCTCGTCGCCGAAGTGGGCGAAGGACGACGTCGTCTACTCGCTCGACTACGACCGCGGCCTCGACATCATCCGCTGGAACGGCGAGCACTACGTCCCGACCAAGAAGGGCAAGGGACGCACGGCGTTCAAGCGCGAGCGCGGCGCGATCAAGGGCACGAACGGCGTCTCGGAGGTGCCGGCGCTGACCGCGGCGCAGCAGAAGCGGGCCGACGCGCTTGCCGCCGAGCTGCAGGCGCAGGGCTGGTCGCCGGGGCTGTGCCGCCTCGCGGCGCAGCGGGCGGTCGCCTCGCAGGGGACGATCGCCACCGCGCTGGCGTCGCTGACGCGCTAGGGGTTCTGGAAGCGGTACCCGGCCCCGCGGACCGTCAGGATCAGCGTGGGCCGGTCCGGCGCCTCCTCGAGCTTCTCGCGGAGGTGCCGGATGTGCACGTCGATCGCGCGCGGGTCGCGGTAGGCGCTGTCGCCCCAGATCGCCCGCAGCAGCTCCTGGCGGTTGAACAGGCGGCCGGGTGCGGCGGCGAGGCAGGTCAGCAGCTCGAACTCGCTGAAGGTCAGGCGGACCGGCTCGCCGCGGCAGGCGACCTCGCGCGTGCGCCGGTCGATCGTCACGGGGCCGGCGGTGATGATGTTCGTGTCGCCGCCGCCGACGCGGCCGCCCGCGCGGCGCAGGACGGCGCGGATGCGGCTGCGCAGCTCGGCGAGGCCGAACGGCTTCGTGACGTAGTCGTCGGCGCCCGCCTCGAGCCCCTGGACCGCGTCGGCCTCGCTGTCGAGCGCGGTCAGCATGATGATCGGGACGACGTTGCGCTGGGCGCGCAGCTCGCGTGCGACGTCGTAGCCCGACGGGCCCGGCCCGAGCGCGACGTCGAGCAGGACGACGTCGAACCCGGCGCCCGCGGCGTGCTCCAGCGCCTGCTCGCCGTCCGCCACCGACACCACGTCGTGGCCCTCCCGCTGGAACGAGCGCTCCAGCAGCGCTCGCAGCTCGGCCTCGTCGTCGACGACGAGGATGCGCAGGGGGACGGCGGACATCTACGAGGCCTTCTCGCGCGCCTCCCGGCGGCGGGCGGCGGCGAGCCGCAGCTGCTCGTGCTCGACTTGGCGCTTGAGCTGCTGCAGGGTGCGGCGGAGGTTCGCGCGGACGGTGGGGGCGGCGACCCGCTCGGCGACCCAGCCGCCGATGCCCGAGCCGACGACGCCGTAGGCGATGCGCAGCTCGACGTCGGTGCGGCCGAGCTCGCGCTCGCGCAGCCGCCAGCGGCCGCGCTGGTCGATGCCGGTGACGGAGTTCCAGGCGATGTCGGACGGCTCGATCCACTCGACGATCTCGACCATCCCGCCGATCTCGGCCGAGCCGACGCGCATGAGCATGCGGTACCGCGCGCCGATGTCCTGCGCCTGGTCGCCCTCGACCTCCCAGCGCGTGACGCCGGCCATGAAGTGCAGGTAGCGGCTCGGATCCGAGACGAACGACCAGACGGTCGTCGCCGGCGCCGAGACCTGGATGCGCGCGTCGACCCTCATCCGACGACCGGCAGCCGGCGCTCGGCGGCGAGCGCGTCGAGGGTCTCCTGCATGAGCCGCAGGACGTGGTCGTAGACCTCGTCGAGGTCGGGCTCGTCGCCGAACTCGGCGCGCAGGTCGATCGGCGGCAGCGTCTCGATCGTGATCTTCGCGGGCAGCGGGAGGTGGCCGAGGAAGTCGCCGACGTTGAGCACCCACGGCAGCGCCAGCGAGACCGGCAGCACCTTGAGGCGGAACGCGCGATCGAGCAGGAGCAGCTTGGCGAGCGTCTCGCCGCGGCTGAGGAAGAGCGACGTCTCCTGGCCGCCGATGCTGACGACCGGGACGACCGGGACGTCGTGGTCGAGCGCGAGGCGGATCCAGCCCTTGCGGCCGTCGAAGTCGACGCGGTTGCGCTCCCACACCGGGCGGTGGACCTCGTAGTCGCCGCCGGGGTAGACGAGCAGCGCCGCGCCGGCGTCGAGCGCCTCGCGCGCGTTGTCCGGCGACGCCGCGACCGTTCCGAAGCGGCGCAGGAAGGACAGCCCCGGCATCGAGAGCACGAGGTTGTGGGCGAGCTGGTAGAAGCGCCGCTCGACGCCGAAGTAGGCGCTGAACGCGAGCGTGAAGACGCCGGTGTCGGGCGTCAGGTTGCCGCCGGAGTGGTTGCCGACGAGCAGGACCGGGCCGTGCTCGGGGATGTTGCCCAGCCCGCGGACCTCGCCGCGGAACCAGATGCTCGACAGCAGCCAGAGGCTGGGGAGCACCTCGCGGATGTAGTCGGGGTCGCGCTCGTCCAGGTCGGCGGTGGGGATGCGCTTGGTGACCTGACCCGCGAGCCCCTTCACCGCGCGGCCGAGCATCCCGCCGCGGTCCTCGCGCTCCTCGGACCCGAGCGCCTCGCGGACGCGTTCGCCCGTCGAGTGCCCGTTGCGTGATGCGCGTGACGCCGTGCCCGCCATGGCGGGGAAGGTAGCCGAGCCGGGCGGCTCAGGCGGCGATCCGCGTCGCCGCGGGCTGGTCGCCGAGCGCGTCGACGCGGGCGAAGAAGCGGTCGAGCATGCCGTTGACCTGCTCCGGCCGCTCCACCTGCGGAACGTGGCCGCAGTTCTCGAGCACGATCTGCTCGGCGCGCGGCAGCCACTTCTCGACGTGGCGCTTGAAGCCGTGGGGGATGAGCGTGTCGTGGGTGCCCCAGACGAACATCGACGGAGCGCTCAGCTCGCTCAGCCGCGGGTAGAAGCCGCCGCGGCCGAACGGCTTGTCGAGGTAGATGTTCCGCGCCGACGCGAGGAAGGCGATCCGGCCGCCCGGCGAGCCGTAGATGCGCTGGAACTCGTCGCAGACGACGTCGGCGACGGAGGGGTCGACCGCGTCGGGGTCGGCGAAGAGGCTCCAGAACTGGCCGGCGACCATCCCGCGCGTGAAGCGGTGGGGCAGCATCCCGAACTCGGGGCGCAGCATCCGCACGATCGGGTGGAACTCGCGCTTGATGAAGGCGACGGCGGGGGCGAGGAGGCCGAGGCCCGCGACGCGGTGCGGGTGGCGCAGCCCGACCTCGATGCTGACCCGGCCGCCCATCGAGTTGCCGACGAGGTGAGCGCGGCCGATGTCGAGCGCGTCCATCACGTCGACGACGGTCTCGGCGAAGTAGCGGGCGGTGTACGGCGCGGTCAGCGGCTTGGACGACGACCCGAAGCCGGGGAGGTCGAGCGCGTGGACGCGGTAGCGCTGACTGAGTGCGGCGGCGGTGTCGAAGAACGAGCTCTTCGCGCCGCCGAGGCCGTGGATCAGGAGGACGTCGCGCGGGCCCTCGCCCATCGTGAGCGTGGAGACGCAGGCGCCGCCGGTCTTGACCTCGTGGACGCGCATGAGCGGCGGCCGGCCGTCGGGGAGGCGGAAGAGGCCCTCGAAGCCGACGGCGAGGTCGAGGTTGCCGCGCGCGTAGAGGGAGCGCTGCGAGAAGGCCTCGATGCCCGACAGCTCGCCCTGGCGCAGCTTCAGCCACGTCTCCGCGTCGGTGCCGATGACCACGTCGGGCTTGCGGTTCGTGACGCCCCTGCGGACCCGCGCGCCGTGCGTGGTGCAGCGCACCTCCCACGTGTGGCCGATGTCCGCGAGGCGGATCTGGTAGGTCGCGTCGAACCCGGGCTCTGCGCCCAGGTAGCGCTCCGGAAGCGTGCGGAACGCGTCGTCGACGGGAGCCAGCCGTGGCTTGAGGTGGTGCGACCCGGACACCTGGCGCGGGACAGTACCCAACGGATCGGCCTCTAACCGCGATGACCCCGCAATCTGGGGATACGACGTTCGTCTATAGGGTGATCCGGGAGATGCCGCGCCCCCTTCGCGTCCAGGACACCCGCACCGGCGAGCTGGTCACCGTCACGCCGCGCGACGACGACAAGATCGGCATCTACGCCTGCGGTCCGACGGTCTACAACCGGATCCACATCGGCAACGCGCGCCCGTTCGTGGTCTTCTCGCTCCTGCGGCGGTTCCTCGCCCACGAGGGCTACGCGCCGGTGTTCGTCGCCAACGTCACGGACGTCAACGACAAGATCTACGACGCCGCTCGGCCCCTGGGCAAGCCCTCGGCGGAGCTGGCCGCGGAGATGACCGCCGCGTACAAGGCGGACACGGACCTGCTCGGGCTCGGCCGGCCCGATGCGGAGCCGCTCGCGTCCGAGACGATCGAGCCGATCGTCGACCTCATCGCCGCGCTGGTCGAGCGCGGCGCGGCCTACGAGGCGTCGGGCGACGTCTACTTCCGCGTCTCCGCCGATCCGGCGTACGGCTCGTTGTCGCACCGGTCGATCGACGACATGGACCAGGGCGAGGGCGTCGAGGGCGCTCACCTGAAGGAGCATCCCGCCGACTTCGCGCTGTGGAAGGCGCAGAAGGAGGGCGAGGACACCGCGTGGCCCTCGCCGTGGGGCCGCGGGCGGCCGGGCTGGCACATCGAGTGCTCGGCGATGGCTGAGGAGCTGCTGGGCGTCGGGTTCGAGATCCACGGCGGCGGGAGCGACCTCGTGTTCCCGCATCACGAGAACGAGGCGGCCCAGACGCGCTGCGGCCGCGGGGCCGAGCTCGCCCAGGTGTGGATGCACAACGGGATGCTCCAGCTGAGCGGCGCGAAGATGGCCAAGTCGGTGGGGAACATCGAGCTGCTCCACGACGCCGTGGAGCGCTGGGGCCGCGATACGCTCATCTGGTTCTTCGTCGCCGGCCACTACCGCCAGCCGATCCAGTACTCCGACGACTCGCTGACGAACGCCGCGAACACCGTCACCCGGCTCCGCGAGCTGGGCCGCTCCGTGGTCCCGGGCGAGTCCCCGGCGGAGCTCGCCGTCCACCGCGACGCGTTCTTCGACGCGCTCGCCGACGACTTCAACACCCCCGCCGCGGCTTCCCACCTGTTCGCGTGGGCGCGCGCTGCGCGCGAGCTGGCGGCCGACCCCTCTCGGGGCGGCGCGATCGGCGACTCCCACCTCCGCGAGATGCTCGGGGTCTTCGCGCTCGAGAACCTGCTCGAGGGCGGCCGGGAGCCGTCGCCCGAGGACCTCGACCTCCTCTCGCAGCGCCAGGCGGCGCGCGCCGAGCGCGACTTCGCCGAGGCCGATCGCCTCCGCGACGAGCTGTCCGCCCGCGGCTGGCAGGTCCGCGACGGCGCCGGTGGCGCCGAGCTCGTCCCGGTCGACCGATGAAGCCCCGCGGCGGCAAGAAGCAGACCCCGCGCGGCGCCGCCCACCGCCATCGCACCGCGAAGGACGCCCCGTCTTCACCTTCCGGCCCGGGCGGGAAGGGATCGCGGAAGGCGTCTCCGCCGAAGTCGTCTCCGCCCGGCGGCCGCGGGGGCCCGCACGCGTCTCCGGGCGGCGGCCGCGGCCCCAATGCGTCTCCGGCCGGCGGCCGAGGCGGCTCGAAGCCGCCTCCGCGCGGTGGCAAGCCGTCTTCGCGCGGTGCGAAGGCTTCTCCGCCCACCTCCGCGGCGGGGCGCCGGGCCGCCGAGCAGTTCGGCGGCGGCGGGGACCTGCGACGGGTCGCCTCCGCGGCGGTCGCGCGCGGGCGCGCGGACGTCCTCTACGGGCGCAACCCGGTGATGGAGGCGCTGCGCGCGGGGCGGCGGCGCGTGAAGAAGGTCTGGGTGTCGCCGGCAGCGTCGAAGGAGCCCTGGCTCGCGAACGTCCCCACCGCGGTCGTCGACGCCGACGAGCTGGAGGAGCGCGCCGGAACGGACGCACATCAGGGCGTCGTGGCCGCGGTCGGGCCGTATCCGTATGCCGACGCGGCGGACCTGCTGGCACTCGATGCGCCCCTGATCGTCGCGCTCGACGAGGTCCAGGACCCGCAGAACCTCGGCGCGATCGCCCGGACCGCCGAGTGCGCGGGCGCGAGCGGGCTCGTCATCCCCGAACGACGCAGCGCCGAGGTCACGGGCGCCGCCGCGAAGGCGTCGGCCGGCGCCGTCGAGCACCTGCCGATCGCGCAGGTCCGCAACCTCGCCGACTTCCTCGGCGACGCGAAGGCCGCCGGCCTCTGGTGCTACGGCGCGACGGAGAAGGGCGACACCAGCTACGACCGGGTCGATTGGGCGGGCGGGATCGTGGTCGTGATGGGGGCCGAAGGCAAGGGGATCCGTCCGCGAGTTCGTGCAGGATGTGACGTGCTCCTGTCCCTTCCGCTCCACGGCCGGATCGGATCGCTGAACGTCAGTGCAGCTGCGGCCGTGGTCCTCTACGAAGCGGTCCGCCAACGTGGGGGTTGACAGAACCTCCGCAACTTGGGTACAAGTCTGCGCGTAAGTCAGCCTCAAGTCGAGGTTGATCCCATACTCAATCGACCTTTCAGTCGGCGCCAGGGGAGGAGCGCGCCACTGAGCAAGAACCCCTACCTCGACGGGGCCTCCCGTCGTGGTCCGGAAGGACACGCTCATGGCTCGGCTCTCCGCACATGCTCAATCTCAACCTCAGGTTGAGGATTCGTATCTCATCGCCCTTGCGAAGCAGGGTGATCCGGTTGCGTACGACCGTCTCGTCCGCCGGTACTACGGCTTCGTCCGCCTGAAGGCGTCTTCGTACTTCCTGGCCGGCGGCGACAGCGACGACCTCATCCAGGAGGGGCTCGTCGGCCTGTACAAGGCCGTCCGCGACTACCGCTCCGACCGCGAGTCGAGCTTCCGCAACTTCGCGGAGCTCTGCATCACGCGGCAGATCATCACGGCGGTCAAGACGGCGACGCGCAACAAGCACACGCCGCTCAACCAGTACGTCTCGTTCTCCTCGAGCCCCGCGTCCGCCCCGGAGGGCGAGCCGACGCTCGACGAGGTCATCCCCGGCCCGACCGTGCACGACCCGGTCAACCAGGTCGTCTCGAGCGAGGAGCTCCAGGCGCTGGTCGCCTGCCTCTCGACGGCGCTGAGCGACCTCGAGTCGCGCGTGCTGGCGCTCTACCTCGACGGGCGCTCGTACGAGGAGATCGGCGGCCGGCTGGGCTGCGACACGAAGACGGTCGACAACGCGCTGCAGCGCGTCAAGCGCAAGGTCGGCGTCCACCTCCGCGGCCGCGCCGTCCTGCAGTAGGCCGTCGAACGGCGCGCCTCGTTACCTTGGGGCGCGCGTCGCCATGACCACCTTCGAGATCATCCTCATCATCGTCGTCGCGATCGTCGCGCTGCTGGCCGTCGCGGGCTACGCCGTGAACCGCCGCCGCAGCGAGCGCGATCGTGCCGCCCTCCTCGAGCGCGCGCTCAAGGCCGACCACCACCTCGCGCTTGCCGTCGCCGAGGACAAGGGCTGGGAGCGCGCCGGCCTCGAGGCCGCCGCCCGCGACGCATACGCCGCCCGCCACGGCGCGACGCCCACGCGGCTCACCCTCGTGAAGGTCATCGACCGCCCCGGCGTCGACGAGGACGAAGCGGTCTTCGACGCCGACGGCAGCGAGATCGTCCTCGCGCGCCGCGGCGGCGCCTGGGCCGCCGTCTAGACGGCCCCGCGCGTATCCGACGCGCGTCTTCGCGCCCGCCGTCCAGCGCCGCCGCGCGACCCGACGCACGCTTTCGCGCCCGCCGCCGTGACCGAAGCCGGTCTCCCGGGAAGGCCCTCCCCATGGTTCGTCCCTTCACGCGCGCCGGCCAAGCGGCGGCAGGCCTCGTCTTCGGCACGCTCGCGCACGCGTTCGGCACGCGGCCGCTGCACCCGGCGGGCGTCGCGTTCGAGGCGGAGCTCGTGGTCGAGCAGCCGCGGCTGCGCGGCGCGCGGCTCTTCTCGCGGCCGGGCCGGCGGCCCGCGACCGTCCGGTTCTCCCGCGGTTTCGGCGTGCCGCGCCCCGCTCCCGATCTCGTCGCGATGGCGATCAAGGTGCCCGACGCCTACGGGCCCGGCCGCGACCAGGACCTGCTGCTTGCCGCGGCGGGGGAGCGGCCGGTGCTGCGCCACGTCTTCGCCTTCGGCGGCACGCACGGCGAGCGCTCGTACTCGACCGTCCTGCCCTTCGGCGTCGGCGGCCGGACGATGCTGATCGGCGCCGTCCCCGCGCCGGGCGTGCGCGGGCGGCACGTCGACCTCGACGAGCTGCCGGATCTCGCCGCCGCCGGCGAGCTGACGTTCTTCCTGCGCGTCGCCACGCCGCTCGGCCGCTGGCACGACGTCGCGCGGCTCGAGATCGGCGCACGCCTCGCCCCCGAGCGCGCCGAGCAGCTCGACTTCAACTCGAGCCGGACCGGCGGCGGCATCGAGGCGATCGGCCTGATCAACCGGATCCGGGACGCCGCCTACGAGGCGGCGGCCACCGGCCGGGACGCCCGACAGGACGCCGTCGCGCCGCAGCGCCGCGTCGCCTGAACCGGTCCCGGCCCGCCCAGCGTCGTCGCGCCGCGCACGACCGTCTCCGCGGGCCGCCCCGCCGGGCGCCGTCTCGCCGCGCACTACCGTCTCCGCGCGTGGAGTGGCAGGAGGCCATCGGGGTGCTCATCGACTGGGAAGGACGCGAGGTCGTCGTCGTGCCGTTCCTCGGCCCGGGCATCTCGCTCGAGCCGCAGCGCGGCCCGTTGACGCTCGAGCACCCGCGACGCGGCGTCGTCCGGCTCGTCTTCCCCGACATGGCGATCGCGCTGCCGAAGGCGACGTTCATCGAGGCTGACTGGGTCACCGGCCGCACCGAGCGCGGGCTCTCGATCGTCCAGGGCGGCGCGCGGATCGACGTCTTCGTCGATGGTGACCACCCATGATCCTCGTCATCGGCGCGGGCGGCCTGACCGGCGGGTTCGTGCTGCGCGAACTGCTTGAGCGGGGGACGCAGGTGCGGGCGCTCGCGCACACGGAGGAGTCGGCCGAGGCCCTTCGAGCGCTGGGAGCGGACGTCGCGGTCGGCGATCTCGGCGATCCGGCTTCGATGATCCGGGCGATGCGCGGCGTCATGCGCGTCTACCTCGCGCAGCCTCCATCGGACCACCAGCTGCAGGACGAGCTCAACGCGATCGCTCTCGCCGAGCAGTCGGGCGCCTACCACGTGGTCAAGCTCGGCGTGGCCGGCCAGTCGGAGCTCGCGCCCGACCGCCACGCGCGCGTCCACGCGGAGATCACGACCGCGCTGCAGGCCAGCTCCCTGCGCTGGACGATCCTCAAGGCGGCGGGCTTCATGCAGGACCTCCTCGGCCCGCTGGCCACCACGCGCGCCGACGTCCCCGTCGCCCGCGTCGACGCCCGCGACGTCGCCGCCGTCGCGGTGCGCGCGCTGACCGAAGAGGGCCACGAGGGAGCCAGCTACACGCTCACCGGCCCCGAGGCCCTCACGGACCGAGAGGCGCTCGCGATGCTCGCCGAGGTGACAGGCACCCCGGTGCCTGGTACCGAGGGGGGAGACGACCGCGTCGAGGGGTCAGGCACCCCGGTGCCTGGTACCGAGGGGGGAGACGACCGCACAAGGGGGTCAGGCACCCCGGTGCCTGGTACCGAGGGGGAGGCGACCGCGTCGACGACGATCTCGATGCGCTGTGGCACGCGGGGCCGGAGGTCACGCAGGACGTCGAGGCGCTGCTCGGGCGGCCCGCGACGTCGTTGCGGGCGTTCGCGGAGTCGCTGCGCTAGCGCGCCGCGAAGCGGCGGTGGCGCAGGCCGGCCCGCAGGGCGCGGGACGCGGCGGGGTAGTGGCGCAGGCGGAACGGGCCGTCGGTGCGCTTGCCCTGGTTGTAGATGAGCATCCGCGTGCGCGGGTGCGCCGCCGTCCACGACAGGAGCGACCGGACGAAGCCGGGGTCGCCGTTCACCCACATGCCCCATTCGGCGAACATGAAGGGAAGCCGCGTCCGCGCCGAGAAGCGCTGGTAGAACGGCGTCAGGAACCGGAAGTTCGGGAACTTCGAGTAGAAGCTCGTCGCGACCCAGTCCGTCCACGAGCGGCCCGGCCAGAAACGGCCCGGGTCCAACGCGCTGACCATCGGCGAGCCGCCGGTCATCGGCGACCACACCATCGCGATCGGCGCACGCGGGAGCGACTCGTCGCGGACCCCGCGCAGCACCGGCAGGTGCAGCGCGCGCAGGCGGCGGTCGATCGCCGCGACCGACCCGCCGCGCATGATCAGCGTGGTCCGGCGGAACGCGGCGACGAACGCGGCCGCGCTGTACGCCGAGCCGCGCGAGGCGCCCGAGCACGACAGCGGCGCGTACGCGTTGTGGCAGTTGTTCATCTCGCCGAGGAAGCGCACGTACGACGCCCGCCCGAAGCCGGCGAGCGACGAGCGCAGCGACAGCAGCCACCGGTCCGCCCGGCCTGAGGCGATCGCGCGCGGCGTGATCGACCCCGCGCGGTCCTGGCCCGGCGCCGTCGAGACGTGCAGCACGAGCCGCGTCCCCGCGCCGCGAGCCAGCCGGATCGCCCACTCGTACGACCCGTTCACCGCGACGAAGTGCTCCCACACCGCCGGCTTGCGGCCGACCCGGCGCGTGAAGTCGCCGAGCTCGTAGCCCATGGCGACGCCCGTCAGCACCTGGCCGCGCGCGGGCAGCAGCGGCTTGGCCGACGCGGCGGTGGGCGCGGCGCAGCAGGCGACGAGCAGGAGAAGGACGAGGCGGCGGAGCACTGCGCCTCATGCATCGGCTCTTCGGCGCCGATGTTGAACGGGTCCGCATCGGCCGTTCGACCCTTTCCCGGTCACATGTACGGTTCTCCGCGCGACTGTCCCCGCACGTTCAGAACGGAAGCCCCTGCCCGCATGAAGCTCCGCCTCACCGCATCCCTCGTCGCTGCCGCCGCGCTGCTCGCGCTGCCGGCCGCGTCGAGCGCCGCGATCCCCAACGCGATCCCGCACGTCGAGTACGCGGGGATGCAGAAGCTCCACTACTCGATGGGGCCGTTCAAGATCGAGCCGGGGCAGAACAAGATCGCGTTCCGGGGGATGCCGGACCGGTTCAAGCCGGGCGTGCCGGGCTACATCACCCGCTTCGAGCCGAACATCGAGCGCCCCGACGGCACCGTCCCCGGCGTCGACGTCATCCATCTGCACCACGCGGTGTGGCTCATGCGCGGGCTGCCGAACTTCGCCGCCGGCGAGGAGAAGACGATCTTCCAGGCGCCGCAGGGCTACGGGTACAAGTACGACCCGTCGGACAACTGGGGCATGACGGACATGATCCACAACCTCATGCCCAACGAAGACGCGATCTCGATCACGTGGGACATCGACTTCGTGCCGCTCGACGCGCCCGGCGCGCAGGGCATGGTCCCGATCGAGCAGCAGTGGATGGACGTCGCGGGCATGAAGGCGTACCCCGTGTTCGACGTCAAGCGCGGCCGCGGGACCAACGGCGAGTACACGTTCCCCGACGACGCGAAGGGCAAGGAGCGCACGAAGATCGGCCCGGCGCAGTCGTGGACGGTGCCGGAGGACATGACGCTCGTCGGCACCGCCGGCCACCTGCATCCGGGCGGCCTGTGGACCGACCTGAAGGTGACGCGCAACGGGCAGACGCGCGACCTCTTCCGATCCGAGGCGAAGTACTGGGAGCCGGCCGGCGCCGTCTCCTGGGACGTCGCGATGACGGTGACCAAGCCGGAGTGGCGCGTGCTGCTGCGCAAGGGCGACGTCGTCACGGTCCACGCCACCTACGACGCCAAGCGCGCCTCCTGGTACGAGTCGATGGGGATCATGAACGTGTGGTGGGCGGCGGGCGAGCGGCCCGGCGCGGTCGACCCGTTCGCCGGCACCGTCGACGCGCGCGGGATCATCTCCCACGGCCACCTGGCCGAGAACGACAACCACGGCGGCAAGCGCGCGATCCTGCCGAACCCGGTGAAGCTCCTCTCGGGCCGCACCGCGACGAACGTCGCGATCAAGGACTTCATCTACGCGCGCGGCGACCTCAGCGGCGCCGGCGCCGCGGGCCGCCCGCCGGTGGTCCGGCCCGGCCAGGCGCTGAAGTTCAAGAACGTCGACGCGAGCGCGGACATCTACCACACGATCACCGCGTGCCGGGCGCCCTGCAACCGCGAGACGGGCATCGCGTACCCGCTCGCCGACGGGCCGGTGGACTTCGACTCGGGGGAGCTCGGCTACGGCCCGTCGTTCGCGACGCCGACCGAGAACACCGACACGTGGCAGACGCCGAAGACGCTGAAGGCGGGCACGTACACGTACTTCTGCCGCGTCCACCCGTTCATGCGCGGCGCGTTCCGCGTCGCGGGGGCGAAGGACGCGAAGAAGCGGGCCAAGCGGCGCGCCTGAGGCGCGCCGCCGGGCGGCCGGGTTCAGCAGCCGAAGCGCGGGTTGTACTGCGCGAAGACCCCGCGCGGGTTCGTCTTGAAGACCCACACGTGGAGGTCGAAGTGCGACGGCGCCGTGCCCTCGTGCGTCATCGGGCCGTCGAAGCGCTCGCCGAAGAGCCTCGGCGCCCGCTGGCCGTTCTCGAGCTGGAACCACTCGATGCCGGCGAGCTCGACCCCGCCGCTCTTCTTCGGGGCGTAGAGCAGGATCTCCGGCTTGGCCGGATCGAGCTTCGGGTCGACGATGAGGTCGAGGTTGATCCAGTGCTGGCCCATCGCGCCGTCCTTCGTCTCGACGCACTCGTCGGTCGGCTTGTAGCCGGCGGCCTCGGCGGCCTTCGGGTCCTTGAACTTCACCGCTGCGAGCTTCGCCTGCTTCAGCTGCTTGGCGACCTTCTTGGAGACCGGCTTCGGGTGGGCCGAGCCGGTGTGGTGGACCTGGTCCTTCATCAGCGCCGCCGCGGCGCCGGTGAACGCGAGGATCAGCAGGAGGGGGAGGAGGCTCATGATCCGCTTCATGGCCGGGACCCTCGCCGACGGCGCTTGCCGCGGCCACGGGGGAACCCCTCGCGGATCCCCCGATCCTGTCGGCCGGCGCCGCTAGGGTCGCTGCGCGATGACCGACGTCGAGCTGTGGACCGACGGCGCCTGCTCCGGCAACCCCGGGCCGGGCGGCTGGGCGTGCCTCTTGCTGAGCGGGTCGCATGAGCGCGAGCTCTCCGGCCACGACCCCGCCACCACGAACAACCGGATGGAGCTGATGGCGGTCATCGAGGGCCTTGCCGCGCTGAACCGCCCGTGCCGCGTGACCGTGAACATCGACTCGACCTACGTCATGCACGCCGTGACGAAGGGATGGATCCCGGCGTGGGAGAAGCGCGGCTGGAAGACGGCCGCGAAGACGCCAGTGGCGAATCGCGACCTGTGGGAGCGGCTCGTCGCCGAGCTCGCCCGCCACGAGGTCGCGTGGAAGAAAGTCCGCGGGCACGCCGGCGTCGAGCTCAACGAGCGCGTCGACCGGCTCGCCGTCGCCGCGTGCCGCGGAGGGATGGCGGCCTAGAGACCGCCGCGGAGGCCCTCCCGGCCGCTGCGCTCAGCAGGCCTTGAAGCGGCGGGTGACGGAGACGGTGCGGGCCGGCTTGCCGCTCGTCTTCATCACGAGCCGGATCCGCTTCGCGCGGGTGGTCTTGACCGACTTGAGGTCGCGGCCGCGGACGCGCTTGACGACCTTTCCGCCGCGCACGACGCGCACCTCGACGATCCTTCGGCCGCGGACGCGCGGCAGCTTCACGCCGACGGTCCGCGCGCATGCCTTCTTCGGCTGCGAGCACGCGATGCGCAGGTCGAGCGGACCGTCGCTCTGCAGGTCGACCACCGGTGCGCAGCTGAGGCCGGCGCGCGCGGCGTCGACGGTCGCGCTCGCGACGTTCGTCGCCTTGACGACGAGCGCGTCGCGCTTCGCGGTCGCCGGCTCCTTGCCCCACGCCTGCTCGCGGCGGTGGTAGGGCAGCGGCCCGCGCACGCCGCCATCGACCGTCCCGTCCGACGACGCAACCGGCTGCACGTCGGCGTCGCCAGTCCCGAACGCCTCGGACCGCGCGTCGATCGTCCCGGTTCCCTTCGCGCCGTCGCGCACGCGCAGGCCCGAGACCCAGTACGCGTGGTCGCCGATCGCCTGCGCCGCCGCGTTGTCCTCGGTCGGGTCGACGACGTACGTGACGTGCGGCGGGTTGCGGTC
This sequence comes from Parviterribacter kavangonensis, assembly GCF_056863335.1. Lineage (NCBI taxonomy): Bacteria > Bacillati > Actinomycetota > Thermoleophilia > Solirubrobacterales > Parviterribacteraceae > Parviterribacter > Parviterribacter kavangonensis. The sequence continues at coordinate 2,146,839 of NZ_JBXPJA010000001.1, read as the reverse complement.
GGCGCGCGCGTCGCCGAGGAACTCCGCGCCGGGGCCGTACTCGTCGTTCGTCGCGATCGTCAGGTGGTCGGCCGCCGGGAAGAGGTCCTCGATGAAGCGCACGCCGGCCTTCGTCAGGTCGGCGACGGCCTGCTCGCTCTCGTCGATGCGGACGAGCTCGTCCGCCGCCGCGTTCCACGCGAGGATCGGCGTGTTGCGCAGCGACGCGAGCTGGTCGTCGACGCTGCCCGGGATGCCGACGACGGAGAAGCCGCGGCCGAAGAGGTCCGGCCAGCGGGCGAGCAGCCGGTACGTGCCGAAGCCGCCCATCGAGTAGCCGGAGACCGCGGCCCACGACGGGTCCAGGTCGTAGTGGCGCGCGACGTCGGCCCACACCTCGAACGTGTCGGCCTCGGCGATGCCCTTGTAGAAGCCGTCGGGTCCGCGGCCGGCGGGCGTGGCGACGAGCGAGCCGCTCGCCCGCTCGCCCAGCTGCGACTGGTTCTTGCTGGCCGCGTACTGGTTGTAGTTGGCGCTCAGCGAGTGGAGCAGGAGCGTCATGCCCCAGCCGGCGGCCGGCTTCGGCTTGTCGGGGAGGTACAGCGCGTACGGCTGCAGCTGGCCGACGAAGCGGCCCTCGCACTTCGCGCCGAGGTCGAGGCTCGAGGCGATGTCGAAGCAGACCTTCGACGGGTCGATGCCCTGGCCGAGCACGTGGCGGCTGGCGAGGATCCGGTCGATCGGGCCCTTGCTCGGCACGCCGGACTCGTCGCCGGTCCCGCGCGCGAGCTTGCCGAAGTCGACCTCCGCCGCGAACGGCGTCACGTCGCCGAGGCGCAGCTGGTCGGCCTGCTTGCGCTCGCGCCACCACGCGCCGTCGACGGCCGCGCCGGCCGCCGCGTCGCCGATCGTCACGCCGCCGCCGAACTGGGTGACGTCCGGGTTCGGCTCGTCGAAGCGCGGGCCGACGTTGAAGAGCGCCGCGCGCGACGGCGCGGCGCCACCGGGCTGCGTCTCGCTCGCCTGCGCGCCGGGCACGAGGTACGAGCCGGCCTCCTTGTCCCACAGCCCGACGCCGATGCTGACGCGGACCTTGCGCTCGCCCGGGTCGAACGCCGCGTGCGGGACGCGGACGTCGACCTGCCGGCGCTCGAGGTCGACGGTCGCCGTCGCGCCGCCCGGCTGCGGGGCACCGGTCGCGGCGTCAGTCAGCTCCGCCGTGGTCCCGTGGACGGTCACGAACTTCTGCGCGGGCGAGGACACGCCGGCGCCGTGCGGCCACGCCTGCGCCGCGTCGCTCGCGCCGAGCGCGATCGTGAACGCCGTCCGCTCCGGGTCCTTCAGCGTGTTGAGCGTCACCCGGAACGCCGTCGCGTCCGCGAGCGGCTTGATCCGCAGCTCGACGAGGTCGGCGGCGTTGTACGCGAAGACCGGATCGGTCGGGTACGTCAGCGTGCCGGTCGTCGGGGAGAAGAGGTACGAGCCGACGTCATGCGGATCGCCCGGGTCCTTGACCCCGCCGGCGCCGTGGTCGTCGTAGAGGAAGTCCTGGTACAGCCACTCGCCGCCGCGGTACGCCTGCGCGCCGGAGACGAGGATCGGCTCGGCCTTCCACGGGGCGCGGTTCTCCAGCTGCGGAGCCCGGGGCGCATCGCCGTACAACGCGTCGGGCCCGGGGAGGGCGCCGGACGAGACGGTCGGAAGGCCGGGCGCCGGAGCGGCGGGCGCGAGCGAAGGAAGCAGCAGCGCGGCCAGGGTGGCCGCGGGCAGCACGAAGCGACGGGACACGAACATCCCAACGCACCGGGAGCCGGAGACTTGCGCGCGGTCCTACAAGTTCAGGCTGCAGAAGAGCGCGAGCTTCGCGTCAACGTCGCGGTTGCCGGTCGCCGCGAGCGATCGCCCGAGCATCGCCGGCTTCGCCGTCGCCTCGGACGGAACGAACGTGCGCGCCGCGCTGCTCGCCTTCGCCGCGATCACGCGCCGCATCGCAGCGCGGACGGCCTTGCGGCTGGACGCGAGCTTCGCGGTCGTCACGCCGAGCGCGCGGACCCGCCCGGCGCGCGTGGCGAACACGAACGCGCGCGTCCCGACGCGCCGCACGACGAGGCCGCCGCCGATCCGGCGTCCGGCGCCGATCAGGCGAGCGCTGTCGCCGATCGTCGCGCCGTGGTCGCCGAGCGTCCGGCCGGGGACCCACCGGCCTTCCGCCGACGAACCCACGAAGGTGACCTTCCCGGCTCGGCTCAGCAGCGCGACGTCGGCCTTCGTGCCGTTGCGCTTGCCCTTCACGCACCAGGTCCACGTCGTGTCGCGGCGCTGCGGCTGGCCGGCGCGCCGGAGCACCGCCGTCCAGTCGTCGCCGAGGCGGATGGGACCGCGGCCATTGCGGGAGAAGCCCTGCTCGCGCGCGAAGCAGCGCTTGTTCGGCACCCCGCTCGCGCGCTCCCACATCTCGAGGTACGCCTCGGCGCCGTGCCACATGTCGTCGGCGAGCTGCCGGCCGCCGACGCGCCGCAGGTCGGCGAGCCAGTCGGCGTACAGCCCGTAGTGCGACACGCCCTCCTTCGTGAAGTCGAACGTCCGGGTGCCGGTCTTCTGCTTGCCGAACGTGACCCTGCCGTCGTAGCTCTCGAACGGGTAGCTGATCGACCCCTTCGCCGACTTGTCCGGCTGGTGCGAGAGGCCGCCGAGGTCGGCGCCATAGCCCCACCCGAAGGCGTACGGCGTCTTGCGCGGGCGGTACTCCTGCCAGTCCTTCACGTACTCGTCGGTGGCCGAGTGGCCGGGGAACGCGAGGCCGCCGAGCTTCCAGATGCGCGGCCAGTTGCCGGGGTCCATCCAGCCATGCGGCGAGATCACGCCCGAGTAGCGCGCCGACTCGAGCAGCGTGAGGGTGTCGTCGACCGCGGCCTGGCTCATGTGGTCGGGGTTGACGATCCAGCCGAGCTGCATCATCCGGCGGATCGCGTGGCGGCCGAGCTCGGTCAGCCCGCGCGTGTTGCAGTGCGGCTTGGGGGGATACGTGGGGAACGTCCCGGCGGTGAACCCGACCGTCGTCAGCAGGCTGTTGGCGAAGGCCTGCGACTGCGGCTCGCCGATGTCGATGTTGTTGTCCTTGAGCTCGCCGGGCTTGCAGGTCCGCGCGCTCCAGAACGAGCCCGCGCTCTGCTTGTTGCCGGCGTTGATGAGGTAGCTCGCGGCGCCCGAGTCGAACCGCACGCCCGTGAGCGGGTTGTCGAACTTGTTGAGCAGCAGCGACGAGCGCACACCGATCTTGTGCATCTCGTCGATCTGGCGGTCGATCTGCGCCTCGTCGCAGGAGACCTGCTCCCACCCGCGGCAGTCGAACGGCTCGGACGTCTCGATCTCGAGCATGACCGCCAACCGCCCCTGGTTGATGACGCGGCGCGCCTCGAACGGATCGGTGACGACCTGGAAGAAGCCCTTGCCGGGGCCGCCCGCCTGGGCGTCGACGTAGTCCTCGAGGTCCTTGATCGCCTGGAACCCGCGCCGCATCGTGTCCATCTCGTTGCAGCTCTCGGTGCGGTTGGCCTGCAGCTCGCACAGGACGCGGTTCTCGTTGACGCCCATCACCATCAGGCGCAGGCCCATCTTCCAGACGCGCTCGACCCAGCGGTAGTACATCCCCTCGTAGTTGAGGTTGTCCTTGGACTGGTTCGGGAACCCGGGCCAGTTCTCCGTGCTGTGCGCCTGCGCCGGGTTGCCGTAGTTCAACGTGTTCTGCAGCGGCGCCGCCGTGCCCTGCGGACCCTCGTTGTCCGCGCAGTCCGGCAGCGCGTAGGTGATGCCGTACGGGTGCCACGGCGCGCCGCAGCGGAAGTGCCCGCCGAAGTACTGGTACGCCATCCAGTGCATGTGGCCCTCGAGGATCCCGCCGACCCGCCCGAACGGGATCGCGCCGCCGGAGGGCGTGCCGTCCGCGTCCAGGCTCGCCTCGGGGAACTCGGCACAGCCCTGCGCGGGGGTGAACCGCACGGTCGCGACCGGCGCCTTCGTCGACTGCGGCACGAGGCGGAACGTGTCGCCGCCCGCGTCCTCGACCGCGAAGTCGGCGGCGGGGCTCGGCGCGTCAGCCGGGGCGAGCTTCCCGTCGGCGCCGGCGGCGAGGAACTTCGCGTCCTTCGTGTAGAGCAGGTACCGCCCGAGCGCCGACGCCTTCAACCGCAGCTGCTCGCCGACGGTCGCGCCGGACGCATCGGTGGCGGAGTAGCACCCGTTCGCCAGCGCGTACCGATCCGCACCCTGCGCAGCGGCGGGCGCCGCGATCACGATGGCGCTGACGCACAGCGCGAGAAGTCCCCGGGACCACATGGCGCGCGAAAGTACACGCGCGCGGCGGCGCCCGCGCCGGCAGGCGAGTCCGGCGCGAAGCCGGCGAGGGGACTCGAACCCCTGACCTACGCTTTACAAGAGCGTTGCTCTACCAGCTGAGCTACACCGGCACCGGTGGCCGGAGTCTAGGCCGGTGACTAGTTGGAGGTGCCCTGCAGCGCCTTCTCGAGGTCGCCGTGGCCGTTGGTGGACACGACGTGCTCGTAGGCGGGGAGGTCGGTGTCGTCGGGAGCGTTGAGGCGGCGCTCGAGCTCGCCGAGGACGACTCCGAAGAGGAGGTGGCGCCACGTCGCCTGCGCGATCGCGCGGGGGTTGGCGAAGAGCGGCGGGAAGTCCTTGCCGGCCGGGTGGGCCGTGCCGATCGCGACGGTGAGCGGCCAGGTGGAGGCGTGCTCGGCGAGCGCGGCGGCCGGGCCCTTGGCCCACGAGGGGAGCGGGAGGCGCGGGGCGATCTGGCTGTAGAGGGCGCCGAAGAGCGCGCCGTTGGCGAGGTGCATCGCGATCCCGACGGGGCGCCAGGCGGGCCCGCGGGTCACGGACTTGCCGAGCAGCTCGGTGTCGTCGTACGCGACGCCGAAGACCCGGATGTCGAGTGGCTGCTGGGCGGCCCAGACGCCTGCCGCGACGGCGCCGGCGAGGGCGCCCCGTGTGGTCTTCGCTCGGTCGATCGCCATCAGGAGGCGCACTGTAACGCCGCGCACAGCGCGGAGTACCCGAAGGTGACCCATGGACGCCCACGCTCTCCATCACCGCGCCCGCACGAGCGGCGTCAACCCGTTCGTGTACTGGCCGGTCAGGTTCGCCCTGATCCCGTTCTTCCTCGTCTACTTCCGCATGAACCGGATCGGGCGTGAGCACATCCCCGCGAAGGGGCCGCTGCTGCTGGCGTCGAACCACCGCTCGTTCCTCGACCCGTTCGTGCTCGGGACGATGCTCGGCCGCCCCGTGTACTACGTCGCCAAGCGCGAGCTGTTCAAGAACCCGGTCTGCGCCTGGTTCCTCAACGCGCTCGGCGCCTTCCCCGTCGACCGCGGCGCCGGCGACCAGGAGATGCTCATCACCGCCAAGGCGATCATCGAGCGCGGCGACTGCGTCCTCATCTTCCCCGAGGGCACGCGCGTGCGCCCGGGCGGGCTGGGCAGCGCCAAGCGCGGCGTCGGCCGGCTCGCGCTCGAGACCGGCGCGCCGGTCGTGCCGCTCGCCATCATCGGGACCGAGCGCGTCCGGCGCGGCTGGCGCATCCGCCCGCACAAGGTGACGATCCGCGCCGGCCGCCCGCTCACGTTCCCGCGGGCCGAGCAGCCGACCAAGCAGCTCGCCCAGGCCGTCACCGACCGCATCTGGCCGTGCGTGCAGCTGCAGTGGGAGTGGCTCGGCGGCCTGCCTCCGCTGCGCCGCGCGACGATCATCGGCGCGGGTGCCCACGGGACGCGCATGGCCACCGCGCTGCGCGACGCGGGACTCGAGGTGCAGCTCGGCACGCGCACCGCCGAGCAGGCCGACCGCCTGCGCGCGCTGAACGAGAGCCCCCACCTGCCCGGCGCCTCGCTCGAGGGCCTGACGATCGCTCGCAGCGCCGACCTCGACTTCACGCGCACCGACGTCGTCCTGCTCGCCGTCCCGAGCCGCGCGCTGCCGCACGTCCTCGCCGCCCACGGGGAGCGGATCCCCGCGTCGGCCGGCCTCGTCGTGACGGGCAAGGGGCTCGTGGCGCCGCTCGGCGCGCTGCCCACCGCGTTCGCGGCCGAGCGCGTGCCCTGCCGCGCGATCGCGCACCTCGGCGGCCCCGACGAGGCGATGGTGGTCGCCAGCACCGACCGCGCGTTCGCCGCCCAGCTCGTCCAGACGCTGGCCGCGGCGGGCATCGACGCCCGCCGCACCGACGACCTCACCGGCGCGGAGCTCGCGGGGCTCGCGACGACCGCCGCGTCGCTGGCCGCCCGCGCCGCCCGCCGGGCCGGCCCGCAGGCCGCCGGCGCCGCCGCCGGGAAGGTCTTCGCCGAGGTCGGCGCCTACGCGCTGACCGCCGGCGCGCGCCCCACGACGCTCGACGGGCTCGCCGGTGTCGGCGACCTCGTGGCGAGCGTGCTGCGCGAGGGCGACGAGACGCTCGGCCGGCACGTCGAGGCGCTCGACACCCTGCCGCTGCTCGCCGAGCGATTGCGCGCCGAGCGCGCCGAGCGCCGCGCCGTCGAGGGCCTCGCCGCGCTCGTCAGCGGCGACAAGACGGAGGACGAGTGGCTCGCCGACATCACGACCCCGGCCGGGAGGCCTCACGCGGCGGCGGCGTAGCGCCTACGCTGCGGAACGTGGCCGCGACGAAGCCGAAGGAGCAGCTCGACCGTGACTTCGAGGAGCTCTACCAGGCGCATCTGCGCGACGTGTACTCGTACGCGTACTACCGCGTCGGCAACCACCACGACGCCGAGGACCTCACGACGCAGACGTTCCTGCAGGCCTACCGGCACTTCGAGCGCGCGCAGCGGGAGAGCAAGGGCCGCCCGCTGCGCCCGTGGCTGATCCGCATCGCCCACAACCTCGCCGCGAACCTCTACCGAGACCGCTCCCGCAAGCCGCAGACGAACCTCGACCTCCACACGCCAGTGCTGAGCGCCACCCACACCACCGAGGACCTCGTCGAGGGACGCGACGAGCTCGCGCGCATCCTCGCCGGCGTGCAGGAGCTGCCCGGCGACCGCCGCGAGGCGCTGATCATGCGGTTCGCGCTCGGCATGGACAACCGCGAGATCGCCCGCGCGCTCGGCCGCACCGACGGCGCGACGAAGGTGCTGCTGCACCGCGCGGTCAAGCAGCTGGAGGAGATCGTGCGCCCGGAGGGGAAGGAGGGGGACGGATGAGCGAAGCCGCGGACTTCGAGACCCTGCTGAAGGAGGCGTTCGCCCCGATCGAGCCGCCGGCCGACCTGGCCGTCGAGCTCGAGACCCGGCTGCAGCGCCTCAGCGACCTGGCGCGCGACGAGCTCGAGTCGTGGGAGCTCGAGGCGCTGCGCGACCCGCGCAACTGGACCCGCATCGCGCGGCCGGTCGTCGCGGGCGTCGTCGCCGGTGGCGCGGGCGCCGCGCTCGTCGTGCTGCGCATGCGCCGCGACGCGAAGCGCAGCGGCCTGAGGAAGCTGCTGCCGAAGCGCTGATCCGATCGCCGCGGCACGGCGTAAGCAGGTGCGATGGCCCCCTTCCGCCGCTCCCACAAGGATCGCAGCGTCGCCGTGCGCGACCTCGCCGACGAGGAGCTCATGGACCTCGCGGGCCGCGGCGACAGCAACGCGTTCGACGTGATCTACGACCGCCACGGCACGGTCGCGTACTCGCTCGCGTACCGCATGTGCGGCAAGCGCGGCGTCGCCGAGGACGTCGTGCAGGAGGCGTTCCTCTCGCTGTGGCGCGCGGGCACGCGCTACGACGCGCGGCGCGGCAGCGTCCGCACCTGGCTCCTCGGCATCGTGCACAACCGGGCGATCGACGCGCTGCGCCGGTCGACGGTCCATGACTCGCGCCGCGCCAGCGACGAGGGGATCGAGGAGCGCTTCGAGGCGCGCGAGCGCACCGACGTCGAGGCGGTCCGCCGCAGCGACGCCGAGCTCGTGCGCAGCGCGATGGGAACCCTGCCGCCCGACCAGCTCCAGGTCATCGAGCTCGCGTACTTCGGCGGGTTCACCCACAGCGAGATCGCTGCCATGCTCGACATCCCGCTGGGGACGATCAAGGGCCGCATGCGGCTTGGGCTGGAGAAGATGCGAGCGGTGCTCGGAGATGGCGCGGCGGAGGCGTGGACGTGAGCCGGCCGAAGGGCTGCGGCGAGGACGTCGCCGCCTACGCGCTCGGCGCGCTTCCCGAGGAGGACGCGCGCGCGTTCCGCGCGCACCTCGAGGAGTGCGAGCTGTGCCGTGCCGACCTCGCCGCGCTGCAGCCCGTCGTCGACCGGCTGCCGGGGACGGTGGAGACGGTCCCGCCGCCGCCCGAGCTGAAGAAGCGGATCATGGCCGTCGTCGAGGCCGAGGCACGCGAGCGCCGCCGGGCCGAGGAGCCGCCGCGCGAGCGCTGGTTCGACCGCGTCTTCCTCCGCCATCCCGTGCCGGCGTTCGCCGCCGCCGCGGTCCTCCTGCTCGCCGGCATCGGCGTGGGCATCGTCGCCACCCGCGATCAGACCGAGACGTTCACCGCCTCAGTCGCCGGCGCGCCGGGCGCGCTCGCCAAGCTCGAGCTGAAGGGCGACCATGGGACGCTCGTTGTCACCGGCATGCCACGGCCGCCCGCGGGGCGGGTCTGGCAGGTGTGGACGAAGCACGACGGCGAGGCTCCGAAGCCGACCGACGCGCTCTTCCGCCCGTCAAGCGACGGCCACGCGTCGGTGGTCGTCCCCGGCGACCTGGAGGGGGTCGACGAGGTGCTCGTCACCCACGAGCCCGACGGCGGGAGCAAGGCGCCGACGGTGGCGCCGAGCATCGACATCCCGACTTGATCTGCGGCTGAGAACCCCCTGCTAGCTTGGCCCGCCGTGGCCACCTGCTACCGCCATCCCGACCGCGAGACGGGCGTCTCGTGCTCGCGGTGCGGCAACCCGATCTGCCCAGACTGCATGCGGCCCTCACCGGTCGGGATGCACTGCCCGGACTGCTCGCGCCAGCCGTCCGGCATCCGCCGCCCGCGGGCGGTCGCGATCGGGACGCCGGTCGTCACCTACGCGCTGATCGCCATCAACGTCGCGTTCTTCCTCCTCCAGGTCATGACCGGCGAGGGCGGCGGCGCCCGCGCGCGATCGGGATCGTTCTACGAGAACCTCGTCCTCTTCGGCCCGTTCGTCGACCAGGGCGACTGGTGGCGGCTGCTGACGGCGGGATTTCTGCACGCCGACCCGATCCACCTGATCCTCAACATGGTCGTCCTGTACTTCCTCGGCCAGCTCGTCGAGCCGGCCGTCGGCCACGTCCGCTTCGCGGCGATCTACCTGACGTCGCTCTTCGCCGGGTCGTTCGGCGCGCTGCTCATCTCACCGGAGGCGGCGACCGTCGGCGCCTCGGGCGCGGTGTACGGGCTGATGGGTGCGGCGTTCATGATCATGCGCCAGCGCGGGATCAACCCGATGGAGACGTTCGTCGGCCCGCTCATCCTCATCAACCTGCTGTTCACGTTCGCGTTCGCGAGCGCCGGCATCAGCATCGGCGGCCACCTCGGCGGCCTCGCGGGCGGCTTCCTCGCCGCGTTCGCGATCGGGCTGGGGGAGCGGCACCGCTCGCGCCTCCTCGCGATCGCGGGCTGCCTGCTCGTCGCCGCGATCGCGGTCGCCGGCGGCATCGCCGCGGCCGGCACGCCGAGCCTGTATCCGTAGCGCTAGGCGAGCAGCCGGTCGTAGAGGTCCTGGACGCCCGCGAGCAGCCGCGCGTCGTCGAACCGCTCCGTCACGTCCGCCCGCGCGGCGGCGCCGAGCCGCGCCGCCCGGTCGCCGTCGGACGCCAGCTCGCGCAGCGCGGACGCGAGCGCGCTCGGGTCGCCGGGCGTCACGAGCAGGCCGGTCTCGCCGTCGCGGACGATCTCCGGCAGCCCGCCGTGGTCGCACGCGACGAGGCAGCAGCCCGCGGCGGCGGCCTCGAGCGCCGCGTTCGGCAGCGGGTCGGGCTGCGACGACGCGACGCACACGGCGTCGGCGGCGCCGAGCACGGTGCCGACGTCGTCGCGGAAGCCGAGGAACCGGACGCGGTCGGCGACGCCGAGCCGCGACGCCAGCTCGTGCAGCTCGCGCTCGACGCGCTCCTCGCCGCGCCACGGCGCGCCGGCCAGCAGCGCGACGGCATCGGGCAGCTCGGCGAGCGCGCGGATGAGCACGTCCTGGCCCTTCCACGGCGAGATCCGCCCGAGCAGCGCCACGCAGAACGCGCCGCCGGGGACGCGCAGCTCGGCCCGCGCGGCGGCGCGGTCGGCGAGCACCGGCACCTGCGCGAGCCCGTCGGGCAGCACGTGCACCGGTCCGCCGTCGAACTGCTGCGCGGTCGCCGCCGAGACGCACGGCAGCGCGTCGGCGGTGACGAGCAGCCGCCGGTAGGCCGGCCACCAGCGCTCGAAGCCGGCGTAGATCTCGCGCACGTGCCAGACGTGGGGGACGCGCGCGATGCGCGCCGCGGCCGCGCCGCCGAGCGTCACGGACGTGTTCGTGTGGACGAGCCCGACGCCGCGCGTGCGCGCGAGGCGGCCGAGCCCGCCCGCGTCCGCCGCCCACGCCGCCGCCACGCGCCCCATCCCCGACGGCGACATGAGCGACCGGCGCATCACGGCGAGCGGCCGCACGTGCACCTCGACGCCCGCGCGCGCGAGGTCGCCGGCCAGCGGTCCGTCCTGCGCGAGCACGACGATCGCCTCGTAGCGGTCCGCGTCGAGCCCGGTCGCGAGCAGGAGCAGCTGGCGGTCGGCGCCGTAGCGGCCCGCGGAGGAGTGGAGGAAGAGGACGCGGCGGCTCAGAGGTCCACCGTGAGCGCGTCGCCGGCGGGCGCGGGCACGCGATCGGGGTGCAGCACGTGGGCGAGCACCTCGAGCCCGTCGACCAGGCGCGGGCCGGGCCGGGAGAACGTCGCGGCGGCATCGACGGCGACGACCTGCCCCGCGCCGACCGACCGCAGCTCGCCCGCGAACTTGAGCGCCTCGGCGTGCGCGCGCGGCGCGTCGTAGCCGCACGGCATCGCGACGACGACGTCCGGCTCGGCGGCGGCGACGAGCTCCCACGTCGACTGCTCGGAGTGCTCGCCGGCGAAGCCGAGCACGTCGATGCCGCCCGCCATCTCGATGAGCTGCGGCGTCCAGTGCCCGGCGACGAACACCGGGTCGAACCACTCGATCGCGGCGACCCGCGGCCGGTGCTCGACGTCGCGCACCGCGGCCTCGATGCGGTCGACGCGCCGCGCGGTCGACGCCACGAGCGCCACGCCCTCGACGGTCGCGTCGGTCGCCGTCGCGACGGTCCGCACGTCCGCGAGCGTCTCGCCGTAGGTCCGCGGGTCGAGCGACAGCACGCGCGGGCGCGTCTCGAGCCGCTCGGCGATCCCGCGCACGTCGTCGTAGGACACCGCGCAGACCGGGCACAGCGCCTGGGTGACGATGAGGTCGGGCCGCAGCTCGGCGAGCGCCGCCTCGTCGAGCGTGTAGATCGCCTCGCCGCGCTCCGTGTACTCGCGCACGGCGGCGTCGATCGCGCCGGAGTCGAGCCCCGGGGGTAGCCTGTCGGCGGTCACGTGCCGGCGCTGCAGGGCCTCGGCGGGGTGGTCGCATTCGTGGGTGACGCCCACGACCTGCTCGCCCAGCCCGAGGGCGAACAGCAGCTCGGTCGCATGCGGGACGAGGGAGACGATGCGCATGGCTGGTGAGCAGGATAAGAGCGGGTGGCACGAGGACTCGGGGGCGCTCGTGCTCGACCGTCAGTTCAAGGACTTCGCCGAGGCGCTGGCCTGGGTCAACCGGGTGGGCGAGGCCGCCGAGGAGGCCAACCACCACCCGGACATCCTCCTGCACGGTTGGAACAAGGTGCGGCTGACGCTCTTCACCCATTCCGAAGGCAAGATCACCGATGCGGACCACGCGATGGCGGAGAAGATCACCGCACTGACGTGAGCGCCCGCTACGCTTCGCGCGTCGATCCATGAGCGACGACCTGCCTCGAAGTCGCGGCTCACAACGCCGCGGCCCTGACCCCGCCGCGTGACCGCGTTCTTCCTCATCGCGGTCGTCGTCCTCGTGCTGCTGAACGGGTTCTTCGTCGCAGCCGAGTTCGCGCTCGTCCGCGCGCGCCGCGCCCGCATCGAGGAGCTCGCGAAGCAGGGCGACCGCCGCGCGACGATCGTGCTGCCGATGCTCGACGACCTCAGCGAGTACCTGTCGGCCTGCCAGTTCGGCATCACGCTCGCCTCGCTCGGCATCGGCTTCCTCGGCGAGCCCGCCATCGCCGAGCTGATCGAGCCGCTGTTCGGCGACGCGATCTCCCACGGCCTGGCCGCGTTCATCTCGGTGTCGATCGCCTACCTGCTCGTCACGAGCCTGCACATCACGACCGGCGAGCAGGTCCCGAAGATCTACGCGATCGTCAAGGCCGAGCCGGTCGCGCTGCGCATCGCGCGGCCGCTGAAGCTCTTCGACACGATGATGCGCCCGTTCATCGCGGCGCTCAACGCCGCCTCCAACTGGATCCTCCGCGTCGCGTTCGGCATCCGCGCCGACACCGCCGACTTCGAGGAGGGCTCGAGCCCGAAGGAGCTGCGCGCGCTCATCGCCCAGGCGCGGGCCGGCGGCCAGCTCGACCCCGGCGAGGCGGGGATGCTGTCCGGCGTCTTCCACCTGCACGAGCAGGAGGCCCGCAACGTCATGACGCCGATCCCGGCGGTCGTGACCGTCGACGTCAGCGAGGACGTCGAGACCGCGCTGCGGCGCTGCATCTCCTCGGGCCACACGCGCCTGCTCGTCACCGAGGACGACAACCGCGACCGTGTGCGCGGCATCGTCCACGCCAACTCGCTCGCGCGCCTGCTCATGACCGAGGGCGGCGACGCGACGTTCGAGAACGCGATCCGCGACGCGCCGATCGTCCCCGAGACCAAGCCGCTGGACGACCTGCTCGCCGACCTGCAGCGCGCGCGGTCGAGCATGGCGGTCGTCGTCGACGAGTACGGCCGCGTCGCCGGCATCGTCACGGTCGAGGACATCATCGAGGAGGTCGTCGGCGAGATCGACGACGAGACCGATCCCGCGGGCGGCGAGATCCGGCGCCTCGCGAACGGCGACTGGTACGTCCGCGGCCACGTCGCGGTGACCGACCTGCAGGACTACGGCCTCGACCTCCCGGTGGACACCGACGCCTACAACTCGGTCGGCGGCTTCGTGTTCGCCGAGCTCGGCCGGCTGCCGCGCCGCGGCGACACCGTGCAGGCCGACGGCTACTCGATCCGCGTCGAGTCGGTGCGCGAGAACCGCGTCGAGGCGGTGCGCATCCGGGACCGCCGCGCGCTCGCGCAGCAATAGGCGCAAGTTCTCGTCCGCGGGCGCGTTGGGAGTGGTACCTCGCCCGTGGGACGGCGGGGGACATACAGCGCGTCAGGCGGGCAGCCGGCGCGCGACATCAGGAGAAGGTGGATCGGGGTGGGTCCACCGACAGGCAAACAGACGACCGGCCCGCGACGGCGGGCCGGTCGTCTGCTTCTGGGAGGAGGTGCGGTTGCGAAGACTGCCCCCGCACGGACGATGTTCCACCCGTTCCTGAATCGAAGCTAAAGAGGGCGTGACGAGGCCGTGAACCTCGTTGGAGCCCCCTACAGGAGCGCTCTAGACGGTCAGGCCGCGGCCCGACTTCTTGCCCAGCGCGCCCTCGTCGACGAGCCGCCGGATGGTGTCCGGGATCTCGGCGCCGATCTCCTCGCCGATGGCGAGCGAGACGTCCAGCCCGACGAAGTCGAGCAGCGCCAGCGGGCCCATCGGATGCCCGGCGCCGAGCACCATGCAGGTGTCGACGTCGGCGGCCGGCATCCCGGTCTCCTCCATGAAGCGCACGGCGCTGAAGAGGAACGGGAACAGCAGCCGGTTGACGACGAAGCCGGGGACGTCCGGCACCTCGACCGCCGTCTTGCCGAGGTCGGCGCAGAGCAGCTTCGCGCGCTCGCGCGTCTCGGTCGACGCGGCCTCCGGGAAGACGAGCTCGACGAGCTTCATCCGGGGGACCGGGTTGAAGACGTGCAGCCCGACGAACCGGTCGGCCCGGCCGCTCGCGTCGGCGAGCGACTCGATCGACAGCGACGACGTCGTCGTCGCGAGGATCCGCTCGTCGCCATCCGGGATCGACGTGTAGATCTGCCGCTTGAGCTCGAGGTCCTCGGCGATGGCCTCCACGACCACCGTCGCCTCGCCCAGCTCCTCCAGGTCGCTGACGACCTTGACGTGTTGCGCGTTCACCTCGCCGGACAGGCGCCCGCAGGCCTTGTCCACGCCTGCTCGCGCCTTGTCGGGCGAACGGGCCCATAGCAGGACGTCACCGTGTCTGGCGGCGGTGGCGGCGAGGCCGCAGGCGATCGCTCCACCACCGACGATTCCTAGTTTCTCTCTCACAAGGGGGCGGCAGACTAACCTCTCGACGTGACGCACGCGTCACCACCCGAGCCGTCGGAGGAAGCCCAGTGAGCCAGCAGGGTCGAGAGGTCGTCATCGTCGAAGCGGTCCGCACGCCGGTGGGCCGCGGCCACCCGGAGAAGGGCTACTACAAGGACGTCCACCCGGCGGATCTCCTTGGCAAGACGTACTCCGAGGTGATCGCCCGCTCGGGCATCGACGCGAGCGAGGTCGAGGACGTCATCGCCGGCTGCGTGCAGCAGTTCGGCGAGCAGGGCTTCAACATCGGGCGCAACGCCTGGCTGCAGGAGGGGCTGCCGATCGAGGCCGCCGCGACCACCGTCGACCGCCAGTGCGGCTCGGCCCAGCAGGCCGTCAACTTCGGCGCCGCGCTCGTCGCCGCCGGGATCCACGACGTGGTCATCGGCTCGGGCGTCGAGCACATGGGCCACATCTCGTTCGCCGACGGCATGGACGTCATGCGCGAGCACGGCCAGGCCTTCACGCAGAAGCTGCTCGACAAGCACAACATCGTCGGCCAGGGCCTCGGCGCCGAGATGATCGCCGACCAGTGGGAGATCCCCCGGTCCGAGCTCGACGAGCTCGCCGTGCGCTCGCACCGCCTCGCCCATCAGGCGACCGAGGAGGGCCGCTTCGAGCGCGAGATCGTCCCGTTCCAGGTCAACGGCGACACGTACGTCACCGACCAGGGCATCCGGCCGGACACGAACCTCGAGACGCTCGCCCAGCTCAAGCCGGCGTTCAAGCCCGACGGCAAGATCACCGCGGGCAACTCGTCGCAGATCTCCGACGGCGCGGCCGCCGTGCTGCTGATGAGCCGCGAGAAGGCCGAGCAGCTCGGGCTGAAGGCGCGCGCGCGGATCGTCGACCAGACGACGGTCGGCTGCGACCCGGTGAAGATGCTCGAGGGCCCGATCCCGGCCACGCGCAAGCTCCTCAGCCGCAACAAGATGTCGATCGGCGACATCGACCTGTTCGAGGTCAACGAGGCGTTCGCGCCCGTCGTCGCCGCCTGGCGCCGCGAGCTCGAGCCGGACATGGACCGCGTCAACGTCAACGGCGGCGCGATGGCCCTCGGCCACCCGCTCGGCTCGACGGGCGCGCGGCTCATCACCACGCTGCTGCACGAGCTCGAGCGCTCCGACAAGGAGGTCGGGCTCGTGACGATGTGCTGCGGCGGCGGCCTCGGGACCGGCACCATCATCCAGCGCGTTTAGCGCCCGTTGAGACCACCGACAGGCTCTCCTCATCCGGAGGGCCTACGGTGGTCTCCATGCCGGAGGACGTGACCGAGAAGCGCTATCGCCGCGGCCCCGCGCCGGGCCGCCTGTGGAGCGGGTTCGAGCTCGAGGGCGGACCGCGCCCCGAGAAGCCGCGCGACCCGCTCCCGCCGCAGCCCGATCCCGTCGAGCCGCCGCCGGAGGAGCCTCAAGCGCCCAAGCGCACCGGCGCCAGCACGCGCCGCGCGACGCTCGCCGGCGCGCTCGCCGGCCTCGTCGTCGCGGGCGGCGCGCTGGGCATCGGCGCGCTGGTCGACGACGACGGCGGATCGGCGGGCAGCGGCGCGCTGCCGCCCGCCGTCGCGCAGAGCCCGGGCGCGAAGGCGTCGAACTCCGCCGTCGGGCGGATCTACGCCGCCGCCAGCCCCGCGGTCGCGTCGGTCCAGACCGGTCAGGGCAGCGGCACCGGGTTCCTCGTCGACTCCGACGGCACGCTCGTGACGAACGCGCACGTCGTCGGCACGTCCGCGCAGGTCGCCGTCCGCTTCGGCGACGACGGCAAGCCCGTGCAGGCCCGAGTCGTCGGTCGCGACGAGGGCTCCGACCTCGCCGTCCTGAAGGTCGACCCCGGCGCGGTCAGCGGCATCCGCCCGCTCGCGTTCGCGAACTCCGACGACGTCAAGGTCGGCGACCTCGCCGTCGCGATCGGCAACCCGCTCGGGCTGCCGCGCACCGCGACCGCGGGCATCATCTCCGGCCTCAAGCGCGAGATCCAAGCGCCCGACGGCTTCCAGATCGACGAGGTCATCCAGACCGACGCGCCGATCAACCCCGGCAACTCCGGCGGCCCGCTGCTCAACCAGAAGGCCGAGGTGATCGGCGTCAACTCGCAGATCGCGACGTCCGGCGGGGGCGGCGGCAACATCGGCATCGGGTTCTCGGTGCCGTCGAACACCGTCAAGGAGATCGTCCCGAAGCTGCGCACCGGCCAGCCGATCGAGCGGCCGTGGCTGGGCGTCAGCACGGCGCCGTCGACGAGCGGCGGGGCGCAGGTCGGGCAGGTCGTGCCCGGCTCGCCGGCCGAGCGCGCCGGCATCGCGCCCGGCGACGTGATCACGAAGGTCGACGGCAAGGCGGTCGACCAGCCGGACGACATCGCATCCGCGGTGAACGCGCTCAAGCCGGGCGACCGCGTGTCGGTCGAGGTCCGGCGCGGCACGCGGGCCGACCCCGTCGAGGTGGAGCTCGGGCAGCGCCCGAACAAGGCCGTCGGGGGATGAGCTTCGGCGCGCCCGCGTACCTCGCGGGCCTGCTTCTCCTTCCGCTCGCCGTGCTCGCCTACGTCCAGGCGGCACGGCGCAGCCGTGCGCGGGCGGCGCGCTTCGCCAACCCGGTGCTCATGCCGGCGCTCGTCCGCCGGCGGCCCGGCTGGCGGGCGCACCTCCCGGCCGTCCTGTGGGGGGCGGCGCTCGCCGTGCTCCTCGTCGCGCTCGCCAAGCCGCAGCGCACGGTGGCCGTCCCCGTCGAGCAGGCGACGGTCATGCTCACCACCGACGTCTCCGGCTCGATGCTGGCGACCGACGTCCGGCCTGACCGGCTGACCGCGGCGCGCGTGGCCGCCGACCGGATGGTCGCCGACCTGCCGAGCCGCATCCGCGCCGGCCTCGTGGCGTTCAACCACAAGGCCGAGGTGGTCACGCCGCCCACGGCCGATCACGCGCTCGTCCGCGCGAGCATCGCGTCGCTGCGCGCGAGCGGCAGCACGGCGACCGGCGACGCGCTCGACCTCACGCTGCAGGCGATCCGCGCGAGCGCGCGCCCGGGGCAGTCCGCGCCGCCCGCCGCGATCGTGCTGCTGTCCGACGGCGAGTCCAAGCGCGGGCGCGACGCGCTGGAGGTCGCGCGCCGCGCGCGGCAGATGAAGGTGCCGATCTACACGATCGCGCTCGGGACGCAGTCCGGCACGATCCAGCGCCCGCGCGCCGACGGCACGCTGCGCAGCGAGCCGGTCCCGCCCGACACCGAGGCGATGGCGGAGATCGCGCGCATCACCGGCGGGCGCACGTTCACCGCGACGCAGGCCGACGAGCTCAGCGCGATCTACAAGCGGCTCGGGTCGCAGGTGGCGACCAGGCACGAGAAGCGCGAGGTCACCTCGGCGCTCGCCGGCGGCGCGCTGCTGCTCGTGCTGGTCGGCGCCGCGCTCGGGCTGCGCTGGTTCGCGCGGCCGCTGTAGCTAGACGAGCTCGCCGGCTTCCTGGCGGCGCAGCAGCTCGTCGACCGCGCTCGGGTGCGCGGGGCGGGCGAAGTGGTAGCCCTGGGCCATCTTGCAGTCCAGGTCGCGCAGCGCCTCGGCGTGGTCGGCGGTCTCGACGCCCTCGGCGACCGTCTCGAGGCCCAGCGACTGCGCGAGGCGGACGACCGCCTCGACGATCGCGCGATCCTCGGGGTCGGCGAGCACGCCGCTGACGAACGAGCGGTCGACCTTCAGCACGTCGATCGGCGGGAGCGCCTTGAGCTGGCTGAGCGAGGCGTAACCGACGCCGAAGTCGTCGATGGCCATCCGGACGCCGAGCGCGCGCAGGCGCTCGAGCGTGTGGGTCGCGTGCTCGATGTCGGCGACGAACGCGCTCTCGGTGACCTCGAGGCAGAGGCGCCCGGGGCGCAGGCCCGTCTCGGCGAGCGTCGCGGCGACGTCGTCGGGGAAGCGGACGGAGGAGAGCTGGCGCGGCGAGACGTTGACGGCGACCTCGAGGTCGTCGGGCCACTGCACCGCCTGGGCGCACGCCGTCTGCAGGACCCAGTCGCCGATCTCGTTGATGAGCCCGCTCTGCTCGGCGATCGTGATGAACCGCAGCGGCGGCACGAGGCCCAGGCGCGGATGCGCCCAGCGGACGAGCGCCTCGACGCCGGTGACGCGCCCGGTCGCCAGGTCGACGAAGGGCTGGTACTCGAGGACCAGCTCGCCGCGGGCGGCGGCGCCGCGCAGGTCGTGCTCGAGGGCGACGCGCTCGACGACCTGGTCGCGCAGCGACCGGTCGAACACCTCGGCGCGCGCCTTGCCGCGCTCCTTCGCGCGATACATGGCCGCGTCGGCGTCGCGCAGGAGCTCATCGGAGGTTGCGGTGCCGTCCGGGTCGGCGAGGCAGATGCCGATCGAGGCGGTGACGAAGCGCTGCTCCTCGTCGACGACGACCGGGGCGCGCAGCGCGCTCAGCAGCCGGTCGGCGATGCGGTCGGTGTCGCGCTCGTCGCGGACGCTGCGCAGCAGCACCGCGAACTCGTCACCGCCGAAGCGGGCCACGAGGTCGTCGGGGCGCAGCGCGCGGCGCAGCCGCTCGGCGACCGCGACGAGCAGGCGGTCGCCGGGGCCGTGGCCCATCGAGTCGTTGACGAGCTTGAAGTTGTCGAGGTCGACGAAGAGCACCGCGGGGCGCCGGCCGTCGGCGGCGGCCGCCAGCGCGAGGTCGAGCTGCTCGGAGAAGAGCGTGCGGTTCGGGAGGCCCGTCAGCGCGTCGTGGTGGGCCTGGTAGTCCAGCTCGGACTCCGCGCGCTTGCGGACCGAGATGTCGAGCATGTGGCTGACGAAGGTCGGTTCCTCGCCCTCGTGGCCCGGCATGAGCGAGTGCTGCCACAGCGCCCAGCCGATGGTCCCGTCGCCGCGGACGAACCGCCGCTCCTCGGAGCGGCCGTCGGTCGGCTCGGGCCAGCTGCGCACGCGCTCGCGCTCGTCGGCGGGGAGCAGCTCGGCGAGCGGCATGCCCACCAGCGCGTCGGCGTCGTGGCCGGTACGGGCGGCGAGCGCGGCGTTGACGCGGGTGATGCGGCCATCCGGTGAGACGAGCGCCATCCCGCTGGGGGCGTCGTCGAACGCCGACCGAAAGCGGTCCTCGGTGCGGCGCATCTCGGCGCGCACGTCCTCGTTGAGGCGCCACGAGACGACGTTCGCCAGCGCGAGCGCGGTGATGAAGCCGCCGTGGATCGCGGCCCAGCCCCACGGGTGCTGCTCGGCGCCGAGATGCGCGTAGACCGAGTGCGCCTCGAGCACGCCGGTGATCCCGTGGTGCAGGACGACGAAGCCGATCGCCAGGAGGTACGGCCGCCACTCCTCGTACGTGGCGAGCAGCGTGACCATCACGAAGAAGTGGAAGTGGGCCTCGATGACGCCGCCCCACAGGTGCACGAGCATCGCCGACGAGGTCAGCAGCCCGAGCGAGACGCACGCCGCGCGGATCGTGCGCGACGGATGGGACCACGCGCCGAGGAGGCCCAGGAGCGCGATCGGGGCGATGTCGAGCAGGACGTGCGGCGCGGCGTACCCGCGCGCGAGCCCGAAGACGAGCAGCGCCGGCACGTGCGCGAGCACGATCCCGACCATGACGCGATGGCGGACCGCCCACACGCGCGGCGGCAGCGTGTGGCCGCGCGGGAGCTTCTCCAGGAGGCGATCCATCGCTCCCGGTCATCGGCCCCGCGCGCCGAGCCTTGATCACCCCCAGCGGAAGCCCACCGGCGCCGTCGCGACGGGCAGCGGGCTCGTGGGCAGGCCGGGCGGCGGGTCCGGCACGTGGAACCCGGACGGCGAGACGTCGTTCGGGCCGTCGGGGTGGTAGAGCGACGCCAGGTACTGGATCTGGCCGCGGCCGGGGCCGAGCTCGAACTGCCCGCCGCCGTACATCCGGATCCCGCGCTCCTCGCAGTAGGCGTACGTGGCGAACAGCGCCTGCAGCGGCCCGACCCGCGAGGGCTTGACGTTGACCATCTTCGGCGCGAAGGGCAGCGCCTCGATGTCGTCGATGCCGTGGATGTTCGCGTCCCACGTGATGCGGTCGCGGTGGGGCTCGAGGAGCCGCTGGATCCCGTCGTCGAGGTGCGGGTCCTCGATCCAGGCGTCCGGCAGCGCGGCGAGCACGCGGCGGTAGAGCTCGGGGTCGGCCGGGACGTCGACGACCGTGCCGGTGTAGAGGCCCTTGAAGTCGACGGAGTCTACGGAGCCCGTCGCGGCCAGGCCGTCGACGACCTCCTGCGTCCACGAGACGGTCGGGTCGAGCTTGAAGCGCAGCTCGGGGTAGTGCGCGAGCCGGCTCGTGACCGGGTCCAGCGAGGCCGGCTCGCCGAGGCGCAGCGAGACGACGAACGTCACGGGCTTCGCCTCGCGGCCCACCGCCTCGTGCAGCGTCGTGCCGGCCTGCCGCAGCGCGAGGTCGAGCGCGGCGGACTCGTACGCGTAGCGGCGGTACAGCCGGCTGACGTCGCGGACGGGCGGCCGGGGGAAGAGGTCGAGCGTCCCCAGGTGCTCGGCGAACGTCCCGAGCGTCCAGGCGCCGTCGAGCGGCAGCACGGCGCCCTGCTCCTGCGCGGCGTCGTGGTCCTCGGCGTCGTAGACGACGTCCTCGCCGACGCCCTCCTCGCCGTCGCCGTGGAGGTGGATCACGGTGCACACGCGCGAGAACCCGCTCGACACCTCCTCCTCGAGGCGCTCGAGCGCGTAGCCGTCGATGCGTAGCGGCAGGTCCTTCAGGCGGTCCCAGTCGGTCACCCCGGGGAACCTACGCGTAACCGCGAGCGGCGAGGCGCGTACTTCTTGTAGACCAACGGTCAACAAGGAGAGGAAGATGTCCACCACCACGCCATCCGCCCACGCTCCGCGCGCCAAGCGGTTCCTCCTCGCGGACGCCGAGCAGCGGGTGCTGCACTGGCTCGCGCCGCGCCTGCCCCGGCGGGTCCTGCCGGACCACCTGACCGCGCTCGGCGTCGTCGCCGCGCTCGGGATCGCCGCCGCGTACGTGCTCGCCAACGAGAACCCGGTGTGGCTGCTCGTCGCCAGCGGCCTGCTCGTCGTGCACTGGCTCGGCGACTCGCTCGACGGGACGCTCGCGCGGGTGCGCAAGATCGAGCGGCCGACCTACGGCTACTACCTCGACCACCTCGTCGACGGCTTCGCGACCGCGGCGATCGGCATCGGCCTCGGGCTGTCGCCGCACATGCTGCTCGCCACCGGCCTGGCGATCGTCGTCGCCTACCTGCTGCTGTCGATCAACACGTACCTCGAGACCAGCGCGTTCGGCGTGTTCAGCCTCGGCTACGGCAGCATCGGCCCGACCGAGGCGCGGCTGGCGCTCGTCGCGCTGAACGTGGCGCTGTTCCTCGGCGCGCCGCTGGGCACCACGATCGCGGGCGTCGGCGTCTCGGTGCTCGACGCGGCCGGCCTGGCCATCGCCGGCGGCATGCTCGCTGCGCTCGTGGCCCGCGCGGCGAAGAACCTCAAGGTCCTCGCCGAACGTGAGCCCGCCGGGAAGGTGCGCGCCGCCTGATCAGCCCGCGTGGCCGTTCGACGAGCTCGCGCCCGCCGCGACCCTGCGGTGCCCGTCGGACGGCCCGCCCCGCTTCCTCGGCTTCGGGCTGCTCTCGGCCGTCGTGGGCAGGCCCGCGGCGGCCTTGAGCTCGTCGAGCGAGGCGCGCAGGTCGTCGCCGAGGTGCTCGATGTCCTCGAGCGCGTCGCGCTCGCCGAGCAGGCCGATGACGAGCCGGCCGTTGTAGGACATGATCGCGAAGAAGACGGCGTGGCCGTCCGGCAGGAAGCCGAGCGGGACCATCTCGTCGAGCTTGCGGCCGGCGAGCCACAGCGGGAACTGCGGGCCCGGCACGTTCGTCACGATCGTGTTGAACAGGCGGGTCGAGAAGTTGATCCGCGCGCCCATCGCGAGCAGCGTCGGCGGCGCGAAGCCCTGGAGGTCGGCGAGCACCTCGGCGCCCAGCGCCTGCTTGGACTCCTTGAGCCCCTGCATCGTCCCGCGGACGGCGGCGAGCCGCTCGACCGGGTCCTCGGCCCACACGGGCAGCGGCCCGCGCATCGCCGCGACGCGGTTCCCGAACGTGTGGCGCTGGTCCTCGGTGCGGATCGAGACCGGCACCATCGCGCGCAGCTCGAGCCCCTCGGTGCGCGTCCCGTGCCGGCGCAGCCAGCGCCGCAGCGCGCCGGCGACCGTCGCGAGCACGACGTCGTTGACCGTGCCGCCGAGCGCGTTCTTGACCGCCTTGAAGTCGTCGAGGTCGAAGCCGACCCACTCGACGCGCCGGTGCGGCCCGATCGACGTGTTGAGCGGCACGTCCGGGGCGGGGGAGAGCATCGGCCCGACGAGCAGGTCGTTGATGCCCCGGGCGCCGTCGGCGACCGTCTTCGCGGTGCGCTGCGGCGTCGCGACCGCGCGCAGCGCTTTGCGCGCCATCCGCCACGGGCGCGTCGCGAGCTCGCCGACCGCCTCGGCCTTGAGCTCGAGGCCGCTCGGGCGCGGCTTCGGCTGCCATGCCCGCTCCGGCGGCTCGATCTCGCGGCCCTCGGGCGACAGGTCGAAGAGCGTCGAGAGGATGTCGACGCCGCTCATGCCGTCGATGAGCGCGTGGTGCGTCTTGGAGACGATCGCGAAGCGGTCGTCCTCGAGCCCGTCGACGAGCCACATCTCCCACAGCGGCTTGTCGCGGTCGAGCTGCTGGGAGAACACGCGCGCGGCGAGCTTGCGCAGCTGGTCGCGCGTGCCGGGCCGGGGCAGCGCGGTGTGGCGCACGTGGTAGTCGAGCGTGAAGCACGGGTCGTCGATCCACATCGGCCGGCCGAGCTCGAGCCCCGGCCAGACGACCTTCTGGCGGTAGCGCGGGACGAGGTGCAGCCGCTCCTCGACGTGGGCGAAGAGGTCCGTGCAGTCCAGCGCCGGCCCCTCGAAGATCGTGATGGCGCCGACGTGCATGTGCGTGGAGCCCTGCTCGAGGTTCAGGAAGCTCGTGTCGACGACCGAAAGCGTGTCCTTGTGCTGTGGCGACCCCATTTGGGGTGTGTCGCCGATCACACGGCCGGTGAAACACGACCTCGCACCTCGCCGAACGGCGCGGCGCGCATCACCACCTCGTCGCCGTCCTCCAGCCAGCGCCCGCCGCGCTCGCTCTCGAGCAGGCAGCCGAGCGTCCCGGGCTCCGTCCCCGAGATCGTCCCCGTGCCGAAGAGGTCGCCCGCGGTCAGGGTCGCGCCGTTGACCGTCGCGTGCGCGAGCATCTGCGGGGGCGTCCAGTACAGGCCGCGCGGGTTGCAGCGCGCGACGACCTCGTCGTTGATCAGCACCTCGATGTCGACGTCGACCGCCCAGCGCCCCGCCCCGCGGAGGTAGGGCAGCGGCTGCGGGTCCTGCACGCGCGGCTCGACCAGCTCGAGCTCCGACGGCGGCACGATCCACGGCGAGACCGACGTCGCGAACGACTTGCCGAGGAACGGGCCCAGCGGCTGGTACTCCCACGACTGGATGTCGCGCGCGCTCCAGTCGTTGAGCAGCACGAAGCCGAAGATCCGCTCGCCCGCCCGCTCCACCGGCACCTGCTCGCCGAGCGCGGTCGTCGGGCCGCAGACGAACCCCAGCTCGCACTCGAAGTCGAGCGCCATCGTCGCGCGCAGCTCCGGCCTCGGCCCGTTCATCGCCTGGCCGTGGGGGCGGCGGACCGGCGTGCCGCTGACGACCACCGTCGACGCGCGGCCGTGGTAGCCGACGGGCAGGTGGCGCCAGTTCGGCTGCAGCGGCTGGTCGGGGCGGAACATGCGCCCGACGTTCGTCGCGTGCTCGAGCGACGCGTAGAAGTCGACGTAGTCGGTCACGCGAACGGGGAGGACCGGCTCGCAGTCGCTCAACGCGATCCGCGAGCCGGACCCCTCCGCTCGCTCCCGGACCTCCTCCCAGAGGCGCGGGCCGCCCTCGATGAGCGCGTTGAGATCGCGCACGCCGTCGAGGACGACGACTTCGTCACCAATTCGCGCCGCCGGCTGCGGGAGGCTCCCGGCGACGCGAACGGTGCCCCAAGCGAAGGCTGTCAGGTCGCCACCGGCTCCTCGCGCGGCGTGAACCAGCTGTACGCGTACTCCGGCTTGTCGAGATCGCGCGCCAGCGTGGTCAGCTTGAGCGGCCTGAAGGTGTCGCACATGACGGCGAGCTCGTTCGTCTCGCGCATCCCGAGCGCCTTCTCGACGGCGCCCGGCTGCGGCCCGTGCGGAAGGCCGCTCGGATGGAGCGTGAAGCAGCCGACGTCGACGCCCTTGCGCGCCGCGTAGTCGCCCGCCGAGTAGAACATGACCTCCTCGGACTGCAGGTTGGAGTGGTGGTACGGCAGCGGGACCGCGAGGGGATCCCACTCGAGCTGCCGGGGACAGAACGAGCAGATCACGAAGTTCGGGCCCTGGAACGTCTGGTGCGCGGGCGGCGGCTGGTGCAGGCGGCCGGCCTTGGGCTCGAAGTCGTGGATGTTGAACGTGTACGGGTAGACGTAGCCGTCCCACCCGACGACGTCGAGGGGGTGGTAGTCGAGCGTGTAGCGCTGGTAGCCGTTGCGCACGCGCACGACGACCTCGAACTCGCCGTGCTCGGCGTGGGTGACGAGCTCGGCGGGCGGATGGAAGTCGCGCTGGCTGAACGGCGCGTGCTCGAGCAGCTGGCCGTACCGGTTGCGGTAGCGGTTCGGCGTCTCGATCTCGCCCGGCGTGAAGAACGTCAGCCACGAGTGCGGGCCGTCGTGCAGGCGGACGCGGTACGTGGTGGCGCGCGGGATGACGACGTAGTCGTGCTGGCGGAACGGCAGCGTGCCGAACGTCGTCTCGATCTCGCCGGACCCCTCCTGGACGTAGAGGACCTCGTCGCCCTCGCCGCAGCGGTAGAAGGCGTCGAGCTCCTCGACCGGCTTGCAGATCCCGATCTCGACGTCGCCGTTGTACATGAGCACCTTGCGGCCGAACACCGGGTCGCCCTCGGCTTGCACGGGGGCGGTGTCGGTCAGCCGGTGCACGTGCGCGTCGGGCACCCACTCCTCGAGGTGGATCGGCGTGAACTCGCCGGCCTCGACGATGCGGCAGGGCGACTCGAGGTGCAGCAGGATCGACTCGTTCCCGCTGAAGCCCTCGTAGCCGACGACCTCCTCGACGAGCAGCCGGCCGTCCTCGCCGCGCACTTGCGTGTGGCGCTTGGGCGGGACCTCGCCCATCTGGACGTAGCGCATGGCTCCAGTCTCCCTGATCAGAGGTTGCCGCGCCGCTCCTGCTCGCGCTCGATCGCCTCGAACAGGGCCTTGAAGTTGCCTTCGCCGAAGCCGCGGGCGCCGTGGCGCTCGATGATCTCGAAGAAGATCGTCGGGCGGTCGCCGAGCGGCTTCGTGAAGATCTGCAGGAGGTAGCCCTCGTCGTCGCTGTCGACGAGGATCCCGAGCCGGCGCAGGTCCTCGAGGTCCTCGCTGATCTCGCCGACGCGGTCCGGGACCTCGTCGTAGTACGCCTCGGGGGTGGTGAGGAACTCGACGCCGCGCGCCTTGAGCTCGGCCACCGTGCCGATGATGTCGCGCGTGGCGAGCGCGATGTGCTGCGCGCCGGCGCCCTCGTAGAACTCGAGGTACTCGTCGATCTGCGACTTGCGCTTGCCCTGCGCGGGCTCGTTGATCGGGAACTTCACGCGCCCGTCGCCGCTCGTGACGACCTTCGACATGAGCGCGCTGTACTCCGTCGAGATCGCCTCGTCGGAGAAGTGGATCATCTCGGTCATCCCGAAGACGTCCTCGTAGTACTTGACCCACTGCTCCATCGCGCCGAGCTCGACGTTGCCGACGATGTGGTCGATCGCGATGAGCATGCCGCCGGCCTTCGGATCGCCGTCGTGCCCGACGGTCTCGTAGCCCGGAAGGAACTCGCCCTTGTAGTTCGAGCGGTCGACGAAGCGGTGGATCGTCTCGCCGTAGGTGGCGATGTCGGCGACCACGACGGTGCCGTGGTCGTCGGTGATCTCGCGCGGCTCGGTGAGGCCGGTCGCGCCGCGCTCGAGCGCGTGCTTGTACGCGTGGTGGACGTCGGGGACGGAGAGCGCGATGACCTTCACGCCGTCGCCGTGCTTGTGGTGGTGGGCGGCGATCTCGTGGTCGGAGCGCAGGGCGCCGGTGAGGACGAGGCGGACGCGGCCCTGCTGGAGCACGTGGCTCGTGCGGTCGCGCGTGCCGGTCTCGAGGCCGGCGTAGGCGACCTCGGTGAAGCCGTAGGCGCGGCAGAAGAAGTACGCCGCCTGCTTCGCGTTCCCGACCCAGAGCTCGACGTGGTCGATGCCGTGCAGCGGCATCTTGTCGTCGTCGCGGACGGGCGGGGTGACGGTCTTCAGGTCAGGCGAGAGCGTGCTCACGGCGCATCTCCTCGATCGATTCGTCGGTGCAAGTGGTCAGGAAGCCGCCGACGACCTCGCGTACCTCGTCGAGGGACTCGGCGCGGTAGAGGACCGGCTGGTAGTGCGTGATGTCGTAGTCCGCGGTGCCCATCTCGACGAGGTCGAGCGGCCGCAGCTCCATGTGGCGGAACTCGTCGATCTCGCCGTACGAGCTGAGGATCCCGGCGCCGTACGCGCGCAGCTCGCCGTCCTCGACGACGACGCCGAACTCGACGGTGAACCAGAAGACCCGCGAGAGGAAGCGGAGGTTCTCCTCGTCGCGGAGGCGGTGCGTGGCCTCGCCCGTCATGCGGTGCAGCTCGGAGAACGTCGGCGTGGCGAGCAGGTGCCCGTGGCCGATGACCTCGTGGATGATGTCCGGCTCGGGGGTGTAGAGCGGCTGGGCGGCATGCCGGACGTACTGGGTCGAGTGGAAGATCCGGTCCTTCAGCGAGCCGTAGAACTCGCGGAGGGGGACGAGCCCGGGGGCGGGGACGTAGCGGAAGCCGGTGATCGGCTCGACGCGGTCGGAGACCTCGTCGAGGTTCGGGACGCGGTCGGTCGGCAGGCCGACCCGGTCGATGGCCTCGACGTACTCGCGGATGGCGAGCTTCTCGTGCTTGGGGCGCAGCTCGCGGCAGACGGTGCGCCAGACCTCGTGCTCCTCGTCGGAGTAGCGGACGTCGGGGGACGGCTCGCCGGGCCGCCACCGCAGCGCCATCTGCGCGATCTCGTTGCGCCGGGCGCGGTAGGCGTCGTCGGCGAAGCCCGGGTGGTCGGGCGCGAGGTGGACGGTGACCTGCCCGTCCTCGCTCTCGCTCACGGGCGAGTAGAGCTGTCCTTCTTCGAACACGTGTGATCCCTCCCGGCAGGGCCTGCCTTGCCTGGAAGCACAGCGAACGGCGGTCGCGCTGGCAACTCCGACCAGCTCGAGTGGGCGAATTGCGCACTTCCGTCCAGTTCTGTGACAAGATCACTGGTCAGGTTGACCAGTGAGATCGACGAGCTCGACGCCCGGCTGATCGCCGAGCTCCGCGCGAACCCCCGGGTGGGGCTGCTCGAGATCGCCCGGCGGCTCGGCGTCGCGCGCGGAACCGTCCAGGCGCGGCTCTCCAAGCTCGAGCAGCGCGGCGTCGTCACCGGCTACGGCCCGGAGATCGAGCCGGCCGCGATGGGCTATCCGATCCAGGCCTTCGTCCTCATGGAGCTCGCCCAGGGCCGGCTGACCGACGCGGTCCGGATCCTCGAGTCCGTCCCCGAGGTCATCGAGGCCGACGCGATCTCGGGCCCCCAGGACCTCATGTGCCGGATCGTCGCCCGCGACACCGAGCACCTCCAGGAGCTCATCAACCGCCTCCTGACCTCCGCCGCGATCCGCCGCGCGACGTCCTACATCGTCCTGACCCGCCAGGTCCCGCCCCGCACCGCCCCCCTCGTCGCCGCCGCCGGAGAACGAGCGGCTCGCGCGAAGAGGAGGAAGGCGAACAACGCCTGAGGTCGCGGCGCCCCGCGGTCTCCGCGCCGCCGTCCCCGCGGTCTACGCGGCGGCGCGCTGGCCCTCGAGGCGGGCGACGAGGTCGTCGAGCTTCAGCTCCTCGAGGCCCTTGCCGACGGCGTCGAGCTCGTTCGCGCAGAGCTCGACGAGCGTCCGCCCCTCCTTGCAGAGTTCGAGGGTCTCCCGCAGCCCGGCCTCGCCGGAATCCAGCCGCCGGATGATCGCCTCGATCCGGCCGGTCGCGGTCTCGTAGGTGTGCTCGGTCTGCTCCATCACTGCTCCTCGAAGAGGGTCGGGGTCGTTGCCAAAGAGGTGTCCGCGGTGCGGGCGTCGACGACGCCGTCGGCGAACCGCAGCCGGATGTCGCCGGCATCGCGGGCGGCGGCGGCGCCGGTGATCGTCTCGCCGCCGGTCGTCTCCACCAGCGCGTAGCCGCGCTCGAGCGTCCGCTGCGGATCGTGGGCGGTCAGCGCGAGAAGGAGGCGGTCGAGGTCCCGGCGCCGGTCGGCCGTCGCCTCGCCGGCCGCGCGGCGCAGCGTGTCGCCGTCGGTCCGCAGCTCGCGCGCCCGCGCCGCCAGCGACGTCTCCGTCGCCGCGCCCTTGCGCGCGACGACGAGCGCCCGGCGCTGCGTATGCGCGCCCTCGAGCTCGAACCGCCGCGCCGTCGCCGCCCGGATCTCGCGCAGCTGCTGGTGCAGCCGCGCCCGCTCGCGCTTGACGTGGTCCATCGGGGCACGCGAGAGCGCGGCGAGCGTCCGCGCCCGCTCGACCACCGCGCGCTGCGCGTGCCGCTCCAGCCGGGCGGCGAGGTCCCATGTCGTGGTCCTCGCGGTCTCGACCCGCGCGCCATGGCGGCGGAGGCGGGCGGCTGCGGTGTGCAGCGACGCGCGGGCCTCGGTGAGGTCGAAGGCGACGGCGGCTTCGGCGGCGTGGGTGGGGGTCGAGCACGAGACGGCGGCGACGTCGTCGATGAGCGTCCGGTCGGTGTGGTGGCCGACCGACGCGATCACCGGGACCGGGAGCATCGCGACGGTGCGGCAGAGGGTCTCGTCGCAGAAGCAGAAGAGGTCGGCGAGGGAGCCGCCGCCGCGGGCGACGATGATCACGTCGACCGCGCGGGTCGCGGCCAGGTCCTGGAGGACGGCGGTGACGCGCGGGGCGGCGTTGCGGTCCTGGACGGGCGCGAACGCCCAGACGAGCCGCCCGCGCCAGCCGCGGCGGGTCAGCCCGGCGAGGACGTCGTCGCGCGCCTTGCCGCCCTCGGCGCAGACGACGCCGATCGACTTCGGCAGCGCCGCGCGCTCGAGGCGCTTCTGCGGTGCGAAGAGGCCCTCGGCGTCGAGCAGCTTGCGCAGCCGGTCGAGCTGGGCAAGGAGGTCGCCCTCGCCCGCGATCCGCAGCGCTGTGACCGCGAACGAGAACGACGGCGACGCCGTGCGCGAGCCGGGGTAGTAGTCGAGCCCGCCGGCGACCACGACCTGCGACCCGTTCGCGAGCGCGCCCTCGCCCAGCTGCAGCGCCTCGAAGTCGTCGCGCCACATCGCGCACGGCAGCGCGCCGGTCGCGTCGCGCAGCTCGAACCACACGCGCGTCTTCGTGACGCGGAGGTTCCACACCTCGCCGAACAGCTGCACCCGCGCGCGCTCGCGCAGCCAGCCGCGGAGCTTCGCGGCGTAGACCCCGACCGCGAAGGGCCCGGAGAGCTCGGATCCGGGGATCCCCGCCGGCCGCTCCGTCAAGGGCGCAGACATGGACGCAGCAGCATCCCGCGCGCCGCGGACGGAAAGGGATTCAGGCGGGGACGGCCGCGGCGGCGAGGGCGCGGACCGTCGCGTCGCGGTCGCCGGCGGGGATCGCGAGGAGGGTGGTGACGCCGGCGCGCTCGTACTCGGCGAGGCGGTCGTCGAGGGTGGCGGGCGTGCAGGCCAGCGCGGTGGCGTCGATGAGGTCTGTGGTCAACGCGCCGGCGGCGCCCATGCGGTCGCCGTCGAGGACGCGCGTCTGGACCTCGCGGGCGACGTCGCCGTGTCCGTAGCGGTCGGCGAGGTCGACGTAGAAGTTCTTCTCGCGCGCGCCCATCGCGCCGAGGTAGAAGGCGAGCCACGGACGCACCGCGTCGCGCGCCGCGTCGAGGTCGTCGGCGATGGCGACCGGCACCGCGGCGGCGACGTCGAAGTCGTCGCCGGTCCGGCCGGCGGCCTCGAGCCCCGCCCGCATCGGGCCGAGCAGCACGTCCGGGTTGCGCGGATCGAGGAAGGCGGGAAGCCACCCGTCGGCGATCCGCGCGGTCTGCTCGATCGACTTCGGGCCGATCGCGCCGAGGTAGATCGGGATCCGCTCCTGCACCGGCTTGGCCAGCAGGCGCAGCGGCTTGCCGAGCCCCATGCCCGGCTGGCCCTCCGGCATCGGCACCTGCACCTTCTCGCCCGCGAGGATCCGCCGCACCACGTCGACGTACTCGCGGGTGCGGCGCAGCCCGTGGGTGAACGGCTCGCCGTACCAGCCCTCGGAGACCTGCGGCCCGGACAGGCCGAGGCCGAGCCTGAACCGCCCGCCGCTCAGCACGTCGAGCGTCGCCGCCGCCATCGCCGCGGCCGCCGGCTTGCGCGCGGGGATCTGCATGATCGCGGTGCCCAGCCCGACGCGCTCCGTCTTCCCGGCCAGCAGCCCGAGCACCGAGACGACGTCCTGGCCCCACGCCTCGGCGATCCACACCGAGTCGAACCCGAGATCGTCGGCGAGCACGGACAGCGAGACCTGCTCCTCGGGGGAGAACCACGGCCAGTAGGCGAGGAAGAGCCCGGCGCGCATCGCGGCCCGCGACCCTACCGGCGGCATGCAACCCATGCCGCCCGGGCAGGACCCGGGCCATGACCCTTCGAGGCAGGAGGACCGCGATGGCGCTCGCCGCGCTGGCTCTGGCGATCACTGCGCCCGCGTGCGGCGACGACGGGGACGACGACGGCGGCGGCGGGCAGAGCGACGCCCCCGTCAACACCGACACCCCCGCCCAGAACCAGGAGACGACGCCCGCCCCCGAGCAGTCGGAGCGCGGCGAAGAGGGCAAGTAGGAGGCGGGCTCAGTCCGCCTGCAGCGAGGGCAGCGGCTCGATGCCGTCCTCGTGCGGCGTGCCGCGGACCTCGCCGGAGAACCCGAGGGCGGTGAGCCGGCGGATCTCGCGCTCGCCCTCGATGCGCGCCGGGTGGTCCTCGGGGAGCCCGCGGATCAGCTTGGCGATCCGGTTGCGGATCTGCAGCGCGAAGTGCGGGGTCGACGCGCCCATGAGCTGACGGACGTCGTCGATGGTGACGTCGCGCTCGCGACGGACGGGATGCTCGGCTTCGCTCACGATGAGGGCGACGTGGAGTCGGTGTCTTCCGGGGAGATCTCGAGGAGGGCGTCGATGCGGGACTGGGTCACGATCGGCATCGCCGTCTCGTCCCCGATCACCCAGCCGCGATTGTAGACCCCGCGCACCGGATCCCGCCGGTAGCCCGGCTGGATGTCGAGCAGGTAGCTCTCGAGCGCGCGCGGCACCTTCGACGAGCCGTCGTGCAGCAGCAGCGGGCCGTACGTGCCGCTGGCCGACAGCGGCGACGCGGCGACCGCGTCCATCGGCCGCTTCGCGTCGACGAACACGAGCCCGTGCCCGGGGTCGATGACGCCCCAGCCGAACGCTCCGTCGAGGTAGCGCGCGAACGCGATCGAGTTGGCGGTGGCGTCGCCGCCCGTCCCGTCGATCCGCTTGACCGTTCCGAGCCGCCGCAACTGCTTCTCGACGCTCGCCGACACGATCTTCTCGTCGCCGAGCACGTAGATCTTCGGCTGCTGGTGGCGGCCGAGCGCCTGGCGCGTCGCGGGCGGGAGGCTGTCGCGCTCGGTGAAGAGGACCGGGTCGCCGGACTTCGCCGCGTAGCCCGCGGCGGGCACCGCGAGGTCGGGCCGGTCGGTACCGGTGACGACGACCGCGTCGCTCGTGCGCCCGCGCGCGGCCGAGAGGAATGCGTCGATCGCCGCCGCCTGCGCGATCCCGTTGCCGCCCTTCACGTCGCTGGACTTCAGGCCCTCCGGCTGCGCGACGTCGCCGATGCGGACGACCTGCGCGCCGCCCGCCGCGCGCGAGCCCGTCGGCGCGAGCGCGTCCAGAGCATCCTTCGTGGCGGCCGGGAGGTCGGTGCCGTCGGTGAGCAGCACCGGCGCGCCGATCGGCTGCGCCATCAGCGCCGCGGCCGCCACGCCGCCCTGCCAGTTGTCCCCGTCGACCAGGACGACCGCCTGCGGGCGGGTCTTCGACTCGGTGCCGGGGTACACGGCGCGCGCGACGGCGGCGGCCGTCGCGACCGGGTCCGCCGAGCCGACCCGCGTCGTGTTCTTCGTGGCGAACGCCGGGAAGCCGAGGTCCTGCGCGGCCTCCTTCTCCTCGCCCTTGACGCTCGCCTTCGGCGTGATCGGGTTGGCGTCGCCCGCGTCGTCGTCCTTCTTGCCGCAGCCGGCGAGGAGCGCGACGAGGGCGAGCAGGAGCAGTGGCCGGCGCACGCGGGACAACGTACTCGGCAGGCTTCCCACCCATCGTCGCTTCCGAACCGCCCCCGATCGAGATGCCGAGAGCCGTCGCGGCGCAGACGCGCGGTGGCGCGGTCCCGGCGCCCACCCTCTTCTACGACGCCCGCGAGGGCGACCGCGCGACGGCGGTCGAGGCGCTCACCGCCCGCGTCGCCGGCGACCGCATCGCGCTGCGCCCGCGCGTCGACCCCCTTCCCGACGTCGTCTACCGCCGCGTCGTCCGAGGCACCGACGGGCGGACGTGGACGCAGTTCTGGCTCCTCTACGCGGACAACCCGCAGGACCGCGGGATCCTGCGGACCGGGCGGCACGAGGGCGACTGGGAGCTCGTGCAGGTGGGCACCGGCCGCGGGCCCGCCGTGGCGACGTTCTCGCAGCACAAGTGGGCCGAGGCGTGCCCGTGGCGGGGCCGGATCTACGTGGCGAACGGCTCCCACGCCTCGTATCCGACCCCGGGCGAGCACGGCCGCCCGTGGCCAGATCCCGACGACGAGGCGCGCGGAGATGGACGCGTGGTCATGCCGTTGGTGCGCCAACTCGGGCCGTGGGTGCGCTGGCCGGGCAGATGGGGACGCGCCAAGGCGCGCTGGTGGAACCCGGCGGAAGCGTCGAGCCCGCGCGGCCCCGCCTTCCAGGACCGCGATCCCCCGACGGCATGGGCGGATCCGGCCGGGTTCCACGCGTCCGCACGCGCGTGCGGCAGCGGCGCGCCGCCTCTTCCCCTCGGCCTGCGGATGGGCGCCGCAACGCTGCTCGCGGCGCTTCTGGCGGCCGTCGCGCTCAAGGTGCACAGGCGCAAACCGATGTAACGGAGGACAACCGCGGCGCATGTTCTCGTGCAGATCGGGTACGGTGCCGCACCGATGCCGAATCCCTGGCAACAGGCCAGGGAGCGGGGGACCCACGTTGTTTGGGGCGAGTCGCGTCCAGAGTGACGCGAGGCGCAGGCTTTCTCAGCGCCAGCCCGTCAGCTAACCCCGCAGGCCGACGAGAGAGGTGTTGGTTTTGCGGGGTTCCCGCGTTGCTGCGTCCATCGTGAGCTGTGCCGTGCTGCTGGGGCTTGCCCCCGCCGCAGCGTCGGCTGCCAGCACCGGTGGCGCGACGTACAAGGATCCGGTCAAGGCGCAGCGCGCCACGTGGAACGGCGCGAAGGCGATCATCGGCAAGGACGGCCTCGCGGTCGCTCCCGCCGGCGCGCCGGCCGAGGTGCGCGAGGCGATCGCGTCGGCGAACCGCCTCATCGGCAAGCCCTACAAGTACGGTGGCGGCCACGCCAAGGTCGAGGACTTCGGCTACGACTGCTCCGGCACGGTCTCCTACGCGCTCATCGGCGCCGAGCTGCTGAAGTCGCCGCTCGACTCCGGCTCGTTCATGCGCTGGGGAGAGGCCGGCCCGGGCGAGTGGATCACCATCTACACGAACCCCGGTCACGCGTTCGTCGTCATCGCCGGGCTGCGGCTCGACACGAGCGCCGCGGGCGACCCGCGCGGCGGCAAGGGCCCCCGCTGGCGCCCGACGCTGCGCTCGACGCGCGGCTTCCGCGCGCGCCACCCCGAAGGCTTCTAGACCACCCGCAGGAACCCGCCGGAAGCCAGCGCCCGCGCGCTGGTACGGTGCCCGCATGCCCGGGATGAGCGGACGGTTCTCCACCATCGTCAAGGCGAAGGTCTCCAAGCTCCTCGATCGCGCCGAGGACCCGCAGGAGACCCTCGACTACTCGTACGAGAAGCAGCTCGAGCTGCTGCAGAACGTCAAGAAGGGCATCGCCGACGTGGTGACGTCCAAGAAGCGCCTGCAGATGCAGAGCGGCAAGCTCGAGCAGCAGGTCGTCAAGCTCGACACCCAGGCGCGCCAGGCGCTCGCCGCCGGGAACGAGGAGCTCGCGCGCGCGGCGCTCGAGCGCAAGCAGCTCGCGCAGACCGAGCTGCAGTCGCTCGACCAGCAGGTCGGCGAGCTCGAGGACCAGCAGCAACGGCTCGTCGAGAACGAGGCGAAGCTGCGCGCGAAGATCGAGGCCTTCCGCACCAAGAAGGAGGTCATCAAGGCGCAGTACTCCGCCGCCGAGGCCCAGGTGCAGATCTCCGAGGCCGCGACCGGCGTGGGCGAGCAGATGGCCGACGTGGGCCTCGCGATGCAGCGCGCGATGGACAAGACCGAGCAGATGCGCGCCCGCGCGTCGGCGGTCGAGGAGCTGGAGGCGGCCGGGACGTTCGAGGACCTCACCGCGCTCGGCTCGGGCGAGGACGACATCGACAAGCAGCTGCGCGAGCTCACGAGCGCCAGCGCGGTCGACGACGAGCTGTCGAAGATGCGCGCGGAGCTCGGCTCGGGCGAGAGCCCCAAGCCGGCCGGCGAGCTCGGCCAGGGGGGCAACCAGTGATCGTCCGCATTGCGACCGAGGACCAGTTCGAGCTGTCGGACGACGCGCTCGAGGAGATCAACGACCTCGACAACCGCGTCGTCGAGGCGGTCGAGGCGGGCGACGAGGCCCGGTACCGCGAGCTGTTCGATCAGCTGCTCGAGCTCGTCCGCTCGCGCGGCACGAAGCTCGCCGACGACGACCTCCGCGAGTCCGACGTCATCCTGCCGCCGCAGGACACCGACCTCGAAGAGGCCAAGCGGGACTTCAGCGGCGACGGCGTGATCCCGGACTCACTGCTGCCGGGCAGCGCGTAGCCACCGCGTCTCCCACTCGCTGACCTCGTACGCCCGGCCGGGCACGTTGCCGACCGCGAGCACGGTCGTGCCCGGCTCGAGCGCGTGCGCCACGCGCTGCGACGGGGGCGTCACGAGGACGAGCGCGCCCTGCGGCGCGTCGAACGTCTCGCCGTCGACCGTGAACCGCGCGGCCCCGCGCACGACGACGTAGAGCTCCTCGAACTCGTCCTCGTCGTGCGGCTCGACGACCAGGTCGCCGGCCGCGTCGGCGACGTACGCGTTCGTGCCGAACGAGCGCACGCCGAGGTGGTCCCGCACGGGGTGCCACCACAGCTGCCCGTCGACGACGCGGTGGCGTTCGATCTCGTCGATCCGCGCGACGCGATGGCTCATCGCAGCTGCGCGGCGCGGATGCGCAGGAGGTCGAGCAGCTTGGCGCTCGGCGTGAACGGGTCCGCGATGCCGCGGCCCGTGCGCAGCTCGAGCGCGGCGACGGGCGCGCCCTCGACCTCGGCGACGAGCGCGTCGCCGGCGAACGGACGCGCGCTGTCGAGGGCGGCGAGGTCGGCCAGCCGGCCACGGTCCTCGGGGCCTGCGGGCCGGATCGTCATGGCGTTCCACTGCGAGGGGGTGAGCACGATGGCCTCCGATCGATTCGTAACTACCTACATGGTATGACCGGTTACGTAACCAGTCAAGCGCTTTTGGTAGTGTGGTTCGTGATGGCTTGCCATCAGAGAACGTTGGAGGACGGTGGAACGTGAGCAGCCAGGCGGCGCCCGGACGGCTCGAGGTGGTCCGCGAGTTCGTCAACTCGGTGGACTTGGAGAAGCCGGAGGGCGATGAGCTGGGGACGCCGGAGGCGCTCGCCGCGTGGGCCGCGGAGAAGGGCCTCGGAGGCGCGGACGCCGCGGAGCTTCGCGTCACCGCGGCGGAGCTGAAGCGGGCGGTCGCGCTGCGCGAGGCGCTGCGCGAGCTGCTGCTCGGCCACCACGGCGGCGACTACGCGGTCGATCCCGAGGCGGCGCGCGTCGTCGACGCGACGGCGCGGCGGGCGGCGCTGGCGGTGCGCTTCGACGCGCACGGCGTCGCGGCCCTCGCGCCCGCGGCGGCCGGCGTCGACGCCGTGCTCGGCGAGCTGCTCGCGATCGTCGCCGCGGCGCAGGCCGACGGGACGTGGGACCGGCTGAAGGCGTGCCCGTGGGAGACGTGCAAGTGGGCGTTCTACGACCACTCCAAGAACCGCTCGGGCGTGTGGTGCAACATGGCCGTCTGCGGCAACCGCGCGAAGGCGCGCGCGCACCGCGAGCGCCAGCGTGCCGCCAGGAAGCGCTCGAGCGCCCGGCGCTAGCCGAGCTGCTCGCGCGCCCAGCGCCAGGCGGCGTCCTTGCTCGCGAACGCGCCGGTCGCGTGCCAGTGCCACGTCCGCGCCGCGGCGAGGACGAGCGACTCGCCCGGCTCGTGGCGCGCCGCCCACGCGAGGCCCTCGGCGAGCGCCTCGCGCACGAGCGGGGCGGGCACGGGGCCGATGAGCTGCCGCACCGACGGGCCGGTCAGGGTGATCGCGTGCTCGCGGGCCTGCGCGAGATCGAGCACGAACCAGTGCCAGGACTCGAGCCGCGGGTCGGTCTCGGCGACCTGCTCGCTCGCCCCGCTGTTGAGGTTGATCTCCCAGCGCTGCTCACGCTCCGGCGCCGCCACCTGCGCCCGCGTGTAGACGACGAGCTCGAGCTTGCGCGCCGGGCACGGGAGGCTGCGATGCGAGCAGCGGTCGATGACGATCGACCGCCGCTCGTCGTCGAGGTGGTCGTCGACGACCACGAGGACGTCGACGTCGCTCGCGCCATCCACGTAGGCGTCGAACGCGACGCTGCCGATGACCGCGGCGCTGACCAGCCGGTCGCCGAGCACCCCACGCAGCCGGGGAACCAGCTCCTCGAGGTAGGCCCGGACGTCCTCCGGCATGTCTCTAGAGGGGCACGCCCCAGAGGGGGAACCAGCGCTCGAGCTCCGGCTCCATGGGCAGCTCGCCGCCGAGCATCGCCTTGAGCTGCAGCTCGCGCTCGGTGTTGCGCTGCTGCGTCCCCGGCGCGGGGACGAACGGGTACCACGACCCGCGCTTGACGTTGTAGATGAAGTACACCGGCCGGTCCTGCTCGCGGAACGAGAAGACGCACGCGAGCACGCGGTCGCCGTAGCCGCTCGTGTCGAGCCCGTCCTTGACCGCGTTGACGCCGACCACGAGGTCCTCGACGTCGGGATCGCTCAGCACGACCCAGCGGTAGCCGTACGAGTCCTCGCTCGTCTGCACGGTCGTCCCGGTCTCGTCGCCCGTCGCGCGCAGGATCTCCTCGGTCTCGCTCACGATCCGGTTGAAGTCGCTCGTCGGGTCGGACTGGAAGACGATCCCGGCCTTGCCCGCGGTCGTGATCCCGTGCTCGGTCTCGAGCGTCACGTACGCGGTGGTCAGCGCGAAGAGCCGGTCCTTCTTGGCCGGCTGCGCGACGCGCGAGCGGCCGAGGAAGGCGTCGAGGAAGCCCATCGCCTACGCCGCGCCCTGGAGCTGCTGCTCGAGGCGGGCGAGCGCCGCGATCCGCTTCTCCATCGGCGGGTGGGTCGAGAACAGCGCGAACACCGACTGCTTCGTCGGCGGCGAGATGTAGAACGCGGCCAGCTCGGAGTGCGCGCGCAGGTCCTGCTGCGGGATGCGGTCCATCGTGCCGTTGATCTTCATGAGCGCCGAGGCGAGCGCGCTCGGCCGGCGGGTGATCTCCGCGGCGCCGCGGTCGGCCGCGTACTCGCGGTAGCGCGACAGCGCCTGCATCAGGAAGAACGAGACGACGTAGACGGCCAGCGCGACCGCGATGAGCGCGAAGAAGCTCGGGTTGTCGTCGTCGTCGCCCCCGCCGAAGAAGAACCCGAACTGCAGGATCATCGACGCGATCGAGGCGAAGAAGGCGACGATCGTCATGATCACGACGTCGCGGTGGCGGATATGCGCGAGCTCGTGCGCGAGCACGCCCTCCAGCTCGGCGGGGGAGAGCAGCTCCATGATCCCCGTCGTCACGCAGACGGTGGAGTGCTTCTGCGAGCGGCCCATCGCGAAGGCGTTCGGCATCGACGTGCGCGCGACTGCGATCCGCGGCTTGGGTAGGTCGGACTGGACGCACAGCCGCTCGACCATCGCGTGCAGCTCCGGCGCCTCGGCGGGCGAGACCTCGTGCGCGCCCATGGCGGCCAGGCCCAGCTTCTCCGCCGCGAAGAGCTGGAAGAGGAACAGGCCGCCTGCGACGACGGCGATCGTGACGCCGGACGCGCCGGCGGCGAACAGGGCGCCGACGAGCACGACGTAGACGGCGCCGAGGAGGAAGATGGTGAGGACCATCCGGGTCTGGAGGCCCGGATCGGCCTTGAGCCGAGCGGTGCGGGGAGTCGCCATTGCCCGTTCCAGTGTAGGGATCGGGTGCAACCCGATTTGCAGGACAAAGGCACCGGGCCTCGTACCATCGCGCGCCGTCGATGCGCCTCCGCGTCCTCGTCGCCTGCGTCCTGCTTCCGCTCGTCCTGTGGATGGGACTGCCCCTGGTCGGACACGGCCAGCAGCTGCAGGAGCGCATCGACGCGACGAAGACGAAGATCGGCCGCAAGAAGGGCGCCGAGCGCGTCCTCTCGTCCGACATCGCGGCCTACTCCCGCCGCATCCGCAGCCTCCAGGGCCGCATCGGCGGGCTGCAGCAGCGCGAGTCCGCGCTGCAGGCCGACCTCTACCGCAAGCGCGCGGCGCTGATCGAGACGCAGACGAAGCTGCGCGACGAGCGCGCCCGGCTCGCGCGGCTGAAGGCGCGCCTCGTCGTCGTCCGCCGCGCGCTCGCCCAGCGGCTCGTCGAGATGTACGAGGCCGACAAGCCCGACTGGCTGAGCGTGATCCTCAACTCCAACGGCTTCGCGGCGCTGCTCGAGCGCGGCGAGTTCATCCAGCGCATCGCCGACCAGGACAAGCGCATCCTCGACGACGTCCGCGAGGCGAAGCGCGACGCGGTGGCGACCGAGAAGCGCCTCGACGTGCTCGAGCGCCGCCAGCAGAAGATCACCGCCGAGGTGCTCGTGCGCCGCAACGAGGTCTCCCGCGTGAAGAACGACCTCATCGGCACGCGCGTCGGCCTCGATCGCACGCGGGCCGGCAAGTCGGCGGCGCTGCACAAGGTCCGCACCGACCGGGAGGGTCTCGAGAAGCACCTCGACGACCTCGAGGCCGAGCAGGCCCGCGTCCAGGCGAAGCTCGCCTCCGTGTCGGGCACCGCGGCCGGGCCGATCCGCCACGGAAGCGGCCAGCTCATCTGGCCGGCGAACGGCCCGATCACCGGCGTCTTCGGCGAGTCGCGCCCCGGCCACATCCACGCGGGCATCGACCTCGCGATCCCCGTCGGCACGCCGCTGCGCGCGGCCGACGGCGGGCGCGTCGTGATCGCGGGCTGGGTCGGCGGCTACGGCAACTACACGTGCATCCAGCACACCGCGTCGCTGTCGACGTGCTACGGCCACCAGTCGAGCATCCGCGTCTCGGTCGGCCAGCAGGTGACGCGTGGGCAGATCATCGGGCTGTCCGGGAACACCGGTCACTCGACCGGCCCGCACCTGCACTTCGAGACGCGCGTGAACGGCACGCCCGTCAACCCGATGGGGTACCTCTAGCCCGGGGAGTAGCCTGCACGTCCCGTGCAGGTCGACATCTCCATCTTCGGGCTGGACATCAAGACGTTCGGCCTCCTCTTCGCGCTCAACTTCGTCGCCTGGGGCGTCGTCGTCGCGCACCGGCTCAGAGAGCTCCGCAAGCCGCCCGACTGGGCGTGGGAGATGGTCATGGTCGCCCTCGTCGGCGGCTTCCTCGGCGCGCGCCTGTACTGGGTCGCGCAGAACTGGGGCGACGCGTCCGACGACCTCTTCGGGTCGCTGTTCAACGGGTCGGGGCTCATCTGGTACGGCGGCCTGCTCGGCGGCGCGATCGCGATGGTCATCTGGGCCAAGTGGCGCGGCTTCCTCGGGCCGCAGCTGCTCGACCTCGCCGGGTTCGGCCTGCCGCTCGGCTACGCGATCGGCCGGATCGGCTGCCAGCTCTCCGGCGACGGCGACTACGGCAGGGCGTCGGACCTGCCGTGGGCGATGCCGTACCCCGACGGAACCGTGCCGACGACCGACGACGTCCATCCGACGCCGATCTACGAGACGCTCACGATGGGCCTGCTCGCGCTGTGGCTGTGGTCGCTCCGCGACCGCGTCCGCCCCGGCGGCCTCTTCGCGCTCTACCTCGTCCTCGGCGGGCTCGAGCGCTTCCTCGTCGAGTTCGTCCGGCGCAACGAGGACGTCGCGCTCGGCCTCACCGCCGCCCAGCTCGAGTCGCTCGGCCTCATGATCGCCGGCGCGATCTACATCTCCGTGCTGCAGCGGCGCGGCGGGCTGTTCCTCACGGGCGGCCGCTCAGCTGCTCGAGCGGCGACCGCCTGAGCCCCGGCTCGGCGCCGCCGCCGCGCACGACGAGCACGACCAGCGCGACGCCGCACGCGACGAGCGCGACCGACGCGCCGGCGGCGACGTCGACGCGGTCGGAGAGCAGCACGCCCGCCGCGCCGCTCGCGGCGCCCAGCAGCGCCGCGGCCGCGAGCTGGTGGGCGAGCCGGCCGGCGAGCCGGGCCGCGGCGATCGCGGGAGCGAGCAGCAGCGCGACCACGAGCAGGTTGCCGAGCCCCTGCACCGCCACGACGACGGCGAGCCCGAGCAGCGCGAGCAGCCCGGCGAGCGCCCGTTCGGGCGAGGCGCCGAGGCTCGGCGCGGCGAGCGGGTCGTGCGCGGTCGCGGTCAGCGGCCGGTGCGCGGCCGCCAGCAGCGCCGGGACCGCGACGGCGAGCACGGCCGCGGCGACGAGGTCGGCGTCGGTGACGCCGAGCAGGTCGCCGAAGAGCAGGTCGCTCAGCCGCGCCGGGACGTCGGGCGACAGCGCGATGAGCGCGCCGGTGCCGAACGCGGCGGTGACGACGACGGCGATCGCCAGCTCGCCGCCGATGCGCCGGTCGCGCGCCGCGAGCGCGACGACGACCGCCGCGAGCAGGACGCCGGCCGCGGCGCCGAGCAGCAGCGGCGCGCCGGCGACCGCGGCGACGGCGAGGCCGGGCAGCATCGCGTGGGCGAGCGACTCGGCGGCGTAGGCCTGGCGGTAGGCGAGGACCCAGACGCCGAGCGGCCCGCAGGCCGCGCCGAGGAGGACCGCCTCAAGGAGCGCTCGGGTGGTGATGCTCATGCTCGTTGTCGTGCTCGCCCTCGCACCCGTGCTGCACGCTGATGACGCGATCGCCGTCGCCGACGACGATGAGCTCGTCGCCGTAGGTCTCCTGCAGCGTGCGCGCGCCGAGGACGTCGTCGGGGACGCCGAACGCGATCTGGCAGCCGTGCAGGCACAGGACGCGGTCCCAGCCGCGCGCCTGCTCGACGTCGTGCGTGGCGATGAGCAGCGTCCGGCCCTCGGCCGCGAGGTCGTCGAGCACGCCGAGGATCCGCTCCTCGCTGGCCGCGTCGACGCCCGCGAACGGCTCATCGAGCAGCAGCACGCGCGCGTCCTGGACGAGCGCGCGGGCGATCATCACGCGCCGCCGCTGGCCGCCGCTGAGCGTGCCGTAGCGGTGGTCGGCGCGGTCGTCGAGGCCGACGCGCGCCAGCGCCTCCCGCGCCGCCTCGCGGTCGTCGTGCGACACGCGGCGGTACCACGGCGTCCGCGCGTACGCGCCCATCAGCGCGACGTCGAACGCCGACACGGGGAAGTCGAGACGCGCGTGGTCGCCCTGCGGCACCGACGCCACGGTCGCGTCGAGGTGGAAGGAGCCCGCCGACGGCGCCAGCTCGCCGAGCAGGACGCGGAAGAGCGTCGTCTTGCCGCCGCCGTTCGGGCCGAGGACGCCGACGCGCTGGCCCGCGGCGGCCGCGAAGGAGACGTCGGTCAGCGCCGGCCGCCCCGGCACGTAGCCGGCGGAGAGCTGGTCGGCCGTGACCACCGTCATGACGACGTCCTTCCCGCCAGGGCAGCGACGGCGAAGCCGGCGCCGCCGAGCGCGGCGATGACGGGGCCGGGCGGCAGGTCGAGCTCGTAGGCGAGCAGGAGGCCGCCGATGCCCTCGGCGAGCGCGAGGCCGACCGCAAGCGCCAGCAGCCGCGGGAGGTGATCGCTCAGCAGCCGGGCGGTGGCGGCGGGCACGACGACGAGCGTTCCCACGAGCAGCGCGCCGACCGCCGGCAGCATCGCGACGACGGCCACCGCCAGCGCGGCGAGCAGCAACGCGTCGCCGAGCGCCGCGGGGACGCCGAGCCGCCGGGCGGTCGCCGGCTCGAACCCGCTCGCCAGCCACGTCCGGCCGAGCGTCGCCGTCGCGACGACGGCGAGCACCGCGACGGCGGCCGACCACACGAGGTCGTCGTC
Organism: Parviterribacter kavangonensis; assembly: GCF_056863335.1. NCBI lineage: Bacteria > Bacillati > Actinomycetota > Thermoleophilia > Solirubrobacterales > Parviterribacteraceae > Parviterribacter > Parviterribacter kavangonensis. Next base: position 2,103,786 of record NZ_JBXPJA010000001.1, on the reverse strand, counting down.
GCCGATCCCGAGCAGCGTCCCGAAGAGGAGCCGGTCCGCCCGCGGCGCCTCGCCGGGGTAGACGTCGCTGGCCAGCACCGTCCCGAGCGCGAGCGCGGTGACGAGCAGCAGGCCGGTCGCCGCGTCGGGCGCGACGCGGCGGCGGGCGACGAGCCGCTCGAGCCCCGTTGCGTAGACGAGCCCGGCGCCGAGCGCCGTCAGCTGCGCGGGGAGGCCCCACGGCCCCGCGACGACCAGGCCGGGGAACGTGGCCGAGCCGGCGGCGTGCGTGAAGAAGGCCAGCCGGCGCAGGACGACCCATGTCCCGAGCAGGCCGCCCGCGATCGCGAGCAGGCCGACCTCGAGGAGCGCGCGCTGGAGGAACGTGGGCATAAGTGAGAACCATTCTCACATACCGGCGCCCGCGAAGCGGCCAGCCAGGAACCGGACGCTCAGCGCCTGGTACTCGCCGTCGTGCTGGATCGAGCGGTGGTGGCCGCCCGGCGCGACCACGAGGCGGCTCGCCGGCGCCAGCTCGTGCAGTCGCCGCGAGACCTCGACGGGCACCGTCTCGTCGCCCTCGGCGTGCAGCAGCAGGAGGCGCTCGCCGAGGTCGGCGGCGGCGACCTCGGGGTCCTGCTCGGCGAGGACGCGGTCGAGCGCCGGCCGCTCGGCGCGGAAGTCGAAGCGCCCCTGACGCAGGCCCCGCAGCAGGCCGTCGCTCGTCGCCGGGCAGATCGCCACGACCGCCGCCGCGGCGACGCGGGCGGCCGCGACCAGGGCGAGCCAGCCGCCCATCGACGATCCGCGCAGCCCCACCGGCCGGTCGCCGGGCAGCAGCGAGCGGATGACGGCGACGTCGTCGACGGCGCGGTCGTCCAGCGCGCCCTCGCTCTCGCCGTGGCCGCGCTGGTCGAAGCACACGGCCGCAAGGCCGGAGGCGCGGCACAGGCGGGCGAAGTCGAAGTGGCTCTCCTTCGACGAGCCGGCGCCGTGGAGCACGATGACGCCGCCCCGCGGCGGCTCGGCGGGGAGGAAGCGGGCGTAGGCCAGCCCCTCGATCGAGCCGAGCTCCGGCGGCTCGACGGTCACGACGCGGGAAGGTCCTCCGGGCACGACTCGCCATACTGCCTGCTCCCCGTGGCCGTCGCCTCGCAGCAGCTCTCGCACGTCTACCCCCGCGGCTCGTTCCTCGACGAGCGCGGGCGCCTGCACGTGGGCGGCTGCGACGTCATCGAGCTGGCCCGCGAGTTCGGCACGCCCGCCTACGTGGTCGCCGAGGACGACCTGCGCTGGCGCGCCCGCGAGTTCAAGGGCGCGTTCGAGGCGCTGCACGAGCGCAGCGAGCTCGTGTTCGCCACGAAGGCGTTCCCCTGCACCGCGGTGCTGCGGCTCTTCGCCGAGGAGGGCCTGGGCTGCGACGTTGCGAGCGGCGGCGAGCTGGCGCTGGCGCTGCGCGCGGGAGTCGACCCGGCGCGGATCCACCTGCACGGCAACGCCAAGAGCGACGAGGAGCTGCGCCAGGCGATCGACGCCGGCATCGGCGATGTCGTCATCGACAACTTCGACGACATCGAGAAGCTCGAGCGGCTCGTCGACGGCACGCAGACCGTGCAGATCCGCATCACGCCGGACGTCGCCGGCGACACGCACGCGGCGATCTCGACGGGCCAGGCCGACTCGAAGTTCGGGTTCGGGCTCGACGACGCCCGCGACGCCATCGCGCGCATCGAGCGCTCACAGAAGCTCGACTTGACCGGTCTGCACGCCCACATCGGCTCGCAGCTGCTCGCGCTGCAGCCGTTCCGTCTCGCCGTCGCCGCGATGGCGTCGCTCGGCCACTTCACGACGGTCAACCTCGGCGGCGGGCTCGGCGTCGCGTACACGCGCGAGCAGGAGCCGCCTCGCATCGCCGACTACGCCCGCGCGAAGGTCGAGGCGGCGCAGGAGCACTTCGGCACCGACGTGACGATCATGGACGAGCCCGGCCGCGCGCTCGTCGGCAACGGCTGCGTGACGCTCTACACGGTGCAGTCGGTCAAGCGGAACGTCTCGACGTGGGTGGGTGTCGACGGCGGGATGTCCGACAACCTGCGGCCGATGCTGTACGGCGCCCGCTACGAGGCCGAGATCGCCGACCGCTTCGGCCACGGCACGCACTGCCACCTCGTCGGCAAGCACTGCGAGTCCGGCGACGTGCTCATCGGCGGCGCCGACCTGCGCGACCCGGCGCCCGGCGACGTCGTCGTCACGCCCGCGACGGGCGGCTACGGGCATTCGATGGCCAACAACTACAACGGCCAGCCGCGCCCGCCGGTGATCTTCTGCTCGGACGGCGACGCCCGCGTGGTCGTGCGCCGCGAGACGTACGACGACCTGCTCGCCCGCGATGTCGACTGAGACCTTCCGCATCGGCCTGCTCGGCCACGGGACCGTCGGCAGCGCGTTCGCCGAGCTGCTGCCGTCGCGCGCGGACAACATCGCCGCGATCACCGGCATGCGCCCGGAGGTCGTCGGGGTCCTCACGCGATCGCGCGGCTCGTTCGACGAGATCCTCGAGAGCTCCGACCTCGTCGTCGAGGTCATGGGCGGCATCGATCCGGCGCGCGACTACGTGCTGCGGGCGATGCGCGCCGGCAAGCACGTCGTCACGGCGAACAAGCAGCTGCTGAGCCAGTACGGCGAGGAGCTGTGGGGCGTCGCGCGCGAGCACGGCGTGCAGCTGCGCTTCGAGGCGGCGGTCGCCGGCGTCGTGCCGGTCATCCGCGTGCTGCAGGAGTCGCTCGCCGCCGCGCGGGTGGAGCGGGTCCACGGCATCGTCAACGGGACGACGAACTACATCCTCACCCAGATGGCCGCGACCGGCGCGTCGTACGCCGACGCGCTCGCCGACGCACAGCGCCTCGGGTACGCCGAGGCCGACCCGACCGACGACGTCACGGGGCGCGACGCGGCGGCGAAGATGGCGATCCTCGCGCGCCTGGCGTTCGACACGCCCGTGCACCTCGACCAGGTGCCGTACGAGGGGATCGAGCACATCACCGCCGACGACCTCGCCTACGCACGCTCGCTCGGCCTGGGGCTGAAGCTCATCGGCACGGCGGAGCGGGTCAACGGCAAGCTCAGCGTCCGCGTGCACCCGGCGTTCCTCTACGCCGGCCACCCGCTGGCCTCGGTCCACGGGCCGTACAACGCGGTGACCGTCGAGTCGGACGCGATCACCGAGATCACGATGTCCGGCCCCGGCGCGGGCGGCCCGCAGACCGCGAGCGCCGTGCTCGGCGACGTCATCAGCGCGATGATCCCGCCCGCGTCGACGCCCGAGACGACCGACAGCCTGCAGATCGCCGAGGACGTGGAGTCCGCGTTCTACCTGCACCTCGAGGTGGCCGACCGCCCCGGCGTGCTCGCCCAGGTCGCCCAGATCCTGGGCCTGCAGGGCGCGTCGATCAAGTCGGTCGTGCAGAGCGGGCTGGGGGAGAAGGCCCGCCTCGTGATGGTCGTCCACCCGCTCCTCGAGTCGCGCTTCTTCGCCGCCCGCGACCTCATCGCCCGCCTCGACTTCGTCCGCAGCGCGCCGCGGTCGATCCGGGTGATCGAGGAGGAGTTCCTCTAGACCCCCTCACCGGGTACCCGTCCTGCACCGATGCGTGCGCGCCGGGTCCTCGCCGCCGTCGTGATCGCCGCCCTCGCGGCGCCGGCGGCCACGCGCGCCGCCGACGAGACGACGCAGGTGCTGGTCGACGTCGCGCACACGAACGCCGTGCCCGACAGCCCGCTGCGCCCGCCGCTCGCGCTGCGCTGGCGGTCCGGCGCGGGATCCGTCTGGTCGAACGTGCTGGTGAGCGGCGGGCGCGTCTTGTACGTCGCGCGGGGCGCGGACTTCCAGCCGGTCCTGACCGCGCTCTCGACGGCGGACGGGCACGTCCTCTGGTCCAAGCCGATGCGCACGGCGGCCGTGGCGCTCGACGGTGGTCGGCTCTTCGTGCTCACGCCGGTGCGCGACGACTACCCGAGCGACGTGCGCGCGGTGGCGCTCGATCCCGCGACCGGCGCCGAGCTGTGGCACCGCGACCTGCCCGCGTCCTACGGCCCCGGCTCGGGGCCGGTCGCCGCGGGCGGCCAGCTGTTCTTCCTCGGCAACGCGCCGGGGACGCTGCTCTACGGCCTGCGCGCCTCCGACGGGGCGTCGCTGTGGCCGGCGAAGGACATCACGAGCGGGTCGGGCAGCACGCCCGCGTTGGACGGCTCGACGCTGTACGTGTCGGTCGCGGGTCAGCAGACCTACGCGATCGACCGCGCGACGGGGGCGGAGCGCTGGCACAGCGCCGGGTGCTGCACGGGCGGCGGCGGCGACACGCCCGCGCTGGCGGCCGGCCGGCTCTTCGCGTACGAGCAGCTCATCCACGACGCGGGCTCGGGCGCGGTGCTCGGGAACTGGCGCGGCGCGGTGGTGCCGACGCTCGTGGGCGACGGCGGCGTGCAGTGGGGCGAGTACAAGCTGCGCGCCTTCGGCCCGGCGTACGAGACGACGCGCTGGACGTTCAACCCGCCGGACGGGTACGTCCTCGGGCGGCCGCTCGTCGCCGGGCCGTTCGTCTACACGTCGGTCAGCGACTGGCAGTACAACGCCCGCGACGTCGTCGCGCTGTCTCTTGCCGACGGCTCCCCCGCGTGGTGCGTGCGACTCGACCTGCCGCCCGACACGCCGTCGGACTTCTCGGTGGCGCCGGTCGCGGCCGGCGAAGGCCTGCTCCTCGTCAACGCGGGCGGCGGCCTCGCGGCGTTCGAGAACGGCGGCAGCGGGTCGACGTGCTCGGCGACGTCCCCTGCGCCGGTGGCGCCGCCCACGGCGACGGCCCCGTCGACCACGACGCCGCCTCCGGTGGTCGCCGGGCCCACGTTGACCCTCCGGGCCGGGCGGCGGACGCTCGAGATCGGGAAGCGGACGCGGCTGAGCGGGACGCTGAGCGGGCTGCCCTCGGTGGTGGGGCGGACCGTGCGCATCGAGGCCGATCCGTGGCCGTTCGACGATCGCTGGCGCGCGGCGGAGAAGCTGGTGACGCGTGCGGGCGGGCGGTTCGCCGCGTGGCTGAAGCCGAAGCGCAACATCCGTGTCCGGGCGGTGCTCGTCCGCGACCCCGCGGTGGCCAGCGCGCCAGTGGACGTCTTCGCCGACTTCCCACTCGATGTCCGCGTGCTCGGCGCTCGCGGGCCCCGACCCCGGCTGCGGGTGACGATCGGCGCGCCGCGGACCGCGGCGGTGCGCAAGCGGGTCGTCCACGCCTACCTGGCGCGCGGGTCCGCGACGACGTGGCGCAAGGTCGACGGGCGGCGCTGGCAGGTGCAGCGCCGGCGGTTCGCCCGGGTGACGCTGCGTTATCCGCGTGGACGGCTGGGCCGCCGCGACCACTGGCTCGTCTGCACCCGCGAGACGGTGCCCGACGCGTTCGGGCGGCCGGCCGCGCTCGAGCCGCGCTGCGGCGCGCGGACGTTGCCACGCGGCCGCTGACCGCCGCTCGCGTAGGCTGCACCGCCGTGCCCGGCCTCATCGACCGCTTCCGCGACCGCCTGCCCTTCGACGAAGGGGACCCGATCGTCACCCTGGGCGAGGGCTCGACGCCGCTCGTGCACGCGCCGCACCTGTCCGAGCGCGTCGGGGCGGAGGTGTGGCTGAAGCTCGAGGGGGCGAACCCGACCGGGTCGTTCAAGGACCGCGGGATGACGAGCGCGGTGTCGGCCGCCGTGCGCGAGGGCGCGAAGGCGGTCATCTGCGCGTCGACGGGGAACACCGCCGCGTCGGCGGCCGCCTACGCCGCGAAGGCGGGGCTGACCGGCGCCGTCATCGTGCCCGAGGGGAAGATCGCGACCGGCAAGCTCGCCCAGGCGCTCATGCACGGCGCGCGCGTCATCGCGCTGCGCGGCAACTTCGACCAGGCGCTCGACCTGGTGCGCGAGCTCGTCACCCGGCACCCGATCGCGCTCGTCAACAGCGTCAACGAATTCCGGCTCGAGGGCCAGAAGACCGCGGCGTTCGAGCTGATCGAGGACCTCGGCGGCGGCGGGCCCCACGTGCTCTGCATCCCCGTCGGCAACGCGGGCAACGTGACCGCGTACTGGAAGGGGTTCGTCGAGGCGGGCGCCTCGCCGCGGCTCTTCGGCTTCCAGGCCGCGGGCGCGGCGCCGCTCGTGCATGGGCAGCGCGTCGAGAAGCCCGAGACGGTCGCGTCGGCGATCCGCATCGGCAACCCGGCGCGCTGGGAGGAGGCGATGGCGGCGATGACCGAGTCGCGCGGCCAGATCCGCGCGGTCACCGACGACCAGATCCTCGACGCGTACCGCTTCCTCGCCGCGCGCGAGGGGATCTTCTGCGAGCCCGCGTCGGCCGCATCCGTCGCCGGGCTGCTCGCCTACGGCGCCGACGGCGCCGAGCGCGTCGCCTGCGTGCTCACCGGCCACGGCCTGAAGGACCCCCAGACGGCGCTCGACCGCGCCGGCGCGGTGGTGCCCTGCGAGCCGGAGATCGCGGCGGTGGAGAGGGCCGTCCTCGGGTGACCCCCTCTCGATCGAAGATCGCGGCGGCGGAGAGGGCCGTCGTCGGGTGACACCCTCCCGATCGAAGATCGCGGCGGAGAGGGCCGTCGCCGGCTGATGCAGCGCCGGCGGCTCGTCCGGGTCCCCGCGTCTTCGGCCAACCTCGGCCCGGGGTTCGACGCCTTCGCGGCGGCGCTCGCGCTCCATCTCGAGGTCGAGGTGGAGGAGACCGGGGCGTTCGCCGTCGAGACCGAGCTCGACGTCCCGCGCGACCGCTCGAACCTCATCGTCCGCTCGTTCGAGCGGCTCCACCCGGCCGACGGCTTCACGTTCCGCGTCTCGTCGCAGATACCGCTCAACGGCGGGCTGGGCTCGAGCGCGTCGGCGATCGTCGCCGGCTTGGTGGCCGCCGACCACCTCTTCGAGCTCGACGCCGACCTCCTCGCGCTCGCCACCGAGATCGAGGGGCATCCGGACAACGTCGGCGCCGCGCTGTGCGGCGGGATCGTCGTCTGCGCCGATGGCCAGGCCGTGCGCGTCGACCCGCCGCCGGAGCTCGAGGCGGTCGTCGTCGTGCCGCACGAGCCCGTCCGCACCGAGGCCGCGCGCGCCGCGCTGCCCGCCGAGGTCCCGATGGGGGAGGCGGTGTTCAACGTCGCCCACGGCGCGCTGCTCATGCTCGGCCTCGCGCGCGGCGACTGGACGCTGCTGAGCCGCGGCCTCGCCGACCGCCTGCACCAGCCGCGCCGCGCGCACCTGTACCCGCGCTCGATGGAGCTCGTCCACCGGGCGACGGAGCTCGGCGCGCTCGGCGCCTCGATCTCGGGCGCCGGCCCGACCGTCCTGCTGTGGTCGCACTACGAGCGGACCGGCGGCCTCATGACCGCCGTCCGCCGCGAGTGCGAAGGCTGGGCGGACGTCGTGCGCGCACCGTTCGAGCCGATGGGCGCCGACGTCCGCGAGCTCTGAGCTCGCCTAGAGCTTCGGGCTCTTGCGCTTCTTCTTGTCGTTGGGCCGGCAGGTCCGGTACTTGCGGGTGCCGACCTGCTTCTTGCCGGACTTCGTCCGGGCGATGATCTTCACCACGTAGGTGCCCTTCGGCAGGCCGGTCAGCTTGACGGGAGCGGTGAGCCGCTTCCCCTTGATGACCTTGACCTGGCTGCCGTTGACGAGCACCTTCGCGCTCACCACCGGGTCCGCCTTGTGCGAGACGATCCGGATGTTGAACGAGCGCTTCGACTTGCAGCCGCACGACCGGTACGTCTGCGTCAGGGTCTTGCGCTTGAAGCCGCTGCCCGGCTTGTAGTCGACGACCGCCTTGAGCTTGTGCTTCTTGGTGTCGGTCAGCGACGGGCTGACGTCGAAGGTGAACTGGCCCTTCTTGTTGGCCACCTTCTGCGTCTTGCGCTTCTTGCCGTCGACGTAGAACGTCACCTTGGCGATCGAGCGGCCCTTGATGGCCACGCGGCGCTTGGTGTCGAGGCAGCCCTTGAGGGTGCGGGTGAACTTCGTCGTCGTGTCGACGACGCCGGTGTTCGTGCTCGAGCCCGTGCCCGTGGGCGTCCCGCCGGTGGTCGTCGTGCCGCCGTTGTTGGTCGTGTCGCCGCCGCCGGTGTTGTCACCGCCGCCGCCGGTGTTGTCGCCGCCACCGCCGGGACCCGCGGGCGCGGCCTTGAACGTCGCGCTGGCGGTGGAGGCCTGCGAGAAGACCTGCGTGGCCCCGGCCGTGCCGGCCGCGCTCACCTGGTTGGCGTAGGTGCCGAGCGGCGTGAAGCCGCCGGCCGCCGCCGTCTGCGAGCACGTCCACGTCCAGATGTCGCCGGCGTCGAAGCTGCCGTCGAGATCTGGCGTGGTGCCGTCGGCCTTCGTGCGCCGCGCGGGCGCCTTGAGCGTGCCGTCGGTGTCGTTGATCGAGCAGCCCGGCGTCTTCGTGGTGCCGGCGCTCGGCCCGCCCGCGTCCGGGTCGCTCGTGCCCACGTCGGAGAGCGCGAGGTTCGTCAGCGTCGCCGTGCCGGTGTTCGTCACCGCGATCTCGTAGAAGAGCGGCTGCGTCGCGTCGACGCCCGTCACGGGCCCGGCGGTGTACGGACCCGCCAGCGAGGTCGCGACCTTCTTGGCGACGGACAGCGAGGTCGTCGCTGCGTCGATGAACGTCGTCGTCGACGAGTCGCTCGCTGTGACGGTCGGCGTCTTGTCCGCATCCGCCACGCCGCTGAACGACGCGGTGTTCACGTAGCTCGAGCCCACGGCCGGATCCGGCGAGATCGCCTTGTCGCAGGTCCACGTCCACTGGTCGCCCGGATCGAACGTCGCCGGCGTCGCGTCGGCGTCGCCGTCCGAGTCGCGCTTGCCGCCGGCCTTCGGAGCGAGGTTGTCGCAGCCGGGATCGGCCATGGCCGGGCTCTTCAGCTCGACCGTGCCGGAGTTCGTCGCGGTGATCTCGTAGTAGAGGTGCGGCGATGCGGTCCCGGTCGACGTGTCGTTGGTGAACGGACCCGCCGCCGAGGTGGAGACCTTCTTGACGACCGTCGCCGAGCAGTTGCCCGTTGCCGGGATCTCCTTCGGCGCGACGTAGTCGTCCATCGACGCGGTGCCGGAGCTCGAGACGCGCGAGTGCATGAAGACGGAGCCGTAGGAGAAGCACCGCTGCGCCCCGCCGGCGCCGCCGAGCAGCTCGGTGAGGTTCAGGCCGACCTCGCCGAACGCGTTGGCGGCGATCGGGTCGCTGAAGCCGGCGAGGTAGCCGGGGTTGGCGAGCGCTCCGACGCCGGCGCGCCCGACTGCCGCGCCGGCCTTGAGCGCCGTGATGTTGGTGCAGTCGTCGCTGCCGCCGAGCTTCGTCCCGGTGGCGACGCCGTTTGCGTCGACCTGGTACCAGCCCGCGCCGCCGACCGACTTCCACTTGCAGATCCGGACCGAGCTGAGCTGGTCGTCGAACAGCACCAGGAGGTCGTCGTCCGAGCGGTTCGGGACCTTCTTGCCGAGACGCAGGACCGGCTGAAGCTTGTTGAGCTCGATGCTCATGTTGTTCGTGCCGTTCGTGCCGACACGCTCGAACGCGGCGTAGATGAAGACGTCGTTGCGACCCTTCGCCGCGTTCGGGACGAGGTCGCGGGCGAAGACGCCGGCGCGGAAGTCGTTGTTGGTGCCCGGGTTCGTGGTGAACGTCCACGTGTTCGGGTCCTGGTCCTCCTTCGTGCCGCCCGAGAGGGAGTCGTCGCTGGCGCCCGTGCCGTCGGTCAGCGTGACCTCGTACGGGACGGTGGCGTCCGAGGACGCCGTGCCCTGAACGTTCGACCAGTCCAGATGGCCCGAGCCGGCGACGAGATCGCCGTCTCCTGCCTCGAAGCAGCTGGGAGCGAGGGCGGTGCCCGTGCAGGGGGAGGAGCCCGACGCGACGGTCTGGCTGAGCGTGATGGCGGCGATGAGGAGGCCCAGAACGAGCCCTGACGCGCGCAGTCTCCGGGAGCGCATGCAGTTAGGGTCGGACATCGGTCCAACTTCTTCCACCGTCCATTCGTCCAGAGACCCCCACATCGGGCTCAAGTTCGGCCAGTCGAGCGGGAGCCGCCGGACTGGCTGCAGCGGTGGCGGCCGGCGTCGTCCTACGCCTGATCTGGGCGGGCGACATGGAGTACAAGGGCGACGAGGCCTACCTCTTCGAGCAGGCGACGGGCCCGGATCCCTGGCCCTGGACGGGGCAGACGTCGGGCGTCGGGACGCCCAACCCGGGCATGGGCATCTGGGTCTACTCCGTCCTCGCGCGGGCGATCGGGCTCGACGACCCGGTGTCGATGGTGCGCGGGGTCATGGTCCTCAACGCGCTGGCGGTGCTCGGCCTCGCCGCGTTCGCGCGGCGCGTGGTGCCCCGTGCGCAGCGCGAACCCTGGCTCTGGGCGACGGCCCTGCTCGCCGTCAACCCGCTCGCGATCCTCTTCAGCCGCAAGATCTGGATCCAGTCGGTCCTGCCGCCGTTCGTCCTCGCCGTCCTCGTCGCGTGGTGGTTCCGCACCCGGGCCGCCGCCGCGTTCGCCTGGGGGCTCGGCGGGGCGTGGCTCGGGCAGATCCACATGAGCGGGTTCTTCTTCGCCGCCGGGCTCGCGGGCTGGACGGCGCTCGCGGATCGCGGCGCCGTGCGCTGGCGCTGGTGGCTCGCCGGCTCCCTCCTCGGGGCCCTGACCCTCATCCCGTGGCTCGACGACGCGCTCGGCGACTCCCATCCGGCCGAGCGCAGCATCGCGAACACGCTCTCGCTCGGGTTCTGGCGGCTGTGGCTCACGTACCCGCTCGGCGTCGACCTCGTCGAGTCCGCCGGCTCCGACCTCGGCGCCTTCCTCGCGGCGCCGCGGATCGGCGGCGTCGAGACCCACCTCGTCGGCGTGACGTTCGCGGCGATCCTCGTCCTCGGCATCGCGCTCGCGGTCGAGGCGATCGCGATCGCGGTCTGGCCGCGGGTCCGGGCCCGGACCTTCCCGCTCGGCGGCGCCCGCGCGCCGAGCACGCTGGCGGTGCGGGGCGCTCTGTGGGGATACGGCATCCTCCTGACCCTCAGTGGCTTCCTCGTCTACCGCCACTACCTCATCGTCGCCTTCGTCCTGCCGTTCCTCGGGCTGGCGGCGGCCGCGCTGCTGCGGCCCGCGTTCGGGCGCCGCGTCCTCGTCGCGCTCGTGGTCGCGCAGGCCATCCTGTCGGTCTCGTTCCTCGCGTGGATCCACGCGCACGGCGGTGCGCCGGGGGGCGACTACGGCGTGAGCTATGGCGAGCAGCGCTGACGTCGCGCCGCAGGTCGCGCTGCGCCGGGCGGCCCGCAACGTGCTCACGGTGATCGCGTTCGCCGTCGTGCCGCTGCTGCTGTGGGCGCTCGCGTACCGGGGCGCGATCGACCGCGGCGCGGTCGCCGTCGACTACGACACGTACTGGCGCGACAGCAAGGCGCTGCTCGACGGGGCGGCGCGCTCGAGCGACTACCCGCCGCTCGCCGCCGTCCTCCTCGCGCCGCTGGCGATCCTGCCGCTCGGCGTGGCCGAGGTCGTCGCGACGATCCTCAGCCTCGTCTGCGCGGTCGCCACGCTGTGGGTGCTCGGGGTTCGCGATTGGCGCTGCTACGGAGCCGCGGCGCTGTGGTCGCCCGTGTACTCGGGCTTCCAGACCGCCAACGTCTCGCTCGCGCTGGCGCTCGGCGTGGCGGTGCTCTGGCGCCGCCGCGACTCGGAGCCCGTGGCGGCGGCCGTGACCGCGCTGACCGTCGCCGTCAAGCTCTTCCTCTGGCCGCTCGGCGTGTGGCTCGCCGCGACGCGGCGCTGGCGGGCGGCCGCGCTGACCGCCGTGGCCGCCCTGGTTGCCACCGCCGCCGCATGGGTGCTCGTCGACGTCGGCTCGGTCGGCGCGTTCGTCGACGCGCTGCAGGGCGCCATCGACCAGTACCGCGACAAGGCCTACACGCTGTCCGCGCTCGTCGCGGACCTCGGCGGCCCGGACGCGCTCGGGACGGCGCTGGTGTGGGGCGCAGGCGGCGCGCTGCTCGTCGCCGCGGCGGTCAACGGCTGGCGCGGCCGCGACGCCACGTCGCTGGTCCTCGTGCTCGGCGCCGCGCTCGTCGTGTCGCCGATCGTGTGGACGCACTTCCTCGTCGTGCTGCTCGTGCCCGTCGCCGTGCTGCACCGGACGCTGCACTGGACGTGGGTGCTGCCGGGCGTCCTGTGGCTCTGCCCCCCGGTCGACGGCAGCGCGGGGCAGAAGGCGCTCGTGCTCGCCATCCTCGGCGTGATGGTCGCCGCGCTCGCGGCGACCGCGATGCAGCGCGAGTCGCGTCAGCGGTAGGGCGGAGGCTGCGTGGTGCGGCGGGCCACGATCAGGTCCTTGCCACGGAACACCGGACGCGTCTGGCGCTGGCGCAGGAGCGCGTTCGTCGCCTCCTCGTGGCCGTTCGAGTCGAGGATCACGAGCTCGTAGCCGCGGACGGCCCGGTCGAAGTCGGGGCCGACGGTCGAGAGGTCGGACAGCGCCCGCAGCTGGCGCTTGCTCAGCAGCTCGAGGCGCGTGTCGTACGCGATCCGGCCGGCCAGCTGCGGCTCGTGCCACAGCAGCCAGTCGCCGAAGCGGCCGTCGGGGAAGATGACCAGGCGCGGGTCGCGGGCGGCGGCATCGGCGATGACGGGCAGCGCGCGCAGGTCGTAGCCCTGCTCGAACCACGACGCGGGCTTGAGGGCCACGGCGGCGGTCGCGATGACCAGGCACGCCGCGGAGGCGGCGGAGATCGCGAGGTTGAGCTGGCGCCGGCGGGGCGCCGGGTCCCGGCGGGCGAGCCCGTGCGCCATGACCGGCGGCAGGATCATGAGCGCGGCGGTGGCGAACCACACGACGTTGCGGACGGTGCTGATGCTCGCCGCCGCGAGCGCGAGCAGGACGAGCTGCTCGAACACGCCGGCGTGGGCACGGGCCCGGCCGAGCAGCCACATCGACCAGAACGCGAGCGCGAAGAACGGCACGGCGACGGGCGTCACCGTCGTGACGGGCCGCCACTCGCTGATGACCTCGCGGAACGTGTCGTTCGTCAGCGTGCCGCGGTAGTAGTCGAGCACGTCCAGTCCGTATGGCGTGATCAGGACGCAGACGAGCGGCAGCAGGCAGAAGGCGACGGGCCGCAGCAGCGCGCGCGGCGTGCGCTCGCCGGCGAGCAGCCGGCGGCCCAGCAGCACGAGCCCGTAGAGGCCCACGACCCCCATGCCGTGGACGACCGCGCCGTGGAGGTTCGCCCACAGCACGAGCAGCGGGAAGACGAGCCACGTCCGGCGCCGGCGCCCGTCGGGATCGGCGAGCAGCAGCCAGAGGACCGCGACGAAGAGGGGATAGGAGAAGCCCTGCGTGCGGATCTCGATGCCGACCGCGATGAACAGGAACGCGGCGATCGGCAGCAGCCAGATGACGTGCCGCTCCGTGCCGCCGCGAAGCCGCGCCGCCGCCAGCGCCGCGGCGAGGGCGCCGACGCAGAGCAGCAGGTAGAAGATCGAGACCAGTGCGAGGCCGCCGAGCTGGTGGAGCCCGTAGAAGATCAGCTGCGAGAGCCACTGCTGGTCGATCCAGTCGACGCCCTGCGCGTAGACGGTGAGGGGGTCCACGTCGGGGATCCCGTGGTGCGCGACCTCGCGCCCGCCGACGAGCGCCAGCCAGCCGTCCTGGTTGAGGTGGCGGTGCGATTGGCTGAGGATCACCGCGGCGACCGCGGTCACGCCGGCGACCAGCAGAGCGTGCTCCTCGAGCCACGGCACCAGCCGCGCTCGCGCGGTCGCGAGCACCCCCGGCGCCGGTCTCGTGGAGGCGTTCATCGCGCGGAGCGTAGGGACCGGCGACGGGCGCGTCGAGCAATCGGTGAAGCGTTGGCGGACGACTGGGGATGTTCCTCCTCAAGTTGACGCTCCTTCGCGTACCCAGCTTTGTGATCCGCGTCGAACATGTGTCCAAAAGCCCACGAAAAGGCTACAGACCGAAAATTGGGCACTTGATTTACGGTCCCGATGTTGCCGATAGTCGCCGTGCACCCAAACAGCGAGGCCGGCAGGTCGGCTCGCGTCACAGGAGGACTCAGAGCCGCCATGCTCGCTCTCTTCGTTGCACTTCAGAACACGGTCACGAACGCTCTCCGCCGGGAGGAGGGTCAGGGTCTGACGGAGTACTCCCTGATCCTGGTTTTCGTGGCCATCGTCGCGATCCTCGCGCTCACGCTGCTCGGCGGCCGGATCACGTCGGTCATCTCGAAGGTCGCCAACTCGATCACCTGATCTTGGGCCGGTGTGGGGGCGTCCGCCGCAACGCCCCCACACCTGGTCGGATCGCTCACCCCCCAGAAGGACGTCTCTCATGCTCGCTCTCTTCGTTGCACTTCAGAACACGGTCACGAACGCTCTCCGCCGGGAGGAGGGCCAGGGTCTGACGGAGTACTCGCTGATCCTCGTGTTCGTCGCGGTGGTCGCGATCCTCGCGCTGACGCTGCTCGGCGGCCGGATCACGTCGGTCATCTCGAAGGTCGCCAACTCGATCACCTGATCTTGGGCCGGTGTGGGGGCGTCCGCCGCAACGCCCCCACGCCTGGTCGGATCGCTCACCCCCCAGAAGGACGTCTCTCATGCTTGCTCTCTTCGTCGCCCTCCAGAACCGACTCACCGCCGCTTTCGACGATGAGCAGGGCCAGGGTCTCACCGAGTACTCGCTGATCCTCGTGTTCGTCGCGGTGGTTGCGATCCTCGCGCTCACGCTGCTCGGTGGCCAGATCACGTCCGTGATCTCCAAGGTCGCCAACTCCATCACCTGATAGACACGCGACCGGAGCGCGCTGTGGAGCAGGTACGCCGGCACAAGGCCCGACGCGAGTCGGGCCAAGCCCTCGTCGAAATGGCGCTGGTGCTCCCTGTCCTGGTTGCGCTGATCTTCGGGATCGTCGACCTGTCCAAGGCGTACAACTACTGGAACGACACCCAGCAGTTGGCCAACATGGGCGCGCGGTACGCCGCGGTCGGCCAGAACCCGACGTCGGTCCCCGGTCAGTCGCTGTCGGAGTACATCCGCCAGCAGGCCGACACGAGCGAGCTCAAGAACGGGGTCTCGAGCGGCTCTGGCTCCCAGGGCTCGCTCAAGGTCTGCATCACCGCGGACAGCGGGCCGCAGGTTGGCAAGCCGGTGAAGGTCGTCGTCCGGTCCGACTACAAGTTCATGAGCATCCCCGGCCTTGGTGGCATCACCCGGCCGATGAGCGGGACGGCGACGATGCGCCTCGAAGCCATCCCGCCCGCGGGCATGCTCACGGCAGCGTGCCCGTGACGGAGCAGGCACCCTCCCGTCCCGTGAGCCGGCGCTTGGCCGGCCGCGAGCGAGGCAGCGTCCTCGTGATCGTCGCGGGCGCGATGCCCGTCCTGGTCGTGCTCGCCGTGTTCGCCGTCGACATGGCGAACTGGTTCGTGCACAAGCGCCACCTCCAGACGCAGGCTGACGCGGCCGCGCTCGCGGCGATCAACGAGCTGCATGCCGTCGACTGCACGCCCGCCGTGGACAACGGCGTGACGAACATGGCGAAGATCTACGCCGGGATGATGGTCGACCCGTCGACCGGGCAGCGGTACAACGTCCAGGTCGGCGACCGGCAGAGCAACGTGTTCCTGGCCGGCAACACCGGCGACAAGATCAACCAGCCGACGTACTACCAGCAGTCGAACAAGCCGGATCCGGCTGACAGCGACCTGGGCAGCCCGTGCGAGACGAAGACCGTCGACGTGAAGCTGACGGAGACCGACTTGCCCTGGATGTTCCAGATCGGGTTCGTCAAGTACCTCAACGCCCGCGCACGCGCGGAGCTGAAGACGCGCGTCATCTCGAACGCGGGGATCACCCCGGTAGGGGTCGTGGACCCAACGCCGACGGAGGCCAGGGTCTGGATCGTCGACGAGGGGAAGACGGGCTGCGGCACGGCGGTGACCTCGAGCTGCGTGCTGCGCAACGCGGACGACCCCACGGGCACGACGCCGGCGACCGCTGTTCTCAAGCGCGGCTCCGACCAGAACGGCCTGTCGATGTGGACGAACGACCTCGGCACCCTACGGCCGCTGTTCAGCAAGACGGCCAGCCAGCGGACCAGCGCCGTGATCGCCCTCAGCTCGCGCAAGAGCAAGGACCTCAGCGCTGACCTCACGACCGCCTGCGCGCAGACCTTGGTCGTCTGCTACGAGCAGGGAACGGCTGCCGCGCCCAAGGGCGGCCTCGTCTTCATCCAGACGTACAAGCCGCCGGCCTCGACTGCGACCAACGCGGACATCACCGAGGCGGTGCCGCCGAAGGAGCCGATCGCGCGCGAGATCCGGATGACCAACCCGGCCTCCGCGGGCTGCAACGACCCCGACGTCTCGTTCTCGGCCCCGTGCGGGTCGGGCGCGCGCAAGGTCGACGTGACGGCCAAGGTCGACTTCGGGCCCGACGTCGCCGCTCCAGCGGGCTCGGACACCAAGGGCCGAGGGCTCTTCGCGACCTTCAGCACCACCGCCGGGAACAACGACGCGCCCAACATGGAGTACAAGGGCAACGGCGTCTGGTCGACGACCAGCCCCCTGACCGTGCCGACCGGAACCGGCCCTGCCGAGATCCGCTTCTTCTGGACGATCAGCACGCCGCAGGCCGACGGCGTCAAGATCAGCATCAACGGTGCGAACGCGGTGACGTGCACGACGGGCCAGAACAACAACCCGTGCAAGAACATCGCGCTACGGGACGGCGACGGAGGCGTGGCGGTTCAGCGCACGTTCACGCGCGGAGCGACGAGCAACCCGATCGAGCTGGCGCAGATCGGGCTGAACGGCTCGGACGTCTCGTTCCCTCGGTGCCGCGACGACGCCGCACCCGAGCCCGCCTGCTCGCCCAGCCTCTCGGTGACCATCGGGGTCACCGCCGGCCTGACCAACGACGAGGACATCACGGCTCCTCCGACCCGCCTGCGCGGCCCGACTGTGGGTTCGACGACCGGCACGGTGACCTGCGACCCCACGCAGAGCTCCCAACCGGAGGAGGATCTCGCCAAGGGCTGCCAGCGTCGCTACCGGGTGTTCACCGGGCAGGGGTCGCCGTGGAGCGGCGGCTGCGCCGGGCTGGTGCGGCAGGACTTCGCCGCTGCCGCCGAGCCCTGGCAGTGCGCTGCGGTCGGCACTGGCGCGACACCCCCCCAGATCGGCGCCGGCATCAACCGGCGCGTGTTCTGCGGAGGCGCGGCGTTCCCCCAGAACGGCGGCACGTGCACCGTTCCCAACACCTGCCCGGCGAACCGCCGCAACCAGTGGAAGGATCCGAACACGGGTGTGCTCAGCGGCAAGATCTCGTTGTCGGATCCGCGGGTCGTCGCGCTCTTCGTGGTGCCCTACGGCTCGTTCGACGACAACAAGCCGATCCCGGTGCGCGACTTCGGCTACTTCTACATCACCGGTTGGCAGGGCCAGGGCAACCAGCAGTCGATCAACCCTTGCCAGACGCCCGTCCCGGGCGACACGCTTCACGACGACGACATCGTCCAATCGGGCGAGGTCGTCGGCCACTACTTCAAGGCTCTCGACCCCGTGAACGACGGCGGCGGCGGGAGCGAGCAATGTGACTTCGATGCCTTCAGCGGCTGCGTTGCCGTGCTGACTCGATAAGGAGAACCCGGAATGGAAGCTTCGTCAGGCGGCGGCGGCCGCAAGCCCTTCGGAGGGGGTTCCATGCGCGACGTGATGTCGTCCCGCAACGGCTCGCTCTTCCTCGCCTTCGTCGCGGCGTTGATCGCCGGGATCCTGATCTTCCTCTTCATCGACAACAAGACGAAGGAGGGCGGCGGCGCCGGGACGCAGCGCGTGCTCGTCGCGAAGAGCCTCATCCCCAAGGGCACGTCGGGCGACGTCATCGCGGCGAACCGCCTCGGCGTGGTCACGGCCGTCGACACCGAGCAGGTCAAGGCGGGCGCGGTCAGCGACACGGCGGCGCTGCGCGGCCAGGTCGCGGCGGCCGACATCTACCCGGGCGAGCAGATCACCACCGCCTCGTTCGCGGGGTCGGACACGACGATCCAGGCGCGCCTCACCGGCTACGACCGCGCGATCTCCGTGCCCGTCGACGCCATCCATGGCCTCGTCGGCAACGTCCAGACGGGCGACCGCGTCGACGTGCTCGCGAGCATGGGCGGTGGCGGCGGCGGCTCCAGCGCGGCCGGCGGCATCATCAAGACGCTGGCCACGAACGTGCTGGTGCTGCAGGCGCCCTCCGCCGGTGGCGGCACCGGCGATTCGGGCGGCGGGAACATCATCCTGCGCGCCGACGACGACCAGGTCGGCAAGCTCGCCTGGCTCGCCGACAACGCGCGCGTGTGGATCGTCCTGCGGCCGGGCGCCGGCGCCAAGGACAGCGCGCGCCCGCCGACCACCGGCCTCACCGACGTGCAGCAGTCCGAGATCATCCGGGGGCGTCGCTGATGCGTGGCAACCCCCGGATCCTCCTCGTCCTCGACGAGGGCGTCGACCGCACCTGGGTCGAGTCGCACCTCCCCGACGAGTCGGGCGTCGAGATCGGCGACGTCGTCGACTCGATGAACCGCGGCTGGGAGCGCATCGACGACAAGACCGTCGACGTGCTCGTGCTGGCGATGGACCGCGAGTCCGAGACCGCGCTCGAGCTGGCTCGCGCGTCGGTCGTCGAGCTGCCCGACCGGCCGGTCATCCTGGTCAGCCACGGGCCTGCGAACGGCTACGTCCGTCGCGCGTTCGAGGCGGGCGCCGACGACCTCATCGTGCTCGACGACCCGCAGGACGGCCGCGCGCCCTCCGGCGACCTGGCCTTCGCGGTCCAGAAGGCGATCGCCCGGCGGGCCATGCCGATCGATCCCCGCGATCGCCCGCTCGCCACGATGGTGTGCGTGCTGGGCCCGAAGGGCGGCATCGGCAAGACGCTGACGTCGTGCAACCTGGCCGTCTCGCTGGCGGAGAGCGACGCGCGCGTTGCGCTCGTCGACCTCGACCTGCAGTTCGGCGACCTCGGGCTCTCGCTCGGCCTGGCGCCGGTCAAGACGAGCTTCGACCTCGCGACGTCGGGCGGGTCGCTCGACTCGGAGAAGATCGAGGCGTACATGGCGACCCACTCCTCGGGCGTCCACGTGCTGCTCGCGCCGAGCCGTCCCGACCAGGCGGGTGCGATCACGGTCTCGTTCCTCCAGGACCTCTACACGCTCCTGCGCGCGCACTACGACTACGTGATCGTCGACACGCCGCCCGGGTTCACGCCCGAGGTCATCGCGACGATCGACGCGTCGTCGCACGTCTGCATGGTGGGCATGCTCGACGCCCTGTCGCTGAAGAACACGCGGCTCGGGCTCGAGACGCTCGAGCTCATGGGCTACGAGCACGAGCGCATCCGCATCGTGCTCAACCGCGCCGACTCGAGCGTCGGCATCACGCACAACGACGTCGTGAAGGTCATCGGCCGGCCGCCGGACGTCCTCGTCCCGAGCCATCGCGACATCACGCGGTCGGTGAACGACGGGACGCCCATCGCGATGTCGAGCAAGCGTTCGGAGGCCGCCAAGGCGTTCCACTCGCTGGCCGACATCTACGCCGCTACCCGGCCCGGCGCCAAGCCGAAGCGCACCGGCCGCGGCCTCCTGATGAGGAGCAGGGGCTGATGGAGCTTCGCGAGCGACTGTCACGGTCGCGGCCCGACGTCGGGGCCGAAGAGCACGACCCGTTCGGCGAGGTCCGCGACCGCGTGCACGCGGCCGTCATCGCCGAGATCGGGCCGCAGCTCTACAACGCGGACACCGACGACGAGACGCTGCACAAGCTCGTCACGACCGACATCCGCCAGCGGCTGGCGACCGAGCGCGGGATCTCCATCGACGACCGCAACCGGCTGGCCGAGGAGATCGCCGACGACACGCTCGGCCACGGCCCGATCGAGCGTCTGCTCAACGACGACACGATCTCCGAGATCATGGTCAACGGGCCGAAGCAGGTCTGGATCGAGCGCGACGGCCGGCTGCATCCGACGAACGTGCGCTTCAGCGACGACGCGCACCTGCGGCGGATCATCAACAAGATCGTCGGCCAGATCGGCCGGCGCATCGACGAGTCCTCGCCGATGGTCGACGCCCGCCTGCCCGACGGCAGCCGCGTGAACGCGATCATCCCGCCGCTGTCCCTCTCGGGCCCGCTGCTGACGATCCGGAAGTTCTCGAAGGAGCGCCTCGACCTCAACGACCTCGTCCGGCTCGGGACGCTGACGCCGGAGTCCAAGGAGTTCCTCGAGTGCTGCCAGCGGGCGGAGCTCAACATGCTCATCTCGGGCGGCACGGGCACCGGCAAGACGACGCTGCTCAACGCGCTCTCGACGGCGATCCCCAACGAGGACCGGATCATCACGATCGAGGACGCCGCGGAGCTCCGGCTCAATCAGGAGCATGTGCTGCGGCTCGAGGCGCGCCCGCCGAACATCGAGCGCGAGGGCGAGATCCCGATCCGCGAGCTGGTGCGCAACGCGCTGCGCATGCGCCCCGACCGGATCATCGTGGGCGAGGTCCGCGGCGCCGAGGCGCTCGACATGCTCCAGGCGATGAACACGGGCCACGACGGGTCCGTCTCGACGGTCCACGCGAACTCGCCGCGCGACGCGCTCAGCCGCGTCGAGACCATGGTGCTCATGGCCGGGTTCGACCTGCCGGTCCGGGCCATCCGCCAGCAGATGGCCTCGGCGCTCGACCTCCTGGTCCACATCGACCGCATGCCCGACGGCTCGCGCAAGGTGACCGCCGTGACGGAGGTCCAGCGCATGGAGGCGGACGTCGTGACGCTGCAGGACCTCTTCGACCTCAAGGCGAACGGCTCGCACGTCCAGCTGAAGCAGACGGGCCTGCGCCCGACGTTCCTGCACAAGTTCGAGCGGCGGGACGTCCGGCTGCCGGCCTGGATGACCGCGGGGCATTCCGGCCTGGGCGCCAACGAGTACGCGGCGGGGCGGCTGCGGTGAGAAGGGCGATCGCGCTGGCGGGCGCGGTGCTGCTGCTTCTCCTCGCCGCCACATCGGCGTCCGCGGAGGGCCCCCGGCTGTCGCCGGTGGGCGGCGCCGAGTTCCCCGACCGAACCTTCCTGCTGACGCTGCCCGAGCGCGCGTCGCTCTCGCCCGAGCGGGTGCGCCTGCGCGAGAACGCCGACGTCGTCCAGGATCTGAGGATCGTCCCCGGCTCCAAGGTCGGCCAGCGCCAGTTCGGCACCGTCCTCGTGATCGACGCGAGCCGGTCGATGCACGGCAAGGCGATCGAGGGTGCGGTCGAGGCCGCGCGGACGTTCGCCGAGCAGCGCAACCCCGAGCAGCCGCTGGGCATCGTCGTCTTCAACGAGCAGCCCGTCGTCACGCTGCCGCTGACCACTGACGGCGCGCAGATCCGGACCGCCCTCGCGAGCACGCCGACGCTCGCCCGCGGGACGAACATCTACGACGCGACCGACGCGGCGCTCGGCATGCTCGAGCAGGGCGGCATCCGCGCCGGCTCGGTCATCGTCCTCTCGGACGGCGCCGACACGGGCAGCCGCGCGACGCTGGAGCAGGTCGCCAAGGAGGCGGACCGCACGCCGGCCCGCATCTACACCGTCGGGCTCCGCACCCGCGCGTACAGCTCCTCGACGCTCAAGGAGCTGGCCGGCGCGACGGGCGGCAGCTACACGGAGGCGACGTCGAGCGACCGGCTGCGCGAGATCTACCGCCGCATCGGCGCCGAGCTCTCGAACCAGTACGTGCTGCAGTACCGGTCCAACGCCTCGCTTGGCGACGAGGTCCGCGTCGCCGTCCGCGTCGAGGGCGTCCCGGGCGTCGCGCAGGCCACGTACCGCACGAAGCCCCTCTCGGAGGCGCCGGCCGCCCGCGACGAGGAAGCGGACTTCTTCAACTCGACACGCGGGGCGCTTGTCATCAGCGTCGTCGCGGCGCTGCTGCTCGGCATCGGCATCCTGGTCGCGCTGGCGCCGAACCGCAGTGTCCGGTCGCGCATCGACCGGTACATCACCGTGCCGGACCAGCACGACGAGAAGGCGTGGAGCGCGGCGCTCGTGTCGCGCGTCATCGGCGAGAACGCGCGCCAGCAGCGAACCGGCTTCTGGGCGCAGCTGACCGAGGACTTCGCGCTGGCCGGCATCCGGATGACGCCGGAGACGGCGGTGTTCTGGGTGCTGGTCGCGACGTTCCTGCTCGGCTGGCTGCTCGTCGCCGGCACCGGTTCCGCCGCCGCCGGCGTGCTCGCGCTGCTGCTGCCGGTCGGCGGCCTGCTGCTCGTGCGCGTCCGCGTCGACCGCCAGCGGGCGCTCTTCGGCGAGCAGCTGCCGGACAACCTCCAGGTGATCGCCTCCGCCATGCGAGCCGGGCACACGTTCGTGGGCGCCATGAACGTCGTCCTCGACGACACCCAGGAGCCGTCGCGCCGCGAGTTCCGGCGGATCCTGACCGATGAGCAGCTCGGCGTGCCGCTGCCGGAGGCGATGCGCCGCGTCGCCGAGCGGATGAAGAGCGTCGACTTCGAGCGCGTGGCGCTCATCACGACGCTCCAGCGCGAGACCGGCGGCAACACCGCCGAGGTCATGGACAGCCTGACCGAGACGATCAACGAGCGCGTGCAGGTGCGGCGCACGATCCGCACGCTGACCGCCCAGGGGCGGCTCACGCGGTGGATCGTGTCGGCGCTTCCGCCCGTCCTGCTCGTCGTCGTCACCCTGATCAACCCCGACTACATGAACCCGCTCTACACCACCACCGCCGGGATCCTGCTGCTCGTCGCGGCCGCGATCCTGCTCGTGGTCGGGTCGCTCATCATCAAGCGCATCGTGGAGATCGACGTATGAGGTGCCCGCGATGACCTTCGTGTTCCTGCTGGCGCTGCTGCTCGTCGGCGTCTCGGTCGTGCTCGTCGCGCGGGCCATGGCGGCGCCGCGCACGCGTGCGGCGGCCCGCCTCGGCGAGATCGAGGCCTACGGCTTCGGGGCCGACCAGATCATGCCGGGGCTTCCGACCCCGGATGCGCACCCGGGCGGCCTCGGCGAGCTCGTGCGCCGCCTCGGCGACCTCGTCGGCCGGCGCTTCGGCGGCATCCGCGAGAGCGACCTGCGCAACGAGCTCATGGCCGCGGGCATGTACCGCACGTCGACCGGCACGCTGCTGGGCTGGCGGGTGCTCTCGGGCTTCGGGCTCGGGCTGCTGACCTTCCTGGCGGCCACGGATCGCGGCGGTCCCTACTACCTGCTCGTGGTCCTGGCGGCCGGCTGCGGCTGGATGTTCCCGCTCGCCTACGTCCGCCGCCGCGCGCGGGCGCGGCACGACCGCATCGACCGCGAGCTGCCCGACCTCATCGACCTGATCGTGGTCACGGTCGAGGCGGGACTGAGCTTCACGGCGTCGCTGCGCGTCGCCGCGCGCGAGATGAGCGGCCCGCTGGCCGAGGAGCTGCGCTTCACCCTGCAGGAGCAGGCGATGGGACGCTCCACCAACGAGGCGCTCGCGAACCTGCTCATCCGCAGCGACACGCCGGCCATGCGCTCGTTCGTGCGGTCGGTCATCCAGGGCGAGACGCTCGGCGTCTCGACCGGCACGATCATGCGCAACCTCGCCAGCGAGATGCGCAAGCGCCGCCGTCAGCGCGCGGAGGAGAAGGCGCAGAAGGCGCCGATCAAGATCCTCTTCCCGCTGATCTTCCTGATCTTCCCGGTCATCTTCATCGTCCTCCTGTCGCCGTCGATCTGGCAGATCAAGGACGCCTTCAGCTGAGCCCGCCGGTGGTCAGCGTGGCCGGGCGGTCCGGCGACCGGCCGCCAACGGTCGTGTGCGAGCGCTGCCTGCTCGCGACGACGCCGTGGCGCCGGCTGCGCGGCCTCCTGGGCCGGCGCGAGCTGCCGCCGGGCGAGGGCATCGTGATCCGGCCGTCGAACTCGATCCACATGTTCTTCATGCGGTTCGCGATCGACGCCGTGTTCCTCGACGCCGACGACGTCGTGCTCGACGTCGCCCCGTCGGTTCGGCCGTGGCGCATCGCCGCCCGCAAGGGCGCCAAGTCGGTGCTCGAGCTGGCCGACGGCGAGGCGTCGCGGCGCGGCATCTCGGCCGGCATGCGGCTCAGCTTCGAGGGCGGTGCCGCGTGACGGCGACATCGGTGCCGGCCCGCGACCTCAGCGCCGGCCGGCGGCCGGTCACCCTCGCGGTCGCGGTCCTCGCCGCGGCTGCCGTGCTGATCGACCTGGGCTTCTCGGACCGTGGGATCGCCGGCGCGCTCCTGGCGGCGGTGCTCGTCGTGCTGGCCGCGATCGACCTCGACCAGCGGATCATCCCGAACGTCATCGTGCTGCCGGCGACGCTCGGCTTCCTGGTCCTCAACATCGCGCTGTCGCCGGAGGACGCGCTCGAGTACGTCATCGCTTCGATCGGCGCGGCGCTGTTCCTCGCGCTGCCGCTGATCCTGGTTCGCGGTGGCCTCGGCATGGGCGACATCAAGCTCGGGCTGATGCTCGGCGCCGCGCTGGGCGCGACGGTCATCGACGCGCTGTTCTACGCCGCGTGCGCCGGCGCCGTCTACGCGCTGTGGCTCGTGCTGCGTCATCGCGGCGCCGCGAAGGGGATGACGATGGCCTACGGGCCGTTCCTCGCGATCGGCGGGATCATCGCCGTCTTCACCGGCCACCATCTCGGCGCCAGCTGATAGAAACGCCTGCATGGCCATGAGCGTCGTGAAGCAGCTCCTCGTCGTCGACGACGACACCCGGCTCGTGCTGGTGGAGGGCGCGGTGGACACGGTGACCGCTCCCGAGCTCAACCAGACGATCGACGAGCTCGTCGACAGCGGCGTGCGCCACGTGGTGCTCGACCTGTCGGCCGTCGAGTTCATGGACTCCTCGGGCCTCGTCGTGCTGGTCACGGCCGCGAACCGGCTGCGGAAGCTCACGGGCGACCTGCGCGTGGCCGCGCCGTCCGAGCAGGTCCAGCGGCTCATCGGGCTCACGCGGATGGAGTCCGTGTTCGGGGTCTACGCGACCCGCGGCGAAGCGCTCGGGCAGCAGCCGGCCAGCTAGCGCCGGACCGTGACCCGCGTCCCGATCGGGACGCGCTTCATCAGCTTCACGAGGTCCGCGTGGCGGACGCGCACGCACCCCGAGCTCGACGCCGCGCCGACGCCGTCGTCGGGCGAGCCGTGCATCGCGACGCGGTCGCCGCCGTACCAGCCCTGTGGCAGGTAGTGCTGGCGGGCCGTGAGGGCCAGCGCGCAACAGCCGTAGACCGAGCCGGCGGGCATCGCGAGGCGGTCCGTCACGGCGTAGCGGCCGAGCGGCGTGGGGGAGGAGGCGCGGCCGACGCTCACCGGGAACTTCAGGACCGTCCGGCCGTACTTGCGCAGCCACGCCGTGCGGGCGGAGCGGTCGATGACGATCGTGTAGGGCTCGCGGACGAGGCGGATGTCGCGGAAGCGGATCCAGCCGACGCGGCCGTTCGGGCGCGACTCGTGCAGGACGCCGAGCCAGCCGGGGCGCGAGACGACGACCGAGAGGACCTGCGGGCCGCCGTAGGCGGTCTTCGTCGCGATCCGCGCGATCGGCCGCCGCGCACCCGGCAGCGCGTAGATCGTGGTCCGGCGCATGACGTGGGCGCCGACGTGCCGGCCGGCGTCCACCACCTGCCGGACGCCGCTGCTGTCGATCGCGTAGCGCAGGTGGACCGGCCGCAGGGCGGTGCCGAGCGCGTCGGCGCTCACCCCGGCACCCAACCCCGCGAGCGCGATGGCCGCGGTGCCGACGACGGCCCTGCGCATCGGACGCCTCTACGCGGCGGCGCGCAGCGATCCGAGTCGCCGCCGCGCGTCCTGCATGCCCAGCCGGGCGAGGACCTCGTCGGCCAGCGACACGTAGTCCTCGCCGAGGTCGGCGCGGTGATCGAGGATCGACAGCGCGCGCTCCGCCGACTCGGCGTACGCGATCGACTGCCGGATGGTCGTGTCGAAGAGCTTGTCGCCGAACTCGCCCTTGAGCGCCGTGTAGGCGTCGCGGGAGTGGACGGTGCGCATGTCGGCGATGTTGAACACGACCCCGAGCCAGTTCAGGTCCGGGTTGAGGCTGTCCTTGGCGAGGTCGATGACCTCGAGCGCCTGCTCGACGCCCTGCATCGCGAAGTACTGGGCCTCGGCGGTCAGCAGCGCGTGGTCGGCGGCGACCAGGGCGTTGACGGTGAGCAGGCCGAGCGTCGGCGGGCAGTCGAGGAGGATGACGTCGTAGTCGCGCTTGACGTCCTTCAGCGCGCGCTTGAGCGTCAGCTCGCGGCCCATCTTGCCCGCGAGCGCCAGCTCGGCCTCCGCCAGCGACAGGTTGGCGGGCAGGACGTCGTCGTGGATCGCCTGCTTGCCCTTCGCGCGGCCCGCGAGGACGTCGCCGACGGTCGGCGAGGCCTCCGGATCGATGTCGAAGTAGTCGCTGAGGTTGCCCTGGGGATCGAGATCGATCGCGAGCACGCGCAGGTCGATGCGGCGCAGGACGTCGGTCAGCGTCCGCACCGTCGTTGTCTTGCCCGTTCCCCCCTTCTGGGAGAGGACTGCGATCGTCTCGGCCACGGGCCCCGAAAGGTAGCGAGGTCCGTGGCGGGGGGATCAGGTGGTCGCTTCGAGCGTCGGGCCGGTCAGCCCGGCCGCGGTGCCGGCGACGTCGAGGAACGCCAGGCGGTAGCGGCCGACGACGATCTCGTCGCCGTCGCGCAGCTCGCGCCACTCGACGCGCTCCCCGTTGACGAACACGCCGTTCAGCGAGCGGTCGTCGAGGACGCGCACGCCGTCGGCCTGCCGGACGATGAGCGCGTGGCGGCGGCTGACGGTCGGGTCGTCGAAGCGGACGTCGGCGGCCAGGCTGCGGCCCACGCGGGTCCACTCGCGCTGGAGCTCGATCGTCTCGGTGCGGCCGTCGCGCTCGAACACGAGGAACTGGCCGGTGGTGCCGATGGTGCGGCGCGCCTCGTCGAGCCAGGCGGAACGCTCCTCGGGGGTGGGCTGACGGGCCGTCGTGCCGCGGGCGAACCGCGGCCCGCTGAAGAGCGAAGCGCGCGCGAAGCTGCGGCTGCCGCAGCCGGGGCACTGCGGAAGCGCGTCCTCAGCGGCGAGCGTCACGACGTATCCGCACTCCTCACAGCGGAACGAGCCCGTTCCGGCAAGCGTGCCAGACGTCAACGACTCCATGGTCCCTCTCATGCTCCTTCCGACGCCGGCGCGTCTTCGGTGCCTCCCCTTCGTGACGATACCAGCGGCCCCCCGCCGGTTGGAAGGGCTCATGGCGCTCACGGCGAAGGTTCGGGGCATGGCACGTTCGCTTCCGACCCTGCTCCCGGCGGACCTCGAGCTGCGGCTGTTCCGCAAGGGCGTTGGCGCGTTGGCAGCATCCCGCGAGGCCTGCGCCGACTGCGGGCGCACCCCGCTCACCGGCGAGCAGCTCCACTTCTACGGCACCACCGCGGTCTGCACGCTCTGCCGGGGGCGTCGCCGCGCCGCGCCGGACCACTCCGAGCGCGTCCAGCACGCCGAGCGCGGCCACACGGTGAAGCTCCGCGCCGCCTGAGGGACGTAGACTGCCCGGCCGTGGATCCGGTCAGCTCGAAGATCTTCATAGACAAGCGGCCCGCGGAGGTCTACGCGTACCTCCTCGACATCGCGAACCACGCCGAGTTCACCGACCACTACCTGAAGGACTTCAGGCTCACGCGCGAGGACTCGATCGGCGTGGGGGCGGGCGCCCGCTTCCGGGTCGACGCCCCGCTCAACCGCTTCAGCTGGGCGGACGTGACGATCATCGAGGCCGAGCGCGACCACCGCATCGTCCAGCGCGGGCGCACCGGCAAGTTCAACCGCATCCGCCTGATCTCCACGTACGAGCTCGAGGAGAACGCCGGCTCGACCGAGGTCACGCTGACCACCGAGACCGAGCCGCCGCGGCTGCTGTCGGACAAGATCATGGAGTCGATCGCCAAGGGCTGGTTCAAGCGCAAGCAGCGCAAGGCCCTCAAGCGGCTGCGCGACATCCTCGAGGAGGATCGGTCCCGCGGAACCCGCGCGTCGATCGCCGCCGGGGGCCCGCGGAAGCCCGCTTCGCAGTTCAGGTTGTAATCTCGCCGCCGCACATGCTTCGCCGCCTTCCGCTGATCCTCATCGCCATGCTCGCCCTCGTCGCCGCCTCGTGCGGCCAGGAGGAGGTCGACGAGGGCGGCTACCAGACCGAGAGCGCCCAGGTCGCCGAGACCGAGGGCATCTACCTCGACGTCGAGGGCCTGAAGTACCAGGTCCAGATCTCCAAGCAGCTCAACCCGGCCCTGCCCGACGACGGCCCGTACCTGCAGGGCGTCTTCGATCCCAGCGAGGACCTGGCGGACGACGAGGTCTGGTTCGCGGTGTTCATGCGCGTCGAGAACGACGGGGACGAGCCGGCCGAGATGGCCGACGACTTCGTCATCAAGGACACGCAGGAGAAGGAGTACCGGCCGGTGCAGATCGGCGAGTCGAACGTCTGGGCGTACAACCCCACGACGGTCGAGCCCAAGCACCTCTACCCGCTGCCGAACTCGCCCGCGGGCGAGCGCCAGCCGAACGGCGCGCTGCTGCTCTTCAAGGTCAAGCGCGCGTCGCTGGACAACCGCCCGCTCGAGCTGACGGTCACGGGCAAGCAGGGCCAGAAGGCCATCGTCGACCTCGACGTCTGAGCGCCGCGCTCAGCGCTTCAGGCCGGCGAGCAGGACCGTCCGGGCCGCCGGCGCGGCGGTGTCGCCGCCCGCGCCCGCGCTGACGAGCAGGACGCCGACCGCGATCCGCGGCTTGCCCGCGGGCGCGTAGCTCGCGAACCAGGCGTCGGTGTCCTCCGTCGTGTCCTCGGTCGGCACCGGCAGCGTGCCGTCGGGGCCGGGCTGGGTCGAGCGCAGCTCCGCCGTGCCCGTCTTGCCCGCGACCTTCACGCCGGGGATCTGGGCGGCCACGCCCGTGCCGTCGACCACGACCTGGCGCATCGCACGCCCGACCCGCGCGGCGATGCCCGGCGGGACGGCGCGCGTGCGCTGCGGCTCGTCGCCCATGTTGAGCGTCGGGCGCGGGCGCATGCCGCGCTCCCCGATGGTGGCCGCGACGATCGCCATCTGCAGCGCGGTGGCCTGCACGCGGCCCTGGCCGATCGCGGACGAGCCGACCGCGAGGTCGTCGCCGATCTCGTCCGCCGGCGGGATCGTGCTCGTCGCCGCGCCCTCGATGCCCGTCGGGCGGTTGAAGCCGAACTGCTCCGCGGTCTCGACGAGCCGTTTGGCGCCGAGCTTCGCGCCGAGCGGGCCGAACACCGAGTTGCACGAGTGGGCGAACGAGGCCACGAGCGAGCCGCCGCAGACCTCGTTGTTGGCGTTGGCGAGCTTGACGCCTTCGAGCGTCGCGTAGCTCACGGGCGCGAAGCTGTCCGACGGCTTGGCGACCTTCGCCTCCAGCGCGCCGGCCAGCGTGATGATCTTGAACGTGCTGCCGGGCGGCTGCAGGCCCGAGAAGCCGATCCCGGCGGCGGCGAGCACCCGCCCGGTGCGCGGGTGCATCGCGACGATGCCGCCGAGCCGGCCGGCGAGCGCCGTGACCGCGGCGCGCTGGACGCTCGGGACGATCGTCGACTTCACGGGGTCGGCGGGGTTCGCGGCGGAGCGGACGAGCTCCCGGCCCCCGGCGAGCAGGACGCCGCCGGGGCGGCCGCGGACGCGGTCGTCGAGGGCGCGCTCGAGCCCAGAGACGCCGACTTGGGCGTCGGCGGGGACGCCCTCGGCGCGCAGCGCGGCGGCGCGGTCCTCCGGGATCGGGCCCAGCGCGCCGAGGATCGAGCCGCTGACGTCGGGCGCGTCGGAGAGCCGGTCGGGGCCGGCGGCGAGCTTCGTCCCGTCGGCGGCGAGGATCGTCGCGCGCGTCGGCAGCGTGGTGCGGCGGGTGAGCCGCTCGCCCTTGCGGACGCCGGGGAACGCGAGCCGGCGCCCCCAGTCGACGCGCGCCTCCTCGCCTTCGCCGGTGAACGGGAGCTCGAGCGTCGTCGCGACCGTCCCGAACACCTTGGTGCTGATGGTCAACGGGACCTCGACGACGCCGTCGCGCGGCGAGCGGGCGCGGCCGGGGCGCAGCCGCAGCATCGTCGCGGTCGCCGCGTCCTCCCGGTAGGCCTGCTCGAACGCGCCGAGCGTCGTCCGGTCCTTGGCGCCGCCGGACAAGAGCGCGTACATCCCGGCGAGGTCGTTGCGCGCCCACGCCTGGACGAAGCGGTCGGCGGCGCGCTGCTCGCTCGGCTGGTGCCGGCCGCCCATGAAGGCCCCGACGGCGAACGCGACGACCCCGGCGAGAAGCAGCAGGAGACCGTGCTTGCGCAGCCGCATGCGCCGCGGCCCCGTGGCGCGCAGATATGTTCCCGCGCCTCTCATGACGGGCCTCGACTGGATCATCCTGGCCTTCGTTACCCTCCTCGCGCTCTTCGGGTACGGGCAGGGGTTCGTCGTTGGCGCGCTGTCTCTTGCCGGGTTCGCACTGGGCGCGTTCGCTGGCAGCCGGCTTGGTCCGGCCCTGCTGAGCGAAGGATCGCGCTCACCCTACGCGCCTCTGTTCGCCCTCGTGGGGGCCGTGATCCTCGGTGCGATCGTCGCGGTCGGCCTCGAGACGGTCGCCCGGCGGATCCGCGGGGTGATGCGCCTGCCCGGCTTGGGGATCGTCGACGGGCTGCTCGGCGCGCTGCTCAGCGCGTGCGTCGGGCTCGGCCTGGCGTGGCTGTTCGGCGCGGTCGCGCTCCAGACGCCGGGCGCGCGCGAGCTGCGCAAGTCGATCCAGCGGTCGGCGATCCTCTCGCGGCTGAACGACTGGCTGCCGCCGAGCGGGCCGATCCTCAACTCGCTCGCGCGTTTCGACCCGTTCCCCCAGATCAAGGGGCCGAGCGCCGACGTCGCAGCCCCTCGGGCCGCCGTGGCGCGCGACCCGGAGGTGCGTGCCGCGGCGCGCAGCGTCGTCCGGATCCGCGGCACCGCGTGCGGCCTCGGCGTCGAGGGCTCGGGCTGGGTCGTGCGGCCGGGGATCGTCGTCACGAACGCCCACGTGGTGGCGGGGCAGAGCGACACGACGGTCGAGATCGGCGGCCGGCCGCCCGCCCTGGACGCGCAGGCGATCGCGTTCGACTCGCGCAACGACATCGCCGTGCTGCGGGTCGATGGACTCGGCGCGCCGGCGCTCGAGTTCGCGTCGTCCCCCGAGGCGGGGGATGAGGGAGCGGTGCTCGGCTACCCCGAGAACGGGCCGTACGACGTGCGCGCCGCGCGGCTCGGGCCGACGCAGACGGTGCTCTCGCAGGACGCCTACGGGCGCGGTCCGCTGCGGCGGGCGATGACGTCGTTCCGCGGGGTCGTGCGGTCCGGCAACTCGGGCGGGCCGCTCGTCTCCGCCGACGGCGGGGTGCTGACGACGGTGTTCGCGGCGACGACCGGCACGCGCACGCGCGGCGGGTACGGCGTGCCGAACGCGGTGGTGCGGCGGATCGTGTCCGCAGCGCGCGGTCCGGTCGGGACCGGGCCGTGCGCGAGCTGAGCGCCTCTCGTCGCACACCCGGCACGAAGTTCACGGTTGCGTCCGGGGCGCCTCGCTAGGCTCCGCCGCCATGGCTCTGACCCTCGTCATCGCCGAGAAGCCCTCCGTCGGGCGCGACCTCGCGCGCGTCCTGCCCGGCCCGTTCCAGAAGCACGAGGGGTGGCTCGAGGGTCCCGACCACGTCATCACCTGGGCCGTCGGCCACCTCGTCCAGCTGGCCGAGCCCGACGAGTACGACGCCAAGTACAAGAAGTGGCGGATGGCGGACCTGCCGATCGTGCCCGACCGGTTCAAGCTCGTCGTGCGCGACGAGCGGTCCAAGAAGCAGATGTCCGTGGTGACGAAGCTGCTGCGCCGCGACGACGTGGACCTCGTCATCAACGCCTGCGACGCCGGCCGCGAGGGCGAGCTGATCTTCGCCTACCTCTACGAGAAGGCGGGCGCGAAGAAGCCGGTCAAGCGCCTGTGGCTGTCGTCGATGACCGATACGGCGATGCGCGAGGCGTTCGGCACGCTGCGCGACGCGGCGGAGCTGGCCGAGCTCGAGGCCGCGGCGCGGTCGCGATCCGAGGCCGACTGGATCGTCGGCATGAACGCGACGCGGGCGGCGACGATCCGGCTGCGCTCCTCGTTCGACGGCGCGGTGTCGCTCGGCCGCGTGCAGACGCCGACGCTCGCGATCCTCGCCCGCCGCGAGGACGAGATCCGCTCCTTCGAGCCCGAGCCGTACTGGCTCGTCGACGCGACGTTCGCCGCCAGCGGCGAGCGCGTCTACGAGGGCCGCTTCCACGCCGGCGCGCAGCCGCGGGTCAAGAGCGCCGACGAGGCCGCGGCGATCGTCGCGGCGGTCCGCGGCCAGCGTGGCGCGATCACGAAGCTCGAGAAGACGAAGCGGTCGGAGAAGGCGCCGCTCCTCTACGACCTCACCTCCCTGCAGCGCGATGCGAACACGCGCTTCGGCTTCTCCGCGCGGCGCACGCTCGCCGCCGCGCAGCGCCTGTACGAGGAGCACAAGGCGCTCACGTACCCGCGCACGAGCTCGCGCTTCCTGTCGAGCGACATGATCCCCGAGCTCAAGCCGATCGCCTCGCTCGTCGGCAAGCAGCGCGAGTACGCGAAGGCGGCGGCGTACGTGACGCGCCTCGACCGGCTGCCGCTCGGCCGCGTGGTCAGCAACGAGAAGGTCACCGACCACCACGCGATCATCCCGACCCGCGCCGAGCACAAGGTCGAGAAGATGAGCTCGGACGACCAGCGCATCTACGACCTCGTCGTCCGGCGGTACCTCGCGGTCTTCCATCCCGAGGCGGTCTTCGAGAACACGCGCGTGGAGACCACGGTCGCCGAGCACGTCTTCCGCACGCGCGGCAAGGTCCTGCTCGAGCCGGGCTGGCGCGGCGTCTACGGCGAGTCCGCCGACGCGGAGCGCGACGAGTCCGACGAAGGGCGCGAGCAGCAGCTGCCACGCCTCGAGAAGGGCGAGGACGTCGACACGCGCGACGTCGAGTCGCTGCAGCGCGAGACCAAGCCGCCGCGGCGCTACAGCGACGCGTCGCTGCTCGGGGTCATGGAGACCGCGGGCAAGCTCGTCGACGACGACGAGGCGCGCGAGGCGATGAAGGACTCGGGCATCGGCACGCCGGCGACCCGCGCGGCGATCATCGAGCGGCTCATCGACGTCGGGTACGTCGAGCGCGACGGCCGCGCTCTCGTCGTGACCGAGAAGGGCCTCGGCGTCGTCCGGCTGCTCGGCGAGCACCCGCTGACGTCGCCCAGCCTCACCGGCGACTGGGAGGCGCGGCTCGCGAAGATCGAGACGGGCGCGGACTCGCGCGACCGCTTCATGCGCGACATCGCCGGCTTCGCGGACTCGACGGTCAAGGAGCTCGACGCCAAGCTCAAGGACGTCAAGATCCCGCGCGCGCAGCTCGGGCCGTGCCCGGTCTGCGGCCGCACGATCTCCGAGAACCGCAAGGGCTACTCGTGCTGGTCGCGCGAGGACCCCGGCTGCGGGTTCGTCATCTGGAAGAGCAAGGCGGGCAAGACGCTGCCCATCGCCGTCGCCAAGGAGCTCATCGCCACTGGCCGGACGGCCAAGCAGGTGACTGGCTTCAAGGGCCGCTCGGGCAAGTCGTTCCGCGCGAAGCTCGCGCTCCAGCAGTCCGAGGACGGCAAGTGGCGCGTCGAGTTCGACGAGGCGTGGGCGAAGGAAGGCGCGAAGCCGCCGGACGAGGGCGAGGCCGAGAAGGTCCCCGCCGCCGAGGGCGCCACCGAGGCGACCTCCGCCGCCGCCTGACCCGCCTGAGCCGCCGTCTCCGCCCCGCGCGGTTGGGCTCGACCGGCCGACTCCGCTCCCGTCTTCCGTCCGGGCGGTGTGCATCTCGCCGCCTCCTTCCGGAGTGATGAGGAGAGATGGGAGCTTTGGCGCCTCCGACGGACGTCCAGTCCGTCAAACGCCCATGACGACGGCGCGCCAAGCGGCCGAAATGGACATGTGTTCGATGCGGTGAGCCAGGGATCCCGTCGATGCGGACGAAGTCTCAAGTCCGGAAGACGGCCTCGCGGGAGGTGGTCGACCGGGTCGTCACCGCACCCGCTTCCTGGAGCTTCCCCCATGGCTCGCAAGCTGCTTCTCGTCCCCGTCCTCGTCGTCGCGCTCTTCATCGCGGTGCTCGACGCCTCCGCCGGCAGCCGCAACGGCGGCGACGGCGTGCAGGCATCGCCCGGCTCGTCGTCGGTCGGGTACACCGACTTCCGCCCCGCCGGGGTGGGCGACGGCCGGCGGATCAAGTAACGACGCACCGTGGCGGGCTCGACCCCCACAGCAGGCGCCCTCGCGCAGGCGACCGCCGGACGGTCGCGGTCCCTGCGCGCACCGCGCTGGCCGCTCTTCGCGGCCGCGGTGATCGTCGCCGCCGTGGCGTCCGCCGTCGCGCTCGTTCCCTCCGCCTCGGCGGACAAGCTCGGCGAGCCCGCCTTCTGGGTCCTTGCCGCCGCGGTCATCGCGGGCGAGCTGCTGCCGATCCGGCTGCCGCGGCGCGACGTCCTCGAGGAGGTCGTGCTCTCGACGGCCTTCGCGTTCGCGCTCATGCTGTGGGCCGGTCCGCTGCCGGCCATCGCCGTCTACGCCACCGGCATCGTGCTGCGCGAGGTCCTCGACCGCACCGAGCCGCTCAAGGCCGCCTTCAACGCGTCGCAGGAGACCCTGTCGATCCTGGCGGGCGCCGGCGTGCTCACGCTCGCGGGCGCCGCTCCTCCCGGCAGCGCCTACATCGACGGAGACCTGCCGCTCGTGCTGGTCGCCGCCGCGATCACCTTCGGCGTCAACCAGCTCCTTGCCGGGACCGCGACCGCGCTCATCACCCGCGCGAACGTCCGGGAGATGGTTCTCGGCGACCTGCCGTTCCAAGCGTGGACGGGCGGGTTCCTGCTGACGCTCGCGCCGCTCGCGCTCGACGCGGCCGAGCACCACCTGGCGCTGCTGCCGCTGCTGTTCCTGCCGCTCATGGCGATCCGCATCGGCGGCTCGCAGGCCGTGATGAACGCCCACCGCGCCTGGCACGACGAGCTCACCGACCTGCCGAACCGGCCGCTCGTCCTGCAGCGGGCGCGCGACGCGATCGACCAGGGCTCGCGCCACGGCCACGGCGTGACGCTCGCGGTCATCGACCTCAACGACTTCAAGGCGGTCAACGACACGCTCGGCCATGAGCGCGGCGACGAGCTGCTGTGCGACGTCGGCCGCCGGCTGAGCGAGTCGCTCGGCGACGAGGCGACGTTCGCGCGCCTCGGCGGCGACGAGTTCGCCGTGCTGCTGCCGAAGCTGACGCTCGCGGAGGGGCGCATCGAGGTGCAACGGCTGATCGAGGAGCTCGAGGAGCCGTTCGACATCGACGGCCTCGCCGTGCAGGTCGAGGCGTCGGCCGGCGTCGCCGCGTTCCCGCAGCATGGCCGCACCGCCCACGAGCTGATGCGCCACGCCGACGTCGCGCTGTACGCGGCGAAGGCGAACCAGACGCAGGTGGAGGCGTACTCGCCCGACGACGACGAGCACTCGATCGACCGCCTCGCCCTCGCCGCCCAGCTGCGGCGCGGCCTGCAGCGCGGCGAGCTCGTCGTGCACTTCCAGCCGAAGCTCGCGCTCGCGTCGGGCCGCCCGCACGGCGTCGAGGCGCTCGTGCGGTGGAACCACCCGCAGCTCGGCCTCATCCACCCCGAGGGCTTCATCCCGCTCGCCGAGCAGAGCAGCCTGCTCAAGCCGCTGACGCTGCAGGTGCTCGAGGAGTCGCTGCGCCAGGCGCGGCTGTGGCGCGAGGAGGGGCTCGACCTGCGCGTCGCGGTCAACGTGTCCGCGCGCAGCCTGCTCGACCGCGAGCTGCCCGCCGACGTCGCGCGGCTGCTCGGCAAGTGGGGGCTCCCCGCGTCGACGCTGCAGCTCGAGATCACCGAGAGCCGGCTCGTCGCCGACTTCGGCCGGGCCGAGCACGTCCTCGACGGGCTCCGCGAGCTCGGCGTCGGGCTCGCCATCGACGACTTCGGCACCGGGTTCTCGTCGCTCGCCCAGCTGCAGCGGCTGCCCGTCCAGGAGATCAAGATCGACAAGTCGTTCGTGCTGAACATGGCCACGAGCGCCGACGATGCCGCCATCGTGCGGTCGACGATCGAGCTCGGGCGCACGCTCGCGCTCGATGTCACCGCGGAGGGCGTCGAGACGCCGGAGGCGTACGAGCAGCTCGTCGCCCTCGGCTGCCACTTCGCGCAGGGGTACCACGTCGGCCGCCCGTCGCCCGCCGCCGCGTGCGGCAGGGACATCCGCCGGTTCCTCCGGAACGGGGACTCGGCCACCGAGGAGGACCGGGTGGTGGCCGGTGCGTAAGGCGATCCTGGGCGGCGTCCTCGCCGCCGCCCTCGTCGTCGCCGCTCCGGCGGACGCGAAGCAGCCGGCCAACGGCGCCACCGAGCAGATCGTCCTGTTCCGCGACGGCGCGGTGGTCGCCCGCAAGGTCGACCGGGAGATCGCGCAGCGCGAGCGCTCGCTCGGGTTCGTCGCGCACCTGCGCTACAGCGCCGCGGTGAACGGGTTCTCCGCGCGGCTGACGGCCCGGCAGGTCGACCGCCTCGAGGCCGACCCGGACGTGCTGATGGTCGCGCCCGACGAGGAGGTCGTCGCGGACGGGCAGGAGGCTCTGGCTGCCGGCGAGGCCGTTCCTCCCGGCATCCGCCGCGTGGGCGCCGCGACCACGACGACCGCCGGGCTGGCCGCGAGCACGAACGTCGCGGTGCTCGACACGGGCATCGATCTAGCGAACCCCGACCTGAACGCGCGCCACGGCGTCAACTGCCTCTCGTCGACGGCGCAGGCCAACGACGACAACGGCCACGGGACGCACGTCGCGGGCACGATCGCCGCGCGCAACACCGGGACCGGCGTGGTCGGGATCGCGCCGGCCACGACGCTCTACGCGGTCAAGGTGCTCAACAACAAGGAGACCGGGACGCTCTCGTCGATCATCTGCGGCATCGACTGGGTCACGCGCAACGCGGCGGCGCTCGGCATCGGCGTGGTCAACATGTCGCTGAGCGGGTCGGGCAGGGACGACGGCAACTGCGGCCGCACGAACAAGGACCCCGAGCACGTCGCGATCTGCAACTCCGTCGCCGCGGGCGTCACGTACGTGGTGAGCGCGGGGAACGCGGGCAAGCCGATCGCCGGGTCCATCCCCGCCGCGTACCGCGAGGTGCTCACCGTGACGGCGATGAGCGACGCGGACGGGCTGCCCGGCGCGAAGGGCCTGATGACGACGCTCTGCAAGACGTCCGAGAAGGACGACCGCTACGCGGCGACCTCGAACTACGCGGCGACGGCGCTCGACGCCGGGCACGTCCTGGCCGCGCCGGGGACGTGCGTGGCGTCGACGAAGCGCGGCGGCGGGACGCTGCTCATGAGCGGCACGAGCATGGCCGCGCCGCACGTGACGGGCGCCGTCGCGCTGTGCCGCAGCGCGGGCGCCGCGTGCGAGGGCCTCCCGCCGGCGGCGACGATCACCACGATGCGCGACCTCGCCGCGGCGGCCGCGGCGGGCAACGGGTTCACCGGCGACCCGGCGTCGCCGATCACCGGCAAGACGTACGGCTGGCTCGTCAGCGCGCGGTTCTAGGCGCGCGTCTTCGCCCGCGGCGGGGCGGCCCCGTCGCCCGCGATCCCCACGCCGCGCCCCGTCCCGTCGCCCGCGATCTCCACGCCGCGCACCCTCAACTGCTCTCTCAGCCGCAGCAGCGCGAGGTCCTTCGCCTTCGCCTCGAGCATCACGTCGAAGTCGAGCCCGCGCGCGGTCTCGCAGATGAACGCCTCGAACGCGATGGGATCGATCATGTCGGCGTGGGCGCGGAGCTGGGGCAGGACGAGCGACCGCTCGACCCGCCGGCCGACCTTGCGGCGCTTCTCCTCCATCGCGGTCTTCGGGGTCGAGTAGTGGATCTTCGGCGTGACGCCGGGCGGCCAGGTGCCGAGGGCCAGCTCGAGGGCCTCGCGGTCCGGGATCCGCTCCGGGTCGTTGCAGTGGTGGTGCAGGATGTCCCACACCACCGGGCGGCCGATCCGCTCGCTCAGCTCGAGGACGTCGCGCAGCGCGAACGTGCGGTCGTCGTTCTCGATCACCAGCCTGCCGCGCGCTGCGTTCGACAGCGTCTCGAACCCCTCCTCGAAGCGGCGTAGCGCGGCGTCCTTGCCTCCGGCGGCGCCGCCGACGTGCAGCACCACGACGCTCTCGGGGCCGAGGCCCATGGCGTCCATGAGCTCGGCCTGCACCTCGAGCTCGATCGCCGCCAGCCGGCGCACCTCGGCGTCCTCGGAGTTCAGCACCGTGTACTGGCCCGGGTGCGACGAGAGGCGGATGCCGCGCTCGATCGCCGTCGCCCCGACCTCGGCGAGCCGGTCCGCGAAGCGCTGCGGCTGGTCGCGGAACTGCGTCAGATCGGGATGGCTGGCGTAGGGCGCCAGCCCGGTGGCCATCCTGTAGAAGCGGATGTCGTGGTCGTCGAGGTAGGCGAGGATCGCCTCGAGGTGGCCGAGCGAGACGCCGAGGCTCGGCTCCGACTGCCAGCGCCGCGTGTCGTGCGAGGGCAGACCGCCCCCGCCGAGCACCTTGACCGCGAATCCGAGACGCATGGGGTACGCGTACCCAAGAACATGCTCCCCGCGCGCCAGGCCCTCCTCGCCGCCACCGCGGTCGTGCCCCACACCGACGCCGACGGCCTCGCCGCCGGAGCGATCGCGCTCAGAGCCCGAGGAGAACCCGCATCCGCCGCGATCCTCCTCGGCCGCGGCGAGAACCCCTGGGGACAGTCCCTTCACATCGGAGGACAGAGCGCATCCCCACTTCTGGGGAGGGGACAGTCCCTTCACGTTGGGGGACAGACCCTTCATGTTGGGGGACAGTCCCTTCATGTTGGGCCGCTGGCGGTGCTGGATTGGGGCGTTCGGGCGCTTCCTCCGGGTCGGGAGGGGTCGGTCGTCGTGGATCACCACGCTCCCGAGGCCGACGCGATCGACGGCTCGATCGTCGTGAGCTCGTTCGGGGAGCAGCCGGAGGTGCCGACCGCGCCGCTCATGCGGCGGATCGTCCCCGAGGCGCCCGCGTGGCTGGCGGCGGTCGGAGGCGTGGGCGACGTGGGGGACAGAGCGTTCGCGCTGCCGGAGTGCGCCGGGGCCGGGCCGAAGACGGCCATCCGCAAGCTCGTCTCGCTCGTCAACGCGCCGCGCCGGCTGCCCGACGGGCCCGTCCGGACCGCGCTCGCCCTGCTGGTGGAGCACGACGACCCGAAGGCCGCCCTGGCCGACGCGCGCACGCAGGAGCTCGAGGAGGCCAAGCAGGCCTGGCGCGCCGAGCTCGACCGCGTCATCCGAACGGCGCCGCAGGCCGTCGGCGACGTCGTGATGCTCATCCGCTTCGCGTCCCCCGCCCAGGTCCACCCGCTCGTGGCCACGACCTGGTCACGCCGGCTGGCGCCCCGCGTCGTGCTCGCCGCCAACGACGGCTACCTCGGACCGGGGATCGTCAACTTCGCCGTCCGCGGCGGCCCGGACGGCACCGACCTCCGGCAGCTCCTCAAGCAGGCCCTGCCGGGCGCCGGCGGCGAGTTCGCCCACGGCCACCCGAGGGCCACCGGCGGCAGCCTCGCGACGGATGACTTCGCGAGGCTGCTCGCCGGCCTGGCCGCGAGCTAGCTGGTCGAGGTCTGCGAGACCTCGCCGCGCCAGGCGCCGGACTCGCCGCCCGCGCCCCGCGACTCGATGAGCTCCTTGAACCGCTCGAGGTCGCCCTTCACGCGCCGCTCGACGACGCCGAGGAGGTCGCCGATCTTCTCGGCCGGCCCCTCGGGCTCGTAGTCCATCTGCAGCATCACGCGCGTGACGCCCTCGTCGATGCGGTGGAACGTGACGACGCCCGCGTGCTCCGGGCCGTCCTGGCTGCGCCACGCGATGCGCTGATCAGGCGTCTGCTCGGTGATCTCGGCGTCGAACTCCTTCGTCCGCCCCGCGATCGACGTCTTCCAATGCGTGTGGGTGTCGTCGACCTGGCGGATCTGCTCGACACCCTCCATGAAGCGAGGGAACTCCTCGAACTGGGTCCACTGGTCGTAGGCGGTGCGGACCGGGACCTTGACGTCGATGCTTCGCTCGATGTTCGCCACGGAATCGTCTCCTTTCTGCGGAAGTTCCGGGGTCGTACCCATGAACGCGAGTGCGCCGGTGTCAGATCGTCCGGACCGCGCGCGACATTGGGGAGCCCGTGCCGCTCACCCTCGTCACCGGCCCCGCGAACGCCGAGAAGGCGGGCTTCGTGCTGGACCGGATGCGGGCGCTCGCCGACCGCGATCCGATCCTCGTCGTGCCCACGCGGCCGGACGTCGATCGCTACCGGACCGAGCTCGCCGAGACCGGCTTCGTCATGGGCGCGCGGGTCGAGACGTTCGAGCGGCTGCTGAGCGAGATCGCGCGCCGCACGAAGACCGGCGGACCGGTCCTCGGGCGCCTCGCGCGGGAACGCGTCGCCGCTGCGGCGGTCGAACGGGCGGCGCTGGAGCTGCTGCGGCCGTCCGCGCGGACCTCCGGGTTCGCGATCGCCGCCTGCCGGCTCTTCGACGAGCTGGGCGAGCAGCGGATCGACCCGGCGCGCTGGACCGTCGCCGTGCGGGCCTGGGCAGCCGACCAGCCGGCGCGTGCGCAGTACGCGGAGGAGCTGGCGGCGCTGTACCGGACGTACCGCGCGACGCTCGACCGGCTCGGGCGTACGGATGCCACGCTCGCCCGGGCCGCGGCCCTCGACGCGCTGAAGCGCGCGCCCGGGGCCTGGGGCTCGACCCCCGTGCTGCTGTACGGGTTCGACGACCTCTCGGTGCTGCAGCGCGACGCCGTGCTGGCGCTGGGCGCGACCGACGCCGAGGTCGTCGTCTCGCTGGCGTTCGAGCCGGGCCGCCACGCGTTCGCGGCGCGCGGCGAGACGTTCTACGAGCTGCTGCCGCACGCGCGGCACGTCGCGCTCGAGGCACGCGACACCTACTACGCGCCGTGGTCGCGCGAGGCGCTGCACCACCTCGAGCGCGGCCTGTTCGAGGACGCTCCCGCCGAGGAGGCGCCCGGGGCGGACGGCCCGTTGACGCTCTTCGACGACCTCGAGACACGGACGGCACGGCGGCCGTCCGGCGACGGCATCGTCCTGCTCGAAGGCGGTGGCGAGCGGGCGGAGATGGAGCTCGTCGCCGCCGAGGTGGCGCGGCTGATCCGCGACGAGGGCATCCCGCCCGAGGAGATCGCCGTCATCCTGCGCCGGCCCGAGGAGGCCGCGTCGCTCGTGACGCAGGTGTTCGGCGCGTACGGCGTGGCGATCGCGCTCGAGCAGCGGGTCGCCTTCGGGCACACGCCGCTCGGCCGCGGGCTCGTCGCGCTGCTGCGGGCCGCGACCGGCGGCGCCGCGGAGGACGTGATCGCGTGGCTGCGGACGCCGGGGCTCGTGCGGGTGCCGTCGCTCGTCGACCGGCTGGAGGCCGCGGTGCGGCGGACGGGCGCACGGACGGCGGCCGAGGCGCGCGCGCTGTGGGAGGAGCGGGTGCCCGACTTCCCGCTCGACGCGCTCGACCGGGTCGGCGACGCCGGGCAGCGCGGGCCGAAGGTGCTGCTCGAGCGGCTCGCCGACGAGCTGTCGCTGCTCTTCGCCGCGCCGCATCGCCGCGAGGCGCCCGTGCTGGACGGCGCCGAGGCGGCGGGAGCGCGGGTGGTCGCCGCGGGTCGGCGCGCGCTCGCCGACCTCGTCGACCTCGCCGAAGCGGACGCCGCGCTGGTGCCGCCCGCCGGCGAGCTCGCCTCCGTGCTGGCCGGCGTGGAGGTGATCGTCGGGGACCGGTCGGCGGCCGGAGCGGTGCTCGTCGCCGATCCGCTCTCGCTGCGCGCGCGACGCGTGCGCGCGTTGTTCGCCTGCCGCCTCCAGGAGGGGACCTTCCCCGCGCCCGCGCGGCCCGAGCCGTTCCTCGGCGACGACGACCGCCGCCGCCTCAACGCCGCCTCCGGTCTGCGGCTGCGCGCACACGAGGACGCGCTGGGCGCCGAGCGCTACCTCTTCTACGCCACCGTCAGCCGGCCCGAGGCGCGCCTGCATCTCAGCTGGCACGCCGCCGACGACGAGGCCGATCCGGTCGTGCGCAGCGCGTTCGTCGACGACGTGGAGCAGCTCTTCGACGGCCTCGAGCACCGCCGGCGCGACCTCGGCGCCGTCGGCTGGCCGGAGGGCACCGCGCCGACGGGGCGCGAGGCGAAGCGCGGCGCCGCCCACGAAGCGCCGCGCGTGGTCGAGCCGGTCGCCGCGCCGCTTGCTCATCCCGACGTGCTCGAGTCGTTGCGCACGCGGCCCGCGTGGTCGGCGTCCGGGCTCGAGGTGTGGGCCGGGTGCCCGACGAAGTGGTTCGTCGAGCGGATGCTCACGCCCGACGGGCTCGAGCCGGATCCCGAGGCGATGGTGCGCGGCACGCTCGCGCATGCGGTGCTCGAGCGGGCGCTGCGGCAGCTCGTCAACGGCGGCGGGCTGACGACCGCGCACCTCGGCGAGGCGCGGGCGGCGGTGCGTGCGGCGCTGGAGGAGCTCGCCGGGCGGTTCCCGATGTCGGTCGACCCGTCGCGGCGGCTGGCGCTGCGGCGGCGGCTCGAGGCCGATCTCCTGCGCTACGTGGACAGCGCGGCGCGGTCGGGGACGGCGTTCGACCCGGACGGCTTCGAGGTGGAGTTCGAGGGGCTCGACCTCGGCGACGGCATCCGCGTCAACGGCAAGATCGACCGCGTCGACGTCCGCCGCGGAACGCGCGAGGCGATCGTCTACGACTACAAGGGCAAGACCGCCTACGCGGGGGCGAAGTGGGTCGAGGAGCACCGGTTCCAGCTCGCCGTGTACGCGCTGGCGGCCCGCAAGCTGCTCGACCTCGAGCCGGTCGGCGCGCTCTACCAGCCGCTTGGCGCGGCCGACCAGCGGCCGCGCGGCGCGCTGCGGCGCGACGCCGACCCGGACCTCGCGCTCGTCGCGACCGACCGGTTCGACGACGACGAGTTCGACGCGCTCGTGTCCGAGGCCGTCGCCGCGGCGGCCGCGGCGGCGCGTGAGGCGCGGACGGGCGCGCTGCGGGCGCAGCCGGAGACGTGCGCGTGGGGCGGCGGCTGCGCGTACCCGACGATCTGCCGGTGCGAGGACGCGTGATCGCCGAGCGCGCACGTCAGTTCACCGACGAGCAGGCCCGGGCGATCGCCGACGACGCCGGCGACCTGCTGCTGAGCGCGGCTGCCGGCAGCGGCAAGACGTCCGTGCTCGTCGAGCGGTTCGCCGGCCACGTCGCGGGCGGGATCTCGCCGGGGCGGATCCTCGCGATCACGTTCACCGAGAAGGCGGCGGGCGAGCTGAAGGCGCGCGTGCGCAAGCGGCTGCTCGAGCTCGGGCAGCGCGACGCCGCGCGCGAGGCCGAGGGCGCGTGGATCTCGACGATCCATGGGTTCTGCGCGCGGGTGCTGCGGTCGCATGCGGTGGCGGCCGGGATCGATCCGCGGTTCGCGGTGCTCGACGAGCCGGCCGCGCGGGCGCTGCGTGACGAGGCGTGGGACGTTGCCTTCGGGCGCTGGCTGGACGCGCGCGGCGACGCGGCGCTGGACGTCGCGGCGTCGTTCACCACCGACCGGCTGCGGCTCGCGATCGTCGACGTCCACGATGCGCTGCGGTCGTCCGGGATGACCCGTCCGCGGCTGCCCGTGCCGGACGCTCCCGCCGCTCCCGACGCCGCCGCGCTGCTGCGGGCGCGCGACGAGGCGGCGGCGTCGCTGACGGGGGCGCAGAACGGCAAGACGCTCGAGCGGGCGCTCGCCGCGCTGGAGCGCTGCCGCGAGCTCTTCGCGGA
This sequence comes from Parviterribacter kavangonensis, assembly GCF_056863335.1. Lineage (NCBI taxonomy): Bacteria > Bacillati > Actinomycetota > Thermoleophilia > Solirubrobacterales > Parviterribacteraceae > Parviterribacter > Parviterribacter kavangonensis. The sequence continues at coordinate 2,059,727 of NZ_JBXPJA010000001.1, read as the reverse complement.
CGGCGCGCTGCCCGGCGCCGCGGCGCTGGGGGACGCCGCGTTCAAGGCGGGGAACACGCGGGCGCTCAAGACGCCGCCGTGCGAGGCGTACCTCGCGGCGCACACGGCGTACGTGCAGGCGCTCGTCGACGCGCGCGCCGTGGAAGCCGCCGTCGAGCTCGACGAGCTGCTCGCCGCCTACGCGGACGCCTACGCGACGGCGAAGCGCGCCCGGTCGGGGCTCGACTTCGACGACCTCGAGCTCCTCACCCGCGACCTCCTCCGCGATCTGCCGGGCGTCCGTGCGGCCTACCACGAGCGGTTCGAGCGCATCCTCGTCGACGAGTTCCAGGACTCCAACCCGCTCCAGCTCGAGCTCTTCGACCTCCTCGGGGGAACGCCGCCCGGGCGCGAGGGTACCCCTGCGGGCGTCGACGGCGCCACCCCCGTGTTCCTGGTCGGCGACGAGCTGCAGTCGATCTACGGGTTCCGGCATGCGGACGTCGAGGTCTTCCGGCGGCGGCGCGACATGCTCGAGGCCGACGGCCGCGCGCTGGCGCTGCGCCGGAACTTCCGCTCGCACCCGGCCGTGCTCGACGTCGTCAACGCGGTCTTCCCCGACCGGCCGCTCGTGGCGGGGCGGAAGGCGGGCGGCGGAGGGTCGCGGGTGGAGCTGCTGGTCACGGCGTCCACCGGCTGGGACGACGCGGAGATCGATCTCGGCGAGCTGCCGCGCGCGTCGCGGTGGCGCCACGCGGAGGCGCGGCTCATCGCCCAGCGCGTGCGCGACCTCGTCGACAGCGGCGAGCACGGCCCCGAGGACGTCGTCGTCCTCGTCCGCGCGACCGGCGACCTGCCGGTGTTCGAGCGCGCGCTCGAGGACGCCGGCCTCCAGACCCTCGCGTCCGGCGGCCGCGGCTACTGGGGTCGCCAGGTCGTCCGCGACCTCTGCGCGTGGCTCGCCGCCCTCGCGAACCCGCGCGACGAGCTCGCCCTCTTCGGCGCCCTCGCCTCCCCGCTCGTCGGAGCTTCCACCGACGCCCTCGCGCTCATCGCCGCCGCGGGAAGAGGGAACGCGTGGCGCACGATCGACGAAGCCTTCGGGCCCGCCGGAGACGACGCCCCGCCTCCGCGCGTCTCCGCTGCCGCCGCGACCCTGCGCGCGCGGCTCTCGGCCGACGATCGCGAGCGGGTCGCCGCGTTCCGGGATCGGTTCGCGCGGGAGCGGGAGCTGGCTCCGCGGTTCCCTCTGGACGAGCTGCTGCGGCGGGCGGTCGAGGCGACGGACTACGACCTGCACGTGCTGCGGCTGCCGGGCGGGGCGCGGCGGCTCGCGAACGTCCACAAGCTGCTGCGGCTCGCCGCGGACCACGAGCGCGCGAACGGCCGTGACGTGCGGAGCCTCGTCGATCGCGCCACGGCGGAGCTGGAGGCCGACGCGCGCGAGACCGACGCGCCGGTCGAGCTCGGCGACGCGAAGGCCGTGCGGCTCATGACGATCCATGCGGCGAAGGGGCTCGAGTTCCCGGTCGTCGTGGTGGCCGATCTCGGGCGGCGGACCTCAGTCGACGTGCCGGCGGTGCTGGTCGACGGCGGCCGGCTCGGGATCCGGCTGCCGCACCTCGACGGCTCGGCCGACCGCGCGCTCGACTTCGACGTCCTGCGCGATCGCCGTCGCGACGCCGAGAGCGCCGAGGAGCGCCGCATCATGTACGTCGCGCTCACCCGCGCGGAGGAGCGCCTGATCCTCAGCGGCGGCGTCGACGTCGCGAAGTGGCCCGGCGAGGGCCTCGGCGCGCCGCCGCTGGCCTGGCTCGGCCCGGCTCTCCTCGGCGCCGGTTGCGCCCGCCTCCCGACCGAGGACGACCCCGACCGCACCATCGGCGTCGACGGCCCGCCGAGCCGCGCGGAGGGAGACCTCCTCGCCGCCGGCGATGCCGGGCGGCTTCGCGTCCTCCTCAACACGCCCGCGACGGTGGGGCGGGTGCTGCGGGCGGACTCGGTGGCTCCGGCGGGGGCGGTCCTGCCTCCGGCTCCGGCTCCTCCGGCGCGGGGGCCGTTGCCGGTCGCTCCGGGGCCGCGGCCGGCCGTGCGGTCGCTGTCGTACAGCTCGATGAGCCAGTGGAAGCAGTGCGGGTACCGGTTCTACCTCGAGCGGGTGCTGCGGCTGCCGCAGGAGGAGGGCGGGGCGCGCGTGGAGGCGAGGACGCCGCAGGGCGGGCTCGATCCGCGGGTGCGGGGGACGCTCGTGCACGAGGCGCTCGAGCTCGGCGGGCCGGCCGAGGAGGCGATCGCCGACGCCGCTCGCCGCCATGGCGTCTCGCTGACCGGCGAGGAGCGGGCGGACCTCGAGGCGCTCGTGACCGGGTTCGACGCGACGCCGCTCGCGCGCAGGATCGAGGAGGCGCAGCGGGTGAGGCGCGAGCAGCCGTTCGCGTTCCCGCTCGGCGACGCGCTGCTCAACGGCGTCATCGACGTGCTTGCGATCGAGCCCGGCGGCGGTGCGCTCGTCGTCGACTACAAGACCGATCGCCTCGCGCCCGGCGCCGACCTGCCGGAGCTGATCCAGCGCGACTACGGCGTGCAGCGGCGGGTCTACGCGCTCGCTGCGCTGCGCGACGGCGCCCCGCACGTCGACGTCGCTTACGCGTTCCTCGAGCGCGGGGACGAGCCCGCGATCACCCGGTTCGCCGCCGAGGACGCCCCGCGCCTGGAGGAGGAGCTGCGCGAGCTCGCCGCCGGCGTCCTCACCGGCTCCTTCGAGGTCGCCGCGACGCCGCACATCGGCCTCTGCGCCGGCTGCCCCGGCCGCCGCGCGCTGTGCCGCCACGACGAGGAGATGACCGGCCGCGAGCTGCCGCTCGCGTAGAAGGTGGCGGCGAAGACGAGGAGGGGGCGGCCCGAAGAGGTGGCGTGGGGCGCGTTCAGCCGCCGGCCAGCACGACGTCGTAGCCCTCGCTGCGCAGCACCTCGACGACGACGTCGCGGTGGTCGCCCTGGAGCTCGATGACGCCGTCCTTGACCGATCCGCCGACGCCGCAGCGCTTCTTCAGTCGCCCGGCGAGCGCCTTGAGCTCGTCGTCGCGCAGGGGCACGCCGTAGACCGCGGTGACGCCCTTGCCGCGGCGGCCGGCCGTCTCGCGGCGGACGCGGACGCGGTCGCCTCCGCCCGACGGAGCGGTGCGCTTCATGACGGCCCGCGGGTCGCTTCGGCCGCGTCGCGCGCCGCGGACGGCGCGACGGCGGGCGGCGCGGGCGCGCCCGGCATGGGCGGCGGCGTGGGGGGCGGGGGGCCGCCGCGGCCGGCGATCTGGGCCCGCTCGATCTCGCCGTTGAGCTCCGCCCCGAGCAGGAACGCGTTGCTCGTCAGGTACAGCCACAGCAGCAGCACGATCGCCGTCGCGAACGCGCCGTAGGTCGCGCCGTAGTTGTTGAAGTTCTTCACGTAGAAGAAGAACAGCGCCGACCCGAGGATCCAGATGATCACGCCGAGCACGGCGCCGGGGGAGATCCAGCGGAAGCGCATGTGCTCGACGTCGGGGGCGAACGCGTAGATCACGGCGAAGATGACCATCATCGCCACGAGCGCGACGAGCCAGCGCGCGTAGGTCCACACCGTGCCGGCGGTCTCGCCCAGCCCGATCGTCCCGAAGAGGTCCTTCGCCACCTGGCCGCCGAGGAACACGGACACCAGCGCGATGAGCGACAGGACGATGACGATGAGCGTCCAGCCGATGTCGTTGACCTTGCGCCGCACGAACCCGCGGTCCTCGTTGACGGCGTAGACCCGGTTCAGGGCACGCCCGGCGGCGCCGAATGCGCTCGATGCCGAGTTCAGCCCCAGCGCCACGCCGATCACCAGCGCGAACCCGGCCTTCGCCGACGACGAGTTGACGAGGGCATCCAGCGATTTGGCGACCGCGTCGACCGCCTCCGCGGGCGCGCCCGCGTCGCGCAGGTACTCCACGGCGTCGCCGACGAGCGACTGCTGGCCGAACAGCCCGAGCAGCGAGATGAAGACGAGCAGCCCCGGGAAGAGAGACATGACGAGGTAGTACGTGAGCGACGCCGCCCAATCGCTCATGCCGTGAGCCTGGTAGGACTTCACCGCACGCTTCAACGACGCCATCACCGGCGGATTCGGCGCCGGGTCGACGTCCTCGGCGGCGCGCGCGGCACGCGACGGCGGCTGCGGGGCAGCCGTAGTGGGATCCGATCGACCGGTCCGATGCGCCACGCGCAGGGGAGGGTTCCCTCACCGACGGAGGTTCAACCCCATGCGCAGATGGGAACCAGCTACAGGGATGTCGGGGGGACCGAGCCCAGTCAACCGCCGCAGCGCGGCAGCATCGAGTGGACCCGAACGCGATTCCGAGGATCGCGCTCTGTTCGTGCGCCTGAAGGCGGGCGACACCGCGGCGCGCGACCAGCTCGCCGAGCGGTTCCTGCCGCTGGCCCGCCAGCTCGCCCGCCGCTACCAGCGCGCGGATGAGCCCCTCGACGACCTCATCCAGGTCGCCTCGCTCGGCCTGATCAAGGCGATCGACCGCTTCGATCCCGCGCGCGAGGTCGCGTTCTCCAGCTACGCGGTCCCGACGATCCTCGGAGAGCTCAAGCGCCACTTCCGCGACCGCACGTGGTCGGTGCGCGTGCCGCGCGACCTGCAGGAGCTCGCGCTGCGCGTCGACAAGGCGGTGGCGACGCTCAACCGCGACCTGCGCCGCTCGCCGAGCGTCCCCGAGATCGCCGAGGCGGTCGGGGCCAACGAGGAGCAGGTGCTCGAGGCGCTCGAGGCCGCGGGCGCGTACCGCGCGACGTCGTTCGACGCGCCGCGGTCAACGGAGGACGACGGTGGCGACAGCCTCGCTGACGCGTTGGGGAGCGACGAGGGCGGGTTCGGACTGGCCGAGGACCGGGCAACGCTCGAGCGTCTCATGGCCGCCATCACCCCCCGCGAACGCGAGGTGCTCCGTCTGCGCTTCGTCGAGGATCTCACCCAGGCCGAGATCGGCGCGCAGATCGGCGTCTCGCAGATGCAGGTCTCGCGGCTCATCCGCCAGTCGCTCGCCCGCCTGCGCACCGCAGCGCTGGCGGCCGAACGCCAAGCCTCGCGCGACCGCTGACCATGGCGAAGCAGGTCGCGATCCTCGACATCGACGGCACGCTCGTCGACACGAACTACCAGCACGCGATCGCGTGGTACCACGCGTTCCGCCAGCACGACTGCATCGTCCCGATCTGGCGGATCCACCGCGCGATCGGCATGGGCGGCGACCAGCTCGTCCCGCACCTCATCGGCGAGGAGAAGGCCGAGGAGCTGGGCGACGACATCCGCGCGGCCGAGAAGCCGCTCTACCTCTCGATGATCGAGCAGGTCGAGCCCTTCAAGGGCGCCCGCGACCTCGTCGTCGACCTCAAGGAGGCCGGCCACACGGTCGTGCTCGCCAGCTCGGCGAAGGGCAACGAGCTCGAGCACTACCTCGACCTGCTCGACGTCCGCGATCTCGCCGACGACTGGACGATGTCCGACGACGTCGAGGAGACGAAGCCGTCCCCCGACCTCGTCCACGCCGCGATGAAGAAGGCCGGCAGCGGCGACGCCGTCATGGTCGGCGACACGAACTGGGACATCGAGGCGGCCAAGCGCGCCGACACCCCGACGATCGCCGTGATGACCGGCGGGTTCGGCCGCGACGAGCTGGTCGAGGCCGGGGCCGTGGCGGTGTTCGACTCGCTGCAGGAGCTGCGGCGCCGCATCGCCGAGACGCCGCTCGGGTAGCGCCGGGGCATGGCCCCCGTCATGGAAGTCCCGCAGCCGGTCGAGCCGGCGCAGCCCGCCGTCCCCGAGACGCCGACGATCCCGACCGAGCCGGTCGAGCCGTCGACCCCGTCGGAGCCGGTGACCCCCGCGGTCCCCGAGACCCCGACGGTGCCGAGCGATCCCGTGCCGGGCCCGGAGGTCGAGCCCGACCCGGCGGACTAGGCCAGCCCCTCCGCCTCGAACTCGCGCAGGAAGCCCTCGAACAGCCGGCGATGGCCCTCCTCGTCGCGGAGGATGGCGATCACCATGTCGTTCGTGACCGGGTCGACGCCCTCGGTCGCCTCGATGATCGCGTTGTAGTGGTCGATCGCGCCGGTCTCGGCCTCGATCACGCCCTTGATGACGTGGACGATGTCGGTCTGGTGCTCGGGCGGCTGGAGGAACGTCTGCTCGGCCGAGAACTCGAGCGAGCCGGGGACGACGCCGTAGAGCTCCTTGATGCGCTTGGCGAACTCCTGCGCATGACCGAGCTCCTCCTGGATGTCGGTCTGCAGCGACTCGATGACCTCCTGGGCGCGCAGCCCGTCGGGGTTCGTCGAGTTGGCGATGTAGCTCATCACCGTCTCGATCTCCATCCAGTACGCCTTCGTGAGCATCGCGATGATCTGCTCACGCTGCTCGCGCTGCTCCTCGCTGAGGATGCCGCGGTGATGTGTCGGTGTGGAAGCCATACGAGGATCATCTTCCCCCGAACGCGCGCCGGTACGCGGTTGGCGTCGTCGCGGTCACGCGGCGGAGGTGCTGCCGCAGCGAGGTCGCGGTCCCGAACCCGCAGCGCGTCGCTACGGCCTCGACCGGGAGGTCCGTCTCCTCGAGCAGCCGCCGCGCGTGCGCGATCCGCTGGGCGTGCAGCCAGCGCAGCGGGCTCGTCCCGGTCTCGGCACCGAAACGACGCAGGAACGAGCGCTCGCTGAGGTAGGCATGGCGCGCGAGGTCGCGCACGGTGAGCGGCTCCTGCAGGCGCTCGAGCGCCCACGTGCGCGTCGGCTCGAGCGAGCGGCCGTCGTCGGGCGGCAGCGGGCGGTCGACGAACTGCGCCTGGCCGCCGGCGCGGTGCGGCGCGACGACGATCCGGCGCGCGACGCGGTTCGCGTGCTCGGCGCCCTGGTCGAGGCGCATGATGTGCAGGCAGAGGTCGATGCCCGCCGCGACGCCCGCGCTCGTCAGCACTCGGCCGTCGTCGACGTAGAGCACGTCGGGGTCGACGGCGACCGCCGGATGGCTGCGGGCGAGCGCGTCCGCGTCGTTCCAGTGCGTCGTCACGCGCCGGCCGTCGAGGACGCCGGCGGCGGCGAGCACGAACGCGCCGGTGCAGATCGAGACCATCCGGGCGCCGCGGGCGTCCGCGCGGCGCAACGCGTCGAGCGCGCGCTCGTCGAACGCCGCGCCGGTGCGCCAGACGCCGGGGACGACGACGGTCTGCGCCCGGTCGATCGCCTCGAGTCCGTGGTCGGCGACGATCGCGAACCCGGTCGAGCTGTCGACCGGGCCGGGCTCGGGGGAGCAGACCCGCAGCTCGTAGCGCGAGCGCTCGGTGGGATGGCCGAACACCTGCGCCGGGATCGCCAGGTCGAACGCGACGACCGGGGGAAGAGCGAGGACGGCGATGCGATGTGGCGGCATCCTTTCGAAGAGTGGCATTCCCGCCACTGGCGCGCAACAACGGGGTCGGGCACCGTGCGTGCATGCACCGGATCGACATCGTCCTCTACGACGGCTTCGACGAGCTCGACGCGATCGGGCCGTTCGAGGTCCTGCGCAACGCCAGGTTCGACGCCACGCTCGTGACCCTCGAGGGCGCGCGCGAGGTGACCGGCTCGCACGGCCTCGTCGTCCGCGCCGAGCGCGGGCTCGACCCCGGCGCCGACGCCGTGCTCGTGCCCGGTGGCGGCTGGAACGACCGCTCCGAGGTGGGCGCCTGGGGCGAGGCGCGCCGCGGCGCGCTGCCCGCGCGGCTGAAGCAGCTCGCGGACGCCGGCGTCGCCATGACGTCGGTCTGCACGGGCGGGATGCTGCTCGCCGCGGCGGGCATCACCGAGGGCCGCCCGGCCGTCACGCACCACGGCTCGATCGACCAGCTGCGCGAGTCCGGGGCGCTCGTCGTCGACGAGCGCGTCGTCGACGACGGCGACCTCATCACCTCCGGCGGCGTGACGTCCGGCATCGACATGGCGCTGTGGATCGTCGAGCGCGAGAAGGGCGCCGAGGTCGCGCAGCTGGTCGCGAAGGAGATGGAGTTCGAACGCCGCGGCCGGGTACGCCAGGTGCATGGCTGACAAGACGCTCGAAGGCAAGACCATCGCGACCCTGGCCACCGACGGCGTCGAGCAGGTCGAGCTCGTCGAACCGCGCAAGGCGCTGGAGGAGGCCGGCGCGAAGACCGAGCTGATCTCGCTCGAGGAGGGCAAGATCCGGGGCTTCGACCACCTCGATCACGCGGACGAGCTCGACGTCGACAAGACCGTCAAGCAGGCCAGCGCGGACGACTACGACGGGATCGTCATCCCCGGCGGCGTCGCGAACGGCGACTTCCTGCGCGCCGACGCCGACGCCTGCGAGTTCGTGGCGGCGTTCGCGACGGCGAAGAAGCCGATCGCCTCGATCTGCCACGGCCCGTGGATCCTCGTGGAGACCGGCATCGTCAAGGGCCGCACGATCACCTCGTGGCCGTCGCTGAAGACCGACGTCGAGAACGCCGGGGGCACGTGGGTCGACGAGGAGGTCCACGTCGACAGCGGCCTGACGACCTCGCGCAAGCCGGACGACCTCCCCGCGTTCAACGCGAAGATCATCGAGGAGTTCGCCGAGGGCCGGCACGACGACCTCCCGCAGCCCGAGGGCCGCTTCGAGCGGGAGGGCGCGACCGCGTCGTGAGCCGCCGGCGCATGCATGGGGTCCGACCCCATGCATGCGCGGTGCTCTCACTCGGGGGCCTTCTCACCGGCCGCGCGGCGCGCGTCCATGTCCTTGCGCGCCTCGCGGTGGATGGCCTTCCACCGCTCCTTGCGCTCGCGGGCCGCGGCGGCCTTGTCGATGAGCGGGACCTCCGCCTCGACGTCCTCGACCGGCGCGACGAGCCGCAGGCCCGGCGTGTCGACGAGCAGCGCCCCGCCGGGCAGCCCGACGAGCTCGCGGCGGACCGTCGTGTGCCGCCCGCGGTCGTCGCCGGTGCGGATCGGCTTCGTCGCCTGACGCTCCTCGCCGAGCAGCGCGTTGAGCAACGTCGACTTGCCGACGCCCGACGTGCCGAGCAGGACGGCGGTCAGCCGCGGCGCGAGCAGCGCCCGGACCCCGTCGAGGCCCTCGCCGGCGAGGACGCTGACCGGGACCACCTCCGCCTCCGCGCGCGTGCGGACGTCGACGGCGAATGCGGCCGGGTCGCCCACCAGGTCGGTCTTGGTGAGCACGATCACCGCGCGCACGCCGCCGCGCGCGGTCACGGCGAGGAACCGGGCGAGCCGGCGCGGGTTGAGATCGCGGTTCGCCGACGTCGCCAGCAGCGCGAGGTCGACGTTCGCGGCCAGCACCTGGGTGCCCCCGCGCTCCTTGCGGCGGGCGATGACGCCCCGGCGGGGGAGGACCGCGCGCACCGGCCCGTCCGGCAGCACCGCGGCGAAGTCGCCGGTGGCGGGCATCGCCGAGGCCCGGCGCAGGCGGCCGGCGAGCGGCGCGCTCCACGTCCGCGCGCCGTCGTCGACGACCGCGCGCCCGCGGTCGACGGCGATGACGCGCGCGGGCACGAGCGACTGGTCGCCGAGCGCGTCGAGGTGGGTCTGCAGCTCGGGGCGCCAACCGAGGCGCCCGAGGGGATGATCGAACAACTGAGGACTCCTTGACGTGCCGCGCGATGGGCGCGGCGGAATGAACCGAACGCGAAGCGCGGCGCGACCGCGGTGCGGTCGGCGCCGCCTAGCGGCGGTCGGTCGTCAGGAGGTGTGAAGTCGTCCGAAGCAGAGCGGCCAGCCTACGGGGTGGCGGCGGCGCGCGCAAGAGCCTCAGGCGGTGGGCGGAGAGCCGCCTTCGGCGGCTGTCGACCCGCCCTCGGTGGCAGACGCTGCGCGCTGCGCGGCGGCGAGGCGCTCGCGCAGCCGGGCGCGCAGCTCGTCGGAATCGACGTCCTGGCGGGCGGCGCGCCGGCGGCGGGCGACGACGGCTCCGGTCGCGGCGACGCCGGCCAGCCCCGCGAGCCCGATGTACTTCCACGGTGGACGACGCATCGGCCCGGGTAGCTTACGGCCGGTGCCGCCCGCCGCCGCCCTCGCGCTCGACGACGCCTGCGCGCTGGCCGCGACGGGCGACGTGCTGCTCTTCCGCGGCCGCTCGCTCGCCGACCACGCGATCCGCGCACTGACGAACGCGCCGGTCAACCACGTCGGCATGGTCGTCGCGCTGGATGACCTGCCGCCGCTCATCTGGCACGCCGAGCTCGGCCGCTCGCTGCCCGACGTCTGGACCGGCGAGCGACAGCGCGGCGTGCAGCTGCACCTCCTCCGCGACGCGATCGTCACCTGGCACGACCGGTACCGCCAGCGGGCGTGGCTGCGGCAGCTCGAGGGCACGGTCGGGCGCGAGCACGAGGACCGGCTCATGGAGGCCATCGACCGCTTCGACGGCCGGCCGTTCCCGACGACGCTCGGGCTCGCGCGCTCGTGGGCGACCGGCCGCGTGCGCCGCCGCGAGTCCACCCGCGAGGCGATCTACTGCGCCGAGCTCGTCGCGACGACCTACCAGCACATGGGGCTGCTGCCCAAGCGCCGGCCCGCGAGCTGGTACGACCCCGGCAAGTTCTGGAGCGGCGACCGCATCGGGCTCGAGCCGCCGTACGCGCTCGGCGGCGAGATCCCGATCCGGATGCCGTGACGCGCTACTGGTGGTAGTTGCGCAGCCCGTCCCAGCTGCGCCCGCCCGACCAGCGCGAGAACCGCGCGCAGCCGGCGACGACCATCACGAGCAGGACGACGTACCCGGCGAGCCCGCCCAGCGTCCCGGCGAGCGTGAGGCACCACGCCACGAACGCCACCCACGCGAACGGCTCGACCGGCACGTGGGGGAGCCGGCGCCGCGGGCGCTCGGGCCGCTCGGGCCGGCGATCGTCGATCAGCAGCAGCACGTCGCGCACGCTACGCCTCGCCGGGCGCGAGTCAAGAGAAGAGGCGCGGAGGACCGGGGAGAGGCGCGGAGGCGGGGGAGAGGCGCGGCGGCGCGCAAGGTCGCGTGCGGCGAGGAGGGCGATGGGCGCTCGCGGGGTACCTTGGCTGGACGATGCCCCGCTCGATCTGGACCGGCGCGATCTCGTTCGGCCTTGTCAACGTGCCGGTGAAGCTCTACTCCGCCGTGCAGCGCAAGGCCGTGCGCTTCAACCAGCTCGACGCCGAGGGGAACGTGCGCATCGCGATGAAGCGCACGAACCCGGTGACGGGCGAGGAGGTGCCCTACGAACGCATCGTCAAGGGCTACGAGATCGCCCCGGACCAGTACGTGGTGATCGAGCCCGAGGAGCTCGACGCGCTCGAGCCGCACCGCACGCGGACCATCGACATCGTCGACTTCGTCGAGCTGAAGGACATCGACCCGATCTTCTACGACCACCCGTACTACCTCGCGCCGGGGGCGGGCGGGTCGAAGCCGTACAAGCTGCTGCTCGACGCGATGCGGGAGACCGGCAAGGTCGCGATCGCCAAGGTCGTGATCCGCAACAAGGAAGCGCTCGTCGCCGTCCGGCCCGCCAAGAACCTGCTGCAGATGGACACGCTCATCTACTTCGACGAGATCGTCCCGCAGGACCGCCTCGACGACCTGCCCGACGACTCGATCGAGACGACCGACCGCGAGCTGGCGATGGCCAAGCAGCTCGTGGAGTCGCTCGCCACGACGTGGGACCCGTCGCAGTACAAGGACGAGCACCGCGAGAAGGTGCTGGAGATGATCGAGCAGAAGGCCGCCGGCGAGGAGGTCGCCGTGCAGCCCGCGGTCGACGACGGCGCCCCCGTGCCCGACCTCATGGCGGCGCTGAAGGCGAGCCTCGACGCGGTCCGGAAGGACGACGCGCCCGCGCGCAAGCCGGCGCCGAAGAAGAAGCCGGCGGCGGCGCGGCGCAAGTCCACTGCCAAGAGCGGGTAAGGCCACGCGGGCATGCCGCCCGCGATCCGCCTCCGCCGCTCCGACGTCAGCGCTCCCGGGATCCGGCGGCGCCGCCGCGGCAAGGGCTTCCAGTACCTCAACCCGGACGGCACCACCGTCGACGACGCCGAGGTGCTGGGCCGCATCAACGAGCTGGTCATCCCGCCCGCCTGGGAGGAGGTCTGGATCTCGCCCTACCCGGGCGGCCACATCCAGGCGACCGGCATCGACCAGCGCGGGCGCAAGCAGTACCTCTACCACCCGAAGTGGCGCCAGCGCCGCGACCAGGAGAAGTTCGACGACATGGTGCGGTTCGCCCGCGCGCTGCCGGACATGCGCACCGCGGTCGCGCGCGACCTCGAGAGCGAGCCGCTCGGCCGCGAGCAGGTGCTGGCGTGCGCGGTGCGCCTGCTCGACAAGGGCTTCTTCCGCATCGGCAGCGAGGACTACGCGGTCACGAACGAGACGTACGGCCTGGCGACGATGCACAAGGCCCACGTCACGCTGGTCGATGACGCGACGCTGCTCTTCGACTACCCCGCCAAGCACGGCAAGCGGCGCGTGCAGTCCGTCGTCGACTCGGACGTGGCGGCGATCATCAAGCGGCTGAAGGCGCGGCGCGGCGGGACGCCCGAGCTGCTCGCGTACAAGCGCAGCCGCCGCTGGGTCGACGTCCGCTCGCCCGACATCAACCAGTACCTGAAGGACATCACGGGCCTCGACGTCTCCGCCAAGGACTTCCGCACGTGGAACGCGACGGTGCTGGCGGCCGTCGCGCTGTCGACGAGCTTCCTCGCGCACGGCAGCAAGACCGGGCGCAAGCGGGCGATCGCCCGCGCGGTGAAGGAGGTCGCGCACTACCTCGGCAACACGCCGGCGGTCGCGCGCGCGTCCTACATCGACCCGCGGATCTTCGACCGCTTCTGCGACGGCACGACGATCGACCCGGCGATCGCCGTCGGCGAGGACGACGAGCCGGCGATCCAGGGTGCGGTGGAGGAGGCGGTGCTCGATCTCATCGCCGACGACGAGGACGCCGACGGCGTGACGGAGATCGAGGAGCTCGAGGCGCTGGTGGCCTAGGCGGCCTGGCCGAGCGCCTCGACGGCCGCGTCGCGCGTCTCGAGGATCGTGAAGATCTGGTCGAGGCCCGTGATCTCGAACGTCTTGGCGATGTTCGCGTCGGTGTTGACGATCACCAGCTGGCCGTCGCGCGAGCGCAGGCGCTTGACCGCGCCGATCAGCACGCCGAGCGCGGTGGAGTCGAGGAACGTCGTCTCCGACAGGTCCACCACGACCCGGGTCGCGCCGTTCTCGATGGCGTCGGCGAGCATCTTCTTGAGCTCCGGGGCGGTGAACAGGTCGATCTCGCCGCGCACGGCGACGACGTGACGGCCCTCACCGAGGTTGTCCTCGGACAGCGCGAACTCAGCAGGCATTGGTCCTCATTCAATCAATCCTCCTTCGCGAGCGCGTCTGTGCCCGCCCGTGCTCCCTCGCCGCGCTCGAAGAAGTCCCAGACCTCCACGACGTTGCCCTCGGGATCCTCGATGTAGATGCTGCGGTCGCCGCCGGGGTGCTCGACGGGGCCCTTGAGCTCGCCGCCCGCGGCGCGGATCCGCTCGGCGAGCGCGTCGAGCGTGCCCGGCTCCGCGCTGAACGCGTAGTGCACGTGGGCGCCGCCCTGATCGCCGAACTCCTTCTCGCCCGGCAGCCACAGGCCCAGCCGCGCGCTCTTGCCGGCGGCGAGCCACACGCGGTCGTCCTCGCGCTTGAGCACGCGCAGTCCGAAGACGTCGACGTACCAGCGCTCGAGTCGTTCCTTGTCGTGGACCCGGAGCGTCAGCTCCGCGAAGCCGGAGACCGTCACGCCCCGAAGCCGAGGCGGATGTAGACCTCTTCGCCGTCGGCGCCCTGGCGGACCTCGACGGCGTCGGCGACGCGCTCCAGGACGTTCCCCACGCCGGGCAGCGCCGCGTCGCTGACGAGCGCGTCCCCGCCCTTGGGCTCAAGCTGGCCGATGGTCATCTCGAGCGATCCCCGCTCGGCCTTCAGGTCGACGATCACGGTGCCGTTGAGCGCGTGGTCGGGGCTGACGGCCGCGACGGTGTCCGCGACGAGCAGGGCATCGTCGAGCCGGTCGATCGGGCACTGGGCGCGAGCGGCGAGCATGCCGATGACGCGGGTCAGCACCGGCCCGAGCAGCGGGCCGTTGCGGACGACCATCGTCGCCTCGTTGCTGGGGTTCGGCGTGCTCACGCGGGCGGCCCCTCGCCGGCGCCGTGGAGCCGGAAGGTCATGCGGACCTCGGTGCGGTCGTCGTCGGAGCGGCCGAGCTCGAGCGTCTCGGCCAGCGTCGCGATGAGCGGGAGGCCGAGGCCGAGGCCGGGGCTGTCGGCGCGCGGCAGCATGCCGCGGCCCTCGTCGCGGATGGCGAGGGCGAGCCGGTCGTCGCGCAGCGCGGCGGCGATCTCCATGGGGCCCTCGCCGCCCGGGTAGGCGTGGACGACGATGTTGGTGCAGGCCTCCGTCACCGCGAGCTTGACGTCGGCCAGGACCTGGTCGTCGACGTCGAGGGCGTCGCCGAGCCCGCCGATGGCATGGCGCACCACGGCGACGTTCTCTGCGCGCGCTGGGAGAGTGAGGACGAGATCGGGCGCAGCCATCACGTCCGGCGGATCCGAGGCACTGGCCTCCTGGCTTGGTTGGGTCGACCCTTCGTGCTGCGCCATTGTCCCTTCCCTTCGGATCGCACGACCATGCGCGGTCCGTGGGGCGGCGGGGAGCATACGTCCCTCCGGATCCAGGTACGAGCCCCGACTCGCAGTCAGCCGAGGTCCGCCAGCGCCGACGCCAGCGCGTCGCCGGACAGCCCGGCGCCGAGCGCGGCGAGCAGGCGGATCCGCACCGCCTGCGGCGATGCGGTCGCCGCCGGCAGCACGCCCGCGGCGCGCAGGTCGTCCTCGGCACCCTCGAACCCGTAGGTGGCGCGCAGGAACGCGCCGCGCTCGGGCCGCACCGCGACCGCGACCGGCGTGCCGGCGTCGACCGCGCGGCGCACGCGGGCGAGCACGGCGGGGGAGACGTGGCCCGCGCCGAGGGCGACGAGCACGACGCCGTCGGGCCCGGACGCCAGCACGGCGTCGAGCACCCGCCCGTCGTCGCCGAGGAACGTCGGCACGACCGGCACGTGCAGGCCGTCGAGCGAGCGGACGCGGAGCGGCGGCGTCCGGTTCGGGGCCGCCCGGACGTCGAGGCGGACATGACCCTCCGCCACGCAGCCCGCCGGCCCGGTCCGCGGCGACCCGAAGGCGACCGGCGAGACCGAGTCGGTCTTGCGGACCTCGCGCGCGAGATGCAGCTCACCCGCGAAGGCGACCCACGTACCGCCGTCGAGCGCGCGGGCCGCGGCGACGGCGTCGAGGAGGTTGGCCGGGCCGTCGGCGCCCGGCGAGCTCGCGGGGCGGATCGCGCCCGTGAGGACCACCGGCCCGCCCTCCCCGTCGTCGTGGAGCACGTCGATCAGCACCGCCAGCTCCTCCAGCGTGTCGGTCCCCGTCGTGAGGACCACGCCGTGGCCGGCCTCGGCCTCGCGAACGGCCTCGCGAGCGACCTCCAGCGCGTCGCCGAGGCTCAGGTGGACCCCCGGCAGCCCGCGGACGGTCCTGGCCTCGTCGACCGCCAATCCGGGCACGCCGGAAACCAGCGCATCCGCGCTGAGCGCGGGCGTTGCGCCTGACCCTCCGTCAGCTTGCATCGAGATCGTCCCACCGACCCCGAGCACCACGATCTTGCGCCTTCGCTCTACCGGCATCGAGGCCCCATGCTCTACCATCGCCCCTCCACCTCGGTGCCCTGACCGCCGGCCCCACGGCACTTCCATGACTTCACTTGATCAGCAGGCCATCGGCCTCTACGACCCCCGCTACGAGCACGACGCCTGTGGTGTCGCCTTCGTCGCACGCCTGGACAACGAGCCGACCCACGAGGTCGTCGAGATGGGCCTGCGGGCGCTCGAGAACCTCGAGCACCGCGGCGCGGCCGGCGCCGACCCGCTGACCGGCGACGGTGCCGGGATGCTCGTCCAGATGCCCGACGACTTCTTCCGCCAGGTCGTCGACTTCGAGCTGCCGCCCGTCGGCCAGTACGGCGTCTGCGTCGCGTTCCTCCCGCAGGACGAGACGCGCCGGCGCAAGCTCGAGGAGCTGCTCGAGCTCAACGTCCGCGTCGAGGGCCAGCGGGTCCTCGGGTGGCGCGACGTGCCGGTCGACGAGGAGCACGTCGGCGTCACCGCGAACCGGACGCGCCCGGCGATGCGGCACCTCTTCGTGGGGGCGGGCCCCGGGTTCGAGTCCGACCAGGACGCCTTCGAGCGCAAGCTCTACGTGATCCGGCGCATCGTCGAGCTGGCCGCCGGCCCCGACTTCTACGCCGCCTCGTTCTCGAGCCGCACGGTCGTCTGGAAGGGCATGCTCATGGCCTCCCAGCCGCGCGGCTTCTTCCCCGACCTCGCCGACCCGCGTATGAAGAGCGCGCTCGCGCTCGTGCACTCGCGCTTCAGCACGAACACGTTCCCCAGCTGGGAGCTCTCGCACCCGTACCGCGTGATCGCCCACAACGGCGAGATCAACACGCTCATGGGCAACGTGAACTGGATGCGCGCCCGCGAGAGCGAGCTCGCCTCCGAGCTGTTCGGCCGCGACCTCGACAAGGTCATGCCGATCGTGCGCCCCGGCGGGTCGGACTCGGCGACGTTCGACAACGTGCTCGAGCTGCTCATGCTCGCCGGCCGGTCGCTGCCGCACGCGGTGATGATGATGATCCCGGAGGCGTGGCAGGACCGCGACGACATCCCGGATCACCTCAAGGGCTTCTACGCGTACCACTCCTGCCTCATGGAGCCGTGGGACGGCCCGGCCGCGGTGGCGTTCACCGACGGGCGTGTCATCGGCGCGACGCTGGACCGCAACGGCCTGCGCCCCGGCCGGTGGGTCGAGACGAAGGACGGCCACGTCGTCCTCGGGTCGGAGGCCGGCCTGCTCGACTTCCCGCCGAGCGAGGTCGAGCGCCTCGGCCGCCTGCAGCCCGGCAAGCTCTTCCTCATCGACCTCGAGCAGGGCCGCATCGTCGAGGACGAGGAGGTCAAGCGCGAGGTCTCGACGCAGCGCCCGTACGGCGACTGGTTCGAGCAGAACACCGTCCACTTCTCGGACCTCCCCGAGGCGCACGTGACGCTCACGGGCGTCGAGCCGAACCGCACGCGCCAGCTCGCGTTCGGCTACTCGCAGGAGGACCTGCGGGTGCTCATGGCGCCGATGGCCGCCTCGGGCGCCGAGCCGATCGGCTCGATGGGCAACGACAACGCGCTGCCGGTGCTCTCCGACAACGCGCCGCCGCTCTTCAGCTACTTCAAGCAGCTCTTCGCGCAGGTGACGAACCCGCCGATCGACCCGATCCGCGAGGAGATCGTCATGAGCCTCGGCACCGGGATCGGGGCCGAGCGCAACCTGCTCGAGGAGACGCCCGAGCACGCGCACCAGCTGGTCATGGACCAGCCGATCCTGCGCAACCACGAGCTCGAGACGCTGCGCAACGTCTCGCACGACATCTTCAGCGCGCACACGCTCGACATCACCTGGCCGGTGGCCGAGGGGCCCGAGGGGCTGCAGAAGCGCCTGGCGGTCGTGTGCGACGAGGCCTACGACGCGATCCAGCAGGGCGTCAACGTCCTGATCCTCTCCGACCGCCGCGTCAAGCGCGACCGTGCGCCGATCCCGTCGCTGCTCGCCGTCGCCGCGGTGCACCAGCACCTCGTGCGCGCGGGCACGCGCCTGCGCGCGGGCCTGGTGCTCGAGTCCGGCGAGCCGCGCGAGGTCCACCACTTCGCGACGCTCATCGGCTACGGCGTCAGCGCGATCAACCCGTACCTGCTCTTCGACTCGGTGGACGAGATGGTCGCCGAGGGGCGCATCCCCGGCGTCACCGACGTCCGGACCGCGCAGAAGAACGTCGTCAAGGCGATCGGCAAGGGCCTGCTCAAGACGATCTCGAAGATGGGGATCTCGACGACGCAGTCCTACTGCGGCGCGCAGATCTTCGAGGCGGTCGGGCTGGAGCGCGACTTCGTCGACCGCCACTTCACGGGCACCGCGTCGCGCATCGGCGGCATCGGGGTCGAGGTGCTGGCGCGCGAGACGCTCGAGCGCCACGCCCGTGCGTACCCCGAGCCCGGCGCCCTGCTGCCGGTCGGCGGCGTCTACGCCTGGCGCCGCGACGGCGAGCGCCACATGTGGAACCCGGAGACCGTCGCGTCGCTGCAGCACGCGGTGCGGGCGAACGACGGGTCGGCGCAGGCGAAGTACGACCAGTACGCCGCGCAGTGCAACGACGACGCGACGAAGCGCTCGACGCTGCGCGGGCTCATGAAGATCCGCACCGACCTCGAGCCGATCCCGGTCGACGAGGTGGAGCCGGCCAAGGAGATCGTCAAGCGCTTCGCCACGGGCGCGATGTCGCTCGGCTCGATCTCGACGCCGGCGCACGAGACGCTCGCCAAGGCGATGAACCGCCTCGGCGGCAAGTCGAACACGGGCGAGGGCGGCGAGGACCCGCGGCGCTTCGCCGACGACCGCCGCTCCGCGATCAAGCAGGTCGCCTCGGGCCGCTTCGGCGTGACGATCAACTACCTCGTCAACGCGGACCAGCTGCAGATCAAGATGGCTCAGGGCGCGAAGCCCGGCGAGGGCGGCCAGCTGCCGGGCCACAAGGTCGACCGCTACATCGGCTCGATCCGGCACTCGACGCCGGGCGTCGGCCTCATCTCGCCGCCGCCGCACCACGACATCTACTCGATCGAGGACCTCAAGCAGCTCATCTACGACCTGCGCTGCTCGAACCCGAAGGCCTCGGTGTCGGTGAAGCTCGTGAGCGAGGTCGGCGTCGGCACGGTCGCCGCGGGCGTCGCGAAGGCGAACGCCGACCACGTGCTCATCGCGGGCCACGACGGCGGCACCGGCGCGTCGCCGCTGTCGTCGATCCAGTCGGCCGGCGTGCCGTGGGAGATCGGCCTGGCAGAGACGCAGCAGACGCTGCTGCGCAACGACCTGCGCTCGCGGATCGTCGTCCAGACCGACGGCCAGCTCAAGACGGGCCGCGACGTCGCGATCGCCGCGATGCTCGGCGCCGACGAGTACGGCTTCTCGACCGCTCCGCTGATCGCGACGGGCTGCATCATGATGCGCGCCTGCCACCTGAACACCTGCCCGGTGGGCATCGCGACGCAGGACCCCGAGCTCGTCAAGCGCTTCAAGGGCCAGCCCGAGCACGTCGTGAACTTCTTCTTCTTCGTGGCGGAGGAGCTGCGCGGCATCATGGCCTCGCTCGGCATCCGCACGATGGACGAGCTGATCGGCCGCACCGACCTGCTCGAGGCCGACAAGGCGATCGAGCACTGGAAGGCCCGCGGCGTCGACCTCTCGCACGTGCTGGCGTTCCCCGAGCTGGAGGACGGCGCCCCGCGCCGCCGCGTCGAGCCGCCGCCGCCGGTGCTCGAGGACAACATCGACTGGGAGATCGTCGAGGCGGTCCGCTCCGCGATCGACTCGCGCGAGCCGATCGCGATCGAGCGGCCGGTGCGCAACATCGACCGCTGCGTCGGCGGCATCCTCTCCAGCCACGTCGCGCAGAAGCACGGGCTCGAGGGCCTCGACGACGACTGCATCCGCATCGACTTCCGCGGCACCGCCGGCCAGTCGTTCGGCGCCTGGCTCGCGCACGGCGTGACGTTCGTCCTGCACGGCGAGGCCAACGACTACACGGGCAAGGGCCTGTCGGGCGGCACGCTCGTCGTGCGCCTGCCCGGGGACGCGGCCTATCGCGCCGAGGACAACGTCACTATCGGGAACGTCGTGCTCTACGGCGCGACGTCCGGCAAGGCGTTCTTCCGCGGCAACGCCGGCGAGCGCTTCTGCGTGCGCAACTCGGGCGCCTCCGCGGTGGTCGAGGGCGTCGGCGACCA
Source organism: Parviterribacter kavangonensis (assembly GCF_056863335.1). NCBI lineage: Bacteria > Bacillati > Actinomycetota > Thermoleophilia > Solirubrobacterales > Parviterribacteraceae > Parviterribacter > Parviterribacter kavangonensis. Next base: position 2,039,790 of record NZ_JBXPJA010000001.1, on the reverse strand, counting down.
CGGCTGCGAGTACATGACCGGCGGCCGCGCGGTGATCCTCGGCCGGACCGGGCGCAACTTCGCGGCCGGCATGAGCGGCGGCCTGGCGTTCGTGCTCGACGAGGACGGCACGTTCTCCTCGCGCGTGAACCCGACGATGCTCGACCAGCTCGAGGCGCCGGAGGAGAGCGACTTCATCGAGATCCACACGCTCGTCAGCGAGCACGTGGAGCGGACCGGCTCGCCCGTCGGGCAGCGGGTGCTCGACGAGTGGGAGTCGCTGAAGGGCAAGTTCGTGAAGGTCTTCCCGGCCGACTACAAGCGCGTGCTCGCCGAGCTCGCCGCCCAGGAGGACGCGCAGACCTACGAGGCCGACGAGGAGGCGGGCGACGAGACCGTCGACGTCGTCGGCGTCCCGTCCGTCCGCAAGGGCGAGGGGGAGTAGCCATGGGTGAGATCGGCGGCTTCCTGAAGATCGAGCGCTCGGCGCAGAAGTACCGCGACCCCACGCAGCGCGTCGCGGACTACCGCGAGTTCCTCGTCGAGCGTGCCCCGGCCGAGATCAGCGAGCAGGGCGCGCGCTGCATGGAGTGCGGCATCCCGTTCTGCCACAACGGGTGCCCGGTCGGGAACCTCATCCCCGACTGGAACGACCTCGTCTACCGCGACCGCTGGCAGGACGCGATCCGCCAGCTGCACGCGACGAACAACTTCCCCGAGTTCACGGGCCGCCTGTGCCCGGCGCCGTGCGAGGCCTCCTGCGTGCTCGAGATCCGCGAGGGCGACGCGGTCACGATCAAGCAGATCGAGAACGCGATCATCGACCGCGCGTGGGCCGAGGGCTGGGTCGTGCCGCAGCCGCCGTCGCACGAGACCGGTTTCGCGGTCGCCGTCATCGGCGCCGGCCCGGCCGGCATGGCCGCCGCGCAGCAGCTGCGCCGCGAGGGCCACCGCGTCGTGCTGTTCGAGCGCGACGAGGCCGCGGGCGGGCTGGTCCGCTTCGGCGTGCCGGACTTCAAGATCGAGAAGTGGGTCGTCGAGCGGCGCGTGCAGCAGCTCGTCGACGAGGGCGTCGACCTGCGGCTCGGCGTCGACGTCGGCACCGACGTGTCGGTCGAGGAGCTGCGCGAGGAGTTCGACGCGATCGTCATCGCGACCGGCTCGCGCGAGCCGCGCGACCTGCCGGTCCCCGGCCGCGAGCTCGAGGGCATCCATCCCGCGATGGACTACCTCTACGGCCGCAACCGCTGGGTCGCCGACGAGAGCTACGAGGCGCCGATCAGCGCGGCCGGCAAGAACGTCGTCGTGATCGGCGGCGGCGACACCGGCGCGGACTGCGTCGCGCAGTCCGACCGCGAGGGCGCGCTGCAGATCGTCCAGCTCGAGGTGCTCCCGGAGCCGCCCACGTCGCGGCCGGACGATCGCACGCCGTGGCCGCTGTGGCCGCAGAAGTTCCGCCTCTCGTACGCGATGGAGGAGGCGCGCGCGCTCGGCAAGGGCGAGCAGGACTTCCTCGTGGCGACGACGTCGTTCACGGGCGAGGACGGGCGCGTGACGACGCTGAACGCGGCGCGGGCGAACCCCGAGAACCCGTTCGGCCCGCCGCTGCCCGGCACCGAGTTCGAGATCAAGGCCGACCTCGTCCTGCTCGCGATGGGCTTCCTCCACCCCGAGCAGCCCCTGCTCGACCAGCTCGGCATCGCGAAGGACCCGCGCGGCAACGCGAAGGCTCCGACGTACGCGACGACCGAGGAGGGCGTGTTCGCCGCGGGCGACGCCCGCCGCGGCCAGTCGCTCATCGTGTGGGCGATCAACGAGGGCCGCCAGTGCGCCCGCATGGTCGATCGCTACCTCGGCACGCTCGAGCCCCGTGACGAGATCCGGACCGGCAACGTCGAGGCCGAGGACACGGGCCCCGAGGGCCCGCCCGGCCGCGCGCGGTACGGCATCACCGTCTCGTAGCTTCCGTAGGCCCGTTTCACCCCATCGGGATGAGCCGGGCCGCGGCGAGGCGTGGTTGCGTCTCCGGCATGACCACTTCGACCGCACGGCCGGCCGGCGCGGGCTGGTTCACGTTCGCCGGGATCATGTTCGTCATCTCCGGCGCCTCGAACCTCCTGTGGGGCATCGGCGCGCTCGACACCAAGGAGTACCTCCCCGAGGACGGCCTGCTCTTCAGCGACCTGACGCTGTGGGGCTGGATCTCGATCCTCTGGGGCGCCGCCGCGATCGTCACCGCGATCCTCCTGCTGACCCGCAGCGAGTGGAGCGGAGGGATCGCGCTCATCATGGCGACGCTCAGCGCGATCTTCTGGCTCTTCGCGCTGCCGGTCCTGCCGATCTGGGCGCTCATCGTCATCGCGATCGACGTCGCGATCATCTACGGCGTCGCCACCCACCTCGACGACGTCCTCGGCTGACGGCACCGCGTAGCGTCGTCGCGCAGCGGGCATGCTTCCGGCGTGGCACTGCGCGGCGGCGTCGACCTGGGCGGGACGAAGATCCAGACGGTGGTCATCGACGACTCCGACGCCGTCATCGGCGCGGCGCGGCGGCCCACGCCGACCGAGGGCGGGCCCTCCGACGTCGCGGAGGCGATCGCCGGCTCGATGCGCGAGGCCGCTGCGGACGCCAACCTCGAGCCGGGTGCGCTGGCCGGCGTCGGCGTCGGCACGCCGGGGGCCGTCGACGCGAAGGCGGGCACCGTCACGAGCGCGCGGAACCTCCCCGGCTGGGAGGGAACGCACCCGCTGGCCTCCGATCTCGGGGATCGGCTCGGCGTGCCGGTGCGGCTCGGCAACGACGTGGACGTCGCCACGCTCGCCGAGTTCCATCTCGGTGCCGCCAAGCCGTACCGGTCGGTGCTCGGCGTGTTCTGGGGAACGGGCGTCGGCGGCGGCGTCGTCCTCGACGGCGAGCTGTGGCACGGCCGCGCCGCCGCGGGCGAGATCGGCCACATGGTGGTGAAGATCGACGGCGCTCGCTGTCCGTGCGGGCGCCGCGGGTGCATGGAGGCCTACGCCGGCCGCGGCGCCATGGAGATGCGTGCGCGGAAGCTCGTCGACGACGGCGAGAAGACGGACCTCTTCGACATCATGGAGCGGCGGGGCCGCGAACGGCTGACGAGCGGCGTGTTCGCCCGCGCGCTCGACCGCGGCGACAAGATGGCGGTCGGCCTCATCGACCGCGCGATCGAGGCGCTGGGCGCCGGCGTCGCCTCGGCGGTCAACCTGCTCGATGTCGAGGCCGTGATCATCGGCGGCGGGCTCGGCGTGCGCCTCGGGCAGCCGTACGCGGACCGCATCGCCGCCGCGATGCAGCCCCACCTCTTCTCGGACGACCGCCCGCCGGCCGTACACGTCGCCGCGCTCGGCGACCTCGGCGGAGCGGTCGGGGCCGCCACGCTCGTCTAGCGGCTCTGCAACGCCAGGCGGGCCGAGAGGGCGACGAACGAGCCCGCGAACGTGCGGCGCAACCACGTCATGACGTTCGGGCGGGAGACGACGTGGTTGCGGACACCGGCGGCGAAGAGGCCGTAGAGCGCGAAGACGACGAACGTCATCGCCATGAAGACGGCGCTGAGGCCGAGCATCGGGGCGAGGGCTCCGCCGTCGACGAACTGGGGGAGGAAGGCGAAGAAGAAGATCGTCAGCTTCGGGTTGAGGAGGTTGACGAGGACGCCGGCGACGATGACCTGGCGGGCGGTCCGCGGGGCGCTCGCGGCGTCGACGTCGAGGGCGCCGTGCTCGCGCAGGGACGAGAAGGCGAGCCACAGGAGGTACGCGACGCCGGCCCACTTCAGGGCGCTGAACGCGACGGCGCTCGTGTGGAGGAGCGCCGCGAGGCCGGTGATCGCCGCGAGCAGGTGCGGGACGATCCCGAGGGTGCACGCGAAGGCGGCGAGGACGCTCGCGCGGGCGCCGCGGGCGAGGCCGGCGGCGAGCGTGAAGACGACGCCGGTGCCGGGCGTCGCCACGATCACCAGGCTCGTCAGGAGGAACTCGGCGCTCACGCCGCCGAGCCTACGGGCCCGGCGGCGGTTGCGCGAGGGGGAGGGCCGCACCGGCGCGGTGCGGCCCTCCCGACGCGACGGGGCTCAGCGCTTGGGCCGGTGCCCCGTGAACGTGATGACCTGCTGGATGCCGCTCGGCCGGTTGGTGTACCGGATCTTGAGCGGCAGGAGGCCTGGAGCGAACGTGATGCGCTCGGCGTTCGCGTCGGCCTTCCAGGCGAGCGGGTCGGCGGTGCCCTGCTTGGCCTCCAGCGCGGCGCCCGTGTCGTCGAGCGCCTTCCACAGGAGGTCGCGGCAGGCGTTGACGTCGCCGCCGCCGCAGTAGCGCACGGTGAACGGCTTCTTCAGCGGCAGCCCCGCGATCGCGCTCAGGTCCTTGTGGACGTGGTTGATCGCGCCGCCGGTGAACCCGCTGGCGGTGCTGTTGCGCCGGCCGGCGAGCCCCTTGAACTCGTCCTCGAGCTCCGGCCCCAGCGGCCCGGTGAACACGGCGTCGACGAGCCGCGGGTACAGCTCGTCCCAGATCGCCGGCGCGGCGCCGGCGTCGATGGCGCCGTCCCCGTCACGGTCGAGGCGGCTCGAGCCGCTCGCCCGCCACGCCTCGAGCTGGCCCAGCATCGCCGCGGCGCGTGCGCTCGGGGCGGGCCCGCCGCTGAGGATCCGCCCGAGCACCGACGTCAGGCCGAAGCTGCGCAGGTCCGTCGTGGCGGCCGCGTTCATCGCGGACGTCACCGACGCGAGCGTGTGCTTGTCCTGCTTGGCGATCCCCGCGTTCAGCATCTCGACGCGGTGCAGCGAGCCGTGCTCCCAGTCGTCGTCGGCCGCCGCGAAGCCCGGGGCCGCGCGGTTGTTCCAGTTGACGAGCGCGCCGCTCGGCGGGTTCTTCTGCTGCGGGTGCTGCCCGCCCGAGATGAAGCCGCGCCACTCGTACTGGCCGGTGCCCACGGTCGGGAAGCGCTGGTCGACGCGCGGGTCGCGCTTCGGGATCCGCCCGGCGCTGAACGTCGCGATGTCGCGATCGTCGGCGTAGGCGACGTTGAACGTGTACGGCTGCTTGTTGGCGGCCTTGTAGAGGTCCTCGGCCGAGCGCACGCGGCCGAAGGTCGCGTCGCGGAACGGCAGCATCCACATGGCGTCACGGCCGGCGCTCGCGCGCTTGCGCGTGATCGCGACCCGCTTGCCGCCGACGGTCGCGTAGCCGGTGACCGGGCCGTGCACGGTCGCGCGGTACGAGATCTTCGTCGACCCCGTCACGCCGACGTTCACCGTCTGCATCGTGCGGCACTTGCCCTTGTAGCGGTAGCGCGTGTCCGACCCGCACAGCTCCTCGGCGAACTGGTCGGCGGTGTCGTTGCCGGCCGACGTGAGGCTGTAGGCGAAGTCCTCGCCGCGGCCGATGAACACGACGCCCGGATGCGCCGGGGAGTAGACGCCGCGCATCGCATGGCCGGGCCACTTGATGTCGGCCTCGAGCGTGAGGCCGGGGTAGTAGTAGCCGATCTGCGGGCCGGCGACGAAGAGCGGATGCCCGTTCGTCGAGCGCCGCCCGGCGACCATGAGGAAGTTCGACGCGTGCGCCGGCTCCGGCTCGGTCACCGCGGCGCGCGCCGCAGCGCTCGTCGGGAAGACGACCGGCTGGTAGGAGCCGTGGTCGAGGATGGCGTTGCCCGGGCCGGGCGTCGAGCGCCCGCCCATCGTGGCGAACGTCTTCGACATCGTGTCCGGGCGGTCGGGGTCGTTGCGCTCGGAGAGGTCGTCGAAGATCGACTGCGCCTGCGGGGCGCCGAGCTTGTCGCGCAGCCCGTCGAAGAACGCCGACCGGCGCGCCTCGTCGCCGCCGCCGCGGCCGAAGAGCTCACCGGCGAGCGCGATGAACCCGAAGATGTCGACGCGCTTGAACTTCGGCGTCGTCAGCTTGTCGGCCTTCATCTTCGCGTTGATGCCGGCGATGAACATGTCGATGTCGTGCAGCACCGCGCGGCCCTGCTTGCCGGCGCGCTTGAGGTTGCCGACCTGCTGGCGCTCGATGAGCCGGTCCGCCTGCTTGGTCGGCGTGAACGGCTTGAGCCCGACGACGAGGTCGAACGCGCGGATGCCCGGCGTGTCGAGCGCCGCGATGCGGCCGGGATTGCGGCCCTGCTGGAGCAGCAGCCCGCGGTCCTCCTGGAGGACCCAGCCCATCGCCCACGTCACGTCGTCGTGGTTGCGGCCGGTGATGTGCGGGACGTTGAACTTGTCGCGCACGATCTTGACGCCCTTGCGCGGCACGGTCTCCGTGCGCGTCGGCGCGGGCGCGCCCCCGAGCTTCGCGGACTTGAAGTCCTTCTGCAGATCCGCGTCCGTGACCTGGTCGAAGAGCGGGGTGAGCGCGTCGTACATGCGCGCCTGCTCGTCGGCACCGGCGGGGACCGGGAGCGATCCCCATTGGCCGGACGGGACGATGTTCAGTGCGGTGCCCGAGTAGTCACGGGCGGAGGCGGGGGCGGCGGCGATCGCGCAGGCGATCGCGGCGGCCACGAGTGGGACAGCGCGTGGCATGGCGGGCCAGGGTATTGGCTGGCCCACCATGCCCATGTGCGCGGAGCGATCAGGGAGTGGGATCCGGTACGCCCATGCACGCCTGCCCGGCGGGGCAGACGTCGACGATCGCCCCGCCCGGCTTGAGGAACTCCGCCTTCTGACGGCGCGCCTCGGGCGTGTTGCGCGGCACGTAGTGCGAGTCCGCGCCCGTCCGCGGCGGGAGGTTCTCCACCGGCGCCGTGCCGGTGAACGGCGAGCCGCCGTCCCAGTACACGATCGCCGAGCCGCCGAACGGGAAGCTCGTGATCGTCGGGATGCCGTAGAGCTGCTGCTTCTCGGCCGTCCGCCCGCTCGCGATCGCCGGCCGGCGCGCCGACGCGCCGATCGTCCGGGCGAGCTTGTCCGCCATCCACGTCGAGACTTGGTGATCGCCGACCGACGGATGCAGCAGCACCGTGTGCGACGGGGTGTTGGGGATCAGGTCCTTCTGGATGTGCGACGCCCAGGCGTCCGGCTCGCTGCGGTCCCACAGCTGCTGCAGGAGCGAGAGGACGAGCGGCCGGTCGATCTCGTTCGGGTACGCCGGGTAGAGGATCTTGGAGTAGACGTCGAAGTCGACGCTGCGCGGCAGCAGCTCGGCGAACGTCATGCCCGGCACGCCGAGCACGGCCTTGCGGTAGTCGACCGCCAGCGCCGCAAGCGCCGCCCCGAGGATGCCGCCCTGGCTGTTGCCGTCGTAGAACAGCTCGCCGATGTCCATCACGGGCTTGCCCGCCTGCTGGAACGCCGGGTTCGTCACCAGTCCCTGCGGGTGGATCATGAGCCGCCCGAGGTAGAGCTGGTTGAGGAAGCCCTGCTGCATCCGGTCGGGGACCGCGGGGAACTTGCCGATGTCGTTCAGCACGCCGACGAGGTACGGGACGTCGTCGGACGAGAAGCCCTTCCACGCCGTTGCGCAGAACACGTAGTCGTGCTCGGACGCGAAGTTGCGGATGTTGTCCTCGTCGATCTGCCCCGGCCCGCCGAGCAGGCCGTGGCCGTACATCGCGGCGCGGCCCGGCTTGTCGAGCGCGACGCGCGGGATCGTGCACTCGAGCGGCGCCTGCATGACGTTGCCGGGCTTCTGCACCGGCAGCGCCCCCGGCTCCTGGCTGTCGTAGTTGAACGAGGAGCCGGGCGGGCAGCCGTCGCCCTCGAGGTAGCACGGCACCGTGAACGTGCCGGTGATGCGGCGCGCGATGCGCGGGTCGTCGGTGACCTCGCGGACGTCGGTGATCGTGAACTGCGGCGCGGCGCCCTGGATGACGCCGTCGGCGAGGTTCCGGTCGCCGAGCTGCGCGAACGCGTCGTCGCGGATCTGCACCATGCGGCCGGTCAGCGACGCCTTCGACGCGACGGTGAAGTCCCACGCGATGAAGAGGTCCTTGCTCTTCACGCCCGCGCGCTTGAGCGTCGCGCGGATCGACCGGTAGCTCTTCGATGCATAGGCCTTGCGGAAGCTGCGCGACGGCGCGATGCGCTTGCCGGTCGCCGTGCGCAGCCCGCGCAGCGCGACGACGTAGCGCCGGCCCTCGGTGAAGGTCACGCCGGGATGGATCTCGAGCAGCCGGTTCGCGTTCTTGGACGCGACGGCGTCGACCTCGGCCCACACGAGATGGCGCTTGTTCGTCTTCGTGTCGATGACGAGCAGGCCGCTGTTGCGCGCCTTGTACTTGCCCATGTCGTCCTGCGTGGGGAGCTTGGAGCGCACGACCGCGCTGCGGCTCGTCAGGCCGGGCACGCGGACGAGCAGCGGCGCGCCGGTGCTGAAGCCGTCGTTGCGGTTCCACTGCGCGGGGTTGGGCCGCGCGCCGTCCTTGTTGGCGGGCAGCGCCGCGACGGGCAGCTTGACGCGCAGGCCGGTCGCCGACGACGCGTCGCGCACCGTCAGGTTGCGGTTGTTCGGGAACGGCATGGCGCACGCCTTCTTGCCGAACGGATCGCACGTCGCGGACGGCGTGGCCGCCGACGCGGGCGCGGCAACTGCGCCGGCGAGCGCCACAGCAGCTAAGATGACGCAGGCGTCAACTTTCGATCTTGGGACCTTGGGGAGGCTCTTCATATGGGGCACCTACCGAACGCGGCGATCATCGGGGCAGGATCATCGGGCATCGCAGCCGCGAAAGCCTTGCACGAGCGCGGGATCCCGTTCGACTGCTTCGAGAAGTCCGACCGCGTCGGGGGCAACTGGGTCTTCGGCAACAAGAACGGGATGTCGGCCGCCTACCGCTACCTGCACATCAACACGTCGCGGGAGCGGATGCAGTACTCGGACTTCCCGATGCCGGCCTCGTACCCCGACTTCCCCCGGCATGATCAGATCGCCGCGTACTTCGACCAGTACGTCGACCACTTCGGCTTCCGCGACCGGATCCGCTTCGAGACCGGCGTCGAGCGCGCCGCGCGCCGTCCCGACGGCACCTGGGAGGTGACGACCGACGCCGGCGAGACGAGCACGTACGACATGCTCCTCGTCGCCAACGGGCACCACTGGGACAAGCGCTGGCCCGAGCCCGCGTTCCCCGGCGCCGACGAGTTCGAGGGCAAGCAGCTGCACGCGCACGACTACGTCGACAACGACTTCCTGCGCGACAAGGACGTCGTCGTCCTCGGCATGGGCAACAGCGCGATGGACATCTCCGTCGAGTCCAGCGAGGTCGCGAGCAACACGTACCTGGCGGCGCGCCGCGGCGCGTGGATCATCCCGAAGTACCTCTTCGGCAAGCCGCTCGACACGCTGGCGACGAACCCGCGCGTCCCGATGACGATCGGAGCCCGTGTGCTCGAGAAGATCGTCACGCTGCACGTCGGCCGGCCGGAGAGCTTCGGCCTGCCCAAGCCCGACCACAAGTTCGGCCAGGCGCACCCGACCATCTCGGGCCGCATCCACGACCGCATCCAGCACGGCAAGGTCACGCCGAAGCCGAACATCAAGCGGCTGCACCGCAACGAGGTCGAGTTCGACGACGGCACCCGCGTGCACGCCGACGTGATCGTCTACTGCACGGGCTACAAGATCTCGTTCCCGTTCTTCGACGAGGGCTTCATCTCCGCGCCCGACAACCACATCGAGCTGTTCTGGCGCGTGTGGGACCCGTCGCTCCACAATCTGGCGTTCATCGGCCTCCTTCAGCCGCTTGGTGCCATCATGCCGCTCGCGGAGGCGCAAGGTCAGTGGGTCGCCGAGTACTTGCGGGGCGAGTACCGGTTGCCGTCCCCCGACGCGATGCGCGAGTTCATCCGCAGCGACATGGAAACGATGCGCAAGCGCTACGTCAGCTCGAAGCGGCACACCATCCAGGTGGACTTCGACGAGTACCTGTTCCGCCTCGAGCGCGAGCGGCGCGAGGGCGCCCGCCGCGCGGCCGAGGCCGGGTACCCGCTGCCGGTCGAGCCGCGCGCGGCCGCGGAGGCGACGGCCGCCGCGTGACGAGCTCGTCGGCGCCCTCGGCTCCCTCCGGCAAGCGGGAGCGCACGAAGCAGGCCAACCGCGCCGCGATCCTCGCCGCGGCGCGGGAGGTGTTCGTCGACATGGGCTACGGCGCGGCGACGGTGCGCGACATCATCCGGCGCACCGATCTCGCCGCCGGGACGTTCTACAACTACTTCCCGGACAAGGAGTCGGTGTTCCGGGCGCTGCTCGAGGACGCGGCCGTCCGGGCGCGCGAGCGCGTCCGCGCCGGCCGGCTCGGCGGGCGCACGCCGGCGGAGTTCGTCCGCGGCGGCTACCTCGCGTACTTCGAGTTCCTCGCCGAGGACCCGATCAGCTTCGAGCTGACCCGCCGCAACGCGGGGACGATGCGGGCGATGTTCGACGAGCCGCAGCTGTTCGCCGGCACCGAGGAGCTGCGCGCGGACCTCGACCAAGCGGTCGAGCAGGGCCTGCTGCCGGCGATGGACACCGAGTACGTGGCCAGCGCGATGGTCGGCGTCGGCTTCGAGGTGGCGGTGCGGATGCTGCGCCGCGACCCCGTCGATCCGGGGGCCGCCGCGGACTTCGCGACGACGCTGTTCCTCGGCGGGCTCGATCGCCTGTCATCCTCCCGCTGAGTGCCAGAGTTCTGCCGTCACGGCCGCTTCCAGCAGAACTGCCGGATCTGCAACAAGTCCGAGCCGAAGCCCGAGCGCCGGCCCGCTGCCGAGCGCCCCGCCCGATCCACCTCGAGCCCCTCGTCGCGGAGCCGCCGCGGCGCGTCCGCGGTCGTCGTCAAGCGGGTCGGCCGGGCGGTCGAAGACGGGTTCGAGAGCGAGCTCGTGCCCGGTCTGAAGGCGTCCGAGGACGCGCGGCGCCTCGCGGCGGAGCTGGCGTTCAGCACCGCCCGGCTCGCCGAGCTGGCTGCCGACCCGCCCGGCCTCTACGCCGAGGTCGCGATGGCGGACGACCCCGAGGAGGCGCTGTGGCTCGCGTTCCTCATCGCGCACCTGTCGCCGCTGGCGGGCGACGCCGAGGATCCGTTCGCGACGATCCGCGCCGTCCGCACGACGTGGGCGTCGGGGGAGCTGCCGGATCTCGAGCTCGGCAGCGTGCTCGGCCCGCGGACGACCGTCGACCCGCGCCAGCCGGCGCGCACGCTCGCCGCGTACCGGCCGTGGGCGGAGCGGTCGGGCACGCAGGCCAAGGCGTACGCCGGCGACGCGAGCTGGACGCCGAACCGCCGCTTCTCGCGGCTCTACGAGCGCCTGAGCCTGCCCGGCTTCGCGCGCGCCGGTCGCGTCGAGCTGCTCGTCTCCGCCGGCCGGCTGGGCCTCGCGGAGATCGAGCCGGCCGAGCTGCGCCTGGGGGAGGCGGGCGACGAGACGACGCTCGCGGCCAAGCGCGTGTTCGGCATCGGCGACACGTTCCTGCTCGAGCGGCGCGCCGCCGACCTGGCGGCCGCGGTCGAGGTGCCGCTGGGCGCGCTCGACCTCGCGCTCTTCAACTTCGGCCGGCCGGAGGAGCGCCGGGCGACCATGGGCGCGCGCGCCGCCGCCGACCCGGACCTGCAGGCGCGGATCGAAACGGTGTTGGGGCTGAGGTAGCGCCCGCGCCGCGGCACATGGCCTCCGTCGCGACCACCCGTCTGCACGGCGACTACCTGGCGGCGCTGCTCGCCGGCGACGCGCTGCGCGCCCGGCACCTCGTCGACGACGCGATCGCGCGCGGCACCGGCGTCGCCACCGTGTACCTCGACGTCCTCGCGCCGGCGCTGGAGGAGATCGGCTGCCGCTGGGAGGCGGGGGAGCTCGGCATCGCGTGGGAGCACCGCGCGACGGCGATCACGCAGGGCATCCTCGGCGCGCTGGGGCCGCAGATGCGCGTGGCGCCCACGACGGGCCGGCTCGCCGTGCTCGCCTGCACCGAGGGCGAGCTGCACGAGCTGGGCCTGCGGATGGCCGCCGACTTCCTCGAGGGCGCGGGCTGGGAGGTCATCCTCCTCGGCGCGTCGGTGCCCAGCGCGGCGCTCGCCGAGCTCGTGCGCGACGAGCAGCCCGACGTCGTCGCCCTCTCGACCGCCACCGCCGGCCTGCTCGGCGGCGTGCGGGCCGCGGTCGACGCGCTCACCGCCGTCGCGCCGCGCCCGTTCATCGTGGTCGGCGGGCGCGCGTGGCACGAGCCCGGCGCTCCGGACCCCGCGACGTTCGGCGCGGACGGCGCCTTCCCCGACCCGCGCGCCCTGACGCGGGCGCTCGCGCTGCGCTTCCCGGCGGTGCCCGACGAAGTGCTCTAGCGAGCCACTAGGGTGCGGCCTGCGATGACGATCCTCCGCTCCCCGTTCGCCGACGTCGAGATCCCCGACGCCGCGCTCACACCCTTCGTCCTCGAGCACGCCGCCGAGCGCGGCGACAAGCCGGCCCTCATCGACGGGCCCAGCGGCCGGACGGTGACGTACGCCGGCCTGCTCGAAGCGGTCCAGCGGTTCGCCGGCGGGCTGCGGGAGCGCGGCTTCGACGAGGGCGACGCCGTCGGCCTCTTCATGCCGAACTGCCCCGAGTACGGCATCGCGTTCCACGGCACCGCGTGGGCGGGCGGCATCGTCACGACGATCAACCCGGTCTACGGCGCCGAGGAGGTCGCGTTCCAGCTGAAGGACTCGGGCGCCCGCTACCTCGTCACCGTCGAGGCGGGGCTCGAGACGGCGACGGCGGCCGCGAAGGAGACGGAGGTCGAGCACATCTTCGTCGTCGGCAAGGACATGCCGGACGGCGAGCCGCTCGCCGAGCCGGTCGCGCGCGACCCCGAGGACCTCGTCGCGCTGCCGTACTCGAGCGGCACGACGGGCCTCCCGAAGGGCGTGATGCTCACGCACCGCAACACCGTCGCGAACATCGTGCAGACGCTCGACATCCAGGAGCCGAGCGAGGACGACGTCGTCATCGCCGTCCTGCCGTTCTTCCACATCTACGGCATGCAGGTGATCATGAACGTCGGCCTGCGCGCCGGCGCGACGATCGTGACGATGCCGCGCTTCGACCTCGAGGGGTTCCTGCGGCTCATCCAGGAGCACAAGGTCACGCGCGCGTACGTCGTGCCGCCGATCGCGCTCGCGCTCGCCCGCCACCCCGCCGTCGACCAGTTCGACGTCTCGTCGCTGAACTTCGTGATGTCGGGGGCGGCGCCGCTCGGCCCGGAGCTCGAGCAGGAGTGCCGCGACCGGCTGCAGTCGCTCGTCCTGCAGGGCTACGGCATGACCGAGACGAGCCCGGTGACGCACTGCGTGCCGATGGACCCGGACGCCACGCGGCCCGGGTCGATCGGCCCCGCGCTCGCGAACACCGAGTGCCGCATCTACAACATCGAGGAGGACCGCGACGCCGAGCCGGGCGAGCGCGGAGAGCTGTGGATCCGCGGCCCGCAGGTCATGAAGGGCTACCTCAACAACGACGAGGCGACGCGGGCCACCATCGACGACGACGGCTGGCTGCACACGGGCGACGTCGCGATCGTCGACGAGGACGGCTACTTCGCGATCGTCGACCGCGTCAAGGAGCTCATCAAGTACAAGGGCTTCCAGGTCGCGCCCGCCGAGCTCGAGGCGCTGCTCGTCCAGCACCCGTGCGTCGCCGACGCCGCGGTGATCCCGCGGCCCGACGAGGAGGCCGGCGAGATCCCGAAGGCGTTCGTCGTGCTGCGCGGCGACACGACGCCGGAGGACATCATGGAGTTCGTCGCCGGCAAGGTCGCGACCTACAAGCGCGTGCGCGCGGTCGAGATCGTCGACGAGATCCCCAAGTCGCCCTCCGGCAAGATCCTGCGCCGCGTGCTGCGCGACCAGGACCGCGCCGCGACCTCCTAGCCGCCGGCGGCGAGGGTCTCCTCGAGGCCCTCGCGCAGCGGGCGCGTCGTGTAGCCGAGCTCGCGGCGGGCCTTCTCGTCGCTGAAGCGGATCTTCACGCCGTCGGACATGCGGACCAGCTCGCCGAGGTTGGGCGGGAAGCCCATGAGCTTGCCGACCACGGGCCCGATCGGGATGCCGGCCTTCATCGCGGCCGCCGGCATCGCGCGCGTCGGCGGCTTGCGGCCCGAGAGCTCCGCCACGTGGGTGACGAGGTCGCGCATCGTCGCCTCGTCGCCGCCGAGGTTGTAGCTCTCGCCGATCCGGCCCTTGTCGAGCGCCGCGACGATGCCCGCCGCGAGGTCCTCGACGTGGACGTAGTCGAGGGTGAACTCCGGGAACATCAGCAGCTTCATCTTCCCGGTCCGCGTCTGGTCGATGATGTTCGCGACCTGCGACGTGTCGCCGGGCCCGTACACCGCGCCGGGCTGGACGATGAGGACCGGTGCGCCCTTGGCGATGCGGTCCAGCGCGACCTGGTGGGCGCGGTACTTCGTCTCGTCGTAGGCCGACAGGAACCCGTCGGCCTCGTCGCGGCGGTAGCTCTCGTCGGCGACGCGCTCGCCGGTGTTGCCGTAGACGTTGCCGGTCGAGACGTAGACGATCCGCTGCACACCGGCGGCGATCGCCGCGTCGAGCACGCGTTCCGTCCCGCCGACGTTCGCGTCGGCGAGCTGGCCGCGCTCGCGCTTGGGGATCCCCACGCGGTAGTCGGCGGCCGCGTGGATGACGGCGTCGGCGCCCTCGACGCCGCGCTTGATCGCCGCCTCGTCGGCGAGGTCGCCGATCACGAGCTCGCAGCCGGCCTCGCGGAGCGGCTCGGCCTTGGTCGGGTTGCGCACCAGGGCCACGACGTCGTCGCCGCGCGAGCGCAGCTGCTCCGCGACGCGGCGGCCGATGAAGCCGGTGCCCCCGGTCAGGAACACGCGCATTCAGCTTTCTCCTTTCATCATCCGGATCACTGATCCGGATTCTGGACCATCAGGCGGCCGCGAAGCGCCAGCTCGAGGGCGAAGCGCTCCTCCGGGTCGTCGAGCCGGTCGCCGTAGAGCTCGCGAAGGCGGGCCAGGCGGTACCGGACCGTCTGCGGGTGGACGTGGAGCATCGCCGCGACGGTCGGGCGGTGGCCGTGCGCGCGCAGCCACGCCGACAGCGTCTCCGCCAAGCGGTCGCCGCGGGCGCCGGGCAGCGCGTCGAGCGGGCTGAGCACCCGATCGGCGAGGCGCCGGACGAGGGCAGGATCGGCCGTGACGGCGAGCTCGGCGAGATGGGCGTCGGCGAAGACGACCGACTGGGGTCCGGACGCGGCCATCCCGGCTTCCTCGCGCGTCTCCGGACCGCCCGCGCCCACCAGCGCGAGCGCGCGGCGCGCCCACCGCAGCGACGCCGGGAGGTCGCGGAGGGGGAGGGCGGGGCCGGCGGCGGCGCGGGCGCCCTCGAGCGCGGTGGCGAGGCGGCCTCCGGAGCCCGGCGCCTCGGGGTCGGGGACGACGAGCGCCCCGTCCTCGGTGACGAGCACGTCCGGTCCGATCCGGCCGGCGATCCGCGTCGGCTCGATCCCCGGCGCGAGCACGACCGCGGCGGCGGTGCGCGGAAGGGTCCACGACGCCTCGGCGGCCGCGGCGGCGAGCGCGCTCGCCGCCACCGGCTCGCGCGACAGCAGCAGCTGCGCGAGCTGCCGGCGCCGGCGCTGCAGCTCGCCGGCTTGCGTCGCGTGCGCCTCCGCGTACCCGGCGACCGAGAACGAAGCGAGCCGGTCGATGTAGGCGAAGATCGCCTCCGCGAGCAGCCGCTGATGCTCGGGGTCGACGCCGGCCTGCTCGGCGAGCACGCTCGTCCGGCGCCACGCCACGCGCGCGCCGACGCGGTAGGCGGACTGCAGCGCGTCGAGGCTGCGTCCCGCCTGGTGCTCGCCGCGCCCGAGAGCGTGATAGACGCGCGGATCGGGCTCGCGGCCCTCGGGATCGCCCATGAGCGAGAGGAACTCGCTCAGCGCGTCCTCGACGCCGTGGCGGATGCCGCGCCCGAACTCCCCTCGCAGCGGGCGGTCGTAGTCGGGGACGCGCTCGCGCAGGGCGGCGAGGATCTCGTCGGCCAACGCGGGCAGCTCCGGCCGCACGACGGCGGCCAGCGAGCGGGGCAGCGAACGCCACGGTTTGTCATCCACATGACGAATCTAGACCTTCAAGTCGTTGGAGATCCGCCAAGAGACACACG
Source organism: Parviterribacter kavangonensis (assembly GCF_056863335.1). Lineage (NCBI taxonomy): Bacteria > Bacillati > Actinomycetota > Thermoleophilia > Solirubrobacterales > Parviterribacteraceae > Parviterribacter > Parviterribacter kavangonensis. Next base: position 2,023,710 of record NZ_JBXPJA010000001.1, on the reverse strand, counting down.
GATTGCGTTCCTACGGTGCAAGTCATGTCTCGCGCCGAACGGATCGCCAACATCGGGGCCGTCTTCGGCCCGTTCCTCGTGCTTGCCGTCGTCGTCCCGATCAGCTGGCGCAGCGACCTGCTTGGCTGGTCGGACGTCGCGATCTTCGCGGTGATGTACCTGCTGACCGGCTTCGGCGTGACGATCGGCTACCACCGCCTGCTCACCCACCGCGCGTTCCAGACCCACAAGAACGTCGAGTACACGTTCGCGGTGCTCGGCTCGCTCGCCGTCCAGGGGGGCGTGCTCGACTGGGTGGCCGATCACCGCAAGCACCACGCCCACACCGACCAGGAGGGCGATCCGCACAGCCCGCACGGCCACGGCGGCGGTGTGCGCGGAGCGCTCAAGGGCCTGTGGTACGCGCATGCCGGCTGGCTGTTCGAGACGCAGGGCCAGGCGCGCTGGGAGAAGTACGCCCGCGAGCTCTACGAGGACCCGAAGATGAAGCGGATCCACAAGAGCTTCGAGCTGCTCGTCCTCGCGACGCTGCTGATCCCGTTCGCGCTCGGGTTCCTGCTGACCGGCACGCTGCACGGCGCGCTCACAGCGCTGCTGTGGGGCGGGATCGTCCGCGTGATGCTGCTGCACCACATCACGTGGAGCGTGAACTCGGTCTGCCACTTCTTCGGCCGCCGCCGCTTCGACGTCGAGGACCACAGCACGAACGTCTGGTGGCTCGCGGTCCCGTCGCTCGGCGAGGCGTGGCACCACAACCACCACGCGTTCCCGCGCGCCGCCAAGCACGGCCTCGGCCGCTTCGAGGTCGACGTGTCCGGCTGGGTGATCGGCGGGATGAAGCGCCTCGGCCTGGCGTGGGACGTCGTCGAGATCTCGCCCGAGCGCCAGGCGCAGAAGATCGCGCGGCCGCAGCCGCACGATCGACCGCCCGTCGCCGCGTGAGCTAGCTGCGCTGCTTCACGCGCGCCAGGCAGCGCACGCGTGCCCGGTGCGTCTTGAGGCGCTTGCAGCGCTTGCGTGCCCGCGCGCGCTCCTTCGCGGTCAGCTTCTTCTTCTTGACCGCGGGCTTCGTCGCCGGCTGGGGCGCGGGCGGGAGGAGCTCGGGCAGGCCCGCCTCGGCCGCCTCGACGTCGAGGAGACCCTGATGGGTGCGGTCGCCGTTGAAGTACGACTGCTGCGCGACGATGAGCCGCGTGCCGAGGAACTTCACGCTCGAGGGCGAGTCGAACGGAACCGCGCTTCCGTTGGCGCCGCTCATCGGCGTCGACGGGAAGCGGTCGCGCTCGGTGCCGTCGGGGTTCACCGCGACGAGCTGGTTGCTGACGAGCAGCGCCACGTAGATCGTCCCGGACTGCGCGATCGCGAAGCCGTCGGGGCCGTCGGCCGGCGCGCTCTCCCACAGCTGCGCCATCGGCCCCGGCTTGCCGTCGGGCTGGATCGGCACCTTCCACAGCCGGCCGGTCGCGGGGTTCCCCGCCGCGCCGCCTGCCTCGCTCTGCATCCCGACCAGGAGGGTGCGCTTGTCGGCCATGAGCGCCAGGCCGGTCATGCCGAACTCGCCGCCGTCGAAGCGCGCGTCGCGCAGCCACTCGATCGCCGCGCCGCCGCCGGGCGGCACGCGCCACAGCACGGGCTTGGCGTAGTCGGTCACGTAGAGGCTGCCGTCCGGGCCCCACGCGGCGTAATTCGGGACGGAGCCCTCGGGGAACGTCGCGTACGTCGTCTGCGCGCCCGTCCTGCGGTCCAGCAGCAGCGCGCGGTGCGTCGAGACCTCGAGCACGACGAGCCGGCCCGACCCGTCGCTGGTGGCGACCTGCACGCCGTGCGGCTGAGACAAGTCCTGCTTCTCGATCGTCCACGAGCGCTGCAGCGTGCCCGCGCCGTCGTACTCGAAGACGCGCGAGGGGACGGTGTCGCCGTTCGGGTTCTCGTACGTGCCGGCGTACACGCGGCCGTCCGGGTGCACGTAGGCCATCGCCGGGTAGCCGGGCGGCGGGACGAGCGCGAAGACGCTCGTCTCCCAGCGCGTGCGCGCGTCGGCGGCGGCCGCCGTGCCGAGCGTCAGCACCGCGACGAGCAGGGCCAGGCGCCTCACAGCTCGTCCAGGACCTCGGCCGCGGCACGCTCGCCCGAGCGCACGGCGCCGTCCATGTAGCCGTTCCAGTACGTCGAGGTCTCCGTGCCCGCCCAGTGGATGCGGTCGAACGGGCGACGCAGCGCCGGGCCGAACGCGAGCAGGGAGCCGGGGCCGTGGATGCCGACCGGGCCGCCGCGGCTCCAGCGCTCCTCGGGCCAGATCGTGTCGAAGAACTCGGCCGCGTTCTGCGCCTGATCGCCCCAGAACTGCGCGAACTCGGACAGCACGCGCGAGCGGCGCGTGGCGGCGTCGAGCGAGAGGTACTCGCGCGCCTTGTCGCCGCCGACGAAGCCGAAGATCACGCCGGGCGAGCCGTCGGGCGGGGAGTCGTCGAAGGTCGCCGACACGAGCCCGTCCGAGCTGAGCGCCGTGCCGTTGTAGCCCGCGTCGCGCCAGAACGGCTTGTCGTAGCGGGCGGCGACCTTCAGCAGCGTGCCCTGCTGCACGCGCTGGGCGAGCTGGTCGCGGTCGTACGGCAGCGCCGGCGTGTAATCGATCCGCCCGGCCAGCGCGGGCGGGATCGCGACGATGACGCGGTTGCCGTAGTACGTGCCCTTGTCGGTCGTCACCTCGGTGCGGCCGCGCACCTGGGCGATCCGCCGGACCGGCGTGCGCAGGACGACGCGCTTGCCGAGCTCCTTCTGGATCTCGAACGCGATCCGCTGCGAGCCGCCGACGAAGCGCTGCTCCTGCGCGCCGTTGCGGGTGTTGAAGTTGCGCTCGAACGTGCCGGCGTTCTTCTCGTCGCCCGAGGCGGCGATGTAGAAGAGGACGTAGAGGAGCGAGAGGTCGCGCGGCTCGGCGCCGAAGATGGGGCGCGTCGCCGCGGCGGCGAGCTTGCGGAACTTCGCGCTCGTCGAGTTGGCCTTCAGCCACGTCTCCATCGTCTGGCCGTCCCACTCGCCGGCCTGCGGCGCCTGCCACGGCGCGTCGACCGGCACCGTGTTCGCCATCGAGTCGAGCTGGGCGACGACGGTGGCGAGGTCGGCGAGGATCGACGGGTCGGGCGGCGCGGTCCCGGTCGGGCCGGTGTCCTCGTACTCCTGGCGCGAGCCGTCGGCGATGTAGACGTTCTTGCCGTCGGCGAACGTGGGGAACGTCTCGATGCCGTACGCCTTGGCGAGGTCGATGACGTGGCCCTGCGTGGGGCCGACGAACGTCCCGCCGCGCTCCGAGATCTCGCCGCCCGGCAGCTCGTGGTTCCACACGCGTCCGCCGACGCGGTCGCGGGCCTCGAGCACGACGACCGACTTGCCGGCGCGCGCGACCTGCCTCGCGGCGGTCAGCCCGGCGAACCCGGCGCCGACCACGACGACGTCGCGGACGACCGGCTTGCGCTTGCGGGGCTTCCTCCTCGTCTTTCGGCGCGCCGCCTCGGCGTCGGCGCCGCCGAGCAGCGTCCCGGCACCGGCGGCCGCGCCGGCGCCGATGAAGCCGCGTCGGGTGAGCGAGCTGTCGGCCATGGGTGAGCGAGGAAGGGTGACGGGAGGCACCCTCCGCATGCGCCGGTTCCCGTCTCTAGGCTTGCGCCGCATGCTGGAGCGCGAGCGCGAGCAGGTCGCCGCGGCCGCGCGGCGCCTCGCCGCCGCGGGGCTCGTCTCCGGCACGAACGGCAACCTCAGCGCGCGCAGCGGCGACCACGTCGCGGTCACGCCGACCGGTGCGGTGCTCGCGGAGCTCGAGCCGAGCCACGTCACCGTCGTCGACCTCGCGGGCACGGTGGTCGACGGGGCGCTGCGGCCGACGAGCGAGCTCGGGCTGCACCTCGGCGTCTACCGGCGCTTCGGGTTCGGCGCGGTCGTGCACACCCACGCGCCGATGGCGACGGCGGTCGCGTGCGTGCTCGACGAGCTGCCGTGCATCCACTACGAGATGCTGCTGCTCGGCGGGTCGGTGCGCGTCGCGCCGTACGCGACGTTCGGCAGCCCCGAGCTGGCCGCGTCGGTGCTCGACGCGCTGGAGGGCAAGACGGCGGCGCTCATGGCGAACCACGGCGCGGTGACGGCGGGCGCCGACGTCGAGGGCGCGGTGCGGGCAACGGAGCTGTTGGAGTGGGCGTGCGCCCTGTGGGCGCGAGCTCGTGCGCTGGGGGAGCCGCGGGTGCTGGACGCCGCGCAGCAGCAGGCGGTCATCGAGTTCGCGTCGCGGACGCGGTACGGGTCGACGCAGGAGGTCGAATGAAGGCCATCGCGATGGGCGTGCACGTCCTTGACGTGTTGGTGCGGCCGGTCGAGGCGATCCCCGAGGGGCAGGGCGGGCAGCTCGTCGAGGAGATCCGGATGACGGCGGCGGGTTCGGCGGGCGGGACCGCTCTGGTCCTCTCGCGGCTCGGCGCGGAGGTGCGCAGTGCGGGGGCGATCGGAGACGACCCCGCCGGCGACATGCTCGTCCGGCTGCTGGAGCGCGACGGCGTCGACACCTCGCTGCTGCTGCGCCGCGCGGACGTGCAGACGTCCGCGAGCGTGCTGCCGATCCGGCCGAACGGCGACCGGCCGGCGTTCCACGTGGTCGGCGCCAACGGGACGTACGGGCCGGACGACGCGCCGTGGGACGCGATCGCCTCTTCCACGCACCTGCACCTCGGCGGTCCCGAGTTCATGGGCGGCGAGGCGGCGGCCAAGATCCTTCGGTTCGCGCGTGAACACGGCGTCGTCACATCGGCCGACGTGCTGGCGCCCGGCGACCCGGGGATCCTCGAGTGGATCGGCCCGGCGCTCGAGCACCTCGACTTCCTGCTGCCCAACGACGAGCAGGCGACGGGGTTCACGGGGGAGAGCGACGTCGCGGACGCCTGCCGCTCGTTGGTGGAGCGCGGCGTCGGCTGCGTCGCGGCGACCTGCGGCGGCGACGGCGTGGTGATCGTCGACGCCGATGGTGTGGAGCACGTCCCCGCGTTCGCGATCGACGTCGTCGACACGACCGGCTGCGGCGACGCCTTCTCGGCCGGGTTCCTCCGCGGGTTGTCGCTGGAGAGGTCGAGGCGCGACGCGGCGGCGCTGGGCTGCGCGGCGGCGGCGATGGTCGCGCAGGGCCTCGGCACCGACGCGGGCGCCTACGACCTCGCGACCGTCGAGGAGTTCGCCGCGGCGACGCCCGTCGCCGGCTAGACCGGCCGGCCCTCTGACTCCGTCGCGCGCGGGCCGGGCCCGTCCGGCGAGGTCTCCGGCGTCAGCCGATGGGGGAGCCGGAGAGGAAGAAGAACCAGGCCTCGAAGGCCACCACGGCGACGACGACGGCGGCGGCGATGGTCTTCTCGAAGCCGGACAGGGGCTTGCGCTCGCGCTCCCACTCCTCGCGCTCGCTGCGCATGCTGCGCAACCACGGCGGCGTCCGGCGCTCGGGCACCTGACCGGTGACGGCCTTGTAGGCGGCCTCCACGCGGGTGAGGAGGAAGACGAGGATGAAGATCGAGACGACGAGGACCCCGATGACGGTGCCGACCGCGCCCATCGTGAGCTGGCTGCCGTTCTGGACGCGCGACCCGACCCAGATCGCCAGCAGCGGCGCGCCGGTGTAGAGGTTGACGGCGAGGATCGCGGTGGCGATCCCGAGCAGCACGCGCAGCGCCGCGTTCGAGACGCGGCCGCCGATGGGGTGGGTTCCGGTGTCCGAGCTCACGTGAAGTTCTCCCTCGACCCCCGAGGGTACAGTGGTGTTTCCCACTTGGCGTCAGTTGGGAACGTCTGCTTCGTGTCGGGTCTTCTGCCTCATGTTCCCACGGTCCTCCCGCGCGGGCCGCACCGGCTCGACCGCGAGGTCGTCGCGGCGTCCCAGCGCGGCCGCCTGCTCGACGCGATGGCGCGGCTCGTCGCGGAGAAGGGCTACGCCGCCGTGTCGGTCGGCGACGTCGTCTCGCTCGCCGGCGTGTCGCGCAAGACCTTCTACGTCCACTTCCGCGACAAGCTCGACTGCTTCCTCGGCGCCTACGACCTGGGCGTCGAGGTGCTGCTGCGGACGATCAGCGAGGCGGGCCGCGACGAGACCGATCCGGTGCAGATCGTCCGCGCCCGCGTCCGCGCGTTCCTCGGCACGCTCGCCGCGCAGCCCGCCTTCGCCCGCACGTTCCTCATCGAGGTCGCCGCTGCGGGCCCGCGAGCGCTCGCCCGCCGCGCCGAGGTCCACGAGCAGTTCGCGGCGCTGACCCGCGAGCTCGCCGCCTCGACGCCCCGAGCCCCGCAGGTCGCCCCGGAGCTCCACCTCGCCGCCGTCGGCGCGACCAACGAGGTCGTCTCCGCCCGGCTCGCCGCGGGGAAGGCCGAGGACCTCCCCGCGCTCGAGGACGTCGTCGTGACGATCCACCTCGCGCTGCTCGGCGCCGCCGGAGAAGCGCCCGCGCGCGACCGCGCCGGCGGAGAAGGCGCCGCCGGGCGAGACCGCGGTCCTTCGGAGGCCGCGCGGTGAGCGCGGCGGCGGCGCGCGCGGACCACGCGGCGCCTCTCCCGGACGCTCTCCGCGCGCTCGTGGGGCGATTCGATCCCTCCGCTCTTCAGCTCGGGCGGCGGGAGCGGGTGACCGTGCAGCTGGAGGTCGACGGTGGCGGCGCGTGGGACGTCGTGCTCGGTGCCGGCGGGGTCGAGTCCGTCGATGACGCGACGGCGGCGCGGCCGGACGCCTCGCTGCGCGCCGACGCGGCGACGTGGGGGCGGGTCGCCAGGGATCTCCGTGGAGGGATGGAGGCGTTCCGCCGGGGGCGGCTGAGCGTGCGGCGCGACCTCGGGCTCGGGGTCGGGTTCCTCGCCGCGACGACCGGCTCGCGCGAGCCGGGGCGGCTGCGGTTCACGCACATCGACACGGCGCTCGGCGGGTTCGCGGCGCTCGAGGCGGGGCAGGGGCCGCCGCTCGTGCTGCTGCACGGGCTCGGCGCCACGAAGGTGTCGTTCCTGCCGACGATCAGCGCGCTCGCCGCACGGCACCGCTGCATCGCGGTCGACCTGCCCGGCTTCGGCGACTCGGACAAGCCGATCGGCGCCTACGACGCCGCGTTCTTCGCCGAGCGCATCCATGCGCTGCTCGAGACGCTGGGGCTCGAGCGGACGCACCTGCTCGGCCACAGCCTCGGCGGGCGGGTCGCGCTGGAGGTGGCGATGACCGACGCCGAGCGGATCGACCGGCTCGTGCTGCTGACGCCGTCGATGGCCTGGCTGCGCAAGCCGCCGTGGGCGAACGCGATCAAGCTGCTGCGACCGGAGCTCGGGCTCGTCCAGCCGGCGCCGCGCGCGATCGTCGAGAAGATCGTGCGCCGGCTCGTGCCGGGGTCCGACCGCGACGGCTGGACGGCGGTCGGCGTCGACGAGTTCCTGCGCGGCTACCTCGACCCCCGCGGCCGCACCGCGTTCTACGCCGCCGCGCGCAACATCCTGCTCGAGGAGCCCGACCGGTTCTGGACCGAGCTGCGCACGCTCTCCCCGAAGTCGCTCTTCGTCTGGGGCCACGAGGACCCGCTCGTCCCGATCGCGTTCCAGCGGCACGTCCGCGACGCGCTCCCGGCCGCCGAGCACATCGAGCTGCAGTGCGGCCACGTGCCCCAGCTGGAGGTGCCCGGCCAGCTGCACAAGGCGATCTCCGGCTTCCTGGATCGCTGAGTCCCGGGGTCCCGGGGTGCCGGGCCGTGAGGAGATGGGGGTACCCCCACCGGCATCAGGGGGGTCCTCCCCATGCGACGGCTCGCATCCCGGACGTAACTTGCACGGTGCAAGAGGGACCAGGAGAGACCATGCAGCCCATCACCGTCATCCCCACGCAGCACCGCCGCTCCTACGACGACGGTGGCCCGCGCATCATCGAGAACGCGCGCGGCACCGCCCACCCGTACGGCCACGTCGATCGCCGCCGTGCTGCCCAGCCGCTCGTCGCCCGCGGGCGCCCCGGGGACCTGCCGCGGTTCGGCCGCTAGGTCCACCTCCCTCCAGCCACCGGAGGGGTCCCTTCCCAAGAGGGACCCCTCCGGCTCCTCCGCCCCCCGGCCCCTTCGCGCTCACCTCCTCCTCCGTCGAGCGTGAAGGGGCCGCCCCTCTTCCGCGCTCTGCGCGGAGGCGCGCCGAGACCGCGTCAGCTCTTCGGCGGCAGCGAGGCGGCGAAGTCCGCGCCCTCGTCGACCCAGCCGGCCAGCGCCTCTTCCTCCTCGATGGCCTCGGGCGAGACGAGGACGAAGCCCTTCGCCGGCCGCCCGCGGCCCATCTCGAACGGTCGGACGCCGCGCTCGGCCAGCGCGCGCTCGGACTCCTCGGGGCCGAGCCGCACCATCAGGTCCTCGCCGGTCACCCCGCACGCGATGTGCCCGCCGATGCAGAAGGCGAGCGCACCGAACATCCGCTTCTCCTCGACGCCCGGCCGTACGCCGATGACGTGACGCACGCGGTCGGCGAGCGCCTCGTCGTACGCCATGCCCGCTAGCGCGCCTGCGCGCGCGTGCCGGCCCCGAGCCAGTCGCGCAGCTGCGCGTACACCTTCGGGTGGTTGAGCAGCGCGAAGTGCGTCGCGCCGCCGATGTGCAGGCCGTCCTCGTCGCGGAACCCGAGCCGCCGCGACCGGCTGCGGCCCGAGGCGCTCGGCTGCAGGACCAGGATGTCGCCGAGCACTCGCGCGATCGGATGGCCGGGGGAGCGGGTGAGCGTCGCCGACACGAAGCAGTGCGTCGCGCCGTCGAGCAGCGGCACCTCCGCGCACGCGGCCGCGCGCAGCGCATCGGGATCGCGGTCGTGCCAGTCCTCGTCGACGAGCGACCCCTGCCGCAGGTCGCGGATGCCCGCGCTGCGCCGGCGCAGGAAGCGCGCGAACGGTGCGGTCTCGGGGAACCGGTTCAGCCCGGCCGACGCGTAGTGCACGGCCTGCTCGAGCGGCGCGCCCATGTGCGGCGTGCCGAGCGACACCACGTGCCGCACCGTGGCCACCCACGCCATGCCGGCCAGCGCCGCCTGATGGCACGCGCTGCGCGCGACGAGGCCGCCCATCGAGTGCCCGACGAGCGCCACCTCGGTGACCTCCTCCGGCCACGCGCCGACGACCTCCTCGAGCAGCTCGGCCAGCGACCGGCCGTTCTCGGAGACGTGGCGGCCGGTGTTGTAGCGGACGTCGATCGCGGTGACGCCGAGGTCGTGCTCGAGCCGCTCGCCGTACGGCGGCAGCTCGCCCAGCCGCCAGGAGAACTCCGTCTCCATCAGCCCGTGCAGGAAGACGACGACGCGCCGGCGCGGCTCGGGGAACGCGGCCGCCAGCGCGTCGCGCGTCGGCTCCACCGGGCGGCCGTCGACGCGGACGCTCATCGGCTCCGCGAGCGGGCTGCCCTCGCGCTCGAGCACGTCGCCGACCAGGCCGTTCAACGTCGCGAGCAGGAACGCGCCGCGCGGGGTGGCCGACAGCTCGCGCTCCGCCGTCGCGTTCAGCCGCGACGCGAGCGCCGCACTCCGGCCGGCGAGCCCGAACGCCCCGCGCACGCCGCCGTAGACGCCGTGCGAGATCGCGTCGTGGATCGCGTGGACCGGCCGCGCCTGCGGGCCGGCGAGCGTGAACGCCCGGTCCGCGATCGCATGGTGGATCGCGCGGATGCCGCCCGCTGCGCCGCGCAGCTCCTCGAAGCCGAGGCGGGTCAGCTCACGCAGCTGCTCCGCGCTGCGGTCGGTCGAAGCGCTCATGGCAGGAACGTACCCCGGCGGTCGGCCGGAGTGACACGGCTCGCGCAGTCAGAGCGCGGCGCGCAGCGGCGCGAGCCACTCCCGCGGCAGCACCGGCCCGACGCGCCCCGTGTAGTCGGGGATCACGCGGCGCGCGTACGCGGCGATCGGGCGCTCCCGCACGAGCGGCTCGATGTCGTCGACCATCAGCAGCGCCCGCGCGTTCACGGCGATCTGGAAGTCCGCCGCGTTGAGCTGCTCGCCGCCGAGGACGCCCTCCTCGAGCCACGCCTCGATCCGCTCGATGCGCTCCGGCAGCGCCGCCAGGTCGGCGCGCCCCGCCTCGTCGGCCGCCTTGTGCTTGAGGCTCGCCGCCCGCACGATGCCCCACTTCGCCGCCTTCAACGCGGCCGCGCGAGCGCCCGACCAGTGGCTGATGATGAGCGAGTCGAACCCGCCGGGATCGCGCCGCGCGGCGCAGTAGAAGACGCGCCGGATGGCGTTCGCGTACTCCTCGCCCCAGCGCTCGGCCTCCTCGACCTTCGCCCGCAGCACCGGGTCGGCGGGGAAGAGCGGCCGCTTCGGCATCAGCTCGTCCAGCGCCCGCGAGATCGCGCGCGTCCCCTGCACGCGCCGCCCGTCGATCGTCATCGCGGGGACCGTCGTGCCGGGGAATCGGTGCAGCTTCAGGTACGCGACGTGCACGGCGGGCGCGACGCGGACCGGCTCGTAGACGATGCCCTTGTGGGCGAGCATCTCCGTCGCGGTGCGGCACGCGTTCGACCCGTCGAAGAAGATGAGGCGGACGTCAGCCATCGCGGCGGAACAGCAGCAGCACGCCGGTCGTGTCGCCGTTGTGCGTCTCGCCGACCGCGGAGACGAGCGACCAGCCGTCCTCCTCGCGCCGGCGCAGCGCCTCGTTCACCAGGTTGACGTTGCGGGCGAGCGTTCCATCGGGGGTGCGGGTGCGCACGTACTCGGCGGCGTGCTCGGCCATGAGCGCTACAGCGACGCCCGCAGGATCGCCTCGACGTCGTCCTCGCTCACCGGCCGCGGCGCGACGTTCAGCAGGCGGGCCTGCTTCATCGCGCCCGCGACGAGGTCCGGGACGTCCTGGACGCCGTACCCGAACGCCGACACGCGATCCGGCGCGCCGACGTCGCGCATCAGCGACCGCAGCTGATCGGGCAGCGCGTCGGGCCCGGGCTCGACGTGGCCGCCGGCGAGCAGCTCGGCCGCCCGGTGATGGCGGTCCGGATCGGCGGTGTACGTGAAGCGGAACGCCTCCGGTGCGGTGACGATGACCGACAGCCCGTGCGGGACGAAGCCGTGGTCGTCCGGGTAGCCGGCCGGGCGGTAGTCGTGGCGCAGCCCGGCGATCGGGTAGGCGCAGGCGTGGGGGATGTGCACCCCGGCGGAGCCGAACCCGATGCCCGCGAGCGTGGCCGACAGCATCATCGCGCCGCGCGCCTCGACGTCGTCGGGATCGGACACCGCGCGGCGCAGGAACTGGCCGCCGTTCTCGATCGCCTTCGACGACCAGATGTCGGCCACGGGGTTGGAGCCCTGGTAGGGCGGCCGCTCGTCCGGCGACGCCGGCTTGTCGCGGCTCGTGTACGGCCGCGCGAGGAACGACTCCACGGCGTGGCAGACGACGTCGAGCCCCGCGGACGCGACGACCTCGGCGGCGAGCGTGCGCGTCAGCTCCGGGTCGACGATCGCCTGGTGCGCGCGCAGGTACCGGTGTGAGATGCCGCTCTTGACCCGCAGCTCGGGCAGGTCGAGCACGGCGACCGTCGTCGCCTCGCTGCCGCTGCCGGGCGTCGTCGGGATCGCGAGGTGCGGCTTGAGCGGCGACGGTGGCTTGCGTCCACCGCCCACGGGCGGGTTGACGTACTCCATGAGCGGCGCCGGGTGCGAGACGATCAGGTCGGCGACCTTCGCCGTGTCCATCGACGAGCCGCCCCCGACCGAGACGAACCCGTCGACGCCGGCGTCGCGCGCGGCGTCGGCCGCGTCCTGGAGCGAGTCGATGGTCGGCTCCACCCGCGACTGGTCGTAGACGACGACCTCGATGCCCTCCGCCTCGACCGACCGCCGCACGCGGTCCGGGTGCCCGGTGGCGGCGACGCGCGGGTCGGTGACGAGGAACGCTCGCGTGACGCCGAGGCGCTTGAGCTCCCACCCCGCCTCGTCCACCGCGCCCGGCCCGTACTTGACGGGCGTGGCCTCGACCGTGAAGACCGTCTCGTTCATGGCTGCAGCCGCTCCAGCGCGTCGCGCAGCGGGGCGGGGATCGGCTTGACCGGCCGGCGCGAGTCGCGGTCGACGAAGACGTGGACGAACCAGCCGGTGGCCCGCGGCTTGGGGTCGTCCTGCGCGAAGAGCCCGATCTCGTAGCGCACCGAGGAGTTCCCGAGGTGACCGACGCGCAGGCCGACCTCGACGACCTCGGGGTAGGTCAGCGAGCCGTGGTACGCGCAGTGCGACTCGGCGCACACGCCGATCACCTTGCCGGCGGCCATGTCGAGCCCGCCCTCCGCGATCAGCCACGCGTTGATGACCGTGTCGAAGTACGAGTAGTAGACGACGTTGTTGACGTGCCCGTAGATGTCGTTGTCCGACAGGCGCGTCGGGATGGTGGTCTGGTGGACGTAGGCGTCGAGCGTCGGTGCGTCGGTGCTCATCGGCCGGAACCGTATGCGACCTCCTCGGACCGCGCATGGATGGGGCCCTGCGCGGTGGCGAGGCGCCCGCCCGCGCGGCCGGCGCGCAGCGCGAGGATCTCCGCGAGGATCGCCACGGCCGTCTCGGCGGGCGTGCGCGCGCCCACGTCGAGCCCGCACGGCGACGAGATCCGGGCGAGGTCCTCGTCGGTCGCGCCCGCCGCGCGCAGGCGCGCGCTGCGGTCCTCGTGCGTCCGGCGGCTGCCGAGCGCGCCGATGTACCCGGCGCCCGACTGCAGCGCCGCCAGCAGCGCGGGCTCGTCGAACTTCGGGTCGTGGCTGAAGACGAGCACGGCGTCGCGCGGCCCGAGCTCGCGCGTCGGCAGGTAGCGGTCCGGCCAGTCGACGACGACCTCCGCGTGCGCGGTGAAGCGCGCGCTGGAGGCGAACGCGCGGCGCGCGTCGCAGATCGTCACGCGGTAGCCGATCTCGCCGGCGACGCGCGCGAGCGCGGCCGAGAAGTCGATCGCGCCGACGATGACCATCTGCGGCGGCGTCGCGAAGGCCTGCAGCGCGACGCGCAGGTCGGCGCCCATCGTCTCGCCGCGCTCGCTGTAGCGGCGCACGTCCGAGCGGCCCTCGTCGAGGAAGCCGCGCGCGTCGCGGGCGACCGAGTCGTCGAGCAGCGCGGGGCCGCCGAGCGAGCCCGTCACGGCGTCCGGCGTCACCGCCATCTGCGCGCCGGCCGTCGGCCCGTCGAGCAGCGTCGCCAGCACGATGGGGCGGCCCTCGGCGACCGCGGCCTCGACCGCCTCGAGCGGCTCGCGCTGCCGCTCGGCCAGCTCGTGCACGAACACGTGGACCGTGCCGCCGCACATGAGCCCGACGTCGGCGGCCTGCTCGTCGCTGATCCCGTACGTCGCGACGCGCGGGGCGCCGCCGGCGAGCACCTCGCCCGCCTGCTCGACGAGCGCGCCCTCGACGCACCCGCCGGTCACCGATCCCTCGATCCGCTGCGTGTCGTCCACGAGCATCTCGGCCCCCGGGTCGAGCGGCGCCGACCCGGCCGTCTCGACGAGCGTCGCCGCCGCCACGCGCCGGCCCTCCGCGAGCCACCGCAGAGCGGTCGCATGCGAGCTCTCCATGGCGGTCACGCTACCGCCGCTGCTCGCGCAGCTCCAGCGTTCCGGCGTGCGCGAGCAGCATCGTGATCCCCGCGCGCGGGTCGCGCGGCGAGGCGCGCTGCTCGCGCAGGACGACCGCCGACCACGCTTCGCCGGCGTCGATGAGGGGCGCGAGCTCGGCCGCCACCTCCCGCGGCACCCACCCGACCTGCTCGCCCGCGCCGGTGTCGACCGCGATCGCGTTCTCGTCGTGCTCGTTGCCTCGATCGCGGCGCAGCCTCAGCGGCCGGCCCGGCGCGGCGTCGTCGCCCGCGAGGACGTCCGCGTGGTGCCGCCGCGCACCCGCCACGGCGGCCACGCGCAGCCCGCGGTCGTGCAGCTCCGGCGCGTCGCGGCCGACGAACCGGCCGTCGGCGTCGACGACGTGGAAGCCGGCGAGCCAGACGATCCCGCCGTCGTCCGGGTACCAGTAGCGCTCCTCGAACGCGACGTCGACGACCACCCCGCGCAGCCTAGGCTGCGACCGGTGCAGAGCGTCACGCACCACGTCCCCGGCCTCGTGGTCACGGAGCACACGACCGCGGTGCCGCTCGACTACGACGATCCCGGCGGCGAGCAGATCGAGCTGTTCGCGCGCGAGGTCGCCGATCCCGACGGGCTCGACCGGCCGTACCTCGTGTTCTTCGCCGGCGGCCCCGGCTACGAGGCCGCCCGACCGTCGACGGGGCCGCGCGGGCCGGGGTTCCTCGACCGCGCGCTTGCCGACTTCCGGGTGCTGCTGCTCGACCAGCGCGGCACCGGGCGCTCGTCGCCGATCGGGCCGGACGCGTCCGTGGAGCGGCTGGCGCACTTCCGCGCCGACGCGATCGTGCGCGACGCCGAGTGGCTGCGGGAGGAGCTCGGGGTGGAGCGGTGGAGCGTCCTCGGCCAGAGCTTCGGCGGCTTCTGCGTCACGCGCTACCTCTCGTCGGCTCCCGGCGCGCTGCGCGAGGCGCTCATCACCGGCGGGCTGCCGGCGATCGGGCGCTCGATCGACGACGTGTACGAGGCGACGTACGCGGAGCTGCTCGCCCGCAGCCGCCGCTACTACGACCGCTACCCGGAGGACCGCGAGCGCGTCGAGGCGCTGTGCGGAACGGTGCTGCCGTCCGGCGACGTCCTGACGCGGCGGCGGGCGCAGGCGCTGGGGCTCGACCTCGGCGTCAGCGGCGGCTTCGAGACCCTCCATCACCTGCTCGAGCTGCCGCCCGGCTCGCCGGCCGCGCTGGCCGACGCGGAGGCGGCCCTGCCCTTCGCGCGCAATCCGCTCTACGCCGTGCTCCACGAGTCGTGCTGGGCGGACGGCGAGGCGACGCGGTGGTCGGCCGACCGCGTCCGGCCCGCGGTCTTCGACGACGAGCCGTGGCTGCTGACGGGCGAGCACGTCGGCCGCTGGCTCTTCGACGACGTCGCCGCGCTGCGCCCGTACGCCGGCGCGGCGGACGCGCTGGCGGAGCGCCCGTGGCCGCGGCTCTACGACGAGGACGTCCTGCGCGCGAACGAGGTGCCGGTCGCCGCGGCCATCTACGCGCACGACGCCTACGTCCCGCGCGCGTTCAGCGAGGAGACCGCCTCGCTGATCCGCGGGCTGCGCTCGTGGACGACGAGCGAGTACGAGCACAACGGCCTGCGAGCCGATGGCGCACGGGTGCTCGAGCACCTGCTCGACCTCGTTCGCGGGCGCGCTTGATGGCGGTTCTCCGCGCCGCCGCCGCCCGGTATCTCCGCGCGTCGCGGGTCGCTCCACGTTTCAGCACTTCGTCTTCGGGCACACGGAGACGCAGCCTGTGACAATCCCGCACTTCGTGTACGCAGGAGACGACGACATCCGCCGGGCGGCGTCCGCGCTTTCGTCGCGGCTGCCCTGGCCGCTGGGCGTGTTCGCGCGCCTCGCCTACAACTACCGCTGGGCCTGGATGCCCGACGGGCCGGACCTGTTCCGCGCGATCGACAACCGTCGCTGGCGGCTGGTCAACGGCAACCCGGTGCGGCTGCTCCAGGAGGCCTCGGCCGAGTCGCTGCTGCGCGCGGCGGCCGACGACGCGCTCGTCGCGAAGGCCGAGGCGATCGAGGCCGGCGTGCAGGACGATCTCGCGCGCCCGTTCGCCGACGAGGTCGTCGCGGCGGACCGCCCCGTCACGTACTTCTGCGCGGAGTTCGGCGTCCACGCGTCGATGCCGATCTACTCGGGCGGCCTCGGCGCGCTCGCCGGCGACGTCGTCAAGGAGGCGTCGGACCTCGCGCTACCCATGGTCGCGGTCGGGTTGATGTACCGCCGCGGGTACTTCCGCCAGCGGATCGACAACAGCGGCTGGCAGCAGGAGTTCTGGGTGCCGACCGACCCGGAGCGCACGCCCGCCGTGCTGGTCACCGCCGGCGACGACCGCACGCCGGTGCAGGTGTGCGTGCCGATCGGCAGCGACGACGTCCACGCGCAGATCTGGCGGGTCGACGTCGGCCGGGTTCCCCTGTACCTGCTCGACACCGAGCTCCCCGAGAACACGAACGCCACGCGCTGGATCACGTCGCGCCTGTACGACGGCGACCCCGAGACGCGGCTCGCGCAGTACACGCTGCTGGGCGCGGGCGGGATCGCCGCGCTGCGCGAGCTCGGGATCGAGCCGGGCGTCGTGCACATGAACGAGGGCCACGCCGCGCTGACTGCGCTGGAGCTGGCGCGCGGGCGGACCGCGTCGGGCACGCCCTTCGAGACCGCGCTCCAGGAGTCGCGCGAGCGCAGCGTGTTCACCACGCACACGCCGGTGCCGGCGGGCAACGACACGTACCCGCCCGACCAGGTGGCGTCGTGCCTGCGGCGGCTGACCGAGGGCGCCGGGACGGACGTCGACGCGATCCTCCGGATGGGCCGCACGAACGTCGACGACGGGGGCGAGCCGTTCGGCGTGACGCAGCTGGCGCTGCGCTCGTCGCGGGCGGCGAACGGCGTCTCCAAGCGCCACGGCGAGGTCGCGCGCGAGATGTGGCATGGCATGTGGCCGGACCGGGGCGTCGACGACGTTCCGATCGGGCACGTGACCAACGGCGTCCACGTCCCGAGCTGGGTGGGCGCGCCGATGCGGCGGCTGCTCGACGAGCACTTGGGGGAGGGGTGGGCGCTGCGCACCGACGACCCCTCGGTGTTCGCCAAGATCGACGACATCCCGGCGGCGGAGCTGTGGGCCGTGCGGCGGGTCCAGCGCGAGCTGCTGGTCAACTTCGTCAAGGAGACGAGCGTTCGCGACCGCGTCGCGCGCGGCGAGCCGCGCTACTACGCCGAGGCGGCCGCGCGTGCCTTCGATCCCGACGTGCTGACGATCGGGTTCGCACGGCGGCTGGCGACGTACAAGCGGCTCCATCTCCTGTTCCGCGACCCCGAGCGTTCCCTGCGGATCATCGGCGGCGAGCGACCGGTGCAGGTGCTGATCGCCGGCAAGGCGCATCCGAGGGACGACGGCGGCAAGCGGCTCGTCCAGGACCTCTTCGGCGTGCGCTGGAACGAGGCCGCGGCCGCGCGGGTCGTGTTCCTCGAGGACTACGACCTCCACATCGCCGGGCGCCTGGTGCGCGGCTGCGACGTGTGGGTGAACGTGCCGCGCCCGCCGCTGGAGGCGAGCGGGACGTCGGGCATGAAGTCCGCGGTGAACGGCGGGCTGAACCTGTCGGTGCTCGACGGCTGGTGGGCCGAGGGGTTCAACGGCGAGAACGGCTGGGGGATCGACGGCGCGACCGACCACGACCACGAGGCCCAGGACCACCGCCATGCGGGCGAGCTCTACCGGCTGCTCGAGGAGGAGGTCGTGCCGACGTTCCACGACCGCGACGCCGACGGGATCCCGCAGGCGTGGGTCCACCGCGTCAAGCAGTCGATGAAGACGAACATCCCGCAGTTCTCGGCGACGCGGATGGTCCGCGACTACGAGCAGCAGCTCTACAAGCGTTAGCCGCTCGTTCTTCGGTCGCGCGGGGTCTCGCCCCGCGCGATCCTCACCGCTCCCGCGTGTGGCGCACGTCGGTTTCCGTGTGGAAGACCTTGTCCCAGTACGGGGCGCTGATGCCGAAGCCCTTGGTGTCGTCCTGGAAGTGGTGGCGCATGTGCCGCTCGCGCAGGCTCTTGCCGAGCTTCGACTTCGGCACGTGGTGGTGCAGCCAGTAGTGCATCTCGTCGTAGATCACGTAGCCGCCGAGGAAGCCGGCCGAGACGGCGAGCCACGCGGGGCCGCTCGCGATCAGCCAGAACGCGAGGACGAAGAGCCCGGCGAGCGGGATCGACGCGGACGGCGGCATGACGAGCCGCAGCGGGTCGTTCGGATGCTCGTGGTGGACGCCGTGCATGAGGAAGTGGATGCGGGCGCCGAGGCCCTTCTCCGGCTCCCAGTGGAAGACGACGCGGTGCAGCCAGTACTCGGTGAGCGTCCACATGACGTAGCCGACGAGCGTCCAGCCGAAGAAGCCGATCGTGTCGAGGCGGTCGGCGGCGAGCGTCGCCAGCAACGCGACGATCGGCACGAAGATGAGGACGGGAACGACGTGGTGGACGCGTGTGAAGCGGTCCATCCAGCCCCAGGGGAGGAGCGGCGGCGAGGCGCGCAGGTGCTCGGCGCGAGACAGCGGGCGCGTGGGATCGGGCTGGTCGGCGGTCATGGCGATTCGGTGAAGCCTAAAGCGGGGGTCTGACGGCCTTCATCATCGCGGCGTGCCCGGGGTGAATGCAACGGGTACGTCCGTGAACATGCCAACACGACCCATCTCCCCCCGCGCTCACGGGGTGCTCGACTACGTGACCGGCGCGACCCTCGTTGCGGCTCCGTCCTTCCTCGGCCTCGACGGCACGCGCGCCGGCCGGACGCTGCGCGCCGCGGGCGCGACCCATGCTGGCTACAGCCTGTTCACCCGCTACCAGTTGGGCGCCGTGCGCGTCCTGCCGTTCCGTGCTCATCTGGCGTTGGACAGCGCGGCCGCGGTCGGCCTCGCCGCGTCGCCGTGGGTGCTCGGCTTCCGGGGCGAGCGCCGGCGCCGGCGCCGCGGCTTCCGGCGGCGGTCGCTGGGTGCGCGGGCGTGGCTGCCGCACGTCGCCCTCGGGCTGTACGAGCTCGGTGCCGTCGCTCTGACCCGCCGCACCGGCGATCCCGTCGTGGAGTCGTCGCTTGCGTCCGCGACGCCCGCTCCCGCGTCGTCGCCGGACGTCGTCATGCCCGATGGCGCCGAGGCGAACGCTTCGTTGGGCGCGCGGACGATCGGCGGCGCCGACCGGCTGGGCAGTGGCGTTGGGAGTGGCACCGGGCCGGTTGCGGGGGAGGAGGCTTAGGCCTCGGCGTTCCGTTTGCGCGACCTCTTGGCCGCGGCGCCGTTTCGGGCGTCGCGGCGGTGGTCTCGGTTCTCGGTGCCTCTTCGCGGCCTGGCCCGGCGCCGCGGCGGGTCGCCCTCTACGGGCGGTCCGTGCCGAAGCGGAACGAGCGGAAGGCGCGCTTGACGTCGTTGAGGCGCCGCCGGTCACCGGGCCGGACCCGGCCGCCCTTCCGGCTGATCTCGAACCGCACCACCACGCCGCCGTCCGATCCCTCCTCGTCAGGCAGCAGCAGGACGTCCCGGGCGAGAACCCGGTCGCCGGGCGGACCCCAGCGGTAGCCGATCTGGTACCCGGGCGCGCCGTTGACACGGGCCTTGCCCTCGTCGGCGACCCGCAGGTCCGGACGGGTCCGCGCGAGCTGGTCGACATAGCGATCGGCGAAGGAGGGGAGGATCGCGTGGCTCGCATCGCCCTTGAACGGCTCGAGCTCCAGCGGCCGGATCGTCACGCTCGCGCGCGCCTTGCGGCGCTGCATGGTGAAGCGCTCGAGCTCACCGGGCCCGGGCGCGGCGTGCTTCACGCGGTCCTGGTTCAGCTTCAGCGTGAACGCGGGCCCGGGGGAGCGGTGGGTGAACACGCTCTCCTTCTGGCGAACCCGGTGCAGGACGGCGGCTGAGACGAGCAGCACGACGAGCGCGCCGACCGCGACAACGAGGATGGTCCGCCCGCGATCGCCGAAGCGCCGCCGCATGAGCGCCGGAAGCGTCGGCCCGAGCTCCGGGCGCACGACGGACGATCGGGCATCCCCTGCGTCCACGGCGAGCCAGTCTAGGCCCGCAACATGAAGGGACTGTCCCCCAACATGAAGGGACTGTCCCCTCCCGAGAAGTGGGGATGCGCTCCGTCTCCGCTCGATGAAGGGTCTGTCCCCCAACGTGAAGGGACTGTCCCCGCGGCTCTCAACGTGAAGGGACTGTCCCCCAACGTGAAGGGACTGTCCCCGCGGGTGGGTCAGCTGGTGGGGACGCGGCACGAGGGCGCCGCGAAGACCCGCCACGTCGCGTTGCGGTAGACGGGGCGCCACCCGGCCGGCGGCTCCATCGTGGGCAGTGCGTCGCGGTAGAACTGCCGCGCGCGCTTGACCTTGCGCGGCAGGACCAGCACCTGGCCGAGCGGGCTCTTGCCGGCCTCGGGCGTTCCGACCGACCCCGGATCGCCGTCGAGCCAGTCGCGCAGGTAGGGGATCGGCCGGTGATCGGCGACCGACAGCGGCCCGCACGCCTCGAACGCCGCTCGGACCGACGACGCCCGCGCCACGTCGCGCAGGTCCTCGTACAGCAGCCCGTCACGCTCGAGCCGCGTCTCGTACCCCCGGATCCCCCGCACCTGCGCCGGGAGGAACACGACGGACAGCAGGAGCGCCACCAGCCCGGCGATCTGCCACCGCCGCCGCTCCCGCCCCGGCGCCAGAAGCACCCAGCCGGCGACGGCGAGCCCGTAGAAGAGCGTCAGCAGGATCGCCGGCGTCCGCACGTACCGCCCGATCAACGGCAGCCCGAAGATCGGCCCCACGGCGAAGACGAGCAGCATCGCGACGACAACCGCCAGTGGCAGCACGGACTCCCGCCGCCGGTGCCGCCACGCGAACGCCAGCCCGATCACCAGGCCGATCAGCGGCGCCTCGCGCAACGTCGACCCGAGGTACTTCGCCGTCCAGTAGGGAACCTGGTCGACGCGCCGCCGCCGCTCGTTCGCCTCTGCGAGATCCGCCGTCCCGTGCAGCGAGTGCAGCGGATCTCCCGTGACGATCCAGTCGCTCACCGTCCACACGAGCGGCGCGATCACCGCGATCGACGCGAAGACCAGCCGCTGCCGCGGCGTCGCCTTCGGCCACAGCCACAGCACGTACAAGCCACCGAGCAGCCACGCCTCCGGCCGCAACAGCCCCGCCACCGCCAGGACGCCGAGCACCGGCAGGCCGCGCCGCGGCCGCCGCGCCTCCATCAGCACCGCCAGCACGATCAGCATCGCGAACGGCACGTCCTGGTAGGCCAGCGCCGCGTCGCGCTCGAGCAGCTGCCGCGTCGCGACGACGATCGCCGCGATCCCGCCGACCCATGGCGAGAAGAGCTCGCTCCCCAGCCTGAACACGAGCCACACCAGCACTCCAAAGCAGATGAGCACGACCCACGTCATCACGACGTCGCCCGAGTCGCCGAACGGCAACGCGAGCGAGCTGACCGCCGTCTGGAGCGGATGCGGCGTGGGAGCGAAGTCCGCCTCGTACTCGGGCTTGAAGCCGCTCCACGCGTCGTGCGCCCACAGCAGCGCGTAGCGCGCGTCGTAGTTCATGTACCACGGCGAGTAGAGGAGCTTCATCGCCACCGCGACGAGCGCCACGACGCCGGCCGCCGGCGCGAGGCGCTTCAGCGATCCGGCGGTTGCGGCGGCCGGCACGCGCCGCCGCCGCGGCGTGGACGGGGCGGTCGCCATGGCCGTGGAGACGGTACTGCCCGGCTCTGTGGGCACATCTCGATGCACGCGCCGGGCACGCGGGGTGAACGGATCCGCGCGCGTGCCCCGGCCATGCGCGTGCCCCGACTACGCGGCGTGCCCCGTACGCCGTGCCCCGTACGCGCGCGCCCCGACTCTGCGAGTTCGCCGGACTGCGCCCGTGCGCCAGCCGTTCAGGCCCGGCGGCGGGCCAGCTGCTCCCGCGACGCCCGGTTCTCACCCGACGGCTGCGTGAACCGCTCGAACGCCGTCACCTGCGGCTTCGGCGAGAAGACCGGCTGGGCGCGGTACTCGGTGACGAGACGCTCCGCGTTGAGGTCGAGCGCCCCGAAGCCGTGCCGCGACCCGTTGTACTGCAGGCACCACGGCGCGACGGCCTGCGCGGACGACTCGGGCGCGTCGCGGCCGGGCGACGAGATCGACCCGCCGACGTACTCGACGGCGGCCGGCTTGCGCGTGCTCCCGTCGTCGAGCGCCTCGAAGTCCGACGCGAGCAGGTTCGCGATGAAGACGTGCACGTCGCCGGTGAGGAAGACGACGTTCGGGATGCCGGCGTCCTCGATCGCTCCGAGCAGCGTCCGGCGATCCTCGTCGTAGCCGTCCCAGGCGTCGTTGTTCGGCCGGCCCTCGAACTGGATCGGCGCGACCTGGACCTGCTGCCCGATGAGCTTCCACGTCGCGGTCGAGGCGCGCAGCTCGGCCAGGAGCCAGTTCATCTGCGCGTCGCCGAGGATCCGCCGCGGGAGCCCGTCGCGGTTGCCCGTGCGGTACTGGCGCTCGTCGAGCATGAAGAGCTCCGCCGTCCGGCCGAAGCCGTACTTGCGGTAGATGCGGTTGCGGTCGCTCGCCAGCGACATCCGCGGCTGCCACTCGAACGCCGCGCGGTACGCGGCGGCGCGCTGCAGCGCGGCCGGCGGCGGGTCGTTCGCCGTGTAGTTGTTGCCGAGCTCGTGGTCGTCCCAGACGGCGATCGTGGGCTGGAGGCGGTGGAGCTCGCGCAGGCCGGGATCGGCGCGGTAGAGCTGGTACTTGGCCCGGTACGACGCCAGGTCGACGGCGAGCACCGGGTCCTCGCGGACGGTGAAGTCGGGGCGCTCGTAGACGTAGTCGCCGAGGAACAGCACCGCGTCCTGCGTGGGGAGCTGCGCGACCGCGGCATGGGCGCCGTAGAAGCCGCCGGCGTACTGCTGGCAGGAGGAGAACGTCATCGCGACCGGCTCGTTCGACGTCGGATCGGGCGCGGTCTTCGTGCGGCCGACGGGGGACACGCCGCTCCCCGACTCCCAGACGTAGAAGTACTCCGTGTCGGGCTTCAGCCCGCCGACCCGCGTCTTGAGCGTGCCGTTGACCGAGCTGCCGGTGGGGATCGTCGCGGTGGCGACGACGCGGCGCATGCCCGGCTCGGTCGCGACGACGAGCCGGGCGCCCGAGCGAGGCCGGTTCGTCGACAGGCGCGACCAGAACGTGATGGCGGCGGCGGCGGGCTCACCCGACGCGACGCCGTCGAGGAACTTGCCGGGGCCGACGCGGACGCGACCGCGGTAGAGCGTCTTCGCCCAGGCGGGCGGCACGGCGGCGTAGGCGCCGGCGGCGACGGTGGCGGCGATGAGCTCGCGGCGGGTGAGGATGGGCTTGCGGGACGGGGGCATCTGGACGCTCGGCGACGGGCTGGTTGCGACGGGTTACTTCTTCAGGCTGAAGCGCACGGAGGACGGGATCCGGGCGCGCACGCCGGCGAGCCCGGCCGCCTCGACCTCGAGGTGATAGCGGCCGCGCTTGAGCAGTCGCTGGCGCGGCAGCTCGATCACCTGGCCCTTCCCGCGCAGCGTCAGGCCGTCGGCCTTGGCGTAGAGCGCGTTGCCGGGTCCGATGAGGCGCACGCGGGCGGCGCACGCGGGACCGGCGGTCGTCCGCAGCACGAGCCCGACGGCGCGGTACTTGTTGCGCTTCTTCGCGCTCTTCGTTCCGGCCGACACGGTGCCCGCGATGCGGGGTCTCGGAGCGCCCAGGCAGCCGCCGCCCGAGGCGGGCGTTCCCTTCCGGGCGGGGACGACGTCGAGCGTCGCCTGGGCGCTGGCGGGCGGCCTGTCGGCTCCGACGCGGATCCAGAGCGAGCGGCCCTTCTTCGCCTTGACTGGGAGCACCAGCGGGCCGGGGCCGTCGCGGTCGACGCAGTCGATGTAGGAGCTGCTGGTGGGCTGCGCGCCGGAGAAGACGGCGAGAGAGCTGGCCTCCTCGCCGGTGGCGGAGATCGCGAGCGTCTGGGACTTGCGCGGCTTGACCTTGCGCCACACGGTGGAGAGCGACGGGCAGGCGGCGACGGCCGGGTCCTCGATCGTGGTGGTCGAGCCACGGAGGGCGACGATGTCGTGGCCGCTGCGGGAGATCGTCGGCGTGCTACGGCCGGCGCGGTCGCCGACCGGCGCCGAGACGCCGGGGAGGGTCGCCTGGGACAGCCCCAGCACCACGCGGTCGTCGTCGGGGTTCGTCGCGGGCCCGCGGCGGCCGACCTGCACCAGGACGGCCGTCCCGGCGGGAACGCGGATGCTGACGGAGGAGGCACGGTCCTCGGCGGCGTCACCGCCGTTGATCCCGGCGCCGGCGCAGGCGTTCGGGCGAGTGACGATGGGAGGCTCACCGCCGGCGTTCTGAACGAACAGCGCGAGGTCGGGGACGTCGAGCGTCCTGCCCGAGGCCTCGACAGTGACCTCCTTGGGGGTCGAGCCGCCGGGGATGCGGTACCAGGCAGTGCGCTGGAAGCTGGCAGGCCCGAGGCACTGGGGGACGCCGGCGTCGGGCGTGGCCTCGAAGAGCTCCGCGACAGCCTGCAGGTCGCTCGGGGGACCCTGGCGGGTGGCGTACGACTCGAAGAACGCAGCCGTACCTGCGGTGTCGTTGGGGGGCGCGGCCGCAACGAGACCCGGCACCGCCAGACCGACGACCAAGAGCACCGCCACCACGAGGGACAGTCCCTTCACGTTGGGGGACAGTCCCTTCACGTTGGGGGACAGTCCCTCCATGTATGGGGACAGACCCTTCCTGGTGACGGTGACGGGCGTGCAGTGCATCCGGAATCCAGACTCGGCAGCTGCCCGCAAGTTGCGGTGCCGTGTCGCGACTCACGGTAGGTTGCGCACCCGATGCAGGGTGCCGCCCTTCTGGCCGCCGCAATTGCCGCCGCGGCGGTCCTCGTCGTCGATCGCCCGTCGGCGCGGACGATCGCGGCGCTTCTCGCCCCGCTGCTGGCGGCCGCGGCTCTGCTGGCGATGGTCGGCGACGACCTGTCCGACACCGTGTCGCGGCGGCCGGCGCTGGCGGGCGCCGCCGCCGGCGCTGGCGTGGTCGTGCTCGCGGTCGTCGCCGCGCTCCTGCGCTCCCGGCCGGCGGTGTTCGCCGTGCTCGTGTTCGTCGCGCTCCCGTTCCGCGTTCCCGTGCCGATCGGCGACGACAACGCGAACTTGCTCGTTCCGCTCTACGGCGTGATCGCCGCCGGCGTGCTGGCGGCCGCGATGGCGTGGTGGCGCAGCAGCTCGACCTCGTCCGCAGCCCCGGAGGCCCACGCCGCGGCCCCGGCGTTCACCGAAGCGACCGGCCTCGGCGGACGCGTCCGATGGCTACGGATCGCGCTCGCCGCGGTGCTCGTCGTCTACGCCGCCCAGGCGCTCTACTCGACCGACCTAGACGAGGCGACCAAGAACCTCTGCTTCTTCTACGTCCCGTTCGCGCTGCTGTTCCGGCTGCTGCTCGACGTGCCGTGGTCGCAGCGTCTCCTGCTCTGGCTCTTCGGCGCCATCGTCGGGCTTGCGGTGCTCTTCGCGGCGATCGGGTTCGTCGAGTACGCCACTGGCGAGCTCGTCGTGAGCAACGCCAAGGTGCTCGAGACCACCGAGCTGAAGGGCTACTTCCGGGTCAACTCGCTGTTCTTCGACCCGAACATCTTCGGCCGGTTCCTCGCGCTGACGATGACGGCCCTCGCCGCTGCTCTGCTGTGGACCCGGCGGTCGCGCGACGTCCCCGTGATCGCGGTCATCCTGGCCGTCCTCTGGGCCGGGCTCGTCCTCTCGCTGTCGCAGTCGAGCTTCGCCGCCCTGCTGTGCGGCCTGGCCGTTCTCGCCGCGCTGAGGTGGCGGGTCCGGCCGGTGCTGGTGTCGCTCCTCGTCGCCGGTCTCGGCGCGATCGCGGCCGTGCTGCTCGCCGGAAGCTCCATCGGCATCTCCACGCACTCCGATCGCGCGATCGACAAGGCGACCAGCGGACGCTTCGATCTGGTCACGGGGGCGCTGCGGATGGCGCGCGACCGACCCGGTTGGGGCTTCGGGAGCGGGGCGTTCGCCGAGCGCTACCGGGCCCGCGAGCAGGTTCGCACCCCCAACGGCGCCGCCGTCTCCCACACCACGCCGCTCACCGTCGCCGCCGAGCAGGGGCTCATCGGGCTGATCCCGTACTTCGTCCTGCTGTGGTGCGCGTTCCTGGTCCTCTTCGATGGAGTCACGCGCGCAGTCCGCGGCGCGTCGGCCGGCATCGAAGGGGTCGTCGGGGCAGCGGTCGCTGCAGCCTTCTGCGGCTTGCTCCTGCACACGTTCGTCTACGCGTCGTTCCTCGAGGATCCGCTGACCTGGGTGCTGCTCGCCGTCGCCGCGGGCGTCGGGCCCGCCTGGCGGGCTGCCGGGGCGGCCGCTGTCGGCGTCCGCGCGCCGGCTGCTGCCCCCGCTGGTGAGGAGAGCGGGCGTGGCGTCGGAGAGAGCAGCGGGCCGTCGAAGGGATCCGTCGTCGGCCCCGGCGCCCGGCCTGCCATCCAGGCGCCCTGAGCGGTCGCTGATCCCGATGCGCGGGCGGGCGTCGAGCGCGTGCAGGCCGCGGACCACCGCGGTCGGCGGCCACGCTTCGTCGTCGCTGAAGGCGTCGCCGAGCAGCTCTTCATCGAGCACGCAATCCAGGTAACGGTCCGCCCCGTTGCCGCCCCAGGCGGTTAGCAGGTCGAAGAGCCGCTCCTCGTCAAGCCAGTCGGGGGTGACGTCGTTCATGACGTCCGCGCATGAGCCCCATCGCCAGTTCTCCGGTCGGTCGGTCAGGCCGGCGGCGACTGGGTTGCGCGCGATGTAGCCGACGACCACCGAGAGGTGCGCGTCGTCGTTGACGGTCGTCGAGCCGTACCGCTCGCCGAAGAGGTGCCCCGTCCGGCCGTGCCTTCGGTTGAACTGCTGCGCGTACGAGCCGTGGAGATCACGCATGCCGTGCCCGAGGTTCGGCTCGCGGGTCTCGACGAGCAGGTGGATGTGGTTCTTCATGAGGCAGTACGCGAGACAGCGCCACCGCCTGTGCTTCGTCACGCCCTCGAGGAGCCGGAGGTAGCGGAAACGATCGAGGTCGTCGGCGAAGATCGGCTGCTTGTCGTTGCCGCGGGCGAAGACATGCGCGATCCCCGCCTCGTGCTCATTGCGTGGACGTCGGGCCATGACGTCAAGAGGCGCCAGGCCCGAAGAACCCGCCCCCACCAAGAGGGACAGTCCCTCAACAAGAAGGGACCGTCCCCGCGTCTGAAGGAGCGCTGTTCGACGTGAAGGGACTGTCCCCCAATGTGAGGGGACTGTCCCGGTGTGCGGCGGTGCCCGGCTTTGGTTGGGTCGGGCGGCTCGTCAGGGGTGCTTCTCGAGGACGAGCTCGTCTCGGATGGGGATGCCGTAGTTGCCGGTGAGCGGGATCTCGGGCTTGAGGCAGGCTCGGCAGAGGTCGGCTCCTCCGGGGCGGATCATTGCGAGGCGGAATCCTCTGCGCTGGTAGAAGCGCACGGCGTCGAGGTTGTCGTTGGTGGTCAGGACCCAGAGGCGGCCCCAACCGCGCTGACGGCAAAGCTCCTCGACCGCCTCGACGAGCGCGGTGCCGGTGCCGCGTCCCCGCGGGGTCGCGTGGAGGGTGAGGATCTCGCAGCCCTCGTCGGCGACGAGGTAGGTCAGGACACCCGCGAGGCGGCCGCCGATCTCCGCGATCAACGCCGGGTGGTCGAGTGGCGCCACGAGCTGGCCGAGTCGTGCGACGCGGGTCGACGAGCTCGCTGCCAGGAAATCCTCGACCGCTGCTTCATCGGCCGGAGAGCGCGGGCGGACGAGCACTGGCCAGTTCTACACCGCCCGCCGGCGCTTGCAGACCGAAAGGGCAGGAACACGCCGCGGCGTCGGAACGGGTGCGTGTAGGGCAGGTCCTGCCCTACACGTCCTCCATCGTCACTGCGTCCTCGCCGACCTCGAGGAACTCGGTGTACGCATCGACCACGGTCTGGGGCTCGTCCCACATCTTGAGCTCGCCCTTGTGCATCCAGATCACGTGGTCGCAGAGCTCCGTGATGGACCCGAGAGCGTGGGATACGAGGACCACCGTCCGGTTCTGCCGGCACAGCTGGCGCATCTTCCGGAACGACTTGCGCTTGAACCGCGCATCGCCGACGGACAGCGCCTCGTCGATGAGCAGGATGTCCGGGTCCATGTTCACGGCGACGGAGAAGGCAAGCCGGCCGTACATGCCCGACGAGTACGTCTGCATCGGCATGTCCATGAACTCCTCGAGCTCCGCGAACGCGACGATGTCGTCGTACTTGAGGGCGAGCTGCTCGCGTGTCAGGCCGGCCGCAAGCCCGCCCAGGACGACGTTGTCGCGCCCCGACAGCTTCTTGTTGAACCCGACGCCCAGGGCCAGCAGCGTCGAAACGCGCCCTTCGACCTCGACGCGCCCGCTCGTGGGCGGGAGGATCCCCGCGATCGTCCGCACCAGGGTCGACTTGCCCGCGCCGTTGGCCCCGACGACGCCCAGGACCGACCCGCGCGGGACGGAGAACGACACATGCTTGACGGCGTTGACCTCGCGGATGATCCGCTCGCGTCGACCCATCCGGCGCAGCGTCTGCTTCAGCGTCGGCTGCTTCTCCAGCGACGTCCGGTAGGTCACCGAGACGTCCTCGACCTGGATGCTCGCCCGCGCGGCGTCCTCGCCGAGAGGAGAGGGGACAGTCCCTTCATGTTGGGGGACAGACCCTTCACGTTGAGGGACAGACCCTTCAGGTTGGGGGACAGTCCCTTCGTGTTGGGGGACAGACCCCTTAGGGAGGTCGGGGTGGGACATCGGCTCAGAGGCGGACAGCGAACTCACGCTCCCTCGACATGAAGAACAGCGCCCCGCCGACGAACAGCACGACGGCCCACGCCAGCCCGATCCCGATGTCCCCCACCGACGGCGTGATCCCGCGGTTGATGACGTCGCTCCACGCCGACAGCAGCCGCCCGATCGGGTTGGCGATCAGCAGCGGCTTGTACCGCTCCGGCACCTCGTGCGCGTAGTAGAGGATCGGCGTCGCGTACAGCCACACCCGCAGCACGTACGGCAGGAAGTTCCGCAGGTCGCGGAAGTACACCTGGGCCGCGGAGACGAACATCGTCAGCCCCGCCGCGATGAACACGAGCAGCACGAAGATCGGGATCGTCCACAGCAGGTGCGGGCCGAACGGCAGCCCCGACGCGATGTGGATCGGGATGTAGATGAGCACCGTCGGGAGGAACCGCATGAACGCGGTCACGACGCTCGACAGCGGCAGCAGCGCCCGCGGGAACGCCGTGTTGAGGATCAGGCGGCCGCCCGACACGACGGATCGGACGCCCTGCTGCAGCGACTGCTGGAAGAAGTAGTACGCGAACAGCCCCGCCACCAGGTGCGCGAAGAACCCCTGCGGCCGCGCGCCGCTGCGCAGGATGTCGACGAGGATGAAGTAGACGCCCGCCATCAGCAGCGGGTTCAGGACGAGCCACAGCTGCCCGAACGCCGTGTTGAAGTGCTGGGCGCGCAGGTTGGTCCGCGACAGCTCGCGCGCGAAGTCGCGCCGCCGCCACAGCTCGCGCACGTACGGCCCGATCGGCGGCAGGCCGACCTTGTGCGGCTCGTGCACGTGGCGCACGGAGGAGAACTCGTCCTCACGGGCGCGACGGCGCGCCGCAGGGGTGCGCGTCTCGGCGGTCATCGGCTCAAGAGGCTAGTGAGGGTCAGATCAGGGGCGGACGGCCGGCGCGGGTCATGCGCCACAGCGTGCGGAGCCGAAGCGGCTTGCGCTCGCCCGCCGGGCCCCGCAGCCCGTCACGGTACCCGCGCAGCGCGTCGCGAAGCTCCACCGACGTTCGCATGCGGGGGAGCGTCCGCAGCGCGAACGTCGCGACGTACACCGGCGCCAGCCACAGCGGGAGCCGCCGCCGCGCCAGCCACACGCGGTTCCGCGCGCCGTAGTAGTTGGAGTACCCGTGGCGGGTCACGGCGCGCGGCGGAGGCGGGTGCTCGGCGACGAGGTCGCCCGCGTACTCGATCCGGTACCCCGCGTCGAGCAGCCGCCACGCGAGGTCGACGCCCTCGTGGACGAGGAAGAACTCGGCCGGCCAGCCGCCGACCTCCTCGAACACGCGGCGCGGGATCGCCACGGCGCCCTCCCAGATCGCGGTGAGGTCGCTCGTCCGCGCCCGGTCGCCGACGCGCAGCCGCGGAACCCAGTCGCGCGAGTAGCGGCGGTCGGCGCCGCGGGGCTCGACGTGCAGCTGCACGAGCCCCAACCCCGGCTCGCGCGCGAAGCGCGATTCAAGCTCCGACAGGGTCCGCTCCGACACGATGGACGCGTCGTCGTCGAGGAAGAACAGCAGCTCGCCGGAGACCAGGGGCACGCCCGCGTTCCGCCCGGCCGGGATGCCCACGTTCGACGCGAGCCCCAGCCCGCGCACCCCGGCCGGCAGCCCGACCGGCTCCCACGCGTTCCCGACGACCACCACGTCCACCTCGGCACCGGCGGAGCGCTGAGCCAGCAGCGACCGCACCGCCCGGTCGAGGTCGTCCGGCCGGCCGCCCTGCGTGAGGACGACGCAGCCCCAGCTCACCGCAGACGCCCCGACGTCAGGATCGCCACGAGGTGCCCGAGCGCCGTGATCGCCGCCACCGGCACCAGCGCGATCACCAAGGCACGCGTCCCGTCCAGGGAACCGAGAGCCACATCGACGACGGCGGCCGCCAACGCCAGGAACGTGAACTCCATCGCCACGAACGCCCGGTAGAACGGCAACCGCCCCGCGAGACGCCGCAGCCGCGCGAGCCCGCTCACCCGCGGCGACGCCACCGCGACGGTGTCCTCAACGAGCGGCTTGCCGCTCTCCATCCGTGCCACGTGCACCAAAGCCGTCTCGCCCTTGACGAACAGCACGAGAACGGACGTCAAGAGGCCCAAGGACGTCCACCCACCCAGCGAATCCCAGCCGCCGTCCGCGCGCACCGCGAGCCCGATCGGCAGCGCCGCCTCGGTCACCCAGTGCGCCAGCCGGTCCAGGTAGACCCCCACCGGCGACGAGATCCCGCGCCACCGCGCGAGCTCCCCATCGGAGCAGTCGAGCAGGATCTGCAGCTGGATGAGCAGCGCCGCCAGCACGACCCAGCCGAGCCCCGGCAGCGTCAGCGCGGCAGCGCACGCGACGCCGCTCAGCAGCATCAGCCACGTCACCATGTTCGGCGTCAGCGGCGTGCGGATCAGCAGCCGCGTCAGGTACGGCGAGAACCGCCGCACGTAGAGGCGGCCGGCCCAGTGCTCGCCGCTGTTGCGCGCGAAGATCGACGCGGGCTGCGTCGCCGCGCGCAGCTCAGCGATCGAAGGCCGCGACGTACGCGCGGACACGCTCGCTCACCCCCTGCCGATCCAGGGCGAGATGCTCGAGGATCGTGTAGCGATCGGGGCGCGTGCCGGGGGCGTAGTGCACCGCCTCGCAGAACTGCTCCTCCGTCAAGCCGAGATCGGCCGGCAGCCGCGGCAGCCCGTGATGCAGGAGGCAGCCATCGAGCTCGCGCACCATCGCCTCATCCGAGCGCAGGAACGCGGTGAACAGCGACGCCGCGCCGGCGAGCTCCCCGTGCGTCGCGGTCCCGGGGAAGAGGTGGTCGATCGCGTGGAGGATCTCGTGGTCGCCGCCGCTGCACGGGCGGCTCGTCCCGGCGGCGGCCATCGCCATCCCGCCGAACACCAGCGCCTCCGCCAGCGCAACGAGGAACTCGTCGTCGTCGATCGTGTCGCGCCGGTGGACGATCGCCATCGCCGCCGTCCGCGCGAACGTCAGCGCGAGCCCGTCGACGACCTCGCCGCGCTCCCGTTCCGCCAGCCGCCAGTCGGCGACCGCGCCGAGGTTCGAGATGACGTCGCCGATGCCCGAGCGGCGCATCTCCGGCTCGCTGCGCCGCACGTAGTCGAGGTCGACCACGACCGCGATCGGCATCTGCACGCCGTAGGAGCCCTTGCGGCCGTCGTGCTCCAAGGAGGCGACCGGCGACGCGATGCCGTCGTGGGCGAGGCTCGTGGCGACGGCGACCATCGGCAGGCCGCACAGCGACGCGGCGTACTTCGCGACGTCGAGCGTCCGCCCGCCGCCGATCCCGACGACCGCGTCGTGGAAGTCGTGGCGCAGCTCGTCCGCGAGCGCGCGCGCCGCCTCGATCGACCCGCCTTCCACCCTGTGCACGTCGGCGTTGACGAGCTGATCGCGCAGCTTCGACGCGATCTCGGCTCCCATGCCCGGCCCGACGACGACCGCGACGTGCCCGCCGCTCGACACGCGATGGTCGGCGAGCAGCGGAGCGAGCCGCTCGACGGTCCCCGGTCCGACGTCGATGGCCAGCGGCGTGCCGACCATGCGCGTCAGGAGCGGCAAACGACCTCCCGGGCGTGCGCGAGGTCGGCGTGGTCGTCGATCTCGACCCACGACGTCGGCCCGATCGGCGCGGCGCCGACGTGGCCGCCGCGCTCGGCGAGCTCCTGGAAGCCGTCCTCGTAGTACAGCTGCGGGTCGCGCTCGAACGTCGCCTTCAGCGCGTCGGCGAGCGGCCCGGCCGCCTCCGGCTCGATGAGCGTCACGCCGATGTACTCGCCCTGCGCCTGCGACGGGTCCATGAGCTTGGTGATCTTCTGCAGCCGGTTCTCGGCCGAGAGGCGGACCTTCATCGCCTCCTCGTTGAGCTCCTTGACGTCGTCGAGCGCGAGCAGCACGTCGGGGCCGCGGTTGGCGAGCAGCGTCTGCTCGACGCTCGGCGGATGCACCGTGTCGCCGTTGCAGAGCAGGACGCCCTCGGCGAACAGCTCGCGCGCGCACCACAGCGAGTACGCGTTGTTCCACTCGAGCGCCTTGTCGTTGAAGACGAGCTCGAGCTCGACGTCGTGGGTCTCCTCGAGGTCCGCGACCCGCTCCTCGATCCGGTGGGCGGCGAAGCCTGTGACGATCGCAACGCGCTCCATCCCCGCCTCGCGCAGGTTGGAGAGCGCGATGTCGAGGATCGTCCGGTCGCCGTCGACCGGGAGCAGCGTCTTGGGGAGATCCGTCGTGAGCGGCTCCAGCCGCCGTCCCGCTCCTGCGGCGAGCACCATGCCGATCACAGCGTCTCGTCCTCCTCGTCCTCGTAGGTCACGACCGTCGCTCCGCGCTGCCGGTCCAGGAACTGCCGCCATCCGCTGACGCACTCGACCGCGAAGAGGATGCCGAGCGCTGTGCCGAGCACGAACAGCCCGGCCGGCAGCGCGCCGAGCGCGAGCAGCAGCCACGCGACCAGCAGCCGGCCCTCCCAGCCGCCGCTGACCGTGTTCAGCCAGGCGGGCGGCGTCTCGGCGCGCGTGCGCAGCCGGTACACCAGGTCGTAGTGGCGGAACGCGCAGGCGGCGATGACGGCGTACGCGCCGGGCACGGCGTCGCCGCCGTGCAGCGACGCGAGCCAGATGAGGCCGCCGTACTCGGCCGCGCGCAGCAGCGGCGGGGCGAGCCAGCGCAGCCCCGTCGTGTCGCGCGCGCCGCGGCTCGCTCCGGCGACGAGCACCGCCCAGGCGACGACCGCGAGCGCGAGGCCGTTCGACGCGCCGTCGCCGTCGATCGCGATGACGGCGAAGAGCGGCAGCACGGCAAGGAGGACGAGCGCGAACGCGGGCAGCGGGATCGCGCGGCCGGCCGGCGCGAGCGCGTGGGCGATCGGCCCGTCGTCGCGGTAGAGCAGCAGCGTCTCGGGGGAGCCGACCGCCAGCGGCTTGCTCGGCAGCGGCTTGGAGGCGGGTGTCGCGGCGCTGGCGCTCACTTGTTCACCGACCGCAGGACGCGGCCCGTCAGCTGGTACAGGCCGGCGAAGCCGCCGCACGCGAGGACGACGACGAACGTCGTGTGCGGCGTGAAGAGCGCGGTGACGATCGCGATCGTCGCGAACCGCTCGCCGATCGGGAACGCGACGATCCGCTTGAGCCAGACCACGGCGGGCAGCTTGTCGAGCCGGCGCCAGATCCGCAGGACGCGGTTCGGGACGTCGCGCAGCCTGAGCGGCTCGGGCGCCGGCGGCTGCTCCTCCGTCGCGACCGCTTCGGCCTGCGTGTGACGCGTGCCGGGCGCGGGGCGGGGGACGAGCGAGTCGTCCGGCTGCGCGAGCGGCGCGTGCTTCGTCGCGCCGATCACCTGATGGCGCGCGGCGGCGAACGCGAAGTCGAGCTGGTGGCGGATCGTCTGCAGCGTCAGCGCCGCCCCGGCGAGGAC
The DNA here is from genome assembly GCF_056863335.1 of Parviterribacter kavangonensis. Classification (NCBI taxonomy): domain Bacteria; kingdom Bacillati; phylum Actinomycetota; class Thermoleophilia; order Solirubrobacterales; family Parviterribacteraceae; genus Parviterribacter; species Parviterribacter kavangonensis. Next base: position 1,989,776 of record NZ_JBXPJA010000001.1, on the reverse strand, counting down.
CCACACGCCGTCCTCGCCCATGCGCGCGCCGCCGATCGCCAGGCCCGCGAAGACGAGGTACTCCTTCGAGCGGTCGAAGATCGAGTCCAGCCAGGCGCCGAGCTTGGAGAACGTGCGCGTGTAGCGCGCGAGCTGGCCGTCGACGCAGTCGGTGACGAACGCCGTGTGGAGCAGGACCGCGCCGGCGATCAGGCCCCAGCGCTCCCCCGTCGCGAACGCGGCCGCGGAGAGGAACCCGATGAGCAGCGAGACCGTGGTGATCTGGTTCGGCGTGAAGCCGCGGCGGGCGGCCCAGCGCGCGATGTGCTTCGAGTAGGGGCTGACGAAGAAGGTCGTGAAGAAGCCGTCGGTCGCCTTGACGGCGCTGTCGAGCAGGACCTTGTCCTCGTCGTAGAGCTGGATCCGCTCCTCCGCGCGCTCGATGCCCGCGTGCGAGATCGGGCGGCTCCAGAAGAGCTTGCGCAGGTGGGTCGTCGCGACGTGCGTTCCGTTGCGGACGAGGCCGACGAGCAGAAGCGAGACGGCGTCCTCGCGCGCCGCGACGAGCCGCTGGGCGACGAGCGCCTCGTCCTCGGCCGTGAGCTCGAGGTCGGTGCCGAGCTCCTCGTCGTCCTGATCGTGGTCGTGATCGGCGTCGCTGGACTCGGCGAACTCGCTGGGTTCGCCGTCGTCGAGGATGCCCTCGGCCTCGAGCTCGGCGCGGCGTGCGGCGACGCGGGCGAGCCAGCCGCGCCACATGTCGCCCTTGCGCTCGAGCTCCTCGGCCCAGCCTTCGGGCAGGCCGTCCTTCGTGAGCTCGTGGAGCTGGCGCGCGACGTCGGCGAGCGTGCTCGCGTCGCTGGGCGAGGCCTTGAGGACGCCGAGGAACGTCCCGCGCGGCCCGCGCGTGAAGTGGTACGGCGAGGCGGCGCTGACGATGCGGCCGCGGTTGCCGCGGTACTTCGGGGCGAACGGGCGGCCGATGCGGCGCCCGGCGCTGAGGATCCCGGTGGCGACGCGGGGGTCCGCGAGCAGGCCGGCGAGCGCCTCGCGGTGGGTGAGCACCTCGCCGGCGAGGACGACGACGCCTCCGGTGGCGGCAGTGGTGACGTCGGCGATGAGGCGGAGGTCCTCGGTGAGCGCCGGGCTCGTGTGGACCTCGACGGCGGCGCCGAGGTCGATGCGGGTGACGTCGGGCGTCGGCCCCGGGGCGCCGTCGTGCCGGGGATCGTGCTGCCGGGGGTCGTGCGCGGGGTCGTGCTCGACGAGGCCCGCGAGCGCGGCGCGGACGGCGGCGTCGTCGGCGGGGCGGGCGACGACGTGGATGTCGGGAACGCCGACGTCGGCGAGCTGGCCGACGAGGCGGCGCAGCACGGTCGCTCCCTCCCAGGGGAGCAGCGCGGCGGGGCCGCCCTCGGCCGCCGGGGCGGTGGCGAGGACGATCGCGGTCGAGGTGGCGATCGAGGGCGTGCGACGACCCGGCCGGCCCGCGGGGCCGGCCGTGGCGGCGGTGCCGTGGACGCCCGCCGCAGCGCCCGTTCTGGTCTGCGTCGCGCCGCTCATTCGACCGCGCGAGACCCTAGCGTCCGGGCCCCACGGCTCCGGCAGGTCCTTCGACCGTCCGGCCCTCCGTCTTCGCCGGGCGGCCGAGCCTCGCGAGGAGGTCGTCCCACTGGGCGCCGATGGCCGCGAGGTCGTACTGGGCGGCCTTGCTCCGGGCGGCTTCGCCCATGCGGCGGCGGCGGTCGGGGTCGTCGATGAGCTCCCGGATCGCCTGCGTGAGGCCGGCGACGTCCTCGGGCGGGACGAGCAGGCCGTCCCGGCTCTGGCTGATGATCTCGCTGGGGCCGCGCTCGCAGTCGAAGCTGACCGCGGGGAGGCCCTTGCTCATCGCCTCGACGAGGACCATGCCGAAGCCCTCGAAGCGGGAGCTCAGCACGAACATCGACGCCTGCTGCAGCGCGTGGCCGAGGCGGCGGGTCGGGCCCATGAGGAGCACGTGGTCTTGGAGCTGATGGCGGGCGATCAGCCGCTCGAGCGCCTGGCGCTCCCTTCCGCCGCCGTGGATCCTGAGCTGCCAGTCGGGGTGGCTGCGCGCGATCGGCGCCCAGGCCTCGATGAGGAGGTCGAAGCCCTTCTGGATGTTCAGGCGGCCGGCGGCGGCGACGACCTTGGACGTGGCGTCCGAGATCCCGCCGTCGAGCGGAGGGAGTGCGTTGGGAATGCGCTCGACCGTGACGCCGTGGGGGCCCTTGGCGAGCAGCTCGCCGTAGTCGCGCTTGTCCTCATCCGTCAGGACCGTGAGCGCGTCGAGCTTCGGGTAGTGGCGGCGGATCGCCTTGTCCAGCCCGGGGTGGGGCTGGGCGTGGAAGTTCATGTGCTCCTGGCCGATGGTCGTGATGCCTTTGGGAGCGAGCTCGGCGGCGAGCACGTTGAGCGCGGGGCGGGTGGTGACGAGCGTGCTCCCGGCTTCGAGCTTGCGGCGCAGCGTCGTGGCGAGCCGCAGGTCGGTCAGGAGGCTCCCGTGCGTGTGCGCGTGGTCGTCGGGGTGGATGAGGAGGCTCGGGACGCGGTCGAGCAGGCGGTGGAGCGGCTTGGCGGCCGCCGTGGCCTGCTTGCGGCGGTCGACGAGCGTCGTCACGGTCGCCTGCGGGGGGAACGGGAAGAACGGCTCGTCGCGGCGGCGGGCGAGGGTCATGACGTCCACCGGCCGGTGGTCCGCGAGATGCTCGGCGAGGTTCAGCGACGTCCTGATCGTCCCGCCCATCCCGTAGGCGTGCACGAGCAGGATGTGCACGCGGCCGGGTGCCTCGGCCTCTGCTGCGGTGCGCGGCCGGATCAACGCCTTCGCGGCGGCCAGGGCGATCCGATGGGCGGCGATGGCGAGCGGAACGACGACGAAGCGCTTCAGCGGCCCCCTGCGGCGAACCTGCTCGTCGTCCCCGTCGGCGGCCGGCTTCCTCGCGGCCTCGTCCGAAGCTCCGACGCGGATCGAGAGGTTGTCCTCGACGGTGTAGAAGGGCCGAACCTCCCGCCCACCGACCTGCACGGCCGGGAACGCCACGACCCCCCGCTTCCCGACGACACCATCCCGATGCCGCCCCACCCGGCGCCCGTCGGCGTAGAGATCCCAGACCCCCTCCGCCCCCAAAGAACCAAAGGGGACAGTCCCTTCATCTTGGGGGACAGTCCCTTCATCCTCGGGGACGGAGCGCATCCCCACTTCTGGGGAGGGGACAGTCCCTTCACGTTGGGGGACAGACCCTTCATGTTGGGGGACAGTCACTTCATGTTGGGTGGCTCGGTGGCGCGCGACGAGCTGCTTCGCAGGCGGGTCGAGGTGGAGGTTGAGGGACAGTCCCTTCACGTCGACGTGGGTGCGGAGGACCTCGGTGTGGGGCGGGAGGGGTTCGACCGTGATCGCGTCGCGCTCGATGCGGACGCGGACGAGGTCCTCGCCGTCCGGGACGACGACCGTCGGGCCTGTGGCCATGGCGGACGTGTCGCCTTCGAGCTCCCAGACCCCTGCCGGTGGCACCGGGAACAGCGCCTCAGCGCCGAGGGGCGTCCGAGCCACGTCGGCCCGGAGCTCCGCTCCACTCGACCGCTCCCGCAGGACCGCGACGTCCGGGCTGCCGGGCTCGACGAGCACGCTCAGCTCCCGCCCGCCGAGGACCTCGGCACGGCGGGCGACCAGCACGCCGCGGGCGGTCCTCGCGTCCACGTCCGAGAGGCTAGCCACCGGATCACCGCTACCGTGCGCCCCCGCGATGCGCCGTCTTCCCGTCCTCGCAGGCGCTCTGCTCGCCCTGCTCCTGATCACCGCTGCCCCCGCCGACGCGTGGCGCGCCCGCTGCGTCCCCGGCGACGGCAGCTCCTCGATGTGCACTTGGCGCAGCGGCAAGGTCACGTTCGTCGACGACGGCGACACGATCAACGTGAGCCCCCGGCCGCTCGCCCGCTCGCCCAAGATCCGCATCACGGGCATGCAGGCGATGGAGCTGACCCGCTACTCGGCCACCGCCGCCAAGCGCCGCGGCGAGTGCCACGGCGTTCCCGCCGCCAACCGGCTCGAGCGGCTCCTCGGGGCCAGCGGCAACCGCGTCCGCTACGCCGCCCAGCGCACCTCCAGCCTCAGCGAGGGCCGCGCCCGCCGCGCCGTCTACATCAAGCGCGGCGGCCGCTGGGTCAACGTCGCGAAGCTCATGCTCGCCGAGGGTCACGCGCTCTGGCTGCCGAACGAGATCGAGTTCGCCTGGAACCGCGACCTCGGCCTCACCGCCGACAAGGCCGCCCGCACCAAGCGCAACATCTGGGACGACGACACCTGCGGAAGGGGGCCGAGCGCGGGAGCGCCCCTGCAGCTCGTCGTCAACTGGGACGCCGACCTCGGCGACAACGAGAACCTCAACGACGAGTGGGTCCGCGTCGCCAACCGCGGCAGCACGCCCGTGAGCCTCGCCGGCTGGTGGCTGCGCGACTCCGCGCTGCGCCGCTTCCGCTTCCCGGCCGGCGCGAGCATCCCGCCCGGCGGCTTCATCAAGCTCCACGTGGGGAGCGGCACCACGACGGCGACCGACTTCTTCTGGCGCCAGCCCGCCGCGGCGTTCGAGAACATCACGACCGACGCGAAGGCGCTCGGCGACGGCGCGTACCTCTTCGATCCGAACGGCGACCTGCGCGCCCACATGCAGTACCCGTGCCGCGTCGCGTGCGGCGATCCGGCGGGGGGAGCGCTCGTGGTGGCGGCCGACTACCGCAGCGACGAGGTCATCCGCGTCCGCAACGCGGGCGCGACGCCGATCGACCTCGGCGGCTACCGCGTCGAGAACCCGCCGTACGGCTACACCTTCGCGCCGGGGACGATGCTCGGGTCGGATGAGACGATGGCGATCGAGGTCGGGGGCGACCCGCGGAACGACACCCGGCTGCGGCGCCACTGGGGCTTCGACCGAACGATCCTCGACAACCCCGGCGACCTCGTCCAGGTCGCGACGTACCGCGGCGTGCGCGTCGCGTGCACGGCGTGGGGCTCCGTGAGCTGCGGCTGACAACCAACGCGTCGGCTGCTTGACTGCGGGTCATGCCGACGCCGCGGACACGCGCGTTGCGCAGGGCGCGCCGGAAGCTTGGCCTGCCACCACGCGTGCTGTGGCCGTACGCGCTGCCGGGCGTGCCGGACATGCTGGAGCGCCGGTGGGAGGAGCGGCTCGAGCGCACGCCTCCCATCACCGCGCAGCAGCACATCGCCGCGACCGGGATCAAGCCGATCGAGGAGCCGATCGGCTGCGACCTCTGCGGCGAGGCGACGATGCAGCCGCTGTTCCATCCGCTGAGTCATCGCCGCAGCGGCGGCTACCACGTCGTCCGCTGCCCGCGCTGCGGCTTCCTGTACCGCCATCCCGGCATCAGGCCCGAGCGGCTCGGTGACCTGTACGCGAAGAGGTACTCGAAGTTCCTCTCGGGCAAGTACGGCGACGAGAAGCGCAGGCGGCGCTACCGGCTCGTGCTCGACGCGTTCGACCCGCTGTTCCGGTCGGGCGACGGGCGGCGTCTGCTCGACTTCGGCTGTGGGATCGGCCTCTTCCTCGATGAGGCCCACGAACGCGGCTTCGAGGCCCACGGGGTCGATCTCTCGCGCGACTCCGTCCGCGTGGCACGGCGCAGGCCCAGCGGTCGCAACGCCCACTTCGGCCATCCGCACGACGTCCCCGAGATCGCCGCCGGCGGCTTCCACGTCATCACGATGTGGTCGGTGCTCGCGCACCTCGCCAGACCGGTCACGGACCTGCGCTCGCTCTGCGGCCTCCTCGCCGCCGACGGCCTGCTTCTGATCCTCACGGTGAACGGCAACTCGCTCGAGCTCAAGGCGCGGGGGAGCCGGTGGAGCGGCTTCACGCCGAACCACCTCAAGATCTTCTCTCCGACGACGCTCCCCGCGCTGCTGCGCCTCGCCGGGTTCGCCGCCGTCTGGTTCCGCCCGATGCCGCCCGACAGCGTCGCCGCCGGCACGACCCGGCTGTCGCCGCGCAACGAGCAGCGGCTGCGGCGCGCCATCGAGGACGGCAACCGCGCGAACATGATGCGCGCGGTCGCCTTCAAGGACCCCGAGGGCCCGGAGCGCTGGGGCGTCGAGGACGCCCGGGCGCTCTAGGCGCCGGCTCAGACGTTCTCGTCGCGATCGACGCGCGGCGCGGTCACGCCGGCCCGGACCGCCTCCAGCTGGGCCGCGAGGGCGAGCCCGAAGAACAGCGCGACCGAGCTGAGGAACGTCCACAGCAGCAGCCCGATCGTTCCCGCCAGCGGGCCGTAGGTCGCGCCGAACCCGCCGACGACGTCGACGTACACGACGAGCACGCCCATGAACGCGAGCCACAGCGCCGTCGATCCCGCCGCCCCGAACGCGAGCCACGACGGCTCGGGCTGACGGCGCCGCGGCGCGCGCTCGAACAGCAGCGCGATCGCGCCGACCGCGAGCACCACGCCGAGCGGCCAGCGCGCCACCGACCAGATCGCGTCGAGCGCGTCGCCCCAGCCGACCGCGTCGCGGATCACCGACCCGCCGACGAGCACGACGAGCGACAGCACGGCGAGCGTCCCCGCCGTCAGCGCGAGCAGCGCCGCGTTGAAGTACTTCCGCACGAACGGGCGGTCGCGCTCGGTGCCGTAGATGCGGTTCGCGCCGCGCTCGACCTGCGCCATCGCCGTCGTCCCGGCGATCGCGGCGGCGACCGCCCCGCCGACCAGCGCCGTCTCGCCCGACTCCTGCCGCGCGGCCGTGGTGCCCTGCCGCAGCGCGTCGGTGAGCAGGTCGCCGACCGGGCCGGGGACGAGCTGCTCGATCGTGCCGCGCACCACGCGGGTGAACGAGTCGGCGTCGAGCGCCGCCGCCAGGCCGACGGTCGCGATCAGCGCGGGCAGGAGCGTCAGCGCGATCTGGAACCCGAGCGCCCGCGAGTGGCTGAACCCGTCCGCGGCGCGGAAGCGCGCGACCGCGTCGACGACGAGCCGGCGCCGGCCCGTCCGCCGCAGCGTCTCGACGGCCTCGTCGCCCTCGAGCTCCTCATGGCGGGTGACGGGGACGGAGGAGGCGGTCGTCATCGGGCGGCCACGGTGACGGCGGAGGCGGTCGTCATCGGGCGGCCACGGTGACGGCGGAGGCGGTCGTCATGCCGTCGCCGGCGCGGCCTCCAACCGCGCCCGCTCCGCCGCCGAGCGCCGGGCGCTCCTCACCGCGTCGTGCGTGAACACGAGGAGCGCGACCCACACGAGCGCGAACCCCGCGAGCCGCCCGGCCGGCATCGCCTCGCCGTAGAGCAGCACGCCGATGAGGAACTGCAGCGTCGGCGCGAGGTACTGCAGGACGCCGAGCGTGGCGAGCGGGATGCGGATCGCCGACGCCCCGAAGAGCATGAGCGGCACGGCGGTGGTGATGCCGCCGCCGAGCAGGAGCAGCGCGTGCCCGGCGCCCTCGCTGCCGAGCGTCCCGTCGCCGCTTGCTTGCAGCCACACCACGTACGCCAGCGCCAGCGGCGCGAGGATCGCCGTCTCGACGGCGAGGCTCTGGGTGCCGTCGACGTTCGCGCTCTTCTTGACGAGCCCGTAGAACCCGAACGAGCACGCCAGCGTCAGCGCGATGAACGGCGGCCGCCCGTAGTCCACGGTCAGGACGAGGACGGCGATCGTCGCGATCACGACGGCCACGAGCTGGTTGCGGCGCAGGCGTTCCCCCAGCACGAAGACCGCCAGCGCGACGGTCACGAGCGGGTTGATGAAGTAGCCGAGGGACGCCTCCACGACGTGCTCGCTGTTCACCGCGTAGATGAACATGCCCCAGTTGACGGTGATGAGCGCGGCGGCGAGCGTCAGCAGCCGCACCTGCCGGCGCCCGAGCGTCCGGATCCAGCAGAACCCGGCCGTCGCCGCGAGCACCGCGACGAGGAACACGAGCGACCAGACGATCCGGTGCGCGAGGATCTCGACCGATGCGGCCGGCTCGAGGAGCGGCCAGTACAGCGGGAACAGGCCCCAGAGCACGTACGCGCCGATGCCGGCCAGGGTTCCCGCGCGCTCCGATGACACGCGGTCACGGTAGCTCGGGTCCGGCGGGCTCCCGGCCCGCCGGGTTGCTCAGTCCGTCAGTTCCTCAGCCGGTCAGTCGCGGCGGCAGGCCGAAGCTCTCGAACGAGCCGGCCAGCCGCGCCTCGTCGGCGGGCTGGTCGACCCAGCGGTGGTAGGCCTCGCGCTCGGTCGGCTCGATCGAGCGGACGGCGAACGCCACCACGTCGGACACCTTGTCGCCGGTCAGCGTGAGCACGTTGAGAGCGAACGGCAGGTACGCGCCCGCGTCCTCGTCCCACGCGTAGAAGCCGATCGCCGGCTGGCCGTTGGCGGACGTCGGCTGCCCCTTCCAGCGCCACATGCCGGACATCGGGAAGCGGGCCAGGAAGTCGGCCATGACGTCGCGCGGGCCGAACCAGCTCGCGAGCGGCGGCATCGAGATCGCCGCGTCCTCGCTGAGCATCGCGACGACGGTGTCGATGTCGTTCTCCTCCCACGCCTTCAGGTAGCGCGCGACGAGCTGCTCGAGCTCGTCGTCGCCGAGCTGGGCGATCGTCTGCTGCTGGCTCTGCTCGGGGACGCGCTCCTCGACGGCCTTCCGCGCGCGCTGCAGCGCGCTGTTGACCGAGGCGACGGTGGTGTCGAGCGTCTCCGCGACCTCCGCGGCCGAGAACCCGAGCACCTCGCGCAGGATGAGCACCGCCCGCTGGCTGGCGGGGAGGAGCTGGAGCGCGGCGACGAAGGCGAGCTCGACGCTCTCGCGCAGCTCGTACCGGGCATCCGGGCCCATCGGGATGTCGCCGGTAAGGAGCACTTGGTCGGGATACGGCTCGATCCACACCGACTCGACGAGCGGCTGACCGGGACCGTCGTGGGGGTCGGTCGCGGGACCGAAGTCGACGGGGAGCACGCGCTTCGGGCGGCGCTGGATGTGGTTCAGGCAGGTGTTCGTGGCGATCGTGTAGAGCCAGGAGCGCAGGGAGCTGCGGCCCTCGAAGCGGCCGATCCCGCGCCACGCTCGCAGCAGCGCCTCCTGCAGCGCGTCCTCGGCGTCCTGGACGGAACCGAGCATCCGGTAGCAGTGCGCGTGCAGCTCGCGCCGGTAGGGCTCGACGACCCCGGCGAACGCGTTCTCGTCCCCTCCGCGAGCGGCCTGGAGCCGACCCCGTTCCCGCTCCTCCGCAACCGACGGCATGCGTCGGACCCTAATCGCTGGTCCGGCGCGCGCAACCACGTTCTCTGGGGGCAGCGATGAGTACGGGCGATGACCCGGGTCTCAGTCGGTGGTGATGCACCGGACCCATCCCGTGATCCACTTGGAGCTGCACACCGGCGACCTCGCGGGCGCGCGCTCCGTCTACGCCGAGCTGTGCGGCTGGCGGCAGGACCGCGTGCGCACGGCGGGCGGCTCGTACCTGTCGCTGGAGCTCGGCGGCGGGCTCGGCGGCGGGATCGTGGAGTGCGTCGCGCCGCGGCCGCTGTGGCTGCCGTACGTCGAGGTGCCGGACATCCACGCCGCGATCGCGGGAGCGCGCGCGGTCGGGGCGACGGTGCTGCTCGAGCCGCGGGAGGGGCCCGTCGGGTGGCGCTGCGTGGTGGCGACGCCGGCGGGCGGCGAGATCGCGTTCTGGCAGCGCAAGTGACGACGGGGGGACAGACCCTCAACATGAAGGGACTGTCCCCCAACGTGAAGGGACTGTCCCCCAACGTGAAGGGACTGTCCCCCAACGTGAAGGGACTGTCCCCCGACGTGAAGGGACTGTCCCCGGACGGGAGAGAGCGGCTTGAGGCTCGCGCCGCGGAGCCCGCCTAGCGCTTCAGCGTCACGGCGACCTTGCGGGTCGTGGACGCGCCTCCCGCCGCCGGCTTGAACGTCGCGGCGAGGGACAGGCGGGCGGAGCGCTTGGACCGCAGCGCGCGACGGGCTGCTCGGGTGAACGAGACCCGGACGCGGGCGGTCCCGGCGGCGCGCAGGACGGCGCGGCCGGACCCGACGCGACGCCCCGCGGAGCGAGCGACGACGGACACGGAGCCCGCACCGGTGCCGGACACCGACACGGTCAGGCCACGCGACAGCGCGACGCGAAGCTTGGCCCGCGACGGCTTCACCGCGCCGACCGCCGCGCCCGCGCCCGCACGCGCACCCGCGCCGGCGCCACCGCCCGACGACGCCGGAACGCGCCCGTCACCCGAGACCGCGTCCCCGGACGCCTTCGGCTCGTACGCGGACGCCGGCGGGATGTCGGCCGGCCCCCAGTGCGGGTGCCGCGCGCCCTCGACGAGCAGCACGTTCGACGTCGGCACCGGCCCGCAGCCGCCCGCGATGTCCGGCACGTCGACGACGTAGATCCCGTTCGTCTGCGCGTAGGCGATGTGCCGCCCGTCGGGGGCGAACGAGAGGTTCTCGTACTTGCCGCCCGCCGGCAGCGACGACTCGATGCACGGCTCGACCACGTCGGGGTTGTCGTGGAACGGCATGAGGTCCTGCGCCGGCGCCGTCATCGGGTCGTAGAGCACGCGGTAGATCCGCAGGTGGTCGCTCGAGAACCCGGAGATCCCCGCCGCGAGCTTGCCGTCGCGCGAGATCTCGACCTCCTCGACCCCGGAAGCCCCGTTGTCGTCCCAGAACCACCGCTTCAGCGCGTCGCGCGTCCCGGCCCCCGACACGGTGTTGATGACCGCGTCCTCGTTCGGGGACACGCTCGCCCCGGACCGGATCAGGCGCGAGTTGCCCCACCACGACGGCCCGATCCACCCGGTCAGCAGCCCGAACTCGTCCGACGGCGTGAAGCGGTCGGAGTGCGTGATCCCGACGCCCCACCGCGACGACAGCACGTAGCACGGGGGAACGCTCTCGCCCGAGCACGACGAGTGCTCGTAGTACGACGAGTTCTGCCACTCGTACGCGATGAGCGACCCGTCGGGGGAGATCTCCGGCTCGAACGGCCCGGCGAACTGCGAGACAGGCCCGCCCGCCGGAGCGCCGTCGCTCACGTACGTCCCGAACTCCGCCAGCACGTCGCCGGTCCGCGACAGCTTCTGGATCTTCTCGCCCGGCACCAGCGCCGCCAGCATCCCGTCGTCGGCCTGCGACACGTACGAGTACGTCCCGGTCCGCGTGACCTGCTGCTTGCGCGCGCCATCCGGCGAGGCGAGCCAGATGTCGCCGTCCTTCACGTAGGCGATCGAGTCGGCGGCGGCCGGCGCGGCGGCGACGAGAGCGGCGCAGAGCGCCAGGAGAGCGGGAGCCGTCTTGAGCATGCGGCGGACCGTAAGAGCGACCCCCGGACCCCCGCCTCGGGGGATCACCTAAACGGAGCATCGGGGTGGGGGAGAACCGAACCGGAAGGCGGAGAACCGGCGCCCCGCAGCGCCGCCGCTGGCACGATCCGCCGACCGTGCGACGACTGGTGACCATCACGATCCTCCTCCTTGGGGTGACCGCACCGACTGCGGCGGCGGGGACCCTGAAGGCCGGCGCCGCCCGCGCCGACATCACGCCCGCCAACGGCGGCACGACCCTCGGCTACGTCCGCCCCGACATCACCGTCAAGGGCGTCCACACGCGCCTGATGGGCCGCGCGCTCGTGCTCGACGACGGCACGAAGAAGATCGCGCTGCTCGCCACCGACCTCGGCTTCCCGCTCGACAAGGAGTCGCTCGTCGCGCGCGTGAAGGACCTCGGCTTCAGCCACGACACGATCCTCTACACGGGCACGCACACCCACTCGGGGCCGGAGGAGCTCGCGCCCTGGCAGGTGGAGCAGCTCGCACGCGCGATCCGCGAGGCCGACGCGAACAAGGTCCCCGCGAAGGCGGCCTGGGGCGACGGCCGGGTGACCGCGGTCAACCGCAACCGGTCGATCGAGGCGCACCTCGCGAACTTCGGGTTCGACCTCTTCTACGGCGAGGGCAGCCCCGAGGACGCGCCGAACGGTCCGGACAGCACCCGCGACATGCGCCTGCGCGTCCTGCGGGTGGAGCGAACGGACGGCACGCCGCTCGCCGCGTGGATGGAGTTCCCCGTCCACCTGACCACGTCGACGCCGGGCGTCGACGTGTGGGACGCCGACCTCGCCGGCGCGGCGGAGCACCACCTCGAGGGAGCCGTCGGCAAGCGCGACTTCGTGGCCCTGTGGTCGAACGGCGCCTCGGGCGACCTCATGCCGCTGTTCGACAGCTACAACGCGACCGCGACGATGGACCTGCTCGGCAGGCGGATCGCCATCGAGGCGCGCCGCGCATGGCGGACGGCCCGAAGCAAGCTCGAGAACGACCTCCCGCTCGACGTTCGCTGGACGCGCGCCTGCTACTGCGGCCAGGAGGTCGAGCCCGGCCACCGCGTCGCCTCGACGCCCGTCTTCGGCCTGCCGTTCCTCGGCGGCTCTGAGGACGGCGCGTCGATCTTCCACGAGCCGCTCGCCACCGAGGGCCGCCGCCTCCCCGCCGCGGCCGCCGACCCCGTGCAGGGTCGCAAGATCCAGGTCGTCCCGTCCGAGCCGCTCGGCGTCCACGAGAAGCAGCCCGAGATCCAGGTTCTCCGCATCGGCGACCGCCTGCTGCTCGCCGCCCCCGGCGAGCCCAGCGTCGAGATGGGCCGCCGCTTCGAGGCCGCCGTCAAGCCGCTCCTGCCGAACGGCATCGAGGACACGATCGTCGTCGGCCTCTCGAACGACTACCTCGGGTACCTCACGACGCCCGAGGAGTACGACATGCAGCACTACGAGGGCGGCCACACCGTCTTCGGCAAGTGGACTTCGCTGCTCGCGCGCGACACGTTCGTGACGCTCACGCGCGCCCTGCAGTCGGGCGTCCCCGCGCCCGACCCGTCCGTGCCCGGCGGGCTGGGGAGCACGGACAAGGGCAAGCCCGACGTCGGCGGCGGCGGCGTCGCCGGCAAGCTCCTCCAGGCGCCGACCGGGACGGTGGAGCGGATGACCGTCGTCGACGTTCGCTGGAGCGGCGCGGCCAAGGGCGTCGACCGGCCGCTCGACGCGCCGTTCCTGGCGGTCGAGCGCAAGGCCCGCGACGGCGCCTGGGTCGCCGCCGACTCGGACCTCGGGCTCGGCGTCATCTGGCGCGAGGCCGACGGCGCGTACAGCGCCCGCTACGACGTCCCGCCCGACCTGCCCGCCGGGACGTACCGCGTCCGCGTGAAGTCCGCCGCCTACGACCTGCCGTCACAGCCGTTCACCATCGCGGCCAGCGACGACATCAGACCGCTCGGGGTCACGGCCAGCCACCTCAAGGGCAAGCGCACGCGCCTGCTCGTCACCGCTCAGAACCCGGCGCCCGACCCAGCGCGCGCGATCACCTACCGCGACGTCTCGCCGTCCGGCGGCCGCGCGGTCCTGAAGCTCGCGGGCAAGCGCGTCGTCGCGCGCTGGGACGCGAAGGCCGGCGGCTGGGTGGCGGTCGTCACCAAGCGCATCCGGAGCGGCGCGACCGTGACGCTCGCGCAGCTGAGCGACCGCGCCGGCAACCACGTCGCGAAGGCCGCGCAGCTGAAGGTCGGCCAAGTCGCGCAGGTCCAGTGGCCCCGCACGATGGGCGTCGGCGGCGGCCGCACCCCCGGCCCCACCGGCCAGGGGACCTTCCCGCCGTAAGCGCCAGTTGACGCCCCTCGCGGGGTAAGACGCCGCCATGCGCACCGCCACGGCAGGCGAGCGAACGGCACGGACGTACGCACGGGCCGTCGTCGCGCTGCGCTTGGTCATCGTCCTCGGCTGGATCGCCGCCGCCGTCGCAGCGTGGGTCCTGCTGCCGTCGCTCGGCGGGTCGAGCACCGCGCCGCTCGGCGACATCGTCCCGACGGACGCGAAGGCGATCACCGCGCAGCAGCGCGCGCTGCAGCTGTTCGGCTCGACCGTCGGCACCGACACGGCGATCGTCCGCCGCAACGCCGACGGTCTGCGGTCGAGCGAGGTCGAGGGCGACGCGCGGCTCGCCAAGGCGGCCCGCGACCGGCAGCTGCCGGCGGCGCTGAACGGCGTCCGCGCCGCCATCCCGGTCCCCAACGCGCCGATCCCGGGGGTCGAGTGGCGCGAGCGCAACACGGCGACGATCACGTACCTGTTCCTCGATCCGTCGCTCAACCTCAAGGAGCGCGACGAGGTCGCGCACGCCTACGTCCAGCAGATGGTCAAGGCGCCGGGCACGACGATCGGCGTCACCGGCGCGGGGCCGGCGCGGCTCGAGCAGTTCGACCAGATCGACAACGCGCTGCCATGGGTCGAGATCGCGACGGTCGCGGTGATCCTGCTCATCGTCTCGCTCTACTTCCGGTCGGTCGGCGCACCGCTCGTCACGCTCCTCACCGGCGCCATCGCGTACGTCACGGCGATCCGGATCATCGCCTGGTGCGGGGAGCGCGCCGGCGTGACCGCGCCGAGCGAGATCGAGCCGGTCCTCGTGGTGCTGCTGCTCGGGCTCGTCACCGACTACACGGTCTTCTTCCTGTCGGAGAACCGGCGCGCCCTGCAACGCGGGGAGGAGCGGGTGCCGGCCGCCCGCGCCGCGACCGCGCGGATCGCGCCCGTCGTCCTCACGGCGGGCACGGTCGTCGCCGCCGGCGCGGTCTCGCTGCTGGCCGGCGAGATGGAGTTCTTCCGCGTCTTCGGCCCGGGCCTCGCGCTCAGCGCGCTCGTCGTGACGCTCGTGTGCGTGACGTTCGTCCCCGCCGTGCTCGGGCTCCTCGGGCCGCGTCTCTTCGGCCGCATCGAGCCCGAGCCGGACAGCGAGACCGCCGCCGTTCCCGCCGACCTGCGCGGCGACCCGGACGTCGAGCACCGCCGCGAGCGCTGGCGCATGCGCTTCTCCGGGCCGCTGGGCGCCTGGCGCGCGAGCCGCAGCCACGCCCGCAGCGAGGGCGGCCGCGTGCTGCCGGCGTTCGCCGCGCGGATGCTCGCCGCGCGGCCGGTGTCCGCCGTGGTCGTGCTCGTCGCCGTCGTCGTGCTCGTCATCGCTGCGAGCGGGGGAGCGAACGCGCGGCTGGCGGTCTCGTTCATCCCGTCGCTGCCGAAGGACACCGAGACGCGCAGCGCCGCCGACGCCGCGGCGCAGGCGTTCGACGACGGCGTGCTCTCGCCGACCGACGTCGTGATCGAGGAGCCGGGGATCGGCCGCCGGCCCGACCGGCTGGCCGCGCTGCAGCGCGAGCTGCAGCGCCGCCCCGGCGTCGCCGCCGTCCTCGGGCCGAGCCAGCCCGCCGGCACGCCGCTCGAGGACCTCGTTGTTGCGAGCAACGGCGCCGCGGTCCGCTACGCGATCGTGCTCGACGAGGAGCCGACGGGCTCCCACGCGGTCGACGACCTGCGGCGCCTGCAAGCCGACATGCCCGCGCTGCTGGAGAGCGCGGGGCTGCCGCCGACCGCGAGCGTGTCGTACGCCGGGGAGACGGCGCTCGCGGCGGAGACGATCGACTCGCTCAAGTCCGACCTCAAGCGGATCGCCGCCGCGACGCTCGTCGTGACGTTCCTGCTCCTCGCGCTCTTCCTGCGGGCGCTCGTCGCGCCGCTCATGCTGCTCGCCGCCAGCGTGCTCGCGTTCGCCGCGTCGTTCGGCCTGGCGTCGTGGATCCAGCCCGAGCTGCTCGGCACGGACGACTTCATCTACTACGTGCCGCTCGTCGCCGGCGTGCTGCTGATCGGGCTCGGATCCGACTACAACGTCTTCATCGCGGGGCGCATCCGCGAGGAGGTCCGCCGGCGCCGCATGCGGGAGGCGATCGCCGTCGGCGCGCCCGCCGCGTCGCGCGCGATCAGCGTCGCGGGCATCACGCTGGCGGCCACGTTCGCGCTGCTGGCGCTCGTGCCGCTCGAGCCGTTCCGCGAGCTCGCCGTGCTGATGACGATCGGCGTGCTCGTCGACGCGCTGTTCGTCCGGCCGGTGCTCATCCCCGCGCTCATCGCCGTCGCGGGCCGGGCGTCGTGGTGGCCGGCGCGGCCGCATCGCCCGCCGCCGTCGCGCACCGTCGTGGAGCACCTGGCCGCGCGTCTCGGCGGCTCGCCCGCGGAGGCCGAGCGCGTGATGCTCGCGACGCTGGCCACGCTGGGGGAGCGGATCCCGCGCCGCGAGGCGTGCGAGCTCGCCGCGCAGCTGCCCGAGCCGCTCGCCGCGCCGCTGACCCACGACCCCGGCGACTGCGATCCGTTCACGTGCGACGAGTTCATCGCTCGCGTCGGGCATCGGGCGACGCTGCCCGAGGAGCGCGCCCGCGAGGACGCGCGCACGGTCATGGAGGTCCTCGAGGACGTCGTGGGGAAGACCGAGCTCGACTACGTCCGCGCGGCGCTGTCGGAGGACTACCGCTGGCTCTTCGGCGACGCCGCGGATGCGCGCTTCATCCGCTCGGAGGACACCGCGCCGATCACCTCGTAGGGTCGGGTGATGCCCATCGCGCCACCGACCTCCGGCCCCGGCATCGACGCGGCGCCCGACCTGCGCGTGACCGACCCACCGCCGCTCGACTGCGCGCTGCAGGGCTACGCGTGGATCCCGCGGATGCTCGCCAAGGCGCGCGCGACGCTCGCGGGGACGGCGGGGCGGTACCAGTTCGGCTGCCCGGTCGACCACACGTGCATGGCGCGACTCGGTGTGACCCCGGAGGTGGTGCTCGATCTCGCCGCGCGCCACGCCGACGACGAGGCGGTGCTCGCCTGGCTGCTCGAGCTGGGCATCCCGCCGGCGGGCGAGGCGTGGTTCGACGGGCGGGCCGTCGAGGACGAGCTGCAGGAGACCGGCATCTACCTGCGCGTCCGCCGGCGCGAGGACCTGGAGGACGGCGTGTTCGCGGGCAGCGAGCACGGCGCCGACGTGACGGTCGTGCTCGTCGAGCGCGAGCCCGACGCGGTGGAGGACTGGCACGCGCACCCGGGTGCCGAGGTCGTCGTCGTCACGCGCGGCAGCGCGACGTTCTTCCTGGGCGAGCGGCAGGCGCGGATCATCCGCAGCGACGAGGTCGTGCGGATCCCCGCCGGCGTGCTGCACCGCGTGGTGAACACGGGCCGCGAGACGCTGCGCGCGGTCGCGGTGCAGGCCGGCGGGGACATCGCGGTCGTCGGCTGACTAGACCGGCATCGACCGCGGCCCGGTGCTGTCGAAGACCGCGGTGACCTCGGAGACGACGTTCGCGGGGAAGTTGCCGCGGCGGGCGTGCTCGAGGATCACCTCGGCGCTCTCGGCCTCGTGGACGCAGTAGATCTTGTCGCCGGCGACGTAGCTGTGGCGCCACTTGTACGGCTTGTCCAGCTCGTCGACGGCCTTGTTCGACGTGGTCGTGATGCCGCGGAGCTCCTCGTCGCTGAGCTGGCTGGCTCCGGGGACCTCGCGCTCGATGAGGAAGGTGGGCATGAGCGCCTCCTGTTCGGTCGGTGGTGAGCGATCGGGACGCTATGCCGGGCGCGGGGCGCTGCCATCCGCGGAACTGCCGTAGTTCGCTGCGAGCTGTGCCGTATCGGCTGCGACAGTGGTCCGTTCGCTTGCCTTGGGGGGCGAACCGGAGCGACCGTCGCCCTCATGGCTCCCATGGAGCAAGCCATCGCGATGCCGGTCGCGCCGCGGCGCCGGCTGCGGCCGCGCCGCGGACACGATCCGCAGGAGCTCGTCGTCGCCGTGATCAAGGAGCACGCGGAGTCGCTGCTGCGGGTCGCGCGGCGGTACACCGACAGCGCCGCCGACGCGGAGGACGCGTACCAGCGGGCGATGGAGATCTTCGTGCGGTCGGCGCACCGGCTCGATCCGCTCACCGCTCACCGGTGGCTGCACACCGTGCTGAAGCACGAGTGCTTCGCGGTGCGCGAGGCGCGGAACAAGCTGGTCGGCGTCGAGGACGAGACCGAGCTCGACGTGCTCGACGACGGTCGTTGCGTCACGTCGGTCGAGGAGCGGGCGGAGCGCTTCGACGACCTCGCCCACGCCGCGGAGGCGCTGAAGCGGCTCAAGCCGGCGGAGGTCACCGCGTTGGTGCTGAAGGCGCAGGGGCTGTCGTACAAGGAGATCGCGGAGCGTCAGAACTGGACCTACACGAAGGTCAATCGAGCTCTAACGGAGGGCCGTCGCGCTTTCCTGGCGCGGTTCGAAGGGATCCAGTCGGGCGCGGAGTGCGAGCGGTGGACGGGCGTGTTGTCCGCGATGGCCGACGGAGAGGCGCGGGCGCAGGACGTCCTCGCCGTCCGGCCGCATCTCCGCAACTGCGCGGCGTGCCGGGCGACGCTCGCGGCGATGGACCGCGCCCCCGCCGCGGCCGCCGCGGTGGTCCCGGTGGTGGGAGCCGGAGGCGGGCTGCTCGCGCGCATCGGCGAGTGGCTGAGCGGCCTGGCCGAGCCGGTCGCCAAGGTCCAGTCGTCGCTCGAGGCCGCGGGCGCCGCGAAGGTCGCCGCCGTCGCCGCGTCGGCCGCCGCGATCGCCGGCGGAGGCGTCGCCGTGCACCGGGAGGTCGTCGCGCCGCCGCAAGCGCCGGCCTCTCCGCCCGCGAAGACAGCCTCCGCACCGGCGAAGACCACCTCTTCCCCGGCGCCGCTCGAGCACCGCGTGGCCGTCGCCGCCCCGGCGGAGACCTCGGCGCCGCCGCGTGAGGAGACCTCGCCGGGCGCCGCGTCCGAAGAAGCGAGATCTGCCCCCGCGGCGGAGACCGATCCCTTCGGGATCGAAGAGGAACCGCGGACCTCGCCGCCCGCGGAGACGTCGCCCTTCGGCGCCGCGGCGACGCGCGAAGATGGCGGGGCGGCGACGTCCACGACTTCTTCGGCCGGCGGGGCGGTCGCGAAGACGTCTCCGCCGCGGAAGACTGCGCCGGAAGCGAGCGGCGGGTCTCCGGAGTTCGGGTTCGAGTGAGCTAGGCGGCGCGGGCGGTGGCGACCCGGGGCTCGCGCATCCGCAGGACGCAGAGGGGCGTTCCGCGGTGGTCGTGGAGCGTCCCGCCGTGGAGGTGGCCGTCGAGGGCGCTCGGCAAAGGGATCACTCCGCGCGCCTCATGCACTCGGCGCAGCGCGGCGACGCGGACGGCGCGGGTCGCGTTGCGCGGGCTGAGGCGCCATCCGGCGGCGACCAAGGCGCTGCCGTGCCACAGCTCCCATCGCCAGCGCCGGCCGACGCGGCTGGGCGGCAGGGTCTCGATCGCGTACTCGAACTCGGGCGGCTCCTGCATCACGGCGCAGACGCTAGCGAGGTGGGCGGGGGAAGAGGGCCTCTTCGCTCAGGCGGGGACGGAGGACTCCCCACGCGCCCGCCGGCGCGCCGCCTTCTGCCGCGAGACGGCATCCAGCGCGACCTTCCGCAGCCGGACCGCGCCCGGCGTCACCTCGACGCACTCGTCCTCGCGGAGGAACTCGAGCGCCTGGTCGAGCGACAGCGTGCGCTTGGGCGTGAGGCGCTCCAGCTCGTCCGCCGTCGAGGACCGCACGTTCGTGAGCTTCTTCGGCCGCACCGCGTTGACGTCGAGGTCCTCGGCGCGGACGTGCTCGCCGATGATCATGCCCTCGTAGACCTCGTCGCCGGGCTCCACGAACAGCGTCCCGCGCTCCTGCAGCTGGAAGCACGCGTACGCCGTGACGGCGCCGGCGCGGTCGCTGACGAGCGAGCCGGTGGTCCGGGTGCGCAGCTCGCCCGCCCACGGCTCCCACCCGTCGAAGACGTGGTGCAGGACGCCGGTGCCGCGCGTGACGGTGAGGAACTCGGTGCGGAACCCGATCAGCCCGCGCGCGGGCACGCGGAAGTCCATGCGCACCCAGCCCGTGCCGTGGTTGACCATGTCCTCCATCCGGCCCTTGCGCTCGGCGAGCAGCTGGGTGATGACGCCGACGTGCTCGTCGGGGACGTCGATCGTCACGCGCTCGAACGGCTCGAGCACCGGGCCGTCGCCCTCGCGGCGCGTGAGCACCTGCGGCTGGCCGACGGTGACCTCGTAGCCCTCGCGGCGCAGCGTCTCGACGAAGACGCCGAGCTGCAGCTCGCCGCGGCCCTGGACCTCCCACGAGCCGGTCGAGCCCTCGCGCTCGTAGACGCGCAGCGAGACGTTGCCGATGAGCTCAGCGTCCAGCCGGTTCTTCAGCAGCCGCGCGGTCAGCTTGTCGCCGTCGCGGCCGGCGAGCGGCGAGGTGTTGATGCCGACGATGACCGACAGCGAGGGCTCGTCGACCTCGATCACCGGCAGCGGGCGCGGGTCCGCGGGATCGGAGAGCGTCTCGCCGATCGTGACGTCGGCGAGGCCCGCCACGGCGACGACCTCGCCGGGGCCGGCGACGTCCGCGTCGACGCGGTCGAGCGCCTCGGTGACGTAGAGCTCGGTGACCTTCGCCGGCTCGACGGTCCCGTCGCGGCGGCACCACGCCACCTGCTGGCCCTTGCGCAGCTCGCCGTTGTGGACGCGGCAGATCGCGAGGCGGCCGACGTACGGCGAGGCGCCGAGGTTCGTGACGTGCGCCTGCAGCGGCGACTCGGGGTCGAACGCGGGCGCGGGGATCGTGTCGACGAGCAGGTCGAGCAGCGGCGCGAGGTCCTCGCCCGGCTTGCCCGCCTCCAGCGACGCCTGGCCGGCCTTCGCGTTGCAGAACACGTGCGGGAAGTCGATCTGGTCCTCGTCGGCGTCGAGGTCGAGGAACAGCTCCTCCACCTCGTGGACCACCTCGTCGATCCGCGCGTCGGGGCGGTCGACCTTGTTGACGACGAGGATCACGGGCAGCCGCGCCTCGAGCGCCTTGCGCAGCACGAAGCGCGTCTGGGGAAGCGGACCCTCCGACGCGTCGACGAGCAGGAGCACGCCGTCGACCATCGTCATCCCGCGCTCGACCTCGCCGCCGAAGTCCGCGTGGCCGGGGGTGTCGACGATGTTGATCTTCACGCCGCGGTGCCGGATGGCGGCGTTCTTGGCGAGGATCGTGATGCCGCGCTCGCGCTCCTGGTCCATCGAGTCCATGACGCGGTCGTCCACGGCGGCGCCCTCGCGGAAGGCGCCCGTCTGGCGCAGCATGGCGTCGACCAGGGTCGTCTTGCCGTGGTCGACGTGGGCGATGATCGCCACGTTCCGGAGGTCGTCTCGCTGCTGCGTGCTCACCCGCAACAGGTAAGCAGGCGCCCGTTCCGCGGAAGGTGCGGAATCGACGCGCGGTGCCGTCCGACCGCGTCCTTACCGTGCGCTGCGTTCCTTCCTCCCAAGCCAGGGAAGTCGCGATGCCCCTCTGCTTCATCGAGCCCCAGGACGCCATCCGTGTCATCGCCGAGTCGGTCGGTCGCGAAGCGCGCCGTCAGCTGCTCGGCGAGCTCGTTCGCGCGTGGGTGGACGAGATCCCCGAGGAGCAGCTCGCGTCGCACTACGCGAAGGCCGTCGCCGATCTCGACGAGCACGACCTGAACATGCTCGCCGCGTGGCACGCCTCCCTCGAGGTCGGCCATCCGGTCCCGAACCGGGAGTTCCTCGTGAACGTCTTCGGGTCGCTCGGCGAGAACCGCCGCGAGGCGCTGAAGATCGCGGCGGGCTTCCGCGGCGAGGAGGCCTTCGAGGCCGGCGTCGCCGAGGAGCAGGCCCTCGAGACGGTCCTGCCGCACCTCAGCCGGGAACGGTCCCTCGAGCTCGCAGGCGAGTGCCTCGAGCTCTACCTCTGGGACAGACTCGGCTCCGACAACTGAGCCGCTGAGCGAAGACCCTCGGCGGCGCGCCGCGCGCAGGGTCTCGGGGCATGGGTCTTGATGCGCTCGTCCTCGCGCTGATCGCCGCGGCGATCCACGCGGGGTGGAACCTCGTGCTCTCGGGCGTCGAGGACCCGGAGGCGACGACGCCGGTGGCGCTGGCGGTCGGCAGCGTCGTGCTCGTGCCCGTCGCGGCGCTGACGTGGGACTTCGACGCGTCGGCGTGGCCGTACGTGGCGGGGTCGGTCGCGCTGGAGCTCGCGTACTTCGTGCTGCTCGCGCGGGCGTACGCCGTGGCGGACCTCGGGTTCGTCTACCCGATCGCCCGCGGGACCGGGCCGGTGCTCGTCGTCGTCGTGTCGGTGCTCGCGATCGGCGTGCGGCCGTCGGCCGGCGAGCTGCTCGGGATCGCCGCGGTGATCGGCGGGATCCTGCTCGTGCGCGGGCTGCATCAGCCGGCGGCGACGACCGATCTGCTGCTCGCGCTCGGCGTCGGCGCGTGCCTCGCGGCCTACACGGTCGTCGACGACCGCGGCGTCGAGCACGTCGACCCGCTGCCGTACCTCGCCTGCGTGATCGTCCCGTGCGCCGCGGTGCTGCTCGCCGCGCGCGGGAGGCGCGCGTTCGACGCGCTCGACCACCGCGCCGCGATCGCCGGGATCGGCATGGTTGCCGCGTACGCGATCGGCCTCGCCGCTCTGGCCCGCGCCGACCCCGGTCCGGTCGCGGCCGTCCGGGAGACGGGCGTGGTGATGGCGGTCGCCTACACCGCTTCGGCCGGCCGCGAGAAGGTCACGAAGGCCCGCGCCACCGGCGCCGCCCTCGTCGTCGCGGGCATCGCCGCGCTCGCGCTCACCTGAGTGAAGACCCTCCCGGGAGGGGACGCGAAAGGGGCCCTCCGCGGAAAGGGTTCCTCCCCGGAGGACCCTCCGGAGGAGACCACGGAGTGGCCGTCAGAGAACGGCTTCGAGGTCGCGGATCGCCTGCTCCGTGTTGTCGAAGCGGACGGCGTGGATCCCGAGCTCGGAAGCGGCGGTGCAGTTGATCTCGATGTCGTCGACGAACGCGCACTGATGCGCCTCCAGCCCGAGGCGCTCGAGCGTCAGCAGGTAGATGCCGCGCTCGGGCTTGCGCATCCCGACGAAGGCGGAGTCGACGACGACCTCGAAGAGCTCGTCGACCGGCAGCATCGACCGCCAGCGGGCCTCCCACTCGCGGACGTTGTTCGTGAGCATCGCCAGCCGCAGGCCGCGCTCCTCCTTCAGCTCGCGGAGGAACGCGATCATCTCGTCGTTGGCCTCGAGGTGGCCGAAGTACCTCTCGGCGAAGCCGTCCATCGCGACCTCGCGGCCGACGACCTCGTGGAGCGCCGCCTCGAGCATGCCGAGGAACTCGCTCTCGGCCAGCTCGCCGCGCTCGAGCGCGTAGAGCGGGTTCTCGCCGCCGCGCGCCTCGCTCGCGCGGACCATCGCCTGCCCGAGCGCCTCGAGCGGGATCCCGTGCTCGGCCTGGAACTTCGCGAACGCCCCGAACAGCGGCGTCGTCAGGACGCCGCCGAAGTCGGAGATGACTGCGCGGACCTCGCTCAACCGACCCGCCGCAGGACGTCGTAGCGCCCGACGCCCGCGCGGCCCTCCATCCGCCACGCGAAGAACGAGCAGTCGAGGCGCAGCGCGCCGAGGTCCATCGTCGTGCCGCACACGACCTCGCCGGCGGCCCGGTGCGGCCACAGCTCCTCGCCGTCGCCCGCCCACAGCTCCAGCCCGGCGTGCCGCTGGCGGCCGCCCGCGTCGTAGGTCGTGCTCAGCAGCGGCTCGTCGACGGCCAGCGGCTTGCCGTCGCGGATGATCCACGCGGACACCGCCTCGTCGCTGTGGTGCTTGGCCTTCGTCGAGCGCACCGCGGTCAGCGTCACCGCCGCGCCGTCGTCGAGCCAGGCCGACACCGTCCGCGCCAGGGCGATCCGATCCCAGTCCGGCCGCCCCCAGGAGTGGCCGCGCTGGCCGAGGCAGTCGATCCGCCGCTCGGCGCCGTCGACGACCACGGTCCCGCGCACGCGGCACAGCTGCTCGTAGCCCGTCATGCCGCCGGCGTCGGCGGCCGGCGTGCCGGGCGCGAGCTGCGCCGGCTCCGACAGCGCCTCCAGCTCCAGCTCGAACACGCCGTCGAACGCGACGCGCCAGCGGCGCAGCGGCTCGGCGACGCCGGTGGAGATGCCCGCGACGTGCGCGGCGTGGAACGAGTGCGACGAGATCTCGACGCCGCCCTCGGCGCGTACCGCGACCGGCTCGCCGCCGGCGAAGAGCAGGCCCATGCCGCTCGCGGTCGGCGGCTCGCCGGGCACGAGCCCGATCCGCGCGATGCCGAACAGCTCCTGCACCGGATCGCCGAACGACACCGTCACGGCATCGGTGCCGTCGCCCGTCCCCTGCGGGCGCTCGAGATCGGGGGAGACGCTCACGGCAGCCGCGGCGGGTCGTTGTGCACCTCGGTCGCCGTCCCCTCCACGTCGTACGACGACGCGTCCGGCCGCGGGCGCCGGGGGCCGGTGAACCGCGCGGTCGACGAGACGACCATCCGCGGCAGGAACCGCCGGACGAGCACGCGGCGCACGAGCGCGCGCGTGGGCGGGAGGAGCAGGGCGATGCCGAGGATGTCGGTGACGAAGCCCGGCGTCAGCAGCAGCGCGCCGCCGAAGATGACGAGCACGCCGTCCATCACCTCGCGCGCGGGCGGGCGCCCGGCGGAGAGGGCCTCGTTGAACCGCCGCCACGCCGCGCGCCCTTGCGAGCGCATCAGCAGCGACCCGAGCACCGAGTCGAGGATCAGCAGCGCGATCGTCGGCAGGACGCCGATCGCCTGGCCGACCTGGATGATCACGGCAAGCTCGACGATCGGGACGACGATGAAGAGCAGGACGAGCAGCGGGAGCATGCTGCGGTCCAGCGTACGGCGCGCGGCGGGCGCGCGCGGAGGGGAGGCGCTCAGGTGGTCGCGACCGAGATGCCGTCGAGGCGGTCGAGCCCGACCAGCTCGATGAGCAGCTGGATGTTCGGCTGGGCGCCGCGGATGACGACCTTGCGTCCCGCGTGGCGCATCCGCCGCGCGAGCATGGCCAGGTCGAGCATGAGCGACGAGTCCGCGAACGCGAGCCCGGTCATGTCGACCGTGAGGTCCTTCGGCGCGATGCACAGCGCGCGCGACAGCGGACGCCGGCGCAGGCTCTGCGTCGTGCGGTCCTCGTCGCCGGACACCAGCAGCACGAAGTCGTGTTCGTCGAGGTGGACGATGGCGGGAAGGTAACGGAACAGATGTGCAGCTTGCGACGCTTTTGGCGCATCGTCGGTGTCTACACTCACAGCCATGGTCACCGTCGACGACGTCGAGGCTGCGCTCTCCAACGTGATCGACCCCGAGCTGGGGCTCGACTTCGTGGAGCTGGGCCTCATCTACGGCATCGACATCGAGCCGCCGGGCAACGTGCACGTGACGTTCACGCTGACGACGCCCGCCTGCCCGATCGGGCCCCAGGTCACCGAGCAGATCGAGGAGTTCGTCGGCGAGCTGGATGGCGTCCAGGACGTCACCTCGTCGATGATCTTCACGCCGCCGTGGTCCCCGGATCGCATGTCCGAGGACGCCAAGTTCGCGCTCGGCTACTGAGGCGCCGCGAGAGCCCCGCCGCCCGGGGGCATGCGGACGACGGGGGCCAGTTGGCTCGCGGAACGTCGTTCGTGACGCTCTGAAGCACCGAAACGCAGCAAACTGTCCCGGGTTGGCTGTTTAGGATGGGCACGATGCGCCGGGTCGGCCTGATGGCCATGGTCTGCTGTCTCCTCGCCGCGGCGTTGCCGGGGGCCGATGTCGCGCGCGCGGAGACGACCGGCCGGCTGCTCGTCTCGCTCGCCGATCCGGGTGCGAACGCGCGCGCCGCGGCGCCCGTCGTGCTGGCCCGCGCGGCCGCGCGCCGCGCCGGCCCGGTCGTTCCCGAAGTCGGCCTGCTGACCGTCAAGCCGGCGGCGGGGCAGTCGCTCTCCGCGCTTGCCCGCAGGCTCCGCGCCGACGCGTCCGTGCGCACCGTCGAGGTCGAGCACCGCGCGACGCCGCGCTTCGTCCCCGACGATCCCGCCCTGTCGGATCCCGAGACCGCGCCCGGCACGCCGGCCGGCACGACGATCCAGTGGTGGATCCCGCGCACGGGGCTCATCGAGGCCTGGGACGTCGCGCGCGGGACGAACACGACGGTCGCGGTCATCGACTCGGGCGCCGACGGCGGCCAGCCCGAGATCGCGCCGAAGGTTCGCGACGCGCTCGACGAGGACCCGACCGCGGGCGCGGGCGGGGCGCTCGTCGACGAGACCGGCCACGGCACGCACGTCTCGTCGCTGGCCTGCGCCGCCTCGGGCAACGGCGCCGGGATGGCGGGGGCCGGCCTCGACTGCGGCCTGCTCGTCGTCAAGACCGACTTCAGCGACAGCTCGGTGATCAAGTCGATCGTCGACTCGACGAACCGCGGCGTGCAGGTCATCAACATGAGCTTCGGCACGGACGGGGGCCGCGTCCCGCCGACGGCGCTCGTCGACGCGGTGAACTACGCGATCGACCACAACGTCGTCCTGGTGGCCGCGGCCGCCGACGAGGCGACCGACGAGCAGGGCGACCCCGCGAACATCCTGCAGCCGGCCGGCACCGGCGCCGACGCGAACTTCAACCGCGGCATCACGGTGACCGCGGCGACGTACGCGGACCAGCGCGCGTCGTTCGCGGGGTACGGCTCGGAGATCTCGCTCGCCGCCTACGGCGCGTTCGCCGAGCGCGGCGGCGGGCCGAAGGGCATCTTCGGCGCCTGGCCGGCGAACCAGACGACGTTCGATCGCGGCCGCCTGCCCCCGGACTTCTCGGCCCCGTGCCGCTGCCGCACCACGTTCCGCGGCGACGATCGCTACGCCTACCTGCAGGGCACATCGATGGCGACCGGCATCGTCAGCGGCGTGGCCGCGCTCGTGCGCGGGCTGAACCCGGACCTGCCGGCGACGGAGGTCGTCCGCATCCTCAAGCAGACCGCGCGCCGCCCGGCCGGGACCGGCTGGTCGAACGACCTCGGCTGGGGGATCGTGGACGCGCGCGGAGCAGTCGAGGCGGCCAAGCAGATCGACCTGCGCCCGCCGACGTCGGTCCTGCGCGGCCCGCGCACGACGCGCAAGCGCACGATCACCCTGCGCTGGAGCGGCCAGGACACCGCGCCCGCGGGCGTCGCCGCCACCGGCATCGACCACTACGAGATCTACCGGTCGAAGGGCAGCGGCGGCGCGCGCCGCATCGCCAAGACGCGCAAGACGACGATGCGCGTCAGGCTCGCCCCCAAGGGCCGCTACGCCTTCTACACGATCGCCGTCGACCGGGCGGGCAACCGCGAGCCCAAGCCGGTCCGCCCCGACGCGCGCGTGCGCGTCGCGAAGAACGCGCGCTAGCCGGGAACGGGCTCCGGCCGGGTGGGCGGCTTCGCGGTCCGCTCGCGCTCGGCGCGCGCGAGCGTCACGTACTCCGTCATCGACGCCTCGATCGCGTCGGAGAGCGCCTCGATGTCGGGCAGCGCGTCGTAGTCGCCGAGCAGGCCGAAGTTCAGCCAGCCGTTGTAGGAGATGATCGCGATCGCCAGCGCGTGCTCGCGCGGCAGGAACGCGATCGGGAAGACGGTCTGCATCTCCCGCCCGAGCACGTAGAGCGGGAACTGCGGGCCCGGCACGTTCGTGACGATGAGGTTGAACAGACGCGTCGAGAAGTTCAGCCGCGAGGCCGCGCCGAGGATCGTCGGCGGCGCGAAGTTCTCCAGCGCGGCGAGGACCTCGGCGCCGAGCGCCTGCTTGGAGGACTTGAGGCCCTGCATCGCCGCGCTGACGGTCCGCAGCCGCTCGACCGGGTCGCCTACGTAGACGGGCAGCGGCCCGCGCATGGCCGCGATCCGGTTGCCGAGCGTGTGGTGCTCGTGCTCCTGGCGCAGCGAGACGGGGACGAGCGCGCGCAGCTCGAGGCCCTCGGTCCGCACGCCGCGCTCGCGCAGCCACGTGCGAAGGCCGCCCGCGACGGCGCTCAGCACGACGTCGTTGACGGTGCCGCCGTAGACGTCCTTGACGAGCTTGAAGTCGGCGAGCTGGCCGCGGACGCCGACGAAGCGCCGGTGCGGCCCGATCGGGACGTTCAGCGGCGTCGGCGGCGCGGGGTTGAGCGTCGCCCACGCGACCTCGCCGACGCCCTCGACCGCCTCGCGCACGGCGTCGAGCGACCGCGTCGGGTGCGTCAGCGACGCCGCGGCCCGCTCGGCCAGCTGCAGCCCCGTCTTCACCGCGCCGCGCACGCCGGCGGCGAGCAGGTCGACCGCGGCCGGCTCCTGGTGCGGCTGCCACGGCCGGCCGGGGTGCTCGACCTTCCGGGGCACCGGCGTCAGATCGAACATCACGGTCGCGAGGTCGACGCCGGAGATCCCGTCGATGAGCGCGTGGTGCGTCTTGGTGATGAGCGCCCAGCCGCCGTCGTGGAGGTGCTCGACGACCCACAGCTCCCACAGCGGCTTGGACCGGTCGAGCTGCTGGGAGAAGATCCGCGCGACGAGGTTGCGCAGCTGCTCGTCGCTGCCCGGCGCCGGCAGCGCGGTGTGGCGGCAGTGGTACTCGAGGTTGAAGTTCGGGTCGTCGGCCCACAGCGGGCGGCCGCTGCCGGCCGGCGGGAACACGAGCTTCTGGCGGTAGCGCGGGACGAGGTGCAGCCGCCCGCGCAGCGAGTCGAGGAAGTCCTCCATCGACGGCGCCGGACCCTCGAGGGTCACGAGCGCGCCCACGTGCATGTGGGACTCCGAGCCCTCCTGGTGCAGGAAGGACGCGTCTATCGCGGTCAGCCGGTCGAGGTGCGCCTGCGCCATGGAGCCGCAAGCTACCGGCCCGTGTGCCCTATCGCGAGGTCGAACCGACGCCGGTCACGATCTCGCGGATCCGCAGCGGTCCGCTCGTGCCGGGATCGAGCGGCGGCGTCGACAGCCCGGCGCTCTCGCGCATGCCGTCGAACACCTCGGCGAACGCCTCGCGCGCGGTGCGCCGCGGCTCCCACCCGAGCTCGCGGTGGGCTCGGCCGCAGTCCATGATCGGCACGCCGAGCGCCATGTCGAGCCAGCCCGGCTCCGACGGCTGCAGTCGCAGCTTGTACGAGAGCGCCGCGCCCGTGCGCAACGCGCCGGCGGGGACGGGCACCGCGCGTGCGCCGAGCACCTCGCCGAGCGTCTCGCCGTCGAGCACCGGATCGGCCGCGATGTTGAACGCGCCGCGCGCGTCGTCGCGCAGGAGCACCAGCCGGTAGGCCTCCGCGAGGTCCTCGGTGTGGACGGCCTGGAAGCGCAGCCGCTCGGTCACGGGCAGCGCCGGGATCAGCCCTCGGCGGAGGATCGGCGAGGGGAGGAACGGGCCCGCGAAGAGCCGCCGGATCTGCGTCGCGGCCTCGCGCTTGAAGACGAGCCCCGGCCGCACGCGCACGACGCGCAGCCCGGGGTGCGCGGCCTCGAACGAGTCGAGGATCCGCTCCACCGCCGCCTTGTGGCGCGAGTAGAACGACGAGTCGATCCCGTCGCTGGGCCACGACTCGTCGACGGCGCGGTCCTTCGGCCCGGGGGAGTACGTCCCGACCGACGACGCGTGGACGAGCACCGGCACCTCGGCGCGCGCGGCGGCCTCGAACACGGCGGCGCTGCCCTCGACGTTGACGGCGTGCGTCACCGCCTCGTTGCGGCCGGGCTGGATCAGCCAGGCGAGGTGCACGACGGCGTCGTAGCCGCGCAGCACGGGGGCGAGGTCGACCTTCGACACGTCGGCGGCGGTCCACGTCACCTTCGGCAGCGTCAGCGAGGGCAGACGGCGCGCGATGCCCAGGACGGCCTCGACCTCGGGGTCGCGGCTGAGGCGCCGGACGAGGCTGGACCCGTGGTTGCCGGTGGCTCCGACGACGGCGATGCGCATGCCTGCTGAACTACCCCCATGGGCGAAGTTCCCACGGAACCCGTCGCACGGCCGCGCCCGCGGGCGCCCAAGCCGCTCGTGGTCGCGCTGCTCGTCCAGCTCGTCCTGGGCGGGTTCTTCGTCTACCTCGCGTCCCGCGACTTCGACTGGTTCACCCCGGACGAGATCGAGCGCAAGCCTGCCGTCGCCGCGCCCGCGGTGCCCCGGGCGAAGGTCGACCGCTTCGACGGCGGGCGGGCGTTCGCGTTGCTGCGCGCGCAGGTCGAGCAGTACGGCCCGCGCCCCGCGGGCTCGAAGCCGCTGCGCCGCCTCGCCGAGCGCCTGCGCCGGCAGCTGCCGAACGGGCGCTTCGAGGCGGTCCCCGGCCACCCCGGCCTGCGCAACGTCGTCGGCAGCCTGCCCGGGAAGAAGCCCGCGGTCGTCGTCGCCGCCCACTACGACACGAAGGACACGCCGCGCGGCTTCGTGGGCGCCAACGACGGCGCGGGCGGGACGGCCGCCGTCGTCGAGCTCGCCCGGGTCCTGCGCGCGGCCGAGCGGCCCGCCGGCGCGCCCGCGCTGCGCTTCGTCCTCTTCGACGGCGAGGAGGCGCCGAAGGGCTGCGCCGACTTCGAGCGCTGCGGCATCCGCGGCTCGCGTGCGTACGCCAAGCGCCACGCGAACGACATCCGCGCGCTCGTCCTGCTCGACTTCATCGCCGAGAAGGGCACCCGCATCCCGCGCGAGGCCGACTCGGACCCGCAGTTGTGGAGCCGGCTGCGCGCCGCCGCCCGGCGCGTGGGCACCGAGCGCGTCTTCCCGCCCGGCACCGCGGGCGGCGTCTCGGACGACCACACGCCGTTCCTCGCCCGCGGGATCCCCGCGATCGACCTCATCGACTTCACGTTCGACGAGTGGCACACGACCGGCGACGACCTCGACGTGGTGGCCGAGGACAGCGTCGACGCGGTCGGCGAAACGGTCCTCGATCTGCTCCTACACTGGTCGGGGTGACCGTCGAGAAGCTCCTGCTCGCGGCGCCGCGCGGCTACTGCGCTGGCGTCGACCGGGCCGTCCAGACCGTCGAGCGCGCGCTCGAGCTGCACGGCGCGCCGGTCTACGTGCGCAAGGAGATCGTCCACAACAAGCACGTCGTCGAGAAGCTGCGCGAGCGCGGGGCCGTCTTCGTCGACGAGCTCGACGACACGATCCCCGAGGGCGCCGTCACCGTCTTCTCCGCCCACGGCGTCTCGCCGGCCGTCCACGCCGAGGCCGAGCGCCGCGGCCTGGCGACCATCGACGCCACCTGCCCGCTCGTCACGAAGGTCCACCGCGAGGCGATCAAGTTCGCCGCGGAGGGCTACACGATCATCCTCATCGGCCATTCCGGCCACGAGGAGGTCGAGGGCACGATGGGCGAGGCCCCGGACCACATCGTCCTCGTCGAGACCGAGGAGGACGTCGACGCGCTCGAGGTCGACGACCCCGACAAGATCGCCTACATCTCGCAGACGACGCTGTCGGTCGACGAGACCCGCGCGATCATCGCCCGCCTCCGCGAGCGCTTCCCGCAGATCACCGGTCCCCGCACCGACGACATCTGCTACGCCACGACGAACCGCCAGGCGGCCGTCAAGCAGCTCGCCCGCGAGTGCGACCTCGTGCTCGTGATCGGCTCCCAGAACTCGTCGAACTCGCAACGCCTGGTTGAAGTCGCGCGCGAGCACGGCGCCGAGTCGCACCTCATCGACAACGCCTCGCAGGTGCGCGACGAGTGGCTCGAGGGCAAGCGCGTCGTCGGCATCTCGTCCGGCGCGTCGGCCCCGGAGGAGCTCGTCACCGCGCTCGTCGACCGCCTCGGCGTCGGCGACGTGTCGGAGCTGGAGGTCGTCCAGGAGGACGTCCGCTTCATGCTCCCGAAGAAGATCCGCCAGGCGATGGCGGCCGCAGCCAGCGCCTGAGCTCCGCGTCGTGCTCGCCGAGCCGCGGCGGCCGCGTCGTCGGCGCCGCCAGCCCGCGCAGCGGTGAGCGCACCGTCCGCACGCCGTCGAGCTCCCACACCGGGTCCAGGCCGAGCGCCTCGGCGAACGCGAACGCCTGCGGCACGTCGTTGATGTGCCCCGCGGGCACGCCGGCCGCGTTCAGCCGCTCGACCCAGCCGTCGCCCTCGGCGAGCCGTGCCTCGATGAGCGCGCTCAGCTCCTCGCGGTGCTCGACGCGCAGGTCGTTCGTCGCGAACCGCTCGTCCTCCGGCAGGCCGAGCACGCCGCACAGCCGCCGGAACATCGCGTCGTTGCCGCACGCGATCGCGATCTCGCCGTACGTCTCGTAGGGCGCGATCGCGGGGTGGCGATTGCCCATCCGCACGGGGGAGACGCCGTCGTTGAGCCACGCGCTCGCCTGGTTGAGCAGCGACACGAGCGCGCTGTCCATGAGCGTCACCTCGAACCGGCCGCCCTCGCCCGCGCGCAGCTTGGCGAGCACGCCGATCGCGGCGTGCAGCCCGCAGACGAGGTCGATGAGCGCGGCGCCGACCTTCAGCGGCGGGCCGTCCGGCTCGCCCGTGACGTGCATCAGCCCGCTGAGCGCCTGCAGCAGCAGGTCGTAGCCGGGCAGGTCGTTGGCGCCGAACGCGGTGATCGAGCACCACGCCGCCGACGGGTTGACGTCCGGCCCGAGGCCGAGCCGGTCCATCACGCCCGTCCGGAACGACTCGACGACGACGTCGCTGCGGCGGATGAGCTCGCGCGCGAGCTCCGCGTCGGCCGCGTCCTTGAGGTCGAGCACCAGCGATCGCTTGCCGCGGTTGAGGCCGAGGAAGTAGCTCGGGCCCCAGCCGCGCGTGTCGTCGCCGGCGTCCGGCCGCTCGACCTTCACCACGTCGGCGCCGAGGTCGGCGAGCACCTGCGTGCACAGCGGGCCGGCGAGCACGCGCGAGAAGTCGGCGACGAGCACGCCGTCGAGCGGGGCGGTCGGCATCGCCCCGTACTCTGCCCGAGTGGCTTCGCCCGCGACGCCGAGGACGCTCGTCATCTCCGACCTGCATCTCGGCAGCCGCACCGGTGCGGACGTCCTGCGCCGTCCCGAGGCGCGCAAGGCGCTCGCCGCCGCGCTGGACGGGATCGAGCGGCTCGTGCTGCTCGGCGACGTGCTCGAGCTGCGCCACGGGCCGGTTGCCGAGGCGATCGAGGCGGGGCGTCCCGCGCTCGGGGCGATCGCCGGCGCGCTGCGGCCCGGCACCGAGGTCGTCGTGCTCGCCGGCAACCACGACCACGCGCTCGTCGCACCGTGGCTCGAGGACCGCGCGGTTCGCCGCGATGGGCCGCTGGGGGAAGAGGCGCGCACCACGCCGGGCGCGTCGCCCGCGGCGCGCGCGCTCGCCGACGCGCTTGCGCCCGCCGAGGTCGTGCTCGCGTACCCCGGCGTGCGGCTGCGCGACGACGTCTACGCGACGCACGGCCACTACCTCGACGTGCACCTGACGATCCCGACGTTCGAGCGGCTCGGCGCGGGAGCGATGCGGCGCGTCATCGGCGGGCCGTGGCCGCCCGACGGCGTCGAGGGCTACGAGGCGCTGCTCGCGCCGCTGTACGCGTGGCTGCACATCGTCGCGCGCCACACCCGGATCGGCTTCGGCGCCGAGCGCCAGCGCGGCACGCAGACGGCGTGGCGGGCGCTCACCGGCAACGGCGGCACGCGCAGCATGCGGACCCGCGCGCTCGTCGCCGGGTTCCCGCTCGCCATCGCCGCGGTCAACCGGCTCGGTCTCGGCCCCGTCGGCCGCGACCTCTCGGCGGTCGAGCTGCGCCGCAGCGCGCTGCGCGCGATGCACGCGACGGCGAGCGGCCTCGGCGTCCGCGACGGCTGGGTCCTCTTCGGCCACACGCACCGCGCCGGGCCGTGGCCCGGCGACGAGCAGCACGAGTGGCAGCGGCCGGGCGGCCCGCGCCTCGTCAACACCGGCTCATGGGTGCACGAGGAGGCGTTCCTCGGCATGTCGCCGCGGAAGTCCCCCTACTCCCTCAGGAGCACGGCATCGCCCTCTGGGCGATCTCCGTACTGGCCGGGGTCGGCGGTGATCGTCGAGGCCGAGGGCCCGCCGCGGCTCGTGAACCTGCTGCCGGACTTCACGCCGTAGGCACGGCTCCCTCGGGCGCGAGCCCGGGGGTGAACGTCACGGCGTGGCACGTCACGCCCTGGCCGACCTCGAGCTCCAGCACGCCGGCGGTGTGGCGCTCGTGCTCGAGGAGCGGGTACGCGCCGGGATGGTCGACCGCAACCGTCTCGCCGTTGACCATCACCTCGCCCTCACCGGACAGGACGGCCCACACGCCGCCGGCCTCGTACGGGCCCGACCACGCGCCCTCCTGCTCCTCGGTCGGCACGACGACGAGCGCCTCGGGGTCGTCCTCGGGGTGCACGGCCGGCACGAGGTCGCCGGACACGCCGAGCAGCTCCTGGATCGCGCGCTCGGTCTCCACGTAGCCGCCCTCGCCGTAGTGGAACTCCTCGAGGTGATGGCCGCGCTCCTCCGGGCGCCAGAGGTACCGGCCCGGCCAGCCCTTGTTGCCGTACGCGGCCCACAGCCGCAGCTCGTGGTCGAGCAGCACGGGGTGCTCGATCCCCAGCCGCGCGACGGCGGCGCGCGCGGCGTCCTCGTCGTTGGACGGCTCGTAGCCCGGCGCGTGCACGGAGACGACGCGCAGGCCGGCGTCGGCGTACTTCGCGTGCCATGCCTTGAGGTACGGCAGCGTCCGCAGCGAGCTCACGCGGCAGAAGTCGAAGAACTCCACGAGCACCGGCTTGCCGCGCTGCTGGTCCATGCGCAGCATCGCGACGTTGACCCACGGGGCCTTCGCCGGGAACGGGGGAGCGGGGATGGTCTTTATCGGAGGCTTCACTGTCTTCACATCGGCTTCAGGGATCACCGCAACCATGGCACGCGCCGTGTGTTCCCTGGAGGCCGCGGGTAGGTCGCGCGGTTGGCACACCGTTTTCCTGTCCCCTCAGAGGAACCCCACCACCTGATGAAGAAGCTCTCGCTCGCGGCGCTCGCCGCCCTGATCGTGGCCGCCGTCACCGCCACGGCGTTCGCCGCGAACGTCAACACGATCACCTTCAGCACGACGCCGACCAAGTCGGGCACGAAGAAGAAGCCCGCTCCGATCGGCGGCAAGTTCGGCTTCAAGGTCACCGACACCGAGGGCAAGCGCCCCGCGGCCCTCGACAAGCTGACCGTGTTCTTCACCGGCGTGCGCATCAACACCGGCCGCTTCCCCGGCTGCTCGGCCGCGAAGATCGAGCAGGCCTCCAGCGACGCCGGCTGCTCGTCGAAGGCGCTCGTGGCGACCGGCTTCGCCCGCAACATCGCGGGCAACCAGGCCGATCGCAACGACAAGTCGCTGGCCTGCTACCTGACGGTGAAGCTCTACAACTCCGGCACCGGCAAGGCCGCCCTCTTCGTCAAGGGCAGCCCGGACGAGGCCGACCCGGACAAGCGCTGCGTCATTCAGATCGCGACCGCCATCCCGGTCTCGGTCGTGCGCAAGGCGACCGGCGACCAGCTGTCGTTCTCGATCCCGGCCAACCTGAAGAACCCGGTCGGCACGATCCGCAACGCGCTCGTCGAGACGCAGCTGACGCTCGCCAAGAAGACCGTGAAGAAGTCGGGCAAGACCTACGGCTACTTCGAGACCTTCGGCGGCTGCAAGAAGGGCCGCCGCGTCGTGACGGTCACCTTCGACAACGAGGGGACCGATCAGGACACCCAGCAGTCGGGCGGCGCCCGCTGCTCGTAACGATGGCGCACCGGTACGCGACCGGTCTTCGGAGGGCGGGACTTGTGCCCGCCCTCGGCGGATCGGTAGCGTGCCCGCGTCCCACCCCCAACCGCTGAAGTCTTCGGAGGAGAGAGATGCGGAAGAAGTTCGCTGTTCTGGCGGTGGCCGGCCTCGCGCTGGCCGTTGCCGCCGTCGCATACGCGGCGCAGGTCAACACCTACTCGGTGTCCGGCAAGGTGACCCCTGCCAAGGCCGGGTCCAAGAAGAAGCCGATCCCCGTTTCGATCGACTTCGGCTACGAGGTCGGCGAGCAGAGCGGTCAGCGTCCTGCGCCGATCAAGAAGTACTCGATCCGCTTCGACGGGCTCAAGGTGAACACGACGCTGTTCCCGAAGTGCTCGGTCGACACGCTCGAGAGCAAGGGCCCGTCGGCTTGCCCGGCCGGCTCGAAGGTCGGCTCCGGGTTCATCGAGAACGCCACTGGCGCGAAGGACAACCCGAACGACAAGTCGATCGAGTGCAACGCCAGCGTGACCGTCTACAACTCGGGCACGAACAAGGGCGCCCTGTACATCAAGGGCTCCCCGCAGTCGACCGATGAGCGCACGCGCTGCGCCATCGAGCTTGCGGCCCCGATCGCCACGAAGTACGTCAAGCGCGGCGCTGCCACGGCGCTGGAGTTCGAGGTTCCGCCCTCGCTCCTGCACCCGCTGCCCACGCTCGACAACGCGGTCGTCAGCGTGACCTCGAAGATCAACAGGATCGTCCGCAAGAAGCACGGCTACTACGAGGCCGTCGGCGGATGCAAGAGCGGCAAGCGCAAGGTGAGCGTCGTGTTCACCGACGAGAACGGCGCCACGGCGACCGCCTCGAGCACCGCTTCCTGCAGCAGCTAGCACCACTGGCATAGGCACCGTCCCGCGCTCACTAGGCTGCTCGGCCGTGAGCGCGGGACAACGTCTGGCCATCCTCGCCGTCGCGGCCATCGTGCTGGTCGGCGGCTTCCTCATCGCCCAAGGCTCGGGCGACGACGAGAACGACACGGCGAGCACGCCGTCGACGCAGACGTCGGCGGACACCTCGGCCGGCACCGAGACGCAGCAGCAGGAGCAGCAGCAGCCGGAGGGGACCTCGCAGCCGGCGGCGCCGCGCGTCGAGACCATCCGCATCGCCGGCGGGCAGAACGCCTCGGGCGACGTGCCGGAGCTGAAGTACACGAAGGGCGACACCGTGCGCCTGCGGTACCGCTCGGACCAGCCCGTCGAGGTCCACCTCCACGGCTACGACAAGGCCGTCGAGGTTCCCGCGGGCGGGACGAAGACCCTGACCTTCAAGGCCACGGCCGAGGGCATCTTCGAGATCGAGAACGAGGGGACCGGCACCGAGCTGGCCAAGCTCGTCGTCGAGCCGTGACCCGTCGGCGCGCCCTCACGCTCGTCGGCCTCGCGGCGGTCGCGTCGGCGCTCGTCCTGCCCGACGGCGCGCTCGCGCACGGCATCGTCGGCCGCGAGGACCTGCCGATCCCGCGCTGGCTCTTCGGCTGGGCCGCGACCGCGGTGCTCGTCGTGTCGTTCGTGGGGCTCGCGCTGTTGTGGCCGCAGCCGCGGCTCGAGCAGGCGCGCGAGCGCGACGTCCTCGAAGCCCCGCGCGCGCTCGAGGTGCTCGCCGGAGCGATCGGCGTCGCGGCGTTCGGCGTGCTGGTGTGGGCGGGCCTCGCCGGCACGCAGTCGACGACGGCGAACATCACGCCGACCTTCATCTACGTGATCTTCTGGGTCGGCGTCCCGGCGCTCAGCCTGCTGCTGGGCGACGTCTTCGCCGCCTTCAACCCGTGGCGCGCGATCGGGCGCGCGGCGGGGTGGACGCTGCAGCGCGTCATGCCGGGCGGCGCGCCGGCGCCGCTGCCGTACCCCGCGCGGCTCGGGCGCTGGCCGGCGGCGATCGGCCTCTTCGCGTTCGCGTGGCTCGAGCTCGTCTACGCCGAC
The DNA here is from genome assembly GCF_056863335.1 of Parviterribacter kavangonensis. Taxonomy (NCBI): domain Bacteria; kingdom Bacillati; phylum Actinomycetota; class Thermoleophilia; order Solirubrobacterales; family Parviterribacteraceae; genus Parviterribacter; species Parviterribacter kavangonensis. The sequence continues at coordinate 1,952,369 of NZ_JBXPJA010000001.1, read as the reverse complement.
CGCGACGACCCGAGCACGCTCGCGATCCTCGCGCTGCTCTACGCGGCCGTGCAGCTCGTCGGGATGGCGCTCTATGGCGTCGAGCAGTGGACGCGGCGCGGCGACGCGTTCGCCGTCTACTTCGGTCTCTTCGGGCGGCTGTCGCCGCTGCACTGGCACGACCGGACGCTGTCGGTCCGCCCGCCGCTGTCCGGCGTCACGCACATGACGCCGGTCGCCGGCACCGTCGCGCTGCTCGCCGTCGCGATCGGCACGACGAGCTTCGACGGCCTCGCCGAGAACTCGTTCTGGACCGACACGGCGCTCGACATCGAGGGCTGGTTCGTCGACCTGGGTCTCGGCGCCACGCGCGCGCTCGAGATCGCCTACACGATCGGCATGCTCGCGGTGGTCCTGATCCTCGCGGGGCTCTTCTGGCTGGGCGTCCTGGGTATGAGGACGGTGGACCGGTCGCACCCGGCGCGCGAGCTCGCGCTGCGGTTCGCCCCGTCGCTCGTCCCCATCGCGCTCGCCTACATGATCGCCCACTACTTCTCGCTCCTCGCCTACCAGGGCCAGGCGGCGGCGTACCTCGCGTCCGACCCGCTCGGCAAGGGCTGGGACCTCTTCGGCACGGCGACGGCGACGATCGACTACTCCGTCGTGGGCGCGAACGGCATCTGGTACGTCCAGGTCGCCGCGCTCGTGCTCGGCCACATCGCGGGCCTCGTGCTCGCGCACGACCGCGCGCTCGTGGTCTACGACGACACGCGCACCGCGACGCGCTCGCAGTACTGGATGCTCGCCGTGATGGTGGCGTTCACCTCGCTCGGCCTCTGGCTTCTCTCGGCGGCGAACTCGTGATCCCGCCGCTCGCCCACGCCGGCCACTGGCTCGCGGAGTCGGCCTACATCGTGCCGGTCCTCGTGATCGTGATCTGGATCTCGGTGAAGGCGCTGCTCGACCGGCGCGCCGACGCGCGCGCTAACGACGCTCCAGCAGCGCCAGATCGTGAGCCAGACCCTCCGGCGTGAGTTGGCCGACGGGGAAGCCGATGCGCTGCACGCCGCGCCGGTCGAGCAGCACGACGTAGCCCGAGTGCTCGTGCTTCGGCGTCTGGCGCTGGATGCCGTACGCCTTCCACTGCGCCTTCAGGCCCGGTAGCGGGCCGAGCAGGAACCGCATCCGGCCGAGCATCTTCTGCTCGGCGAGGAAGCGGCGCGCGCGGGCGGCGGTGTCGTTCGGCGGGTCGACCGCGAAGGCGAGCACCGGGACGTCGTGGCCGAGCCGGTCGAGCGCGCCGCGGATCTGCTGCGCGGTGAGCGGGCAGGTGTCCGTGCAGGTCGTGTAGAGGAACGTCACGACGACGGGCGAGCCGCGGTACTCCGACAGCGTCGCGACCTTCCCGTCCTGGTCGCGCAGGCGGAACTCGGCGGGGGCGATGCCCGGCGGGCGGATGGAGCCCTCGAAGGCGCCGGAGGCGGCGGCCCGGCCCTCCGACTCGCCGCCGTCGGCGAGGATCAGCACGCCGGCTGCGACGATGACGAAGAAGGTCGCGAGAGCCACCGCAAGCTGCGCGCGAAGAGGCACGCTACGAGGGTAGGGCCGAGCCGGGATCCCTCGCTACACTTTGTGAAGTACGAATCCGGACCCGATTTCAGGAGTTCTCGACACCTTGACCCCCTCCGGCGCGGAGTTCATCCGCCAGATCAAGAGCCAGATCGACGAGGTCGATCCCTCGGAGGTCCACGAGGTCCTCGGGAACGGCGCGGTCATCGTCGACGTGCGCGAGACCGAGGAGGTCTCGCAGGGCAAGATCCCCGGCGCGTACCACGTCCCGCGCGGCCACCTCGAGTCGCGCATCGAGGGTGCGGCGCCCGACCGCGGCCAGCGCGTGATCCTCTACTGCGCGTCCGGCAACCGCTCGGCGCTCGCCGCCAAGACGCTGCGCGACGACCTCGGCTACGAGAACGTCGAGTCGATGACCGGCGGCTACACGCTGTGGAAGGACCGCGGCTACGAGGTCGAGGTCCCGAAGCAGTGGAGCCCCGAGCAGCGCCAGCGCTACAGCCGCCACTTCCTCCTGCCGGAGATCGGCGAGGAGGGCCAGCAGAAGCTGCTTGACGCGAAGGTGCTGCTGCTCGGCGCCGGCGGGCTCGGCTCGCCGACCGCGCTGTACCTCGCGGCCGCCGGCGTCGGCACGCTCGGCATCGTCGACGACGACGTCGTCGACGTCTCGAACCTCCAGCGCCAGGTCATCCACACGACCGACCGCGTCGGCGTCGCGAAGGTCGACAGCGCGGAGGAGACGATCGCGCAGCTCAACCCGGACGTGAAGGTCGTCAAGTACCAGACGCGGATGGACCGGACGAACATCGCGGAGATCATCGAGGGCTACGACGTCGTCGTCGACGGCCTCGACAACTTCCCGACGCGGTACCTGCTCAACGACGCGTCGGTGCGGTTCCAGATCCCGGTCGTGAGCGCGTCGATCCTCGGCTTCGATGGCCAGCTGTCCGTGTTCAAGCCCTACGACGGGCCGTGCTACCGCTGCCTGTACCCGGTGCCGCCGCCGGCCGAGCTGGCGCCGTCCTGCGGCGCCAACGGCGTCCTCGGCGTGCTGCCGGGCACGATGGGCCTGCTGCAGGCGACCGAGGTCGTCAAGCTCGTCCTCGGCATCGGCGAGCCGCTCGTCGGCCGCCTGCTGCTGTACGAGGCGCTGAGCGCGACGTTCACCGAGCTGAAGGTCCGCCGCGACCCCGACTGCCCGATCTGCTCGCGCGATCCGGAGGACATCTCGGACGACGAGATGGGCGTCTTCCCGGATTACGAGGCGTTCTGCGCCGCCGCGGGCTAGGTTCTGATCCCTATGGCGACCGTGAAGATCCCCCCTGTCCTGCGCCCGTCCACCAGCGGCGAGCGCGAGGTCGACGCGGCCGGTGAGAACGTCGGCGCGGTGCTCAGCGCGCTGGCCGAGCAGCACCCGGCGACGAAGAGCCAGCTGTTCGGCGACAACGGCGACCTGAACCGCTACGTCAACGTCTACCTCAACGACGAGGACGTCCGCGTCCTCGACGGGCTCGAGACGCCCGTCAGCGAGCGCGACACGCTCGTGATCCTCCCGGCCATGGCCGGCGGGGCGGGCGGGGTCGCGTAAGACCCCGATCGACCGAGAACTGGGCAACCCCCCGATGAGATCTCGTCGGGGGGCGCCGATCCTGCGGCCATGCAGATGCTCCGTCTCCATGGCCGCCGGCCCAGCCCGGCCCTCGTCGTCTCGATCGTCGCCCTCGTCGCCGCCACCGGCGGCACGGGCTACGCCGCGCTGAAGCTCCCGAAGGACAGCGTCGGGTCGCGGGAGGTCAAGGCCTCCGCGATCCGCTCGGGCGAGATCAAGAACGGCTCGGTCACCGCGAAGGACCTGGCGAAGGGCGTGCTCGCCGGTGCGCAGGGCCCGGCCGGTGCCACCGGCGCGACCGGGCCGCAGGGGCCCGCCGGCCCGAAGGGCGCCGACGGCGCGACGGGCGAGCGCGGCCCGAAGGGCGACACCGGCCCGGCCGGCCCGCTGCTCGACGCGCTGCCGAGCGGCCGCACGCTGAAGGGCGTGTACGCCAACCAGCTCGTCGCCGACAGCGCGAGCGACGCGGTCCGCGCGCCCGTCACGTTCCAGCTGCCGGTCACCGGCGACCTGACGGCGGTCGTGGTCCCGATCTCCACGACGGCCCCGCACTGCACCGGCACGCGGTTCGCGCCGACCGCGGACGCCGGCTACCTCTGCGTCTACGAGAACTCGCGCTCCAACACGACCGCGCCGCAGGTGTTCTCGGCGACGCAGGGGGAGCTCGGGATCGACCCGTTCGGCTTCATGGTCCGCGCCGAGTCGAGCGCTCCCGGAACCGCGTACATCTCGGGCTCCTGGGCGGTCACGGCGCCGTAACGGAAGCGTCACTCAGCTCGGCGGATCGGCACTACACTCCGTGAAGTGACCCCCGCCGAGCTGCGCAACCGCCCCTGCGGCGGCCGTTACGAGGACATCGTCGCGGCCATCGGCAACACCCCGCTCATCGAGCTCAAGCGCCTGTCGCCGAAGCCGGGGGTGCGCATCTGGGCGAAGATGGAGAGCTTCAACCCGACCGGGTCGGTCAAGGACCGCGTCGCGCGCGCCCTGATCGAGGACGCCGAGGAGAAGGGGCTCATCGCGCCGGGTCAGACGATCCTCGAGCCGACCTCCGGCAACACCGGGATCTCGCTGGCGATGATCTGCTCGCGCAAGGGCTACCGGCTGAAGGTCGTGATGCCGGACAACGTCACGCCCGAGCGGACGCAGCTCCTGAAGATGTACGGCGCCGAGATCGTCTACTCACCCGGCGACCAGGGCTCCAACGGCGCGGTCGCGATGGCGCTCGAGATGGCGCAGGCCGACGCCTCGTACTACATGCCGTACCAGTACGGGAACCTGGCGAACCCGAACGCGCACTACAACGGGACCGCGGTCGAGATCCTCGAGGAGCTCGACGGCGAGGTCTCCGCGTTCGTCGCCGGGCTCGGCACGGGCGGCACGCTGATGGGCAACGCCCGGCGGTTCAAGGAGGAGCTCGGCGACGCGGTGAAGATCGTCGCGGCCGAGCCGATGCAGGGCGAGCCGGTGCAGGGCCTGCGCTCGCTCGACGACGGGTTCATCCCGCCGATCATCGACCTGAGCCTGCTGGACCGGAAGATCTTCGTCACGAACAGCGACGCGATCCTGTGGACGCGCAAGCTCCTCGACGAGGAGGGGCTGTTCGCCGGGGTGTCGAGCGGCGCGATCGCGAAGATCGCCGTCCGCGTCGCCTCCGAGATGGACGAGGGCAACGTGGTGTTCATCGTCTGCGACGATGGTTGGAAGTACCTGTCGAGCGGCGTCTACACGCTGCCGCTCGAGCAGATCGAGAACCTGGAATCCACCGTCTGGTGGTAGGAGCGTCATGCCCTTCAACATCGGCTTCCCCGAGCTCGTCATCGTCCTGGTGATCGCGCTCATCGTCCTCGGCCCGAAGAAGCTCCCGGATGCGGGCCGCGCGCTCGGCAACGGCATCCGCGAGTTCAAGGACTCGATCAACGGCGACTCCAAGCGCGATCAGGACGACGACTACGCGCTGAGGCAGTGAAGATCAGCCGGGCCCTGCTCGACGAGATCATCGAACACGCCCGCGACGACCTGCCGAACGAGTGCTGCGGCGCCGTCGGCGTGGCCGACGGCGCGGCGACGAAGGTCTACCGGTGCCGCAACGAGGCGGCCCATCCGTACAAGTTCGAGATGGGCGTCGACCTCGCGAACGCGATCTTCGACATGGAGGACAACGGCGCGGACCTCGGTGCGATCTACCACTCGCACGTCCGCACGGAGCCCTATCCCTCCCAGACGGACATGAACTGGGCCGATCAGTACCCGGGCATCGAGTGGCTCATCGTCGGCCTCGGCACGCCCGAGCCGGTCGTCCGCTCCTACCGCGTGACCTCGTCCACCGTCGAAGAGGTGGACGTGGAGGTCGTGTGACCTCGCCGGACGTGCTCGTCTGCCCGTCGTGCGGTCTCGAGCACGCCGGCGACGAGCGCTTCTGCACGGCGTGCGGCGTCCCGCTCGTCGTCGCCGGCGGCCCCGTCGAGGCGGTGGTCGACGAGCGCCGCGAGCGCGCGCGGAAGGTCAAGAAGCAGTACAGCGAGGGCGAGCTCGTCGGCGTCGCCCACGGCCGCAACCTCCCCGAGGCGGAGTTCATCCAGAACCTGCTGCTCGAGGAGGGCGTGCCGTCGCTGCTGCGCCGCACGCGCGGGTTCGACGTGCCCGAGATGCTCGCCGCCGGCCCGCGCGACGTCCTCGTTCCCCAGTCCGGCGTCGAGGTCGCCCGCGAGGTCCTCCTGCAGGCGAACCTCGCCGGCAGCCCCGCACCGCCGCCGCGCCCGTCCCGCGTCCTCGCCGGCCTGCTCGCCGCGTTCGGCGCCGTCGCCGTGATCGTGGTCGTCGTCGACCTGCTCCGCTGAGGGCCGCGCCGCCGCGCCGCCGCGCCGCCGCGCCGTCTCGCGTCTTCGCTCCGCCGCGCCGCCCCGCGTCCCTACGCCTTCCCCGCCAGCCGGGCGAGGTGGCTCCTCCACGTTCCCTCCGTGTGGTGGAGCGCGCGGCCGTGGAAGGCGTGGCGGAGGGCGTCGGTGGGGGAGCCGTCTCTGCCGGCGCTCACCGCGAGCGCGACCGCCGCCTGCTCGCCCTCCTCGCGCGCGAGCAGGTCGATGATCGTCCCGCCCAGCAGGTGCGCGTCGCGGATCGACGGCGGGAAGTCGGGCGGCGACCCCTCGCGCAGGCGCCGAGCGATCGCGGGCCGCGCGTGGAGGATCTGGCGGGAGAAGTACTGCGACGCGCCCCAGGTCAGCCACGACCAGCGCAGCTCGCGGACGAGCCGGCGCGGGCCCCACGGCGGCGGCAGCACCGGGTTCGACGTCGCCAGCACGATCCGCGCGTACAGCGCCGCGGGGGTCAGCATCAGCATCTCGCGCGACCCGCGCACCGACGACGCGCGGTCCTCCAGTTCCGCCGGGGCGAGCATGTGGATCGTGTCGGTCGAGACCCAGCCGACGAGGTAGCGGCGCGACGCGGGCGTCGTCAGGCGGCGGACGAACGGCAGCACGGGCTGTGCGATGTCGAGCTGCGCCTGCGACTCGTGCAGCACGACGGCGATCTCCTGCTCGGGCAGCGTGGGGAACCGCTCCGACAGGCGCGCGCGCGTGTCCTCGAGCTGGCGCAGGACGTCGAGCGCACCCTCCTGGTCCTCCTCGCTGTGGCGGGCCGAGAAGTGCTCGCTCGCGGTCTCGACCCAGTCCGCCACTCACCGGACCCTACGTCGTCTTGGCGGCGTCGATCTCGTAGTCGAGCTCGCTGCGCACGCCGAGCCGGTGGAGGATCGCGTTCGCGTCGGTCAGCGACGGCGCGTCGACGACGGCGTCGGCCAGGTGCGCGGCCGTGTCCATCGCGACGTGCGGATCGAGGTAGAACGTGAGCGCGCCGACGGGGGAGAGCTCGACGCTGCGCCGCCCCCGGCGGATCGAGGCGCGGCCGAAGCCCCCGCGCGCGCAGCGGACGGCCATCGCGCTCGCCTCGGTCGGGACCCGCTCGATCGCCGCCTCCAGCTGATCGGCGTCGCCGGGCGCGAGCCCCATCGTCGCCAGCCAGCCGCCGCCCTTCGCGACCTCGGCGAGGCGCTCGAGCACCTCGGGCGGGGTCAGCTCCCCGTCGCAGCCCGCGCCGAAGACGGCCGCCACGACCCGCGGGCCGCGATCGCGAAGGTGCCGCGCGGCGGCCAGCATGATCGCGTCGGCGAGCGGGCTCGCGAGGCCGGGCTCGTCGCCGTGGGCGAGCACGTCGCCGCCGACGTCGACGAGCACCAGCAGGTCGCAGCCGAGCTGCTCGCAGGCGTCGGCAAGCCCCTCCGCGACCGCCGCGGGGCCGGGGTTCGGGTCGACGAGCACCGTGCGCTCGCCGAGGTGGCCGGCCATGTGCGACTCGGCGAACAGCACGTCGCCGGGGCCGCCGGTCTCGGGGCCCGCGATGGCGACGGCGTCGTTCAGCCGCCGCGCCGCGACGACCTCGTCCAGGCGCCGCGGGCCGGGGATCGGGTCGATCGGCCGCCGTTCCCACGTGATCCCGCCGACGATCGCCTCGGCGCCCGAGCGGCGGGCATGCAGGGCGGTGGCGAGGGCGCCCACGACGTCCCCTCCGCCACCGATCCCGATGCTGAGGACGCGCGAGGCGCCCTCGAAAGGCAACTGCTACGCGAGCGCCGGCTCGAGCGCGAGCTCGCCGCCGCCGACGATCGCGAGGATCTCCTCCGAGGCCCGCTCGAACTCGTCGTCCGACAGCACGGGGGTGCCCTCGAACGGCAGGTCGCGCTGGATCTCGCACCACGAGCGGCATCCGCCGTAGTCGTCCTTCACCTTGACGGTGACCGGCCGCGGGATGCGGTAGGTGCGGAGGAGCAGGACATGCAGCGGATGGCGGCGCTTCCACGCCAGCCGCTTCTCCGCGTAGTCGGTCGTCCACACGTAGTACGGGGACAGCGCGTCGACGGTGCGCGGATCGGTGATGGTGACGTGAGCGGCCACCTCGGCCCACGCGCGGATGCGGACCCGGTCCGGCTGCGGGATGCCGCCGTCCTGGATCAGCGCCTCGGCGGGCGGTTCCTCGTCGGCCCACACGCCTTCCTCGAGCGCCCGGCCGAGCTCCGGCTGGTGCGACTCGCGGATGAGGTCGTTGCGCTGGTGATCGAACGTGGGATAGAGGAAGAAGCGGTCGTGCTCGAGCCGGAAGTGCCGGTCGGCCTCCCGGATGCCACCCTTGCGCAGGGTGACGAGCTGCTCGCCCTCGGCGAGGGCGCGGACGGTGACCGCCCATTCCTTGAAAGCGATTGGCATGGGTTCAGCCCTGCTTGGTCTTGCAACAGAAAGGTCCCGGCGCGAAACGGCTTCGCAGCCGAGCGACGGGACTGCCCCGCATCCAAGCACACGAATCGCGATTTTGGAAATGCGTCCGGCGTCTACGGGCGCCCTGACGTTCCTCTCCGACGTGACGACCAGTCAGAGTCGAACGCCGGCGAGTCCTTCCATGACCTCGAGCACCGCCGCGAAGTCGTCCTCGCCGTGACCGCGGCCGGCTCCGGCGGCGAGCGTCTCGGCCGCGTCCGCGGCGGCCGGGAACGGGACGCCGGCGGCGTGCGCCTCGGCGAGGCAGTGGCGAACGTCCTTGAGCATGTGCTCGAGCTTGAACAGCGTCGAGTAGTCGTGGCGGCGCATCGGCCCGGCCTTGAGGCCGAGCATCGTCGAGTTCCCCGAGCCGGCGTTCATCACCTCGACGAGCGCGTCGAGATCGACCCCGGTCGCCTTTCCGACGACGAGCGCCTGCGCCAGCGTCACCGCGTTCGCCGCCGCGACGGCGTTGTTGATGAGCTTGACCGTCTGCGCCTGGCCGACGTGCTCGCCGACGTGGACGACGAGCGAGCCCATCGCGGCGAACAGCGGCCGCGCGGCGTCGACGTCCGCCTGCGCGCCGGAGGCCATGATCGTCAGCGTCCCGTCCTCGGCCTTCGGCGACGACCCGGTCACGGGCGCATCGACGAATCGCAGTCCCCGGCCGTCGAGCCGCTCGGCCAGCGCGCGCGCCGCCGCCGGCGCGATCGTGGACATGTCGACGAAGAGCGTCCCGGGCCGCGCGCCCTCGACCGCCTCGCCGACCACCGCGTCGACCTGCGGCCCGTCGACGAGCATCGTGATCACGACCTCGGCCTCGCTGACGGCCTCCGCCGGAGATGACGCGATCGGCGGCCCGAGCGCCTCGGCCTTCGCGGCCGTCCGGTTCCACACGACGACGTGATGGCCGGCGCGCCGGAGGTTCGCGGCCATCCGCGACCCCATGATGCCCAGCCCCAGGAAAGCGACGTTCACGCCCGCAGAATCTACGGGGACAGTCCCTTCACGTTGGGGGACAGTCCCTTTATCTAAGGGCTCCGTCCCTGTCGGCCACGCGGCGATTTGCAGGCACTATTGGGGGACAGTCCCTTTATCTAAAGGGTCTGTCCCCTCAGGCGGCGAGGCCGAGGCGGTGGGCGACGGCGGCTGCTTCGGTGCGGGAGCGGACGTCGAGCTTGGCGAGGATCCGGGAGACGTGGACGCTCGCGGTCTTCTCCGCCATGAAGAGCGCGGCGCCGATCTCGCGGTTGGTGCGGCCCTCGGCGAGGAGGGCGAGGACCTCGCGCTCGCGGGCGGTGAGGCCGAGCTCGTCGGCGGGCTCCTCGGCCGGCTCCGCGGGCGCCTCGTCGGTGAGGCGCAGGCGCGCGCGCCGGGCGAGGCCGTCGAGCTCCTCGACGAGCCACGAGGCGCCGAGCGACTCGGCGCCGATCCGCGCGCGGCGGGCGGCCTCGGTCGCGCCCTCGCGGTCGCCGGCGGCGGCGAGCACCTCGGCCCGGCGGCGCCGGGCGAGCGCGGCGGTGTACGGGCGCTCGAGCCGGTCCCAGCTCTCGGCCGCCCGCGCGTACAGAGCCGGGTCGGGCGTGCCCTGCGCGCGCAGCACCTCGGCCTCGGCGTCGTCGATGTGCGCGCACGCCATCGGCATCGCCTTCGACGCGGCGAGCAGCGGTTGGCGCTTCGCGAGCGCGAGCAGCTCGGTCGCGCGCCGCGCCGCCTCGTCCGCCTCGGACGCCCGGCCCAGCGCCCGCGCGTGCTCGGCCCGGTCGGCCTCCAGCGCGACGCCCGCCGCGGCGAGCCGCGCCAGCCGCGCGACGTCCTGGCTGCGCCCGGCCCGGACACGCTCCAGCGCCAGCGCGACGGTCGCGCGCGCGTCGTCGTAGCGGCGCTCGCGCCGGTAGGCCTGAGCGAGCAGGGCGGCGAGCGGCCCGTGCCACTGCGGCTCGAGCGACGAGGTCACGCGGTCGCGCGCCTCCTCGAGCAGCTCGATGGCCTCCAAGTGGTCGCCGCGCCCGAGCACCAGCTCCGCCCGCCCGAGCAGGTAGAGCACCCGCGTCGTCCCGGTCGCCTCGATGCCGACGCGGTTGTGCGCCTCGGCCTCGTCCCAGTCGCCGAGGTGGAAGTCGATCTCCGCGAGCTGCAGCGTCATCCAGCGGCAGTCGCGCACGTCGCGCAGCTCCTCGAGCCCCTCGTGGACGATCCGCTGGGCGTCGCGCGCGCGGCCCCACAGGAAGAGCACCTCCGCGAGGTTCACGAACGCGCGCGAGAGGTCGAAGGAGCGGCCGTCGGCGCGCGCGTTCTCCATCGACGCGCGCAGCGCCTCGGTGCCGCCCTCCGGATCGCCGAGCGCGCCGAGGCAGACGCCGAGCGTGTTGAGCGCCGAGTCCTCCGCGGACCGCGCGCCCGTCTCGCGCGCGACCGCGATCGCCTCGCGGCAGTTCTCGCGCGCCTGGTCGTAGCGCCCCGCGAGCATGAGCGCGCGCGCCAGCGCGGCCAGCACGACCGCCCGCTCGGCGCTCGGCTCGCCCTTCGGCAGCAGCTGCAGCGCGCGCACGTAGGACTCCAGCGCGTCCGCACCGCGCCCGAGGTCCCACTCGACGTGCCCGATGCGCTCGAGCACCATCGCCGCCACGCGCGGCTCCGCGACCGCGTCGATCTCGCCGAGCGCGCGCAGCAGCAGCGTCCGCGCGCGCATGCCTTCGCCGGCGGCCTGATGGTTGCGCGCCGCGCGCTCGAGCACCTGCGCGTGGGACACGCCGCCCGCCAGCGCCTCGGCGTCCTCGACCTTCGGCCACAGCTCGAGCACCCGCTCCAGCGCGGCCGCGGCCTCGCCGGCGGCGTGGACGCCCTCGGCCGCTTCGGCCGCGCGCACGGATGCGGCGAGCGCCCGCTCGCGGTCGCCCGCCGACGTCCAGTGATGCGCGATCTCGGTGAGGTCCTCGAGGTCGCCGCCGCCGTGCTTCTGAAGCGCGCAGGCCACGGCCTCGTGCAGCTCGCCGTGCTCGCCGGGCAGCAGGTCGTCGTGGACCGCCTCGCGCAGAAGCGCATGGCGGAACGCGTAGCGGCCGTCCTCGTCGGGGGCGAGGAGCTGCGCGGCGACCGCCTCGCGCAGCGCGTCGCGCAGCGCGCGCCCTTCGAGCCCGCTCGCGGCCCGCAGCACCTCGTGCTCGACGCGGCGCGCCGCGGCGACGACGCGCAGCAGCTCCTGCGCGTCCTCCGACAGCGCCTCAACGCGCAGCATGAGCGCGTCGCGCAGCGTCGGCGGCAGCTCGCCGCGGCCGTCGCGGCCCGCCGCCAGCAGCTCCTCCACGAACAGCGGGTTGCCCTCGCTGCGTGCGAGCAGCCGGTCGATCAGGCTCGATCGGTCGAGGTCGTCGTCGCCGAGGATCCCATCGAGCTGCGACGCGAGCTCCTCGCGCGTGAACGGGCGCAGCTCCAGCCGGTGCGCGCGCTCGCTGCGTTCCAGCTCGGTCAGCGCGGGGCGCAGGGGATGGCGGCGGTGCAGCTCGTCGCTGCGGTAGGTCGCCACGGTGAGGACGCGCTCGCGGCAGACCGCGTGCGAGAGGAAGACGAGGAAGTCGCGCGTCGAGCGGTCGGCCCAGTGGATGTCCTCGATGACGAGCAGGACGGGCTGCGTGCGGCCGAGCTGGTCGAGCAGCGTCAGCAGCGCCTCGAACAGCCGCGCCTGCGGGGTGGCGGCGCTCGCGGCGTCGGGGCGGCGGGCTTCGCCGGCGAGCTCGGGCAGCAGCTGGGCGAGCTCGGCGCGCGCGGTGCCGATCGCGTCGAGTGCGGGATCGCCGTTGCGCACGAGCGTGCGCAGCGCGCCGACGATGGGCGCGTAGGGGAGCTCGCTCTCGCCGAGCTCGACGCACTCGCCGCTCAGCACGCGTGCGCCGTCGTCGAGCGCGCGGCGCGCCAGCTCGTCGACGAGGCGCGTCTTGCCCATGCCCGACTCGCCGGTGACGAAGGCGAGCTGGGCACGACCATCGGAGGCGCGTTCGAGCAGGGCGACGAGCTCCGCGAGCTCTGCCTCGCGGCCGACGAACCGGGCGCTCGTCACGCGTGCTGGCACGCTGCTCAGTATCGCGCCCCCGGCAGTCAATGCGCGGGCCGCAGCGCGCGGAGGCCGCGCCACGCCCGGGGCTGACCTATGTTCTTCGTGGCCTTGGCGGGCCCGTCGTCGCGCGGGATGGCGCGGTGCTCGTCCGCCGAGCGACGCAGCTCGGCGAGATGCTGAAGGGAGCTGATGTGCTGGAGGGAGGAAGGCATGCCCCGACTATCGGCCTAAGACGCTCCTCCGGCATCGGGAGCATGCCCTCAGTTCGCGCGTGTGACCCCTTACCCGACCCCTACCCTTGACCCGCATGCCCCTTGGACATCGGATCACCACCGGCCCCACCGAGCAACGGGTCCGCGTCGAGTCAGGCGGCCGGGTGCTCGCCGAGTCCGACCGCGCGATCGTCATGTCGGAGGGCGTGCTGCCGGACCGCTACTACCTGCCGCGCGAGGACGTGCGGATGGAGCTGCTGGAGGCGAGCGAGACCACGTCGCACTGCCCGTTCAAGGGCGACGCGACGTACTTCTCGGCGCCCGGCGCGAAGGACGCCTTCTGGGTCTACGAGGACCCGGACAAGGAGGCCGCCGAGCCGGTTCGCGGGATGCTGGCCCCTTGGCCGGGACGCGTGGAAGTGGTCATCGGCTGAGGCCGAAACCGCCGCCGCCGGGCGTCTCGATCCGCAGTCGCTGGCCGCGGCGCAGGGTGCCGGTCGCCTTCGGCGGGAGCTCCTCGCCGTCGAGCACGTTGCGCCCGCGCGCGCCGTCGCCGCCGCCGTCCGCGCCGGGTGGGGCGTGGCGGCGCCGCTCGGTGATGAGCGAGTACGTCATGTCCTCGAGCGCCTCGACCTCGCGCACGACGCCGTCGCCGCCGCGGAAGGCGCCGTCCCCGCCGCTGCCCCGCCGCAGCGCGTACTGGACGACGCGCAACGGGAACTCGAGCTCGAGCGCCTCGACCGGCGTGTTGAGCGTGTTGCTCATCGCCACGTGCACGCCGCTCGGCCCGTCGGCGTCGGGGCACGCGCCCTGCCCGCCGCCGAGCGTCTCGTAGTACGTGAAGGCGTCGTTGCCGAGCGTGAGGTTGTTCATCGTGCCCTGACCGAGCGCGCGCCCGAACGCGCGCAGCACGAGGTCCGCGACGCGCGAGGACGTCTCCACGTTGCCGCCGACGACGGCGGCGGGCGGGCGCGCGTTGAGCAGCGAGCCCTCGGGCGCGACGACGCGCAGCGGCCGCTCGGCGCCCGCGCTCGCCGGGATGTCGGGATCGGTGAGCACGCGCAGCGCGAAGAGGCACGCCGACCGGGTCACCGCGAGCGGGCAGTTGAGGTTGCCCTCGTGCTGCGCGGCGCCGCCGGTGAAGTCGAGCACGAGCTCGTCGCCGCGCACCTCGGCGCGCAGCCGCAGCTCGAGGTCGCCCTCGCGCGCCTCGAGCACGTCGACCGCCTCGCGGACGCCGTCGTCCATCGCGGCCAGCTGCGCGCGCGTGCGCCGCTCGGCGTAATCGAGCACCTCGGCGGTCGCCGCCCGCAGGCCTTCGGCGCCGATCCGCGCCGCCAGCTCCTCCAGCCGCCGCGCGCCCGTCGCGTTCGCCGCCAGCTGCGCGCGCAGGTCGGCGCGCCGCTGGCGCGGCTGGCGCATGCGGCCGGCGAGCTCGTCGATGAGTTCCGGCGTCAGCCGCTGCGGCGAGATGACGACGCCCTCCTCGTCGAGCGTCGTCGAGTCCGCGGGCATCGAGCCGGGGACGCGGCCGCCGACGTCGGCGTGATGCGCGCGGCTGGCGGCGAAGCCGAGCAGCTCGCCGTCGGCGAAGACGGGCGTGACGACGGTGATGTCGGGCAGGTGCGTGCCGCCCGCGAACGGGTCGTTGAGGATCCACGACACGCCGGGCGCGTGGTCCTCGTCGCGCACCGCCGCGACCGACGCGGGCATGGCGCCGAGGTGAACCGGGATGTGCTCGGCCTGCATGACCATCTGCCCGGCCGGGTCGAACAGCGCGGTCGAGCAGTCGCGGCGCTCCTTGATGTTCGCCGAGTGCGCGGCGCGGACGAGCACGGCGCCCATCTCCTCGCACGCGGCGCGCAGCGCGCCGGTCGTCACCTGCAGCTCAACGGGGTCCATCGAGCACCACCGTCCCCGTCGCGTCGACCGTCCCGCGCCAGCCCGCCGGCACCGCCACCGTCGCCTCGGGCAGCGCGCACACCGCCGGGCCCTCGAGCTCGAGGCCGGGCGGCAGCTCGCCGTGGAGGTACGCGGTCCGCTCGCCGAGCGCCGTCGCCCGCTCCTCGAGCCGCGGGTGCGCATCCGTGTCGCCCGCCAGCTCCACCGCGGGCCCGGCGATCCGCGCGGTGACGCGGACGGTGACGACCTCGACGTCGGCGCCGTCCTCGCGGAAGCCGTAGCGCTCCTCGTGCGCGGCGGGGAACGCCGAGGGGTCCTCGACGGTCAGCTCGAACGACTGGCCGTGGTAGCGGCAGTCGTAGGCGACCTCGATCTGCGCGGCGTCGTCGCCGATGCGCTCGCGCGCCTCGGCCGCCAGCGCGTCGAGGTCGTAGTCGCGGCCGAGGACCGTGCGCTGGACGTTGACGCGCCGGTCCGCGGCGGCCAGGCCGAGCGCGCTGAGCACCCCGCTCGCGCGCGGGACGACGACGCGCTTCATCCCGAGCTCCTCGGCCATCGCGCACGCATGCAGCCCGCCGGCCCCGCCGAACGCCAGCAGGGCGAACGCGCGCGGGTCGACGCCGCGCTCGACCGTCATGACCCGCAGCGCGCGCAGCATCTCGGCGTTCGCGACGCGGACGATCCCGCGCGCCGCCTCCCGCACGTCGTCGATGCCGAGCGACGCGACCGCCCGCTCCGCGGCCGCGCGGTCGAGCCGCACGCCGCCCGCCAGCGGCGCGTCGGCATCGAGGAGGCCGAGCACGAGGTTGGCGTCGGTGACCGTCGGCTCAGTGCCGCCGCGGCCGTAGCAGGCGGGGCCCGGATCGGCGCCCGCCGACCGCGGCCCGACGCGCAGCGCGCCGCCCGCGTCCAGCCACGCGATCGACCCGCCGCCCGCACCGACCGTGTGGATGTCGACCATCGGCAGGGCGAGCGGCCGGCCGCCGACCTCGCGGCCCGCGGTCTCGCGCACGCGGCCGTCCTCGACGACGCACACGTCGCACGACGTGCCGCCCATGTCGAAGCAGAGGAGGTCGCGCTCGCCCGTCCGCTCCGCGATCAGCGCCGCCGCCGCCGCGCCGCCCGCCGGGCCGCTCAGCACCGTCAGCGCCGCGTGCTCCGCCGCCGCGCCGAGGTCGGCGAGGCCGCCGCTCGACTGCATGATCGACGGCGCCGGGAGGCCGTGGTCCGCGCAGCGTGCCGCGAGCCGCCGCAGGTAGCGCGCGAGCAGGGGGGAGAGGGCGGCGTCGACCTCGGTCGTGGCTGCCCGCTCGAACTCGCGGAAGGTGCCGACGACCTCGTGGGAGAGCGAGACGTGCACGCCGGGAAGCCGATCGGCGATCGCGCGGCCGAGCGCGCGCTCGTGCTCGCCGAAGCGGTCGGCGTGCAGCAGGCAGACGGCGACGGACTCGGGGTCGAGCTCGGCCAGCCGCGCGGCGACCTCGTCCGCACCCTCGTCGCCGAGCGGCTCGAGCACGCCCTCGGGGCCGGTCCGCTCGCGCGCACCGACACGGCGGTCCGGCGGGACGAGCGGCGCCGGATGCCCGGCGCAGAGGCGGTAGAGGTCCTTGCGCGCCTGGCGGCCGAGCTCGACGACGTCGGTGAAGCCCGCGGTGGCCACGAGCGCGGTGCGCGCGGTCTTGCCCTCGAGCAGCGCGTTCGTCGCGACGGTCATGCCGTGCGCGAAGGCTCCGACGTCCTCCGGCGCTTGACTGGCGCGGCGCAGGACCTCGGTGACGGCGGCGAGGACGCCCTCGGACTGGTCGGCCGGCGTCGTCGGCGCCTTGGCGGTGACGACGCGGTCGCCGGTCACCAGGACGGCGTCGGTGAAGGTCCCGCCGACGTCGACGCCGAGCAGCAGCACGCCGGGACCCTACTGCGACGCTCTGGCGCGCCTCCCGCCGCGCGCCATGCGTCTCCGGAGAGAGCTCGGGTGGAGCCGGGTTCCGCCATCCCCCCAGATACGGACCCGGACCGCGCGCCCTGCCGCGCGCGGCTGCCGCCCCACCCGTTCTCTCAGGCTGCGATGAGCTCCGTCTCCTCGGTCTCGGCGAGGTGCTGATGCGAGGGGCAGTAGCCGTTGTGCGGCAGCGGCACGCGCTGGCACGCCGTGCCCTTGCGCGTGGTCGCGCGGCACGAGAGCGGGTTGCCGTTCACGTCGTATCCGGCCTTCGGAAGGCGGTCCAGGTACTTGGTGGCGGCTTCGACGTACGCGTTCACGATGCGCCAGACCCTGGCCTGTGCGGTCATCGGGAAGCAGAAGCGGATGTCGTTGAAGAGCGTCCGTGCCGGACGCGCGAAGTAATGGCGATCGGTCGCGAGACGCTCCATGGTCGTCTCGCAGGCCTTCAGGACGTGCTCGTGAGCAGTGCGACCAGGGGCGCTTGCGCTGACATCGATGTCATCCGCAAGGTCCCTGTAGATCGCGCGACTGAACTGGAACATAAGACCCCTAGATCCGTCTTGGAAATCCCCGGCGCGTCAGCGTCATTTCCCGCTGACACACAGGTAGGAACGTCCCCTTTGTTGAGTTCGCGTTAAGACGGAACGCGGACGTTCAGGACCAGGCCGCGAAAGCGACGCGTCCTGCGGGCGAGACGACGGCGTGATGGCCGTCGAGCTCGGTCTTCAGCTCCGGGTGATCGGCACGGTGGTGAGCACCGCGGCTCTCCTCCCGCAGGAGGCCGCATTCGGCCACGAGCCGTGCCAAGGGATGTGGATCAGTCAGGAGCATTGCAAGTCCCTCCGGCGTTCGCTCCAGTCCCGCGTGGCGCCACATCGCCGCGCGGGTCGCGTCGCTCGGCGCCGGCACCGGATCGGCCTGCGGAGGGGTGGGAGCGGTGGGCGCCGGCTCGTCGAGGCCGGCGCGCGCGGCGCGCGCTCCGAAGACGAAGCACTCGCTGAGCGAGTTGCTGGCCAGGCGGTTCGCGCCGTGCAGCCCCGTGCACGCCGACTCGCCGACCGCCAGCAGCCCCGGCAACGTCGAGCGGCCGTCGAGGTCGGTGACGATCCCGCCCATCATGTAGTGGGCGGCGGGCGCGACGGGGATGAGCTCGCGCTGCGGGTCCAGGCCCGACTGGCGCAGGGCGCCGACGACGTTCGGGAACAGGCCCGGGTCGACGTGGCGCATGTCGAGGCCGACGCTGCTCGCGCCCGTCTCCTGCAGCTTGCGGTAGATCGCGAGCGCCACCTCGTCGCGCGGCAGGAGCTCCTCCACGAAGCGCTCGCCGTCGGGGCCGTGCAGCGTCGCGCCCTCGCCGCGGATCGCCTCGGTCACGAGGAACCCCTCGCGGCCGGGGATGCCGGTGATCGCGGTCGGGTGGAACTGGAGGAACTCGAGGTCGGCGAGGTCCGCGCCGGCGCGGTGGGCGAGCACCATGCCGGAGCCGGTCGACCCGGGCGGGTTCGTCGTGCGCTGCCACAGCGCGGCGGCGCCGCCGGCGGAGATGAGGGAGGCGCGCGCCCGCACGGCGCGGCCGTCCTCCAGCAGGACGCCGGCGCAGCGGCCGTCCTCGCACCACAGGTCGGCGGCTCTCGCGAGCTCGAGCACGGTGACGTTCGGCTCCGCGGCGACGAGCGCGGACAGCTCGCGCACGACGCGGCGGCCGGTCGCGCTGCCGCCCGCGTGGACGACGCGGCGCTTGGAGTGGCCGCCCTCGAGGCCGAGGCTGAGGTTGCCGTGGCGGTCGGCGTCGAAGCGGACGCCGAGCTCGGCGAGGTCGTGCACCGCCTGCGGCGCATGCTCGACGAGCACCTCGGCGGCGCTGCGCCTGGTGAGCCCGCGCCCCGCGCGCTCGGTGTCGGCGAGGTGCTCGGCGGTGCTGTCGTCCTGCGCCAGCGCGGCGGCGATCCCGCCCTGGGCCCAGTAGCTCGCCGTCTGCGCGAGCGGCGTCGCGGAGATGAGCGCCACCTTCGCGTTCTCGCGGGCGGCGGTCAGCGCCGCGTACAGGCCGGCCGCGCCGGCGCCGATGACGGCGAGATCGGCGTCCAGCGGCGTGGCGGGCTCGGCGGTCATCCGGCGAGTACCGTACCCGCGTGCCTCCCGGCGTCCTGCTCAGCCATCCCTCGTCGCTGGAGCACGACACGGGCGTCCATCCGGAGCGCGCGGCGCGGATCGTCGCGGTCGACCGCGCGCTCGAGGCGCACGACTGGCTGGGGTGGGACCGCGTGCCGTCCGAGCGCGCGACGCGCGAGCAGCTCTGCCGCGTGCATCCCGAGGCCTACGTCGACTCGATCGAGCGGCTGTCGATCGCCGGCGGCGGCGCCGTCGATCCCGACACGATCGCCTCGGAGGGGACGTGGGTGGCGGCGCTGCACGGCGCGGGCGGCGCCTGCGCGGTCGTCGACACGGCGCTCGCCGCGTCCGGCCGTCCGGCGTTCTCCCTGCACCGGCCGCCGGGGCACCACGCCGAGAGCGCGCGGTCGATGGGCTTCTGCTTCTTCAACAACGTCGCGGTGGCGGCGAAGCACGCTCTCGACGTGCACGGCCTCTCGCGCGTGCTGATCCTCGACTGGGACGTCCACCACGGCAACGGGACGAACGACATCTTCCACGCGTCGCGCGAGGTCCTGTTCGTGTCGATCCACGAGTCGCCGCTGTACCCCGGCAGCGGGCCGGCGTCGGACGTCGGGTCGGGCGACGGCGTCGGGTACACGGTGAACCTGCCCGTGCCGAGGCACTCGGGCGACGAGACGTTCGTCTCGCTCGTCCGCGACGTCGTCGGGCCGCTCGCGCGCGCGTACGAGCCGGAGCTGATCCTCGTCTCCGCCGGCTTCGACGCCCATCTCGACGACCCGCTCGCGGACTGCCGCGTCACCGATGACGGCTTCGCGGCGATGGCCGCGCTCGTCCGCGGCCTCGGCGTGCCGTACGGAGCGCTCCTCGAGGGCGGCTACGACGTCCAGGCCCTCGCCCGCAGCGTCGTCCGCGTCGTCGACGCGTTCTCCGGATCGGACGGCGCGGTCGTCGACCCGCCCGTCCACCCGCTCGCGACCGCCGCGCTCGAGCGGCTCCGCGAGCACTGGCCCACGCTCTAGGGCGTCGAGGTCTCGGTGGGCGTCGTCGGCGTCGTCGGCGCCGTCGGAGTGGTTCCCGGGTCGGTCGTCGGCGGGCCGGTGAGGACCGTCGGCGCGGTGGTGGGAACGGTGACCCCGCCGGGATCGTCGGTGAGGTCGACGAAGGCGACCGCGAGGAGGCCGAGCGCGATGGCCGCCACGGCGGCGGCGGCGATGATCGGGGCGCGCCAGCGGGGCGTCCGGGCGATCGTCGTCCGCGCCGCGTAGCCGCACTCCAGGCACCAGTCCTGGTCGCGCGCGACCGTGGCGCCGCAGCGCGGGCACGCGGCGCTGCCGAACTCGTAGCCGCTCACGAGCCGGTCTGGTGCGACTCGGCCTCGGTGGCCATCTCGCTGACCGGCGGTGCCGGCGCCTTGCCGTGCAGCGAGGACCCGCAGGCCGGGCAGAAGTTCGCGTCGGTGTCGTGCAGCGTGCCGCAGCGCGGGCAGGCGCTGATGCCCGCCTCGCGCAGCTCGTGCAGCTGGCGGCGGTCGTCGAGCGCGGTCTCGAGCGTCCGCAGCTCCGCGTCGACCGAGGTCAGCGCGGCGAGCTTCTCCTCGACGAGGTCGGTGCGCTCGCGCCCGAAGCGATGCAGGTCGAACGTGAGGCCGCCGAGGTCGCGGAACAGCAGCTCGCGCAGCCGCCGGAGGTACCGCAGCCGCCGCCGCATCCGCGCCCGCTCGCGGAACCCCGGACCCTGATCTGCCGGAGGCTCCGTGACGACCGGAGAGGCCACCGCGGTCGCCTCCGCCGGAGGCGTCTCCGCGCGCGCAGAGGTCTCCGGGGTCGCCTCCGCCGCAGGCGTCTCCGCGCGCGCAGAGGTCTCCGGGGTCGCCTCCGCCGGAGGCGTCTCCGCGCCCGGAGGGGTCTCCGCGGGGGTCTCCGGGGCGGCCGGCATGACCGTCGTCGGCTGGTCCTTGCCGGGCGCCGGGTCGGTGGTGTCGGCGGTCGTCTTGTCCGCGCTCACCGCGACGAGTCTAGTCCCGGCGCCTTCGCGGAGATCCGGCACGGAAGCGCGGCACTTGCTCGACGTTCGCGTCTCGAAGCGTCACACGATCCTCCGGAGCATCGGGGCCGTCCGCAGATCCACCACCGGAGGCCCTCGATGCCCACCCGCCTGCTCGGCGCGCTCCACGCCGCCGCCTGGACCGCCCTCTTCCGCGCCCGCGAGGACCGTGGGCAGGGGACGGTCGAGTACGTCGCGCTCATCCTGCTGCTCGCGCTCGTCTTCGCCGCCGTCGTGAAGTTCGGCGCCGGCAAGGACTTCGACATCGGCAAGACGATCGTCGCGAAGCTCAAGGACGCGATCGACGGCGTCGGCGACGCCCCGAAGACCGGCCGTTGAGCGCGCGGCCGGTCGCGCGGGGAGGGGAGCGCCCCGGGGAGGTCGCGCCGCGCGCTTCGCCAGAATGGAAGCGTGGCCACGCGACCCGCACCGCGCGACCGGCCCGTCGCCGTGTTCGACTCCGGCGTCGGCGGGCTGACCGTGCTGCACGAGCTGCTCGTGCACCTCCCGCACGAGGACTACGTCTACCTCGGCGACACCGCCCGGTTCCCGTACGGCGAGCGCACGACGGAGGAGCTCGAGCGCTTCACGCTCGAGGTCGCCGAGATCCTGCTCGCCGAGCACGCGAAGCTCCTCGTCGTCGCCTGCAACACCGCGACGGCCGCGGCGCTCCCGGCGCTGCGCGCGCGGATGATGGAGACGACGCTCGGCGTCGACGTCATCGGCGTCGTCAAGCCCGAGGCGGTCCAAGCCGTCACCGCGACGAGCACGGGCAGGATCGGCCTGCTCGCGACGCCCGCGACGGTGCGCAGCGGCGCGTACGAGCGCGCGGTGCAGGACGTCGACCCGCACGTCGACCTGACGAGCGTCGCCTGCCCCGACCTCGCGCCGATCATCCAGGGCGGCTTCCCGTTCGACGACCACGTCGTCGACATCGTCCGCGGCTACACGCAGCCGCTCAAGGAGGCGCGCGTCGACACCGTGATCCTCGGCTGCACGCACTACCCCCTCGTGCGGCCGATGCTCCAGCGCTTCCTCGGCCGCGGCGTGGAGATCGTCTCCAGCGGCCAGGCGCTCGCGCGGCAGGTCGAGCACGCGCTCGCCTCCCGCGGCCTCGAGAACCCGCGCGACGGCGAGGGCGACTACCGCTTCCTGTGCACCGGCGACGTCGATGCGTTCAAGGCGCTCGGCACGCGCTTCCTGCAGATGCCGCTCGGCGAGGTCGCGCAGGTCGACCGCAAGCTCATCGAGGTCCCATGACACGCTCCTACGACCGCACGCCCGCGCAGGCGCGGCCCACCACGATCACGCCCGGCTTCGTCCCGACGGCGACCGGATCGGCGCTCATCGCCCAGGGCGAGACGCGCGTCATCTGCACGGCGACCGTCGAGAGCTCCGTGCCGCGCTGGATGGAGGGCCGCGGAACGGGCTGGGTCACCGCCGAGTACGGGATGCTGCCCGCGAGCACGAACACCCGCAAGCAGCGCGATGCCACGCGCGGCAAGCAGGACGGCCGCACGGTCGAGATCCAGCGCCTCATCGGCCGCTCGCTGCGCGGCGTCGTGGACTTCAAGAAGCTCGGCGAGCGGACCGTGTGGATCGACTGCGACGTCCTCACCGCCGACGGGGGCACGCGGTGCGCGTCGATCACAGGCGGCTACGTCGCGCTCGCGCTGGCGCTGCGCGCCGCCGGCGCCGAGCAGGCGCTGACCGGCAGCATCGCCGCGATCAGCGTCGGGATGGTCGACGGCGCCGCGGTCTGCGATCTGGACTACCGCGAGGACTCCTCGGCCGAGGTCGACGCGAACGTCGTCATGACCGGCGACGGCGGGCTCGTCGAGGTCCAGGCGACGGCGGAGCGCACGCCGCTGCAGCGCGCGTCGCTGGACGAGCTGCTCGAGCTCGCCGCAGGAGGGATCGCGGAGCTGCGCCGCGTGCAGGACGACGCGATCGCGGCCCGATGAGGCTGGTCCTCGCAACGCGCAACGACCACAAGGCGCGCGAGTTCGCGGCGCTCATGGCGCCCCACGAGGTCGAGCCGCTGCCCGGCGACCTCGAGCTGCCGCCCGAGACGGGGACGACGTTCGCCGAGAACGCGCTCGGCAAGGCGCGCGCGGCGGCGGAGGGGACCGGCCGCCCGGCGTTCGCCGACGACAGCGGGATCGCGGCGGAGGCGCTCGGCGGCGCGCCGGGCGTCCGTTCCGCCCGCTTCGCCGGCGAGGACGCGACGGACGAGGAGAACCTCGCCAAGCTCCTGCGCGAGGCGCCCGCCGGGAGCGCGCTCGAGTACGTCTGCGCCATCGCCTACGTCGACCCCGGCGGGACCGAGCACGTCGTCGAGGGGCGCTGCGAGGGCACGCTGAGCGACGATCCGCGCGGCGACGGCGGATTCGGCTACGACCCCGCGTTCGTGCCGGTCGAGCATCCGGACCGCACGATGGCCGAGCTGACGCAGGCCGAGAAGGACGCGATCAGCCACCGCGGGCGCGCGGCGCGCGCGCTGCTCGCATGGTTGGGCTGCGACGCGCCTAGCGCAGGTTGATCGAGGCCGACAGGCCGACCGCGAGGGCCACGACGCCGTAGCCGTTGTAGCCCGAGACGAAGAGCAGGATCGCCGTGATGACGCAGGCGGCGACGGTGCAGAGCCAGGCGATGCGGGAGAGCGGCACGGCCCGAAGAGTGCCCGAAAAGGCCGCAAAGAGCAGTTCCGATGGGCCGTCAACGCTCGTTGAAGCCGCGCGCAAGCCCGATTCCGCCGGACCAGTTGACTATGGTGGCGGCGTTTCCGCGAACGGGGAGGAAGAACGCCCATGAACAGGACAGAACTCGCACAGCAGGTTGCCAGCCGTGCCGGCATCGACAACGGCGAGGCCAAGAAGGCCGTCGACGCGGTGTTCGAGGTCGTCACGGACGAGCTCGGCAACGGTGGTGAGGTCTCGATCTCGGGCTTCGGCAAGTTCAGCGTGAGCGATCGCGCCGCCCGCCAGGGTGTGAACCCGGCGACCGGCGAGAAGATCCAGATCGCCGCCTCGAAGGCCGCGAAGTTCTCCGCCGCGAGCGGGCTCAAGAGCAAGCTCAACGGCTAGCTCGCGAGCCGGCCGCAGCGCCGGCCGCTCCAGCGGCGCCGGACCATCCGGCGCCGCTGGTAGCGTCGCCGCGCCCTGTCCCGTCGTACGGAAGGACCGCACGTGACCAAGTCAGAGTTCGTCGACCAGGTGGCTTCCCGCAGCGGGCTCAGCCGCAAGGACGCCGCCGCGGCCGTCGACGCCGCGCTCGACACCGTGCAGGACGCGCTCACCCGCGGCAGCGATGTCACGTTCTCCGGCTTCGGCAAGTTCCACGTGGCGGAGCGCAGCGCCCGCCAGGGCGTCAACCCCGCCACGGGCGAGAAGATCCAGATCGCCGCCTCCAAGGCCCCGAAGTTCACCGCCGGCGCGGCGCTGAAGAAGGCCGTCAAGGGCTGACCGCCTTCGCGGACCTCCTCGCGGCGCGCGTCGCCGAACGCGCGTCGCAGATCGTCCTCGGCCTCGATCCCGATCCCGCGCGGGTCTGGCCCGAGGCGCTCGAGGCCGATCCCGGCACCGGCGCACCGGCCGACCGCGCCGCGGAGGTCGTCGTCGCCCACTGCGCCGCGCTGATCGCCGCCGCGGGCCCGGCCTGCGTGGCGATCAAGCCGCAGGTCGCCTGCTTCGAACGGCTCGGCGCGCCCGGCTGGACCGCGCTGCACCGCGTCGCCGCCGCCGCGAAGGCGGCCGGCCTGCTCGTGCTCGCCGACGCCAAGCGTGGCGACATCGGCGTCACCGCCGAGGCCTACGCCCAGGCGTTCCTCGCCGGCACCGAGACGCCGTTCGGCGCGGTGGCCGGCCTCGACGCCGACGCGATGACGGTCAACCCGTACCTGGGCGAGGACACGCTCGAGCCCTTCGCGGCCAGCGGCCGCGGGATCTTCGTCCTCGTCCGCACCTCGAACCCCGGCGCCGCCGGGCTGCAGGACGCGCGCCTGGAGAGCGGCGAGACCGTGTGGGAGCGCACGGCGGCGACCGTCGACCGCCTCGGCCTGAACGCCGTCGTGGGGGCGACCGCCCCGCAGCACCTCGAGCGCGCGCGCGAGCTCATGCCGAAGGCGACGTTCCTGCTGCCCGGCATCGGCGCGCAGGGCGGCCGCGTCGAGGACGTCGCCGCCGCGTTCGCCCCCGGCCGCAGCGGCGGCCTCGTCACCGCGTCGCGCTCCATCGCACGGGCGCACGAGCAGCAGGGCGGCACGCCGGCGGAGGCGGCGCTTGCGGAAGCCGAGCGGCTCCGCGAGCAGGCATGGGGCCTGGGCTGAGCCCCGCGCTCGTATCCTGCGATCCACCATGCGACGCCGCACCTCGACGCGATGGCTGGCGCCGCTCGCGCTGCTCGCCGCCGCCGCCGCGGTGCTGTCCGTGGTCAACGGCACCATCGGGCTGAGCACGTCCTCCGACGAGGAGGACTCGCCGCCGCCGGCCGCCACGACCAAGCAGCGCAAGTCCGGGACGTCCACGTCGACGACCGGCACCGGCACGACGAAGACGACGACCACCGCCACCAAGAAGACCTACACCGTGAAGCCCGGCGACACCTTCGGCTCCATCGCGGCCGCGACGGGGCTGACCGTGCAGGAGCTCCTCGAGCTCAACCCCGATCTCGACCCGAACGCCCTCACGGTCGGCGATCAGGTCAAGCTGCGCTGATGGCCCGCGTCACGGCCGCGATCGCCCTGGTGATCGCGCTGCTCACCGCGACGGCCCCGGCGGCGCACGCGCAGTCCGGCGACGCCCCGCCGAGCATCGGCGCGCCGTCGGCCATCGTCGTCGAGGCCAGCACCGGCGACATCATCTGGCAGCGCCGCGCGTCCGAGCGGCGGCCGATCGCCTCCACCACGAAGCTCATGACGGCGCTGCTGACGCTCGAGACGGCGGCGCTCGACGACACGCTCACCGCGCCGCCGTACTCGCCCGCGGCTGCCGAGTCGCTCGTCGGGCTCGAGGCGGGGGAGCGGATGTCGGTGCGCGACCTCTTCCGCGCGCTGATGCTCCCATCGGCCAACGACGCCGCGGTGACGCTGGCGACGGGCATCAGCGGGTCGGTGCCGCGGTTCGTGCGCGAGATGAACGCGCGGGCGCGGGCGCTCGGCCTGCGCGACACGCACTACACGAACCCGATCGGCCTCGACGAGGGCAACAACGCCTCGTCCGCGCGCGACCTCGTCAAGGTCACGCTGCAGCTGCGCCGGTTCCCGTTCTTCCGCGAGACGGCCGACTCGCCGCGCGCGACGCTGACGACGGGCGATCACACGCGCACGATCATCAACCGCAACCGGCTGGTGCGCGACGTCCCGTATGTCGACGGCGTCAAGACCGGCCACACCTCGAAGGCCGGCTACGTGCTCGTCGGGTCGGCCACCCGCGGCGGCGTCTCGGTCATCAGCGCCGTGCTCGGCGAGCCGAACGAGGCGGCCCGCGACGCCGACAGCCTCGCGCTGCTCAAGTACGGGCTCTCGCGCTATCGCCGCGTGACCGTGCTCGACCAGGACACCGTCTTCGCGCGCGCGGCGCAGAAGTACCGCGACGCGAAGGTCGACCTCGTCGCCGGCGACACCGTCAGGCGCGTCGTGCGGCGCGGCGAGAAGGCGCAGGTGCGCGTGACGAAGGCGCCGGACGAGCTCAAGGGGCCGGTGCCCGCCGGCACGCGCGTCGGCGCCGTCGAGGTCAGCCTGCGCGGCAAGGTCGTCGCGCGCGTGCCGCTCGTCACCGCCGAGGCCGTGCCGAAGGCGTCGCTCAGCGAGCGGCTCTCCGACGTGCTCGGGCGCGGCAGCTCGATCGCCCTCCTGCTCTTGCTCACGGCCTGTACGGTTCTGCTCGTGCTGCTGCGACGACGCGTCGTCCGTAGAGCGGGGAGCCGCACATGATCATCACGGTCACGCTCAACGCGGCGATCGACAAGACGTTGTCCGTGCCGAACTTCCGGCTCGGGCGCCGGCACCGCACCGTCGAGCAGACGACGATGGCGGGCGGCAAGGGCGTCAACATCGCGCGCTCGCTGAAGTCGCTCGACCAGCCGGTGATCGCCACGGGCTTCGCCGGCGGCCCGACGGGCACGCGGATCGTCGAGCAGCTCACGGCCGAGTCGATCCTCAACGACTTCGTGCGCATCCGCGAGGAGTCGCGCACGAACACCGCGGTGCTCGACCCGACGACGGGCGAGCAGACGGAGATCAACGAGCGCGGCCCGGCCGTCTCGGCGAAGGAGCTCGAGCTCTTCCGCGACAAGCTCGTCTACCTCGCGCGCGGCGCGGAGATCGTCGTCTTCGCCGGCTCGCTGCCGCGCGGCGTCGAGCCCGACTACTACGCCGAGCTGATCCGCGAGCTGCACAAGATCGGCGTCACGACCGTGGTCGACACCGACGGCGAGCCGCTGCGCCTCGCGGTGCGCGCCGAGCCGACGGTGATCTCGCCGAACGTCAACGAGGCCGAGGAGCTCGTGGGTCACGAGTTCAACGACGACGCGGACATGGTCAACGCGGTGCGCGACATGGGCCACATGGGCCCGCGCGAGACGATCATGACCACGCCCGACGGGTGCTTCGCACGCCTCAACCTCGAGGGGGAGCCGGTCGTGATGCGCGCCCGGATCGACCCGCGCGAGGCGGTCGCGACCGTCGGCTCCGGCGACGCGTTCCTCGCCGGCTTCGTCGCCGCGCGCTACGAGGGCCGGTCGGCGGAGGACTGCCTGGCGTTCGGCGTCGCCTGCGGAGCGGACTCCATCCGCCGCCTGGGCGCCGGGATCATCGAGCCGCGCGAGGTCGACCGGCTCGTGCCCGAGGTCGAGGTCGCGCGCCTGACGGCCGCCGCCGGGGTCTGATCTCAACGCTTGACGCCGCCGTACGGCGGTGGTCCGGAAAAGGCGGAAACACCGGAATTCGCCGTTGCTACGCTCGATCCTCCGTCCGCCCCCTCGCCTAGGATCGCCCAATGGAAGTTGAGATCGGCCGCGGGAAGAAGGCCCGCCGCGCCTACGGATTCGATGACATCGCCATCGTCCCGTCCCGCCGGACGCGTGACCCCGACGACGTCGACATCACGTGGAAGCTCGGCGACTACCGCTTCGAGCTGCCGCTCATGGCGTCCGCCATGGACGGCGTCGTCTCCCCGCAGACGGCCGGGATCATCGGCAAGCTCGGCGGCTGCGCCGTCCTGAACCTCGAGGGCATCTGGACCCGTTACGAGGACGCCGACGAGCAGCTCCAGCGCATCGCGCAGCTCCCGAAGGAGCAGGCCACGCGCGAGATGCAGGCGATCTACCAGACGCCCATCGACGCGGACCTCATGGCGCAGCGCATCCGCGAGATCAAGGAGCAGGGCGTCGTCGTCTCCGCCTCGCTCACGCCGCAGCGCGTCCGCCAGTACTACGAGCTCGCGCTCGACGCCGGCCTCGACATCCTCGTCATCCAGGGCACCGTCGTCTCGGCGGAGCACGTCTCCACGGTCGCCGAGCCGCTCAACCTCAAGGAGTTCATCCGCGAGGTCGGCGTGCCGGTCGTCGTCGGCGGCTGCGCCTCGTACCACACGGGCCTGCACCTGATGCGCACCGGCGCGGCCGGCGTGCTCGTGGGCGTCGGCCCCGGCGCGGCGTGCACCACGCGCGGAGTGCTCGGCATCGGCGTCCCGCAGGCGACCGCGATCGCCGACGTGGCGGCCGCCCGGTCGCAGCACATGCTCGAGACCGGCGAGTACGCCCAGGTCATCGCCGACGGCGGCATGCGCAACGGCGGCGACGTCGCGAAGGCGATCGCCTGCGGCGCGGACGCCGTGATGATCGGCTCCCCGCTCGCCCGCGCGTACGAGGCGCCCGGCCACGGCTTCCACTGGGGCATGGCGACGTTCCACCCGACGCTCCCGCGCGGCGCGCGCGTGCAGACGGTGCAGAACGGGACGCTCGAGGAGATCCTCGTCGGGCCCGCGCACGAGAACGACGGCACGTTCAACCTGTTCGGCGGCCTTCGCACCTCGATGGCCACCTGCGGCTACCAGGACATCGCCGAGTTCAACCGGGCCGAGCTCATGGTCGCGCCGGCGCTGCAGACGGAGGGCAAGCACCTCCAGTCGGCGCAGGGTGTCGGCATGGGCGCCCGCGGCTCGGCCGCGGCGGCTCCGCGCGGCAACGGCAACGGCGGATCGGCCTCGCCGGATCCCGCCCAGCCGGCGATGGTCAGCTCCACCAACTAGTCGACCCCGAAGGAGGCCGCGCGCCGTGAGCGATGTCGTGACCGCGTCGAACGCGGCCCCTGAACTCGTCCCCGAGGACGCCACCGACGTCCAGGCGCCGCGCAGCGTCGACGAGGTGGTCGTCCTCGACTACGGGGGGCAGTACTCCCAGCTGATCGCGCGGCGCGTCCGCGAGTGCGGCGTGTTCAGCGAGCTGCTGCCGCATCACGTGGGCGCGGAGGAGGTCCGGCGGCGCAAGCCGAAGGGCCTCATCCTGTCCGGCGGCCCCGCGTCGGTCTACGCCGACGGGGCGCCGCGCCTCGATCCCGAGCTGCTCGAGCTAGGGGTCCCCGTGCTGGGCATCTGCTACGGCATGCAGCTCCTCGCGCGCGAGCTGGGCGGCCGTGTCGAGGGCGCCGAGGTCGGCGAGTTCGGCCGGTCGGAGCTGACGATCCGCGAGGAGGGCAGGCTCTTCCGCGGCCTCCCGCACGACCAGACCTGCTGGATGTCGCATCGCGACACGGTCTACGCGCCGCCGCCCGGCTTCACGGCGCTGGCGTCGTCGACCCAGTCGCCGGTCGCGGCGTTCGAGTCGACCGACCGCGGGCTCTACGGCATCCAGTTCCATCCCGAGGTCGTCCACACGCCGTACGGCCAGGACGTCCTCGACCGCTTCCTGCGCGACGTGTGCGGCAACGACATGGCGTGGTCGGCGGCGAACATCGTCGAGGAGCAGATCGAGCGCATCCGCGCGCAGGTCGGCGACGGCCAGGTCATCTGCGGGCTGTCGGGCGGCGTCGACTCGAGCGTGGCGGCGCTGCTCGTCCACCGCGCGATCGGCGATCAGCTGACGTGCGTGTTCGTCGACCACGGCCTCATGCGCAAGAACGAGGGCGACCAGGTCATCAAGACGTTCCGCGACCACTTCCACGTGCCGCTCGTCGCTGTCGACGCGGAGGAGCGGTTCCTGCGCAAGCTCGCCGGCGTCACCGACCCGGAGACCAAGCGCAAGACGATCGGCGCCGAGTTCATCCGCGTCTTCGAGGAGGAGGCGGCCAGGCTCTCGGGCGCGAAGTACCTCGTCCAGGGCACGCTGTACTCCGACGTCATCGAGTCGGGCGGCGGCACGGGCGCGGCGACGATCAAGTCGCACCACAACGTCGGCGGCCTGCCGGACGACCTCCAGTTCGAGCTCGTCGAGCCGCTGCGGGCGCTCTTCAAGGACGAGGTCCGCGCGGTCGGCGCGGAGCTCGGCCTGCCCGAGCGCCTCGTCTGGCGCCAGCCGTTCCCCGGTCCCGGTCTCGCGATCCGGATCGTCGGCGGCGAGGCGACGAAGGAGCGCCTCGACCTGCTGCGCGACGCCGACTACGTCCTGCAGGACGAGATCCGCAAGGCCGGCCTGTACCGCGAGCTGTGGCAGTCGTTTTGCGTCCTGCCCGACATCCGCACGGTCGGCGTCCAGGGCGACGAGCGCACGTACGGCTCCGTCGTCGTCATCCGCGCGGTGACCTCCGACGACGCGATGACCGCCGACTGGGCGCGCCTGCCGTACGACCTGCTCGAGCAGATCGCGTCGCGGATGATCAACGAGCTGCGCGACGTCAACCGCGTCGTCTTGGACATCACGTCCAAACCGCCGGGGACCATCGAGTGGGAATGACGTGACCGAGCCGGTCCTCACCGCGGACGGCGCGCAGATCGCGTGCGAGATCGTGGGGGAGGGACCGGACCTCGTGCTCGTCCATGCCGGCGTCGCGGATCGGCGCATGTGGGGGCCGCTGGTCGCCCTGGTCCGCGACCGGTTCCGCGTGATCGCGTACGACGCGCGCGGGGCGGGGGAGACCGTCGCGCCGGCGGGAGCGTTCTCGCCGTCCGCCGATCTCGTCGCGGTGATGGACCACGCGGGCGTGCGCGACGCGACGATCATGGGCGCGTCGTTCGGCGGGTTCGTCGCGATGGAGGGCGCGCTGGTGCGGCCCGATCTCGTCCAGCGGCTCGTGCTGCTCGACGCGCCGCTGTTCGACCACGACTTCTCGGACGAGCTCGAGGCCTTCGACGCCGCCGAGACCGCGGCGCTGGAGGCCGGCGACCTCGAGGCCGCGACGCGCCTCAACGTCGCGTTGTGGGCGGGCAACGCCTCGGCGGAGGTCCGGTCGCTCGTCGAGGCGATGCAGCGCCGGCGGTTCGAGCTGCAGCGCGCGACCCCGCTCGAGCCGCAGGAGCTCACGCCGTCCGCCGAGAAGCGCCTGGGTGAGGTGCGGGCGTCGACGACCGTCGCGTACGGATCGCTCGACGTGCCGGACTTCGTCGCTATCTCGCAGCGGCTGGCCGCGTCGATCCCGGGCGCGCGGCTCGAGGTCATCGAGGGCGCCGGGCATCTCCCGGCGCTCGAGCAGCCGGAGGCGGTCGCGGCCCTGCTGTGAGGCGGCTCCCGGTTCGGTTCTCCGCCGGCCGCGGCGGGGCGGCCCGCAGGACTGACCTGCGGCCTTCTCGAGACTTGCCGGAACCTGGCGTGCTCACGCTGGAAATGAGACGTTCTTGATACTGACGGCGAGCGGTCGCGGGCTTATGGTCGACCCATCGTTCCATTGCGTCCCCTGGAGCCTCGCCACATGCCCTCCCGCACCCGCCCCGCTCACGCCCTCACCCTCCTCGCCGGCGCCTCGCTGGCCGTCGCGCTCGCCGGCCCGGCGAACGCCGCGGTGACCGGCCCGACCGTCGTCGACGGGAACCCCGCCTGCGCCGACCTGAACCCCGCCTGGAAGGCCATCAAGATCGACAAGGGCACCTCGGGCTCGGCGCAGAACGCCGAGATCAAGGTGACCGACACCGTCAAGAACGGCGTGGTCTCGTGGACCTCGACCGTCCCCGTCGATGCCGTCATCGTCAAGGGCGGCACGCAGTCCAACGTCTACGGCTACAGCCCCGAGGCGACCTCGGGCAGCGGCCTCACCGCGCCGGGCAACGCGAACAACGACGGCAGCTATGGCGTCAGCCACGTCGAGTTCTGCTACGACGACGGCACCGACCCGAGCCAGCCCGATCAGCCCGGCCAGCCGGGCCAGCCGGGCGGCGATCAGCCCACGACCGGCGAGGACGCTCCCGGCACGACCACGACGACCACGACGGCGGGGGTCGCGGGCACCGCGGACAGCAAGCAGGTCGCCGCGAAGCGCAACGTCGCCAACCTCAAGAACGTCCGCGCATCGGCCCGCCTGCTCGCGCCGACCTCGTGCGTGAAGCGGACGTTCAAGGCGCAGGTGAAGGGCCGCGGCATCAAGTCGGTGACCTTCTACGCCGACGGCCGCAAGCTGGCGACGCGCAAGCACGGCAAGTTCTCGATCGAGCTCCCGATGACCAAGAGCGTCCGTCACCTCAAGGCCCGCGTGCAGTTCGTCGCCGGCGCCAACCGCCGCACCAAGACGATCGACGTCGCCGCCATCCGCTGCCTGCAGCGCGCCGTCAGCCCCCGCTTCACGGGCTGATGCGGCGGTCCCGGAGACTCTGCGCGCTGCTCGCCGTCGCCGCCCTCCCGGCGGCGACGGCCCGGGCCGCGGACCCGCAGCCGCCCACCGCGGCGAAGGTGTCCGCGGTCAAGCGGCTCTCCAACGAGCGCACGATCACCCGCTGGGCGCACACGTTCAACATCAGCCCGATCCGCAAGCGGCCGTCGGGCGGCGCGCGGCCCGTCGGGCGCCTGCGCTGGCGCACCGAGGACGGCCTCGCCGAGGTCTACATGGCGCTCGCCAGTCAGAAGGTCGACGGACGGGAGTGGGTGAAGGTGCGCATCCCCGGACGGCCGAACGGCCGCACCGGCTGGGTCCCGCGCACGTCGCTCGGCCCATTCAACCGCGTCACGACGCACCTGACGATCAACCGCGGCACGCTGACCGCCACGCTGCGCAAGCGCAGCCGCAAGATCTGGTCCTCGCGGATCGGCGTCGGCGCGGCGTCGACGCCCACACCGAAGGGGCGGTTCTACATCCGCGAGCTGCTGCGCGGCGACGGCCGCGCCTACGGCCCGTGGGCGTTCGGGACCAGCGCCTACTCCGGCCTCAGCGACTGGCCCGGCGGCGGCGTGATCGGGATCCACGGAACGAACCAGCCGCAGCTGATCCCGGGACGTCCGTCCCACGGGTGCATCCGGATCCCGAACGCGAAGATCCTGCAGCTCAAGCGCCGGATGCCGATCGGCACCCCGGTTCACATCCTCTGAGACCGCGAATCTCGCGCAGGATGCAGGGTGAAGTGCCGGTTCCCGACGCGGCAACCGGGCTTTCACACGGCTTTGACATAGACTCGCCGCCCGATGGCCCGGCTGTCGCAGGTGTTCACCCCCAAGGACCGGCTGTTCTTCGATCTCTTCGAGGAGCAGGCCGCCAACGTCGCTCGCGGCGCGGAGCTCCTCGAGGAGATGCTCCGCGGCTTCCCCGAGACGTCCCAGATGAGCCGGGACATCCTCCTGTGCGAGCAGGAGGGCGACCGCATCACGCACGACGTGATCAACCGGCTCAACCAGACGTTCGTCACGCCGATCGACCGCGAGGACATCCTCGAGCTCGCCTCGGCGCTGGACGACGTCATCGACCTCACCGACGAGGTCTCGGACTTCCTCGTCCTCTACAAGATCGAAGCGCCGATGGACCAGGCGCAGCTGCTCGCGCGGATCCTGCGCGACGCGTGCCGCCAGATCGTCGAGGCGATGCCGCGGATGCGCAACTTCGACGACATCTCGCACTACATCGTCGAGATCCACCGGCTCGAGAACGACGGCGACCGCGCCGTCCGCGAGGCGATGGCGTCGCTCTTCGATCGGGGTGTCGACCCGATGGTCGTCATTCGCTGGAAGGACATCTTCGAGCGCCTCGAGGAAGCGATCGACGCCGCCGAGCAGGTGGCGAACGTCCTCGAGGGCATCGTCATCAAGAACCGCTAGGCGGTCCGGTGGGCGACGACGTCATCCTCGTCATCGTCGTGGCGACTGCGCTCGCCTTCGACTTCACGAACGGCTTCCACGACACGGCGAACGCGATCGCGACCGCGGTGTCGACCCGGGCGATGGCGCCGCGGTCCGCGGTGGCGCTCGCCGCGATCCTGAACTTCGCCGGCGCGTTCATCTCGCTCGAGGTCGCCGCGACGGTCGCGAAGGGCATCGTCGAGGCCGACGTCATCACGCCCACGATCGTCTTCGGCGGCCTCATCGGCGCGATCGCCTGGAACCTCGCGACGTGGTACTTCGGCCTGCCGTCCAGCTCGTCGCACGCCCTCATCGGCGGCGTCGCCGGCGCGGCCCTCGCGGCGGAGGGCCCGGACGCGATCCTCGGCGACGGCCTGCTCGAGAAGGTGATCATCCCCGCGCTCGTGGCGCCGGTCATCGCCTTCACGGCGGCGGGGATCGCGATCATCATCGCCTACCGCATCGTCGGCCGCGTGCGGCCGGGGCCCGTGAACCGCGGCTACCGGCTCGGCCAGCTCGTCTCGAGCTCGATGTTCTCGCTCGCGCACGGCACGAACGACGCGCAGAAGACGATGGGCATCATCACGCTCGCGCTCATCGCGAACGGCAACCTCGACGCCGACAACTTCGACGTGCCGACCTGGGTCGTGGTCTCGTCGGCCATGGCGATCGCGCTCGGCACGTACTCCGGCGGCTGGCGGATCATCAGGACGATGGGCAGCCGCATCATCAAGATGGATCCCGCCCAGGGCTTCTCGGCGCAGGGCGCCGGCGCGGCGGTCGTGCTGACCGCGTCGCACCTCGGCTACCCGCTCTCGACGACGCACGTCATCTCCGGCGGCGTCATGGGCGCGGGCGCGGCCCGCCGCCTCTCGGCGGTTCGGTGGGGCGTCGCGGGCAACATCGCGCTCGCATGGGTGCTCACGCTGCCGTGCGCCGGCGCGATCGGCGCGGCGGCCTACGGCCTGACCCGGATCTTCGGAACGGGCGCGCTCGGCCCCGTCGTCGTCTCGCTCGGCGTGCTTGGCGTCATCGCGGCGGCCTTCGGTCGCCGGCTGCAGCGCGGTCCCGCGGTCACGGCGGCGCAGTCGTGATCGCCTCGATCGACGTCGGAGCGCTGCTCGAGCTCGCCTGGGTGGCGCCGCTCGCGTCGATCGTGGTCGCGACGGTGTTCTCGCTCGTGGTGCTCGGCGCGACGCGCGCCGCCGACGCCAACCGCGCCGGTGCGACCGGCACGGCCTTCGCCTACGGCGTCCTGGCGGTGCTGGCGGGGATCGCCTTCGCCGGGACCGCGGTGGCCGGCATCGTCGTGATCATCGCCAAGTAGGGGTGGGCGGGGTCAAGTCTCCCCGTCCCAGTAGTCGACGTTCGCGGACCGCCGGACCATGACGTC
This sequence comes from Parviterribacter kavangonensis, assembly GCF_056863335.1. NCBI lineage: Bacteria > Bacillati > Actinomycetota > Thermoleophilia > Solirubrobacterales > Parviterribacteraceae > Parviterribacter > Parviterribacter kavangonensis. The sequence goes on along the minus strand of NZ_JBXPJA010000001.1, from coordinate 1,917,060 downwards.
CTCCGCGCGGTTGCCGGTCCAGATCCCGATCTTGTCGCTGTCGGGGTAGGTCGTCGCGGTCGGGACGACGACGTCGGAGAACATGAGCACGCGGGCGGGCGCGTCGCTGTCGTTGCGGATCTGGTGCGCGCCGGCCGGGCCGGGCGGGAAGAAGACGGCGTCCCACGCCTCGAGCTCGTCGGTGCCGTCCGGATGGCGGACGCTCGGACGCCCCTCCAGCACGAGCAGCCACTCCTCCTCGCCGTGCTCGTAGTGGTACGGGCAGAGCTTCTCGCCCGGCGGGAGGTCGTAGACGCTGATGCCCGTCCTCTTCGCGCCCAGGCGCGTCCCGAGGCGGAGCATCGCGGCCTTGAAGCCGGGCGGGTCGTCCGGGTCGGTCTCGGAGGGCTCGGCGGCGATGTTGATGCGCTGCATGCGGCGATGATCGCCGAGCACGCCGCCGGGCGTCAGCTCTCGGCGTCCCAGGCCTTCAGGCTGGCGAGCGGGTCGAACGGGCTGCCGCCCTCGTACCAGCCCGGGGCGGACCACATCTCGAAGTGCAGGTGGCAGCCGTGCGCGTCGCCGGTGTCGCCGACGTTGCCGATCCGCTGGCCGGTGCGGACGCGCTCGCCCTTGGCGACGAGCGACGGCTCGCTCAAGTGCATGTACGCGTAGTCGACGTCCGTGCCGTCGCCGTCGATGACGAGGTAGTTGCCGGCGTTGCCCTGCCAGGCGTTGCGGACGACGACGCCGCCGCGCGCGGCGACGAGCGGCGTCCCGCACGGGGCCATGACGTCCTGGCCCTGGTGCATGTGGCCGGCGCGCCCGGCGCCGAAGCGGGCGCCCGACTGGCCGTAGTCGTGCGGGCCGCGGACGGGGAACTTGTGGTCGAGGAACCGGAACGCGTCCTCGACGACCGGCTCGGTGGCGCCGTCGCTGCCGGCAGCCGTGGCGGTCAGCGGCGCGATGCGGAACTCGTACTTGCCGCGCGGGACGACGCGGCCGTTGCTCGTGCCGTCCCACTGGATGCGCTGCTCGATCCCCGGGGCGACCTGGCTCGACATCCAGCGCGCGACCGGCGTGGTCGAGCCCGCGCGCAGCACCTCGACGGCGACGTCGAGCGGCGCGCCGCCGGTGACGACGTAGCGCAACGTCGCCTTGGCGAAGCCGCCGAAGAAGACCTTCGACTGCACGACCTGCCCGTCGATGCGGTCGCTGTTGTCGAGGTCGGCCGACGCGTCGCTCAGCGGTGCGGCGCCGTCGTCGGCGGCCAGCGACTGCGCCTCGATGCGCTTGGCGGTCGGCGCCACCGGAGCCGGCAGCACGGTGATGAGGTCGGTGCTCGGCGCCGACTGCGCGCCGTCGGCGGTGCGCAGCCGGACGCGGCCGCTCGGCGCGCTCTCCGGCACCCTGACGTCGACGGTGCGCGCCCGCGCGCGGCGGACGGGGGCGATGACGTCGTCGGCGTTGCCGGGGGCGCCGACGAAGATGACCTGGCGGGCGTCGCCGAGACCGCGGCCGGCGATGCGGACCACGCCGCGCGGGAGGACGCTCGCGTCGTCGTCGCAGCTCGACCGGCAGGTGACCGCGGTGATCGTGCCGGCGTCGGTGGCCGAGACGCCGCCGTTGCCGGCGAAGGCAGGCGCGGCGGGCACGGCGAATGCCGCGGCCAGCAGTGCCACCACGTAGCGGCGCCCACGCGCCGCCGAAGCCCCGTTGCGAACGATCATCATGGATGGATCGCCTACGGGGTTAGCTGTCGGGCTCGCGCTGCGGCACGCTGCGCTACCGGGCCAGCAGGCCCGGACTCGCCCCACGGACACCCGATCCCTCGGGCGCCCATCGGTTCCCCCGTCCCGCGTGCTTCCCGCACGCGAGCTCGGCGATGGCGCGGGAGTGTGCATAGTCCACCGGCGCCTTCACGGCACCGGGGGAAGGGTTCGCCGCAGGCGTCACATGCCCTGCGGGCGCAACCTTCTATGCTGTCCCGCCGCGCGTCCGATCGCGCCTTCTCGCACGCCATGAAGACCTACGTCGCCAAGCCCACCGATCGCGAGCGCAACTGGCTCGTCGTCGACGCGACCGGGCAGACGCTCGGCCGTCTCGCGACCCAGATCGCCGACGCGCTCCGCGGCAAGAACAAGCCCGAGTACACGCCGCACATCGACACCGGCGACTTCGTCGTCGTCGTGAACGCCGAGAAGATCAGCGTCTCCGGCGACAAGCGCACCGACAAGAAGTACTACCGCCACTCCGGCTACCCGGGTGGCCTGAAGGTGCGCACCTTCCAGGACATGATCGAGCGCCGGCCGGAGGAGATCATCCGGATCGCGGTCAAGGGGATGCTCCCCCGCAACCGCCTGGCCCGCAAGCAGCTGACCAAGCTCAAGGTCTACGCGGGGCCGGACCATCCGCACCAGGCGCAGAAGCCGCAACCGATGGAGCTGTCGCAGTGAGCGACCAGACGCCCGAGCAGCCCGAGGAGCAGGAGCGCGAGGAGACCGCCGCTCCCGAGGCTCCCGAGGAGACGACTTCAGAGGCTCCCGCGGAGGAGCAGCCGCAGGCCGAGGCGCCCGCCGAGGAGCAGCCCGCGGCCGACGCGGACGCCGAGGGCGACGACGAGGAGGACCTCGAAGAGGACGAGCCCACGCCGCGCGTCAAGCCGGCCATCCCGGGCATGGACCTCGAGGTCGACATCGTCCCGGAGGGCGAGGAAGCCTTCCGCCGCTCCGCCTACGGCGACGAGGAGGACCTCGACGCCGCCGCCGAGGAGATCCTCGCGGCCGCCGACGAGGACACCGTCGACGAGCCGATCGCGGCCGTCACCATCGACCTCGCCGCCGACGCCCGCTACAAGGCGACCGGCAAGCGCAAGACGGCGATCGCCCGCGTGATCCTCAAGCCCGGCAACGGCGCCTACACGATCAACGGCAAGACGCTGAACGACTACTTCCCCCGCGCGACCCTGCAGCGCAACATCCGCCAGCCCCTGGAGACGGTGGGCTACGAGGAGCGGATGGACGTCATCGCCCGCATGCACGGCGGCGGCGTCGCGGCGCAGGCCGACGCGCTCCGGCACGGCATCTCGCGCGCGCTGCTCGAGGCGGACCCGAACCTGCGGTCCGAGCTCAAGCGCCGCGGCTTCCTGACGCGCGACGCGCGCGCCAAGGAGCGCAAGAAGGCCGGCCTCAAGAAGGCCCGCAAGCGGCCGCAGTTCAGCAAGCGCTAGTTGGCGCGGCGGTTCTTCGGGACCGACGGCGTCCGCGGCGTCGCGGGCGAGCTGCTCACGGCCGACCTGGCCGTCCGGCTCGGCCGCGCGGCGACCGCGGAGATCGCCGGCGAGCACCCGCGCGTGCTCGTCATCCGCGACACGCGCGAGTCGGGCGAGATGCTGGAGGCCGCGCTCGGCGCGGGCGTCAGCTCGGCGGGCGGGGAGGTCCTGGTCGGCGGCGTGCTGCCGACGCCGGCCGCGCCGCTGCTCGTGCGCCGCTACGGGTTCGACCTCGCCGCCGTCATCTCGGCGTCGCACAACCCGTACCGCGACAACGGGATCAAGTTCTTCGGCGGGGACGGCTTCAAGCTGTCCGACGAGACGGAGCTGGCGATCGAGGCGCGCCTCGCTTCCGACGACGGCCGCGGCGCCTCGATCGGCCGCGTGCGCACGCTGCACGGCACGACCGAGGACTACCTGCGCGAGCTGCACACGCGCTTCAGCGGGCTCGACCTGTCCGGCGTGCGGGTCCTGCTCGACTGCGCGAACGGCGCGACGTACCGCGTCGCGCCCGAGATCTTCCGCCGCCTCGGGGCCACGGTGACCGTGCTCGCCGAGCAGCCCGACGGGCGCAACATCAACGAGGGCGTCGGCTCGACCCACGTCGAGGCGCTCGCGTCGCGCATCGACGGCCACGACGTCGGCTTCGCGTTCGACGGCGACGGCGACCGCGTGCTCGCGGTGGACCGCACCGGCGCGGTCGTCGACGGCGACGAGCTGCTCGCGCTCGCCGTGCTGCATCGCAAGGCGCCCGGCGTGGCGGTGACGGTGATGACGAACTACGGCTTCCACGCCGCGATGCGCGAGGCGGGCGTCGAGGTCGAGACGACGAGCGTCGGCGACCGCTACGTCCTGCAGGCGCTGCGCCGGCGCGCGTGGGCGCTCGGCGGCGAGCAGTCGGGCCACCTCATCGACATGGACTTCGTCCCGTCGGGCGACGGGATCGCCGCGGCGCTGCTGACGCTGGAGGCGCTCGGCGGCGGCGACCTCGCCGAGCGGGCGGCGATGGAGAAGCTGCCCCAGCGGCTCGTCAACGTGCGCGTCGCCGACCGCGACGCCGCGATGGGCTCCGACGAGCTGAAGGGCGCCGTCGAGGCGGCGTCGGCCGAGCTCGAGGGCCGCGGCCGCGTCCTCGTCCGCCCCAGCGGCACCGAGCAGCTCGTGCGCGTCATGGTCGAGGCACCGACCGCCGAGGAGGCCGACGCGGTCTGCGACCGGCTCGTCGGCGTCGTCGAAGCCGGCAGCTAGCCTCTTCTCCCATGTGCGGGATCGTCGGCTACGTGGGCAAGCGCCCGGTGGAGAACCTGCTGCTCGAGGGGCTCCAGCAGCTCGAGTACCGCGGCTACGACTCCGCCGGGGTCTCGCTGCTGGCGTCGGACGGCGAGATCAAGTCGGTCCGCGCCGTCGGCAAGCTCGAGAACCTCGTCAAGGCCGTCGAGGGCGACGAGCGGGGCGCCGTGGCGACCGCGTCGCGCGAGTCGACGACCGGCATCGGCCACACGCGCTGGGCGACGCACGGGCGCGTGAACGAGGAGAACGCGCACCCGCACTTCGACACCGCCGACTCGGTCCACGTCGTGGTCAACGGCATCGTCGAGAACTACCTCTCGATCAAGCAGCGGCTCGCCGACATGGGCGCCGTCTTCACCTCGGAGACCGACGCCGAGGTCATCGCGCACCTCATCGCCCATCACCTCGCCGCCGGCGACCTCGTCGAGGCGGTCCGCCGCGCGTACGCCGAGCTGCAGGGCCACTTCTCCTTCGTCGCCATGCACAAGGGCGACCCCGAGCTGCTCGTCGGCGCGCGCCTGGAGTGCCCGCTCGTCGTCGGCGTGGGGGAGGACGAGCGGTTCTTCGCCTCGGCCGTCCCGGCGTTCCTCGCGCACACGCGCCGCGTCCAGTTCATCGAGAACGACGAGATCGTCGCGATCCGCCCGACGGAGACGATCGTCATGAAGCCCGACGGCACCGTCGTCGAGCGCGAGGTGACCGAGCTCGACTGGGACCAGGACACCGCCCAGAAGGGCGGCTACGAGACGTTCATGCTCAAGGAGATCCACGAGCAGCCGGACGCGCTGGCCGAGACGATCGCCGATCGCACCGTGCGCGAGACGGGCGTCGACTTCGGCGGCGAGTTCGACGAGGACCTCCTGCGCAAGGCCAAGCGGATCCTCATCGTCGCATGCGGCACGAGCTACCACGCCGGCCTGATCGGCCGGTACGCGATCCAGGAGTGGGCGCGGGTGCCGGTCGGCGTCGACATCGCGTCGGAGTTCCGCTACGCGAACCCGATCGTCGGCCCCGGCGACCTCGTCATCGGCATCACGCAGTCCGGCGAGACCGCGGACACGCTCGCGGCGATGCGCCTCGCGCGCGAGCGCGGCGCGACCGTGCTGGCGGTGACGAACATCATGGGTTCGCAGGCCACGCGCGACAGCGACGCGGTGCTGTACACGCGCGCCGGCCTCGAGGTCGGCGTCGCCGCCACGAAGACGTTCGTCTGTCAGGTCGCGGCGATGTACCTGCTCGCCCTGCGGCTCGCCGAGCTGCACGGCACGCTCGAGGCCGACCACCTGCGCACGCTCGTGCAGGAGCTCAAGCAGCTGCCGCACACGGTGAGCGAGCTCATCAAGCAGCTCGACGGCGACGACGGCCAGGTCCGCGGCATCGCGCGCCGCCACGCCCACCGCAACTTCTTCCTCTACCTCGGGCGCCACGTCGGCCTGCCCGTCGCGCTCGAGGGCGCGCTGAAGCTCAAGGAGATCTCCTACATCCCGGCCGACGCGTACGCGGCGGGCGAGATGAAGCACGGCCCGATCGCGCTGCTCGACGAGAGCACGCCGGTGATCGTCACGGCGACGAGCTCGCCGATCCTCGACAAGGTCGTCTCGAACATGCAGGAGGTCCGCGCCCGCGGCGCCCACGTCATCGCCGTGGCCACCGAGGGGAACGTGGACATCGGCGAGCACGCCGAGGAGGTCATCCGGGTCCCGGAGACCGACTGGATGCTCCAGCCGCTCCTCGCGATCGTCCCGCAGCAGATGATCGCCTATGCGATCGCCCGCGCCCGCGGCCTGGACATCGACCAGCCGCGCAACCTCGCGAAGACCGTCACCGTCGAGTAGGCGTCAGCCGCGCAGGACCTCGGCGGCCTCGGCGATCGTCAGCTCGGCGCCGTAGATCGGCGAGCCCGGCTGCTGCAGCCGGCCGCCCTCGGCCAGCGAGCCCGTGATGATCCCGTCGAACCCGACCTCGTCGATGAGGTCGACCACGAGCCGGTTCGCCTCGGCGTCGTCCCCGGCGACGAAGATCACCAGCCGCTGCGGGTCGCCCGCGTGGCGCCCCTCCTCGCCGAGCGTCACGTAGTTCATCGTGTTGAACGCCTTGACCATGCGCGAATGCGAGAGGTGCTGCCCCACGAGCTCGGTCGACGTCGTCTCGTCTCGATCGAGCTCCGGGATCTGCCCGTCGCGGCTCGGGTAGTAGTTCATGGCGTCGATGACGATCGTGTCCTCGAGCGCGTCGGCCGGCAGCTCCTCGTAGGCGCCGAGCGGGATCGCCACGAGCACGACCTCGCCGAACTCCGCCGCCTCCTCGAGCCCGCCGCTCGTGTTCGCCGTGCGCACCTCGTGCCCGGCCTCCTCGAACAGCTCCGCTGCGGTGCCGCCGATGTTGCCTGTTCCGATGATCCCTATGCGCACGGGACGAGACCCTATTCTCCGCGCGTGGGCGTGGGCATCGACCTCCTCGAGATCTCCCGTCTGGAACGGGCGCTGAAGCGGCGGCCGCGCCTGGCCGAGCGGCTGTTCACCGACGCCGAGCGCGAGTACGCGGCGACGAAGGGGCGGCCGGGGCAGCACCTCGCCGCGCGGTTCTGCGCGAAGGAGGCCGTCGCCAAGGCCCTGCACCTCGAGGCGTGGTCGTGGCAGGACATCGAGGTGCTCGAGGGCCCGACGCTCGTCCTGCACGGCGACCTCGCCGCCCATGAGGTCGAGATCTCGCTGACGCATTCGAAGGGAATGGCCGGCGCGGTCGCGATGACGCGTTGATCCCGCAGTGGCTCGATCCCCTGCCCGACGCGGAGCAGATGCGCGCGACCGACGCGTGGGCGATCAACGACCGAGGCGTGCCGTCGCTGGATCTCATGGAGCGCGCCGGCGCGGGCCTGGCGGATCTCGTCACCGAGGTCGCGCCGACCGGTCCGGTCCTCGTCGTCTGCGGCGGCGGCAACAACGGCGGCGACGGCTACGTCGCCGCGCGGCTGCTGCGCGACGCCGGCCGCGACGTCCGCGTCGCGACGACGAACGACCCGGAGAAGCTTCGCGGCGACGCGCGGGCGAACTTCGACCGGTGGGGGGGCGACGAGCCGCGGCCGTTCGAGCCCGCGCAGCTCGCCGGCGTCGCGGTCGCCGTCGACGCGATCCTCGGGACGGGGTTCAGCGGCGACGTCAGGGAGCCGGCCCGCGCGGCGATCACGGCGCTGAACGACTCGGGCGTCCCGGTCGTCGCCGCCGACGTCCCGAGCGGCCTCGACGCCTCGACGGGCGAGATCGGCGACGTCGCCGTGCGCGCCCGCGCGACCGCGACGTTCCACCGCGCCAAGCCGGGCCTGCGCATCGCGCCCGGCAAGGACCACGCCGGCACCGTGCGCGTCATCGCGATCGGCATCCCGGCGGGCGAGCCGGTCGCGCCGCGGACCGGGCTCCTGTTGCCGCGCGTCGCCGACGTCGTGCCGCGCCGCGGCGCCGCGTCGACGAAGTTCACGAGCGGCCATGTCCTCGTCGTCGGCGGCTCGACCGGCCTGACCGGCGCGCCGTGCCTGAGCGCCGAGGGAGCGATGCGCGCGGGCGCCGGCTACGTGACCTGCTGCGTCCCGGCGTCGCTGAACGCGATCTTCGAGGTCCGCCTGCTCGAGGTCATGACGATCCCGCTGCCCGACGCCGACGGCCAGCTGCTCGACCGCGGCGCCGGGCGCGTCGTCGAGGAGGCGGACAGGCGCGGGGGAGCGATGGTGATCGGCCCGGGCTTCGGCAAGACGGACGGCGCGCAGGAGCTCGCCCGCGCGCTCGCCGCGAGCGCCGCGGTGCCGGTGGTCCTCGACGCCGACGGCCTGAACGCGCACGCGGGGCGCCTCGGTGACCTCGCGCGCCGCGAGGCGCCGACGATCCTCACGCCGCACGCCGGCGAGCTCGGGCGCCTGCTCGAGGTCGACAGCAAGGCGGTGGGCGCCCGCCGCCTGCACCACGCGCGCGAGGCGGCGAGGCGGGCGCAGGCGATCGTCGTGCTCAAGGGCGACGACACGCTCGTCGCCGAGCCGGACGGCCGCGTGGCGGTCAGCCCGGGGGGCGCGCCGGCGCTGGCGACCGCGGGCACGGGCGACGTGCTCTCGGGCGTCATCGCCGCGATGCTCGCCAAGGAGCTCGACCCGTTCACCGCCGCCTGCGCGGGCGTGCGGCTGCACCTCGACGCCGGCCGCCGTGCGGCGGCGGACCGCACCGCGGACTCCGTCATCGCGCGTGACGTCATCGACGCGCTCGGCCGGTAGGCTGCTCCGCCCATGGCGAAGGTGCGCGACATCATGGACTCCAGCCTGCCGACGGTCACGCCCGAGGACACCGTCGAGACGGTCGTGCACCTGCTGCGCGACCACGACCTGCCGGGGGTCGCCGTCGTCAACTCGGGCGGCCGCTGCGTCGGCGTCGTGACGGAGAGCGACCTCGTCATCGCCGACGAGGAGGGCGACCTCCATCTGCCGCACATGATCAACCTCTTCGGCGGGGTCGTGTTCCTCGAGCCGCTCAGCCGCTTCGAGGACCGCCTGCGCAAGGCCACCGCCGCCTCGGTCAAGGACATGATGAGCCGCGACCCCGCCACCGTCGACGCCGACGAGGACGTCCACCGCGCGGCGCGGATCATGGCCGACCGCAAGCACAACCGGCTGCCGGTCGTGGAGCACGGCCGCTACGTCGGGGTCGTCTCGCGCGCCGATGTGCTCGACGCGCTGACGCGCGACTAGCCGGATGGCGCTGCGGGCGCTCGCCCGGATCGACAGCTCGGCGCTCGAGCACAACGCCCGCTGCCTGGCGAGCGCCGCGCCCGGCGCCGCGCTGTGCCCGGTCGTCAAGGCCGACGGCTACGGCCACGGGGCGCTGCTTGCCGCGCATGCCGCCGCCGCGATCGGCGTCGCCTGGCTGGCGGTCGCCACCGCCCACGAGGCGCGCATCCTGCGCGACGCGGGGCTGCGGCAGCGGATCCTCGTCCTCGGCGCGCTCAGCCCGGAGGAGCTGGACGTGGCGCTGTCGGCGGGCGCGGACGTCGTCGCCTGGAGCCACGCGTTCGTCCGCGCCGTCGCGGCGCGCGGCGGCGGGCGCGTTCACGTCAAGCTCGACACCGGCATGGGGCGGCTCGGCACGCGCGACCCGGCCGAGGCGACCGCGGTGCTCGCGGCGATCGACGACGACCCCGCGCTCGAGGCGGCCGGGCTGATGACCCACTTCGCCACCGCCGACGACCGCGACGACCCGTTCCTGCACGAGCAGCTCGCGCGCTTCGAGGCGTGGGCGCTGCCGCTCCGGCGTCCCGGCCTCGTCCTGCACGCCGCCAACAGCGCCGCGACGCTGCGCGAGCCGCGCACGCACTTCGACATGGTCCGCTGCGGGATCGCGCTCTACGGGCTCGACCCGTTCGGCGAGGATCCCGCGGCGCATGAGCTGAGGCCGGCGCTCACGCTCACGTCGTACGTCGCCGCGGTCAAGCACTGCGCGGCGGGGGAGAGCGCCGGGTACGGCCGGCGCTTCGTCGCAGACTGGCCGACGACGCTCGCCACCGTGCCGATCGGCTACGGCGACGGCGTACGGCGCGCGCTGACGAACAACGCGGACGTGCTCGTGCGCGGCCGGCGCGTCCCGCTCGTGGGGACGGTGAGCATGGACAACGTGACGCTCGACCTCGGGCCGGAGACGGACGTCGAGGTCGGCGACGAGGTCGTGCTGCTCGGCGCGCAGGGGGACGAGCGCGTGCTCGCCGAGGAGTGGGCGCGACGCCTGCAGACGATCAACTACGAGGTCACCTGCGGCATCTCGGCGCGGGTGCCGCGGACGGCGGCGTGACGGAACCGCTGGACCTCGCGCGCGAGGTGCTGGCCGGGGAGCGCGCGTGGCTGGTCGGCGGCGCGGTGCGCGACGAGCTGCTCGGGCGGCCGGTGCTCGACCTCGACGTCGCGATCGACGGCGACGTCCGGGCCGCGGCCCGTGCGCTCGGGCGCGCGGCGGGCGGCCCGTCGTTCGAGCTCTCCGACGCCTTCGGCGCGTGGCGCGTCATCGGCCCCGGCCGCGCGTGGCAGATCGACGTCGTCGCGATCCGCGGCGGGTCGATCGAGGAGGACCTGCTGCTGCGCGACTTCACGATCAACGCGATCGCCGAGCCGCTCGGCGGCGGCCCTCCCGTCGACCCGACCGGCGGCGTGGAGGACCTCGAGGCTCGGCGGCTGCGCGCCGTCGGCCCGCGCTCGTTCGCCGACGACCCGCTGCGCACGCTGCGCCTCGCGCGGCTGGCGTGCGAGCTCGACCTGCACGCCGTCGAGCCGACGATCGAGGCCGCCCGCGACGAGGCGCACCGGCTGCGCGGCGTCGCGCAGGAGCGCGTGTTCGCCGAGCTCAAGCGCATCGTCGTCGCGGAGCGCGCGCTCGAGGGCCTCGAGCTGGCCGACCGCTGCGGCGCGCTCGCCGCGGTGCTGCCCGAGCTGACCGCGCTGCAGGGCGTCGAGCAGACGATCTACCACCACCGCGACGCGTACGGCCATACGCTGGAGGTGCTCGAGCGCGCGATCGAGCTCGAGACCGACCCGGGCGCCGTCCTCGGAGACGAGCTGGGGGAGCGGGTGCGGCGGCTGCTCGCCGAGCCGCTCGGCGACGAGCTGACGCGCGGCGGCGGCCTGCGCTTCGCGGCGCTGCTGCACGACGCCGCCAAGCCGCTCACCGCCGTCCCGAACCCGAAGGGCGGCTTCGGCTTCCCCGGCCACGACCGGATGGGCGCCGAGCTCGTCGAGGACGTCTTCACGCGACTGAAGACGAGCACCGACCTCAAGCGGTACGTCGCGGACCTCACCCGCCATCATCTCAAGCCCGGCTTCCTCGTCCACTCGATGCCGCTCGACCGCGGTGAGGCGTTCGCCTACATCCACGCGACGAAGCCGGTGCAGGCCGACGTGCTGCTGATCTCCACGGCCGACCGGCTCGCGACGCGCGGGCGCAAGGCCGACGAGGCGATCGCAAAGCACCTCGAGGTGATCCGGGTGCTGCTGCCGCTGGCGCTCGACTGGCACGACGAGGGGGCGCCCGAACCGCTCGTGAACGGCGACGACCTCATCCGCGAGCTCGGCTTCCGGCCGGGGCCGGAGCTCGGCGAGGTGCTCGCCCGGCTGGCCGCCGCTCAGTACGCGGGCGAGATCGCGACGCGCGAGGAGGCGCTCAGTCTCGCTCGGTCCGCACGGTCGCCTGGCTGACCTTCGGGCACAGCCCGGCGGGTGCGAACTCCATCTCGAGCTTGCCGTCGCCGGCGAGCAGCTCGAGCTCGGCGTCGACGCCCTCGAGCTCGGACCGCTCGATCGTCAGGCCGAGCCGGCGGGCGTTCGCGAGCATCTGGCTGTAGGCGATCCGCATCGACGAGCGGAACACGAGCCGCGCCTCCTCGCCCTCGCTCGTCAGCACGAACGCGTCGGACGGGGCAAGCCCCTGCGGCAGCTCGAGCTTCGCGTCGCCCGCGGGCTGCGGCAGGCGGCAGCGCTCGGCGATCCGCGCCGCATCGTCCGACGGGCCGGCGACCGCGACGAGCGCGGCGCCCTCCTCGCCCTGCGACGGCGCGCTGCCGGAGTCGTTCTCGTCGTCGCCGCAGCCGGCGGCGGCGATCGCGAGGCCGACGCAGCACGCCAGCGCGCGCGCCGTCATGCGGCGGCCGCCAGCCGGCGGATCGCCGCTTCGGTCACGGCGGCGGCGGACGCCACCGTCGAGTAGTCCACGTTCTCGGCGGTGTCGGTCGGCTGGTGGTAGTTGGCGGGCAGCTTGGCCTCGTCGAAGGAGGAGATGAGCGCGGCCCGGTACCCGCGCCGCATCGAGATGAGCGCGTCCGAGCCGTAGGAGAGCCAATGCTCGCGGATGATCGGCTCGCCCGCGTCAGTTGCCGCCTGCTCGATGACGTCCTTGAGCGGCGCGTCGTACGGGCGGTGGACGATGAAGCCCTCGCCCTCGAGCAGGATCAGCCGCGGCGAGCCGACGGTGTCGAGCACGATGATGTCGGTCCGGTCGCGCGGCAGCTCGTGCTCGTGGGTCTTCAGGAACCCGGCGCTGCCCTCCTCGAACGACTCCTCGCTGCCGCACGACACGAGCAGCACGCGGACGCCCTCGACTGGCCGCTCGACGAGGTCGCCGGCGAGCGACAGCAGCACCGCGACCGCGGTCAGGTTGTCGTTCGCGCCGGGGACGACGGGGGAGCGGCCGATGTCGGCGAACGCGGCCGCGCTCGTGAACGAGAGGACGGTGCCGAGCCGGCGGACGCGCCTGAGTCCGAGCAGCGAGCCGAGCGCGACGAGCAGCGGCGCCGCGAAGACCAGGCGCAGCGTCTGCGGCCACGAGCGCGCCTTCTCGATGCGCTCGGGGTAACGGCGCGCGAACGCGCGGATGAGCGTCGCGTCGAACGCCAGGCCGGTGTGCGCGGCGTCGTGGTGGGCGACGACGCAGACGACGCGCTCGGCGTCCGGGTCGCCGGCGCGCGCGACGACGTTCCACGTCGAGCGCCTCGGCAGGAACGACCGCGTCCAGTGGCCGCGCCAGAGCCCGAGGTCGTCCCAGATCCCGAACGCGGCGAACAGGCCGGCCGCGGCCGACAGGATCCGCCGGCCGGCGAGGCCGGCGAGCGCCGACACGCCGCAGAAGATCCCGAGCGGCCACCAGTACGTGCCGTGCGCGCGCTCCTCCTCGACGGCGGCGGGCACCCCGATCGCCTCGAAGCGCTCGCGGATCCACTCCGCCGCGCGCCGCTCGCCCTCCGACGCCGACGGTCGCTCCCACGACGTCAGGTGGTCGATGGTCGCGCGGAGCTCTTCCGGGGAAGCGGGCACCGTCGCGGCAATCTACAGGGCCCCTATCTAGAGTCCCGGCCCATGCCTGCCGACCCCGACTGCATCTTCTGCAAGATCGTCGCCGGGGAGCTGCCGGGGACGATCGTCGACTCCGACGAGCGGACCGTCAGCTTCATGGACATCAACCCGGCGACGCGCGGCCACGCGCTCGTCGTGCCACGCGAGCACACGCAGGACCTGCTCACGATCGATCCCGACGAGCTCGCCGCGGTCACCGCCGCCGCCAAGCGCCTGGCCGAGCGCCAGAAGGAGGTGCTCGGGGCCGACGGGGTGAACCTGCTCAACTCGTGCGGCGCCTCGGCGTGGCAGACGGTGTTCCACTTCCACATGCACGTCATCCCGCGCTACGAGGACGACCCGCTGCGGCTCCCGTGGGTCCCCGGGCCCGGGAACGGCGACGAGATCAAGGCGACGGGCGAGGAGCTCAAGCGATGACGCAGTTCGGCCCGTGGACCCTCGAGCAGGACGGCCCGCTCGCCGTGCTGACGATCTCCAAGCCGCCGCTCAACCTGTTCGACCAGGAGGTCTTCGACGGGGTCATCGACGCGATCGACGCGGTCGGCTCCTCCGCCGCGCGCGGTCTGCTGATGCGCGCGGACGGCAAGGTGTGGACCGGCGGCGTCGACGTGAACATGTTCGCCTCGCTCACGCCCGAGTCCGGCGCGGACGTGTGGCGGCGCGGCTTCGCGCTCGTCCAGGCGATCGAGGACCTGCCGATCCCGACTGTCTTCGCGGCGCACGAGCTGTGCCTGACCTGGGGCCTCGAGCTGGCGCTCGCGTGCGACGTGATCGTCGCGTCGGACGCGGCGCGGTTCGGGCTCGTCGAAATCGTCGTCGGGCTGACGCCGTCGATGGGCGGGCCGCAGCGGCTGGCCGAGAAGGCGGGGCCGTCCCGCGCGAAGGACCTCATCTTCACCGGCGAGCTGTTCGACGCCGCGACGTTCAAGGAGTGGGGCGTCGTCGTGCGCACGTGGGCGCCCGAGGAGTTCGAGGAGAAGTCGCGCAAGTACGCCAAGCGGATCGCGAGCGGGCCGACGAAGGCGCACGCGGCGACCAAGGCGATCATCAAGGCGCAGAAGGAGGACGGCGCCCGCGCCGCCGACGACCTCACGCCGGACGTCTCGGGCGCGCTGTTCGCCACGGAGGACCTCGCGAACGCCGTGCAGTCGTTCCTGACGGAGGGGCCCGGCAAGTTCCGCGACTACGTCGGCCGCTAGCGGCCGACGCGGCGCATCCCGCGCACGGCGAACGCGCCAAGCACGGTGAGCAGGCCGAGGACGGCGAGGAACGCATGCAGCGTCCTCGCCGTCGTCACGTCGTAGACGAAGCCCTGCCGCACGCCCTCGAGGACGTAGCGGACCGGGTTGATGTCGGCGACCGTGCGCAGCCACGGCGACAGCAGCTCCTCGGGGGCGTACGCCGTCGTGAAGAGCAAGCTCGCGAACGCGACGACCTGCATGAGCGGCGCCGCCTGCTGGGTGCCGAACCGCAGCGCGACGATCGTGCTCCAGCACGCGATCGCGGCGGCGTAGAGCATCACGAGCACGAGCGAGAGGAGGAAGCCCTCGACGCTGTTGATGTGCGTGCCGATGATCGTCGCGACGATCACGAGGAAGCCGGCGGGCAGCAGCGCCCGGAGGCTTGCGCTCGCGACGATGCCGATGAGGAGGACCGGTCTCGGGGCGGGGCCGGTGAGCAGGCGGTCGAACCAGCCGCGCTCGATGTCGCGGGCGAGGTTGACCCCCGTCGCCGCGCCGGTGAAGCCTGCGCCCTGCAGCATGCCAACGGGGACGATGAAGGTGCGGAAGTCGGTGCCGACGTCGCCGCTGAACGTCGGCAGGCTGGCCGCGGCGCCGAAGACGCCGGACAGGCCGACCATGAAGATCGTCGGCGCGAGCACACCGGGCACCGCGCCGCCGGGGACGCGGAGGATCTCGTTCAGCGCGCGGCGGCTGAGCGCGAGGATCACGCGGAGGTTCGCCTGCAGCGTCATCCCTCGCGCAGCCTCCCGCGCAGCGCGAGCACCGCGAGCCCCGTGAAGACGACGGCGACCCCGATCGCGGCGGCGAAGCCCTCGAGCACCTTGTCGGCGCTGATCGACGAGATGATCGGGTCGCGCATGCCTTCGGCGATGTAGCTCAGCGGGTTGTAGTCCGCGAGCCAGTCCGCCGGCGCCTGCAGCAGGGCGCGGGGGAAGAAGGCGCTCGACACGAACAGGACGACGAAGACCAGCGGGAAGATGCCCTGGACGATGCTCGCGTTGCGGGCGCGGTAGGCGAGCAGCAGGCCGATCGACGCCGCCGCGACGCCGGCGCAGACGCCGATCGCGATGACGATGAGCGCGCCGGGGACGCCGCCCTCGATGTGCGCGCCGAAGATGAGCCCGATCGCGAGGAACCAGAGCACCTGCGGCACGGCCAGCGCGGCGGTGGCGAGCAGGCGGCCGAAGACCAGCGACACGCGCGGGATGGGGGAGGCGACGAGGCGGTCGAAGAAGCCGCCCTCGATCTCGAGCGCCGTCGTGATCCCGGCGCCCACGCCGGCGATGAGCATCGACTGGCAGATCGCGGCCGCGAGCTGGAAGTCGAGGAAGCCGTTGACGTCCTCGAAGCCGGGCAGCTCGGTCGTGCGGTGCAGCCCGCCGACGTTCACCGCGAGGAAGAGGGTGGGGAAGATGACGAGCGGGGCGAGGAACTGCGGGCGGCGGAGGTTGTTCGCGAGGCCCCTGCGGGCGAGCGCGAGGCTCGCGCGGAAGATCACGCGCGCGCCGCGGCGGCGGCGTCCTCGTCGGGGTCGATCTCCGGTCCGCCGGTCTCCGCGCCGGTCGGGGCGGGTGCGGTCTGGTCCGCGCCCTCGAGGTGGCGGCCGGTCTTCTCGACGAACACGTCGTCGAGCGTCGGCTGCTGGATCTCGAGGCTCGCGACCGTGAAGCCCGCGTCGTCGAGCGCGCGGACGACGGGCGCGACGTCGCGCGCGCCGCCCGCGATCGCGATGGAGAGGTGGCAGCCCTGCGTCGCGGGCCGGTGGTCGCCGAAGCGCTCGAGCACCTCGCGGGCGCGCTGCAGGTCGTGGTCGCCGTCGTGGTCGGCGAGCGTGATGTCGAGGTGGGGGACGCCGACCTCGCTCTTCAGCTGCGCCGGCGTGCCCTCGGCGACGAGCTTGCCGCTCGAGATGATCCCGACGCGGTCGGCGAGCTGGTCGGCCTCCTCGAGGTACTGCGTGGTGAGGAAGACGGTCGTGCCCTCGTCGCGCAGGCGGCGCACCTCCTCCCACAGCGTGAGCCGGCTGACGGGATCGAGGCCGGTGGTGGGCTCGTCGAGGAAGAGCACCTGCGGCTCGTGGATCAGCGCCATCGCGAGATCGAGGCGCCGCTTCATGCCGCCGCTGTACGTGCCGACGCGGCGGTCCTGCGCCTGCTCGAGGCCGACGCGGCGGATGAGCTCCTGCGCGCGGCCGTGCACCGACTTCGGCGGGATGCCGTGCAAGGTCGCCTGCAGCTCCATCAGCTCCCGGCCGCTCATGAGCAGGTCGAGCGCGGCCTCTTGCAGCGCGACGCCGATGCGCTTGCGGACCTCGTGCGGCTCGGTCGCGACGTCGAAGCCGGCGACCGTCGCGCGGCCGCCGGTCGGGCGCAGGAGCGTGACGAGCATGCGCACCGTCGTCGTCTTGCCCGCGCCGTTGGGGCCGAGGAAGCCGTAGACCTCGCCCGGCTCGACACGGAGGTCGATCCCGTCGACGGCCTTGACGCCTCCCTTGAACGCGCGCTCGAGTCCTTGGACGTCGATCGCGCTCATGACGGATGAGAGTAGCCCCGACCGCCAGTCACCCAAGTACGGAGCGCAACTCCGACCGAAAGATCGTGTTGGATGCCTTCCGATGAAGCTGGTACGCCTGACATTCGCGCTCCTGGCGTGCGTGCTCGTGCTCCCCGCTGCCGCGCCTGCGAAGGTCGTGGAGATCGGGCGCGCGAACGACGCCGAGGAGCTTCCCGCACCGTCCTGTCCCACCTCCCCGTGCTTCGCGGTCAGCCGCACGACGGGCTACCAGGCCAAGGTCGGGCCCAACCGGGGGCTCATGAAGGCACCGGCGAACGGCCGGATCGTCGCGTGGACGATCCGCCTGTCCAAGCCGGGCCCCAAGCAGATCACCTTCTTCAACGAGCGCCTGGGCGGCGAGTCCCAGGCCGGCATCAGCGTCCTCAAGCCCGGCGACCGCCTCTTCGGCCGCGTCGTCGCCCAGAGCCCGCTCGTCCAGCTCGCGTCCTTCTTCGGCCAGACGGTCCAGTTCCCCTTGGAGCAGACGCTGCCGGTCAAGAAGGGCCAGGTCATCGCCCTGACCGTCCCGACCTGGGCACCCGCCCTCGCGACCGGCCTGGGCTCCGACACCTCCTGGCGCGCGTCCCGCAAGGCCGGCCAGTGCGACGACACCTCGGTCCAGACCGCCCAGACGGACCTCAAGGACCTCGCCCAGTACCGCTGCCTGTACCAGAAGGTCCGGCTCTCCTACTCGGCGACGATGATCACCGAGCCGAAGCCGAACGAGACGCCCAAGAAGACCTCGGGCAACTAGCCCTCGAGCCCGGACCGGCCGCGCGGCCGATCCGGGTCCTCGATCAGCCGGACTAGGCGACGCGGCGGCGGTCCGCGGCGGTGAGCGCGTCGCGGAGCAGGGCGCGGCCCATGAGCGTCGGCGAGAACGTCGGCTCGCCCTGCAGGTCGGTGTGCTCGACGACGAGCCGCTGGGCGGTCATCGAGCGCAGCGACAGCATCAGCGACCCGAGCCGCAGCCCGAGGTCATGGGAGACGACGCGGGCGCTCACCTCGTCACCCGGTCGAGGACAGCGGTGCAACAGCGCACCGAGCACCTCCGCTTGGCGGCCCTTCAGCCGCCTCGACCCGCGAGAGTGCCCGCACGTCGATCGATAGGGGTGCCACGTCGGCTCGGGCGCGCCGTGCTTGGCACCAACATGCTTCGTGTTCTCCATACCGGTCGGGTCGGACTGGTTCAAATGACTCATTACTGGTTCGACGCGCCGTCTGGACGCGGAAAGACGCAAAATGCGCCAACTTCGCGTCGGAGCACCCATGCATGTGGACGTCCATCCGACCCCTCGAACGCTCGACGACCTCCATTTCGCTCCGGCTAGCCGCTGCTAGCCCCATCCGCTGGCACCGGCTAGCCAAGGGAGAAGAGAGAACACCGACCGCGCCGGCGGCCCGCGCGGTGTCGCACCGCGGTCCCATCGGGGCGGAGTCTCGCCGGGACGGTCTCAGCAGGCGCCGGGGTTGTTGGCGCAGAAGTCGGCGTTCCCGCCGGCTCCCGCGGCCGCTCCGCCGGTGTCCGAGGAGGACGTTCCGTCGGAGGTCCCTCCGGCCGCCGTGCCGCCCGAGTCGGTTCCGTCGGCGGCGGTGCCGCTCGAGGGGGTGCCGCTGGAGGGCGTGCCGGTCGACGGGGTCGCGGTGCCGCCGGAGGACGTCCCGCCGGTGCTGCTGCTCGCCGCGCCGGTTGCGTCCGTCGCGTCGGTGGCGGTGGTGCTCGTCGACGTGTCGGTGTCGGACTCGTCGTCGGCGCTCGTCGAGGTGTCCGACGACCCGACGTCCTCCGCCGTGGTGGGGATGGTCAGGTCCGGGGCGGTCTTGGGCGTCTGGCTCGTCAGCTCGCTGTCGCCGCCGCAGGCGCCGAGGGCCAGCGCGAGGGCGAGGAGGACGGCGGGGAGAAGAGCACGGATGGCGCGGGGCGCCGAGCGCATGGGAGCTCCGGGGGTCAGGCGCCCACGGGCGCCATGCGGCGGCCGCAGGTGGGGCAGTCGTTCAGGTCGCGCTGGGCGAGCTGGTCGCACCAGTTGCAGAAGCGCAGGTTCTCCACGGACCATGCGAGGTTGGAGTTCGCCGGGAACAGCGGAAGCACCTTCCCCAGGACCTCGAGCTCCTCGCCGGTGTCGCGGTCGACGTAGATCCGGCCGGGTTCGGCGTCCATGATGATCTCGCGCCCGGTCGAAGGCGTGCGGAAGCGGTGACGGCTCACACCCAAGATGGTACCGGGGCTAGCGCAGCGCCGACGAGATGCGGCGGCGCGCCGGCTGCTCGACGTCGAGCCCGCCGGCCTCGACGAGGTCGATCGTCCCGGAGCGGACGCCGCGCTCGAGCGCCTCGACGACGTCGGGGTCGAACTGGGTCCCGGCTTCGACACGGACGCGCTCGAACGCCACCTCGGCGGGCATCGGGCCGCGGTAGGGGCGGTCGGCGGTCATCGCCTCGAGCGCGTCGCAGACGGCGAAGATCCGCGCCGACAGCGGGATCTCGTCCTCGGCGAGGCCCTCGGGGTACCCGCGGCCGTCCCAGCGCTCGTGGTGGTAGAGCACGACGTCGGTGACGACCTCGGGCAGGTTGAGCGGCCGGACGACGCGCGCGCCGGTCTGCGGATGCCGCCGCATGACCTCCCACTCGTCACGGGTGAGCGCGCCCGGCTTCATGAGGATCTTCTCCGGCACGCCGATCTTGCCGACGTCGTGCAGCAGGCACCCGAACAGGAAGTCGTCGGTCATGCAGAGATCGGGGTCGACCTGCATCGCGAGCTGCGTCGCCAGGCGCGAGACGGCGCGCAGGTGGCGGCTCGTGACCGTGTCCTTCGCCTCGACCGCGGCGGCGAGCGACTCGATGACCGCCCGGTTGCGCCGCCGCGACTCCGCGTGCAGCGTCGCGTAGAGGTCGATGACGGGGCGCACGACGTCGACGTCGAT
This sequence comes from Parviterribacter kavangonensis, assembly GCF_056863335.1. NCBI lineage: Bacteria > Bacillati > Actinomycetota > Thermoleophilia > Solirubrobacterales > Parviterribacteraceae > Parviterribacter > Parviterribacter kavangonensis. Next base: position 1,896,936 of record NZ_JBXPJA010000001.1, on the reverse strand, counting down.
CAGCCCGTGTCCCTCGGCCGCCGCCTCGAGCGTCGCGCAGAAGCGCGCGTCGCTCGTCGTCGACGGGACGATCGACAGCGCGCCGGCGTCCAGCAGCGACCGCACCACGGCGGGATCGGTGTCGTCGTGGATCACGACCGTGCACGTGTGCACCCACGCGGCCTCGACGGTGGCGAGGCCGGCCAGCGCCTCCTCGACGCTCGCCTCGGCCGCATCGACCACGCAGACCGCCGGTTCGTCGCCCTCGTAGAGCAGCGCATCCGCGGCCATGGGCAGGGCATGGACGTCCGACAGCGAAGTGCCGTCGAGCACGCGGGCCACCCGAGCCCGACGATCGGCGTCGCCGCCGACGAAGATGACGTGCGTTCCGTTCACGCTCATCCTGCCGAACTGCACTTTACCTGTCGGATGCCCATTTCTTCAAAGGTCCTTGTGTGAAGCTCCTCGTCTTCCACGGATACCTCCTGCGCGGCACCGGGTCGAACGTGTACAACGCACAACTCGCCCGGGCGCTGGTTCGATGCGGTGCGGACGTTCACCTGCTCTGCCAAGACCGCCGCGCCGCCGAGCTCGACTTCGTCGACGCGGTCGGCACCTGGTCCGAAGGCCGGCTGTCCGTCATCCCCACGCGCGACGGGCAGGTGCGCTGCACCGCGTACGTACCCGAGATCGGCGATCTCCTCCCCGTCTACGTCGCGGACCGGTACGAGGGCATCACCGCGAAGACGTTCCTCGACTGCACGAACGTCGAGGTCGAGCGCTACGTCGCCGCCAACGTCGCAGCAGTCCGCGATGTGGTGGAACGGGTGGAGCCGGACTTGGCGCTCGCCAACCACCTCGTGATGGGGCCCGCGATCCTCGCCCGCGGCCTCCCGGAGACCGTGCCGTACGCCGTGAAGGTCCATGGCAGCGCCCTTGAGTACGTCGTCAAGCGCGACCCGGATCGGTTCCTCCCGTACGCCCGCGAGGGGCTCAGCCGGGCGCGCGGCGTGCTCGTCGGCTCGCGCCACACGGGGGAGAGCCTGTGGGCCGCGATGGGCGACGACGAGCTGCCGGGGCGCACGCGGCTCGGCCCGCCCGGCGTCGACATCGCGGAGTTCCGCCCGCGGGACGACGCGCAAGCGGCCGTGCAAGACCTCGCCCGGGAGCTGCACGCCCGCGAGGCCGAGCAGGTCACGGGCGGCTCCTTCGACCGCGACGTGCACGCGGCGGCCGAGGCTCTGGACCGCCTGGACCCCGCCGCGGACCGCCTCGTCGCCTACGTCGGCAAGCTCATCGTCAGCAAGGGCGTCGACCTGCTCGCCGCCGCGTGGCCGCTCGTGCTCGCGCGCGTGCCGGACGCGCGGCTCGTCGTCGTCGGCTTCGGCGCGTACCGCGAGGGCTTCGAGGCGCTGCTCGCCGCGCTGGCGGCCGGCGACCTCGGCGAGGCGCGGAGGCTCGCGACCGAAGGGCGGGCGATCGAGGGCGGCCCGCGCGAGCCGCTCAAGCACCTGCTCGCGTTCCTCGACAGCGGCGCCGTCGACGAGACGTACCTGGCAGCGGCGCGCCGGCTGCCGGACCGCGTCGTCGTGGTCGGCCGCCTCGAGCACGCGGAGCTGAAGGACCTCCTGCCCGCCTGCGAGGCCCAGGTCGTGCCGAGCACGTTCCCCGAGGCGTTCGGCATGGTCGCCGCCGAGGCGGCCGCGTGCGGGGTCCTGCCAGTCAGCGCCGCGCACTCCGGGCTCGCCGAGGTGAGCGCCCAGCTCGCGACCGCGGTGCCGCCGGAGGCCGTGCCGTGGCTGTCGTTCGACGTCGGGCCCGGAGCCGTCGAGCAGCTCGCCGGCGACCTCGTGGCGTGGCTCGAGGCCGACCCGGACGTCCGCGCGCGCACGCGCGAGGCGTTGGTCGGCATCGCCCGCGAGCGCTTCTCCTGGGAGGGCGTCGCACGTGGCGTCCTGGAGGCTGCCCGGGGCCGTTTGGACGCCTTGCCACACCCTGTCCCCGCACCTATGTAGAGTGCCGCCCGTCGTGGGGAAGAGAGCGCTGATCGGCGTGGTCCTCGGGGGTGCAGCGATCACCCTGTCGGCGGGCTGCAGCCTCAACGAGAAGGAGCCGGACGTCGTCGCCGGCAAGAAGCTGTTCGTCGAGAGGTGCGGCTCCTGCCACACGCTCGCGCGGGCGGAGACCAAGGGCACGACGGGGCCCAACCTCGACGAGGCCTTCGTGCGCGGGCTGCGCGACGGCATGGGCCGTGACGGCGTCGAGGCCGCGGTGCGCAACCAGATCGAGCATCCGGCGCGCCTGAACAAGAAGGACCCCGTCTACATGCCCCCCAACCTCGTCACGGGCGACAACGTCAATGACGTCGCCGCCTACGTCGCCGACGCGACCGCGAAGGCGGGCAAGGACGAGGGCATCCTCGCCGAGACGGGCAAGCCCGCCGGCGGCGGCAAGCCGGCGGTGGAGGAGAACGGGACGCTGACGATCCCCGCGACCGCCCAGCTCGCCTACGAGACGAACAAGGCGACGGCGAAGCCCGGCGAGGTCGACATCAAGTCGCCGAACCCGTCCGGCACGCCGCACGACATCGCGATCGAGGGTCCCGGCCTGTCGGGCGAGAACCACGGCGAGGTCGTGACCAACGGCGGCGTCTCCGAGGTGAAGGTCACGCTGCAGAAGGGCGAGTACACGTTCTTCTGCACGGTCCCCGGCCACCGTGAGGGTGGCATGGAGGGGACCCTCACCGTCGAGTAGCGCGGCGCTCCAGGGCGCGCAGCCGGTCGTCCCACTGCGCGCCGACGTCGACCATCCATGAGATGGCGTCGCGGAGCGGGCGCGGCGTCGGCCGGTAGCGCGTCTCGCGCCCCTGCCGCGACGCCTCGACGAGCCCGGCGCCGGCGAGGACGGAGAGGTGCTTGGCGACCGCCTGGCGCGTGATCGGCGTCCCGGCGGCGAGCTCCGTCGGCGTCGCCTCGCCCTTGCGCGCGATCTCGGTCAACAGCGACCGGCGCGTGTCGTCCGCGAGGGCGGTGAAGACGGGGCCGACGTCGGGCGTCACGCGAAGACGAGCGGGCGGGACAGGCCGGCGGCGGCGCGGCAGACGGGGCCCGGGGCGTAGCCGCTCTCGACCACGACGACGCGGGTGCCCGAGACGGCGGGGACGAGCGTGAGCTCGACCCGCGTCGCGGGCTCGTCGCCGGTCCACCACCAGAACGCGAGCCGCTCGCCCGGCTCGACCTCGTCGACCACCGCCCGGCGCTCCGTGCCGTCCGGCAGCCGCAGCGTGCCCTCTTCGCCGGGCTCGAGCTCGAGGTCGGCGTCCTCGGCGAGCCAGCCCTCGAGCTCGGTCATCGCCTCCCACGCCTCGTCGGCGTCGAGCGGGAGGACCACCTCACGCGTCACGCAACTCATGGGTTGCGAATGCTACCGTGCTGCGAAACACGCAACCAACTGGTTGCACGAAAGGATCGCGCAGATGCCCCTCGTTCCCATGGTGATCAAACAGGACGGCCGCGGTGAGCGGTCGTTCGACATCTTCAGCCGCCTGCTCGACGAGCGGGTCGTCTTCGTCGGGTCGGCGATCGACGACGAGGTCGCGAACGTCGTCGTCGCCCAGCTGCTGCACCTCGAGGCGACCGACCCTGACCGCGACATCTCGATGTACATCAACTCGCCCGGCGGCCACGTCTACGCCGGGATGGCGATCTACGACACGATGCGCTTCATCAAGCCGGACGTCGCGACGACGTGCTGCGGGATCGCGATGTCGATGGGTGCCGTGATCCTCGCCGGCGGCGCGAAGGGCAAGCGGACGGCGCTGCCGAACAGCCGCATCCTCACCCACCAGCCGCACGGCGGCTACCAGGGGCAGGCCACCGACATCATGATCCACGCGCAGGAGGCCGTCGCCCTCCGCGAGCTCCTCGAGGAGACGTTCGTGGAGAACACCGGCCAGACCCGCGAGCGCATCCACGACGACATGGAGCGCGACCGCTACTTCACGCCCGGCGAGGCGAGGGACTACGGCCTCATCGACCGCGTCGTGGACGCCCGGTGAGGCGTGCACGTGCGGTAGGTGCGGGCGCTGCGGAAGGTGCGGCCCTTCTTCGTCCTGACCACGATCTGCACCCGGAAGACGCCCTTCGGCAGGCCGCGGAGGTCCACGCGGGCGCGGACGCGCTTGCCGCGCAGCACCTTCTGGCGCTTGCCGTTGATCGTCACCACGGCGCTCTTGATGCGGTCGCCCTTCGGCGCCTTGCGCAGATGGATCGTGAAGTGGCGGCGGCTGCGGCAGCTCGAGGGCAGCGAGCCGGCGCTGCGCGCGAACGCGGGCCGCGTCGCGAGCTCGCCGCGCGGGCCGTACGGCGTCGTCCCCGACGCGCCCGAGCCCGCGGGCGCGACCGGGTCGCCCAGCCGGGGCAGCACCAGCGCGTTCGTGCCCTTGTCGTCGAGCTTGATCGACACCGGCCCCGCGACGGCGTTGCCGCGGTTCGTCGCGTTGCTCGTCGAGACGACGAGCCGCAGCTGATGGCCCTTGGCGAACCGGTGCACGATGCCCGGGAGCTCGATGCTCACCGGCTTGCCGACGTCCGCCACGCGCACCGCCGACGACAGGTCGCGCGGCAGCGTCTCGTTGCCGTCCGGGTCGACGTCGAGCAGCTTCGCGAACAGCACGAGCTTGCCCGCCGCGTCCCCGCTCTGCGTGCCGGCGTGGACCGGTGCGTCGACGGTCAGCGTCAGGCGCGGCACGCCGGCGACGTCGAGGTCCGAGGCCAGCGCGGCGCCGGTGAACGTGGCCGCGGTGCCCGGGGCGTCGGGCGTCCCGACGGGCTGGAAGCCGTTGCCGCTGCCCGCCGGCGATCCGGTCACGGCCGCGAGGTCGACGGTGCCCGCCTTGGCCGACGACGCGCTCGTCGCCAGCCCGCCGTCGGACGAGAGGAAGAACGCGTCGTCGCGGCCGACCGGGTACGTCGGCGCGGTGCCGACCGCCGGCGCCGCGTCGCCGCTCTTCGGCAGCGCCCAGTCGCGCAGGAACTGGAAGTCGAGCGCGGGCGGGTCCCCGATGCCCTTGAGGAAGAAGTCGAACCACTCGAGCGCCTCGCGGCTCTCGTACGCGCCCTCGAAGTTCACGTTGTCGAACTCCTGCTTGCCGAGCCCGCCGCCGGAGTGCCCGGACGAGCGCCACAGCATCCGCACCGGCGTGCCCTGCGCGCGCAGCGCCTTGTACGTCGCGACAGCCTCCTGGAGGTTGAACAGCGTGTCGCTCTGCCCCTGCGACAGCAGCGTCGGGATGCGGATCTTCGAGATGTACGAGGAGACCGACGCATGGCGCAGCAGCGCGAGCGTGTCGGCGGTCGGATAGCCGAGCGCGCCCGACGTCACGAGGCCCGTGCACACGCGGTCCTCGAAGTTCGGGCACGGCCCGAGGTGCGACGCGTCGACGCTGCCGTTGCGCACCGGGTCCGCGAACCCGAGCGCCGTGAAGAGCACCGGCCAGTCGAGCTTGACGACGCCCGGCGTGTCGAACGTGACGCCGCTCTTGAAGTCCGTGTTGTTCGGCGTCAGCGAGTAGGACAGGTCGCTCCACGTGATCTGCGGGACGATCGCGTCGAGGCGCGGGTCCTGGCCGGCGATCGCGAACTGGATCTGGCCGCCGTACGAGCCGCCGATCATGCCCACGAGCGGGTCGCCCGCCTTCTCGGTCGCCACGTAGTCGATCTTCGTCCCGTCCTGCGCCGCCTTCTCGCCGGCGAGGAAGTCGACGAGCTGCTTGCCCGCCTTGCCGTCGGTGTCCGGGTCGTCGAGCGTGATCTTGCAGCCGCTGCCGCCGAAGCCGAGGCCCGAGTAGGCGAGGAACGCGTAGCCGCGCTTGGCGAACGACGGCCCGAGCGTCGTGAAGTCGTCCTTCGACCCGCCGAAGCCGTTCGTCGCGAGGATCGCCGGGACCGGATCGCTCTTCGACGCGCCCGCGGGCGTGTAGAGGTCCGCGCTGACCGTGCACGGCGTGTCGTCGGACGCGCCGACCTTCACGTCGAACGTGAGCGGCTTCTTCGTGGGCTCGGCCGCGCCCGCGGCGGCGGGGAGGGCGAGCGCGAGCAGGGCGGCGACCAGGAGCATGGGACAGCGCATGCACCCATGAACGCAGCCGTTCGGCAGTTCTTGCGAGTAGGCTCGCCCGCTCGATGCCCCGCCTGCTGCTGCTCTGCGCCCTCACCGTCACCGCGGCGGTCTGCGTCGCGGCCTCGACCGCCGCCGCGGCCGGCTGCAACAACGACCCGCGCCTGTGCGACCGGCGCTTCGATCGCGTCGTCCTGCCCGCCGCGCACAACGCGATGTCCGCCGCCGAGGCGGGCTTCCAGTTCCCCAACCAGCGGATCTCCATGGCCAAGCAGCTCGAGCTGGGCATCCGCGGGTTCCTCATCGACGTCTACTACGGCCACGTCATGCCCGACGGCAAGGTCGTCAAGGACGACGTCAAGACGCCCGGGAGCCAGCTCTACCTCTGCCACGCCGTCTGCGAGAACGGCGCGATGCCGCTTGCCGACGGGCTGAGGATCTTCAACGACTTCCTGACGAAGAACCCGTCGAACGTCCTGCAGTTCGTCGTCGAGGACTACGTCACGCCGGAGGACCTGACCGCGGCGTTCGACGCGTCGGGCCTCGGCGCGCACGCGTACCGCGGGACGACGGGCGCGAAGTGGCCGACGCTGCGCCAGATGATCCGCGGCAACCAGCAGGTCGTCGTGCTCGCCGAGCACGTCGCCGGCGCGCAGCCGTGGTACCACTTGGCCTACAAGGGGATCGTCCAGGAGACGCCGTACAGCTGGCGGCGGCCCTCGGAGCTCACGAGCCCCCGCAAGTGGCGCGCGTCGTGCAAGCCCAACCGCGGCGGCATCAAGGGCTCGCTGTTCCTCATGAACCACTGGTCGCCGCCGTTCGCGCCCACGGCCGCCACCTCGCTGCGAGTCAACGCGAAGAAGGTCGTCGTCGGGCGCGCGAAGGCGTGCAAGAAGCGCCGCGGCCGGCTGCCGACGATCGTCGCCGCCGACATGGTCGACAGCGGCTTCCTCGTTGCCGCGGTCCGCGAGCTCAACGGCCTTTCGAAGAGCTGACCCGTGCCGACGCTCCTCCTCGTCCGCCACGCGCAGGGCTCGTTCGGCACGGCCAACTACGACGTGCTGTCCGAGACGGGCCACGAGCAGGCCGCGGCCCTGCGCGACGAGCTCGTGCGCCGCGAGGCGAAGATCGACCGCATCGTCTGCAGCAGCCTGGCCCGCCAGCGCGACACCGCGGCGCCGATCGCCGAGGCCTACGGGATCGAGATCGAGACCGACGACCGCTGGGAGGAGTACTCGAGCGAGGCGATCCTCAGGCACTACGGGCACGCCGAGGCGCGGCTCGAGGGGTCGCCGGAGTCGACGGCGATGTCGTCCCGCGACTTCCAGGCGCTCCTCGACGTCGCGCTGAAGTCCTGGATCGGCGAGCCCGACGGGGGGCCGGAGGGCCACGGCTACGGCGTGTTCAGCACCGGCGTGCTCGACGCGCTGCGCGCGGTGACGGACACGCTGCGGTCGGGCGAGACCGCGATGGTCGTCTCGTCGGGCGGGCCGATCGCGATCGTCTGCACCGCGCTCATGGGCCTGCCGCCCGCATCGTTCGTGACCTTCAACCGCGTCACCGTCAACTCGTCGGTGTCGAAGGTCGTCCACGGCCGCGGCGGCACGACGCTCGTGTCGTTCAACGAGCACAGCCACCTCGAGTCGGGCGGCCGCTCGCTCGTCACGTACCGCTAGTCGCGTACGCGGGCGTGGGGCTCGGCGCCGCGCGGCGCCCGAGGTCGAACGCCGGCAGGAACACCTGCGCGAGCGGCCCGATCGACAGCGCGTAGAGCACCGTCCCGACCCCGACCGTGCCGCCGAGCATCACGCCGGCGACGAGCACGGTCAGCTCGATCCCGGTGCGGACGGCGCGCACCGACCCGACGCCGCGCGCGGCGAGACCGGTCATGAGGCCGTCGCGCGGCCCCGGTCCGAGGTTCGCCCCGATGTACATCCCGGTCGCGACGCCGTTGAGCGCGACGCCGCCGACGACGAAGGCGATCCGGACCGCCAGGTTGTGCGGCTCGTCGACGAGCGCGAACGTCGCGTCCATGACGAGGCCGACGACGATCGCGTTGCTGATCGTCCCGACCCCCGGCTTCTGGCGCAGCGGGATCCACAGCAGCAGGACGAAGACGCTCGCGATGATCGCCCACGTCCCCGTGCCGAGCCCGACGGTGCGCGACAGGCCCTGGTGCAGCACGTCCCATGGCGCGTTGCCGAGCGCCGAGCGCACGACGAGCGCGACGCTGAACCCGAACAGCACGAGGCCGGCGTAGAGCTGGACGAGGCGGCGGCCGAGGCGGGGCATGGGACCACTCAGGATGACACCGCCCCCGCGTCTGACAGGCTTGAGGCCATGACGACCGGGGCGACGCGATGAGGCTGCTGCCGCAGGAGCAGGAGCGGCTGCTGCTCTTCCTGGCCGCCGAGCTCGCCCGCCGCCGCCGCGAGCGCGGGCTCAAGCTCAACCAGGCCGAGGCGACCGCCCTCATCGCCGACGAGATCTGCGAGGCGGCGCGCGACGGCCGCCGCTACGCCGACGTCGTCGCCGGCGCGTACGACGTGCTGGGGGAGGAGGACGTCCTCGACGGCGTGCGCCGGCTCGTGCCCCGCATCGAGGTCGAGGCGGTCTTCCGCGACGGGCGCCACCTCGTCGTCGTCACCGACCCGATCGGCCCCGCGCCGGCACGGGAAGAGGGCGACCGGGAGCCGCCGGTGCCGTGGCTCGCGGACGCCGCGGCCGCGCGGATCGAGGTCGTCAACGAGGGCGACGTGATGATCGCCGTGACGAGCCACCTGCACTTCTTCGAGGCCAACCGCGCGCTGCGCTTCGACCGCGCCGCGGCGTACGGCATGCGCCTCGCGGTGCCCGCGCGCACGAAGGTCGTGTTCGAACCCGGGCAGCCCGCCGAGGTGGCGCTCGTGCCGATCGGCGGCGCGCGCGTCGTGCGCGGGCACGGCGAGCTCGTCGACGGGCCGCTCGACGCCGACGGCGCGCGCGAGGACGCGCTCGAGCGCGCGCGCCGGGAGGGCTACCGCGGTGCCTGAACCCGTCCGCCTGGGCGACACGTCGCTCGAGGTCGTCGCCGAGCGCGACGACGTCCACGGCCCCGACGAGCTCGTGCCGGGCTTCGGCAACACGATGCGCGACGGTCTCGGCGTGCGCGCCGAGCGCGGCGGCGTCGACGTGGCCATCACCGGCGGGCTCGTCCTCGACCCGGTGCTCGGCGTCCGCTACGCGTCGATCGGCGTCCGCGACGGCCGCGTCGTCGCGATCGGCCGCGCCGGCAACCCGGACACGATGGACGGCGTCGACGTCGTCCTCGACGTGACGACCGCGGTGCTCGACGCCACCGGGATGGTCGTCACGCCGGGCGCGATCGACACGCACGTCCATTGGCTCTCGCCGCAGGTGACCGACGCGCTGCTCGCCGGCGGCGTGACGACGATGGTCAGCCAGGACATGGGGCCGATCTGGAACCTGGGCACGAACCCGGAGGCCGGCCTGCGGACCGCGTGGGCGGCGCTCGAGGCGGTGCCCATCAACGCCGCGCTGCTCGTGCGCGGCAGCTCGTCGCGCGCCGAGCCGGTGGAGGCGATGCTGCGCGCGGGCGGGGCGGGGCTGAAGATCCACGAGGACGTCGCCGCGGGGCCGGCGCAGATCCGCACCGCGCTCGACGTGTGCGACCGTCTCGACGTGCAGCTCGCCATCCACACCGACGGCTTGAACGAGGTGCTCTCGGTCGAGGGGACGCTCGACGCGTTCGCCGGGCGCAGCGTCCACGCGTTCCACATCGAGGGCGCGGGCGGGGGCCACGCGCCCGACCTGCTGCGCCTCGCCGGCCGGCCGCACATCGTCACCTCGTCGACGTCGCCGACCGTGCCGTACGGCGTCGACACCGCCGCCGAGCACGAGGCGATGGTCGCCGCCGTCCACGTGCTCGAGCCGGGCGTCGTGCACGGCGACCGCTCCGCGATCCGCGCGCGCGTGCGCCCCGCGACGATGGCGGCCGAGGGCGTGCTGCACGACCTCGGCGTCATCCACATGCTCTCGAGCGACAGCCAGGGCATGGGCCGCGCCGGCGAGGTGCTGCGGCGCGCGTTCCAGAACGCCGACCGGATGAAGCAGCTGCGCGGCGCGGGCGACGGACCGGCCGACAACGCGCGCGTGCTGCGCCACCTCGCGAAGGTGACGAGCAACCCGGCGATCGCGCACGGGCTTTGGCACGACGTCGGCGCGCTGACGCCGGGCCGCCTGGCCGACTGCGTGCTGTGGAAGCCGGAGCTGTTCGGCGTGCGGCCCGAGGTGGTCGTCAAGCAGGGGATGGCGGCGTGGGGCGCCAGCGGCGACCCGAACGCGACGACGATGCTGTGCGAGCCGGTCACCGTCCGCCCGCAGGTGGCGGGCACGGGCGCGGCGGCCGCGCGCGTCTCCGTGGCGTTCCTCTCCGGGGTGGCGCTGGACGCCGAGCTGCCGACGACGCGCGAGCGGCGCCCGGTCCGCGATGCGCGCCCGATGGCGGCGGCCATGCTGCACAACGACCGGCTCGCCGACGTGACGGTCTCGCCCGACGGGCGCGAGGTGCGCGTCGACGGCGAGCGCATCGAGGCGCCGCCGCTGGAGGACGTCGCGCTGTCGGGGAGGTACCTGCTCGGATGACCGATCGCTGGACGATGCCGCCGGAGTGGGCGCCGCACGACCGGACGCTCATGGCGTGGCCGGCGCGGCTCGAGCTGTGGGGGCCGGAGCTCACGCGCGCGAAGCAGCAGTACGCCGCGGTCGCGAACGCGATCGTCGCGTTCGAGCCGGTGACCATGGCCTGCAACGGCCCGGAGGCGGCGGCCGAGGGGCGCGCCGCGCTGGACGGCCGCGTCGAGATCCTGGAGGTGCCGCTCGACGACTCGTGGCTGCGCGACAGCGGCCCGATCTACGTGCTCGACGGCGCCGGCGGGCGGCGTGCGGTCCACTTCCGCTTCAACGCCTGGGGCGGCAAGTTCCCGCCGTGGGAGCGCGACGCCGCCGTCGGCGCGCTGCTCGCCCGCCACACGGGCGACGAGGTCGTCGAGGCGCCGCTCGTCCTCGAGGGTGGCGCCATCGCAGTCGACGGGCGTGGCACGCTGCTCACCACCGAGCAGTGCCTGCTCAACCCGAACCGCAACCCCGACCTCGACCGCGGCGCCATCGAGGCGCTGCTGATCGAGCACCTCGGCATCGAGCGGGTCGTCTGGCTCGGACTCGGGCTGGCAGGCGATCGCGACACCGACGGCCACGTCGACATGTGCACCACGTTCACCCCCTCCGGCGAGCTGCTCCTCCAGAGCGCTCCGCCCGGCCACCCCGACCACGAGCCGATGCTCGAGAACCGCGGCCGGGCGGAGGCCGCTGGGCTGGCCGTGCGCGACTTCCCCGTCGTCGCGGAGGTCGAGGTCGATGGGGCGCGGCACACGCTCGGGCATCTCAACGGCTACGTCGGCGAGCGCTTCGTGATCGTCCCGACCGCCGGGCTGGCCACCGACGACGACGTCCTCGCCATCTACCGTGAGGCGTTCCCCACACACGAGGTCGTCGGCGTCCTCGCCGACGTCATCGCCTTCGGCGGCGGCGGGCCGCACTGCATCACCCAGCAGGTCCCCGCCGCCGCTGCCGTCCCACACAGGAGCACGCAATGACCACGTCGACCAAGACCCTCGATCGCACCCGCATCGCCGAGCTGACCGAGCGCGAGACCGAACGCCTCAACGAGCGGACGAAGGGCTCGGGCGAGCTGTTCAGGCGCGCCGACCGCGTCCTCTCGAGCGGCGTCGCCTCGTCGTACCAGCTGCGCGAGCCGTGGCCGATCTACCTCGAGCGCGGCGTCGGCCCGCTCGTCTGGGACGTCGACGGCAACGAGATGATCGACTTCCACAACGGGTTCGGGTCGATGGTCCAGGGCCACGCCCACCCGGCGATCGGCACGGCGATCAGCGAGCGCTACGCGCGCGGCACGCACTTCGCGGCGCCGACCGAGGACGCCGTCGTCGTCGCCGAGGAGCTGCAGCGGCGCTGGGGCCTGCCGAAGTGGCGCTACACGAACTCGGGGTCGGAGTCGACGATGGACGCGATCCGCATCGCGCGCGCGTACACGGGCCGCGACGTCGTGATGAAGATCTTCGGCTCCTACCACGGCCATCACGACACGGTGATGGTCTCGATCGGCGTCGAGTACGACAAGATCGGCGAGCCCGACGAGCTCGCCTCGCTGCCGTACGGCGCGGGCATCCCGCAGGCGGTCGTCGACATGACGATCCCCGTGCCGTTCAACGACGCGGCGGCGATGGAGCGGCGGATCGAGAAGCTCGACCGCGAGGGCCGCAAGCCCGCCTGCGTGATCATGGAGGCGGCGATGATGAACCTCGGCGTCGTCCTCCCGGAGGAGGGCTACCTCGAGGCGGTCCGCGACATCACGCGGCGGCACGGCATCGTCCTCATCTTCGACGAGGTCAAGACCGGCCTGACGATCGCGCCGGGCGGCGCGACGGAGCGCTTCGGCGTGGTGCCCGACATGGTCACGCTGGCCAAGGCGCTCGGCGGCGGCCTGCCGTCCGGCGCGATCGGCGGCTCGGACGAGGTCATGTCGGTCGTCGAGGACGGGTCGGTCTTCCAGGTCGGCACGTACAACGGCAACCCGCTCGGCATGGCCGCCGCGCGCGCGAACCTGCTCGAGGTCATGACGCCCGACGCGTACGCCCACCTCGACGCGCTGAACGAGCGGATCGTGTCCGGCTGCCAGCGCGTCGTCGACGAGCACGGGTTCCCCGGCTACGCGATCGGCATCGCCTCGAAGGGCTGCGTCACGTTCGCGCCCGAGAAGGTCGTCGACTACGCGACGTTCAAGGCCCACCAGGACGCCGAGCTCTCCGAGCTCGCCTGGCTGTTCAACATGAACCGGGGCATCTTCATGACGCCCGGCCGCGAGGAGGAGTGGACCCTGTCGGTCACCCACCAGGCGGAGCACGTCGACCGCTACGTCGCGGTGTTCGCCGAGTTCGCCCGCGACCTGACCGCCTAGGCCCGCACGACGTCCCTCCCCGCCGTCTCGGGGAGGGGCCGCAGCAACAGCAGTGAGGGCAGAAGCGCGGCGGCGAGCACGACCATCACCGCCGACTCCCCGACGAGCGTGCCGAAGCCGGCGACGAGCCCGAGCCCGATCGAGCCCGCGACGACCTGCGCCGTGATCGCGAACGACGACAGGCCGGCGCGGACCTCGGTCGGGAACAGCTCGGCGAGGTAGGCGAGCACGACCGCGGTCAGGCACGCGTACGCGCCGACGGCGCAGAACCAGCCGGGGGCGAAGAGCGCCTTGACCTCGGTGAAGACGAGGATCGAGCCGACCGCGCTGAGGACGACGCCGCCGCCGAGCGCGACGCGGCGGCCGAGGACGTCGCTGGCGCGGCCGCCCAGGTAGAAGCCGCCGAGCGTCGCGAGCCCCGACAGCAGCACGATGATCGTGAACAGGCCGTCCCAGTCGTAGGTGTCCTGCGCGAGGTCGGCGCCGAAGAGGAAGAACGGCGTCTGGATCGCGCCCGCGGCGGCGACGAAGAGCGTGATGAGCACGAGGTCGCGGCGGTGCTCGCGGCCGATGCGCGGCAGCAGCGACACCTGCAGGCGCTCCTCCGCGGCCGCGACCTCGAACGCGCGGGTCTCCTTCAGCCGCCGGCGCAGCCACGCGACGACCGCGAGCGGGAGGAGCGCGAAGACGTAGAAGATCCGCCACCCCAACGGAGTCAGATCGACGACGAGGATGAGCACGGCGACCGCGCCGGGGCCGACGGTGGCGATCCAGCCGAGCAGCGACAGCGCGGCGCCGCGCCGGTCGGCCCGCACCTCCTCGGCGATGACGAGCGAGGCGAGGTTGTGCTCGGTCGCCAGGAACACGCGCGCGAGCGTCTGCAGCGCGACGAACGCCGCCAGCGACCACGCCAGCGCGGTCAGCCCCGTCAGCAGCGTGAACGCCGCCAGCGAGACCAGCAGCAGCATCCGCCGGCCGATCCGGTCGGCCAGGCGCAGCAGCGGCACGCCGCCGAGCGCGCCGAGCCGGATGATCGCCACGCCGACGCCGAACGTCGCGATCCCGACGCCGAGGCCGTCGGAGATGTCCGGCGCCGCGAGCGTCAGCAGCGCCGTGTCGTACTGCTCGAAGAACCCCGCCGCCGCGAGGGCGAGCACCAGGCGCCGCTCCGTGGGCGTGAAGTCCCGCGTCGCGGCATGGACCTCGCGGCGGACCCTTCCCCTCAGAAGATCGCTCGAAGGAGGATGAGGAGGATCAGGAGGACGAGGAAGACGGCGGCGATGGCCAGGAGCCACCGGAACGCCGCCGCTTCCGATCTCAGCGGGTTGCCGAGCCGCCTGATCCGGTCTAGAGCCAGTAGACGCTCGTGTAGACGATGACCCACATGACGTCGACGAAGTGCCAGTAGATCCCCGGCACCTCGACGCCACGGTGCTCGTCGGGCGTGTAGTGCCCTCGGAACGCACGGACCGTCGCCATCAGGAGCAGCGTCAGGCCGACGAACACGTGCGCACCGTGCAGGCCGGTGAGCCCGTAGAAGACCGAGCCCTGGGCCAGCGCGGAGGGGGTGAGCCCCTCGCCGGTCAGGTTCACGTACTCGTTGATCTGGATCGCGAGGAACGCGCCGCCGAGCATGAGCGTGAGCAGCAGGCCCGCCCGCAGCCCGGCGCGGTTGCCGTGCTTGATCGACTCGAGCGCCCAGTGCATGGTCAGCGACGAGCTGAGCAGGATCGCCGTGTTGACGCCGGCCACCGCGCGCGGCAGCTCGAAGTCGTCGATCGGGAACCAGTCGTCTCCGGACACGACCCTGATGAAGAAGTAGGCCGTGAAGAAGGCCCCGAAGACCATGACCTCGGAGATGATGAAAAGCAGCATCCCGAGGAGCTGCGGCTCCACGCGGGAGCTGCGGTTCGCCGGCGGCGGACCGTGGTGCTCGTGGTCTCCGTGACCGAGGGCGACCGAGGCGGCTTCCATCAGGCGTTCGCAGGCTCCAGCTGCGTCTCGACGTGCTCGACGTGGGCGTTCGTCCCGTTCTTCACGCGGCTGATGAGGTCGGACCGCATCCAGCCGGACTTCGAGCCCGGCAGCGTGGAGATGACGACCTCGTCGACCTTGAAGAGCTCGAGCGCGTTCATCGTCGCCGTGTACGGATCGGGGTCGCCGATCATGCCGCTGGCGAAGAAGCCCTGCTCGCGCAGGCGGCCGAGCAGCGTCTGCAGCCGCTCGCGCGCCTTGGCGGCGCCGTGGCCGCCCTTCTCCTCCTGCGGGATGCACGCGATGAAGATGCGATCGCGATGCTGCTCGTGCTGGCGGCGCAGCAGCTCGAACAGCTCGTCGCTGCCGGCCGTGCGGTTGGCGACCACGAGCGTCACGTGGACGGCGAGGCCCTCCTCGTCGACGTCGGTGACGACGTGCTGCACCGGCAGCCCGGTCTCGTCCTGGATGCGCTCGACGAGGTCGCGGCGCAGCCAGCCCGAGCGGGCGAGCGGGAGGGTGGAGATGATGATCTCGTCCGCCCCGAACTGGGCGACCGCGTCCTTGACCGCGGAGACGGGATCCTCGTCGCCGACCTCGGCGGTCAGCTTGATGCCCTCCTGGCCGAGGAAGTCGCGGGCGAGGTCGGCGCGCAGCTGCGCAGCGTCACGCGCGGCGTCGTCGTAGATGACGTTGCCGTGCTTGGGGACCGTCAGCGGCACGACGAGGTGGAACTCGGCGTCACCGCCCTTCGCGCGCTCGCGCACGGCGTCGAGGAGCTTCTGCCCCGCGACGGTGCGGTTCGCGACGACCAGGACTCGGGCCATCTAGCTGCTCTCCCTCGCTGGCTCGGCGGCGGCGCCGGCGGGTTGCTCCACCCGTGCGCCGCCCTTGAAGACACCATGGACCGCGCCCGGGACGCCGTACTCGTACGGGCCGCCGACGACCGTCGGCACGGAGTCGAAGTTGAAGATCGGCGGCGGCGACGAGACCTGCCACTCGAGCGTGAGCGCGCGCCACGGGTTCGCGCTCGCCCGCGGGCCGCCGCGCCAGCTCGCCACGATGTTGTAGGCGAAGATGAGCGTGCTCAGACCGAGGCCGAAGCTCGCGATCGAGATGATCAGGTTGTAGTCCGCGAAGGCGCCCTGGTAGTCGTAGACGCGCCGCGGCATCCCCTCGACGCCGAGCAGGTGCATGGGGCCGAACGTGGCGTTGAAGAAGATGAACGTGCTCCAGAAGTGGAGCTTGCCGAGCCGCTCGTCGAACATCCGGCCCGTCATCTTCGGGAACCAGTAGTAGACCCCGGCGAAGATCGTGAACACCGATCCGCCGAAGAGCACGTAGTGGATGTGCGCGACGACGAAGTACGTGTCGCTCGTGTGGATGTCGATCGGGATCATCGCGAACATCACGCCGCTGATCCCGCCGAGCGTGAACATCGTGAGGAAGCCGAGCGCCCACAGCATCGGCGTGTCGAGCTTGAGCACCCCTCGCCAGATCGTGGCGAGCCACGAGAAGATCTTGATGCCGGTCGGCACCGCGATGACCGCGGTGGTGACCATCATCGGGATCCGGATCCACGACTGCATGCCGGACACGAACATGTGGTGCGCCCAGACGGTGAAGCCGAGCACCACGATGGCCAGCAGCGAGAAGGCCATCATCCGGTAGCCGAACACGGGCTTCCTCGACTTCACGGCGAGGATCTCCGAGATGATCCCGAAGCCCGGCAGCATCATGATGTAGACGGCCGGGTGGGAGTAGAACCAGAAGACGTGCTGGTACATGAGCACGTCGCCGCCGGCCGCCGCGTCGAAGAACTTGAAGTTCAGCGCGCGGTCGAGCAGGAGGAAGAACTGCGAGGCCGCGACGAACGGCGTGGCGATCACGACGAGCAGCGACGTCGAGAAGTTCGCCCACACCAGCAGCGGCATCCGGAAGAAGCTCATCCCCGGCGCGCGCATGGTGATGATGGTCACCAGGAAGTTCAGCGCCGTCGCGATCGACGACGCGCCGGCGAACTGCACGCCGATCGTGAAGAACTCCTGCCCGACTGGTGAGACCGTCGACAACGGCGCGTACGCCGTCCAGCCCGTCGCGAACGAGCCGCCCGGCGCGAAGAAGCTGAGCAGCATCATCGTGCCGGCGATCGGCAGCAGCCAGAAGGACAGCGCGTTCAGCCGCGGGAAGGCCATGTCCGGCGCGCCGATCATGAGCGGCAGGACGTAGTTCGCCAGCCCCGCGAAGACGGGGATGATGAAGAGGAAGATCAGGATCGACGCGTGGACGCTGAACAGGCCGTTGTAGGTCTGCGCGTCCACGAACTGCCGGCCCGGCTGGGCGAGCTCCGCCCGCATGAGCATCGCGAGCAGGCCGCCGACGAAGAGGAAGAAGAAGGACGTGACCGTGTACTGGATCCCGATCACCTTGTGATCGGTGTTGATCCGGAAGTAGTCCTTCCAGGAGTAGGCGCCGTGGCCCGAGTGGTCCTCCGGCCGCGTGGGCCGGCCCGACGCCCAGTAGAACCAGTAGTCGAAGGCGCCGAGGCCGACGAGCGCGAAGAGCGGCGCCGCGATCATCGAGACGCGCAGCAGCGGCTCGCCGTCGGTGCGGTCGAGGTCGAACCCGTTCGCCAGCAGCAGGATCAGCCACGAGAAGGCGACCCCGAGGAGGAGGAACAGGCCCGCGCGGAGCAGGCCGGGAGCGCGGAGCCGTGCGGTCACTTCGTCACCTCGGAGATGTACTTCACCAACGCGTCGAGCTCCTCGGGGGAGAGGGTCGATTCGTAGTTCGCCGGCATGATGTTCGGGCCGAAGCCCTCGGCGACCTCGGCGTTCGGGTTCACGATCGACTCCTTGATGAACGCCGCGTCCTTGCCCTTCAGGACGTCATCGAGGTTCGGACCCGTCTGCCCGGTCGAGCCGGCGTCGGCGAGGGTGTGGCAGCCGCCGCAGCCCTGGCCGGTGAAGACGGCCTTGCCGTCGGCCCCGGCCTGCTCGCCGCCGGTGCCGCCGCCGGCGCTCGTGGCGGGCTTCTTCTTGTCCGCGAGCCACTTGTCGAAGTCGGCCTGCGAGACCACGTGCGCAGTCTGGCGCATGTAGGCGTGGGCGATGCCGCAGAGCTCTGCGCAGACGACGGGGAAGTCCCCGAGCTTGTTCGGGGTGACCCGGTAGGTCGTCGTGATGCCCGGGACCGCGTCGATCTTCATGCGGAACTGGGGCACCCAGAAGTCGTGGAGGACGTCCTTGGACTGGATGTTGAACTTCACCGACCGGCCCCGGACGAGGTAGAGGTCGTTCGACGTGACCGCGTCCTTGCCCTGGCCGTACTGGAAGGTCCAGGTGAACTGCTGGCCGACGACGTTGACCTGCATCTCGTTCGCCTTGGCCTCCTCGATGTCGTCGAGGACGAGGTAGGCGTAGGTGCAGAGCCCGAGGATGAGGACCGCCGGGATCAGCGTCCAGATCACCTCGAGCCGCGTGCTGCCGTGCACCGGCGGGCCGTCGAGGTTCTCCTCGCCCGGCCGCTGGCGGAAGCGCCAGACGGAGTAGAGGACGACGCTGGTGACGAGGACGAACATGGGCACCGAGGCGATGACCAGGACGTCCCACAGCGTGTCGACCGGGCCGCTCTGCGTCGAGGCGGCGGTCGGGAACCAGTCGATCAGCAGCCCGAGCAGGATGCCGATGACGGAAGCCACCACGCCGATGACGACGAGGGGCAGGATCGAGGCGTTCTCCCGCCGCGACCCAGGTGTCGAAGAGGCGGTCGCGCCGCCCGAACCGTGCAAGCCGGTGTCCTCCCCGGGACCCATGAGGGCGCGATCCTATGCATTCGCGGCGACGGACGGCAACGAGGTCCCCGCGAGGGCCCCGGGGAGGTCCCCGGGGCGGCTCGTTCCGGCGCGCGGCTAGGCGGCGGCGACGGCGTCGAGGACGCGCGCCGGACGCATCCGGCGAGCGGCCCGGAAGTCGGAGGGGGAGACCCCGTGGTGGCGGCGGAACGCCTTGGCGAACTGGGCCGGCTGGCGGTACCCGACGCGGTAGGCGACCTCGCGGACGGTCAGGCCGCGGGCGACGAGGAGCTCGGCGGCGCGCTGCATGCGCACGCCCGTGAGGTGGTCGCGGAAGGTCGTGTCGCCGATCTCGGAGTACGCGCGCTGGAGCTGGCGGCGCGACGAGGCGACGCGGCGGGCGATGTCGTCGAGGGAGAGCTCGCTTGCGTACTCGGCCTCGACGATCCGCACGGCGTCATCGAACAGGCTCGTGCGGTGGCGGATCGTGCTGGGGCGCTGGACAGGCATCGACGACTTCTACGTGTGGGAGTCCCGGACAGGATGACCGTTCCGGACGCGACCCCGCTCTCATGGCGCGTACGCACTGGTGCGGAACGTCCGCCCATCCGGCCTCCGCATGCGCTAGATTGCGACGATAGTTGCAAGGTCAGCGAACTCGGAGGATGCGGATGCAGGTACGTGACGGCATGAGCTCGGTGGTCCTGACGATCGGCCCGAACCACTCCCTGCGCGACGCCGCGCGAGCGATGGCCGATCGCAAGGTGGGCGCGGCCGTCGTGCTGGACCCGGATGGCGAGGGACCCGGCATCATCACCGAGCGCGACATCCTGATCTCGCTGGGACGCGACGAGGACCCGAACACCGAGCGGGTCTGCGACCACCTCACCTCCCAGGTCGTCTACGCGGCGCCGACCTGGTCGCTCGAGCAGGCCGCGGCCGCCATGGTACGCGGCGGCTTCCGCCACCTCATCGTCACCGAGGGCGCCGACGTCGTCGGCGTGCTGTCGGTGCGCGACGTCGTGCGCTGCTGGACCGACGACGGCGCGTCGTGCGACGTGCCGGCCGAGACGGCCGCCGCCTGACGCCGAACTAGTGCTCGTCCGCCGTCGCCCGCTCGGGCGGCGGCGTTGGGCCGGGCACGTGGTGCTCCAGCGGCAGGTGCGCGAACTCGGCGCGGGCGTCGCGGATCCACGCGAAGAGCGTGAAGACCACGAGCAGGCCGCCGGCGACGCAGAGGATCCAGTTGATCGTCACGCCGAGCAGCGCGACGGTGATGCCGACCGTGAGCAGCAGGGGCTGCAGGCTCGGGCCGGGGATGTGGATCTCCTCCCCTGCAGGGGGGATGGGGCGTTCGTTGGCGGCCATCACATCGTGTAGAGCCAGGCGGCGACGAACGACATGCCGAACATGAACACGACCACCGCTGTCGCGATGAGCGAGGTGCGGAGGTTCCGGCGGGCGAGCTTGCGATCCATGGAAGCGTGGAGGGTATCGAGGGGTCTAGAGGCGCGCGTCGACGACCATGGCGACGAACAGCAGCGCCAGGTACGCGAGCGAGAAGAGGTAGAGGCGCAGGGCGTTCCGGCGCTCCGGCTTGCGCAGCAGGCGGAACGCCAGGCCGATGAAGCCGGCGTTGAGCGCGAGCGACGAGACGAGGTAGATGAGGCCGAACCCGTGCGCGCTGAACGGCAGCTGCGAGACGGCGTACAGCAGCACGCTGTAGAGCAGGATCTGCCGGCGCGTCTCGGCCTCGCCGCGCACCACGGGCAGCATCGGGACGCCGACGCGCTCGTACTCGCCCTTCATGAGCAGCGAGAGGGCCCAGAAGTGGGGCGGGGTCCAGAAGAACACGATCGCGAACAGGTAGAGCGCGGTGCCGCTCAGCTCGCCCGTCGTCGCCGCCCACGCCACGAGCGGCGGGACCGCGCCGGCCGCGCCGCCGATGACGATGTTCTGCGGCGTCCGGCGCTTGAGCCAGACGGTGTAGACGAGCACGTAGCCGAGGAAGCCCGAGAACGACAGCGCCGCGGCGAGCGGGTTGGCCCCGACCGCCAGGACGACGACCGACAGCGCCGCCAGCGTCAGCCCGAAGGCGAGCGCGGCGTTGGGGCTGACGCGGCCGCTCGGCACGGGCCGGTCGGCGGTGCGCGCCATCTGCGCGTCGATGTCGCGGTCGTACCAGTGGTTGACCGCGCCGGCGCCGCCCGCGGACAGCGAGCCGCCGAGCAGCGTCACGAGGACGAGCCCGATCGATGGGTCGCCCGCCGCGTACATCGTCGTCACCGTGGTCAGCAGCAGCAGCGACTGGACCTTCGGCTTGGTCAGGGTCACGTAGTCCCTGACGACCTGCCGCGCGTTGGGACGCGCGACGGCCGCTGCCGCTGCGGCTGACGTGGGCATCAGCCCCCGACGACCGTGTGCTCGGGTGCGGCCTCGCGCCGCTGGTGGACGTCGGCCGTCTGACGCTCGACCTGCCGGCGGATGTCCTTCATCGGCTCCACGGAGCGGACGCGCGGCACGGTGTCGAAGTTGTTCACCGGGGGCGGGGAGGGGATGAACCACTCCAGCGTGTTGCCCTTCCACGGGTCGGGGCCCGCGACGGCGCCGGTCCGGACCGACTTCGCGACGTTGATGATCGTCACGAGGATGCCGAGGCCGAAGACGAACGCGCCGATCGTGGAGATCAGGTTGTAGAGCCCGAGGTGGCCGGAGTCGACGTACTCGTAGATGCGCCGCGGCTGGCCCTCGAGGCCGATCGCGTGCTGGATCGCGAACGTCAGGTTGAAGCCGACGAACATGATCCAGAACGAGAGCTTGCCCAGCCCCTCGCTCAGCATCCGGCCCGTGATCTTCGGGAACCAGTAGTAGATGCCGGCGAAGATCGAGAAGATCGCGCCGCCCACGAGCGTGTAGTGGAAGTGCGCGACGACGAAGTACGTGTCGTGCAGCTGCCAGTCGACCGGGAAGATGGCCAGGAAGATCCCGGTGATGCCGCCCATGAGGAACACCATCAGGAAGCCGACCGAGAACAGCAGCGGCGTCTTGAACTCGATCGTGCCCTGCCACAGCGTGGCGACCCAGTTGAAGATCTTCACGCCCGTCGGAATGCCGATCAGGAACGAGCTCAGCATGAAGAAGACGAGCACGACGCCCGGCGTCGGCGTCGTGAACATGTGGTGCGCCCACACGATCAGCGACAGGAACGCGATGACCGCGGTGGCCGCCGCGACGGCCTTGTAGCCGAAGATCGGCTTGCGGGCGAAGACCGGCAGGACCTCGGAGATGATCCCGAAGCCCGGCAGGATCATGATGTAGACCTCGGGGTGGCCGAAGAACCAGAACAGGTGCTGCCACAGCAGCGGGTCCCCGCCCTGGGTCGCGTCGTAGAAGTGCGTCCCGAAGTGCCGATCGGTCAGCAGCAGCGTCGCGCCGCCCGCGATCGGCGGCAGCGCGAGGATGAGCAGGACCGCGTAGGTGAGGATCGTCCAGGCGAAGAGCGGAAGGCGGCCCCAGCCCATGCCGGGCGCGCGCA
Organism: Parviterribacter kavangonensis; assembly: GCF_056863335.1. Classification (NCBI taxonomy): domain Bacteria; kingdom Bacillati; phylum Actinomycetota; class Thermoleophilia; order Solirubrobacterales; family Parviterribacteraceae; genus Parviterribacter; species Parviterribacter kavangonensis. The sequence goes on along the minus strand of NZ_JBXPJA010000001.1, from coordinate 1,874,505 downwards.
TGTTCGCGATCGTCGCGTAGAAGTTGATCGCGCCGACGAGCGAGCTCAGGCCCGTGAGGTGGATGAGGAAGATCCACGCGTCGGTGCCGCTGTTGAGGTCGTAGGCGATCGACGACAGCGGCGGGTACATCGTCCAGCCGGCCTCGGGCGGGCTGAAGAAGACCGAGCCGTAGAAGACGAGGCCGCCGGCCAGCAGCAGCCAGTACGACAGCGCGTTCAGCTTGGGGAACGCCATGTCGCGCGCCCCGATCATGAGCGGGATGAAGTAGTTGCCGAACCCGGCCATGATCGGCACGACGAACAGGAAGACCATCGTCGTCCCGTGCATCGTGAAGAGCTGGTTGTACGTCTCGGGCGAGAGGAGCGTGTTCTCCGGAGCGCCCAGCTGCAGACGGATCAGCAGCGCCTCGACCCCGCCCAGGATGAAGAAGACGAAGGTCGTGACCAGGTACATGATCCCGATCCGCTTGTGATCGGTCGTCGTCACCCACGAGCGCCAGCCCCGGGGCTCGGGGTGCACGCGGTGGGCGGTGATCTGGGGGACGGGGGCGAGTGTCGTTGCCGGGGCGGCAGTAGTGGCAGCCATGAGGTTCTCTGGGTCGTTACTGGCCCGAAGAGGCCGTGTCATCGGCCGGGGCCTCGGCGCCCAGGCCCTGCTCCTGCTCGCGGCGCTGCTGCGCGGCGGCCTTGTTCGCGTCCGTGATCTCGCGCTTCTTGCGCGCGATGAACGCCTCGTACTCCTGCGGCGTCACGGCGCGGACGTGCGCGTACATGTTCGCGTGGTTGCGGCCGCAGAGCTCTGCGCACTGGCCGCGGAAGGTCTGGCCGGCGAGCTTGCCCGGGATCTTGAACCACGTGTAGTTCGTGTGGCCCGGGATCGCGTCGAACTTGCCGCCGAGCTTCGGGATCCACCACGAGTGCCCGACGTCCTGCGCGCTGATCTCGAGGGTGACCGTCGTGTCGACCGGGACGACCATCGTCTCGTACGAGAACGCGTTGTCGAGCAGGTCGTTCGGCGTGTCGTCGGGGTACGTGTACCGCCAGACGTACTGCTGGCCGTTGACGAGGACCTTCAGCGTCTTGCCGCTGGGCGGGAAGGCGCGGTCGTCCGGCGTGTCGGTCTCGCCCGCCGGGCCGGTCGCCTTGGCGAGCTCGAGCCCGTTGGGATCCGACTCCGGCGCGTTGCGGATGTCGTCGAGCGTGATGAACGTGACGATCGCGATCACCACGAGGATGAGCGCGGCGCCGATCGTCCAGCCGATCTCGAGCCGCGTGTTGCCGCGGATCTGCGCCGGGACCGCGCCCTTGCGCGCGCGGAACTTGAAGAGCGACCAGAGGAGGACGCCGGTGACCCCGAGGAAGACGAGGACGCCGAGCGTGAAGACGATCTTGTAGAGCGTGTCGATGCTGTCCGCGTTGGACGAGCCGCCGCTCTCCGGGGTCCAGAAGTCCGCGAAGGCGACGCCCGTCAACGCGAACGTGGCCACCAGGGCCACGGCCAGAGTCGTGAGAAGGCGTGCAGGGGTGCGCAAAGCGGCGGGGATGATAGTGCGCGGTCGGTCGTGAACGCGCCGCGACTGCCCCCGGGTCACTTGCCGGTGAACTGGGCTGTGCGCTTCTGCACGAAGGCGGTGACCCCCTCGACGAAGTCGCCCGACGCCGCCATCTCCTGCTGGATGTCCGCCTCCAGCTCGAGCTGCTCGTCCATGCGCGTGAAGAGCCACTGGTTGAGCTGGCGCTTCGTGCCCGCGTAGGACTTCGTCGGGCCGGCGGCGAGCTTGCCCACGATCTCGTCGGCGCGCCGGCCCAGCTCTGCGTCGGGGACGACGCGGTTGATGAGGTTCCACTCGTAGGCCTGCTGTGCGGGGATGCGCTCGCCGAGCAGCGCCATCTCGGCCGCGCGCGTGAAACCCGCGCGCGCGGGGATGTAGAGCGACGAGCCGCCGTCGGGGACGAGGCCGATGTTCACGAACGCGAGCAGGAAGTACGACGACTCCGCGGCGACGATCAGGTCGGAGCACAGCGCGAGCGAGCAGCCGATGCCGACGGCGGGCCCGTTCACCGCGGCGACGACGGGCTTCGGCATCCGCCGGATCGTGGTCATGATCGGGTGGTAGAGCTCGTGGAGCGCGGTCCTGACGTCCGGGTGGCCCTCCGGCGTGGGGTCGAAGCCGGCCTTGAGGTCCGCGCCCGACGAGAACCCGCGGCCGACCCCCGTGATGAGCACGGCGCGGACGTCGTCGTCGGACTGGCACCGCTCGACCGCGGCCAGGAGGTCCTTGCCGAACTGCTTGTTCCAGGCGTTCATCGACTCCGGCCGGTTGAGCTCGATCCGGCCGGCGCCGTCGCGGACTTCCAGGTTCACGGTCTCGTACATGCCTACGATCGTGTCATGACGCGACCGGTCATCGGCATCTGCACCTACCTCGACACCGCGCGCTGGGGCGTGTGGGAGGACCGGGTCGCGATGGTGCCCGGCGGCTACGTGGGCGCGGTCCAGCGCGCGGGCGGCCTCGCGGTCCTGCTGCCGCCCGACCCGGCGGCCCTCGACGACCCGGACCCCGTGCTCGACCTCGTCGACGGGCTCATCCTCGCCGGCGGCGTCGACGTCGACCCGTCCGCGTACGGCGCCGAGGCGCACCCGGACACGGACGCGCCGAACGTCGAGCGCGACGCGTTCGAGCTGGCGCTCGCGCGCCGCGCGCTCGAGCGCGACGTCCCGCTGCTCGGCGTCTGCCGCGGCATGCAGGTCATGAACGTCGCCGCAGGCGGGACGCTGCACCAGCACCTGCCCGAGCTCGTCGGCCACTCCGAGCACCGGCACACGCCGGGCGTCTTCGCCGACCACGCGGTGCGCCTGGAGGACGGGTCGCTCGCGGCGCGCGCCACCGGCGAGCACCTGCACGCGACGAAGTCGCACCACCACCAGGGCGTCGACGCCGTCGGCGACGGCTTCGTCGTCACCGGGTGGTCGACGCTCGACGACCTGCCGGAGGCGATCGAGGCGCCCGCGCACCGTTACGCGCTCGGCGTCCAGTGGCATCCGGAGGCCGACGAGACGAGCATGCTCATCGCCTCGCTCGTGGCCGAGGCCCGAGATGCCTCTCGCGCGCGTGCGCGCGCGCAGCGCGCCTGAGTGCGGTGTCTCAACAAGTCCGGCGCGCCCGGGGACGTGGCAACGGCGGATGCGCCGTCTAGCATCCGGCTGTGACGTCTGGTCCGATCGATAGGGAGATCGCGGACGACGCTGTCGTCGACGAGGAGATGCCGCGGCTGCGCATCACGCGCCGCATGCTGCTCCTCGGCAGCCTCTTCATCCTCGTCGCGCTCGCCTTCCTGTACTGGGGGCTGCCGCGGATCACCGGCCTCGAGGACACGTGGCACCGGATCGAGGAGGGCGACCCGTGGTGGCTCGCGGTGGCGCTCGGGTTCACGATCGCCTCGTTCGCGGGCTACGTCGTGCTCTTCCAGTTCGTCTACGTCCAGGCCGGCTCGCGCGTCGACCTCAAGGCGAGCTACCAGATCACGATGGCGGGGCTCGCCGCGACGCGCATCCTCGCGGCAGGGGGCGCGGGCGGCATCGCGCTGACGGCGTGGGCGCTGCGGCGGTCCGGGATGGGGCGCCGCCAGGTCGCCGACTCGACGATCGCGTTCCTCGTCCTCACGTACATCGTCTACATGGCGGCGATCGTCGTCTGCGGGCTGCTGCTGCGCTTCGGCGTCCTCTCGGGCCCGGCGCCGTTCGGCATGACGATCGTGCCGGCGATCCTCGCGACGGTCGTGACGACGTTCGGCCTCGCGCTCGCGTTCGTGCCGACGGACTTCGAGCGCCGCTTCGCGAATTGGGCGAGCAACCACCACCACGAGCGGCTGGCGCGCGTCGGCCGCCGGCTGGCCACCGTACCCGCCTCCGTGTCGGTCGGCGTCCGCGAGGCGCTGCGCCACGTGCGATCCGGCGACCCGGCGCTGCTCGGCTCGCTCGCGTTCTGGGGCTTCAACATCGCGGTGCTGTGGGCGTGCTTCCACGCGTTCGGCGACCCGCCGCCGTGGGGGGTCATCGTCATGGGCTACTTCGTCGGGATGCTCGGCAACCTGCTCCCGCTGCCGGGCGGCGTGGGCGGCGTCGACGGCGGCATGATCGGCGCGTTCGCGGCGCTCGACGTCGACTTCGGCCTCGCGACCGTCGCGGTGCTCACCTACCGCGGGTTCGCGTTCTGGCTGCCCACCATCCCCGGCGCGATCGCCTACTTCCAGTTGCGCCACACGGTGTCGAGGTGGCGGCGCGAGGAGCAGCTCGAACGGGAGCGCGCGGGCGTCGCGGTGCCGGCCTGAGCGGCCGGCGGGTGTCCTATACTTCGTGAAGTAATGGGAGAGCGCATCGAGAACGTCATCATCGTCGGCAGCGGTCCGGCCGGCTACACGGCCGCGCTGTACACCGCGCGCGCGAACCTCGAGCCCCTCGTGATCGAGGGCTTCTTCTGGGGCGGCCTGCTCCAGCAGACCACCGAGGTCGAGAACTTCCCCGGTTTCCGCGACGGGATCATGGGCCCCGAGCTCATGCAGACCATGCGCGATCAGGCCGAGCGCTTCGGGACGCGCTTCCTGACCGACCAGGCGACGGCGGTCAAGCTGGCGGACGAGCCGGGCGGCGTCCACGAGGTGCACGTCGGCGACGACGTCCATCGCGCGCGCACGGTGATCCTCGCGATGGGCGCCGAGCACAAGAAGCTCGACATCCACGGCGAGGACGAGCTCTCCGGCCGCGGCGTCAGCTACTGCGCCACCTGCGACGCCGCGTTCTTCAAGGACAAGGAGACGATCATCGTCGGCGGCGGCGACTCCGCGATGGAGGAGGCCATCTTCCTCGCGAAGTTCGCCAAGCGCGTGACGATCGTGCACCGCCGCGACGAGTTCCGCGCGTCGAAGATCATGCTCGAGCGCGCGCAGGCGATCGACAACATCGACTGGAAGACGCCGTACACGATCGACGAGTTCCACCCGGCCGAGCACGGCGGCCTCGGGCACGCCGTCATCCGCAACGCGGAGACGGGCGACACCGAGGAGCTGCCGATGGACGGCGCCTTCATCGCCATCGGGCACGAGCCGCAGTCGGACATCGTCCACGGTCAGATCGACACGGACGACGAGGGCTACGTCATCGCGCAGGGGCGCTCGACGCGCACCAACCGGCCCGGCGTCTTCGCGGCCGGCGACCTCGTCGACCACACGTACCGCCAGGCGATCACCGCCGCGGGCTCCGGCTGCCAGGCCGCGCTCGACGCCGAGTGGTACCTGCGCGACACGCCCGAGGTGCCGACGCCCGCCGGCCTGCCGGAGGGCGACCTCGCCGAGGCGCAGTGGGAGCCGACGAGCTGAGCTGAGCGCTCAGCCCGGTTCGCCGGGCTCTCAACCTGTCGATCGGCCGATCGGCTGACTGGATATTGGTCGTTTTGCGCCAGGTATCGGCGCCGCGTAGGGTCGCGCGGTCCCATGGGTCTGGCCACGCTCACTCGCACGGCGCTCGCGCCGGCGCAGCACACGGGGGCCGCCATCGCCCGCCGCCTGCGCGCGGTGCAGGAGGCGATCGGCCGGCTGTCGACGATCACGTCCCCGCTGAGGCTGCTCGACGAGGCGCCGCGCTCGCTGTGCCGCGCCGCGGGGTTCGAGCGCGCGGCGGCGTTCCGCATCGTCGACAACCAGCTCGTGGCGGTCAGCGTCCACTCGGGCGGCGACCCGCGCGCGGCGGCGCAGTTCCTCGCGCGTGCGCAGTCCAACCCGCCGCTGCTCGACACCGTCGAGGCCGAGCGCATGGCGATCCGGGCCGCGGTCCCGATGCTCGTCTCGCAGCCGCTGACCGACACCGCGCCGGCGATCGTCCGTGCGTCGCGGACCGAGGGCTACGTCGTCGCGCCGCTGCTGAGCGGCGGGCGCGCGGTCGGCCTGCTGCACGCCGACCGGGTCGGCTCCGAGGGCCTCTTCGTCGACGAGCTCGACCGCGAGGTGCTGTGGACGTACGCGAACGGGCTGTCGGCGCTCATCCAGCGCGCGGAGCTGATCGCGGCGATGGCGGCCGAGCGGCAGCGACTGCTCGCGCTCGGCAGCGACATCGAGGCGGCGCTGGACGGGATCCTGCCGGGCCTCGCGCGCGACGCGGTCGCCAGCGTGCGCCCGAGCGCGGCGGCGGCGATGGACTCGGCGGTCGTGCTGCCGACCGGCGGCGAGGACTACGGCGTCAACGCGCCGCTGACGCGGCGCGAGCGCGACGTGCTCGCGCTGCTGGCCGGCGGCTCCAGCAACGCGGCGATCGCCCAGCGGCTCTTCATCTCCGAGGCGACGGTCAAGTCGCACGTGCGGCAGATCCTGCGCAAGCTCGGCGCCTCGAACCGCACCGAGGCGGTCGCGCGGATGCGCGACCTCAGCGGGACTTCCGGGCTGGGCGCTTCGCCTTCTTCGGTGCTGCGCGACGTGCCGGTGCTCGCAGCCGTTCGACGGTGAGCACGTAGGCGTCGGCCGCGTGGGCCTTCTCCTCGGTCTCGGGATCGGCCGACGGGTCGATGACCGGTGACGGCGGGTCCGGCGCGACGATCGCGACGTAGTGCACGCCGGTGCGGTTCGCCTTGAACTTCAGCGACGGACGCGCGTAGAAGCTCCCGAGCTCCTCGAGCAGGTGCCTGCGGCGGTCCTTGCCGATGTCGAACGGGCCGGTGCCGGGATCCCAGACGCTGAGGTCAAGAAGCGCGCCGCTGCCGCCCGCGGCCGTCACCTTCACGCGCTGGCCCTTGCGGACGAAGACCGGCCAGACGTCCTGCGGGTCCTTGATCGACGACACGATCGCTTGCCGCTTCTGCTTGCGCGCCGTGCGCAGCAGCGCCGGATGGCGCTTGGCGTACTGGCCCTTGAGCCACGCGACGTCGTCGTCGATCTCCGGGCCGTCGGTCAGCGGGACCGCCGTGCGGCTGGCGGCCGCGACGTCGAGCAGGCCCCAGCCCCGCTCGTCGTCGCGCTGCGTGCCGGGGTTGCGCTTGGCCGACAGGCGCACGATGTCCGCGACCTGCGCGGCCGACGCCTCGGGGTGCAGCTGCTGGACGATCGCGGCGGCGCCGGCGACCGCGGGCGCCGCGAACGAGGTCCCGGTCACAGGCCCGAAGCCGGTCGCGCAGAGGCCGGGGCCGAGCGGCGCGAGCACGTCGACGCCCGGCGCGAGCACGTCGACCCACGGGCCGTTGTTGGAGAACTGCGCGCGACCGGCGTCCTGCGAGGCGCCTGCGGTCAGGACGTGGGGGAGGCTGCCGGGGACGTACGGATCGCTCACGCCGTCGTTGCCGCTGGCCGCCACGACGACCGCTCCGCGCGCGGTCGCCGCGGTGATCGCGGCGCTCACGACGGAGACGTCGTTCGGGTCGGCGTCGGCCTGCGGGCCGGCGCCGCTGATGTTGATCACGCCGGCGCCGCGCGAGGTCGCGGTGTCGAGGCCCTTGATGAGGTCCGCCGCGGTGCCGTCGCCGTTGGTGGAGAAGACCTTCACCGGCATGACCGGGCTCGTGGGGGAGATGCCGCGCATCTTCCCCGGCGCCGCGGCCGCGATGCCCGCGACCTGCGTGCCGTGACCGTCGCCGTCGCTCGCGTTCGTTCCGCCGTCGATGGCGTTGAACGGCTGCACGAGGCGGTTGGCGAGCTCGGGCGTCGCGCCGTCGACGCCGGTGTCGAGCACGGCGATCGGGCGCGTCGTGGGCACGTTCACCTGCGAGGCGCCCGTCTCGTCGGCGAGCTCGGTGTAGGTGCCCTCGGGCGCCGCGGTGGCGCAGACGCCGGGCGGCAGGGCCGCCGGCCTGAGCTTCGTGTCGGGCTGGGCGGCGAGGACATGCGGATCGCGTCTGAGCCGCGCCGCTCGTGCCCGCGCCGTCGTTCCCTTCGGGGTCGGGAGCGCGTAGACCGCGAGGCCCTCCCCGAGCCTCGCGATCTGCGCTCCCTCTCCTCCCCAACCGGGTGACGCGGCGACGAGGACGTCGGGCTCCGTCGCGCCCGCCGTTCCGCCGCCCCCCAGGACGGCGGCGACGGCGAGGATCGCCGCCGCGCGCCGCATCACCCCTTCCCGGAGATGTCGATCGACACGACCAGCCGCGTGCTCATCAGGATGGGCAGCGGGATCACGAACCCGTTGCACGGCTGGTTCGGCGGGCCCGGGGACAGGCAGGCCTCGACGTCCAGCGTGTCCGGCGGCGAGGTCAGGACGACCTTCTGGAGCCCGCCTCCTCCAAGCGTGCCCTTCAGGAAGAACGTCTTCTTGAACTCGGTGTAGCCGGTCGTGATGTACGGCTGATCGCAACCCGTGTCGTCGTTGCGCATCTCCAGCGGAAGCCGGATCTTCATGTAGTTGATGGAGGTGACCTGACCGGTCGACTTGAGCGTGCTCGTGCTCGTCTTCGTCGTGTCGAGCAGGACCTGCGTCGGCGTGCCCGTCCGGATGGCCGCCGTCACTTGGCCGTTGCAGTCGTCGTCGATGAAGACGGGCGTCTGGCCGAGGCTGAGCGAGCCGCTCGTGAACGTCACCTGGTTGTCGCGGTCGAGCCGGACGCCGCCGGGCACGAAGCCCTTGAGCTTGCCGGTCACCGGCGCCTCGCGCTGGAAGCTGCCGAAGTCGAGGAACGCCCTGCTCTCCGGCAGGACCTCCACGGTGATCGGCTGGCCGAGCGAGCTGGCCGTCGTCGGGCACGTCCCGAACTTGTAGACGCGCACCTTCCGGCGCACGGTCACGATGCGGTTGCCGCGCTTGACCTTCACGCGCTGGCGCTTGAGCACGAAGACCGCCCGGCGCTTGCCCTTCTTCTTCTTCGTCAGGACGCAGCGGCGCGCGCAGCTCGTCTTCACGGGGCGCTTGACCCGGACGACGACGCGCTTGAAGCGCTTCGGCTTCGAGCCCTTGACCTTGCGGAACTTGTAGACCCAGGTCTTGTAGGTGAGGTTCACGTACGCGCGACCACGCAGGATGCGCGCGGTGCACTTGGCGGAGGCGGACGCCTCGACGCTCGAGTCGGTGGAGGCGGTGGAGGCGCCGGCCGTCGGGATCGCGGCAAGACCCGCGAACAACGCGACGACGGCGGCCGTCCAGGCCAGGAAGCGGAGGTGCTGCTGATGCATGAGATCCATCTCCGGGACAGAACGCCGGGCCCCCGCTCCCACGAGGGCCCGACCGTACTGCCTACTTGCGTCTAGTTGCCAGTCTTCCTACGGGATCGCGTCGCCGACGAGGATGTCCGCGTCGACGTTCGAGACCGAGAGGAGACCCGAGACGGAGACCTTCGAGCCGTTCGAGCTCGTGGTCCAGCCGTCACCGGCCGGCGTGCTGAACGGCGCCACACCGGCGTCGGTCACCAGCTGCGTGGGCAGCTGGTTGCACGGGACGTTCGGGGCCGAGGCACGAGCGGCGCCCGGGTTGATCGGCGGCGTCGGGACGGTGACCGAGGCCGTGTCGCTGCTGTTGTCCTGATCCGCGAACGTGCGATCCGGGAAGAGGCAGGCGGCCAGGCCGATCTGCGTCCCCGCGTCGGACGAGCTGAGCTTCGCCTTGGCGATGCGCAGCTTGCCGTCGGACATGATCGCCGGCGAGATCTTCAGGTTGCCCTTCAGACGGACGCCGTTGATGTAGTTCTGCGTGTAGCCCGTGTAGGCCTGGCGGCACTGGAGGGCGTAGGGAGGCCACGCGGCACCGATGCGCAGCTTCTGCGCGTCGGCGTCGACCTGACGGAGGATCGAGTTGATCTTCGTCTGCAGGTTGAGCGTGACGTCGATGCCGTAGGCCTTGCCCGGGATGTTCCCGAACAGGTTGGCCTGGCCGCCGCTGGCGCCCGTCGTGACCTGCTGCGAGCCCTCGACGGCCGAGTCGTTCTTGACGCCCGGCGACGCGATCGTGAGGTTCAGCGGCGCGGTACGGAGGACCGTGTCCGAGACGCTGGCCGGACCGCTCGGGCCACCCGCCGGGAAGGGCGAGAAGCTCGTGCCGACGTTGTTCGGGTTGTTGACGGCACCCGACGGCTGGATCGCCGCGATCGAGTCGACGCCCGGGACGATCGGGAAGCCCGGGGCACCGAAGCTCGGACCGTCGAACGGCGGCGGATTGACGACCGTCGTGCCCGAGTTGTCGTAGATCGGGGCGTACGCGAGCGGCGTGCTGCCGTTGTAGCCGCCGCAGCCGCCGTTGCCTTCTGCGTCCGTCGTCCCGAAGGGCTGAGCGGAGACGTTCGTGTTCCAGAGCAGCGGGATCGCGGTCGTCGTGAGACCACCACCACCCGGGAGCAGCTGGAGCTTCACGTTGCCCAGAGCGCCGCCGTCGTACGAGTCGGCGAACTCGATCTCCGCCGGCAGGACGCCGCCGAGGTTGATCGTGCGCTGGCCGAGCGAAGCACCGAGGTCGATGTTCGCGGCGTTCGGGTTCGTCGCCGACGAGCTGTTGCGGAGACGGATGGTGACCGGCAGCTTGAAGTTGACGAGGCTGGCCTTGCGAAGGAACGACTTCTTCGTGACGGCCTTCGGGTTGTGCTTGACCGCGTGGCGCAGCTGCGCGCGAACGGCCGCCTTCTGCTTCGCGCTCATGCGCTTCGCAGACGCAGGACCTGCGATGAGTCCGGCCAGGAGGCCGAACGTACAAAGGAGCCCGAGGACCTTCCAGGCTCGCCTATTAGACGACAAGACAGTCTCCTCCGTCGTGGTTTGAAACCCCTTCCCCACCCGCGGAATCGACCCTAAGTCGGCGGATGTACGGTCGACATCAGCCCGACGACGGATATTCCTCAGCCTTTGGACGGAGAGGAGTTGCGCCCAGTGCGTTGACGGGCGAAAAGAAGTCCCCCGCAACATGCGGGCGCGGATACGGTCGCCGTCTCGATGCTTCGGTTGCACGGACGCTTCCCGGTCATCGCCGCGCTCCTCGTTGCCGGTCTTCTCGTCATGGGCGCGAACGAATCCGAAGCGAAGAGCCGAACGGCCACGAAGCGCGCGCTCAAGCGCGAGCTCGCCGCGAACCCGCGGGCGGCGCTGAAGCCCGCGTTCATCCGCAAGGCGCAGGCGGTCGACTTCCGGCTGCCCATCACCGTCCGCCTCACGCGCGCGACGCAGGCGTCGAGCGACGACCTGCTCGGGATCGAGAGCGACACCGGCGTCATGGCGTTCCCGCTGCCGGCGTTCCAGCCGCCGGCCGCGCAGACCGTCACCCTCGACGGGAGGTTCAGCCTCGAGCTGGACTTCGGCGCCGACACCTCGGGCTACGGGAAGCTCGGCTCGATCGAGACGATTGTGGCCGGCGGCGCGGCGATGACGGGCACGAGCTTCGGGCTGGCAGACGACAGCCCACCATGCGTCAACGGGTCGGAGACGGAGCCGGCGCTCCGCTCCGGCCCGGCGACGATCACGAGCGCCGGCGCGACGCGCGGCCTGCTCGATCCCTTCGGCGGGACGATCACCGGCACGCTGCGGCTGAAGACCACGCTCACTTCGGAGATCGGCAGCGGCTGCCCGAAGGCCTACGCGCCGGCGCCGCAGGCGCAGACCAGCCAGCCGCTCCCCGTCCGCTTCGCCGGCCGCTTCCGGGTCAGCCCCGCGATCACCCCCGACGGCAGGGTGCGCTTCGGCGTCATGGACGTCGACGATGCCGTCACCGCGCAGGTCGCATCGTTCGCGCAGGTGAACGCCTGCACCGACACGGCCTCGTGCACGCCCGAGCCGTTCCCCGTCCGCGTGAAGCTCAAGAAGCTGACCGCGGAGCTCTTGCTTGGAGGAGCATGAACCGTCATCTGTCCCGTCTCGTCCTCGCGACCGCCTGCGCGCTCGCAGCCGTTCCCGCCGCACAGGCCGCCGCCGCCGACACGAGCGCCTCGGTCGACTACGCCGCGCAGCTGCTCAGCCAGCCGCTCGGCAAGCCGTGGGACCTCGGCCTGACGGTCGCCGCGACGTTCAAGACGCCCGACGGGACCCCGCCGGCGGCGATGAGCCAGATCGCGATCAAGTTCCCGCAGGCGAAGGTCAACGACACCGCGTTCCCCGCCTGCGACCTCAAGGAGTTCCTGCGCGCGGGGCCGGAGGCGTGCCCGGCGAAGACGCGGCTCGGCACCGGGCTGGCGATGGTCGACGCGCGGCCGCTGCTCGACAACGTCCACGCCGACCTCACGCTCTTCAACGGGCCGCGAGCGAAGGGCGGCCGCACGCTGCTGCTGTACGCGAAGACGCGCGAGGTCCAGGCCGGCATCCCGATGACCGGGATCCTCCGCAAGACGAGCGGCCGGTACGGCTACGCGCTGAGCATCGACGTCCCGAAGATCCACGTCCTCGACACGGTCCGCGACCCGTCGATCGCGAGCTTCGAGATCGAGGTCAAGGCGTTCGGCAAGGGGCGGCGCTCGTTCATCCAGGCGCCGCGATCGTGCCCGAAGGGCGGGCTGCCGTTCCAGACGACGGTCAGCTTCCACGACGGCCCGCCGAGGTCGTCGTCGTCCGTGATCCCCTGCGTGCTGCGCAGTCAGCCGGTCGGCTGAGAGTCGCGCAGCGCGCGGGCGCGCTGGCGGGTGCGGGTCGCGTGGGGCTTGCGCCGCCCGAGCGGCCCGGCTCCCGCGAGCCCGAGCAGCTCGGCGAGCGACTGCTCCGCGCCCTCGACGATCACGTCGAGGTCGGGGAGCCCGTCGAAGTCGCCGAGCAGCCCGAACGTCAGGCACCCGTTGTACGACATGGCCGCCACGGCGAGCGCGCGGTCGCCCGCGAGGAACGGCACCGGCGCGACGTGCTCGAGCTGGCGGCCGAGCACGTAGAGCGGCATCTGCGGGCCCGGCACGTTCGTGACGAGCAGGTTGTAGAACCGCGTCGCGAAGTTCATCCGCGACGCCTGGGCGAGGATCGTCGGCGGCGCGAAGTCCTGCGCGCCCGCGATGACCTCGGCCCCGAGCGCCTGCTTGGAGTCCTTGACGTGCTGCATCTCGTCGCTGACGAACCGCAGCCGCTCGATCGGGTCGGAGATGTAGATCGGCAGCGGGCAGACGACCTGCACGAGCTTGTTGCCGAACGCGCCGCGGTCGGCCTCGCTGCGCACCGACACCGGCACGCAGGCGCGCAGCTCGAGCCCCTCGGTCCGCAGCCCGCGGCCGTGCAGCCAATGGCGCAGCGCGCCGGCGACGACGGTGAGGACGACGTCGTTGACCGTCCCGCCGAGCGCGTCCTTGATCCGCTTGAAGTCGTCGAGCGACGCGTCGAGCGCCATGAACCGCCGGTGCGGCCCGACCTCGATGTTGAGCGGCGTGTCGGGCGGCGGGTTCAGCCCCGCCCACGCGACCTCGCCGAGCGCCTCGACCGTCTCGCGCGCCCGGTCGATCGCGTCGCCCGGCCCGCGCACGGCGGAGGCGGCGGCCCGGAACGGCAGCTCGGCCAGGCGCTTCGCGGCGCCGCTGACCGCGGTGGCGGTGAGCTGCGCCTGCGACGGCTCGGGCCGCGGCTCCCAGCGATCGGCGCCGGCGTCGCGCGGCTCCGCCTCGAGGTCGAAGAGCATCGTCATGAGGTCGACGCCCGAGACCCCGTCGACGAGCGCGTGGTGCGTCTTCGACAGCAGCGCGAAGCGGTCGTCGTCGAGCCCCTCGATCATCCACAGCTCCCACAGCGGCTTCGTGCGATCGAGCCGCTGGGAGAACACCCGCGCGGTCAGCGCATGCAGCTTCGCGCGGTCGCCCGGCGCGGGCAGCGCCGTGTGGCGGACGTGGTAGTCGAGGTTGAACGTCGGGTCGTCGATCCACCGCCAGCGGCCTAGCCCGAACGACGGCGCCGCCAGCTTCTGCCGGTAGCGCGGCACGAGGTGCAGCCGCGAGCGGATGTGCGCGACGAGCTCGCGGTAGCCCGGGGCGGGCCCGTCCAGGATCGCCACCCCGCCGATGTGCATGTGGGTGTTCGACCCCTCCTGATGCAGGAAGGCGGCGTCGACTGCCGACAGCGAGTCGAGGTGCTCCTGGGGCATCGGGCGTCGAGACTAGATGAGCACGCCCTCCAGCGCGAGCAGGTGCTCCTTCTTCTCGACCCCGCCGGTGTAGCCGCCGAGGCGGCCGCCCGAGCGCAGGACCCGGTGGCACGGGACGATGATCGGGATCGGGTTGGAGCCGAGCGCGTTGCCGGCCGCCCGGGTCGCCCGCGGGCTGCCCGCGTCGGCGGCGACGCCGGCGTAGGAGCTCGTCGCACCGAACGGGATCCGCGCCGTCGCCTCGAGGACGCGGCGCGTGAAGCCGGAGGTCAGCGACCAGTCGATCGGGACGTCGAACCCCTCGCGGCGCCCGGCGAAGTACTCGTCGAGCTCGCGCCGCACCGTGTCGAGCCGCGCCGGCGCCTCGATGATCCGCGGCGAGACGCGCAGCGCGAGGTGGTCGAGCACCTCGTCCAGGCCGCCGTTGAAGTCCTCGTAGGCGAGCCGGACGAGTCCGCGGTCGGTGCCGGCGGCGACGAGCGTGCCGAGCGGCGAGTCGACCTCGGCGTAGACGACGTCGACCAGGCCCTCGTCGTAGGCGCGGGCCGTCGCCCGCGCGATGGCGGCGGAGACGTCGGGCGCCGTGGTGGCGCCGTGGAGGGCGGCGATGATGGCCTCCTCGGTGGGGTCGTGGTCCGTCATGCGGGCTGCCAGTCCTTCCTCAGCTTGGCGAGGCCGTCGGCGAGCGACCGGCGCGCGGCCTCCTCGGACGACCCGAGCGCGGTGGCGATCTCGCGGTGCGACAGATCGCCGACGAACCGCAGCAGCACCGCGCCGCGCTGCTTGGGCGGCAGCTCGTCCACGGCGCCCCACAGCCCGTCGTCGGGACGGTCGGCGTCGTGCACCGGCGTCTCGGCGACGTGCTCGACGGGGACCGCCCGCCGCGCCCGCGCCCGGTGGTGGTCGAGCGCCTTGTTGTGCGCGATGGTCAGCAGCCAGCCGCGCAGGTTGTCGGTGTGCCGCACCCGCGGGTACGCGCGCAGCGCCGCCAGCACGGTCTCCTGGAAGCAGTCGTCGGCGTCGACGCGGCCGACCGAGGCGATGCAGAACCGGAGCACCACGGTGGCGTGCTCGTCGAGCAGGCGCTGGAACGGCGGCTTGGTCACTCCATGGACAACGCGTCGGCGTCGTGGAACGTGAGGTCGAGCGCGAGCGCGCGGCGCAGGGCGGGCGCGAGGCGGTAGCGCTCCTCGCCCGTCTCGGCCAGCAGGCCGCCGAGCACGCCGGCGACGTGCTCCAGCCCGATCGCGTCCGCCCACTCGAGCGGCCCGCGCGGGTGGTTGAGCCCCAGCACCATCCCGTCGTCGATGTCCTCCGCGCTCCCGACGCCCTCGCCGAGCGCGAACGCCGCCTCGTTGACGAGCTGGCACACGATCCGCCCGAGCACGAGCCCCGGCGCGTCGCCCACCCACGCCACGTGCTTGCCGAGCGTCGCGAAGAGGTGCTCGGCCCGGTCGCACGCGAGCTGCGCGGTCGACGGCGACCGCGTCAGCTCGACCAGCTGCGAGGAGGCCAGCGGCGGCAGCGCGTGGAAGCCGACCGCCGGGCCGTCGCCCTCGAGCGCCGCCAGCGACGAGCGGTCGCACAGCAGCGCCTGCGGGGCGCCCTCGAGCGGCGGGTCGCCCGGCTCGCGGCCGCAGTCGACGTTCAGGTACGGGACGTCGCCGGTCTCGCCGGGCTCGGCGACGTCCCAGCCGGCGTCCTCGGCCAGCTCGCGCAGCTCGTCGGCCAGCGGGAGCTCCCCGGCGATGACGATCAGGCCGTCGCCGCGGGTGGGTGGGACGGCGTCCGGCGGCGGCGGGTCGTCCGGGCGGTGCGGGCCGTCGCGGTAGTCGTACCAGCCGCGGCCCGTCTTCCGGCCGTGCCGCCCGCTCGACACGATCTGCGCCTGCAGCGGCGACGGGCGCCAGCGCGGCTCGCCGAACGAGAGCCGGTGGAACGACTGCGAGACCGCGAAGCCGACGTCGATGCCGACGAGGTCCTGCAGCTCGAACGGTCCCATCCGGAAGCCGCCGCCGAGCCGCACGATCCGGTCGATCGTCTCGACGTCGGCGAGGCGCTCCTGCAGGCAGCGCAGCGCCTCCAGCCCGAACGGCCGGCCGCAGCGGTTGACGAGGAAGCCGGGACCGTCGGCGGCGTCGATGACGCGCTTGCCCATCGCCTCGCCGAGGTCGCGCACGCGCTGCAGCGCCGCCTCGCTCGACTCCAGCCCGGCGATGACCTCGACGAGCCGCATGACCGGCGCGGGGTTGAAGAAGTGCATGCCGACGACGCGCTCGGGCCGCGGGATCCCGGCCGCGACCTGCGTCACCGGGATCGACGACGTGTTCGTCGCGAGCACGCAGTCGTCGCCGACGACAGCGGCGACCTCGCCGAGGACGCGGTGCTTGAGGTCGAGGTCCTCGGGGATCGCCTCGATGACGACGTCGCAGCCGGCGAGGTCCGCCACCGCGCCGACCGGTCGCAGCCGCTCGGCGGCGTCCGCGTCCGCGCGGCCCTTCGCCGCGGCCTTGGCGACGCCCGCCGCGATCCGCTCCCGCGCCCGCTCCAGCGCCGCCGCGTCGGCGTCGAGCAGCCGCGTCTCCGCGCCGGCCTGGCACGCGAGCTGCGCGATCCCGGCGCCCATCGTGCCGGCGCCGACGACGCCGACGACGGTCATGCCGTGGGGAGCGGCTCGGGCTTCGGCACGTCGGGAACGAGCGCGTTGATGCCCGTCAGCGCGCGGCCGATGATGAGCTTCTGGATCTGCGACGTGCCTTCGTAGAGCGTGGTGACGCGCACGTCGCGGAACCACCGCTCGACCGGGTGGTCGTCGACGTAGCCCGCGCCGCCGTGGACCTGGATCGCGGTGTTCGCGCACTCGACCGCCGACTCGGTCGCGTACAGCTTGGCGATCGACGTCTCGAGCGTGTTCGGCTGCCCCGTGTCCTTCAGCCACGCCGCGCGCCAGACGAGCATCCGCGCCGCGTCGGTCTTCACCTTCATCTCGGCGAGCATCGCCTGCACGAGCTGGAACGACGCGATCGGCCGGTCGAACTGCTGGCGCTCCTTGGCGTACCGCGACGACTCGTCGACGCAGCCCTGGCAGATCCCGACGCAGCCGGCGGCGACGCTGAAGCGGCCCGAGTCCAGCGCGCTCATCGCGACCTTGAAGCCGTCGCCGACCTCGCCGAGCATCGCGCCCTCGGGGACGTGCACGTCGTCGAGCGAGATCGACGCGGTGTCGGACGCGTGCAGGCCCATCTTCCCGTGGATCTCCTGCGGCTGGAACCCGGGCTGATCGGTGTCGACCAGGAAGCAGGCGATGCCGCGGTGCTTGAGGTCCGGCTCGGTCTGGGCGAAGACCAGCGCGACCTTCGCGTGGTTGCCCATCGAGATCCACATCTTCGCGCCGTTGATGACCCAGCCGTCGTCGGTGCGCCGCGCCCGCGTGCGCTGGTTGGCGGCGTCCGAGCCGGTGTCCGGCTCGGTCAGCCCGAAGCAGCCGAGCCACTCGCCGCTGCACAGCTTCGGCAGGTACTGCTGCTTCTGCTCCTCGGTGCCCCACTTGAGGATCGAGCTGCACACGAGCGACGTCTGGACCGACACGACCGTCCGCATCGCCGAGTCGGCGCGGCCGATCTCCTCGACGATGAGCCCGTACGTCGCGTAGTCGAGCCCGGCGCCGCCGTACTCGCGCGGCACGATCGCGCCGAGGTAGCCCTGGTCGGCGATCTTGCGCACGAGGTCGACGTCGAAGTGGTGGCGCCGCGCGTTCTCCTTGGCGGCGGGGACGATCTCGTGGTCGGCGAAGCGCCGCGCGGTCTCGCGGATGAGCTCCTGCTCGTCGGTCAGGGCGAAGTCCATGGCAGGATCATCGCGCAATGGAGGCTCCCTCACCGCTGCACTACCAGCGCTGCGGCGCGTGCGACGCCGCGATCCACCCGCCGCGCCTGCTGTGCCCGGCGTGCGGCGGGCGCGACCTCGCGTGGGCGGAGTCGGCCGGGCTCGGCGCCGTCTACTCGACCTCCGACGTCCACACGCGCGAGGAGACGTACAACGTGTCGCTCGTCGACCTCGACGAGGGCTACCGCGTGATGAGCACGGTGGCCGTCGGCGTCGCGATCGGCACGCGCGTGCGCGGGCGCGTCGACGACGACGGGCGGCTGGTGTTCGACGCGTGAGGGGCTCCGTCGCCGTCGCCGGCATCGGCGAGTCGGACACGTGGGACGTGGGCGAGGCCGCCCTCACCCCGCTCGATCTCATCGCGCAGGCGACGCTGCGTGCCCTCGACGACGCGGGGCTCTCGAAGGACGACGTCGACGGGCTGTTCACCGCGTCGGCCTACTACGGGATGCCGGGCCTCAACGTCGGCGAGCACCTCGGCATCCGGCCGCGCTACAGCGACTCGACGAACCACGGCGGCGCCTCGTTCCTCTCGCACGTGCTGCACGCGATGGCGGCGATCGAGGCGGGGCTGTGCGAGGTCGCGCTGATCGCCTACGGGTCGACGCAGCGCGCCGACGGCGGCCGCCTGCGCAGCGTCGCCGAGACGTACCCGTGGGAGCAGGACTTCCGGCCGCGCTACCCGATCACGCAGTACGCGCTCGCCGCCGCGCGGCACATGCACGAGTTCGGCACGACGCGCGAGCAGCTCGCCGAGGTCGCGGTGTCGGCGCGCGCGTGGGCGCGCGAGCCGCAGAACGAGCGCGCCTTCGCCCGCGACCCGCTCACCGCCGAGGACGTCCTGGGCGCGCGGATGATCAGCACGCCGCTGACGAGCCGCGACGCCTGCCTGGTCACCGACGGCGGCGGCGCGGTGATCGTCACGAGCGCCGAGCGGGCGCGGTCGCTGAAGTCGCCGCCGGCGTTCGTGCTCGGCGCGGGGGAGGCGCACTGGCACCGCAACATCTCGCAGATGCCCGACCTCACCGTCACCGCGGCGCGCGACTCGGGCCGCCGGGCGTACGACATGGCGGGCGTGACGCCGCGCGACGTCGACGCGGTCGAGCTCTACGACGCCTTCACGATCAACACGATCCTCTTCCTCGAGGACCTGCGCTTCTGCGCCAAGGGCGAGGGCGGGGCGTTCGTCGAGGGCGGCCGCATCGCGCCCGGCGGCGCGCTGCCGGTCAACACGAACGGCGGCGGGCTGAGCTACTGCCATCCCGGCATGTACGGCGTGTTCCTGCTGTGCGAGGCGGTCCGGCGGATCCGCTCGGGCGACCACGTCGTGCTGGCCCACGGCAACGGCGCGGTGCTCAGCGCTCAATCGACCGTCATCTTGGGCAGCGCCGCGACGGTCTAAGCTCGGGCCGTCGTGAACGGCGGGATCTTCGTCTGGGTGATGGTCGGGATCTTCGTCGCGCTGCTCGTCTTCGTGCTCCTCCTCGGTCTCTTCTATCCCGGCTCCGGTGCGGACCAGCTCGACTGGAAGCCCACGCGCTCTCCCGAGGTCGAGGCGGCCAACGAGGTCGATGACCTCGCGCAGATGCTGGAGGCGGCCAACCGCCGGCGCCGGGCGCGTGGGGAGGCGGAGCTGACCGAGGCCGGGCTCAACTCGCGGGTCCACGAGGAGCTGCGGCTGCAGGCCGAGATGCGCGACAAGCAGCTGCTCGAGGCCGAGATGCGCCAGCTGCTCGACGCGCGCAACGCCAGGCGGCGCAAGCGCGGGCTGCCGGAGATGACGCTCGACGAGCTGAAGGCGTCGCTGGACGTCCAGGGACCACCGGGAGCGGGCGCGTAGTGGCGCGGTTCCTGGTGATCGGCGCCGGCTCGTGCCGCGCGCTGGCGCTCACGCGCGAGCTCGTGGCCGAGGGGCATGCCGTGCGCGGCGTGACGCGCGGCGCGCACAAGGACGCGATCGAGGCGGCCGGCGGCGAGGCGTGGATCGGCGACCCCGACGTCATCGGGACGCTGCGCTACGCGCTCGAGAACGTGACGCTGCTGCTGTGGATGCTCGGGCACGTCCGGACGCCGGAGCTGCACGGGTCGCGCCTGGAGATGATGCTCGAGAAGTCGATCGACACCACCGCGCGCGGGTTCATCTACGAGGCCGGCCCGCCCGAGGGGACCGCGCTGGTCGAGCGGATGGCGGGCTTCAACGAGATCCCGTACCGGATCGTCCCGCCCGGCGACGACCTCCGCGGCGCGATCGACTCGCTGCTCGCCCGCTAGAGGCGCTGCAGCAGGTCGCCGAGGATCCGTGCCGTCGCTCCCCAGATGAGGTTGTCGCCGACGACGTAGACGTCGGTGCGGAACGGGATGCCGCGGCGCAGCAGCCGTTCGCGGCGGTAGCCGGCGCGGAGGTCGTCGAGGCTGAGCTCGAGCACGTGGGCCACTTCGCGCGCCGACAGCGTCCACTCGAGGCCCGGCTCGATGAGCCCGACGAAGGGGTACACGGCGTAGTTCGTCGCGATCGTGGGTGTGGGCTGCAGCGCGCCGACGACCTCGACGCCCGTGGGGTCGAGCCCGATCTCCTCGTGCGCCTCGCGCAGCGCGGTCTGGACGAGGTCGTCGTCCTCGCAGTCCTCGCGGCCGCCGGGGAAGCTGATCTCGCCGGGGTGGCGCCGGAGGTCGTCGCGGCGCTTGGTGAACACCGCGTGCGTGCGGCCGTCGCCGCCGATGTAGAGCGGCACGAGCACCGCGGCGTCGGTGCGGCCGTGGACGTCGAGCTTCGCCGCCTCGACCGGGTCGAGGAGGACCTGGCTCAGCGTGGTCGCGAGCTCAGCTCGGGGTGAGCTCGAGCCGCTCGACACGCTCGTGGAACATGACCTCGCCGTCGAGCGTGCGGTGCACCGGGCACTTGGCCGCGATGACCTTCAGGCGGTCGACCTGCTCGTCCGTCGCGTCGGGCGGCAGCCGCAGGACGAGCTCGAACTTCGTGGGGCAGCCGCGCTCGGCCGGCGAGTACTCGCACTCGACCTCGACGTGACCGAGGTCCCAGCCCTTGCGCACCGCGTACATCTCGATCGTGATCGCCGTGCAGGAGGCGAGGCTCGCGGCGAGCAGCTCCTGAGGACTGGGCGCGGTGTCGTCGCCACCCTGGTCCACCGGCTCGTCGACCGAGAGGTTGTGCGAACGGACATCGATCATGTGCCGGAACTTGCCAGTCCGGCGGGCGACAGCCTTCATGCCTTCCACGATACTCCCGGCTCAGGTCAATGGATTGAACAGCAGACCCGTTGGCACCTTCGGGAAGAAGTACGTCGACTTCGGCGGCATGTTCTGGCCGGCGGCGGCGATCTCCCGGACCTGCTCGACGGGTGGCGGACGGAGGAGGAACGCCACGTCGAAGGCGCCTCCGTTGACGAGCTCGATGGCCTGCTGCGCGTCGCGCGCGTAGCCGAAGTCGTTGAGGTGATCGATGTCGTCGTCGGTCAGGCCGAGGACGCCCTTCAGCAGCAGCGCCTCGAGGATCGCGGTGTCGAGCCGGGCGAGCGGGCCCTCGAGCCCCGGCACGGGCGTGTCGCGCGTCATCGTGAGGCGGAACGGCTTCTTGAAGTGGCTGTCGAGGTAGCCCATGACCATCGGGCCGTCGCTCGGCGGCGGGGCGAGCTCGTCCTCGCTCGTCTCGTCGATCGTGAAGTCGGCCCTGAGCTCGTTCGCCAGCTCCTCGTAGCGCTGCAGGCCGCGGCCCTTCACGAGGCGGTGCGTCGGGAAGATCGTGAGGCCCGGATCCTCGAGCGCGACGAGGCACATGAGCACCCAGCCGGCCTCCTCGGTGCCGAGCTGCTCCTGCGCGTAGACGCGCGCGGTCTCGTAGCGGTGGTGGCCGTCGGCGATCAGGAGCTCGGTGTCGGCGAGCGTCTGCGTGACCGTCTCGATGACGGCCGGGTCGTCGATCCGCCAGAGCCGGTTGACGGTGCCGTCGTCGTCCTTGGTCTTCCCGAAGGGCTCGCCCTTCGCCTCGTTCAGCGCGTTCCACGCGCGCTGCTCGGGGTCGCTGTACAGGCTGAAGATCGGGCTGAGGTTCGCCTTCGTCGCGCGCGTGAGCCGGAGGCGGTCCTCCTTCGGGCCCGGGTGCGTGCGCTCGTGCGGGCGGATCCGGCCGGGGCCGTAGTCCTCGACCTTGACCTTCGCGAAGAAGCCCGAGCGCGTGCGCTGCCGGCCGTCGGGGCCCGTGTAGTCCTGCGTGAGGACCCAGAGCGCGGGCTGCTCGTCGCGGACGATCACGCCGTCGTCCTGCCACTTCGCGAACGTGCTCGCGGCGTGGTCGTACGGGTCGCCGTCTGCCTGCGGGAGGTCGATCTCGACGACGTTGTGCGGCGACTTGGCGAGCAGCGCCCGGCGCTGCTCGTCGTCGATCACGTCGTAGGGCGGCGCGACGACGTCGTCGAGTGCGACGTCCGGGGCGTAGTGGAGCGCGGTGAGCGGTCTGATCTCGGCCATCGTCGGCCGAGGACCTTAGAGGCGCCGGCCGAACTCGGTCGTGTAGGTCGCGCCCTCGCCGTCCTGGCCGGGCGCGCCGAGCGCGATGCCGATCCCGACTTCCTTGAAGCGCGGATGGAGGATGTTCGCCTTGTGGCCGGGCGAGTTCATCCAGCCCTCCATGATCTCCTCGGCCGTCGCGTAGTGGCCGGTGCCGTACGCGAGGTTCTCGCCGACGGTCCAGCCGCGCGCGCCGTTGAGGTACCCGCTCGCGCGCACGCGCTGCATCATCGTCGAGCCGCCGGGGGAGACGTGGCTGAAGAAGTCGTTGCTGACCATCTGGCGCGAGTACTTCGTGGCGGCGTTCTCGAGCTTCTGGTTGCTCCTCAGACGGCTGAGCCCGCGGCTCGAGCGCTCGCGGTTGAGCAGGCAGAGCACGGTGCCCTGCAGCTGGTCGAGGTTGGCGGACTGAGGCATCGCCGACGAGCTCTGGCACGCGGTGGCGGCCTGCGCGGGAGCGGCGGCGAGAGCGAGGGTGAGAAGCAGGCCGACGGGCAGCGCGCCCAGGGCGCGCTGCCACATCGGCCCCTGGCGGCGGTGGGGTCGGGGCATGACGGTGTTCAGTTCTCCGGGTGGAGGTCCAGCGTGTCCGAGGTCTCCATCGGCGCCGCGGCCCCGTCACCTCGTTCACCCGGCCATTTCTGGACGCCTGTCCGTTCCTCACGCCACCCCGCGGACCGGTTCCGCCGCGCCGGTACGCTTCCAGCCTCATCTCGGGGTGTAGCTCAGCCTGGCTAGAGCACCGGCTTTGGGGGTCGGTTGTCGCGGGTTCGAATCCCGCCACCCCGACTCCCGGAAGCCCCGCGCCGGAGGACGACGCGGGGCCGGAAGCGCAGGGCTCGCGGCTCAGCCGTTGGAAGGCTGCGCCGGCTGCTTGCCGAGCGTGACCGTCTTCCGGACGGTCTCGTTGCCGCGGCGGACGGTGACCGCGAGCTGGTCGCCGGGCTTGTGCTCGGCGATCGCCGCGACGAGGTCGTTCTGGGTCCGGACGGTCGTGTCTCCGAGCTTCGTGACGACGTCGCCCGCGCGCAGGCCGGCCGACGCGGCCGGCCCGCCGGAGGCGACGGCGGCGAGCTCGACGCCGCCGCTCGTGCCGGCGGAGCTGGAGGTCGAGACGCCGAGGTAGGCGTGCTCGACGGACTTGCCGGCCTTGAGCTGGGAGAGCTCGGACGCGACGAGGTCGATCGGGACGGCGAACCCGACGCCGGAGCTCTGCTCCGAGCTGCCGTCGGTGGCGATCTGGTCGACGATGCCGACGACCTCGCCCTGCGCGTTCAGCAGCGGGCCGCCGGAGTTGCCGGGGTTGACCGCCGCGTCGGTCTGGATCGCGTGCGCGACCGTGAAGCCGTTCGGCGCCTCGATCGTGCGGTCCAGGCCGGAGACGATGCCGGTGCTGAGGCTGCGCGTGTAGCCGAACGGGTCGCCGACGGCCGCGACGGTGTCGCCGATGCCGAGCGACGCGGAGCTGCCGAGCTTCAGAGGCGTGAGATCGAGGCCGGACGGGTCGATCTTCAGGACCGCCACGTCGGTCGCGTCGTCGGTGCCGGTCACGGTCGCCTTGCGGGTGGTGCCGTTCTCGAGCGTGACCGTGACGGAGCTGGCCCCGTCGACGACGTGCGCGGCCGTCACGATGTGGCCGTCGCCGTCGATCACGAACCCGGTGCCGGTCGCGGTGCTCTGCTGCTGCGGGACGCCGCCGAACGGCGACTGCGCGCGGTCGGTCGTCGTGCCCTTCGCCGTGATGTCGACGACGCCCGACGCGACGGACGCGTAGAGCGAGCCGGCGTCGAAGCTCGCGGCGCCGGCCGACGAGGTCGCGGCGGAAGAGCGCTGGATGACGGTGGTGGTGCTCGAGGCGTCGAGCGCGCCGGTCGCTGTGAGGATGCCGGCGCTGGCGCCGCCGCCGAGCAGCGCGCTCGTCATCAGCAGCGCCGCGACGGGGACGCGGCGGCGGGGAGGACGCGGCGGCCGGCCGTCGCCGCCGGTGTCGACCGCGGGCGGTGTGGTGGGCGGCTCGTCGCCGCCGAAGAGCGGACGCCGGGCGTCCGGTGAACGAAGGAGGGAGGCGGGCATGCATCCACTGTCCGGCCGCTTCCCGGGAGCTCTGCGAGAGCCGCCCGAGAGGACACGCAGAGGGGCCGCGGAGGCGGAGAGGGCCCGGGGCGGCGAGCCGCGCGCGGGAGGGCCGCGGTCAGGCCGCGGAGATGAGCGCGACGCCGGTGATCGCCAGGAGGACGCCGGAGCCCTGGGTGCCGCTGAGGCGCTCGCGGAGGATGAACGCGGCGAGGAGGACCGTGGCGACGGGGTAGAGCGCGGCGAGGATCGCCGCGATCGTGTGGGCTCCTCCGTCGGAGGCGGCGGCGAAGAGGACGTTCGCGCCGGTGTCGGCGACGGCGATGAAGAGAAGGCCGCGCCAGAGCTCGCCCGGGACGG
Organism: Parviterribacter kavangonensis; assembly: GCF_056863335.1. Classification (NCBI taxonomy): domain Bacteria; kingdom Bacillati; phylum Actinomycetota; class Thermoleophilia; order Solirubrobacterales; family Parviterribacteraceae; genus Parviterribacter; species Parviterribacter kavangonensis. The sequence goes on along the minus strand of NZ_JBXPJA010000001.1, from coordinate 1,849,679 downwards.
ACGGGCGGGTCCTCGACGCGGCGACGATCGCGAGGCAGACGAGCAGCCCCGCGCCGCGCTGGACGGCGATGACCGCGATGGGATCCGTTCCCGGCGCGTCGGTCGCCTGCTGGACGAGCGTGAGGATCCCGCCGATCGCCAGCGCGGACGTGAGCGCGAGGCCGAGCGAGCGCATCGGGAGGTGGAGCGTGTGCTCGCCCGGCTCCCGCGGCGGGCGCGAGGTCAGGATCCCGCCGATGAGCGCGGCGGTCAGGCCGATGCCGAGCTGCGTCGAGACGCTCTCGCCGCCCGCGATCCCGACGACGGCGGGGATGGCGGCGCCCGAGGCGGTGATCGGCGCGACGAGCGACATCGGCCCCGCCGACAGCGCGGCGTAGAACACGACGAAGCCCACCCCGCTGAGGACGCCGGCGCCGATCGACCACGCGAGCCCCTCGTCCCCGAGCCCCGCGCCGGTCGCGGCGGACAGCGCCACGCAGCCGGCGAGGCCGAGCACGTTGATCCAGAGCACGACGACAAGCGGCTTGAGGGCCCGCGACGTCAGCCCGCCGACGAAGTCCGAGCAGCCCCAGGCGACCGCGGCGGCGAGGGAGAGGGCGATCGTCACCCCATCGAGGCTATGAAGCCGCGCCGGACGTGTGTTGGGGCGCCAAGCCCGGGAGTTCCCGGGATCGCCCGTCACACTTCCCCGTCGGTGAACGGGATCCGAGTGCTTGTCTGCGAGGACGCGGTGGGCTTCCGGCTGCTCATCCGGCACTGGCTGGAGGAGGCGGGCGCCGAGGTCGTCGGCGAGGCCGTCTCCTGGGAGGCGGCGACGGAGACCGCCTCCGCGCTGTGCCCCGACGTGGTCGTCGCCGATCTCTGGCTGCCGAGGTTCGACGGCGATGCGCTCGGCCGCATGCGCGAGACGCTGCCGCAGGCGGCGATCGTGTCGCTGAGCTCGCTGAGCGTCGCCGAGGCGCGCGATCTCGTGGGGGAGCAGGGCGCGGTGGACCTGTTCCTCTCCAAGCGCGACCCCCCGCAGGCGAACATCGAGCAGCTGCAGCGCTTCCTGCTCGAACGCTCGGCCGGCCCCGCTCTGTAACGCTCTCGCCCATGGGCGAGATGCGCGACCGCATGCTGCGCGGTGAGCTGTACATCGCCGACGACCCGGAGAACGACGAGGTGTACGCGCGCGCCCAGCGGCTGCTCGAGCGCTTCAACGCGGCCCCGTACGACGCGCAGGCCGAGCGCGACGCGCTGCTGCGCGAGCTGCTCGACCACGTCGGCGAGGGCGTCGACGTCCGGCCGCGGTTCTTCTGCGAGTACGGCGCGATCAGCATCGGCGACGGGACGTTCGTCAACGTCGACGCGGTGATGCTCGACGTCGCGCCGATCACGATCGGCGCGCACTGCCAGATCGCCTCGCGCGTCCAGCTGCTGACGCCGACCCACCCGATCGACCCGGGCCCGCGCCGCGACGGGTGGGAGTCGGCCGCGCCGATCACGCTCGGCGACAACGTGTGGCTCGGCGGCGGGGCGATCGTCTGCCCCGGCGTGACGATCGGCGACGACACCGTGGTCGGCGCCGGCTCGGTCGTCGCCCGCGACCTGCCCGCCGGCGTGGTCGCCGTCGGCGCCCCCGCGCGCGTCGTCCGCGAGATCGGCGAGGCGGACCGCGTGGAGGTCCCGGACGTCAGGCCGCGGTGAGGCCGAACGAGACGGTGCGGATCACCGGCTCGCCCGCCAGGTCCGAGGCGTCGAGGTCGACCGTCGCGACGATCGAGAAGTCGTGGTCGCCCTCGGGGTCGTCGATGACCTGGCGCACCGTCCACGCCCGCGCGGCGTCGTCGCGCGTGACGATGAAGAGCTCGGGGGAGCGGGCGGCCGGCCCGGTGCCGATCTCCGAGTGCTCGTCCCAGTAGGCGCCGAGCGCCTCCTCCCACGCGCCGGCCGTCATCGACGGCCGGCCAGGCGGGTCGGTCAGCGCCGCCGCGTTCGCGTCGAGGTCGGCGAGGTCGCCGAAGCGGTCGCGCGCGGCGAGCTGCACCTTGCCGAACATCGCGTTGCGCACCATGACCGAGAACGCGCGCTCGTTGCCGGTGATCGGGCGCGGCGGCGGCGGGGGAGCGCCGGCGGCGACGGCCTCGGCGTGCTCGGGGTCGGTCAGCGCCTCCCATTCGTCGAGCAGGCTCGAGTCGGTCTGCCGGACCGTCTCGCCGAGCCAGTCGATGATGAGCTCGAGCTCGTTGGTGCGGTCCTGCTCGGGCACCGTCCGGCGCAGCGCGCGGTAGGCGTTCGACAGGTAGCGCAGGACGAGCCCCTCGGACCGCGACAGCCCGTAGTACGAGATCGTCTCGGTGAACGTGCGGCCGTTCTCGTACATGTCGCGCACGACGGACTTCGGCGAGAGGTCGGACTCGCGCACCCACGGGTGCGTCTCGCGGTAGGCGTGGAAGACGTCGAGCAGCGCCTCGCCGAGCGGCTTGGGGTACGTGACCTCCTCGAGCAGCTCCATCCGCTCCTCGTACTCGATCCCGTCGGCCTTCATCTCGGCGACCGCCTCGCCCTTCGCCTTCCCGGCCTGCGCCATGAGCACCGGCCAAGGGTCGTCGAGGATCGCCTCGATCACCGACACGACGTCGAGCGCGTGGTCGGGCGACTCGCGGTCGAGCAGCTCGAGCGCGCGCAGCGCGAACGACGCGAGCGGCTGGTCGAGCGCGAAGTCCTCCTGCAGGTCGATCGCCAGGCGGAGCACGCGGCCCTCGGCGTCCGGCTCGCCGAGCCACTCGAGCACGCCCGCCGCCACGAGCTCGTCGCCGAGCTGCTGCGCCTGCTCGACCAGCCGGCGGCGCCCGCGCTCGTCCTCGTGGCTCTCCTCGAGCAGCGTGCGCAGCGTCTCCGCCGCGTCGCCGGGCTGGTTGACGACGTTGAGGATCGTCCCATGGTCGACGCGCATGCGCGAGACGAGCTCCTCGGGCGCGGCGCAGCGCAGCCGCTCGAACGTCTCCTCGGTCCACACGACGGTGCCCTCGGGCGGCTTCTTCGTCGCGACCTTGCGCTTCTTCTTCGGGTCGTCGCCCGCCTTGGCCAGCGCCTTCGCGCGCTCGATGACGTGCTCGGGCGCCTGGACGACGACGTGGCCGGTGGTGTCGAACCCGGCGCGTCCCGCGCGGCCGGCGATCTGGTGGAACTCGCGCGCCTTCAGCAGCCGCTGGCGCGTGCCGTCGAACTTCGCCAGGCCGGTGAAGACGACGGTGCGGATCGGCACGTTGATCCCGACGCCGAGCGTGTCGGTCCCGCAGATGACCTTGAGCAGCCCTGTCTGCGCGAGCTGCTCGACCAGGCGCCGGTACCGCGGCAGCATCCCCGCGTGGTGGACGCCGATGCCGCTGCGGACCAGGCGGCTCAGCGTGCGGCCGAACCCGGCGGTGAAGCGGAAGCCGCCGATCTCCTCGGCGATCGCGTCGCGCTCCTCGCGCGAGCAGAGCTTCGCCGACATCAGCGACTGCGCGCGCTCGAGCGCGGCGGCCTGCGTGAAGTGCACGACGTAGATCGGCGCGCGGTCCTCGCCGACGAGGTGCTCGAGCAGCTCGTGCAGCGGCTCGACCGACCACGCGAACGTCAGCGGCACCGGGCGCTCCGCGTCGGCGACGAGCGCGACGGGGCGCTTCGTGCGGCGGACGAGGTCGTCGGTGATCTTCGAGACGTCGCCGAGCGTCGCCGACATGAGCAGGAACTGCGCTTGCGGCAGGCACAGCAGCGGCACCTGCCAGGCCCAGCCGCGCTGGCCGTCGGCGTAGAAGTGGAACTCGTCCATGACGACCTGCCCGACGTCCGCGCCGGCGCCCTCGCGCAGCGCGATGTTCGCGAGCACCTCGGCCGTGCAGCAGATGATCGGCGCGTCGCTGTTGACGGCCGCGTCGCCGGTGAGCATCCCGACGTTCTCGGCGCCGAACGTCGCGCAGAGCGCGAAGAACTTCTCGGAGACGAGCGCCTTGATCGGCGCCGTGTAGAACGTCCGCCGCCCGTCGGCGAGCGCCGCGAAGTGCGCGGCGACCGCGACGAGCGACTTGCCCGAGCCCGTCGGCGTCGCGAGCACGACGTTCGCGCCGTCGAAGAGCTCGATCGCCGCTTCCTCCTGGTGCGGGTAGAGCGCGACGCCCTGCTCGTCCGCCCACGCGCCGAAGGCCTCGTAGAGGGCGTCGGCGGAGGGCGCGGAGGGGAGGGCGTCGACGAGGGCCATGGCCGCCGGAGACGGTAGTCGCCGGCGATGGCTCGGCCGCCGGGGGCGCCGGCCCCCGGCGGCCGCGGCGCTCAGCAGATGACGTCGCCGAGCATGCCGGTGTTGTTCGTCTCGTCGGTCTCCGCGACCTCGTTGAGGACGTCGACCGTCACCTTGCGGTTGCCGGCGCACGCGCCGTTGGTGCGGTAGGTGCCGGTCCGCGACGCGCCGGCCGCCAGGCCGGGGAAGCGGACGCTGCCCAGGCCCTCGACGGTCACGGCGAAGGCGCCGGCCGGGCCCTGGCCCTGGTTCTTGACGGTCACCTCGTTGCTGTTGACGCTCGTGAGGATCAGGTCGGGCTTCGGGCCGGGAGGCGGTGGCGGGTCGTCGGTCGGCTGCGGGCCGGGGATCGGGTCGGGCCCGGGCTGCGGCTGCGGGTCCGGCGGCACCGGGAGCGGCGGCGCCTCCACGTTGATCGTCGACAGCTGCCAGCGCACGGAGGCGTTGTCGCCGTCGTCGAGCGGCAGGCGGCCCTTGAGGCGCGAGCCGCCCGCGCTCGACCCGCGCACGGTCGGCCCGAGGCGGTAGGCGATCTCGAGCGACGTGTGCCGGTCGTACGGGTTGACGTCGCCCTGGTCGTCGTTGCCGAAGTCGTCGTCCTTCAGCTCGATCCACGCCCCGACCTGGTCGCCGGTCGACGCGTCGAGCGCGACCGCGGGGGCGACCCACGTGCGGTTGCTCTTCTCGAGCCAGCGGTCGATCGCGCGGTTGCGCACGACGTTGCGGCCGTTGACGGTCAGCGTCACGCCGTGCAGGAACCAGCCGCCGCCGACGCCGTCGCGGTTCTTCTCGATCGCGACCGAGCTGACGTCGCCGACGGTCAGGCCGCGCCGGGTCAGCTCGCCGATCGGCACGCTGTACGTGTCGTCGTCACCGCGCTCGAAGTCGTTGTAGAGGCGCTTGTCGAGCGGCAGGCGGTGCGGGCCGATGCGCAGGTAGACGTCGTCGTCGGTGCCGGCGAACGCCTTGCCGCCCGTCTCGACCCGGACCGTCATCGACGTGACCGGCGTGCTCTGCGCGTTGCCCTTGGGGACCGCCTTGATCCACGTGAACGGCGCGTACGAGCCGGGGAACGCGAAGCTGTTCGCGCCCTGGATCGCGCCCGAGAAGTACGACTGCCCGCCGAGGACGGCGTTCGCGTAGATGTCCGCGCGGTCGCCCGCGAGGTCACCGAGCGCGAACGGCGCCGGGCCGCCGGAGTAGCCCGTGATCTCGAGCTTGGCGAAGCGGGTGGAGTCCTGGTAGGTGCGGCTCGTGGGGAGGTCCGGGTACTCCGGCACCTCGTTGCCCGGGAAGAGCGCGAACTGCGGGATCGACGCGTTGAACGCGCGGCGGTAGGACGTCGGGCCGCGGTCGTGCATGTAGCCGACCGCCAGGCGCAGGCTCGAGGCCGAACCGGCCTTGCCCGTCCGCACGCCGCAGCTGAACGGGACGCACGGCTCGCCGCCGCCCTGCCAGTGGCCGCTGTACTCGCTGACGATGGTCGCGCCCTTGACGTCGTGGCGCAGCGACGGCGAGTCGCCCATCGCCATGGCGCGCTTCCAGAGCGGCTCGTTGCCGAGCCACGAGCGCGCGGCGCGGATCCACTGGCGCGTGGCGAAGTACGCCGTCACGTAGGCGTCCTGGTACTTGGGCCGGCCCGGCCAGTCCTTGTTGAGGCCGTCGTGCAGGCTGTGGTTGTCGTTGGACTGCCAGTGGCCGTGCCCGCGCGGGACGCCGGGGACGCCGGTGTACACCTCGAGCGTCTTGCGCACCTGCGGCGGGACGTCGAACCACGTCGGGTTCGTGCCGTAGCCGAGCTTGTTGATGCCGGGGCCGCCGCGGCCGGGCTCGTCGGAGGGGTCCTCGACCCAGTTCGAGTGCGAGTAGAAGTCCTGGACGGCGTGCAGCGACGCGCCGACGGCGGCCATGACGAACGTCGGGTCGTCGGTCTCGTTGGCGTGGCGGAGGATCCGCCGGGTGTGGAACTCGAGGCGGTCCCACTCGCGCTCGATGCCGGCGGGGTTCGACAGATCCGGCATCTCGAGGCTGCGCCGGTTGTAGTCGAAGTGCATGCGCCGCGCGCCCTCGACCCACTGGTACAGCCAGTCCTCGCGGTCGAAGCCGAGGCGCGTCACGCCGAGGATCCAGCTCGCATGGCCGGAGTAGGGGTTCTTGTCCGGGTTCGTGTAGTAGTCGACGAACCAGTTCTCGATCATCCCCACGTCGGCGGCCGCGGGCGTGAAGCCCTCGGCCATGAACGCGTCGCGCGTCATGTCCGCGTGGGGGCCGGTGTCGAACGCCGAGGCGGCGGCCGGGACGACCGCGAGCGCCAGCAACGCGGCGGCGGTCGTTGCCCTGAGGTGTCTTGTCGCTTTCGTCCACATGGTCGGGCGACCGTACGGACGACCCCCACCCCGGCGTCAACGGCGGGAACCCGGGGTCCTTTCGCAGGTAGTTGCGCAAGCAATCATCTGCTACCCTTCGGGGCATGAAGCTCGAGGGCATGCACCACATCACGATGATCACCGGCGACGCGACGAAGAACGTCGCCTTCTACGCCGACGTCCTCGGGCTGCGGCTGGTCAAGAAGACCGTCAACTTCGACGCGCCCGACGCGTACCACCTGTACTTCGGCGACGAGGCCGGCTCGCCCGGCTCGATCCTCACCTGGTTCGAGTTCGCGGGCGTGCGCCCGGGCCGCCCGGGCGCCGGGATGATCCACACGATCCAGCTCGGCGTCGCGTCCGAGGCGTCGCTCGGCTTCTGGGCCGAGCGGCTCGCCGCGCACGGCGTCGAGACCGAGCTCCGCGGCAGCGCGCTGGCCTTCGCCGACTACGACGGCCTGCGGTTCGAGATCGTCGTCGCCGACGACGGCAACCCGCCGCTGCGCGCCGAGCACCCCGAGGTGCCGGCCGAGCACGCGATCCTCGGCGTCGAGGGTGCCCGCGCGTACGTCGCCCGCGGCGTCGACGCCGACCGCGCCCTGCTGACCGAGACGCTCGGGTTCACCGAGGAGAGCCGGGGCGAGTACCGCCTGCAGGGAGACGAGCGCCACTTCCACTGGGGCTACGACGCGTCGGCCGAGCGCGGCCTGCAGGGCGCCGGCACCGTCCACCACATCGCCTGGCACTCCCGCGACGAGGACCACGTCGCGTGGCAGCGGCGCGCCGCCGAGGCGGGCATGCAGGTGACGCCGGTCATCGACCGCGACTACTTCGACGCGATCTACTTCCGCCAGCCGCAGGGCGTGCTGTTCGAGATCGCGACGACCTCGCCGGGCTTCGCCGTCGACGAGGACGCCGACCGCCTGGGGGAGGAGCTGCGGCTGCCCAAGCAGCACGAGCACCTGCGCCCGCAGCTCGAGCAGCTGCTGACGCCGCTGGCGAACCCGCGCACGGCGCGCCGGGCCGAGGAGGTCCGGTCGTGAGCGCGCTCGTCTTCCGCGAGCGGCCCGCGGCGGGCGACGCCGAGGGCCTGCTCGTCCTGCACCACGGCCGCGGCGCCGACGAGCACGACCTGCTCGGGCTCGCCGACGTGCTCGATCCCGAGCGCCGGCTGCACGTCGTGACCCCGCGCGCGCCGCTGACGATCGGCGGCTGGCCGGGCAACCACTGGTACGTCGTGCCGCGCGTCGGCTACCCCGATCCCGACACGTTCCACGCCGCGTTCGCCAAGCTCGCCGCGTTCCACGACGAGACGTGGGAGCGGACGGGCATCGCGCCGGAGCGGACCGTGTTCGGCGGGTTCTCGATGGGGTCGGTGATGAGCTACGCCCTCGGCCTGTCCGGCGACCGCCCGGCGCCCGCGGGGATCCTCGCGTTCTCCGGGTTCGTCCCGACCGTCGACGGCTGGCTGCCGGACCTCGGCTCGCGGCCGGACCTGCCGGCGTTCATCGCGCACGGCCGGCAGGACCCGATCATGGACGTCGCGTTCGCGCGGCAGGCGAAGGCGCTGCTCGAGGCGGGCGGGCTGCCCGTCAGCTACCACGAGTCGGACGCCGCGCACCACATCGATCCGGCCCACGTCCCCGCGGCGGTCGAGTGGCTGGCGGGCGTGCGCGCGTCAGCCGAGCAGCGCTCGCGCGCGTGACCACAGCCGCGACATGCCGCGGACCCAGCGGTCCGGGTCCTCGGCCTTCCCGGTGACGTAGTCCCGCATCTCGGGGTGCGTGTAGATGAGGAACCGCTCCTCGCGCACGCCCTCGAGGATGCGGGCCGCCGCCTCGGCGGGAGCGAGCACGTCGCCGCCGCCGATCATCGCGCTGGCCTTCGCGGCGTCGCCGTCGCCGCCGGCGCGCAGCATCGCGGTGTCGACCGCGCCGGGGCAGACGCACGAGACGCGCACGCCGTCGGCGCCGTAGGTGAAGGCGATCCACTCGGCGAAGCCGACCGCCGCGTGCTTCGTCGCCGAGTACGGCGCGTCGCCGAGAGCGGTCAGCAGCCCGGCCATCGACGCGGTCGTGACGAGGTGGCCCTCGCCGCGCTCGACCCAGCGGGGGAGCAGCGCGCGGGCCGCGTAGACGTGCGACATCACGTTGACGCGCCACTGCAGGTCCCACGTCGCGTCGTCGGCGTCGGGGCCGCCGCCGGTCGCCACGCCGGCGTTCGCGAAGAAGAGGCCGATCGGGCCGGCCGACGCCTCGACCTCCTCGACGAGCGCCCTCGTCGCGGCCTCGTCGGTCACGTCCAGCGCGCGCGTCATCAGCCGCTCGTCGCCGGCGCGCGCGGCGAGCGCCTCCAGCTCCGCCTCGGCGAGGTCGGTGGCGACGACGTGCGCCGCCCCGCCCGCGAGCGCTCCCTCCGCCAGCGCGCCGCCGATGCCGCCGGCCGCGCCCGTGACCACCACCGTCCGCCCATCGAGGTCCATGCCGGCGGACCCTACGTCACCCCGTCCGTGTGATGCGCGGCGCGTGGCGCGCGATGAGGATCGGACAGGTCATCGCCGTCGAAGGAGGCTTCCCGCATGGATCTCGTCGAGGTCAAGGAGAAGGAGACGCTCGGGCGCGAGGAGGTGGCCGCACGGCTCCGCGACCTCGCCGACCAGCTCGCCCGGCACAACGAGGTGACGTTCGAGCGCGGCGGCCTGCGCTTCCGCGCGCACGTCCCGGACGAAGTCGCGTTCAAGTTCGAGTTCGAGGTCGAGGACGACGGCTCCGAGCTCGAGATCGAGCTCAGCTGGTAGCGGCGGCCCGGCATGCCGGTGGACAAGCGGCTCGCCGCCGTGGGCGCGCTCCTCGCCGGCGGCGCCGCCATCGTGCTCGCCGTCGTCGAGGTGGTGTCCGCGTTCCCGCGCGGGCTCTGGGTCCTCGGCGCGGTCGCGCTGGCGCTGTGGCTGGCGCTGCACGCGCTCACCCACCGCGGCGCGCGCCGGGCGATCGCGCTCGGGCTCGCCGTCGCGCTGCTCATCGGCGGCTTCGCGGCCGTCGTGGGGGAGGACCCGCTGATCACCGCGGCGGTCGTCGCGCTGGCGATCGTGTCCTCGGCGCTGGCGCGGGCCGCGTTCCGGGGACGCGTCGAGCTGCCGGCCGCGCCGCGACCGCAGAACCCGGTGCTCTTCTACAACCCGCGCTCGGGCGGCGGGAAGGCGACGCGCTTCGACCTCCCCACCGAGGCCCGCAAGCGCGGCATCAAGCCGGTCGAGCTGACGCCCGGCACCGACCTCGAGACGCTCGTGCGGGAGGAGGTCGCCGCGGGCGCCGACGCGCTCGCGATGGCGGGCGGCGACGGCTCGCAGGCGATCGTCGCGATGGTCGCGGCCGAGCGCGGGCTGCCGTACGCGTGCATCCCCGCGGGGACGCGCAACCACTTCGCGCTCGACCTCGGCGTCGACCGCGACGACGTCGTCGGGGCGCTCGACGCGCTCGTCGACGGCGGCGAGCGCGTGGTCGACCTCGCGGAGGTCGACGGGCGCGTCTTCGTCAACAACGTGTCGCTCGGCCTCTACGCGACCGCCGTCCAGCGCGACGGCTACCGCGGGGCGAAGATCCGCACGCTGCTCGACACCGTGCCGGACGTCGCCGGCGCCGAGGCGGTGCGCAAGCCCGTGCAGTGGCGTGAGCCCGGCGGCGACGTGCGCGGCACCGGCGTCGTGATGCTCGTCTCGAACAACCCGTACCGGCTCGGCAGCGCGGCGGGCTCCGGCACGCGCCCGCGCCTGGACGCGGCGTCGCTCGGCGTCGTCGTGCTCGGCGGCGACGGCAACGGGGGCGGCGCGGCGCGGCGCGGCTGGCAGGAGAGCACGGCGGCGGAGATCGTCGTCGACGCGGAGGACGGCGAGCCGATCGCCGCCGGCATCGACGGCGAGGCCGTGATGCTCCCGCCGCACTTCTCGTTCCGCGTGCGGCCGGCGGCGCTGCGCGTGCGCGTCGCGCGCGATCACCCGGGCGCATCGCCGTCGGCGCTGCGCCCGGCCGGGACGGTGGCGGGCGCGAAGGCGCTGCTGGCGATCGCCGCCGGGCGCGTCTAGCCCGCCATGACCGGCAGCCGGCCGGCGTCGACCGCCTGGATGAGGCGCTCGAAGTCCGTCTCGTTGCGGTCGGCGTAGCGGAGGGCGAACTCGGCGACGGCGCGGTCGAACGACCGGCCGTTCCCGAGGTAGCCCGCGATCGCGCAGCGGTCGCCCGTCCGCGCGTGGGCGCGGGCCAGCGTCCACGCGCACACCTCGCCGTAGCGGCTGAGCAGGCGCGACGACATCGTCGCGACGTCGAACGAGCCCTTCCCGTCCCACAGCTGCCGGACGTAGAAGTCGCGCTCCTGGCCGTCGGTCCCCGCGGCGCGCAGCCAGCCGAGCAGGATGTCGCTGGAGGCCTGCATGAGCCGCTGGCCCTGCACGACGCGCTCGCCGTGGTTGGCGTACGGGCTCGGCGCGAGGTGCTCCTCGAGCACGGACGCCTCGGCCTCCTTGGCCTGCAGCACGAGCGGATCTCCGTCGTCGAGACCTCGCAGCAGGATCACCCACGCGCGCGTGCCGACGCTGCCGACGCCGACGACCTTGCGCGCCATGTCGACGACCTCGAAGCCCTCGAAGAGACGGCGCCGGTCGTCGGGGAGGCTCTCGGCGTAGATGGCGAGCGTCTCGCGCATCCACTCGCCGAGGTGCTCGGCCTCGTCCGGCTCGAGCAGGTCGGCGGCGCGGACCACGAGCGGCGGGTCCGACCGGATCCGCAGCTCCCCGTCGACCTTCTCGGTGAGCCGCAGCACCGCGCGCAGGCTCGTCTTGGCGCGCGCCTTCTCGGTGGTCTTCCGGGTCTTCGCGACGTCCTCCGCCGCGCCGCGGGGGAAGACGTGCTGGGCGCTCTCCTCGTCCAAGCGGCTGTACCAGACGTCGAGGTGCCCCATGCGCGCGAAGGACCGCATCGTCTCTCGGTAGCGCTGCAGCGTCGCGAGCACGGCGTCGCGGCGCTGGCGCGGCGAAAGGCTCAGGTCGCGGCCCGCGATCTCGATGCTGGTCGCCAGGCGCTTGACGTCCCACTCGAACGGCCCGGGGTGGGTCTCGTCGAAGTCGTTGCAGTCGAAGACGAGCCGGCGGTCCGGCGCCGAGAAGAGCCCGAAGTTCGACAGATGCGCGTCGCCGCAGAGCTGCGCCTCGAGCCCCGTGTTGGGCTGCGCGGCGAGGTCGGCGGCCATGACTCCGGCGGCGCCGCGGTAGAACGTGAACGGCGTCACCAGCATGCGGCCGTACCGGATCGGCACGAGCTCGGGCAGGCGCGTCGCGGACTCCTCCTCGAGGATCTCGAGCGGGTCGCGCCGGTCGGGGGCGGGCTCCCATTCGGCGTGGCTGCTCCGCGGGACGTCGCCGCGCACCGCGCGGCCCTGCTCCCACCGGTCGGAGACGGTCGTGGTCATGGGCGCCATGCGATCACGGACCGGTTCCCGGCGGGTCACCCGGATCGGATGATCCGCGGTTCCCGCGCCCGGATCGCGACCGTACGCTCGCGCCCATGCCCGCCGGGGGACGATGGCTGCGCGACCTCGAGGTGATCGACGTCGCGCTGTACGCCGCGGTCGCGACGACCGACACCCCGGCGCTCGACGCCGCCATGCGGCGCCTCTCGGCGGCGGCCGACATGTCGCGCCTGTGGATCGCCGGCGCCGCCGTGCTGTCGCTGCTGCGCGGCCGGTCCGGCCGGCGGGCGGCGGCGCTCGGCGTCGCGTCGATCGGCGTCACCTCGACAGTGGTGAACGTGGCGATCAAGCCCGTCTTCCGCCGCACCCGGCCCGACCGCGACCTGCACGGCGTGCCGCACCCGCGCCACGTCCCGATGCCGACCAGCCGCTCGTTCCCCTCGGGCCACTCGGCGAGCGCCTTCGCGTTCGCGGGCGGCGTCGGGCGCGTGCTGCCCGGCGACGCGATCCCGCTGCACCTGCTGGCGGGCGCGGTCGCCTACTCGCGGGTGCACACGGGCGTCCACTTCCCCGGCGACGTCGTCCTCGGCTCGGTGCTCGGGACCGTCGGCGCCCAGCTCACCACCCACCAGCTCGAACGAAGGAGAGCCTCATGATCCGCACCCTCGAGGACATGCCCGCCGGGACCATCGGCTTCGAAGCCGTCGGCGACGTGGAGGACGACGACTGGGAGCGCACGGTCGAGCCGGCGCTGCGCAGCCACATCGCCGAGGGCGAGGACGTCCGGCTGCTCTACGTCATCGGGCCGCGCGCGGACGAGGTCGACGGCGACGCGATGAAGGCCGACGCCGGCTTCCACATGCGCCACGCCACGTCGTTCGAGCGCGTCGCGGTGGTCAGCGACGAGGACTGGGTCCGCCCGGCGCTCAAGACGCTCTCGTTCCTCCTGCCCGGCAAGGCCCGCGGCTTCCGCGTCCGCGACCTCGAGGAGGCCAAGCGCTGGGTGGCCGAGCGGTGAGAGCCCTCCGCTGCGATGGCGTGCGCACCACCAGAGGAGGGGTGCCCGCCATCTTCGCGCGGCGGACCGGGGCGAAGAGGATCGGCCCATGACCTGGTTCTGGATCGCCCTGACCTACGTCGTCTGCCTGGTCTTCTTCGGGCTGACGGCGCTGCGGAAGGGTCACGTCGCGCTGTTCATGATCGGGTTCTTCATCCCGATCCTCTGGATCGTCGGCGCCTTCCTCCATCCCACCAACGCGGTCGCGACTGAGCGCGCCCGCGCGAACCTGAGGTGACCATGCCGATCGCGGCCGACTACCCCTTCATGGACATCGTCTGGACGATGGTCCTCTTCTTCCTGTGGCTCCTGTGGATCTGGGTGCTCGTGGTGGTGCTGTCCGACGTCTTCCGCTCCGACATGGGCGGGTGGGGCAAGGCCGGCTGGGTCACCCTGACGATCTTCCTGCCGCTGGTGGGCGTGCTCCTCTACCTCGCCTTCCACGGCAAGGACATGGGCGAGCGCCGCGTCGCCGACGTGAACCGCGCGATGCGGTCCTACAACGGCGGCGGTGCCGGCGAGAGCAAGGCGTCGCAGATCGCGCAGGCCAAGGCCCTGCTCGACTCGGGTGCGATCTCGCAGGCCGAGTACGACAAGCTCAAGCACTCGGTCCTGCTCTAGCCGGCCGGCGCCGACGATGCCGTTCAGGGACCGCTCCTTCATCGAGACGCCCTCCGTGGCAGCGGTGGTCGCCGTGCGGTACGCGGCGGCGGGCGGGCTCGACTGGCCGGGGTGGCCGGCGCTCGCCGACCACGTCGCGGCGAGCTGGCGCCGTCCCGACGGCGGGATCGTGTCCTCGCCCGCTCCGTGCCGCCATTGGACCGCCTCGAAGGTCCTCGCATGGCACGTCCTCGACCGCGCGGTGCGCCTCGCACCGCGCTGGTCGCGGGCCGTTCACCGCCTCGCATGGGAACGGGAGCGCGACGCGCTGCACCGCGACGTGTGCTGGCAGGCGTGGAGCGAGCGGCGCGCGACGTTCACCGCGGCCTACGGGGTCGACGAGCTGGACGCGGCGGCGCTGCTCATGCCGCTCGTCGGCTTCCTGCCCATCGAGGACGTCCGCGTCCAGCGGACGATCGACGCCGTCCTGCCGGTGCACTGGCGCGACAACGGGCCGGCTCGCTGGTGGCTCGTCTCCGCGCTCGTGGAGAGCGGCCGCCCCGACGAGGCCCGCGCCGTCTTCGACCGGCTGACGGCGGCGGCGCCGCTGCCGGCGACGCCGGCCGACGAGCTGGCGAGGGTCGAGGCGGAGGCCCGGCTCGCCGTCGCCACGGCCCATCGAGGAGCGCAGCGTGCGGTCCCCGCTCGCGCGTCGGCGGGCTGACGGCTCGGCCGCTGAGCCCGCCGGGGTGCCGCCGGTGCCCCACGACCTCGGCGGCCTGTTCGTCGCGCCGCGCTGGCTGGCGGACCTGGGGCGGACGTCGTGGCTGATCGTGGGCGTCACGCTCGCGACGGCGGCGCTGATCACCGTCCTCGCGCTGACGCGGACGATCGTGATGCCGGTCATCGCGGCGTCGGTGATCGCCGCCGTGACGTCGCCGGTCGTCGCGTGGCTGCAGCGCCACGGGGTCAAGCGGGCGATCGGCGCGATCCTCGTCCTCCTCGGGATGGTCGCGTTCGCGGTCGCCACGGTCGCGATCGTGGTCGGCGGCATCACCGGCCAGCTCGACGCCATCGGCGGCATCCTCGACAAGGCGAAGGACCAGATCGGCGTCTGGGCGCACGACGTCGGCGTCAGCGAGAGCGCCGTCGCCAACGCCAAGGACGACGCGTCGGACTCCGTGAACTCGGCGCTGCCGGCGCTGCTGCACGGCATCGGCGGCGTCCTCAAGGGCTTCTCGTCGCTCATGTTCTTCCTGGCGCTCACCGCCCTGTCGCTCATCTTCCTGTTGGCGGACGGCCCGCACATCCGCCGCTGGGCCGAGAGCCACATGCGCCTGCCCGACGACGTCGCCCGCGGCATCACCGGCCGCCTGCTCCAGTCGCTGCGCGGCTACTTCTTCGGCGTCACGATCGTGGCCGCGTTCAACGCCGCCGTGGTCGGCGTGGGCGCGCTCGTGCTCGGCGTGCCGCTCGCCGGGACGATCGCCGCGGTGACCTTCGTCGGCGCGTACATCCCGTACCTCGGCGCGTGGGGCGCGGGCGCCTTCAGCGTGCTGCTCGCGCTCGGCGGCGCCGGCACCGACGCGGCGCTCGGGATGATCGTCGTGCAGCTGCTGGCCAACGGCCTCCTGCAGCAGATGATCCAGCCGATCGCCTACGGCGCGACGCTCGGCATCCACCCGCTTGCCGTGCTCATCGTGACCATCGGCGGCGGCGCGCTGTTCGGCGCGGTCGGGCTCATGCTCGCCGCGCCCCTGACCGCGGCGGCGACGCGCGTCGCCGCCGATCTCTCCGCCACACGGCCGTCACCCGCGGCGGGTGATGACGGCGCACCGGCGGAGGAGTTGCATCCGCTGATGACCCCTTCGACCCAGTGAGGAACCGCCATGGCGCCGTTCAGCCACCAGACCACCCGTCTCTCGCCCGGCCGCCACGAGAGCCCCGACGAGGGCGTCTGCGTCATGGAGCTCTCCTCGATCCTTGCGGGAGAGCCCTTCAGCGACGCGCCGCGGTGCGTGTCGCCCGCGCTGGCGTCGGCCCTGCGCGGCTACAACGACGGCCTGGGCGACGTTCGCCGGCAGACGCTCAAGCGCTTCGCGGCCGAGGCGGTCGGCACCGCGTCCGGCCGCACCACCGAGCGCCAGCGCCGCGCGTGGATCGGGCGGGCCGTCGGCCCGTCGCGCCGCGGCCCGATCGCGGCGCTGCGGCGCAAGGTGATCGCCGCCGAGCCCTACCAGCCGTTGCGCGCCGCCGGCGCGCGCGTCGAGGCCCGCGACGACGAGGACCTGCACGTCCGGATGCTCCTCATGTTCGAGGCGCTCATCGCGATGGGCCGCTCGGCGGACCCTCGTCCGGTGCCAGCCGCCCCGCTCGCGGCGCCCGCCCGAGGTTGCTCACGATGACCGACACCACGGTCACCAGGTAGATCTGGCCGAGCAGGGCCTCGAAGATCGCCAGCGTGTGGCCCGCGTCGGTGCGGGCCACCACGTCGCCGTAGCCGACGGTCGCGAGCGTGACGAAGCTGAAGTAGAGCGCCTTCGCGGCCGTCGCCGGCTCGCCGTCCGCGAAGAACGGCCCGCTGCCGACGCGATCGAGCGCCCCGTACACGAACGCGAACAGCACGCCGAGCAGCAGGTAGAGCGACAGCACGCCCATGACCGAGCGCAGCTCGACCTCGCCGCTCTCGCGCAGGTCCCGGACGATCCCGATCGCGATCGCGGCCGGCCCGATGAGGACGAGCGCGGCGTTCATGAACCGCGCCGCTGCGTCGTCGGCCTCGCCGGTCAGCGTGCGCATGGTGCTGACGACGACGATGATCGCGCCCGGACCGGCGATCGCCCGGTAGACGTCCGGTCGCGGCCGCGAGAGCCGCAGCGCGAGCAGCAGCGTGAGGTACGCCATGGCCGTCACGAGCAGGTGCTGCACGTCGCCGCTCGGGACGATGCCCTGCACCGCGACGAGCGAGAGCGACAGCAGCAGCAGCGCCGCGTGCTCGGCCGTCGTGGAGGAGGACCGCGCGCGGGCCATGGCACCGAGCGTCCTGCCTCGCGGGCCCGGGGTGCCACCGCGCGCGCCGGTGTCCCGAGACGTGCGCCCACGCAGCCGGTCGTCGTGGTCGCACGCCTGCGCGCGCGCGACGGCTGTGGTCAGCTGGCGCCATGGCTGATGACCTTCGACCCGTGGTCGTGGCGTTCGACGGATCGTCGGCCGCGCATGGCGCCCTCCACGCCGCCGCCGAGCTGTTCGCGACGCGCACGCTCATCGTCGTGAGCGTCTGGGAGCCCGGCGTCGCCCGCGCGATGCAGACCATGCCGGACGCGTCCGGCTTCACCTACCAGGTGCCCGACCCCGAGACGGTGGCGACGGTCGACCGGCTGGAGGAGGACCACGCCTCCGCGGTCGCCCGCGCCGGGGTCGAGCTCGCCCGCGGCCTGGGCTGCACCGCCGAGGCGGTCGCGATCGCGGACGAGAGCGACATCGCCGAGACGGTGTGCGCGATCGCCGAGCAGCGCGACGCCGCGGCGATCGTCGTCGGCTCCCGCGGTCTGGGAGGCGTGCGCGCGAAGCTCCTTGGATCGGTCTCGAAACGGCTGCTGCGCGACACCCACCGCCCCGTGGTGGTCGTGCGGGAGCGGCGGTGAAGCCGGGGCGCCTCGGCCTGCCGGTCGCGATCCTCGCGGCCGCCCAGTTCGTGATGGTGCTCGACAGCAGCGTCATGAACGTGTCGATCTCGCAGATCGTCGAGGACCTCGACACGTCGATCGCCGGCGTGCAGCTCGCGATCACCGCCTACACGCTGGTCATGGCCGCGCTCATGCTGGCGGGGGCCAAGCTCGGCGACATCCTCGGCCGCGACCGCACGTTCGCGATCGGGCTGGCGATCTACGGCTGCGGGTCGCTCACGACGGCGCTGAGCCCCAACCTCACGGTGCTGCTCATCGGCTGGTCGCTCGTCGAGGGCATCGGCGCCGCGCTCGTCCTGCCGGCGATCGTGTCGCTCGTCGGGGCGCGCTACGAGGGCGAGCAGCGCGCGGTCGCGTTCGGGATCATCGGCGGCATCGCCGGGGCGGCCATCGCGGCCGGGCCGCTCATCGGCGGCTGGGTCACCACCGAGTTCTCGTGGCGCTACGTGTTCGCGGGCGAGGTCGTCGTGGTGATCGGCGTGCTGCTGCTGCGCAAGCACCTGCGCACCGCGGCGCCGCCCGTTCCGCGGCCGCGGCTCGACGTCGTGGGCGTGCTCATCTCCTCGGCAGGCCTCGCGCTCGTCGTCTACGGGATCCTCAAAAGCAGCTCGTGGGGCCTCGTCGAGCCGCGCGGCGCCCTGACGATCGGCGGCACCGAGATCACGCCGTTCGGCTTCTCCAGCGTGCCGTTCATCATCGCCGCGGGCCTCGGCTGCCTCGCGCTCTTCGCGCTCTGGGAGGGGCGGCGCGAGCGCACCGGGAACGACACGCTGCTCGACCGCCGGCTGCTGCGGATCGGTCAGCTGCGGGCCGGCCTGTCGACGCTGCTGATGCAGCAGCTCCTGCTGCTCGGGACGTTCTTCGTCCTGCCCGTCTACCTCCAGGTCGTCCTCGGACTGGACGCGTTCGAGACCGGCAAGCGGCTGTTCCCGATGTCCGTGACGATGTTCGCCGCCGCGATGCTGGCGCCGCGGCTGCTGCGCGGCGTCTCGCCGCGGCGGATCGCGCAGGCCGGGCTGCTGTGCCTCGTCGCGGCAGCCGTGCTGCTGCTGTCGACGCTCGACGTCGAGCTGAACGGCACCGCGTTCGCGGTCGCGCTGGCCATCTTCGGGGTCGGTGCCGGGCTCCTGCTCTCCCAGTTGAGCAACGTGATCATGTCGTCGGTCGGCCCGGCGCAGCTCAACGAAGCCGGCGGGCTGCAGGGCACGGCGCAGAACCTCGGCGCGTCGCTCGGCACCGCGCTGATCGGGGCGGTCCTCATCGGCGCGTTGACGACGAACTTCGTCGAGCGGGTGCAGGCCAACCCGGCCGTTCCGCCGTCCGTCCGCGAGCAGGTGGAGGCGGCCGCGCAGAAGGGCATCCCGGTCGTCACGGTCGCCGATGCCTCGCGAGCCGTGCGCGAGGCCGGCGTCCCGGCCGCGGAAGCGGACGCGATCGTCGCCGACTACGCGGACGCGCAGCTGCACGGCCTCGAGCGGGCGATCCTCGCCGTCGCCCTCTTCGCGCTCGGGTCGCTGTGGGTCGCGCGGGCGCTGCCCGGCCGCGCGCTGCAGGCCACCGGGGAGCGCGCGCCGCCGCCGGTGGAGGAGCGCATCCCCGCCGCCGCATGACGGAACACCGAGACGTCGCGCTGCGCGCCGTCCGGCGGTACGTCGACGACGGGATGATCGACCGCGCACCCGCCGTCGCGTACTACGGGATCCTCTCCCTGTTCCCGATGCTGCTGATCGCGTTCGCGGTCGTGCGCCTGCTGGGCGGGGCCGACGCACCGGCGGACATCGCCCGGTTCGCGCGCGACGAGGGCGCGTCGGGGCCCGTCGCCGACGTGCTGCGCTCGGCCGCCGACACCGCGCGCGACGCATCGGGGTCGGAGAGCGGGGCGGCCGGCGTCGCCGGCCTGGTCGCCCTGGTCTACGGCGCGTCGCGCGCCTTCACCGCGGCCGGGCGGGCGCTGGACGTGGTCGCGGGGGAGAGGTCGCCGCGCCGCTCGCTCGGCCGGCGCGCCCGCGATCTGGCGTGGACGCTCGTCGTGCTCGTCATGGTGCTCACGCTCGTCGCGCTGGCGCTCGTCAGCGGGCGCCTGCTCGAGGAGGCGCTCGGCCTCGTCGGGCTGGAGGGCAGCGTCGACGTCTGGTCGGTCGCCCGGTGGCCGGCGGCGCTCGTGGCCGCGCTGCTCATCGTCGCCGTCGTGCGATGGTCGGCGCCCGCGGGGAAGCAGCCCCCGTTCCGGCTGCTCACGCCGGGGATGGTCGTGTCGGTCGCGGTGCTGCTCGTCGAGACGGTGGGCTTCGACGTCTACGTCACGAACTTCGCCGACTACAACTCGACGTACGGCGCGTTCGCGGGCGGCGTGATCCTGCTGCTGTGGATCTGGCTCGCGGCGATCGCGTTCCTCTTCGGCGCCGAGCTCGACGCCGCGTGGCACGAACGCGCGGGGTGATGCCTGCCTCCCCGCAGGAGGCGGGCGTACCACGTTGCCGCCGCCTCCCCGCGAGAAGAGAGTCGCGCCATGGACACCGCGTACCCACCCACGGGACGGCCGTCCGAAGGGCGCGGATGGGCGGTCTTCGCCGGCAGCATGTTCCTGCTCATCGCCGCGTACAACCTCGCGTACGGCATCTCGGCGCTGGCGGAGGACGACCACTTCGTCGCCGACGAGCTGCTGTTCGGCGACCTGGCGCTGTGGGGCGTGCTGGCGCTCGTGCTGTGCGCCGTGCAGGTGCTCGCCGGCGTCCTCATCCTGCGCCGCCGGATGTCCGGCGCGACGCTCGGCCTCGTCCTCGCGGGCGTGCACGCCATGGTCGCGCTGCTGTCCATCTCCGCCTACCCGCTCTGGAGCGTCGTGGCCCTCGTGATCGACGGCCTGCTCATGTACGTGTGCAGCGTGCACGGCGCGGAGTGGGAGTAGGCGGGCCCACGAACCACGACGGGAGCTCCCATGACCACAGCGCCGACCACCTCCGACTTCGGCAGCGCCGCGGTCGGCGGCATGCCGGACACGCGTGAGGCCGAGAAGACGATCGCGCACTTCTGGTGGCTCTACCTGGTCACGGGCGTCGCCTGGGTCATCGTCTCGCTCTCGATCGCGCAGTTCGACCAGGCCTCGGTCAAGACCGTCGGGATCATCGTCGGCTGCATGTTCATGTTCGCCGCCGCCCAGCAGATCGTCATCGCGGCGCTCACCGACCGCCTCAAGTGGCTGTGGGGGCTCTTCGGGCTCGTGTTCTTCGCCGCCGGGATCATCTGCTTCATCAACCCGGAGAACACGTTCGCGGCGCTCGCCGACATCCTCGGGTTCCTGTTCCTCTCGGTCGGCGTCTGGTGGACGATCCGCTCGTTCCTCGAGCGCGAGGCCGGCGTGGGCCTCTGGTGGCTCACGCTCGTGGCGGGCATCCTCATGGTCGTGCTGGCGTTCGAGACGAGCGGCCAGTTCTTCATCGAGAAGGCCTACACCCTGCTGGTGTTCGCCGGGATCTGGGCGCTGATGCACGGCATCACCGACATCGCACGCGCCTTCATGGTCCGCAGCCTGCGCAACCAGGTCTGAGGCGCGCCGCATGTGCCGCTGGATGGCCTGGTTGGGGCAGCCGGTCCTGATCGACGAGCTGCTGTTCCGCACCCCGCACGGCATCGTCGACCAGAGCCTGCACAGCCGCCTCGGCGCGGAGACCACGAACGGCGATGGGGTCGGGCTCGGCTGGTACGGCGCGGGGGAGGGGCCCGGCGTGTACCGCAGCGTCGCGCCCGCCTGGTCGGACGCGAACCTGCGCGAGCTCGCCGCGCACCTCGAGTCGCCGCTCTTCATGGTCCACGTGCGGGCGGCGATCGGGTCGCCGGTGCAGGAGACGAACTGCCATCCGTTCCGTCACGGTCGCTGGCTGTTCGTGCACAACGGCTACGTCGCCGACTTCGAACTGCTGCGCCGCGAGCTCATGCTGCAGCTCGACCCGCGCCTCTTCCCCCTCGTCCGCGGCTCGACCGACACGGAGGTCGTGTTCCACCTCGCGCTGACCCACGGCCTTGCCGACGACCCGATCGCCGCGCTCGAGCGGACGGTCGGGGCGATCGAGACAGCGGCGGACCGCGCCGGCGTGAAGCGCCACGTCCAGGGCACGTTCGGCGTCTCCGATGGAGAAGCGCTGTGGGCCGTCCGCTACTGCTCCGACGGCCCGGCGCGGTCGCTCTACACCACCGAGGACGTGGAGACCATCAAGGCGCTGCACCCCGGCGAGCTGCGGTTCAAGCGCCTCAGCGAGGACGACCGGCTCGTGGTGTCCGAGCCGTTCTCCGACCTGCCGGGCCTGTGGCGCGAGATCCCGGCCGGGACCGCCGTGACCGTCCGCCGGCACGGCGTGCTGGAGGAGCGCCCGTTCCGCCCCGTCCACGACCACCAGCGGCCGCGGCTCGTCGAGGCCGCCGACGTCTGAGGCCCGCCGTGCCATCCGTCCGCGGCATCGTCGATCCCTTCGGCCTCGTCCCCCTCGCGGGCCGGGTCGGCCGCGAGGCCGGGTCGGTGACGGTCAGGCTCGCCGGCGACGCGGTCCTCGGGATCATCGACGAGGTCGTCGCGTCGCCGCGCGCGAAGGAGGCGGTCGACCTCGTGCTCGACAGCCCGCTCGGCGAGCACGCCGCGCAGGCCATCATCGACACCGTCCTCGACGGCCCGTTCATCGACCTCGCCGTCCGCCACGCGATCGAGCGCCGCGTTGCCCAGCGCGTGCTCGCCGAGGTCGACGTGGGGCCGCTCGTCACCGAGGTCCTCGAGAGCCCGCAGTTCGCCGACGCGGTGGCGCGCGTGCTGGCGAGCGAGGAGGTGTGGCTCGTCGTCGACGAGGTCGCGAGCAGCCCGGCGGTCACCGCCGCGATCACGCAGCAGAGCGTCGGCTTCGCCGGCCAGGTCGCCGGGGAGGTCGGCGTGCGGACGCGCAAGGCGGACGCCCGGCTCGAGCGCCTCGCGCGGCGGCTGCTGCACCGCGCGCCGGAGGCGATGAGCGGGGGGCCGGACGCCTCGCCCGCGACGCCATGATCGTCGCGGTCCCGGCGCCCGTGACCGTGGTCGCGCCGCCGGCGCCGCGGACGTACCCGGGGCTGGTGACGCGCGCGCTGGCCTTCGGGATCGACGCCGCGGTGCTCAACGCGGTCGCGATCATCACGGGCGCCGTCGTCGCGCTGACGTTCTCCGTCATCTCGATCCCCGACGATCTCGAGACCGTCCTCGCGGCCGTGGGCGGCGCGCTGTACCTCGTGTGGCTCGTCGGCTACTTCGCGGTCTTCTGGTCCACGACGGGGCAGACGCCCGGCAGCCGCGCGCTGGGCATCCGCGTGCTCGCCGCCGACGGCGGCCGCCTGCGCCCGCGGCGCGCGGTCCTGCGCTTCGGCGGCCTGACGCTCGCCGCCCTCCCGCTCTGCGCGGGCTTCCTCATGCTGCTCGTCGACGACCAGCGGCGGGCGCTGCACGACCGGCTCGTGCACACGGTCGTCATCGACGATCCGGTCGAGCGCCCGCAAGGGCGCGCGCGCACGTCCGAGGCTGACCGGAGCGCACCCTGGCCCGGCGGGCGGAGCGCCTGAGAGGGTCGGGCCATGCCCGCCGAGCACCAGCTGCGCGTCCATCGCTTCCCGGCCGGCTCGGTCCTCGACGGCGGGGTGCTCGGCGCGCTGGAGCGCATCGAGCTCGACGACGCCGCGTCGCTGCTCGATGCCCTGCTCGTCGCGCGCGACCCCGGCACGGGCGAGCTGCAGGCGCTCGACTTCGCGTGCGGCCGCGCCGACGGCTCGATCGCCGCGCTGCTGGATTTCCGCATGCTGCCCGACCGGCGGGCCGCGATGACCGAGCGCGTGCTCACGGACCATCCCGGCGGCGTGCCGCCCCGCACGCTCCTCGCGATCGCCGCGTCGCTGCGCCGCGGCGAGGCGCTGCTCGCGCTGCTGCAGCGCAGCAGCGCCCGGACCGCAGTCGACGACGCGGTCGCGCGCGCGGGCGGGCACCTGGCCGCCGACGAGCCGGTCGCCGCCACGAGCCTCGCCGAGGTCGCGGAGCGCCTGCCCGCCGTCACGTGACGCGCGAGACCCTCGGCGACCGCCTCGAGCATGCGCTCGACGAGCGCGCGGACTTGGAGGGCACGCTCGACCGCGGCGTCGCCGCGCCGCCGCGCCGCCGCGTCGTCCGCACGCTCGGCTGGCTCACGCTCACCGGCGTCTCGTTGTACCTGGTCGCGCCGAGCCTGCTCGAGACCTTGTCGTCGTGGGAGGACGTCCGCGACGTCACGCCCGGCTGGCTGCTCGTGATGCTCGGCCTGCAGGCCGGGGCAACGGTCTGCCTGTGGATCGTGCAGCGGATCGCGCTGCACGGCCCGCCGCTGCCCGGCGTCGCGACGTCGCAGCTGGCCGGCAACGCGCTGTCGAAGATCGCGCCGGGCGGCGGCGCCGTCGGCGCCGCGCTGCAGTTCCGGATGCTCGCTCAGGCGGGCATCGACCGCCGAGTCGCCGCCGGCGGGCTGGCCGCCGCGAACCTGCTCGTGCTGGGGATCGTGCTTCTGCTCCCGGTCCTCGCGCTGCCGGCGATGCTGAGCGGCGGGGCGCGGCGCGAGCTCGAGCACATCGCGTACGCGGCGATCGCGCTCGCCATCGTGCTGTTCGCCCTCGGCGTGCTCGCGCTCACGAAGGACGGGCCGGTCGCGTGGGCCGGCCGCGTCGCGCAGCGCGCCCGCAACCGTGTGCGGCCGCACGCCGAGCCGCTGCGGCACCTGCCCGAGCGGCTGCTGCGCGAGCGCGACCGCGTGAAGGCGGGCGTCGGCGATCGCTGGAAGGCGGCGCTGGCCGCGGGCATCGGCCGGTGGGTGCTCGACTACGCGAGCCTGATGGCGGCGCTGACCGCGGTCGGCGCGCACCCGCGGCCCGGCTTCGTCCTGCTCGCCTTCTGCGCCGCCCAGCTGCTCGGCCAGATCCCCGTGACGCCGGGCGGGCTGGGGTTCGTCGAGGCGGGCCTGACGGCGATGCTCGGCCTCGCGGGCGTGTCAGCCGCCGACGCCGTGCTCGCGACGTTCGTGTACCGGCTCTTCAGCTTCTGGCTGCCGATCCCGGTCGGCCTGCCGGCGCTGCTCGTGCACCGCCGCCTGGATGCCGTGCGCCGCGCGGTCGTGCTCTGACGCGCCCGCGAGCGGGACGGCGCCGCGGACGACCGTGCCGCGGCCGGGCGCGGACTCGACCGAGAGCGCGCCGCCGAGCGACTCGACCCGGTCGCGCATGTTGTTCATGCCCGCGCCCAGTGGCGTCGCGCGCGGGTCGAAGCCGGCGCCGTCGTCGACGACCTGGAAGCGCAGGAGGTCGTTCTGCTGCAGCGTGATGTGCGCGCACGACGCTCCCGCGCCGTGCTTGACCGCGTTCTGCAGCGCCTCCAGGCAGCTGAAGTAGACGGCGCTCTCGACCTCGGGCCGCTGCCGGCCGACGTCGAAGGCCTCGACGTGGACGTGCAGCGGCATCCGGCGCCCGGCGCTGACCAGCGCGTCACCGATGCCGCGGTCGGCGAGCATCGGCGGGTAGATGCCGTGGGCGAGCGACCGGATCTCCTCGAGCGCCTCGTCGACGTCGTCCTCGAGCTCGTGCAGCGTCTCCGCCACCGGATCGTTGCCGGCGAGCATGTCCTCGGCCAGCGCGAGGCGCATCCGCAGCGCGATCAGTCGCTGCTGGGCCCCGTCGTGGAGGTCGCGCTCGATCCGGCGGCGCTCGGTGTCGCGCGCCATCGCGATCCGCTTGCGCGAGTCGTCGAGGTCGGCGAGCGACGTCTTGAGCTCGTCCTGCAGCCGCGCCTCGCGCAACGCCGACTCCGTGACGGCGACGATCGCCTCGTGCAGCTCGTCGTCGGGGTCGAGCTGGTGGTCGACGAGGATCGCCGCGATCGGCTGCTCGCCGTCGGTGACGAGGCGGAGCGCACGCTTCGGCCCCGGCACCGAGGACGGCTCGAGCGGGCTGCCGTCCGCGCGGTTCCATCCGCCGTCGCCGCGGCGGGTCAGCACCTCGACGGCGGAGTCGCCCATCGCGGTCCGCAGCGCGCTGCCGATGCGCTCGGGAGACAGCGGGCCGCTCAGCGCGCGGGTCAGGCCGCTCAGCGCGTGTCCGAGGAACAGACGCCGTTGCACCAGGCCGACGCAGAACGCCGCGGCCAGCGCGGGGAGGCAGAGCGCCCAGCCCCAGCCGAGCGCGGCGATGGTCGTCTCCGAGTCGACCGAGGACGCGCGGGCGACGAGGAAGGCGACGAGCGAGAGCGTCGAGAGGACGCCGACGGCCACCACGGGTGTGATCGTCATCCGGCGCAGCGTGCTGGCCGAGCGCAGACGCCCCGCGACGGAAGCGGTGATCCCGACGAGCAGGAGCGCGCCGAGCAGATCCCGTCCCGGCCCGATGACCGAGTCGATGATCCCCGGCTCGCGGTCGAGGACGAAGAGCGCGTTGCGCGGGCAGTCGTCGCCGCAGTTCGCCCACGGGCTGAAGGAGGGGTAGTCGCGGATGAAGGGCGCGCTCCCCAGGTAGAGGACGACGATCGTGGCGGCGAGCGCGCCGAAGAGGATCCGGTCGCGCTGCAGCGCGATGCGGCCCTCGGGGAACGACAGCAGGAGGTACGCGAACAGCGGGAAGATCGCCCAGGCGAACAGGCGGCCGAAGGTGTACGGAACGCTGTCGTGCGAGTTCGCCATCACGGCCAGCGACCAGAGGAACCCTGCTCCGATGAGCAGCCGGCCGAAGCGCTCGGTCGCGGGACTGCGCAAGGCGTAGAGGCCGGTTCCCGCCGGCACGCCGATCACGAGCACGTGGAGGAACGCCCGCTCGCCCGGCTCGTGCACGCCGCCGGTGGTGATCATGAGGGCGGCGACGGTCGCCGAGGTCGCCACGGCGGCGACGGCCGTCAGCGTCGCGAAGCGGATGCTCCGCGCGTCGTTCGTGGCAACCGGCACAGTTGCCAGTCAACACCCGCTCAGCGGGCAAGGCAAGCGGTCGGACTGCGGACCTCCGCCGGGGTCAACCGCTCTTGCCCTGCGGCACGCCGCGATCCGCGGCGTGCGCCGCCCACAGCCGACGCAGCAGCCGGGGCCGCAGCCGCTCCTTCGGGATGAGGTCGACGGCGGGGCCCGCCTCGGCGAGCGTCTGGACGTCGTCGGCGTCGTGACCGGTGACGAGCACGACGACCGTCTCGGGGCTCTCGGCGGCGATTCGCCGCGCGGTCTCCAGGCCGTCGAGGCCCGGCATCCGCACGTCCATGAGCACGAGGTCCGGGCGCAGGGCCCGGATCTTGAGGATCGCCTCCGCGCCGGAACGCGCCTCGCCGGCGAGCGTGAAGCCGGGGGTCGAGTCGATCAGCGCGCGGGCAGCCGTGAGGAACACCTGCTGGTCATCGACGGTCAGGACGCGCACGTCGTTCATCCCGCCACCGGCCTCCACTGGTCTCGCGCCAGCTCCGACATGGGGTCATGGGGCGGGTGTACGGTGCGCTCATGCCGATCCGCATTGCGATCGGGGAGGACAACCTCCTCGTCCGCGAGGGGGTGGTGAAGCTGCTGGCGACCGAGCCCGACGTCGAGGTGGTCGCCGCAGTCGGCGACCTCCCCTCGCTCGAGAGAGCCGTCGCCGAGCACGCCCCGGACGTCGTGCTGACCGACATCCGCATGCCGCCGACCGGTGGCGACGAGGGGATCCAGCTCGCCCAGCGGCTGCGTGAGCAGCATCCGGCGATCGGCGTCGTGGTCCTCAGCCAGCACGCCGACCCGACGTACGCGCTCGCGCTGCTCGACCACGGATCGGACGGCCGCGCCTACCTGCTGAAGGACCGCATCGCCAACCGCGCCGAGCTGCTGGCGGCCATCCGCGCGGTCAACGTGGGCGGCTCGACGATCGACCCGAAGATCGTCGAGGGCCTCGTCAGCGCGCGCTCGCGCGAGGAGCGGTCGCCGCTGCGGGACCTGACCCCGCGCGAGCTCGAGGTGCTGCACGAGATCGCCGAGGGCAAGAGCAACGCGGCCATCGGCGAGTCGCTCTTCCTGACCAAGCGTGCGGTCGAGAAGCACATCAACTCGATCTTCATGAAGCTCGGGCTCGCGGACTCCGAGGACGTCAGCAAGCGGGTCAAGGCGACGCTCCTGCTCCTCGCCGAGGGAGGCGAGCACCCGCCGCGGCGGGAGCTCGACTTCCACTGACGCGCGCCCGGGCTCAGCCCTGAAGCACCTTCTGCTTCGCGGCGGCGAACTCCTCATCGGTCAGCACCCCACGGTCGCGGAGGTCGGCGAGCTCACCGAGCCGGGCGACCGGATCGGCGGACGGCGCGGGGGCCGGCGGCGGGGGCGGGGGAGCGTAGGCCTGCTGCGCCTGGTAGGCGGGCGCCTCGACCTGCTCGGCCGACTGCCCCCACTTCTGCGCCTGGCGGCGCGAGACGCGGTTGCCGACGGCGGTCGCCGTGCCGGCGACCACGGCGGTGCGGGCGACCCCGCGAAGCAATCCGGGCATGGCGTCAGTCCTCCTGCATCTCGGTGGCGTCCAGGGCGCGGACGAGGTCGTCGAGCGGGATGCGCCCGCTCGCGACGAGCTGCCCGCCCGAGCGCCGCATGGCGTTCGCGACGGGCACCGCCCAGCGGTTCTCCCAGATGAGGACCGCGGCGCATGTGCCGGGCTCGAGCGCGGTGGCCGCGTCGGCGAGGTCCGCGTCGGTGAGCAGTCCCGACGAGTGGGCGGCGAAGCCCGAGAAGTCGCCGAACGAGCCGAGCTCGAGGCCCGCGACGTCGCCGTCGGCGGTCTTCTCCATCAGCGCGATGTCGATGATGCGGATGATCCCGCGCTCAACGAGGTCGACGAGATGGGGGGCGACCTCGCCGTCGGGCTGCCGTCCCGGCCACTCGAGGACGATGTAGTCGACCGGGCCGAGCTCCTGATCCCGGCTCGTGTCCTGGATGCCGTTCGTTGCCGTCATGGGCGCGACGCTAGATCCGGGCCGCAACGCGATCATCACCTGCATGGGGTGAGGCGTCCGGCTGCAGCAGCCGGCGCCAGCCGAGCAGCAGCTCGTGGACCGCCGCGGCGCCGATGATCGGCGCATCCGGCAGCGGCAGCGAGGGCGGCGCGAGCACGAAGGGGCGCGTCTGCGGGCCGCCGAGGCCGCCGTGGAACGAGATGAGCTCCTCGAACGCGCAGCCCTCGTCGAGCGCCGGGTCGTAGAAGCTGCCGATGAGGACGTCCGGGCAGTGCGGGAACGAGTCCGTGCGCGCGAGGTGACGGCCGGCGGTGGGGGAGAACGGCGCGAGCGGGTCCTCGCCCTGCACCTCGCCGTCGTGCAGCCGCCGGGACCCGCGCGGGCCGAGGACGAGCGCCCCGTCGATCCGCGAGCGGACCATCAGCCAGCCGATGTGCGGGTGCGTGCGCAGCGTCGCGAGCAGCCCCGGGTGGCGCTCGTCGATCTCCTCGAGCATGAGCCGTCGCGGCTCCTCCATGAGGTAGACGAGCCCGAGGTTGCCCGAGCCGAGGACGACCGCGTCGCGGCCGGAGACGTCGTCGCCCTTCGCCTTGCCGTCGTGCTCCGGCCGGCCGCTCGCCTCGCGCATCGCCTGCGCCGCCATCGCGGTCTGCTCGTCGCCGCCGGCGACGCCCTCGACGTCGTCGTGCCCGAGCGACCGGGCCACGAGATCGTCGAGCCCGTAGCCGTGGCGCTGCTTGAACGTGGCGCCCTGCGTCTGGCCGTGGTCGGAGAGGACGACGATCTCGTACGGACGCGGCGCGTACGCGCGCGCACGCGCGATGCGGCCGAACTGGCGGTCGAGCTTGCGCAGCGCCTCGAGCGTGTCGGCCCGCTCCAGGCCGGAGTGGTGGGCGACCTCGTCGTAGCTGGCGAACGTCGCGTAGACGGCGGGGCGCCCGTGCATCATGTCGGTGAGGACGCCGAACACGACCAGGTCGCGGACGAAGACGCACATCGCGGCGCGCAGCAGCGGGTACGCGCCGCCGCGATGCCCGCGCGGCCGGACGTCGCGCCGCCGCGCCCGCGCCGCCGCGGTCAGCTCGAGCGCGACCTCCCAGAGGACGAGCACGAGCGTGCGCGTGACGTTGAACCCGTTCGCGAGGAAGGCGCGGTAGCCGGGGTTCGGGCCCTTCTCCTCCGACGCGCGGCTGACGGTGAGGATCGTCTCGTCCGCGTCGCCCGACAGCAGGTTGCCGCGGCTCGCGCCGCCGCCCGCGAGCAGGCCGCGCCCGGTCGACAGGCGCGCCTCGATCGCGGCGCAGTCGTTCGGGTTGGAGCACGTGACCATCCGGCCCGTCTCCTTCTCGACCCAGCGGAAGGCGGTGATGTCGTCGTTGGCGCCGAGCAGGATGCCGGCCTGGCTCGCGCCGGTCTGCGACGAGAGGTCGGTCTCCCACTCGGCGAGGCGGTAGCCGTCCTCGGCGATCCACTTCGCCATCTGCGGCGCGCTGCCGTCGCGCATCGCGTCGCGCAGCACCGGCAGCGCGAGCCCGTCGATCTCGAGGAACACGATCCCCGGCACGTCCGTGCGCGCCCCGCCGCCCTGGCGGCGCGCTATGCGGCGCGTCACGCGGACGGTGTACGCGTCGTCGTCGTCGGTCCCGAGCACCGCCTCGAGCACGAGGCTCGTCGCGGCCATGACGAGCGCGGCCGCCAGCGCGTCGCCGAAGCTGTCGACGGTGACGCCGTCGAGCGCGTCGGAGGCGAGCTGCAGCAGCAGCGCGTCGACCACGAGCACGAGGAGGAACCCGAGGACGAGCGTGAGGGGCAGGCGCAGCGCCGCGACGAGCGGCGGCAGCACCGCGTTGAGGACGGCGATGACGGCGGCGGCGGCGAGCGCCGCGCCCGATCGCTCCAGCGAGACCCCCGACAGGACCTCCGCCGCGACCCAAAGGGAGGCCGCCGCGACGAGCCAGGCGAGGACGAGGTGACCGGCTCGCAGGCGCGGCGCCTGCGGCTCCCACTCGACATGCGTGCCGTACGTGCGCGGCGCCATGGCTCGACGCTGCCGCATCCCCGCGGCGCGGGCAAGCGCCCGGATCACCCCGATCGGACGATGCGTGCGCCCGGCGCCCCGGCGAGCGTCCAGGGCACACCACCGGACCTCGGAGGAACGCATGTCCGCTCACACGGCCGGCCCGACGCCGGCCTCCACCGCACAGGTTCGCCGTTCCGAGTCGCGCGTGAGCGACCACGGCCACGGCTGGGTCACCTTCGCCGGCGTCATGCTGGCGATCGTCGGCACGCTCAACGTCGTCTACGGGTTCGCGGCCATCGACACGGCGAACGTCTACGGCGCGGACACGCGGTACGTGTTCGGCGACCTGAACATGTGGGGCTGGTTCCTCGTGATCGTCGGCGCGGTCCAGATCATCACCGCGTTCGGGATCTGGAGCGACGCCGAGTGGGCGCGCTGGGTCGGCGTGTTCGCCGCTGGCGCCAACGCGATCATCCAGCTGCTGTTCCTGCCGGCGTTCCCGCTGCTGTCGCTTGCGTTGTTCGCCCTCGACGTCATGGTCATCTACGGCCTCGTGCAGTACGGCGGGCGCCAGCGCGCCGCCTGAGACGATGTCGCACCGCTGGCTCGTCCGGGCGCTGCTGGGCGTCGCCACGATCTTCACCGTCGTGGCGATCTTCGCCGTCTGGGCGAACCGGCAGGTGCTGGACGCGGACAACTGGGCGGAGACGAGCACCGAGCTGCTCGAGGACGATGCCGTCCGCACCCAGGTCGCCGGGTTCCTCGTCGACGAGGTCTACGCGAACGTCGACGTGACGTCGGCGGTTGCGGACGCGCTGCCCGACCGCTTCGACCCGTTCGCCGGCACGCTCGCCGGCAGCTTGCGCCAGGTCGCCGAGAACCGCACCGAGCGCGTCCTCGGCCGGCCGCGCGTGCAGACGCTGTGGGAGGAGGCGAACCGCCTCACCGTCCAGCAGTTCATCAACATCGCCGAGGGCGACTCCAAGGCCATCGCGCGGACCGGCGATGCCGTCGTGCTCGACCTGCGGTCGGTCGTGGTCGACCTCGCGACGCAGTTCGGCATCCCGGGCAGCGTCGTGGACGCGATCCCGGAGGACGCCGGGCGCATCGAGGTCATGCGCTCCGACCAGGTGGGGCTGCTGCAGGACGCCGTCGGCGCCGTGAAGGGGCTGTCGGCGCTGCTGCCGGGCATCGCCGTCGCGCTGTTCGCGCTGGCGGTGTGGCTGGCCCGCGACCGCCGCCGCAAGATCCTGATGGCGGCGGGGTTCTGCTGGATCTCCGCGGGGCTCGTCGTCCTCATCGGGCGCTCGGTTGCCGGCAGCGCGGTCGTCGACGCGCTCACGACGACGGAGGCGGCGCGGCCCGCCGCCGAAGGGGTGTGGTCGATCGGCACGGAGATGCTCGGCGACGTCGCCGAGGCGACGGTGATCATGGGCCTCCCGGTCGTCCTCGCCGCCTGGATCGCCGGCCCCAGCGGGATCGCGGTCGGCATGCGCCGGACCGCGGCGCCGTGGCTGCGCGACGAACCGGCGTTGGCGTACGGCGTCCTCGCCGCCGTGCTGCTGCTCATCGTGGCGTGGGGGCCGATCCACGCCACGCGGATGCCTTTGCCGGTGCTCCTCATGACGGTGCTGGCGGTGTCGGGCCTGGCGGTGCTGCGCCGCCAGGTCGCGCGCGAGTTCCCGGAGACCACGCGCGCGGACGTGATGGCGTCGGTCCGGGGGTCCGTCCGGCGGGCCCCGAGCCGCCCCCAGCCGGCTGCGACGCCGCCTCCGCGCGAAGAGGCGCTGAGGTGACCGGCCGCGCACGGAGCGCGGCCTCGCGCACCTGAGCGCCCGGGGGAGCGCGCACGGCCCGCGGGTCGTGCGCGCCTCCCTCCGTAGGCGGGCATGCCTCATTGCCGAATCGGCTCGCTGCGGCGAGGCTCGGACTCGGATGAGCACCCTGCCCATCATCGGCGAGCCCGAGCCGGTCGTCGGGAGCGCGGCCTCCGCGCGCCCGCAGACGACGCTGCGCGCCGCACCCTCCTCGACGCCGGTGCGGCGCGAGCGTCGACCCGGAGCGATCGAGCGCCCGCGGCTGCTGCAGCGCGTGCTCGACGAGCGCGCCACCGTGGTCGCGCTCGTCGCCCCGGCGGGCTTCGGCAAGACCACGCTGCTCGATCAGTGGCTGCTGCGCGACGGCCGCCCCTTCGCGCGCCTCGCGCTGCGGGCACCGGACGACGACCCCGACGCGCTGTGCGCCGCGCTCGCCGCGGCGCTCGCGCGGTTGCGCCCGCGCTCCGCGACGGAGCTCTGCCGGTCCGGCGACGTCGCCGGCCTGCTGCACGCCGTCGGCTCCATGCGGCCCGGCATCCTGGTCGTCGACGACGTCGACCGGCTGCGCTCGCCGGGCGCGCTGGACCTGCTCGGCGAGGTGGCCGGCAACGTGCCGCCGGGGTCGGCGCTCGTGCTCGCCTCCCGGCGCGAGCCTGAGGTGGGCCTCGGCCGGCTGCGCGCGCGCGACGTGCTCGCCGAGCTGCGCGCCGGCGACCTCGCGCTGACCCCCGACGAGTGCCGGCTCGTGCTCGAGCGCGCCGGCATCCGGACCGGTGCGCGCGACCTCGACCGGCTGCTGGCGAGCACCGGCGGCTGGCCCGCCGCCGTCCGCCTCGTCGTGCGGGCGGCACGCGAGCGCGGCGGCCCGCGCGGCGCCGCGGACCTCGACAGCGGCAGCGGCGCGGTGCTGCTCGACTACGTGCGCGAGGAGATCCTCGACGGTCTGGCCCCGGACGACCTCGCGCTGCTCGAGCGCGCATCGGTGCTCGACCGGCTCGACGGCGCGGCGTGCGACGCGGTGCTCGGCAGCGAGGGAGCCGCGAGCGTGCTCGACCGGCTGCGCCGCGACGGCGTCCCCGTGCTCCCCGACGAGGACGCGGGCGGCTACGTGCTGCACCCGCTCGTCCGGCGGGCGTGCACGCGCGAGCTCGATCGCCGCGACCCGGCGGCGCAGCGCGCGCTGCACGAGCGCGCCAGCCGCTTCTTCGAGCGCGAGGGCGATCTCGAGCGCGCGATCGGCCACGCCGTCGCCGCGCGCGACCGCGACCGGCTCTGCTTCGTGCTCGGCGACCGCGCGCCCGCGCTGCTCGCCTCGCCGGGGCGCGACCGCGTCGGGCCCTGGCTGGCCGACCTCGGCGACGTCGCCGTCCGGTCGCGGCCGGGGCTGGCCGTCACCGCCGCGCTCGACGCGCTGCTCGCCGGCGAGCGCGACACGGCCGAGCGCTGGATCGTCGTGGCCGCGCAGCGCCTCGCGGCGCTCGGAGACGGCCGGCCGGGGCTCAAGGCGGGCATCACGCTCGCGGATGCGGCCCTCGGGCGCCGCGGGGCGGCCGCGATGGCGGCGCGCGCCGGCTCCGCGCGGGCGCTCGTCGCCGACGACCCGTGGTGCGCGTTCGCGCTGTGGGTCGAGGGAACGGGGCACGCACTGGCCGGCGCGGCCGACGCGGCGCGCGCCTGCCTCGACGAGGGCGCGCGGCGGGCGATCTTCGACGCGCCGCTGCTGCGTGCGCTCTGCCTCGGCCAGCTCGCGCTGCTCGCGCTCGACGCCGGCGACCGCGACGAGGCCGCGCGTCACGCGTCCGGCGTCGAGCCCGCGCTGCGGCGGGCGGACGCGCTGCGGCACCCGTTCGCGGCGCTGCCGCTGGCGGCGTGCGCGGCGGTCCATGCCGCGCGCGGGTCGTGCGGCACCGCGCGCGGCGACCTGCGCACCGCGACGGACCTGCTCGGCCGCCTGCCCGACGCGCCGCCCTGGTACGGCGCGATGACACGCGGCGCGCTCGCCCGTGCGGCGCTGCGGATGAGCGACGCGGCCACCGCCCGAGCGCTGCTCAGCGAGGCGTCGCGCCTCGTCAGCCGCGCCGGCGACGTCCCGGCGCTGCGCGCGTCGGTCGACCGTGGCTGGGCGCTCGCCGACGACTTCGCCGCGGGCCCCATCGAGCACCCGTCGACGCTGACGCTCGCCGAGCTGCGCGTCCTGCGCCTGCTGCCCAGCCACCTCACGTTCCGCGAGATCGCCGGCCGCCTGCACGTCTCCTCGAACACCGTCAAGACGCAGGTGCACTCGATCTACCGCAAGCTCGACGCGCGCTCGCGCTCGGAGGCCGTCGCGCACGCCGCCGCGGTTGGGCTCGTCGACGTCTGATCTCACCCCATCCGCATGACGAAAGACCACCAACGACCAGGGAGGCTCGGAGCATGAGCAACCTCATCGCCATCGCGTACCCCAACGAAGAGACGGCCCACGAGGTCGCAGCGACGTTGAAGGAGCTCCAGAAGGAGCAGACCATCTCGATGGACGACCTCGTGATCGCCGTCCGCGACGACAAGGGCAAGATCAAGCTCAGGCAGTCCGTCAGCACGGCGGGCGCGGGCGCGGCCGGCGGCGCGCTGTGGGGTGGCCTGATCGGCCTGATCTTCCTCATGCCGTTCCTGGGCATGGCGATCGGCGCCGCGTCCGGCGCGGCCGGCGGCGCGATGGCGGACTACGGCATCGATGACAAGTTCATGAAGGAGCTCCGCGATCGCCTCCCCGAGGGCGGCGCGGTCCTCTTCGTCCTCGTCCGCCAGTCGACGCCCGACAAGGTCCTCCCGCGCATCTCGCAGTACGGCGGCGACGTCGTGCACACCTCGCTGGACACCGACTCCGAGCAGCTCCTCCAGGACGCGCTGCACGAGCGCTCGCACGCCGGGGTGTGATCGGGCGTGGCGGCCCGGGCCATCTCCTCCATCGGAGTTGAGCCGGCCCGGGCCGGTGGCCCCAACCCGGCGCCCGCCTCGCGGCGGCGGCCGATGAACCGCCTCACGTGGCTGGGCCACGCGACCGTCCTGCTCGAGGTCGACGGGACGCGGCTGTTGACCGACCCGCTGCTGCGCCAGCGGGTGGTGCACCTGCGGCGGCACGCCGAGCGCGCCGCTGCGCCGGGCGCGGTCGACGCGATCCTCGTGTCGCACCTGCACCACGACCACCTCGACGTACGGTCGATCCGGCGGCTCGGGGGCGACGCGCCGCTCGTCGTGCCGCGCGGCGCGGGGCGGACGCGAGCGATCCGCTCGCTGCGCCGCGAGGTGCGCGAGCTCGGGGTCGGCGACGAGACGACGGTGGGCGAGCTGCGCGTGCGCGCCGTCGCGGCCGACCACGACGGGCGCCGCCTGTCGGTCGGGCGCGTGATCCCGGCAGTCGGCTACGTCATCCAGGGCTCGTCGACCGTCTACTTCGCCGGCGACACCGCCGTCTACCCGGGGATGGTCTCCGTCGCAGACCACGTCGACGTCGCCCTGATGCCGGTGTGGGGGTGGGGGACGCGGCTCGGGCCGGGGCACATGGACCCGGCGCAGGCGGCGGAGGCCACCGCGCTGGTCGAGCCGTCGATCGCGGTGCCGATCCACTGGGGCACGTTCTTCCCCGTCCACGCGCGGCGCCGGCACCACCACCTGCTGCGCACGCCCGGGAGCGCGTTCGCCGAGGCGGTCGCGCGCAGCGCGCCGGGCGTCGACGTCCGCGTGCTCGAGCCGGGCGGCGCGCTGGCGTTCGGGACCGGTGGCTGACGGCCCGGAAGGCGCCGTCTCGCCGTCGCGCTCCTCGCGGCCGCTGCTGCGGGCGCTGTGGACGTCGCACCTCGAGTCCCGGCACGTCGCGCGCGTGCTCTACGGCGCGATCATCGGCCTGGCGCTGCTGCTCGCGCTGGAGGAGCACCCGCCGGCCGACGCAGCTGTCGCGGCGACGCTGCTGGCCACCGCGGTCGCGGTCGGGCTCGCCGAGCTCTACAGCGAGGTGCTCGGCACGGAGGCGCGGACGCACCGGCGGCTGGACCGGGGAAGGCTGCGCTCACTGACGCAGGAGGCCCTGGCGACGGGGCTCGGGGTCGCGTTCCCGGCGCTGTTCTTCGTGCTCGCGGCGGCGGGAGCGATGGAGACGCACAGCGCGTTCACCGCGGCGAAGTGGTCGGGGCTCGGGCTGATCACCGCCTACGCGTTCGCGGCGTCGCGGCTGAGCGGGACCTCGGTGCCGGGATCGCTGCTGCGGGCGGCGCTGGCCGCCGCCGTCGCGACGTTCCTCGTCCTGCTCAAGGCGCTCGTGCACTGACCGAGCGTCGGTCAGTGAACATTGGCGCCTACGGTCAGCAGAAATGGCGCCTAAGCAGCACCTTCTCTCACCGCTCAGCCCGTTCAACCCGTAAGGTCGTCAGGGCGGGCCGGGGCCGGAGACCTCCCGGGCTGCCTCCCGGCGATGGCCATCAGCGACGCCCGACAGCTCCTTGGCACGTCCGGCGCACCCGTGCCGGATGCGGTGCGCTCGCGTTTGGCCGCTGCCGGAGTGCTCGTCTGCGGCGCCGCCGTCCTCATCGCCGGGGCCGGAGCCTCGAGCGACGCGGCGTTCGGCCGCGCGTTCCTGCAGTTCCTGATCGTCGGCCTGCCGATCGCCGCCGGCCTCTACGCGCTGCGCGCTCCGGTCAACCGCGGCTTCGGCCTGGCGCTGCTGACGATCGGGTTCGCGTGGTCGCTGACGTCGCTCGGGGAATCCACGCTCAGCGTGCCCTACACGGTCGGGCGCCTCGCGACGTGGCTCGTGTTCCCGTGCGCGTTCTACCTGCTGATGACGTTCCCGGACGGGCGGCTCGGCTCGACGCTCGACCGCGTGCTCTTCGGCGTGATGGTCTTCACCGCGGTCGTCCTCTTCTACGGGACCGCGCCCCTGGTCGAGGCGTATCCGGCCAAGACGCTGTGGGCGACGTGTACGACCGACTGCCCGTCCAACGCGCTGTTCGTGCTCGACGCACAGCCGGCGTTCATGTCGACCGTCGTGCTCGTGCGCGAGTACCTCGTCGAGCTGATCTGGGCCGGGACGTTCGTGTCCATGAACCTGCGCTGGCGCCGGGCGTCGCCGATGCAGCGCCGCACGCTCGCGCCCGTGTTCGGCGCCGCGATCCCGTTCGGCCTCAGCCACATCGCGTTCCACACCGCGCGGCAGCTGGGCGCTCCGATCGACACCGTCGTGCTGCTGTCGTCGGTGTGGACGGCGTGCATCGTCGCGCTCTGCTGCGCGTTCCTCATCGGGCTCGTCCGGTACCGGATGGAGCTCGCGGGCGCGCTGACGCGGCTCGGCGCGGCGCTGCGGCGCGACGACGATCCCGCGCGCGTGCGCGACGCGCTCGCGACGGCGCTGAGCGACTCGACGATGCAGCTCCTGTTCCGCGACCGGCTGACGGGGACCTGGCGCGACGCCGCCGGGGGCGAGGAGGCCAGCTGGCCGCGCGCACCCGAGCCGGGACGGGCGGCGACGGAGGTCGACGGCGACGACGGGCAGCCGGACGTCGTCCTCCTGCACGACGTCGCGCTGCTCGACGACCCCGAGCTGCTCGACGGCGTCAGCGGGGTCGTGCTCGCCGGCTGGCGCCACGAGCGGCTGCTGTCGGATCTCGCGCGTGCCATGGGAGAGCTGGAGGAGTCACGCCGCCGCATCGCGGAGGCCGCCGACCTCGAGCGTGCGCGGATCGAGCGCGACCTGCACGACGGCGCCCAGCAGCGCCTCATCGCCCTCCGGATCCGCCTCGGCCTTGCGGAGGACCTGCTCGAGATGGACCCGACGGCGGGCATGCGCGAGGTCCACGACCTCGGCTTCGAGGCCGAGCGGGCGCTCGAGGAGCTGCGCTCGCTCGCCCACGGCGTCTACCCGTCGATGCTCACCGACCGCGGGATCGAGGACGCGCTGCGGTCCGTCGCCCGGCAGGCGCCGATGCGGGTCGTCGTCGACGCGAACGGCGTGACGCGCCACCCGATCGAGCTCGAGAGCGCGGTCTACTTCACGTGCGCGGAGGCGCTGCAGAACGCCGTCAAGCACGCGGCGGACGCGAGCGTCGTCTGGATCCGGCTGAGCGAGACCTCGTCGTCGCTGCGCTTCGAGGTCTGCGACGACGGCGCCGGCTTCGCGTCCGGGACCGCCGATGGCCGCGGGCTGCGGAACATGCGCGACCGCATCGAGGCGATCGGCGGCACCGTCGCCGTCGAGAGCGCGCCGGGTCACGGGACCTGCGTCAGCGGCGCCGTCACGCTGCCCGGTTGAGCTGACGAAGACGACCGCGCTTTCTCACCCCGAGCGCCGCGCCCCCGGCGTGCAGGTGCGGTACCGCCGCGTCACGGTGACGCGGCGGCCGTTCCTCGTCGTGCCGCGGATGCGCAGCACGTAGGTGCCCTTCGGGCGGCCGCGGAGGTCGACGGTCACGCGCGGCCGTCCGCCGCGACGGTGGATCCCGAGGCGCTTGCCGGCGAGCGTCACGACGAGCTTGCGCAGCCGCGGGACGTGCACGGCGAAGCGGCGCTTCGACGCGCACGGCGGCGCGGTCTTCGTCGCGCAGCCGGCGGCGCTCGTGTAGCAGGCGAGCGGCGGCTCGCGGTCGACGGTCTTCGCCTGGTAGCCCTCGAAGGACGCCACGGCGGCGGCCGCGCTCGCCGGCCCGGTGACGGGGTCGACCCCCTCGTGGAAGACCTGCGCGCAGACGTCGATCGGTATGCGCTTCGGGTCGGCAGGCCCTTCGTGCTCGAGCTCGTCGATCGCGAGCGCGTACGCAACCGGGTCGACCGTACCGATCATGAGGTGCTCGGACTTCGCGGTCGGGCAGACGTCCTGGATCGCGACGTTCGTGCGGCGTCCTTCGCCGGTGCGCAGCGACGAGGAGCCGGTCTCCGCGTCGTCGTTCGGCTTCACCGTCTCGTCGAGGCGGGTGTAGATGCTCGTGTACGAGATCCCGGCCCACGTCTCCGCGTACGAGTTCAGCGCCTTCATGAACGCCGACTGGTCGCTCTGCTGCGTGCTCGCCGCCGA
The DNA here is from genome assembly GCF_056863335.1 of Parviterribacter kavangonensis. NCBI lineage: Bacteria > Bacillati > Actinomycetota > Thermoleophilia > Solirubrobacterales > Parviterribacteraceae > Parviterribacter > Parviterribacter kavangonensis. Next base: position 1,810,416 of record NZ_JBXPJA010000001.1, on the reverse strand, counting down.
GCAGCCGCCCTGCGCGCAGTCGCGCGCCTCGGTCGTGCCGTGGTTCGAGGGCGCGAAGCCGACGAGGTCGTCGACCATCGCCCGCGTGTCCGGCCAGAACCTGAGCGCCCACCGCGGCACCATCCCGCCCTGCGAGTGCCCGAGGATCGCGATCTTCCGCCCCGCCCGCGCGTACATCGTCCGGATCGCGTAGACCACGAACTCGCCGCTGCGCTGCACGTCCTGCGTCGCCTGCTCCGGCAGGTCGATGTGGCACCACGGGATGCCCCGCTTCGTCAGCGCCGGCTCGTACGTCCAGCTCCAGTTGTCCTTCGCCGTCGCCCCGGTCCCCTGCACCAGCAGCACCGGAGCCCGCTGCGCACCCTCGAGCCTCTGCTCCGAGCACCCGAGCGCCTTCTCCAGCTCCGCCTTCGGAACGCTCAATGCCGGCCCCGGCCGGTCCGGAGGAGCGAACTCCGAGTCAGCCGCACGCGCAGGCGCAGCACCGATCAACACGAACGCCACGACGGCGACGAAGCTCCGGAACATGGAGCGCGAAGCTACCTGCGCCGCTCGTCTTCCGCGCCACCAGCCGCCAGCCGCCGGATCTGCCCGACGACGCGCTCGACGGTGCTCTCAGCGGTATCGACGACGAGGTCGACGGGCAGCGTGGGCATCGAGGTCGCGAGCTCGGCCGCGGTTGCGAGCAGGCGGGGGAGACCGACCCAGTCGGAGGGCTCCCGCTCGCCGATCCGCCCGCGAAGCACGTCGGCCGGCGCGGTGAGGAGCACGACGACCACGTCGCTGGTCGGCAGCGCCTCGCGAAGTCGTTGCAGGTACCCGGCATCGACGACGGTCGCGGTCACGAGCAACAAGGGGTAGCCGCGCTTCTCGAACGACGCGGCGACGTGCTCGAGGTGCTCGAACGCCACGTCGTCATCCGGCCACGGGTGCACGAGCGCCAGCGCCTCGACCTCCACCGCCGCGAACCGCACGTCCTCGGCCTCGAGCTCGCCCATGAGCGCGGTCAACGCCGTCGTCTTGCCCGCTCCCGGCGGGCCGGTGATCACCAGCGCGCGCATCGGGGTGCAGTGTGGCCGGTCCCGATAACTCGCCTAATCTCGGCGGCGTGGTGTTCACGGAGGCCGAGGTGGAGTACCTGGCGGGTGGGCGGCAGCTCGGGCGGATCGCGACGGTCGGAGCGGACGGGACGCCGCATGTGGTGCCGGTGGCGTGGATGTACAACGCCGTGCGCGAGACGATCGACATCGGCGGCAGCGACCTCGAGCGGACGAAGAAGTTCCGCGACGTCGCGCGGACCGGTCGTGTCGCGATCGTCATCGATGACCTCGCCAGCGAGGACCCGTGGCTTCCGCGCGGCATCGAGGTCCGCGGGCGCGGCGAGGCGATCGCGATGCCCACGCCGCTCATCCGCATCCATCCGGAGCGGATCGTCACCTGGGGGATCGACGCTCAGCCGAGCGCGCGAACCGTGAGAGGCTGAACGAGTGGCGGACGCGGCGGATCTGCAGGCGGCGGTGGAGCTCGAGCGCGTTCCGCTCGGGCTTCCGCAGGGGCTGGAGATCGTGTGGCTGGGGGTCTCGGGCTACCGGATGACGTGCGAAGGCGTGTCGCTGTTCATCGATCCGTACGTCTCGCGCGTTCCGCTGCGGTCGATGCTGCTGCGGCGCACCGCGCTGCCGGACCCGCAGCTCATCGAGCGGTACGCGCACGCGCCGGGGCCCGTGGCGGGGATCCTGGTGGGGCACACGCACTTCGATCACGTGGTCGACGCCCCCGCGCTCGCCAAGCGCTACGGGACGACGGCGTACGGGTCGGCGTCGCTCGTGCATCTGATGGAGCTGCACGGGCTGCGGGACCGTGCGGTGGAGGTGACGCCGCATCGCAGGTACGAGCTCGGGCCGTTCGTCGTGAGCTTCGTGCCGAGCCGGCACTCGAAGCTGCTGCTCGGCCGCAAGGTGCCGATGGACGGGCCGCTCACTTGCGAGCACCTCGACGGGCTCGCGCCGGGCGCGTACAAGTGCGGCGCCGTCTACGGCATCCGCATCGAGGTGGCGGGGATCAGCCTCTACCACCAGGGCAGCGCGGACCTCGACGACGCGGAGCTGCGGCACGCGCCCGTCGACGTCTTCCTCGCCGGCGTCGCGGGCCGGCAGGTCACGCCGCGGTACTGGGAGCGGGTGCTGCCGAAGCTCGACCCGCGCGTCCTCGTGCCGACGCACTACGACAACTTCTTCTCGCCGCTCGGGCGCGCGCAGGACCTCATCCGCAAGGTCCGGCTCGCCGACGTGCCGGACGAGGTCCGCACCGTTGCGAAGGACGTCGAGGTGGCCACGCTGCCGCGCGTCGACGCTCAGTCGTCCGAGCTGTAGACCATCCACTCGCGCTCGACGTCCATGCCGACCGAGCGGTAGAGCCCGAGCGCTGCGTCGTTGCGCGCCTCGACCCCGAGCGTCAGGTCCGAAGCGCCCGCCCGCTGGAGGTCGGCGAACGCCTCCAGCAGCAGCGCCCGCCCGAGGCCGCGGCCACGTTCGGGGATGGCCACGGCGAGCGTCGAGATGTAGCCGCGCCCGTTGTCGAGCACCCGGCCGGCGATCCACCCGACCGGCCGGCCGTCGCGGCGGGCGAGGAAGAGCGACCCACACGAGCGCTCCTTCTCGCGCCACGCATCGAGGTCGCGCACGGTGTGGCCGGGGACGTCGCCCCACGCGGCATCGACGTAGACGAGCCGGTGCACCGCCTCGTCGTCGTCGCCCAGCGAGTACGGAGCGACGTCGACGCCGTCCGGGAAGGCCGCCGGCGGAACCGGTCCGGCGGCGGAGGGGCGCGCGAGCGTGAACGACGACGCGATGTGCCGCAGGCCGTGGCGCGCGAACGCCGCACGGCGGGCCGCGTCGACGGCCGCGACCATGAGATCGACGTCGTCGCGCTGCGCCAGCAGCCACGGCATCAGCTCATCGGTCCACGCGGCAGTGCCATCCGGGTCGGCGAGGAACACCGCCTCGAGCTGCCCGGGCGAGGCGAACCCGCGGACGACGCCGGAGTCGTCGACCACCACGACGCCCGGCACGAGGCCGCCCTCGCTGTCGACCCACTCGCCGACCTCGGCCGCGCTGACGTCGGGCGAGCCGAACCACGCGGTCTCCTCGGCCACGCCGATCGCCAGCACCACGTCGCGGTCGCCCTCGGCGGCGGGCCGCAGCGTCACGACGGCTCCTCCCGCACGACGTCGTGCGCCGCCTTGTCGAACCGCAGCCCCAGGAACGACGGGTGCCGCAGACGGCCGTCCCCGGTCCACTCCATGAAGGCGATCTGCGCGACCAGCTCCGGCTCCACCCACGTCGCGGCGCGCGGGATGCCCTTCTCGGGCTCGAACGGCGACGTCTCCCGCACGAGCGGGCCCAGACGAGACGACAGCTCCCGCAGCGTCTCGCGCGTGAACCCCGTTCCCACCTTGCCGGCGTACCGCAGCTGGTCGCCGTCGAAGTGCCCGACGAGCAGCGCGCCGAGGTCGGTCCGCGACCCGCGCGGCGCGGTGAAGCCGCCGATCACGAGCTCCTGCGCCTTCGTGCACTTCAGCTTCAGCCAGTCGCGTGAGCGCGTGGAGACGTACGGCGTGCCGACCCGCTTGGCGATCAGGCCCTCCCAGCCGTCGCGGCACGCGTCGGCCAGCAGGGACTCGCCGTCGCCGGTCATCTGCGACGTCATCCGCAGCGGATCGCGCCAGCGCAGGACGCCCTCGAGCACCGACCGCCGCTCCTCCAGCGGCAGCGATCGCACGTCGCGCCCGTCCGCGAAGAGGACGTCGAAGACGTAGAGGAACAGCTCGCTGCCCTCGCCGCCGCCGAACCGGTCGCGCCCGCCGACGAACGAGACCGCCTCGCCGTCGAGCACGAAGCCGTCCGCGGGGTCCTCGTCCAGCGCGGCGGCCAGCGATGGGTAGCGGTCGTTGAGCGACAGCTCGTTGCGCGACCACAGCCGCGTTCGCCCGCCGTCCTTGACGGCCAGGCAGCGGATGCCGTCGAGCTTGCGCTCGAATACCCAGTCCGGCCCGGACGGGCGGTCGGCGGTCAGCACCGCCTTCATCGGTGTCACGAAACCCGGTCGCGCGGTCATGGGGAAACGCGGATCGGAGCGCCGCGGGCGGGCAGCGTACCGGTACGGTCCGCGAAGCGATGGTCGCCGCCGAGCTCGAGGCATGGCTGTCCAGCGACGGCGACAAGACGCTCGGCGGGCTCGTCGACGTCTTCGGCAAGCGCGCGTTCGCGATCGTCTTCGTGATGCTGCTCGGCCTGCCGGCGCTGCCGCTGCCGACCGGCGGCGCGACGCACGTCTTCGAGGTGATCGCCGTGCTGCTGGCACTGCAGCTCATCGCCGGCCGCGACGAGATCTGGCTGCCGCAGCGCTGGCGGGGGCGGGAGCTGGCGACCGAAGGCCGGTTCATCCGGACGCTGCTGCGGACGATCCGCTTCCTCGAGCGCTGGTCACGCCCGCGGCTGAGGTTCCTCTTCGGCCACCGGCTGACGAACGTGGTGTTCGGGCTGCTCGTCGCGGGCGGCTCGATCGCCGCGTTCCTCGCGCCGCCGTTCACGGGCCTCGACACGCTGCCGGCACTCGGCGTGGTCCTGCTCTCGCTCGGGGTCCTGCTCGAGGACGTCGTCGTTGCGATCGTGGGGATCGTGGTCGGAGCAGCGGGGGTGCTGCTCGCGATCCTCCTCGGCGGCGCCGCGCTGCGCGCGATCGGCGACGTCCTCTAGCCGGTCCTGCGACCTCTACGTCAGGCGGATGGCGCGCGGGCCGTGCTGGTGCAGCGCGTCGCGGATCCGCACGAGGTCCGGCTCACCGGGGCGCAGCTGCAGCGCCTTGGCCAGCACCGCGTGCGCAGCCGGCTCGTCGTCGAGCTCGATCAGCGTGATCGCGAGCATCTCGGCGACCCCGTGCCGGGCGGGGTCGCGGCGCATCAGCTCCTCCAGCAGCGGCCGCGTCTCGGTCAGCTTGCCCCACGTGAAGCCGAAGCGGGCGCCCAGGTCGAGCACGCCGAGCGCGACCGGCTCGGCCAGCTCGTGCGCCGCGGCGGACAGCTCCAAGTACAGCGCGTAGGCGTCCTCGTACGCCTCGACGTCGAACAGCAGACGACCGGCGATGACGCGAACCCCGTGGTCGGCGGGGGCCAGCTCGCAGGCTCGACGCGCGAGATCGGCCGCCTCGCCCGGGCGCTCGAACCGGATGACCTGGGCGAGGATCACGAGCGCCCACGGATCCGACGGCGAGCGGCGCACGGCATCGCGCATCACCGCTTCGGCCAGCGCGTGGTCGCCGCCGCGCTGGGCGCGATGTGCCTCCGCGATCGCCTCGTCGACCAGCTGCCCCATACGACGAAACGCATTTAAGCATTTGTCGTAGGTTCGCGGCGGTGACCGTCGGTGGCCCGAGCGCGCCGCGAGTTCCGCCCGGGTGCGTCGTTGGTGCCCGTGTGTCCCGTTCGCTCCGTTCGCTGACCGGCTCCCTGCTGGTCCTGCTCGCCTCCGCCGCCACCGCCCACGCCGCTCCCGTCAAGCTGGCCGACGTCACGATCCCCGCGACCGACGGGGTGAACCTCTCGGGCGACGTCTTCCTGCCGGAGGACGGCAAGGGCCGCTATCCGGCGGTGATCGACATGGAGCCGTACGGGCGCTCGTCGTCGACGGCCTACGTCGCCGACGGCTACGCGCGCGTCGACACCGACGTGCGCGGCAGCGGGAAGAGCGGGGGCGCGCTGTGCCTGCTCTGCACGCGCGAGCAGCAGGACGTCTACGACGTCGTCGAGTGGGTCGCGAAGCAGCCGTGGAGCAACGGGCGCGTCGCGCTGTACGGGTACTCGTACTCGGCGATCACGGCGCTGCTCGGCGCGGCGCTGCGGCCGCCGCACCTGGAGGCGGTCGTCGTGGGCCACCCGCCGACCGATCCGTACCGCGACGTGCTGTGGCACAACGGGCTGTACGACCAGGGCTTCGTCGGCCAGTGGTTCGCCGGCCAGACGGCCGCGCAGTCGATCGGCGCCGGACCGCAGCCGCAGGCGCTCGACCGCGCCCAGCAGCAGTTCGCGATCGAGACGCGCCTCATCCCGCACGACGGACCGCTCTACCGGGAGCGGTCGGTGCTGGCCAAGATGGACCGCATCACCGTGCCGGTCTACGTCTTCACGGGCTGACAGGACATGTACAGCCGTGGCGACCTGTGGCTGATCGACGGGCTCGCGTCGAAGCACAAGCTGCTCGTCATGGACGCGAGCACCCACCACGGGACGGGCGACGCCGGCCAGGTCGGCGCGCCGTACGGCTCGCACACCGAGGATCCGACGGCGCTGTCGTCGCCGCCGCCCGAGGGCGAGGACCGGGCGTGGCTCGACCGCTTCATGAAGGGGATCCGCAACGGGATCGAGGACAAGCCGCGGGTGCGCTGGTTCGACCTCGGCGACCGCACATGGCATGCCGCGCCGTCGTGGCGGGCGGTGGGCTCGGGCGGCCTGCGGCGGCTCTTCCTGTCGGCGGCGAAGAGCGGGTCGGCATCGCTGTCGCCGAACGACGGCACTCTGGCGGATGCCGTTCCGACGGGGCGCGACAGCTACCAGGACGCGTACGCGTACAGCCCCACGGCGGGGGCGTCGATCCCGATGGGCAAGGAGGGGCCGGACGGGTTCCTCCCGTACGCGCCGATGGACCAGCGCCTGGACGAGCCGCAAGGCCTGACGTTCACCACGCCGCCGGTCACGGAGCCGCTGCGCCTGGCGGGGCCGAGCGAGCTGCGCTTCTGGGCGATCACCGAGGCGAGCGACATGGCGTTCGTCGGGCGGCTCATCGACGTCTCGCCGGACGGGTCGTCGACGTTCATCACGCAGGGCTGGCTGCGGGCGTCGTTCCGCGAGGTGGACGAGGCCCGCTCGCGGCCGGGCAAGCCGTACCTGCCCGACGACGAGGACACGCCGGTGACGATCGGGCTGACGACCGAGTACCGGATGGACATCTGGGACACCGGGTGGACGCTGGCTCCGGGGCACCGGCTGCGGCTGTGGCTGGGCTCGTCCGACACGCCGACCCACGAGCCGCTCCCCGTCGCGGGGCGCAACCTGATCTTCCACGACGCCGACCATCCCTCGCAGCTGCTGCTGAGCACCCGCGAGGCGTCCGATCCCGCGATCCCGGCGCCGCGGGGCGCCGATTCGGATCCGTCGCCCAAGCGGCATTCGGCGGCGAAGAAGAGGAAGCCGAAGCGGGCGGCGTGCAAGAAGAAGGCGCGCAAGCATCGCGCGAAGAGCAAGCACCGCCGGGCCTGCGCCAAGCCGAAGGCGAAGCCGCGCCACCGGGCCTCGCGGAAGGGATAGCCGCGCCGCGCACCACTCGGGGACAGACCCCGGGTGGTGCGCGCCCCGTACCCTCTCCGGCGTGAGCGCTGGCCTCGCCGCCCTCCTCGACGACGTCGCCGCGCTCGCCCGGGCCGCTGCGGCGTCCGTCGACGACGTCGCCGCGGGCGCCAGCCGCGCGAGCGTCAAGGCCGCCGGCGTGATCGTCGACGACGCGGCCGTCACGCCGCGGTACGTCAAGGGGTTCAGCCCGGACCGCGAGCTGCCGGTGATCAAGCGGATCGCCGTCGGGTCGCTGCGCAACAAGCTGCTCTTCATCCTCCCGGCCGCTCTGCTGCTGAGCGAGCTGATGGAGTGGCTCCTGACCCCGATCCTCATGATCGGCGGCGCGTACCTCTGCTACGAGGGCGCGGAGAAGCTGTGGGAGGTGCTGCAGCACCGCCGGGCGTCGCGGCGGGAGTCGTCGCACGCCGCCGAGGCGTCGGAGCCCGAGAACGAGGAGGCGCTCGTCTCGGGCGCGATCCGCACCGACTTCATCCTGTCCGCGGAGATCATGGTCATCTCGCTCAACGAGGTGACCGACGAGCCGCTGCTCTCCCGCGCGCTGATCCTCGTGCTGGTCGCCCTCGCGATCACCGCCCTGGTCTACGGCGCGGTCGCGCTGATCGTGAAGATGGACGACGCGGGCCTCGAGCTGGCGCGAACCCGCGAGGGCGGAGCGGCTTCGTTCGGCCGCGGCCTCGTCCATGCCATGCCGATCGTCATGTCGGTGCTGTCGACGGTGGGCATCGCGGCGATGCTGTGGGTCGGCGGCCACATCCTGCTCGTCGGCCTCGAGGACCTCGGCGTCTCCGGCCCGTACGACTTCGTCCACCACCGCGAGGAGGACGTCCACGAGGCGCTCGGCCCGCTCGGCGGCGTCGGCGCGTGGTTCACGAACACCGGCGCCTCCGCGATCCTCGGCCTCGCCGTCGGCGCGGTCATCGTGGCGGCGATGCACCGCCGCGGCGCTCACTGACGGCGAGCGCCTCGGCGACGAGCGCATGGGCGTCGCCGTTCGCGTCGGCCGGGACCCACGTGAAGGCGACCGTGCCGATCCTCGCCGCGGCGTCGCGGACGTCGTCGGCGAGCCGCCGCAGGCGCGGGTTGGCCGGCTCCCGGCGGCCGGTGACCTGCTCGACCACGAGGCGGGCGTCGCAGCGGGCCTCGACGCGGTCGAGGTCCAGGCGGCGCGCGTGCTCGAGGCCGGCGAGGAGCGCCCGGTACTCGGCGACGTTCGCGCCCGCGATCCCGATCGCCTCGCCGTGTGCCGCCAGCCGCGTCCCGTCGGCGCCGCTCAGGACGTAGCCGATCGCGGCCGAACCGGGGTTGCCGCGCGATCCGCCGTCGGTCGACAGCACGGCGAAGCCGGGCCGCGGCGCGCGGGGCGGCGGGCCGCTGGTCCGCTTGCCGCTCGCCTTCGCGAGCGCGCGCCGCTCGGCGTCGCTGCTCGCGTGGCCCGGGCGGCGGGGAGGTCGTCGGCGCTGGGGAGCTCCCACACGCCGAAGCTACACCCATCAGACCGCCCGTCGGCCGACCGCGCGGCGGCGCGCGACGCGTCATCGGCGCGGCGTACGATCGCGGCGGTGTTCACCGTCGCCCAGCGGGACGCTCTTCGCGATCGGGTCCTCGCGCTCGCCGCCGCCGACGACCGCGTCGTCGCCGGAGCGGCCGTCGGCTCGCTCGCGGTCGACGCCGGCGACCGGTTCTCCGACCTCGACCTGACCTTCGCGGTCGCCGACGGCGTGGCGATCGGCGACGTCCTCGAGGACTGGACGCGGACGCTGCACGACGAGGCGGGAGCGGTGCACCTCGTCGACCTCGAGCGCGCGCCGACCACCTACCGCGTCCTGCTCCTCCCGGACGCGCTGCAGCTCGACCTGTCGTTCACGCCGGCCGCCCACTTCGTCCCCGCCGGGTCGCGCTTTCGCCTGCTCTTCGGCGAGACCGCCGGCGAGGCTCGATCGCCGCAGCCGCCCGTCGCCGAGGACCTCTTCGGCTGGGGTGTCATCTACGCCCTCCACGCCCGCGCGTGCATCGAACGCGGCCGCCTCTGGCAGGCCGAGCACTACGTCGGGGCGGTCCGCGACCACGCGCTCTCGCTCGCCTGCCTTGCCCGCGGCCTGCCCGCCGTCCAGGCCCGGGGCTACGACGACCTGCCGCCCGAGGTCCTCGCGAAGCTCGACGGCTCGCGCGTCGGAGCCCTCGACCGCGAGGCCCTCACCGGCGCCCTCGCCGTCGCCACCGGGGCGTTGTTCGCCGAGGCGGAGGGGTCGGGAGCCCGCGCGGTCGATGAGGTGAGGGAGCGATGCGCGCAGCCGTGATGCATGCGTTCGCCGAGCCGCTCACCGTCGAGGAGGTGCGCGATCCGGCCGTGCCCGCCGATGGAGCGGTGATCGAGGTCCGGGCGACCGGCGTGTGCCGCAGCGACTGGCACGGCTGGATGGGGCACGACCCGGCGATCCGGTTGCCGCACGTGCCCGGCCACGAGCTCGCCGGCGTCGTCGCGGCGGTCGGTCCGGAGGTGCGCGGGGTGCAGCCGGGCGACCGCGTCACGGTCCCGTTCTGCTGCGGCTGCGGGCGGTGCGAGCCGTGTCGTCAGGGCCACACGCAGATCTGCGACGTCGACTACCAGCCGGGGTTCACCGCGTGGGGCTCGTTCGCCGAGCTCGTGGCGGTCCCCGCCGCCGACCTCAACTGCGTCCGGCTTCCCGGCGACGTCGAGTTCGCCGACGCAGCGGCGCTCGGCTGCCGCTTCATGACCGCCTTCGCGGCTGTCGCCGTGCGCGGACGCGTCGGCCCCGGCGAGTGCCTGGCGGTGCACGGCTCCGGCGGCGTGGGGCTCTCGGCGGTCATGCTCGGCAGGGCGCTCGGCGCCGAGGTCGTCGCCGTCGACGTCGACGAGCGCGCCCTGGCGCTCGCGGCCGAGCTCGGTGCGACCCACGCGATCGACGCCCGCGCCGAGGATCCGGTGCGCCGCATCCACGAGCTGACCGGCGGCGGCGCCCACGTCTCGATCGACGCTCTGGGCAGCGCCGCCACCTCCGCGAGCTCCGTCCTCTCCCTGCGCAAGCGCGGGCGCCATGTCCAGGCCGGTCTCCTGGTCGGCGCCGAGGCGGCGCCGCCGGTGCCGATGGCCAAGGTGATCTCGCGTGAGCTCGAGGTCCTCGGCGTGCACGGGATGGCCGTGCGCCACTACCCGGCCCTGTTGCGCCTGGTGGCCTCCGGAGCGGTCGAACCGGGCCGGCTCATCCGGCGCCGGATCGCGCTGGCGGACGCCGGCGAAGCGCTCGCGTCGATGACTCGCGGCGGCGGCGAGGGCATCACCGTCATCGATCGCCTGTAGCCGGAGCCGCCCGTTCGATCAGTGGTTGCGACGCTCGCGCATCGCCGCCAGGCGAACGCGCTGGGCACGCGCCGCGGTCACCGCACGTTGCGACTCACGCCGGATGGCCTCGCCCGCGACGACCGTCGCGGCGGCGCGCCGCTGCGCCGTCTGCGCGCGCGCGAGGAGGATGGACCACTTCGGGTCGCTCTGCACTACGAGGGTCCTGTCCAGGCACGCCCGAACCTGGCGCGTCGGCGTCATGATGCAACGTCCGTAAGCGACGCCCGCCACGTCGACCGGCGCCGAGGCGACGACCGCTTCCGCGCCGGACGCGGTCGTACCGTGACCGGGCATGGCTGCCGCGACGCCGCCCGGAACGCTGGATCTCAAGGCCGGGTTGCCGCTCGCGCTCGTCTCCGCGTCGACGTTCGCGCTGTCGGGCTCGCTGGCTCGCGGCCTGATCGACGCGGGCTGGAGCCCGGGCGCGGTGGTCCTCGCGCGGATCGCGATCGCCGCGCTCGTCGTCGCGCCGTTCGCGGCGCGCGCGATGCGCGGGCGCTGGGCGCTCGTACGGCGCAACGCCCGCCTCGTCGCGCTGTACGGCGCGGTGCCGGTGGCCGGCACGCAGTTCGCGTACTTCTCCGCCGTCGCGGCGATGGACGTCGGCCCGGCGTTGCTCATCGAGTACACCGCTCCGGCGGCGATCGTCGCGTGGCTCTGGCTGCGCCACGGCGAGCGTCCGCGTCCGCTCACGGTCGCCGGCGCGGGCGTGGCCGCGGTGGGGCTCGTGCTCGTGCTCGACCTCCTGTCGGGCGCCGACCTCGCGACGGACGGCGTGCTCTGGGCGCTCGCCGCCATGGTCGGCGCGGCGACGTACTTCGTCCTCTCTGCCGACACGCGCACCGGGGTGCCGCCGCTGGCGCTGGCGGGCGGCGGCCTGGCGGTCGGCGCGGTCCTGCTGGGAGTGCTCGGCGCGACGGGCCTCCTGTCGATGCGGTCGTCGACCGCCGAGCCGGTCTACGCGGGCACGTCCGTCGCCTGGTGGCTGCCGTTCATCGGCCTGGGCGTGTTCACCGCGGCGATCGCCTACACGACCGGGATCGCTGCGAGCCGGCGGCTCGGGTCCCGGCTGGCCTCGTTCATCGCGCTGCTCGAGGTCGTCGCCGCGGTGCTCTTCGCCTGGTTGCTGCTCGACCAGCTTCCGGGGATCGAGCAGCTCATCGGCGGCGTGCTGATCGTCGCCGGCGTCGTGGTCGTCAAGCTTGGCGAGGGACCGCGTCGCAACGTGGTCTGACGAGCGTTGGAGCTACTGGGCCCAGCGGGCGTACTCGGCCTTCGCCGTGACGAGAACGGCTTCGAACGCTGCGTCCGTGCGCGCGCGATCTCCGGTCGCGAGCAGGTCGAGCTGGAGCCCGCGCAGCTGCGCGAGGAGCACGGTCGCGAAGCGCTCCGCGTCGCGTTCGGGCGCTCCGGCCTCCACCGCGAGCCGCGAGATCACGCCTATCCAGCCGCTGACCACCCCGTCGAGGAAGCGGCGGTAGCGGTCCGGGTGCATGAGCGCCTGGCCGTAGGCCTCGAACAGCAGCCGGAAGTGGCGCTGACCCTCCGGCTCGGCCCAGCGCGCCCACAGGTCGCGCAGCAGCTGCTCCTGCCCGGTTCCGCCGGCGGGGATCGGCTCGCGCGCGCGGATCGTGTCGAAGATCTCGGCGACGAGCTCCTCCTCGGAGCCGAAGTGGTGGCGCAGCGTGATGTGCGACACCCCGACCGCCTCGGCGAGCGGGCGGAACGACAGGCCGGCGACGCCGTGGTCGAGCACGTAGTCCATGACCGCCTCGAGCAGCTCCTCGCGACGGTGCTCGGAGCGGCTGGCCCTGCCGTCGACGGGGTCTGCGCTCATGCGGTGACTCTACGGGTGGTGTCGGCGCCGGCCAGCGGGACGCACCGCAGCGGCAGCGCCTGCAGCCCGCGATCCTGGATGCTCGGGACGGGTTCGAGGTCGCCGGGGTCGACGAGCAGCTCGATGCTCTCGACGCGTGACACGAGGGCGCGCACGACGGCGTGGCTCTGCAAGCGCACGAGCGGGGCGCCGAGGCAGAAGTGGATCCCGTGGCCGAACGCGAGGTGCTTGCGCGGGTTCGGGCGGTCGAGGTCGAGCCGATCGGGGTCCGGGAAGAGGACGGGGTCGCGGTTGAGCGCCGCGAACGGGATCAGCACGAGCGCATCCTGCGGTAGAGCGGTGCCGCCCAAGTTCGTCGCAGTCCGCGCGCGGCGCCAGAAGCCGGGGAACGGCGGCTCGAGCCGCAGCGCCTCCTCGGTGAAGGCGGGAACCCGTTCGGGTGCGTCGCGCAGCGTGGCGAGCAGCGCGGGGTCGAGGGCGAGGAAGAGCAGCGCCGCGGACAGGTGGTGCACGGTGCTCTCCGCGCCGGCGACGAGCAGCTCGCGGCACAGGCCGGCTGCCTCGCGCGGCGTCAGGCGCCCGGCTGCCGCCGCGTCGTGGAGTCCTTGCAGAACGCCGTGGACGTCACGCCCGGACGGCGGCTCTTCGATGGCTGCGGTGAAGAAGCGCATGAGCTCGAGCTCGGCCTGCAGCCGCGCACGCAGCGACGAGCGGCCCTCGAGGTGCGGGTTGCTCGTGCTCGCCGCGGCGGCCAGTTCGCCGAAGCGCTCCCACTCGTCGCGCGGCAGGCCCAGGAGCGTCGCGATGACCCGCAGCGGAAGCTCCTTGGCGAACCCGGACACGGCTTCGACCGGCTCGCCGGTGACGAGGGCCGCGAGCGCGTCGGCGACCAGGCCGTCGACCAGCGGCGTGAGGCGGCGGACGTTCGCGGCCGAGAAAAACTGCGTCATCTCCGAGCGCAGCCGGCCGTGATCGGGCGGGTCGACGGCGAGCAGCGCCGCGAGCGGCGTGGCGAGCAGCTCGTCCAGCGCGGGCAGCTCGGCAGCGAGCTCGCGCAGCCATCGCTCCCGCCGCTCGTCGACGGGCCCCTCGAACGCATCGGTCGACCACGTCTCGCCATCGCGCATCATCGCCGTGGCGAGCGCGACGTCGCAGACCGCCCAGCCGCCGAGATCCGGGAGCTCCACAACCGGGCCCCGCGAGCGCCACGCGGCGTACAACGGCCACGGCGTGCGAAGGACGTCCGGGTCGAGGTCTCGCAGGTCGGCCGTCGTCGCCATCGCGGACGCGACTGTAGTCCTCGCCGGGATGCGTCCCCGGGAGCGCAGCCACGTCCGCGTGCGTCCGGGTAGGGACAAGGCGTGCGCCGGCACCTTCCTTCGTTGCTCGTCGCGCTCGCCGTCCCGGTGACGATCGCGGCGACCGTCGCCGGCTACGTGCGGTTGCAGCTCGCCGACGCCGATCGCTTCGCCGACCACGCCGTCGCCGCGGTCCGCTCGGAGGAGGTGCGCGGGGTGCTCGCCGAGCAGGTCGCCGTCGGGCTCGTCGAGCGCGGGTCCCCGGATCTGGTGGCGTCGAGACCGCTCGTCCTGAGTGCGGTCGAGGCGGTCCTCGACACCGAGAGCTTCGAGCGCGTGCTGCGCCGGACGGCGGTCGCCGCGCACGAGCTCCTGCTCGAGGGCGACCGGGACGTCGTGGTCGAGCTCGAGCAGGTGATGGAGGCGCTGCGTCCCAGCTTGCGCGCCATCGCCCCGCAGGTCGCTCGCTCCATCCCCGCCGACGTCTCGCCACGCATCGCGGAGGTGCGGCGGAGCGATGCCGCGGTCACCGCTGCACGTGTCGCCCACGGCAGCGCAGTCGCCGCACCGCTGCTGATCGCCGCCGCGCTTGCGCTGCTGCTCGGTGCGGTGGCGCTCGCCCCCGACCGCGAGGCGGCGCTGCGCCGAGCGGGCGTCGCACTCGTCGCGACGGGTGTGGGGGGGCTCCTGCTGGTCGCGATGCTGCGCGCCCAGGTCGTCTCGCACGCCTCGGAGGTCGGCGTCATCGCCGACGACGACGCGCGCCGCGCCGCCGGCGCGGCGTGGGATGGGCTGGTCGGCGGCCTGGATTGGTGGTTCGTGCTCGCCGGGGTCGCGGGGCTCGCCGTCATCGCCGCCACCGTGCTCGGTCGTGCGCGCGTCGACCGTGCCGGTGCCCTGCGCCAGGCCGCCGACGTGCTGGCCGGCGGCGCGCTGCGACCTGCCAGCCGCGCGCTGCGCGGGGCCGTGCTCGTCGCGATCGGCGTGTTGATCGCCCTTGGCAACGACCGCGTGCGCGCCGCCGCTGCGGTGCTCGTCGGTGGCGGTCTCGCGGTCCTGGGTCTCGCCGAGCTCGTCGGTCTCGTCGCACGGACCCGCAAGCGACCCGCGTCCGATCGGCGGCCCGGGCGTCGTCGCGCCGCCGTCGCCGGCGCCGCGGTGCTGGTCGCTGTGACCGCGATCGCAGCCGCCGTCCACGCCGGCGATCCCGACGCGGACCCGCCGCCCGTCGACGAGATCACCGCCTGCAACGGCGCAGCGGAGCTGTGCGACCGGCGCCTCGACGAGGTCGTCTTCGCGGGGACGCACAACTCGATGTCCGCCGCCGATCGGCCGGGCTGGTTCTTCGCCAATCAACGCCATGCGATCCCGCGCCAGCTGCAAGACGGCATCCGCCTTCTGCTGATCGACCCGCACTACGGGGTGGCCGACCAGCGGGGACGGATCCGCACCGACCTCCGGGCCGAGGGCACGACGCGCAACCGGGTCGCCGCGGAGCTGGGCACCGACGCCACGCGGGCCGCCGAGCAGCTCGCCGGCCGGCTCGGGCTCGTGCCGTCGGAGGGGGAGCGCGGCATCTACCTGTGCCATTCCCTGTGCGAGCTCGGCGCCGAGCCCATCGGCGGCGCGCTGCGAGACGTGCGCGGGTTCCTGGAGCGGGAGCGCTCCGAGGTCGTGCTGATGTTCACCGAGTCGAGCGTCGACCCGAGTGAGCTCGAGGATGCGTTCGAAGAAGCGGGCCTCGAGCCGTACCTGGCGACGCTTCCACGCGGCGGCGCCCCGCTCCCCACCCTGCGGGAGATGATCGCCAGCGGCCGGCGGCTCGTCGTCCTCGACCAGGGCGACGGCGGCCGGGCGAGCTGGCTCCAGCCGGGCTTCCTCTTCGTCCAGGACACGCGGGTCGACGCGCTCCTCGATTCCCGCAGCGCATGCCCGGCGGGCCGGGGGAGCCCGGAGAGCCCGCTGCTGTGGATGAACCACTGGGTCGACCGCTTCCCACCGCCCGCACGCGCGAACCGCGCGGTCGGCGACCGGGCGACGCTCCTGCGCCGGGTCGCGTCCTGCCGGAGGACCCTCGGGCGCACGCCGACGGGCATCGTGGTCGACTTCTACGACCGCACCGGCGTGCTCTCGGTCGTGCGCGAGCTGAACAAGGCCGTGACGTGAGCGAGCGCCCCGGGTTGTCGTGATCGACAGGCGGGGGGCCGACCGTCGCCCGAGCAGAGCGCAGGCCCGCTCTACCGTCGCGCGATGCGGATCATCGACCCGTGGATGAACGCGGACATGCCCGAGTGGGAGGACGTCGACTGGATGGTCGCCGTCGCCACGCAGTACCTCGGGTCGGGGCGGAGCGGCCTGCGGCGCATCGAGGTCGGCGAGCTGCTCGAGACGATGGACGCGCACGGCGTCGAGCGGGCGGTGCTCGACTTCAACGTCGACAAGCCGAGCGCCCACACGGTCAAGGTGGTCGAGGCCGCACCCGACCGCCTCGCGCTCTCGGCGCGCGTCGATCCGGCCGGGATCATGAAGGCGGTCGCGAAGGTCCGCGAGGCGCACCGCGACCTGCCGGTGGTCTCGGCCAAGGTCATCCCGTTCCTGCATGACGTCCCGCCGTCGCACGCGAGCTACTACCCGCTCTACACGGCGTGCGTGGACCTCGGCTTGCCCATCCAGATGAACGCCGGGATCCCCGGCCCACCGGTGGCGAGCGCGTCGCAGGACCCGATGCACTTCGACCGCGTCTGCGCCGACTTCCCCGAGCTCGTCGTCGTGATGGCGCACGGCGCCGACCCGTGGTGGGACCTGGCGATCCGGCTGATGATCAAGTGGCCGGGGCTGCACCTGCAGACGTCCGCGTACCGGCCGAAGTACCTGCCGGACGCGCTTCTGCACTACATGCGCACACGCGGCCGCGAGAAGGTCCTGTTCTCGAGCGACCATCCGCTGCTCGAGCTCGAGAAGTGCGCCGCCGACCTCGGTCAGCTCGACCTGCCGGCCGAGGCGCTCGACGCCTACGCGTACGGCAACGCCAGCAGGATCTTCTTCGCCGGGCGCTGACGGCGCAGAGACGGTTGGCCAGCGTCCCCCGACGTTTTCGCGCGGACGCGCTTGGGGAACGCCGACAGCCTCATCCCTTGTCCGGAGGCACCATGCGCGCGATGACGTATCGCGGCCCGTACAAGCTGCGGGTCGAGGAGAAGGACAGGCCTCGCATCGAGCACCCCAACGACGCGATCGTCCGGGTCCAGCTCGCGGCGATCTGCGGGTCGGACCTGCACCTCTACCACGGGATGATGCCGGACACCCGGATCGGGCACACGTTCGGGCACGAGTTCATCGGGGTGGTCGATGAGGTCGGCTCGTCGGTGCAGCACTTGCAAGTCGGCGACCGGGTGATGGTGCCCTTCAACATCTTCTGCGGCAGCTGCTGGTTCTGCGCCCGGGGGCTGTACAGCAACTGCCACAACGTGAACGCGAACGCCACGGCGGTCGGCGGCATCTACGGGTACTCGCACACGACCGGCGGCTACGACGGCGGCCAGGCCGAGTACGTGCGGGTGCCGTTCGCCGACGTCGGCCCGGTGAAGATCCCGGAGTGGATGCACGACGAGGACGCCGTGCTGCTCACCGACGCCGCGGCGACGGGCTACTTCGGCGCCCAGCTGGGCGAGATCGCCGAGGGCGACACCGTGGTCGTCCTGGGCGCCGGGCCGGTCGGCCTGATCGCGGCGCAGTCCTCGTGGCTGATGGGTGCCGGCCGGGTCATCGTCGTCGACCACCTGACCGAGCGGCTCGAGAAGGCGCGCACGATGGCGTACGCCGAGACGCTGAACTACGACGAGCACGACGACATCGTGGTCGAGCTGAAGAAGCAGACCGACCACCTCGGCGCGGACGTCGTCATCGAGGCGGTCGGCGCCGAGGCCGACGGCAGCTGCCTCCAGCACATCGCGGGGGCGAAGCTCAAGCTCCAAGGCGGCTCGCCGATCGCGCTCAACTGGGCCATCGACGGCGTGCGCAAGGGCGGCACCGTCTCCGTCGTGGGCGCCTACGGACCCGTCCCGAACGCCGTGAAGTTCGGCGACGCGCTGAACAAGGGCCTCACCATGCGCATGAACCAGACCCCCGTGAAGCGGCAGTGGCCGCGGATGTTCGAGCACGTCCGCAACGGGCACCTCACGCCCCGCGAGATGGTGACCCACCGGTTCCCGCTGGAGGCGATCTCCGAGGCGTACCACGTGTTCTCGGCCAAGCTCGACGGCTGCATCAAGCCGCTGATCCTGCCCAGCGCGTCCTGACCCGAGGGAGCCGAACCATGACCGACACGAGCAGCCACGACGGCCTCCCGATCGCCTACGTCCCCGATCAGCCGCGGATGCGAGAGACCCCGGAGCAGCTGCGTGCGCGCATCCCCGGCTGGGGCGCGGACCTCGACCCCGCCGACCGCCCCTCGCATCCGAAGCTGCGGTACGCCCCCGAGAGCACGGGCGCGCACTGGCGCTTCCCCGAGCGTCAGCCGGGCGCCGAGGGGCGCGAGCGCTCCATCGAGCACGCCTTCGTCACGCCGGTGTTCGGGACCGCCCAGCCCCTGCACGGCCCCTCCGGCGCGATCCGCCGGCTGGCCTACCGCCGCTACAGCGAGGGGCGGCTCGGCCACTGGCTCCTGCTCCTGGCCGGCGACCGGGTTGACGCCTGGGGCGCCCACCTGCGGTCGTTCGCCTCGTTGCACCCGGACAACCCGGTGACGGAGACGGGCGTGCTCTCCGAGCTGTCCGCGAGCGGCACGTCGCGCAGCGGCCGCTCCGACCGGCGCCACCACGTGCTCGACCCGGTCATCGTCGGCGGGCCGTGGGTGGCCGCCGCCGGCGCGGCGGTGTTCGCCGCGCGACGGCTGGTCAGCTCGCGGCGCCGAGCAGGCTGACGCGCATCGAGACGGCAAGCCGGTCCTCGACCTTCCAGGTCCACAACGCGCGTTGCTCGTACGGCGCACCGTTCGTCATGCCGACCGCCGACCCGAAGACGACGACACCTTCCTTGGTCGCGCGGATGTCGTCGACCCGCAATGTGAGCTCCTCCCACACCGTCGCCACGTCGGCGAAGTAGCGACGGACACCCTCGTGGCCGACGTACGGCTCGACGCGGCCGAGCAAGGATGCCGTCCCCGCGGGGACGAAGACGATCTTCTCGTGCATGTGGGTCAGCGCGCCCTCCAGGTCCCGGCGCGCGAAGGCGTCGTAGATCGCCCGGACGACGTTCACCGCGGACGACACGTCGCCGATCTGGCCGTAGTCGCGTGGCGTAGGCACGTGCACCAAGGGTGACCGACTCGTCGCCGCCTCGTCGGGCGGGGCGCAACGTCTGAACGACTTAGGTCAGCGAACGGAAGAGGCCGCGCCCGGTGTGCCTGCGCCGGTCGTGGTTGCTCGCAAGCAGAGCCGTTCCATGGATGTCCGCGCGGCGAACGATGGCGGTTCCTCCGCAGAACTTGCACTGGACGGTGCCTGAGGCCCGGTGCGTGCTCAGCGCGGTCGTGAAGGACAAAGCGCAGTCTGGACACACCACCCGGTAATCCATGCGGCCCGGCCTGCCCACACGCGGAGCCGGGCTCCCGGGGAACTTCCTGCCGATCACGGCAGCCGGCGATCCCCCTCGCAGAGCGCGTCTTCACTCCGGCCGCGGTTGCTCGAGCACCTCCTTGAGCCGCTCGCAGTGCGCCGTGAACTGCTGGCGCAGGGTGCGCTGCAGCAGCGGCTGGACGAGGCGCATCCCGCCGGTCAGTCGCCCGAAGGCACGGAAGGTGACGCGCGTGCTGTCGTCGACGTCCTCGAAGGTCATCCGCGCGTGCACGGGGATCCCCTCGACGACGCGAAGCTCGAACGTCCGATTGGGCACGAGCTCGGCGACCTCGACGATCGACGGATGGTCCTTCCCGCGCGGGTCCCGATGGACCTCGCGCAGGCGGCTGCCCTCGCGCAGGGGACCGGCCGTCTCCTGGACGACGGACACGGTGTTCGCCTGCCATGTGCGCAGGAGAGACGGGTCCGTCGCGTAGGCGAAGACGTCCGCGACCGGGCGGTCGATGTCGGTGTGGATGGTGAAGTCGATCATCGTGTGGCTCCTGTTGTTGGGTGGTTGATGGGGGACGACGGACGGCGGGAGAGCGCACGGCCGAGCGCGAAGCCGGCGACCGTGATCACGAAGCCGGCGACGACGTCGAAGAGGAAGTGGTTGCCGGTGGCGACGACGCTGAGCGCGACCAGCGGCGTCCAGGCGAGCGCGAGCGCGCGAGTCCACCACCGCGTGCACTCGACGGCGAGCGCCGCAGATACGGCGAGGGCGAAGCCGCAGTGAAGGCTCGGCACGGCGGCGAGCTCGTTGTAGAAGGACGTCGTCAGCTTCGAGTCCAGCGCGACGCCCGTCGAGCTGGTGATCGTGTCGACCATCCCCATGTCGGCGAGCCGCGGCGGCGCGACTGGGAAGAGCGCGTACACGGGCAGCGCGAGCAGCCAGGTGGCGAGAACCGTGTCCCGCAGCCGCGCGTACGCGGCGGACCGCCGGCGGTGAAGCAGCACGAGCGCCCCGGGCAACACGACGAGCTGCGCCGCGAGGTACGCGTGGTTGAGCACCCACAGCAGCGCGGTGCCGCGCACTCCGTCCTGGACCGCGCGCTCCACGTCGAGCGACACCGACGCCTCGAGGTCGATGATCCAGCGTGCGTGGTCGCGCGCCGTGGCGGGATCGCCGACCACGACGTGGCGCGACAGGCTGTAGAGCGCGTAGGCGCAGGCGAAGAGCGCGATCTCGCGGGTACCGCGCGGCAACGCGGGCAGGGGCGGTCGCGCCACTGCGGTGACGGACATCCGAGCCTCCTTGCGGTGGGGTCAGGGACCGGTCGGGTCGGGGAAGTGAGGTCGCAGTGCGGCGGCGTGGCGCAGCGCGCGTTCGGGGGGCTCGGCGGCACCGAAGCTGCCGAGCGGCGCGAAGGGCCGGTTGCGCTCTGCGACGAGGGCGATGCCGGTGCACCGGGTCCCTGCCGCGTTGGCGAGCGTCATGGCGGCGGCCGCGGCGCCGGCGGGCGCGAGCACGCCGAACCGGCGCACGCCGTGCGCGTCGACGAGGGCGATCAGCGCATGGGCGTCGACGGTCGCGGTTCGCGGCACGAGGAGCGTCACGCCGAGCTCGCCGGCCGTCGCGGCGCAGCTGCGCCCGAGGCCGTCGCGCGGGTGGTCGCCGACGACGACCACGAGGGCGCCGTCGGGTGCGCCGAGCAGCGCGTGGGGGTCGTGGAGGCTGGTCATGGCGCCAGGTTCCCGGCGAGAGAGGGCCGGGACATCAGGTGGGCACCCTGAACCCACACGCGCGGCCCGACACGCTCAAGGTGCGTCGCGCCCGGCACGTTCCAGCACACGCGCGACCTCGACGCGCGAGCTGACGCCGAGCTTGCGCATCACGTTGCGCATGTGCGTCTCGACCGTCTTGATGCTGAGGAACAGCTCGGCGGCGATCTCCGGGTTCGTCCGGCGGTCGAGGACCAGGTCGGCGATCTCGCGCTCGCGGCCGGTCAGGGATCCCAGGCCCGTGTCGCCGCGGCTGGGCGGACGCGACCGGCGGTGCGTTCCCCGGCCGATGCGCCGCAGCTCCCGCTCGGCGCGCTCGCGATGGCGGCGCGCGCCGCAGCGGTCGAGCTCCTCGGCCGCGCGCCGGAGCACTTCTGCCGCCTCCTCGACGCGGCCGGCGGCGATCAGCGCGCTGCCCGCAACGACGCGGGAGACACCTGCTTCGACGCGGGCGCCGATGTCGTCGGCGCTCGCGGCGGCGGAGAGCGCCGCCTCGGCGGCCGCGGCCACGTCGCCCCGGCGCAGAAGCACGCGTGCACGGGCGCGCTGCGCTCCGGCGGCCGGGATGCGCAGCCCGAACGATCCGGCATGGGCGACGGC
Organism: Parviterribacter kavangonensis; assembly: GCF_056863335.1. NCBI lineage: Bacteria > Bacillati > Actinomycetota > Thermoleophilia > Solirubrobacterales > Parviterribacteraceae > Parviterribacter > Parviterribacter kavangonensis. The sequence goes on along the minus strand of NZ_JBXPJA010000001.1, from coordinate 1,788,578 downwards.
CTCGTCGGCGAGCTCCTGCGCCTGGTCGATCCTGTCGAGCTCGAGGAGCGCCTGCACGGCTGCGTCGAGGAAGTTGCAGCGGAAGCCGCCGGGCACGCGCTCGAGGCGCGCGCCGCCGGCGCTCAGGAAGAGGTCCACCGCCCGCCCCGGCCGCCCCTCCTCGAGGAGCACGTACGCGTGCATGACGCCGGCCCAGGTCGCGGGCAGGCCGCCCGGCGCGTCGGTCACGGCGACAGCTTCCTCGGCGAGGCTCACCGCCGGGGCGACGTCACCCAGCGTGACGAGGTCGTAGGCGCTGTTGAGCAGCGCGAGGCCGAGCGCCATCCGGTTGTCGGTGATCCGCGCGGCCTCGACGGCCGCATCGAGGTGCACGGCCGCCTCGGCCAGCCGCCCGGCCGAGAACAACGCGCCGCCGACCGAAGCGCTCAGGGTCGGGAAGAAGTCGCCCTGCCCGGTCGCCCGGCCGACCGCGAGCCCCCGTTCCCCGTGGCGCGTGCAGTCGTCGAAGCGCTCGAGCACGTACTCGGTGCCGCACAGGTGCGCGATCGCGTCGATGCGCTCGGCGAGCTCCGCGTCGGACATCGCGTCGACCATCGCCGCCGTTTCGTCGCAGTGCCGCCGGGCCGCGTCGGGCGGACCGACGATCGCCTCGGCGAAGGCCCGGATGGCCGCGCCGGCCGCGGCGAGCGGGAGGTTCCCGGTGGCCGCGGTCGTCTCCGCGGCCCGCTCGGCCCAGCGCGCCATCGCCGTGTAGTCGCCGGCCACGAACCCGTCGAGGCCGAGGCTGACCTGGAGCGCTCCTCGGCTCGTCGATCCCGGCTCACTCGCGGCATGGGCGGCGAGCAGGCGCTCGCGAGCCTCCTCATGGCGGCCGAGCAGCTGCTCGAGGTTCGCGCACGCCGAGACGAAGGATGCCGGCGTGTCAGGCGCGGTCAACGCGATCGCCTCGAGCCCCACCTCACGCGCTTCGGCCAGGCGTCCCGTCGCCGCGAGGGCCTCGGCGAGGGGCGCGAGCAGCGCAACCCGCTCGGACGGGTCGGCGGAGGCGGGCAGAACACGGAGCGCGCCGCGGAGCCAGCGGGTCGCGCTCGCGGGCGCACGTGCCGCCACTTCCGTCGCCGCCTCGCGCAGGACCGCGACGGCGGCCAGGTCGCCGTGCCGGGCGCTGCGCTCGACGTGGTGCGCGCGGCTGGTGCTCGGTGCGTCACGCGCGGCGAGGACCTCGGCGGCGCGCTCGTGCGCCACGAGGCGGGCGCCCGGCGCGGTGCCCGCGTAGATGGCGCGCCGGACGAGCGGGTGGCGGAAGCGGAACCGACGCGGCTCGGCGCCGGCGCGGACGACGTCGGCGGCGATCAGGTCGTCGAGCAGCCCGAGGGCCTCCTCCTCGCCGAGCCCGGACGCCGCGACCGCCACGTCGAGCTCGAACGGGTCCCCGGCGACCGCAGCGGCGCCGACGAAGCGCCGGGCCCGCTCGCTCAGCGCATCCAGCTCCGCATCGATCGCGGCGGTGACGGCGGAGGGCACGCCCTCGGCGTCGGCCTCCGCCGTCACACGCGTTGCCGCGGCCCCGTCCCGCCGCGCGAGCTGCAGGAGGTAGAAGGGGTTGCCGCCGCTCTCGCGCAGCAGCTCGTCGTCGGCCGTTCCCTGCAGCAGCACGCGGGCGTCGTCGGGGTCGAGCGGCCCGAGCTCGATGCGCTCGACACGACCCGCGCGGGCCGCCGCCACTAGCGCCGGTGGCTCGCGCCGCGCACGGGACGCGAGGACGAACAGGACCGCTGCGTCCGGCGGACGGCGCAGGAGGTGGCCGATGAGCTCGGTCGAGGCGCCGTCGCTCCAGTGCACGTCGTCGAGCAGCAGGACCGCCGGGTGCACGAGCGCGAGCCGCTCGAGCAGCGCTCGCACCGCGAAGTGGGTGCGGAACCGTTCGGCGACGGTGGTGGGGGGCCGGAGGTCTTCGCGCGCGAGCGTCCGCAGCGACGGGAAGACGGTCGCGAGCTCGCCGATGTCCTCGGCCGCGATGCGGTCGAACGCGCGTGCGTCGAGGCCGTCGAGGTGGGCGTCGAGCGCGTCGATGAAGAGGCCGAACGGAAGCTCGCGCTCGAGCTCGGTCGCGCGGCCGTCGAGCACGACGCACCCCTCGCGTTCGGCACGTCGTGCGAGCGCGGCGAGCAACGAGCTCTTGCCGATCCCCGGCTCGCCGGCGACGACGGCGAAGCGCGGCGCTCCCTCGCCGCGGACCTCGCCAAGCAGCGCCTCGAGCCGGCGCTGCTCGGCTTCACGTCCGACGAGCAGCTGGTCCTGGAGGGTCATCGAGAGGACTCCGGCGCCAACCCTACGCCTCGACGGACGCGCCTTCAGGGTGCGACGTCCAGGGTGGCACCCCGATGTCGGTGCGGGCTCACGACCCGAAGGTCGCGGCAGGTCATGCAAGCGGCAACTGAGGAGAGGGACCCCGTGCATCAGGACAGCTTCGTCACCAGGGCCGCGCGCTGGAGCGCGACGCACCGCAAGCTGGCCGTCATCGGTTGGCTGGCGTGCGTCGTCGCCTCGATCGCGATCGGCTCGGCCGTCGGCACCAAGGAGATGACCCTGGCCGACCAGTACCCCGGCGAGTCGGGCCGGGCGCAGCAGGCGCTCGAGGACGCGCGCCTCGAGCCGAACACCGAGATGGTCATCGTCACGGCGCGCGACGGCGACGCGACGATCCGATCACCGCAGTTCGCCGGCGTCGTCGAGCAGCTCACGCAGGAACTGGCCCGGACACCGCACGTCAAGGCCGTCCGCTCTCCGCTCGACGGCGAGGCGCCGGTCTCACGCGACGGCCGCACGGCGCTCGTCGAGTACGAGATCGACGGTTCGCTCGAGGAAGCGCAAGACCGCGTCGGTGCCGGCGAGGACGCCGTGGCGGCGGTCGAGGATCGCCATCCGGAGTTCGACCTGCAGCAGTACGGCAATGCCAGCGCGCACGCGCAGCTCGAGGAGCTCATCAAGGAGGACCTGCACAAGGCGGAGGGCCGCTCCATGCCGGTCACCCTGCTCATCCTCGTGCTGGCCTTCGGCTCGATCGTCGCCGCCGGCCTCCCGCTCATCCTGGCCTTCTCGGCGGTGGTGGCGACGACGGCGCTCGTCGCGATCCCGAGCCAGCTCTTCCCGGTCAACGACAACGTCGCATCGATCATCCTGCTCGTCGGCTTGGCGGTCGGGGTCGACTACGCGCTCTTCTACCTGCGGCGCGAACGCGAGGAGCGACGGGCCGGGCGCAGCCCGGCAGCGGCGCTCGACATCGCCGCCGCGACCTCGGGCCACGCGGTGCTGGTCTCCGGCCTGACCGTCATCGCGGCGATGGCCGGGATGTACCTGACCGGCGACCCGACGTTCACCTCGCTGGCCTCCGGGTCGGTGCTCGTCGTGGCGGTGGCGATGGTCGCGTCGATCTCCGTGCTGCCGGCGTTGATGTCGTGGCTCGGCGACCGGGTCGACCGGGGCCGGCTGCCGCGGCTGCGGCGAGCGCCCAAGCGGGCCCGCGGGACGGTGTGGACGACGATCGTCGACCGGGTCATGCGCCGGCCGCTGCTCGCGTTCTCGCTCGCCGCCGTCGCCCTGCTCGCGCTGTCGGTGCCAGTGCTCGGGATGGACACGAAGGTCACGTCGATCAACGACCTGCCGAAGGACGTCCCGGCGATGCAGGCCTACGACGACATCGCCGCCACGTTCCCGGCCTCCACCGCCAAGGCGCAGGTCGTGATCGAGGCCGACGACGTCCGCAGCGGCGAGACCGCGCACGCGATCACCGCCTTCGAGCAGCAGGTCGAGGGCGCGAGGACGACGCTGGCCGAGGACGGGCGCACCGCGCTCATCGACGTGCCGATCGCCGGCACGGGCAGCGACGACGCGTCGATCACGGCCGTCGAGCACCTCCGTGATGACGTGATCCCGGTCACCCTGGACGAGGCAGCAGGGGTCGACACCAACGTCACCGGCGAGGCCGCTCAGTCCATCGACCAGGACGAACAGCTCGCCACGAGCATGCCCATCGTCTTCGCGTTCGTGCTCGGCCTGACCTTCGTGATCATGCTCGTCACGTTCCGCTCGATCGCGATCCCGATCGGGACGATCGCGCTCAACCTGCTGTCGGTCGGCGCTGCCTACGGCGTGCTCGTGCTGGTCTTCCAGCACGGCCTGGGCGAGTCGCTGCTGGGCTTCGAGTCCAACGGCGGGATCACCGCGTGGCTGCCGCTCTTCCTGTTCGTGATCCTCTTCGGGCTCTCGATGGACTACCACGTGTTCATCCTCAGCCGCATCCGCGAGGCACGGATCGGCGGAGCGAGCACGGACGAGGCCATCCGCGAGGGCATCGCGTCGACAGCCGGCGTGGTCACCAGCGCGGCGTTCGTCATGGTCGCCGTGTTCGCGTCCTTCGCGACGCTGTCGTTCGTCGACATGAAGCAGATGGGCACGGGGCTCGCCGCCGCGGTGCTCATCGACGCCACCATCGTCCGCGGCGTCTTGCTGCCGGCCGGCATGAAGCTCCTCGGCGACCGGACCTGGTGGATGCCGAGCTTCGGGGGCCGCCGGGGACGGCGGTCGCAGCCCGAGCCCGCTCGGTCCTAGGCCGAGCCGCGTCGCCGCCCTTCCCGCGGTCGTGGGAAGGGCGGCGCGACGCCCACCCACTCAGCTCGAGGAGACAGGATGCGCTTGACCATGAAGATCACGCCTCAACGCTTCACCGCGGGGGTCCTCGCCGGGATCGCCGGGCTCCATGCGGTCTGGGCGGCGGGGTCGAGCTGGCCGCTCGGCGATCACCGCGCCATGGCCGACGCCGTTGCGGGCCGGCCCGACGCTCCGCCGCCCGGCCCCGTCGCCTGCCTCGCGGTCGCCGGGCTGCTGGCGAGCGCCGCCGCGCTCGTCGACGGGCGTCCCCATCGGCTGCCGTTCGTGCAGCGCACGGGCGCGCGCGTCGTGACAGGCGTGCTCGCGGTGCGCGGCATCGCGGGCGTCGCGGGCCGGACCGACCTGCTGATCGCGTCCGCGCCGTCGCCGCGGTTCCGCCGCCTCGACCGGCGGGTCTTCGGACCCCTCTGCCTGACGCTGGCGGCCATGGCCGCACCGCGCCCGGGCGCTTCTCGGCGCGCCCCCTGAGCGGGCCACGCCGGCGGCGCCTCGGAGTTCCCATCCCATGTCGGGACGGCGGGGAGGCGGGACGCAAGTCCTCAGGCCGACTTCTCGTCCAGCCGGCGGAGCGCCGACAGATCGAGCGAGCGGAACGCGCCCTCGATGTAGGCGGTGCCGACGTCGGCCGCGGCGTCCAGGTCGAGCCCCTGCTCGACGGCGTAGATGCCGACGTGCAGCGAGACTCCGATCGTCGCCACCGCAACGGCTCCGACGCTGACGGCTCCGGCGTCGCCGCCGGCCGAGCGGATGCGGTCCTGGATCACCGCGGTGACGGGCTCGAGGATGTCGCGCAGGAACTGCTGGCCGACGGTGCTGCCCGGACGGCCGGGCTCGGTGCCGAAGAGGAGGTCGAAGCCGGCGCGTCGCTCGCGCGCGAAGCGGAAGAACGGCTTCAGGGCCGCGTCGACCATGGCGTGCAGCGAGAGGTCCCGCCCCGACTGGTAGCCGTCGAGCAGCCAGCTCTTCAGGACGTCGGCCTCTCGCTCGAGGACGCGGGTGAAGATCTCCTCCTTGCCGCCGAGCCGTGCGTACAACGTCGGCTTGGTCGTCCCGGCGCGTTCCGCGATGTCGGTGATCTGCGCGGCTTGGTAGCCGCGCTCGTGGAAGACGTCCCGCGCGGCGTCGAGCAGCGCGTCGTCCGTATAGCGCCTGAGGGCGGGGTGGTCGACGGAGGAAGAGGCCACGGGCCGGGACGGTAGCCGACGATTGCCTCGGAGTAAAGCGCTCGCTTGACTTCGGGTATAGCGACGGTGTAGCTTTACGCCGAGTCAAGCGACTGGGTTCCGCGCAGTCGTCACCATCCCGAGGAGGAGCAGGAGAGATGTTCGCTGTGCTGTCCCAACGGGTTCGATCGCGAACCCGCGCCTGTGCGCTGATCGTCGCCGCGGCCGCCGTCTGCCCCGCCGCCGCGTCGGCCGACGACGCGCCGCCGTTCGAGAAGGTCGACATCCAGCGGATCTCGCTGCCGGCGGGGATCACCGATGCCGCGCAGCCCGCGTACACCGCGGACGGCAAGCACCTCCTCTTCGTCGCCAACACGCTGTCCGGCAACGGCGACATCTGGATCGTCGGCGAGGACGGCAGCAAGCCGGCGAACCTCACGGGCGGCGTCGCCGGCAAGCCCACGATCCCGGACGCGGGGGAGCTCGAGCAGGCGGCGCTCATCCTGCCGTTCCCGGACGGCAAGCGGGTGTTCTTCGGCCCGTACAGCGATCCCAAGGTGCTCGAGTGCGCGCCCAGCGTCGTCGACTGCCGGACCAAGCAGATCCTCGACATCGACCTGTCCGGCACGCGCCCCGCGTTCGTCCCGCCGGGAGGCGTCATGCCCGGCATCACGCCGGTCGTCGGCGGCGCCGGCAGCGGCGGCGCTCGGCCGCAGATCTCGCCCGACGGGAACCACATCATGTTCTCCGACATCCGCTTCGACGCGATCGAGGTGATGGTGCTCGCCAAGCTCACGCGCGGCGCCGACAAGTACGAGACGAGCGACGCACGCGTGCTGAACCCCGCCGGCCCGACGTCCGCGGCCGACACCGACGTGCGGGCCTGGTCGGAGAGCACCGCGCTGTTCGAGTCCAAGACCTTCGTCGACGGCGGCCGAGCCGTCACCTACGTGCAGGTCGGCGGCGAGGGCGGAGGCAACCCCGACCTCTGGAAGCTCGACCTCAGCACCGGCGAGCGCACCCGGCTCACCCACAACCCGGACTGGCAGGAGGACCACGGCGACTCGCCGGACGGCCGCTGGAACCTGATGACGATCGACTCGCGCGGGAGCCACTACCTCGACTACCTGTCGCTCATGCCGTACCGCAGCTTCTTCGACGCGTGGGAGATCGTCCCGGTCGCGATCAACTCCGTCGCGGGCGCCCGCCGCCGCGCGTGCGACCCGTTCTCCCCCCGGCTGCTGCCGGCCAGCGGTGACGGCGGCGCGACGCTCATGGGTCAGGAGCTGCACCCGTACGACGGCGGTGACATCCGCCCGTCCGGCAACTGGCAGGGCTGGGCGATGTGGAAGCCGGACGGCACGGCGGCCGCGCTGTCGACGCAGAGCTTCACGACCCTGGCCGGTGCGCCGTACCTCGAGATCGCGCACTTCCCGACCCGCAAGCCGAGCAAGCCGCTGCCGGTCGTCAGCTCGCAGCCCGGCGACTGGGCGCCGACGCACCAGCAGTACCACGGCGCGCTCGGGGCGAAGCAGGACATCACGCTCCAGGGCCTGCACTCCGGCACGGTGACGCTGCACTACGACCAGAACTTCCTGACGACGGTCGACAACACCGCGACCTACGAGAACTACTCCGACGACGGCAAGTCGTTCGTCAACGGCACCGATCGCGTGCTGAAGGACCGCGCGGCGAACACCGTGCGGGTCATCACCGACCTCAAGCTGACCGGTGAGCACACCGGCTCGCTCGACCGCGACATCACGTACGTCACGGCGACGTCGCAGGCGGACACCGGCAGCATCACCGGCCGGTCGAAGGTGACCCTCGACGGCACGACGCACGAGGGCCTGTCGTCGGTCAACCAGGACCGCTGCGACACCGTCCGCGAGAAGCTGCCGCGCGCGGTGAAGCTCGACGGCGCCGTCGTCGACCGCGGGCCCGGCAAGAAGCTCACGGTCCAGGTCACCGCGGCCTACAAGAACGCGGGCCTCAACGAGCAGAGCGAGGACCGCCGGCCCGTCCGCGGCGCCACCGTCGAGTACGGCAGGGACACCGCGACGACCGACGACAACGGCATCGCGGTCGTCAACCCGCGGGGCAAGCCGGGCACCGCCGGCCCGGCGATCCGCATCTCCGCCGGCGACACGTTCGCGCCGGCCACGATCAGCGCGCCGTAGAGCACCCGGCTCGGCTGTGGTGGCCCCTGCGGGGTCCGCCACAGCCAGGCCGGCCTACCAGCGCTCCGGGCAGGACTCGAACCTGCGACGCTCAGATCCTCGCCGTGAGTCCTTGCGCGCGGGCGCCCGGACTCCCCTGAGCAGGGTCCGCGTGCGCCAGGAGGACCGGCAGACCGGTGCTGTGGACGACATGCGCGCTGACGCTGCCGACAACGCACGACAGAACGGGTGAGCGCCCGCGCGACCCCATCACGATGGCGTCGTAGGCGCCGGTTGCGCCCTCGCGAACGATCGCCTGTCCAGCCGGGCCGCGTCGCAACAACCGCGTCACGGGAACCTCGAACGGGATCCTCGCGGCTGCGGCGGCCAGCATGTCGTGCCATTCCTGCTCCACGACCTCACCCACAACTGGGACGGTCAACGCAGCGCCGGCGATCCATGGCGACGGACCTGGCACAGCGGCGAGGACGGTGATGGTCCCGCCCGTGAGGACCGCGAGCTCCACCGCGGCGTCGAGCGCTCGGTCTGCGGCCGGGGAGCCGTCGAAGGCCACGAGCACACGGCGGAACATGCGGCCGCTAGCGAACGAGGCCGTGGACGACGCTGCGAGCAGGGCGTGCTCCCATGTGGCCCAAGCGTCGGCGGCCCGATCGTTCTTACGTCCTCGAGGCGCGATCTCCCCGCCTGGACAGCCGCTGCGGGGAGGAGTAATTTACATATCGGAGATGTAAAAAAGGAGCCCGTTGGCTGGGGCTCCGTTCCATCCTCGACAGAACCGAGGGCACCATGATCACGGCAGAGCGTCGTCCGAGCGAACTCACTGGACGGCCGCGCGCGACGACCAGGTTCGGCCGGGCGCTGCACCCCGCGGATGCGCGCGTCGCGCCCGAAGCATCTGAGGTGCCGTTGGTCCTCGCGGAGCTGGAGGAGACCGGAGACGGGACCGGTTTCTTGCTCGCTTTCGTGGTGACGACGATGCTGATGGTCCTCGGCGTGACCGCGCTGGCGGTCCTCCAGTCGTGGTGGCTGCTCGTGGCGGTGGTCCTCCTCCACTGGACCGCGACCTACGTCATCCTCGCGCGCATCGACGGTCTGCTGGGTCAGTGATGGAGACGCGGCCGAGAGTGGTCATCGTCGGCGCGGGGGTGGCGGCCCTCGAAACGCTCCTGGCGCTCCGCGCCCTCGCCCCGGGACGTCTGGACGTCACGCTCGTCGCACCCGAGCGCACCTTCGTCAACCGCTCGATGTCAGTTGCTCAGCCGTTCGCGCCCAAGCGTCCACGCGGAATGAGGGTCCAGGCGATCGTGGAGGGTGCCGGCGCGCGGTGGCACCGCGGCGTCGTCATCCGCGTCGAGCGCCAGCGCCGGCAAGTCGTGACCCGGGATGGGGTCGTGCTCACGTACGACTTCCTCGTGCTCGCCATGGGCGCGCACCCGGAGAGCGACTGCGGCGCCGACGACGTCCTCACGTACCACGACGGTCGGGATGCCCCGAAGTTCAGAGTCCTCCTCCACGAGCTCACCACCGGAAGGGTCACGTCCGTGGCGTTCGTCAAGCCTCGCGGGCCGAGCTGGCAGCTCCCGCTCTACGACCTGGCGCTGATGACGGCGGCCGCGTGCGCTGACAGCGATTCGCACCGCCCCCGGTTCGTCATGGTCACACCTGAGCCGGAACCACTTGCGGCGTTCGGTCCCCGCGTCGCCATGGCGGTGCGGCGCCTGCTGAGAGACCGGCGGATCGAGCTCCTGACCGCCTGCTCCGCAACCCCCGGCGGCCAGGGAATCCTGAACATCACACCGGGTGACCGACGCCTCGCCGTCGACCGCGTCGTCACGATCCCGCGCCTCGCCGGTCCGCGTCTTCGCGGGATCCCGTGTGTCGCCGGCGGCTTCATCGACGTCGACGCCCATGGCCGTGTCCCGGGTGTCACTGGGATCCTCGCGGCCGGCGACGCCACGAGCTTCCCGATCAAGCAGGGCGGCGTGGCCTCCCAACAGGCCGATGCGGTCGCTCGGACCATCGCCGCCTCAGCCGGTGTCGACATCGAGCCGGAACCGTTCCGGCCGGTCCTCAGGGCCGCCTTGCTGACCGGAGAGGCAGTTCACTACCTACGAAGCGACATCAGCGGTTGCGCGGGCGACAGCTCCATCGAATCGACCGAGCCGTTGTGGTGGCCGCCGAACCGCCTCTGCGCACGGTACCTCGCGCCCTACCTCACGGGTCAGACGGGCACGTCGCTCGACGTCATGCCCCAAGATGGCCGCGCGCGGAGGTGCGCGCGCGAGCACTTGGTGCCTTGAACCCATGGTGCTCCGTGAACGACGGCGGGATCGTCGCGCTCATGGACGTACGGCGGAACGTGTCGTGACCTCTCGCACGACACATGAGAAGGGCGGGGTCGCGCAGCTCCCGACGACACATGTCGGACGTACGATCCTGCGCATTCGGGTTCGTGTGCTGAGGCGAAGGCTCGACGCGTCGCTTGCGGACGACTGCGATCCGTGGAGCTCCGCGGCGCTGGTGACCCGCGCCGCTCAGATCTCTGCCTCGTCGCACCGGCGGCGCGTCGCGGCGGCGCTGGAAGCACTGGTGGAGCTGGCCGAGTACCGGCGCAAGCCTTCTCCGTACCTGACTGTTCGCTCCTCCGCCGTGCTGGAGGCGCGGGAAGCGATCGTCGCGCTGGCTGAGCGCTTGCGTGACACCGCCCCGGTCGATGTCCGCGTCGTCGCGCGTTTGAGTGCGCTCGTCTGGGACGACATGAGCCCCGCCTTCGGCGGCGGGCGTCCCGTCGAGACCCTCGCCGAGACGCTCGAGCTGTGCTCGCCCGCACTGGCCGACTGAAAGCAGATGGGGTCGCGAGTGCATGGGGTTCCGCGGCGTCGTGGCCGATGCTGCTCCTGACGCCGCGCGGCCCGCGCGGCGTCGCCCGTTCACCGGCAGCAAGGAGGAGCAATGGCGACTGTCGCGCGCGAGTTGGAGCCGATCACCCGTCCGGGGTACGAGCGGCTGCGTACTGAGCTGGAGCATCTGACGACGATCAGGCGTCAGGAGCTCGCAGAGGACCTGCGTGACGCGCGCGAGGACGGGGCGGAACCGGGCGAGAACGTCGCCGTGGCGGCCGTCCTCGAGGAACAAGTGGCGCTCGAACGGCGGATCGACGAGCTCGAATCAGCGCTGGCCTTCGTACGGGTCATCGATCAGCCCGAACCGGGCGTGGCGGGCATCGGACAGCGGGTGATCATCCGTCTCGCGGCCGGCGCCGCGCCGATCGAGTACGAGCTCGTCGGCCCACTGGAATGCGATCCCGCTGCGCGCCGGATCTCCGTCGACTCGCCGGTCGGGCAGGCCCTCGTTGGCCATCGGGCCGGCGACGAGGTCGACGTCGAGACGCCGCACGGTCGGCGCTCGGTGGAGATCGTCGCCATCGGCAACTAGTCATCGCGCGGGAACACTGCGACCAGTGATCCGTATCGCCGTTCTGGACGACCACCTCGCGGTTCTCACCGGATTGGAACGACTGGTGCAGCATGCCGAGGACCTCGAGCCGGTCACGTTCGTCTCCACCCGGGACCAGCTCTGGGAGAGCCTCGACCGCAGCGCGGTCGACCTCGTGGTCGTGGACTACGACCTCGCACGCGGGGACGGCCTCGCCGTCTGCCAGCGGCTCAAGGAGCGACCGCGACCGCCCTGCGTGCTCATCTACTCCGCATATGCCGGACCCGCGCTCGCCATCGGCGCGTGTGTCGCCGGAGCCGACGCACTCGTGAGCAAGAGCGAGCCGGTCAGCGACCTCCTGTCCGCGATCCGCGCGGTCGCGGCCGGAGAGAAGGTCCTTCCGCAGCTCGACCATGAGCTCCAGAAGACGGCGATGAGCCGTCTCGACGACGCCGATGTCGCTGTGGCCGCGATGCTCCTGGCCGGAGCGTCGCATCACGACGTCGCGACCGCGTTGGCGATCGAGCCGCGCGAGGTCGCCCGCCGCGCCCGTCGCATCGTTGCGCGGGTGCGGCCCGCGCCGGACCGTCGCGAGACCGCGGCGAGCGCTCTCGCCGGGTCATCGGCCTGAACGGTCGGTCCGAGTGCCATGCCGTTCTTCTGGCGCGTGTTCGCCGCGAACGTCGCCGTCCTGGCCGTCATCTTCCTGCTGCTCGTCTTCGCGCCGGTGACCGTTTCGATCCCTGTCGCTTTCACCGAGCTCGTGGTCCTGATCGGAGGGTTGGTCGCCATGATCGGCTTGACCCTCATGCTGCTGCGTCCGGCGTTCCGGCCGCTCGCGACGGTGACGGCGACGATGCGCACCATCGACCCTCTCGACCCGGGGCAGCGCGTACCGGTCGTGCACGACGTTCCGGACATCGCCGAGCTGGCGCAGGCGTTCAACGAGATGCTCGCGCGCCTCGAGGCCGAGCGCCGCGAAAGCGCGCGGCAGGCGCTGATGGTCCAAGAGGCCGAGCGGCGGCGCATCGCCCGGGAGCTGCACGACGAGGTGGGCCAGATCTTCACTGCCATCATGCTCCAGATCGAGAGCCTCGCCGGCCGGTCCTCGACCGATGTCGCCGACGAGCTCGACGAGCTTCGCGAGACCGCACGCACGGGCGCGAGCGACGTCCGGCGCATCGCCGCGCGGTTACGGCCGGAGGCATTGGAGGATCTTGGGTTGCAGAGCGCGCTCTCCGCACTGGCCACGTCGTTCTCGGAGCAGACCGGGATCCCCGTCGACCGGGACCTCGGCGCGAACATCGAGCTCGCCGACGAGGACGAGCTCGTGGTGTACCGCGTCGCTCAGGAAGCGCTCACGAACGTCGCGCGTCACGCGCGAGCTGGACACGTCTCGATCAGCTTGCGGCGTGAGCAGACTGCGACGATCCTGCGTGTTCGCGATGACGGGCGCGGCCTGCCGCCGGGCGCGATGGGATCGTCGAACGGCATTCGGGGGATGCGTGAGCGTGCGATGCTCATCGGGGCGCGGCTGACGCTTCGAAGTCAAGGTCAACGTGGGACCGAGGTGTGCCTCAGTTTCGCCGGTCCCGATCTGTGAGCGTTCCGCTGAAGACCCTCGTCCTCGTCGCCGACGACCACCCGATCGTCCTCGACGGGCTCCGCCGGGTTCTCGACGCCCAGCCGGACCTCCGGGTCGTGGCGGAGGCGCACGACGGGGCGGAGGCGGTCCAGCGGGTGGCGGAGGGCGGCATCCACCTGGCGATCCTCGATGTCTCGATGCCGCGGTTGACCGGCCTGCAGGCCGCCCGGGAGATCACCCGGCGCCATCCCGACGTGCGGGTGCTGATGCTGTCGATGTACGACAACGAGGAGTACCTCTTCGACGCGCTCGCCGCCGGCGCGTCGGGGTACGTCCTGAAGACGTCGGTCGACCGCGACTTGGTCACCGCTTGCCGCGCGGCGATGCGCGGCGAGCCGTTCTTGTATCCCAAGGGCGTCCGCGCGATCGTGCGCGAGCACTTGGAGCGCGCCCGGAGGGGCGAGCCGGCACGCACAGAGCCGCTCACGCCGCGCGAGTTGGAGATCGTGAAGCTCATCGCCGAGGCGTGCTCCAATGACGAGATCGCAGCCGAACTTCACATCAGCAAGAAGACCGTGGCGCGACATCGGGCCAACATCCTCGAGAAGCTCGGCATGCACGATCGCGTCCAACTCACGCGCTACGCGATCCGGCGGGGGCTCGTCGAGCCCTGACGCGGCGTGCCCTACGCCGGGTCGGTCAGCGACCGCACCTTGACGCGCACGTCATGGAGGCACTTGTAGACCGCGCCGGGCGATGTCTCGAGCTGCTTGGCGGTGCACGCGGCGGGAACGTCGTTGAGCGAGGCTGCAAGCACCGTTCGCTGTCGTTCCGTCAGATCCGTGGCGACGATCACGCCGACGGTCCTGATGAGCTCACGCGCTTCGACACGCTCGTGCACCGAGCGACGGGAATCGATGACGTCGTCCAGCGCCTCGGGATCCCGCGAGATGCCGACGCAGTCGCGGCCGAGGCGCCGGCGGATGCTCACCGGGGCCTCGAGCTCGACGAACCGCTTCGCCCACGTCCAGAATCGGCTGTCGCCCCGGTAGTCGTCGAGCTTGCGCACAAGCGCGACGAGCGCGTCCCCTGCCGCCTGGGCGGCGAGGTCGTCGATGTCGCTCCTGGGGAATCGCGACACGCTCGCGACACGAGAACGGATGTGGAACGCAGCCTCGCGCCTGAGGAGCTCATACAGCTCTGCGACCGCTGCGGCGCGGACCGCTCCGCCCGCGTGCAAGCGCGTGATCCAATCCGACGACTCCTCGTCGATATCTCGGGGGTAGGCGATCGCGGACATCGGCCTCCTTGGCTGCACCGGCGGTGGCGCTGCGCCACGGGGGGCGTGGCGCAGCACCAACCACGTTCTCGCCCCTCGAGCCCCAAGGGAATGGGTTCACGGGCCCATCCGTCATTCGCAGGGCGCATCCACGAGTTCGTACATCTCGTCGCCGAGGCGCCGGACCCGGCCATCGGCGATCGCGTGACGAAGCGCGTTCCGGAACCCGTGATCGCACCATCGCGCGGCGCCGCAGAGCTCGACGAGGCGTGCTCGGCGAAGCGGGCCGTACCGACGGAGGACTCGGACGATGTCCTCGACTTCAGCGTCGCGGCGGGTGCGCACCGAGTCGGACGACGGCGGACGTTCGGACGAAGGGGACGGATCCATGCAGCTCCAGCGTCGGCGCGCGTCCGCGTCTTACCGCTGATCACGGTTCGAGGTCGGCTCGCGCGCGCACGCGCGGGAACAGCAGGTTGTTCTCCTCGTGGACGTGCTGGTGCAGATCGAGCTCGAAGGAGCGAAGCACGTTCAACAGCGTGCGGTGCGTCGAGCACAGCGCGCGCCGGCTGTCGAAGCCACCCGTCAACTCGCGCATCGAGCACAGCGCGTCGCCGGTCGACGCGTGCCCCTCCTCGAGGAGGGCGAGCATCGTGACGTCGAACGGCGGCTCCTCGCCTGCATCGAGTGCGCGGCACGTGGGGAAGAGGTGGTCCTCCTCTGCGCGCATGTGAGACCGCAGCTCGTCGCCCATGCCGTTGAAGACGCGCGCGAGGTCGACGAGCTCCGGGTGGTCCCTGCCGTGGACGCGCACAACAGTCGCCAGCAGGTGGGCGATGCGGTCCAGACCGGGGCGCAGCGGGCCGTGGTGCCGGACGACGATGTGATCGCACAGCTCGGTGATCGATGCGCGGGCGACATCGTGTGCTTCGTCCGGTGCCGTCGCGGGGGTCTCGTGCTGCAGGGCGTCGAGCAGGATCGCCACCGTGCGCGTGTCCAACCCGCGGCGAGCGCAGGCCTCATCCAGGCGCTGCCCACCGCCGCAGCAGTAGTCGAGGCCCAGTCGTTCGAACAGCGCCGCGGCGCTGGGCTGCGCGACGACCAGGTCGGCCAAAGTGGCCGATGCCTCCGGCCGCGTCGAAGCCGGGCTCATCGGACCGTCGCTCTCGCGGTCTGGAGGGCGAGACGGGAATGTGCGAAGGCGCCGCCCGCGCGCATCTCCGCGGCAACCCAGATGGCTTCCATGAGCTCGTGTTCGGTCGCGCCCTTGCGCAACGCCGCGCGAGTGTGCCCCTCGATGCAGTACGGGCACTGCGTCACGTGCGCGACCGCCACGGCGATGAGCTGCTTGGTCTTCTTGTCGAGTGCGCCGTCGGCGAAGACCTCCCGTGAGAAGGCCTGGAACGCCGCAGCGGTATCCGGGACGAGCTCTGTCCGTCGCTCGTCGAGATCGTTGGAGAGCGCGTCGCGCGGAGTCGGCATGGCTCTCCTGCGTTCCGCGAGGGACGGGTCTTACGTCGGCCTGCTCTGCATGCGTCATGGGTTGCCGAACCCATTGCGGGGCGGTGGTCGCCGGCGAACGGTGTCTCCAATGGTCCTCGACTGAAGGAGTGCTCATGGGCCTGTTCAAGCGCAAGACAACGCAGGAGCATGGGTTCCGCTGTCCGGATTGCGGAGAGCGCGTTCCCGACGGAGCGGCGGAGTGCACCATGTGCGGGCGTTCGCTTGCGGACGCCTCTCGGCCGACTGCGGCCGCTCGCGAGCGCATGGCCGGGACCGCTGAGCGGGCTGGCTAAGGCCGCGGCTCGCCGTGAGGGGCCTGGGCCGCGAGCGGGCCGCGGACCTCGATCAGGCAGCCCGCGGTGTCGGGGTCCTTGGGCACGAACCCGGTGAGCTCGGTTCGCGGAGAGAGGACGTCGAGGAGTCCGCGGGTCAGTCCGCGATGCAGGCCGCACACGACCGACTGGCGCTCTCGAACCGCCTCGCGGTAGGGGCAGTTGCGTAGGCAGTACGTCAGCTCGTCGCCGTGGGGCCCGCGTCGCACCGGCTGGAACCCGAGGGCCACGAGCGTCCCGTGGAGCACCTGCTCGCCCGGGGCCGGCTCGTCGCCGGCGACGAGCTCGCGCCCGATCTCCCGGCCGACCGTTTCGACGTCGACGGCGCCCGCGGGCCCCCCGGCGACCGACCGCACGAGCCACCGTGCGAGCTCCGCGTACCCGGTCGGCGGGTCGCCGCCGGGCTGCGCGTCGGGGCTGACGGTCCATGCGTCACGCGGGCGGCCGCGCCCGCGACGCTGGAGCTCGCGTTGCACGAGCCCGACGTCGTGCAGCAGTTCGAGGTGGTTGCGGACGCCGTTGGGATGCAGGCCGAGCAGCTCGGCGAGCTCTTCGGTGGGCGCCGGGCGGCGCAGCTCGGCGAGCAACGCGAACAGTCGCGCGCGGGTCGGCTGCGCCAGCACGTCACCGGGCCGGATGGGGACGTCCATCCGGGAACTTTCCCACAGCGCCGGTGTGAGAACCAGCCGTGCAGCCGGTGAAGCGGGAGCGGTGTCGCACTCGGCCGGCGCCGCGGAGCGACGTCAGCCCGAGGCGCCCGCGAAGGCCCCTACCAGCGCGCCGTAGGCCACATGGATGGCGATCATCACCAGCGGCGTGCGTGCACCGTAGTTGAGGAGGAGGAAGCCGGGCGGCTCGAGGAGCGGGGCGGATCTGGCGTCGCTGAGGGTCGTCCCCATGCGTGGGTGGATCAACGGCAGGAGGATGCTCACGAGAGCCGTTGCTGCGAAGACGCCGTGAACCAAGCCGAAGAGGCCACCGAGCCACCAGCTGGCAGTGTCGATCGTCTCGAAGATCGCGTAGTAGAGCCCGGCGAACACCAGGCCGAAGAAGAAGTGCAGCGCGTACCCCAACGCCCCGGCGCGAACCCGGTCCGCGGTGAACGCCGTGCCGAGCAGGAAGGGGAGGTCGATCCGTGTCAGCCGCACCTCGGTCGCCGCTCGCATCCCGGTGGTCAGGATGAGGGTTCCGACGAAGCCTCCCGCCAGCGCGCTCCAGAGGGTCACGGCTCGGTCACTTCCGCAAGCGTCGCTGCGGCGTTCACCAGGGCGAGGTGGACCAGGCCCTGGGGGAAGTTGCCGAGGAAGGCGCCATCGCGCGGGTCGATCTCCTCCGCATAGAGGCCGACGTCGTTGGCAAGACCGAGCAACTGCTCCATCAGCTGGGCCGCCTCATCGACCTGCCCGAGTCGGGCCAGCGCATCCACAAGCCAGAACGAGCACGTGAGGAACGCACCCTCGCTCCCGGTGATCCCGTCGTCGCCGCGGTAGCGATGGAGCAACGGCCCCGTCCCGAGGTCGCTGCGAATCCGGGCAGCAGTTGCCAGGAGGCGATCCGTCTCCTCGCTGCCGCCGTAGCCGAGAAGCGCCGGCAGCAGCAACGCCGCGTCGACCTCGCCCGCGCCGGGGAAACGCTCGTAGCTGCGGTCCCTCTCCGTCCAGCAGTGCTCGGTGACGAACTGCCGGATCGCGGCCGCCTCGTGTCGCCAAGCTGCGATCCCCGCGCGCGGGATGTGGCCCGCCAGGGCGAGCCGACACGCGCGGTCGAGAGCGATCCAGCACATCATCTTCGACTGCGTGAAGTGCTGAGGCGCGCTGCGGACCTCCCAGATGCCCGAGTCGGGTTCTCGCCATGTCGTGCTCACCAGGTCGGCCGTCGCGGCCAGCCGCGACGCAGCGCTGCTGTCGAACCGGCCGCCCGCGTCCGCGTAGAGCCACGCCGTCTGGAGAAGGTGGCCGTAGACGTCGAGCTGCAGCTGGGGCGCCGCCGCGTTGCCGACGCGCACCGGTCGCGAGTGCTTGTAGCCGGCAAGAGCCAGCTCGCGTTCCGGTGCCCTGGCGCGGCCGTTGAGGCGGTAGAGGACGCGAACGCGCGGGTGCGTGAGCTGCGACGCGTGGAGCAGCCAGGAGAAGAACGCCTGCGACTCCATCGGGCAACCGAGGCGCTCGAGCGCGTCGAGCGTGGCCGAGCTGTCGCGGACCCAGGAGTACCGGTAGTCCCAGTTGCGAACGGCTCCGATCTCCTCCGGCAGCGACGTCGTCACAGCGGCGGCGATCGCGCCCGATGGCGCGTGGATCAGGAGCTTCAACGCGAGCGCGCTGCGTAGGACGGCGTCGCGCCACGGCCCGTCGTAGTGGCGCGTCGACGCCCACTCGCGCCAGAGGTCGATCGTCGTACGCAACCGCGCTTCGACCTGCTCGCGTGACGGGAGCACCAACGGCTCTCCCCGGGCGAACGAGAGGACCAGCAGGGCACGCGATCCTCCCTCGGCGACGACTGTGCCGTGGATGCTGCGCTCCTCGACGTGAGCCTCGCCGGCGCCGAACGTCAGGACGGCCAGGGCGTCAGCCCCGTTGGTCGCGACGGGAACGCCGGCCCGCCACGCCAGACGCGTCGGCGCCTCCGCGTATGCGAACCGTGGTTCGACGTCCCACCTCAGTTCGACGCGGCCGGACAGCCCTTCGATGCGGCGAACGACTTCCCGCGCCGGCGCCAGCGCGTGGTCGGTGAGCGTCATCGCATCCGTGACGCGCACGCTGCCGGACGCGGTCGTGAACGTCGTCTCGAGCACGTTGGTCGCGGGGACGTAGCGGCGCTCCGCCCTGTGCGCCTCGACCGGCGCGAGCCGGAACCTCCCGCCCCGCTCGGGGTCGAGCAGCGCTCCGAAGACGCTGCCGGAGTCGAGATCCGGGAGGCACAGCCAGTCGATCGAGCCGTCGCGCGCAACGAGGGCAGCAGTTCGCCCGTCGCCGATGACGGCGTAGTCGCTGATCGCCGCGTAGCCCTGCTCTCGGGCCATGGCCGCCTTCACTGCGGCGCGAGGATGCGCGCGGCGAGGTCTGGCAGCTCGCGAAGCTGACGATCCTGCGTCGGTGGTCATGCCTCGTATGCGCGTGGCAGGCGCGGACCCTTACGCCTGGTTCACGGCGCCGACGTGAACGTGACGGACGGCTCGCAGCAGAGCGCAAGCTCGTGCGGGGCGGGCAGCAAGCGGAGGACAAGCGGATCCGCCGCGCCGCAGGGGCCAGGACGTAGGAACCCCGGCGGCCTGGTCGAGTCACGGCTGGCTTAGCGCCGGCGGTCCACGATGTCTTACGTCACGGTCGTCGATCGGAGCTCGGCAAGAGCGGTTCGCCTCGCGCCGCTGGTGTTGAGATGTTCGGTGGTGGTCGAACATCATGGCGCCGGTCAGGGGTACGCGAAGGTACCCCTGACCGGCCTGCATCCGCAGCGGAGGAGGAGTCACGGCGGGCAGTGCACCTCCAGCGTCCGACGCCGGCCGGGTCTTACGTGACTCGAATCAGAGCGGGACCTCAAGCGCGACCGTCGTGCCACGGTTCGGCTCGCTCTCGAGCGTCAGCGTCGCACCGACCAGCATCGACCGCTCATGCATCCCGCGGATGCCGTGCGTCGAACCGCTCGCCGCCGCGGTCATCCCGCGCCCGTCGTCGCGAACGACGAGAGCGACAGATCGCCCGTCGGTCCGCAGACTGATCTCGACGCGCGTAGCGTGCGCGTGGCGCGCCACGTTCGTCAGGGCCTCTTGCGCGACGCGGTAGACGACGAGCTCCTGTCGACGGTCGAGCGTGGTCACCGCGTCGAGCGACCGGTCGACCGCGATCCCGGTCTGCTCGGTGAACGCGGTGGCCAGGGCCGAGAGTGCGCTCGAGAGTCCCAGATCGTCAAGGGCTTCCGGCCGCAGACGCGATGCGATCCGTCGAACGTCCGTGGCGCCCATCCTGGCGGTCTCGCGAAGGACGTCGAGGTCATCGTTCAGGTCGTCCGGGATCCGCGCCGCCACACCCTCGATCTGCAGCATCAGGGCTGTGAACAGCTGTCCGATCTCGTCGTGCAGCTCGCGCGCGATGCGTTGGCGCTCGTTCTCCTGGAGCAAGAGCGCCCGTCGGCCACTCTCACGCCGCTCGCTTTCGAGCCGATCGAGCATGTCGTTGAACGCCTGCGCGAGCGCCATGACGTTCGGGCCGCCGACGACGGGGACACGTTGCCCGGGTTTCAGCGGGTCGATCTCACGCATGGTGGCAGTCACCGTCTCCAGCGGGCGGAACGTCGCACGTAGCAACGCCCATGCGACCAGCGACATGACCACCAGGCCGAGCGCGAGGATGACGAGCTCCGTCGCCGCGACCGGGACCGACACGGTGACGGGCGCGAAGACCAGCAGGAGGAACACGGCGAGCAGGACAGCCAGCTGAGAGGCGAAGACCCGCCAGAAGAGCGGTATGGAGTTGAGCCGCCTGCGCATGGTCGCGGGGACTGCGTCACGGGGTGGACAGCGCCCCGGGCAGGACTCGAACCTGCGACCCGCTGCTTAGAAGGCAGCCGCTCTATCCAGCTGAGCTACCGGGGCTGGTGAGGCGGAGAGGATCGCACGCCGGATTCGCATCGTCGATTGACACGGCCACCCCCCGACCGGGGGGTGGACCGAAACGGCCGCGGTCGGCAGGGTTACAAGAGCCATGGAGGTCTCCGGGAGCACTGCCTTCGTCGACGTCCGCGTCGTCGAGACGTTCGCGGAGCTGCTGTTCGCCGTGCATACGGCCGGGGACTCGGCGGTGTTCTACGACCGGCTGTGCGAGGCGACGTGCACGCTCGCTGCGATGGACCGGGCCGCGGTGTTCGTCTACGACGCGGCGGAGCGGCGGGTCCGCGTGGGCGGCGCGCACGGGATCGAGATCGATGCGTTCCGCGACTTCAACGTCGACCTCGAGGTGGCGCCGATGGCGCTGCAGGCGCTCAACGAGGATCGCGTCATCGAGGCGACGACGAACTTCAACGAGCTGCTGCCGCCGGAGTACGAGCGCTTCCTCATCGGCACGCGGCTCGTCTGCACGCCGGTGTCCGCCGCGGGGCGCTGGCCCGGGGTGATCATCAGCGACCGTTCGCTCGACCGGCCCCTGACGGACTCCGAGCGCCACCTGCTCTGGAGCTTCGGCAAGCTCGCCGCGCTGGCCGACAGCGCGCGATCCGCAACGCGCGAGCACGAGCACGCGAAGCAGCTGCAGGAGCGCATCGACCTCGCACGGGAGATCCACGACGGCGTCGTGCAGCGGTTGTTCGGCGTGTCGCTCGCCCTGTCGGGGGAGCACCTCTCCACCGAGGGCCGGCAGCGCTGCGCCGACGAGATCCAGGAGGCGCTGTCGCAGCTGCGCGATGCGCTTCAGCGGCCGCTCGGTCGCACGCCGCGCGAGACGTCGACGACCCTGCACGACGAGGTGACCCGTCTGGCAGCGAAGACGAAGGACCCGAAGATCGAGCTCGAGGACGACGAGCCGACGGCGGTGCCGCCGCACCTCGAGCCGCTCGCGCAGTCGGTCGCGCTCGAGGCGATGCGCAACGCGCTCAAGCACGCCACCGGCACCTACGTCCGCGTCTGCGCGCGCCGCGACGACGGCAACTTCGTCCTCGACGTCGTCAACGACGGCGTCTCGAGCGACGACCCCAAGCACGAGCCCGGCATGGGCCTGCGGCTCGCCGCCGTCGAGGCGCTGCAGCAGGGCGGCGTCGTCGAGTTCGGGCGCCTGGGCGAGGACGAGTGGCGCGTGCGGCTGCTCGTGCCTGCGGGGGACAGGGAATGAGCGAGAGCGGCCTGCGGATCCTCGTCGTCGACGACCACGACGTCGTCCACTGGGGCTTCCGGCTGATGCTCACCGAGCAGCCGTGGGTGGAGCGCTGCCTCAGCGCGCGGTCCGGCATGGAGGCGGCGGCGCTGGCGGAACGCTGGTCGCCGCACGTCGCGCTCGTCGACCTCTTCGTGGGCGAGGAGTCGGGCGCGGTGATCTGCGAACGCGTCCGCACGATCGCGCCGAACGTCCGCGTGCTGCTCATCTCCGGCGCCGGGCGCATCTCGCCCAGTGCGGCGAAGGCCGCCGGAGCGTCGGGCTTCGTCCCGAAGGACTGGCCGGCGCGCGACATCGCCGAGGCGGTCCGGATGGTCGCGCGCGGCATGACCGTCTTCCGCGACACCGAGGACGACGGCGTCGCCCGCCTGTCCGAGCGCGAGCGCGAGGTCCTCGACCGCATCGCCTCCGGCGCGACGAACCGCGAGATCGCCGACGAGCTGCACCTCAGCCCGTGGACGGTCAAGGAGCACACCGGCGCCGTCTACCGGAAGCTCGGCGTCCGCAACCGCACCGAAGCGGTCCAGCGAGCGCAAAGACTCGGACTTCTGGTGTAGTCCCCCCGGCCCGACCCGATGTCCCCCCCGACCGGGGGGAAGCGCTCGACATGTGGGGGTGGCGGCGGAGAGGGTCGGAGCATGCCGTTGGCGCTCCTCTTCCCGGGGCAGGGCAGCCAGACGCCGTCGATGCGCGACGACGTCGCCGAGCACGCCCCCGATCTCCTCGACCGCGTCACCGACCTGGTCGGCGAGGATCCGTTCGCCCGCGCGGGCGACAGCACTCGCTTCGCGCAGCCCGCGATCTTCTGCGCCTCCGTCGCCGGGTGGCGGCAGGCGCAGGGGGAGCCCATCGCCGTGGCCGGGCACTCGCTCGGCGAGCTGGCCGCGCTCGTCGCCGCCGGCGCGATCCACGCGCAGGAGGCGCTCGAGCTCGTGGTGCTGCGCGGCGCGCTCATGGCCGAGCACGCCGGCGACGGCACGATGCTCGCGCTGCTCGGCGCGACGGACGAGCAGGCCGAGCAGCTCGCCGCCGACCACGGCGTCGTGGTCGCCAACCACAACGCACCCGGACAGATCGTCCTCGCCGGAGCGCGGGACGCGCTCGAGGGCCTCGCAGGAACCGCTCGGGACGGCGGCCTGCGGGCCCTCGAGCTAGGTATCTCCGGCGCCTTCCACTCGCCCGACATGGAGCCCGCCGTCGAACCGTTCCGCGCGGCGCTCAAGAAGGCCCGCTGGCGCGAGCCGGTCTGCACCGTCGTCTCATGCGCGACCGCGCGGCCGTTCGAGGATCCCGCGAACGAGCTGGCGGACGCGCTCGTCCGGCCGGTTCGCTGGACCGAGACGATGCGCGCGCTCGCGGCGCTCGGCGCCGACGAGTTCGTCGACGTCGGTCCCGGCCGCGTGCTGCACAAGCTCGTGGGCCGGATCATGAAGGCGGAGCCGGCGCGTGCTTGAGGTCGTGCGCGAGGACGAGCCGCGCGGCACGGCGGCGGCGAACGGCTCCGTGCGCGCCGGCGTCTTCGGGATCGGCGCGGCGCTGCCCGCGAACGTCGTCGGCAACGACGAGGTGGCCGCGCGCCTCGGCGTCGACCCCTCGTGGATCGAGAAGCGCACCGGGATCGCGACCCGCAGGCGGCTCGGACCGGGCGAGCGGCTCGACGCGCTCGCCACGCAGGCCGCGCGCGACGCGCTCGACGAGGCGATCGTCGACCCGGCCGATCTGGACCTCGTCGTCTGCGCGACCTTCACGGCGGACGACCACACGCCGGGCATGGCGCCACTCGTCGCCGCCGCGCTCGGCAGCAGCACCGCCGCGCTGGACGTCAACGGCGCGTGCGTCGGCTTCCTGCATGCGCTCGACCTCGCGTCGTCGGCGATCGGCGCCGGCCGCGCGCGCGCCGTGCTCGTCATCGGCGCCGATGCGGTCACGCGCTACATCGACCACGACGACCGCCGCACCGCCCCGCTGTTCGGCGACGGCGCCGGCGCCGTGGTGCTCGTCGCGGGGCGCGGCGACGTCGCGCCGTTCGTGCTGCGCAGCGCGGGCGAGCACGCCGACCTCATCCGCGCGAGCCGCACCGACCCGTTCGTCCGCATGGAGGGCCACGAGACCTTCCTGCTCGCGACGACGAGCCTGTGCGACGCCACCGCGCAGGCGTGCGTCGCGGCCGGCGTCGCGCTCGACGACATCGACAAGTTCGTCTTCCACCAGGCCAACCGGCGGATCCTCGAAGCGGTCCGCCAGCGCCTGGATCTCGACCCGGACAAGGTCGTCGACGCCATCGAGGACGTCGGCAACACCTCGGCGGCGAGCATCCCGCTCGCCCTGTCCGGGGCTCGCCCGCGATCGGGCGAGCGCGTCCTGCTCGGCGCGATGGGCGCCGGGTTCGTCTACGGAGCGGGGGTGCTCACATGGCCCTGACCACCGCGCCCGCGCCGCGGGCCACCGACACGACGCCGGTGCGCGACGGCTGCGCGCTCGTCACCGGCGCGTCCCGCGGCATCGGAGCCGCGATCGCGACCGCGCTGGCCGCCGACGGCTGGCCCGTCGCCATCAACTACCGGTCGCGCGAGGACGACGCCCTCGCCGTCGTCGACGCGATCACGCAGGCGGGCGGCATCGCCACCGCGATCGGCGGCGACGTCGCCGACCCGGCCGTCGCCGACCAGCTGCTCACGCGCACGGCGGAGGAGCTGGGCCCGCTGGCCGTGCTCGTCAACAACGCGGGCGTGCGCGCCGACGGCCTCGCGATCCAGCTCGACGACGAGGACTGGGACCGCGTGCTCGAGACCAACCTGACCGCCGCGTTCCGTCTCACGCGGACCGCGGTGAAGGGGATGGTCCGCCGCCGCCACGGCCGCGTCGTCAACATCGCGTCGGTCGTCGGCCCGAAGGCGAACCCGGGGCAGGCGAACTACGCCGCCTCGAAGGCCGGCCTCATCGCGATGACGAAGACCGTCGCCGTCGAGGTCGCCCGCCGCGGCGTGACCGTCAACGCGGTCGCCCCCGGCTTCATCGCCACCGACATGACCGAGGACCTGCCGCCGGAGGTCCTCAACGCCGTCCCGGCCAAGCGCGCCGGGCGTCCGGACGACGTGGCCGCGTGCGTGCGGTTCCTCGCCTCCGACGAGGCCGCGTACGTCACCGGCTCCGTGCTCGCCGTCGACGGCGGCATGAGCGCCTGACCCAACCAACGAGGAGGAACCCAAGACCATGTCCGCCACCGCCACCACCGAGCAGGTCGAGACCGTCGTGTACGACGCGCTCGTCGAGCTGGGGCCGAGCCGCGACGAGATCAGCCGCGACGCCACCTTCGAGGCGCTCGACATCGACTCGCTCGACCTCGCCGAGCTGAGCCAGGTCGTCGAGGAGAACTTCGGCGTGCGCCTCAAGGGCGACGACGTCGCGCAGATCAAGACCGTCGGCGACGCGATCGACCTCGTCGTCGAGCGAGCCAGCTGATCGCCGTGCGGCGCACCGTCGCCATCACCGGCGTGGGCGCCGTCTCCCCACTCGGATCGGGGGCCCGCGCGCTGCACGAACGCTGGACCGCGGGCGTCTGCGGGATCGAGGACGGGGAGGGCGCCTGCCGCGACTTCGACCCGACCGAGCGGATGACCGCCAAGGAGGCACGCCGCAGCGACCGCTTCACCCAGTTCGCCGTCGCCGCGTGCGCGGAGGCGCTCGAGGACGCCGGCTGGGAGGCCGAGTTGCCGTACGCGGCGGAGCGCGTGGGCTGCGTGCTCGGCACCGGCATCGGCGGCATCGGCACGATCGAGGTGAACCTCGACGCGCTGCGCGACGTGGGGCCGCAGAAGGTCTCGCCGCTGGCCGTGCCGCTCATGATGAGCAACGCCGGCGCCGCCGCGCTGTCGATGCGCCACGGCCTGCGGGGCCAGACGTACGGCGTTGTGTCGGCGTGCGCCGCGGGCGCCCACGCGCTCGGCGCGGCCGCGCGGATGATCCAGGCCGGCGACGCCGACGCGGTCGTCGCGGGCGGTTCCGAGGCCGCGCTGACCTCGCTCTCCCGCGCCGCCTTCGGCGCGCTCGACGCGACGTCGGCGAGCGGCATCTCGCGCCCGTTCGACGTCCGCCGCGACGGGTTCGTGATGGGCGAGGGAGCCGGCGTGCTCATCCTCGAGGACGCCGAGCGCGCTCGCGAGCGCGGCGCGCGCGTGCTCGCGGAGATCGCGGGCTACGGCGCGACGTCCGACGCGCACCACCTCACCGCACCCGACCCCGAGGGCCGCGGCGCCGCCGCCGCGATCCGCGCGGCGCTCGAGGACGCCGGCCTCACGCCGGACGACGTCGACTACGTCAACGCGCACGGCACGTCGACGCCGCTCAACGACCGCGCGGAGACGAACGCGCTCAAGGCGGCGCTCGGCGAGCGCGCGATGACCGTGCCGGTCTCGTCGACGAAATCGGCGATCGGCCACCTGCTCGGCGCCGCCGGCGCCGTGGAGGCGGTCGCGACCGTGCTGGCGCTGCGCGACCGCATCGCCCCGCCGACGCTGGGCTACGAGCAGCCCGACGAGGGCCTCGACCTCGACTACGTGCCCGGCTCCGCGAAGCCGCTCGCCTCGGCGAACGGCAACGCCGTGGGGCTGTCGAGCTCGTTCGGGTTCGGCGGCCACAACGCCGTCCTCTGCCTGAAGGCGACCTGATGCCCCTCGCCGTCGTCCCCCGCCCGGAGGAGAAGCTCACCGCGCTGGAGCGCCTCGAGGTGCTCTGCGACCCCGGCTCGCTGTCGCTCATCCGCACCGACGTCACGTCGACGCGGATGGGGGAGCGGGCGCGCTCCGGCGACGGCGTCGTCGCCGGGGCCGGACGCGTCGACGGCCGCCCGGTCTACGCCTACGCCCAGGACGCCGGGTTCATCGGCGGCTCGCTCGGCGCCGCGCACGCCGACACGATCGTGCGCGTCCTGCGGCTCGCCGGCCGCGCGGGCGTGCCCGTCGTCGGCTTCGTCGAGTCCGCCGGCGCGCGGCTGCAGGAGGGCGTCGACGCCCTCGGCGGCTACGGCCGGATCTTCGCCGAGAACGTGCGGCTGCAGAAGCTCGTCCCGCAGGTCACGGTCATCGGCGGCGCCTCCGCCGGCGGCGGCTCGTACTCGCCCGCGCTGACCGACGTCGTCGTCATGACGGACGCGGCGACGATGTTCCTGACCGGGCCCGCGGTCGTCGAGGAGGTCATGGGCGAGCACCTGACGGCGGCCGAGCTCGGCGGCCCCGGCGTGCACGGCCGCAACGGCGTCGCGCAGCTCGTCGCGCCGACCGACGTCGACGCCGCGCTGCTGGCGCGCGATCTGCTCGACTACCTGCCGCAGCGCATCGGCGAGCGCCCGTCGCGCTGGCCGGGGGCCGACCCGCGCGGCGCGTTCCCCGACGCCGCCGTCCCCGCCGACCAGCGCAAGGTCTACGACGTGCGGACGGTCATCGGCGCCGTCGCCGACGGCAGCCGGATGCTCGAGCTGTCGCCGAAGTGGGCGCGCAACATCGTCACCGCGTTCGCGCGGATCGACGGCCGCGCGGTCGGCGTCATCGCCAACCAGCCGCGGCACCTGGGCGGCGTGCTCGACGCCGAGGCGGCGCAGAAGGGGGCGCGGTTCGTCGAGATGTGCGACCGGTTCGGGCTGCCGCTCGTCGTGCTCGTCGACACGCCGGGCTTCCTGCCCGGCTCGCAGCAGGAGAAGGCGGGCGTGATCCGCTTCGGCGCGACGCTCGTGCGCGCGTTCGCGGCGGCGAGCGTCCCGAAGGTGACCGTCGTGCTGCGCAAGGCGTTCGGTGGCGCGTTCATCGCGATGAACTCGAAGGAGCTCGGCGCCGACCTCACGTTCGCGTGGCCGAACGCGCAGCTCGGCGTCATGGGTCCGAAGCAGGCGGTCGGCATCGTCCACCGCCGCGCGATCGCGGCGTCCGACGACGCCGATGCGACGGCCGACCGCCTCGCCCGCGACTACGCCGACGAGCACCTCGGCTCGCGTGCCGCCGCCGCGGCGGGCGCGATCGACGAGGTGATCGTCCCCAGCGACACCCGCCGGCGGCTCGTCCACGCCCTCGACGCCCTCGACCC
Organism: Parviterribacter kavangonensis; assembly: GCF_056863335.1. Taxonomy (NCBI): domain Bacteria; kingdom Bacillati; phylum Actinomycetota; class Thermoleophilia; order Solirubrobacterales; family Parviterribacteraceae; genus Parviterribacter; species Parviterribacter kavangonensis. The sequence continues at coordinate 1,760,497 of NZ_JBXPJA010000001.1, read as the reverse complement.
CGACCACCAGGAACCCCTGCCATGACCCTCTCCGTCCCGTACGAGCGACTCGAGGTCGGCAGCGGCTTCACGTCGCGCGGGCGCACGATCACCGAGGCCGACGTGGTCGGCTTCGCGACCCAGACCGGCGACCTGCACCCGCAGCACACCGACGCGGCGTGGGCGGCGTCGAGCGCGTTCGGCGAGCGCATCGCCCACGGCATGCTCGTCCTCTCCTACGCGGTCGGCCTCACCGCGTTCGATCCCGAGCGCGTCCTCGCGCTGCGGCGCGTGAAGGACGCGGTGTTCAAGCGGCCCGTCCGCCTCGGCGACACGATCCGCGTCGAGGGCGCGATCGCGCAGCTGACCGAGATCGACCCCGCGGCCGGGCTCGTCACCCTGAGCCTGCGGATCGTCAACCAGGACGACCGCCTCGTCTGCCGCGCCGTCGTCGAGGTCCTGTGGAGCCGCGACGACGCGCCCGCGCTCGATCCGCACGTCCCCGCCGACGACGGCTTCGTGCCGATCCCGCTGTGAGCGCGCTGCTCGAGGGCCGCAAGCTGCTCGTCACGGGCGTCGTGACGCGCGACTCGATCGCGTGGCACGTCGCCCGCCGCGCGCAGGAGGAGGGCGCCGAGGTCGTGCTCACCGGCTTCGGCCGCGCCCGCCGCCTGACCGAGCGCGCCGCCCGCGTCCTGCCCGAGCCCGCCGACGTGCTCGAGCTCGACGTCGAGAACGCCGACGACCTCGTCGCCGTCCGCGAGGAGCTCGAGCGCCGCTGGGACCGCCTCGACGGCGTCCTGCACGCGATCGCGTTCGCACCGGGGGATGCGCTGGGCGGCGCGTTCCTCGACACGCCGCCCGACAGCGCGGCGACCGCCTTCCGGGTCAGCGCCTACTCCCTCAAGGGGCTGACCGCCGCGATGCTGCCGCTGCTCGAGCGGGACGGTGGCGGCAGCGTCGTCGGCCTTGACTTCGACGCGTCCGTGGCCTGGCCGGCCTACGACTGGATGGGCGTGGCGAAGGCCGGCCTCGAGGCCGTGTCGCGGTACCTCGCGCGCGACCTCGGGCCGCGCGGCGTCCGCGTCAACCTCGTCAGCGCGGGGCCGGTGCGCACGCTGGCGGCCGGGGCGATCCCCGGCTTCGACCGGCTGAAGGACCTGTGGACCGCGGGCGCGCCGCTCGGCTGGGACGTCGACGACGCCGAGCCGGTCGCCGACGCCGCGCTGTTCCTCCTGTCGGACTGGGCGCGCGCGATCAGCGGCGAGATCGTCCACGTCGACGGCGGCTTCCACGCCGTCGGGCCGGGCGCGGGCGCCGCCGTCCCCGCCGCCGAGGCGGTCACGGCGTGACCGTCCTGCTCACCGGCGCGACCGGCTTCGTCGGCATGGAGCTGCTCGCGCGGCTGCTCGACCGCGGCGAGCGCGTCGCGTGCCTCGTGCGCGGCGCCGACCCGCGCGTCCGCCTCGACGCGGTGCTCGACACGATGGGCGTCCCGGCGGAGCAGCGCGGGCGCGCGGTCGCGGTGCCGGGCGACGTCACCGCGCCGTTGCCGGCGGTGCCGGACGTCGACGTCGTCGTGCACTGCGCGGCGTCGGTGTCGTTCGGCCTCGATCTCGACGAGGCGCGCGCGATCAACGTCGACGGCACCCGCCACGTGCTCGACGCCGCCGACCGCGCGGACGCGCGGTACGTCCACGTCTCGACCGCGTACGTCGCCGGCCAGCGGAGCGGCGTGTTCTCCGAGGACGACCGCGACCGCGGCCAGGACTTCCGCAACACGTACGAGCAGAGCAAGCTCGAGGCCGAGACGCTCGTCACCGAGCGTCGGCCCGATGCCGTGATCCTGCGGCCGAGCATCGTCGTGGGGGAGAGCGACACCGGCTGGACCGCGGCCTTCAACGTCCTCTACTGGCCGCTGCGCGCGTTCGACCGCGGGTTGCTGCCCGCGATCCCCGCGCGCGCGGGCGCGCACGTGGACGTCGTCCCGGTCGACTACGTCGCCGACGCGATCGCCCACGTCGTGCTCGACCGTCCCGACGTGACGGGGACGCTGCACCTCGTCGCAGGCTCCGATGCGCTCACTGCCGGGGATCTCCTCGACCTGGCGTGCGACGCGCTCGGCCGGCCACGGCCGCCGCTGGTGGACCCAGACCTGGCCGGCGGCGGCCTGGCCGAGCGTTCCGCCGAAGCGGCGCGGTACCTGCCGTACTTCGCGATGGACGTTCGCTTCGACGACGCGCGCGCCAAGGAGATCTTCGGCGAGGCGGGGCTGCGGCCGCCCCCGCTCGAGGACTACTTCGGCCGGCTCGTGCACTACGCCCGCGCCGCGCGCTGGGGCAAGCGGCCGTTCCCGCGCGGCGACCTACCGCTCGCGGCCTAGTCGCGCAGCGCCGCCACCAGCGCCGCGGTCGGGGCGGAGCGCAGGACGCTATCGGTGATGCCGAGCGCGTCGAGCAGTGCGGAGGTCTCCGCGTCCTGCCGTTCGACGAGCGCGACGACGTGAGCCCCGGCGGCGCGCGCGGCGGCGACGATCGAGGGCGCCGCCCGCTCGCGCAGGGCGCCGCCGCCGACCACGACGACGTCCGGGTCCGCCGCCGCGGTCGTCAGTCCCGGGTCCCGGGCGACGATGCGGCGGACGAGCGCGCTCCACAGCGGGTCGTCCTCGAAGATCATCACGCGGCGGTCCGGCACGCCCGGTGCATCGGCCCGTGAACGCGGGTCATTCGGCCCCGGGGCGCCGAAAGGGGCGATCGGCCGATGACCGACGCGCCTACTCGACGAGTCCGCGCCGCATCCCCTCGGCCACGGCGGCGCCGCGATCCGAGACTCCGAGCTTCGTGTACAGCTTCTCGGTGTGGGTCTTGACCGTGGACAGGCTCAGGACGAGGTCCTGCGCGATCTGCGGCCCTGACCGGCCGGCCGCCATCAGGTGGAGGATCTCGTGCTCGCGCGGGGTCAGCAGCGGTGCGGCGCGCGGGCGCCCGCCGGGACCGCCCTGCGGCTGCGGGACGTCGGACCCCATGACCGTCTCGCCGCGGCCGACGGCCAGGATCGCGTCGACGAGCGCCGTCGCCTCGGTCGTCTTGGACAGCACGCCCGCGGCGCCGAGGTCGAGCGCGCGCTCGACGTCCGAGCGCTCGAGCAGGCCGGACAGCAGCATGATCCGCGTCGACAGGCCGTCGCGGCGCGCGGCGTTGAGGACGGCGAGGCCGTCCAGCCCCGGCATCCGCAGGTCGATGACGGCGACGTCGGGGCCGAGCTCCCGGATGCTCTGCAGCGCTGCGCGGCCGTCCGCCGCCTCGCCGACGAGCCGCAGCGACGGCTGATGCTGGATCGCGCGCACGAGGCTGGCCCGAAGCATCGGATGATCGTCCGCCAGGAGCACGGTGATAGACCCTTGCCTGTCCATCGGACTCGATCGTAGTTCAACGTCCTCGACCGGATGACCTCGGAATCCGACACCACGTTCCGCGCGGTCCTCGAAGCCGCGCCCGACGCCATGCTCGTGGCGGAGGGCGACGGCACGATCCGGTTCGTCAACCGTGCGGCGGAGCGGCTGTTCGGCCACGGCCGCGACGAGCTCGTCGGCCGCTCGGTCGACCTGGTGGTCCCGGACGCGCTGGGCGACGGGGCCCGTGACCTCACCGCCCGCCACCGCGACGGCCACGGCATCCCGGTCGAGATCTCGCGGAGCACGCTCGAGTCGCCGGGCGGGACGCTCGTGATCGCGGCGGTCCGCGACGTGTCCGAGCGCCGCCGGGCCGAGGCGCTGGGCGCCCGCGCCCGCCGCGAGGCGGTCGTGGCGGAGATCGGCCGGCTCGCGCTCACGACGCAGGACCTTGACCGGGTCCTTCGCGCGGGGGTCGACCGCGCCGCCGAGCTGCTCGGCGTCGACTACGCCGCGGTGCTCGAGCGCGACCCCGCGGGCACTGCGCTCGTCCTCCACACCGAGTCGGCGCCCTCCAGCGTCGAACGCGGGACCATCTTCCCGCTCGGCGACACCGTCTTCGGCGCGGCGATCCGGCGCTTCGAGAGCCTCGTCGCCGAGGACCTGCGCAGCGACGACCGCTTCGCCGGCCTCCCGCGCCTGCACGAGACCGGCGCCCGCGCCGGGATGTTCGTGCCGATGTACGTCGGCTCGCGCCTGCTCGGCGGCGTCGCGGTCCTCGCGCGCGATCGGCGCCGGTTCTCGGGCGACGACCTGCACTTCCTGCAGGCGCTGACGAACGTGCTCGCGGCGGCGATCGACCGCGCCGTGGTCGCCGAGCAGCTCACCGCGAGCCGCATGCGCCTGCAGGCGTTCGTCGACAACACGCCGGCGGCGATCTTCATGAAGGGCCTCGACGGCCGCTACCTGCTCGTCAACCGGTTCCTGGCGACGCTGCTCGGCTCCAGTCCCGAGGACATCATCGGCAGGTGCGACCACGACTTCTTCCCGGCCGGCGAGGCCGACGTGCTGCGCCGAACGGACGAGCGGGTGCTCGCCGGCGAGGGGCCCGTCGAGGTCGAGGAGCACGTCCACGTCGACGGCCGCGTCCGCGTCTTCAGCTCGCTGAAGTTCCCGCTGCGCGACGCCACTGGCCGGACGTACGCGCTCGCGGGGGTCAGCACCGACGTCACCGACCGCCAGCAGGCCCGGCACGAGCGCGAGGCGCTCGCCGCCCGCCTGCGCCAAGTCGAGCGGCTCGAGACCGTCGGCCAGCTCGCGGGCGGCATCGCGCACGACTTCAACAACCTGCTCGCCGTGATCACCAACTTCGCCGGGTTCGTCAAGGCGGAGGTGGAGCCGGGCTCGACGGTCGCGAGCGACGTTGAGCAGATCACGGAGGCCGCGCGGCGCGCGTCGGAGCTCACCCGCCGACTGCTCGTCTTCAGCCGTCGCCAGGCCGTCGAGAACGAGCTCGTCGATCTCGGCGCGGTGCTCCACGACCTGCAGAACATGCTCTCGCGCACGCTCGGCAGCCACATCACGCTGGCGGTCGACGTCGAGCCGGGGCTGCCGCCCGTGGAGGCCGATCGCAGCCAGCTCGACCAGGTCGTCATGAACCTCGCCGTCAACGCCCGCGACGCGATGCCGGAGGGCGGGACGCTGACGCTGGCGGTGTCGCGCGCGACGCTCGACGCCTCATGGAACCCGCCGAGCGCGCTCGGCTACGTCTGCCTCGAGGTGAGCGACACCGGCGTGGGCATGGACGCCGAGACCGTCGAGCGCGCGTTCGAGCCGTTCTTCACCACGAAGGGATCGGGCATGGGCACCGGCCTGGGGCTCGCGACCGTCTACGGGATCGCGACGCAGGCGGGCGGTCACGTCGACATCGAGTCGGCGCCCGGGCGCGGGACCACGGTGCGGATCCTGCTGCCGGCGATCGCGGGCGAGCCGGAGGAGGGGACGCCGGCGCCGATCGCGCCGCGGCGTTCCGGGGCGGGGGAGCGGCTGCTCGTCGTCGAGGACGAGTCCGCGGTGCGGCAGTCGACGGTGCGGATCCTGCGCGACGCCGGCTACGTGGTGATCGAGGCGGCGTCGGGCGACGATGCGCTCGCGCTCGCCGGCACCGGGGCGACGATCGACCTCTTGCTGACCGACGTCGTCATGCCGGGCATGTCGGGCACCGAGCTGGCAGAGCGGCTGCGCGCGCGATCCGACGTGCCGATCGTCTTCATGTCCGGCTACGCCGAGGACCGGCTCGGGGCCGAGGCCGACATCCCGGACGCGTCGTTCATCGCGAAGCCGTTCGCGGCCGAGCGGCTGCTCGAGGCCGTCGAGCAGGCGCTGGCCACGCGGTTCGCTTGAGATTCCGTCGTTGACCACCGACCCGGTGGGTGACATGCGGTCAAGTTCCACCACGGACCGCCGATCCCCTGTGCATGCACGGAGCGGGTCTCCTGTGCCGCGACGACGCCGAACGCGCCCGCGTGGTCGACGTCAGCCGGCAGCTGCAGCCGCGATCGAGCGGCGCGATCGCGCTGCTGTTCGTCGCTGCGCTGCTCGGCGTTCCCTCGTTCGGCTGGTGGCCGCCGGTCACGCTCGCCGCCAGCGCCGCGCTCTTCCGCGGCCTCCAGGCGCGCCTCGACCGCTTCCGCCGGCCGGAGCTGGCGCTGTTGGCCTCGTGGATCGTCGCCCAGGCCGCCGTCGCCCTCGTGATCCTCGTCGCCTCCGGCCCGCGCCAGTACCTGCTGCCGCTCTTCGCGTTCCCGATGATGCTCGCGAGCGTCGTCTGGCCGACGCGGACGGTCGTCGCCGGCGCGCTGCTGAGCTCGGTCCTGCTCGTCGTCGTCGCGGTCGTCGCTGTGGGGGACATGGTGACCTCGACGCCGCCGCTGCTGGCTCATCAGGTCGCGCTGCTGCTGAGCACCGCGATCGTCGGCTCGATCGTGCGCGACGTCGAGCGGGCCTCGCGCCGCGCGGCCATCGTCGACCAGCTCACGGGCGCGCTGAACCGCGCGGCGCTGCGGACGCGGGCGCTCGAGCTGGAGCAGAGCGCCGCTCACGGCCTCGCCCGCACGGGCGTCCTGGTGCTCGACGTCGACCGCTTCAAGGCCATCAACGACAGACACGGCCATGCCATGGGCGACGCCGTGCTGTGCGGCGTGGCCGACCGGCTGCGCGCCGAGCTGCCCGCGTTCGCCGGTGTCTACCGCTACGGCGGCGAGGAGTTCGTCGTCCTGCTGCCCGACTCGGAGCCCGCTGCGGTGCTCGCCGTCGCCGAGCGGTTGCGCATGGCCGTCGCCGACCGCCCGATCGCCGGGGTCGACGTGACCGTGTCCGTCGGCGGGGCGACCACGCGGCCCGGGGAGAGCTTCGACTTCGCGACGCTGTTCGGCCGCGCCGACGCCGCCCTCTACGAGGCCAAGCGCGACGGGCGCGACCGCGTCCGCCTCGACGACGAGGGCGACGCGGTCACCGTGCTGCGCGCCAACCGCGTCGAGCGCCGTCGTGCGCCCGAGCCGGCCCGCGCCGGTGCCGCGCCCGAGCGCCACGCGGCGCTGCGCGACCAGGCGGCGAGCTGGCTGGTCGACGCCAACGAGCGCCGCCACCTCGTCGAGCTGGCCGGCCGCCTGCGCGAGGCCAACCCCGTCCCGTATGCGCTCGCGTTCGCCGCGACGCTGTTCCTCGGCCCGTGGTTCGGCTGGTGGCCGATCGTCCCCGTGGTGGTCGGCTCGTTGCTGTATCGCCGCCTCGGCGCGAACCTCGGGCGCCGCCGCCGTCCCGAGTACTGGCTCGGCGGCGCGTGGCTGCTCGCGCAGGCGGGCAACGCGCTCGCGTTCCTGGTCGCCGACGTGCCCGAAGGCGTGACCGGCATGGCGTGGGCGCTGCCGATGCTGACGCTCATGATGGTCGGCTCGAGCGCGGTCTTCCCGGGCCGGGCGACGGTGCTGGGCGTCGCGTACACGGCGGCGCTCATGGCCTTCGTCATCGTGATGACCGAGCCGGCGACGATCACCGGCCACCCGAGCGACCTCGTCTTCGTCTTCGCGCTGCTCGCCTGCTTCGCGGTGATCGGCTCGGCCGTCGGGCGCTCCGCCGTCGACCACCGCGGTGCGGCGATCGTCGACCCGCTGACCGGCCTGCTCAACCGGCGAGCGCTCGAGGCGCGGTCGGTGGAGCTCGCCCACCAGTCGGCGCTGACCGGCGCCGGCGTGGCCGTCGTCGTCGGCGACCTGGATCACTTCAAGGCGGTCAACGACCGCCTCGGCCATGCGGCCGGGGACGCCGTGCTGCGCGGCGTGGCCGACCGGATGCGCAGCCAGCTGCGGGCGTTCGAGGACCTCTACCGCTTCGGCGGCGAGGAGCTCGTCGTCGTGCTCGCCGGCGTCGACGCGGCGACCGCCGCCGAGGTCGCCGAGCGGCTGCGCCGGATCGTCGGCGGGCGGCCCATCGGCGGGGTGGAGGTCACGCTGTCGCTCGGCGTCGCCGCGACCGCCCCGGGCGAGCCGTTCGACTTCGACGCCGTCCGCGCCCGCGCCGACCTCGCGCTGTACGAGGCGAAGGCCGCGGGCCGCGACCGGGTGCGCGTCGCCGGCGCCGCCGCGCCGCCGGTGGCGCAGGCCGCCGCCTAGCTCGCGACGTCCGCGGGCCCGGCGCCGTAGATCGTCGCCAGCCAGATCCCGACGAGCACGTCGACGACGCGGTCCTCTTCCAGCGCCGGGGGATGGTGCGCGAGCGCGGTGTGGAAGACCCGGTCGTTCATGTGCAGAAGGGCGATCGCGAGGTCGCGGGCGGGGAGGCCGTCGGGTGCCGCGCCGCGGGCGCGCTCGGCCTCGATCGCCCGCTGCGTCTCGGACACCCAGCCCTCCATCACCTGCGACCAGACCTCGCGGACCTCGGCGCTCGACGCGCCGGCGTCGACGCCGGCGAGGGTCACCGCGCGGTGCTCGCGGAAGACGTCGTAGAAGGCGGCGAGGCTCTCCCGGATCGCCTCGCGCGGATCGGCCGCCAGCTGCGCCATCACGTCGCCGCGGCGGGCCTGCGCGTCGGCGAGCATCCGCTCGAACAGCGACAGCAGCACCGCCTCCTTGGAGGCGAAGTAGAAGTAGAACGTCGGCCGCGAGATCCCCGCGCCGCGGGCGATGTCGTCGATCGAGATGCGGTGCAGGGACCGCTCGCCGAGCAGGCGCTCGAACGTCTCGAGGATCGCCCGCTCGCGCTCGTCGCCGCTCATCCGCGCCTGTCGGCGGGACCGGGTGGCGCGCGCTGCTTCCTGCTTGGCCGGAGGGGTCATGCGGGTACCGAGTCTACTCGATGTCGACGTTCTCGACACAGTGTTGATACGATCGACGCATCGTCGACCACGACCCGAACGCGGATGTGCCTGACATGACCTCCACGCTTCCCCTCGACAACGGCCGCGGAACCGACGCTCCGCCGGCGCACGTCGACGTGCTAATCGTCGGCGCCGGCATCTCCGGCATCGGCAGCGCGTTCCACCTGCAGGACAAGTGCCCCGACCGCTCGTACGCGATCCTCGAGATGCGCGAGTCGCTCGGCGGGACGTGGGATCTGTTCCGCTATCCGGGCATCCGGTCCGACTCCGACATGCACACGCTCGGGTTCCGGTTCCGGCCGTGGACCGACGCGAAGTCGATCGCCGACGGGCCGTCGATCCTGCGCTACGTCCGGGACACCGCGCGCGAGTACGGGATCGATCGCAAGATCCACTACGGGCTCAAGGTCGTCGCGGCGTCGTTCTCCAGTGCCGATGCGCTGTGGACCGTCACGGCCGAGCGAGTCGGGACGGGGGAGCGCGTGACGGTCACGTGCCAGTTCCTCATGTCGTGCGCCGGCTACTACCGCTACGACGAAGGCTTCACGCCGCACTTCGAGGGGACCGAGCGGTTCCGCGGGCAGATCATCCATCCGCAGCACTGGCCGGAGGACCTCGACTACACGGGCAAGCGCGTCGTGGTGATCGGCAGCGGCGCGACGGCGGTGACGCTCGTCCCGGCGATGACCGACAAGGCCGCGCACGTGACGATGCTGCAGCGCACGCCGACCTACATCCTCGCGGTGCCGGGCGAAGATCCGCTGCAGACCGCGCTCGCCAAGGTCCTGCCGAAGAAGGCGACCTACGGGATCGTGCGCTGGAAGAACGTCGCGCTGCAGGCGGCGCTCTACCGCGCGAGCCGCCGCTGGCCGCACCGCGTCCGGTCGCTGATCCGCAAGCTGACGATCAAGCAGCTGCCGCGCGAGATCGACGTCGACAAGCACTTCCGCCCGCCGTACGACCCCTGGGACCAGCGCCTCTGCGTCGTCCCGCAGGGCGACCTCTTCGCGGCGCTGAAGCGCGGCGACGCGTCGATCGCCACGGATCACATCGAGACGTTCACGGAGAACGGGATCAAGCTGCGCTCGGGCGAGGAGCTCGAGGCCGACATCGTCGTCACCGCGACCGGCCTGAACCTCGAGGTCTTCGGCGGCGTCGAGATGGAGATCGACGGCCGGTCGATCGCGCTGTCCGAGACCATGGCCTACAAGGGCATGATGCTCTCCGACGTCCCGAACTTCGCGTTCGCGATCGGCTACACGAACGCGTCGTGGACGCTGAAGGTCGACCTCACGGCCGAGTACGTCTGCCGCCTGCTCAACCACATGCGCAAGACCGGCCGCCCGGTCTGCGTGCCGCACAACGACGACCCGACGGTCAAGGAGCAGCCGCTCCTCGACTTCCAGGCCGGCTACGTCCTGCGGGCGCTCGACAAGTTCCCGAAGCAGGGCTCCAAGGCCCCGTGGAACCTCCGCATGAACTACCCGATGGACCTCCTGTCCCTGCGGTTCGGCTCGATCACGGACGCCGGCATGCAGTTCCGCCCCGCCGCCGCGGTCGGCGGCTCGACGCCGTCGGACCCGGAGGCCGTCGCCGCATAACGCCTCTGGCGACGCACCTCGCGTTGGTGGATACTCGCGCGGACCGCGAGAGGGAGGACGCGAGATGCGGACGGCCGGACTGCTGACGGTGATCGGTGTGACAGGGAGCGTCGCTCTGTGGGCGGCGCCCGCGGCGCACGGCGCGACGACGTTCGGGCCGCCGATCGACGGAGCCACGCCGAGCTTCGGGACACCCGCGAACGCCACGACGACGGGCACGAAGCTGGCCGGCGGCGCGAGCGCCTCCGCACCGGTCTCGGGCGTCCTGACGCGGCTGCGTCTCCGCCGAGGTCCGGGGGGCGCCGATCCCGGCGTCTTCGCGTATCGCATCATGAGCGGCACGAGCCCGAACCTCACCGCGCGGCCGGCCACGCCGTCGGGCGCGAACGACGTGTTCCTGACGTTCAAGCCGAGCTCGCCGCTCGGGACCGAGACGTACTTCCCGACCGACACGAGCGGGCACGCGGTCGGGATCCCGATCGTCGCCGGCGAGTTCCTCGCCATCTGGACGCAGAAGGACGCAGCCGGCGGCGCGGCGCCCGCCTTCACGACGGGCGGGACCAGCGCCGAGTACACGCGCGTGGCGGGCGACGTCCTCGGCACCCAGCAGGCCACGAGCCCGTTCGGCGGGTTCCTCCTGCTGCTCGAGGGCACCATCGAGCCCGACGCCGACGGCGACCGCTACGGCGACGAGACGCAGGACGGCTGCCCGACCGACGCCGCCTCGCACGCACCGTGCCCGGTGGAGCCCGCTCCCCCGGTTGTGGTGACGAAGGAGGTCACCGTCACCAAGGAGGTGCCGACGCCCGTCGTCGTCCCCGGTCCCACCCTCGGCAGCATCCGCCAGTCGGCCGATCGCCGGAGCGTGACGGCGTCCGTGGTCTGCCCGGCCGGGCGATCCGTCCCGTGCAGCGGCACGGTCGCGCTGCAGACGGCGTCGGCAGTGCGCTTCGGCGGCGGCCGCTTCCGGCTCATCTTCGGCAGCGGCGGGTTCTCCACGGCCAGCGGGTCGACCACCACCGTCCGCATCCGGCTGTCGGGTGCGGCGCGGACACTGCTCGCGAAGCAGGGGAAGCTGCGCACGCGCGTCCTGCTGCAGCCGGCCGACACCGCCGTCACGACGAAGTCGATCACGCTTCGCGCCCCGAAGAAGAAGGCGTAGTCCACGCCGCCGGTCCGATGCTGCGCCCCGTCACGCCCGCCGACCGCGACGACGTCATCGCGCTGGTGCTCGCCGAGGACGCCGCCTGGTCCGGCGCGTCGGAGGTGTCGACCGACGAGGTCGGCGAGCTGATCGACTCCTATCCGCCGGGCGTGGTCTTCGAGGACGGGGGCCGCATCACGGGCTACGCCGCGATCGAGGGCGGTGGCGAGATGCTCGCCATCGACCCCGCGGCTGCGATGCCCGCGCTGGAGGCGCTCGTGGGCTGGCTCGTCGACCGGGGAATCCGCGAGGTCTCCGCCTACGCGAACGACGAGCAGCGGATCGCATGGCTGGAGGAGCACGGGTTCGCCCACGTCCGCTCCGCCTTCGACCTCGAGCGCGGCATCGAGCCCGCGCTCGCCGCGGCGGCCTGGCCGCCGGGGATCGAGATCGCGCCGTACCGGCCGGGCGAGGACGACGACGCCGTCTACGCGCTCGTCTACGTCGACGCCGCCTGGTCGGAGGTCCCCGGCCACCACGATCGGCCGCTAGAGGCGTGGAGCGCGACGTTCGCGCGCGAGTACCGCGGCTGGGTCGCACGCCACGACGCCCGCCCGGTCGGCTGGATCGCCGGCCGCGTGTTCAGCGACGGCCGCGGCTGGATCGAGCAGCTCGCCGTCGCCCGCTCCCATCGCGGCCAGGGCCTCGGCCGCGCGCTCCTCCTGCACGCCCTCGCCGACCTCCGGGAGCAGGGAGCCACCGGGTTCGCCCTCGGCGTCGAGGCCGCCAACGACAGCGCGCTCGGCCTCTACCGCGCCGCCGGCTTCCGCGTCGAACGCGAGTTCCGCGTCTTCGCCCGCTGACTCAGCGAGGCGCGCGACGGCCGGATGCAGCGAGATCCCGCTCGATCCAGCGGCAGATCACGTCCGCCGCATACGCGCGCTCGTCGTCGGTCATCTCGCGGCCCTTCTCGATGCCGTGCCAGCGCTCCAGGCACGAGCGGCAACACGTCGCCGTCGCGTGCTGCGCGACGAACACCGGATGGCCGCGGTACGGCGTCTGCTTGCCGTCCTTGTACGGGTCCGCCGGCGCAAGCCGCTTCACCAGCAGCTCGTCCGCGTGCCGGCGAACGATCTCCATGCCCCGCAGTTCCACCGTCGCGGCGTCGCGCCCGCGCAGATGGAACTTCGCCCGGAACGGCTGCTGCGAGAGAGCGTCGAGCTTCGCGTCGATCGAGGCGAGGTCGGCCATGCCGGACCGACTCTACGAACGCCGCCTCGACGGTCAGCGAGGGCTCGGCGTCGTGACGACGCCGAGGAGGAGCAGCGCCGCAGCCGGCATGAGCCAAACGCCGGCCGAGAGCAGCATCACGTACGCCTGGAGGATCACGACTGCGACGGCGACGACGGCGATCCGGGTGCCGAACCGGCTCCCTGTCGTGCAGCGGGCGCGCAGGCCGGCCCAGACGACCAGCGACAGGGAGACGGGGACGACGCCGACCCACACGACCCACGTGCCGTTGTACTCGACGACGGTCTCGCCGCCCGAGTAGGCCGGCAGGAACGTGAGCGCGGCGAGGAAGCCGGCGGCGGCGAGCACGCCGCCCGAGGTGAACGCCACGGCTGTCTTACCGCTCAGCATCGTTCCCGGATCATAGGCGCACCCGGACCGCCGCGAGGGCCGCGTCCCCCCTCGGAACGCGGCCCTCATGAGCGGCTGGGGTGTGAGCTGGTGACCGCTACTTGCGCAGCGTGAGCTTCCGCGCGCCGGCGAGCTTCCTCTTGCCGGCGGTGGCAGTGGCGACCGCGGAGATCGACAGGCGCTTGCGGGCGGCGAGCTTGCGCATCGCCTTCTTGCCCACCTTCACCCGGACGACCTTCGACTTGCCCGCCGCGGCGCGGAACGGGGAGCGGGCGAAGGTGCGGGCCTTCGAGCCGCCGACCTTGCCGACCAACCGCACGACGCCGTTGCGGCACGGGGCCTTCGCGGCCTTCGGGCACGTCACGAGCAGCGCGACGCGGCCCTTGCGGAGCTTCTTCGACGCGAGCCGCAGGCCGAGGCGCAGCTTCCGCTTCGGCGCCGTGCTCGCGACGATCGTCTTCGGCAGCGTGCTGCCGTTCGCGAACGTCGACGGAGCCTGGCCGCAGCCGAGGGAGAGATCCACGGTCTGGCCGCGGTCGATGATGAGCTGGCGGCTCTCGAGGACCGTGCCGTCCGGGTTCTCGCAGGTCAGCTCGTAGGCCTCCTTGCCGGTGCCCGGATCGACCGTGCGGGTCGTGACCACGCGGGTGACGGTGATCTTGTACGCGCCCGTCGCGGCCGCGTAGTAGGCCACGCGCACGACGTACGTGCCCGGAGCGGGCTCCTGGATCAGGACCTCCTCGCTCTCGCCGGGGATGTTCCCCGACGTGCCGACCGACTTCAGCGACCCGTCGGCCTCCTTGCGGAAGACCTCGATGTCGTAGTCCTCGGGCAGCGTCGGCGTCAGCGTCACGCGGAGCTTGTCGGCGACGGTGCCCTCGGGGACGGTGAACTCCTGGTCGACCTCGCTCGTGGGGTCGGACGGCGCGCCCTCCATCTCGGCGAGCGGCGTCGGATCGTCCTTCGTCTCCTCCTTCGTCGCGCCGCCGTTGACGAACGGCCGCGTCGACTGCCCGACGTGCCACTCGAACGACCCGCTCGACGGTACGACCGTCGTGGTGTCGATCGTGTCCTTGAGCGTCTGCGGATCCGACGTCTGCGGGCAGATGCCGCCCTCGGGCAGCGCCGCGACATTCAGGACCGGCTCGATGCCCTTCGAGCAGTACGGGCTCGTCTTCGTCTCGAACGACTTCTTCAGCCGCAGCACCTTGCCGGCCGGAGCGGAGCCGCGGACGACCGCGTGGTCGGCCGGGTTCGCCGCGGCCTCGGCCGCGATCAGCAGCGCCTCGCGCAGGCCGCCGCGGCCCTTCGCGTGGTCGTTGTCGCCGGTCCACTCCTTCACGACGCCGGTCTCGTAGGCCTCGTGGAAGTTGCCGTTCGGCGGGCCCATCTCGATCGTGTAGCCGTACCCGCCGGTCGCCGCGTAGGTGTCGTCCTCCGTCGTCCCGGCGGTGTCGTAGAGCTGCCAGGAGAACTGCGACGTGTAGCCGGCGACGTCGCCCATCTTGTCGCCGATCTCCTTCATGCGGGCCTCGTCCGGCGCGAGGCCGCCGTCGTGCAGCCCGGGGGGACGCAGGACGAGCGCCGCGACCGTGTGCAGCGTCATGAGCGTGGTGACGTGGTGCGTGCGGGCGAAGTTCCACACGGCCTGCGTCTCGGGCTCGGACCGCGGGCCGGGGCCGTGGTAGCTCTGCGACGAGACGTCGGGGCTCGAGCCGGGGCCGCCCCACGCGTTGCCGTAGTTGCGGTTGTTGTCGACGCCCCACGTGAGCTCGCACGGCGTCTCGGCGGGGAAGATCTCGCCGTCGCAGTTCTTGCGCCGGTAGGCGTTGAAGCCGCCGAAGCCGCCGATGATCTCCACGGTGGAGAGCAGGCCCTCGGGGTCGACGCCGGTCTGGTCGACCGGGTCGAACGCCTGCTTCGTGGCGATCGTGCCGTCGATATTGACGATCGGCACGACGACGACGCGCTCGGTCGCGAGCAGCCGCGCGATCCGCGGGTCGTCGGCCTGCGTGGCCATCATCGCCGCGAACTCCATCGCCGCCTCGCCCGACGGCCACTCGCGGGCGTGGTGCTCGCCCATGAGGAAGTAGACGGGCCGGCCGTCGTTGGCGTTGACGTCCTTCGCGATCTCGACGCCGGTGATCTCGCGGCCCTGGAAGGTCTTGCCGATCACGACGGGCCGCACGCGATCCGGGTGCTCGTCGACGAGCTTCTTGAGGTCCGCCTGGAAGTCCTCGTAGGACCGGTACTCGGTCCGGCCCGAGGGAAGCGGGGAGCCGAGCTTGCCGACGCGCTTCGTGTAGGCGGCATCGGCGGCGCGCGACTTCGCGAAGCTCTTGCGCAGGTCGGCGATGCGGACGTCGAACGGCAGGCCGGTCTCGCGCAGCTCGGCGAGCTGGTCGGAGCCGAGGATCACGACGTCGGCCCAGCCGGGGCGCTGGTTGTGGGTGACGTCGAACCCGCGCTCCTCGAGCGCCTGGATCTGCTTGCCGTCGCCATGGACGCGGACGAGCATCGGCGCGCCGGCGGGAGCGGACGGCGGCTTGACGTCGGCGAGCGTGAAGCTGACGCGCGCGGTGCGGCCGGCGCCCTTGCGGCGGCAGCCGTCGGCGACGAGCTTCTGCCCTGCGGTCACCCAGGTCTGGACGAGCTCGGTGCCGCCGAAGCCCTGGCTGGCGCCGAGGCTGCGGCGCGACGCGGCGTCGCGGACGCGCAGATCCCAATCGCCGGTGCCGCGCAGGCGGACGGTGACGAAGCCGGACATGGGCGCCTTGTAGGTGGCGGAGTCCAGGCCGCGGCCGGTGGCCGGCGCGGTCGCGCAGATGGTCTTCGTCCGGTCCGCGGCATCCAGGCCGCGAGCGACGGCGGGCAGGAGCGGCACGTTCGCCGCATGGGCCGCCGGCGCGATCGCGAGGCTCGTCGCAAGAGCGGCGAGCACGAGGGGCGAGCGTCGGTGCATGCGGTCGACAACGCACCGGATCGCGGCAACTTGCGCTGACGTTGACCGCGAGTCGTTCAAGACTCTGTGAGGGATCGCACTTGACGGAGTGTCGACTCGGCCGCCGAGACCCCGTACGGTTGTCCCCGTGAGCGCGCCCAAGCACCTCGACGTCCTGATCGTCGGTGCCGGACTCTCCGGCGTCGGCGCCGCCTGCCACCTGCAGCGCGCCCTGCCGGGCAAGAGCTACGCGATCCTCGAGGCGCGCGACGCCATGGGCGGGACCTGGGACCTCTTCCGGTACCCCGGCATCCGCTCGGACTCCGACATGTACACGCTGGGCTTCTCGTTCAAGCCGTGGGCATCGGACCAGGCGATCGCCGACGGCCCGTCGATCCTCGAGTACATCCACGAGACCGCCGCGGAGTTCGGGGTCGAGGAGCACATCCGCTACGGCCACAAGGTCACCGGCGCGTCGTGGTCGTCGGCCGACCAGCGCTGGACGGTCACGGTCGACCACGCCGGCGAGACGCGGACGCTGACGTGCTCGTTCCTGCTCAGCTGCACCGGTTACTACCGCTACGACGAAGGCTTCGCGCCGCAGTTCCCCGGCGCCGAGCGGTTCGGCGGCACGGTCATCCATCCGCAGCACTGGCCCGAGGACCTCGACTACGAGGGCAAGCGCGTCGTGGTGATCGGCAGCGGCGCGACGGCGGTGACGCTCGTCCCCGCGATGGCCGAGAAGGCCGCGCACGTGACGATGCTGCAGCGCACGCCGAGCTACATCGTCGCCCTGCCCGGCGTCGACCCGATCGCGGCCGCCCTGCGCCGCCGGCTGCCGGACCGCGTCGTCCACCCGATCGTCCGCTGGAAGAACGTGCTCTTCACGATGGGCATCTTCCAGGCGAGCCGCCGCTGGCCGGACCGGATGGCGCGGATGATCCGCCGCGAGGCCGGGCGCCACCTGCCCGAGAGCTTCGACGTCGACAAGCACTTCACACCGCCGTACGACCCGTGGGACCAGCGCATGTGCCTGGTGCCCGACGCCGACCTGTTCGAGGCGGTCTCGAGCGGCGGCGCGTCGATCGTCACGGACCACATCGAGACGTTCACCGAGACCGGCATCCGCCTCCGCTCCGGGGAGGAGCTCGAGGCCGACGTCGTCGTCAGCGCGACCGGGCTGCAGCTGCTGGCGCTGGGCGGCATCGAGCTGGAGGTCGATGGTCACGCGGTCACGCCGGCCGAGTCGCTCATCTACAAGGGCTTCATGGTCGGCGGCGTGCCCAACTTCGCGCTGTCGGTCGGCTACACGAACGCGTCGTGGACGTTGAAGTGCGAGCTGATCTGCCAGTACGTCTGCCGCCTGCTCGCCCACATGGACGAGCGCGGCGCCGCCGTCGCGACGCCCACGCCGGGCCCCGGCGACGTCCCGACCGACGTGCTCTTCAGCCACCTGACGTCCGGCTACGTCCAGCGCGCGATCGCGAACTTCCCGCGCCAGGCGGCCCGCGCGCCGTGGCGGATCCACCAGAACTACCTGCGCGACATCAGGCTCATGCGGCACGGTCCCCTGACCGACGGCATGCGCTTCACGCCGCGCTTCGCGGCCGCCCCGCCGGCCGCCCCCGCGCCCGAGGAGCAGCTGGCCGCCTAGCCGTCTAGGGTGCGCCGGTGACCACCGTCGTACCGCAGATCGTCCGCGTCGAGCCCGACGCGCGCCAGGCCGAGGTCCTCGCCGAGTTCGACGCGCGCCGGCGCGCAGGACGCTACGCCGGGCTGCCGGCGCATCACCAGCCGTTCGCCGAGCCGTACGTCGTCCGGCACCGCCTCTGCGGCTTCACGGTCGACGTGCTGATCGCGAACGAGAACGCGATGCACTGGTACGAGGACCCGGACCGGGTCATCGCCACGGCGGTGTACTGCGGGGAGTTCGAGGTCGCGGTGGACCTCGAGCTCGCCCGGGAGGGCGACGTCGTCTTCGACGCGGGCGCGCACCACGGCGTCCTGAGCGCGTTCTACGCCCGCCTCGTCGGGCCCGCCGGCCATGTGCACGCGTTCGAGCCGTCGCTCATCGGCTCCGACCTCGTCGAGCTCAACGCGCGCCTCAACGGGCTGGAGAACGTGACGGCGCATCGCGCCGCGGTCGGCGACGTCGCGGGGAGCGGGCGCTTCAGCGAGCGCGACGCGCGCTTCGGCCTGGCGAACTTCGACGACGTGGAGGTCGAGCGGGTCACGTTCGACGACCTCGCCGCGGAGCGCCCCGACCTGCTCAAGATCGACGTCGAGGGCGCGGAGACGCGCGTGCTGGCGGGGGCGCAGCGCGTGCTCGGCACGACGCCCAACTTGATGCTCGAGCTGCACCCGCGCTGGCTGATCGAGGCGGACGGCAAGACGCCGGAGGAGGCGCTGGCGCTCGTCGACTGGACCCGGTACGACGTCTTCCAGGCCGTCGGCAAGCCGCCGTACTCGCAGGTCCCGCGGCCCGAGCTGCCCGAGCAGGGCGGCTGGATCGCGGGCCGCCGCAACGCTGCCGTGCGCCGCCGCGGGCGCGGCGACTGGCTGCAGCGCGGCCTCGCCGCCGCGCGTGGCGTGCGCCCGGCCGCCCGTCCGCCCGCGCATGAGGCCGAGACGGCGGTGCACACCGCGGAGGCCGGCGGCCTGCGCTGGGCGGTGACCGAGCTGAAGGGCGATCCCGTCGCCGAGCAGCTGCGCGAGGGCGTCCTGCCGGGCGGCGTGCTCCCCGACACCGTGCTGCGGTTCCTGCCCGAGGGCGGCGGGCGCCTGCTCGACCTGGGGGCGCACCTGGGGACGACGGCGCTGCGCGCGGCCGCCGGCGGCGCGGAGGTCATCGCCGTCGAGGCCGACGAGGCGTCCGCGACCGCGCTTCGCCGCAGCGCCGAGGCCAGCGGGCTCGGCGACCGCGTCACCGTCGTCCGCGCCGCGGCGGCCGACCGCGCGGGCAGGATCGAGTTCAGCCCGTGCGGCCCCTGGAGCCACGTCCGCAAGGTCTCCGAGGTCGACGACGTCCGGCGCTCGGAGCTGATCGAGACGGTGCGGGGCGACGCGCTCGCCGCCGGCCGCCCCGTCGACGTCGTGAAGGTCACCGTGAACGGGTTCGAGCTCGCCGCGCTCGCCGGCCTCGATGCGACGCCCGTTCTCGTCATCGAGGCCGACGCGCACGCCCTGAGCTGGTACGCCCACGACGTCGGCGAGCTGCGCAAGGCGCTGGCCGCGCGCGGGCTCGAGACGTTCTTCGTCGACTGGCGCCGCCCCGACCGGCTCGTGCCGCTCGACGGGCGCACGCCGACGACCGAGGCGGTCGCCACGATCGTCGCCGTCGCGGATCGCGAGCGGCTGGAGCGCGCGGGCCTGACGATCGAGCCGTTCGGCGACGACGAGCTGGTCGAGCGCATCCTCGCGGGCTGCCATCACGAGGCGGCGACGGAGCGCTGGCACGCGGCGCGCTCGCTCGAGCATGCGCCGGCGCCGATCCGCGAGGACGCCCGCGTCGCCGCGGCGCTGCGGCGGCTGGTCCTCGATCCCGTCGGGATGGTGCGCGACGCCGCGGACTGGTCCGACGAGACGGCGCCGGGGCAGGATGCCGGCGGCGACGAGGACGCCGGCGCGCCCGAGCGCGTCACGACGATCCGCGTCGACGGAGGCCCGACCCTCGAGATCGAGCTGCCGGCCGGGCCCGCCGACGTCGTCGTCCGCGAGCTCGAGACCCGCGACGATGAGCCCGGCTTCGCGCCGAACCGGATGGTCCGGACGCTGCTGAAGCCCGGCGACCGGTTCCTCGACCTGGGCGGCCACGTCGGGACGTTCGCGCTGGTCGCCGCCGCGCGCGGGGCGGAGGTGCTCACCGTCGACGCGCATCCGGAGCACGCGCGCCTGCTCGCGTCGTCGGCGGCACGGAACGGCCTCGGCGATCGCGTCCGCGTCGCCCATGCCGCGCTCGCCGCCGAGGAGGGAGAGCGGGAGCTCGTCTGCTCGTTCGGCTGGAGCTTCCTGAAGGGCGACGCGCCGCTCGAGCCCCAGCTGCAGCCGGCGCGGCGCGTCCGCGTGCCGGCTCGGACGGTGCGGGCGCTGCTCGCCGAAGCGGGCTGGGACCGCGCCGACCTCGTGAAGATGGACATCGAAGGCTCGGAGATGGGCGCCGTGAACGGGATGCGCGAGCTGCTGGCCGCGCCCGACGCTCCGCCGGTGGTCTTCGAGGTCAACGTGCCCGGCCTCGAGCGGCAGGGCAGTTCGGTGCAGGAGCTGCTCGCGACGTTCGAGGAGCTCGGCTACCGGCTGCTGCTGATCGACCCGGCCGAGGAGCCGCTGCTGATCCCGATCCGCCCCGACGTCTTCCTCGCCGACGCGTCCGACGACGTGCTGGCGATCAAGGGCGACGCCGAGCTGCGGGGTTGGAAGATCCGCGAGCCGCTGAGCCGCCACGACCAGGTCGACCGCGTGCTGCAGGTCGCCCGGTCGCCGTTCCGCGCCTACCGGAAGCTGCTGGCGCTGCGGCTGCGCGGGGCGCCGTCGTGGCTGCTCGATGACCCGTTGATCGCCGAGGCGCTGCGGGCGCTGCGCAACGACGTCAACGACCACGTCCGCGAGGCGGCGGGCTGGTCGGCCCCGGAGAGGGCCGCCGCGTAGAGCTCGGCGTGGCGCTCGGCGACGCGCGGCCAGCTGCAGCGCTCGCCGTGCGACCGCGCCGCTTCGGCGAGCGTGCGCGCCACCTCCGGACGGGCGTCGAGCTGGCGCACGCGGTGCGCGAGCTCACGCGGCGCGCCGGGCGCGACGAGCGCGAAGCAGCCCGCCTCCTCCTGGACCTCCACGAACGGGGGAATCCGCGAGGCGAGGATCGGGACGCCCGCGCCGAACGCCCACGTCAGCGCGCCTGAGAACGAGAAGCCGTTGACCGGCTCGTACGGCGCGAGGACCATCGACGCGGCCGCGCGCCAGTCGCGCAGCTCCTCCGGCTCGACCCAGCCCTGGATGTGCACGCGTCCGGCGATCGGCCTGCGTGCCGGCGCGGCGTCGTCGTCGAGCGCCTCGAGCACGCGCTCGAGCGTCTCGTCGCCGCCGTGCGGGTGCACGTCGCCGAGGACCGCGAGGCGGAAGCGGTCGTCGAGGTGGCGCAGCGCCTCGACGGAGGTGGTGATGCCCTTGTAGGCGGCGAGGAACCCGAACTGCGCGAGCACGACCGCCTGCGGCGGCAGCCCGAGCCGCTCCCGCGCCTCCGCGCGCTCGGCGTCGGACGGCGGGCCGCCCGCGGGCAGGTGCATCCCGTGCGGGACGACCGCGATCGACTCCGGGGGCATGCCGCTGTCGATGAACGCGCGCCGCGTCCCGCGCGTGTGCACGATCGCCCGCAGCGAGGCGTGGCGGCGGAACGTCCGCGCCATCGCCAGGCTCCAGTGCAACCGCTGGGCGGCGCCCATCGCCAGCGCGTAGCCGCTGGTCGGCGGTCCGAACGAGTCGAGCGGCTCGGTGTGCAGGGTGACGACGACCGGGCGGTCGCGCCGCCGCCGCGCGAGCCGGTCGAGGAAGTCGCGCGTGATGCCGACCGAGACAGGCAGCGCGTGCGACCCGCCGAAGATCCCGTGCTCGTGCTGGACGTGCACGACGTCGAAGTCGTCGAGGCGGTCGGCGACGTCGCGGAAGTAGGGGCGCAGCTCGCGCCGCGCGAGGTACTTGACCTCCGTGCGGTCGACCGCGACGACGTCGGCCTCGACGCCCAGCGCCAGGAGGTGCTCGCGCAGCGCGCGCGTGTACGTCGCGATGCCGCACTGCGTGTCCCAGGTGCTGACGATCCCGACCCTCATGCGCGCACCGCTCCCGCGTAGGCGTCGACGACCTCGCCGGCGGAGCCCGCCGCGGCGATCCGGCCGTGGTCGAGCCAGATCGCGCGGTCCGCGGCCTCGCGGATGTGCTCGAGCCCGTGCGAGACGAGCACGACCGCGGCGCCGCCGCGCATCAGCTCGTCGATGCGGTCCGACGAGCGCTGGCGGAACGCCTCGTCGCCGACGGCCAGCACCTCGTCGATGAGCAGCACCTCCGGGACGTCGTCGGTGGCGATCGCGAACGCGAGCCGCGCGAGCATCCCGGACGAGTACGTGCGGATCGGCGCGTCGAGGAACTCCTCGACGCCGGCCCACTCGGCGATGTGCGGCGCGCGCCGGCGCATCCACGCGGGCGAGCGGCCGAGGATCGCTCCGTGCAGGACGATGTTCTCCTGGCCGGTCAGCTCGGGATGGAAGCCGCTGCCGAGCGCGATGATCGGCACGACGGCGCCGCGCACGACGGCGCGGCCGCGGGTCGGCGGCAGGACGCGGGCGATGATCTTCAGCAGCGTCGACTTGCCGGCGCCGTTCGGTCCGACGATGCCGAGCAGCTCGCCGCGGTGCACGTCGAGGTGGACGTCGCGCAGCGCCCACAGCTCCTCGTAGGCGATCTGCCGCTTGAGCGAGAGGATCGCGAACTCCTTGACGCTCGACGACGGATGCCGCGGCAGCCGGTAGGCGAGCGAGACGTCGCGCAGCTGGATGGCCGGCTCGCTCACAGCATCGACACCGAGGTCCGCCACGACCGGCTGAAGACGTACGCGCCGGCGACGAACGCGACGACGCCGAACGCGCCGCAGACGAGCCACGACGACCACGGCGCGATCTCGCCCTCGTAGGCGACGTCGCGGAACACGAGCAGCACGTGGTGCAGCGGGTTGGCCTCGATGATCACCCGGAACCGCTCGCCCACCGCGTCGAGGGGATAGAAGGTCGGCGTCAGCCAGCCCAGCAGGAACAGGCCGACCGTCGCGAAGGCGAGGACGTCGAAGAAGCGCACGGCGGCCGAGGCGAGCACGAGCCCGAGGCCGGCGGCGGCGAGCAGCAGGCACACGATCGGGATGGGGACGAGCACGACCGTCCAGGGCACCGGCATCCCGTGCGCGACGACGAGGACGAGCAGCGGCAGGAGCCCGACGGCGAAGTTGAAGCCCGCGGCGATGGCCGCCGAGATGCTGAACACCTCGGCCGGAGCGTGGACGCGGCTGAGGATCCCGGCCGAGTCGACGAGCGAGTGCCCGACGGTCATCGTCGCCTGCTCGAAGCAGCGGAAGACGAGCACGCCCGAGTAGAGGTAGACGACGTACGGCACGCCGGGGATCGTCGACTTGAAGACCTGGCTGAGCACGAGCCACAGCACCGCGGTCGTGAGCAGCGGATCGAGCAGCGTCCACCACACGCCCAGCAGCGAGCGCTTGTAGCGCATGACGATGTCGCGGCGGACGAGGACGGAGAGGAGGCCGCGGTAGCGCCAGAGGTTGCCCACCTCGTCGACGAGCGGGCGGGCCCGGGCAGCGGAGTCGTAGACGCTGCCGGCGGGCCCCGGGGCGCGCGTGACGCCGGTGGCGGCGGTGGTGTCGAGGTCGATGCTCACGCCCGCGCTCCCACCAGGGCGGCGGTGTAGGCGCGGCGGGTCAGCTCCGCGGTGCGGTGCCAGCTGAAGCTCGCGGCGCGCTCGCGCCCCCGATGGGCGAGCTGCTCGCGGCGCGAACGGTCCTCGAGGACGGCGACGAGCGCGTCGGCGAGCGCGCCGTCGACCGCCGGATCCGCCAAGACGGCCGCGTCGCCCGCGACCTCCGGAACGCTGCCGCCGGCGAGGGCGACGACCGGCGTCCCGGACGCCATCGCCTCGAGCACGGGGAGGCCGAAGCCCTCGGCGTGCGCGGCGTGCGCGAACGCGTCGGCGCCGCGGTACAGCGAGGCGAGGTCGTCGTCGCCGACCCAGCCGAGGTCATGGACGCGCGCGCGTGTCGGCGGCGTGACGGCCTCCAGCATCCGGGCGAACCGGCGCGGCGCCGGCGCCGGCGTGCCGACGAGGACGAGGTGGTGCGGCAGCCCGGCCCGCACGACGGCGTCGAACGCCGCCAGAAGGCCCGGAAGGTTCTTCCGCGGCCCGGCCGTGCCGACACCCAAGACGTAGGGGACAGGGACGGATCGACGTCCCTCCGCCCGCGGCTCGAAGAGCCGCGAGGCGGCGAGCGCCGGCGCGAGACCGGAGGGAGGTCCCTCTTCGAAGAAGCGAGGTGCGGCGGCGAAGGGCGCGAGGTGGATGATCTCCGGGTCGATCCCGAGGCGCTCGACGACGCGCTCCGCCGTCCAGCGTGACGGGACGAGGACCGCTGCGACGCGCCGCAGCCCGGGCGTGACGCGGAGCCGGTGCTGTGCCCGCAGGGCGACCGAGCACCACTCGGGCCGCTCCCACGGGAAGGTGTCGTGGATCGTCATCACGACCGGGGGGCCGCCGGCCGGGACGGACATCGACGCGGGCAGGTGCAGCACGTCGGCTCCGCTCCGGTGGGCGGCGCTCGCCGCTCCGCGCGTCAGCCATGTCGCCTCGCGAGAGACGCCGCGGACGATGCGGTGCCGGCCGAGCCCGCTGCGCGCCGCACGGTGGGCGATCCGGACGAGGTCCACATCGCGCCGGCGCTCGAGGGCCGAGACGAGCTCGACGGCGGTCCGCGCGCCGCCCGTGCGGTTCAGCTCGAGCATCGTCAGCTCGAACGCGACGCGCAGCGGCGGGGTGGCGGAAGGGGGTTCGAGGGAGCCTTCGGGGGCGGCCGGAAGGGTCGCCGCGAGCGTCACGGAGACGCCGGTGTCGTCGAACGGCGTCATGCCGAACTGCGCCGGCGGCGCCAGGGTCCCTCCCGCATCGCGCGCACTCTACGCGACGGTTCGAACGGGACGTCGGTGGGAGACTCCGCGGCATGCGGGCGATGCTGCTCGACGGTCCGCGGCGGCCGCTGCGGCTCGCGGAGGTCCCGGATCCGGAGCCGGGGGAGGGGCAGGTGCTCCTGCGCGTGCACGCGTGCGGCGTCTGCCGGACCGACCTGCACCTGCTCGACGGCGAGCTCGACGCGCCGCGGTACCCGCTGATCCCCGGCCACCAGATCGTCGCCACGCGCGTGGACGACGGCACGCGCGTCGGCGTCCCGTGGCTCGGCTGGACGGACGGGACGTGCCGGTACTGCACGACGGCGCGCGAGAACCTCTGCGACCACGCGCGCTTCACGGGTCGCGACCTCGACGGCGGCTACGCCGAGCTGGCGGTCGCCGACGAACGGTTCTGCCTGCCGCTGCCCGGCGGCTTCGGCGACCTCGACGCCGCGCCGCTGCTGTGCGCGGGGCTCATCGGGCTGCGGACGCTGCGGCTGGCGGGCGATCCGGCGACCGTCGGCATCTACGGCTTCGGCGCCGCGGCGCACATCGTCTGCCAGGTCGCCGTCCACGAGGGCCGGCGCGTGTTCGCGTTCACGCGGCGCGGCGACGCGGCGTCGCAGGCGTTCGCGCGGTCGCTCGGCGCCGTGTGGGCGGGCCCGACGGACGAGGCGCCGCCCGAGCCGCTCGATGCGGCGCTGATCTTCGCGCCGGCCGGCGAGCTCGTCCCGCAGGCGCTGCGCGCGGTGGCGAAGGGCGGCTCGGTCGTCTGCGGCGGGATCCACATGAGCGACATCCCGTCCTTCCCGTACGCCGACCTGTGGGGCGAGCGAGTCGTGCGCTCCGTCGCCAACCTGACTCGGGCGGACGGAGAGGAGCTGCTGGAGCTCGCGCCGCGGATCCCGATCCGCACGCACGTCACGACGTACCCGCTGGAGCGCGCGGGCGACGCCCTCGAGGACCTGCGGGCAGGCCGGCTCGAGGGCGCCGCGGTGCTCGAGGTCAGTCGCTGATCGACCGCTGGAACCGGCGGATCGCCAGCGGCGCGCACACGAGGATCACGGCGAGCGACGCCAGCAGCGTGTAGGCGATCGGGTGATGCACCGGCCACGGATCCCCGGCGGCGGCCGCCGCGTGCGGGTTGCCGAAGAGGATCCGCAGCGAGTCGGCCAGCGTCGACACCGGGTTCCACTCGGCGAACGTCTCGAGCACGCCCGGCAGCGTGTTCGCCGGGACGAACGTGCTCGCGATGAACGTCACCGGGAAGATCACGGTGAACCCGACGCCCTGCACCGCCTCCGGCGTCGACAGCGCGCTGCCGAGCAGCACGCCGACCCAGATCATCGCGAAGCAGAACACCGACAGCAGCGCGTAGGCCGCGACCGCGTCGAGGAACCCGTCGCGGATCCGCCAGCCGACGATGAGGCCGCAGACCGTCATGAGCGCCATCGGCACGAACGCCTTGAGGAGGTTCGCGGCCGCCTGGCCGCCGAGGACCGCGCCCTGCGCGATCGGCAGCGAGCGGAAGCGGTCCATCGCGCCGTTCTTGCGGTCGCCGGCGATGGCCATCGCCACCGAGAACGTGCCGCTGAAGACGATCGTCTGGGCGAAGATGCCGCCGATCAGGAACTCGCGGTAGCTGCCGCCGCCGGGCGCCTCGATCGCGCCGCCGAAGACGTACGCGAACAGCAGGACGAAGATGACGGGCTGGAACGTGGCGTCGGCGAGCGCTTCGGGCTCGCGGCGCAGGTGCCAGAGGTTGCGCCGGGTCAGGACCCAGACGTCGCCGAGCGCGGCGGTCATCGCAGGGCCTCCTCGGGTTCGGCCGGCTCGGCGGCGTCGATGCCGGTGCCGGTGAGGGTCAGGAACACGTCGTCGAGCGTCGGCTGATGCAAGCCGAGGTCCTCGACCGTGATCCCGGCCTGCTCGAGCTCCGCCGCGACGGCGCCGAGCGACGCGACGCCCGCCTCCGTTGGTGCGGTGACGTGCCGGGTGCCGCGATCGACGGTCGCGGTGTGGCCGGTCGCGCGCTCGAGGATCGCCGCGACGGCGGGCAGCGCCTCGGCGTCGGCGGGCACGGCGAGCAGCTGCTCGCCGCCGACCTCGCGCTTCAGCGACCGGGCGTTGCCGCGCGCGATGACGCGGCCGTGGTCGACGACGACGATCTCGTCGGCGAGCCGGTCGGCCTCCTCGAGGTACTGCGTCGTCAGCAGCAGCGTGGTGCCGCCGTCGACGAGCGACTCGAGCACGCCCCATAGCTCGCTGCGGGCGCGCGGGTCGAGGCCGGTGGTCGGTTCGTCGAGGAAGAGCACCGCGGGGTGGGAGACGAGCGTCGCCGCGAGGTCGAGCCGCCGGCGCATGCCGCCGGAGTAGTCGCGCGCGAGGCGGTCGGCGGCGTCGGAGAGCGAGAACTGCTCCAGCAGCTCGGTCGCCCGGCGCTTGGCGGCCGCGCGGCCGAGGTGGTGCAGCTCGCCGATCATCACGAGGTTCTGGTGGCCGGTGAGCAGCTCGTCGACGGTCGCGTCCTGGGCGGTGAGGCCGATGCGGCGGCGGACCTCCTGCGGCTCGGTCGCGACGTCGTGGCCGGCCACGCGGGCGGTGCCGGCATCGGCGACCGTCAGCGTCGTGAGGACGCGGACCGCCGTCGTCTTGCCGGCGCCGTTGGGGCCGAGCAGGCCGCAGACCGACCCGGCGGGCACGGCCAGGTCGACGCCGCGCAGCGCGCGCGTCTCTCCGTAGCTCTTCTCGAGGCCGTGGGCCTCGATCGCGTAGGTGGTGGTCGGAGGGGTGGACACGCCGCTCATGGAACCACAGCGGGTAGAACATTTCAACCGTTGAACTTCTCCCACGGCTGAACTTAAATCCGATAGACTGGAGCTCGATGGCAGCGGAGCCCACCGAACTCGGCAACGGCCTGCGTGCGCGCAAGAAGGCGCGTACCCGGCGCGAGATCTCCAACGTCGCCACGCGGCTGTTCATGGAGCAGGGCTTCGAGGCCGTGACGCTGGCGCAGATCGCCGAGGCGGCCGACGTCTCGATCAAGACGATCTTCAACCACTTCGGGTCGAAGGAGGAGCTCTACTTCGACCGGGTCGGCGAGATCCGCGCGAGCATCGAGGCGAGCATCCGCGGGCGGGCGGCGGGGGAGACCCTCATCGGCGCGATGCGCCACCTGCTCGTGGACAACCTCGTCCCGTTCCGCCGCCGCGGCTGGGGGCTGGGCGGGGAGCCGGGCGAGGAGACCTTCCGGCGCTTCCTCGCGACGCAGGACGCCTCGCCGGCGCTCACCGCGCGGCGCCTGATCATCGGCCGCGAGCTGCACCACCAGCTGCGCGCGGTGCTGGCGGACGACCTCGGGCGCGACGAGCGCGATCCGGCCGTGATGGCGCTCGCGGCGTCGCTGGCCGCGGTGATGGAGCTGCGCGACGAGGTGCTGCGCACCGCGTTCGCCGAGGGCCGCACCGTCCGCACGGTGCGCACGCGGGTGACGGCGGTCATGAACGAGGCCTTCGACCGGCTCGACCGCGCGTTCGCCGACATCGATCGCGCCGCCTGAGCGTCCTGTACGTTCGGCGATCGATGGTCGCCCGTCTGTCCCTCCTCGCCGCGCTGCTCGCCGTCGCGGCCGCTCCCACCACCGCTTCCGCCGCCGTCGAGGCCCACGGGTCCATCGGCCAGGCGTACGTCACCGGCGCCAAGCGCCACACGCTCGTCAAGCTCGTCGGCCCGAAGGGCGGCGTACTGCGCACCGGCCGCGCCGACCGGCTCGGCAGCCGGATCTTCCGCGACGTCCGGCCCGGCGCCGGCTACCGCATGCGCGTCGGCGGCCGCCTGACGAAGCGCTTCCGCGTCCTGCGCCGTGATCAGAACCCGCCGGCCGCGTTCTACCTGCGCAAGCGCCTCAAGCAGGGCCTCAACTACGTGAAGATGCGCGACGGCGTCGAGCTGGCGATGACCGTCCGCCTGCCCGCCGGCAAGAAGCTCTCCGACGGCCCGTTCCCGACCGTCATCGAGTACTCCGGCTACCAGGTCGCGGCGCCGAACGACCTGCTGCAGTCGATCGCGAGCGGCAAGTCCGATCCGCTCGCGCCGGCGTCGGGGACGTTCGTGGGCTCCGCCCTGGCGCCGCTCCTCGGCTTCGCGACCGTGAGCGTCCAGATGCGCGGGTCGGGCTGCTCGGGCGGCGCGTTCGACCTCTTCGACCTGCCCACGACCTACGACGGCTACGACGCCGTCGAGACCGTCGCCGCGCAGTCGTGGGTCAAGGCCGGCCGGGTCGGGCTCGTCGGGATCTCGTTCTCCGGGATCACGCAGCTCTTCGTGGGCGGGACGCGGCCGCCGCATCTCGCCGCGATCACGCCGCTGTCGGTCACCGACGACACGTACTCGGCGACCGGCTACCCCGGCGGCATCTTCAACAAGGGCTTCGCGCTCTCGTGGATCGCCGAGCGCATGGCCGACGCGAAGCCCGCGCCCGCCGGCGGCCAGCCGTACGCGCGGATCCTCGCCAAGCGCGACAAGCACTGCCGCGCGAACCAGCGGCTGCGGCTGCAGACGCAGAACGCGGTCGCGATGAGCCGGGACAACCCGTTCCGGACGCCGAAGCTCCACGACCAGCGCGCGGGCGCCGCGTGGATGAGCCGCATCCAGGTGCCGGTGTTCCTCGTCGGCTCGTTCCAGGACGAGCAGACCGGCGGGCACTTCGCGCGCAGCCTCGGTGAGCTGAGCCGGAACAAGCGCGTGTGGATCACGCTGCAGAACGGCGTCCACGTCGACTCGCTCGGGCCCGACGCGATCACGCGCTGGGTCGAGTTCCTGAAGCTCTACGTCGCCGACGAGGTGCCGCGGGTGCCCGACGGCGTGCTCGGCCTGGGCGACACGCTCTACCAGGTCGTCGCGGGCGCGCCGGCGTCGAAGGTGCAGCAGTCGCGGCTGGCCGGCATGCCGAGCGCCGCGGCGGCGCGCGATGCGTTCGAGCGCGACCCGCGCGTGCGGCTGCTCATGGACAACGGGGCGGGCCCCGCGGGCACGGGCGCGCTCGGCGCCGCGTGGGAGCTCGGCTACGACGCCTGGCCGATCCGCCAGGCGCAGCCGGTCGGCTTCTTCCTCGCGCCGGGCGGCGCGCTCACCGCCGCGGTGCCGGGCCAGGCGACGAGCGCCGAGTACGTCGCCGATCCGTCCGCGCGGCCCAAGCAGACGCTGCCGGGCGACGGCGACGCGGACGCGTGGAAGGCGCAGCCGCCCTACACCTGGGCTCCCGTCGCGGCGGGCAAGGGCCTCGCGTGGGCGACCGAGCCGCTCGCGGCGGACGTCGTCATCGCGGGCCCGTCGAGCTTCGACGTCTACGTGAAGTCGACGGCGAAGGACACCGACCTGCAGGTGACGCTCAGCGAGATCCGGCCCGACGGCAACGAGACCTACGTGCAGAACGGCTGGCTGCGCGCGTCGCACCGCAAGCTCGACCTGCGGCGCTCCACGTCGCTGGATCCGGTGCCGACGCACCTCAAGCGCGACGCGGCGCCGCTGTCCCCGACGGCGTACTCGCTCGTCCGCGTGCCGGTCTTCCCGGTCGCCCACGCGTTCCGGGCGGGCTCGCGGATCCGCGTGTCCCTGACGGCGCCCGGCGGCGACCGCCCGCGCTGGGACTTCGCCACGGTCGACGACGGAAAGACCCGGAACACGGTCGGCCTCGGCGGCGCCCAGCCCTCGAAGCTCGTCCTGCCGGTCCTCGCCGGCGCGACGGCGCAGGGCACGCCGCTCCCGGCCCCGACCGCGCTGCGCGGCGAACCGAACCGCGTCTACGCGCCCGCTTCGAACGGGGGCTAGCGCCGGCCGGGCAGGACCCGGTGCATGGCTGATGAGTTCAAGAAGGGCGACAAGGTCGTGTGGTCGTCGCACGGCTCGAACGACACACCGGGCGTCGTCGTGAAGAAGATCACGAGCGACACGGAGGCGGGCGGGCGCAAGGTGAAGGCGTCCAAGGACGACCCGCAGTACCTCGTGCGCAGCGAGAAGGGCGGCGGCGAGGCGGTGCACAAGCCTTCGGCGCTCAAGAAGCGGTAGGCCGGGGGAGGCGGGCGGTGTCCGCTGACCCGCCTCGTACCCTCGGTCGTCGCCGTGCTGTTCCCCACCGTCGAGTTCGCGATCTTCTTCCCGGTCGTCCTGGCGTTGTCCTGGGCGCTCATGCCGCGCCAGCACGTCTGGAAGGTCTTCATCGTCGTCGCGAGCTACCTGTTCTACGCGTCGGCGAACCCGAAGTTCTGCCTGCTGATCGGCGTCGTCACGGTCGGCAACCAGATCGGGGCGCGGTTCGTGCACCGCACCGACGACGAGCGGCGGCGCAAGTGGATCACCGGCGCGACGGTGGCGCTCGACCTCATCGTCCTCGGCGTCTTCAAGTACTACGCCTTCTTCGTCGAGGACATCGACCGCGTCCTCGACCAGGTCTCGCTGAGCCTCCCGCTGCCGCTGCTGACGATCGCGCTGCCCGTCGGCGTCAGCTTCTTCACGTTCCAGGCGATCTCGTACGTCGTCGACGTCAAGCGCCGGCTGATCGAGCCGTCCCCGGTGCTGGACGTCGCGATCTACCTCAGCTTCTTCCCGCACCTCATCGCCGGCCCGATCGTGCGCGCCCGCGAGTTCCTGCCGCAGCTCGAGAAGCCGCGCGACCCGCGCGACATCCCGATCGGCGCCGGCATGTGGCTCATCGCGCTCGGGCTGATCAAGAAGATCGCGATCGCCGACTTCCTCGCCCGCGAGGTCGTCGACCCGGTCTTCGCGGTCCCCGGGCAGTACCACTCGGCCGACGTCGCGCTCGCGGTCTACGCGTACGCCGCGCAGATCTACTGCGACTTCTCCGGCTACACCGACATGGCGATCGGGCTGGCGCTGCTCATGGGCTTCGTCTTCCCGAACAACTTCGACCGGCCCTACCGGTCCAAGAGCTTCCGCGAGTTCTGGCGGCGCTGGCACATCACGCTCTCCCGCTTCCTGCGCGACTTCCTCTACATCCCGCTCGGCGGCTCGCGCGGCAGCAAGCTCTTCACCGCGCGCAACTTGATGATCACGATGCTGTTGGGCGGGTTGTGGCACGGCGCGGCGTGGACCTTCGTCATCTGGGGCGGCATCCACGGCGCCGCGCAGGCGGTGGAGCACTTCGCGCGCGGCAAGATCACGCTGCCGACGTGGCTCGCGTGGTTCCTGACGTTCCACATCGTGATCCTGGCCTGGGTCTTCTTCCGCGCCCAGAGCCTCGCGGACGCCGGCGACGTGTTCGCGCAGCTGCTCGACTTCGGACCTGCCACCCTGTGGACCGTGCCCGTGGTGCTCGTCACCGCGGTCACGATCGGGCTCCACGTCGTGCCGTCCAAGCCGTTCGATTGGCTGCAGGTCCGAGTCCAGCAGGCCAATCCGGTGGCGCTGGGCGCGGCTCTGGCGGTCATCGTCGTGCTCGTCGCGGCGACGGTCCCGAGCCAGGGCGTCCCCCCGTTCATCTACTTCCGCTTCTGACCCCACATGGACGAACCGCGCGCGATCATCGACCTGTCCCACGCCCGGCGCTTCGGCGTTCGCCAGCTCCTGCTGGCGGTCGGGGTGATGGGGCTGATCCTGCTCCTGCTCACGGGTCCGTCGATCCGCAACTCGGGCGAGGAGATGAAGCCCGGCGTCATCCGGACCACGGTGCTCGCCGTCGGCAAGCCGGCCGGCTGGGTCGGCGACCGGCTGCCGTTCCACGATGCGACGCAGGAGGCGACCGCTTGGCTGTCGCCGGACGACGAGCTCGGCGACGAGGGCGGGTTCCAGAACGTCGCGGCGCCGCTGCCCGCCGATGGCGGCCAGGGGATCCCGCCGGTGACCGCCGATGCGTTCTCGCCCGGCGACCTCGGTCAGCAGGCGGCCAAGAAGGCGCTGAAGTCGGTGCTCGTGACCGGCGACTCGCTGTCGCAGCCGCTCGACTCCGAGCTGGCGCGCCGCTACGCCGACAAGGGCGTGAAGGTGACGCGCGACCCGCACATCGGGACGGGCATCTCGAAGACCGACCTGCTCGACTGGGGCAAGCTCTCGACGAAGCAGGCCAAGAACGACTACGACGCCGTCGTGATGTTCATGGGGGCGAACGAGGGCTTCCCGATGCCCGGGCCGGACGGCAAGGACGTCGAGTGCTGCTCGGCGGCGTGGGCAGCGATCTACGCGAACCGGGCGCGGGCGATGATGAACGCCTACCGCCGCGCGGGCGCGGGCCGGGTCTACTGGCTGACGCTGCCGGCGCCGCGCGACCCGGACCGCCAGAAGATCGCGCGCGTCGTGAACTCGGCGATCGCCGCCGCGGCCGCTCCGTACCGGGCGCAGGTGCGGGTCGTCGACATGGTCCGGCTGTTCACGCCGGACTTCGAGTACCGCGACACGATGGACGTCGGGGGCGAGAAGACGATCGTCCGCAAATCCGACGGCATCCACCTCAACGAGGACGGCTCGAAGCTGGCCGCCGACGCGTTGCAGCCGGTGATGGCCGGCGACTTCACCTGGTAGCCGCGTCGCAGCGGCGCACGGCGTCCGCGTACAGCTTGGCCCGCTCCTCGTAGCCCTCGGGCGTGGCGTGGATCCGGTCGTCCTTGAGCCACGACGGCTGCCGTTCGGTGGCCGCGTGCCAGTCGACGAGCTGCATGCGCCGCGGATGCTCGGCCGCGAGCTGCCGGAGCTTGTGGTTGGCGGCGTCGTACGTACCGCCGAAGACGGGCGGGCGGACGATGGTCGCCCAGACGACGCAGCCTTCGCGTCCGGCGTGGTCGAGCGAGGCGCCGACCGCCTGCTCGAGCTGTGGCACGTCGATCGGCGGGTCGTTCGTGAAGAGGCTGAACGCGAAGACGGTCGGCTGCGAGGGCGGGTCGCGGTCGGCGAGGATCTCCATCCCCTCGGCGAGCGGGCGCCCGGATCGCGCGTCGATGTCGACGTCCCACCCGTCGAGCTCATCCTCGACGTCGCTCTCCATGCCGACCGCGAGCGAGTCGCCGATGAGGACGAGCCGTCCCTCCGGCTCGCCGCCGCATCCCGCGAGGAACGCCACGAGGAGGAAGGCGAGCGCTCGGCGACGCGTGCGCATTCCGCGCGAGGCTAGCTCCTAGGCTGGAGCCGATGCTCCTCGCGGACATCCCCCCGAAGCCGGCGATCGTCAGCAAGCCGATCCCGTTCGGCGCCGATCGCAAGCGGCAGATGCGCGCGTACTCCGAGCGCCACTACGGGCTGCGCCGCTACAAGCTCGTCGATCCGCGCGTCATCGTCGTCCACTACACGGCGTCGTCGACGTTCTCGTCCGCGTTCAACACGTTCGCCGCGAACCAGCCCGACGTCGAGCTGCACGAGCGCCCCGGCGTCTGCGCGCACTTCATCGTCGACAAGGACGGGACGATCTACCAGCTCGTCCCGCTCTCGATCATGTGCCGCCACACGGTCGGGCTGAACTGGACCTCGATCGGCATCGAGCACGTCGGCACGTCCGACGGGCAGGTCCTGGGGCGGCGGGCCCAGATGCGGTCCTCGGTGCGGCTCGTCCGGTGGCTTCGGTGCCGGTTCAGCATCAAGCTGAGCAACGTGATCGGCCACGCCGAGAGCCTCTCGAGCCCGTACCACCACGAGCGGGTCGCGCGCCTGAAGCGCCAGACGCACGGCGACTTCCCGCGGAAGTACGCGCGCAAGTACCGCGCTCGCGTCCGCGCGGCCGGCGGCTGCTGAGTCCTCATCGCGGATGACCCCGGTCTCATCCCGTGGGTGGAGAGAGGAGACCGTTCCCCGGGCCGATGACGCGGGGGGCTCCCGATCGCCGGTGCGGCCGCCTCGCCGGCGGCCGCCGGCTCGATCGTCTACGCCAAGGACGGCGAGCTGCACCTCATCTCGCCGGACGGCGCCGCCGGCTACCAGCTGACGTCGGGGTCGGGCGCCTACCGCTCGCCGTCGCAGGCCGACGACGGGACGATCGGCGCGCTCTACGGAAAGCAGCTCGCGCGCCTGGATCGCAGCGGCCGCGCGCTCAACGCGCCGATCGGCGCGATCGGGTCGGATCCGGCGTTCCCCGAGTTCGCCGGCCCGTACGACCCGCGGATCTCGCCCGATGGCAAGAAGTTCGCCTACTGGTTCTACGTCTCCACCACGTCGGCCTCCAGCAGACCGAGTGGCTGTCGAACGACCGCCTGCTCGGCTACCAGGGCTTCTGGATGAACATGTGGACGTGGAAGCTCGGCACCGGGACGGGCTACACGGGCTACGCCGCGCAGTACTGGTTCGGGCTCCAAGACCCGGCCGACGAGTGGGGCGTCGAGGCGTACCACCAGTACGAGGACCCCGGCCCTGTCGCGCGACGGCACGCGCCTTGCGATGACCGACGGCGGCGGCGTGAGCGACAACGACCGGCTCGTGCTGGCCGCGCCGCACGGCCCCGCGTGGTCCGGCGAGCCGCCCTACGACAACGACTACGTCTACGGCAAGACGCGGTTCGAGCGGCCGACCCTGAAGTGCCAGAAGCAGATCCCCGGCGTCGTGAACCCGTCGTGGTCCTCCGACGGCCGGCAGCTCGCGTACGGCGCGGCCGACGGCGTGCACGTCCTGACGATCCCGTCGCTCGACGACTGCTCGTCCATCACGGACCGCCTCCTCGTTCCGGGCGGCAAGGACCCGGCGTTCGGCCCGGCCGACGTCGACCCGTCGCAGGACCCGGCGCGCCGGCAGACGGCCCAGCCGTCGCCGCAGCCGCAGGCGGGCGGCGGAGCCGGCCTCGTCGCCCCGCGTGTCACCCGCTTCGGCCTGTCGCCCAAGACGTTCCGCCGCGGGCGCGGCACGACCGTCCGGTTCATCCTCAACGCTCCCGCGAGCCTCAAGCTCACCGTCACCGGCGGCGCCGGCCGGCGAGTCCCGGGAAGCGTGCGCATCGCCGGAGCGGCGGGCGCGAACAAGGTGCGCCGGAACGGCCGCCTCGCGGGCCGCAGTCTCAAGCCCGGCGCCTACCGGCTCTCGGTCACGACGAGCAACGGAGGCAAGCTCGCGTCGGCGAACTTCCGAGTCCGCCGCTGGACCCCGCTGCGCTAGCCTTCTGCCCGCGCTTGGTGGGCGTAGCTCAGCTGGTAGAGCTCCTGGTTGTGGTCCAGGCGGTCGTGGGTTCGAGTCCCATCGCTCACCCTTCGGAAAGCCCCGCTCCGGCGGGGCTTTCGCGTTCCTGTGCGCGCCGGGGCGAACGACATCTGAACGTCTGCTCATATGAGCTACCTTCAGGTGCATGCCGCACCCTTCCGAGCACAGCTCCGCCTCACGGCCGCTCGATCGCTCCGAGGCCGAGCAGCTCGCCGAGACGATGCGGGCGTTCGGCTCGGCCAGCCGGTTGCAGCTCCTCGTCGCGCTCGTCGACGGGGAGCGGACGGTCGAGGACCTCGCGAGCGCCGCCGGCCTCGAGATGAGCGCGACGTCGCATCAGCTGCGGATCCTCCGTTCGCTGCGCCTGGTCAGGGTTCGCCGCCAGGGCCGCCACGCGTTCTACGCGCTGCACGATCACCACGTCGCGGACCTGCTGGCCGCGGTGCGCCATCACCGCGAGCACGTGCAGCCGCTGCCGCCGGCCGAGATCCCGGTCGTCCGGAAGGTGCGCCGCGGTTCATGAGCGCCGCGCCTGGTCACGCGCACGACCACGGCCGTACGCACGGCCTCGTCCACGACTCGATCAAGCGTTCGCGGGAGGGCATCCGGGCGGTGTCGCTCGCGCTGCTCATCCTCGGCCTCACGGCGCTCGGGCAGATCGCGATCTTCGTCCTCTCCGACAGCGTCGCGCTGCTGGCGGACCTGATCCACAACGTCGGCGACGCGGCAACGGCGATCCCGCTGGGCGTGGCGTTCGCCCTGCGGTCGGTGAGGGCGGAGCGCACCGCCGGCCTCTTCGTCGTCGGCGCGATCTTCCTCTCGGCCTGCGTCGCGGGCTTCGAGGCCATCGACCGCCTCATCAACCCAAGCGACGTCGAGCACCTCGGAGCGCTCGCCGCCGCCGGCGTGCTCGGGTTCGGCGGCAACTGGCTGGCCGCCATCGTGCGGACGCGGGCGGGGCACCGGCTCGACAGCCCGGCGCTCATCGCCGATGGCGCGCACGCGCGCGCCGATGCGTACGTGTCGCTCGCCGTCGTGGCGTCGGCGGCCGTCGTGGCGCTCGGCCTGCAGGTCGCCGATCCGCTGATCGGCCTCGCGATCACCGTCGTGATCCTTCGCATCACGTGGGCGTCGTGGAAGACCGTTCGCGGCCACGACCATCACCACCAGCACTGATGCCCAAGCGCACCGCCGCCGTCTCGGTCGCCGCCGCGGGCCTCGCGCTGCTCGCATGGCCGTCGATCACGATGATCGCCAGCACGGCGGGCCCGACGCCGAGGAAGAGCGCCAGGACCCAGTCGAGTCCCTGGTACTCGGCGTAGAGCACCGCCACCGCGGTGACGATCACGAACGGTGGGAGCACGAAGACACCGGCGACCGCCGCGGCACCGCGCGCTCCCGCCTGCAGGTAGCTGAACCACATCGCTGCCTGCGCGGCGAGCGGGCCGGGCATCGCCTGGCCGACCGCGAGCGCCTGTTGGAACTCGCGTTCGGAGAACCACCTGCCGTCGCCAACGGTGCTGATGCTCATCGAGCGCGCGAGGGTATTGTCCCCTCGAAAGGAGAGGACACATGGCATCGAGTGGAGGAACGCGGGGCGGCGTCGGAGGCATCAGCCTCGGCGGCATCCTCGTCATCGTGGGGATCGTCCTGATGATCGTCTGGAGCTTCTGGGCCGGCTTGATCGTCCTTCTCGTCGGCCTCATCGCGTTCGGGGGGTTCGCGCGCGGTAGGTGGTACTGACGGGCGCCCGCACCCATCGCCGGGGGCCGGATCGCGGAACCGCCTGGCTAGGGTGCACCGTCCATGGAAGTTCTCCTCGTCGTCATCGCGCTCGCGCTTGTCGTGGGCGCCGGGGTCGCCGTGGCCCGCAGCCGCAGGCCCGATCGCAAGGCGCTTCCCGAGCGCTCGCCCGCCGATCACCATCGGGCGCTCCACGGCGACGTCCGCCGCCTCGCGCCCGGTGACGTCGTCAACTACGAGGGGACCGACTTCATCGTCGACCGCACGATGCGCTTCGACCAGGACGGCTTCACCTGGGACGAGCACCTGCTCGAGGACGCGATCGGAGGGCGCAAGCTGTGGCTGTCGGTCGAGGACGACGACGGCCTCGAGGTCGCCGTCTACGAGCGCGTCGATGGCGCTGATCTGACACCGGACGCGGCTGAGGTCACGCTGGGCGGGACGACGTTCCGCCGCGACGAGCGCGGGCGGGCGCGGTTCCGGATCGAGCGCATCGGAGACGCGGCGGGGGAGAGCGGCATGGTCGAGTACGCCGACTACACCGCCGGGGACGAGCTCCTCGCGTTCGAGCGCTACGGGACCGGGTCGTGGGAGGTCTCCCGCGGCCGGCGCATCTCCGAGCACGTCCTCGACGTCTTCGCGCGAGCGTGAGCGCCGCCGACGACGCGCTGCTCGAGGAGCTGCGGCTGCGCTCGCGGCTCAACGCGCTCGTGCACGAGCAGGCCGAGGCGATCGGCGAGGCCGAGCGCCTCTCGACGCGCGCGACCTTGCCCGGCGCCGACCCGGGGCTCGCCGAGACGGCTGCGCGCTGGCGCGCCGTGGCCGAGGGCGTGGCGCACGACATCGAGGTGCAGCGCGCCGCCCTGCGCCGGCAGGAGGCGGAGGTCGCGCGCCTGCGCGGCCCCGAGCCGACTTAGTGCTGACTGAGGTCGCGACGCCGTTCGCCGACGCGTCGGCCGCCGACCTGCGCCTGGCCCTCGACCTGCCCGGCCAGCCGGCGCTCGACGCGACCGTCGTCCGCGTCGGGCTGCTCGCCGTCGAGCTGCGCGTCCTGGGGGCGTCGCACCAGTGCCTCGTCCGGACCCCGGCGGGCGCGGAGCTCTCCGAGACCGTCGCCTGCTCGGTGGGGGACGCGGGCGACCCGTTGCCGAGCGCGCACGAGCGGGTCGCCGGCGGGCTGCGCTACGCCTTCACAAGCAGCGTCGAGCGCGTCCGCGCCGGTGCGGTCCGCGCCCGCGCGGAGGCGCTGCGGGCCGCCGCGGACGCCGATCCGCTCGTGCTGGCCGGAGTGTTCCCCGGCTCCCCCGACGCGCTGACCGCGCTGTCGTGCCGGCCGGTACCGGGCGGCGTCGCCTGGCGAACCGTGCACCTGTACCCGTCGACGTGCGAGATCGTCGCGACCGCCAGCACGGTGGTCGCCGCGTGAGCGGGCGCCGGACCCTGGCGATCGGGCTCGCCGTGCTCGGCCTGCTCGGCGTCGTGTCGCTCTTCGCCTGCAACGAGTCCGTCGAGGGCTGGCTCCGCGACGAGTGCCAGCGGGCGGGCTCCGAGCGCGATCCCAACGGCAACCGAGCGCAGAAGTACACGTGCGACCGCCCGGCGAGCGTGGTCGCATCCGATCTCGCGGAGGCGCACGAGCCGGCCGACCGGCGCTCGACGCCGGAAGGGCACTTCCTGCGCTACGCCGACGACATGGTCGGCATCGTTCCCAATGCGGAGGACGCCGAGCGCTCGATCGCGTACATCTCCGACGAACGCCGCGGCTACGGGTTCTTCTTCCCGTTCGTCGGTGGCTTCTGGGGCTCGTACAGTGGGCCGGGCGAGAGGTTCCGCGGCGGTGGGCCCGCGGTGGGCAAGTGAGGCGGGCGCTCCTCATCGCCGCTGTGCTCGCGATGGTCGCCGCGCAGCGCGCGGACGCCGCCATCCTCGCTTCCGAGGACGCCGCCGAGCTCGCCAACGCGCTGGCGGAGGCCACGTACGAGCAGAAGGTCTGCTACGGCTGGGCGTTCGAGGTGACGGACAACGACACGGGCCGGGAGGACGGGCCCGAGGTCGGCTCGAACTTCGGCCCCGGCGAGCCGGTCGACGCGGCGCGGGCCGAATGCGAGAAGGGCACCGTCGTCCTCTCGGGCACGATCTCCTACACGAGCCAGTCGTCCGAGTACGAGGACTCGGCGCAGTGGCAGATCGAGTCCACGCTGCCCAACCCGCCGACCACCGGGCAGCTCGAGGACCTCGGGTACAAGACCGACGACCTGCTCGGCAACGACAACGACATGGCGATCATCAACCCGACCGGCGCGTTGCCCGAGCTCGTCGCCGAGCGCGGCGTCGCCCCGCCGGTGCCCTTCGAGACCTCGGCGCGCGAACCGGGCGTCGGCGGCGCGCCGACCGACAAGCCGGGGAGCGACTTCCTGCGTGAGAACGGGTCGGCGCTCGCGATCTGCGCTCTGCTGCTCGTCGGCGGGCTCGGCTGGTTCGTCTACCTGCACTACGACGCCCGCTCCCGCCGGCGCCGTCCCCGATCACGACCAACGAGGAGCTGACGATGGACATCCAGGACCTCGCGCACGACGCCCTGGCGGGCCTGCTCTACGGCGTCGTCGGCCTCGCGCTCATGGTGGCCGGCTTCGCGGTCATCGACCTCCTGACGCCTGGCAAGCTCGGCTCGCTCATCGTCGAGCATCGCCGCCGCGACGTGGGCATCGTCGCGGCGAGCGCGATGCTCGCCGTCGGCGCGATCGTCACCTCGGCGATCCTCGCGTCCGACGGCGACCTCGACCGCGGGCTGGCCGAGACCGCCGTGTTCGGCGCGGTTGGCATCGTGCTCCTCGGACTGGCCTTCGTGGCGGTCGACCGCATCACGCCGGGGCGCCTCGGCGACATCCTCACCGACGAGCACGAGGACCCCGCCGTCGCCTACGTCACCGGCGCATCGCTGCTGGCGGTCGGCGCGATCATCGCCGCCGCGATCTCCTGATGGCCGCGACTGGCGTCCTCGTTCCCGTCCCCGATGCGCGCAGCGCGCGCCGACTGGTCCTCGGCGCGACGTTCGTGTGCGCGATCTGCGGCTTCGCCTATGAGCTCGTCATCGTCGCGCTGGGGACTGTCCTGTTCGGCTCCTCGACCGCGCAGACCGCGCTCGTCCTCAGCACCTTCGTCGCCGCGATGGGCGTCGGCGCGTGGATCGCGGCCAAGGTCCCCGACCGCCACTCGGTCGCGGTGTTCGCCGGGCTCGAGGCATGCGTCGCGCTGCTCGGCGGCTTGTCGGCGCTCGTCCTCTTCGCCTCCTACGCGTGGCTCGACCTCTACGGGCCGATGGTGCGGGCGGTGTCCGTCTTGCTCGGCGCGCTCGTCGGAGCCGAGCTGCCGCTGCTCGCCGCGGTGCTGGCCGCCCTGCGGCGAGAGAGCACCGGCCGAACCGTGGGCACGTTGCTCGCCGCCGACTACGTCGGCGCGTTCGTCGTCGGTCTCGCGTTCCCGCTCGTGATCCTCCCGGCGCTGGGGCAGATCCAGGCCGCTCTCCTCTTCGGCGTGATCAACGCCGCCGCCGGTGCGCTCGTCCTCGTCGTCCTGCGCCGGTCGCTGGAGCGGCGCGTCCTGTGGACGCTGGCGGGAGGCCTTCTGACGGTGGTCGCGGCCCTCGGCATCACGTGGTTGTTCGCCGGCTCCTTCGAGGCGTCCGCACGGCAGGCGCTCTACGACGATCCCATCGCCCGGCACGTGCGGACGCCCTATCAGGACATCGTGTTGACGAAGCGCGGGGACGACCTGCGCCTCTTCCTCAACGGCGACCTGCAGTTCTCCTCGATCGACGAGTACCGCTACCACGAGGCGCTCGTGCACCCGGCGATGGCGGGGCCGCACGAGCGCGTCCTCGTTCTCGGCGGCGGCGACGGTCTGGCCATGCGCGAGATCCTGCGGTACCCCGACGTCCGGCGCGCGGTGGAGGTCGACCTCGACCCCGAGATGTTCCGCATCGCACGTCACGACGGCGACCTGCGGCGGTTGAACCACGGGTCGCTGGACGACCGCCGCGTGCAGACGATCGCCGCCGATGCCTTCTCGTGGCTGCGCACGGCGGGCGAGCCCTTCGACGTCGTGGTGGTCGA
The DNA here is from genome assembly GCF_056863335.1 of Parviterribacter kavangonensis. NCBI lineage: Bacteria > Bacillati > Actinomycetota > Thermoleophilia > Solirubrobacterales > Parviterribacteraceae > Parviterribacter > Parviterribacter kavangonensis. The sequence continues at coordinate 1,718,745 of NZ_JBXPJA010000001.1, read as the reverse complement.
CATGCCCGACCCCGACACCGAGGATCTCGCGAAGCTCTACTCCGTGGAGATGTACGGCCTGATCGCGCGGCGGGTCCTGGCGCCCGGCGGCCGGGTCGTCGTGCAGTCCGGATCGCCCTACTTCGCGCGCGAGGCGTACTGGTCGGTCGAGCGGTCACTGCGTGCGGCCGGCCTGCGCTCGACGCCCTACCACGTCGACGTGCCGTCCTTCGGCGACTGGGGCTACCACCTCGCCACGCTCGGCGGAACGCCTCGGCTGGCCGTAGAGCCCCCGTCACCCCTGCGCTTCCTCGATGCCGCGACGCTCCGGGCGGCCGCCGTCTTCCCGGCCGACCGCCGTCGCATCGACGTCAAGCCCTCGACGCTCGACCGCGCCCGAATCCTCGAGTACCAGCGCAAGGGCTACCGCTACGAGTAGTCGGATCGGTCATCTGACCGATGGCGCGTGCGCAGTCGGCGCGGTGAGGATCCGGCGGATGACACGGGAGGGTCGCCGGAGCGTCGTGACCGCGTGCGTCGGGGCAGGTGTGCTCTACGCCGCCGTGTTCGCCGTGCCGCCGCTCATCTCGCCGGTGTTCGTGGACGAGCTGGGCCTGACGCTCGCCGAGGCCGGGCTGCTCATGACGGTGTTCACGGTGACGTTCGCCGCGCTGAGCCTGCCGGCAGGGGCGATCGCCGATCGGTTCGGCCCGCGCTGGACCGTCCTCGCCGGCCTCGTGCTGGCCGGTCTGGCGTCGCTCGCGCTGCCGCTGTCGACGGACCTCTGGTTCCTGATCGCCACGCGGCTCGTGCTCGGGATCTCGACCGCGCTGGTCTTCACGCCGGGCATCGCGCTCATGCGCCGCTTCCTCGCCGAGTCCGAGATGTACCGCGGCAACGCCTGCCTGCAGGCGTCGCTCGCCGGCGGCGTCGCGGCCGCCTACCTCCTGACGCCGAACTTGAACGACTGGCTCGGCTGGGAGTGGACCTTCCGCGTGTACGGCCTCGCGTGCATGACCGCGGTGGCCGCGCTGCTCGTGGCGTGCCGGCTTCCGCGTGTCGCCCCTGCGGTCGGCGAGACGTCCTCGCCCGGCGAGTCGGAGGTCGGCGGGCTGCTGCGCGACGGCGCGGTCATGAGCGCCGCCGCCGGGATCTTCGTCGGCATGTTCCTCGCGTACGGCGTGATCGTGTGGTCCGTCCCGTTCTTCGATGACGTCGGCGGGTTCAGCACGTCGGCTCTCAGCGTGGCCGCGCTGGTGCTCGCCCTATGGCAGGTCCCGGCGCCGCTGGTCGGCGGCGCGCTGGTCCAGCGGCTCGGGCCGCTCGCGGTGGCCGGCTGCGGGTTCCTTGCCGCCGCGTCGATCGCCGCGCTGACGGCGATCCCCGCCGACCAGGCGTTCCTCCTCGTCGCAATCGCGTCGATCGCGGGCTTCGCGGCGGGCGTCGGGGCGACGCCGCTGTTCGCGCTCCCATCGCTTGCGGTGGATCCGGCGCGTGCCGCGACGGCGACCGGATTGGCCACGACGATCGGCATGGGCGGGGCGATCGCCTCCACCTACCTCGGGGGAGCCATCTCCGACGCGTTCGGCTACGACGCGTGGTTCGCGACGCTCGCCGCCGTGGCGGTCGTCGGCGCGGGCGTCGTCGTGCCGGTCGCGCGGATGGCGATCGCGCGAGCCCAGCCCGCGCCCGAACCCGCGTAGGGCGGCTGACTGCAAGTTCTTCACCGCACAATGCGGCGTCTCCATTTGGCCAGGACGCCGCGGCGGTGCAACCATCGCCGGCATGCACGAAGGCGAGTCGGATACCGCGGAGATCGATGTCATCGCGGCCGACATCAACTGGGAAGCGGCGCGCGTCGTCGCGCTGACCGAAGCGCACGCACGGTCAGCCAGCCAGCGGAAGAGCTTCGCCGAGGCGGCAAGCAAGCTGCTCGACGGCGACGAGGGCCCGGCCGAGGAAGTGATCGCCCGCGCCGAACGAGAGGAGGCGATCGCCCGCGACATGGCCGTCGAAGCCGAGAAGGTCCGGGAGAGCGCCGCCGAGCTCCAGCGCCTCGCCCGCGCGATGCGCGAGCAGACCACCGAAGCTCCCGCATACGACACCGTCGTCGCCTGAGTCCCGCTCCGCGCGGCCGCCCGGCGACGCTCGCTACGAGCGACGCCGGCCGTTGGTGAGCCAGTTGGCGGCGGCGTGCCAGCCGGGGTTCGTGGGGTCGATGACGTCTCGGTGGCCTCCGGTGGTGGACTCGACGAGTTCGACGTCTCCTCCGGCGGCTCGGGCGGTTTCGGTGTAGGTGCGGGAGCGGGCTATCGGGATCGTCTCGTCGGCGACGGGGTGCACGATGAGGACCGGGAGTGGCAGCGGCGCGTGGGCCAATGGGTCGGCGAGGGCCCAGCGGTCGGGGACTTCGGACGGGGTGCCGCCGAGGAGCTGCGCGGCGGGCTCGCCGGTGCGGCGGAGATCGGTGACCGGGGCGAGCGCGACGACGGACCGAAGGGGGAGGGTCGGGTCGGGACGCGACGCGGCCCACAGGGCGAGGTGGCCTCCCGCGGAGTGGCCGACGGCGTGGACGCGCTGGAGGTCGAGGCGGGGGTCGCCCAGCGTCGCGAGGTGGTCGATGCCGGTGGCGACGTCGTCGAACGTCATCGGCCAGCCGCCGCGGTGGCGGCCAACGCGGCGGTACTCGAGGTTCCAGGCGGCCCAGCCGCGGCGGACGAGGTCGTGCGCGAGCGGGCGGGTCACGAGCTTGCCGTAGCGCGACCGCCAGTAGCCGCCGTGGAGCACGACCGCGATCGGGAACGGGCCGGCGCCCGAGGGGACGTGGAGCTCGGCGACCTGGGAGCGCTGGTCGCGGCTGTAGCGGTGGGTCGCCGGGCGGCGGAGGGCGGAGAGCGCGATCCGCGCGGGCAGCGACATCGCGCGGCAGCGTAGGGCCGCGACGACCGGCGGGGCGCCGGGTCAGGCGCGGGTGAAGCGGGCGAGCGAGGGCTCGTGCGTCGTGCGCTCGTCGATCCCGCCGCGCGCGACGACGCGCAGGAACGCCGCGACGCACTCGCGGTCGAGCTGGGCGCCGGACTGGCGGGCGATCTCGGCGACCGCGTCCTCGACCGGCCACGCGTGCTTGTACGGGCGCTCGTGCGTGAGCGCGTCGAAGATGTCGGCGACGGCGACGATCCGGCCGCAGAGCGGGATCTCCTCGCCGCGCAGGCCGCGCGGGTACCCGTTGCCGTCCCAGCGCTCGTGATGCGTCAGCGCGATCTCGCGAGCCATGACGCCGAGCTCGAAGCCGGGGGAGTCGAGCAGGCGGCCGCCGATCTCGGTGTGCAGCTTGATCTGCTCGAACTCGTCGTCGGTGAGGCTGCCCGGCTTCTGCAGCAGCGTGTCGGGGACGCCGATCTTGCCGAGGTCGTGCAGCGGCGCCGCGCGGCGGATGAGGTCGCACTCGCTGCCGGGGAGGCCGAGCTCGGCGGCGATGAGCCCCGCGAGCCGGCCGACGCGGCGGGTGTGCTGGCCGGTCTCGTCGTCGCGCAGCTCGGCCGCCTGGGCGAGCCGCTCGAGGATGTCGAGCTGCGTCCGCTCGACCTCGGCGGTGCGCTCGCGGACGCGCTGCTCGAGCTCCTCGCGGTCCTTGAGCGTCCGGACCTCCTCGGTCGCGTCGCGGAACAGCAGCGCGCGGAAGCAGCGGCCGCCACGGGCGAGGTCGAAGCCGTGCGTGCGCACCCAGCGGCCCGCGCCGAGCGGCACGAGCCCCTCGGGCGTCGACGGAGGAACCTGCTGCTGCGCCTCGTCGCGCGACCAGCCGGTCACCGACGTCGCCGCGCGGTTCCAGCCGACGATCGTGCCGCTGTCGTCGAAGACGGCCAGCGCATCGCTCATCTCGTCGACGATCTGCTGCGCCATCGACGCCAGCCCGATGAGCTCGGCGCCGCCGGACAGCTCGCCGCGCAGCGCGCGCTCGCGCGTGCTGCCCGCGAGCAGGACGCCCGCGGCGCACAGCAGCCCCGCGTGGGCGGCCCACCACTGCAGCTGCCACGCCGACGACGCCAGCAGGAGGACCACGGCTGCGGCGAGCGCGAGCCCGGCGAGCGTCGCGGCCGCGCCGAAGCGCCCGCGGACGCCGCGCCACCACGACGCCGCGCAGGCGAGCGGCACCGCGACGACCACGACGTCGATCGCGACCTCGACGCCGGCAGGCAGCGCGCCCTGCGCGTCGAGGACCGTCTGCACCGCCAGCAGCGCGCCCGCACCGCCGACCAGCAGCGGCAGGCGCCGCTCGCAGCGCCGCGCCGAGCTCCACGCGACGACGGCGAGCACGCCCGCCAGCGCGCCCGCGAGGACGGCGTGCGCGCCGGGCCACGTGAGCGTCGCCTCGCCGTTCGGCCCGACCGTCGCGACCGCGACGAGGCAGAAGAGCGCGAGCGTCGTCGCCTCGATCACCCGGACGGCGTCCAGGATCGGGACGGAGATGGTCAGCCGGCGAACCGCAGTCATGAGCCGCAGCGAGTGTTCGCGTCCGTTGACGGCTTCCGTGCGGCGCACGGCAAGGAGGGAGGTTCCGCGGGCGAAGTTGCGCAGAACCTCCCGTCATCAAGGCTTGACGCAACATCCCGCCCACTACGGCGAGCGTCTCCACCGTTCGTCGAGCGGATCGGCACCACGCGCCCGCATTCGCTACGCGGCGCCGATGCGTACCGGGCCGCATGCCCTTGTCGCACCGCGCACCGATCGCCGCCCGCACGGCCGGGGGCCTTGCCCTGGTCGCGCTCGCGCTGCACGCCGCCCACACCGGCCTCGGCCTGGGACGGCCGTCGTTCGACGTCCTCGTCGACGAGTGGCTCTACTACGCCCTGATGCTGGGTGCGGCCGGCGCGGTGCTCGTGCGCGCGGCCACGCGTCACGAGGACCGCGCGCCCTGGCTGCTGCTCGGGGCGGGCGCGCTCGCGTGGGCCCTAGGCGACCTCGTCTACACGCTCGCGCTCGCCGACGACCCGGACCCCCCGCTGCCCTCGGTGAGCGACGCGCTCTACCTCGCCTTCTATCCCGCGGTGCTCGGCGCCGCCCTGCTTCTGGTCCACCGCCACGTGCGCGCCGCGCGCGGGAGCGTGTGGATCGACGCCGTTCTGGGCGCCCTGGGCGCGGGCGCGGTCGGCGTCGCAGTCCTGTCGGACGCGATGCACGTCGGCGTCGGCGGGACCGCGCTCGAGGTGGCGACGACGCTCGCGTACCCGGTCGGCGACGTGCTGCTCGTCGCGCTCGTCGTCGCGGTCCTCGCGCTCACGGGCTGGCGGCCCGGTGGGACGTGGGGGCTGCTCGGCCTGGCAGTCGCGGCCGGGGCGGTGGGCGACGGCATCTTCCTGCGCCAGGCCGCACACGGCACCTACGCGGAGGGGACGCTGCTGGACAGCGTCTGGCCGGCCTCGCTGCTGCTCATCGCCGTCGCGGCATGGCGGCAGCCGGCGCTCCCGCAGCCGCGGGCCGCCGGGCTGCGCCAGCTCGTGATCCCGGCGCTCTTCGCCGCCGCCGCGGTCACGCTGTTCCTCACCGACCAGGTCACCGAGCTCAACCCGCTGGCCATCGCGCTGGCCTGCGCGACGATCGTCGCCCTCGTCGTGCGCATGGGCGTGACGCTGCGCATCAACGAGCGGATGGTCGCGGCCAGCCGCGGCGAGGCGCTCACCGATGCGCTCACCGGCATGGGGAACAGGCGCAAGCTCGTCGCCGACCTCGAGCGCCACCTCGCCGACGGCTTCCACGCCGAGCCGCGCGTGCTGATCCTCTTCGACCTCGATGGCTTCAAGCGCTACAACGACGAGTTCGGGCACCTGGCCGGCGACGCGCTGCTGACCCGCCTGGGCGGCAAGCTCCGCCGCGCGGTCGATCCGTGGGGCGAGGCGTACCGCCTCGGCGGCGACGAGTTCTGCGCGCTGCTCGACGTCCCGCCGCACCGGGTCGAGGAGGTGCTCGCGATCGCGTCGGGCGCCCTGTGCGAGGGCGGCGAGGGCTTCGACGTCGAGAGCTCGTACGGCGCCGTCGCGATCCCGGCCGAGGCCGCGACCCCGTCGATGGCGCTGCAGACCGCCGACCAGCGGATGTACGCGCGCAAGGAGGGCCGGACGTCGCCGGTCCGGATGCAGACCCGCGACGTGCTCGTCCGCGCGCTGAACGCCCGCCGCCCCGGACGGCCCGCGGTCGCCGCCGAGGTCGCGCAACTCGCGGCCGACGTCGCGCGGCGGCTCGGCGTCGACCCGGAGGGGGTCGACGAGATCGCCCGCGCGGCCGAGCTGCACGACGTCGGCAAGGTCGCCCTGCCCGACGCGATCCTCGAGAAGGCCGACGAGCTCACCGACGAGGAGTGGGCGTTCGTCCGCCGCCACACGATCCTCGGCGAGCGGATCCTCAACGGCGCCGCCGCGATGCGCCCCGTCGCGCGGCTCGTGCGCTCCTCCCACGAGCGCTTCGACGGCACCGGCTACCCCGACGGGCTGCACGGCGAGGAGATCCCGCTCGGCTCGCGGATCGTCGCCGTCTGGGACGCGTACGCGGCGATGACGTCCGAGCGGCCCTACCGGCGGGCGCTCGATCCCCTCGACGCCGAGGCCGAGCTGCGCGCGTCCGCCGGCACCCAGTTCGATCCCGCCGTCGTCGAGGCGTTCATCGCCGAGCTCCGCGACCGCACCGAGCGCACGCCCGACGCCCGGCGCCTCGACGAGCGCACGGCGTACGCGCGCGAGGTCGCCGGGCGGCTGCGCTCCGTCCTCGCCGCCGGCGCCCTGACCGCCGGCCTCTTCGTGGCGCTCGCGGCGCCCGGCTTCGCGGCCGCTCCCGGCACGGTGTCCGTGACCCGGGGCACGCTGGAGGTCGCGACCGCCGCCGGCTCCCCGAACGGCATCGCCGTCGTCGACGCCGGGTTCGCCTGGCAGGTCAGCGACGACCGCGCCGCCGCGCCCGCCGCCGGCCGCGCCTGCGCCGCGATCGTGCGCGGCGTGCGCTGCGCGAAGGGCGCGGCCAAGCGGATCGTCGTCGACACGCAGGACGGCGACGACACGATCGCGGTGACCGCGCCGCTGCCCGCCGACATCCGCGCCGGCGACGGGGACGACCGCATCGACGCCCGCAACGGTCTCGCCGACGTCGTCGACTGCGGAGCGGGGGAGGACCGCGCGCTCGTCGACCCGCTCGACCGCACGATCGGCTGCGAGACCGGCGCGCCCGCCGTCGCCGCCACCGCGCCCGTGCCGGCGCCCGCCGTCGACATCGGCGTCGATCCGGTCATCACCGTCGGCGCCGACGGCACGGCGCCGATGACGCTCGCCTGCGCCGAGGCGTGCAGCGGGACCGTCTACCTCGATCCCGTCAACCCCGGCAACGGCAAGGGCCGGCCGCGGCCGGGCCGCTTCGGCACTGCGACGTTCGACCTCGGACCCGGCGGCACGGTCGACCTGAACGTGAGCCTGACCGCCGAGGCGCGCGCCCAGCTCGGCCTGCCGCGTCCCGGCATCGCCCGCGCCGCTCGCCGCGGGCGCAGCGTCAAGGCGATCGTGACCGTCGCCCCCAAGGGCAAGGCCAAGCAGCACACCGCGGTCACGCTGCGCCGCTGACGCGCCATTAGAGTCCCGTGAGGTGACGCCGGTCACCCGCTACGCCCGCTCCGGGGACACGAACATCGCCTATCAGGTCCACGGGGACGGCCCCGTCGACCTCGTGTTCGCCACCGGGCTGCCGTCGCACATCGAGGTGATGCAGGAGGAGCCCGGCGTCGCGCGCCTCTTCGAGCGCATGGCGAGCTTCTCGCGGCTCATCCTCATGGACCGCCGCGGCATCGGGATGTCCGACCCGATCAACGACCTGATCGCGCTCGAGGACGAGGTCGAGGACATCAACGCGGTCCTCGACGCCGTCGGCAGCCCGGCCGCCGCGCTCTTCGGCTACACCGCCGGCGTCCCGTACGTCGTCCAGTACGCCGCGCGGTACCCGGAGCGCACGCGCGCGCTCGTGCTGCACGCGGGCTTCGCGCGCGCGACACGCTCGGACGACCTGCCCTGGGCGGACACGCCCGACGAGCGGCGCGCGCGGATCGACCGGCTCTTCGAGCACTGGGGCGAGGGCTCGAACGCCGCGCTGCTCGCCCCGAGCGCCGCCGGCGACGAGCGCCTGCGCGCGTGGTTCGCCAAGCTCGAGCGCCTCTCGGCCGCGCCCGGCCAGATGCGGATCATCGCCCGCTCGCTCGCCGAGGTCGACGTGCGCGAGGCGCTGCCGACGATCCGCGTGCCGACGCTCATCATCCACCGCGAGCACGACCGCCTCATCGACGTGCGCCACTCGCGCTACATGGCCGAGCGCATCCCCGGCGCCCGCTACGTCGAGCTGCCCGGCGACGACAGCCTCGCGTCGGTCGGCGACACCGACGCGATCCTCGACGAGGTCGAGGAGTTCGTGTCCGGCGGCCGCCGCCACCGCGAGCCGGACCGCGCGCTGCTCACCGTCCTCTTCACCGACATCGTCGACGGCACCGCGATGGCCGCGCAGCTCGGCGACCGCCGCTGGCGCGACCTGCTGCACGCCCACGACACCGAGGTACGCCGCCAGCTCGACCGCTTCGGCGGAACCGAGGTCAAGACGATCGGCGACGGCTTCCTCGCCGTCTTCGACGGCCCGCCCAACCGCGCCGTCCGCGCGGCGCGGGCGATCCTCGACGCGACGCTGGCGCTCGGCGTCGACGTGCGCGCCGGGCTGCACACCGGCGAGTGCGAGGTCATCGGCGACGACATCGGCGGCATGGCCGTCCACATCGCCGCGCGCGTCAGCGCGCTCGCGGGCCCGCGCGAGGTGCTCGCCTCCGGCACGACGTACGGCACCGTCGTCGGGTCGGGCCTGCCGTTCACGGAGCTCGGGATGCACGAGCTGAAGGGCGTCCCGGGCCGCTGGCCGATCTTCCGGCTCGGGGACTGACGGCCGGCTACGGCTCCCAGGGAGAGCGCCCGCGGGCGCGCGCCCAGAGGTAGCGGCCCATGAGCTCCGTCCAGTCGGCGACGCCGCCGTAGAAGTGGCCGGCCGGACCCGTGTAGAGCCAGGCGATGAAGCGCGATCCCCGCATGCCCCCTGGACGCTACAGTCGAGCGCGCCATGAAGACGACCGTCACCGAGCTGCCCGAGTCGCGCGTCCGCGTCGAGGCGGAGGTCCCGCCGGAGGAGGTGCAGAAGCGCGTCGAGCAGGCCGCCAAGGCCATCGGCCGCGACCTGCGCATCCCGGGCTTCCGCAAGGGCAAGGTCCCGCCGCCGGTCGTCATCAGGCGCGTCGGCCGCGAGGCGGTCGTCGACCAGGCCGTGCGCGACTCGCTCGGGCGCTGGTACGTCGACGCCATCGACGACGCGTCGATCAGCCCGATCGGCGACCCCAGCCTCGACCTGCCCGACACGCTGCCGGGCGAGGGCGAGTCGCTCGCCTTCTCGTTCGAGATCGGCGTGCGCCCGAAGGCCGAGCTCGGCGACTACAAGGGCCTCGAGGTCCCGCGGCGCGAGCCGAAGGCCGACGACGAGACCGTCGACAGCGAGATCGAGGCGCTGCGCGAGCGCCTAGCGCGCCTGGACACCCACGAGGGCACCGCCGAGAACGGCGACTTCGTGGTCATGGACTACGTCGGCTCGATCGACGGCGAGGAGTTCGAGGGCGGCACCGGCCGCGACCAGCTGCTCGAGCTCGGCTCCGGCCGGCTCATCCCCGGCTTCGAGGAGCAGCTCACGGGCGCGAGCGCGGGGGAGGACCGCAAGGTCGAGGTCACGTTCCCCGCCGACTACGGCGCGGAGCACCTCGCCGGCAAGGACGCGGTCTTCGAGGTCACCGTCAAGGAGGTCAAGCGCAAGACCCTCCCCGAGCTGGACGACGACTTCGCCGTCGAAGCCGCCGGCTTCGACTCGCTCGACGAGCTGCGCGACGACATCCGCAAGCGCCTCACCGAGGCCGAGGAGCAGGCCGTCGATCGGGAGTTCCGCGAGGCCGCGCTGGACGCCGCCGTCGAGAAGGCGACCGTCGACGTCCCCGGCGCGCTCGTCGAGGCCCGCGCCCGCGAGCTCTGGGACAACATGCTGCACTCGCTCGGCCACCGCGGCATCTCCCGCGACGCCTACCTGCAGATCGCGGGCAAGAGCGAGGAGGAGCTGCTCGAGGAGGCCAAGCCCGACGCCGAGCAGGCGCTCAAGCGAGAGGCGGTCCTCACCGCGATCGTCGAGGCCGAGGGCATCGAGGTCTCCGACGACGAGGTGCTCGAGGCGCTGGCCGACTCCGCCGAGCAGGGCGGCAGCAACCCGAAGAAGCTGCTCGAGCAGCTGCGCAGCCAGGGGCGCCTGGACGCGGTCAAGGAAGACATCGCGGCCCGCAAGGCCGTCGACCTAGTGACTGAGCAGGCCAAGCCGACCGCTCCCGCCGAGCAGTCCTCGTAGCACCGATTCAAGGTCGGAGGGACATCCGCCGACCACCTACGAAGCCGTCGGAAGCCCGTTGGTAGGCTGGCCGGAAGGATTCGCGCCGACGAGGCGAAACTGAGCGGAGGATCATGAGCCCACTCGTCCCCATGGTGGTAGAGCAGACGTCTCGCGGTGAGCGTGCGTTCGACATCTACTCGCGTCTGCTCAACGAGCGGATCATCTTCCTCGGCACGCCCGTGGACGACCAGATCGCGAACCTCATCGTGGCCCAGCTGCTCCACCTGGAGAGCGAGGACCCCGACAAGGACATCTCGATCTACATCAACTCGCCGGGCGGCTCGGTGTACGCCGGTCTCGCGATCTACGACACCATGCAGTTCATCAAGCCCGACGTGCAGACGATCTGCGTCGGCATCGCGATGAGCATGGGCGCGCTGCTGCTGGCCGGCGGCGCCGCGGGCAAGCGCATGGCGCTGCCCAACTCGAAGATCCTCATCCACCAGGTCTCGTCGGGCTTCCAGGGCCAGGCGACGGACATCGAGATCCACGCCAAGGAGATCATCGACATCCGCCAGCGCCTGGACCACATCATCGCCCAGCACACGGGGCAGGAGTACGAGAAGGTCCGCAAGGACACCGAGCGCGACTACTTCATGTCGGCCGACGAAGCCAAGGACTACGGCATCGTCGATCGCGTGATCGCGTCGCACTAGCCGGGAACTCTGGGGAGAGAGCAACCGATGGCACGTCCGACCGACAGCAACGAGCAGCTGCTCTGCAGCTTCTGCGGCAAGAGCCAGCGGCAGGTCAAGAAGCTGATCGCCGGACCGGGCGTCTACATCTGCGACGAGTGCATCGACCTCTGCAACGAGATCATCGACGAGGAGCTCACCGCTCCGCCGTCGTTCGACCTCGACAACCTCCCCAAGCCGCGCGAGATCTACGACGTCCTCGAGGAGTACGTCGTCGGGCAGGAGCAGTCCAAGCGCACGCTGTCGGTGGCGGTCTACAACCACTACAAGCGCGTGCAGATGATGCAGGCCGACGACTCGGACATCGAGCTGCAGAAGTCGAACATCCTGCTGCTCGGTCCGACCGGCTGCGGCAAGACGCTCCTCGCGCAGACACTCGCCCGCATCCTCAACGTCCCGTTCGCCATCGCCGACGCGACGGCGCTGACGGAGGCCGGCTACGTCGGCGAGGACGTCGAGAACATCCTCCTCAAGCTGATCCAGGCCGCCGACTACGACGTCAAGAAGGCCGAGACGGGGATCATCTACATCGACGAGGTCGACAAGATCGCCCGCAAGGCGGACAACCCGTCGATCACCCGCGACGTCTCCGGCGAGGGCGTGCAGCAGGCGCTGCTGAAGATCCTCGAGGGCACCACCGCTTCCGTCCCGCCGCAGGGCGGCCGCAAGCACCCGCACCAGGAGTTCCTGTCGATCGACACGACGAACATCCTGTTCATCTGCGGCGGCGCGTTCGCGAACCTCGACAAGGTCATCGAGCGGCGCATCGGCCACAAGGGCGTCGGCTTCGGGGCGGCGATCGAGTCGAAGATCGACCGCGACAAGGGCGAGGTCTTCGAGCAGTGCCTGCCGGAGGACCTCGTCAACTACGGCCTCATCCCCGAGTTCGTCGGCCGCCTGCCGGTCGTCTCGGCGATCCACCAGCTCTCGCGCGACGACCTCGTCACGATCCTGACCGAGCCGCGCAACGCGCTCGTCAAGCAGTTCCAGCGGTTCTTCGGCTTCGACGGGATGGAGCTCGTGTTCGCCGACGAGGCGCTCACCTCGGTCGCCGACCGCGCGCTCGAGCGCGAGACCGGCGCTCGCGGCCTGCGCTCGATCATCGAGGAGATCCTGCTCGAGGTGCAGTTCGAGCTGCCCTCGCGCCGCGACGTCAAGAAGGTCGTCGTGACGAAGGAGACGGTGGAGGCGGGCCTGCCGCCGACGCTCGTCACGGAGGCCGCGCCGGAGACCGGCGAGCACCAGGCCCTCCGCGAGGAATCGGCCTAGCGCCGTCCCGTGCCCCCGCGCGTCCCCTCGAACGTCCGCACGATCCCCTGGCGCCTCGTCCTCGAGGTCGCCACGCTGGTCGTCAACCGCTTCCGCGACGACGTGCCGCCCAAGGAGCGGCGCCGTCTGACCGCGCTCGTGCGCAAGTCCAAGGGCGACCCGCGCCGCCTGACGGCGGATGAGCGGCGCGAGGTGCTGGAGATCCTCCGGCACGTCGACGTCCGCAAGCTCGGCCGCGACGTCTCGGGCGTCGTCGGCGCCCGTCAGCTTCGAAAGCGACTCGGCCGGCACTGACCCGCCAACTCGCGGGCGTCAAGCGCGTTTGACATCGCGATGGAGGCGTTCGCGTCGGTGCTCATGGCTGCCCGGATGGGGGCGGATTGGGCGTGGGAGCGGATCTACCGCGACCTCGCGCCCGTCGTCACCGGGTACGTCCGCGCCCAGGGCGCGGCGGAGCCCGACGACGTCGCCGGCGAGGTCTTCGTCCAGGTCGTCCGCGACCTGCACAAGTTCAAGGGCGAGGACGAGCACGACTTCCGCGCCTGGGTGTTCACGATCGCGCACCGGCGCGCGATCGACGACCTGCGCCGCCGGGGGCGCCGGCCGGTCACGCCCGCCGAGCCGGAGGTGCTCGCCGAGACCGCCGGCTCCGGCGGCGACGTCCACGAGGACGCGCGCGCGACGCTCGAGGAGCAGCGCGTGCGGGCGCTCATCGACGAGCTGCCCGCCGATCAGCGCGCGGTGATGCTGCTGCGGATCCTCGGCGACCTGACCATCGAGGAGATCGCCCGCGCGGTGGGCAAGCGGCCGGGCGCGGTCAAGGCGCTGCAGCGCCGGGCGCTCAGGCGCTTGGAGGGGGCGTACCCCTATGAAGCGGTCGAGCGATAGCTCCTCCATGAAGAACAAGAAGTTCGCCATCGCCGCGCTCGCCGCGCTCGCCATCCCGTCGACGGCCATCGCCGCGAAGCCCGCCGATCCGGGCGCCCAGGGCCAGACCCATCGTGCCTCGGCTCCTGGCCAGGCTTGCAAGGCCGAGTCGAAGAAGAAGGTGGAGGGCCAGAAGAAGACCGCCTTCGCGACCTGCGTGAGCGGCTACAAGAAGCAGGCCGCCGCCGAGCAGAAGGCTGCCGAGACGAGCACGACGGCCCCGTCGGCCCGCACGACCTGCAAGGGCGAGTCGAAGAAGAAGGCCGAGGGCCAGAAGAAGACCCCGTTCGCGTCGTGCGTGAGCGGTGCCGCTCAGGCGAAGAACGACGCCAAGGCGCAGTCGTAGTAGCGCTCACCGCGCACTGAAGGAGCCTCCGGAGCCGTGCCGCCCCCTCAAGACCACCTCGACGACGTCATCCGGCGCATCTACGTGCGCCCGGTCGACGAGGCGGTTGCGGCACGGCATCTGGCGGCGATCGCCGCGGCGGCCCCCCGCGTGGAGCAAGACGTCCCTCTCGGCTCCACGCATGGCCGTCGCAGGCGACGCCGCTCGCTTGGCGCCTGGCGCCCGGCGCTGGCCGCAGGCCTCGCCGTCGTCGCGCTGCCGAGCGGGCTGGCGTTCGCAGGCGTCGACCTTCCCGATCCGGTCACCGCGCCCTTCGAGGCCGTCGGCGTCGACCTGCCCAACCAGGTCGACGACGCCACCGGCGTGCCGCGCAACGCGTCGCCGGACGGCGACGACCGCGGCCCCGACGGTTCGCCCGCGACCGCTCCGGGCTCGGACGGGCGCAAGGACGAGAAGGGGTCCGGCAGCAAGAGCGGCGACTCCAAGCGGGGAACGCGTCGCAACGAGACGCGGTCGAAGGGCCGGCGCGGCGAGGAGGCCAGCGGCGGCAAGCGCAAGGGCGACGAGCGCTCGCGCAGCGACGAGGCGCCGGCGCGCGGGCCGCGCGAGAGCGGCAACGCGGGCGGCTCGAGCTCGTCGAACAACGGCAAGCGCGTCGGCCAGGGCTCCGGCGGCTCCGCCGGCAAGTCGTCCTCGGCGGCCGAGCGCCGCACGAACCGCGGGGCCACGCGCAAGCCCGTGAAGAAGAAGGCGCCGGCGCGCGTCAAGCCGTCGCCGCCGGCCGCGCGCGGGCCGAAGCCCAAGGACGACACCACGACGGCGCCGACGACGACCGACACGACGACGACGTCCACGGACGGCACCGCCGACACCGGCGCGCTGACTGGGCGTCGGACGACGACCACCGACGCCGACGCCGCCGGCGGCTGAGCGAAGCCGCTCCATAGACTCCGGCTCCATGGCCGGACTCGAGGACCGCAAGCGCTACGACCCCGCGGAGGTGGAGCCGCGCATCGTCGAGCGCTGGCTCGCGTCGGGGCTGTTCCACCCCGAGCCGGGCGGGACGCCCGGCGAGAACTTCTCGATCGCGGTCCCCCCGCCGAACGTCACCGGCGCGCTGCACATGGGGCACGCCCTGAACGGCTCCATCCAGGACGTGCTCATCCGGCACAACCGGATGCTCGGCCGGCGCACGAAGTGGATCTTCGGCACCGATCACGCCGGCATCGCCACGCAGAAGCAGGTCGAGCAGAGGCTCGCCCGCGACGGGACGACACGCGCCGACCTCGGCCGCGACCGCTTCAACGACGCAGTGTGGGAGTGGACCCGCGAGCACGGCGGGATCATCCAGGGCCAGTTCAAGCGCCTCGGCGCGTCGCTGGACTACGACGACGAGCGCTTCACCCTCGACGCGGGCTACGCCGAGGCCGTCCTGAAGGTCTTCGTCGACCTCTACGACCAGGGCCTCAACTACCGCGACCACTACATGGTCAACTGGGACCCGGGCCTCGGCACGGCCGTCTCCGACCTCGAGGTGGAGGAGCGCGAGGTCACCGACACGCTCTACGAGATCGCGTACTCGGATGAGGTCGTCATCGCGACGGTGCGGCCGGAGACGATGCTCGG
Source organism: Parviterribacter kavangonensis (assembly GCF_056863335.1). Lineage (NCBI taxonomy): Bacteria > Bacillati > Actinomycetota > Thermoleophilia > Solirubrobacterales > Parviterribacteraceae > Parviterribacter > Parviterribacter kavangonensis. The sequence goes on along the minus strand of NZ_JBXPJA010000001.1, from coordinate 1,703,421 downwards.
CGACACCGCGGTCGCGGTGCACCCCGACGACGAGCGCTACAAGCACCTCATCGGCACGACGGTGACGCTGCCGATCATCGGCCGCGAGCTGCCGATCATCGCCGACGAGTACGTGAAGATGGACTTCGGCACCGGCTGCCTGAAGATCACGCCGGCGCACGACCCCAACGACTTCGAGATCGGCCAGCGCCACGGCCTCGAGGCAGTCAGCGTCATCGGCGAGGACGGCCGGATGACCGCCGAGGCGGGCGCGCAGTTCGAGGGCATGACGGCGCTCGAGGCGCGTGAGGCGGTCGTCGCCGCGCTCGGCGACCGGATCCGCGGGCAGGAGCCGCTCGTCCACGCCGTGCCGTACTCGCACCGCTCGGGCGAGCGGATCGAGCCGCTCATCTCGCTGCAGTGGTTCATGCGGATGGACGAGCTGGCCAAGCCGGCGATCGAGGCGGTCCGCGACGGGCGGGTCCGCATCCACCCGGAGTCGCAGTCGCGCCGGTACATCGAGTGGCTCGAGAACATCCGCCCGTGGTGCATCTCGCGGCAGCTGTGGTGGGGCCACCGGATCCCGGTCTGGTACCGCGGCGAGGACGAGCGCTACTGCGGCCTGACGCCGCCGGAGGGCGACGGGTGGGAGCAGGATCCCGACGTCCTCGACACGTGGTTCTCGAGCGGGCTGTGGCCGTTCGCGACGCTCGGCTGGCCGCAGGACACGCCCGAGCTGCGCGCGTTCTACCCGACCGACGTGCTGTCGACGGCGCGCGACATCCTCTTCCTCTGGGTCGCGCGGATGGTCATGTTCGGCCTGCGCTTCCGCGGCGACGTGCCGTTCACCGACGTGTACGTGCACTCGGTCATCCAGGCGCCCGACGGGCGGCGGATGTCGAAGTCGCTCGGCACGGGCATCGACCCGCTCGACCTCATCGAGGGCGGCGAGCGGCCGGCGGTCTTCACCGAGGGCGGCTCGTTCCCCGCCTATGGCGCCGACGCGGTGCGCTTCGGCCTGCTGGCGATGTCCTCGACGCAGGACGTGCGGTTCAGCGAGGAGAAGGTCGCGCAGGGCTCGGCGCTGACGAACAAGCTCTTCAACGCCGCGCGGCTGATCCTGCTGAACGCGCCTGAGACGGTCGAGCCGGCGCCGCGGCCGGCGACGGTCGAGGACCGCTGGATCCTCACGCGGCTGCAGCACGCGAAGGCCGACGCGCACGCCCGGATCGAGGCGTTCGACTTCGCGAAGCTGGCGCTGGGGCTCTACGACTTCGTGTTCAGCGAGCTGTGCGACTGGTACCTCGAGTTCGTCAAGCCGCGGCTGTACGAGGGCGACGAGGACGCGCAGGCGACGGTGCTGCACGTGCTGCGCGAGACGCTGGCGCTCGCGCATCCGGTGATCCCGTTCGTGACCGAGGAGATCTGGTCGCTGCGGTGGGAAGGGCTGCTCGCCGAGCACGAGGCGCCGCGGCGCGACGCCTCGCTCGAGGACGACGCCGCCGAAGCGGCCATCTCGCGCGTCATCACCACGATCCGGACCCTCCGCACGTTCCGCGAGTCGCAGGGCGTGCCGCCCTCGACGCGCCTTCCCGCGCGCCTGCGGGCCGAGGGGTACGACGAGACCTCCGACCTCATCGCGAAGCTCGTCCGGCTCGATCTCAACGGAGACCTCCCGTCGGGCGTCACCGTCCCGGTCGATGGCGGCGTCGTCGACTTCGCGCCCGTCGCCGAGCTGGATCCAGGTGCGATCGAGCGCAAGCGCCAGGCGGAGGTCGAACGGCTCAACGGCGAGATCGCCCGGCTGGAGAAGAAGCTCTCGAACGAGGGCTTCGTCGCCAAGGCGCCGCCGGCGGTCGTCGAGGGCGAGCGGGAGAAGCTCGCCCGGTACCAGGCGGAGCTGGCGGCGTTGTGAACGCGGATGCGGTGACCAGCGCGGAGCGGGCCGAGGAGTGGCTCCTCGGCCGGGAGCTGTTCGGCATGCGGTTCGGCCTGGACCGGATGCGGCGCCTGCTCACGGTGCTCGGCTCGCCGCAGGAGCGGTTCCGCTCGATCCACGTCGTCGGGACGAACGGCAAGTCCTCGACGGTGCGGATGACGGCGGCGATCGTCGAGCGCCACGGGTTCCGGACGGGCGCGTACCTGTCGCCGCACCTCGTGTCGTTCCGCGAGCGGATCCGCATCGCCGACGAGGACCTCGACGAGCGGTCGTTCACGCTGGCGATCCAGGAGGTGGCGCGGGCGGCCGAGAAGGTCGACCGGACGCTCGAGGAGGGCGACCGGGTCACGCAGTTCGAGGCGCTGACCGCCGCGGCGTACGCGCAGTTCGCGAGGGCCGGCGTGGAGGTCGCCGTCGTCGAGGCGGGGCTCGGCGGGCGCTGGGACGCGACGAACGTCATCCCCAGCGAGGTCGCCGTCCTGACGAACGTCGGGTTGGAGCACACGCGCTGGCTCGGGCCGACGGTGCGCGACATCGCCCGCGAGAAGCTCGCGGTCGTCCGGCCGGGCTCGACGCTCGTCCTCGGGGCCGACCTCGATCCCGACGCCCGCGAGGAGGCGGCGGGCACGCCGGCCGGCCGCGTCGTCGAGGCGCCCGCCGAACCGGTGCCGGCGCAGCTCGTCCTCGCCGCCCTCGGCCGCTTCCAGCGCCGCAACTTCGCCCTGGCGGAGACGGCCGCGGAGGCCCTGCTCGGGTCGCTCGACCCCGCCGCGGTGACGGATGCCGCGGCGTCGGTCCTCGTCCCCGGCCGCTTCCAGGTCGTCGGCCACGACCCGCTGACGATCCTCGACGGAGCCCACAACCCCGGAGGGATGCAGGCGCTCGCCGCGTCCCTGGGGGCGGCCGAAGACATCTCCGCGGAGGGCGGCGCCGCCGCGCCCTCTTCGCGCGGCGACGTGCCGAGACCGCTCGTCGGGGTCGTCTCCGTGCTCGACGACAAGGACGCAGGTGCGATGCTCTCGGCTCTCGTGCCGATCCTCGATCACCTCGTGTGCACCTCGAACGCGAACCCGCGGGCGCTGTCGCCGGCGACCCTGGCGTCGCTGACCGCGCAGCTCGGCGGGCCGGAGGCGGTCGTCGAGGGCGACCCGCACCGGGCCCTCGCGCGGGCGCGCGACCTCGCCGGGCCGGACGGCGCGGTGCTGGCGACCGGCTCGATCTACCTCGTCGCCGATCTTCTCCGCCCACCGGGGGCCGGGGAGAGGAGATCACGCCTGTGAACGACGAGGGGCCGTCCGTCATCGCGATGGTCCTCGCCGTGGCGGCGATCGTCGCGCTGACGATCCTCATCTTCTTCGCGATCGGCTACGGATTCGGTCGGCTCTTCCTGTGAGCCGGGTGGATCGTGGCGTCGGGGGCATGGGCTAGCCTCTGCGCATGCTCGCGGTCTTCGGGATCGAGTCGGACGGCCTCAACCTGGCCGTCAACCTCCTGATCCTCTTCCTCGTCGTGATCTACCTCGCGCTGGCGTACTGGACGTTCGCCGACGCGCGACGTCGGATCGCCGACCCGATGCTCATCGGCTGTGCCACGGCGGCCGCGATCCTCTTCCCGTTCGTCGGCGCGATCGTCTACATGATCGTGCGGCCGCCGGAGTACCTGGACGACGTCCGCGAGCGCGAGCTCGAGATCCAGGCCGCCGAGGCCCGGATGCACGCCCTCGACTACCACCTGTGCCCGCACTGCGACTTCGAGGTGAAGTCCGACTTCCTGCGCTGCCCGAACTGCATGCGCAAGCTCAAGGACCCGTGCCACAACTGCGCGAAGCCGCTCGACCCGTCGTGGAAGCTCTGCCCGTACTGCGAGGCCGAGATCCCGGGCGTCACCCCGCAGCCCCGCCGCAACCGCCGCTCCCGCCGGTCAGAGCCCACGCTCGAAGAGACCGCGGCGTTCGAGCCCTTCAGCGAAGCCCCGCCGCAGTAAGAGACCCTCGGCGGCGAAGAACCTCCCGGGGCGACGACCCTCCGCGGCGTCTCATCTCCGGCGGAGCCACTCGGCGAAGAGCGGGTCGACGACGCGGCTGTCTCTCGGCCGCCTGACGAGGTGGCCCTGGTCGGCGAGGCGGTCGGCCGCGGCCGCGAGGGCGTTGCGCGAGACGTCGTGGGTCGCGGCGAGCTGGCGGCTCGTGGGCGCGCCTCCGTCGGCGACGGCGGCGAGGACGATCCGCTCGGTCGCACCGAGCTGCTGCCACGTCGCGCGGTGCACCGGCTCGGTCCGGTCCAGCGCCGCGTCGATGACCGTGTCGGCGAGCGCCGGGGTCGCCTCCGCGCCGTCCGCCAGGGCGTCGGAGAGAAGGTAGGCGAGCAGCATCGTCCGCTGCGGGTGGCCGCCGGCGAAGGTCACGACCTCGCCCAGCGCCGCGCCGGGATCAAGCTTCTCGGCGGCGAAGCGGGCCGCGAGGTCGGCGAGCGTCTCGTCCAGGGGCAGGTCGCCGATCGTCAGCGGATCGGCCTGGCCGAACAGCGGCCGTTCGCGCCTGTCGAAGAGCTCGCGCATCAGCGACGGCTCGGACCCTGCGTAGACGTAAGCGGCGGCATCGCCGTGGTACTGGATGCGGGATCGCAGCAGCCCGTCGAGGTCGCGGCGCGCGACGAGCAGGTCCTGGAACTCGTCGAACACCACCAGCGTCGGCGTCGCGTCGCCGTCGTGCAGCGTCTTCGGGAGATCGAGCAGGCGCAGCACCACCGTCTCCGCCGCCCCCGCGTCGAACGTCGCCGGCCGAGCGGCCAGCGTCACTGCGGGCCCGGCGGCGCTCAGCGACACGCCCAGCCGGTTGAGCAGCCCCGCGAGATGGCTGCGCACGAAGGTGAGGTCCAGCGGCGCATACGCGGCCGCCAGCCGGCGTGCGACGTCGGCGAGGTCCGTCACCCGGTGGAAGTCGACGTGCACCGTCCGCCAGCCCGTCTCGCGCAGCTGGGCCGCGTGAGCGAGCAGCAGCGACGTCTTGCCGTACCGCCGCGGCGCCGCCAGGCGCACGTTGACGCGGTCGCCGGCGCGCCGCGCGAGCGTGCGCAGCTCGTCACTGCGGTCGATCAGCAGGTCCGGCGGAACGGGCCCCTCGAAGGGGAACGGGGTGCCTTGTCGCTCTGGTGCCATGGTTCGGAACCGCATGGTACTTGATGGTGGTACCGGACGAACGCGCCAAACCCGGGCACCGCGTCCGCCCGACATGGGTGACGGTGCCGATGCGCCGCCCACTTCGGTGGCGTTGCATCCGAGGGCACCGGAACGAACCCGCTCTCGTTCAAGGAGGAGCCCATCATGAGGACCGCACCGCTGCTCGCCACCACTGCGAGCATCATCGCCGTCATCGTCCCGGCCGCGCCCGCCGCGGCCAAGTCGTCGCAGCAGGAGCTTGCGAGCGCCCGGGCGGCGACTGCCCAGTACCACCGCCTGGCCGCCGCGCAGGCGGACGGCTACGGCCTGTTCACCGATGCGGCGGGGATCGCCTGCATCGACAACCCCGGCGTCGGCACGATGGGCGTCCACTTCGCCCTCGGCGCGATCGTGCCCGACGGCGCGGTGAACGCGGCGACACCGGAGGCGCTCGTCTACGAGCCGCAGGCCAACGGCAGCATGCGGCTGGTGGCCGTCGAGTACGTCGTGTTCCAGGCGGACTGGGATGCGACCCACGACGATCCGCCGTCGCTCTTCGGCCGCGAGTTCGAGGCGATCGGCGCCGGCAACCGCTACGGCCTGCCGCCGTTCTACGAGCTGCACGCCTGGCTGTGGAGCCACAACCCGCGCGGCATGTTCGACGACTGGAACCCGCGTCTCAGCTGCGCCGCCGGCTGACGCGGGCAGAACGGTTGGCGCGGACCCGGCGGGCTCCGGGTCCGCGCCCCGGCTAGGGTCTCGCGCCTATGTCGCGCACGCTCATCCTGGTCAAGCCAGACGCCTTCGCCCGCAACCTCACCGGCGAGATCATCGCCCGCTTCGAGCGCAAGGGCCTGAAGATCGCCGCGCTGAAGCACATGACCGTCACCGAGGACCTCGCCAAGCAGCACTACGCCGAGCACGAGGGCAAGCCCTTCTTCGGCGAGCTCGTGGACTTCATCACCAGCGGCCCGATCGTCGCGATGGTGCTCGAGGGCAACGACGCCGTGAAGGCCGCCCGCCAGGTCATCGGCGCGACGAACCCGCTCGAGGCCACGACCGGCTCGATCCGCGGCGACTTCGCGACCGAGGTCGGCCAGAACATGGTCCACGGCTCGGACTCCGACGAGTCGGCCGAGCGCGAGGCGAACCTGTTCTTCGGCAGCTAGTACTGGCGTCGGGCTCGCCGCAGCGGCGGGCCATCCTGACGCAGCTCGGGATCCCGTTCACCGTCGAGGTGAGCGGGGTCGACGAGCTCGACGCCGGGGACCCCCGCGAGCTCGCGAGGGAGAACGCCCGGCGGAAGGCGGAGGAGGTGTGGCGGCGGCTCGCCGGCGAGGGCGCGCGCGGAGGGGAGACCCCCTCGGGCGACGCCGTCGTCCTCGGCGTCGACACCGACGTCTTCCTCGACGGCGAGGTCTTCGGCAAGCCGCGTGACGCAGCGCACGCGGCGGAGATGCTCGGGCGCCTCAGCGGCCGCACCCACACCGTGTTCAGCGGGCTCGCGCTCGTCCGCGACGGGACCACGACGCTTGCCGACGCGGCCACGGACGTGGTGTTCCGTGACCTGACAGGGATCTTGCAGTGGTACGTGGACACTGGCGAATGGCACGGCCGGGCCGGTGCCTACGCGATCCAGGGCCATGGAGCGGCCCTCGTCCGCGAGATAAGAGGCGACTACCTCAACGTCGTCGGCCTTCCGGTGGCCGCGCTGCTCGATCTCGCTCCCGGCCTGCTGACGGTGGGGCAGTAGACTCCCGCCCGCCGAGAGACCGGTCCCAAGGGCCGGTTTGCAGCCTTTCTCGGCTCCTCACCATGGGCTTCTTCTCCTACCTGACAGGGTTCGGCGGCCGCGACATGGCGGTCGACCTCGGCACCGCGAACACGCTCGTCTACGTGCGTGGGCGCGGGATCGTCCTGTCGGAGCCGTCGGTGGTGGCGATCGACTCCCGGACCGGCGAGGTCCACGCGGTCGGGATCGAGGCCAAGCGGATGCTCGGGCGGACGCCCGGGACGATCCAGGCCATCCGTCCCCTCAAGGACGGCGTGATCGCCGACTTCGACGTCACGGAGGAGATGCTCCGGCACTTCATCCAGAAGGTCCACCAGAACCGGTGGGCCCATCCGCGCGTGGTCGTCTGCGTCCCCTCCGGCGTGACCGGGGTGGAGAAGCGCGCGGTGGAGGAGGCGTGCCTCAGCGCGGGCGCCCGTCAGGCCTACCTCATCGAGGAGCCGATGGCGGCCGCGATCGGCGCCGGCCTGCCCGTGGGCGAGCCGACGGGCTCGATGGTCGTCGACATCGGCGGCGGCACGAGCGAGGTGGCCGTGATCAGCCTCGGCGGCATCGTCGTGAGCCAGTCGATCCGCGTCGGCGGCGACGAGCTCGACGAGGCGATCATCAACTACGCCAAGCGCGAGTACAAGCTTCTGATCGGCCAGCAGACGGCCGAGGAGGTCAAGCTGGAGATCGGCTCGGCCTACCCCATGGAGGAGGAGGTGCAGGCCGAGATCCGCGGACGCGACATGGTCTCCGGCCTGCCCAAGACGGTGGTCCTCACGAGCGAGGAGATCCGCGAGGCCCTCGAGGAACCCGTCTCCCAGATCGTCAACGCGGTCAAGGAGACCCTCGACCGGACCCCCCCGGAGCTCGCGTCCGACATCATGGACCGCGGCATCATGCTCGCGGGCGGCGGCTCGCTGCTGCAGGGGCTCGACGAGCGCCTGCGGGAGGAGACGCAGATGCCGGCGCACCTGGCCGAATCGCCGCTGACGTGCGTGGCGGTCGGGAGCGGACGGTCGCTCGAGGAGTTCGAGGTCATCCACCGCACCAGCAAGAACTCGAGGAACCGCCGCAAGCGGTTCTGAGGAACCAGACTTTGGAGTTGTCCCCTACGTGTACGACCGGAAGGTCATCCGCAGACGACGAGCGGTTCTTCTGCTGCTCGTCGGCTGCTCCCTGATCCTGCTCACCGCTTCCTTCGGCGACGGCCTGCGGTCCGTCGAGCGCGGTGCGCTCGAGGTCTTCGGCCCGATCCAGGAGGGCGCATCGAAGGTCCTCAAGCCCGTCCGCGACGCGGCCGGCTGGGTCGGCGACACCGTCGACGCCAAGGGCGAGAACGAGGACCTCAAGAAGGAGCGCGACGCGCTGCGCCGCGAGATCGTCGACGCCCGCGCGGCGCTCGCCGAGAACGGCCGCCTGCGCGCGCTGGTCGGCATGGACAAGCGGCTGGGGCTGAAGGACCAGGGCGCCGTGACCGCGCGGGTGATCAGCCAGTCGCCGACGCTCTGGTACGCGACGGTGATGGTCGACAAGGGCTCCAACGACGGCGTCCGCGAGGGCGACCCGGTCGTCGACGGCAGCGGCCTCGTGGGCCGCGTCCGGACCGTCGGCGCGCGCGACGCCCAGATCGTCCTCATCACCGACTCGAACTCCGCGGTCTCGGCCCGCGTCAACGAGGCGAAGGCGTCCGGCATCGTCCGCACCGCGGTCGGCGACCCGAACGACCTGCGGCTCGAGTTCCTCGGCCGCAACCAGCAGGTCCAGAAGAACCAGACGATCGTCACCGCCGGGCGCATCTCCGAGCGCTTCCAGCCGCGCTTCCCCGCCGACATCCCGATCGGGCGCGTGGACAAGGTCGACGAGGATGAGGGAACGATCCACGTCCGCCCGTTCGCCGACCTGCGCGACCTCGAGGTCGTCCAGATCCTCACGGAGCCCGCCCTGTGAGCCAGCCGGTCCACCTCGGCCTGCGCCTGGCCGCGCTCTCGCTGCTGGCCGTGCTGATCCAGACGGCGATGCTCTCGCAGCTGTCGCTGTTCGGCGCCCAGCCCGACATCACGCCGCTCGTCGTCGTCTCGGTCGGCCTGCTCGCGGGCCCGGTGCCGGGCGCGATCTTCGGCTTCGCGCTCGGCCTGCTCGTCGACCTTGCGCTGCTGCAGACGCTCGGCGTCTCGTCGCTCGTGCAGCTCGGCATCGGCTACTGGGGCGGGCGGCTGCGCGAGCTGCTGCGCGACCCCGACGCGACGCTGCTGCCGCTCGCCATCGGCGCGATCGCCACGCTGCTGTCCCTCACCGGCTTCTCGCTGCTGCAGTTCCTGCTCGGCGTCGAGGCGCCCGTCAGCTTCGAGCTCGTCCGCCAGATCATCAGCACCGCGCTCATCAACACCCTGCTCGCCCTGCCCGTGCACGCCGCGGTCAGGCGGATCCTCGCGCCCGCGCTGCCCGACGGCGGCCGCAAGCGGCGCAGGCGGCAGAGAAGGCCCGGCTTGTCGCCGCTGATCAGCCCGTGAGGCTCGAGGAGAGGCGTCCGCCGGTCACGCCGCACATGGCGCTGCGGGTCGCCGTCATCGGCGGCATCGCGCTGACGCTGTTCGCGATCCTGTTCTTCCGCCTGTGGTTCCTGCAGGTGCTCTCGGGGGACACGTACGTCGTGCAGGCCCGGGAGAACCGGACGCGCGAGATCCGGATCCCGGCCCCCCGCGGCGAGATCGTCGACCGCAGCGGCCGCGTCCTCGTCGACAACCGCCCGTCGAACATCGTGAAGATCCTCCCGCAGGACCTGCCGGAGCACACGATCACCGACGCCGCGACGTGGGGCCAGAAGATGGGCCAGCTCGAGCGCCGCAAGCGCGACGCCGAGAACCTGAAGGGCAAGCGCGGCAGGCGCGCCCGCGCGGCGCTGAAGGACGCGACCGTCCCGCTGCCGCCGATCGGCAGCCCGACGCTCTCCGCGCGCTACAAGCGGCTCGGGAAGGTGCTGAGCATGCGGCCGGGCACGATCCACCGCCGCGTCATCGAGCAGCTCGCCCAGCTCCCGTATTCCGCCGTCACGATCCGGGCCGACGTCCCGCGGTCGGTCATGAGCTACCTGCTCGAGCGCAAGGAGCAGTTCAAGGGCGTCGACGTCGACACCGGCTACCTGCGCGCCTACCCGCACCACGAGCTCGCCGCCCAGCTGCTCGGCACGGTCGGCGAGGTCAGCCGCGAGGAGCTCAAGCTCAAGCGCAATCGTGGCGTCAAGCAGGGCGCGATCGTCGGCAAGGCCGGCCTCGAGTACACGTACGACCGGTACCTGCGCGGCCGCGACGGCGCGCGCATCCTGCGCGTCGACGCGAGCGGCGAGTTCCGCGGCGACCCGAACCAGCCGCTGCGCGAGCGGCGCCCGAGCCCGGGCCGCAACCTCAAGCTCAGCCTCGACCTCGGTCTCCAGGAGTCCGGGCAGGAGGCGATCTCGCAGATCGGCGGCGGGCTGCCGGGCGCGTTCGTCGCCATGAACCCGCGCAATGGGCAGGTCTACGCGATGGGCTCGCTGCCGAGCTTCGACCCGTCCGTCTTCGCCAAGCCGATCAGCCGCGCGAAGTACGAGCAGCTGAACTCCGAGGAGAACGGGGCGCCGCTCTTCAACCGCGCGATCGCCGGCGTCTACTCGTCCGGCTCGACGTTCAAGCCGATCACCTCGATCGCCGGCCTCGACGCCGGCGTCATCACGCCCGGCTCGATCATCAACGACCCGGGCTGCATCAAGGTCGGCAACCAGGACAAGTGCAACGCGGGGGACACGCCGAACGGCGCGGTCGACCTCGCGAACGCGCTGAAGGTCTCCTCGGACGTCTACTACTACACCGTCGGCATGCGGCTCTTCGAGCTCGGCGGCGCGCGGCTGCAGGGCTGGGCGCGCAAGCTCGGCCTCGGGCGCAAGACGGGCATCGACCTCGGCGACGAGGCGAAGGGCCTCATCCCCGACCAGAAGTGGCGCGACGTCATCAACAAGCAGGAGCGCAAGTGCCGGGCCAAGCCCGAGCAGCAGGGCCGCGCCTGCTACGTCGTCGACGTCCGTCCGTACAACCTCGGCGACAACGCGAACCTCGCGGTCGGCCAGGGCGAGGTCGCGATCTCGCCGCTGCAGATGGCCGTCGCCTACTCGACGATCGCCAACGGCGGGCGCGTCCCGCGGCCGCACCTCGGCCTCGAGATCCAGGACCAGACCGGCCGCATGATCCAGAAGATCGAGCCGGGCGCCGCGCGCAACGTGAACATCCAGCCGGCCTACCGCGATGCGGTGATGGAGGGCCTGCGGCGCGCGGCCGAGGAGCCCGGCGGCACGTCGACGCCGGTCTTCGCCGACTGGCCCCACGGCCAGCTGCCCGTGTACGGCAAGACCGGCACCGCCGAGGTCCCGTACAACGGCGCCCTCGTCGACCAGTCCTGGTACGTCGCGTACGTGCCGCACAAGACGAAGCCGATCGTCGTCGCTGCCACGATCGAGCGCGGCGGGTTCGGTGCTGAACGCGCGGCACCCGCCGTGTGCCGCATCCTGCGGACCTGGTTCGATACCGCGTCGAAGTGCGCCGCGGGGGAGAGCCGTACGCGCTGATGGCCACGACGCCGATCATCGATCCCAAGGAAACGCCGACGACGGCACGCGCCCGCGATCGCGAGCGGCGCGGCCGCGGCCTGCTCCTGGGGCTCGACCCGATCCTGCTGCTCGCCGCGATCGGGCTGGGCGTCTGCTCGCTCGAGGCGATCTCGGCAACCACCGTCACCGGCGTCGCGTCGCGGCAGGCCGCGTTCTTCGCGATCGGCCTCGTCGTCGTGCTCGTCGTCAGCCAGTTCGACTACTCGCGGCTGCGCGAGCTGAAGTACGGCATCTACGGGCTGATGCTGGCCCTGATCCTCGCCGTCTACGCGCTCGGCTCCGAGACCCGCGGGTCGCGGCGCGCGATCGAGCTCGGGTTCATCGAGCTGCAGACCTCCGAGCTCGGCAAGGTGCTGCTCGCGGTCGCGCTCGGCGCGTTCATCGTCGACCGGTCACGCCAGCTCCAGGACCGTCACACGACGGCGCGGGCGATGCTCATCGCGCTCGTCCCGACGGCGCTCGTGATGGCCGGCGACCTCGGCTCGGCGCTCGTCTACATCGCCGTCTCGCTGGCGGTGCTGTTCGTGGCGGGCACGAACTGGAAGCACTTCCTCGGCCTCTTCGTCCTCGGCGCAGCGGCGATCGCGATCGTGCTCGTCGTCATGCCCAAGGTGGGCGTCGACGTCCTCAAGCCTTACCAGCAGGACCGGCTCACGTCGTTCCTGCACCCCAGCGACGACCCGGCGGAGGCCGGGTACCAGCAGAACCAGTCGAAGATCGCCATCGGATCGGGCGGCCGCATCGGCCGCGGCGACGAGGCGACCCAGACCGAGTTCGACTTCCTCCCCGAGGAGCACACCGACTTCATCTTCGCCGTGATCGGCGAGCGATGGGGCTTCATCGGCGGCGCGCTCGTGCTGTCGCTCTACGCGCTCCTCGTCTGGCGGGGGCTGCGCATCCTGACCATGGCCAAGAACCTGTACGGCGCGCTGATCGCCGGAGGCATCGTCGCGATGATCCTCTTCCAGGTCTTCGTCAACGTCGGGATGAACGTCGGGATCATGCCGATCACCGGCATCCCGCTCCCGCTTGTCAGCTACGGCGGCTCGTCGGTGCTCACGACGCTCCTGGCCGTCGGGCTCCTTCAGTCCATACACGCGCAGGCACGCGCGTCACGAAAGGGACTTCTCCCGTGAAGAAGCAGGTGCTCGTCAGCGTCGACCGGGGTGAGACCCGGGTCGCGATGCTCGAGAAGAAGAACGACGACAAGGAGCACCGCGTCGCGGAGCTCTACCTCGAGCGCCGCGGTCAGCGGTCCATCGTCGGCAACGTCTACAAGGGCAAGGTCGACAACGTCCTGGCCGGCCTCGAGGCCGCCTTCGTCGACATCGGCCTCGACAAGAACGGCTTCCTCCACGTCGACGAGATCGTGCTGCCGGGCGTCGAGACGCCCCGGCGCGGCCGCGGCAAGGAGGGTGGCAAGAAGATCACGGATCTCCTCAAGCCGGGCCAGGAGATCATCGTGCAGGTCGTCAAGGACCCGCTGAAGACGAAGGGCGCGCGCCTGTCGATGGAGCTCACCATCGCGGGCCGCTACATGGTCTACGCCCCGACGGGCGAGGGCATCGGCGTCTCCAAGCGGCTCGAGGACAAGGAGCGCGAGCGGCTGCGCAAGGAGGTCAAGGGCCTCGATCTGGGAGGCGGCGGCGCGATCGTCCGCACCGCGGCGCACGGCGCCAAGCGTGCGGACTTCGAGCGCGAGCTGCTCTACCTCCACAAGCTCTACGAGGTCCTCCAGAAGCGCGCCGAGGAGGCGACCGCGCCGGCGATGGTCTTCCAGGAGGCCGACCTGTCGGTCCGCGTCGTGCGCGACATCTTCACCGCCGACTTCGAGCGCGCGCTCGTCGACGACGAGAAGCAGTACCAGCGGCTGACGTCGTTCTTCACGCGCACGTCGCCCGAGCTGCTCGAGAACGTCGAGCTCTACAAGGGCGACGAGCCGCTGTTCGAGAAGTTCGGCGTCGAGAAGGTCATCGAGGGGCTCATGAGCCGGCGCGTCGACCTGCCCAGCGGCGGCTACCTGATGATCGACTACGCCGAGGCGCTGACGGTCATCGACGTCAACTCGGGCTCGTTCACCGGCAAGGGCAAGAGCGCCCGGCTGGAGGACACGATCCTGCGCACGAACCTCGAGGCGGCCGAGGCGGTCGTCAACGAGCTGCGGCTGCGCGACATCGGCGGGATCATCGTCATCGACTTCATCGACATGGCCCGCGCGCGCAACCGCAACGAGGTCATGAAGACGCTGCGCAAGTCGCTGGAGGAGGACCGCACCAAGACGTTCACGGCGGAGATCTCCAAGCTCGGCCTCGTCGAGATGACGCGCCAGAACGTCACGGAGGGCGTGCGGGAGATCATGTCCCGCGCCTGCCCGACCTGCGACGGCGAGGGCGTCATCAAGTCCGAGGAGACCATCGCGATCGAGATCGAGCGTCACCTGCGCGAGCTCGCCGCGAAGGCCAAGAAGGGCACCGAGGCGTTCCTCATCCAGATGAACCCGAAGGTCTCGTCGCAGTTCACCGGCGACGGCGCGCGCGTGCTGCACGAGATCGAGGCCGACACCGGCAAGTTCTTCCACTTCACCGGCTCCGAGGGCCTGCCCATCGACCACTTCGACGTGGTCATGGAGGGCAAGCGCGACGAGGTCGAGGAGCGCGCGATCCCGTGGCGCGACGGCGACGAGGTGATGGTCGAGATCGTCGAGCCGCACATGTACAACGTCGACGACGCCGTGGCGAAGATCGACGGCTACGTCATCTCGGTCGTCGGGGCCGGCCCGCTCGTCGGCGAGCGGCGCCTCGTCCGGCTGACCGAGGTCGGGCGGACCGAGGCGCGGGCGCTGCTGCTGGGCGACGACGGCGAGCCCGTCAACGCCGCCGAGGAGATGAGCGCGGGCGCCAAGCGGCGCCGCGGGCGCCGGGGCGGCCGCCGCCGCTCGTCGGGCGCGAAGACCGGCGCGGCCGAGTCCTCATGAGCGTGGCGGCGGTCGACTGGGTCGACCGCTCGCTCTACCCGTTCGAGGACCGCTGGCTGGACCTCGGGCACGGCGGACGGCTGCACTACGTCGACGAAGGCCCCTCCGAGGGGCCGGTCGTGCTGCTGCTGCACGGCAACCCGACGTGGTCCTTCCTGTGGCGCGACGTCATCGCGGAGCTCCGCGACAGCCACCGCTGCATCGCCCCCGACTACCCCGGCTTCGGGCTGTCGACGGCGGCCGGCGGCTACCGCTTCACACCGGTCGAGCACGCGGCGGTCATCGAGCGGCTCGTGGTCGAGCTCGACCTCCGCGGCGTCACGCTCGTGGTCCAGGACTGGGGCGGCCCGATCGGCTTCGCCGTCGCCGGCCGCCACCCGGACCGCTTCGACGCGTTCGTGATCGGCAACACGTGGGCGTGGCCCATGACCCGCCGCTCGGCGTGGGTCTTCTCGCGTGCGCTCGGCGGGCCGGTCGGCCGCCAGCTCATCCGCCATCGCAACGTCTTCGTCGAGCAGATCATCCCCGGCGGTACCTCGCGCGAGCTGGCGCCCGCGGTGATGGAGCACTACCGGCGTCCGTTCCCGACCGCCGAGTCGCGCGAGCCGACGGCGGTCTTCCCGAAGCAGATCATCGACAGCGCGGCGTTCCTGCGGTCGGTCGAGCACGACCTGCCGCGCCTGCGCGACAAGCGCGCGGCGCTCGTCTGGCCGGACTCCGATCCCGCGTTCGGCGCGGCGGAGCTGGCCCGCTGGCGCAGCCTGTTCCCGGCCGCCGAGGTGGTCGAGCTGCCGGGCGCGAAGCACTACATCCCCGAAGAAGCGCCCACGCAGCTGGCTGCCGCGGTGCGCTCGCTATCCTGACCCGCTCGAAATGGCTTACGCGATCGTCAAGACCGGCGGCAAGCAGTACCGCGTCGAAGAGGGACAGCAGCTCCTCGTCGAGCGCCTGAAGGGCGACGAGGGCGCGACCGTCGACCTCGAGCCGCTGCTCTTCCGCGACAGCGACACCGTCTTCGACAAGGACGGCCTTGCCAAGGTCTCCGTGCAGGCTCGCATCGTCGGGCACGAGCGCGGGCCGAAGCTCACCGTCTTCAAGATGCGCTCCAAGCAGGGCTACCGTCGCAAGAACGGGCACCGGCAGGAGCTCACCCGCATCGAGATCACCTCGCTTGGGAGCAAGAAGTAGATGGCACACAAGAAGGGCCTCGGCTCCTCCCGCAACGGGCGCGACAGCCCGGGTCAGCGCCTCGGCGTGAAGGTCTTCGCTGGTGAGGTCGTCACCGGCGGCGAGATCATCGTGCGCCAGCGCGGCAGCCGCTTCAAGGCCGGCGAGGGCGTCGGCATGGGTCGCGACGACACGCTCTACGCGCGTGCCGCCGGGACCGTCGAGTTCACCCGTGGCCGCCGTGGCCGCGTCGTGAACGTCGTGCCCGCCGACGCCGAGTAGACCGCTTCCCGTTCAGCCCGGCTGCGCGGTCGGGCGGATCAGGATCTCGTTGACGTCGACGTGCGGCGGTTGCGCGACCGCGTACATCACCGCGTTCGCGATGTCCTCCGGCTGCAGCGCCTGGATCGACGGCTTGCTCTCGAAGAAGGGCGTGTCGACCATGCCCGGCTCGATCGACGTCACGCGCACGCCGGTGTCGTTGAGGTCCTGGCGCAGGGCCTCGGCCATCGCCGTGACCGCGTGCTTCGTGCACGAGTACAGCGAGCCGGGCAGCGCGCGGCGGCCGGCGACGCTGCTCGTCAGCAGCAGGTGGCCCTTCGCGTCCTTGAGCGCCGGGATCGCCGCGCGGGCCGTGTAGGCGGCGCCGAGCACGTTCGTCAGGACCATCGAGCGCCACTGCTCCGGCGTCTCCTCGAGCCAGCCGCGCTTCGCGCCGAAGCCCGCGTTGGCGAACACGACGTCGAGGCGGCCGTACGCGTCGAGCGTGCGCTGGACGAGCTGCTCGTTGTCGTCCCACTCCGTGACGTCGGCGGGGACGGCGATCGCGCGGTCGTCGCCGCCGAGCTCTTGCGCAAGCGCCTGCAGCTTGTCCTCGGAGCGGGCGGCGAGCACGAGGCGGTGGCCGGCCTCGGCGGCGGCGCGGGCGGTGGCGGCGCCGATGCCGGTGGAGGCGCCGGTGATGAGGAAGACGGGATCGTCGGCCATGGCGTCGACCGTACCCTCTGATCCGTGCTCTACGACAAGGCCCGCATCTTCGTGCAGGGAGGCGCCGGCGGGAACGGCTGCCTGTCGTTCCGGCGCGAGGCGCACGTCCCGCGCGGCGGGCCCGACGGCGGCGACGGCGGCTACGGCGGCGCGGTGACGCTGCTGTGCGACGACTCGCTCCGCGACCTGCAGTCGTTCAAGCGCAAGGCGCACTACAAGGCCGGCCGCGGGGCGCACGGCCAGGGCGCGCTGCGCCACGGCGCGGCGGGGGAGGAGCTCGTCGTCCGCGTGCCGCCGGGCACGCAGGTGACGATGCCCGACGGCACGGTCTACGACCTCGTCGTCCCCGGCCAGCGCGTCGTCGTGGCGCGCGGCGGCCCGGGCGGGCGCGGCAACAAGCACTTCGCGACGCCGACGCGGCAGGCGCCGCGGTTCTCCGAGCGCGGCCTCGCCGGCTTCGAGGGCTGGATCGACCTGCGGCTGAAGCTGCTGGCCGACGTCGGGCTCGTCGGGCTGCCCAACGCGGGCAAGTCGTCGCTGCTCGGCCGCATGACGCGCGCGGCGCCGAAGGTGGGCAACTACCCGTTCACGACGCTCGAGCCGGTGCTCGGCACGCTGGACACCGCGGAGCGCCAGCTCGTCCTGGCCGACATCCCCGGGCTGATCGAGGGCGCGGCGGAGGGGCACGGGCTCGGCCACGACTTCCTCGCGCACGTCGAGCGCACGCGGCTGCTCGTCCACGTGCTCGACCTCGCGCCGCTGGACGGGTCCGATCCGGTGACCAACTGGGAGACGATCGAGAACGAGCTGCGCTCCTACGACGAGCGGCTCGCCGCGCTGCCTCGCGTGCTGGCGCTGTCGAAGGCGGACCTGGTCACGCCCGAGCAGGCGGCCGACGCGCGCCGCCGCTGGCGTGCGCGGGTGAGCGAGGACGTGCCGGTGTTCGTCACGAGCGCCGCGACCGGCCAGGGGCTCGAGGACCTCTCGATCGAGCTGCTGCACCGCGTGCCGGAGGTGGAGCCCGCCGAGGCGGTGCAGGAGCTGCCGGCCGAGGAGGCGCTCGCCGAGCACAAGGTCTTCCGGCCGGGCAGCGACCGCGGCTTCACCGTCGAGCGCGTCGACGACACGCTGTTCCGGGTGAGCGGCCCGCGCGTCGAGCGCCTGCTCGCGCGCTTCGACGTCGAGAACGAGGAGGCGGCCGCGCACGTCGAGCACCGCCTCGAGCGCATGGGCGTCATCCGCGCGCTCGAGGAGCACGGCTTCGCGCCAGGCGACGACGTCGAGATCGCCGGCATGGTGTTCGAACTCGATCCGGGCGCTTGACGGCGCGCGTGTCCTAGGCTCGGCCCCGCACATGGGGGCCACCGTCATCAAGCTGGGCACGAGCACGACCGCCGACGACCGGGGCGAGCTGCGGTCCGGCGTGCTCGAGCGGATCTGCGCGGACGTCGCTCGGCTCGATCAGCCGGTGATCGTCACGAGCGGGGCGATCGCGCGGGGGGTGCGGGTGCTCGACCTGCCGGTGCGGCCGACGGCGATCGCCGACCTTCAGGCCGCGAGCGCGGTGGGGCAGGGCAAGCTCTTCCCGATCTACGACCGGATGCTCGAATCCCATGGCCGGCGGGCGGCGCAGGTGCTGCTGACGTTCCACGACCTGCGCGAGCGCACGAGCTACCTCAACGCACGCCAGACGCTGCAGCGGCTGATCGAGTGGCGCGTCGTGCCGGTGATCAACGAGAACGACACGACGGCGACGGACGAGATCTCGTTCGGCGACAACGACTTCCTGGCGGCGCAGGTGGCGGTGCTGCTGGGCGCCGAACGCCTGGTGCTCCTGACCGATCGCGAGGGGCTGTACACCGCGAACCCGGCGAAGGACCCGGACGCGCGGTTCGTGCCCGAGGTCACCGACTTCTCCGTGCTGCAGGATCTGGCGATCGGCAGCGACACGTCGCCGCTCGGGTCGGGCGGGATGCGGTCGAAGGTCGTCGCGGCCGAGATGGCGACGGCGGCGGGGATCCCGACGACGATCTGCAGTGGGCTCGAGCCCGGGGCCTTGGGCCGGGTCCTGGACGGCGAGGCCGAGGGAACCCGCTTCGCGCCGCAGGCGTCGCGGACGTCGTCGTTCAAGCTCTGGCTGAAGTACGCCAAGCCGGTGCTCGGGACCGTCGTCGTCGACGCCGGCGCGGCGCGGGCCCTGCGGACCGGCGGCACGTCGCTCCTGCCGGTCGGGATCACCGACGTGCGCGGGGTCTTCGACGCGGGCGACGCGGTCGACGTCCGCGAGGCCAGCGGCAGTGTCGTCGGCAAGGGCATCGCCTCGTTCTCCGCCGACGAGCTGCGCCGGGTGAAGGGCTTCCGCGGCGACCGCGTCCGCGAGACGCTTGGGACCGCCGGCGAGGAAGCGGTCCACCGGGACTACTTCGTGCTCTCCTGAGCGCGCGTCCAGGCCCCGCCGACCGCGCGCCGCGTGGCCTGCTCGCCCGGCGCGAGATCGAGGACGTCGATCAGCGTCGGGTCCTCGTCGACGGCGTGGTGGAGGTGTCCGATCCTGCCCTCGTCGCGTGCGTCGGTGGCGCCGATGAGCTGCCACAGCTCGTCGTCGTCGTCGTTGACGACCAGGAGGATCGGCTCGGTGCGCTCGAAGACCTCGGGCGTGGTGATCGCCCGCGTCCCGGCGAGCCAGTGGAACATCCACCACGCCCGGCGGTCCCGCCTGAACACGACATCGAGGACGTGCCACACGTACGGCAAGTCGTGGTGCTCGCGCGCCTGCTGCGCGAGGAGATGAGGCCCTCCCTCCGGCACGTCCTCGAACGGCTCGTCGACGAGCGCGTACGCGAGCCCGTCGTCCTTGAACCACGCGGCGGCGTGGAACGTCCCGCCGCCGGGATTGCCGGCTCCGATGCCGACCGTGACCCGTCCTTCGCGCTCTCCTCCCGTCCGCCACCCGATGGCGTAGGAGGCCAGCTCGCCGTGCGCGCCGGTGAACTCGCCGAACGCGCGTCGTTCCATGCCGGTTGCATCGGGCAGCGGGACCTCGATGAGCTTGCCCTCGTCGACGCGCGGCGGCACGTGCCGGACGGTACCCGGAGCGCGTACCCTCTTTCCACATGGCCGTCGCGACTCCGTCCGTCACCGAGCTGTGCCTGCGGGCCAAGCGCGCCGCGCGGCAGCTCGCCGCTCTCGACCGCGGCGAGAAGGACGCAGCGCTGCACGCGATCGCCGATGCGCTCGAGGCCCGGACGCCCGAGATCCTCGAGGCGAACGCGCGCGACATGGAGGCGGGGCGGGAGAACGGCCTGTCCGCGGCGCTGCTCGACCGGCTCAAGCTCGACGAGGGCCGCGTCGCGACGATCGCCGCCCAGGTGCGCGACATCGCCGCGCTTCCGGACCCGGTCGGCGAGGTGCTGGACGGCGGCCGGCTCGCCAACGGGCTGAGCCTGCGGCGCGTGCGCGTGCCGCTCGGCGTCGTCGGGGTGGTCTACGAGGCGCGGCCGAACGTCACGATCGACGCCACCGCGCTCTGCCTCAAGTCCGGCAACGCGATCGTCCTGCGCGGCTCGTCGAGCGCCGCGCACTCGAACGCCGTGCTCGCATCGGTCGCCGCGGAGGCGTCCGGGCTGCCCGACGGCGCCGTGACGCTGCTGAGCGGCGGGCGCGACGAGCTGGCGGAGCTGGCGACGCAGAACGGGCTCGTCGACCTGGTCATCCCGCGTGGCGGCGAGGGGCTGAAGAAGGCGCTCGAGGCCGTCGCGACCGTGCCGGTGATCTACGCGGCGTCGGGCAACTGCCACGTCTACGTCGACGCGTCGGCCGACCTCGACGCGGCCGAGCGGATCATCGTCAACGCGAAGACCCAGCGGCCGGGGGTGTGCAACGCGGCGGAGACGCTGCTCGTCCACGCCGAGGCGGCGCCGGCCTTCCTGCCGCGCGCGCTCAACGCGCTGCGCGAGTCCGGCGTCGAGCTGCGTGTCGACGGCCGCACGAAGACGCTCGCCGGCAACGGCTACGCCGACGCCACCGACGAGGACTGGGACACCGAGTACCTCGCGCTCGTGCTCGCGGTGAAGGTCGTCGACTCGCGGGACGAGGCGATCGAGCACATCAACGAGCACGGCTCGGGCCACTCGGAGGCGATCGTCACCGCCGACGTCGCGAGCGCGCGGGCGTTCCAGCTCGGCGTCGACGCCGCCTGCGTCTACGTCAACGCGTCGACCCGCTTCACCGACGGCGGCGAGTTCGGCATGGGCGCCGAGATCGGCAACTCGACGCAGAAGCTCCACGCGCGCGGGCCGATCGGCCTGCGCGAGCTCTGCACCTACAAGTACCTCGTCGAGGGCGACGGACACGTCCGCTGAGGGCCGCCGGGCTTTGCGGATCGGCATCCTCGGCGGGTCGTTCAACCCCCCGCACGTCGGCCACCTGGTCATGGCCCAGGAGGCGCACGCGCAGCTCGGGCTCGACAAGGTCGTCTTCATGCCGGTGGCGACGCCGCCGCACAAGGAGCTCGACGCCGATCCGGGTCCCGAGGCGCGCTTCGAGCTGTGCCGGATCGCGACCGCCAAGGACGAACGGTTCGAGGTCTCGCGGCTCGAGCTCGACCGTGGCGGGCCGTCCTACACCGTCGATACGCTCCGCGCGATCCATGAGGGCTCTTCGGGGGACGAGCTGATCTTCATCGTCGGCGGCGACATGGCGCACAGCCTGCCCGCCTGGCGCGAGCCGGAGACGCTGCTCTCGCTCGCCACGCTCGGGATCGCCGAGCGCGAGAGCATCCGCCGCGCCGACATCGCCGAGCGCCTCGCGCCGCTCTGCAGCCCGGACCGTCTCACCTTCTTCGACATGCCGCGGATCGACGTCTCGTCGTCGCTCATCCGCCGGCGCGTCTCGTCCCTCCAGCCCATCCGCTACTTGGTTCCCGACGACGTGCTCCGCATGATCGGCGCGCGTGGGTACTACCGTCTTGAAGGAGCGCATGCCCGAAGTTGAGCTGACAGCCGACGAGCTCGTGGAGGCGATCGCCACCTACGCGAGCGACAAGAAGGCGATCGACGTCGTCGCCCTCGAGGTCCGTGGGGTCCTCGACTACACCGACTGGTTCCTCATCTGCTCCGGCAACACCGACCGGCAGACGAAGGCCATCCACGACGCGATCTACCAGGGGATGAAGGACGACCACGGCCTCCTGCCGCGGCGCGTCGAGGGCACGCAGGAAGCCCGCTGGATCCTCATGGACTACCTCGACGTCGTCGTCCACGTCTTCGTGCCGGAGACGCGCGAGTTCTACGGCCTCGAGCGGCTCTGGGGCGAGGTCCCCAGCCGCGTCCTCGCCGAGTCGGCCTGATCAACGACCGAGGGCCCCGCCGAAGCGAGGCCCTCGTGAAGTGGAGCTAGCCGGGCTCGAACCGGCGACCTCCTGCATGCCATGCAGGCGCTCTCCCAGCTGAGCTATAGCCCCTGGTCCGCGCCAGTGTACCGCGCCATCATGAGGCCAATGGACGTCGTCATCGCAGGAGCTCACGGGCAGGTCGCGCGGCGGTTGGGGCGGCTGTTGGCCGCTCGGGGCGACCGGGTGCGGGGGATCATCAGGAACCCTGCGCATGCCGGCGACCTCGAGGACGACGGGGTGGAGCCGGTGGTCGCCGACATGGAGGCGCTCGACGCGCTGGACGAGCAGGTGCGCGGGGCGGATGCGGTGGTGTTCGCCGCCGGCGCGGGGCCGGGGAGCGGGGCGGAGCGCAAGCGGACCGTCGACCTCGGGGCGGCGGTGAAGCTGATCGAGGCGGCCGAGCGGGAGGGCGTCGAGCGCTACGTGATCGTCAGCTCGATCGGGGCGCACGCGCCGGAGGCGGGGCCGGAGGCGATGCGGCCGTACCTCGAAGCGAAGGCGGCGGCGGACGAGGCGCTCGTCGCGAGCTCGCTGCAGTGGACGATCGTGCGGCCCGGCTCGCTCACCGACGACCCGGGCACCGGCAAGGTCGACGTGAGCACCGACCTCGGCCGCCGCGGGCCGATCCCGCGCGACGACGTGGCGGCGGTGCTGCTCGCGTGCCTCGACGCGCCCGAGACGGCCGGCCTGACGTTCGAGGCGTTCGCCGGCGACCGCGACGTCGAGCTCGCGGTCCGGTCGCTCGCCCGCGCGGAGTCCTAGACGCGGTCGCCGTTGCGGCGGAACTCGGTGGGCGACACGCCGTACGTGCGCCGGAACGCCTTGGCGAACTGCGCGGGCTGCGTGTAGCCGACCATCCGCGCGATCTCGCCGACGGGGAGCATGCTCGAGCGCAGCAGCTCGATCGCCCGCGTCATGCGCACGTCGCGCAGCGCGGTGCGGAACGGGGCTCCGTGCAGCTCGGTGAAGATGCGCTGCAGCTGGCGTCGCGAGGTGAGGACGCGGCGCGCAACGTCGTCAAGCTCCAGCGGGTTCGCGTAGTCGCGCTCGAGGATCTCCAGCGCCGAGCGCAGCAGCTCCTCCCGGAGAGCGATCGTGTCCGAGCGATGCTCCATCCGGGGTAGAGGTCCCCGGCAAACGCTCATGACCGAGCGTCAATTGGCACAAGCTGGCGCGTACGCGCTCAGCGACGTCCGGGATGGAACTCCGGAACGTCCAGATCGATGCCGGGATCGGGCGGCAGCCGGGTGTCCGCGGGGGCGCCCTGATCGAGGCGCGCGGTCATCTCGGCGTGCGCGAGACGGACGTCGCGGAGGAGCAGTTCGGCGTTCGAGCGCAGCGACTCCGACAGCTCGCGCAGGTTCCCCGACAGCTCGGTGCCGTCGCGCAGCACCTCGCGCGCCGACCCGCTCGCCTCGGCCACGATCGCCCGCGCCTCGTCGCGCGCGGCGTCCGTGATCTTGTCGGCCTCCACCTGGGCGTTGGCGAGGATCTCGAGCGCCTCGGCCTCCGCGGCGTCGATGCGGTTCTGGGCGGCGCGGTCGCCCTCGGCGATCCGCTCCCGCATGCGCGCCTCGGCGTCGCGCCGGATCTGCTCGGCCGTCTGCTCCGCCGCGGCGAGGATCTCCGCCACGTGGGCCGTCGCCTGCGCGAGGTCGCGGGCCTCCATGCCCGCGATAGTACGCGTGCTTGCAGCGGAAAAGCGCATGGCCACCTGCAGAGGGCAGGGGTGCGCGCGGGCGCGACCCTATCCTCCCTCGGACATGGCGGAGCACAGGTACGACCCGGCGGTCATCGAGCCGCGGTGGCAGCAGGTGTGGGCGGACGAGCGCACGTGGGAGGTGTCGAACGACGCCGACAGCGACAGCTCGTACGTCGTCGTCATGCTCCCGTACCCGAGCGGCGAGCCGCACATCGGCCACCTCAAGGTCTACTCGGTGGGCGACGCGGTCGCGCACTTCCACCGGCGCACCGGCCGGCGCGTGCTCCAGCCCATGGGCTACGACGCGTTCGGCCTGCCCGCCGAGAACCACGCGATCAAGACCGGCCAGCACCCGCGCGACTCGACGAACGCGGCGATCGCCGAGTTCCAGAAGCAGTTCCGCCGCTGGGGGATCTCGATCGACTGGTCGCGCGAGCTCGCGACGCACGAGCCGTCCTACTACCGCTGGACGCAGTGGATCTTCCTGCAGTTCTTCAAGGCCGGCCTCGCCTACCGCAAGGAAGCGGCGGTCAAGTGGTGCCCGAACGACCAGACCGTGCTCGCCAACGAGCAGGTCATCGACGGGCGCTGCGAGCGCTGCGGCTGGGAGGTCGAGTCCAAGCAGCTCGAGCAGTGGTTCTTCCGCATCACCGACTACGCCGAGCGGCTGCTCGAGGACCTCGACACGATCGAGTGGCCCGAGCACGTCAAGACCATGCAGCGCAACTGGATCGGCCGCTCGGAGGGCGCGGAGGTCGTGTTCCACTGCGAGGAGCTGCAGACCGACTACCCCGTCTTCACCACGCGCCCGGACACGCTGTTCGGCGCGACGTTCTTCGTCATGGCGCCCGAGCATCCCGACGTGCTGCGGCTGGCCGAGGGAACGGGGCACGAGGAGGAGGTCCGCGAGTACGTCAACCGTGCGGCGATGACCTCGACCGAGGAGCGCGGGGACGCGGAGCGGCCGAAGACCGGCGTGTTCCTCGGCCGCCACGTGGTCAACCCGGTCAACGGCGAGAAGCTGCCGATCTACGTCGCGGACTACGTGCTCATGGAGTACGGGACCGGCGCGATCATGGCGGTGCCCGGGCATGACGAGCGCGACTTCGCGTTCGCCTCCACCTTCGACCTGCCGGTCAAGCGCGTGATCGCCGATCCGGACGATCCGGAGGGCGAGCTGCCCTACGTCGGCGACGGCGTGATCGTCAACTCGCACCCCGACTTCGACGGCAAGCCGAACCGCGAGGCGCTCGAGGAGATCGTCTCCTGGCTCGACCGCGACGGCCGCGGGCACGCGACGGTCTCGTACCGGCTGCGCGACTGGCTGCTCTCCCGCCAGCGCTACTGGGGCTGCCCGATCCCGATCCTCTACTGCCCGTCGTGCGGCATGGTGCCCGTGCCCGAGGAGGACCTGCCGGTCATCCTGCCGGACATCGAGGACTACAAGCCGAAGGGGCGCTCGCCGCTGGCCGCCGCCGAGGACTGGGTGCGGACGACGTGCCCTTCGTGTGGTTCCCGTGAGGCGCGGCGCGAGACGGACACGATGGACACGTTCGTCGACTCGTCCTGGTACTTCCTGCGCTACTGCGACGCGCGCAACGACTCGGAGGCGTGGTCGCGGGACGCGGTTGAGCGGTGGATGCCCGTCGACCAGTACATCGGCGGTGTCGAGCACGCGATCCTCCACCTGCTGTACGCGCGCTTCTTCTGCAAGGCGCTGACCGACCTCGGGTGGCTCGACGTGCAGGAGCCGTTCGCGCGGCTCTTCACCCAGGGCATGATCACGCGCGACGGCGCGAAGATGTCCAAGTCGAAGGGCAACGTGGTGTCGCCCGCGGAGATCGTCGAGCAGTACGGCGCCGACACCGCGCGCTGCTACATCCTCTTCATCGGGCCGCCCGACCGCGACGCGGACTGGTCGGACACCGGCCTGGAGGGCGTGCACCGGTTCATCTCGCGGCTGTGGCGGCTGTCGTTCGAGGGCGCGGCGTCGCTGGCCGACGAGCCGGTGCCGTCGCCGGGCGAGGGCGGCGTCGACGACGACCGGATCCTGCGCAAGGCGCACTGGGCGATCGAGAAGGTCTCCGGGGATCTGGGCAGCGGTCGCTTCGCGTTCAACACCGCGATCTCAGCGGTGATGGAGCTGCTGAACGAGCTGACGCACGAGAAGCGCGGCTCGGCTCGCGACGGCACCGTGCGGTTCGCGCTGACCACCGCGTGCTCGCTGATCTTCCCGTTCGCCCCGTACGCGGCGTCCGACGGCTACCACGAACTGACCGGCCGGCGCGTCTGGGAGGAGTCGTGGCCCGAGGCGGATCCGGCGTGGCTGGAGGAGGACACGTTCGAGCTGGTCGTCCAGGTCAACGGCAAGCCCCGTGCGCGCGTGTCGGCTCCGGCGGGTGCGTCTCAGGACGAGCTCCTGTCGCTCGCCCGCTCGCAGCCGAACGTTCAGCAGCACGTGGATGGCAAGCAGACGGTCAAGGAGATCGTCGTGCCGGGCCGGCTCGTGAACCTGGTCGTTCGGTAGGCGAGCCCTTGGCCGTGATCGCCGTCGTCGGCGGCTCGACGGTCTCCGACGAGCTGCTGCGCGAGGCCGCGCTGGTCGGCGAGGCGCTCGCGCGCCGGGGCGCGGTGGTCGTCTGCGGCGGTCTGGGGGGCGTGATGGAGGCGGCGTGCCAGGGCGCGCGGTCGTGCGGCGGGATGACGGTCGGGCTGCTGCCGGGCGACGATCGCTCCGCGGCGAACCGGTTCGTCCGCGTCGCGATCCCAACGGGAATGGGGGAGCTGCGCAACGGGCTCATCGTCCGCGCCGCCGATGCGTTGATCGCGATCGGCGGCGGCTACGGGACGCTGTCGGAGGTCGCGTTGGGCCTGCGGGCGGGCAAGCGCGTGGTCGGCCTCGGGTTCGCGTTCGAGGTCGAGGGCGTCGTTGCGGCTCACAGCGCCGAGGAGGCCGTGACGCTCGCGCTCGACGGGGTCGCCTGACGTTCGGCGCAGTCCGTCGCACTTCCGGCACGTCTCGCGACCTAGCGTCGCGGGGCGTGCCCGAAGGCCTCTCCCGACAGCAGCTCGCCGGCTGGGCCGCGGCGCTGCTCGTCGTCGTGGTGCTCGGCGTCCGGTCGCTTCGGGGCGACGGCCCACCGGCGTCGTCGCCGCCCGGTCCGACGGTCCAGGTCTCCTCGTCTTCGTCGTCGTCGGCGAGCGGCGGCGCGGCGGTCGTCCACGTCGCCGGGGCCGTCCGGCATCCCGGCGTCTACCGGATGCGCGCGGGGTCGCGGATCGACGACGCGGTCGCCCGCGCCGGCGGCCCGACCCGCCGAGCCGACCTCAGCGCCGTCAACCTCGCCGCGAAGGTCGAGGACGGGCGGCAGGTCCTCGTGCCGGAGAAGGTCAGCGCCTCGGCGCCGTCCGTCACCGCGGTTCCCGGAACGACCGCACCCGCGGCGCCGGTCAACCTCAACACCGCCACGGTCGACCAGCTCGACACGCTCGACGGCGTCGGCCCGGCGACCGCCCAGAAGATCCTCCAGTACCGCGAGGACCACGGTGGCTTCGGCCGCGTCGACGAGCTCGCGCAGGTCCCCGGCATCGGCCCGAAGCGCCTCGCTGCGCTGAAGGAGCGCGTGACGGTGTGAGCGCGAGCCCCGAGCTCGACGCGATCGGCCGGCCCAAACGCCCCTGGAACCGCTACCGCCCCGACGTCTCCGCGGAGACGCTCGTCCTCCACCGGCGCCACGTCGCCCTTGCCGCGTTCGTCACCGGCCTCCTCCTCGGCCCGAGACAACCGTTCCTTGCCGCGGCGGTCATGGTCCTCATGCTCGCCGTCGCAGCGCGCGAGAAGACCATGGGGCGGCGGCTCGGTGCCGTCCTGCTCGTCGCCGCGCTCGCGTGTGGGGTGGGCGGGGTCGTCGGGCGGGAGCGGCTGCGGAGCCTCGACCGGACCGTCCTCGTTCCGACTGCGTCGTTCACCGCGCGGGGGTTCGTGGTGGAGGCTCCTCGGTCTCGCTCCTTCGGGTCGCGGGTCGCGCCGATGCGGATCTCGGTGGGGCGGGGGAGCGGGGAGCGCGTTCTTCTCCGCGGCGCTCGGCATGTGCGGTGGCCGCGCGTCGAGGTGGGGGATGAGGTGATCGCTCGGGGGCGCCTTCGCGGCCTCGAACCGTTCGAGGGGTTCGAGCGCGTGCGCGGGACGCATGCCGTGCTCGAGCTGACGGCGCTGGAGAGAACCGGGGCACGGAGGTTCTCGGTGTTCGACGCGCTGCGAAGAAGAGCGGAGCGCGGGCTGGACCTCGGGCTGCGCGGTGACGAGCGAGCGCTCGCGCGGGGGATGGTGCTCGGACAGGATCAGGC
This sequence comes from Parviterribacter kavangonensis, assembly GCF_056863335.1. Lineage (NCBI taxonomy): Bacteria > Bacillati > Actinomycetota > Thermoleophilia > Solirubrobacterales > Parviterribacteraceae > Parviterribacter > Parviterribacter kavangonensis. The sequence continues at coordinate 1,675,362 of NZ_JBXPJA010000001.1, read as the reverse complement.
GCTGTCCGAGGACGTCCGCGATGCGTTCCGGGGCTCGGGCCTCGCGCACCTCGTTGCAGCGAGCGGGTCGAACGTCATGCTGCTCGCTGCGCTCGTGCTGGCGGTGGCCGGCGCGCTCGGGGCGATGCTGCAGACGCGACGGCTGATCGCGCTCGTCGCCGTCCTCGCGTACGTGCCGATCGCGGGTGCGGGCCCGTCGATCCAGCGGGCCGGGGTCATGGGCGCGGCCGGTCTCGTCGCCGGCCTCGCCAGCCGTCCGGCCTCGCGCTGGTACGCGGTGCTGCTCGCCGCCGCCGGGACGCTGTGCCTCAATCCGCGCGCGGCGGAGGACGTCGGATGGCAGCTCAGCTTCGCCGCCGTCATCGCGATCCTCGCGTGCCATCACCGGCTGAGCACGTGGCTCGTCAGCCGCCGCGTCCCGAAGCCGCCCGCCGAGGCGACCGCGCTGACGGTCACCGCGACGGCAGGGACCGCGCCGCTCATGGCGCTGCACTTCGAGCAGCTCTCGCTCGTCTCCCTGCCCGCGAACCTCCTGGCGGCGCCGGCCGTCGCGCCGGTGATGTGGCTCGGGACGCTCGCCGGCGCGCTCGGCGGCGACGCCGCGGTCGTCCTCGACGCGCTCGCCACGCCGCTCCTCGCCTACCTGGTGTGGCTCGCGAAGACGGCGGCCGCGATGCCGGGCGCGACCGCGAGCGTCGAGATCGGCGGCCCCGCGACCGTCGTCGTCCTCTACGCCGCCCTGGCCCTGACCGCGATGAGGCCGCGATGGCTCGTGGCGGTGATCGCCGGAGGGGGAAGAGGTTCGGCGGGGGCGGATCGCAGAGGGCCGGTGGGGTTCGGTCGGCGGGGGCTCGTGGTCGCGGTGGCGGCGGTGATGGTCTTCGTGGGTGTCGCGCGGGGCGGGCCGGCGCCGCCGGATGGCTTCACCGTGTCGGCGCTCGACATCGGGCAGGGCGACGCGATCCTCGTGCAGGACGGGAAGCACGCGGTGCTCTTCGACACCGGGCCGCCGGGTGGGCCGGTGGTGAAGCGCTTGAAGGAGCAGGGCGTCGATGACCTCGATGCGCTCGTGGTGACGCACACGTCGAGCGATCACGAGGGCGGCCTCGAGGCGGTCTTGAAGGCGTTCGACGTCGGGCTCGTCGTGGACGGGAGGCAGACCGCGGCGGAGCTGGCCGGTTCGAGCGGGACTCGCGGCGAGACGCGGTTCGCGCATGTGCCGGCGACGCAGCCGCGGATCGTTCCGGCCGCCGGGCAGCGTCTCCGGGCGGGGCCGATCGCCATCGACGTCCTCTGGCCGCCGCCGGACGCCGACCGCAGCGGCGATGCGAACCTCACGGCGACCGTCGCGCTCGTCACCGACGGCGGCCGGACGGCGCTGCTGACCGCGGACGCGGAGTCGCCCGTGACGCTGCCGCTCGATCTCCCGCACGTCGATCTCCTCAAGGTCGCCCATCACGGCTCACGCGACGAGACGCTCCCGGCGCTCATCGCGAAGACGACTCCGCGCGTCGCGCTGATCTCCGTCGGCCCGAACTCGTACGGCCATCCCGCGCCGGAGACGCTCGCGGCGTTGAGAGCGGTTCCGGACGTCCGGAGAACCGATCGGGGAGGGACAGCGAGCGTCCGGCTGGGATGAACGACGACGGAGCGGACGAGCGGGTCGATGAGGCGGCGAGGGGGGCCGGTGCGGCGACTACTCTCGGGACGTGCCCGCGTGGAAGTCGACCTACCTCATCCACGGCGACGACCACGGCCGGCTGGCGGAGCGGCGGGCTCGTCTCCGCGCGATGGCGGAGGCCGAGTCGGGCGCGAGCGGGGCGGAGGTCTTGGAGGGCGATGAGGCGACGCCCGACAGCGCGGCCGCGGCGCTCAGCGCGATGACGTTCGCGATCGGGCGGCGGTTCGTGATCGTCGATGGCGTCGAGCGGTGGAAGGACGCGGAGGTCAAGGACCACCTCGTGCCGCTCTTGAAGGACATGCCGCCGGACGTGACCGTCGCGTTCTTCGCGCGCGAGGACGGCCGGGCGAAGGCTCCGAAGGCGCTCGTCGACGCCGTCAAGAAGGCGGGCGGCGACATCGCCGCCGAGCAGACGCTCAAGCCGAAGGAGCTGCCCCGCTGGGTGCAGCAGCAGGCCAAGCGCCTTCAGCTCGACGTCGACCACAGCGCGGCGCAGCTGCTCGTCGCCCGCGTGGGCGAACGCCAGCAGCGGCTGATGCGGGAGCTCGAGAAGCTCGCGCTCGAGCACGGCCCCGGCGCGAGCATCGGCGTCGACGAGGTCGAGGAGGAGACGGCGAGCTCGTCGGAGCGCCAGGTCTGGGGCCTCGTGGACGCCTTCATGGCCCGCGACCGCACCGCCGCGACCCGCACGTTCATCGAGTTGAGGGGCCAGGGGGAGTCGCTCGCCCGCCTCGTGCCGCTCATCGCCCGCCGCATCCGCGACGTGCTCCAGATCGCCGAGCGCCTCGAGCAGGGCGAGTCGCCCGGCCAGATCAAGCAGAGCCTGAAGATGGGCCCCTGGCAGGCCGACCGCCGCATCGCCGAGGCCCGCCAGTCCGACGTCGACACGCTCCGGCGCGCGCTCGAGGCGCTCGCCGACCTCGAGCTCGCGACGCGCGGCGGAGAGGTCCTCGAGGAGGACACGCTCGCGCTGCGGACGATCGACGAGATCGCCGCCCGGTGACGCGAAACGGCCGCGCGAAGCGCGGCCGAAGGAACGACGGGACTTCCGGAGAGGCGGCTAGGCCTTCGAGCCGAGCTGCTTGCGCAGCCGGGCGGCGCGGGACTTCTTGCGCGCGCCGGTGTTCCGGTGCAGCGCGCCCCGCTTGACGGCCTTGTCGATGGTCGAGACGAGATGACGCTGCTCGGCATCGGCCGTGTCCGCGTCGCCGGCCTCGACCGCCGCCTCGAGGCGCCGGAAGTACGTCTTGATGGTGGAGGTGTAGCGGCGGTTCTCCAGCCGCTCCCGCTCCGAGCGCGCGATGCGCTTGACCTGTGACGCGATGTTCGCCATGCGAGCGGAGCAGGATAGCGACCCGTCACACTCTCCCGCCGAACGTGGCCCGCATCGCCCGCAACACCGTCATCTTCAGCGTGGCGACCGGTCTCAGCCGCATCGCCGGGCTCGCCCGCGAGATCGTCGCCTCGAGCTACTTCGCCACCAGCGGCGCCTTCTCGGCGTTCACGCTCGCGTTCCAGATCCCGAACCTCCTGCGCAGCCTCTTCGCGGACGCCGCGCTGAGCGCCGCGTTCGTCCCCGTCTTCACCGAGCTGCTCGAGCACGGCAAGCGCCGCGACGCGCTGAAGCTGGCGAGCACGCTGTTCTGGCTCATCCTCGTCGTCCTCGGCGGCCTGACGGTCGCGGCGATCGCGCTGGCGCCGTTCGTGATCCCGGCGATCACCGGCAAGGAGTTCACGCCGCACCTCGACGACCTGACGGTCGGGTTGAGCCAAGTCATGTTCCCGATCGTCGTGCTGCTCGGCCTCAACGGGCTGCTCGTCGGGATCCTCAACGCCTACGACCACTTCACGATCCCCGCGCTCAGCCCGGTCGTGTGGAACCTGGCGATCCTCGTCTTCCTCGTGGGCGCGCGCTCGTGGTTCGAGGGCGACGACCAGCTCTACGCCTACGCGTTCGGCGTCATCGCCGGCACGCTCATCCAGCTCGTGATGGCGATCCCGGTCCTGACGAAGCTCGGCTTCCGATTGCAGCTGAGCTTCTCGTTCCGCGACCCGCGCGTCAGACGCGTCCTGATCCTCATGCTGCCGGTGACGATCGGGCTGGGGCTCATCAACTTCAACCTGCTCATCAACTCGACGCTCGGCTCGCTCGTCAGCGAGTCCGCGCCGCGCGCCATCGACGCCGCCTTCCGCATCTACATGCTGCCCCAGGGCATGTTCAGCGTCGCCGTCGCGACCGTGCTGTTCCCCGCGCTCAGCCGCCTCGCCGCCCGCAACGACCGCGACGGCCTCCGCGCCCTCAACGCGACGGGCACGCGGCAGATCTTCCTGCTGCTCATTCCCGCGGCGGTCTGCACGCTCGTGCTCGCCACGCCGATCACCCGCCTCATCTACGAGCACGGCGAGTTCGGCCCGGACGACACCGAGCGCGTGGCCTCGGCGCTCTTCTGGTTCAGCTTCAGCCTCCCGTTCAGCGGCGTGAACCTGCTCCTCACGAGGACCTTCTTCAGCCTCCAGCGGCCGTGGCGCACGACGGCGCTGGCGGCCGGGAACCTCGTGGTCAACGCCGCCGTCAGCGTCGCGCTGTACGGCCCGTTCGGCATCCCCGGCATCGTCCTCGGCACGGTCGTCTCGACCGCGACGATGGCGTTCAGCCAGGCCTACTACCTGCGCCGGGAGCTCGGCGGCGACCTCGAGGGAGCCAAGACCGGCAGCGCCGTGCTGCGGATGACGATCGCCGCCGCGGCGGGCGGAGCCGTCGCCTACGGGCTGCACTGGATCCTCGACGAGGCGCTCGGCCGCGGGCTGGCGGCCCAGGCCATCGCGGTCGGAGCGGCGGTGCTCGCCGGCCTGGCCGTCTACGTCGCGGGCGTGCTCGCCAGCCGGGTGCCGGAAGCGCTGTACCTGCGTGGCCTTGTCGCTCGCAGGATTCAAGCCCGCCGGGGGGAGGGCCGATGACCGGTCGGTGCCCCCGGCCCTCGATGCAGCCCTCTCGCTGACCTCCTCGGTCGCGCAGGCCTCGCAGGCCGTGGTCGACCACCTGTGCGCGCAGGGGCTGACGAAGCCGAGCGTCTACCTCGTCCGGGGCGACCGCATCCGCATCCAGGCAGTGGCGGGGTACCAGCAGATCTTCGACGGCATGCCGTTCGGCGTCGGGGTGATCGGCCAGTCGTACCTGCGCGGCGAGCCGGTCGTCGTCGCCGACGTCGCCGCGGACCCGTCCTACCTGCAGGCCAACCCCGGCGTCCGCGCCGAGGTCTGCGTGCCGGTCCGCCTCGGCGGCCGCGTCGTCGGCGTCGTGAACGTCGAGTCGGGCGAGCCGATGGCACCGGCGCAGGTCGACGTCGTCTTCGCCGCCGCGCGCAGCTTCGAGGCCGCGCTCGAGCGCCTCGGACACGACCTCACCGAGTCGCCCGCCCAGCGGCTCGTCCGCCACGCCGTCCGTCTCACCGCGCTGAGCGCCGAGGACGACATCCACGCCGCCGCGATCGCCGCGGCGCGCGACGTGGTTGACATGAGCTCCGCCGCCCTGCTCCTGCCGCTCGACGACGGGAGCTTCCGCACCGTCGCGGCCGACGGGCTGCTCGCGACCGCGCTCGGCGAGCTCGGGCACGCGAAGCTCGCCGCCATCGCGGCGCTCGTCCAGAGCGGCTGCTCCTGCTACACGGCCGGCGGGGCGAGCGAGACGGCGGAGGAGCTGCTCGCGCTGCGCGAGCACGGCGCCGAGGCGGTCATCGCGATCCCGCTCGGGCCGACGCCCGGCGGCCGCGGCGTCCTGCTGCTCGCCGACGCGCGCCCGCTCGTGCCCACCACCGAGACGGTCGAGCTGCTCGAGATGCTCGTCGCCCACGTGTCGAGCTGCCTGCGCACCGCCGCCGCGGTCGACGAGCTGCGCCACCGCGCCGCCAGCGACGCGCTCACCGGCCTCGGTCACCACGCGACGTTCCACGAGGCGCTCGAACGCGCCCGCGCCGGCCGCGAGCCGATCGCGCTGCTGCTCGCCGACGTCGACGGCTTCAAGGCGATCAACGACACACGCGGCCACCAGGCGGGCGACCGCGTCCTGCGTGAGATCGCCGCCGCGCTGGCGAGCGGACTGCGCCGCGGCGATGAGCTCTTCCGCATCGGGGGCGACGAGTTCGCCGCCATCATCCGCGTCGTCATCCCGCACGAGGCGATCGACGTCGGGCGCCGTGTGCGCGACGCCGTGGCGGCCCTCGGCGAGGCCACCGTCTCGGTCGGCATCGCGGTGCCGCGGCCCGACGAGTCGCACCATGCGCTGCTGCGGCGCGCCGACGAGGCGCTCTACACGGTCAAGGCCGAAGGTCGCGACGGCGTCGCGCTTCTACCCTGACCGGGTCTTGGCCGACGCCGCCCACATCCGCAACTTCTGCATCATCGCCCACATCGACCACGGCAAGTCGACGCTGGCCGATCGCATCCTCGAGCTGACCGAGACGGTCGACCCGCGGCTGATGCGCGCCCAAGTGCTCGACTCGATGGACCTCGAGCGCGAGCGCGGCATCACGATCAAGGCCCAAGCGGTCCGCGTCTTCTACATGGCGCAGAACGGCGAGACGTACCAGTTCCACCTCATCGACACCCCCGGGCACGTCGACTTCACGTACGAGGTCTCGCGCTCGCTGGCGGCGTGCGAGGGCGCGCTGCTCGTCGTCGACGCCAGCCAGGGCGTCGAGGCGCAGACGGTCGCGAACACGTACCTCGCGATCGACGCGGGGCTCGAGCTGATCCCGTGCCTGAACAAGATCGACCTGCCCGGCGCCGAGCCCGAGCGCGTCGCCGGCGAGGTCGCGGAGCTCATCGGCGAGGACCCCGACGAGATCCTCGCGATCTCCGGCAAGACGGGGGAGGGCGTGCTCGAGGTGCTCGAGCAGCTCGTCCAGCGCGTGCCCGCGCCCGCGGGCGACCTCGAGGCGCCGCCGCGCGCGCTCATCTTCGACTCCGAGTTCGACCAGTACCGCGGCGTGATCGCGTACATCCGCGTCGTCGACGGCGTCTTCAAGAAGGGCGAGGCGATCCGGGCGATGGCCGAGCGCACCGAGGCCGACATCGACGACATCGGGTTCTTCACGCCGGCGATGACGCCGGCCGACCAGCTCGCCGCCGGCGAGGTCGGCTACCTCATCACCGGCCTGAAGGACGTCACGAAGCTCCGCGTCGGCGACACGCTGACCACCAAGGCGAACGCGGCCACCGAGTCGCTGCCCGGCTACCGCGAGGTCAAGCCGATGGTGTTCTGCGGCCTGTTCCCGATCGACGGCGAGGACTACCCGGACCTGCGCGACGCGCTCGAGAAGCTCACGCTCAACGACGCCGCGCTGACGTGGGAGCCCGAGACCTCGGACGCGCTCGGCTTCGGCTTCCGGGTTGGCTTCCTCGGCCTGCTGCACATGGACATCGTCCGCGAGCGGCTCGAGCGCGAGTACGACCTCGAGCTGATGGCGACGCCGCCGTCGGTGTCCTTCGAGGTCACGCTGACCAACGGCGACGTGCTCGAGGTCCACAACCCGTCGGACATGCCGGACGCCGCCCGCATCGACGAGGTCCGCGAGCCGTTCGTCAAGGGCTCCATCCTCTGCCGCAAGGACGACATCGGCGCGGTCATGGAGCTGTGCCAGGACCGGCGCGGCGACCACACCGGCATGCACTTCCTCGGGCCGGAGCGGGTGCAGATCAGCTACGACCTGCCGCTCGCCGAGATCGTCCTCGACTTCTTCGACCAGCTGAAGTCGCGTACGCGCGGCTACGCCTCGTTCGACTACGAGATCAGCGGGATGCGGGCGTCGAACATGGTCAAGCTCGACATCCTGCTGAGCGGCGATCCCGTCGACGCGCTCTCCATGGTCGTGCACCGCGACAAGGCCTACGAGCGCGGCAAGGTGCTGACCGAGAAGCTCCGCGGCAAGATCCCGCGCCAGCAGTTCGACGTGCCGATCCAGGCCGCGATCGGGTCGCACATCATCGCCCGCGAGACCGTCAAGGCGTTCCGCAAGGACGTGACGGCGAAGTGCTACGGCGGCGACATCTCGCGCAAGCGCAAGCTGCTCGAGCGCCAGCGCGAGGGCAAGAAGCGCATGAAGCAAGTCGGCCGCGTCGAGGTGCCCCAGGAGGCGTTCCTCGCCGTCCTGGAGCTCGGCGACAGCTAGGCAAAAGGCCTCGACGACCTGCGCTGCAAGCCCGCGCCCGGGCGCGTTGGCGCTTGCTTGCCACCGCTGCACCTGCCGATGATCCGGAGAAGGTGGAGCTCCACGGCCCTCCCAACGGCGAGTCGGCGCTCGCGGGCGCCCTCCGAGACCTCGAGCGCGAGCGCGTGCGGGCGGAGCATGCCTACCGGGCGGTCGTGCGGTCGCTCGCCGCGGCGCTGGAGGCCCGCGACGGCTACACCGGTGAGCACTCCGACGACGTCCACGTGCTGTCCGTCGCGGTCGCGCGGCGGCTCGGGCTCGACCACCACACGATCGCCGAGATCGAGGCCGTGGCGCTGCTGCACGACATCGGGAAGATCGGGATCCCGGACCACATCCTCCACAAGCCGGGCCCGCTGGACGAGCACGAGTGGCAGCTCATGCGCGAGCACCCGGTCATCGGCGAGCGCATCCTGCGCCCGCTGCCGGGCCTGGCGAACGTCGCCACCGCCGTCCGGCACGAGCACGAGCGCTGGGACGGCAACGGCTACCCCGACGGCAAGCGCGGCGACACGATCCCGCTCGCCTCGCGGATCGTCCTCGCCTGCGACACCTACAGCGCGCTCGTCTCCGACCGCCCGTACCGCAAGGCGCTCGGCCGCGACGCCGCGATCGGCGAGCTGCGCCGCAACGCCGGCACCCAGTTCGACCCCGAGGTCGTCGACGCGCTGCTCGCCTGCCTCGCCGATCCCTCGACCTTCGAGGCGCCCGCCGACGACGATCGCGCCCGTGCGATCCCCGACGCCGCCGGCGAGGTCGAGCAGCGCCGGCTCGAGCGCGAGCTGCACGCGCTCATCGCTATCGCCACCTCCGTCGCCTCGGCGCACCGCCTGGAGGACGTCGTCGAGATCGCGGCCGACTGCGCGTGCCAGGCGATCGACGCCGCGTCGCTGTCGATCTCGCGCTGGGACGAGGACCGCCGCTCGCTGCGGACGCTGATCAACGCGGGCGAGCTCGGGCCGGGGGAGGAGCGGCTTCCCGCCGACGAGACGTACGAGCTCGAGCAGGACAGCGTGCTGCGCCACCTCCTCGAGGAGGGCCGGCCGCACGTGGCGTCGGTCGACGACCCGGACATCGTGCCGCTCGAGCGCGACCTGCTGGTGGGCCTGGGCAAGCATCACTCGGTGGCCGTGCCGATCGCGTTCAACGGCCGCCCGTGGGGCGAGCTGTGGGCCACCCGCCGCGGCGGCCAGCCGCGCTTCGGCGAGCGCGACGTGCGGTTCCTGCAGACGATCAGCGGCCAGATCGCCGCCGCCGTCGGCCGCGCCGAGGTGTTCTCGCGGATGGCGGAGCTGGCCTTCAAGGACCCGCTGACGGGGATCGCGAACCGGCGCGCGCTGGACGAGCGGCTCGAGCGGGCGCTCGCGGACGCCGGCCAGGAGGGCACCGGCGTGGCCGTGCTGCTCTGCGACCTCGACGAGCTGAAGGAGCTCAACGACGCCGAGGGCCACGAGGCGGGCGACGCGGCGCTCAAGCGCGTCGCCGAGGTGCTCGCCGACGTCACCGCGCAGCACGCGGGGTCGATGGTCGCGCGCGTGGGCGGCGACGAGTTCTGCGTCGTCCTCGAGGACGCGGGCGTCGACGAGGCGCGTGAGCTGGGCGAGCGGCTCATCGCGCGGCTGCGGACCGGCGAGGGCCGGCGCCTCAGCGCGTCCTGCGGCGTGTCGGCCAGCGGACCGGGCATCCAGCGCGCCGGCGACCTCCTGCGGCTCGCCGACGGCGCGCAGTACACGGCGAAGCGCAGCGGCCGCGCCCGCGTCTGCGTCGCCGACGCCCACGCCGAAGCGGGCTTGCTCGCCGGCAGCACCGAGCGCCGCGCGATCCGCGGCCGCGAGCCGCACGCCCACATGCACGCCGACGTGCCCGTGCTGCTGCGCGACGTGCTCGCCGCGCTGGACGGGAAGCTCTGCGACCGGCCGCCGCTCGACCGCGCCGAGGCGGTCGCGATGGCCGTCGGCGAGGCGGTCGACGCCTCGGCGACGTCGGTGACGTGGGTCGAGCCCGGCGGCGGGCGGCTCGAGACGGTCTTCCTGCACGACCGCCGCTTCGCGCGCACGAGCGGGCATCGCTTCAACGCGGAGGAGGGCGGGATCTTCCCGCTCGACGACTACCCCGAGTCGCGGCGGGTGATCGAGCAGAGCAGCTCGTTCCTCGTCGACGCCGGCGACGCCGGCGCCGATCCCGCCGAGCGCGCGTTCCTCGTGGAGCGCGGCATGAGCGCCGTCGTCGCCGCGGGCGCGTGCAACCCCGCGACCGGCGGGTGGCTGGTCGAGGTGTACGCCGACGCGGCCAGCGGGCCGCTCGGCGAGGTGGAGCCCACCCTGCGGCTGCTCACCGCCGAGGCGATCCGCGGCGCGAAGGCCGTGCCGCTGCGCGCCGCGAGCTGACCGCGATGCGCGTCGCCGCCGGCGTCCTGCTCGCGCTGTCGGCGGTCTGCCTGCTGCTCGCGATCCGCGGCATGATCGTCGGGTCGCCCGGCCCGGTGCCCGGCGCCGTCCTGCGCGCGGTCGCGGTCTTGGCGTTCATCGGTGCTGTCGCACTGAACGCGGCGTCGCGCTAGCGTCGCCCGCCGATGCCGAAGCCGCCGCCTGCGAGCTCGCCGTTCTGGAAGGTCTGGGACGTCCTCACGGACGTCAACGTCCGCCTGTTCCGCGCGACGAAGGGACGCGTCGGCGGGTCGCTGTTCGGCGTGCGGATCCTGATCCTGCACCACGTCGGTCGCAAGAGCGGCAAGCCCCGCGAGTCGCCGCTCTTCTACGTCCGCGACGGCGACCAGCTGGCGATCATCGCGTCGAAGGGCGGCTCCGAGCAGCACCCGGCCTGGTTCCACAACCTCATGGCGTCGCCGGAGACGGTGGTCGAGCTGCCGGGCGGTGAGCGCCGGCGCGTGCGCGCACGGGTGGCAGAGGGGGTGGAGCGCGAGCGCTGGTGGGCGCGGGCCGTCGCCGTCTACCGGCAGTACGACGAGTACCAGGGCTACACGGACCGGCAGATCCCGGTCGTCGTCCTCGACCGGATCTAGCGCTTCGTCACGCGTTCGATCTCGCGACCGAACGCCTTCTCGACCCGCTCGGTCATCACGAGCTGGAACATCGCCAGCAGCGAGTCGGCGGCCAGCGGGCGCAGCCGCTCGAGCGCCTCGCGGATCTCGGGCCAGCGGTCGTCGGGCCGGCCCTCCTTCTCGAACGGCTTCCAGATCTCGTCGAGGAAGAGGTCGACGAACGCGCGCGCGGCGCCGTCGGCATGGCGCTGCAGGCGCTCGGTGACCTTGACCATCTGCTCGGGCGAGACGCCGAGCCGGCGCAGCTCGATCGCGATCTCGCCGAGGCGCGGGCTCCGCTGCTCGTACCGGCCCTCGCCGAGCGGGCGCAGCAGGCCGATCTTCAGCGCCTGCTCGAGCATCTTCGTGTCCGGCTCCCCGGTGCCGAACGACTCGGCGAGCTCGCCGATCTCGACGATCTGCGGCTCCTCCTCCTCGAACGGCTGGCGCACCGCGCGCGTGAAGCGGAGGATCTCGGCGCTGCTGCCGGGGCCGGCGTCGAGCAGCTTGCGGATCGATTCGAGGTTGAAGCCGTCGGCCTGCAGCTCCTTGATGAGCTCGACCCGCGCGACGTGATCGGCGCCGTAGTAGCCGGTGCGGCCGCGCACGTCCGGCGGGGGGAGCAGGCCGCGCGCCTGGTGCGCCCGCAGGTTGCGCACGGTCATCCCGGTCCGCTGGGCGAGGGCGTCGATCGTGAGGGCTTCGGTCCCGCCCTCGTCTGCCTCAGTGACGTCGCTCACAGCACGCGAGCGTACCCGGGTTTACCTTGACATCGATCCGTGTAACATGAAGCCGTGTCACGTAAGGACATGACAAGTCAGGGGGTTGGTTGATGCTCGGTACGGTCGCAGCGAGCGAGCCCGCAGGGGGTGCAGCGCTCGATCAGGTGTTCATCGCGACGGCGGGGGCGACCGTCGTCACGATCGCGCTGCTCTGGCTCGCGATGGGGCACCGCTCCGGCAGCAACACCGTGCTGGCGCGCCTCGGCGCGTTCAGCGAGAAGGTCTCGGGCCTGCCCGCATGGGCGGCGCTGCCGAACGGCATCGCCGCGGGCGCGCTCATCACCGCGCTCTTCGGGATGTACTGGGACATCTCCCTGCACATCGACAAGGGTCGTGATGCCGGCCCGCTCGCCAACCCGGCGCACTACTTCATCCTCGTCGGCCTGTTCGGCGTCTTCGCCGCGGGCGTGGTCGGGATGGTGCTGCCGAAGGACGAGCGTCCCGGCCGCGCCGCGATCAAGCTCGGCAAGGACTGGTACGCGCCGGTCGGCGCCGTCCTGATGTCCGCGTGCGGCGCCTTCGCGCTGCTCGGCTTTCCGCTCGACGACGTCTGGCACCGGCTGTTCGGCCAGGACGTGACGCTGTGGGGCCCGACGCACCTCATGCTGATCGGCGGCGCCGGCATGACGCTCATCGGCCAGGCCGTCCTCCTCGCGGAGGGCATGGCCGTCCGCCGCGAGCGCCGCGGGGAGAACGGGCCGGCCTCGCACCGTGACGACCTCCCGCTCGTCACGTCGATCCGCCGCATCGGGATCATGGGGGGCTTCCTCATCGGCCTCTCGACGTTCCAGGCCGAGTTCGACTTCGGCGTGCCGCAGTACCGGCTCGTCTTCCAGCCGCTGCTCATCGGCCTGGCCGCCGGCGTGGCGCTCGTGTGCGCGCGCATGTGGATCGGCCGCTACGGCGCGATCGGCGCGGCGCTGTTCTTCCTCGGCATCCGCGGCGTGATCGCGCTGCTCGTCGGCCCCGTGCTCGGCGAGACGACGCCGATGATGCCGCTGTACCTCGGCTCCGCCGTGCTGGTCGAGCTGCTCGCCATCCGGCTCATCCGCCGCCCGGTCGCGTTCGCCGCGGCATCCGGCCTGGCGATCGGGACGGTGGGCTTCGGCATCGAGTACGCGTGGTCGCAGCTCGTCATGCCGCTGCCGTGGAACTCCGACGTTCTGGCCGAGGGCCTGATCATGTCGGTGCTGACGTCGGTGGCGGGCGCGTTCTGCGGCATGGGCGTCGCCCTCGGGCTGCAGCGCCGGCTGCCGGAGCTCAGCCGCGGGCTCGTCCGCGCGATCCCGGTCGCCGCGCTGCTCGTGGTCGGGCTGTGCGTGCTGAACGGGCTGATGACGTCGAACCCGTCGAACGTGCAGGCCGCGATCACGATGAAGCCCGACGGGAACGCGACCGTGAAGATCGACCCGGCGTCGGCCGCCGACGACGCGGCGTGGGTGACCGCGACCTCGTGGCAGGGCGGCGGCCTGCACGTCGACCGGCTCAAGCAGACCGGTCCGGGGACGTTCGAGACGACCGAGCCGATCCCGGTCACCGGCGACTGGAAGGCGCTGCTGCGCGTCCACAACGGCCGGTCGCTGCTGTCGACCGCGTTCTACATGCCGGAGGACGCGGCGATCCCGGCGAAGGAGATCCCGGTGCGGCCGCAGGTCACCCGGGCGCTCGGCGACGAGACGATCCTCATGCAGCGCGAGCGCAAGCAGGACACGCCGGGCTGGCTCTGGGGCCTGGGCGGGACGGCCGTGCTCGTGCTCTACGTCCTCTTCCTCGCGGCGAACGCGTGGGGCGTCGGCCGGTTCGGCCGGTCGGCCGAGGAGGAGCCGACGGACGCCGGGGAGCGCTTCGGCCGTCAGGCGTACCGGCCCGCCGTGCGCACGACCGCGGCCACGTAGGAGCCGCCGAACAGGACCGCGTGCACGAGGAGCGGGAGCAGCTGGTACAGGCCGACCCGCTCCTCGTGGCCGTCCGCCCGCGGATGCACCTCGTCGTACGCGGCGAGGGTCCGCGCGGACGGCGACCCGAAGAGCTGGAGCATCGCCAGATCGATCTCGCGATGCCCGCCGTACGCGGCCGGATCGATGAGGTACGGCCGGCCCTGCGCGGCGAGCACGTTGCCCGACCACAGGTCGCCGTGCAGCCGCGCCGGCGGCTCCACCGGTCCGCAGAGGTCCCCGATCCTCTCGACGACGGGAGCGATCTCCCTCTCGAGGCCGGCCTCCTTCGCGAGCGGAACGAGCCGCCGCCCGGCGTAGAAGCTCGGCCAGTCCGGCGACGGATCGTTCGGCAGGACGATCGAGCCGATCCGCGTATCACCGGCCGGGCTCTCTCCCGCGCGCGAGCAGGGCGCCCGATGCATCTCCGCGAGCCGCCGGCCCAGCTCCTCTTCGCCGTCCCCCGAGAGGCGGTCCTCTTCGAGCCACTCGAGCGCGAGGAACTCGTCGCCCACCGCGAGGACCTCCGGGACGAGCGCGCCGCCGTCGGCGAGCCAGGCCAGGCCGGCCGCCTCCGCCGCGTACTCGCCGGGCGCGGCGCCGTCGCGCGTCTTGACGAACGCGCGCGTGCCGTCGTCGAGCTCGACCGCGAAGGCGTGGTTGATGTCCCCGCCGGAGACCGGGTGGGCGGAGACGACGGCGCGGCCGCCGAGCTCAGCGGGAGGACGCGACAACCTCGTCGAGCAGCCCGTTGCACGCGGCCTCGACGAGGTCGAGCACCTCGGCGAAGCCGTCCTCGGCGCCGTAGTACGGGTCGGGCACGTCGAGGTCGGTGAGGCCATTCGACGCGGGGTCGAACTCGCGCAGCAGCCGCACCTTCTCGCGCGCCTCGGGGGTCGGTGCGATCGCGCGCAGGTCCTCGAGGTTCGAGCGGTCGGCGGCGAGGATGAGGTCGAACTCGTCGAAGTCGCTGCGGCGCACCTGCCGTGCGCAGCCGTCGAGCGTGATGCCCCGCTCGCGCGCCGCGGCGGTCGCGCGGGGGTCGGGCGGGGACCCGGCGTGCCAGCCGCCGGTCCCGGCGCTGTCGAGCTCCACCGTGCCCTCGAGGCCGCGCTCGCGCACGAGGTGCCGCATGACGCCCTCCGCCGTCGGCGAGCGGCAGATGTTGCCCATGCAGACGAAGAGCAGCTTCATGGCTTGCACCGTAGTGAGAGGATGCCCGGCCATGGATCTGGGGCTCGAGGGGAAGGTCTGCGTCGTCACCGGGGCGACGAAGGGCATCGGCCACGCGACGGCGCGCAAGCTGTGCGACGAGGGAGCGCACGTCCTGTTCGTCGCGCGCTCGGCCGACCTGCTGAGCGAGGTCGCCGACGGCTGCGGCGGCGACTGGCTCGCGATCGACGTCACCGACCCCGAGGCGGCCGACCGGATCGTCGCCACGTGCGCCGAGCAGATGGGCGGCATCGACGTGCTCGTCAACAACGCCGGCACGTCGTTCGCCAAGCCGCTCGACGAGCTGACCGACGACGACTGGCAGGACCAGTGGGACCTGCACGTGATGGCGTCCATGAAGCTCATGCGCGCTGCCGCGCCGCGCATGGCCGCGCGCGGCGGCGGCCGGATCGTCAACGTCGCCTCGTCGGCGGGCAAGCGCCCGTCGCTGACGAACGCCGCCTACTCGGTGACCAAGGCCGCGCAGCTCTCGCTCTCGCGCGTCTTCGCGGACAGCTACGCGGGCGACGGCGTGCTGGTCAACGCAGTGACGCCCGGTGCGACGGCGAGCGAGCTCTGGATGGGCGAGGGCGGCCTCGCCGACCAGACGGCCGCGAAGGCCGGCGGCCGGGAGGCGGCGCTCGAGGCCCAGAAGGCGAAGGTCCCTCTCGGCCGCTTCGCCGATCCCGAGGAGGTCGCCGACGTGATCGTCTTCCTGTGCTCGGACCGCGCGAGCGACGTCACCGGCGCCGCCTGGTCCGTCGACGGCGGGACCTTCGCGGCGATCATCTAGCCGCGCGCGCGGAGAGGTGCGGTCTTCTAGAACCGCGCGATCGAGGCGCGCAGGCGGGCGAGCGCGGCGCGCTCCTCGCGCTCCGCCTCCTCGCGCTGCTCGCGCAGGCGCCGCTTGTCGAGCGGCGGCTCGACGAGCGCCTCGGCCGGGCCGCCGAGCCCGAACCGCCTGCCCTCCGCGGCCGCACGCTCCCGGACCGTCGCCTCGTCGATGCCGAGTGCGGCGCACGCGGCGACCTTCGCCTCGAGATGCGCCGCGATCGGGATGCCCGTCTCATGCGGCAGCGGCGGAGCGGACAGGAGCTCGGTCCGGAACCGGACCACGGGCGCCGGGTGGTCGAGCCAGCCAAGCGCGATCGCCGTGGCGGCCCCGAGGACGTCTCGCGTCTCGAGCGGCGCGAACACCCGCGCGGGATGGCGGGCATCAAGCGCCGGCCCGAGCACCGCGGCCACCTTCGCCGCCAGCGCCTCCGCATCGTCGAGCGGCCCCGCGGAGACCGTCAGCGTCGCCACCTCCGCGACGCCCAGATGCCGAGCGGCGTCCTCCTCGCCGGCCCGCGTCGCGTCCGCGACCGAGAGGACAGCTAGCTCCCATCCGGCCGCGGAGAGGCCGGCCAGCGTGCCGCCGCAACCGAGAACCGCCTCGCCGGCGCGAGTGGAGAGCGCGAGCGCCCTGCGCATCGGTCGTGACGGTAGCGCCGCCGCGCGGGGAGGTGGCAGCCCGTGGTGACGCCCGCGTCAAGGTCGCCGGGGGGTGGTCGATGACGCGGGAAGACCGGTTCTGCCGGCGATGACTGCATGCCCGGCTCCGATCCCACTTCCTCCGACCGCACGCCCGACGTCCTCTGGGCGATGGCGTCGGAGCTCTTCACCGTCGTCGGGCCCGATGACCGCTTCCGGTCGGTCAACCCGGCGTGGGAGCGGCTGCTCGGGTTCACGGAGGAGGAGCTCGTCGGGCGGCCGCTGCTCGACGTCGTCGACCCCCGCGATCGCCCTGCCGTCCTGCGGACGCTCGCCGGCGAGGAGGTCGTGGACGGCCGCGTCGGGAACTACAAGAGCCGGCTCGTCGGCAAGGACGGCGTCGCGCACACGATCGCCTGGGACGGGTTCACCGACGGGGACTGCTGGTACGCGGTCGGCCGCGACGTCACAGACGAGGAGCGCCGGCGCCGCGAGCACGACGACCACGTCCATCGCCAGGCGCAGCTGCTCGACGCCGTGGACGTCGCCGTCGTCGCCACGACCCCCGACCGCGTCGTCACGCATTGGAACTCCGAGGCCGTGCGCCTCTTCGGCCGCCCCGCCGACGAGGTGATCGGGCGCAACATCGGCCGGCTCATCGTCCGCGCCGGCGACGCCGACCTCGCCCGCGGCATCGCCCACACGGCCGGTGCCGCCGGCTCGTGGGAGGGTCAGATGGAGCTGCGCCGCAGCGACGGTTCGACGTTCCCCGCGCTCGTGCGGATGTCGCTGCTGCGCGACGAGCGCGACCGCCCGCGCGGCTTCGTCGGCGTCGTCGTCGACCTCACGACCCGCATCCGCGCCGAGAACGAGCTGCGCGCCGCCCGCGACTACCTGCGCGCCGTCACCGACAGCATGGGCGAGGGCCTGTGCACGCTCGACCTCGAGGGCCGGCTCGTCTACATGAACGCCGCGGCGGAGCGGATGCTCGGCTGGACCGGCGAGGAGCTGCTCGGCCGCCCGCTCGACCAGATGCCTCGCGCGGGCGAGGACGGCGTCGTCTGCGGCGAGACGACGTTCACGAACCGCGACGGCGACCGCTTCGACGTCGAGTACACCGCCGCGCCGTTCCGCACGAGTCAGGGCGTCCGCGGCACCGCCGTCGTCTTCAGCGACATCAGCGAGCGCAAGCGCCGCGAGGAGGAGGCCCGCCGCGAGCTGGCCACGATCTCGTGGGTGGAGCGCATCCGCGCCGCGCTCGACGAGGAGCGCTTCGTGCTGCACGCGCAGCCGATCGTCGACATCAAGACCGGCGAGACCGTCCAGCACGAGCTGCTCATCCGCATGGTCGACACCGACGGCTCGGTGATCCCGCCCGGCCGGTTCCTCCCGGTCGCCGAGGCGCACGGGCTCATCGGCGCGATCGACCGCTGGGTCGTCGGCCAGGCGTGCCGGCTCGCCGCCCGCGGCCACGCGGTCGAGCTCAACGTCTCGGCCCAGTCGCTCGCCGACCCGCAGCTCGCCCGCTTCGTCGGCCGCGAGCTCGAGGCGTCCAAGGCCGACCCGGCGCTGCTCGTCTTCGAGATCACCGAGACCTCGCTGATCGAGGACGAGGCCGTGGTCGCACGCTTCATCGACGAGGTCCGCGCGCACGGCTGCCGCTTCGCGCTCGACGACTTCGGCACCGGCTACGGCGGCTTCACGTACCTCAAGCGGCTCGCGGTCGAGTACCTCAAGATCGACATCGAGTTCGTCCGCGATCTGCTGCGCGACGACGCCAGCCGTCACGTCGTCAACGCCGTGGTCAGCCTCGCCGGCGGGTTCGGCCAGCGCACGGTGGCCGAGGGCGTCGAGGACGACGAGACGCTGGAGCTGCTGCGCGAGCTCGGCGTCGACTACGCCCAGGGCTATGGCATCGGGCGCCCTGCACCGGTCGAGGAGGTCCTCGGCCGCCTGCCACGCGCCGCCTGACAAGATGCCGCGCCATGCCCGTGAACCAGGAGGCCGTCGGCAAGACGTTCCCCACGACGACCTACGCCGTCGGCCGGGAGAAGATCAAGGAGTACGCGCTCGCCGTCGGCGAGACGAACCCGCTGCACCTCAGCCCCGAGGCCGCGCGCAAAGCGGGCTACGAGGACGTCGTCGCGCCGCCGATGTTCGCGGTCGTCTACAGCGCGCCCGCCGTCGCCCCGGCGATCTTCGACCCCGAGGTCGGCATCAACTTCGCGCTCATGGTCCACGGCGGCCAGGAGTTCCGCTGGGGGCCGCTCGTCGTCGCCGGCGACGAGATCGAGACCACGGCGAGCGTCCGGTCGATCGAGGAGCGCGACGGCAAGGGGTTCTTCGTCTTCGAGTCCGTGTCCACCAACCAGCGCGGCGAGACGGTCTGCGTGGGGACGTGGACGAACATCGTCCGGGGGGTCTGACCGATGAGCTTCACGCCAGGCGAAGAGCTGCCCACGCTCAAGACGACGCCCGACAAGTACCTGACCGTCCGCTATGCGGGCGCGTCCGGGGACTTCAACCCGATCCACATCGACGAGGACTTCGCCAAGCAGGTCGGCCTGCCGGGGAAGATCCTGCACGGCCTGTGGAGCATGGCCCAGGTGGCGCGCGCGCAGACGGAGGCGGCCGGCGGACCGCACGCGCTCAAGCGCCTGAGCGTGCAGTTCCGCGGCATGGGCGTGCCCGAGCAGGAGGTCACGGTCACGAGCACCGTCCGCGAGGTCACGCCGGACGGACGGGCGATCGTCGAGACGGCCGCCGAGCAGGCGGGGAACCTGATCATCCGCAACGCCGAAGCCGAGTTGGACGCTTCCTAGACTGGGAAGCGTGCCGACGCCGCGTCAGGAGCTGATCCTCCGCAAGGTCGTCGAGGGCTACCTCGCGTCCGGGCAGCCGGTCGCGTCGAAGACCCTCGCGGCCGATCCGGACGTCGACTGCAAGCCGTCGACGATCCGCTACGAGCTGGCGCTCCTCGAGGAGCACGGCCTCCTCGCGCACCCGCACACGAGCGCGGGCCGGGTCCCGACCGACTCCGGCTACCGCTTCTTCGTCGACCACCTGCTTCACCAGCCGGTCGCCCAGCGCCCGCACCAGCTCGACCTGCAGCTCGTGCGCCGCGAGGTCGACGAGGCGATGCGCGCGACGACCGAGGCGCTCAGCCAGGTCACGAACCTGCTCGCCGTCGTCACCGCGCCGCCGATCGAGACGGCGACGATCCGCCACATCGAGGTGCTCACGCTGCAGCCGCAGGTGCTGATGGTCGTGATCATCACCTCGACCGGCGGCGTGTCGAAGCGGATCTTCACGTTCCCGCGCCCCGTCGATCCCGGCCTCGCCGCGTGGGCGCACGCGTACCTCAACGAGCAGCTCACCGGGATGGGGCTGGGCGCGCGGATGCTCGTCAAGCGGCTCGCCGACCCGACGCTGCCGCCGACCGAGCGCGCGTTCCTCGACGGGCTGCTGCCCGCGTTCACCGAGCTGGCCGAGACCGCGCAGGAGTCGATCTACGTCGAGGGCGCCGCGCGCCTGATCGCCGAGCACCGCCTGCAGGACCTCGCGCAGATCAACGAGCTGATGGGGATGCTGGAGCGGCGCGTCGAGCTGCTCGCCCTCCTGCGCGAGGCGCTGGGCGAGCGCGACGTGCTCGTCCGGATCGGCGCCGAGCACCGCCAGCCGCAGTTGCGCTCGCTCGCGCTCGTCGCCTCGGCCTACGGGCTGCCGGCGCGCAAGCTCGGCACGGTGTCGCTCGTCGGCCCGGTGCGGATGGACTACGGCGCGGCGATCGGCGTGGTGCGCGAGGCCGCGCAGCAGCTCTCGCGCTACATCGAGACCGTCTACGACGAGAGCTAGCGAGCCGGTGCCGACCGACGCCTACGAGCTCCTCGGCGTGCCGAGGGACGCCGACGACACGCAGATCAAGAAGGCCTTCCGCCGGCTCGCGCGCGAGCTGCATCCCGACGTCAACCCCGACCCCGACGCCGAGTCGAAGTTCAAGGAGGTCGCCGAGGCGTACGAGATCCTCTCCGACCGCGAGCGCCGCGCGACCTACGACCGCTACGGCTACGAGGGCCTGCGCAGCGGCGGCTACGCGCCGAGCGACTTCGGCGCCTTCGGCGGCCTGTCGGACATCCTCGACGCGTTCTTCGGCGGCGGGGGCGGCGGCTTCTTCGGCGGTGGCCGCGGGCCGGCGCCCGGCGGCGACATCGGCGTGGCGACGGAGATCACGCTGGAGGACGTCCTGAACGGGACGACCAGCGAGGTGACCTACGAGGCGGTCGGCGTCTGCGAGCGCTGCCACGGCAACCAGGCGGAGCCGGGAACGCCGATCCGCACCTGCGACCGCTGCGGCGGCTCGGGACGGCTGCAGGGCGTGACGCGCACGCCGTTCGGCCAGGTCGTCCGCCAGGTCGCGTGCGACGTGTGCCACGGCGACGGCCGCGTGCCGGAGCAGCCGTGCACGGAGTGCGAGGGCCGCGGCCGGACGCTCGACGAGCACACGCTGAAGGTCGACGTGCCGGCCGGCATCGAGGACGGCCAGCGGATCCGCCTCGGCGGCCGCGGCCACGCCGGGGATCCCGGCGCGCCCAACGGCGACCTCTACGTCGCGGTCCGCGTCGCCGCCGACGAGCGCTTCGTCCGCGACGGCACCGACCTCGTCACCGCGCTCGACGTCCCCGCGCCGCTGGCGGCGCTCGGCCGGACGCTCGAGGTCGAGACGCTCGAGGGGCCGGTGGAGGTCGAGGTCAAGCCGGGCACCCAGCCGGGGGAGACGATCGTGCTGCGCGGCAAGGGCCTGCCCGAGCTGCGCCGCGGCCGGCGCGGCGACCTGCGGGTCGTCGTCAACGTCGTCATCCCGCGCAAGCTCGACCGCAACCAGCGCAAGCTGCTCGAGCAGCTCGCCGACTCGCTCGAGGACGGCCAGCTCGACGACGGCGGCGAGAGCGTCATCGGCAAGCTGCGCCGCGTCCTGCGCCAGTGATCCGCCTCGCCGTCCGCGTCAGGCGCGAGGACGCGGAGGTCGCGCTCGCCGAGCTGCTGAGCCTCGCCCCCGGCGGCGTGGAGGAGGTCGACCTCGGCGATCGCGTCGAGTACGCGATCTACGGCGCGCCGGGCGAGCTGCCCGAGCTGCCGGACCTCGAGGCCGCCGCGGGCGACGCGCTCGTCGAGATCACGACGAGCGAGGTCGCCGACGACTGGTCGGAGCGCTGGAAGGCGTTCCACAAGCCGGTCGACGTCGGCCCGCTGCGCGTCCGCCCGCCGTGGGACGAGCCGCGCGAAGGCGCGCTCGATCTCATCATCGATCCCGGCCAGGCGTTCGGCACCGGCGGGCACGAGACGACGCGCCTGTGCCTCGAGCTGCTGCTGGAGGTGAAGCAGGCCCACCCACCCGGCGCTTTCGCCGATCTCGGCTGCGGCTCCGGCGTGCTCGCCATCGCCGCGGCGAAGCTGGGGTGGGGGCCGGTCGTCGCGCTCGACTTCGACCCGCTCGCCGTCGACGCGACGCGCGCGAACGCGGCGGTCAACGGCGTCGAGCTGGAGGTCGCGCGCTGGGATCTGCGCGATGCGCCGGCGCCCTACGCGCCGGTGGTGGCGGCGAACCTGCTCCGCCCGCTGCTGTTGGAGCTGCGGTTCGAGGCGCCGCCGGTCACGCTGATCGCCAGTGGGCTGCTCACCCATGAAGCGGACGAGGCCGCGGCCCACCTGGCGGTGGCCCACGGCCTCGTCGAGCGGCGCCGCGTCAGCGCGGGTGACTGGGCCGCTCTGCTCGTCGAGCGTCCCGCCGTCTAGCGGACGCTCGAGGTTCCGTCGCCCTCGGTGTCGATGCGCTCCTTGCGCACCTCATCGCTCACGCGCTCCTCCTCGGTGAACGTGTCCTTCTCCATGCGGACGCGCTCCTTCGGGACGACCTCCTTCTCCACGACGGGCCGCTCCTCGTGCAGCGTGACCTCGTGCTCCTCCTCGGAGATCGCGGGGCCGTCCATCGCGCGGCCGACGTTCGCGTCCGTGATGGGCTCGCGCTCGATGCGGACCTCCTCACGCTGGACCGGGACCGTCTTCTCGACGTTCTCCGTCACGACGTACTTGCGCAGGCGCGCGCGGCCGGCCTCCGCCCGCTCCTTGCCGACGCGCAGCTCCTCCTCCGAGCGGGTCATCGCGTCGTCGGTCGTGGGCCCGGAGGTGTCGTGCCCGACCGTCCCGCGGTCGCGGTCGCGCCAGGTGTCCTCGTAGTCGCGGTCGTAGTCGAAGTCGCCGAACGACACGTCGTAGTGCTCGTACAGGCGGCGCTCCTCCTCGGAGGAGAGCTCGCCGTCGGCGTCGGCGTTGGGGGCGTCCTTGACGAGGTCCTTCGTGTACGGCACCGTCACGCCGTCGTCCGTCGAGGACGCGTCGCGGATCGGGACGAAGTTGACCTTCGTGCCGAACAGGCCGGTCTTGACGGCGAGCCACTCGGGCTCACCCGTCTGACGATCGAGGTAGACGTCCGAGATCGAGCCGATCTTCGAGCCGTCGCGGTCGTGGAGGTCCATGCCCTTCCACGTCTGCACATCGTTGAGCGTAGGCATGGTGTTGGACTCCCCGGCGCGTCCCGTGGCTACGTGCCAAAGGGGTACGCTCGGCGAGTGCGGCAACGCTATGCGACGACGACGACGCACCGGATGAATGCTCAACGAGATCGCGGGTAGCGCGCGCTGATGGCCTGGACGGTGGTGGTCGCGGGCGGCGGTTTCGGCGGGTTCTACGCGGCACGCACGCTCGAGCGCGCGCTGCCGCCGCAGAGCGCGCGCATCGTGCTCGTCAACGACGTGAACTACATGCTGTACGCCCCGCTGCTCCCGGGCGCGGCCGCGGGAACGCTCGAACCCCGGCACGTCGTCGTGCCGCTGCGCGAGGAGCTCGACCGCACGGACATCAGGCTCGGCCAGGTCACCGGGGCGGCGCCGGAGGAGAGCTGCCTGAAGGTGCAGACGCTCGAGGGCCACGAGGAGCGCATCAAGTACGACCACCTCATCGTCGCGCTGGGGTCGGTGTCGAGGACGCTGCCGATCCCGGGGCTCGCCGAGCACGCGATCGGGATGAAGACGCTCCCCGAGGCGATCGAGCTGCGCAACCGCGTGCTGCGGACGCTCGAGATGGGCGAGACGCTCGACGACGCGAAGCGCCGCGCCGAGTACCTCACGTACGTCTTCGTGGGCGGCGGCTACGCCGGCGTCGAGGGGATCGCCGAGCTGCAGGACTTCGCCGCCGACGCGATCGAGCGCTACCCGCGCTGCCGCACGCAGGGCATGCGCTGGGTGCTCGTCGACGCCGCCGACCGGATCATGCGCGAGACGTCGCCGAGCCTCGCGCAGTTCACTCAGGCGCAGCTGCGCGGGCGGGGCATCGAGGTGAAGCTGAACACCACGGTCGAGCGCGTCAGCGCCGACTCGGTCGAGCTCTCCGACGGCGAGATCATCCCGGCGCGGACGGTGTGCTGGACCGCGGGCGTCAAGCCGCACCCGTCGGTCGAGCGGCTCGGCCTGCCGCTCGAGCGCGGCCGCATCGTCACCGACTCGTACCTGCAGGTGAAGGGCCTCGACAACGTGTGGGCGGTCGGCGACGCGGCCGCGGTGCCCGACCCGGCGAAGGGGTTCAAGGACCCGACGCCGCCCACCGCGCAGCACGCGATCCGCCAGGGCCGCGTCGCCGCGCGCAACGTCGTGGCGGCGCTCGAGGGCGGTCGCAAGAAGCCGTTCCGCTACAAGACGAAGGGCGTCGTCGTCGACCTCGGGCGGCGCAAGGCGGTCGCCGAGACGCTGGGCATCAAGTGGACCGGCACGCCTGCCTGGCTGATCGCCCGGACGTACCACCTGCTCATGGTCCCCGGGATCGGCCGCCGCGCGCGGCTGCTCACCGACTGGAACGTCGGCCTGCTCTTCGGGCGCGACCTGTCCGAGCTGGGCCAGCTCGGGCGTCCGGCGAAGCTGGGCGAACCGCTCGAATCGCATTCGGCCGGAGGAACCGGGGCCTACACTCCAAGCCAGTGACCCTCGCCGACAAGGTCAAGCAGGACCTCACCGACGCGATGCGCGCCGGTGAGCGCGACCGCGTCGGCCGCCTGCGCCTCGTCCTGTCGGAGCTGCAGAAGGCCGCGAAGGAGGGCGGCGACGACGAGGTCGCCGTGCTGCGCCGCGAGCGCAAGCGCCGCCTAGACGCCGCCGGGCAGTTCCGCGACGCCGGCCGGCCCGAGCTCGCCGAGAACGAGGAGGCCGAGGCCGAGCTGATCGGCGCGTACCTCCCGGCCGAGCTGTCCGACGACGAGCTGCGCGCGATCGTCGAGCGCGCCGTCGCCGACACGGGGGCCAGCTCGCCGAAGGACATGGGCGCCGTGATGAAGGCGGCGATGCCGGCCGTCGGCGGCCGCGCGGACGGCAAGCGCGTCTCCGCGCAGGTGCGCGAGGTACTCGCCTCGTGAGGCGCCAGATCGAGGTCACCAACGAGGTGGCGGCCGAGCTGGCCGGCTCCGACGACGCGATCCTGCGCGAGCTCGAGGGCCACTCGTCGGTCGAGGTCTTCCTGCGCGGGAACGTCGTGACGCTCGACGGCGAGCAGGAGGCGGTCGAGGCCGCCGCCGAGGTCGTGCGCGAGCTGTCCGATCTCGTCGAAGGCGGCCACGAGGTGTCGGCGGGGACGATCTCCGCGGTCACCGGCGCGCTCGACGCCGGCACGCCCGCGTCGGAGGTGCTCGACGACGTCGTGTGGCGGCACCGCTCGACGCGCGTCGCGCCGAAGAGCGTCAACCAGAAGCGGTACGTCGACTCGATCCGCCGCAACACGATCACGTTCGGCGTCGGCCCGGCCGGCACCGGCAAGACGTGGCTCGCGGTCGCTTGCGCCGCCGCGGCGCTGTCGCGGCGCGAGGTCAACCGCATCATCCTCACGCGGCCGGCCGTCGAGGCGGGGGAGCGGCTCGGCTTCCTGCCCGGCGATCTGATGGCGAAGATCGACCCGTACCTGCGGCCGCTGTTCGACGCGCTGCAGGACATGCTCGATCCGGACAAGGTCACCCAGCACCTCGAGCGCGGGACGATCGAGGTCGCGCCGCTGGCGTTCATGCGCGGCCGTACGCTCAACGACTCCTTCGTCATCCTCGACGAGGCGCAGAACTCGACGCCGGAGCAGATGAAGATGTTCCTGACGCGGCTCGGGTTCGGGTCGAAGATGGTCATCACCGGCGACGTCACGCAGGTCGACCTGCCGCGCGACCAGCGGTCCGGGCTGATCGTCGTGCGCGACATCCTGAGCGGCGTCGACGGGATCGACTTCGTCCACTTCGGCGGCGAGGACGTCGTCCGCCACCGGCTCGTGCAGCGCATCGTCGACGCCTACGCCCGCCACGGCGAGGCGCAGGCGACCGAGCTGCGGCGCAAGCGCGCCTAGCCCGTGCTCGACGTCGAGGTCATCGGGTCGGCGCGGATCGCCGACGCGGAGGTCGAGCGCCTCGCGTCGCTCGCGGCCGCCTCGGCCGGCGTGGAGGAGGGGCACGTCGCCGTCACGTTCGTCGACGGGGAGCGCATCCGCGAGCTCAACCGCGAGTGGCGCGGGAAGGACACGCCGACCGATGTGCTGTCGTTCCCCATCGACGAGGACGGGCCGGTGCACGGGGAGCGGGAGCTGGGCGACGTGATCATCTCGCCCGAGCACACCGCCGACCTGCGCGAGGCCGTCGTCCACGGCGTGCTGCACCTGACCGGCATGGACCACGAGACCGACGACGGCGAGATGCTCGCCCTCCAGCGGGAGATCCTGAGCTGGTGACCGAGCCCGCCACCCGATCGGGCTTCGTCGCGCTGGCGGGGCGGCCGAACGTCGGCAAGTCGACGCTCGTCAACGCCATCGTCGGGCGCAAGGTCGCGATCGTCTCCGACAAGCCGCAGACGACGCGGCGGGCGATCCGCGGCGTGTGGACCGGCGAGGACGCGCAGCTCGTGCTCGTCGACCTGCCCGGCGTGCAGCGGCCGCGCGACGCGCTGACGCAGCGCATGCAGGCGCGCGTCGAGCGCGAGGTCACCGAGGACGATGCGGTGCTGCTCGTGCTCAACGGCGAGGAGCAGGTGGGCCCGGGCGACCGCTGGATCGCCGCGCTGCTGGCGAAGCTCGACATCCCGGTCGTGATCGCCGTCAACAAGGTCGACCGGCTCGACAAGGCCAAGACGGCGCGGGTGCTCATGCAGGCCGCCGAGCTCGAGGTCGGCGACGAGATCTTCCCGGTGGCGGCCAAGACCGGCGCGGGCATCGCGCCGCTGCTCGACCATCTCCGCACGCTCCTGCCTGAGGGGCCGTTCTTCTTCCCGCCCGAGGCGCCGAGCGACCAGCCGCTCGAGGTCCTACTCGCCGAGCTGATCCGCGAGGAGGTCCTGCGCCGGACGTTCCAGGAGGTCCCGCACGCCGTCGAGGTCCACGTCGAGGAGATCGACGAGGAGCGCGACGACCTCGTGACGGTCCGCGCGCGCGTGTGGACCGAGACCGAGTCGCAGAAGGGCATCGTCATCGGCAGCGGCGGGCGGATGATCAAGACGATCGGGACCGCGGCGCGTCGCGCGCTGGAGCGCGAGCTCGGCCGTCGCGTCCACCTCGAGCTGCTCGTCGACGTGCGTCGGCACTGGCGTGCCGACGAGCGCCTGCTCGATCGCCTCGGCATCGAGTGATCGGGCGTCAGTAGGACAGACGTCCATCGCTCTCCACTCGTCGCGGGGGGCGTCGATAGTCAGAAGTGCAAGGCGAGAACGGCTCAGGGACGAGCCACCTGCATCGGGGAGGGCGCGAGGCGCTCCAACCGCGGTCAGGTTCGCCAGGGATGACCGAACTGCTCGCCGCTTCGCCGGATCTCTCCTTTCCGGTGACCGCGGACCCTCGAGCCTCGGAGCGCTGCTCATAGCTCGCGTGCTCCGAGCGAGGACATCCCGGCCGGGCCGGGGAGGGGGACCCCCGGCCCGGCCTCTTTAACCAGCCGGTCCAGCGGTTAGCGTCTCGCCGTGCGCTTCGTCGCCCTCCTTCTGCTCACCGTGATCCTGGCTGTCGCGGCCGGCTGCGGCGATGCGGCGCCGACCGCCTTCCGCGTCTCCGCCGAGCGCGCGTGCAAGCGCGTCGGGGACGACGGGTTGCGGGCGCTGGCGCTCGTCGGCTCGATCGCTCCGGCCGGGGATGACGAGCGGCGGGCGCAGCGTGTGCTCGTGCGGTTCGCGCGCGGCGGCGACCCGAAGGTCTCCGACCTCATCGCCGTCCGCGACGCCGGGCTGCCGGGCTGCGCGGACGTCCTCGCCGGCCGCTAGGGCGCGAGCAGGCGCCGGGCCCGCTCGTACGTGAGCCCGCGGCCCTCGAGACGCAGCAGCAGGTCGCCCCGCTGCACGACGAGGGCGTTGCCGGCGAGGTAGGTCCGCTCCTCCCGGAAGCTGCCGTCCGGCGCCGCGTAGACGTAGGCGTGACGGCCGGTGAAGAACAGGCCGCCGGGGACGCGCCGGACGCGGGCGTCGCCCGTGACGATCTTGCGCAGCAGCACGTCGTCGAGCGCGCCTCGGCGCTCGGTGAGCAGGAGGTCGCCGTGGACGAGCGTGATCGCGCCGTCGTCGCGGACGCGCACCTCGTCGGGGCGGGCGAGCTTCGGCGGCAGGGCCGGCTCGAAGCCGGCGCGGCGGCCGGCGACGGCGAGGGTGACGAGGGCGCCGCGCTCGTCCGGCGCGGGCTCCCGCGCGGCCGGCGGCAGCTCGGGGACGCGCTGCACCTCGACGCTCCGCAACCCGAGCCACTCGAGCACGTCGTCCCGCGCGCCCGGGAACGCGACCGCGCCGGCAGCGGGAAGAAGGAGGAGCACGGCGAACACGACCGCCGCCCGGCGCCACCGCCGCCCCGACGGGCGCGCGTCTCTCCGCCGCGCCGGCGCCCCCTCCGGAAGCCTTGCGACGACCCGCGACGCGAGGTCCGGCGTCTCGGGCCACGCCTCCTCGCCGAGCCGCGCGAGATCGCGGATGAGAGCCTCGCCGCTCACCGAGCCTCCTCCGAACCCCGACGCCGGCCTTCCGATTCCTCCGGCGGCCCGGACCGTCCCGGCGGGGCGCCGCCCGGCCCTTCCATCTCCGCGCGCAGGCGGTCGAGCGCTCGTGAGAGGCGCGACTTCACCGTTCCTCTCCGGCAGCCGAGCACCGCGGCGGTCTCCTCTTCCGAGAGGCCGAGGACGTGGCGGAGGAGGACGACCTCGCGGTGGGGCGGGTCGAGGGCGGCGAGGGCGTCGCGCAGGGCGGAGCGGTCGAGGCGGCCGAGGAGGCCCTCGTCGGGATCGTCGATCGCCGGGCCGGCGGCGCGGGCGGCGACGGCGACGAGGTGCTCGCGGCGGCCCGCGGACCGTCTCCGGTTGCGGGCCTCGTTGGCGACGATCCGCAGGAGCCATGGCCGCCACGGGGCGCCGGCGCGGAAGCGGTGCAGGGCGGCGTGGGCCTTGATGAACGCCTCCTGGGCGGCGTCCTCCGCCTCGGCGGCGTCGCCGCAGACGGCGTAGGCGGTGCGGAAGGCAACCTGCTGGTGGCGCGACACGAGCATGCCGTAGGCCTCCCGGTCCCCGTCGCGGGCACGTCTGATGAGCGCGTCGTCGTCGACCCGAAGCAGGTCCACCCGCCTAGGGTTGCGGAGCGCCGCGGTGACGCCAAGCTGCGGCCAGCAGGGCGGCGGCGCCGAGCCCGAGCACGCCGAGCAGGATGCCGCGCAGGAGCCAGCCGTCGCCGTCGTCGGGTGCGACCGAGGGGCGCGGCGGCGCGGGCGCCGCCACCGGGACCTCCGGGGCGCGGCGGCTGAGCTCGGCGGCGGGCCACGGCTCGGTGCCGCGCGTCGCGTCCTCGAGCGAGGTGAGCGCCTCGGCGGTCGGCGTCATCCAGGTCCCGTCGTCGCCGCGGATCACCCCGGCGGACGGCACGTAGAGCATCGTCATCCGCGCGACCTCGAGCTGGTGGTCGGCGGTGGGCTCGCCGATCCGCAGGCGCAGCTCGACGAACGGCGCGGCCTTCGGCGGCGCCGCAGTCGGCGGGCCGCCCTGCATCAAGGCCATCGACGACTGCCGAGCGACGTCGGAGCATCCGTCGGGACCACACGCCTTCGCGCCGATCACGCCCTTGCCGGCGGCGGAGGGAACGGCGACCGCGAGGGCCGCGACGGTGAGGACGGCGACGCGAAGAGGTCTCATGGAACCGGTACACCGCCCGGCGCCGCGAGGTTCCCTACGTCAGAGGATGGGGCCGAGCCGGTCGGCCATCTCCTCGACGTGCTCGCGCTGCAGACGCGGGGCGAAGACGAACGGCAGCTCGGAGATCGGCGCGCGCATGACGCCGTCGAGGCGGAGGATCTGCTCGTGCTGGTTGGCGGCGCGGGCGTCGGCGACCTGGATCGCCTCGGCGGTGCCGTCGGAGGTGGCAGCGACCACCTCGGCGAGCTCGGCGTCGGAGAAGCGGTCGGGGACGACGCCGTTGACCACGACGCGCTCGAGGTCGCGGCCGAGGTGGCGGCTCAGGCGGCGGTCGAGATCGATCGTCTCGCTCACCGGCAGCTCGGCGGCCAGCGCGACGCCGACGTAGCCGGTGCGGCGCACGTCGTTCAGCCAGTCGCGGACGCGCTCGCTCTGCGACGCGATCGGGCCGACGCGGGCGATGTCGTGGAACGTCCCGGGCGTCCTCAACATCCCGACGGCGTGGCCGCTGGCGGGTCCGTCGACGACCACGAGGTCGTAGCCGCGCTTGCTCTTGTCCCACCGCTTGGACTGCGCGAGCTCGTACGTCTTGACGATGGTGCCGAGCTCCATCCCGCCCGGTGCGGCCTCCGCGAACGTCCGGAAGAAGTTCGAACGCGTCAAGAGGGACGTCAGCGATCGCGACCCGAGGATCCGCCCGATCCACTCCTCGAGCACCTTCCACGACACGATCGACGTGTGGTGCAGCGTGTCCGTGACGCGCGTCTCGGCGCCACCCTCGCCCGCGGGGAAGCCCAGCAGCTCGGGGATCCGGGATTGGCCGGACATCTCGCAGACGATCGTGCGACGGCCCGAACGGGACGCCGCGAGGGCCAGCGCGGCGGCGACCGTGGTCTTGCCGACCCCGCCCTTCCCGGTCACGAAGAGCATCTGGCGATCGAGCAGGGTCACGAAGGCTGGCAGCATAAGGGCGGGTGGAGGAGATGACCGCATCGACCGAGCTGCGACGCGCCTACGCGCTCTGCCGCCGCATGCAGCTGCGCCACGACCCGACGTTCTTCGCGGCCACGCAGCGCCTGCCGCGCGACATCCGGCCCGCCGTCCACGCGCTCTACGGGTACGTGCGCACGGCCGACGAGCTCGTCGACCGCCCGCGGCCCGGCGAGGACCCGCGGGCCGCGCTGGACGCCTGGGAGCGCGCGCTGCACCAGCGCGAGGCCGACGCGCACCCGATCATCGCGGCCCTGCTCGACGCGGCCGACCGCCACGACATGCCGCTCGAGGAGCTGAAGGCGTACATGCGGTCGATGCGCGTCGACTGCAGCGGCCGGGTGCGGATCGCGTCGCCGCACGAGCTCGACCAGTACATGGACGGCTCCGCCGCGGCGGTCGGGCGGATCATGGCGCCGCTGCTCGGCAGCGACGACCCCGACGCGGTCGGGCGGCTCGGCGTCGCGTTCCAGCTGACGAACTTCATCCGCGACGTCCGCGAGGACTTCGCCATGGACCGCGTCTACCTGCCGGGGCTGCCCGAGGACGACCTCGCCCGCGGGCGCGCCGGCGAGCGCGTGCGGGAGGTCGTTGCCGCCCACGTCGACCGCGCCCGCGGGCTGTTCGCCGCCACCGAGGACGCGCCCGAGCGCTGCCTGCCCGCGGTGCGCGGCGGCATGCGGCTGGCGCGCGCCGTCTACAGCCGCGTGCTCGAGCGCGTCGAGCAGTCGGGCTTCGACCCCATCGGCGGCCGGGCGGCGCTGCGGCCCTGGGAGGTCGCGATGACGGCGCTGCGGGCATGACGCGCCGCGCGACGGCCCGCGGCGACGCGCGCACCTCGCTCGACGGCACGCGCGCCGACGTCCTCGTCTGCGGCGCGTCGTTCGCCGGGCTCGCCGTCGCGCGCGAGCTCGCCGGCACCGGCGCGGACGTGCTCGTCGTCGACCGCTACGAGGTGGGGGAGCGGGCGACGTCGGCGTGCGCCGCGCCGACCCCGTGGCTGCACGCGATGGGCGTCGAGGGCGCGATCCGCCAGGAGCTGCCGTGCATGCGGTTCACCACGCCGCACGGAAGCGTGCGCTACCGGCTGCCGTGGAGCTGGTCGGCGTTCGACTACCGCGAGCTGTGCCGGCTGCTGGACGCGCAGAACGACGCCCGGTTCGAGACCGCGAAGGTGGAGCGCCGCACGCCCGGCGGCGTGCTGACCGACCGCGGCGAGCTGCACGCGCCGCTCGTCGTCGACGCGCTCGGCTGGCGGCGCGTCCTCGCCGAGCCGCACTTCCAGCCGCCCGACGCCCCGCTGTCGCGCGGGCTCGAGGTCCACGCGCCGCACGACGCCGGCGGCGACGAGCTGCACTGCTGGATCGAGCGCCCCCTCGTCCGCCGCGGCTACGGCTGGAGCGTCCCGGCCGGCGAGGAGGTCCGCATCGGCGTCGGCTCCTACGACCCGCGCAAGCACGTGAAGGAGCCGACGGTCGGCCTCGCCGCGCGGGAGAACGCCGAGCCCGAGCACTTCCAGGGCAACTGGTTCCCGCACGGGCTGCGGCCGGCGGCGGATGGCGCGACGTTCTTCGTGGGCGACAGCGCCGGCCACTGCTTCCCGCTGTCGGGCGAGGGGATCCGGACGGCCCTTTACTTCGGCATCGCCGCGGGCCGCGAGCTGCGCGCGGTGCTCGACGGGCGCAAGACGGCGGTGCAGGCCCGCGCGCACTACGCGGCGTTCAGCGCCGGCCACGCGCCGGCGTTCTCCCGCGCGCTGCGCCTCCAGCGGCTCGTCCCGGCGCTGCCGCCGGTCCTGCTCACCGCGGGCCTGAAGGCGTTCCACCCGTTCGTCGACCGCGCGTTCTCGTGGTACCTGGATCAGGCGCACCCGGACTTCGCCATATCCTCGGCTGCGTGGAGATCCGCTTCGACGAGCAAGG
This sequence comes from Parviterribacter kavangonensis, assembly GCF_056863335.1. NCBI lineage: Bacteria > Bacillati > Actinomycetota > Thermoleophilia > Solirubrobacterales > Parviterribacteraceae > Parviterribacter > Parviterribacter kavangonensis. Next base: position 1,642,909 of record NZ_JBXPJA010000001.1, on the reverse strand, counting down.
CCTCGTCCCCGTCGTCATCCAGGACTGGAACACCGGTGAGGTCCTGACCCTGGCCTACGCGAACGCGGAGGCCGTCGCGAAGACCCGCGAGACGGGCGAGCTGCACCTGTGGAGCCGCTCGCGCGACGAGCTGTGGCACAAGGGCGCGACGAGCGGCAACACGCAGGCGGTGAAGGCGCTGCGGCTGGACTGCGACGGCGACGCGCTGCTCGCGCTCGTCGAGCCGGCCGGCCCCGCGTGCCACACCGGCGAGCGGACCTGCTTCCACCACGGCGAGACGGAGGCGCGGGCGCCGCACGAGGCGCTGCCGGACCTCGAGCGCACGCTCAAGCAGCGCCAGGCCGAGCGGCCCGCGGGCTCCTACACCGTCGAGCTGCTCGACGACCCGGCGCGCATCGGCGAGAAGGTGATGGAGGAGGCCGAGGAGGTCGCCCGCGCCGCGCGCGAGGAGACCGACGACCGCGTCGACGAGGAAGCCGCGGACGTCCTCTACCACCTCTCCGTCCTCCTTCGCGCCCGCAACCGCGACCTCAGAGACCCTCAAGGGGTCCTCGATGCGCGCCGGCGGTGACGGGCCGGCAGGGCCGAGGAGGAGCGCGGATGGCCGTCGCCGCTGACGTCCCGACCTTCGAGGTCTCGCCCTCGCTCGACGAGGTCCGCGCCCTCGCGCGCGACTACAACGTCATCCCGCTGCGCACGCAGTTCATCGACGACACCGAGACGCCGGTGTCGGCGTTCCTCAAGCTGCGCGGACGCACGCCGGAGTACCCGGCGTTCCTGCTCGAGTCGGCCGAGCGCGGCCAGGTCGTCGGCCGCTACTCCTTCATCGGCGTCCGCCCGCGCAGGGTCATCCGCTGGAACCTCGGCGACGAGGGCGATCCGTACGCGATCTGCGCTGAGGAGGTGGGCCGCCACCGCCAGGCGCCGCTTGAGGACCTCCCTCCGTTCAGCGGAGGCGCCGTGGGCCTCTTCGGCTACGACCTCGTCCGCACGGTCGAGACGACGCTCGGGGAGCCGAACCCGGACCCGGTCGGGCTGCCGGACATGGCGCTCATGCTCAGCGACGTGCTCGTGGTGTTCGACCACCTCAAGCACACGATCTCGATCCTCGTGAACGTCTACGCCGAGCCGGGCGGCGACGTCGAGGCGGCGTACGCCGACGCGGTCGCGACGATGACCAAGGCGCGGCGCCTGCTGGCGGGACCGGTGCCGAGCTTCGGCAGCCGCCCGCGCGAGGATCGGCCGACGTTCGACTCGAACATGCCGCGCGAGCAGTTCGAGGCGATGGTCGCGCGGATCGTGGAGTACGTCCACGCCGGCGACGCCTTCCAGGTCGTCCCGTCGCAGCGCTGGAGCGCGGCGCTCGGGCTCGACCCGTTCAGCGTCTACCGCGGGCTGCGGGTCGTGAACCCGAGCCCGTACATGTACTTCCTCGACTTCCAGGACTTCCAGATCGCCGGCGCGTCGCCCGAGCCGCTGCTCACCGTCAGCGGCACGCACGCGTCGACGCGGCCGATCGCCGGCACGCGCCCGCGCGGCGCGAACGCCGCCGAGGACGCCGCGATCGCCGAGGACCTGCTCGCCGACGAGAAGGAGCGCGCCGAGCACGTGATGCTCGTCGACCTGGGCCGCAACGACCTCGGCCGCGTGTGCGAGTACGGCAGCGTCACGGTCGACGAGTTCATGGCCGTCGAGACGTACTCGCACGTCATGCACATCGTCAGCTCGGTCAGCGGGACGCTGCGCCCCGAGGTCGGCGCGATGGACGCGCTGCGGTCGATCCTCCCGGCCGGCACGCTGTCGGGCGCGCCGAAGGTGCGCGCGATGGAGATCATCGACGAGCTCGAGCCGGTCAAGCGCGGCGGCTACGGCGGCGCGATCGGCTGGCTCGGCTACTCCGGCGACCTCGACACCTGCATCCACATCCGCACCGTAGTGATGAAGGACGGCGCGGCGCACGTCCAGGCCGGCGGCGGCACCGTCGCCGACGCGAAGCCGGACTACGAGTTCCGGGAGTCGCAGAACAAGGCGAAGGCCGTGCTGCAGGCGTTCGCGCTCGCCGCCGACCAGGCGGAGTGGCCATGACGTCCGTCCTCGTCGTCGACAACTACGACTCGTTCACCTACAACCTCGTCCAGTACCTGGGCGAGCTGGGGGCGGAGCTCGACGTGGTCCGCAACGACGTCGCGACGGTGGACGAGCTGCTCGAGCGCGCGCCGGACCGCGTCGTCGTCTCGCCCGGCCCGTGCACGCCGAACGAGGCGGGCGTGAGCGTCGAGGCGATGCGCCGGTTCCCCGAGGCCGGGGTGCCGACGCTCGGCGTCTGCCTCGGGCACCAGTCGCTCGCGCAGGCGTTCGGCGGCAAGGTGATCCGGCACCTGCCGATCCACGGCAAGACGACGACGATCGAGCACGACGGGCTCGGCGTGTACGACGGCCTGCCGCAGGACCTGACGGTCGGCCGCTACCACTCGCTCGTCGTCGACCCGGACCTCCCGGACTGCTTCGACGTCACGTCGTCGGGCGGCGGGGTCGTGATGGGCATCCGCCACCGCGAGCTGCCCGTGGAGGGCGTGCAGTTCCATCCCGAGTCGGTCCTGACCGACCGCGGCAAGGAGATGCTGCAGAACTTCCTCCGCACCGCGTCTTCCTAGCGCGGTACGGTTCCGCGCCTGCCGTGCCCAATCCGGTCTTGACGAAGGCGATCGACCGCCTCGCCCAGCGCGAGGACCTGTCGGTCGCGGAGACGAGCGAGGTGCTCGCCGAGATCATGCGCGGCGACGCCTCCGAGACGCAGATCGCGGGCTTCCTCATCGCGCTGCGCACGAAGGGCGAGACGCCGGACGAGCTGGCCGGCCTGGCGAAGACGATGCGCGCGATGGCGACGCCCGTGCGGTCGGGTCGTGACGACCTGCTCGACACCGCGGGAACGGGCGGCGGGCGGATGACGTTCAACGTCTCGACGACCGCGGCCATCATCGCCGCCGGCGCCGGCTGCGCGGTGGCGAAGCACGGCAACCGGTCGGCGACCGGGCTGAGCGGGTCGGCCGACGTGCTCGAGGCGCTCGGCGCGCGGCTCGACGTCGGGCCCGAGGGCGTCAGGCGCTGCATCGACGAGGTCGGGTTCGGGTTCATGTTCGCCCCGGCCCACCACGGCGCCACGCGCTACGTCATCCCGGTCCGGCGCGACCTCGCCGTGCGCACGATCTTCAACTTCCTCGGACCGCTCACGAACCCGGCGGGCGCGACGCGGCAGGTGATCGGCGTCTCGGACGCCGGGATGCTCGACACGATGGCCGCCGCCCTGGCGCGGCTTGGGACCACCCGTGCGTTGGTAGTGTCCAGCGAGGATGGCCTCGACGAGCTGTCGACGTCCGCGCCGACCAGGGTCGTGGAAGTGAACGGCGACCGGATCGACCGCTACACGGTCACCCCCGGTGACTGCGGGCTGCCCGAGGCCGCCCCGGATGCCGTCGCCGGCGGCCATCCCGACGCGAACGCCGCCACGACGCGCGCGATCCTCGCCGGCGAGCCCGGCCCCGCGCGCGACCTCGCGCTGCTCAACGCGGGCGCGGCGATCTACGCGGGCGGCCGTGCGGAGTCGATCGCCGATGGCGTGGGCGTGGCCGCCGAGGCGGTCGACGGCGGCGCCGCCGCTCGTACCCTTGAGGCCTTCGTGGAGCTGACCAAGGCGTGAACGTCCTCGATCGCATCGTCGACGCGACCCGCAGCGACGTGCGGCGCCGGCGCAAGGAGGTGCCGCTCGACGCGCTCGAGCGCCAGCTCGCCGACCGCGACCTCGACCGGCCGTTCACCGAGGCGCTCAGCGGGCCCGGCATCTCCGTGATCGCCGAGCACAAGCGCCGCTCGCCGTCCGCCGGCGAGATCCGGGCGGGCGCGACGGTGGCAGACATCGTCCAGGCCTACGAGCGCGGCGGGGCGGCCGCGCTGTCGGTCCTCACCGAGCCGGAGTTCTTCGGCGGCTCGATGGAGGACCTGCGCGAGGCGCGGCGCGCGTCGACGCTGCCGATCCTGCGCAAGGACTTCATGGTCGACCCGTACCAGGTGTACGAGTCGGCGGCGCTCGGCGCCGACGCGATCCTGCTCATCGTCGCCGCGCTGCACTCCGACGACCTCGCGTTGCTGCATCGCGAGGCACGCTCACTCGACCTCGACGTGCTCGTCGAGGTGCACTCGGGGGAGGAGCTGGAGTGCGCTTTGGAGGTGCTCGACGCGGACGTGATCGGCATCAACAACCGCGACCTCACCGACTTCAGCGTCGACCTGGACCGCACGTTCGAGCTGCTGAGCGACGTCCCGGCGGGCAAGATCGTCGTGTCGGAGTCCGGCTTCCACTCGCGCGAGCAGCTCGACGAGCTCGAGCGCGTCGGCGTCGATGCGGTGCTCATCGGCGAGGTGCTCATGCGCGCTCCCGACCCGGAGCAGGCCTGTCGCGCGCTCGCCGGCGACGTGCGCGGCGACTTCGACGAGGTCTGAGCGGGTGCGCGTCGCCGCCGTCGCGGCGCTCGCCGCGCTCGTCGGCGGTGCCGCGGGCGCGGGGATCACGCTCGCCGTCGGCGACGACGGGGACGGCGGCGGCACGACCACGACCGTGGTGCAGCAGGCGCCCGTCGGCGGCTCGCAGGCCTCGGGCGAGGGGCTGACGCCCGAGGAGATCTACCGCCGCGACGCTCCCGGCGTCGTCTTCATCCGCGCGGAGATCGTCCAGCAGGCGCAATCGCCGTACTTCCTCGGGCCGCTCGAGCAGCGCGGCGAGGCGACCGGGACCGGGTTCGTCATCGACCGGGACGGCACGATCGTCACGAACGCCCACGTCGTCGAGAGCGCCACGAACGTGACCGTGCGCTTCGCCGACGGCAAGACCGTGCCGGCGAAGGTGCGCGGCCGCGACGAGTCGACCGACCTCGCGGTCCTGACCGTCGAGCCGCGCGGGCTGAGGCTGAAGCCGCTCGAGCTCGGCTCGTCGCGCGACGTCCAGGTCGGCGATCCGACGGTGGCGATCGGGAACCCGTTCGGCCTCGACCAGACGCTGACGACCGGTGTGATCTCGGCCAAGCAGCGCCGCATCGACGCGCCGAACGGGTTCCGGATCAGCGACGTGCTGCAGACCGACGCCGCGATCAACCCCGGCAACTCGGGCGGGCCGCTCATCGACGCGGCCGGCCGCGTGATCGGGATCAACTCGGCGATCCGCACGGGCGGCGCGGGCGAGGGGTCGATCGGCATCGGCTTCGCGATCCCGATCGACACGGTCAAGCGGATCGTTCCCGACCTGCGCCGCAGCGGGGCCGTCGACCGAGCGTGGCTCGGCGTCTCCGCGGTGAGCGCGGCCGGCGGCGGCGCGCTCGTGGGCGAGGTGACGCCGGGCTCGCCGGCGGCGAAGGCGGGGCTCCGGACCGGCGACCTGCTGCTCGAGGTCGACGGGCGGCCCGTCGAGGTCTCCGAGGACGTCGGCGCGGCGGTCGAGGCGAACCGCCCCGGCGACGACATCGAGGTCCGTTTCAGGCGCATGGGGCAAGAGCAGACGATCCGGGCGGCGCTGGCCCGCCGCCCGGAAGGTCTGGTCGGCTAGGCCGCCGGCTCGCCTCCTACGTGCTCTGAACCAGCACGTTCCCGCCGCCGAGCTGCAGCGGGGCGGACCGGCTCCCGAGCTGCTTGACGACCTGGTTGGCGCTGTTGCGCACCGTGATCGCGTAGCCGTCGGGCGCCTTCGGCACGAGCAGGTCACCGTCGAGGCCGTCGACCGTGAAGCTGTACCCGCCGCTGTTGAACGTGCTGTCGAACACGCCGTTGACGTAGCGCTGCACGGTCGCCTTGCCGGTGAACGTCGCCCGCGTCCTGTCGCCGTTGACGTTGAACGTCAGGCCGCCGCCCTGCCAGCTGTTGCTCTTGACGATGTACTGGATCTCGTCGCTGCCCGAGCGCAGGCGGTAGATGAACAGCGAGTTGCCCTTGATGCCCGTCTTCGCGTTCTGCACGGTGAACCCGAAGTTGCTCTTGCCGTTGATGTCGTTCGCCGCGTCGGCGACCCAGCCGCCACCTGCGACGCGTCCCGTCCCGCTGCCGACGATGACCTGGAGCGAGCCCACGTCGACGCCGCTCGTCCAGTACGGGTTGGCCGGGTCGATCTGGACCTCGACCGTGTACGGGTCGTCGGACGTCGGCACCGGAGCGGTCACCGGGGCCGTCACGCCCGTCCCGTCGGACTGGGAGTAGACGGTCGTCTGCAGCGCGCCGCTGAACTTCTTGACCGCGAACTGCACCTTCGCGAGCGCGAGGTTCCCGGTGCTGCCACCGCCGTCTCGCGAGACCTTCGCCGAGACGGGGACGTTCGCCGTGCCGGCGGACGCGATCGCCATGTAGTTCGAGCCCGTGTAGACGACGACGGCCTTGCGCTTGGACACGACGACCTTGCCGTTGACGGTTGCGAAGGCGTAGTTCGACGACCCGAGCGTGCCGGCTCCGACGGTGATCGGGTAGTTCCCGGCCCCGCTGGCGGACGTCGCGGTGGTCGCCAGCGCCGGGCTGCCGCTGACGTCCGACGTCGTGAGCGTCTCGCCGTTGACGAAGCCCGTGATCTTGTACGTCAGCGCCGGCACCGGATCCGCGTAGGTCATGGCCTTGTCGTCCGCGGTGACGGTCAGCGACGCCTTCGTCGCCGCGACGCTCTCGGTCCGCTGGGGCGCCGCGTTGTAGTTGCCGTTCCCCGGCTGGTCGTACTTGACCATGCACGTCCCCGTGCCGCTCGTCATCGTGAAGGTGTCGCCCGCGTTCGAGCACGCGCCGGAGCTGCTGTACGACACCGTCAGCCCGGAGTCGGAGCTGGCGGCGACGCTGAAGCTGCCCGCGTACGCCTTCGAAGCCGGCGCGCCCGTGGTGATCGCGATCGCCTGGTCGGCCTTCTTGATGGTCAGCGTGTCGGTGATCGCGGCCGCGGTGTAGTCGTCGCTGGTGAGCGTCGCTCTCACCGCGTAGCTGCCGGCGTCCGTCGGATCCGTCACGGCGTTGCCGCCCTGCGAGAACGCGACGCCGACGCCGGCGACGCCCGACGGCGTGGTCGTGACGCCGACGGTCTTGGCGGACCCGCTGTAGGTCTGGGTGAGGTCGGCCTGCACGAAGGCCAGCGAGGCCGCGGCCTTCGTGGCCGTGACGGTCTGCGTGCGCTGCGACGCGGCTTCGTAGTTGCCGTTGCCCGGCTGGTCGTACTTGACGGTGCACGTCCCGGTGCCGCTGGTCATGGTGAACGTCGCGCCGGAGTTGGAGCACGCTCCCGAGCTGCCGTAGGACACCGGCAGGCCGGAGTCGGACTTCGCCGCGACGGTGAAGCTGCCGCCGAAGACCTTCGACGCCGGCGCATCGGTCGTGATCGTGATCGCCTGGCCGGCCTTGCCGATCGTGAGCGTGTCCGTGATCGCGTCCGCCGCGTAGCTCGCGTTGTCGAGCGACGCACGGACGGTGTAGCTGCCGGCGTCGGTCGGCTCGGTCACCGAGGCGCCGTCCTTCGAGTACGTGACGGTGATGCCCGTGAGGCTCGCCGGTGTCGTCGTGACGCCGACGGTCTTCGCCGAGCCGTCGTAGGTCTGGGCGAGGTCGTCCTCCACGAACGCGAGCGTGGCGGCAGCCTTCGCGGCAACCACGTTCTCCGTGCGCTGCGGTGCGGCGTCGTAGTCGTCGTCGCCGGCCTGCGTGTACGTGACGGTGCACGTGCCGCTGCCGCTTGTCATCGTGAACTGCGCGCCGGTGTTCGAGCACGCGCCCGAGCTGCCGTAGGACACGGGCAGCCCCGAGCTCGCCGTCGCGGCGACGGTGAAGCTGCCGCCGTAGCCCTTCGACGCCGGCGCGCCGGTCGTGATCGTGATGGCCTGCGACGCCTTGGCGATCGTCACCGTCTGCTGAGCCCTGGCGGCTGCCTCGTAGGTGGCGTCGCCGGCCTGGTCGGCGTTGATCTTGCAGCTGCCGGCGCCTTCGATCGCCACCTCGTTCTGAGCCGTGACCGAGCAGGGGCCGCTCGCGATGCTGTAGGTGACGGGGAGCCCGGAGCTCGCGGTCGCGCCCGGGTCGAACGCGGCGTCGCCGTAGGCCTTGCCGGCGATCGGCCCGAAGTCGATGGTCTGGGCGAGCTTCGGCTCACCGGTGACTCGCACGTTGTCCACACGGACGACGTCGCAGCTGCCGCTGGAGCTGCCTGAGCACAGCGACAGCCCCTTGAAGCGCAGGTCGATCTTCGTGCCGGCCGCGCTGCTCGGCAGCGTGACGTCGACGGCGTTCGTGGTCGCCTCCGCGAGCCCGGTGCCGATGTTCGTCACGGTGTGCGTGCACGACGACTGGCCGGTCTGGCACAGCGGGGTCGCCGGGAAGCTCCCGGACGCCTCGGCCTTCCAGAAGAGGTCGAGGTTCATCCCGCTCGCGCTCGCGATGTTGCTGTTCTTGCCCCAGGTGAACTTGACGTGGATGTTGCGCCGTCCGGACGTGTCGATCGGCCGGCTGTTGTCGTTCGTCGTGCTGATCGTGCAGCCGCGGCTCAGCGCCTCGTAGTAGTTCTGGCTGATCGGGCCGCTGACTGAGCAGTCCGCGGGCTGGACCTGGTTCTCGTCCTTCCAGAACGGGGTGTCGGTGGACACCGCGCTGCCGAAGTACTCGGAGAAGAGCACGCCGGAGTCGACGGTCACCGCGTCGGTCAGGGTCGTCGCCGCGCCGGCGGTGCCGCCGCAGTTGGCCGCGCTGTACGGCGTCACGACGAGGCTGTAGGTGCCGGCCGCCGTCGGCGCCGTCATGTCGAAGTGGTTGGTCGCCGTCGTCGTCGCCGAGACGTTCGTGGTGTCGGCGCAGCCGGTCGAGGATCCGATCGTCCAGCGCGTGGACTGCCACGTGCTCGGGGCGCTCGACGTGACGCGCTCGGTCAGAGCGCCGGGAACTGGATCGCCGGGGCCGACCGTGATGGCAGTGCCGCCGTTGACCGTCGCGCCCTGCGAGGTCAGCGCGTCGGTGAACGTCGTCCCGGCCGTGTCCGTGCCGTTCGTCGTGTCGGTCGCCGCGATCTCGTAGTCCGAGACGTAGAGATCGGGCAGCCGCAGCTCCCAGCGGATGTCGCCCGTCTCGGAGACGGTCACGTCGGTCTCCGCCTGCCATGTGTGGTTCGTGGTGTCGTCGACCGCGAGATGAACGACGTGGCCGGGCGTCCAGTTGCCGCCATTGACGACGACCAGGTCGCCGGGGGCGTAGTCCTCGAGCTCGGTGCGGATCCACGGCGCGGTGGAGCCCTCGTCCATGTACGCGCCGGCGGACGGCGCGAGCAGGGCGATCGCGAGCAACAGCGACGTTGCCATGACTGCCAGGCGGGTCGCGCGCTGACGCGCGGCCGGGGATGACGACAGGAACACGTTCGGTCTCCTTCTTCTCGGCGACCTGATCGTCCGTCAGCGCGAACCGCGAAGGCAACCCGCCGCCCGTTGAGTTGTCTCAACGCTGCGGAGGGTCGTCGAAGCGCTCGAGCAGCTCGTCGCGGTCGGCGACGCCGAACTTGCGCAGGAGGGCCGCGACGTGCGTGCGCACCGTCACCGGCGACACGACGAGGCGCCGGGCGATCTCCGAGGTGGTCAGTCGCCGGCGCAGGAGGTCGAGGATCTGCCACTCCCGGCTCGTCAGCTGGGGGCGGTCGCCCGCGACCAGCTTGCGGCGCAGGGCCGCCGGATCGCGGAAGCGCTCCACGACGCGACCGACGAGCGGCCGCGGCAGCGCGAACTCCCCGCGCAGGACGCTGCGCAGCTCGTCCGGGATGGCACGCGGATCCATGTCCTTGAGCAGGTAGCCCGAGGCCCCCGCTCGCATGGCGGCGAAGACATCGCGGTCGTCCTCCGAGACCGTCAGCATGACGATCGGCATGTCCGGCAGACGGACGTGGAGCTCCCAGACCGCAGCAAGGCCGCTGCCCGGCATGTGGACGTCGAGCAGGCAGATGTCCGGACCCGTCCGCAGCGCCTCGGCGATCGCCCCGGGGGCATCGGCTGCCACCGCGCAGACGTCGAACCCCCCGTCGTGTTCGAGCGCAAGCCGGACGTCCTCGCGGGTCGGCCGGTGATCGTCCGCGATCAGCACCCGAACGCGAGGCCCGGCGCTCAGAGGACGACCTCGAGCTCGGTGCCGGCGCCGTCGCGCGAGCGGAGGGTCAGCCGCGCGCCGACGCGCTGAGCCCGCTGGCGCATGCTCTCGAGGCCGAACCCGCCGCCGGACTGCGGCGCTTCCGACCCCGCGTCGAACCCGCGTCCGTCGTCGCGTACGAACAGCCGCACGTGCCTGCCGTCCTCGAGCCGCACCCTCACGACGTTCGCGCCGCCGTGCCGCGCGGCGTTCGTGATGGCCTCGGCGACGATCAGCCGGATCGCCTCGGCTTCCGCGGGCGCCACGCGGACGTGCGGCGCGAGGTCGAGCGCGACGTGCGTGCCCTCGCGGTCCGCGACGGTGCGTGCGGTGTCGGCGAGAACGCGGTCGAGGGTTCCGTCCGGCACGTCGCTCAGCGCCGTGATCGCCTTGCGGGCGTCGGCCAGCGCGCGGTCGGCGGCCGCCGCCGCCCGGGCGACGAACTCGTCGTCGCCGGCGACCTGCCGCAGGTTGCGACGGACGCTCGCGAGCTCCTGTGCAACGCCGTCGTGGAGGTCGCGCGCGACGCGCCGGCGTTCCTCGAGGGCTGCCGCCTCCGCCTCGCGGCGCCACGCGGCGCGGATCTCCCCGGCGACGGCGAGCATGACCACGGCGTAGAACGCGAGGCGGAACGCGTCGCCGGTGTACACGTACTCCGTGAAGGCCGACGGGAACAGGACGTAGTTCACGCGCGCGTACGCCGCGAGGACGGCGCCGACCGGGAGCCAGGCGACGAACGGGTCGTGGTCCCGCTCCCCGCGCCGGGCGTACCCCACGGCGGCAAGGGCGTACAGCACGGCGGCGAGCAGCTGCGCGGCGAGGATCGCGGGGTGGCCCTCGAGTCGCGGCAGCGCCGACCGCTCGGGCGTGGCGAGCGGGTCGATCGCCCGCGGCAGGTGGGGCGCGAGCACGGCCGCGGCGATGGCGATGGCGCCGAGCGCCCCGAGCACGCCCACCGCCACGGCGAGCGCCCGCCGCCGGGGCATCCGCAGACGGCGATAGCCGGCCACCGCGGCGGCGCAGAACAACGCCGCGCCCAGCAGCCGTCCGGCCAGTGCGGACCACGTCGCGAAGGGTGACGTGCCGGACGCGAAGATGGCGGGGATCGCTCCGAACCACAGCGTCGAGAGCGCGAGCGCGGTCAGACCGCAGCACAGGAGCAGATCCGACAGCAGGCGCCGGCGGTTGAAGCGCCCCGCGGCGAGACAGGCGGCAAGGACCCCGATCAGCGCTTCGACGCTGAGGAGGGCGACGTGGAGGTCGGGGTTGCGATAGGCGAACCTCAGCGGCTCGACCACGACGATCGCCAGCGTGGCGGTGGCACCTGCCACCGTCGCCGCGACCACCGAACCAGCCCTCACCGCAAGTCCCGTCGCGTCATGGGATCGTCCCGGCGGCGATACCCGGCGGCGGCCACTGCTCAACTGGCGCCGTCCTTGACCCGGGAGGGGAACATCCCGCGCCGGGTGGGGCGAGGGCATCCCCCTCGGCCGGTGACGGCGGCGTGCCGGAGGCCGATACCGTCTGACCCGTGACCCGGATCAAGTTCTGCGGCATCACGAACCTCGAGGACGCCGAGCTGTGCGTCGAGCACGGGGCGTGGGCGCTCGGGATGATCTTCGTGGCGTCGTCGCCGCGGCGCTGCAAGCAGTCCGATGCGCTCGGGATCGTCGCCGCGATGAAGCGCCGGGTCGAGCTGGCCGGCGTCTTCCAGAACGCGACGCTCGAGCACGTCACCCGCACCTGCGAGGCGCTGGGGCTGACGATCGTGCAGCTGCACGGCGACGAAGGGCCCAGCTACGCCGGCGAGGTCGCCCGCCGCACCGGCGCGAAGGTCATCAAGGCCGTCCGCGTGCGCAGCCGCGCCGACGCGGTCTCGCTCGGCGCCTTCCCCACCGACTTCCATCTCCTCGACGGCGCGGGTGGCGAGACGTTCGAGTGGTCGCTTGCCCGCGAGCGACGGTCCGACGTGCCGCTCATCGCGGCCGGCGGCCTGACCTCGGAGAACGTCGGCGCCGCGATCGAGACCCTCCGGCCCTTCGCCGTCGACGTCGCGTCTGGCGTCGAGGCCGAGCCCGGCCACAAGAGCCGCGAGAAGGTCGCGGAGTTCGCCTGGGCCGTGAGAGAGGTCGATTCGAAGGTGGAGGCGACCGCATGACGGGCGGTGTCGAGGCGGGCGTTCCTCACCGCTACGGGCCGTACGGCGGCCAGTACGTGCCCGAGACGCTGATGCCGGCGCTGTCGGAGCTGGAGGCGGCGTGGATCGCGGCGCGCGCCGACGAGGCGTACCTGACGGAGCTCGCTCGCCTCTCGCGCGACTACTGCGGGCGGCCGACGCCGCTGTACCTCGCCGAGCGGCTCAGCGAGGCGGCGGGCCGCGAGCTGTGGCTCAAGCGCGAGGACCTCATGCACACGGGGTCGCACAAGCTCAACAACGCGCTCGGGCAGGCGCTGCTCGCCAAGCGGATGGGCAAGCGGCGGATGATCGCGGAGACCGGCGCGGGCCAGCACGGCGTCGCCAGCGCGACCGCGTGTGCGCTGCTCGACCTCGAGTGCATCGTCTACATGGGCGCGGAGGACATCCGCCGCCAGCAGCCCAACGTCCAGCGGATGAAGCTCCTCGGCGCGCAGGTCGTGTCGGTGGAGGCGGGTGCGCGGACCCTGAAGGAGGCGGTCTCCGAGGCGATCCGCGACTGGGTCACGAACGTCGAGTCGACGCACTACATCCTCGGCTCGGCCGTCGGCCCCGCGCCGTTCCCGGCGATCGTGCGCGAGCTGCAGCGCGTCATCGGCGACGAGGCGCGCGCCACGCTGCTCGAGCGCACCGGCCGCCTGCCGGACCGTGCGATCGCCTGCGTCGGCGGCGGGTCGAACTCGATCGGCATGTTCGCCGGCTTCGTCGACGACCCGTCGGTGCAGCTCGTCGGCGTCGAGGCCGCGGGCGAGGGCGTCGAGACCGGCCGCCACGGCGCGCCGCTGACGGTCGGCGGGAAGGCCGGCGTCCTGCACGGGTCGTTGTCTGCCGTGCTGCAGACCGACGACGGCCAGATCCTCGAGGCGCACTCGGTCAGCGCCGGGCTCGACTACCCGGGCTCCGGCCCCGAGCACGCCTGGCTGCGCGACTCCGGCCGCGCGACGTACGTCGCCGTCACCGACGAGCAGGCGCTGCAGGCCTTCCGCCGCGTCGCCCGGCTCGAAGGGATCATCCCGGCGCTCGAGACGGCGCACGCGTTCCACTACGCGATCGAGGAGCCCTCGGAGTCGACGCTCGACGTGCTCTGCCTGTCCGGCCGCGGCGACAAGGACCTCGCCGAGGTCCTCGCCAAGCTCGGCGTCGCCTAGCTCAGAGCGGAGCCGGGAGGAGCAGCAGGCGCACGGGGGTGTCGCCGCGCTTGAGGATCACCACGCCCGTGCGGCGCAGCCGGACCTTCATCGTCCGCCCGCGGCCGCCCGTACCGCGGAAGGTCCGCTCGGCGAGGAGGAGGCGCGGCACCTTGCGGCGCTGGATGAGGATCCGCGCGCGGCCGCGCCAGCCGAGCGGCCAGCCCACCCGGACGCGGACGGTGAGGTCGCGGCCGACCTTGCGGCCGACGAGCCGGATGGAGAAGCGCGGGGTTCCTGTCGTGGTGGTCGGGATCGGCGTCCCCGGGCTCGCCGGCGTGCCCGGGTCCACGGCGACGAGCGGCGGCGGTGCGGCGTCGCCGAGCAGCCGCGCCAGGACGAACGCGGGCGTCCCGTCGCGCTCGGCGTAGCCGCCCGCGATCACGGCGCCGCCCGGTTCGACCAGGACCGACGTCGCGAGCTCGCGGTCTCCCGTCACCGGCACCTCCGCGACCCCGTCGTCGCCGAACGCCGTGTCGAGGCGCCCATCCGACAGGTACCGCGCGACGGTGAACGCGGTGGCATCGGGGCCGTCCGCGGCAACGCCCGCAACGACGAGCTTGCCGGACGACGTCACCGCGACGGCGAGTGCACGGTCGTCGCCGCTCGACAGCCGCGTCACGACGCGCCCGCCGTCGCCGAACGCCGGATCGGGCGTCCCGTCGGCGCGGTAGCGGACGAGCGCCCAGTCGCTGTCGTTCGCGCCGTCCACGCTGCCGACCGCGATGGCGCCGCCGTCGGGCAGCGCCGCCAGGCCGACGGCGCCGGCGCCGCCCGTCGCGAAGGCGGTCCGCTCCGCCGACAGCACGTGCCCCTCGGCGTCGTAGCGGACGAGCTCGAACGCCGACCCGCCGTCGTCGCCGTTCGCCGTTCCCGCCGCCGCCGAAGAGCCATCGGCCCGGGCGATCACCGCGTCGAAGCGCTCGAACGACACCCCCGGCGTCGTGTCGTGCACGCGGCCCGGGGCGCCGTCGGGGCCGAGACGGCGGACCTCGCCGCGCGAGCCGCTGAAGTCGATCGCGCTGCCCGCAACGATCGCGCCGCCGTCCGGCAGCGGCGCGACGGACGCCGCGCCCGCACGCGGGAAGCCGCCGAACGCGGGCGGCGCCAGCAGCGCGCCGGCGGGCGAGAACGCGCCGAACAGGCCCTCGAGGTCGTCGCCGTCGTGCGTCCCGGCGACGAGCAGCCGCCCGCCGGGCCCCGGCGCGATCGCCGAAGCGCCGCCCTCGACGCCCGGCACGACCAGCACGCCGCCGTTGCCGAACGAGCGCAGCGGGTCGCCCGCGAGCGAGTACCGCGCGAGCGCCACGCGCCGCGACGACTCGTCCGGCTGCGCCTCGCCGGCGAGCACGATGCCGCCGTCGGTCGGCTCGGTCACCCCGTACGCGCGCCCGCCGCCGGCGCCGACGGGCGTCACGACCGTGCCGCCGGTGCCGAAGGCCTGGTCGAGGTCGCCCGGCGCCGCTCCGGCGGGCGCCGCGCAGGCGAGGACGAGCAGCACGGCACATGGGAGGGCACGGCGCATGGGGGCGAACGATACGGGTGCGCCTCTCGCTAGCTTCCAGGACCTCCGATGACCGGCGCCGATCGCATCGCGCACGCGTTCGCCACGTCAGGCAAGCGCGCCGCCCTCATGCCCTACCTCATGGGCGGCTTCCCCGATCAGGCGACGTCGATCGCGATCGGCCACGCGTACGCCGACGGCGGCGCGGACCTCGTCGAGCTCGGCGTCCCGTTCTCCGACCCGCTCGCCGACGGCCCGGTGATCCACGCGGCGGGCACGAAGGCGCTCGAGGCGGGCACGACGTTCGACGCGGTCCTGGAGATCGCGCGGGAGCTCTCGCCCCGTCTCCCGGTTGTGGTCATGTGCTACGCGAACCTCGTCGTCGTGCGCGGCGCCGAGGCCTTCACGGACGCGATCGCCGAGGCCGGCGCGAGCGGCCTGATCGTCCCGGACCTGCCGCTCGAGGAGGCGCCCGCGGTCCTCGAGGCGTGCGACCGGCGCGGGCTCGCGCTCGTGCCGCTCGTCGCGCCGACGACGCCGGACGAGCGCTTCGACGCGATCGGCGCCCGTGCGCGCGGGTTCCTCTACACCGTCTCGACGCTCGGCACGACGGGGGAGCGCGGCGACGCCGTGTTCGACACGATCGTGCAGCGCGCGAAGGCGCACACCGGCGTGCCGGTCGCGCTCGGGTTCGGGATCGGAACGCCCGAGCAGGCGGCCAAGGCGGCCGACGCCGGCGCCGACGGCGTCATCGTCGGCAGCCGCCTCGTGCGCGCGGCCGCGGAGTCCGACGACCCGCCGGAAGCGGTCCGCGAGGTCGTCGCGGCGATGGCCGCCGCCCTCGCTCGCTAGTCTTCCGGGCCGCTCATGGCATTGACGCTCTGGACCACCGCCGCCCTCGTCCTCTGGCTCGTCCTCTGGGCCCTCGGGGCGAAGCCCTTCGACGCCTTCATGATCCCCGTCCTGATCATCCTGATCGGGGCGACGATCCAGACGCTGACGAAGTTCATCCCCGGCCGGCGCAGCTAGCCGGCGCTACGTGAAGAACGTCCGGGCCAGGTCGAGGTAGGCCAGGTCCACGGTCTTCACGCCGTCGACCTCCTCGAGCGCCACGGAGGTCATCTCCTTGCCGTGCAGCGCCGTCATGCGGCCGGTCTCGCCCGCGATGACCATGTCCGCCGCCTTGATGCCGTAGCGCGTCGCGAGGATCCGGTCGAACGAGGTGGGGGAGCCGCCGCGCTGGACGTGGCCGAGCGTCGTGACCCGCGCGTCGTAGCCGGTGCGCTGCGCGAGCTCAGTCGCCAGCGCCTGGCCGATGCCGCCGAGCATCGGGTACCCGTAGTCGTCGGTCTCGCCGCTGCCGATCACCCGGCGCTCGCCCGACGCGAACGCCAGCTCGGCGCCCTCCGAGACCACGATGATCGAGAACGACTTGCCGCGCGCGTGACGGCGGGCGATCGCCTCGCACATCTCCTCGACGGTCAGCGTCAGCTCGGGGATGACGATGCCGTCGGCGCCGCCGGCGAGCCCGGCGAACGTGGCGATCCAGCCGACGTTGCGGCCCATGACCTCGACGACCATGATCCGGTCGTGCGACTGGGCGGTCGTGCGCAGGCGGTCGATCGCGTCGGTCGCGGTCTGCACCGCGGTGTCGAAGCCGAAGGTCTGGTCGGTGCCGACGACGTCGTTGTCGATCGTCTTCGGCACGCCGACCACCGGGATCCCGAGCTCCTCGTGGATCCGGCGCGTGATCATCATCGTGTGCTCGCCGCCGATGGCGATGATCGCGTCGAGCGGCTCGTCGCGCTGCGCCGCCTGCACCCGCTCGACGCCGTTGGGCTCCATCCACGGGTCGAAGGACGACGTCGAGATGATCGTCCCGCCCAGCTGGAGGATCCCGGTCACCGCCTTCTGGTCGAGGGGGATCCGCAGCGACGGCTCCGCCAGCCCCTCGTAGCCGCGGCGCAAGCCGACGGCCTCGTGGCCTGCCTGGATCAGGCGCCGGGTGGCGGCGCGGATGACGGCGTTGAGGCCGGGGCAGTCGCCCCCGGCGGTGAGCATCCCGACTCGCACGACGCCGGAAGATAGGCGCTCCGGGCGCTCGGCCGCCGTCCCGTGGGGGGTCCGTAGACTCGGTCCGAGATGCTCAGACGGATCGCCGGCATCCTCCTGGTCAGCCTCGCTCCGGTCGTCGCCTCCGCCTGCGGCGACACCGATGCCGCCATCGAGACGCGGATCATCGGCGACACGGTCAGCGTCTACTCGAGCCTGCCGCTGCGCGGGCCGCTCGCGCCCGTGTCGCGCGACGTCGTGGCGGCGGAGAAGCTCGCCCTGCTCGAGGCCGGCGGCCGCGCCGGGCCGTACGCCGTCTCCTACACGTCGCTCAACAGCGCCGACCCGAAGACCGGCCGGTGGACGCCGGAGCTGGTGGCCGCCAACGCCCGCCGTGCCATCCAGGACCGTCAGACGATCGCCTACCTGGGCGAGCTGGAGAACGGGGCGAGCGCCGTCTCGCTGCCGATCCTCAACGAGGCCGGGATCCTGCAGGTCAGCCCGCGCGACACCTTCGGCGGCCTCACCGGCCGCGGCGGCCGCGGCGAGCCCGAGAAGTACTACCCCTCGGGCCGGCGCACGTTCGCGCGCGTGGTCCCGGGGGACGAGCAGCAGGCCGACGAGCTCGTCGACTCCATGCGCGCGTCCGGCGTCCGGCGGCTCGTCCTGGCCGATGACCGCGCGCTGTCGGGGACGAGCATGGGCGACCGCGTCGCCCGGCTCGCCGAGGCGGCGGGGATCGAGATCGTCGACCGGCTGCGCCTGCGCGCCGACGCCGAGGTGCCCGAGGGGATCGGCAAGCGCGTGCGCCGAGAGCGCGCCGACGCGTTCTTCTACGCGGGCGCGTACGGGCCGTTCGCGCTGCAGGTCCTCGACGCCGTCCACGAGGGCGACCCGGACCTCCCGCTCTACGCCCCCGACGACCTGGCGATCGCGCCCGAGCTGCCCACGATGGCCGGCCAGGCCGCCTCACGGCTGGTGCTTACCGGCGTGGAGCCGCCCGAGGACGCCGAGCAGCGTGCGTTCGAGCGTCAGTTCCGCCGGATCTACGGTCGTCAACCAGGCGCGCAGGCGGTCCTCGGCTACGAGGCGATGAAGGTCGTCCTGGACGCGATCGGCCGTGCCGGAGCCCGCGCCGACAGCCGTTCCGCCGTCATCGCGGAGGCCCTGCGAGTCGCGCGATCGCCGCGAGCCAGCTTCGCCCGTTTCCGAGTTCAGGGGAATCGGTTGGTACCCATCGGGTGACCGATGTAGAGTGGCCGCGCTTCTGGTCTTCCCCGACCCATCTGAGGAGGAGGGACTCTTTGCGGTTCCCTAAGTTCATCACGCTCTTCTGCGTGTTCATCATCGCTGCCTTCACCATCGCCGCCTGTGGCGATGACGACGAGGGCAGCAGCGGCGGCGGTGGCGACACCCAGGCCGAGAGCGACGGCGGCGCCTCCGGCTCCGTCAACGTCTACTCGAGCCTTCCGCTGCAGGGCGCCTCGCGCCCGCAGACCACCGCCATGACCCAGGGCATCAAGCTCGCCCTGGAGCAGGCTGGTGGCAAGGCCGGCAACGTGTCGGTCAAGTACACCTCGCTCGACGACTCCACGGCGCAGGCCGGCTCGTGGACTCCCGAGCAGACGTCGGCCAACGCCCGCAAGGTCGCCCAGGACGACTCGGCGGCCGCCTACATCGGTGAGTTCAACTCCGGTGCGTCGGCCATCTCGATCCCGATCCTCAACGAGGCGGGCGTCCCGCAGGTCTCCCCGGCGAACACCGCCGTCGGCCTGACGACGAACGAGCCGGGCGCCGACAAGGGCGAGCCGGACAAGTACTACCCGACGGGCAATCGCACGTACCTGCGCATCGTGCCGAAGGACACGATCCAGGGCGCCGCGCTTGCGACGATCATGAAGGAGGACGGCTGCCAGAACGTCGCCATGGCCAACGACAAGGAGGTCTACGGCGCCGGTCTGAGCCGCAACATCGAGAACTCCCTCAAGGAGCAGGGCGTCAAGCTCGCGTTCAACGAGGGCATCGATCCGAAGGCCTCGAACTTCCGCTCCCTCGCGGGTCGCGCGAAGTCCGGTGGGGCTGACTGCTTCGTGTTCTCGGGCATCACCGCCAACGGCGCGGTCCAGATCTTCAAGGACTTCGCGGCGGCTCTGCCGGACGCGAAGCTCTACGGTCCGGACGGTGTCGCGGAGTCCGGGTTCTCGGACCCGAAGGAGGGCGGCATCCCCAACAGCGTCGGCAAGCGCGTCAAGGTGACCGTCGCCACGCTGAACCCGGAGAGCTACCCGCCGGAGGGCCAGTCCTTCTTCAAGGACTTCGCCGCCAAGTACGGCGACAAGACCCCCGACCCGTACGCCATCTACGGCTACGAGGCGATGAAGCTGGTGCTCGACGCGATCGAGCGCGCCGGCTCGACGAGCAAGGAGGACGTCCTCAAGGCGCTCTTCGATACGAAGGACCGCTCGTCCGTGCTGGGCACGTACTCGATCGACGAGAACGGTGACACCACGCTCACCGACTACGGCGTCTACAGCATCGAGGACGGCGAGCTGAAGTTCGACAAGACGGTCAAGGCCCAGGCCTGATCATCTGACGGCATGGGGCGGGGCCCGCGTGGGTCCCGCCCCCGCCGTGGACACCGATCCACATGGAAGCCGCAAGTCTCCCCGCACCCCGTGCCAACCGGTCCCAGAAGCTGAGGAGCTTCTTCGGGACGTACGGGCTGATCCTCATCCTGCTCGCGTTCCCGATCATGTTCGCGATCGACGACCTCAAGACCGAGGGCGATCTGTCCCGGCTGGGGAACAACATCGTCGACGGGTTGTCCAACGGGGCGATCTGGGCCCTCGTGGCCATCGGCTACACGCTGGTCTACGGCATCATCGAGCTGATCAACTTCGCCCACGGCGACGTGTTCATGATCGGCTCCTTCACGGCCGCCTGGTTCTTCGGCGTGCTGGGGCTGACCGCCGCGACGGGGACCGGCGGCCTCATCGTCGGGCTGGCGCTCTCGCTCATCGTGGTGATGGTCATCCCGGGCGTGCTGAACGTGATGATCGAACGCGTGGCGTACAGACCGCTGCGCAACGCGCCGAAGCTGGCGCCGCTCATCACCGCGGTCGGCATGTCCTTCATCCTCCAGAACGTCGGCCTGCTCTGGAAGGGCGGCTCGCCGGAGGGCATCGAGGACGTCATCAACTCGCAACACGGCCTGATCAGCTTCGGCGACATCACGATCACCAACGGCGACGTGCTCGCCTTGGGCGTGACGATCCCCCTCGTCTTCCTCATGACGCGCTTCATCGCTCACAGCCGCCTCGGCAAGGCGATGCGCGCCACCGCGCAGGACCCCGAGGCCGCGCGGCTCATGGGCATCAACGTCGACACGACGATCTCCATGACGTTCCTGATCGGCGGCGTCATGGCCGGCGCGGCCGGTCTGATCTACGCGCTCTACCAGACGACGATCTGGTACTTCCAGGGCTTCACCGCCGGCCTCATCGCGTTCACCGCGGCCGTCATGGGCGGCATCGGCAACCTCCGCGGCGCCGTGCTCGGCGGGTTCATCATCGGCATGATCCAGCAGATGATCGACAACCGGGAGTCCATCTGGATCTTCCCGTTCGGTCCGAGCTGGACGCCGTTCTGGGTCTTCGTCTACCTGATCCTGATCATGGTCTTCAAGCCGTCCGGCCTACTGGGCGAGCAGACGAGGGAGGCCGGATGAGCACCGCGACCGCCGCACCCGAGGCCAAGCAGCCGCGCACGCGCTTCAAGACGCGTCAGCTCACCCGCACCCAGAACGCGATCATCGCGGCCGCGTTCCTGGGCGTCGCGATCATCCTGCCCTTCTTCTTCGAGTCGGGCGGCGACGTGATGAACAACCTGGTGCTGGGCGCCGCGTACGTCGTGATGGCGCTCGGCCTCAACATCATCGTCGGCTATGCCGGCCTGCTCGACCTCGGGTACGTCGCCTTCTTCGCGATCGGCGCGTACATGATGGGCTACTTCGGGTCCGGCTTCTGGGACAGCGTGGGCAACGACGAGGGCGTCCACGTCCTCGTCGCCGGGCAGGCGAAGGCGCTGCCGGGCTTCCACTTCAACTTCCTGCTGATCATCGTCATCGCGGTTATCGCGACGACGATCGCGGGCATGGTCATCGGCCTGCCGACCCTGCGCCTGCGCGGCGACTACATCGCCATCGTGACGCTCGGCTTCGGCGAGATCATCGGCCGCATCGCCATCAACGGCGACGACCTGCCGGTGCTCGGCAAGGTCACGGCCGGCCGCCAGGGCATCACGCCGGTCGACAAGATCGACCTCCCGTTCACGGACCCGTTCAAGAGCCTCGACTTGAGACCCTGGTACTGGTTCGCGCTCGGGATGGTGGTGCTCGTCCTGTTCGTGAACTTCCGGCTGCGCGACTCGCGGCTGGGGCGCGCGTGGATCGCGCTGCGCGAGGACGAGGTGGCGGCGTCGTCGATGGGCGTGCCGCTCGTCAAGACGAAGCTGCTGGCCTACGGCACGGGCGCCGCGTTCGGCGGGATGTCCGGCGCGTTCCTCGCGTCGTACCTGAACACGGTCAACGCCGACCAGTTCCAGTTCTCGTTCTCGATCTTCATCCTGGCGATGATCATCCTCGGCGGCCTCGGCTCCATCTGGGGCGTGGTGCTGGGGGCGATCGTCCTGTCGGCGATCAACAACTACTTCATCCCCGAGGTGTTCAACGACGTCCCGAGCAAGCTCGGGCTCGACTTCGATCTGACCGAGCTGTCGTTCGGCATCTTCGGCTTCCTGCTGGTGATCATGATGGTGCTGAGACCCGAGGGCTTGTTGCCCGAACGAAGGCGGCAGCTCGAGCTCGAAGAGGGCATCGGGGCCGAGGACGCGCTGCTGGAAACGAGGGTTCCGTGAGCGGCGCGGTCTCTGTCGACAAGCCGGGCCCGCCGCCCGGCCCGTCCGGCGCGGACAACATCCTCGAGACGATCGACGTCACGAAGCAGTTCGGCGGCCTGACGGCGGTCAGCGACGTGACGTTCGCGATCCCGCGCAAGTCGATCGTGTCGATCATCGGCCCGAACGGCGCTGGGAAGACGACGTTCTTCAACATCCTCACCGGGCTGTACAAGCCGACGTTCGGCGGCATCAAGTTCAACGGCAAGAACATCACGGGCGGCCGCCCGGACAAGATCATGAAGATGGGCGTCGCCCGGACGTTCCAGAACATCCGCCTGTTCGGGACGATGAGCGCGCTCGAGAACGTGATGGTCGGCCAGCACTCGCGCATGAAGGCGGGGCTGTTCGGCTCGATCCTCCACACCCCCGCGGTGCGCAAGGAGGAGAAGGCCGTCCACGAGAAGGCGCACGAGATGCTCGAGTACGTCGGGCTCAAGCCGAACACGCACGACCAGCTCGCGATCAACCTCTCCTACGGCGATCAGCGCCGCGTGGAGATCGCCCGCGCGCTGGCGTCGGATCCCGAGCTGCTGCTGCTCGACGAGCCGACGGCGGGCATGAACCCGCAGGAGTCCGACGCGCTGACCGCGTTCATGCGCCGGCTGCGCGACGAGAAGGGGCTCTCGATCCTGCTCATCGAGCACGACATGAAGGTGATCATGGGCGTGTCCGAGCACATCACCGTGCTCGACCACGGCGAGAAGATCGCCGAGGGCGTGCCGGACGAGATCCGGACGAACCAGCAGGTCATCGAGGCGTACCTCGGCAAGGCCGCGAGCCAGGAGCTGAACGGCTGATGCCTCCGCTGCTCGAAGTCGACGACATCCACACCTTCTACGGCAACATCGAGGCGCTGAAGGGCGTCTCGCTGACGGTCGAGGAGGGCGAGTGCGTGACGCTGATCGGCTCCAACGGGGCCGGCAAGTCGACGACGCTGCGGTCCATCTCCGCGCTGACGCCGCCGCGCACCGGCGAGATCCGGTACCGCGGCAAGGACATCTCGCGCATGCCGCCGCAGGACGTCGTCCAGCTCGGCATCTCGCAGTCGCCCGAGGGCCGCAAGTGCTTCCAGCGCATGACGGTGCGCGAGAACCTCGACATGGGCGCCTACCTGCGGCGCGACAAGGAGATCAACCAGGACCTGGACCGCGTCTTCGACCTCTTCCCGCGCCTGAAGGAGCGCGAGAGGCAGAAGGCGGGCACGATGTCCGGCGGCGAGCAGCAGATGCTCGCGATCGGCCGGGCGCTGATGGCGCGGCCGAAGATCCTGCTGCTCGACGAGCCCTCGATGGGCATCTCGCCGATCCTCACCGAGCGGATCTACGAGACGATCGCCGAGATCAACCAGCAGGGCACGACGATCCTGCTCGTCGAGCAGAACGCGAACTTCGCGCTCGGCGTGTCGCACCGCGGCTACGTGCTCGAGACGGGCACGGTCGCGTTCTCGAACGACTCGGCGAAGCTCCGCGAGGACCCCGAGGTCATGAAGGCGTACCTGGGAGGCTGACGATGGTCCTCGCCGTCATCGGAACGACAGCGCTGTGGCTGCTCTTCGCGTGGCTCGCCTCGGCGATCATCGCGTCCTACCTGTCGGGGCGGAAGGGCTACGGCGAGCGCGTCGGGCTCGCCTTCGGGCTCATCCTCGCGCCGATCGGCGTGCTGGTGTGGCTCGTGTGGCCCGCGCGCGCGGAGTCGGACTGGAAGGTCATCGGACCGTGGGGCCGGCCCGAGGTCGGCGTCAACCCCGCGCTCGAGGACGCGCCGCCGGCGACGGACGGGAAGCCCGCCTAGCCGCTCACCGCAGCGACGACTCGAGCGCCTCCGCCAGCTCCGGGTGGCGGAAGGCGTACCCGAGCTCTTGCGCCCGGCGCGGGACCATGTTCACGCCCGACGTGACGATCTGGCTCATCTCGCCGAACAGGAGCTTGATGGCCGGCTTCGGCACGGGGGCGAACGCCGGGCGGTGCAGGGCCTTCCCGAGCGCCTTCGAGAACTCCTTGTTCGTCACCGGGCGCGGCGCCGACACGTTGACCGGACCGGTCCAGGCGTCGCCGCCATCGAGCGCGGCGAGGTAGAGCCCGACGACGTCGTCGCGGTGGATCCACGGCATGTACTGCCGGCCGCCCGCGACCGGGCCGCCGACGCCCGCCTTGAACGGCGGCAGCATCTTCGCCAGCGCGCCGCCGTGCTTGTCGAGCACGATCCCGGTGCGCAGCGAGACGACGCGCACGCCGAGTTCCTCGGCCTTGCGCGCCTCCCGCTCCCAGACGACGCAGACCTCCGCGAGGAAGTCGCCGCCGGGGGGAGAGGACTCGTCGACCGGCTCGTCGCCGTGCGGGCCGTAGTAGCCCGATGCGGACGCGGAGATGAGCGCGTGGGGCCGGCCCGCCTCCGCGAGGGCGGCGATGCCGGCCACGAGGTTGCGGGTGCCGATCTCGCGGCTCTCGCGGATCTCGCGCTTGACCTTCTCGGACCAGCGCTGGCCGACGTCCTCGCCGGCGAGGTGGATGACGGCGTCGCGACCCTCGAGCGCCGCGGCGGGGGCGGGGCCGGCCTTGAGGTCCCACGCGACGGCGTTGACGCCCGCGCCGAGCTTCTTGACGGCGGCGTCGGGGTTGCGCGACAGGACGGTGACGCCGTCGCCGCGTGCGCGCAGCGCGTCGACGAGGGCGCTGCCGATCCGGCCGGTGGCTCCAGTGATCGTGACGTCCATCGTCGGAGCCTACGGCCGACCGCCGCGGAGGGATGACGAATCCGACTCCGGGAGTCGGTGTTAGGGTCCCCTAACGCATGAAGCTCGCCGTCATCAGCCTCTCGGTGCTCGTCCTCGCCGTCGCCGGCGGCGTCGTCGCCGCCCGGGGCCAGGGGAACCCGCCGATCGAAGATCCGCTGCTCGTCTCGGGCGCGAAGCGCTATGCGGCGTACGTGGCCGAGGAGACCGCCTCGCTGCGCGACCGCGACCGCGCCGGCGACGCGGTCGGCGCCCGCATCCACCGCGGCCGCATCGCCCCGTCGGTGCGCGTGGGCGTCGACGATCCGCTCGCCGTCACCCGCGCCGCCGCCGGCCTGCTGTCCGGCGACGCGCGCGACGTCGGCGCCACCGTCGACCTCCTCGACGTCGAGTCCCACGCCGCCGGCGCGTCGGCCGCCTTCGACACCATCCGCGACGCCGTCTGGGCCCGCGACCGCGGCCTCGTCGGCTCGATCGACGAGCGCATGGCCACCCTCCGCGCGGCCCTCGACGAGCTCCGGAGGGGAGAGGGCTTCATTCGCGCCGACCGCGCCGCGCCCGAACGGCTCCGGGACCTCCGCGCCGCCCTCGACGCATGGGCGTGGCGGCTCACCGTCGCCGCCGACCTCGTTCAGCGAACGTCCTGACGGAGGTCGCCGGAGACCTCCGCGGGGGCGGCCCGCTCCCACCGGAGCTCTTCGGCCGGCCGCGCCCTGGCGTCCGGTTCTCGCACCTGCGAACGTCTTGAAGGGCGTGACCGGCTTCGATCTCCTTCTCCACGAGCAGGCTGCGCCCATCGGGCGGCGGTTGACGCGGCTGCTCGGCGACCCGCATCTGGCCGAGGACGCGCTGCAGGAGACGCTCGCGCGGGCGTGGCGGGCCGCGCCGCGCGACCTCTCGCCCGACCGGCTCCAGGCGTGGCTGCACCGGACGGCCACGAACGTCGCGTTCGACGAGCTGCGCCGCCGGCGCCGCCGGACGGAGCTGCCGCTGCACGACGCCGCGGCGATCGCGCCCGACGCCGGCGGCGGGCCGCGCAGCGAGGCGGTGCAGACCGCCCTCCAGGGGCTGTCGCCGCACCAGCGGATGCTGCTCCTCCTCCGCTACGAGGCGGGGCTGTCGCTGCGCGAGGTGGGGGAGCTGCTCGACGTCTCCGAGGACGCGGCCCGCAAGCGCGTCCAGCGGGCGAAGCAGGCGTTCCGCGAGGCGCTGAACGACGCCGAGCGCGGCGACGAGCGCCCCGTGATCTTCGTCCTCATGGGCCATGACGCGCCCGAGCCGTACCTGCGCTGGCTCGGCGACGCCGGCGCGCGGGTCCGGCTGATCGGCGAGCGCGAGCCGGGCGTCGACCTCGCGGGCGCCGACGCGCTCGTGCTGTCCGGCTCGACGACCGACGTCCACCCGCGCACGTACCGCCAGCCGACCGATCCGCGCTGCGTCGACCCCGACCTGCCGCGCGACCTGCGCGACCTGCGCACGCTGCGGCAGGCGCTCCGGGACGACGTCCCGGTCGTCGGCGTCTGCCGCGGCGCCCAGCTGCTCACCGTCCTCTTCGGCGGCGACCTCGCCCAGCACATCGAGGACCACAGCGGCGACCGGCCGCACGTGGTGACGACGCAGAGCGGCTCGGCGATCCGCGGCGCGCTCGGCAAGCGGCCGCAGGTCGTCAGCGACCACCACCAGGCGGTCCGCACGCTCGGCAAGGGCCTCAGGGTCACCGCGACGGCGCCGGACGGGGTCGCGGAGGCGATCGAGGTGCCCGGCCGCCGGCTCGCCCTCGGGCTGCAGTGGCACCCCGAGCGCGGGGGCGGGCGCGAGCTCGCCGACGCGATCGTCACCGCCGCGGCGGCGTAGCGGCGCCATGGCCAAGCTGCCCTGGCAGGCCCAGTTCGTCCTGCTCGCCACGATCTGGGGCTCGAGCTTCCTCTGCATCAAGGTCCTCGGCGAGGACTGGGCCCCGCTGCAGGTCTCGCTCGGCCGCGTCGCCCTCGGCGCGCTGTTCCTCGTCGCCGTCCTCGCCGCCACGCGCCAGCGCCTCCCGCGCGGCCGGAGCGTCTGGGGCCACCTCGCCGTCGTCGCGCTGCTCATGAACGTCATCCCTTTCACGCTGTTCGCGTACGGCGAGCAGGAGGTCTCCTCGGTGCTCGCCGGCCTGTGGAACGGGACCACGCCGCTCTTCACGCTGCTCGCCGTGCTGCTCTTCCTGCCCGAGGAGCAGCCGGACCGCCGCAGGCTCATCGGCCTCGCGGCCGGCTTCGCCGGCGTGGTGTGCCTGCTCGGCCCGTGGCGCGGGATGAGCGGCGGCGAGCTGCTCGCCCAGATCGCCTGCGCGGGCGCCGCGCTCTGCTACGGCCTCGGGCTGCCGTACACCCGGCGCAACCTCTCGGCGCGCCCCGAGTCCGGCCCGCAGCTGGCGGCCGCGCAGCTCCTGATCGCCACCGCGGTCCTCGCCGCGCTCGCCGTGCCGTTCAACGGCATGCCGGACACCGGTCTGCAGGCGGACGCGATCGCCAGCCTGCTCGTGCTCGGCGTCCTCGGCAGCGGCCTCGCGTACGTCCTCACCCACACGATCATCCGCGCCGCCGGCCCGACGACCTTCTCGACCGTGACCTACCTCATCCCGGTCGTCTCCACGGCGCTCGGCGTGGCGCTGCTGGACGAGCCGCTCAGCTGGAACGAGCCCGCCGGAGCGGCCGTCGTCCTGGCGAGCATGTGGTGGTCGGCCCGCGGTCAGTCCGCGTTGCGGATGCGCTCGAGGTCGACCGCGGCGAACCCGATCGTGTCCCCGGACTCCCCGGCCACGCCCGTCTCGCGCGCGACCTGCGAGACGGCGGCGGCCACCGCGGGCGCGACGTCGCGGTTGAACGCCGACGGGATGATGTAGTCCTCGCGCAGCTCGTTGTCGGGGATGATCGCGGCGATCGCCTGCGCCGCCGCGAGCTTCATGTCCTCGGTGATCTGCGGCGCGCGCACGTCGAGCGCGCCGCGGAAGATGCCGGGGAACGCGAGCACGTTGTTGATCTGGTTCGGGTAGTCGCTGCGGCCCGTGGCCATGATCCGCACGTACGGCTCGGCCTCCTCCGGGGTGACCTCCGGGTTCGGGTTCGCCATCGCGAAGACCATCGCGTCCTCGTTCATCCGCGCCAGCGCGTCGGCCGGCATGACCCTCGCGCCGGACAGGCCGATGAAGAGGTCCGCGCCGTCGATGACGTCGCCGGGGCGGCCGTCGCGCTTCTCCGGGTTCGACACCTCGGCGTACCAGCGCTTGATCGCCGGCATCGAGCCGTCGGCGTAGTCGACGCGGTCGGTGTGCAGCGCGCCCTTGGAGTCGACGCCGATGACGTCGCGCACGCCCGCGGCGAGCAGGATCTTCGTCACCGCGACGCCGGCGGCGCCGAGGCCGACGACGAGCACCCGCAGGTCCTCGATCCGCTTGCCGGTCAGTTTGAGCGCGTTGAGGAGCGCGGCCAGGACGACTATCGCGGTGCCGTGCTGGTCGTCGTGGAAGACGGGGATGTCGAGCTCGGCCTTCAGCCGGTCCTCGATGTCGAAGCAGCGCGGCGCCGAGATGTCCTCGAGGTTGATGCCGCCGAACGTGGGGGCGAGCCGCTTGACCGTGTCGACGATCTCGTCGGGGTCCTTCGTGTTCAGGCAGATGGGGAACGCGTCGACGCCGGCGAACTCCTTGAAGAGCATCGCCTTGCCCTCCATGACCGGCATCGCCGCCTCGGGCCCGATGTCGCCGAGCCCGAGCACCGCGGTCCCGTCGCTGACGACCGCCACGGTGTTGCGCTTGATCGTGAACTGGAACGCCTTGGCGGGGTCCTCGTGGATCGCCATGCACACGCGCGCGACGCCGGGCGTGTAGGCCATCGAGAGGTCGTCGCGCGACTTCAGCGGCTGGCGGTTGCGCATCTCGATCTTGCCGCCGAGGTGCACGAGGAACGTGCGGTCGGTCGTCTCGACCACGCGCGCGCGGCCGGCGGCGCCGACGGCGGCGATGATCCGCTCCCAGTGGGCCTGATCGGTCGCGTCGACGGTGATGTCGCGCAGCGTGCGGTGCTCGTTCACGTCGATGAGGTCGACGGCCCCGACCTGGCCGCCCGCGTGGCCGATCGCCGTCAGCACGCCGCCCAGCGCGCCGGGGCGGTTCTCGATCTCCACCCGGATCGTGAGCGAGTACTGGGCCTGGGTCGGGACGTACACGGCCGAGCATCCTACGAAGCGGAGGCTCGGCCGCCGCTCATCGGCGGCGGGTCACCCTCTCGCAGCGCCGCACGCGGTCGCGGCGGTCGACCGTCGCGCGGTCGGTGCCGGTCCCGCAGTCGACGACGTCGCGGCGCCGGTTGACGGCGTTGATCACGTCCGCGCCCGCGCCGCCCAGCAGGCAGTCGGCTCCCGCGAGACCGGCGATCGAGTCGTCGGCCGCCAGGCCGGTCAGCAAGTCGCCGGCTAGCGCGCGTCGACAGCGGACCAGCCGGATGACGTACGCCGCAGGCCGAGCCGGACGGCGCGATCGCCGGCCGCCGTGCGCAGCTCGTCGTTCTCCGCGGCGGTGCGCGGCACGGCGAACGTCGCGTCCTGCGCGGCGCACGCCTTGGCGGCGCCCTTCGCCGTGATGGCCTTCGTCGTGACCGACCACGCGCCGTCGTCCGCCCGGCAGGCGGCGGGCAGCTTCGTGGCGCACGACCGCGCGCCCCAGCGGCCGTCGTCGCCCTGCGCCGCGCAGGTGCCGTCCGACGGCACGCCGTCGCGCCAGCTCCAGGCGGAGGCGGCGAGGCGGCCGTCGCCGGGCAGCAGCTGGTCGAAGCCGAGCAGGTCGACGCCGCAGCGCAGCATCGCCGCGGTGGTCTCCGGCGTGAGGCCGTCGTCCTGCGACGCCTGGCCCGCGTACGACGCGGTCACCGAGACCCAGGTCGAGTCCTCGAAGTAGCGGACGATCCCGCGGTCGTAGTCGGCGCGGTCGAAGTCCGGCCCGCACGTCTTCGCGTCGAAGCCGACGGGACGCGACTCGACGTGGTCGCTCCAATCGAACGCGACCTCGTTCCAACCAGTCCCCGGCCCGCAGTCGCTGACGATCACGACCCGCTTGCCCGCGGCGAGCACATCGTCGCGGGAAGTCGAGAGCGGCAGCTTGCGGCAGCCGCCCTTCGCGGGCGCGTAGAGGAAGTCGCCGAGCGCGGCCTTCACCGCGGCGGCGCCCGCGTCGTAGCCGGCCGCGTCGCCGAGGTGGTCCTCGAGGTAGAGCAGGACGACCTCGCGCGGATGCTCGCGCACCCAGCCCGCGACGTCGGCGAGCACGGCGCCGGCCTCGCCCTCGACCGAGCAGCCCGCGTGCGCGTTGTCCTCGCCCTGGCCGTGGCAGACGGTCGGGCGGCCGAGCCACTGGTGCAGGTCGAGCTCGAGCGACCGGACGCCGAGCCGCAGCTGGTCGACGAGCGTCAGCTGCTGGTTGGAGTCGGCGTCCGAGACGGACGGGCCGAGCTGCGCGATCGAGTTGAACGAGTTGTGCGTGCCGACCCACGGCGCGTCGCGGAACCCGACGTCGTCCGCGAGCCGGTGCTGGAAGAGCAGCGTGTCGTGCACCGGCGACGCCTCGAACTCCGCGACGGCGGCCTCCGACGCCTCGGGCTGGCACGGCCCGCCGGCGACGCGGCAGGCCGCGAGCGCGTCGCGCTGCAGCACGGTCGCGCCGTGCGTGACCGGATCGGTGGCGGCGAGGGCCGCCGGTGCGCCGATCGCGGCGATGGCGGCGGCGAGAGCGAGCGTCCGTGCGAGGTGACCCATGCACGGTCCAACGTGGGCGGGGGCGAAGACTGGCGGTGGCTAGGCTCCCGTCTCGCGTGGCCAAGGAGCTCTTCCTCATCGACGGCAACTCGCTCGTCTACCGCGCGTTCTTCGCGCTGCCCGAGTCGATCGCGACGTCCGACGGGCGCCACACGAACGCGATCTTCGGGTTCGCCTCCATGCTCGTGAAGCTGCTCACCGATCACGGCGTCAAGCCGACGGTCGTCGTGTGGGACGCCGGGTCGAGCGGCCGCAAGGAGGTCTACGAGGAGTACAAGGGCCACCGGCCCAAGCAGCCCGACCTGCTCGCCGAGCAGTACCCGCACATGCGCCCGCTCGTCGAGGCGTTCGGCTACACGAACTACGCGGTCGAGGGCTTCGAGGCCGACGACGTCATCGCCACGCTCGCGGAGAAGGCGAAGGCCGAGGGCACGCCGGTCACGATCGTCACCGGGGACCGCGACGCGTTCCAGCTCGTCGGCGACGGCGTGAAGGTGATGGCGACCTCGCGCGGGATCACCGAGACGAAGACGTACGACCGCCAGGACGTCATCGACCGCTACGGCATCCCGCCCGAGCTGATCCCCGACTTCTACGGCCTGAAGGGCGACACGTCGGACAACATCCCCGGTGTCCCCGGCATCGGCGACAAGACCGCCGCCCAGCTGCTGCAGAAGTACGAGACGCTCGAGGGCGTGCTCGGGAACATCGACGACATCTCGGGCGCCAAGCGCAAGGAGAACCTGACCGAGCACAGCGAGAACGCGCGCATCTCGAAGGTGCTCGCGACGGCGAAGCGCGACGTGCCGGTCGACCTCGACCTCGGCGAGGAGCTCGCGCGCACGCCCGACCGCGGCCGGCTGCGCGAGGTCTTCCGCGACTTCGAGCTGCGCGAGCCGCTGCGGCGGCTGGAGGAGGCGCTCGGCGACGACGCCGCCGCGCCGGCGCCCGAGGCGGAGCGGACGGTCTCCGCGCGCGTGCGCGCGGGCGCGCTCGGCGACCTGCGCAAGCTCACCGGCACCGACGAGGTCGCCGTCGTGGTGCATCCGCCCGAGACGCCGGAGGGCGAGCTCGTGCCCGTCGACGACCACTGGCACTTCGCCGCCGCGGTCGACGGCGAGGTCGTCGTGGGGGAGAGCGACGGGCCGTGGTCGGTCGTCGCCGAGCTCGGCGAGCGGGCGGTCATCGCGCACGACGCGAAGTCGCTGGACCGCGTGCCGACGAACCTCGCGCACGACACGCTGCTCGGCGCGTACCTGCTCGAGCCGGCCCGGCGCGCGTTCCCGCTGCGCGAGCTGACCGAGGAGCGCGGGCTGGCGAGCGACCTCGAGGACCCCGCGGCCGCCGAGGCCGTGCTCGTCCGCGAGCTCACCGCGTGGCAGCGCGAGAAGATGGAGGAGCGGGGGCTGACGTCCCTCATGCACGACATCGAGCTGCCGCTCGTGCACGTGCTGCGCGACATGGAGCTCGCCGGGGTGCGGCTGAACGTCGAGCGCCTGCAGGAGGTGGGGGAGCGGGTCCGCACCGAGATCCGCTCGCTCGAGCAGGCGATCTGGGCGGACGCCGAGACCGAGTTCGTCATCGGCTCGCCGCAGCAGCTCGGCGAGGTGCTCTTCAACAAGCTCGGCCTGTCGAAGAAGCGCCGCGGCAAGACCGGCTTCTCGACCGACGCCCGCGTGCTGCAGGCGATCCGCGACGAGCACCCGATCGTCCCCAAGATCGAGCGCTGGCGCGAGCTCAACCAGCTCACGAAGACGTACCTCGACGTGCTGCCGCAGATGGTCGACTCGCACTCGCGGATCCACACGACGTTCGACCAGGCCGTCGCGTCGACCGGCCGGCTGTCGTCGACGAACCCGAACATGCAGAACGTCCCGGTCCGGACGCCGCTCGGCCGCGAGATCCGCGGCTGCTTCGAGGCGGAGGAGGGCCACCTGCTGCTGAGCGCCGACTACTCGCAGGTCGAGCTGCGCGTGCTCGGCCACATCGCGGGCGAGGACGTGCTCAAGGAGATCTTCCTACGCGGCGAGGACGTGCACACCGCGACCGCGCGCGAGGTGTTCCGGGTGCCCGAGGAGGACATCGACCCGGGCATGCGGTCGAAGTCGAAGATGATCAACTACGGGATCGTCTACGGCCTCAGCGACTACGGCCTCGCCGACCGCCTCAACATCCCGCGCGAGGAGGCCAAGGCGTTCATCGACGCGTACCTCGAGCGCTTCTCCGCCGTCGCCGCGTTCATGACGTCGACGATCGAGCAGGCCAGCGAGCAGGGCTACGTGACGACGCTCTACGGCCGGCGCCGCCAGATCCCCGAGCTGCGCGCGCGCAACTGGCAGGTCCGGTCGCTCGGCGAGCGGCTCGCGGTGAACACCGTCATCCAGGGCACCGCCGCGGACGTGCTCAAGCTGGCGATGATCGG
The DNA here is from genome assembly GCF_056863335.1 of Parviterribacter kavangonensis. Lineage (NCBI taxonomy): Bacteria > Bacillati > Actinomycetota > Thermoleophilia > Solirubrobacterales > Parviterribacteraceae > Parviterribacter > Parviterribacter kavangonensis. The sequence goes on along the minus strand of NZ_JBXPJA010000001.1, from coordinate 1,609,918 downwards.
CTGCGCGCGGGAGCTCGAGCAGCGCAAGCTCGCGACGCGGATGGTGCTGACCGTCCACGACGAGCTGCTCTTCGAGGTCCCCGAGGACGAGGTCGACGTCGTGCGCGAGCTCGTCGAGCGCGAGATGGTCGCGCCGTGGGAGCCGCGCGAGCCGCCGCTGGCCGTCGAGGCCGGCGTCGGGAAGACCTGGCTGGAGGCCAAGTAGGTGGACCGCGGGGTCGCGGTCGCCCTCACCGCGGTGGTGGGCGGCCTCATCGCGCTGCAGGCGCCGATCAACTCGCAGCTCGGCAAGTCGGTCGGCACCTTCCAGGCCGCGTTCGTCTCGTTCGTCATCGGGACGATCGCGCTGGCGATCATCGCGGCGCTCGCGAAGGGCGGCATGTCGCAGGTCGGCGAGGCGCGCCACCTGTCCTGGTACTACCTGACCGGCGGGCTGCTCGGCGCGGTCTACGTGACGACGGTGCTCGTCACGGTGCGCCACCTCGGCGCCGGCGGGGTGGTGGCGGCGACGATCGCCGGCCAGCTCACGCTGGGCGTCGTCGTGGACCAGCTCGGCTGGCTCGGCGTCTCGAAGGACCCGGTGACGGTCTCGAAGATCGCGGGCGTGCTCCTGCTCGCGCTCGGCGTCTTCCTCATCGTGCGCGACTGAGTTACGATCAGCACGAAGTCCACTCCGGAGGGAGGAACGTGAGCGATCTGCGCAACGTCTTCTGGGTGTTCGCACTCGGGGTCATCGCGGCGTACCTGTTCTTCTTCGCGCTGGGGGCATTCGCGTTCGACGACGTGCTGCCCCTGAGCATCGCGGTGGCGATCCTGGTGGTGCTGTGGGCGATCCACGGCATCCTGCAGGCGCGTCATCCGGCGGACTCGCGCGATCCGCGCCTCGTGCGCGGGCGCGAGCGGCGCGGCTTCTAGCGAAGGCGGGGGCGGCGGAGTAGCGTCGCCCCCGATGAGCGTCGCCGCGAAGAAGCTCACGCTCCTGGCGGCCGTCCTCGGGTCGTTCGTCGCGCTGCTCGACTCGACGGTGGTCAACGTCGCGCTGCCGGCGATCCGCGAGGACCTCGGCGGCGGGCTGCAGGGGCAGCAGTGGGTCGTCAACGCGTACCTGCTGATGCTCGGCTCGCTCATCCTCATCGGCGGGTCGCTCGGCGACGTCTACGGCGAGAAGCGCGTGTTCCTGGTCGGCGTCGCCGGCTTCGGGCTGACGTCGGTGGTGTGCGCGGCGGCGCCGTCCATCGGCGTGCTCGTCGGCGGGCGCGCGCTGCAGGGCGTGTTCGGGGCGCTGCTCACGCCCGCGTCGCTGGCGCTCATCGTCGCCGCGTTCCCGCCCGACGAGCGCGGCGGGGCGATCGGCACGTGGACCGCGTACACCGGCATCGCCGCGGTCGTCGGCCCGCTGGCGGGCGGCTGGCTCGTCGACACGCTCTCGTGGCGGTGGATCTTCGCCATCAACGTGCCGTTCGTGGTCGCCACGATGCTCATCGCGGTGCGCACCGAGACGCCGGCGCGGGTGGCCGAGCAGCGGCGCGTCGACTGGGTCGGCGCGGGGCTCTGCGCGCTCGGTCTCGCCGGTCCCACGTTCGGCCTGATCCACCAGCCGGAGGCGGGCTGGGGCTCGATCGAGGTGCTCGGCCCGATCATCGGCGGTGCGCTCGTCTTCGCGACGTTCCTGTGGTGGGAGCGGCGCGAACGCGACCCGATGCTGCCGCTCGGCCTCTTCTCGCGCGGCAACTTCGCGTGGGGGAACGTCGAGACGCTCGCCGTCTACGGCGGCCTCGGCGCGATGTTCTTCCTGCTCGTCCTGTTCCTCCAGCAGGTCGCCGGCTTCGACGCGCTCGAGGCGGGCCTGGCGACGCTGCCCACGACGATCGTCATGTTCGCGCTCTCACGCCGCTTCGGCGCCATCGCCGACCGTACGGGCCCGCGCCTGCTGATGGGCACCGGGCCGCTCGTGTCCGCGGCCGGGATGGTGCTGCTGCTCGTGTCGATCGACGAGGACCCGTCGTTCCTCACGCAGGTGCTGCCCGGCGTGACGGTCTTCGCGCTCGGGCTGGCCATGACGGTCGCGCCGCTGACCGCGGCGATCCTCGCCGACGCCGACGAGCAGAACGCGGGCATCGCGTCCGGCGTGAACAACGCGGTGGCGCGCGTCGCCGGCCTGCTCGCGACGGCGTCCGTCGGCGCGATCATCGGCGGCGAGCTCGACCTCGACGGCTTCCAGACGTGCCTCGGCGCCGCGGCGGTGCTCGTCGCGCTCGGCGGCGTCGTGGGCCTGCTGCGGATCCGCAACGCGCCGCGGCGCGACGTGTGCGCCGAGGAGTGCGCGAGCGGGCAGCTCGGCGCGCCCGCGAACCCGCAGGCCGCCGCGGCTCCGGCCGGCGCCTAGGCGGCGCGGGCGAGCGGCGCGGTCGGCGTCGCCGTCGACGCGAGCGCGAACTCGGGCGGCGCGATCGCGAGGTAGTGCTCGAACGCCCACGTCGACAGCCGCCGCGACTCGAACGCCCGCGCGGCGAGCGGCATGAGCGGCGTCGGGTTGACACGGCCGACGAGGTTCTGCACGCGCTTGAGCCACAGGTACGTGTGCGCGTGCGCGTCGTTGAAGGCGGCGTAGCGCTCGAGCGCCTCGGCGCGCGTGCGGTGCCCGTCGACGACGGCGCGCAGCTCGCGGCCGAGCGCAAGGCCGAAGTAGAGCGCGGTGCGGATGCCCTCGGCGGTGACCGGGAGGCAGTGGCCGGCCGAGTCGCCGGCGAAGAACACGACGTCCTCGGTGCCCTTGCGCAGCTTGTGCGGGATCCAGTTGCCCTGGAAGCGGACGGCGTCGGCGTCGACGTCCTTGGCGAGCTGCAGCGTCGGGTCCTTGACGTGGAAGCGCGGCTCGAACGACCCGACGCCGACGCGCACCTCGTTGGCGGCCGGGAACGACCAGCCGTACCCCGCGGTGACGTACTTCGGGTCGAGCCACAGCTCCAAGTCGTCGCCCGAGCCGTCCGGGTGGACCTCGAGGCCGCGCGACAGGAACGCCTCGGGCGGCTGCACCGTGCCGCCGCCGAGCACGCGGCGCCAGCCGAGCGCGTCGACGACGAGCGGCGCGCGCAGGTCGCCGCGGTCGGTGTGCACGGTGGTGCCGGTCCGGCCGTGGACCTTCGCGTTGTCGAACTCGGCGTCGGTTTGCTCGTACAGCAGCTGGCAGAGCGTGCGGTAGTCGAAGGTCGAGAAGCTCCACGGCAGCGGCCAGGTGAAGCTCGACTTCGGGGTGTGGACGACGAGCTGCGAGAACGTCTGCTGGACCGCGCCCATGAGGTCGAGGTTGCGCAGCCACTCGGTGGGCGCCGCGCACGCGGATGTCTGCTTCTCGCCGATGTCGTAGCGATCGACGATCAGCACCTCGCGCCCGCTGCCCGCGAGCTCGCGCGCGACCGCGAGGCCGGCGAAGCTCGCACCGCAGATCAGGACGTCGACATCACGGTCCAGAGGGGTGCGCTCGGCGCCGCGTTTCGTGGCTCTGACGGGCATGGCGCGGCAAGGGTACTGCGCTACCCTTTCGCGACTCATGGCAACTGACACTTCGGACGCGCGCGTGGTAGACGGCTCCGACGGCCTCCTCATCGAGGTCGACGGTCAAGTCGTTCCCAATTACGACGCCACGCTGCGCCACTTCGACGAGGGCGACGTCGTCACCGGACTGGTGGTCCGGATCGACAACGACGAGGTCCTCGTCGACATCGGGTACAAGAGCGAAGGGGTCATCCCCGCTCACGAGCTTTCCATCCGCAAGAGCGTCGACCCGCACGACGAGGTCGAGCTCGGCGAAGAAGTCGACGCGCTGGTCCTCACCAAGGAGGACCAGGACGGGCGCCTCATCATGTCGAAGAAGCGGGCTCGCTTCGAGAAGGCATGGCGGCGCATCGAGGCGGCCCAGGAGTCCGGCGACCCGATCCCGGGCACGGTCATCGAGGTCGTCAAGGGCGGTCTGATCATCGACCTCGGCGTGCGCGGCTTCCTGCCCGCGTCGCTGGTCGACATCCGCCGGGTCCCGAACCTGGACGAGTTCCTCGGCCAGACGATGGAGACCAAGGTCATCGAGCTGAACCGCTCCCGCAACAACGTGGTGCTCTCGCGCCGCGCGGTGCTGGAGGAGGAGCGCAAGGAGCAGCGCCAGGAGATCCTGGACCGCCTCCAGCCGGGCCTCGTGGTCGAGGGCGTCATCTCGAACATCGTCGAGTTCGGCGCGTTCGTCGACCTCAACGGCATCGACGGCCTCATCCACATCTCGGAGCTGTCCTGGTCGCACGTCAACCACCCGAGCGAGGTCATCTCGATCGGCGAGACGGTCCAGGTCAAGGTGCTCGACATAGACCGCGAGCGTCAGCGGATCTCCCTCGGTCTCAAGCAGACCCAGGAGGACCCGTGGCAGCGCGTCGTCTCGACGTACAACGTCGGCGACGAGCTCGAGGGCACGGTCACGAAGGTCGTCACGTTCGGCGCCTTCGTCGAGATCCTCGACGGCGTCGAGGGGCTCGTCCACATCTCGGAGCTCGCTCCGTACCACGTGGAGAACCCCCGCGAGATCGTCAACCCCGGTGACGAGATCCGCGTCAAGGTGCTCGAGATCGACTCGGACCGCCGGCGCCTGTCGCTGTCGGCCAAGCGCGTCGAGAACCAGCAGCTCCCGCACAACCCGGGCGCTCCCGCGCCGGACGACGCCGAGGGCGTCGACCCGGGCAGCCTCGACGACGTGCCGTCGCTCGGGCTGAGCGAGGACGTCTTCGCGGGCGGCCAGCAGGCCGACGCGCGCGAGCTGGACGAGGAGCCGCAGGCCGAGGCCGAGGCGGACGCCGCCGGCGTCGCCGCGGAGTCCGGCACGGACGAGCCCGAGGAGGTCGCCGGGGCGGACACCGCCGCGGAGGCCGTCGTCGAGGAGCCCGCCGCTGACGAGGAGCCCACCGCCGAGGAGGAGCCCGCCGCCGAGGAGGAGCCCGCCGCCGAGGAGGAGCCCGCCGCCGAGGAGGAGCCCGCCGCCGAGGAGCCCGCCGCCGACGAGCCCGCCGAGGCGGACCAGAGCAGCGCCTGACCGCCATCTCCGGCCTCTCGAACGATGGGTCACGGAGACGGGAGCAGGAACGAGAGGGGCACCCGCAGGGTGCCCTTCGTCGGTTTGACGGGCGGTCTGGGGTCGGGGAAGTCGACGGCCCTGGCCGCCCTGGAGCGGCTCGGCGCGGCGACGCTGTCGACCGACGCCGTCGTGCACGAGCTGTACGCCTCGGACGAGGTGCGCGATGCCGTCGTCGCGCGCTGGGGCGCGGAGGTCGCGCCGGACGGCGTCGTCGACCGCTCGGCGATCGCGCGGCACGCGTTCGCCGACCCGGAGGAGCGGGCGTGGCTCGAGGGCTTCATCTGGCCGCGCGTCGGGCAGCGCGTCGCCGACTTCCGGGAGCGCGCGCTGCACGCCGATCCGCCGCCGCCCGCCGCGGTCGTCGAGACGCCGCTGTTGTTCGAGGCGGGGATGGACGGCATCTACGACGCGACGATCGCGGTGGTCGCCGACGAGGACGTGCGCGCCGAGCGCGCGGGCGCCCGCGGCCACCACGCCGTCGACGAGCGGGCGGCGCGCCAGCTCCCGCAGGACGAGAAGGCGGCGCGGGCGACCTACGTCGTGCGCAACGACGGCTCGATCGAGGAGCTCGAGTCGACGCTGTCGGACGTGCTTGCCAAGCTGGGGGAGGGATGAGCACGCGCACGGCACCGAGCACCGCCCGCAGCAGCAGGCGCCGGAGCGCGCGGGTCGCGCGTGAGCGCCGTCGCCGCCTGCTGGCGCTGCTCGTGCTCGCGGGCATGCTCGTCGTCGGGCTCGGGACGCTGCTGCCGCGCGTGGACGAGGCGGTCAAGGAGGTCACGCTCCCGCTGCGCCACGAGGACATCATCCGCCAGCAGGCCGCCGACAAGGGCGTCGACGCGTCGCTCATCGCGGGCGTCATCTACAACGAGTCGCGGTTCCGCGACCAGACGTCCCACGCGGGCGCGCGCGGGCTCATGCAGATCACGCCGCAGACGGCCCAGGAGATCGCCCACAGGTCGGGCGGCACGCAGTTCGAGCAGGGCGACCTCGCCACGCCGCAGATCAACATCGCCTACGGCACGTGGTACCTGCGCTGGCTGCTGCAGCGCTACGGCGGCAACGAGATGCTCGCGGTCGCGGCGTACAACGCGGGCACGGGGAACGTCGACAAGTGGATCGCGCGCGATCCCGGCATGCGCATGAACGAGATCCCGTTCCCCGAGACGCGCGCGTACGTCGAGAACGTGCTCGAGGCGCGCACCGACTACCGCAAGCGCTACAAGCGCGAGCTCGGGCTCTAGCCCCGGCTGCTCGCGAACCCCTCGCGCACCGAGGGGTGCGCGGGCTGCCAGCCGAGCTCGCGCTTCGCCCGCGCGTTCGACGCGCCGGGTACGCGGGTCATCGTGTGGATCGCCAGCTCGCCGGCGATCGGGCGGGCGAGCAGCTTGGGGACGCGCAGCGGCCGCTTCGCGCCCATCGCCTTGGCGTAGGCGGGGACCCATTCGCGGACGGCGATCGGCTCGTCGTCGACGACGTTGAGGATCCCGCTGCCCGGCCATGTGAGCGCCTTCACCGTGGCGTCGGCCGCGTCCTCGACGTGGATGAACGACCAGAGGCCGGCGCCGTTCCCGACGACCGGGATCCGGCGGCGCCGGATGTCGTGCGCCATCTGGCCGGCGTCGAAGTGGGTGCCGGGCCCGTAGAACCAGCCGTAGCGCAGCACGAGCCCACCCTGGTCGACGGCGCGCTGCTCGAGCGCGGTGATGACCGGCATGGCGAGGTTCCACGGGTTCGGGCCGTCCGCTCCCACCGTCGGCGCCGACTCGTCGACGACCTTCGGCGCGGCGCCGTTCGCGGCGTAGAGGAAGGCGATGCTCTGGAAGATCAGCCGCGCGTTGCACTTCTCCGCGGCCTCGAAGAGGTTCGGCGTGCCACGCAAGCGCAGCGGCAGCATGTCCCGGTAGAAGTCCTCCATCTTCGCCGGGTCGTAGCGCTGCGGGAACGCGGTCGTCTGGTCGATGACGACGTCGGGGCCGGTCTCGGCGGCGAGGTCGAGGACGGCGCGGCGGTCGAGGACGTCGCACACGGCCGGCGTCGCGCCCGCGTCTGCGAGCGCGTTGGTCTTCGCCGGGTCCCGGGTGAGCCCGACGACCTCGTGGCCCGCGGCGACGAGGCGCTTGGTGAGCGGGCGGCCGATCGCGCCGGTGGCGCCGGCGAGCAGGATCCTCATGCGCGGTGCTCTCTGGCGAAGAGCGCGACGAGCGCGATCGTGACGACGAGGAGCGCCACGAACGTCGCGACGCCCATCGCCTGCGGGTCGGCGTCGTCGATGTTGACCAGGTGGCTGATGGTGTGCAGCCCGTACTGGACCGCGAGGATGCCGAGCATCGGCGCACGCCACGCCTCGCGGCGCGCGCCGTAGACCGCGGCGACGCCGAGGGCGACGTTGAACGAGCCGATGTCGCGGAGGAAGTGATCGTTGCGCGGCGCGTACGTCGCGATCACGTCGTAGAAGCTGCCGGGGGCGAGGAAAGCCCAGACCCCGGTCACCAGCGCCGCCGCGCCGGTGGCGAGCAGCACGGCGGCGACGAGGTCGGTGCCCGCCGCGGTCCGCGCGCCCGTGGATGCGCTCGTGGCCATGGCCTGGATGTTCCACGATCGACCGGCTCATGGTTAAGGTCCAGTTCAAGGTGCCTGGAGAGGGCCAGTTCGCGTTGGACCTGCTGCTGCCGCTGCGGCGCGGCGATGGTCCGCTGCACCGCCAGATCGAGCGGTCGGTGCGCGAGGCGGTGCGGTCGGGGCGGCTCGTGGCGGGAACGGCGATGCCTTCCTCGCGCGCGCTGGCGCGCGACCTCTCGGTGTCGCGGGGCGTCGTGCTGGAGGCGTACGCGCAGCTGGCGGCCGAGGGGTGGCTCGTCGCGCGGCCGGGCGGGGCGACGCGCGTGGCTCCGGGCCGGGCGGCGACCGCGGCGCCCGCGAGGCCGTCGCGCGCGCGGTCATGCCGGCGCCGTTCGACCTGCTTCCCGGGCGCCCGGACCTCGCGTCGTTCCCGCGCGACGCGTGGGCGGCGTCGTGGCGGCGGGCGCTGCGCGGCGTACCGGACGGGCAGCTCGGCTATCCCGACCCGCGCGGCGCGCCGGCGCTGCGCGACGCGCTGACCGCGTACCTCGGCCGGGCGCGAGCGGTCGCCGCGGAGCCGCACCGCATCGTCGTCTGCGCTGGCGCGACGCAGGGGATCGCGCTCCTGTGCCGCGTCCTGCGCGACCGCGGGCACTCGGTGCTCGCCGTCGAGGACCCTGGCTTCTTCCTGCACCGCTGGACGGTCGAGCGTGCCGGGCTGCGCCCCGTGGGCGTGCCGGTCGACGGCGAGGGGCTCGACGTCGACGCGCTGGCTCGGAGCGGCGCGCGGGCGGTGCTCGTCACCCCGTCGCACCAGATGCCGACCGGCGTCGTCCTGTCACCCGACCGGCGCAGCGATCTGCTCGCGTGGGCCGAGGAGGTCGGCGGTCTCGTGATCGAGGACGACTACGACGCCGAGTTCCGCTTCGACCGCGAGCCGGTCGGCGCGCTGCAGGGCCTCGATCCCGCGCGCGTCGCGTACGCGGGGTCGGCCAGCAAGTCGCTGGCGAACGGCCTGCGCCTCGGCTGGCTCGTCCTCCCCGAGGACCTCGCCCGCCCCATCGCCCACGAGCGCGTCGCCGCCGACGGAGGCGGAGCCATCCTCGACCAGCTCGCGCTCGCCGACTTCCTCGAGCGAGGAGCCCTCGACCGCCACCTGCGCCGCATGCGCCGCCTCCACCGCGAACGCCGCGACGCCCTCCTCGCCGCCCTCGACCGCCACCTCCCCGAAGCCGAGGTCACCGGAGTCGCCGCCGGCCTCCACGCCCTCGTCCTCCTGCCGCCGGAGACCGAGGAAGCCGCCGTCCTCCGCGAAGCCCGCTCCGCCGGCGTCGCCCTCAACGGACTCGCAGAGCTCCGAGTGCCGGCGGCGCCGGCCCAAGAGCCTCCGCCAGCCGGAGGGTCTCCGCCCGCCGGAGGGTCTCCGCGCGCGGGGCTCGTCCTCGGCTACGGGCACCAGTCTCCGGCCGCCACCGCGCGGGCCGTCGAGGCCCTCGCGGCGGCGGTCCGGCGGGCTCAGAGCAGCTCGATCGACTTGACGGTCGTGGTGTCGCCGGCGTAGACGGTCCAGTAGAGGCGCGTCGCGAAGGGGCCGTTCGAGACGGCGAGCTGGCGGACGTCGGTGTTCTCGGGTTCGAGCTGCCGCTCGCCCTTCGCGTCGGTCACCCACAGCTGGCGGCACGAGTACGCGATCCCGCCGCGGCCGAAGAACGCGACCTCCTGCGGGCCGCTGAAGTCGCCCTGGTCGACGGAGTTGCAGCGGCGGCTCGTACGGGCGACCTTCCGCTTGACGACGTCGTAGGTCGTCGCGGTCTGCGAGACGCTCACGCCGCCCTCGAACTCGCGGACGACGCCGAGGAAGCGGCCCTCGAGGAACGCGAAGCGGTCGTGCTCGCGGAGGTCGTCGCCGAAGTCGCGGCTGTAGAAGAGCCGGAACCGCCGGCCGGTCGACGCGAGGCACCCGAGGTACTCGTCGCGCCGGGTCTCCTGTCCGCGCGGCTTGCGGCGGATGCCGACGACGAGCACATCCCCGGACCGCGCGAGCAGCACCGCGCCGTCGCGCGTGCACTTCTTCGGAGCGGCCGCCGGGGCGGAGGACGGAAGAGCGAGAAGCAGCACCGCGGCAAGCGGCGCGAGGACCTTGATCTTGTTCACGCGCACTCAAACGAGCGGAGACACGCGGAAGTTGTGGCGCGACTCGCCGCGCGAGAGTCTCCGACCCCGTCGCGAGCGGTCTCCGGCGGCGGCTAGCGGTGTCCGGCCGCGCCGGGGAGAGGTCTTCGCGGCGTCAGAGGCCGCGCCAGCCGGCGGCGCGGAGCGCCGTGCGCACCTCTTCCTCCGCCGCGCCGAAGATCACCGCGGCGACGAGGGTGAGGGCGAGAGCGGGGAGGATCGCCTTGCGGGCGAGGGCGACGGGGAGGAGGAGGGCGGCGAGGAGCTCGAGGGTCAGGGCGGCGTGGGCGGCGCGACCGGCCCATTCGCCGATGAGGACGACCACCTCGCCGAGGAGCGCTCCGCCGACGACGGCGGCTCCGGCGGCACGGGCGTACCGGCCGCCGCGCTGCCACACGGCGCCGACGAGCGCGAAGGTCGCCCCGCTGGCCGCGGACACCGGTGCCCAGGCGGTCGCGATGACGACGCTGTAACGGCCCGCACCGTCGGCGATGTTCACCGCGTACCACGCGCCCGTCGCGACGAGCAGCGCGATCGCGCCCGCGAGCGCCGGCGCCCCGAGCGCGACGCCGCGCCGCGAGCCGCCCGGGACGAAGTGCGCGACCGCGGCTCCCAGCCCGAAGGCGACGACCAGCCACGGCACCCCCAGCGCCCCGACGAAGCGGAAGCCGGGATGGACGTGGTCGATCCCCTGCGCCCCCACCCCGAGCACCAGCCCGGCGGGGACGGCGGCGGCGACGGCGAGGGGAAGCCGGCCCATGAGCCCAGCGTGGCAGGTCGCCGAGAACCCCTTCGCGCCACATCCGAAGCGTCTCGCCCGGGTGCCTGGCACCTCGGTACCAGGCACCCGGGTGCCTGTCACCCGCGGAGGGCACCTCGCCCCGGGTGCCTGGCACCTCGGTACCAGGCACCCGGGTGCCTGTCACCCGCGGAGGGTCACCGCTCGCTTCGTCGTCCCGCCGCTCGTCTTCACGATCAGCGACGCCTTCAGCCCCTTCTTCCTGCGGGCCTTCACCGCCCTGCGCGCCGCGGGCGTGAGGCGCAGCCTCACCGACACCCGGCCTTGCGCGTTGGCCTTGAACGAGCCGGGCCCGGCGAGGCGCCGCTTCACCGCTGCCGCGCGGGCGGTGCCGCCGGCGAGCTGGAGCTCCGCCGTTCCCTGCAGGCCCGGCGTCGTCGTGAAGACGACCGTCACGCGGCCCTTGCGGTCGAGCGTCAGCGACTTCTTGAGCTTCCCGACGAGCGGGGCGCCACCGGTCGCGCCGCCCAAGGGTGCCCCGGTCCGGCCGCCGTCGGTGGGGGTGGTCGTCGTGCCGCCGGTGGTGGTCGTCGTCGAGCCGCCGGTGGTGGTCGTCCCGCCGCCCCCGGTGGTCGGCTCGTCGGTCCGCGCGGTGACCGTGACCTCACGGAAGTCCGGCGGTCCGAAGCCGGTGTACGGCGAGGCGTTGTCGATCGCGCTGAACTCGACCCGGCGCGTCGCGGTGCTCGCCGACGTCGCCGAGAACGTCACCGTGCGCATCGCGGCCTGGAACGCCGCCTCGCTCGCGCTGCCGGCGCTCGCGCTGAGCACCAGCGAGCCCTCGGACGCGACGTAGATGGCGGTTATGCCGCCGGCGGGCGTGAAGGACAGCGTGTCGCCGTTCTGCAGCGTCGCCGGCGTGATCTTCAGCTCGACCGACGAGACCTCGTCGCCGTCGGGCTGCGTCAGCGTCGCTTCGGGCGAGACCACGGCCGGCGCCCCGCCGATGGTGTACGCCGCCTTCGTCGTGTTCCCGAAGCCCGGGCGGGCGTCGATCTCGGGCGCCCCCGTCTGCGACGAGGTGACCGGGTCGACCGACAGCACGCCCTGCATGAAGGGGTGGAGCTTGCAGAAGTACTCGTAGCGTCCCGGCGCGAACGACTGCGGACCCGTCGGGATGGAGAAGTCGAACGTCGCCGCCTCGCCGGGGAACGACGTGGCGGTGTGGCCGGCGCCCGACCACTGAACCGGCGTCGAGCTGAGGAACTGGGCGTCCGGCGGCGTGAAGTACGGCGACGCGGCAGAGCTCGCGTTGATGGTCACCGCAGGCGTGCCCGCGGACGCGACGGACGTGACGAGGAGCGTCGCGACCGCCGTCGCGACGGCGAGCATCCTGCTCATGGAGCGACACTACGCCCGCGACTTGGCGCGGCGCAAGTGTGACCGCAACCGCTCCTATCCTTGGTCGTTCATGCCGAAGTTCCGCCTGGACGACGCCTTCACGCCGACGGCCGACCAGCCGAAGGCCATCACGCAGATCGCCGAGGCCGTCGAGGCGGGCGACCGCTTCACGACGCTGCTCGGCGCGACGGGCACCGGCAAGACGATGACCATGGCCGGGGTCATCCAGGAGGTCCAGCGGCCGACGCTCGTGCTCGCGCACAACAAGACGCTGGCCGCGCAGCTCTGCAACGAGTTCCGCACGTACTTCCCGGACAACGCGGTCGAGTACTTCGTCTCCTACTACGACTACTACCAGCCCGAGGCGTACGTCCCGAGCCGGGACCTCTACATCGAGAAGGACTCGGCGATCAACCAGGAGGTCGACCGGCTCCGCCACGCCGCGACCGCCGCGCTCTTCGCCCGCCGCGACGTCCTCATCGTCGCCTCCGTGTCCGCGATCTTCGGCCTCGGCTCGCCCGAGACGTACGACGCGAACATGCAGCTGCTCAAGAAGGGCGAGTTCATCGACCGCGACGCGCTGCTGCACAAGCTCGTCTCGCTGCAGTACACGCGCAACGACGTCGCCCTCGGCCGCGCGAACTTCCGCGTCCGCGGCGAGACGCTCGAGATCTTCCCCGCCTACGCGGAGACCGCCTACCGGGCGATCCTGTTCGGCGACGAGGTCGAGCGGCTGCAGCACTTCGACCCGCTGACGGGCGAGCTCATCCAGGACGACCTGGAGCACGTCGCCGTCTGGCCGGCGTCGCACTACAACGTCAAGGAGGGGACGATCGAGCGCGCGGTCGAGGAGATCGGCCGCGAGCTGAACGAGCGCTGCGCCCAGCTCGAGGCCGAGGGCAAGCTGCTCGAGTCGCACCGGCTGCGCCAGCGCACGCAGTACGACATGGAGATGCTGCGGGAGATGGGCTTCTGCAACGGCATCGAGAACTACTCGCGCATCCTCGACGGCCGCCCGCCGCATTCGCGCCCGTACTGCCTCATCGACTACTTCCCCGACGACTTCGTCTGCTTCATCGACGAGTCGCACCAGACCGTCCCGCAGATCGGCGGCATGTACGAGGGCGACCGCTCGCGCAAGCAGACGCTCGTCGACTACGGCTTCCGCTTGCCGAGCGCGATGGACAACCGCCCGCAGACGTTCGACGAGTTCATGTCGATCACGCCGACGCTCGTGTTCGTCTCGGCGACGCCCGGCGAGTTCGAGCGCACGCAGTCCTCGTCGATGGTCGAGCAGATCGTCCGCCCGACCGGCATCGTCGACCCGATCGTCGAGGTGCGCGAGACGCGCAACCAGATCGACGACCTCATGAACGAGGTGCGCAAGGTCGTCGACCGCGAGGAGCGGATCCTCGTCACGACGCTCACGAAGAAGATGTCCGAGGACCTGACGGACTACCTGCTTGAGATGGGGTTCAAGGTCCGCTACCTGCACTCGGAGATCGACACGCTCGAGCGGATCCAGATCATCCGCGACCTCCGTCTCGGCGAGTACGACGTGCTCGTGGGCGTGAACCTCCTGCGCGAGGGGCTCGACCTGCCCGAGGTGTCGCTCGTCGCGATCCTCGACGCCGACAAGGAGGGCTTCCTCCGTGGCGAGACGTCGCTCATCCAGACGATCGGCCGTGCGGCCCGCAACGTCGACGGGCGCGTGCTCATGTACGCGGACAAGCAGACGGCGGCGATGCGCGCGGCGATCGACGAGACCGACCGCCGCCGCGCGATCCAGATCGCCTACAACGAGCAGCACGGCATCACGCCGCAGACGATCGTCAAGGGGATCTCCGACATCACGGAGTTCCTCATGTCCGAGTCGAAGGTGCCGGGCAAGAAGGGCCGCCGCACGCGCGTGACGAAGGGCCGCGACGAGGGCGAGGTCACGCAGGCCGGGCTCGAGCAGACGATCGTCGAGCTCGAGGAGGAGATGCTCGCCGCCGCCGAGGACCTGCGGTTCGAGTACGCCGCGCGCCTGCGCGACGAGATCCGCGATCTGCGCCGCGAGCTGCGCGACCTCCAGGAGGCGACGGCGTGAGCGATAAGACCGACCCCTTCGGCCGGCCGCTCACGAGCGGCGACCCGCTCTTCGGCGAGCCCGAGCCGGAGACGGCCGAGCAGCCGGCGACGGGGTCGCAGTGGCTGCCGCCGCAGCCGGGTCCGGACGCGCCGCCCTCGAGCCCGCCGCCGCCCGCGTGGATCCCGCCGGCGGAGACCGCGCCGTCGCGGCACCAGCCGTCGCCGCACCAGCAGTACGCACCGGCGCCCGTGGGCGCGACCGCGAACTACATGCAGCGCGTCGGAGCGGCCGTCGTCGACTTCTTCGTCCGCGCGGGCATCGTCCTCGCGTTCGTGCTGCTCGGGGCGATCCTCTACGCCGGCGGCGACGACAGCGGCAGCGTGGGCGTCACGGTGGGCGCCGTCATCGGCGCGATCTGCGGCCTCGCCTACGCGCCGGTGATGATGGCCCGCACGGGCGGCCAGACGCTCGGCCACCGGGCGACCGGCACGCGGATCGTGCACGCGACCGGCCGGACGCTCACCGGCGGTCAGGCCGCGGTGCGCGAGGTGCTCGTCAAGGGCGTGCTCTTCGACGGCATCGGCGGCTTCTTCGTCATCCCGACGCTGCTCAACTACGCGTGGCCGCTCTGGGACGCGAACAACGAGGCGCTGCACGACAAGATGTGCACGACGCGCGTCGTCACCGCGTGAGCGGGAACGGCGCCCGCCCGTCGCGGGCGCGCCCGTCGCGCGATGGGGGCGCCGACCCGCGGGTCTCCGTGCTCCTCGAGTGGTACGAGCGCGAGGGCCGCGACCTCCCGTGGCGCCGGACCCGCGACCCCTACGCGATCCTCGTCTCCGAGGTGATGCTCCAGCAGACGCAGGTGGCGCGGGTGATCCCGCGCTACGAGGCGTGGCTCGAGCGCTGGCCGACCGCGGCCGACCTCGCCGCCGCGAGCGTCGCCGACGTGCTGCGCGAGTGGGTCGGCCTGGGCTACAACCGGCGGGCGCTGCGGCTGCGCGAGGCGTGCGCCCACGTGGCCGAGCACGGCTGGCCCGAGGACCTCATCGAGCTGCCGGGCGTCGGCCCGTACACCGCGGCCGCGGTGGGGGCGTTCGCGTTCGCGCGCCAGGAGGTGGCGGTCGATACGAACCTCAAGCGCGTCTTCGCCCGCGCCGGGACGCTCGTGCCGCCGCCGGGCCGTGCGGCCGCCTTCAACCACGCCCTGATGGACCTCGGGGCGACCGTCTGCACGGCCCGCCGGCCGGAGTGCGACCGCTGCCCGCTCGACTGCGGTTGGACCCCGGATCTCCAGCAGCCATCGAAGATCCGGACGCCGCGGACGCGGTTCGAGGACACCGATCGCTACGTCCGCGGCCGGATCGTCGCCGCGCTCGCGGCCGGCGAGCCGCTTCCCGGCCACCTGAGCCGCGATCGGCTGGACCGGGCGCTGGCGGGGCTCGAACGCGACGGCCTCGTCGTTCGCGGGCCTGGCGATGCGTGCCGCCTGCCCGGTTGAGTAGATTCTGCCGCCATGGCCCTCGACCGTCAGAGCATCGAGAAGAGAGACTTCCCCATCGGCCGCCGCGGCTACGAGCCCGAAGCGGTGGACGAGCACCTCGCGCGACTAGCGGACGAGATCGACCAGCTTCAGCGCTCGCAGGAGCGCCGCAGCGGCGCGTCGCTCGCCCAGGCGGCGTCCGAGCAGGTGCGCGCGATCGTCGAGGCGGCCGAGCAGAGCGCGTCCGCCATCGAGCGCGAGGCGCGTGACGACGCGTCCCGCATCCGCTCCGAGGCGCAGTCCGCCGCCGAGAGGACCGAGCGCGAGGCCGTCGACCGGTCGCGCGAGCACGTCGCGAAGGTCGGCGAGCAGTCCTCGCTCATGCTCCAGCGCGTCGACGCGATGGAGCAGGAGCTGACGGCGCTCATCGAGTCGCTGCGCACCGGCGCCAACCGCCTCAACGCGGACCTCTCGCTGCTCGAGTCGAACATGAGCGACCTCTACGCGGCCTCCGGCGGCACCGCCGAGGAGCCCGTGCAGGCCGTCGCCGCCCAGCGCGACGTCTCGCCGCCCGAGCCGCCCGCTGCTGCTCCCGCCGCGCCGCAGGCCGAGGCGGAGCCGGCGCCCGCCGCAACCGCCGCGCCCGAGCCCGTGCCCGCCGCGGCCGCTCCGCCGCCGCCCGCGCCCGCCGTCTCGGCGGAGCAGCCGGCCGCTCCCGCGCCCGCCGCGCCCGAGCCGGCCCCGGTCACCGCGTCCGCGCCCCAGCAGGGCGAGGACGGCGGCGACGTCGAGGGCGCCCGCCTCATCGCGCTGAACATGGCGCTCAACGGCCAGTCGCGCGAGGAGACCGACCGCTACCTCGCCGAGAACTTCGACCTCGCCGACCGCCAGTCGCTGCTCGACGAGGTCTACGAGTCCGTCGGCGGCTAGCCCGCAACGTCCGGAGATCGGCGCGGGCGAACGTCCGTTCGCCCGCCTACACTGATCCTGATCCATGCGTCAGGACCAGATCGTCGTCTCCGGTGCTCGCGAGCACAACCTCAAGGACATCAGCCTCTCGCTGCCGCGGGACGCGCTGGTCGTCCTGACCGGCCTGTCCGGCTCGGGCAAGTCGTCGCTCGCCTTCGACACGATCTACGCGGAGGGGCAGCGCCGCTACGTCGAGTCGCTGTCCGCCTACGCGCGGCAGTTCCTGGGGCAGATGGACAAGCCCGACGTCGACTCGATCGAGGGGCTGTCGCCGGCGATCTCCATCGACCAGAAGACGACGTCGCGCAACCCGCGGTCGACCGTCGGCACGGTCACCGAGATCTACGACTACCTGCGCCTGCTGTGGGCGCGCGTCGGCACCCCGCACTGCCCCGAGTGCGGCGCGATCATCCAGGGCCAGTCGGCTGAGCAGATCATCGACCAGGTGATGGAGCTCGAGGAGGGCGCGCGGTTCATGGTCCTCGCGCCGGTCGTCCGCGGCCGCAAGGGCGAGTACGGCAAGCTCCTGGACGAGCTGCGCGCCGAGGGCTACAGCCGCGTCAAGGTCGACGGTGAGCTGCGGATGCTCGAGGAGAAGATCGAGCTCGACAAGAAGTTCAAGCACGACATCGCCGTCGTGGTCGACCGGCTCATCATGCGCCCCGAGGTCCGCAAGCGCCTCGCGGACTCGATCGAGACCGCCGTCGGGCTGGCCGCGGGGATCGTCGAGGTCGAGATCATGGGCGGCGACCAGCCCGAGGTCCGCACCTTCTCCGAGCGGTTCGCCTGCCTGTCGTGCGGCACCTCGATGCCGGAGCTCGAGCCGCGCATCTTCTCCTTCAACTCCCCGCACGGCGCGTGCGACCGCTGCACCGGCCTGGGCTCGCAGATGGAGATCGACCCGGACCTCGTCGTGCCCGATCCGACGCTGTCGATCGGCGAGGGCGCGCTGGCGCCGTGGGCGGGCTCGTCGTCGGCGTACTACGAGCAGGTCATCCAGGCGATCTCCGAGCGCTACGGCGTCGATCTCGAGACGGCCTGGGAGGACCTCGACGACGACAAGCAGGACCTCTTCCTGTACGGGACGAACGGCGATCGCATCCAGGTCTCGTACCGCAACCGGTACGGCCGCCGGCGCTCGTACGCCACGCAGTTCGAGGGCATCGTCAACAACCTCGAGCGCCGCTACAAGGAGACGGACTCCGAGCTCCAGCGCGAGAAGATCGAGGAGTACATGTCGATGGTGCCGTGCCCGGCGTGCAAGGGCGCGCGCCTGCGGCCCGAGTCGCGCTCGGTGCTCGTCGGCGGCCTCGGCATCCACGAGTTCTCCCGCCTGTCGGTGCGCAACGCCCGCAAGTGGCTCGACGAGGTGGAGCTGACCGACCAGCAGCGGCGGATCGCCCGGCTCATCTTCCGCGAGATCGAGGAGCGGCTGCGCTTCCTCGACGACGTCGGCATCGGCTACCTCTCGATGGACCGCGCGGCGGCGACCCTGTCGGGCGGCGAGGCGCAGCGGATTCGCCTGGCCACGCAGATCGGCTCGGCGCTGGTCGGCGTGCTCTACGTGCTGGACGAGCCGTCGATCGGCCTGCACCAGCGCGACAACACCAAGCTGATCGGAACGCTCGAACGGCTGCGCGACCTCGGCAACAGCGTGCTCGTGGTCGAGCACGACGAGCAGACGATGCGCGTCGCCGACTACCTCGTCGACCTGGGGCCCGGCGCCGGCGAGCACGGCGGCCACGTCATCGCGCAGGGGACGGCCGAGGAGGTCATGCAGGTCCCCGAGTCGCTGACCGGGCAGTACCTGTCGGGCAAGAAGTTCGTCGACGTGCCGGACAAGCGGCGGACGCCGACCGGCTACGTCGAGATCCTCGGGGCGACGCAGCACAACCTCAAGAAGGTCGACGCGAAGATCCCGCTCGGGGCGCTCACCTGCGTGACGGGGGTGTCGGGGTCGGGCAAGTCGACGCTCGTCAACGAGGTGCTCTTCAAGGCGGTCGCCAACCGGCTGCACCGCGCCCGCCAGCGCCCCGGCGCCCACCGCGGGGTCAAGGGGCTCGAGCAGGTCGACAAGATCATCCAGATCGACCAGTCGCCGATCGGCCGCACGCCGCGGTCGAACCCGGCGACGTACACCGGGCTCTTCGACGTCATCCGCGACCTCTTCGCCAAGACGCAGGAGGCGCGGGCGCGCGGCTACAAGCCCGGCCGCTTCTCGTTCAACGTCAAGGGCGGGCGCTGCGAGGTCTGCCGCGGCGACGGCCAGATCAAGATCGAGATGCACTTCCTGCCGGACGTCTACGTCCCGTGCGAGCAGTGCCACGGCAAGCGGTACAACAAGGAGACGCTCCAAGTCCGCTTCAAGGGCAAGACGATCGCCGACGTGCTCGAGATGCCCGTCGAGGAGGCCGTCGAGTTCTTCCAGCACATCCCGAAGATCAAGCGGCGCCTGGTGACGCTGCGCGACGTCGGGCTGGGCTACATCCGGCTCGGCCAGCCGGCGACGACGCTGTCGGGCGGCGAGGCGCAGCGCGTGAAGCTCGCGACCGAGCTGTCGAAGGTCGCCACCGGCAACACGCTGTACATCCTCGACGAGCCGACGACCGGCCTGCACTTCGCCGACGTCGAGAAGCTGCTCGAGGTCCTGCACCGGCTCGTCGACTCCGGCAACTCGGTCGTGGTGATCGAGCACAACCTCGACGTCATCAAGACCGCCGACCGGATCATCGACATGGGCCCCGAAGGCGGCGACGAGGGCGGCACGGTCGTCGCGTTCGGCACGCCGGAGGAGGTCGCGGCGGTCCCCGACTCCCACACCGGCCGCTTCCTCGCCGAGCTCGTCACCCCGGTCGCCCCGAAGGCCCGCCGCGGGAAGGGCGCGTCGAAGAACGGCGGCTCGCCGCGCACGACCAAGCGCGCGAAGACTCCCGCCGCGGCGTAGCGGCGGGCGTCGCGACTGCGCTGCGCCGGATCCGCGAAGATCGGGCGGGTGGATCTCCTCGACGGGCTCGGGCTCGACGTCCCGGTCTTCCAGGCGGGGATGGGCGGCGGCGTCGCCGGCGGCGAGCTCGCCGGGGCGGTGTCGGCGGCCGGTGGGCTCGGCTGCGTGGGCATCTCGCCGCCGGACGAGTTCGCTGAGGATCTCGCGCTCGCGCGGGAGCGAGCCGGCGGCCGGCCGGTGTCCGCGAACCTCCTGCTGCCGTTCACGCGGCGCGCGCACGTACGCGCGTGCGCCGAGGCCCGCGTCGCGGCGGTCTCGCTCTTCTTCGGGTTCGATCGCCGCGTCGTCGACGAGCTCCACGCCGCGGGGATCGCGGTGCTCCACCAGGTCGGCACGGTCGAGGGGGCACGGCGAGCGCTGGCGGACGGCGCCGATGCGCTCATCGCCCAGGGCATCGAGGCGGGCGGCCATCTGCTCGCCGAGGAGCCGCTCGAGGCGTTCCTGCCGCGCGCGCTCGAGCTGGCCGGGTCCACGCCCGTCCTGGCGGCGGGCGGGATCGTCGACGGGTCCGGCACCCGGCGCGCGCTCGCGGCCGGGGCGGCGGGCGTCTGGTGCGGCACGCGGTTCCTGCTCACCGAGGAGGCGCGCGCCCACGGGGAGTACAAGCGGCGTGCGCTCGGCGCCGAGCGCACGGTCGTGACGAAGCTCTTCGGCGTCGGCTGGCCCGACCGCCACCGGGTCCTTCCGAATGCCGCCACCCGCGCCTGGGAGTCGCCCACCGGCCCGCGTGGCGCCGCCCTGCGCGCGGCGACGCTCGCCGGCCGCGCCAGCCGCCCTCTGGGCCGGCTGCTGCCGCTCTCGGCGACCGCGGCGCTCCTGCGCACGCAGCGCGGCGCGATCCCGCTCTACTCGCCGGCGCCGCCGCTCGCAGGGATGGACGAGCGCCTCGTCGACGTGGCACCGCTGTACGCCGGCGAGGCCGCGAAGAGGATCGAGACGATCGTGCCGGCGGTCGAAGCGGTCGCCACGCTCGCGCCCTGACCCCGCGTTGACCCCGGGGTGGGTCGCTCGCAGAACTGGGGTTCAATCAGGCGCGAGCGGTGCCGATCAAGGGCGCAACCCGTCTCCGGAGGTCCGTTCGTGCCCGTCTCGTTGCTTCGCCGTGCCCTCGCGCCGTTGGTCGCCGCACTTGTCTTCGCCGTGCCGGCCGCGGCGTGGGCGGCGCCGATCGACGTGACGATGAGCGGACCGCAGCTGACGCTGACGGGTCTCGGCAGCGACGACCTCGTGAAGCTGACGACGTACTCGGCGCCGACGATCACCGACCGGACGCTCGTCTTCGAGTCGCCCTCGACCTTCACGGAGGCGCTTCCGGACTGCACCCTGAACGGCGCCGCCACGGAGATCAAGTGCGACCACGTCCCCGCGAGCCCGGCGCAGGTCTTCCTCGGCGCCGGCAGCGACCAGTTCGAGGTGACCGCGACCGGCGTGGTCCCCGTCGTCGTCTTCGGCGAGGGCGGCCACGACGTCCTCACGGGCGGCGAGGGCGCGGACATGCTCTTCGGCGGAGCCGACGACGACGTCCTCGACGGGCGCGACGGCGACGACGAGCTCGACGGCTACGTCGGGGCCGGCAACCCGTCGGCCGGCGCGGATGCCGGGGACACGTTCTTCGGCGGCCGCGGCGCCGACGTCCTCTACGACACGGGAGCGTCGGCGAACGACACGATCAACTTCTTCGGCGACACGCCGGCGCGCATCGCCGGTGTGAGCGTGACCTTCGACGGACAAGCGAACGACGGGAACGGGACGTACGACGCGGCGACGTCCGGGCCGATCGGTGGCCGCGACTCGGTCGGCACCGGCATCGACTACGTGCAGGGCACGAACTCCGACGACGTCCTCGTCGGCGACGCGCAGGCGAACAAGCTCTCGGGCGCGGGCGGCAACGACGCCGTCACGGGCGGCGACGGGCACGACGAGCTCTTCGGCGGCGACGGCGACGACACGGTCAACGCGCGCGACGGGGACGACGACACCGCCGACCTCGTGGTCAACTGCGGCAATGGCATCCCGGGCACGGGCGACGCCGGCGATGTCGCGAACGTCGATCGCGCCGACCCGGCGCCGGTCGACTGCGCGACGGTGAACCGCTTCTCGCCGTCCTCCGGCGGCGGTGGGGGCGGCACGACGCCGCCGCCCTCCGGTGGCGACGGCACGACCGCCCCGCCCGCTCCGGCGCCGAAGACGGCCGGCGAGCTCACGGCGAAGACGGTCGTCGCGGCGCTGCCCGAGCAGGAGCTGAAGTTCCCCAACTACCTGCGCGGCACGAAGCTGTGCGGCAAGAAGAAGTACTGCAAGGCGCCGGAGATGAAGACGTCGCTCGACCGCAAGAAGCTCAACATCGAGTTCAGCGAGCGCAAGGCGAGCGGCAGCGTGCTCGAGGACGCGGTCGGGCGCAAGGTCGTGGCCGGCGAGGTGCTCAAGACCTCGCCGAAGGCGGGCACGAAGGTGAAGTCCGGCCCGGGCAGCGCGATCGAGGTCAAGGCCTACGTCTTCGAGCCGAGCAAGATCGCCGGGTGCAACCTCAACCGGCCGTACGTGCGGATCGAGGGCGAGCTCTTCAAGCTCACCGACTACATCCGCGACATGACGCTGGCCCGCGCCGAGAAGGTCCTGCGCGAGGCGGGCTGCCCGCGCGATCGCTACGACCTCGTCACGAAGGTCAAGCGCGGCGCCGACCGCCCGACCGTGGCGACCGCGTCGATCACCGGCTCGAGCCAGAAGAAGCTGCGGCTCGTCGTCCACCACGGCTCCCCCGAGATCACCTTCGCGCTGACGAAGCCGAAGCTCGTCTCCGGGTTCCTGCCGGCGATGTGGGGCGACAACAACGAGCTGGTGCTCCCCGCCGGCGAGAAGTTCACGCTGTACGTCAATCCGACGAAGGCCGGCATCGGCTTCAGCCGCCTCTACGTGAACATCTACGGCGAGGACGGCGGCACCGACGTCTGGGGCCAGACGAAGGACAACGGCATCGCCGACGTCTCCGGCCAGATCGCCAAGCCCGGCAAGTACGAGCTGTGGTCGCAGCTGTGCGACAAGGAGGGCGACTGCATCGTCGGCTGGAAGCGCCTCGACGTCGCCAAGCTCGACACGCGCCGCACGTACGTCGGCATCGACGGCCTGACCTACGGCCACTCGAAGGGCGACTGGAAGCCGGTGGCGAACGCCGCCGCGCGCGCCCGCGCCGCGCAGGCCGATCGCGCCTCGCTTGGCAAGCTGGCCGCCCAGATCGTCACCGACGTCGCGCGCAGCCCGCTCTACCGCGAGGCGGCGAAGCGCGACCCGAACGGCCCGCTCTACAGCGCGGTCCTCACGTTGAACGCGGCCGCCGGCGCGGCGATCGGCAAGGGGGACGCGGGCTACTACGACGCGCTCGTCGCGCGCGGCGCGGAGATCACCGTCCTCGCCGGTGCCGGCAACGGACCGACGACGATCTCGGCCGTCGACTTCGTCAAGGGCAAGGCGGTCTACAGCGACGGCACGCGCAGCGTGACGGTCCCTACCACCGCCATCAACCCGCACGACGGGGCGATCGCCTTGAAGGTGGGGAACTTCATGTTCCTGCCGGGCGGCCTCTTCTACCCGGTGACGGGCGGCGGCACGACCGCGGGCGCGACGCAGAAGTTGACGCCCGTCAGCGCGGCCGCCCCGAACCTCGACCTCACGAAGATCAGCGGCGCGACCGCGATCGGGCTGCTCGGGGCCGGCACGGCTCCGCTCATCGGCATGGACGGCGCGACGCTCATCGGCAACGACGCGGGCTCGCTCATCGGGATGGACGGCGGCTCGCTGATCGGGATGGACGGCGCGACGCTGATCGGCATGGACGGCGCCTCGCTGGTCGGGATGGACGGCGGCACGCTGATCGGCATGGACGGCGGCTCGCTGATCGGCATGGACGGCGCGACCGTCATCAGCACGGGCGGCAACGGCTGAACCGCCGCAGCACCTGCCACGCTTCGCGCCGGTGAGCCTGTCCGCCGACGCGAAGCTGTGGCTGCAGAAGTGGCGCTGGTACCAGCGCAACGACCTGCCGTGGAACCGTGCGCGCATCCACGCGCACTTCCTGCGCCGGCGCGCGTTCTGCCGCTGGCCGGTGCACGGCAACGTGCTCGAGGCGTTCGACGACGGGCGGCTGCAGGTGGGGGAGGGCACGCTGTTCGAGCCGGGCGTGTGGCTGACCGCGCCGGCGCCCGCGCGGATCGTCATCGGCGACGGCTGCTTCCTCAACCTGGGCGTGATGGTCGCGTCGATGGAGCTCGTCGAGATCGGCGATCACTGCATGTTCGCCAACGGCTGCTTCGTGACCGACGCCAACCACCGCTTCGACGACCCCGAGCTGCCGATCACGTGGCAGGGCTTCAGCACCAAGGGGCCGACGCGGATCGGCGACAACGTGTGGTGCGGGGCGAACGTCGTGGTCACGAGCGGCGTCACCATCGGCCGCCGCTCCGTCATCGGGGCGAACTCGGTCGTCACGACCGACGTCCCCGAGTTCTCGATCGCCGCCGGAGCACCCGCGAAGGTGCTCCGGCCCATCGAACACCCCGAGGCGCGGGTCTAGCCGCCGAAGCGGGACCGCAGCGCAAGCACGTTCGCGACGTAGCGCTCGGTCTCGGGCAGCATGCCGATCTTGCGCACGCTCGAGAGGCCCTGGTAGTAGCCGGCGGCCGCGAGCGCCGGATCGCCGCCCGTCTCGCGCAGGAGCTGGCCGAGGTAGAGCGTGCCGGCGTGGACGTTGTCGGTCGCGCTCCCCGGGTCGAGCTGGCGCTGGGCGAGGTTGCGCTGCACCCAGTCCCACGTGCCCGGCATCACCTGCATGACGCCGCGCGCGTTGGCGCTCGAGACCATCGCGTTGTTGAAGCCGCTCTCCTGCCACGCGATCGCGGCGGCGAGCGAGCCGGGGACGCCGTTGCCGGCGGCGACCTGCTGCACCTGCTCGGCGGTCAGACGGCCGCCGGTCGCCTCGGGCGCGGGCTGGCTCGTCGGCGGCGGCGCGGCCTGCGTGGGCGGGGCGGCCTGGTCCACGACCGGCTCTGACGCGGGCGGGAGCTTGATCGTCGTGCCCGCGAGCAGCGGCGCGTTGACGTCGAGGCCGTTGACGCCCGCGACCTGCTCGGGCGCGACGCCGGCGCGGAGGGCGAGCGCGGAGAACGTGTCGCCCGGCTGCACGAGGTAGGCGCCGGCCGGCGGCGGCCCGGATGCCGAGGACTCGGAGGAGGCGGCCGGGGCGGGAGCGGCGGCGACGACCTTGCCGGAGGGCTGCGGGGCGCCGTTGGCGATCGCCTCGTTGACGGCCGGCAGCGCCTCGGCGGCGGTCGGCACCATGAGCGTCTGGCCGAGCACGACGGCCGACTCGGGCGGCAGCCCGTTGTAGGCGGCGAGGGCGCCCGTGTAGAGGTTGTTCGCCGCGGCGATCGACCAGAGGGTCTCACCTGGCGCAACGACATGGGGGACGGCCGCCGACGCGGTCGCGGGCAGAGCCGCGAGGCAGGCGAGGGCCGCCAGCAGGATGCGGGGCATGCATGACACGTTGCCGCGCTCAAGGGGAGAAGAAGCACCGTTTCACGGTCTTCTGTCCACCCGCAGGATCCATTGCGTCAAAGAGGAGAGACACCCCGGACGCCGGTCACCCAACATGCCCGGGGCTCCGTCACCGCATGCCTGCTGAGCGCACGTTCTTCACGTCACGCCCCTCGCCGCCGTGTGGGAGAAGTGCGATCACCAACGTGCCGGCCGAGGGGTCGTCCGGGCGGCCCCTCGGTCCGGCCGCATGATGTCGTCAGCCGAGGAGCGTCGACGGGTCGGGCGTCGTGTCGCGCTTGAACCGCTCGAGTTCCTCCGGCGGCATCGAGTAGCCGTGCTCCGGCGCCGGGTAGCGGCGCTCGCGCACGTCGGCGGCGTACGCCGATACGCCCGCCGCCATCTCGTCGAGCAGATCCGCGTAGCGCTTGACGAACTTCGCGCCGCGGCCCTCGCGGATGCCGAGCAGGTCGTGGAACACGAGCACCTGCCCGTCGGTCGACGGGCCGGCGCCGATCCCGATGACCGGGATGCGCATCTTGGGCATGATGCCCTCGGCCACCGCCGACGGGATCGCCTCGAAGACGATCGAGAAGCACCCGGCCTCCTGCAGCGCGAGCGCCTCCTCGGCGACGCGGCGCGCCGCCTCGGCGTTGCGCCCCTGGGCGCGGTAGCCGCCGAGCGCCGTCGCGGTCTGCGGCGTCAGGCCGACGTGGCCCATGACCGGGATGCCGGCCGCCGCGATCGCCTTCGCGCGGGCGACCGAGACCGGGCCGCCGCCCTCGAGCTTCACCGCGTCGCAGCCCGCCTCCTTGACGAAGCGGAACGCGGTCTGCACGGCCTGCTCGTCGCTGACCTCGTACGAGCCGAACGGCAGGTCGCCGATCATGAACGGCGTCTTCAGCCCGCGGCGCACGGCCTTCGCGAGGATCAGCAGCTCGTCCAGCGAGACGGGGACGGTCGAGTCGTAGCCGAGCACCGTCATCGCGCCGGAGTCGCCGACCAGGACGAGGTCGACGCCGGCCTTGTCGACGGCGAGCGCGCTCGGGTAGTCGTACGCGGTCACCATGACGACCGGCTCGCCGAGCGCCTTCTTCTCGGCCAGCCGCGGCAACGTCATCGGCAGCCGCGAGGCGTCCGACGGGATCTGGACGTGGTTCGGGAGGGAGGACATGACCCCGGGTTCTCCTAGGCGGTGGTGAGGAGGGTGGCGACCTGGTCGTCGGCCGCGATGATGGCGTTGGCGCGATCCACGTGGACGACGCGCGGCTGGTAGTGCTCCATCTCCTCACGCGTGTACTGCGCGTAGGAGATGACGATGATCGTGTCGCCGTCGTGGACGAGGCGGGCGGCGGCGCCGTTGACCTTCATCTCGCCCGAGCCCCGCTCGCCGGCGATGGTGTACGTCTCGAAGCGGGCGCCGTTGTCGACGTCCACCACGTGGACCTGCTCGTGCTCGAGGATGTCGGCGGCCTCCAGCAGGTCCGGGTCGATGGTGATCGAGCCCACGTAGTGCAGATCGGAGTCGGTCACCGTCGCGCGGTGGATCTTCGACTTGAGCATGGTCCGGGTCATGACGGTCTCCCGTTCACGTGTATGAGCGTGTTGTCGATGAGACGAACGCCGCCGACGCGCGCGGCGACGGCGACGAGGACGTCCCCGTCGAGGGTCTCGACGGGCACGAGGGTGTCGGCGCGGACGAGCTCGAGGTACTCGGGCTCGACGCCGAAGGGCTCCATCGCGCTCACCGCGGCGGTGCGCACCGCTGCGGGGTCACGCTCACCGTCGCCCGCGGCGCGCTCGGCCGCCCGCAGCGCACGGCTGAGGGCGACGGCGCGCCCCCGGTCGGCGGCGCTCAGGTGGACGTTGCGGCTCGACAGCGCGAGGCCGTCGTCCTCGCGGACGGTCGGGACGGCCTCGATGCGGACCGGCAGGTCGAGGTCCCGCACGAGCCGGCGGATGACGACGAGCTGCTGCGCGTCCTTCTGGCCGAAGAACGCGACGTCGGGGGCGGCCATGTTGAGCAGCTTGGTCACGACGGTCGCGACGCCGTCGAAGTGCGAGCGGCCGCGATGCTCGCCCTCCATCGGCTCCGACAGGCCGAGGACGGCGACCGTCGTGGAGAACCCGTCCGGGTAGACCTCCTCGACGGGCGGCGCGAACAGCAGGTCGGCGCCCGCGCCGGCTGCGAGCTGCGCGTCGCGCTCCTCGTCGCGCGGGTAGGCGGCGAGGTCGCTCGCCTCGTTGAACTGCGCCGGGTTGACGAAGAGGGAGACGACGACGAACCCCGTCGTCTCCGCGGCGCGCCGGATGAGCGCGAGGTGGCCGTCGTGCAGCGCGCCCATCGTCGGCACGAGCCCGATCTCGCGGCCCTCGCCGCGCGCGGCCTTCACCGCGGCGCGGAGGTCGGCCACGGTGCGCACGGTCCTCACGCGGCCTCCTCGCTCGTCTTCGCCGCGAGCTTCCGCGTCGTGTCGGCCAGGACGTCGAAGAGGGGAAGGAGCTCCGGCGCCCGCTCCGCGACCGCGCGGCGCTGGCGCTGGACGGTGACCTCGTCGCCGCGGGCGATCGGGCCGGTGAGGGCGCGCTCGGCGCCCAGCGCCGCCCAGTTCTCGACCGTCGCGCGGACGAGCGGGACGAGCAGCTCGCGGTCGTGGCCCAGGACCTGCTCGGCGGCGGCCTCGAGCGTCACGAGGAAGTTCGAGGCGATCGATGCGGCGGCGTGGTAGGCGGCGCGGTCGGCGTCGGGGATCTCGACGGGCCGCATCCCCAGCGAGGTGGCAAGACATCGCGCGGTCTCGAGGGCGCGCGGCGTGGAGCCGGCGACTGCCGCTCCGGCGCCGTCGAAGGTCGCGTTCCGATCGGCCACCGTCATCAGCGGGTGCATCGAGAACGCCTCGTGGCCTTCGAGCACCTCGAGGGTCGTCGCGCCGGAGCAGTGGCCGACGAGCAGGCCCTCGCGGGGCGTCAGGCCGGCCGCCGCTCGGGCGATCTCCGCATCCGGGACGCACAGCAGCACCACGTCGGCGTGCGCGGGGTCCGCACCGCGACCGAGCGGTTCCTCGACGGCGTGCCCTGAGGCGCGCAGACAGCGGAACAACGCCGTGCCCATGCGACCACGGCCGATGATGGCGATGGAGTTCATCTCGATCTTCGGGGTCCAGTTCCCTTGGGTGGGATACCGGCCTCTTGAAGGCGGAACGCACCCCCAATGGTACCCCGCGGATGGGGAAACGACGCCGACGCGAGGAGAAACCGCCAAAGAGCGGGGTCGTTGTCCTTCGGCATCCGTGCCGCGGTCTAGCATCGGCCCCGATGTCCGACGTCCGCGACGCCGACGAGCGGCGCGAGGCCCTCAAGGCCGCCTTCCACGCGTGCCGCGGCTGCGAGCGCTGCCCGCAGCTCGCCCAGACCCGCCGTTCGGTGGTGTTCGGCGCGGGCAACGCCGATGCCGACCTGATGTTCGTCGGGGAGGCGCCGGGCGCGAACGAGGACCGCCAGGGCCTGCCGTTCGTGGGCCGCGCGGGGCAGCTGCTCGACCAGCTGCTGGGCGAGGTCGGGCTCGCGCGCGGCGACGTGTTCATCACCAACGTCCTGCGCTGCCGGCCGCCGGGCAACCGCGATCCGCACCCGACCGAGGTCGAGAACTGCCGCGAGTGGCTCTACGAGTCGATCGCGCTCGTCCAGCCGAAGGTCATCTGCACGCTCGGCAACTTCGCCACGAAGCTCCTGCGCGGCGATCCCACCGGCATCACTCGCCTCCACGGCCGCGACGAGGAGCGGGTGATCGGGTCCTACAACGTGCGGCTCTACCCGCTCTACCACCCGGCCGCGGCGCTCTACACCGAGTCGATGGTCGACGTGCTGCGCGCGGACTTCGCGCGGATCCCCGCGCTGCTCGACCGGCCCGCGCCCGCCCGGGCCGAAGGCGCCGCCGATCCGGTCGAGGAGCTGCTGGAGATCGAGGAGGCCGTGGCGATCGAGCAGGAGCCGGAGCACGCGCCGGAGCCGGTCGCGGCCGCCTCGGCCGAGCAGCTCGGGCTCTTCTAGTAGTCCGCTCCGACCACCTCGAGCAGCGCCGCCGCCACGAGGGGGTCGAACTGCCGGCCGCTGTCGCGCTCGATGCGCCGGCAGGCCTCTCGCGCGCTGAACGCCTTGCGGTACGCGCGGTCGCTGGTCATCGCGTCGAACGCGTCGGCGCAGCCGACGATGCGGGCCTCGAGCGGGATGTCGGTGCCGCTCAGCCCGTCGGGATAGCCCGAGCCGTCCCACCACTCGTGGGTGGCGCGGACGAGGATGCCCAGGTGCTCGAGCCCCGCGAACTGCACGAGGATCTCCTCGCCCTGGATCGTGTGGCGCCGCATGACGTGGCGCTGCAGGTCGTTCAGCGGCCCCTCGTAGTCGAGGATCTCGCGGTCGACCGCGAGCTTGCCGACGTCGTGCAGGACCGCGACGAGCTCGACCTCGGTCGCGACGAGCGGATCGAGGCCCATGTGCTCGGCGAGCCGGCGCGAGAGCCCCGCGAGGCGATGGCTGTGGTCTGCGGTCTCCCGGTGGTGCAGGCGCATCTCGCGGGCGAGCGCGCGTATCGCGCGCCGCACCCGCGGGCTGTCCTTCGTGAGAGTTGTCGTCTGCGGCACGGGGATGGACCGGGTCTTCCCGGCCGAGCGGGCGAAGCCCTGCTCGTTGGACGGGTATCGGATCCAACGCCCCAGATGGCAGTGAGTTGGCTAGTTGCGGCAGATCCCTCACCAGAACTTGATGAGGAACCTGCCTGCATTCCGCTATCGCTTCAGCGTGACGGTCGCGCTCTTCGCGCCGGCGACCGCGAGCTTGAGCGTGATCTTCCGCTTGCCCTTGAGCCGCTTGCGCGCCTTGGCGGTGAACTTGACGACGACCTTGCCGGTGCCGCCCGAGGCGATCTTGCCGGTACCGCGGCCGACCAGCGCGCCGGCGAGCGTCGCCTTCACGGTGACCTTGCCCGCCTTCAGCCCGGCGAGCTTGACGGTCAGGCCCTTGGCGAGGGCGGTGCGGAGCTTCGGAGCCTTGACGGTGAGCTTGCCCGTGCCGGGGCCAACGGGGCCCACGGGGCCGACAGGGCCGACCGGGCCGTCGGTCTTCTCGACCTGGACGTCCTCGCAGCCCGTCGCCACGTCGAGCGCGTCGACCAGCGCGGTGTCCTGGCCGAGGCCGCAGTCGATCGAGTCGCGCTCGCCGTCGCGGGCGTCGATGACGTCGTTGCCGATGTACGTGCTACAGGTCAGCGTGTTGCACGTCTGGCCCTGCGTGTCGCCGAAGATCGTGTCCTGGCCGGCGCCGCCGGTGATCGTGTCGTCGCCGCTGTAGCCGCGGATCGTGTCGCTGCCGGCGCCGCCGTCGATCGTGTCGTTCGAGTACGAGGTGTAGATCGTGTCGTCGCCGCCGAGGCCGTTCACCGTGGTCTTCTCGGCGCCGACGAACAGCTCGTCGTTGCCCGCCGTGCCCGCGTAGGTCCCGCCGGTGCTCGTGGAGAGCTTCTCGATGCCGCGCACCTCGTCGTTCTCGCCCGCGAAGCCGTCGTCGGCGCCCGTGTCGAGCGTGATGGTCACGAGGCCCTTGCCCTCGCGCTGAACGGTGCTCCACTCGAACTCGATCGAGTCGAGGCCGGGGCCGCCGTCGAGCACGTCAGGGTCGGTCGCGGCGCCCTCGTCGCCGTTGAGCTTGTCGGTTCCGGCGCCGCCGAGCACCTGGTCGCGGCCGGCGCCGCCCTTCAGGACGTCGTCGCCGTCGCCGCCGTCGAGGTGGTCGTCGCCGCCGCCGCCGTTGAGCGTGTCGTTGCCGGGGCCGCCGGCGTACGTCTCGTCGCCCGCCTCGTACGCGCCGACGAGGACGTCGGTGCCGGCCCCGCCGTCGAGCGTCACGGGCACGCCGAGGTCCTTGCGGAGGCCGGCCTTGTCGTCGCCGTCGCCCATCACGACCTTCAGGCCGGCGGCGGGCAGGGTGCAGTAGAGGTCCTCGGTGTACTGCTCGCGCTCGCACTCGGCGGGGAACGACGTCGCGCGGTCGTCGAGCGACTCCTGCACCCACAGCCGCCCATCGCTCCCCCTGTCGAAGTCGACGAAGGTGCCGCCGGCGCCGCCCGTGAAGACGAGGCTGCCGTCGGCGTCGGTCGAGATGGTCGCGGCCTGCGCGGCGCCCGGCAGGGCGAGCGCCGCTACGGCGAGGAGGAGCGGAGTCGTACGCATGCGCTCAAGGGTCGGCGCATGCGGCCCGGGGTACATCGGGGGTCCACCTAACGTGACCCCCGGAACCCCGATCGGTCATCCCCTGAGCTCGGGGAGGACCTCCTCGCCGTACCGGCGGATCGAGCCCTCGACGTCCGCGTCGCCGATGAGCTGCAGGCAGATCACGGTCGCTCCCGCCTCCTGCATCTCCCGGAGCCGCTTCACGTGCTCGGCGGCGTCCGCTCCGACGAGGAAGCCCTCGTGGGCGAACTCCTCGTCGGTCATGTGCTCGTCGCCGATCCGGAACATCTCGGCGGGGTCGTGGATGTCCTTGACGTACATGTCGGGGACCTGGGTGGCCTTCCACTTCTTCGCGCTCCGGATGGCCTGCTGCTCGTCTTGGGCGAGGTGGAAGCCGGCCTGGAAGATGATCTCGCCGCTGCCGCCGGCGGAGCGGTAGGCCTCGATGATCTCCGGCGCCTGCTCGGGGTCGCCGAGCGTCCACAGGCCGTCGGCGTGCTTCGCCGCGACCTCGGCGGCCTGCGGGCCGAAGGCGCTGACGTAGAGCTTCGGCTTGGACTTGGCTCGCGTGTAGAGCTTGGCCTCCTTGAGGCGGAACCAGCCGGCGTCCATCGTCACCGTCTCCCCGTCCCACAGCTTGCGGATCGCCGTGAGGCCCTGGTCCATGCGCTCGATCTGCTCCCCGACGGACGGCCAGTCCGCGCCGAGCGGCACCTCGTTGACCGCCTCGCCGCTGCCCACGCCGAGGTACGTCCGGCCGGGATAGAGGTCCTCGAGCGCCATCCAGGCCTGCGCGATGACGCCGGGGTGGTAGTGGTGCACGACGGGCGTGACGCTCGTCCCGAGCGGCTTCGTCGTGTGCTGGCCGATCGCCGCCAGCGTCACCCACGCCTGCGTGCCGAGGCCCTCCGGCCACCACGGGGCCCAGTGGTCCGACGTCGCGAGCCCGTCGAAGCCGGCGGCCTCTGCGGCCTTCGCCTGGTCGAGGATCTGCGTCGGGAGGAACTCCTCGGTGCTTCCGGCGAACCAGAACTGGGTCATGCCCGGCGGGCTACCCACAGCGCGCGCAGTTGCTCGCGGCTTCGGCGCCGGAACGCCGCGGTGCGGGCGAAGGTGAGCGCCTGGGCGAGATCGTCCCTCCTGGCCGCCTCGGTGCCGAGCCGTTGCCGGATGACGTGGTGGCGCCTCCGGGCCTCCTCGTCGATGGCGCGCCTGCCGGTCGAGTGGCCGCCTTCATGTCTCAGCGCGACGTCGGTCCGGAGCCTGAGCGGGACGTCCGCGCGCAGGCAGAGGTCCATGTCCTCGTAGTACATGAACGCGCCGGGATCGAAGGGGCCGAGCCGTCTCAGGGTCTCGGTCCTTGCCACCACCGCTGCCGCGATCGCCCACCCGACGTCCTCGCCGGTCCTGTACGGCTGCTTCGCGAGCCGGTGAGGAAGGAGCGCTCTGGCGATCTCCTTGCGTGTGCCGGGGAGCGGATGCGCGCTGTCCTGCGGCGATCCGTCCGGGTTGAGCAGGCGCGGGAAGACGAGCTCGTCATTCGCCCGCACGTGGTCGACCAGCCGCTGCAGCCCGTCGTCCAGCAGCTCCACGTCGGGGTTGAGCAGAGCGGTGACGTCATGGCTCGCCCTGGCAACGCCGGCGTTGTTCGCCGGCCCGAAGCCCGGGTTCTCCGGAAGATCCACGACGACCGCCCCGCGCTCCGCCGCCAGCGCCGCCCCACCGTCCTCGGACCCGGTGTCCACGACGATCACCTCCGCGCGGGCGGGCAGATGCCGGTCGAGCGAATCCAGCAGCTTCACGAGATGCGCCCGCGAGTCGTGCAGCACGAGCACGACGGAGAAGTCCGTCACCGCGCCACCTCGGCGAGGGCCGCGCGGAGGTCTCGCGCCGCGCGGTCCCACCGGAAGTCTCCGACGTCCGGCGCCGGCCGCGGCTCTCTCGCGGCCTCCTCGAGCGCGCGCACCCATGCGTCCTCGTCGCCGACCGGCACGAAGGTCGCGCCGTCGTCGCCGAGGTTCTCGCGGAAGGCCGGGAGGTCGGTGAGCACCGAGGGCGTCCCGGCCGCGGCCGCCTCGAGCGGAGGGAAGCCGAAGCCCTCGAGCCGGCTCGTCGAGACGAGGGCGATCGCGTTGGCGTAGAGCGCGCCGAGCTCGGCGTCGGTCGGCTTGACGATCGTCACGCCCGGGCCCTGGAGCTCGGGCGCGAGCCGGCCGGACCCCGCGAACACAAGCCCCGCGTCCGTGTTCGCCAGCCGGTGCACGCGGGCGAGGAACGCGGGGTCCTTCCGCGGCTCGAGCGCGCCGACGGAGAGGAAGAACCGGTCGGGGATGCCGGGAGGCAGCTCTCCCCGCGGCCGCGCCGGGATGCCCGGCCGGATCAGCCGCAGCTTCCGCTCCGGCACGCCCCACGCCCGCCGCACCGACTCCCCGACGACCGCGGAGTTCACGACGACGACGTCGGCCCGCTCCGCCAGCCGGTCCAACCGCCCGAGCCGATGCCACAACCGCTCGTACCGCGTGAAGTCGCCCGGCCGGTCCAGCCACGAGACGTCATGCGCGGTCACCACGAGCGGCACGTCCCGCGAGACCGCTAGAGGAGCGGGAGCCGGGGCCCACACGACGTCCACGTCCCCGCCGGCAAGACGATCCAGCCGAGGCCGCCCCGTGAGAGCCGCCGCCCCGAAGAGCACGCGCGAAGGGAGCGCGTGCCTGACGGTGCGAAGAGCCCCCAAAGGGGGGATGTGTTCGCGGCCCGGGACGAAGGCTCGCCACTCGTCTTCGGGGTGCTCCGCGAGGAGCGCGGTGAGCATGCCCTTCGTGTACTCGGCGATGCCGCGGCCGCCGGTGAGGTGCCGTGCGTCGACGGCGACCTTCAAAGTGCAGCCCCTCGATGACGGGTCAGGTCCTCATCAACGCGCGGGCGGCGGCTCGGCCGGAGCTCGGCGGGGTGGAGCGGTGGGCGCGCGAGATGGCCGCGCGGCTGCCGGCGCTCGATCCGGACCGGTACGCCGTCGTCGCGCCGCGGCCGAGGCTGGTTCACCGGGCCGGGCACGCCTGGGAGCAGGCGGCGCTGCCCGCGATCGCTCGGCGCAGGCACGCCGGCTTGCTGCTGAACCCCGCGAACCTCGCCCCGCTCGCGTTCGACCGCAACGTCGTCGTCATCCACGACGCCGCCGCCTTGCGCGAGCCGACCTGGTACTCGCGGCTCTACGTGGCCTGGCAGCGGGCCGTGCTTCCGGCTCTGGCCAGACGGGCGGTGCATCTCGTCGCAGTTTCCCAGTTCTCCCGGCGCGAACTGGTCGACCTGCTCAACGCGGACCCCGGCAAGATCAGCGTCATCCCCGGCGGCGTCGACGAGCGCTTCCGCCCCGACGCCGATCCCGGTCCCGCCCGCGCGGCCCTCGGCCTCGACCGCCCCTACGTCCTCACCGTCGGCAGCCTCATCGCCCGCAAGAACCTCGCGGCCCTCGACGTGACCGCCCGAAGACTCGCCGCGGAGGGGATCGACCTCGTCGCGGCGGGAGGAGGAAGGCCGCAGTTCCGGGCCGACACCGGCGTTGAGGTCAGGTTCGTCGGCGCGGTCGACGACGCGCTCCTTCCGGGGCTCTACGCCGGCGCTCGCGCGTTCGTGCTCCCTTCGCTGTACGAGGGGTTCGGGCTCACCGCGCTGGAGGCGATGGCATGCGGCGTGCCGGTGGTGGCCTCGGATCGCGGCGCTCTTCCGGAAGTGGTCGGGGACGCCGGAACGCTCGTCGACCCTCTCGACCGCGAGGGGATCGCGGACGCGGTCTTCGCCGCGATGGAGCGCGGAGGCGATCGCGGGCCGGCGCGGGCGGCGCAGTTCTCGTGGACTGGCACCGCGACGCTCATGGACCGACTGCTGCGCCAGCTTGCCGACGAACGCGCGGGGTGACGGGTAGCGCCGAGCGCATGCCACTCGCACACCGTGAAGCGACCGTCGTCTGGCAGGGCACCCTCGGCGGCGGGGAGGGCGCGCTCCAGGCGGGCGGCGCCCTGCAGGAGACGCCCGTGGACTGGGCCTCGACCGACGCCGAGGCGGACGGGACGACGAGCCCGGAGCAGCTGCTCGCGGCGGCGGAGGCGGGGTGCTACGCGATGACGCTCGCGCTCGCGCTCACGCGCCGGGGCACGCCGGCGGAGCGGCTCGAGGTCAGCGCCGCGTGCGAGCTGGATCGCTCCGACGAGAGCGACCCGCACGAGTACCGCATCACGCACGTCGATCTCGGCGTTCGCGGCACCGTGCCCGATCTCGACGAGGCGACCTTCGCGGAGATCGCGCGGCATGCTGACGAGCAATGCCCCATCTCGGAGGCCCTCAGGGGCAAGGTCGACGTTCGCCTGACGACGTCGCTCGCATAGCGCTCGTCACGAGCGAGGCGCTGCCGGATCTCGATCCCGACTCGCGCTCGCTGCCGCCGGCGCTCCGGGCGATCGGCGTCGAGAACGAGATCGTCGCGTGGTCCGACGACAGCGTCGACTGGAGCGCCTACGACGCGGTCGTGGTCCGCTCCGTCTGGGACTACTTCGACCACCCGGAGGCGTTCGCGCGGTGGCTCGATCGCGTCGAACGCGAGGCGAAGCACGTCCTCAACCCGGTCCACATCGTCCGCTGGAACGCCCACAAGTCGTACCTGCGCGACCTCGAGCAGCGCGGCGTCCGGACGCTCGAGACCGTCTGGGTCGACGCGGGCAGGCGCGCCGAGGTCCCGTTCGACCACGCCGTCGTCAAGCCGGCCGTCGACGGCGGTGCGAAGGGACTCCGGCGCGTCAGCCGGGGAGAGACGATCGACGCCGACGTCGACCTGCTGATCCAGCCGCTCGTCGAGTCGATCGCGACCGAGGGCGAGTTGTCGCTGCTCTACGCCGCCGGCGAGCTCAGCCACACGGTCCGCAAGGTCCCGAAGCCCGGCGACATCCGCAGCCAGCCCACGCACGGCAGCGACGTCAAGCTGGAGGAGCCGACGGAAGAAGCGCTCACCGCGGCGCAGCGCGTGCTCGACGCCGTGGGGGAGCGGCTGCCGTACGCCCGCGTCGACCTCGTCCGCGACGCCCACGGAAAGCTCGCGCTCATCGAGCTCGAGGTGATCGAGCCGCAGCTCTACCTCGAATGGGACCCCGCGGCGGCGGGCCGCTTCGCGAGCGCTATCGCCGCAGCTTCTGCACGACCGACCTGAACGCGGCCAGCGCCGGCTTCGACACCGGCTTGCCGCTCTTCGAAAGGCGTCGCAGGCCGGAGTAGGAGAACGACTCGTCGTCGCCGATCTGCGGCGACAGCCACGTGTACCACCACACGCCGCCCACGCCGTACGACTTCCGCAGCCGCGCGAGCGCCGGCAGGGCCGCGCGGATCTTCGCCGCCTGGCCCTTCTCGGTCTCCTCCCAGCCGTAGTTGAACGTCGACTTGCCCTTCCCCGACGACCAGCTCACCTCGGTCAGGAGCATCTGCTTGGAGCCGTCGCCCGCCTGTCGCATCGAGCGGCGCGCGAGCTTGACGATCTTCACGACGTTCTCGACCCGCTTGGAGAACGGATGGATCGCGGCGGCGTCGAACAGGCCGCGCGCACCGGCGCGGTAGAGCGTCGCGAGGTCCTCCCACGACTTGTTCGTCAGCCCCGCGGCGACGATCCGCGCCTTCGGGTCGACGCCCTTGATCGCGTCGCGCGCCGGACGCAGGAGGCTCACGTAGGTCGGTGCCCACGGCTTGCCGACCCAGTAGCGGTTGATGTCCGGCTCGTTCCAGATCTGCCACGAGCCGATCGCCCGCTTCGGGACGCCCGAGTTCTGCGCCCAGAACGACCCGGCGGGGCCGTAGCGCCGCACCATCGCCGCGCAGAACGCCGCGTACGTCGCCGGATCGGTCGGGACGGCGCCCTCACGGTCGTCCCCGCCGGTCGCCCACGCGGGCGCCCGGACGAGCACCGGCAGCATCCCGAGCCCGGCCTTGGCAGCCGCGCCGACGATCCGGTCGGTCGTCGTGAAGTCGATCGGCGCGTCGGCCGCCGGCTGCATCGACCGCCAGTAGACGGCGATGCGCAGCGTCCCCGCACCGGATTGGCGCATGAGCGCGGTCTCCCGGCTCAGGTCGACCCCACCGTCGAGCAGCGGGCCATCCCCCATCACGCCGAAGAACGAGCGCGGGACGGCCGCCGACGCCGAAGCGACGGGCAGGACGAGAAGGCAGAGCAACGCCGCAACAAGGAGGGGCCGGACCACGTTCATGGGCGCGGGAGGGTCGCATACACTCGCCCGCTCATGCCTGCCCCGCGCGTTGCGCTCATCCACGACTTCCTGCTCGACATCCGGGGTGCCGAGCGGGTCTTCGCTGCGCTGTGCGACCTCTTCCCGCAGGCCGACGTCTTCACGGCGGTCTACGACGAGGCGGGGACCGAGGGCTGGTTCAGGCATCGGGACGTCAACACCTCGTTCCTCCAGCGGTTGCGGCCCACGGCGCGGACGTTCCGCCCGCTGCTGCCGCTCTATCCGTACGCGATGGAGTCGCTGGATCTGTCCGGCTACGACCTCGTGGTGTCGAGCTCGAGCGCCTGGTCGCACGGCGTCATCGTCGATCCCGAGGCGGTGCACGTCTGCTACTGCCACAACCCCTTCCGGTACGCCTGGAACGCCCGCGAGCAGACCCTGTCCGAGCACGCCCTGCCCGTCCGCGCGGCGCTCGGCGTGATCATGCGCCGCTGGCGGATGTGGGACACGCTCGCCGCCCAGCGCGTCGACCGCTACGTCGCGAACTCCGAGACGACGCGGGCCCGCGTCCGGCGCTACTTCGCCCGTGAGGCGTCGGTGCTGCACCCGCCCGTCGAGACCGCCCGCTTCACGCCGACGAGCGACGTGGGGGACGAGTACATGGTCCTGAGCGAGCTGATGCCGCACAAGCGGATCGAGCTCGCGGTCCGCGCGTTCAGCGACCTGCAGCGGCGGCTCGTGGTGGTCGGGAACGGGCCCGATGCGCGGCGCCTGCGCCGGATGGCCGGGCCGACCGTGCGCTTCGCGGGCCGGGTGAGCGACGAGGAGGCGGCGCGGCTGCTCGCGCGGTCACGCGCGCTCGTCGTGCCGGCGACCGAGGAGTTCGGGATCGCGGCCGTCGAGGCCCAGGCCGCCGGGCGGCCCGTCATCGCGCTCCGCGAGGGCGGCGCGCGCGAGACGGTCGTCGAGGGCGTCACCGGCACGTTCTTCGACGAGCCCACGGTCGCCGCGCTCACCGCCGCGGTGCGCCGCTTCGACGTCGAGGCGATCGATCCCGCCGCCTGCGTGCGCAACGCGCACCGCTTCGACATCAGCCGGTTCCGGACCGGCATGCGCGCCGTGGTCGACGAGGCGCTCGCGCAGGAGCGCGGCACCCGCGAGGACCTGCGGCGGCGCGTTCCGCGCGGCCTGGCGCTGGCGTCGTAGGCGGCGGCCGGCGTGCGCGCCGCGGTCGTCATCCCGAGCTGGAACGGGCTGCGGTGGCTCGCGCCCCTGCTGGCCTCGCTGCGCGGCCAGACCACGCCGTTCGAGGCGATCGTCGTCGTGGACAACGGGTCGACGGACGGCTCCGTCGCGTTCCTGCGGCAGCAGCCCGACGTGCGGCTCGTCGAGCTGGACCGCAACCTGGGCTTCTCCATCGCCGTGAACCGCGGGATCGCGGCGGTCGACCCCGCCGTCGACGCCGTCGCGCTCGTGAACACGGACGTCGAGCTGGAGCCGGACTGGCTGGAGCGCACGCTCGCGCGTCTCGGCACGGTGCCGGACGCCGCGGCCGTCGCCACGAAGATGGTCCTGCTCGCCGATCCGTCGGTGATCGACGACGCCGGCGACACG
This sequence comes from Parviterribacter kavangonensis, assembly GCF_056863335.1. NCBI lineage: Bacteria > Bacillati > Actinomycetota > Thermoleophilia > Solirubrobacterales > Parviterribacteraceae > Parviterribacter > Parviterribacter kavangonensis. Next base: position 1,570,816 of record NZ_JBXPJA010000001.1, on the reverse strand, counting down.
CTGCGCCGCGACGGCGTGGCGGAGCAGCGCGGCCACGGCCACCGCGACGGCGGCCGCTGGGACGAGCCCGGCGAGGTCTGGGGCGCCTGCGCCGGCGCCGCGCTGTACCGCTGCTCGGCGGTCATCGGCGTCGGCGGCTTCGACGAGCGCTTCTTCGCCTACCTGGAGGACGTCGACCTCGCGCTGCGCCTGCGGCTCGCGGGCTGGCGCTGCCTCTACGAGCCCGCGGTCGCCCGTCACGCCCGCCACGGCTCGGAGAGCGCCGGCGCGACGCCGATCGACGCCCTGGTCGCGCGCAACACGCTGCTCGTCGTCGCGAAGGCGTTCCCGCTGCGGTGGCTCGGTCCGGTGCTCTACCGGCAGGCGGCGTGGGCGGTCCGCGCGGCGCGGGAGGGACGGCTGGGCGAGCACCTCGGCGGCGTCGCCGCGGCGCTGCCGCTGCTGCCGGCGATGCTGCGCGAGCGCCGCGCGCTGCGGCGAGCGGCGGTCGTCCCGATCGACGCCGCGATCCCCGCCCGGCCCTGGCGCGGCCCACGCGCCGGAGGGCACCCCGAGGCGGACGAGTGACGCTCCGCATCGCGCTCTTCGTCCTCGCCGCCGCGCTGTCGGCGTCGACGATCTGGTTCGGGATCGGGCCGCACGACGAGGGCCTGATGCTCCAGGCCGCCCACCGGATCGCCTCGGGCGAGCTGCCGTACCGCGACTTCTGGTGGAACTACGGCCCCGGCCAGCCGCTGCTGCTGGGCGGGCTCGAGAAGGTCTTCGGCGAGTCGCTCGTCCCCTGGCGCGTCCTCCGGGTCCTCCTCGACGCCACCGTCGCCCTCCTCGCCTTCGAGCTCGCAACAAGAGGGTCAGGCACCGTGCGTGCAGAGCGTGCACGTACGGTGCCTGTCCCCGTTGTTGCGTGGGTGGCGGTCGCGGGGGCGATGGCGTTCCCGACCGGGCCGGGCCCGAACCCGGCGGCGCTGGCGCTCGCTTTCGGTGCGCTGCTGCTGGCTCCGCGGCATCTGCGCGCGGCCGCGGTGCTCGCCGGGCTCGCCGCCATCTTCCGGATCGAGATCGGCGTCGCCGCCGCGCTCGGCGTCCTCATCGCCACCCGCCGGCCGCAGGCGCTGCTCATCGCCGCCGGCGTCGCCGCGCTCGGCTGGCTGCCGTTCTTCGTCGCCGCTCCCGGCGATCTCCTCGACCAGGTCGTCGGGTTCCTCGGCATCCAGAACCTCCAGCGGGTGCCGTTCCCGTTCGGCCCGGGGGACGCGGGCGGCGATCTCAACAAGCTCCTCGAGCGCTACGTGCCGCTCATCCTGCTCGTGGGCACCGCGCTGTACGCGGCGTACGCGATCGCCAGGCGCCGGCTCGACCCGCTGCTGCCGCTGCTGGTCGTCGGCGTCGCCTACCTGCTCGGCCGCACCGACGAGTTCCACCTCGTCCCGCTCGCTGCCGTGCTGCCGATCCTGCTCGCCACCGCGTACGCCGCCACGAGCGCCATCGCGTCGCGGATCGCGTTCGCCGTCGTGCTGGGGCTCGTCGCGATCCACGGCCTCGAGCGCAAGGCGGGGGAGCTGCGCCACCGCCCGCAGCTCGCGGACCTGCCCGGCCCGGCGGCCGACGGCATCAGGGCCGACACGTTCGATGCGCACGACCTCGTCCACGTCCTCGCCCGGGTTGGCGACCAGGCGATCTTCGTCGCCCCGCCGCGCTTCGACCGCGTGACGGTCGGCGATCCGCTGCTCTACGTCATCGCCGGCAAGGACAACCCCACTCGCTACGACGTCCTGCAGCCCGGCGTCGTCACGAAGGCGGACGTGCAGCGCGAGATGGTCGCCGACCTGCAGAAGGCCCGGCCGCCGGTGCTCATCCGCTGGCACGACCCGCGCACCGCACCGGAGGACAACGCGAGCGGCCGCCTCCGCGGCTCCCGCATCCTCGACGCCTACCTGAACCGCACCTACCGGCCGGCGGCGCGCTACGGCGTCTACGAGGTGCTCACAGATCCCGCCGCGCGAACAGCGCGGCCGTGAGCGCCGCGACGCCCGCGACGTAGGCCAGCGCGAACAGCCACAGCCCGGCGCCGCCCTCCTGCGCGCCGCCGAACGGCCCGAGGTTGACGAGCAGCCGCGTCGGCCCGACGACGTCCGCGCTGATCCGCGCCAGCCCGTGCTGGTAGAGCGCCTCGAACGGCAGCAGCCACGAGACGATGTCGCTGATCCGGTCGAGCGTCTTCGATCCGAGCGCCTCGCCGATCTGCCCCAGCAGCCCCGCCGTCAGGCCGGCGCCGAACACCATGAAGACCGCGATGCCGTTCGCGGTCGAGGAGAGCACGACGGAGCCGAGCAGCGACAGCGCCGCGATGACGACCGCCGCCCCGCCCAACGCCAGGGCGGGCTCGAGGATCCGGTCCGCCCACCAGCCGATCAGCCCGGTGATGACGACGCAGCAGAGGAAGAGCACGATCACGTAGCCGGCGCTGACGGCGCCCGCGGCGAGCAGCCGCCCCGCGAGGTACGACGAGCGCCCGACCGGCCGGACGATGAGCGGCTGGAGCAGGCCCCGCTCGGCGTCGCCGCGCACCGCTCCCAGCGTGAGGAACGTCGCGAGCACGGCCCCGAGGAAGAGGATCGCGAACATCGCGAGGCCGAGCACGGTCGCGCCCGCCAGCGCCTCGGCCTCGACGCCGAACTCGTTGCCGGTGAAGCCGCTGATCTGGCCCTCGCTGAACAGCTCGCTCGTGCCCCACGCGTAGAGCCCGAGGAACGCGAGGCTCAAGACGAGCACGACGACGAAGACGCGCCGGCGCAACGACTCGCGGATCGCGTAGACGGCGATCGTGCTCATGCGACCGCCTCGACGTAGACGTCCTCCAGCGTGGACCGCAGCACCTCGACGCCGTAGACCTGCTCGCCCGCGGCGACCAGCTCGGCCACGATGCGCGGTGCGTCCTCGCGCCCGGCGCCCTCGAACAGCCGCGGCCCGCTCGCGGTCTCGACCGACACGCCGCGCGGCCGCGCCAGCTCGCTGGGCCGGCCCGCCGCGACGACGCGCCCGCGGGTGACGATCACGACGCGGTCGCAGACCTGCTCGACCTCCGACAGGAGATGCGAGTTGAGCAGCACGGACTGGCCGCGGCGGCGCAGCTCCTCCAGCAGCGCCCGGACGAGCCGCCGGCCGACGGGATCGAGGGCCGACGTCGGCTCGTCCAGCAGCAGGACGTCGGGGCGGCCGATCATCGCCTGCGCGATCCCGAGCCGCTGCTGCATGCCCTTCGACATCGCCTCCACGGGCCGGCCCGCGGCGTCGCTGAGCCCGACGAGCTCCAGCAGCTCGGCCCGCTCTCCCGCGCCGCCGTCGGAACCGGCGAGCCGCTGGTGCAGCTCGAGCACCTCGGTCGCCTTCGCCCAGCCGGGGAAGCGGAACAGCTCGGCGAGGTAGCCGAAGGAGCCCGTGATCGTCGCCGTCCCGACCGTCGGCCGCACGAGACCGCACGAGCACTTCACGAGCGTCGACTTCCCGGCGCCGTTGGGCCCGAGCAGCCCGACGAGCTCACCGGGCTCGACGGTCAGGTCGACGCCGGCGAGCGCCTCCGTCACGCCGTAGCGCTTCGTCAGCCCGCGCACCTCCAGGACCGGCATGGGCGCGCAGCCTAGTGACGGGATGTCAGGGAGAGATGCGGAAGCGGAAGAGCGCGATCACGGCCTTGACGCCGTCGCGCCACGTGATCTTCTTGCCCTCTTCGTAGGTGCGCCCGTAGTACGAGATCGGGATCTCGTAGAGCCGCACGTCGCCGCGCCGGAGGACCTTCGCGGTGACCTCGGGCTCGAAGCCGAAGTCGTTCGACACGAGGGGGATCGAGCGGATGAGGTCGCCGTCGAACGCCTTGTAGCCGACCTCCATGTCGCTGATCGTCGTGTTGTAGAGCACGTTCGTCAGCAGCGAGAGGAAGCGGTTGCCGGCGTAGTGCCAGAAGAGGTGGGCGCGCTGCGGCTCGCCGCCGCGCAGGCGCGTCCCGTAGACGACGTCGGCGACGCCCTCGATCAGCGGCGCCAGCAGCTTCGGCAGGTCGCGCGGGTCGTACTCGAGGTCGGCGTCCTGGATGACGACGATGTCGCCGCGCGACTCGGCGATGCCGTTGCGGACCGCGGCGCCCTTGCCCTGGTTGCGCTCGTGCCGGATGACACGGACCTCGTCGTGGCCGGAGCCCTCGACGATCGCGACGGTGTCGTCCTTCGAGCCGTCGTCGACGACGAGCACCTCCTTGCGGAGGTCGAGCTCGCAGACGCGATCGAGCACGTGGGCGATCGTCGCCGCCTCGTTGTAGGCGGGGACGACGATCGACACGAGCTTGCGCGGATCGGGATCGGGCAGGTTCGAAGGAGCCGACACGGGACGCGGCAGACTAGCCGGACCCATGGCGAGCGACCGTTTCACGTTCCCACGCGACCAGCTGCGGTCACGCACCGTCCGCGGCGTCCTCGTCACGGCGGTCTTCCTGCTGCTCATCGACGGGCTGGTCGTCGCGCAGGGCCTCATCGTCACGCGGCTGCTCGGGCCCGAGCTGATCGGCCTGTACGGGATCGTGACGGTGACGACGATGACGGTGATCGCGCTCAAGCGCGTGGGGATCGACGAGGCGTACGTCCAGCAGGACCGCGACGCGGCCGAGCAGGAGACGGAGTTCCAGCGGGCGTTCTCCCTCGATCTCGGGACGAGCGTCGTGTTCGCGCTGCTCCTGTGCGCGCTGGCGCCGCTCGTCGCCGCGGTCTACGGGGACGACCGGCTGCTCGGGCTGATGCTCGCCACCGCGTACCTGCCGATCGCGTTCTCGCTGCAGGCGCCGCTGTGGGTCTTCTTCCGGCGGATGGAGTACGGGCGCCAGCGGGCGCTGCAGGCGATCCAGCCGGCCGTGTCGTTCGCGGTCACCGTGCCGCTGGCGGCGACGGGGTTCGGCGTCTGGTCGCTCGTCGTCGGTCCGCTGGCCGGCTACGTCGCCGCGGTGGCGGCCGCGATCGCGTCGTCGCCGTACCGCCTGGCGCTGCGGTTCGACCGTGCGACGGCCCGGCGCTACCTGGCGTTCAGCGGGCCGATCCTCGTCGCGACGATCGCGGCGCTGGTGATCCAGCAGGGGCAGGTGCTCGCCTTCGACCTGCACGAGGGGCTCGAGTGGGTCGGGTTCCTGACGCTCGCCGTCACCGTCACGCGGTACGTCGACCGCGCCGATCAGATCGTGACGTCGGCGATCTACCCGGCGATCGCAGCGATCCAGGGGCGGCGCGCGACGCTCGAGGAGCTGTTCGTGAAGTCCAACCGCGCGACGCTGCTGTGGGTCGTGCCGTTCACGATCGGGCTCGTCCTCTTCGCTCCCGACCTCGTCTCGTTCGTGGTGGGTGAGCGGTGGCGCGATGCCGAAGTGCTCATCCAGGGCCTCGCGGTCGCCGGGCTGCTGCAGCACCTCGGGTTCAACTGGTTCGCCTTCTACCGGGCGCACGGCGACACGCGGCCGCCCGCGGTCGAGGCCGTCGCGCACGCCGTCGCGTTCCTCGCGCTCGCGGTACCGGGACTGGTCTTGTGGGGAGCGTGGGGGTTCGTCGGCGGGCGCGTCGGGGCGGTCGTCGTCGCGCTGGTGTTCCGCGCCGTCTACGTGAGGCGGATGCTGCCGGGCGTCCGTGCCGTCGCCTTGGTCGCGACGACGGGGGCCGCGGTCGTGGTCGCATCGGGCGCCGCGCTGGCGCTACGCGTGGCCCTGTGGGGCGGCGAACGCCCCGCCTGGCAAGCCGTCCTCGAGCTCGTCGTGTTCGCCGCCGTCTTCGGCGCGATCGCCCTGCGGCGCGAGGCGCCGCTGCTCGGGGAGCTGCGCGGTTCCCTGCGCCAGCAGGAGGCCGGCGAGCACCGCGGCGACGAGCGTCAGCGCGGGCAGCTCCCAGTCCCAGTCGATGGCTGAGTGCGCGGCCCACACGCCGACCGCGGCGATCGGGCCGGCGACGAGCGCGGGGTCGCGGCGGCCGGCTCGCGTCGCGGCGACGCCGACCGCGGTCAGCGCGGTGAGGAGGAGCAGGAGGCCGACGAGGCCGAGCTCGGCGGCGGTCTCGAGCTCGAGCGAGTGCGCGTCGCGGACCTTGTCGTCGATGTCGCGGCGGGCGAGCCACTCGCGTCCGAACCCGCCGGCGCCGACGCCTTCGACCGGCGCGTCGGCGAACGCCTCGAGCGCCACGCGCCAGTAGGCGTACCGGTAGCTGCCGGCGTCGCCGAGCCGCTCGGCGGTCGCGCCGAACGCCGGGTTGGTGGGCGGCTTGTTGCGGTCCGCCAGGCCGACGGCGAACGGGGTGAGCGCCAGCGCGACGGCCACGATCCAACCGCCGGTGCGCACGCGGGACGCGCCGGGCAGCGGGCCGAGCCTCGTGGTCTCCTCCTCCTCGGCGCCGGCGCTCCAGGCCTGGAGGGCGACGCCGGCCGCGGCGGCGGCGACGACGACGCCGACCGAGGCCGGCTCGGGCAGCGCCTCGACGCCGAGGACGGCGATAGCGGTGGCCTCGATGGCGATCGCGACCGCGCGCAGCTGCGCCCACGTCGGCGTCATCGCCAGCAGCATCGCCAGGCCGACCCCGAGCGCGGCGAGCGCTCCACGCGAGAACGTGAGGTAGAGCGCGAGGCCGAGGACGGGCGCCGCGCCGGCGGCGGCGAGCCGGAGAGCGAGCGGGCGGCTGCGCGAGCCGGCGAGCCGCGCCGCCAGCACGAGCGCCATCGCCGCCAGCGCGCCCTCCGCGTTCCAGTAGGTGAGCGGCTGGTCGAGCCGGCCGCCCGCGGAGAACGTCTGCTTGAGGCCGGTGACCTCGAGCCGCCCGAGCAGCCCGTAGGCGACGACGACGAGGGACCCGGCGACGATCACCGGCTCGGCCCAGAGCGCGACGCGGCGGGGCCGGAGGACGAGCGCGGCCGCCGCGACCGTGACGGCGTAGAGCAGCGCGCGCTCGCGGGCGTCGATCGCCGGCGCAGCCTCCGGCGCCCACGCCGCGGAGATCCACGTCCAGGCGGCGAGCGCGAAGAGCCCGCCGAGCGCGGCGATCGCCACGCCGCGGCCCTCCTCGGTGAAGCCGCCGGGCTCCGCCGCCATCCGGTCCTCCTCACGCCACGGCGCGAGCGCCATCGCCGCCGCCAGAACCGCGAAGGCGACCGCGAGCGCGACGAGCCTCGGCCCCGAGAAGTATCCGCCGTCGGCGAAGGCGAGGACGAACGGGCCGGCCAGGAGGGTGGCTCGGACGACGAGGAGCAGGACGCGGCGCATGCGCGCGCCGAGAGTACGCTGCGCGCCGGTCTTGACCCGCTCTCGCCGGATCACGCTGGCCCTCGCCGTGGGCTGCTACGTGCTCGCCCTCGCCCAGCGGCCGGGCGACGTGTACACGGACACGAAGATCGACCTGTACACCGATCCCGGCCGGTTCCTCGGCGAGGTGGCGTCGGCGTGGACGGACGCGATCTCGCTCGGGCACGTGTTCGGCGGCCAGTACGGGGGCTACCTGTTCCCGATGGCGCCGTGGTTCGCGGCGGGCGACGCGCTCGGGGTGCCGACGTGGATCGTGCAGCGGCTGTGGCTCGGCACGATCCTGTTCCTCGCGGCGTGGGGGGTGGTGAAGCTGCTCGACGCGCTGCTCGAGCGCCCGCGGGGCGCGCCGCACGTCGCCGCGGCGGCGCTCTACGTCGTCAACCCGTACGTGACGGTCTACGCGAACCGCGTGACGATCACGCTGCTCGCCTACGTCGCGCTGCCGTGGCTGCTGCTTGCCGTCCACCGCGGCCTGCGCGAGCCGCGCGGCTGGCGCTGGCCGGCGCTGTTCGCCCTCGTCCTGACGTGCACGGGCGGCGGGGTGAACGTCGCGGTGACCGCGTGGGTGCTCGTCGGCCCGCTGCTGTTCCTGCTGTACGAGCGCTTCTACGCGGGCGTGGGGCCGGGTGCGCTGCGGCCCTTCCTCGTGCGGCTCGTGACGGTGACCGCGGTGGCGAACCTCTGGTGGGTCGTCCCGGTCGTGGTGCACGCGGGCTACGGGCTGGACTTCCTGCCGTACACCGAGCAGCCCGGCACGATCTGGCAGACGACGTCGGTCACGGAGTCGCTGCGGCTCGTCGGGTTCTGGACGAGCTACATCGGGTCGTCGTTCGGCGGCGTCGTGCATCCGTACGCGAGCCACGGCGGGCCGCTGCTGTTCTGGTGGCCGGTGTTGGTCGCCTCGTTGCTGGTGCCGGCGCTCGCGCTGGGCGGCTTCGCGTGGACGCGGCGCTGGCGCTACGGGCCGCTGTTCCTGATCCTCGCGCTCGCCGGGCTGCTGATCATGGTCGCCGGGTTCCCCGAGGGAACGCCGCTGCGCCGCGGTCTGACCTTCACCTACAACCACGTCCAGCCGGTCCAGTTCCTGCGCACGACGTACAAGGCGGGGTCGCTGACTGCGCTCGGGATCGCCTGCCTGGGCGGGGCCGCGTTCGGGCTGGCGTGGGATCGCTTCGGCCGGCTCGTCGCCGCGCCGGCGGTCGTCCTCGTCGCGGTCGCGGCGTGGCCGCTGACGACGGGACGCGCGCCGGAGAAGCAGCTCGTCTTCGACGTCCCGTCCTGGTACCAGCGGGCCGCCGATCAGATCGACGCGCTGCCCGCGGGGGAGCGGGCGATGGTCCTCCCGGGAAGGCTCTTCGCCTACTACGACTGGGGCGGCACGATCGACCCGGTGCTGCCCTCGCTGGCGAAGCGGCCCGTCGCCGAGCGGATGATCATCCCGTTCAGCGACCTCCGCGCCGCCGACCTCCAGATCGCCACCGACGCGCTCATCTCGCAGGAGCGCCTCGTCCCCGGCCAGCTCCCGCCGCTCCTCGACCTGCTGGGCGTGGGGCAGGTCCTCACGCTCGCCGACGACGACCGCACGCGCAGCGGCGGCCCCGGCCCCGTCGAGGCCGGAGACGTGCTCGCGAGAGAGCCGGCCCTCGCCAAGACGGAGGGCCTCGGCCCGTCCGAGCGCGAGAGGTCCGCCGGCGGCCGCCTCCGCGCCGCGGAGAGCCTCCCGAGGATCGTCACCCGGAGCGCGGAGACCGGCGGGATGGTCCGGCTCCTCCCGAGAGACGCGGCAGCTTCGGGGTCCGGAGACTCCGGATCTCCGCCCTCACCCGCGGGAAATTCGGGGCCGGACCGCACGACCTCTTCCTCGACCCCACCCGCGAGTTCTTCGGAGACCGTCGTCGACGGCGGCGCCGAGGGGGTCGTGGCGCTTGCGGCGTTCGGGGATCTCGATCCCTCGCGCTCTCTCCGGTACGCGGCCGACGCTTCTCCGGAGGAGATCCGCGGCGCCGACGAGGTGGTCGTCACCGACACGAACCGGCGGCAGGCGTTCGTGTCCGCGCGGCTGAAGGCGAACCGGGGCCAGGTGCTGACGCCGGCGGAGGAGCTCAGCGAGGACGGGGCGATGATGAACCCGTTCGAGTCGGGGGGGCCCGACGCGCAGACGGTGTCGGTCCTCGGCGGCGTCCGCTCGCTCGAGGCGCCCTTCTCGCCGCAGGTCACGCAGTTCCCCGAGCACCGGCCGTTCGCGGCGCTCGACGGCGACACCTCGACCGCGTGGCTCGCCGACCGGGCGCTGTCGCTGGACCGCCACTGGCTCGAGGTCCGGCTGGACGAGCCGCGCGAGCTCGGCGCCATCGACGTGCTGCCGTACTCCGACGACCGCGGCACGGTCACGCACCTGGTCGTCAACGGCCGGACCGTCGAGGTGCACGGCGGCTGGAACCGCATCGCCGTGCCGGGCCGCGTCGACACGGTGCGGATCCAGATCCCCGGCGTGCGCAAGCCGCGCAAGCTCGCCGCCGGATCCGGCGGCATCCGCGAGCTGCGGATCCCCGGCGTCCGCGTCCACGAGTCCCTGCGGCCGCCCGTGGTCGCCGAGCGCGCGATCGGATCGTCGTTCCGCGGCGGCCTGACCTACCTGCTCTCGCGCATGACGATCGACGACGCCTGGCGCGGGCAGGAGCCGCCCGGCCCGTTCCAGCGATTCCAGCTGCGCGACCGCCAGGACCCCGAGCGCGTGCTCGTCCGCCGTATCGCACCGCCCGTCGCCCGCTCCTGGTCGGTCGACGCGTGGACGAGCGTCCCCCGCACGACCGGCGACGACGTGCTCGACCGCCTCGCCGGAACGACCGGCACGGTCCGCGCGACCTCGAGCGGCCGCGCCGAAGGCCTCCCATCCCACCGAGCCTCCCGCGCGTTCGACGGCGACGCGAAGACCGCGTGGCTCGCCCCGTGGCTGCCCACTACAGCGATCGACGGCAGCACCACCGCCCCCTCCGCCGGCCTCACCGTGACCCTCGACCGCCCGGCGACGGTGAAGACGCTCCAGCTTGTCCCGCCCGCGGAGACCGTCCGGAGGCCGACGCGTGTGAGGGTGCAGATCGGCGGCGGAGCCAACGCGCTCGGCGGCGAGCACGCGGGCGCGGCGAACGAGATCTTCGATGTGGACGTCGGCGCAGAGGGGACGGTCACGCTGCCGCGGGCGGTCCGGGCGCGGCGGGTCACGCTACGGATCCTCGAGGCGCGCTTCCCGGACCGGACGGGCGGCTACCAGCGGCTTCGCCGGGCGGTCGGGATCGCGGAGCTCGAGGGGCTCGGCGATGCGCGGGTCACCGATCGCGCCGGCCGGTTGAACGGGCGCTGCGGGGACGCGGCGATCCGGACCGCGAAGGGCGTCATCGCCCTGCGTCCGGCCGGCACCACGAAGGACCTCGACGCCGGCGTCCCGCTGCGCGCCACCGGCTGCGGCCCGATCGACCTCGCGGCGGGCGCGCAGGAGATCAGCGGCGAGGACGGGCCGCTCTCCGTCGACCAGCTCCGCCTGCGATCCGGATCCCCCCGCACGGCGCCCGAGCCCGCCGGCCGCGTGCTCGACCCCGGCGATGAGCGCCACGGCGGCCGCGACGACGTCCGCGTCGACGTCAACCGGCCCGCGTGGCTCGTCCTCGGCGAGGGCTACAACCGCGGCTGGCGCGCGCAGTGCGACGGCAAGGACCTCGGCGAGCCCACGCCGCTCCAGGGCTTCGCGAACGGCTGGCCCGTCGAGCCGGGCTGCACGGACGTCACCTTCGCCTGGGCGCCGAACAAGCTCCTGCTGCCGGGCTACCTCATCAGCCTGATCGCCTGCCTGGCGCTGATCGCCGTGCTCGTGACGACGAGGGGAAGGGCGGCGCCGCCGCCCTCGCGCGAAGAGGAGACGGCGGTAGCTCGCTTCGCGGCGGCCGGAGAAGACGGCGGGAGGGGCGACGAAGACGTCACGAGGGGCGGCGGAGACGTCGCGGGGGGCGACGACGACGTCGACCGCGCGTGGCCTCTTCGCCGGGCTCTCGCCGCCGGGGTCGCGGCGGCGGTCGTCGTCGGGTTCGTCTTCGCGCTCCGTGCCGGGGTCGTCGCGGGGCCGGCGGTGGCGCTGGTGCTGTGGCGGGGGATCGGCGCGAAGCGGTTGACGCTCGCGGCGGCGGCGCTGCTGGGGATCGTCGTGCCGATCCTCTACGTGGCCGTTCCGGTCAAGAACCGCGGCGGCTTCAACACGAACCTCGCGGTCGAGCGGATCGCCGCGCACTGGGTCGGGGTCGCCGCGGTCGTGCTGCTCATCCTCGCGCTGTGGCGGACGCTCGCACGTGCGAGGCTGCGCGCGTGATCGTCCGGGTCGTCCTCGTCGTCGCGTGCCTCGCCGGCGCCGCCATCGCGATCTCCGAGCGGCGCGACCTGAGCCGCTGCGACGACGCCCGCGCCGCCGTCTTCCGCGCCGCCGCCGGCGGCGACCGCACGACCGAAGCCCAGGAGATCGCCACGATCCGCGACACCTGCCGCGGCACCGGCGCCCTGCTCAACGTCGCCGGCGCCCTGCGCTCGCAGGGCGAGACGCGTCAGGCCCTGGTGCTCGCTCGCGAGGCCGTCGACGACGAGCCCGACAACGCGGCGGGCTGGCGCGCGGTGCTCGCGCTGTCCTCGGGCGACGAGGCAGCCGAGGCCGAGTCGCGCCTGCGCGAGCTCGACCCGCGGTCCTTGAAGCGCAACACCGGCCGCTCGACGAGGTAGTAGCTCACCGCGGCGCAGGCGACGCTCATCGCCACCGCGGCGAGCGTCAGCGACAGGTACCCGGACCCCGGCAGCCAGTCGTCCGCGCGCCACCGGCCCAGCTGCAGGACGAGCGGCCCGTGGTAGAGGAAGATCCCGTACGACACGAGCCCGAGCCACGCCAGCACGGGCCACGCCAGCAGCCGCCGCGGCCAGCCGCCGTTCCAGTCGCCGAACACGGCGGGCAGCAGCAGCAGCGCCGCGGTGATCGCGTAGAGCAGGTGCTCGCCGAGGAAGTTCGCCTGCGTGTAGGCGAGGAAGAACGTGCGCGGCAGCCCGAGCTGCGTCGAGACCACCCAGAAGCTCACCGCCGCCAGCGCCCACGGCACCCACGGCCGGTCGACGACCACGCGCAGCAGCCGCGACTCGCGCTCGCGGCCGTGGAACACGACGCTCAGCACCGCGAACGCCATGCCCCAGCAGAACCAGTCGAGGTAGCAGGCGATCGTGTTCTGCGCCACGTAGCCGCCGCCGGCCGCCTCGAGCGAGCTGCGCAGGACCACTGACGCCAGGCCGAGCACGAACAGCACGCCGAGCTCGCGCTTCCACCGCTGCCCGGCGAACCGCGCGATCCCGGCCGCGATGAACGGCAGCGCGAGGTAGAACGAGATCTCGATGCAGAGCGTCCACGCCGGGAAGATGCCCTGCGCGATGAGCCCGTCCTTGTAGTAGATCTGCGTGAAGAGGTACGAGCGCCACCACGGCCCGTCCCAGAACGCGACCAGCCCCGGCCACAGCGCCAGCAGCGTCAGCGCCACCCAGTACGCGGGCACGATCCGCAGCACGCGGCGGCGCGTGTAGTCGCGGATCCGCACCGGCGGTCGCCCCTCCAGCCGCGCGGCCACGAACGGCCGGTAGAGCAGGAACCCCGACAGCAGGAAGAACAGCGCGACACCCATGTTCAGCCGCGCCGTGAACGCCCCCAGCGCGTTGTCCGAGTTGAAGTTCGTGACGCTCGCGGTGTGCGTCAGGACGATGGCCAGCGCGGCCAGCGCGCGCATGGAGTCGAGCAGCGGGAACCGCGGGTTGCCCGGCGGCGGGGCGAGCGCGGGGGAATGGGCGGCCATCGGGCGCGCAGCATACGCTGGGCTCCGTGCGGTCCTTCGAGCGTCGCGTCGCCGTCGTCGCAGCCGGCGCGCTCGCCCTGCGCGCCGGTGCTGCCGTGGCCGTCAACGACCATCCCGTCCAGGGCGACGCGATGGTCTTCCACCAGGTCGCCCAGCACCTCGCCGACGGCCAGGGCTTCATGCAGGCGTTCCGCGCCGCGCCGACCGCGGAGCATCCGCCCGCGTGGGAGGTCGTGCTCGCCGCCGCGGACCTCGTCGGCGGCAACGGCTACCTGAGCCACCGCATGGTCGGCGCGCTCATCGGCACCGTCACGGTGGTGCTCATCGCGCTGCTCGGCCGCCGTCTCGCGGGCCCGGCCGTCGGCCTGACCGCGGCCGTCCTCGCCGCGATCTACCCGATGCTCTGGGCCGCCGACGTGTCGCTGATGAGCGAGACGCTCTACGGCGCGTTCCTCGTCGGCGCGCTGCTCGCCGCCACCTACAAGCGGCCGGTCGTCATCGGGGTGCTGCTCGCGCTCGCCGCGCTCACGAGGGGTGAGGCGCTCGCGCTGCTCGTCCTGCTCGTCGTCCCGCTCTTCTGGCGCCAGTGGAGACCGATGCTCGCCTGCTTCGCCGCGTTCGCGGTCGTGCTCGCCCCGTGGACGATCCGCAACCTCGCCACGTTCGAGGAGCCGGTGCTCATCTCCACGAACTCGAACGGCATCTGGATCGGGTCGAACTGCCCGGAGGTCTACAGCGGGCCGCTCATCGGCTCGTGGCGCTTCCAGTGCTACACGGACGAGCGGCCCGGCGAGGACGAGTCCGAGTACTTCGCCCGCCAGCGCCACGAGGGCATCACCTACATGACCGACCACCTCGATCGCTTGCCCGCGGTGATGGGCGCCCGGTTCCTGAGGCTCGTCGACGTGTGGAACGTCGGCCAGTCGCTCTACCTGAACGCCGCCGAGGGCCGGACGGTCCGGCCGATGAAGGTCGGCATCCGCATGGCGTGGGTCGTGATGCTGCTCGCGATCGCCGGAGCGGTCCTGCTGCGGCGCGACCGCCGCGCGCTGCTGATCCTGCTCGCGCCCGTCGCGATGACGGTGCTGGTCGCGGTGGCGACCTACGGCTCGACGCGGTTCCGCTTCGGCGCGGAGCCGTCGTTCTGCGTGCTCGCCGCGGTCGCGCTCGTCGCCGCCTTCCGCACCCTGATGACGCAGTTCCAGGTCAGGAGCTCGCGGAGTATGGGCAGCCGCGTGACGTTGACGCGCGGCCAGTAGCGCGGCTCGGTCCGCTCGATCTCCAGTCCCGGCCGCGAGCGCACGAAGCGGATCGTCGGCCCGACGTGGACGGGGAAGAGCGCCTCGCCGTACCGGTTCTTGCGCGGCGGCCCGTGGCGCTTCTCGTACAGCCGCGGCCCGCGCTCGGGGCCGAGGAAGTGGTACGGCGTCATGTCGTGCCCGCCCCACGGCGAGTACCAGTTCGTCCACGACAGGTAGCCCCAGCCGCCCGGCTTGAGGACGCGCTCGATCTCGCGGATCACGTCCTCGGTGTCGGGCGTGTGCTCGAAGAGGTTCGAGCAGAAGACGCCGTCGATGCTGCCCTCCTCGAACGGCAGGTCGGCCGCGCTCGCCAGCACGTAGCCCTCGGGCGGATCGCCGGCCAGCCGCAGCTCCTCCTCCGACGCGTCGACCGGGATGCACTCGGCGCCGAACGCGCGGAACGCCGCGGAGTAGAAGCCCGGCCCGCAGCCGAGGTCGGCGACGACCTGGCCGCGCAGGGGGCCGTAGCGGCGGTCGAGGTCGGCGACGGTGTCCTTCGCGAGCTCCGTGTAGAACGGCGCGGGGTTGGTCTTCTCCTCCTGCCACAGCCGGAAGAGCTCGCGCATGCGAGCCGGCTTCATGCGGTGGCGACCGTCTCGCGGGCGCGCAGCGCCATACCGAGCGCGCCCGCCGCCGCGACGCACTGCAGCCCGAGCACGACGGCGGCGAAGCTGACGAGGCCGAGGTCGCCCGCGGTGAGCAGGAACGGCTCGGCGAGCGCGACGACCCCGAGCACCCACAGGAACGCCGTGCGCCGCAACGCGAGCATGTACTGGACCGCGAGGTACGCCACCGCCAGCAGCGACATCGCGGCGCCGAGCACCACCAGCGCGTCGGCCGCCGGCGTGTAGTCCTCGCCGAACGCCACGCGCAGCAGCAGCGACGGGACGGCGAGGAACACGAGCAGAGCGGGCAGCGCGACGGCCGCCAGCAGCCCGAGCGTGCGCAGGAAGATCGGCCGCGGATCCAGGCCGGCGGCGGCGCGCCGCGTCGCCTCGGGCAGCAGGTACAGGCCGACGCCGATCGCGACCCAGACGACGAGCTTCGCCGCGACGACGGCGGCGGCGTACGCGCCCGCGGCGTCCTCGGTCATCTCGCGCTTGGCGACGATCACGTCGACGTTCTGCAACGCCGCGAGGAACACGAGCCCGAGGATCGGCGCCCAGCCGCCCTGGACGAGCGACCGCAGCGTCCGGTGCTGGTCGCGGGACGGGACGGGCTCGTGCGCGACGCGCCCGCGCAGGAGCCAGGCGAGCACCCCGGCGGCGAGCACCATCGACAGCGGCGTGCCGAGGTACGCGCCCGTCACGCCCGCTCCGGCGAGGACGAGCACTAGCCCGAGCACCAGCCGGCCGAACGCCTCGAGCACGATGCTCATGCCGACGGGGGCGAGCGAGTGCAGGCCCTGCAGCGCGCCGCGCAGCACGCCGAGCGCCATCCACAGGACGCCGGTCGTGAGGATCGCCGCGGCCGCCCACGGATGCTCCGGCACGGCCATCAAGGAGGCGAGCTCCTCGCGGAAGATGATCGAGACGGCGGAGATGGCGACCCCCGCGACGGCGAGCCGGCCGAGCCAGCGCCGCACCGTCGCGCCGACCGCGCCCGGCGGCCCGAGCCGCCCCAGCGCCGCCTCGCGCGCGACCGCGACCTGCAGCGCCGAGCCGGCGACCGCGAGGATCGTGAAGGTCGAGAGCAGCGAACCAAGCGCGCCGTAGTCGCCGACGCCGAGCAGGCGCGTGAAGAGGACGGTGAAGACGATCGCCAGCGCGTTGGCGGCGAGCGTCGCGAACGCCATGCCTGCCGCCTTGGCGGTCTCCGAGCGCTTGAGGCCCGCCCGCACCGACGGCCGACCGTCCTCCGCGGCGCGCTCGAGGTGGGCGAGGTTCTGCTCCGCCGTGTGGTCCCAGGTGAACCCGCGGGCGCGTGCGCGTGCGGCCTCGCCGAGCTCCTCGAGCCGCTGCGGGTCCGCGACGAGCGCCTTCACGCGCGCCGCGAGCTCCTCGGGCGTCTCGGCCAGCAGGCCGGTCTGCTCGTCGACGATCGACTCCGCCAGGCCGCCGACGCGCAGCGCGGCGCTCGGGGTGCCGACGGTCGCCGCCTCGATGACGGTCAGGCACCAGCCCTCGGCCGAGCTGGCGGTCAGGTTGACCCACGCCTTGCCGTACAGCTCGGCCTTCTGCGCCTCGGTGACGTGGCCGTGCAGCGTCACGCGGTCGTGCAGGCCGCGCTCGTCGATCTCCTGCTCGAGCACGGGGCGGTGATCGCCCTCGCCCGCGATGTCGAGGTGGGCGCCGGGGATCGCCTCCAGCACGTCGAGCACGACCTCGATGCGCTTGTACTGCTTGAGCCGGCCGAGGTAGAGCAGCCGCGGCTGGGCGCTCTTCTCGCCGGGTGGATGCTGAAGTGGATCCGTTCCCATGTAGACGACGTGGATGTGCTCGGCCGGGAGGCCGAGGGCGACGAGGTCCTCGCGGGCGGCGTGGGAGATCGTGAGGATCGGCAACCGGGTGTAGAGCGCCTTGAGCGGGGCACGCTCGGCGATGAACGCGGCGATCCGGCCCTTCGGGCCCATCTCGGCGACGTAGTGGTCCTGGTGGACGTGGTGGATGAGCGCGACGGTCGGCGCCTTGAGCCACCACCACGCCGGCGTGCAGAACGCGATCCCGTTGATGACCTCGACGACCACGTCGGCGTCGCGGCCGGCGCCGCGCAGCGTCGCGAGCGCCGCGCGCGGGAAGAGCGTCATCCGCCCGCCCATGCGATGGATCGTCAGGCCGGGCGCCGGGTGCTCGACCTTCGCGGCGCCCGGGTACGAGCCGGCGACGACGGTCACCTCGTGGCCCCAGGCCAGCCAGCGGGCAACCTGGCCGTAGAGGTTCGTGCCGGTGCCGCCGCCCTGCGGGTGCGTCCAGTCGCGGTCGGTGAGGAGGAGGATGTGGAGACCCACTGCGGGCGGGAACGGTACCGCCGGCCGGAAGTACCGCCGCAGCGACGACTAGTCTCTGGCGCCGTGACGCGCTCGCGCCTCATCGCCTGCCTGCTCGCCTGCGCCCTGGCCGTGCCCTCGGCCGCGTTCGCGCAGGGCGCCGGCGACGACCAGTACCAGGACCCGTTCGGCGACCAGTCGGCGCAGTCCGGGGGGTCGAACGGCTCGTCCGACGAGGGCGGGCTCAGCAACACGCCGCCGGGCGGCGGCTCGTCGGGGTCGGGCTCCTCGAACTCGGGCGGCGGCGGCTCGTCGAACTCGGGCTCGTCCGGCTCCTCAGGCAACGCCGGGACGGCGACCACCACGACGCCCTCGGCGGCCGCGACGAACACCGAGTCGCTGCCCAACACGGGCTCCGACCCGCGCGAGCTCGCGCTCGTCGGCCTTGTGCTGGTGCTGCTCGGCGTCGGGCTGCGCCTGCGAACGATCGATCCCGACCTCTTCTGAGGTGACGGCCCGGTGGAGGGTCGCTCCGAGGTGCACGAGACCGCGTCGGCCGGCGAGACCGAGGCGCTTGGCGCGCGCATCGTCGCGGCGCTGCGGCCCGGCGACGTCGCCGTCCTGAGCGGCGAGGTGGGCGCGGGCAAGACGACGCTCGTGCGCGGGGCCGCGCGCGCGCTCGGGGTGACCCGCCCGGTCACGAGCCCGACCTTCACGCTCGGCCGCCGCTACGAGGACGCGCGGATCCCGCTCGCCCACCTCGACCTCCACCGCCTGTCGACGCTCGACGACGAGGAGCCCGAGCTGCTCGCCGACTACCTCAACGCCGACCACATCGCCTTCGTCGAATGGCCCGACGCCGCGGAGGGTGAGCTCGTCCCGAAGGTCCGCGTCCGCCTCGAGCACGCCGGCGGAGACACCCGCCGGATCACCGTGGAGTGGCCCCCGTGAAGATCCTCGCGTTCGACACGGCCACGCCCGCGACCGCGGTCGCGCTGTGGGTCGGCGGCGAAGACGCCGGGGAGGGGGCCGCGGGCGGGGGAGAGGCCGTGGCGGCGGAGCGCGCCCATCTTCCCAGTCCCGGGGAGCGGCCGGGGCACGCGACGCAGCTTCTCCCGCTCGCGAACGCTCTGCTCGATGAGGCGGGGCTCTTCTTCGCCGACCTCGACCGGATCGCCGTCGGCGTGGGGCCGGGCACGTTCACCGGGCTGCGGATCGGGGTGTCGACGGCGCGGGCGCTGGCGCAAGGGGCCGGCGCGGACCTCGTCGGGATCTCGACGCTTCGCGCACTCGCCGTCGCGGCCGGTCACGACGGTCCGGTCCTCGCGGTCCTCGACGCGCGCCGCGGCGAGGCGTTCGCGGCGCTCTACGAGGGCGGCGAGGAGCGCGCGGCGCCCGCGGCGATGCGGCCGGAGGACCTGGCGCAGCTCGTGCGCCCGGGCGTCATGGCGGTCGGGGATGGCGCTGTACGCTTCCGGGCTGTGCTCGAACCCGCCGGAGCGGCGGTCCCCGACGACGGGTCGCCGCAGCACACGGTCAGCGCGCTCACCGTTGCGCGGCTGGCAGAACGGGCCGAGGCGCCGGCGGACGGCGACGTGGTCCCCGAGTACCTGCGGCTCCCCGACGCGGAGATCGCGCTCCGGGCGAGGCAGCGGCCGTGACGACCGAGATCAGACGCCTCACCTACGCCGACCTCCCGCAGGTCATCGCCATCGAGCGTCGCGCGTTCCCCGCGCCGTGGTCGCTGGCGATGTTCGTTCTCGAGCTGTCGAAGCCGTCGGGCGTCTGCCTCGCCGCGCTGCGCGGCGACCACGTCGTCGGCTACCTGATCTGCAGCCGCTACGACACGGTCTGGCACATCATGAACGTGGCGGTCGACCCGACCCTGCAGAGCAGCGGGATCGGCACGGCGCTGCTCGAGCGGCTGCTCGACGAGGTGGGCTCGGACCCGGGCCAGCCGGCGCGGTACACGCTCGAGGTCCGGCGCTCGAACGCCGGCGCGATCCGGCTCTACGAGCGCTTCGGCTTCCGCGCCGCGGGCCTGCGGCGGCGCTACTACCACGACAACGGCGAGGACGCGCTCATCATGTGGCGCACGCCCGCGACGCTCGAGGGCCGCCTGGACGACGTGCCCGCCGCCGAGGGCGGGCGGGGTCCGATCCTGCGGTGATCCTCGCGATCGAGACCAGCTGCGACGACACGTGCGCGGCGGTCGTCACCCACGACGGCGAGATCCGCGCCAACGTGATCTCCAGCCAGGGGATCCACGACCGCTACGGCGGGGTCGTCCCCGAGGTCGCCAGCCGCCACCACCTCGAGTTCGCGAACGTCGCCGTCGACGACGCGCTGCGCACTGCGGAGGCGGCGCTCGACGACATCGACCTCGTCGCGGTCACGCAGGGCCCCGGCCTCGTCGGCGCGCTGCTCGTCGGCGTCCACACCGCGAAGGGCATCGCCGCCGCCCGCGGCCTGCCGCTCGCCCCGGTCGACCACCTCCAGGGCCACGTCGCGGCGAACTTCCTGAGGGTGGGCCAGCCGGGCGAAGGGGCTCCGGCCGAGCCCTTCGAGCCGCCGTTCCTGTGCCTCATCGCCAGCGGCGGCCACACGTTCCTCGCCCGCGTCACGCAGCGCGCCGGCTTCGAGGTCCTCGGCCAGACGCTCGACGACGCCGCGGGGGAGTGCTTCGACAAGGGCGCCCGGATGCTCGGCCTGCCGTTCCCCGGCGGGCCGGCGCTGCAGAAGCTCGCCGAGGACGGCGACCCGCGCGCGTTCGACTTCCCGACCGGACGAGGCGTGGCCGGCCTCGACTTCTCGTTCGCGGGCCTCAAGACGGCGCTCCTCTATCGGCTCCGCGAGCTGGCCGGAGAGGGCCCCGGCGGCGCCGCGCCGCAGGACCTCTCGGGCCTCCCGCTGGCCCACCTCGCCGCCTCCTACCAGCGGGCCATCGTCGAATCGCTGGCGCGCCGGTGCGAGGAGGCGCTGCGCGAGACCGGGATGGACCGGCTGGCGATCGGCGGCGGGGTCGCGGCGAACGGGCCGCTCCGCGAGCGGCTGAAGCAGCTCGACGTCGAGCTGAAGGTCCCGCCGATCGAGCTCTGCACCGACAACGCGGCGATGATCGCGGCGGCGGCGCTCGACGCCCCGGCCCTGCGCTTCCCCGACTACCTGGGGCTCGACGCCTACGCCACGGGCGAGCACGCGCTGTGACCCGGGTCGTCCTCTACGGCCGGCCCGGATGCCATCTGTGCGACGACGCGCGCAGCGTGCTCGAGCGGGTGGGGGAGCCCTTCGAGGAGGTCGACATCGAGCGCGACGACGAGCTCTTCAAGCGGTACCTCGAACGCATCCCGGTGGTCACGATCGATGGCGCCGAGGCGTTCGAGCTCTTCGTTGCGGAGGAAGCGCTCCGGTCACAGCTACAGTGAATCGGAGTGACCAGTCTCGGTTCTCCTCTTGAGCAGATGAACGGTGAGGTGGCGTCCGGCGAACGGCTCTCGCTCGGCGTCGCGGCGCGGCTCTCGCGCTACCTGCAGGTGCTGACCCAGGCGAAGAAGATGGGCAAGGACACCATCTCCTCGCAGGAGCTCTCCGACTACACCCACGTCAACTCGACGCAGATCCGCCGCGACCTCTCCGGGTTCGGCAAGTTCGGCAAGCGAGGCGTCGGCTACAACGTCGATTCGCTCGTCTCGCAGATCCGCAAGATCCTGCGCACGGCGGGCCAGCACAACATCGCGCTGTTCGGCGCCGGCAACCTCGGCCGCGCCATCGCGTCCAGCGACATCTTCGCCGACCACGGCTTCCAGATGGTCGCGATCTTCGACGCCGACCCGTCGAAGATCGGCACCGACGTCGGCGGCCAGAAGGTCCGCCCGATCGAGAACCTGGACCAGATCGTCCGCGACGAGGACATCGTCGTCGGCGTCCTCGCCGTCCCCGGACGGGCCGCCCAGGACATCGCCGATCAGCTGGTCGCCGCAGGGGTGAAGATCATCTTCAACTACTCCGAGGCCCTCCTGCAGGTGCCGCCGGACGTCACGGTCCACACCTCGAGCCCTGCGGTGGACCTGCTGTATGCGCTGTACTTCTACCTGACGTGAAGATCGACCTCGAGGCGGCCAAGGAGGCGTTCGAGGCCTCCGTGGACGGCACGGTCGGCCTCGAGGAGGAGTTCGCGGTCTGCGATCCGGACTCGCTCGAGCTCGTGCCCCGCTTCGAGGAGCTGGCGGAGACGGCCACGTCGCCGCTCGCCGAGTCGATCTCCGGCGAGCTGATCCGGTCGGAGATCGAGATCCGCTCCGGGCGCGGGGAGACGTTCGCCGACGCGGTCGGCCACCAGCGCGACGCGCGCCGCCGTCTCTTCGCGCACGCCGCCGAGAACGGCGTCGCCCTCGGCGCCACGGGGACCCACGCGTTCAGCGACTACCGCGACCAGCACTTCATCCAGACCGAGCACTACCGCCGCGTCGCCGACGGGCTGCAGTGGGTCGCCAAGCGCAACAACACGTTCTCGCTGCACGTCCACGTCGGCGTCCGGGGAGCCGAGCGGGCGGTCGCCGCCTGCGATCGCCTGCGCGGGCACCTGCCGACGCTGCTGGCGCTGTCCGCCTCGTCGCCGTTCTACGACGGCATGGACAGCGGCCTGCACTCAGCGCGCACGCAGATGTTCACGAAGTCGTTCCCGCGCTGCGGGGTGCCGGACCACTACGGCAGCTGGGACGAGTACGCGCGGTACATCGAGCTGCTGATCCGCACCCGCTCGATCGTCGAGTACACGCAGGTCTGGTGGTCGATCCGGCCGCACTTCTCGTTCGGGACGGTCGAGGTGCGCATCTGCGACGCCCAGCCGTCGGCCGACGAGAGCGAGGCGCTGGCCGGCCTGGCCGTCGCGTGCGTGCTGCAGGCCGCGCGCGACCACGCCGAGGGCGTCCCGTACGAGCCGCCCGCGCGGCGCCTGGTCGAGGAGAACATGTGGCGGGCGATCCGCACCGGGATGGACGGCCGCCTCATCGACCTCGAGACGCTCGAGGAGACGGACGCGCGCGACGCCGTCGACCGGCTGCTGGCCTGGACGGAGCCCGCCCGCGCCGAGCACGGCCTGCCCGACCCCGCGTTCCCCGATCGCAACAGCGCCCAGCGGCAGCGCGCGCTGCTCGCCGAGGGGCTCTCCTCGCGCGAGGTCTACGCTGCCACCGTTCGCGAGACACGGGCGACGTACGCCCGGGAGGTCCCTGCATGAGCCACCAGCCGCACCAGCCCACCGAGGAGGAGCTGCGGGCCGCCTACGAGGCGGAGATCAAGAAGCTGCGCGTGGACGACGTCCTCGTGCAGACCGTCGTGTCGCTCATCAACCTGGCGGGCCGCAAGGCCGGCCTCGCGCCGGGCACCGAGGACGAGCGCGACATGGACCAGCTGCGCAAGGCGATCGACGGGTCGCGGGCGCTTCTGCCGCTCATCGAGGGCGAGCTCGGCCCGGAGGACGCCAACCAGATCCGCGGCGCGCTGAGCCAGCTCCAGATGGCCTACGCGCAGGGCTCCGGCCAGCCCGCCGGCCAGCAGCAGGCGGCGCCGGAGCAGCCCTCCGAGCAGCCCGCGTCCGAGGGCCCCGGCCCCGCGCAGTCCAGCGGGCGCCTCTGGGTGCCGGGTCAGTAGACGACGTTCCTCCAAGCGCAGCGCGGCTTCCCGCCGCGCCATCTTCTAGAATCCGCCGCCTCCCGCGGGCTGGGTTCCCGTTCGCTGCCCGCGTCCCCCCGTCGCGTCATGACCGCATGACGCGGCTTACAGCAGAACTTTCGGAGGCTTTCCCTTGGAGGACTTTCTCAGAGACCACGGCGTCGTCATCGCGCTCGTTTGCGCTGCGCTCGCCGTGCTCTACGGCGCAGTGACCTCGCGTCAGCTGCTCGCGCTGTCGCCGGGCAACGAGCGGATGCGGGAGATCTCGGGGGCCGTCCAGGAGGGCGCCCGCGCGTACCTGAACCGCCAGTACACCGTCATCGCCGGCATCGCCGCGGTGCTCTTCGTCGTCCTGATCTTCCTGCAGGACATCAAGGTCGCCATCGGCTTCCTCATCGGCGGACTGCTGTCGGGCGCCGCCGGCTACATCGGCATGAACGTCTCCGTCCGGGCGAACGCACGCGTCGCCGAGGCGGCGCGCGGCGGCATCGCTCCTGCGCTGTCCGCGGCGTTCCGCGGCGGCGCGGTCACCGGCATGCTCGTCGTCGGCCTCGCCCTGCTGGGCGTCGCCGCGTACTACGGCATCCTGACCTGGATCGCCGACGAGGAGCCGCGCGAGGCCGTCGACGCCCTCATCGGCCTCGGCTTCGGCGGGTCGCTGATCTCGGTCTTCGCCCGTCTGGGCGGCGGCATCTTCACGAAGGCCGCCGACGTCGGCGCCGACCTCGTCGGCAAGGTCGAGGCCGGCATCCCGGAGGACGACCCCCGCAACCCGGCCGTCATCGCGGACAACGTGGGCGACAACGTCGGCGACTGCGCCGGCATGGCCGCGGACCTCTTCGAGACCTACGCGGTCACCGCGGTCGCCGTCATGCTGCTCGGCGTCCTCTCGGTCGGCGACCAGTTCGACCCGAACGTCGCGCTGTACCCGCTGGTCCTCGGCGGCGTCTCGATCATCGCGTCGATCATCGGCACGTTCGCCGTGCGCGGCCGCAACGTCGAGCGCGCGCTCTACCAGGGCCTCATCGTGTCGGCCGTCATCGCCGCGCTGCTGTTCTACCCGGTCACCAAGTGGCTGATGGACGGCGTGGACTTCGCCAACCAGGGCGACGTCAGCGTCGGCGACCTGTACCTCTGCTCGCTGATCGGCCTCGCCGTCACCGGCCTGCTGTTCGTCATCACCGACTACTACACGTCGACGCGCTTCGCCCCGGTGAAGAGCACGGCCCGCGCCTCGCAGACGGGCCACGCGACGAACATCATCCAGGGCCTCGCCCAGGGCATGCAGGGCACCGCCCTGCCGGCCATCGTGATCGTGCTCGGCATCCTCGCCGCCGACTCGCTCGCCGGCGTCTACGGCATCGGCGTCGCGGTCATGGCGCAGCTGTCGCTCTGCGGTCTGATCGTCGCGCTCGACGCGTTCGGCCCGATCACCGACAACGCGGGCGGCATCGCCGAGATGGCCGACCTGCCCGAGGAGGTCCGCAACATCACGGATCCGCTCGACGCGGTGGGCAACACCACGAAGGCCGTCACCAAGGGCTACGCGATCGGCTCCGCCGTGCTCGCCGCCCTCGTGCTCTTCGCGGCGTTCAAGATCGACCTCAACGAGGAGCTCGGCGCCGAAGGGGCGATCTCGTTCAACCTCGACGAGCCGCCGGTCCTCATCGGCCTGCTGCTCGGCGGCATGATGGTCTACCTCTTCGCCTCGCTGTCGATGGAGGCGGTCGGTCGCGCGGGTGGCGCGGTCGTCGAGGAGGTCCGCCGGCAGTTCCGCGAGCGGCCGGGCATCATGGCCGGCACCGAGAAGCCCGACTACGCGGGCTCCGTCGCCCTCGTGACGCAGGCGGCGCAGCGCGAGATGATCATCCCGTCGCTGATCCCGATCGTCGTGACGGTCATCGTCGGCGTCCTCAGCACCGAGGCGCTGGGCGGCCTGCTCATCGGCGTCATCATCGTCGGCTTCTTCGTCGCGGTGTCGATGACGTCCGGCGGCGGCGCGTGGGACAACGCGAAGAAGCTCATCGAGGACGGCGCGTACGGCGGCAAGGGCTCCGAGGCCCACGCCGCGTCGGTCACCGGTGACACCGTCGGCGATCCGTACAAGGACACCGCCGGTCCGGCGATCAACCCGATGATCAAGGTGTCGCAGATCGTCGCGATCCTGATCATCCCGCTGATCGCGTAGATCGCGGGCGCGCTCGGCGCGCTCCAGACGTCGTACGAGGGGCGGCCGCGAGGCCGCCCCTCCTCGTTTCCTGGTGCGCGTGCGCCGCTCCTCCTCGTAGACTCGACCCCGTCCGATGGCCCAACGCCGCTTGCACGGTCTCCAGCGCGTCCTCGGGGTCAACGCGCTCTTCTCGACCGCCTACGGCAACGTCGGGTCGTCGATCTACTACGCGCTGGGCCTCGTCGCGAGCTACGCGCTCGGACTGACGCCGATCGTCTTCCTGATCACCGGCGTCATCTTCGCGTGCACGGCGGCGACGTACGCCGAGGCGACGGCGATGTACCCGGAGGCGGGCGGATCGTCGAGCTTCGCCCGCCGCGCCTTCAACGAGTTCTGGTCCTTCTTCGCGGCGTGGGGCCAGATGCTCAACTACACGATCACCGTCGCGATCTCGGCGTTCTTCGTGCCGCACTACCTCGGCGGGCTGTTCTGGGACCCGCTGCGGCACGCGCCGGGCGATGTGATCGCGGGCATCGTCGTCGTCGGGCTGCTCATGGCGCTCAACGTGTTCGGGGCGAAGGAGTCCGCGGGCGTGAACATCGCGCTCGCGGTCACCGACTTCCTCACGCAGGTCCTGCTCGTGGCCGTCGGCGCGTTCCTCGTGCTCTCGCCCGACACGCTCGTCGACAACGTCAGCTTCGGCGTGGCGCCGACGTGGACCGACTTCGCGCTGGCGATCCCGATCGGCATGATCGCCTACACCGGCATAGAGACGATCTCGAACATGGCCGAGGAGGCCAAGGACGAGCGCAAGACGATCCCGGCGGCGATCAAGCGGGTCCAGATCGCGGTCTTCGCCATCTACTTCACCCTGCCGGCGGTCGCGCTGTCGGCGCTGCCGGTCACGCAGCAGGCCGACGGCGAGTACGTGACCAAGCTCGGCCTCCCCGAGGAGGAGGGTGGCTTCGCGGGCGACCCGATCCTCGGCGTGGTCAAGGCGCTCGACCTCGGCCCGCTGCAGCATCCGGCGGAGATCTACGTCGGCGTGCTCGCCGCGACGATCCTGTTCCTCGCGACGAACGCGGGCCTCATCGGCGTGTCGCGGCTCGTCTACTCGATGGGCGTGCACCGCCAGCTCCCCGACCGGCTGCGGCAGCTGCACCCGAAGTACGGCACGCCGTGGATCGGGATCCTGCTCTTCGGCACGATCGCCTGCCTGACGATGATCCCCGGCCAGGCGGACTTCCTGGGGAACATGTACGCGTTCGGCGCGATGCTGTCGTTCACGATCGCGCACCTCGCGGTCATCGTCCTGCGGCAGCGCAAGGCCGACGTCGAGCGGCCCTACCGAGGTCCCGGCAACGTCATGATCCGCGGCCGCGACGTCCCGCTCTTCGCGGTCTTCGGCGGCATCGGGACCGGCGCCGCGTTCATCGTCGTTACCGCGCTGAACCCGGACGTGGCGATCGCCGGCCTGGCGTGGCTGGCGATCGGGATCGTCGTCTTCCTGCTCTACCGCCGTAACCAGGGCCTCGACCTGCGCACCACCGTCAAGGTCGCGCTCCCGCGGCCGGTGACCGAGACCGAGGCGGAGTACGAGTCGGTGCTCGTCGCCTTCGAGGTCGGCCACTACGTCGAGGACGCGGTGCTGACGGCGGTCAAGCTCGCGGCGCGGCGCCGCCGCGGCATCCACATCCTCGTGACGATCCCCGTCCCGAACTCGGCGCCGATCGACGCCGACATGCCCGAGCAGGAGCTCGCCGCGCAGGCCGTCATCGAGGAGGCCAAGCTCACCGGCGGGCGCCGCGTCTCCGGGCACTACGAGAAGGCGCGCGCGGGCCAGACTGGGCGCCTGATCGTCGAGGAGGCGCGCGAGATGCGCGCGCGGGCGATCATCATGCCGCTGCCGCCGCGGCGCGGCGGGACGCTCTTCGGCCCGACGCTCGAGACGGTGCTGGCCGAGCGCCCGTGCCGCGTCATCATCGAGTCGACGCCCGAGGACGGCCGGCGCCCCGCGCGGACGCCGGCGCTCGCGCGTTCCGGAGCCTCCTGATGCACGCCGCCGCGACGCGCGCCTTCAGCGTGGCGCTCGTCATCATCGGGGTCGTGATGCTCGTCAGCACGATCGCGCGGGGCGGGGGGCCGCTGGCCAACGGCGTGCTGCTGGGCGTGCTCTTCTGCGCGATGGGCGCGGGGCGCTACTACCTCGCGCGGGACCGGTCGTAGTGGCCGAGCATCGCGCGAGGGCGGCGGTCGAGCGCGCCCGTCACGCCGCCGACCAGGCGCTCACCGCCGCCGAGAAGCGCCCGATCTTCCGCCGCGGGCTCGGGTCGCCGGCGCTCTTCGCGATCGTCTACACGTCGGTCGCGAGCGCGATCTACTTCGTGCTCGGCGTCGTGTCCGAGCACGCGCTCGGCGCCACGCCGATCGTCTTCCTCGTCGGCGGCCTGTTCTTCGTCGTCACGACGATGACCTACGTCGAGGGCGCGTCGCTGCATCAGGAGCGCGCGGGCTCCACCGTGTTCGCGCGCTACGCGTTCAACGAGCTGTGGTCGTTCATCGCCGGCTGGGCGATCCTGCTCGACTTCCTCATCCTCATCGCCGTCACGGCGTTCATGACGACCGACTACGTCGCGGTGCTGTGGGGCGACGTCTCGAGCGGCGTGCCGGAGACCGTGCTCATGCTCGGCGTCGTCGCCTACGTCGCGATGCGCAACGTGCTCGGCTTCTCGGCGACGCGGACGCAGCGCATCTTGCTGCTCGTCGTGATCGACCTGCTGGTGCAGCTGCTGATCATCGTCATCGGCCTCGTCACCGTGCTCGACGTCGGCCAGCTCGTCGACCAGGTCGACCTCGGCACGGCGCCGACGTGGGACGAGCTGCTCTTCGCCGCGACGCTCTGCACCGTCGCGTTCACGAGCCTCGAGTCGGCGTCGGGGCTCGCGGGCGAGGTGGCGGTCGGCCGGCGCGGGCTGAAGCGCCTCGTGTTCAGCGTGGCCCTCACGGTCGTCGTGCTGTACGTGGGCACGGGGGTGGTCGCGCTCAGCGCGCTGCCGGTCGTGAACGGGACGACCGAGCTCGGGACGACGTACCTAGAGCGGCCGATGGTCGGCGTGGTCGAGCAGTTCGATCCCGCCTGGCTGGCGAACTCGCTCAAGTACGTCGTCGCCGTGCTCGCGACGGTGACGCTCGTGGCGGCGGCGCAGTCGGCGATGCTCGGCCTCTCGCGCCTGGCGTACTCGCTCGGCACGAACCGGCAGATCCCGTCCGCCGTCGGCCGGCTGCACCCGACGCGCGCCACGCCGTACGTCGTGATCGCGATCGCCGCGGTCCTCGCGGGCGCGCTGGCGCTGAGCAAGGACATCGAGTTCCTCGTCGGGATCTACGCATTCGGCGCACTGCTCGCGTTCACCATCGCGCACTTCTCGATCCTCAAGCTGCGCATCACCGAGCCCGACCGCCGCCGCCCGTACCGCATCCCGTTCGAGGTGCGGATCCGCGGGGTGGACTGGCCGCTGCCGGCGGTGTTCGGCGCGTTCACCTCGCTGGCGGCGTGGGTGCTGCTGCTCGTCCTCCACGAGGGCGCGCGGTACATCGGCCTCGGCTGGATGGCGTTCGGCATCGCGCTCTACGTCATCTACCGCGTGTCCGAGGACAAGCCGCTCTTCAAGCGCGTGCAGGTGTCCCAGCACGCGCTGCAGCGCGAGGCGCGCGAGGCGGAGTACGGGTCGATCCTCGTGCCGCTGATGGGCGGGCCGCTCGACGACGACATCATCCAGACGGCCGGGCGGCTGGCGAGCGACGAGCGCCTCGACGAGGCCGACTTGGGCGACGCGACGGCGACGATCGAGGCGCTGTGGGTGATCGAGGTCCCCATGGCGCTGCCGATCGACGCGCGGTTGCCCGACAAGCAGCTCGAGCAGGCCAAGGTCGCGCTGCGGCGCGCGAAGGCGGTGGGGGAGGAGTACGAGGGCGTCCAGGTCGCCACCGCGACGGTGCGCGCGCGACGGGCCGGGCAGGCGATCGTGGAAGAGGCGCGCCGGCGTGGCGTGGAGGCGATCGTCCTGGCGGCCGAGCAGCCGACGAAGATCCGCGGCGGCGGGCTGCTCGGCGGGCTCGGGGGCGGGCGCAACGAGGCGTTCGTGGGAGACGTCACGAAGTACGTCGTCACCAAGGCACCCTGCCGCGTGATCATCACCGCGCCGGCCGAAGAGCCCCGTTAGCATCCGGGCGAGTGTTCTTCTTGATCGTCGGTGCGGGCCGGGTCGGGTCCACGCTCGCGCGCATGGCGCTCGCCGCTGGCCACGAGGTGTCCGTCCTCGATGAGGACCCGCTGAGCCACGAACGGCTCGACGCCAACCAGCCCACCTCGTGGGAAGACGCGGGCGGGCGGTTCACCGTCGGGACGGCGCTCGAGGTCGACGCGCTCGTCGAGGCCGGAGTCGAGCAGGCCGAGGTCTTCATCGCCTCCACCAACGGCGACAACACGAACCTCGTCATCGCCCAGATCGCCCAGCGCCGCTTCGGCGTCGGCCGTGTCATCGCGCGCGTGCTCGATCCGGCGCGTGCCGCGTGGTACGCCGAGCAGGGGCTCGAGACCATCTGCCCGACGCAGTACGCGATCACCGCGTTCTCGGACGTGCTCGACCTCGAGGAGGCGGGCGCCTGATGTACATCGTCATCTGCGGCGGCGGCAAGGTCGGCTGGAACCTCGCTCGCGAGCTCATCGAGAAGGGCAACGAGGTCACCCTGATCGAGCAGAGCCGCCGGCGGTACCTGCAGATCGAGGAGGAGCTCGAGCACGCGGTCCAGTACGGCGACTCGACCGAGCTGTGGGTCATGGAGCGCGCGGGCATCCAGCGCGCCGACCTGGTCATCGCGGTCACCGGCGACGACGAGGACAACATCCTCATCTGCCAGATCGCGAAGGAGAAGTACCTCTGCGAGCGGACGATCGCCCGCGTCAACAACCCGCGCAACCTGCAGCACTTCGCGCTTCTCGGCATCCAGCCCGCGGTGTCGGCGACGGACCTCATCCTGCGGCTGATCGAGCACGAGGTGCCGCAGTACGGCCTGGTCCATCTGCTCGACCTGCCGGCCGAGCAGCTGGAGATCATCGAGATCGAGGTCACCGCCGATGCACCGGCGGCGTCGAAGCAGGTGCAGGAGATCGCCGTCCCCGATGGCGCGCTGATCATCTCCGTGCTGCGCAACGGGTCCGGGTTCGTGCCGAAGGCCGACACGGTGATCGAGGCCGGCGACGAGGTGCTGCTCGTGCTCGATCCGGGCCTCGAGTCCGACATCACCGAGCAGTTCGCGCCCAACGGCGCCCGGCCTCGCTGACCTCCCGTGGCCGATAGGTCGGTCGACGTCCTGCTCATCGGCGGCGGAGTCGCGTCCGCGGCCTGCTCGGTCGAGCTGCGGGCGCGGGGCTTCGACGGGTCGGTGCTGCTGGTCGGCCGCGAGCTCGACCCGCCGTACGAGCGGCCGCCGATCTCGAAGGGGCTCCTGCTCGGGGCGTCGTCGCACGAGGATGCCCTCGTCGAAGTCGGGTCCGGCGTCGAGGTGCTGAGCCGGACGTCGGTCATGAAGGCCGACTGGGACGCGCGGACGGTGACGCTGTCGTCGAAGGAGACGGTGTCGTTCTCGCGGGCGGCGCTGGTGGCCACCGGCGCGAACGTCCGGCGGCTGAACGTCGACGGGACGCAGCTCGAGGGGATCCACTACCTGCGCGCTCTGCGCAACGCGGACGCGCTGCGCGGTGACGTGTCGGAGGGCGACGAGGTCGTGCTCGTCGGCGGGTCGTTCATCGCGTGCGAGGTCGCGGCGTCGCTGACGCAGCTCGGCGTGTCGTGCAGGCTCGTGTTCCCGGAGGACGAGCCGATGGGGCTGCCGTTCGGCTCGTCGGTCGGCCGGTTCGTCCGGGGGCTGCTGACGTCCCACGGCGTCCGCGTCTGCTCGGGCGAGCAGGTCGCGTCGTTCGAGGGATCCGGTGACTCGGTGACGGCGGTGGCCTGCGCTTCGGGCGAGTCGTTCCCGTGCTCCGCGGTGGTGATCGGCGTCGGCGCGACGCCCGACGTGATGCTCGCGCGCTCGTCCGGTCTGACGCTGGGGCCGCGTGGGGGAGTCCTCTGCTCCTCGACGCTCGAGTCGTCGGCGTCCGGCGTCTTCTGCGCGGGCGACATGTGCGAGTACGAGAGCGCGATGCACGGCGGGCCGCTGCGGGTCGAGCACTTCGAGGTCGCCGTGGGCCAGGGCCGCTGCGCGGCGCGCAACATCCTCGGCGCGGGCGAGGACTACACCGACGTCCCGTACTTCTGGACCGACCTCGCCGACTGGGCGACCCTCGAGTCCGTCGGCCCCGCCGTCGAGGGCTGGGACCGCGAGGTCGTCCGCGGGTCGTTCGACGACGGCGAGTTCACGGTGTTCCACCTCAAGGGTGGCCGCCTCGTCCAGGCGACGACCTGCGGCCGCTCCGCCGACCTCGAGGAAGCCGGCTCCCTCATCGCGTCCGGCGAGACGGTCGACGCCGAAGCCCTCGCGCACGGCTGACCGCCGCGCTGCGCCCGCACGTCGCCCCCCCGCGGTCTCCGCCCCCTACCCGCCGTCTTCGAAGACGCGGTCGAGGATCGCGTCGACGGGGAGGACGACGAGGGCGCCCTTGAGGAAGAAGGCCTCGGCGTCGCCGATCCGGCCGGCTTCCTGCTCCTCGTCGATGGCCTGCCCGAGGCCGCTCTTGAAGGCCGCGTTGCGGCGGCCCTTGTCGACACCGTTGAGCTTGCGCTCGTTGGCGAGGGAGAGGAGGAGCGCCTCGCGGCTGACCTTGAGCTCGCAGGCGGCGCGGCCGAGCGCGACGATCCCGACGCGCTGGAGGGTGCCGGTCAGTCCCTCGACGCCCGCCGGGCCGCCCGCGTGGCAGGGGTTCGGCGGCTCGGTCGGCTTGTAGCCGCTTCCGCCCGCGATGAGGTAGACGCCGACCAGCGCGACGGCGGCGACGACCGAGGTGGCGAGCGCGCGGTTCCTCACGTCTGCCGCCCCTTCGGGAGCAGCAGCGGGACGAGCGCGCCGAGCGACAGGAGCGCACCGAACAGGAAGCTGCGGGTGAAGGCGGCCTTGGCTGCGCGGTCGAGCTCGTCGTCCACGCGGCCGCGCAGCTCGGCGTAGGCGGCGGCGTCCTTGGGGTCCGGGTTCGTCGACGCGAACGCCGGCGCCGTGTCGGGAACCTCGCCGTCCGCCCGGTCGAGCACGTTCGCGAGCTCGGTGCCGAGGTCGAGCTTCGTCGACGGCTGGATCGGGCTGTCGAGGATCGCGGCGACGATCGACTCCTCCGCGCGGTCCTCCTGGTGGTCGAGGTCGGCGACGAAGATCGGGGTGAGGACCGCCAGCGCCACGACGACGCCCGCGTGCCGCGCTGCGATCGCGTACGCGCCGTGGGTGACCTGCGGCGTCCGCCCGATGAGCGCCGACTCGGTCAGCGCCGCGAGCGACAGCCCGAGCCCGAGCCCGATCAGCACCTGCGGCGCGATCGTCCACGCCGGCGAGGACCCCGGCAGGATCGCCAGCGCAGCCAGCCCGCCGGCGACGAGGATCGCGCCGCACGCGCCTCGCGTCAGCGGGTCCAGCCCGCGCCCCGCCCGCGCGGCGAACAGCGACGCGACCGGCATGACCGACACGGTCAGCGCGGCCACCATCGGCGAATGCCGCCACCCGGCGATCAGCAGCAGCACGAGCAGGAACAGAGCCGCGGTCAGCCCGGCCCCCAAGAACCCGAGCGCGACCAGCGACCGCACCTCGGGGACGCGGGACAGCGTCCCCGCCGGCGCCTCGCTCACCTCCTCGCGGTCCAACGTCTCCACCGGCGACGGCTCCTCCGGCGAAGGCTGCTCCGGCGAAGGCTCCGCCGGCGAGGGCTCCTCGGAAGGCCGCTCGAACCGCGGCTCCTCGCGGACGAACCGATGCTCGGCCTCATCTCGCCAGCCGGCCGCTCGGCTCCACAGCGGCCCTCTTGCCGGGTGGGAGTCTGGGAGGGGGTCCTTGCCGAGGATCGGCGCGGCCGTCGTCTCGCGGGTCGCGCGCGACGGGACGCAGCCGAGGAGGCACACGAGGGCGACGGGGACCTGGGCGGCGAAGATCGCCTCCCACGCGAAGGCCTCCGTGAGGATGCCGCCGAGCGCGGGGCCGACGGCGGCGCCGACGGCTCCGCTCAATCCCCAGATCGCGGCTCCGGCGCCGGGCGACCGCGCGGCGGCCGACAGCAGGGGCAGAGCGGCGCAGGCGACCGCGGCGCCGCCGAGGCCCTGGATGCACCGCGCGCCGATCAGGACGCCGATCGAGGGCGCGACCGCGCAGATCAGGGAGGCCGCCGCGAAGAGGGCGAGCCCGCCGGCGGCGACGGCGGAGGGGCTCGTCCGGCGCACGAGCATCGCGGCCGGGACCGCGGCGATCGCGAGAACGAGGTTGTAGGCCGTCAGCACCCACGACACAGCCTCGGGCGTCGTGTTCAGATCGCCGAGGATGCTCGGAAGCCCGAGCGTGACCACCGACGAGTCGGCGAGCACGAGTGCGACGGCGAGAGCGAGGAGGACGACGCGCGGCACGCGCCGCATGCTGCCAGGCGAGAGGCCGGAACCGGCCCACCTCGCCCGTCGCGAAGGCACCGTCCTGGTCACCGAGTCACCTCGGCGAGGGAAGAAGACACCGCCTTCGTCACCGCGTGACCTCGGCGATGGAAGAAGACACCGTCTTCGTCACCGCGTCACCTCGGCGATGGAAGAAGACCGCTTGAAGGAGGACGCCGGGCAGGATCCTGAACAGAAGCGCTTGGGCCGAGGACCGCTCGGGCCGCCAGGGGAAGGATGGGTCCGAGAAAGGCAACGGCCCATCGCCACGAAGGCGATGGGCCGATGTTGGGGGCTGCGGCGGTGCGTCCTCCGCCGCAGCCCCGCTGGGCCGGCCGCGTCCCGTCCACGCGACCGGTCGCGTGCGCGCCGCGTGTCTCAGAGGCGCGCGCCCGCTGTGCGCCTCCCGCCGTGCGTGCCGCTGCGACGGCCCACGATGGCGCGGTAGATGCCGAGAAGGAGCATCACGCCGAGCACGGCGCCGATGAGGCCACCGATGTCGAACTTGTCGTCATCACCGATGCCGATGGCGCGGAAGAGGTAGAAGCCGAGCACTGAACCGGCGATGCCGAGCAGCGTGGTCGCGATGATGCCGCCCGGATCGTCACCGGGCATCAGCAGCTTGCCGAGTGCGCCGACAACAAGACCGAACAGCAGGATCCAGAGGATCTCCATGTGGTAACGGGTCCTTCCGAGAGTTAGAGGTCAACGGGGTGAGGCACGCATGGAGTACCCGCCCGGCGCCCCCCGGCATTCGGTCAGTGATCCGTCGTCAACGGCGCTTGGCGCCCGAGTCAGTCGTCGCGCATGGCGGCGACCACAAGCCCTATGAAGAGCGCCTGGACCGGCAGCCGCGCGTAGAGCGCCTTCCGGCCGCCGGGAACCCACTTGAAGTCACCCGGGTTGAGCGCCATGTGGAGGTTCGCCGGGAACACGGCGAGCAGCGTCGCGATGAGCCACCAACCGGCCGGCTTCCGAGTCCGGTCCGCGATCAGACCAACACCACCGACGATCTCGGCCACGCCGCTGAGCGCGACGAGCTCCCGATGAGCGGGGAGGTACGGCGGCATGATCCGCTCGTAGAACCGCGGATTGGCGAAGTGGTTGGCTCCCGCGAGCGTGTACAGGCCGGCGGCGAAGGCGGTGACGGGCTTCACGCGGCGGGAGCTTCGCAGGCGCCGCCGTCGCCGGCGCCACGCCGCCGGTTCCGCCCCGCGAAGTTCTCGGTCTGCTGTGGCAGTCCGGACACGGCATCGGCGGGTTCCCGAGCCTGCTGTGGCCTTCGGACGTACCAGCAGATCCGGGCCAGGGATTCGAACCCCGATTCACGGCTCCAGAGGCCGTTGTCTTGCCATTAGACGAGCCCGGAACAAGTGGCTCGGCCGACGGTCCTAGGACCTACGGTGCGGCGCGAAGCGACGCTCAGGATAGCGCGTCGATCTCACGCTGCGGCCTGCTCGGCCCAGTCGCGGTAGAGGCGCCAGTACGCGCCCTCGCGCTCGATGAGCTCGTCGTGCGTGCCCTCTTCGATGACGCGGCCGCCGGAGAGGACGATGATGCGGCCGGCCTGGCGGATGGTGGAGAGGCGGTGGGCGATGACGATCGCGGTGCGGCCCGCCAGCAGGCGCCGCATGCCGTGCTCGATCTTGCCCTCGGTGTGGAGGTCGACGTTCGCCGTCGCCTCGTCCAGCACGAGGATGCGCGGGTCCGCGATCAGCGCCCGCGCGAACGCCATGAGCTGGCGCTGGCCGGCGGAGAGCTGGACGCCGCGCTCGCCGATCTGGGTGTCGAGGCCCTCGGGCAGCGCCCGGACGAAGTCGTCGGCGCCGACGCCGCGCAGCGCGGTCCAGACGTCGTCGTCGGACGCACCCGGCCGCCCGAAGACGATGTTCTCGCGCACGGTCCCGCTGAACAGGAACGCCTCCTGCGGCACGATCCCCATCTGGGACCGCAGCGACTCCGTCAGCGCGACCCGCAGGTCGACGCCGTCGACCAGCACCCGTCCCGAGGTCGGGTCGTAGAACCGCGCGACGAGCTTCGCGAACGTCGACTTGCCGGCGCCCGTCGCGCCGACGAGCGCGACGGTCTGCCCCGGCGGGATCGTCAAGGACACGTCGCTCAGCGCCAGCACGTCCTCGCCATCCGACGACCGGTACTTGAACGTCACGTCGTCGAACGTGATCTCGCCCCGCAGCGGACGCGGCAGCGCGACCGCGTCGGGCGCGTCGACGAGGTCGGGCTCCTCGTCGAGCAGCTCGAAGATCTTGTCCAGCGCCGCCATGCCGGCCTGGTACTGCGTGTAGAGCTGCGACAGCTGCTGGATCGGATCGAAGAACGAGTTCAGCGCCGCGATGAACCCGACGAGCACGCCGATGGTCACGTCGCCGTCGATCACCTGGTAGCCGCCGTACAGCAGGATCCCGACCGTCGCCAGCGCGCTCACGAGCTCGACCGCGGGGAAGTAGGCCGCGTTCAGGTAGACGGTCTTCAAGTTGGCTGCGCGGTTGTCGTCGTTGAGCTCCGAGAACCGGCGCAGGTGCCGCGGCTCCTGCCCGAACGACCGCACGACCCGGATGCCCGACAGCGTCTCCTGCAGGTACGCGGTGATCGCCCCGATCGTCACGCGCGTGCGCGCGTAGGCGTCCGCCGACGCGATCCGGAACGCCAGCGACGCCGCGAACAGCAGCGGGAACGTCAGGAACGTCAGCAGCGCGAGCTCGACGTCGAGGAACGCGAGGATCGCGATCGTCCCGATCAGCGTCAGCGTCGACTGGAACAGCGTCACGACCGAGTCGGTCACGAGTGAATCGAGAGCCGACACGTCGTTCGTCAAACGCGAGATGAGCACGCCGGCCTGCCGGCGCTCGTAGAACCCGACGGGCATCTCCTGCAGGTGCCGGAAGATCTTCAGCCGCAGGTCCTGCAGCGCCCGCTGGCCGACCCACCCGACGAGGTAGGTCTGCAGGTACGACGCGCCCCAGTACACGAGCGCCGAGACGACGAACGCCACGACGATCCAGTCGAGCTTCGACAGGTCGCCCGGCACGATCCCGTCGTCGATCGCCATCTTGGCCAAGGGCGGAGGAGCAAGGGACGCGGCCGTCGCGAGCACCAGCGACAGGAACATCAGCGACAGCCGCCCGCGGTACGGGCGCAGCAGCTCGAGCAGGCCGCGCAGCTTCCGCCCGCGGCCGCCCGACCGCGCCTTCATCTCCTCGCGAGAGATCGCGACGGGGGACCAGCCGGCCATCAGCGGAGACCCTCCGCGGGCC
This sequence comes from Parviterribacter kavangonensis, assembly GCF_056863335.1. Classification (NCBI taxonomy): domain Bacteria; kingdom Bacillati; phylum Actinomycetota; class Thermoleophilia; order Solirubrobacterales; family Parviterribacteraceae; genus Parviterribacter; species Parviterribacter kavangonensis. The sequence continues at coordinate 1,533,680 of NZ_JBXPJA010000001.1, read as the reverse complement.
GCGCAGGGGAGAGCGACGCGCGCGTCACAGCCCGGCCACCTTGCGCTCCGGCGAGACGCGGTTGAGGAACACCTGGTCCGGCAGGCCCTTCTCGACGATCTCGCGATAGAGCTCGGAGACCTCGAGCAGCTCGTCGTGGGTGCCGCGCGCGGCGAGCTCCCCGTCCTCCATCACGACGATCTCGTCGGCCAGCGCGATCGTCGACAGGCGGTGGGCGATGATGAACGTCGTCCGTCCCGCCATGACCTCGCGCATGGCGACCTTGATCTGCTGCTCGGTCGAGGCGTCGACCGACGAGGTCGCGTCGTCCATCACGAGGATCCGCGGATCGGCGAGGAACGCCCGCGCGATCGCGATCCGCTGGCGCTGGCCGCCCGACAGCGTCAGGCCGCGCTCGCCGACGCGCGTGTCGTAGCCGTCCGGCAGCCGCTCGATGAACCCGTGCGCCTGCGCGCGCCGGGCTGCCTCGACGACCTCCTCGCGGGAGGCGTCCTCCCGCGCGTAGGCGATGTTCTCGTGGACGGAGGCGCTGAAGAGGAACGGGTCGTCGCTGACGACCGCGATCGCCCGCCGCAGCGACCCGAGGTCGACGTCGCGCACGTCGGCGCCGTCGACCAGCACGCGTCCGGCGACCGGGTCGTACAGCCGCGGCAGCAGCTGCACGAGCGACGTCTTGCCCGACCCCGTCGCGCCCACCAGCGCGATCGTCGTGCCGGCCTCGACGTCGAGCGTCACGTCGCGCACCGCGGGCTCCTTCGCGCCCTCGTACATCAGCGTCACGTCCTCCAGCACGACCCGCCCGCTGCCCTCGGGAAGCGGCGGAGCGCCCGGCGCCGAGGCGATGTGCGCATGGCGGTCGAGCAGCTCGAACACGCGCGCGCCCGACGCCGTCGCCCGCTGCGCGAGCCCCAGCGACATGCCGAGCGACCGCATCGGCCCGAGCAGCATCAGCAGCAGCGTGTAGAAGGCGGTGAACTGGCCGAGCGTCATCTGCTCGTTCACGACGCGCCGCCCGCCGACGAGCAGGATCGCGGCGAGCCCGAGCTGGGGGAGGAACGCGATGAACGGCGTGTAGAACGCGCGCAGCCGCGTCGCGATCAGCGACTGGTCGAAGACGCCCGTCGCCGCGTTCGCGAACCGCGTCGCCTGGCGGTCCTCGCGCGCGAACGCCTTGACGACGCGCACGCCGGAGATGTTCTCCTCGGCCTCCGCGGTCAGCTCGCCGATCCGCTGCTGCACCTCCTGCAGCGCCGGCCGCGACTGGCGGCCGAACCGCGTGGCGATCGCGACGACGAACGGCACCGGGATGAGCGAGATCGCGGCGAGGAACGGATCGATGACGAACATCGCGATCGCCGCGAAGAGGATCGTCAGCGCCGACTGCAGGATGAAGACGAGCCCGTAGCCGAGGAAGAACCGCACCGACTGCAGGTCGACGGTCGCGCGCGACATGAGCTGGCCGGTCTGCTGGCGGTCGAAGAACCCGAGCTCGAGCGACTGCAGGTGCGCGTACATCCCCTGGCGCAGGTCGACCTCGACGCCGAGGGACACCTGCCCGGCCACGAGCCGCCGCCCGACCGTCAGCGCCAGCCGCACCACGCCGGCGACGATGACCGCGACCGCGATCCACTTGAGGTCCGCCTTGTCGCCCTGGCGCACCTGGTCGATCGCGCGGCCGGTCAGCCACGGGATCGCGACGGTCGCGGCCATCGCGATGGCGGCCAGGACCATGGAGACGATGACCCCGGTCCGGTAGGGGCGCAGGAAGGTCAGGAGCCGGAGGAACGTCCTCACTTCAATAAATGTAGTGTGGGGTCACGTGACCAACCTCCACGCCGGCCTGTGCGACCACTGCCGGCATCAGAAGGTCATCCGCAATACGCGCGGCAGCTCGTTCTCGATGTGCGAGCGTTCGAAGACCGACAAGCGGTACCCGAAGTACCCGCCGATTCCCGTCGCGCGCTGCCCCGGCTTCGAGCGCCGGGACCAGTAGCTACTTGCCCTTCTTCTTCTTGGCGGGCGCAGACGGCGTCGTCTGGGTCTGCGTCTGCGTCGCCTGCTGCGGCGCCGTCGATCCGGTCGTGCCGGTCGTCGTCTGCGCCGGCGCGGTGCCGAGCGGCTCGAGCACGAGGTACACCTCGGTGTCCTGCGCCTGCGCGTAGCGGAAGTTGAAGAGCCCGTGGTTCGTGATGCGGTTGACGAGCGCCGCGTCCTTCGACCGCGTCACCGTCGAGACCGTCGGCGCGGGGGCGGGGAGGGTGGCGCGCAGCTGCGACTTCAGCTCGGGCCCGACGTCGCCGCGCCGGAAGAAGAGCGCCTGGTCGGGATCGGAGCCGAGCCGCGGCGGCAGCAGCACGACGACCTGGTCGACGCCCTTCAGGTACCGGAACGAGTACAGCGCGAGCTCGAGCGCCTCGCGGCGCAGCAGCAGGTGGCGCTCGGTCGACGGCTTGCCGGACGCGATCGCGCACTTCGGCCCGAGGCCGCACATCTTGTAGAGCACGCCCTTGCCCTCGACGAGCGACAGGTCGCCGCTGTCGTTGCGCATGGCGATGGTCGTCGGGAGGTCGGCGATCTTCAGGTCGCCGCCGACGAGGAGCACCAGCTGCTCGCCCGTGTTCAGCCGGTACTGCGGCCCGACGTGGTCCGCGATCTCCTGCGCGCCGCTGATGTCGCGGTCCGACGGGCGCCACGGCGACCACGTCGAGCTGAGGTCGTCGCCGGCGCCGCTCTTCGTCAGCCCGTAGGCGAGCAGGCCGACGGCGATGATCCCGACGGCCAGCAGCGCGCCGAGCAGGAACTGGAAGCGCGCGGCGAACGGCGGCTCGCGCCCGTCGTCCGCGACGACCACCGCACCGCTGTCGCCCATCCCGCCGCCCGACGCGGCCGGCTCGGCCACGGCGTCGCGCGAGGCGAACATCGAGTCCGATGCGCTCGCGGCGCCGGCGCCGGCGGTCAGGGCGGGGCGCACGGTCGTGCGGGGGACCAGCGTCTCCTTGTCGAGGATCCGCGGCCGCGTCCCGGCGGGATCGGTCAGCCACGGCTCGTCAGCGTCGTCGGCCGACGGGCGCTGCGGCTCGTCGCGCGTCGGCGGCTCCTCGTCCGGCTTGCGGGCGGCGCCCCAGAGGGGCTCGCGCGGCTGCTCGTCTTCGGGGCGGTGGTCGCTCACAGCTTCGGCCAGATCGTCTCGTCGGTGATGTCGATGACGGGCGCCTCGACCTTGGCGGCCTCGAGGACGGCGACGACGTCGTCACCGTAGAGCTCCTTGCGCTCGTAGAGCTCGTCGGCCACCTGGAGGACGCCCTCGCGGTTGTGGCGCACCGCCTCGAGCGCGGTGATGTACGCCTGGCCGATGATCCGGGCCGCCGCGCGCTTCTTCGACGGGTCGCCGAGGACCGAGGCGATCGGGTCGCCCATCATGCCGCCGGCCTGCCCGCGGTTCATGATCTGCAGGCCGATCTTCTCGAAGCGCTCCATGAAGCGCTCCTCGGCCTCCTCGCGCTCCTCCTCGGTGCCCTGGAAGTTGCCGTTGAGGTGGATCGGCTCGGGCCCCATGCCGCAGAAGCCGACCATGTACGCGGCGATGCGCGTCGCGCTGTCGACGTCGCCGCCGACGCCCGTGGAGTTCTCGCCGTAGAAGACGTGCTCGGCGGCCATCGCGCCCAGCGACCAGACGAGGTTGCCGACCTGGTGGTGGCGCCACTCCTTGAAGCGCTCGTCCTTCGAGATCGCGGCGTGGTGGCCCAGCGAGGACCCGCGCATCCGCACCGACAGGCGCGTCGACAGCGTGTCCTGCATGTAGAGGTGCGACGTGACCGCGTGGCCGGCCTCGTGGATCGCGACCGCGCGCGTCTCGTCCGGGCCGTAGTCGACGCCGATCGCCGTGCCCGACTCGATCGTCGTCATCGCCTCGACCAGGTCGGTGCGGTCGAACGCGAGCCGCCCGTCGGAGTGCGCGTACGTCAGCGCCATCGAGCAGACCTGCTCGATCATCGCGGGGGAGTACCCGTTCGTCATGCGGGCGAGCTCCTCGCGGCGCGCCGGCGTGTCGAGCGCCTCCTCGTGCGCGACCTTGCCGAGGTAGAGGTCGAAGATGTCCTCGCGGTCCTTCTTCGTCGGCGTGCGGAACCAGATGTGGCGGCCCATGCGGCCCGGCCGGACGAGCGCCGGATCGAGGCGGTCGAGCGGGACGTTGGTCGCGCCGATGAAGTAGATCTGCTCGGACCGCGGCTTCGGGCTCGGCATCCGCAGCGACGTGCCGCCCACCTTGCGCGGGAACACGTACGACGCGTCGAGGAAGTTGTTGATGCGGTTCGTCCAGAACTTGCGCCAGAACGGCGGCTCGTCGACGCCGTCCATCTGGATCAGCAGCTGGTTGAGCGCCATGCCGCCGCCCATGCCGCCCATCGCGCCGGGGAACATGAAGTTCTGGATCCGCCCGGCCATCGCCTGGATCGCCGGCGGGTAGACGGGGTCGGGCGGGACCGCGCGCGCCGCGAAGACCTTGTCGCGCCAGTCCGCCGTCTCGAGCACGAGCTCGCCGGTGAAGTTGATCGCGCCCTGGTCGCCGAAGAAGGCGACGTCGTGGATCGAGCGCGGGATCGGGAACGGCTGCGCCATCCCGGCCACGCCGCTGCCGAGCGCCTGGCGGCGCAGGCCGACGGCGTCGATCTCGTCGATGAAGACGATGCACTGGCCGCCCCACTTGCGCGCGAGCTTGCGCGCCTTGCGGATCAGGAACATCACGACCACGACGTCCATGCCGATGAACGTCTGCGCGAAGCCGGAGCCCGGCATCGTCACGATCGGCGAGTTGAACGACGTCGCGATCGCCTTGGAGAGCATCGTCTTGCCGGTGCCCGGCGCGCCGATGAAGAGCAGGCCGCGCTCCGGCTTGCCGCCCGCCTTCCGGAAGTCGTCGCCCGACTGCCACAGCTGGATGACGCGCTCGACGTCGGCCTTCGGCTCGGCCTGGCCGCGGACGTCCTCGAGGCGCACGCCCCAGTCCGCGTCGCCCGGCTCGTAGCCCTTCATCTGCTTCAGGCCGAAGAAGAGCAGCGGCCCGAAGAGGATGAAGAAGTTGATGAAGAAGAGCAGCGGCAGCTGCAGGCCGAGGATCAGCAGCATCGGCGCCAGCGACGCCGCGGTGTCGCCGATCAGCGAGAGCGCGCCGCCGAGCGTCTCGCCCGCGATGAGCGCGATCAGCACGAGGGCGGCGAAGAGCGTCCCGCCCACCCAGAAGACGAACCGGAACTTGCCGCGCCAGAACCAGACGCGCCGGCGGTCGGTGGCGTCGTCGAGCAGCGTCTCGCGGTCCGCGCCGTAGAGGCTCGGCCGCTTGATCATGCGGTGCGCGAGCAGGTCGATCAGCCCGCGGAACGCGATGACGACGAAGAAGGTCGCGACGAACGACCAGAAGAACGACCACTCGTTCGCGCCGTAGAACACGGCGAAGACGCCGGGGCTGGTCAGGATCGCGACGAAGGTCGCAGCGCGGGAGAGCTTGCGCCACTCGCGAGCGAGAGCGGCGTTCTCCTCCGATAGGGCAGAGGGTCGCATGCGTCAGTCGCAGAGTACCGCCGCGATGGTGCCTCGGATGCATGAAGTCGGTCTGAAGCGGACCGACATCCGGTAGCGCCGCGAGGCCGCTAACGGCGGGGGATGCCGAGGACGAGATGCGGGGCGGAGACGAGGCGGCCGGCGCGCGGCACCGAGAGCAGCACGCCGCGGTCACCGGTGTCCTCCGGGCGGAACTCGAGGCCCCCGCCGCACTTGGGGCAGGACCCGAGGAGCCGGAGGCCTTCGGCCATCGCGGCGCTGTTCCAGGCGAACTCGCACGAAGAGCAGCGGACAGCGGGGACGGTCATGGTCCGAGCATCGACGGTGGACGCGATTCCTGCACTCGGATGTTCGTCCATGCACGAGGTTCCCGTGCTCAAGGTCAACAGGAGTTGCTAGGCGGGAGGGGCCGGTCTCAGCGCGGCGTTCGCCTCGTTCTGGCGGAAGAAAGCCACGATGGCGTCGCAGTAGTCCGTGAACCGGGGCACTGCGAGCCCGTGGCGGCCGAGGACCTCCTGAGCGCGCCTGGTGTCGAACCGGACCGGGTGGTTGAGGTAGCGGATCGACTCGCGCGGCGCGCCCTCGAAGAGCTCGCGCACCGCCTTGAAGCGCAGCGACTCGGCGACGAGGGTGGGCGGGATGCGCAGCGCCGGCTCCTTCCCCGCGTATGCGCGCGCGAGGAGAACGGTCAGCTCCCTCGCCGACAGCGGCTCGGGGTCGACGAGGTGGAGCGTCTCGCCGACGGCGGTCTCGTCGCCCGAGACGGCGGCGATCGCGTCGACGACGAAGTCGACCGGCACGACGTTGAACGGCGCCTCGGCGCGGCCGAACTGCGGGATCGGCGAGCCCATCTTCAGCGACCGCGAGACGGTGCGCAGGATGTAGTAGGGCCCGTCGAACTTCTGCGTCTCGCCCGTGCGCGAGTCGCCGACGACGATCGCCGGCCGATAGATCGTGGAGGGGACGCGGTGCATCCGCTCGCGCACCCACACCTCGGCCTGGAACTTCGTGGACTCGTAGTGGTTCTTGAAGTCCTGGCCGAGGACGAGCTCGTGCTCGTAGACGACCCCGCGCCGGACGCCGGCGACGTACGCGGTCGAGACGTAGTGCAGCCCCTTGAAGTCGGTGCAGGCCTCGCAGAAGTCGAGCACGTTGCCGGTGCCCTCGACGTTGACGCGCTGGGCGAGCTCGAGCGGGACGGCGAGATCGTAGATCGCGGCGAGGTGGTGGACCGTGTCGACCTCGCCGGTGAGGCGCTCGTACTCGGCGTCGCCCAGGCCGAGGCGGCGGTCGCCGATGTCGCCGGTGACGATCGCCAGCCGGTCGGCGCCGAGGTCCCGCGCGGCCGCGGCGGCCGCGTCGGCCATCCGCGCCTCGACGAGCGCGGTGACGCGCAGGGCGGGGTCGTCGGCGAGCAGCTTGGCGACGAGACGGCGTGCGATGAAGCCGGGGAACCCGGTGACCAGGGCGTGCATGACGGCGCGGGAGCATACGTCCGTCCAGCCCGGAGGGCCTCGCCGTCATGGTCCCTTGACGCGCGCCGATGAGGTCAGCACCGATGAAGCGACTCACGATCCTCCTGTCCGCCGCACTGCTCGCGCTCGCCCCGGCCGCCGCTGCCGAGGCCCGCGCCGGCGGGACCGTGCACGCGCAGGCCGCCAAGGCGTCGAAGAGCGCCAAGGCGAAGAAGCGCGCCAGCCGCGCCGCCCGCCGCGCGCACCGCAAGGGCGCTTCCGCGGTCGCCCGCCAGTGCCGTGCCGAGCGCCGCACGCTCGGCACCAAGAAGTTCCGCGCCAAGTACGGCCGCGCCGCCGCGATGGGCCGCTGCGTCAAGGCCGCGCAGAGCCGCTCCGCCGCCAAGCAGGACAAGGCGGACGACTCGGAGGACGACGGCGACGACGAGGACCTCGCGGACGACTCGGACGACCGCGCTGACGACGACGACGTCGCGGACGACGCCGACGACTTCGGCGACGACGAGGACGACGCGGACGACTCCGAGGACCTCGGTGACGACGCGGATGTCGCCGGCGACTCGGATGACGCGGGCGACGACCTCGAGCGCCGCTAGCGCACCAGCCTTCCCAAGACCCCGGAGACGAGCGAACGGCGTGCCCCACGGCACGCCGTTCGTCGTTCTCAGGTCACGAGCGTCAGCAGGCCGGCGCCGATGAAGGCGGCGGCCCAGAGGTGGTCCGTGTTGAGCCAGGCCCGCCGCAGCGCGGAGACGCCGAGCCTCTCGTAGACGAGCAGCGACAGCCCGGCCATCACCGCCAGCATCGCGCCGACGTGGACCGTCATCAGCAGGAGCGCCTCGACGATCGAGTCGATCCCCTCCATGTCGCCGCCGCTCGTCGCGATGCCCGCCCCGATGAGGACCGGCGCGACCATCAGCCCGGCTCCGTGCGCGCTCGACATGAGGAACGACCACCACGCGAGCTCGCGCGTGGAGACGCGCATCTTCGTCCAGCGGGGATGGGCCCGTGGGCGGGCGAACCGGAAGATCCCGAACGCGATCAGCAGCGCCGCGGCGCCGACCCGCACCGGGCCCTCGTGGGACGCCACGCCGAGGACGACGACGAGCGCCGCGACGACGCCTATCGCCAGCTCGTGCCCGATCGCGATCGGCGCCCAGGACCGGACGAGCGCGCCGCGGGAGCGCTCCTGCAAGCCGATGCCGACGCTGAAGAGCCAGCCCATGGCGGGGTTGAGGCCGTGGTAGGCCCCGAGCCCCGCCATCGCCAGCAGCGACCAGCCGTGGTCCACGTCGCGCCCCGCCTCAGGACGCGGGGAAGCAGTACGAGTCGCTCGACGCGTCCCCGCCCTCGAGGCGGACCTGGTGCGGGCGCTCGCCGGTGAAGGGGATGAAGAAGCGGTCGTCGACCGTCAGCGAGCCGTCCTCGCCCGCGTCGAGCTTCGTCATCCAGCCGCCGATGCCCGCGGGGTAGAACTGCGCGTCCCACGCCGCGTACAGCGAGTTCGTCAGGTACACGCGCCGCCCGTCACGGCTGACCTCGACCATCTGCGGGCCGCCGTTCAGCGGTCCCGACTGCGGGTGCGAGCCGCCGTCGACGATGCCGCCGAGCTTGACGCTCGCCGTCTCGCGCGGCGCCCGCGGGTTCGAGACGTCGAAGCGCTTGAGCTCGCCCGTGCCCCAGCACGACACGTAGAGCGACCGGTCGTCGACCGACAGCGCGATGTCGGTGATGAGCGGCGGCACGGCGCCGAACGGCTTGAGGATCTCCGGCAGCTGGTCGGCCTCGGCCGGCTGGGCGGGGATCGAGATGACCTTCTCGACGCTCACCGTCCCGTCGCCGTTGCGGTTCCACAGCCAGACGCTGGCGCTCAGGTCGGCCGTGCTCGTCACGACGCCGACGAACCCGTACGCCTTCGCCGGGTCGTGCGCCGGCCGCAGCTCGAGGACCATCTGGTGCTCGGCGCCGAGGTCGATCTCCTGGACGTGGCGGCGCTTCTCCAGGTCCCACACGTGCAGCTTGTGGCCGTACTTGTTGCCGAGCAGGAGGTCGCCCTGCAGGCCGTCCTCGACCATCTTCGGCGTGCCCCACTCGGACGTGATGACGGTGCCGAAGTTGAGGTGCCACCAGAAGTCGTACGCGAGCTCCTGCGTTCCGCGGTCGTCCTCCCACGCGCCCTTGACCGTGAAGTCCTCGTGGTCGAGCAGGAAGATCCCGCCCGGCCCGTCGCCCTCGGGGTCGCCCAGCGCGCTGACGTAGATCCCGTCGGGGCCGCAGTGGACGGTGTGCGGGCGGCTGTACCCCGCCTTGCGCGCGATCTCGCCCGCCTCGATCGTCTTGACCAGCTTCGGCTGGCGCGGGTCGGCCTTCACGTCGAGGACGTGGATGTCGGAGGAGCGCAGGCCGGGGACGAGCAGGTAGCGGCGCTCGACGTGGGGGTGCGCCGCCCATGGGCACAGCGCGCTCGAGCACGCGTTCCAGCCGAAGTGGTGCAGCTCGTCGCCGATGCGAGGCATGTCGGTCCGCCCGACGGGCGTCCCGTACGTCGACGACCGCGGGTCGAGGTCGACGACGGTGATGGTGTCCGGGCGGCGGTCGCCGTTGGTCCCGATGTTGAGCGTCGCCACGTAGGCGAGGGTCTCCGAGGCGCCGTTGATGGCGTCCTGCGGGGTTGCGTAGAAGCTGGGGTCCGGCGTGAGACGCGCCATGCGCCGGATCCTACGGGTTGTCGAGTGCGTTTGTGGGAAATATGCGGACGAACCGCGGGCGGTACAGGGACGCGTCGGCGAACACGCCGGCGAACGTGTCCGGCATGACGTTGGTCGACACCAGGAGGCCGTCCTCGGTCGTCGACTCGGGGTGGACGAGCGCGTTGTAGGTCCACGCGTTCGTCGGCCGCGGGAACGTCGTGAGCGTGGTGCGGTCGGTGTAGGGGCCGGTCGGTCCCTCGGCGCGCCAGGCGACGAGGTCGTTGGACAGCGGCGGCTGGGTGACGAGCAGCAGGTCCTCGCCGTCCGGAACGACGCTCAGCTGCGTCGCGACCGTGTCGTCGAGCAGCGGTTGCGCGTCGGCCGGATCGGCCGACCAGCCGGTGGAGGACCGGAACTCGTAGGGCCCGTCGAGGTCGCCGAGCGCGGTGCGGGCGAGCACCACGCGCTTGGCCGGGTCGTCGACGCCGAACACGTAGGTGTGGGTGGCGTCGTCGAGGAGCGCCGCGCCGAGGAAGGCGTGGGGCGGGGCGGGGATCTCGGTGATCGTCGCCGGCCTCATCGTCGTGAGGTCGAGGTCGACGAGCACCGTGCCGTCGACCTCCAGGTCGAGGGGGCCGCCGCCCGTGCGGTGGATGCGGGTGAAGAAGGCGTGCAGCACGTTCGGGTCGGCGGCGTCGGCGCGCGCGGCGCTCGGCCAGTACCAGTGGTCGTCGTCGGCGCCCTCGAGCACCGGCGCCATCGTCTTCAGGCAGTCGCCGTCCTGGATGACGAGGGCGTTGCGCTCGAGCGGCTGCGGCTCGCGCCGGCCGTCGTCGGTGACGCCGCCGACGAAGCTGTCGCCGAACAGCCACGCCGTCCGGCCGTCCGCGAGCCGCGCGGAGAACGTGCCGTCGCCGCCGGTCCAGCCGGTCCGCGCCGACGCGAACAGCTCGGTGAACGCGGTCGCGGGGGCGGTATCGGACGCCACCGGCAGCCCGCATTCCTCGATCGGCATGGTCAACGCGGGCGGCTGGTCCGGCGGCTCCGGGTCGGCCGGTGGAGGGGGCGGCTCGGGCGCCGGCGGCGGCGGCGGCTGGACGGCGGGCGGGGCGGGCGCGCTTTGCGGGACCGCCGGCGGCAGCGTGAACAGAACGGCGGGCACTGGACCGGGGAAGAGCCGGATGCGCGATCGGACGACCGTGCAGCGCGTGCCGTTGCGGCAGGCGAGGATCCGCCAGGTGCCGGGCCGCAGGCCCGCCGGGATCCGCAGCGTGTAGCGCCGCCGCACCGGTCGCCCGGTCGCCGGGGCCATCCGCCAGCCGAGCGCGACGTCCCCGACGCCCCGCCGTGCGTCCCGGGAGAGCACGAACAGCACCGGCCCCGGCTTGGCCCGGTGCGAGCTCAGTGAGACGTGCGCGGTGCGCGCGAGGCTCGTCGCGCCGGCCGCGGCGGAATCGGCGGCCGCGGTGGCGGCGACGGCGAGGGCAAGGACGAGGGCGGCGCGGGCCACACCTCAGGCTAGACCAACCGATCAGCGCGTACCGCGCGACCACGAGTGGATGTCGCGGTCGGCGGCGCCGCTCATCCGGGCGGCGCGCGCGGCGCCGGGCGCACCGCCGTGGACGTGGCGATACGGGTGCTGGTTGATCCCGCTGGAGCGGCGGCCGTAGAGCTGGATCGCGCCCACGAGCAGCATCCCGAGGACGATCAGGAGGGCGACATCGGCGAACATGGACGCGACGCTACGCCCGGCCGCGACCCCGTTCGGTGACGTTGGGCACGGATGCTCAGAGCCCGTACTCCTCGAGCAGCTTGAGCCAGATCTCGCTGCGCGTGGGGAACGAGGGGACGGCGTGCCAGAGGCGGTCGACGGAGACGTCGCCGACGATCGCGATCGTCGCCGCGTGGACGAAGTCGGCGACCTCCGCGCCGGTGAACGTCGCGCCGACGAGGACGCGGCGGTTCTCGTCGACGACGAGCCGCGCGCGCCCGGGGACGCCCTTGCCGGTGAACGACCCGCCGGCGGTGCCGTTGATGTCGGCGTCGACCGCGCGCGCCTCGATGCCGGCATCGAGCGCGCCCTGCAGGGTGTAGCCGACGGCGGCGACCTGCGGCTCGGTGAACACGACGCGGGGGGAGAGCGGGCCGCCGTAGACGAGCGACGCGTTCGCGCGGCGCAGGATGTGATCGGCGGCGATCCGGCCCTGGTACTTGCCCTGGTGGGTCAGCAGCGCGCGGCCGTTGACGTCGCCGATCGCGTAGAGCCACGGCAGCGTCTGCACGTGCATGTGCCCGTCGGTCTCGACGAAGCCGCCGGGCTCGAGGCCGACGGTCTCGAGCCCGATGTCGGCGGTGCGCGGCGTGCGGCCGAGGCCGAGCAGGACGTGCGCGCCCCGCACGGACGTGCCGTCCTCCAGCTCGACCGTCACGACGCCGTCGTCGCCGCGCGCCGCCTTCGTCGCGTGGACGCCCAGGCGGAGGTCGACGCCGCACGCCCGCAGCGCCTCCGCGACCTCGTCGGCTGCGAACGGCTCCTCGCGGCCGAGCACGTGGTCGCCGCTGTCGACGAGCGACACCGAGCTTCCGAGCGACTGCCACGCCTGCGCCATCTCGACGCCGACCGGCCCGCCGCCGAGCACCACGAGCGACGCGGGCACCTCCTTCGCGGTCGTGGCCTCGCGGTTCGTCCATGGCTCGATCTGCTCGAGGCCGTCCACGGGCGGCCGGCGCGCGTCGCTGCCGGTGGCGATCACGACGGCACGGCGGGCCTCCAGCTCCTCGCCGTCGACCACCAAGCGCTTCTCGCCGTCCAGGCGCCCGTGCCCGCGCCGCAGCGTGATGCCCTTGTCCTCGAGCCACGGCAGCTGCCCCGAGTCGTCGAGGTCGTGGATCACCTCGTCGCGGCGCGCCAGCGCGGCGGCTGCGTCGATCGTCCCATCCACCGCCTGCGCGGCACCGGGGATGCGCCGGGCCTCCGCCAGCGCCTGGAACGGGCGCAGCAGCGCCTTGGACGGCATGCACGCGTAGAAGGAGCACTCGCCGCCGACGAGGTGCTCCTCGACGACGGCGACCTCCAGCCCCGCGTCCGCGAGCCGCCCCGCGCACACCTCGCCGGCCGGACCGGCACCCAGTACGACCACGTCGAAGACCCGAGCCATGGAGCGGCAGTCTGCCCGATCGTGTGAACGCCGTTGTAACGCGGCCGGGCGACCTGTGACCATCATCGGATGAGGACAACCGACCTCGCCGCCGAGCCTGTCGCCCAGACGCTCGCGCGGGCACGCGACAACACGCTCGCGCTCGTCGACCACCTCGACGAGCGCACGTTGCACGTGCCGCTCACGCCGATCCTCAGCCCGCTGGTCTGGGATCTCGGCCACATCGCCGCCTACGAGGACCTCTGGGCGGTGCACCGTCTCGGAGGCGAGCCGCTGCTGCGGCCCGACCTCGCGGAGGCGTACGACGCCTTCGAGACGCCACGCGCCGTCCGCGGCGACATCCGGATCCTCGACTACGCCGAGGCGCTCGACTACCTCGTCGCGGTGCGCGAGCGGACGCTCGCCGTGCTCGACCGCACCGGCCCCGACGATCTGCACGAGCTCGTCGTCCGGCACGAGCTGCAGCACGCCGAGACGATGCGCCAGGCGCTCTTCATCGGCGGCCATCCGAGCGGCCGGCCCCCGCTGAAGCCGCGCTACGCCGGCGACGTCGAGTGGATCGAGATCGACGGCGGCGCGGCCGAGATCGGCGCCTGCGACGGCGACTGGGCCTACGACAACGAGCGGCCGCGCCACGTCGTCGAGCTCGAGCCGTTCCGCATCACTCGCGCCCCGATCACCAACGCGACGTTCCTGCGCTTCGTCGAGGGTGGCGGGTACGAGCGTCGAGAGTGGTGGAGCGACGAGGGTTGGGCGTGGAAGGAGGAGTACGACATCACGCACCCCGAGGGCTGGACCGGGCCGGACGACACGCCCGTCCAGCACGTCTCGTGGTTCGAGGCCGACGCCTTCGCGCGCAGCCTCGGGGCCAGGCTCCCCTCGGAGGAGGAGTGGGAGCGAGCGGCGACCTCGAACCACGGAACGCGCCTGGAGGGCGTGGGGTTCGGCTGGGAGTGGACGTCGACGGAGTTCGACGGGTACCCGGGCTTCGTCGCGCACCCGTACCGCGAGTACAGCGAGGTCTTCTTCCGCCGCGGCTACCGCGTGCTGCGCGGCGGCTCGTGGGCGACGGCCGCGCGCGTCGCGACGCCGACGTTCCGCAACTGGGACCTGCCGCAGCGGCGGCAGATCTTCACCGGCCTGCGGCTGGCGGCGGACGCATGAGCCTCTTCGTCGACTTCCGCCTCGACGGCACCGAGGAGCGGACGCTGGCCGAGGACGTCCTGGATGGCCTGACGCGGCCGTTCAAGGAGCTGCCGCCGAAGCACTTCTACGACGAGCGCGGATCCGAGCTCTTCGAGGAGATCTGCGCGCTGCCCGAGTACTACCCGACGCGCACCGAGCGGGCGATCCTCGAGGCCGAGTCGGCCCGGATCGCCGAGGTGACGAAGGCGGCGGAGGTCGTCGAGCTCGGCGCCGGCTACGCGACGAAGACGCGCGTGCTGCTCGACGCCCTGCGCGACGCCGGGACGCTGCGCCGCTACCTGCCCGTCGACGTCTCCGAGGCGACGGTCCGGGCTTGCGCGGAGCAGCTCGTCGAGGAGTACCCCGGCCTCGACGTGCACGGCCTCGTGGGCGACTTCGAGCGCCACCTCCACGTGCTCCCCGATGCGTCGGGGCCGCGGCTCGTCGCGTTCCTCGGCGGGACGATCGGCAACTTCCCGCCGGGCGCGCGGCGCCGGTTCCTGCGCACGATCGCCGCCGGGCTCGGGCCGGAGGACCACCTGCTGCTCGGCACGGACCTCGTGAAGGACCCGGCGATCATCGAGGCCGCCTACGACGACGCGGCGGGCGTGACGGCGGAGTTCAACCGCAACGTCCTGCGCGTCGTCAACCGCGAGCTCGACGCGAACTTCGACGTCTCGGAGTTCGACCACGTCGCGTTCTTCGATCCCGACCACGAGTGGATCGAGATGCGGCTGCGCGCGCGGACCCGGCAGGAGGTGCGGATCGCCGCGCTCGACCTCGTCGTGCACTTCGAGCCGCGCGAGGAGCTGCGTACGGAGATCAGCGCGAAGTTCACCGCCGAGCGGCTGACGGCCGACCTCGCCGCCGCGGGCCTCAGGCCCATCACCTGGATGACCGACCCGGAGGACCTCTTCGCGCTGACGCTGTCGAAGCCGGCGCCTACGTCGTGAGCATGCCGCCGTCGACCGGCACGAGGATGCCCGTGATGAACGAGGCGGCGTCGCTCGCCAGGAAGACGGCGGTGGTCGCCAGCTCGACCGGCTCGCCCTTCCGGCCGGCGGGGACGCGCATCATCATCATGTCGAGGTAGCCCTCGGGGTACTGCTCGGTCATCTCGGACTCGAAGAAGCCGGGCGCGATCGCGTTGACGCGGATCCCCTTGCGGCCCGTCCACTGCTGCGCGAGGTCGCGCGTGAGGCCGATGATCGCCGCCTTCGAGGCCGAGTAGGCGGCCTGGGGGAGGGCGGCGGTGGTGGACCCGAGGACGCTGCCGATGTTGATGATCGAGGAGCCCTCGCCCATCACGCGGCCGCACGCCTGCGCCATCCAGTACGAGCCGTTGAGGTTGATGTCGATGACCTCGCGGAACTGCTCGGGCGTCTCGCGCGTCGCGGGGTGCGCCGTGCCGATGCCCGCGTTGTTGATGAGCACGTCGACCTTGCCGAGCTGCGCGACGGTCTCCTCGACGACGCGGGTGCAGTCCTCGGGGCTCTTGACGTCGGCCTCGACGGCGATGCAGCGGCGGCCGAGTGCCTCGACCTTCTCGCGGGTCTGCTGGAGGCGGTCGGCGCGGCGGGCGCAGATGGCGATGTCGGCGCCGGCCTCGGCGAGGCCGGTGGCGAAGGCGACGCCGAGACCGGACGACGCTCCGGTGACGATCGCGACCTTGCCGTCGAGCTTGAAGAGGTCGAGGATGCTCATTGGGGCGCGACCCTATCCATTGGCCGCACCACGAGGACGTTGCACGGCGCTCGCTCACTGACGAGATCTGCAACGCTCCCCATGAGCCGTCGCGCCGCCTTGCTCCGCTCGCCGGCTCCGACGACGATCAGCCTCGCGTCCTGCTCGGTCGCGACGTCGGTGAGCACGAGCGCGGGGTCGCCGCGGCGGACCTCGTCGTGGACGTGCAGGCGCCGGGCCCGAAGGCTCTTCTTGGCGTCCTCGACGGCGGCGGCGACGTCGGCCCGTTCGGGGACGAGGAACCGGTGGGCGCCGACGACGTGCAGCACGGCGCCGAGCGCCTGCGCCAGCTCGGCCGCCGTCTCGATCGCGGCGCGCGCGTGATCGGACCCGTCGGTGCCGACGACGATGACGTTGCGGCGCGGGGCGTCGGGCGCGCCCCGGCGCCGGCGCCGGAAGCGGTCCTGGAACGCGCGGACCGGCTCGAGCAGGAGGCGCAGGCGGTCGCGGCGGCCCAGGGCGCCCGGCAGCTCAATGTGCAGCTCCACCTCGCGGCCGGCGCGCTCGATCGTCGTGGGGCCGAGCTTCTCGAAGAGCCGGATCGCGGGCGTGTTCCCGGCGAGGATCGGCGCCTCGAAGCGCCTGATCCCCTCCGCCTGCGCGCGCTCCACCAGCGCGTCCAGGAGCGGCTTGGCGACGCCACGGCCCTGCCACTCGTCGGCGACCGCGATCGCCGGCTCCGCCACGCGGTCGCCGATGCGCACGTACCGCGCGACGCCGATCCCGTGCCCGCTGTCCTCGTCGACCGCCACGAGCGCCTCGTGGTCGTGGTGGTCGACGTTCGTGAGGTAGTCGAGGTCGCGCTCGCGCAGCTTGGGCATCGGCCCGAAGAAGCGGCGGTAGCGCGACTCGGGGCTCAGCCTGTCGAACGCCCGGCGCAGCGCCTCGCGGTCGTCGGGCTCGATGGGACGGATCGCCATCCGCGACCCGTCCCGCAGCTCGATGCTCACCCCGTGCCGTCGGTCTCCGGCACGTCGATCTCGCGCTTGAGGACCTTGCCGGTCGGCCCCTTCGGGAGCTCGTCGACGATCCAGACGCGGCGCGGGTACTTGTACGCCGCGACGCGGTCCTTCATGAACCTCTGCAGCTCCTCGGGCGAGGCGTCCTCGCCCTCCTTGAGCGCGACCGCGGCGCCGACCTCCTCGCCGAGCGACTCGCGCGGCATCCCGATCACCGCCGCCTCGCGCACCGCGGGGTGCTCGTAGAAGGCCTCCTCGAGCTCGCGCGGGTAGACGTTGTAGCCGCCGCGGATGATGAGGTCCTTCTTGCGGTCGACGATGAAGAAGTAGCCCTCCTCGTCGACGGTCGCGATGTCGCCGGTGTGGAACCAGCCGCCCCTCATGACCTCCTCGGTGGCGTCGTCCCGGCCCCAGTAGCCCTTCATGACGAACGGGCCGCGGGTGACGATCTCGCCGGGCTCGCCCTGCGGGACCTCGTTGCCGTCGTCGTCGACGCACTTCATCTCCGTGCCGCCGACCGGCAGGCCGATCGAGCCGGGCTTGCGCTCGCGGTCGGGGAGGTTGAACGAGGACATCCCCGTCGTCTCGCTCAGGCCGTAGCCCTCGAGCACCTTCGCTCCGAACGCCTCGTCGAACCCGCGCAGCACCTCGACCGGCAGCGCCGAGCCGCCCGACACGCAGAGCTTCAGCGACGTGACGTCGTAGTCCTCGCGCTTGGGGTGATGCAGCAGCGCCGCGTACATCGTCGGCACGCCGGCGAACGTCGTCGCCTTGTCGCGCTGGATGACCTCGAGCGCCTTCTCGGGGTCGAACCGCGGGATGAGCGTGATGCAGCCGCCGGCCTTGATGCTCGAGTTCATGACCGAGTTCATGCCGAAGACGTGGAAGAGCGGCAGCGTCGCGACGCCGACGTCGTCGGGGCCGGCGTCGACGAGGTCGCGCGCCACCTCCGCTCCCGCGACGATGTTGCGGTGCATGAGCGTCGCGCCCTTCGGCGTGCCGGTCGTGCCCGACGTGTAGATGATCACCGCGGGGTCGTCGTCCGCGCAGTCGGTGATCTCGTCGACAGGGTCGGCGCCGCCGAGCAGCTGCTCGAACTCGCCCGGCGTCACGAGGACCGTCTCGATGCCCGCCTCCTCGCCGCCCTTCACCGCGGCCTCCTCGAACCCGTGCCAGGCGAGCAGCACCTTCGCCCCGCTGTCGGAGAGGTGGTACGCGACCTCCTTGGCCTTCAGCAGCGGGTTCATCGGGACGACCACCGCTCCGAGCCGCAGCGCGCCGTAGTACACGACCGGGAAGTAGGGGACGTTCGGCAGCTGCATCCCGACGCGGTCGCCCTTGCCGACGCCCTTCGCGCGCAGCAGACCGGCGGCGCGGGCGACGCCCATGTCGAGCGTCCGGTAGTCGAGGACGAGGTCGTCGAGCTTGACCGCGGGGCGCTCGGGGACCTTGGCCACGGCGTCGGCAAGCAGGTGGGCGGCGTTGGGCATGGGGGGGAGGCTACCCCCGGTTCCGTGGCGTCACCGCTGCCGATCGGCGAGACTCGCGGCGATGACGGAACCGACCTCGTTCTCCGGCTTCCCGGCCGCCACCTTCGCCTGGTTCGAGGGGTTGGAGAGCGACAACTCGAGGGAGTGGTTCGGGGCGAACCGCGACGTCTACGACCGCGACGTCCGCGGTCAGCTCGAGCTCCTGCTGGAGGAGCTGTGCGACGAGCACGGCGGGCGCGTGAAGCTGTTCCGCCAGCACCGCGACGTCCGGTTCTCGCGCGACAAGTCGCCCTACAAGACGACGACCTACGGCCTCATCATGGACCGCCCGGCGAGCCTCGCCGGCCTGTACGCGCAGCTGTCGTCGACGGGGTTCTTCGCCGGCACCGGCTACCACATGCTCGAGGCCGACCAGCTCGCCCGCTTCCGCGACGCGATCGCTTCCGACGCCACGGGTCCTTCGCTCGAGTCGATCGTCGCCGACGTCCGCGCGGCCGGCCTCGAGACGTTCGGGGAGGCGCTCAAGAGCGCGCCGCGCGGCTTCCCCCGCGACCATCCCCGAGCCGGCCTCCTCCGTCACAAGTCCCTCGTCGCCGGCGCCCGGCTGGCACCCCGCCGCGGCCGCGGCTTGTCCCGCGACGCCGTCCTCGACCACTGCCGCTCCACCTGGTCCGCCCTCGCCCCGATGAACGCCTGGCTCGACGAGAACGTCGGCCCGGCCACCACACCGGCCCACACCGGCCGCGGCGGCCGCCCCCGCTAGCCGGCCTCAGTACCGCGCGCCCGCGGCGGCGCCGAGGTCGGGCGCGAGGTCGCGGGCGACTCGTTCGATCGCGTCGAGGAGGGCTACGAAGGTGTCCTCGTTCGTCGCCGGCGACATGATCGAGACGCGGAGGTGGCGTTCTCCTGCGACGTCGGCGCTGGAGAGGTGGAAGGAGCCTTCTTCGAGGAGCGCCGTGCGGATGCGGGACTGGGTCTCGCCGGCGGCCCCGTAGCGGAAGCAGAGGATGTTGGCCTCGGGTTCGTAGGGCACGGAGAAGCCGTCGCGCTCGAGGAGCATCGCGTGCAAGGACGAGGCGAGGTCGTACTGGCGCTCGACATGGTTCGCGAGGGCCCGGCGCCCGCGGAAGGCGAGGGTGAGGAGGACCTTCAGGCCGAGCTCGGCCTTCGTGCACTCGATCTGGCGGTCGAGGACGTCGAGCTCGTCGGGGTGGTCGAAGTCGAGGTACGACGCCTCCTGGCGGAACGCGGCCGGGAGCCGGTGGCGATCGCGGACGAGGACGGCCGCGCACAAGGCCGACGTGCGGAGCATCTTGTGGGCGTCCCAGATGACCGAGTCGGCGAGCTCGATCCCCTCGAGCAGCGGGCGCAGGCGGTCCGACAGCAGCGCCGACGCTCCGTGCGCTCCGTCGACGTGGAACCAGATGCCGTGCGCTCGGCAGAACTCGCCGATCGAGCGGAGGTCGTCGTGGAGGCCGGTCGACGTCGCGCACGCGGCGGCGACCAGCGCCAGCGGCCGGCGGCCCCGGGCGTGCACGCGTTCCAGGGCGTCGCCGAGGCGGTCGACGCGGATGCGGTCGAGCGAGTCGACCTCGAGTGGGACGAGCGCGTCGGCGCCGAGCCCCATGATCCCCGCCGCCCGGCTGACGGAGTAGTGCGCCGACGCCGGGACGAGCAGCGCGAGGTCGGTCGGGACGCCGCGCTCCCACGCCGACGGCGCGGCGGCGGCACGCGCGGCGAGCAGCGCCGTGAGGTTCGCGAGCGAGCCGCCGTGCGTCAGCACGCCGCCGGCGGACGCCGGATCCCAGCCGACCTCGGCGACCATCCAGTCGACGACCGCCCGCTCGGCGGCCGCGGCTCCCGAGCCCATCTCGTAGATCGACATCGGCTGGTTCGCGACGCCGTGGACGAGGTCGGCGAGCGCGCCGCCGACGTCGGGCGCGGCGACCTGGTGGGCGAGCTCCCGCGGGCTGTGCAGGCGGACGCTGTCGTCGAGGTACCGCGTGAGCCAGTCAGGGAACGACGCGGCGTCCAGCCCACCCTCGCGCAGCAGCTCTGAGAAGCGAAGATCGCGGGCCACCTCAGCCGGGGGCCGGCGGACGACCGGCGGCTCCGTGCCGGCGGCGCTGCGGTCCACGTAGTCGGCGAGCGCCGCGATCGCCGCGGTCGCGGTGGTGCGAAGCTCCGTGGTATCCATGACGGCCACGCTCGCACACCCCCGGGGGCAGATGGTGTCGAATCGTTGCCGTCCACGCTCGCGGATTGGCATGATCTGCCAATGGACGCCATGGACCGCCGGATCCTGACCGAGCTGCAGGCCGACGGGCGCGTCACGAACGCGACGCTCGCCGAGCGCGTCCACCTCTCGCCGTCACCGTGCCTGCGCCGCCTCAAGCGTCTCGAGACCGACGGCGTCATCCGCGGCTACCGGCCGGTGCTCGACCGGACGCAGGTCGGGCTCGGGCTCACCGTCTTCATCGAGCTGAAGGTGACCGGCCCGCGCGAGGAGGCGATCGGCGGCACGCTGCAGACCGCGCTGCTGAACATGGACGAGGTCGTCGCCTGCCACATCGTCTCGGGCGACGCCGACATGCTGATCGAGGCAGTCGTCCCCGACCTGCGCGCCTACGAGACGTTCCTGATGGAGAAGGTCCTGCCGCTGCCCGGCGCCGGCGACGTGCGCAGCAACTTCGTCATCCGCACGGTCAAGGCCGACGGCCCGCTCCCGCTCGGGCACCTCGGCGTCGGCTGATCACTACGCGACGGCGAAGTCCTCCACCACTTCGAACAGCCCGTCCGTCCCGACCGACGTGACGTACGGCGCGATGCGCTCCTGCTGCGCGTTGCGGTCCATGTCGTCCGAGCTGGCTCGCAGCTCGTCCACCGTTCCGTCGAAGAACCCGAAGCAGATGACCTCGTCGGGGTTCGACGTGTTGCGGAGCATGTCGAAGCGGACCCAGCCGGGCGGCGGCGCGTCCTCGATCACATCCGCCATGAACGCCTCGCGGAACTGATCGAACGTCCCGGGCTTGAGCGTGCGGACCGTCAGTGCGCAGAGCATGAAGCGACCCTACATCCCGTCCATCTCGTCCATCGACATCTGGGCGGACGGCTCGCCGAGCCACGGCACGGCGTCCGGCGCGACGGCGACCGCGACGCCGAGCACGACCAGCGCCACCGCGACGGCGCGCGTGACGGCGCGCGGGTGGGGGAGGACCTTCTCCGCGAGGATCACGAGCGCGACGGCGACCATCCACGAGAGACTCATCACGCCCAGCGCGAAGAGCGCGACCATGAGCGCCGCGCAGCACCCCGCGCACCAGCCGCCGTGCTCGGCGCCCATGCGCAGCGCGCCGCGGTCGCCGGGCCGCCAGCGGGCGAGCAGGAAGTGCAGCGGCGAGCGGCAGTGGCGCAGGCACAGGTCCTTCAGCGGCGTGACCTCGTACAGGCCCGCGATCACGATCGCCGGGCCCGCGACGTACGGGCCTCCGCGGTCCCACTCGAGCCACCCGAGGTCGAGCGCGGCGACCGCCTCGTGCACGCCGTACGCGGCGACGCCGAACGCGGCCCAGACGGCGAGGTAGCCGCCCGCGAACGGCGCGGTGGCGCGCGTGCCGTAGGTGCGCGCGAACAAGCCGATCACCGGCGCCGCGGACGGCAGCATCATCGCGGCCATCATCGTCGTCCACGCGCCGACGAACCACAGCGGCGCGCCGAGGTCGGTCGCGGGGCCCTCGTCCATGCCCGCCATGCGGTCGGCCGTGACGAGCCACGCGACGAGCGCGACCGCCAGCAGGGCGGCCGGCACGCCGATGGTGGTCGCGCGACGCGTCGTGGGCCGCGCCGGCGCGGTCAGGCCTGCCATGCGAACGGCGCCGAGTGCCCGTTCTTGCCCGTGTTGTCGACCGAGAGGCCGAACGCGTCGATCCTCGCGCGCAGGCCCTGCGCGAGCGCGAGCGTCGTGTTCGCCGGATGCCCGATGCCGACGAGCTGCATCACCGTGCCCTCCTCGGCGGCGGTGAAGTCCTCGACCTCGATGTCGACCATGTCGCCGATCCTGATGGTGTGCCGGCGCCCGTCGTCGACGAGCTCGATGTCGGTGACCTCGGCGCCCAGCTGCTCGCCCGCGAGGCCCGCGAACAGCGCGGGTGGACCGCCGAGCTCGCCCGTGAACACGGCGACGAGCTTGCCGCGCTGCTCCTCGGTCGCCTTCGCGTCGAGGAACAGCCCCACGCGCCAGCCGCCATCGATCATCTGCGCCGGCGTGTCGGCGAGCATCGCGGTCGTCGTGCCCGCGACGTCGACGCCCTCGATCTCGCCCTCGTCCACGCGGAACGCCGCGAGGAACCGGCACCGGTCGTACGTCGCCGGGAGCGCGAGGTTGCTCGCACCGCAAGGACACGCCACTTCGCAGCTGCAGCTCTCCGCGTAGGTCCCCCGGATCGCGTACGCCATGACCGCTCCTTCCGTTGGCCGTCAACACGATCAGACACAAGAAGGCGGGTGGCGTCAAGGGCGCGTCGTCCGACGGCATCCGAGCGGGTAGGCAGACCGGATGCGACTGCGCAGACGCTCCCGCCGCAGGACAGCTCGCGCCCTCGCGGTGGGGTTCATCGGCCTCGCCGCGGCCGCCGTCGCCGGCGGCTTCGCCCGCGCCCACCGCCGCGGCGCGACCAGCGGCGCTTCGGCCGGGGCGCGCACCCGCGACGACACGTTCACGTGCGAGTGCGGGCAGAAGCTGCGGTTCACGGGCGAGGGGCGCCACCGCGTCTTCTGGCTGCCCGACGCGGCGGCGGACGACCCGCTGCTCGAGGACAAGTGCCCGAGCTGCGAGCGCGAGCTCTCGACCCAGCCCGGCTAGGACTCGAGCAGCCGGACCGCGCGCTCGAGGTGCGGCGGGACGACCCGCCGCTCGCGCAGGACCCAGTGCAGGCCGCCGAGCGCGTCGAGGGCGCCGCGCCGCTCCTCCGCGCGGTTGCTCGTCAGCCGGGCGAGCGTGCCGGCCGCCGCCCGCGCAACGGGACGGCGGAGCCACAGCGACCAGACGTGGTTGCGGCTCTCGCGCCGGAGCCGTCCGGGGCGTGGGCCGGTCGCCCCCGGATGGTGATGCGCGACGACGTCGTCGACGTACGCGAGCGCCCAGCCGTCGCTGGCGAGCGCGAGCGCGAGCGCGGCCTCCTCGCCGCCGACGCCGAAGCGCGCGTCGAAGCCGCCCGCGGCGAGGAACGCCTCGCGGCGGACCGCGGCGCCGCAGGCGACGAACCCGAGGATCGGTGTGCCCGGCATGCCGTCGGCACGGGGCAGCGGGCCACGCGCCATCGCCGCGCACACCGGGTCGAGCCGCTCGGCGGGACCGACGAGGATCCGCGCCTGCACGAGACCCAGCCGCGGGTGGTCGTCGAAGAGCCGCGCGACCTCGGTCAGCGCGCCGGGCGCCCACCAGGAGTCGTCGTCGGCGAACGCGACGTACGGCGTGCCGATCACCCGCGCGCCGCGGGTTCGGGCGGCGGCGCCGAGGTTCTCCCGGGCGTCGATGACGTGGACGGAGGGGAAGCTCGCCCGCACCGCGTCCGCCGTCCCGTCGCTGGACCCGTTGTCCACTACGACGACGGGCGGAGCCTCGGGCAGCGCAACGAGACGCCCGAGCGTCGCAAGGAGGCCGTCGCGGCGGTCCCGCGTTGCCACGACCACGCCGACAAGATGTTGCCTCGACACGCCCTCGGCGTTCCCGCAGCACCCGAGCACCGACGCGGCGTCGAGCAGCGTTCCGTCGAAGAGCAACCCGTTGCAGCGGCGCGCTTTGCAAGGTTCCTTGCAGTTTGCAGGGAAATCGCCGATACCGTCGCGCGCCGTCCTTGCGCGTCCGTCGCCGTCTTCCCCTGGTCGCATGCATCGCGGTGGTCTGCGCCGTGTGCGTGAGCCTGCCGGTGCTCGCCGCGGACCCCGGTCGGCTGCGTGACCAGATCGCCGGCGCCGAGCGCCAGGAGCAGTCGCTGAGCGCGCAGGTCGCCCGGCTCGGCGGGCTCGCGGAGCGCACGCAGCGCCAGCTCACCGTGCTCGAGCGAAGGGTGGCCGAGGTCCAGTCCGACCTCGCCCGCGACGAGGCGCAGCTCGGCCGCCTGCAGGCCGACCTGGATGCCGAGCGCCGGCGGCTCGCCCGGCTCCGTTCCCGCCTGGCGGAGGTGCGCCGCGTGCTCGCGGGGCGGCTCGTCACGCGGTACAAGGCATCGGACATCGATGCGCTCAGCGTCGTGCTCGGGGCGCACAGCTTCTCCGACCTGCTCGAGCGCGCGAACTTCCTGCGGCGCATCCAGCACGCCGACGAGAACATCCTCATCGTCGTGCGGAACGCCCGCGGCGACGCGGCGCGCGAGACGAAGCGCCTGACGGTCGCCGAAACGCGCCAGCGCCGCATCGTCGAAGGGCTCCGCGCGCGGCGCAACGCGCTGGCGAGCATGCGCGCCGCCGTCGCATCGCGCAAGGCGATGCTCGACCGCATCCGCGCCGCGCGGGCCGCCGCGCTGTCGTCGGTGCGCGGCCGCAAGAGCCGGCTGAGGTCGAAGCTGCGCGAGGTCGAGCGCGCGATCGCACGCGCCGCGAGCGTCCCCGCCGCGGGCGGCGGGGCGGGTGGGGGCGCATCAAGCGGGCCGTGGGCGATCCCGTGGGAGATCGTGCAGTGCGAGTCCGGCGGGCAGAACCTGCCGCCGAACTGGGCGGGGGCGTCGGGCTACTACCAGATCATCCCGGAGACCTGGCAGCGCTCCGGCGGCAAGGGCCCCGCGGCCTACCTGCGCCCGAAGGCCGAGCAGGACGCGGTCGCCGCGCGCATCTGGGCGAACGACGGCGCCGACTCCTGGGACTGCACCGCGATCGTCAACGGCTAGACGGTCCTAGTCGATCACGCGGCCGACGACGACGCGCGTCACGCGGTTGCGGCTCGACAGCCGGAAGTCGGTGACGATCCGGCCCGCGAGGAACCTGCCGACCCAGCAGTGGCGGAAGCCCGACTCGTTCTCGCACTTGACGCCCTTGACCTTCGCCTTCACCGCGGCGCGCGTCGAGCCGATGCCGATGCCGGCCGCGGTCCGCTCCATCGGGCTCGTCGTCGAGAGCGTGATGACGCGCGCGTCGCTCGTGCGCCCGTTGAACGTCACCGTCGTCTTGCCGTAGGACCACTCGAGCACGCGGCCCATGATCGGGTGGTCGATCGTGCGGATCCGCGTCGGCTTGCCGGCTGCCGAGCGGACGCCGGTCTGCGTGAGGCCGAGCCGGATGCCCTTGATGCTCTGCTGCGGGACGATGACGGCGCCGGCGGGCGCGGCGGTGAGGGCGAAGGCCGCCGTCGTCACGGCGACCAGGGGGCGGGAGCGCATGGGCGCGACGCTACTCGTCGCCCTGGACGACGGCGAGCACCGCGCCCGCCTCGACCTGGGTGCCCTCGCCGACCCGCAGCTCGGCGAGCGTCCCGTCGGCGGGCGCGACGATCTCGTGCTCCATCTTCATCGCCTCGAGCACGAGCAGCGGCTGGCCGGCGGAGACGTCCGCGCCCTCCTCGACGAGCACGCGCACGACCGAACCGGGCATGGGGGAGGCGAGCGAGCCCGCCTGCGCGGCGGCCGACGGATCGGTGAAGCGCGGCTGCTCCGCGAGATCGGCCTGGCCTTCGTCGGTGTTGACCCACCACGCGACGCTGCCAGCGGGCGACGAGCTTCCGGATGGGGCGGTTGCGATGCGGTAGCGGCGGCGCACGCCGCCCACCTCGAGGTCGACCTCATCCGGCGTGCACGCGTGCAGCCGGGCGTCGTCGACCCGCTCGCCATCGATCTCGAGCACCGCGAGCGACCCGTCGCGCGCGAAGCGGTAGCCGACCTCGACGCCCTCGAACGCCACGCGCTGCAGCTGGGAGGGGACGTTGCGCCAGCCGCTCGGCAGCGACGCCTGCGCGGTCGCCCCGGCGCGGCGCGCGGCCTGCCCGGCGAGCGCGGCGGCCGCGGCGGCGAGGCGCCGGGCGTCCTCGCCGACGAGCGGCGCGGCGAGTTCCGCCGGGTCATGGCGCTCGAGGAACGACGTGTCGGCCGCGCCGCCGAGGAACTCCTCATGGCGCAGCACCCGGACGAGGAAGTCGCGGTTGGTGACCGTGCCGTGCAGCTCGGCCCGCGCGAGCGCGTCGGCGAGCCGCCGCGCCGCTTCGGCGCGCGTCGCCCCGTGCGCGACGACCTTCGCGATCATCGGGTCGTAGTACGGGCTGATGACCGAGCCGTCCTCGACGCCCGTGTCGACGCGCACGCCCTCGCCGAGCCGGAAGCGGGTCAGCGTGCCGGTCTGCGGCAGGAAGTCGTTCGCGGCGTCCTCGGCGTAGAGCCGCGCCTCGATCGCGTGTCCGTTCAACTGCGGCGGGTCCGGCAGCGCGCCGCCCTCCGCGACGCGCAGCTGCAGCTCGAGGAGGTCGACGCCACAGACGAGCTCGGTCACCGGATGCTCGACCTGCAGGCGCGTGTTGACCTCGAGGAAGAAGAACTCCCCCTCGGCGGTGAGCAGGAACTCGACCGTACCCGCGCCGACGTAGCGGAGCGCCTCGCCCGCCGCGACGGCCGCCTCGCTCATCCGCGCGCGCAGGTCGGCGTCGACCGCGGGCGACGGCGCCTCCTCGATGACCTTCTGGTGGCGGCGCTGCACCGAGCAGTCGCGCTCGTGCAGCGCGATGACGCGGCCGTGCGTGTCGCCGACGATCTGGATCTCGACGTGCCGCGCGCGCGGGGCGAACCGCTCGAGGAACACGGTGTCGTCGCCGAACGCGGACGCCGCCTCCCGCCGCGCCGACTCGACGGCGGCAGCGAGATCGCCGGGCGATTCGACGAGGCGCATCCCCTTGCCCCCGCCGCCGGCGGAGGCCTTGACGAGGAGGGGGAAGCCGACCTCCTGGCCGGCCTCCTCGAGGCCGGAGGGGTCCGGTGGGGCGGAGGCCGAGGGATCCGGTGGTGAGGAGGCGGATGAAGGGGGTGCGGCGGAGGCGGAGGGAGACGGTGGTGAGGAGGCGGATGGAAGGCGTGGGGCGGAGAGGTGCCGGCCGGGGAGCACGGGGACGCCGGCGCGCTCCATCCGGTCGCGCGCCTCGGTCTTCGATCCCATCGCCGCGATCGCCTCGGGAGACGGACCGATCCACGTCAGCCCGGCGTCGATCACGGCCTGCGCGAACGCCGCGTTCTCCGCGAGGAACCCGTAGCCGGGGTGGATCGCGTCGGCGCCGCAGCGCTTCGCCGCCTCGATCACCGCGTCGCCGCGCAGGTACGACTCCGCGGGCGTCGCGCCGCCGAGCGCGACCGCCACGTCGGCCTCGCGCACGAAGGGCGCGCCGGCGTCCGGCTCGGAGTACACGGCGGCGGTCGCGATGCCGAGCCGGCGGCACGTCGAGAAGACGCGCCGCGCGATCTCCCCGCGGTTGGCGACGAGGACGCGCCGGATCACATCCGGAACACGCCGAAGCCCTCGGCGCCCTCCACCTCGGAGGTGTGCACGACCGACAGCGCGAGCCCCAGCACGGTCCGCGAGTCGCGCGGGTCGATGATCCCGTCGTCGTAGCCGCGCGACGAGTTCGCGATCGCCGTCGCCTCGCTCTCGATCTGCGTCTCGACGGCGGTGCGCATCTGCTCGCCCGCCGCCTCGTCGAACTCCTGCCCGCGCGCCGCGGCGGCCGCGCGCGCGACGATGTCGAGCACGCCCGCGAGCTGCTGCGGGCCCATCACGGCGGACGTCGCGCTCGGCCACGAGAAGAGGAAGCGCGGCGCGTACGCGCGGCCGGCCATCGCGTAGTTCGCGGCGCCGTACGAGCCGCCGATGATCAGCCCGAGGTGCGGCACCCGCGAGTTCGAGACCGCGTTGATCATCTTCGCGCCGTCCTTGATGATCCCGCCCTGCTCGTAGTCCTTGCCGACCATGAACCCGGTCGTGTTGTGGACGAAGAGCAGCGGCACGTCCTTCTGGTTGGCGAGCTGGATGAACTGCGCCGCCTTCTGCGCCTCCTCGCTGAAGAGGATCCCGCGAACGTTGGCGAGCACGCCCACGGGGAAGCCGTGGATCGATCCCCAGCCGGTCGACAGCGCCGTGCCGTACAGCGGCTTGAACTCGTCGTAGACCGACCCGTCGAGGATCCGCGCGAGCACCTCGCGCGTGTCGAACGGGACCTTGAGGTCGGCGCTGGCGATCGCGACGAGCTCCTCGGGGTCGGCGAGCGGCGGCACGGCCGGCTCGGTCGGACCGGGGCCACGCTTGCGCCAGTTCAGGCGGCGGACGATCTCGCGCCCGCGCCGCAGCGCGTCCTCCTCGTCGACGGCCAGCTCGTCGCTGAGTCCGGAGACGCGCGAGTGCATCTCCGCGCCGCCGAGCTCCTCCTCGTCGGACTCCTCGCCCGTCGCCATCTTCACGAGCGGCGGGCCGCCGAGGAACACCTTCGCGCGGTCCTGCACGAAGACCGTGTAGTCGCACATGCCCGGGATGTACGCCCCGCCGGCGGTCGAGTTGCCGAACACGAGCGCGATCGTCGGGATGTCCGCCGCCGACATCCGCGTGAGGTCGCGGAACATCTGGCCGCCGGGGATGAACAGCTCGGCCTGCGTCGGGAGGTCCGCGCCGCCGGACTCGACGAGGTTGATGAACGGCAGCCGGTTCTCGAGCGCGATCTGCATCGCCCGCAGCGCCTTGCGCAGCGTGTACGGGTTGCTCGTCCCGCCGCGGACCGTCGGGTCGTTCGCGCTGACCATGCACTCGACGCCCTCGACGACGCCGATGCCGCAGACCATCGAGCCGCCGACGTGGTAGCTCGTGCCGGCGCCGACGAACGGCATCAGCTCGAGGAACGCCGAGTCGCGGTCGAGCAGCAGCTCGATCCGCTCGCGGGGGAGCAGCTTGCCGCGCTTGCGATGCCGCTCGACGTACCGCTCGCCGCCGCCGCCGCGCGCCTGGTCGAGCAGCTCCTCGAGCTCGCGCAGGCGCTGCTCCATCGCCTCCGCGTTCGCGCGGGCGGCATCGGATGACGGGTCGAACGTGGTCCGCAGGGTCGGCACGGGCCGCGCATGCAATCACGCGGCGCGGGCGAGCACCTGCGCGAGCGTCACCAGCACCGTGTGCGGCTCCTCGACGAGCTGCCGCCAGCTGATGCGGATCACCACGTAGCCGCGGGTCTGCAGCCAGGCGTCCTTCCTGCGGTCCCGTTCGAACGCCTGGCGCGTGCTGTGGAACGCGAACCCGTCGACCTTGACGATCGTGCGTTCCTCTCGCCACAGGACGTCGACTTCGTAGTTGCCCATCGTCACGTTCGTCTCCGGCCGCGGGAGGCCGCTGCTCTTGATGAGGTCTATGAGCCGGCGTTCGGCTTCGCTGCGGGTGATCCTCGGCCCGTCGTCGACGAGGTGCTTCAGCCGCGGCCTTGTTCTCAGCTCCTGCTCGGTGACCTTCTTGAGCACCAGCGCCTCGTTCACCGCGCGCTCGAGGTCGCGCGGAGGGAGGAACAGCGCCGCGTCGTCGAGGGCTCGGCCAGGGGCAACGAGGGGGAGGACTCGTTCCAGGGTGCGGACGTCCGCGGCGGGGATGGATCCGGTTCGGTGGACGACGATGCCCGGGCGGGATCGGCGCCCCCGTCCCTCGATGATCACCTCGACGGGGCCGTCGTAGCGGAGGAGGCCCCACGTCTTGAGGGCGGAGCGATGGGAGACGACCGCGCCGTCCCCGGTCGCGAGCACCGCCGCCAGCTCACGTGCGAGAGGCGCGAGAACGGGGTGCCCCACGGCGTAGACGCCGCGATGAACCGGGTGGAGCCGTCCCGCTTGGACTCGCCGAGTGACCGCGGGGTAGGCGAATCCGATGGCGACGAGCTGCGGCGTGGTGACGAGACCGCGTTGCCGAGCGGCGATCCAGGCGGCTCCCTCAACACCGAAAGGAACGTGCACCGCGACCCCCGCGACGACGACGCGTGCACGTTCCTTTCGCATATCGAAAGGAACGTGCACCGACCCCGCGGCGGAAGGAGACGGTGCACGAAACGATCGGTCCGGGGACACCACGCGAGCGAACCAGAGAACCTCCCCCTCGTCGCGCAGTAGACGTCACAGAACTGCGCCGAGACGCCGCGGCAGACCGCGAACGAACGACGTACTCAGGACACAGCCGGCGCATGGCGAGCCGGGGGCGCCCGCAACACGGACCAAGCCACCGACCCACCGAGGATCGCGACCATGATCGGAAGCGAGTACTCGGGGCCGACCTTGCCGAAGATCTCGGCCCACGCCATCTTCAGCCCGATGAAGATCAGCAGGACGGCGAGCCCCGCCTTCAACGCCCAGAACCGCTCGACCAGGTCCGAGACGAAGAAGAACAGCGGCCGCATGCCCAGCAGAGCGAACGCGTTCGCCGCCCAGACGACGTAGGTGTCGGTGGTGATCGCGAGGATCGCGGGCACGGAGTCGACGGCGAACAGCAGATCCGCGACGGCGACGGCGACCAGCGCCAACGCGATGCCGCTCAGCGGCAGCCACTTCTGCAGCTTCGTGACGAGCGCCTTGCCGTCGTCGTGCTCGTTGCGCGACGTCCACAGGCGCCAGCCGGTCCAGATCAACACCGCGGCGAACACCCACGCGAGCCACGCGAAGCGCTCGAGCGCGGCGGCGCCGATGACGATCGCGATCGCGCGCAGAACCAGGGCGAGGATCACGCCGAACGCCAGCGCCGGCCCGCGCTGGTGGTCGGGCAGCGCGAGGGCGCCGAAGATCACGAAGAAGACGAAGACGTTGTCGAGGGAGAGCGACTTCTCGACGAGGAAGCCCGCGAGGTAGTCGGCGCCGTCGCCCGAGCCCTGGACCGCCCAGACGTACGCGGTGAACGCGAGGCCGACGGCGAACCAGCCGACGCTCCAGATGACCGCGTTGCGGGTCGATGGCGGCGTGCGCACCCGGAACGACCGCCACAGGTCGAACAGGAACAACGCGAGGACGATGGCGATGAGGACGAGCCATGCGCTGGCTCCGGACTCCATGAACGACGGCAACGGACGATCTCCCTTCGGCTGGTCGGACCACGATCAGTCGAAGGTTTCTCCGCGCCGCAAGCGACGCCGCCGGACCCGGGCGCCAAGAGGCGCCGTGCTGACGGGAACCGGCCGTCGGGGTACTTCCCTTCGCCGCGAAGCTTAGCGGGCGAAGACGACGCCGCGCCCCTCCGCCGGACGGGCGGAGAGGCGCGGGTTGGGGCTAGGCGGCGAGGGCGAGGTGGGCGGGCTCGGCGACCTCGAGGGCGATCGCGCCGTCGGCGTCGGTCGCCCGGACGGTCGTGCCCTCGGCGAGCCGGCCGTCGAGGATCGCCCGCGTCAGCTCCTTCTCTAGCGTGCGGCGGAGGTGGCGCTGCAGCGGGCGGGCGCCGTACTCCTCGTCGAAGCCCTCCCGTGCGAGCCGGCTGACGAGCGCGTCGTCGACCTCGAGCGTCACGCCGCGCTCGACGAGCAGCCGCGCGCCGACGCGGTTGACCATCAGCCGGGCGATCCGCTCGACCTCCGCGGGCGCGAGCGCGCGGAACGTGACGATCTCGTCGATCCGGTTGAGGAACTCGGGGAGGAACGCGCTCTTCGCCGCCGCGAGCATGCGCTCGCCGTCCGGCGACGCGCCCTGCTCCGGGGCCGTGAAGCCCACCGACCGCTTCGCATTGCCGGCGCCGAGGTTCGACGTCATGACGATCACCGCGTTGGTGAAGTCGACCGTGCGGCCCTCGCCGTCGGTCAGCCGCCCGTCGTCCATGACCTGCAGCAGCACGTTCCACACCTCGGGGTGCGCCTTCTCGATCTCGTCGAGCAGCACGACGCTGTACGGGCGGCGCCGGACCGGCTCGGTGAGCTGGCCGCCGTCGCCGTATCCGACGTAGCCGGGCGGCGAGCCGATGAGCCGCGCGACCGTGTGCGGCTCGCGGTACTCGGACATGTCGATGCGGACCAGCGCCTTCTCCGTGGCGAACAGCCGCTCCGCCAGCGCCTTGACGAGCTCGGTCTTGCCGACGCCCGTTGGGCCGAGGAAGAGGAACGAGCCGAGCGGGCGGTCGCCCTCCGACAGGCCCACGCGGGCGCGCCGGATGGTGTCGGCGACGACCTCGACGGCCTCGTCCTGGCCGACGAGCCGCTCGTGCAGCGCGTCCTCCAGGGCGGCGAGCCGCTCGAGCTCGCCGGCCACCAGCTCACCCACCGGGATCCCGGTGCGCGTGGCGATGACCGCGGCGACGTCGCGCTCGGTCACCTCGGTCGCGGCCGGAGCCTCATCCGCACCCAGCGCGTCGATCCGCGCCTTGATCCGTGCGGCGGCCTCGTAGTCCTCCGCGTCGATCGCGGCCTGCTTCTCCGCCTCGAGCTGCTCGACCGCGCCGGCGCCGCGCAGGCGCAGCTTGGCCGCCGCCTGGTCGATCAGGTCGATCGCCTTGTCGGGCAGGTGGTACTCGGTGACGTAGCGGTCGCTGAGGCGCGCCGCGGCGACGAGCGCCTCGTCGGTGATCGCGATGCCGTGGTGGTCCTCGTAGCCGGCACGGAGGCCGCGGAGGATCTCGACGGTGTCCTCGACGCTCGGCTCCTCCACCGTCACGGGGGAGAAGCGCCGCGCCAGGGCGCCGTCGCGCTCGACGCGCCGGTACTCGGCCAGCGTCGTCGCGCCGATCATCCGCAGCTCGCCGCGGGCGAGCAGCGGCTTGAGCATGTTCGCAGCGTCCATCGCGCCCTCGGCGTTGCCCGCGCCGAGGATCGTGTGGAGCTCGTCGACGAAGAGCACGATGCGGCCCTCGGAGTCGGCGACCTCCTGCAGCGCCGCCTTGAGGCGCTGCTCGAACTGCCCGCGGTACTGGGCGCCGGCGACCATGCCGGCCAAGTCGAGGGCGACGAGCCGGGCGCCCTGGAGCGCGTCGGGCACCTCGCCATTCGCGATGCGCAGGGCGAGGCCCTCCGCGATCGCGGTCTTGCCGACGCCGGCCTCGCCGATGAGGACGGCGTTGTTCTTGCGCCGGCGGGCGAGGATCTCGATCGTCTGCTCGATCTCGAGCTCGCGCCCGATCACGGGGTCGATGCGGCCCTCGAGGGCCTCGGAGGTGAGGTCACGGCCGAACTCGTCGAGCGCCGGCGTCTTCGAAGAGGACGACGGCTGCTGCTCGGCGGCCACGCCGCCGCGCTGCTGGGCCATGAGGCGGCGCGCGCAGGGCTCGCAGACCGCGCCGGCACGGCCGCCGGGTCCCACGACCTGCACCGCGCCGGGCCGTTGCCCGCACACCGCGCAGGGCGGGGCGTCGAAGGAGTCGTAGGGAGTCAAGATGGGTCCTCGGTCGGGAAGAAAGATCTCAGTGAGACGGACTGAGATAATAGCGTCCCGCGAAGGTACCCGGTGGGGGTACTACGTGAACTCGATCACACTGCGGATGCCGTCCTGGGCCTCCATCAGCTCAAACCCGCGGTTGACCTCGTCGAGCGTGATCCGGTGCGAGATGAACGGGTCGACGTCGATGTCGCCGTCGAGGTAGCGCTGCACGAGCTGGGGCACCTGGTCGCGGCCCTTCACGCCGCCGAACGACGACCCGCAGACGCGGCGGCCGGTGATGAGGAAGCGGGGGACGATGTCGAGCGTCTCGCCCTTGCCGGCCACACCGGCGACGGTGCAGAGGCCCCAGCCCATGCGGGCCGCCTCGACGGCCTGGCGCATGACGTCGACGAGGCCGGTGGCCTCGAACGTGTAGTCCGCGCCGAAGCCGCCCGTCTCGTCGAGCACGCGCTGCACGGTGTCCGCGCCGGCGACCCACGTGTCGGTCGCCCCCTGCCCGCGCGCGAGCTCCAGCCGCTCCTCCGACAGGTCGACGCAGATGACGCGCTCGGCGCCCGACAGGCGGCAGCCGGCGACGGCGCCGAGGCCGACCATGCCCGCGCCGAAGACGACGCACGTCGACCCCGGCTGGACCTTCGCGGTGAACATCGCCGCGCCGAGCCCGGTCGACAGGCCGCAGGCGAACAGGCACGCCCGGTCGAGCGGCGCGTCGGGCGACACCTTCGCCAGCGCGATCTCCGGCATGACCGTGTACTCCGCGAACGTGCTCGTCCCCATGAAGTGCCGGATGTCCTCGCCGCCGCGCGACAGCCTGACCGTGCCGTCGGGGAGGTGGCCGAGGTTCTGCTCGGCGCGGATCGCCATGCAGAGGTTCGTCCGGTCGTCGCGGCAGTGCACGCACTCGCGGCACTGCGGCGAGAAGAGCGTCACCACGTGGTCGCCGACCGCGACGTCGCGCACGCCCTCGCCGATCTTCTCGACGACGCCCGCGCCCTCGTGGCCGAGCACCGCGGGGGCGTAGCCGGACGGGTCCGCGCCGGACGCCGTGTACATGTCGGTGTGGCAGACGCCGCAGGCGACCAACCGCACGAGGACCTCGCCCGGCCGGGGATCCTGGAGCTCGACGTCCTGGACGACGAGCGGCTGACCGAACTCCTCGAGCACTGCGGCGCGCATCTGCATGCGCGCGATCCTGTCAGACCGTTTCCACCGAACTTCCGCCGGGGAAGCGAGTGGCATGCAGCCACTCGACGCGCTGCTCGCGATGGGTCGCAACACGCTCGGCGACTGGACCTCGCTGGCGACCGACGGCATCCCGGGCGGCGACGACCTCGACGCCTGGGACCCCGACTACATCCGCGCGACGCTGCCGCTGCTGCGGCCCGCGTTCTCGGCGTACTTCCGCAGCGAGGTGCGCGGGCTCGAACGGCTGCCCGACGGCCCCGCGCTGCTCGTCGGCAACCACTCGGGCGGCACGGTCATCGTCGACACGTTCATCTTCGCGTGCGAGTTCTACGCGCGCTTCGGGCCGGACCGGCGCTTCCACCAGCTGGCCCACGACGTCGCGGTGCGGGTGCCGGGCACGGGCATCCGCCGATACGGCACGCTGGCCGCCAACCACGACAACGCGCGCGCGGCGTTCAAGCGCGGAGCGCCCGTGCTCGTCTACCCCGGCGGCGACTACGAGACGTTCCGCCCCACCTGGCACTCGGACCGCATCGACTTCGGCGGGCGCAAGGGCTGGGTCCGGCTGGCGCTCGAGGAGCGCGTCCCGATCGTCCCCGTCGTCTCGATCGGCGGCCAGGAGACGGCGCTCTTCCTCACGCGCGGCCAGCGCGCCGCGCGGGCGTTCGGTCTCGATCGCTTCGCGCGGATCAAGGTGCTGCCCGTCAGCGTCGCGCCGCCGTTCGGCCTGACCGTGCTCGACCTGCCGGGCCGGCTGCCGCTGCCGGCGAAGATCACGCTCGAGGTGATGGACCCGATCGACCCCGTCGAGCGCTTCGGCGAGGACGCCGACCACGACGAGGTCTACGAGGCGATCACCGGCGAGATGCAAGGCACGCTGTCGGACCTCG
This sequence comes from Parviterribacter kavangonensis, assembly GCF_056863335.1. Classification (NCBI taxonomy): domain Bacteria; kingdom Bacillati; phylum Actinomycetota; class Thermoleophilia; order Solirubrobacterales; family Parviterribacteraceae; genus Parviterribacter; species Parviterribacter kavangonensis. The sequence goes on along the minus strand of NZ_JBXPJA010000001.1, from coordinate 1,498,020 downwards.
CCGACGAGCGCACCCTGCCGCTCGTCGGCTAGCCGGTCACGGGCTGCGCGCCGAGCAGCTCCCGCTCCTCGTCGCTGATGAGCCGGGAGGTCCTCGCGTGCCTCCCGTGCGTGGTCATCGCGGCGGCGTACCCAGCCAGTGCTCGATCAGATGCCGCGCGATCGCCAGCCGCGGCGGCACGCCGACCTCGCCGCGCTCGGCGACGGCGTCCTCGAGCTCGGCGCGGGTGAACCACCGCACCTCCTCCATCTCCTCGTCGACGGCGCGGGCCTCGCCGCTCGCGTGGCGGGCGATGAACCCCAGCATGAGCTGCGCCGGGAACGGCCACGGCTGCGAGGCGAGGTAGCGCACGTCCGTGACCTCGACGCCGGCCTCCTCGCGCACCTCGCGTGCGACCGCCTCCTCGAGCGACTCGCCCTGCTCGACGAACCCGGCGAGCGCCGACCAGCGGTTCGCCGGCCACGACGGCTGGCGGCCGAGCAGCACGCGGTCGTCGCCGTCCTCGACGAGCATGATCACGACGGGGTCGGTGCGCGGGTAGTGGTGCGCGCCGCAGTTCGGGCACGCGCGGATGTGGCCGGCCTGCTCGGGCGCCGTCCGCGTGCCGCACCGCGCGCAGTGCTGGTGGGAGCGGTGCCAGTTGCGCAGCGCCGACGCGTACGCGGCCAGGCCGCCCTCGTCCTGCGCGAGGCCGGCCGCGGCGGTGCGCAGGTCGGTGAGCTCGGCGTCGTCCGCCGCCTCGATCGCGAAGAGCGCGCCGCCGTCCTCGATGCCGAGCAGCACGGGCTCGACCGCCTCGGGATCCATCGGTACGCGCGCCAGCCTGCTCCCGTCGTCTGCGTCGAGCAGCACGCCGCGGCGCCCCGCGACGACCGCGCGGCTGGCCGGGTCCCGCACCCGCTCGGCCACCCACGCATCGTCGGTCCGGCGGTCGCTGATGCGGTCGACGACGGCTCCGGCGAAGGTCTGCAGCACCAGCGGAGCATGGCAAGTGGGCGCCGCACGAACGCGCCCGGAGCGCGATGATCCTTGGATGTCCGACCAGCGCGAGCACGACATCGTCCTCTTCGGCGCGACCGGCTTCACCGGCGGGCTGACGGCCGAGTACCTGGCGGCGAACGCCCCCGAGGGGGTGCGGTGGGCCTTCGCGGGGCGCAGCATGCAGAAGCTCGAGCGCCTCCGCGACCGGCTCGGCGCCGACGTCCCGCTGCTGCGCGCGGACGTCACCGACGAGGCGTCGCTGCGCGACGTCGCGTCCTCGTCGCGTGTCGTCGCGACGACGGTCGGCCCCTACCTGCAGCACGGTGCGCCGCTCGTCGCGGCCTGCGCGGCGGAGGGAACCGACTACGCCGACATCACGGGGGAGCCGGAGTTCGTCGATCGCATGTACGTCGAGCACCACGACACCGCCGTGCGGACCGGCGCGCGCATCGTCCACGCGTGCGGGTTCGACTCGATCCCGCATGACCTCGGCGCGTACTTCACGGTGCAGCAGCTGCCGGAGGGCGTCCCGCTCACGGTCAAGGGCTTCGTGCGCGCGGGCGGCAAGCCGTCGGCGGGCACGTTCCACTCCGCGATCGGCGCGTTCTCGCGCGTGCGCCAGGGCGCCGCCGCGGCGAAGGAGCGCAAGGGCCGCGAGCAGCGCCCCGCGGACCGCAGGATCCGCTCGGTCAAGGCGACGCCGTACCACGAGGAAGCGGTCGACGCGTGGGCTCTGCCGATGCCGACGATCGACCCGCAGGTGATCAAGCGCTCCGCCGCCGCGCTGGACCGCTACGGCCCCGACTTCTCCTACGGCCACTACGTCGCGATCAAGCACCTGCCCGCCGCCGTCGGGCTCGTCGGCGGCGTCTCGACGCTGTTCGCGCTCGCCCAGCTGCCGCCGACGCGCAACCTGCTCCTCGGCCGCATGACCTCGGGCGACGGCCCGTCGCCGGAGCAGCGCGAGAAGAGCTGGTTCAAGGTCCGCTTCGTCGGCGAGGGCGGGGGAGAGCGCGTCGTGACGGAGGTCGCGGGCGGCGACCCCGGCTATGGCGAGACGTCGAAGATGCTCGCCGAGTCCGCGCTCTGCCTGGCGACCGACGACCTGCCGGCGACGGCGGGGCAGGTCACGACGGCGCACGCGATGGGCGACGCGCTGCTCGCGCGGCTGCAGGCCGCCGGGATCACGTTCACCGTGCTGGAAGGGGCTCGCCCGCAGGGGGCGTCGCCGAGCGGGAACGGGTCCGGGAGAGCACCATCACCGACAGCGCGATGATCGCCGCGAACGCGGTCAGCGCGAGGACGGGGATCGTCACGTAGCCGAACTCGTCGATCCACTTGACTGCGCAGGACCCGCCGCCGACCTTGCAGCCGGCCGACTCCGCCTCGGGGTGGTACTCGATGTAGATGTGGTAGATCGAGACGCAGCCGCCGATCACGGCGATCGGCAGCGCGTAGAGCGCGCCGCCGCGGGCGTCGCGCCGGACCGCCGCCATCAGCAGCAGCACGGCGAGCGGGTACATCGCGATCCGCTGGAACCAGCACAGCCGGCACGGGATGAAGTCGGCGTACTCGGAGAAGAAGAGGCTGCCGGCGGTGGCGACCGCCGCGACGGCCCAGGCGACCCACAGCTCGGATCCGAGCAGCGTGTCGCGCGCCTCCGCGAGCAACGCGCGGGCGCGCGCGGAGAACAGCGCCGCGATCGCGACGACCAGCAGGACGGCGAGCACGACCTGCAGCAGGATCGCCAGCACCGCGAGGATCGTCGAGACCGTGTCGGTGACGTCCGCCTTGCTCACGGCGCGACACCGTAGTGATGGGACCTAAGGGAACGGCACGCCGTGCGCGGCGAGGACGGGCCGGACGGCGTCCTCGTCGATGCTCTCGACGGCGCTGAAGTCCAGGCGCGCGGTCGCTCCGCGCTCGACCAGGTCCTCGAGGATGTCGTCGAGCAGCGGGGCCGTCGCGCCGTCCAGCTCGCCGGTCGGCTTGACGACGACCACGCCGTCTCGGTGCTCCACGTCGATGTCGAAAGGGGTCATCGCGATCTCCGCTACCCGATCGCCGACACCGCAACCTCGGGCCTTCGCGCGTGTCTGGACGGTCCGTCGCCCTCCCTACACTCGTGCCCGCGTCATGGCCCGTCACCGTCTGAAACTCCTGATCGCCGCGCTCACCGCGCTCCTCGTCCTCTGCGCCGCCGCGTTCGCCCAGGGCTACGGCCGCTCGTCCGAGATCCCCGACGAGCCGTGCTTCGGCGCCGCCGCGCGGGACCCGCAGAACCCCTGCAACAACAAGAAGCTGCGGATGAAGGTCATTCCGCAGCCCGAGGATGCGGTGCTCGAGCCGAACTCGCCGTGCAAGCTCGAGAAGGCCGGCAAGTACCTCTACGCGTGCGGGTTCGGCGTCGATCCCGCCGAGGCGACGCGCACGGTCGCGCTCATCGGCGACAGCCACGCCGCCCATCTGCGCGCCACGCTCGAGACCGTGGTGCAGCAGCGCAAGTGGGCCGGCGTCTCGATGACGCGCGCGGGCTGCCCGTTCACGAAGTCGGTCACGAACATCCCGAAGCCGCTCGACAAGCAGTGCGCGGCGTGGAAGCCCGAGGTCGAGCGCTACCTCCGCGCCCATCCGGAGATCTCGACCATCTTCACCTCGGCGAGCGCCGGGGTGCGGGTCAAGGTCCGCAAGGGCAAGGACCCGTGGAAGGAGAAGATCGCCGGCTACGCGCGGGAGTGGAAGTCGCTGCCGGACTCGGTCAAGCACGTGGTCGTCATCCACGACACGCCGCGGGCGACGGCGAACACGATGCCGTGCGTCGAGAACGCGATCCGCGCGAAGAAGCGCGCCGCCACGGCCTGCGCGGTCCCGCGCAGCTTCGCGGCCAAGCGCGACGCCCAGGTGCTCGCGGCCAAGACCGTGAACGACCCGCAGGTGCAGGTCGTCGACCTCACCGACTTCTTCTGCAGCGACCGGATGTGCTTCCCCGTCATCGGCGGCGCCCTCGTCCACAAGGACATCGACCACATGACGCAGGTCTACGCCACGACGCTGGGGCCGTACCTGCTGCGCGACGTCGAGGGTCTGCTGCAGAGCTGGACCGATCCGGACACGTCGCCCGGCGGCGACCCCGGCACACCGGCGGGATGATCCGGGCGGCCCTCCTCGCCGCGGCGCTCGGCGCCGCGCTCGCGGGGGCGCCCTCCACCGCGACGGCGGCATCGCCGCGCGACGCCCGTGTCCCGATCCTGCTCTACCACCACATCGCCGAGGCTCCGGCCGACGCGAGCAGCCCCGCGCTGTGGGTGCGGCCGTCGGTCTTCGCCGGGCAGATGCGCGGCCTCGAGGAGGCCGGCTACCACGCCGTGACGCTCGAGCGGGCGTGGGCCGCGTGGACGCGCGGGCGCGCGCTGCCGCCCAAGCCGGTGATCGTCAGCTTCGACGACGGCTACGCGGAGCAGGTCACCGAGGCGCTGCCCGTCCTGCGCGAGCAGCGCTGGCCGGGCGTGCTGAACCTCCAGACGAACCGGATCGGCGTCGAGGGCGGCGTCAGCCGCGCGGACGTGCGGACGCTCATCCGCGCCGGCTGGGAGATCGACCCGCACAGCGTCACCCACCCGGACCTGACGAAGGTGAGCGCGCGCCAGCTGCGCGAGGAGGTGGCCGGCTCGCGCCGCGTGCTGCGCCGCGCGTTCGGCGTCGCCGCCCGGTTCTTCTGCTACCCGTTCGGCCACTACGACCGCCGGGTCGTGCGGGCCGTCGAGGCCGCGGGCTACCTCGGCGCGACGACCACGAAGCGGGCCGCCGCGTCCCGCCGCTCGGGCCGGTTCGCCCTGCCGCGCGTCATCGTCACCGAGCGCCTGCGCGGCAGCGACCTCGTCCGCCGCCTGCAGTCGCTGTGAAACGCCGCACCGGACCGGAACTTCGAGCCCCCGGACGTGTCTCAGGGCCTTGTTAGCCTCGTCCGCCGTCCCCGACCGGAGAGAACGATGACTCGTTTCCGCCTGATCTTCCTGGCCGCCCTGGCCTCCCTGGCCGCCGTCGCCGCCATCGCTTCCGCGACCGCTGGTGCTTCGAGCCCGAAGGCCTTCGCCGCGACGAAGTCCTGCACCCCGCCGAAGTACCCCGGCAACGGCTACTTCACCTCGCTGAAGGTCACGGGCGTCGGCTGCACGACCGGCAAGCGCGTCACGCTCGCGCACTACCGCTGCCGCGTGAAGAACGGCAAGAAGGGCTACTGCCGCTCGCGCGTCCTCGGCTACAAGTGCAGCGAGAACCGCAACTCGATCCCCACCGAGATCAACTCGCGCGTCACCTGCCGCAACGGCAGCAAGAAGGTCGTCTACACGTACCAGCAGAACATCTGAGCGCCGGGGAGGCCGGCTCGGGCGCTCAGCGCCCGAGCCACCTCGCCGCGTTGTCCTCGAAGACCGTCTTGAACGACGCGTCGTCGAGGACGCCCTGCTCCCGCAGGAAGGGCACGACCTCGTCGAACACGAGCGTCATGCTCCAGTTGTAGATCGCGCCCGACGCCTCGATCTGGGCCACCGCCTCCTCGGGGAACCAGTCGATGGTCGCGCAGTAGTCCTGGCCGAGGAAGATGCGCTCGGCGTGGCCGCGGCGCAGCAGCTCGGCCGTGACCTCGTTGCGCTGCGCGAACGGCAGGTACATGTCGAGCCCGTACCGGTCGAGCCCGACGTAGACCCCGCGGTCGAGCAGCGCCTGCGCGTACTCGACGTCCGGGCTGTCGCCCGTGTGCGCGATCTGGATCTTCTCCGGCGCGACGCCCTCCTCGAGGAAGAGGTCGACCTGCTTCGGGCCCGTTCCCACCGCGGGCATCGAGTGGGCCATGATCGGCGCGCCGGTCTGCAGCGACGCGCGCGCGCACGCGCGATGGACCTTCTCGACGTTCTCCGTCAGGCCGGGCGCGTCGGCCGCGCACTTGAGGAACGCCGCCTTGATGTCCGTCCCCTGGATGCCCTGCTCGATGTCGTCGACGAAGTGCTGGGCGATGAGGTCGGCGTCGCGGTTCTCGAAGTAGTGGGGGAGGTAGTCGTACGTGTAGATGCCGGTGCAGGGGACGATCTGCACGCCGGTGCGCTCCGCCACGCCGCGCATGAAGGTCACGTCGCGGCCGCCGAACATCGCGGTCGGGTCGACGATGGTCCGCACCCCGCGCTCCTTCGCCGCCTCGACGGCCTCGACCGCGGTCGCCATCTCGCCTTCGGCGTCGTAGCGGCCGGGCCAGTTCTCGGCGACGGCCTCGTCGCGGAAGCGGACGTGCTCGTGGATGAGCGTGGTGCCGAGGTCTCCGGCGTCGATCGGACCCTGAACGGTGTTGACCCTCATGCGGCGCGATCGTACGCACCGCGCGTCAGCGACACCGCCGTGGCCGCGACGCCGTCGAAGTCCGCGGGGCCGCGACGCGCCGGATCGACCTCGACGGCGACGACGAGCAGCCCGCCGGTGATCGCGGCCACGTAGGGCGCGGCGACCTCGCCGAGCTTCGCCGGGGCGGCGACGATCGCGATCGCCCACAGCGTCGAGGTGCCGTCCTCGCGCGGCTCGGTCCAGTAGGCGAGGTGGCCGGGGACGCCGGCGTCGAGCAGGCCGTGCATCGCGGTCGTCGCGCGGCCGCGGATCGGGCTGACGAACCGGCGGCGCAGCGCGTCCTGGTCCTCGAGCTCGAGCCCGCGCGTCGACGCGTACCCGCGCACGTAGGCGGTGAGCGCCCACGGGTACGCGCGCTGGTCGCGCTCGTCCGCGCTCATCTCGCCGCCCGCGCGGACCATGCCCCACAGGAGCTTCCACGCGCACCACAGTCCGAAGACCGCGGTGATCACGCCGCCGTAGACGAGGCCGAGCCGGTCCGCGACGTACAGCCCGCCCGCCAGCCCGGCGAGCAGGACGAGGAACGTGACGAAGGCGATCGTCCAGCCGACGCGGCGGCCGCGGCCGCGGTTGACCTTGCGGTACGCCTCGACGGCGGCCGGGAAGTCGGCGGGCGGCTCCTTCCACTCGACCGTCGCGACGCCGTCGTCGATCCAGCGGCGGCGCGCGGTCGGCTCGGGCGGGCCGGCGGTGACGGCCGGGTCGAGCAGCGGGAACCGGGCGGCCGACGTCTGCATGGCCGCGACGATCGCCGAGGCGAGGCGGCAGAGCGCGTCGAGCTGCGCGGGGTCGGCGAGCGCGCCGGGCACCGCGACGCAGAGGAAGCCGTGCTCGATCTCGATGTCGACGTCGGGGTGGACCGCCGGCAGCAGCGGCGTGGCGGCATCGACGATCGCCGCGACGGTCCGCTCGTCCTCGGCCGGGGTGAAGCGCCAGCGGAAGCCGTCGCGCTCCTCCACCGTGACCGGCGGAGCGACCATCGTCACGCGCGGGTCGCTCGACTCCTTCTGACGGCCGATGGTCATCAGCGCCTTCGTCTCGCCCGCCTTGCCGGCGCGCAGCTCGGACACCGCGCGGCCGGCGTCCATCAGGTCGGCCACCGTGACGGTCTCCGGGTACGCGGACCAGTGGACGTGGCCGTCGGAGTCGGTGCTCTGGCGCAGGTGGACGTGGTGCGCGACCAGGCCGACCGCGCCGCCGGGCAGCGTGCCGTGGCAGATGTGGGCCGTGCGGCGCTCGGGGCGCTTGCGCGGCCGCTCGAGCGTGAGGCTGTCGAAGAAGCCCGCGCCCGGCGTGTCGCGCGTCGAGCGGTGCGCGCCGAGGCCGAGCCCGCTGCGCAGCGTCGGCGTCCACGCCGGCAGCAGCGCCTCGTGCGTGTGCGTCAGCCCCCGCTCCCGCGCGTAGGCCGCGAGGTCCGGCGTGTCGTCGGCGGGCAGGTCGAAGTCGCCGGGGACGGGCGGGAGGTCGAGCGTGCGCGGCTGCATGGGGGCGACCATCGCCGATCCGCGGCCCGTTGTCAGTCTCAACGCGGTCTCGCCGGGCGCACTCTGGAGGAGCCCGTCCCGGCCCTGGCGGAAGCCCGGCTCGAAGTGGCGGAGAACCGTCCTTGTTCCGGCCCATCGGAGCCCGCATGCTCGACGCCCAGTCAGTCACCTGCTCCCGCTCCCACTCACCGCCCCCTCATGCGCAAGCTCATCCTCCTCGCCGTCCTCGCCGCAGTCGTCGTCGGCTCGACCGGCTGCGTCGGCATCCAGTCCGCCACGACCGAGCAGACGGCGTCGCTCGGCTCGGTCAAGTACAGCGTCACCGTGTGCGCCAACGGCTCGGCCAACTGCCAGCCGCCGACGAACACGACGAGCGCCTACGCGCAGCTCAACCAGGACACGTCGGTGCCGACCCAGCTGCTCTTCGCCGTGCGGCTGCCGGAGGGCTCACCGGTTCCCGACCTCATCAACGGGGTCTGGGCCGGCAAGGGCACGCTGCTGAGCTTCCAGCGCTGGGCCAGCTACGAGGCCGAGCTGGAGCGGCTCGCGCCGGCCCCGCCCGGTGAGCGCTGGTCCGGGTACGTCTCGAGCTCGTTCGCGTACGGCCTCGCGCAGGCGCAGGCCATGACGATCACCTTCTACGCGCCCCTGCCGCGCGGGGCCGACGGCCCGGCGCTCGAGTCGGTGCCGTGGCGGCCGGTCATCGGGACGCGGCTCGTCGATGCGGCGAACGGCCTCCCCGCCAACCGCCCCGTGAGCTGCGAGGCCTCGCTGACCAAGCCGGTCTACGAGAACAAGACGGCGCAGAAGACGAGCATCTGCATCGACGGCCCGACGCCGGACGCGATCTCCGGCCACCTGGACGCGCCCGTCACGGACTTCGGCATCACCGGCACCCCCGCGAAGGTCGCGGCCGGTTCGCAGGTCACGATGCCGTTCCTCGCCAAGCGGACCGGCCAGCCGGACTTCAAGACGACGTTCGACCTCGCCTTCGCCGGTGGCCCGCCCGGCGCGAGGGTGACCCTCGACCGGACGACGGCGTCGCTCGGAGGCGAGGCCGTGCAGCCGGTCGTCGCGACGGTCGACGTCCCGGCCGGGACGCCCGCGGGCGACTACCCCGTGACCATCACCGGCACCGCGGCCGGCAAGCCGAAGCGCACCGGCACCGCGGTCGTCACCGTGGTCGCGCCGGCGGCCGAGCAGCCGCCCGTCGTGCAGACCCCCGTGGAGTCGCCGCCGGTGCAGCAGCCGAACGCGGCCGACACGATCGCACCGGTCATCCGGGCGGCGAAGCTGAGCCGGTCGTCGTTCAAGGCGGGCGCGAAGGGCGTCGCGCTGAAGGTGTCGCTGAGCGAGGCCGCCTCGCTGACGCTGAAGGTGGAGCGCGTGGTCGCGAAGCGCCGCGCGAAGGCGGCCGGGACGCTGCGCCGGACGGTGCGCTCGGGCGCGTCGAGCGTCGCCTTCGGCGGACGGATCGGCGGGCGCCGGTTGGCTGCCGGCGCGTACCGGATGAGGATCTCGGCGCGGGACGCTGCGGGCAACGCGTCGCCCGCGCGGACGCTGCGCTTCAGGATCGTGCGCGGCTGAGAGGACGTTCGATGAGCACGACGAGGAGCATCGCGTCGATCGCCGTCATGGCCGTCGTCGCGCTCGCGGCCACCGGATGCGTCGGCATCACGCAGACCGCCACGGAGCAGCAGGGCTCGCTCGGCCCGATCCGGTTCACCGTGCAGGCGTGCGCGGACGGCTCGCCCGGCTGCGCCGCGACGTCGAGCTACGGGTCGCTGTGGGACGCGATCGGCGACCAGTCGATCCAGACGCAGATGCTCTTCGCCGTCCGGCTGCCCGACGGCGCGGTGCCGCCGGTGTCGGCGATCGCCGCCACCGTCCCGGGCTCGCCGCTGCTGCTCGTCTTCTCGCGCAGCACGAGCTACGAGGCGGAGCTGCAGCGGTTGGAGCCGGCGCCGGCGGGCGAGCGGTGGTGGGGCTACCTGTCGACGCCGTTCGCGTACACCCGGCTCGGCAAGCAGGCGCTGACGCTGACGTTCGACGCGTCGCTGCCGCGCCCGGCCGACGGCTCGCCGCTGCCGTCGCCGCTGCACTGGCGGCCCGTGGTCGGCGGGCGCGGCGTCGATGCGGGCGCGGGGCTGCCGGCGAACCGGCCGGTGACGTGCGGCGACAGCCTCTACGAGGGCTTCTCCGAGCAGCAGGGCCAGGCGGGGTCGACGGCGATCTGCGTCGACTCGCCGGGCAAGGACGCGGCGCGCGGGTTCCTCGACGCGCCGCTGACCGATTTCGGGCTCGCCGGCGCGGACACGAAGGCGCCCGCCGGGTCGACGGTCTCGATCCCGTTCGTCGCCCGGCGCACCGGGACGGCGGATGCCGTGACGAGCTTCGACCTCGATGTCGCGGGCGGGCCGCCCGGCGGGACGGTGAGCCTGGACCGCACGAGCGTGCCGCTCGGCGGCGACGCGCAGCAGACGGTCCTCGCGCGCGTCGACGTCCCCGCGGGAACGCCGGCGGGCGACTACCCGGTGACGGTGACCGCGACGTCGCTCGGCAAGCCCGCGCGAACCGGGACGGCGGTGCTGTCCGTCACCGGCGCGTCATCCACGCCCCCGGCGCAGAACCCGCCGCCCGTCGTGCCGCCCGTCGCCGCCGACGTCACGGCGCCGGTCCTGCGGTCCGCCCGCCTCGACCGCCGCCGGCGATTCCTGCGGGTCGACGTGTCCGAGCCGTCGCGCCTCACCGCGCGCCTCTTCCGCTCCGGTCGCCGCCGCGCGCTCGCCACGGTGACGAAGTCCGTCGCGGCCGGCCGCTCGCCCGTCGCGCTCGGCAAGAGGCTCACGCGGGCGCGCCTCCGGCCCGCCGCGTACCGGCTCGTCGTGCACGCGGCCGACGCCGCCGGGAACAAGTCCGCCGCCAGGACCCTGCGGTTCCGGATCGCCAAGCGGTGAGCGCGCGGCGCGCCGCCGCGATGACGGGGCTTCGGCCGGCCGGGAACTGGCGCATGTCCCGTGCGTCTGCGGCACAGTGCCGGTCGTGTTCCACCCCCGCACGCGGCTCTCGCTCGCCCTCTTCCTCGTTCTCCTCGCCTGCCTTCCCGCCGTCGCGGCCGCGGCGCCGCGCGACGTGCTGTACGTCGGCAACAACTGGGACGGCACCGCGGACGTCGTCGACGCGCGTTCGTTCCAGAAGCTCCTGCGGCTGAACATCGTCCCGGACCTCGAAGAGCGGCTTGCGGAGATCCGCATGGACCCCGAGCGGCAGGGCTACTTCCTCGCGATCCGCCAGCTCGTCGGGGAGGGGCACGACCAGTTCGTCGACGACATGTTCTCGTCGCACGACGGCCGGTTCCTCTACGTGTCGCGCCCGAGCCTCGCGGACGTCGTCGCGTTCGATCTCACGACGCGGAAGATCGTGTGGCGCACGAAGGTCGACGGCCAGCGCGCGGACCACATGGCGATCTCGCCCGACGGGACGCGGCTGCTCGTCTCCGCGTCGACCGCCGGCGTCGTCGACGTCATCGACACCGCCGACGGCAAGATCGTCGCGCGCATCGAGTCGGGCGACCAGCCGCACGAGAGCAACTACTCGGCCGACGGCAAGCTCATCTACCACGCGTCGATCGGCACGGTGTACACGCCGACCGACGATCCCTCGATGGACGCCACGAAGGGCGAGCGGGTCTTCGAGATCGTCGACGCGAAGACGTACGAGGTCCTGAAGGTGCTGAACATGGGGCAGAAGCTGGAGGAGGCCGGCTACCCCGACATGAGCTCGGCGGTGCGGCCGATGGCGCTCGCGCCCGACGAGAAGTTCGTCTACTTCCAGGTCTCGTTCTTCCACGGGTTCGTGGAGTACGACCTCGTCAACGACAAGGTCACGCGGATCGCCAACCTGCCCGTCAGCGAGGAGGCCGCGAAGAAGCGGCGCGACGAGTACCTGCTCGACTCCGCGCACCACGGGCTGTCGATGAGCCAGGACGGCACGAAGCTCTGCGTCGCCGGCACGATGTCCGACTACGCGGCGATCGTCGACCGCTCGGACTTCGCGGTCCACATGGCGGCGAACGGGATCAAGCCGTACTGGTCGACGAACAGCGGCGACGGCAAGTACTGCTTCGTGTCGTTCAGCGGCGACGACCGCGTCTCGGTGATCTCGTACGCGACCGCGAAGGAGGTCGCGAGCATCCCGGTCGGCGACCACCCGCAGCGGATGCGGATGGGCAAGCTCGCCGAGGGGATCGTCCCGGCCGGCGCCGCCCTCGGCACCGCCACCGCCCGCCCGCGCCTCCGCGTGGCCGTCAGCCCGCGCCGCGTCGTCACGGGCCGGATGACGAAGCTGCGCGTCCTCGTGCGCGCGGTTCGCGGCGGCCGCCTGGTTCGCGTCGCCGGCGCGCGCGTGTTCGTCGGCGGCAAGAAGGCCCGCACGAACCGGCGCGGCGTGGCCGTGATCCGCAAGCGCTTCGGCGCGAGGACGTACCGCGTCCGGGCGATGAAGCCCGGCTACCGCGCGGGCGGCGGCTTGCTCAGGGCGCGCGGCTAGTCCGAGATCGCGCGTCTTCGCGGCGTCGCCGCGGCGTCTACGCGGCGCGAGCGCGCAGCGACGCCATCGCCGGGCGCTCCTCGACGCGGGCCTCTGCCTCGACGAGGCCCCCTGCAGGCGCGGGGAGGAGAAGCGTGTCCTCACCGCGATCGGCGCGGCCCTCGCGGGCAAGGCGGTCCGTCACGGCGGCAAGCACTGCGGCGGCCATCGGCACGAGGTCGGCGAGCGGTTGGTGGCGGTTCTGGCGGACGTCGAGGTCGACCTGGGCCATCCGGTCGACGCCGACGCGGTCGCAGACGTCGATGAGCAGTGCGATGTCGACGCCGTAGCCGAGCACGAAGGGGAGCCGCTCGAGCAGCTCCCGCCGGGCGGCGATCTCGCCGGCGAGCGGCTGCAGGAAGCCGGCCAGCTCGGGGCGGAAGCGGTTCAGGAGCGGCCGGGCGAGCAGCTCGGTGACGCGGCCGCCGCCCTCCGGCGCCTTGGTGCCGTCCGGCAGCTCGAGCGGCCGGCGGTAGAAGCCCTTGACGAAGTCGAGCTCGCGGCCCATCGCGAGCGGGCCTACGAGACCGACGGCGAAGTGCTCGGAGAAGTCGCGCGTGTCCGCGTCGAGGTAGCAGACGACGTCGCCGGTCAGGACCGAGAGCGCCCTCCACATCGCGTCGCCCTTGCCGCGCACCGGCCCGAACTGCGGCAGCAGCGCCGACTGGTCGTGGACCTCGGCGCCGCGCGCCCGCGCGATCTCGGCGGTCCCGTCCGTGGAGTCGTCCACCACGACCACCTGGTCGATCGCGCCGGCGTCGACCAGCGGCAGCAGCCGGTCCAGGATCGTCCCGATCGTCTCCGCCTCGTTGCGCGCCGGAAGGCACACCGACATCGTCGCTTCGCGCGCGGCCGCGAGCCGTCCGGCCGAGAAGGCGGCGTGGTGGAACGTGTTGCGGCGATGCCACTCGGCGGCGGGAGGCACGGCGCGCGCAGCGTAGCTGGACTCGGGGGACAGTCCCTTCACGTTGGGGGACAGACCCTTCATCTTCGGGGCGTGGCGGTCGAGCGCCAACGCGTCAGACTGACGGTTGGTCATCGGCGTGCCGTCGATCGCCCGCGCTACAGATTCAGGCGCATACGCCGAACGATGAAGGCAAATGCGCCTGATCTCGCTCGACGCGTTGGGTCCGGATGCGCGCCTCGGCCAGGACGTGCACATCCCGGGCAGCGATGGGCCGCCGCTGCTGCGGCGCGGCGTCGTGCTGTCCCCGAAGTACGTCGAGGCGCTGCGATCGAAGGGCGTGTACTCCGTCTGGATCGAGGACCGGCTCAGCGAGGGGATCATCCCCGAGCGGGCGCTGACCGCCGACACCGAGCGCCAGACGATGCAGGCGGTCGGCTCCGCGCTGAGCGAGGCGACCGAGGCGTTGACGACCGGCCGCGGGCTGTCCAGCCAGACGGTCGACGACCTCAGCCGCGTCGCGCTGCTCATCGCCGACGAGGTCCACAACGCGCCCGACGTCGCGCTGCACCTGCAGGACATGATGGGCGCCGACAAGTACCTGCTCCAGCACATCGTCGACGTCACCGCGCTCGGCACGGTGCTGGCGGCGCGCGTGTTCCGCGAGAACGGCTGGACGGACTACACCGGCCGCGTCCGCCGCGACGACATCGATCCGCGCCTCGCGAAGATCGCGCTCGGCCTGCTGCTGCACGACATCGGCAAGCTCGCCGTGCCCAACGAGATCCTGCAGAAGGCCGGCCCGCTCACGGACGCCGAGTGGGTGGAGATGCGCAAGCACCCGGTGACCGGCGTCGAGATGCTCGGCGACAACGTCTCGTTCCTCATCAAGGTCGTCGTCAAGCAGCACCACGAGCGCTTCGACGGCAGCGGCTACCCCGACGGCATCGCGGGCGAGCGGATCCACGAGTTCGCGCGCGTCGCCGCCGTCGCCGACGTCTACGACGCGGTCACGTCAGAGCGCGTCTACCGCCGCGCGCTGGCGCCCGTCGAGGGCGTGCGGATCATCCGCGAGGGCAGCGGCACCGCGTTCGACCCGGACGTCGTCAAGGTGTTCAACAAGGTCGTCTTCCCGTACCCGGTCGGCATCGAGGTGCCGCTGGCCGACGGCCGCCTCGGCGTCGTCTCCGAGGTGGACCCGGAAGCGCCCGACCGCCCGACCGTCCGGGTCATGAGCCCGACCGGCGTGATCGACGAGATCCGCGGCGCCGAGATCGGCGACCCGATCCCGCTCGCGGCCTAGCGCTCAGCCCTGCCGCAGGGCGGCGATCCCGGTGAACGTGCCGAGGTACGCCGAGCCGTCCGGCCCGATCGCGAGCCCGGCGTAGTTGTTGTTGAAGAGCGGCCCGGTCCCGACCGCCTGCTTGAACGCGGTCTTCCCGGTCTCGGCGTCGATGCCGACGAACGACCACGTGCTGCCCAGCAGCGGGTCGACGTCGCGGCTGTACGCGTAGATGAGCCCGGTCGCGGCCGACAGCTTCGGCACGACGGTGGGAACGCGCTGCTCGTAGGTCTCCCAGCGCTTCGTGCAGCCGGTGCCCTTCGCGTTGACGTCGACGCGCGCGAAGCCGGGCTCGCTCGCCGTCTCGGACTCCGCGCCGAACGGGTCGCGGTAGCCGTAGTTGTTCTCGACCCACAACGAGCGGCCGGTGCCCATCAGCGAGTTCTCCGTCGCGCTGAGCCCCGGCTTGAAGACCGGCACCTCGCAGACGACCCGCTTGCGCTTGCGCTTCGGCTTGATCGCCGTGCGCATGACGACGACCTGCATCGGGTCGGCGTTGTCGGTGATCGCGACGAAGCCGCCGACCATGATCGTCGGCGTCGTCCCGGACCCGGCGTCGGCCTGGCCCGGCTTGACGATCCCCGAGTTGTCGTAGCGCTGCTTCCACTGCACGAACGGCCGCCCGTCCGCCTTCGCCCAGAAGCGGTAGAGGCGCTTCTCGGAGACGACGTAGACGCCGGTGCGGTCGACCGCGAACGAGTTCTGGATCTTCTCGCGCGTGTTGTAGATCCGCGCCTTCCGCGTCGCCGTGTTCAGCACGCCGACGCGCCCGCGGCGGTTCGAGACGAACCAGATGCGGCCCTTGAAGTCCGGCAGCGCCGACGAGATCCGCTCGTCGCTGTCGAGGTAGCCGCTGAGGTCGAAGTCGCCCGTCTGCGTGATCTGCGTGCCGTCCGCGGATACCTCCAGCACGAAGAGGTGGTTCGTCTTCGTCGAGACCCACACGCGGTCGCGATCGTCGAGGAAGAAGTAGCCCCCGCCCGCGAAGTTCTGGTACGTCTTCGTGCCCGGCGGGTCCTGCGCCTGCGGCAGCTGCTTGCTGGCCAGCACCTGCAGCGACACCGGATCGATGACGCGCATCGTCGGCGCGCTCACGTTCGAGGGGCAGACGCTGACGATGCGGCCGTGCGAGTCGAAGGTGAGGCTGCCGCACAGCGACGGCGGATGCGGCCCGAACTGCGTGGAGAGCGCGGGGCCGACCGGGCCCCTGCGCGCGTACACGTCGGTCATCCACGGGTCGTTGTGGATGTTCGAGTTCGGGGTCGGCGCCATGAACTTGTTGACCGGCGCCTTCGGGGCGGGGATCGCCGCCCCGGCGGCCGCGGGGCCGAGGGCGAGGAACGCGATGGCGCAGGCAGAGGCGCGCGAGAGGCGGAGCACGCCGGCGAGCCTACGCCACCGGGCCGATCTTCTGTTCGTCGTTGCGCCGGTCGCGGGTGTCGAGCCGCTCGAGGTACGGCGCGAGGTACGGAGCGGCCACCTTCGAGGGCGGCCACCACAGCGCCTCGGCCGTCGCCGCCGAGTGCGTGCCGCTGCCGCCGGCGATGTGCTCGCGCAGGTACACGGGCCCGGCGGCGCCGAGCAGCTTCGCGTTCAGCACGGGGCGGAACGGCAGCGGACGGACGTCGAGGCCCGCGTCGGCCGCGATGGAGCGCGCCGCGGTCCCGGCCTGCTGCGCGGCCAGCCCGCCCTGCTTGATCGGCACCGTCGTGCAGTCGCCCGCGCCGAACACGCCCTCGACGCCGGGCACGCGGCCGTACGGGTCGACGGGCAGGAAGCCTTCCGGATCGAACGGCAGCCCGTCGACCGCCGGGCCGGCGAGCCGCGGCAGCGCGACGACGCGGTCGGCGCGCACCTCGACGCGGGTCGGGCCGGTCAGCACGGCGCGGTCCGCGACGCCCGCGCAGTGGCAGCTCGTGCGGACCATGACGCCCGCCTCGTCGAGCAGGTGCTCGATCCGGTCGCTCGCCGCCGTGCCGAACACGGCAAGCGGCGCGTCCTCCGGCGTGACGATCGTCAGCTGGACGTGCAGGCCGGCGTGGTGGGCGCGGCCCGCGGTGAGCAGTGCGAGCTCGTAGAGCGGCAGCGTCCACGTCGCGCGCGGCGGCACGACGAAGGCGATCCGGGAGACGAGGCCGGACTCGACCTCGCGCACGAGCCGGCGCATCGCGGCCGCGTCGCGCGGCCCGCCGAAGGTGAGCGCCTCCGCGTAGACGGGGTGCGCCTCGGCGCCCGCCGCGATGAGCAGCGAGTCGTACGAGAGCTGCGCGCCGTGGTCGGTCACCACGATGCGGTGCGCGGGGTCGACCGCCTGCAGGCCGGCGTGGACGAACGCCGCGCCCTGCTCGGCGGCGATGGCCGCGACGTCGTAGCTGCGCGCCTCGGGACGGCCGAACGGCGTCCGGACGCTGAGCGCGCGGAGGGAGAAGACGCTCGACGGGGAGAGCAGCGTGATGGCGAGCCGGTCGCCGGCGTGCTCGCGCAGCGCCAGCAGCGCCTCGAGCCCCGCGATCCCGCCGCCCGCGATCACGACCCGGTGCGTCCTGGTGTGGGGGTGAGGGTTCGCCATGGTTCGACGTTACGCCCGGCGCCATGGGTTGCCATCAGCCCGGGTTGCTGACCTGCGTCGCGGACAAGTACGGATCCGGGTAACGGTTCGCCATGCGCTGGAACCGCAGGGCGAGCTCGAGCCCGGACGTCATCGATCAACGCGGCCGCCGCGGCGGCGTGGGCGGCCTGCCGATCGGCAGGGCCGGCGGCGGGCTCGGCCTCATCGGCGTGCTGGTCTACCTCGCGATCCAGGTGCTGGGAGGCGGCGGTGGCGGCGCGGGCGGCGGCTTCGCGATCGACCAGCCGTTCGGCGGCCCCGCGCCGGCGACGGGCGCGGACCCGATCCCCGCCTCGCAGGACCCCGACCGCGACCTCAAGGACTTCAGCGCGTACGTCTTCACCGATGCGCAGCAGCGCTGGCAGGGCGTCTTCAACGAGGAGGGCAAGCCGTACGAACGCGCGAAGCTCGTCCTCTTCCGCGATGCCGTCAGCACCGGCGGGTGCGGGAACGCGTCGTCGGCGGTGGGGCCGTTCTACTGCCCGGCAGATCAGCGCGTGTACCTCGATCTGTCGTTCTACCGCGAGATGGAGCAGCGGCTCGGTGCGTCGGGCGACTTCGCGTGGGCCTACGTCATCGCGCACGAGATGGGCCACCACGTGCAGCGTCAGCTCGGCACGTCGGCGGCCGTCGACCGCGCGATGCGCGAGGACCCCGGCAGCCGCAACGAGCTGTCGGTCCGCCAGGAGCTGCAGGCGGACTGCTACGCCGGCGTGTGGGCGCACGGCGTCTACGCGGCGGGGCAGCTCGACGACGGCGACATCGACGAGGCGTTCACCGCGGCCGAGGCGGTCGGCGACGACCGGCTGCAGCGCAGCGCCGGGCAGTCCGTCAACGAGGAGTCGTTCACGCACGGGTCGAGCGCGCAGCGGCGCGCCTGGTTCGACCGCGGCCGCCGCGACGGCGACGCGGCCGCGTGCGACACCTTCTCGGCCGGCGACGTCTGAACGCCGGCTACGCCGGGCGTCGAGGGACGTAGAACAAGCGTCCGCATTCGGCCAACTTGGCGGGCGGCCGACGGTCATCTCGTTGCCTGGCAACCGATGATCTGAAGGCGATGCGCCTCGGGACCCGTCCACTGCTGCACGAGGGACAGGCCGTGATCCTCGACCTCGGGATCACGCGGCCGCTGCATGCGACCGTCGTCGCGTTCGCCGGCCCGATGATCGTGCTGCTGCTCGAAGGCGACGACGACGCCGCCTTCCGCTTCTCGCTCGACGCGGCGCCGCTGACGGGCTACGTGATGATCGAGGGCGCCGACCCGCCGCGCGCGCTGCGGGTCATCGCCGACACCCCGGCCGCCAGCGGCGACGAGCTGACGCTGCGCCTCATCGACGACTTCCGCCTCGGCCAGCAGCGCTTCTACGCCCGCGCGCCGCTCGAGGCCCCGGTCGTCCTCGAGCCGCTCGACACGCGCGACTTCTCCTACGTCGACACGTGGTCGATCGACCTCAGCTGCGGCGGCGTGCGCATCGTCCGCCCCGGCCACGACGTCTCGTCGCTCGAGTACCGCGTCACGCTCGACCTCGGCCAGGACGGCCGCGTCATCGTCAGCCGCGCCGAGCTGCACCGCCAGGACGAAGACGAGCTCGTGCTCGTGTTCGACCAGATCGGCCTGGCCGAGCGCTGCGCGATCATGCGCGCGGTCATCCGCTGGCACCGCGCTCGGGCGATCCTGCACGACCGCTGAGCGCCGTCGTGCCGACATGCGAGGCTGCGTGTCAGACGATGGCCGCACCGCCCGACTCCCCGCCCGTGGGGCGATACGACGAGGAGCATCTGCGGAGGTTCGTCGAGGCGCGCAGGCGAGGCGATGACGCCGCGATGCGGCGCTGGTGGCGCGAGCTGGTGGTGGACTTCCACGACCGCATGGACGGCTTCGTCGGGGCGAGCCACCGCGGCCGCCTCGATCGCGACGAGCACGACGAGGCCGTCCAGCACGCGATGATCCGCTTCGCGGCGAACTTGATGACGACGTTCCGGGGGCATTCGATCGGCGAGCTCGTGCGGGCGTCGCAGACGCTCGCGTCCTTCGCGTGCCACGACGTGCAGCGCGCGTCGATCGCACGCCGCCACCGGGTGATGGTGCCGCTCGACGCGGGCGGCCGCGGCGACGACGAGGGCCGGCTCGACGCGCTCGAGGCCGAGGAGGCCGAGCGCCGCTTCCGCGCCGACGAGAGCGAGCGCGACGTCCGCGCGTTCCTCGCCTGGGCCCTGCCGCAGATCACCGGGACGCGCCGCGACGTGCTGGCGATGACGTTCGCCGGGGCGGAGGTCCCCGAGATCTGCGCCGAGCTCGGCATCACCCGCGACAACGCCTTCCAGCGCCGCCATCGCGGCCTCAAGGACCTCCGGAAGCTCAAGGAGCAGTACGAGTCATGAGCACGATCGACCGGGTCCTCAGCGACTTCATCGACGCGTGGAACGCCGGGCGGCGCCCGCGCGTCCACGAGTACCTCGACCGCGTCGGCGACGCCGAGCGCGACGAGCTGGCCGACCAGCTGACCGTGTGGCTCGAGACCGCGCCGCCGCCGCGCTACAGCGAGGCGGCGCGCACGGAGATCCGCTCATCGCCGGTCGTGCAGCGTGCGCTCGCGGCCGTCGGCGAGGACGAGACCGCATGGCCGGCGGCACTGATGCGGTGGCGCGCAGCGGCGGGCCTGGACGTGCGCGACCTGGCCGAGCGGCTGGTCGAGCGGCTCGGGCTGCGCGTCGGCGGCGGAGCCGACCGGACGGCCGCGTACCTCGCGCGCATGGAGGACGGATCGCTCGGCCCCGACCGCGTCTCGCGCCGCGTGCTCGACGCGCTGCGCGGCGTGCTGGGCGCGCCCGCCGATGCGTTCGCGGCGCCGGCCGCCGCGACGCTGTTCCGCGCCGATCGCGACGCCGGCGCGGCCGCGCTACCGGACATCGAGGCGCTGTCGCGCGCCGCGATGACCCCGGCGCCGGAGCGGATGGACGAGCTCGACCGGCTCTTCCTCGGCGGCCCCGACGCCTAGCGCGCCGAGGCGCCGATGGCGGCGATGGCCGGGCCGAGCGGCCCGGCCGGCACGTCGCCGCGCAGCACCGCCGCGAGGAGCGAGCCGTCCAGCGACGGCGAGAGGTAGGGGAGGCCCTCGATCGCGGCGAGGCGATCGCCGACCTCCTGCGGCGCCAGGCGTCGCAGCGCAGCTAGGTGCTCGCCCTCCTCGATCTCCGCGCGCAGCCGGCGGCCGCGTGCCTCGGAGACGAGGTCCGCGCCCTCGAGCCGGATGAGCGCGGCGAAGGCGGAGACCCCGTACGCGGCGGCGAGCAGCACGACCTCGTCGAGGTTGGGCTCCCGCCCGTCGAAGAGCTCCAGCGCGGCCGCTCTCGGGATCAGGAACTCGCCGGCGAACGCGTTGGCCTGGATCTCGAGGGGGTTCGTCGTCCTTCCGGAGATGGTCCGGATCGACTCGACCTCCGACGCGCCGTCGTGCTCGCACCAGACGTGGCCGACCTCGTGCGCGAGCGTGAACCGCTGGCGGGTGCGCGGATGCTCCCCGTTGACCCACAGGATCGCCGACCCCGCGTCGCGGTAGCACGCGCCCGCGAGGTCGTCGGCGAGCCGCGCGACCACGACCGGCAGCCGCAACCGCTCCTCCACGACGGTCAGCAGGCACGGGAGCGGCTCGACCGGATGCAGCCCGAGCTCCCTGCGCGCCTCCCGCGCCCGCTTCGCGCCGCGGTTCGTGTCGATGCTCGCCACGACCCCATCATCGGCGTTCCCGGGAGTCGTCGCCATGAGAGCGACGCGTAACGGCGGGGACGAGCCGCGGACAGGATCGACATGACCGTCCCGACCACCACTGCGGCGGACCATCTGCACCGGCTCGACGACCTCGCGGCCGAGCGTGCCGCAGCGGCGCTGGAGGGGCTCGCGGGCAACTCGGCGTACATGGCCGATCTCGAGGGGGAGATCGCCGCCGAACACGAGGCGTACGTCGGCATGGCCGTCACCGAGATCGCGACGCTGCGCGCGCAGCTCGGCGATCCCCTGCGCGGTTGACCAGCGTCACACACTAGATACCCCAGGGGGGTTTAGCGTGCGCGACCATGACCTCCCGAACGAAGCTCAGGACCTTCCTCCGCCACTACGCCGAGATGGTCGCGGCGATGATCGCCGGCATGGTCGTGCTCGGCGTTCCGCTCGACGCGATGGCGCCCGAGGGCAACACCATGATGCTCGTCAACATGGGCGTCTCGATGACCGTTCCGATGGTCGCGTGGATGCGGTACCGCGGGCACGGGTGGCGGGCGTCGAACGAGATGGCCGCCTCGATGCTCGTGCCGACCGCCGCCGCGATCGCCGTCTACGAGGCGGGGGCCGGTCCGGCCTTCGGCACGATCATGGCCGCCGAGCACGTCGTCATGCTCGTCGCGATGGCCGCCGTGATGCTGCTGCGGCCGTCGGAGTACCTGCACCACCACCGGCACGAGGCCGCCATCGCCTAGAGCACTGCGCGGCGCTCGCGCCCGGATCTCGACGCAGTCGAGGCCGTGCTCACCCGACGTCGAGCGCGTTCGGCTGGCCGGCCTTGTAGCGCTCGGCGTCCGCGGCTTTCACGGCGGCGAGCTCGGGCGGCTCGAAGAGCGTGTACATGCGCGGCGGCTCGGCGGTCGAGCCCGAGGCGTGCAGAAGCGCGGCGGTCGCGGCGCGGCCGGACTCGTTCGCGCCCTCCATCGTCGCCAGGTCGACGTCGGTCTGCACGTAGTCGCCGGCGAGGAAGAGGTTCGGGATCTTCGTGTGGGCCTTCGGCCGCTTGTCCCACGTCCCGACCGTGTTGACGAGCAGCGGCGTGTCGTTGCGGTTCTCGCCGCGCCGGCGGTCGAACTTGATGCCGGGGTCGAGGAACCACGAGTGCACGATGTCGTCCGGCAGCTGGTCGGCGGCGGTGTGGTGCTGCTTGATCTGCGCCCACACCTCCTTCGACACCTCCTCGGCGGTGCACTGCTTCGCCGGCTTGCCGAAGAGGATCCCCGGTGTGTCCCAGTCGGAGATGTCGACCGACAGGCAGTCGACGACCGACCCGTCGCCGTAGCTGCGCGCGAAGTCCTTCTCGGTCCAGAACTGCGCCTGCGTCAGCGCGGTCAGCGCCCACGGGCTGTCGAGGAACGTCAGGTGGCCGTGCGTGATGCCGGGCCGGCGGCGCAGGTAGAACTGGATGCCGGCCATCCAGTCGACGAAGAGCTCGTCGATCAGCTCCAGGGACGGGTCGAGCCGGCGCACGCGCGGGCCGATCACCTTCTGCGCCCGCTCGACCGGCATCGCGAGCACGTACCAGTCGGCCTCGACCAGGCCGCGCCGCCGCCCGTGCCGCACCAGCGCGGCCGAGATCCGCCCGCGCCGCGTGTCGAGCCCCTCCACGACGCGGCCCGTCCTGAACGACACGCCGAGCTTACGAAGGTGCACGATCCAGGGGTCTATCCAGGCCTCGTTCGTCGGCAGGTCGAGCACGCGATCGGGCGCGCCGTCGTTGCCGCGGCCCATGATGTTCCACACGAACGCCTCGCCCATGTGGCCGATCGTGCGCGTGCTGGCGACCGTCTCCTTCGCCGCGACGACGTTGCGGGTCAGGCCCGCGGCGATCTCCTTCTTGTACTGGTCGGACTTGCCCTCGGCCTTGATGAAGTCCCACCAGCTGACGTGCTCCCACTGCCCGAAGCGCCGCTCGTTCGAGCTCGTCAGGAACACCATCAGGCGCTCGACGAAGTAGGCGAGCTCGTGCGGCGGCACGCCGCGCTGCCCGATGATCTCGAAGAGGTTGCGGCGCAGCCCGTCGACGGTCAGCGCCTGCTGCGCGTCGGCGCCGATCCCGAACGGCCCGCCGTCCGGCCGGTCGCCCGAGCGCAGCCACTTGCCGCCGCTCGCCGCGACGAGGTTGTCCCACACGCCGTTCGCGTTCCCCGCGAACGGGATGCGCCGCATCGTGTCCGGGACGTGGTGGTAGAAGCCGGGGAAGAACCGGAAGCCGTGCTCGCCGGGGAGGTCGCGCCGCCCGCCCGCGGCGGTTCCGGCGACGGGGATCGATCGTGCCTTGCCGCCCAGTGCGTTGCGCTCGTACACGGTGACGCGGAAGCCGCGCTCGGCGAGCTCATGCGCCGCCGCGAGGCCCGCCATGCCGCCGCCCAGGACCGCGACCGTCTGCCCCCGCCGCTTGCGGGCGGCCCACGCCGTCGGCGCGCTGCCGATCGCCACGGCAACGCCCGCTGCCGCGCCCTGCTTCACCAACGTCCGCCGAGTGACCCTGGCCCCTTCGCCCACGCCGCTCTCCCCGGGTCCGATAAGCCGAGAAGCGGAGTGTTGCACTTCACCGACGTTTCACGCGGCAGGCTCGTTGCGCGGACAGCATCCGGCGCCATGGCAACGACCATCTCCCGCCGCGACCTCCTCGCGCGCAGTGCGCAGGGCGGCCTCGGGCTCGCGCTCACCGGCTCCCTCGGCCTGCTGTTCAACGGCAACGCCGCCGCCGCCTCCAAGGGCGTGGGCTACGGCCCGCTCATCCCCGACCCGAAGGGCATCCTCGCGCTGCCCGAGGGCTTCAGCTACAAGCTGATCGCCAAGAGCGGGGCGACGACGCTCGAGTCCGGCCAGCCGACGCCGGCCGACCCGGACGGGATGGCGGCGTTCCCGCGCCGCGGCGGCAAGGGCTCGGTCCTCGTGGTCAACCACGAGATCTCGGGCAGCGACACCCCGCGCGTCCCCGCACTGCCGGGCTTCACGTTCAACCCCGCCGCGGGCGGCGGCACGACGACCATCGAGGTCGACGGCGCCGGCAACCGCGTCACCGAGTACGTGTCGCTCGCGGGCACGCTGAACAACTGCGCGGGCGGCCGCTCGCCGTGGGGCACGTGGCTGACCTGCGAGGAGTCGGAGAGCACGATCTCCGGCGTCCGGCACGGCTGGGTCTTCGAGGTCGACCCGCACGACCGCGAGGCGAACCTCGACCCGAAGCCGATCAGGGCGCTCGGGCGCTTCGCGCACGAGTCGGTCGCCGTCGACCCGGAGACGGGGATCATCTACGAGACCGAGGACGCGGGCAGCCCGAACGGCCTCTTCTACCGCTGGACGCCGCCGGCCGGCGTCACGCTCGGCAAGGGCGTGCTGCGGACGCTCGCCGACGACGCCGGGACGCTCGATGCGCTGCGCGCCACGCGGCAGTCCGACGGCTCGTTCGTCGCCGACCTCTCGCCGGCGCGCGAGATCGGGCTCACGTACGACGTCGCGTGGGTGCCGGTGCCCGACCGCTTCGCCGCCACGACGTCGACCCGCAAGCAGGCCTACGCGCAGCCGGTCACGCGGTCGCGCAAGCTCGAGGGCATGTGGTGGGGCGACGGCGGCGCGTACTTCGTCTGCTCGTTCGCGCGCACCTCGGACGGCAGCCTCGACCAGCACGACGGGCAGGTGTGGTTCTTCGATCCCGAGGCCCAGACGATCGAGCTGAAGATCCACTTCGAGTACACGCCCGCCGACCAGGACACCGACCCGGACGGGCCGGACAACATCACGGTCTCGCCCTACGGCGGCGTGATCGTCGCCGAGGACGGCGACGGCGCGAGCCACCTCGTCGGCTCGACGACGAGCGGGGAGACGTTCTTCCTCGCCCGCAACCAGCTGGCGGGCGACTCGGAGTTCACCGGGCCGACGTTCTCGGCCGACAAGAAGACGCTGTTCGCGTGCATCCAGTCGCCGGGGCACGTCTTCGCCATCACCGGCCCCTGGGTCAAGCAGACGTAGGCCGCTCGTCCTCCTCGGACACGCCCCGCAGGAACGGGATCGACAACAGGCACGCCGCCGCGCAGACGAACCACATTGCGGCGTAGCCGTCGGTCCCGGCCCAGAGCCCGCCGCCGAGCGAGATGGCCACGCCGCCGAGCAGCGGGCCGAGCATGACGCCGAGGCCGCGGCTGACGCTGTAGAAGCCGGTCAGCAGCCCGTGCCGGCCGGACGGCATGAGGGGAACGAGCAGGGCGTAGGGGACGTTGCCATGCCCGCGGTCGCTTACCCGACCGGCCGTTCCCGCGGTCCCGTCCTGGCGCGCAGCCGTGCTGTCTACCGGGGCGCGGCGGCGACGTCGCCGACCGGGACGCGCAGGGCGACGACCGTTCCGTCGTCCTCCGACGCGACCGACAGCGCCGCGCCGATCGCGCGGGCGCGGCCCTGCATCGACCGCAGGCCGTTCGAGCCGGGCCGCGCGATGTCGCCGAGGCCGGAGCCGTCGTCGCGGACCTCGACGATCGCGTCGCCGCCGTCCGTGCTTAGCACGGCCTCGATGTGGCTCGCCTCCGCGTGGCGGACCGCGTTCGTCAGCGCCTCGGCGGCGATGCGGAAGACGTGGGTGGCGACGAGGGGACTGAGCGGCGGCAACGCGCCGCGGACCTCGATCGACGCGGTCGTGACGGGCCGCAGCTGGCTCGCGCGCTCGCGCAGCAGCTCGTCGACGGGGCGGCCGTCGAGCGGCTCGTGCAGCTCCGAGACGCTGTTCTGCATCTCGCTGGCGGCGGCGCTCAGCTCCGACAGCGCCTGGTCGACGAGGCCGGTCGCCCGGCCCTCGGGCAGCGGCGGCAGCGCGGTGAGCACGAGGTGCGCCGCGTGGATGCGCTGCTTGGCCGAGTCGTGCAGCTCCCACGCGATGCGCCGCCGCTCGGCCTCGACGGCGAGCCGCTCGCCGCGGGCGCGCTCGTCGGCGAGCTGGCGCAGGACCCGGCTCGCGTACGCCAGCGACAGCGTGATCACGAACGGCACCATGAGGTGCGTCGCGATCGTCTCCAGCCGGATCGTGCTGCGCAGCGTCGCCTCGGGCAGCCGCTCGGTGAGCAGCGCCACGACGAGGTAGGCGGCGGTGAACGCCGCCGCCCAGAAGAACGCCGCGCGGAAGCGAAGCGTCGTGGCCGGGAGGATCAGCGTGGTCAGCGCGAAGACGTAGAACGGGCTGCGCCAGTCGTCGGTGAGCCGGATGAGCACGAGCGCGCCGAGCGCGTCGATCGCCCACGCCGTCTTGGACCGCGCGACCGCCGGGCTGCGGGTGAAGGCACCGAGGGTGACCGCCGTCCAGCCGACGGTGACGAACCCGAGCGTCGCGTCGAAGTCGGTGACGCGGTGGGCGGCCAGCAGCAGGATCGCCGCCGCCGCCGCGAGCACGCGCGTCGCGGCGAGCAGCGTGATCCAGCGCGCGGGGCCGGCCACCGCGGCCGTCACGGTGCGGCGGCGGCGGCGGTGGGGACGTCGAGGCGCAGCGCTTCGAGGATGCGGTCGATCGACGCGCCCACCTCTTCGGCCGACCAGCGCAGCGCCTCGGCGATCTCACCGGGGGCGACGCCGTCGAGGCGCATCGTCAGCACCGGCATGTCCCGCGTGTCCAGCCGGTTCATCGCCTCGTCGACCAGGCCGCGCGAGATCGGCGGCATGACCTGCTCGCCGCGCGCGACCGCGCGCACCGCGTCGTAGATCTCGGGAGCGGGCGCGCCCTTGTGCAGCACGCCGTCGGCGCCGGCGACCACCGCGGGGACGAGCAGCGCGCTGCTCGCGTACGCGCTGTAGATGAGCACCGCGGGCGCGGGCACGATCCGCTTGATCCGCCGCGCCAGCGAGAGCCCGTCCTCGCCGGGCAGGTGGTAGTCGACGAGGACGACCTGCGGCTTGGCGCGCGACAGGACGGGCCACAGCTCCTCCGCGGAGGACACGGCGTCGAGCGGCACGAGACCCGGCTCCGCGCGGAGCACGCCCATCAGGCCCGCCCGCAGGGCGGGATGGTCGTCGACGAGCACGAGCTGGATCACGGCGGCCTCCGGGGGGAACGAGGTGGTCCATCTCAGAGGTAGCGGCTCCGGCTTAAGGCACGCTCAGCGGCGACGTCGCGCGTGCCGCTCGACCGCGTCGCCGATCAGCCAGAACATCGGCGGCCAGAGGCCCACGAAGAGCGCCCGCCGTTCCGCGTTGCCGCGCTCGTCCTGGTCGACGGTCTTCGCGCGGATCCACAAGCCCAGGCAGAGCCCGATCGTGCCGAGCGACGTGGAGTGCAGGTGCCAGCCGCGGAGGCCGACGCGCGAGAGCAGATGCGCGAGCACGGTGGGCTCCTACCCGGGCGCCGGGCCGGGTAGGCCTCCCGCCATGCCGCGCTCTCCGTCACCCGCGCATCTCCTCGCGGGCGCCGCCCGCTGGCCGTTCGGTCTGTTCGTGACGAGCTTCGCGTACGTCTGGCGGACCACGCCGATCCACCGGCGCGAGCTCGAGGGCAGCTGGGAGGAGGACCGGCCGCCGGAGCTGCCTCCCGGCGCCGACCAGCGCGAGGTGCAGCCCGTGCCCGAGGGCAGCGGCGCCTACCTGCGCCGGCGCTACCGCATCGCCGTCCGCGATCCGCAGGCGGACGCCGTGGCGGTGATGGCCGAGATCAAGGAGAACCCGAACGTCGTGGTGCCCAAGGCGCTCGCGCACTTCGCGAAGACGAAGGGCCCGGACGGGCGCATGGAGGCCGGCGACGAGCACACCGTCCGGATGCCGGGGCCGTGGGACGGGCCGGTCCGCGTCGTCGAGGTGACGCGCGCGTCGTTCCGCTTCATCACGCTCGAGGGCCACATCGAGGCGGGGCAGATCGAGTGGCGCGCTC
Organism: Parviterribacter kavangonensis; assembly: GCF_056863335.1. Classification (NCBI taxonomy): domain Bacteria; kingdom Bacillati; phylum Actinomycetota; class Thermoleophilia; order Solirubrobacterales; family Parviterribacteraceae; genus Parviterribacter; species Parviterribacter kavangonensis. Next base: position 1,470,098 of record NZ_JBXPJA010000001.1, on the reverse strand, counting down.
GCGACGAGGACGGGCGGCTCGTCTTCGAGATCGAGTCGTGGTCGCGCCCCGGCGATCTCGCATCCGACGTCATGCACCATCGCCTGCGGATGGCCAAGGAGGTCCAGCTGCACATGTGGACGTCGGTTCTGGAGAAGGTCGTGAAGAAGTTCGGCGGGCGGCGCGACGGGCCGCTCGACATCGAGACGCGCGTCGTCGCGGCGGAGGCGGTCCGATGAGCAAGGTGGTGGTGGTGACCGGTGCGTCGGCCGGTGTCGGCCGCGCGACGGCGATCGCGTTCGCAGGGCGCGGCGATGCGGTCGCGCTGCTCGCCCGCGGACGCGCCGGCCTCGAGGCGGCGGCGCGCGACGTGGAGGCGGCGGGCGGGCGCGCGCTCGTCGTGCCGGTCGACGTCTCGGACGCCGAGGCGGTCGAGGCGGCCGCGGACCGCGTCGAACGCGAGCTCGGCCCGATCGACGTCTGGGTCAACAACGCGATGACGGCGATCCTCGCGCCGGTGTCGGAGACGACGCCGGAGGAGTACCGCCGCGTCGTCGAGGTCACCTACCTCGGGAGCGTGTGGGGCGCGATGGCGGCGCTCAAGCGGATGCGGGCCCGCGACCGCGGCCACGTCGTGCAGGTCGGTTCCGCCCTCGCACGCCGCGGGATCCCCCTGCAGGCGTCGTACTGCGGCGCGAAGCACGGCATCCAGGGGTTCGCCGAGTCGCTGCGGTCCGAGCTGCTGCACGACGGCTCGGCCGTGAAGTTCTCGATGGTCCAGCTGCCGGGGCTCAACACGACGCAGTTCGGCTGGGTCCGCGTGCGCGGCCTGCGCAATCATCCGCAGCCGGTGCCGCCGGTCTACCAGCCGGAGGTCGCCGCCAACGCGATCGTGTGGATCTCCGACCACCCGCGGCGCGAGCTGTGGGTGGGCCGGGCGACCATCAAGACGATCCTCGGCAACTGGTTCGCGCCGGGGTACGAGGACCGCTACCTCGCGCGCAACGCCTACGACGGGCAGCAGATGCCCGGCAAGCCGCTCGACCCGAACCGCCGCGACTACCTGTTCGACGTGCTCGACGACGACGCCGACCGCGGCTCGCACGGCCTCTTCGACGATCAGGCGACGACGTTCGCGCCCGAGGTGTGGGCGGCGATGCACAAGTGGCGCCTGCTCGGCGCGGCGGCGGCCGGCGGTGGCGCGCTGGCGCTTCGTGCGCTGCTGCGGCGCTGACTGCGCGGTCAGACCGCGGGCTCGAGCGCCGCTTCCCGGTCGTCCGACGTGCCCGAGGGCGGGAGGCCGCGCAGCAGCCACGTCCCGTCCGGGCGGCGGGCGATCTCGCCCTTCTCGCACAGGCGGCTCAGCGACGTCGACGCCGTGGGGCGGCGGACGCAGGTGAGCTGGGCGAGCAGCTCCTGCGTCAGGCGCAGCGGCAGGTGGACGCCCTCCGGCGTGACGCGGCCCCAGCGGTCCGCGAGATGCCACAGGCACGCGGTGAGGCGGTCCTCGGCGCGACGCATGTGGACGATGGCGAGCGTCAGGGCCAGCGATCGCGCGCGCTCGCTCGTGCGGCGGAGCAGGACGTCGAAGATCGAGGGGAAGCGTCCGGCGACCGCGGCGAACGAACCGTCGAGCACGGCGACGCTCGTCCGCTCGAGAGCGACGAACCCGCGCTCGTGCTCGATCGAGCTGGCCGGCTCGTCCCACGGCCGCAGCAGGTCGCCGGGGCCGAGCAGCTCCGGGCACGGGCGCCCGCGCAGCACGACGGTGCGCAGGAGCAGCCCGTCCAGCACGATCAGCCCGACGAAGCCTTCGCGGCATGCGGCCGGCGGCTCCCATGGGCCGGGGTCGACGTGCAGGCGGGGGGCGACGACCCGCCGGCGCAGCACCGACGCGTGCGGCTCGTCCACCCCGGCCAGCAGGTCCGAGTCCGCTTCGAACACACGCACGGCGTCCGCACGGCCCATGGGCACCTCCTACCCCGTGCGCGCCGAACCTTGCGGAGATCCGCGGTGCGCTTGTGGGTAGGGCTGCCGCCATGCCACGTCGCGCCGTCGTCTTGCACGAGCTCACCGAAGGCCTCGGGCGCATCGGCGCCCTGGATCCCGCCGCGAAGGCCGTCGCCAAGCAGGTCCGGAACCTCTTCGGGCCGGGTCCCGCGCGTGACGCGCTCGCCGGCGCGCCGCTCGGCCACAGCCTCCATCCGCTGCTCACCGACGTCGTCATCGGGACGTGGACCAGCGCGCTCCTCCTCGATCTCCTCGGCGGGGACCGCGACGGCGAGGCGACGCAGCGCCTGATCGGCACTGGGCTGGCCGCCTACCTGCCGACCGCGGCGAGCGGCGCGCTCGACTGGGCCGACACCGAGCCGGTCTCCGACGGCACGCGGCGGATCGGCGTCATCCACGCGCTGAGCAACCTCGTCGCCGCCGGGTTGCAGACCGCGTCGCTCGCCGCGCGCCGGCGCGGCGACCGCGGGCGGGGCGTCGCGCTGTCGCTGGCCAGCGCCGGCGCGCTCGGGGCCGGCGGCTACCTCGGCGCGCACCTCTCGTTCGCGCGCGGCGTGGGCGTCGACAACACGATCTTCGACCGCGGCCCCCTCGACTGGACGCCCGTCGAGGGCGCCGGCATCGTCGGCGAGAACGCGCCGGCGACCGGCGACGCGGCGGGCACGCCGGTGCTGCTCGTCCGCAGCGGCGGCCGGGTGCGTGCGATCCACGACCGCTGCTCGCACCGCGGGTGCTCGCTGGCGAAGGGCAAGCTCGACGGCGAGGTCATCGAGTGCGGCTGCCACGGCAGCCGGTTCCGCCTCGAGGACGGCGGGATCGAGCGCGGGCCGGCGAGCAGCCCGCAGCCCGCCTTCGACGTGCGCGAGCAGGGGGGCCGCATCGAGGTGCGCCGCCGGCAGGACTTCGTGAACTGACGCTGGCGGGTAGGGCCGGACGATGCGCATCGGCTACTTCCTCTCGTGCGAGGAGTTCGCTCCCGCCGAGCTCCTGCGGCAGGCCCGGCTCGCGGAACGGGCGGGCTTCGACGGCCTGTGGATCTCCGACCACTACCACCCGTGGACCGAGTCGCAGGGCGAGAGCGCGTTCGTGTGGTCGGTCATCGGCGCGCTCGCGCAGGCGACGGAGCGGATGACGGTGACGACGGCCGTGACGTGCCCGACCGTGCGGATCCATCCCGCGGTCATCGCGCAGGCGGCGGCGACGTCGCAGGTGATGCTCGAGGGGCGCTTCCGGTTCGGCGTCGGAACGGGCGAGGCGCTGAACGAGCACATCTTCGGCGACGCGTGGCCGTCGGCGAACGTGCGGCTCGAGATGCTGGAGGAGGCGATCGACGTCATCCGCAAGCTGTGGAGCGGCAAGCAGATCGAGCACACGGGGCCCCACTACCGCGTCGAGAACGCGCGGCTCTACACGCTGCCCGGCGAGCCGCCGCCGATCCTCGTCTCCGGCTTCGGGCCGAAGGCGATCGACCTCGCCGCGCGCGTCGGCGACGGCTTCGTCACCACGACGCCGGAGGCGGAGCACATCAAGCGCTTCCGCGACGGGGGCGGCGGCGACAAGACGGTCGAGGCGGGCACGAAGGTCTGCTTCGGCCCCGACCGCGACGAGGCCGTGAAGACCGTGCGGCGGATCTGGCCGACCGAGGGGATCCCGGGGGAGCTGGCGCAGGTGCTGCCGAACCCCGCCCACTTCGAGCAGGCCGCGGAGCTCGTGACCGACGAGATCATCGCGGAGTCGCTGCCGTGCGGCCCCGATCTCGAGGAGCACGTCGCGGCGATCCAGGAGTTCGCCGACGCGGGCGTCGACCACCTCTTCATCTCGCAGATCGGCAGCGGTCATGAGGCGTTCTTCGAGGCCTACGAGAAGGACGTCCTGCCTCGCTTCCACTGACGTAAGGAACGGGCGCGGGCGGACGCCAACGGGTCACCAGCAGAGATCTCGACTCGGAGGCCCACATGTCCACTCACGCCGCTGCACCCACCGCCGGATCCCGCGCCACGACGCGCGCGGGCATCCTCGACCGCGATGCGGGCGAGCAGGCGTACCTGCTCCTGCGCATCGCGTTCACCGTCGCGCCGATCGCGTTCGGGCTCGACAAGTTCTTCGACGTCCTCGTCGACTGGCCGCAGTACCTCGCGCCGTGGGCGAACGACATCATCCCCGGCGACGGGCACGACGCGATGCACATCGTCGGCGTCATCGAGATCCTCGCCGGACTCATCGTGGCGGTGCGCCCGCGCTTCGGCGCGCCGCTCGTCGCCGCGTGGCTCGGCGGGATCATCTTCAACCTGCTGACGCTGTCCGGCTACTACGACGTCGCGCTGCGCGACTTCGGGCTCATGCTCGCCGCCCTGACCCTCACCCGCCTCGCATGGGCGTACGATCGCCGGTCGTGATCGCGCCGCTCGCATCCCGTGAGTCGCTGCCCGAGCGCCTGCAGGGCGATGGCCCGGACCGCGAGCGGGCGGAGCGGGAGCTGCACGCGCTGCTGCTGCGCGCCGCGCGGTTCGAGATCGCGCGGCGGCCCGGCGCGCTCGCGCACGTGCGCGGCGAGACCGCCGACGACCTGGCCGAGCAGGCCGCCGCGGACGCGTTCGTCGCCGTCATGGCCAAGCTCGATGAGTTCGGCGGGCGCAGCCGCTTCACGACCTGGGCGTACAAGTTCGCGCTCTACGAGACGTCGGTGCGGCTGCGGCGGCGCGCGTGGCAGCACCGCGAGGTCGTCATCGACGCGGACGGCTGGCTGGCGATGACCGCCGGCGGCAGCTCGCCGGGAGAGCAGGTCGAGCGCGCCGAGCTGCTGGCGGCGATCAAGCGGCTCGTCGCCACGAAGCTCACGCCGCACCAGCGCGACGTGCTCGTGGCGCTCGCCGTCCGCGGCGTGCCGATCGACGTGCTGGCCGAGCGGCTCGGCAGCACCCGCGGCGCGCTCTACAAGTCGCTCCACGACGCCCGGCGCAAGCTACGCGCCGAGCTGGAACGCGAAGGACACGATCTCGGAGGAGGAGCGGCATGCTGACTGACCGGCTGCTCGGCCCGGCCGAGCCGGAGGTGTCGTGCGAGGAGTGCTTCGCGCGGCTCGACGAGTACGTCGACCGCGAGGTGCTGCACGGCGACGCCGCCGAGCGGATGCCCGCGTTCGCGGCTCATCTACGCGGCTGCCCGGCGTGCGCCGAGGACCACGCCTCCCTGCGCGACCTCGTCGCGCGGGGGGACGACCGGTAGGGAACCGCGTCCGCGGGGCAACTGCTGCCCATGGACGAGCACGACAAGCAGAGCGACGAGCCCCTCGGGCCGGCCACCCCCGACGACGAGACGCCGCTGGGCGACACGCCCGAGGCGCACGACGAGATCAACCCCCACGACCTGCCGAAGGACCACCCCGGCCGCCACGCCGCCGAGCGCGAGGCCGGCGGCGAGGAGGGGACGACGCAGGGCGACAAGACCTGACGCGCCGCCCGCGCTAGCTGCCGGTCGCGGCGCCCGGCTCCGGCCAGGCGCCGTGGTCGCGCACCCAGTCGAGCCGCTCCTCGAACGGCTGGGCGACGTAGTCGCGCATGAGGTCGATCGCCTCCTCGGTGACGATCGTCTTCAGCCACTCCTCCGCCTCGACGCGGACGCCCTCCTGCAGCGGGAGGTTCGCGCCGAGGACGACCGACCGCTTGGCGGCGGCGAGCGCGACGGCGGACCCCTTCGCGAGCCGCTCGGCGATCTCGATCGCGCGCGCCTTGGCGTCGTCGGCGAGCTCGTTGACGATGCCGAGCTCGAGCGCGCCCTCGGGCGAGACGTAGCGGCTGCGCAGGAGGAAGTCGAGCGCACGGCTGCGGCCGATCGCTCTTGCGAGCAGCTGCGACCCGGTGCCGGTCAGGATCCCGAGCGACGCCTCGGGGAAGCCGAGCATGTAGTCGCCGCGCTGCATGACGCGGATGTCGCAGTTGAGCGACAGCTCGAGGCCGCCGCCGCCCGTCGTCCCGGTCATCGCGGCGATGATCGGCTTGTCGAGGAACCGCAGCTGCTGCAGCAGGGTGTGCCAGCCGTAGATGAGGTCGTTCGACCGGCGGATGAGGTCCTCGCGGTCCTCGGCGAGGTCGACCAGCTCCTCGACGCTGTAGTGCGTGATGTACCGGTCGGGGACGGCGCCGGTGAGGATCACGACGCGCACGTCCGGCTCGCGCCAGCGCGGCAGCATCTCCGCGAGGCCCGCCGCGGACTCGCCGATGAAGTAGTTGTACGGCGGGTTGTTGTGGGCGGCGATGAGGATGCCGTCGCCGCGCTCTTCGACTTCCCAGACGCTCATGGCGGTCGATCCTCCGGGGCGCTGTGGCCGATGCCAACCGCCTGGCGCGCGGCGCCCGGAGGTTCCTCCAAGACGGACTAGGCTCGCGCCCATGGCTGCGACGACGAGCGCCCGCCCGCATGCGACGCCGCTCGGGCTCGGTGAGCTCGACCTGGCGCTGAGCCCGCGCGGGGAGGAGGTGCGCGACCGCGTCGCCGCCTTCCTCGACGAGCGGGTGATGCCGGTCGAGCGGGAGCTGTCCGCATCGATGGACGCCCTCGACGGCCCCGAGCCGTTCTCGCCGCTGATGGCCGAACTGCGCGCCGCCGCACGCGCCGATGGGCTGTGGAACCTCTTCCTCGCCGACGACGAGCGCGGCGCCGGGCTGTCGATCGTCGACTACGGGCACGTCTGCGAGCTGCTCGGCCGCTCGTCGTGGGCGCCGATGGTCTTCAACTGCAACTTCCCGGACACCGGGAACATGGAGATCCTGCTCGAGCACGCGAGCGCGGAGCAGCGCGCGTGGTGGACGGAGCCGCTCGTCGCCGGCGACATCCGCACGTGCTTCGCGATGACCGAGCCCGACGTGGCCAGCAGCGACCCCACCGCGCTGGCGACGACCGCCGAGCTGCGCGACGGCTCGTGGGTCATCAACGGCCGCAAGTGGTTCATCAGCTACGCGATCGGCTCGGCGGTCTGCCTGACCGTCGCGAAGACCGACCCGGACGCCGAGCCGCACCGGCGCTTCAGCCTCATCGGCGTCCCGATCGGCACGCCGGGACTCGAGATCGTCCGCCGCGTCCCGATCTTCGGCCACGCCGCGGGGCCGGGGCACTGCGAGCTCGTCTTCGAGGACTGCCGGGTGCCGGAGGATCACCTGGTGGCGGAGCGGGGGATGGGGTTCGCGCTCGCGCAGGCGCGGCTCGGGCCCGGTCGCATCCATCACTGCATGCGTGCGCTGGGGATGGCGGAGCGGGCGATCGAGCTGGCGGCCGAGCGCGCGTTGATCCGGCCGCTGAAGGACGGCGTGCTCGCCGACGCGCAGCTCGTGCGCGACTTCCTCGCCGAGTCGCGGATCGAGCTGGACGCGGCGCGGCTGCTCGTGCTGCGCGCGGCACGGACGATGGACCTCCACGGCAAGGACCGCGCGTATCGCGACATCTCGATCGCGAAGGTCTTCACCGCCCAGCGCGCGCAGGCGATCATCGACCGCGCGATGCAGGTGCACGGCGCGCTCGGCGTCTCGGACGACACGGTCCTGCCCGAGCTGTTCGTCAACGTTCGCGGGCTGCTGCGCATCGGCGACGGGCCGGACGAGGTCCACAAGCTCACCGTCGCGAAGCAGGAGCTGCGCCGCTGGGATCCGACCGTCCGCTGATGGGCGCGGTCGACCCGGCCGCCGCCGGCGCGGTGCTGGCCGAGGCGGGGGAGCGGGTGCGCCCGGAGGACGTCCTCGTCGAGCCGCTGCCCGGCGGCGCGTTGCGCGAGACCTTCGTCCTGCGCTGCGGCGAGCGCCGCTGGGTCCTCAAGCGCGACCCCCTCGACGACCTCGAGCCGTGGTCGTCCCGCGAGCGGGAGTTCCGCGCCGGCCGCGCGGCGTTCGAGGCCGGCGTCCCGGTCGCCCACCCCGTCGCCTTCGAGCCCGCGGGAGGACGTTGCGAGACCGCCGCGCTCATCACCGACTGGGTCGAAGGGACCTCCAGCCCCCGGCGAGTCCTCGCCCGCGCGGGCGAAGACGACGCGGGCGTCCTCCTCCGCGACATCGGCCGCGCGGTCGGGAGGCTCGCGAAAGTCGACGTGGACGCCGCCTTCGGCGACGCGCACAGCGACGTCTCCGCCGAGCCCGGCGACGCCTTCGCCGCCATCATCCGCGGCTTCTCCGCCGAGCTCGACGAGCTCGCGCCGGCGCGGCCGGTTCTCGCGCTGGCGTTGCGGTGGCTCGAGCTCCACCCGCCGCCTCCTCGGCCGGCGGTCCTCGCGCACGGCGATCTTCGCGTCGGCAATGTGATGGTCGGTGACGACGGCCGCCTCGTCGCGCTCATCGACTGGGAGTTCGCGCGGGTGGGAGACCCGGCGACCGACCTCGGCTTCTTCTGCCTGCGGCCGTGGCGCTACGGCAACGACGACCGTCGGGCGGGTGGGTTGGGCGGCGTGGCGCCGCTGCTGGAGGGCTACGCCGAGACGGCGCCGGAGCCGCTCGACGAGGCGCGGCTTCACGCCGGCGAGGTCGCCGCCCAGCTGTGGTGGGGGCTCTACTGCCTGCGCCACTCGCGGGCGTACCTCGACGGGCGCCACCGCTCCCTCGAGCGGCTCGTGCTCGGCCGCCGGATCGCCGAGGTCGAGTGGGACCTGCTGGAGCTGATCGGATGACGGGCGACCACCCGGACGCGCACGAGCTGGCCTCCGCGCTCGAGGCCGAGCTGCGCGCGCTCGCCGCCGAGGCGCCGCGGGAGCTGCGCATGAGGCTGCTCGTCGCCGCTCACGCCGCCGGTCTCCTGGCGCGCGAAGAGGCGTCGGAAGGCGCGTCCGACGGGGTCGGCGTGACGACTTCGGAGGACGCGGCTCTCGCCGCCGCGATCCGCGCCGGCGACCAAGACGACGACATCTCCGCCGTCGCGGCGCGCCTTCGCGACGAGGTCGCTGCGCGGCTCGCGATCGATTCGCCCGGCTACGGCCGCTAGCGCACGCCGAGCACGGCGAGCTGCGCGGCGACCAGCTCGTCCTCGAGCGCGGGCAGCTCGGCGCCGCGCCCCGCCGCGATCCGCGCGCTGCAGACCTCGTGGACGAGACCGGTGGCTGCCTCGAAGGCGAGAGGGGACGGCTCGGGCCAGTCGTCCTCGCGGTTCAGCGAGTGCCACCGCTCGACCGTGCGCGCGAACGCCTCCCGGCACGTCCGGTGCCGGGAGACGGCGGCCGGCCCGGCGGCGAGCATCTCGAGGCAGAACGTCCGGGCGTAGGGCTCCTCGAACGCGAGGAAGTCGAGGTGAGCGCCGGTGCCCGCGCGCAGCTGCTCGACGGCATCGTCTCCGCGGGCGCCGGCCGCGGCCGAGGCGCGCACGACGTGCTCGAGGTTCGCGGTGCTCCCGACGTCGTAGGCCGCCACGAAGCACGCCTCCTTGTCGGCGAACAGCTCGTAGAACGTCTTCTTCGACACGCCCGCGCGATCGGTGATCCGGGCGACGGTGGCGGCCGCGTAGCCGTGCTCGGCGAGCCAGCATCACGCCGTGGATCAGCCGCTGGCGCTGCGACGCCTCGACGAGCTCCCGCGGAAGCCCGGTGTAGCCGCTCGGCAGCGCCGGGATCTCCGCCGCGAAGACGGAGGTCCGATCAGTCGTGCGCGCCACGGGCCGTGCAGGGGTGGATGACCGAGCGCCGCGTGAACGTGCGGCCGCCGACGTGCGCCCTGATGCGGACGACGACGGCGCGCTTCGACTGCCCGCGGAACGAGACCGTCAGCCGGCGACCGCGCACCTTCGCCGCGCGCCGCTTCCCGTCGACGCGCAGCCGGACGTGGCGCGCGCCGCGCGGCAGCGTGTAGGTGACCGCCCGGCGGCTCGCGCACGCCGTGCCCTTCGCGGCCGACGGCGTCGCATCCAGCTCGAACGCCCCGATGTCGCACCCCGCACCCTGCGGACGAGCCGTCCCGCGCTGGTCGGCCTTCGGGCAGCCCTCGCTGGCGCCCCCGTCGATCGCCGGGCTGCCGGGCAGCAGCGCCAGCGTCCGCGTCGGGCCGCCGTTGCCGGCCAGCGAGCCGAGCCGCGGGTCGGTCTTCGGCCGGTCGCCCGCCGCGCCGAGGAAGCAGCTGCCATCCGTGTCGAGGTTGTGGCCGCGCGAGACGAACTCCACCTGGTTCGTCCGGCAGTTCGCGGCACCGGCGTCGCTCGTGTTCCCGGCGATGATCGTGTTGAGCAGCAGCTCCTTGCCGACCGGCAGCTCCTCCGACAGCGGCGCGTAGCCCTGCCCGGCGCCGATCCCGCCGCCGCCCTTCACCGCGTGGTTGCGGGAGATCGTGGAGTTGATGATCGTGAGGTCGGCCCCGCCGCGGTGGTCGATGCCGCCGCCGTACCCGGAGATCTCGTCGACCGCCGGGATGACGACACCGACGGGCTTGCGCTGGATCCCATCCGAGGCCTGCGTCAGCAACGTGTTGCCGGTGATCGTCGTGTTGACGATCGTGCCGCCGTGGTCGATGCGCAGGCCGCCGCCCTCGTAGGCGCGGTTGTTCGCGATCAGGCTGTCGCGGATCACCGGCATCGTGCCGGGGATGCTGAACATCCCGCCGCCGCCGTCGGCAGTGTTGCCGACGAGCTCGACGCGGTCGAGCGTGATGGCGCCCTTGTTGAGGATCCCGCCGCCGAGATCGATCTCCTGGCTGTTCCCGGCCGTCGAGTCGCCGCCGGTGATCGTCAAGTCCGAGACCCCGGTCGCGGCGGTGCCGTCCGTCTCGAAGAAGCGGTCGATCCCGCCGCCGTCGAGGATCGTGACCCCGACGCCGGCGCCCCGCACCGTGATGTTCGCGTTGAGGTCGATGTCGCCGTTCCCCGCGTCCATGTCCGCTGCGCTGCCGGCCTGAGGGACGGGCGGGATGGTGAGGCGGTAGCGGCCCGCGGGCACGGTGATCCTGCTGTTCCCGCCCGCCGCGTTCGCCTCCTGAACCGCGGCCCGCAGCGTGCAGGCGCCGCTCGCGGCTTCGCTCGCGCATGTGCCGTCGCCGATGGCGGCGTCGACGCCGTCAGCCGGCGAGCTGACGGTGAAGTCCGCGCCCTGCGCGGCGGCCGGAGCGAGCAGCACGGCACCGACGACGACCAGCACGACCTTGCGATGACCCATGGACGCTCCCGTGAACGCTCCAGTTTCCGGTGGGAACCGTACCGTTCATCTGCGCATGGTGCGCTGCCACGTGTCGAGGTACGCCTCGGCCGACCCGAACAGCGCGTCGAGCGCCGCCCGGCCGCGCGGCTGGCGCGCCGTCAGAGCGAGCAGGTCCGGCAGCAGCCCGTAGTGCGCCATGCCGTCCTCGTTGAGATCGAAGGTGCGCTCGCCCGTGCGCTGGCGGCCGAAGCGGATCCGGCCGTCGAACGAGCGGAACGGGTACGCGAGCGGGTGCTGCGGGTCGGCGGCGGGCAGCGACGCGAAGCCGCCGGTGTCGGTCGACAGCCCGGGGTGGGTGAACCCGGTCGCGGCGTAGCCGAGCACCTTGTCCGGCAGCGCCGTCGCTGCGTCGAGCGTCGCCGAGGCGAACCCGCCGACCGCGCGCAGCTGGCGCAGCTCGGGCTCCACCCAGGCGCCGCCCGTTCCCGTGTGGCTCGAGACGAGCGGGTACCCACGCTGCTGCGCGAGGTCGAGCACGCGGTCGCGCGCGAGCTCGCTCAGGTGGTCGACCTCGATGAGCATGTGCTGGTCCATCAGCCGGCCGACCGCGTACTCGCCGAGCTCGGTCAGCCCGCGCTGGTTGCACTGCTTGCCCGCCACGCCGCCGCTGCCCGCCGGCTCCTCGCCCTGACCGGGGTGCGGGCAGGCGCCGGTGGTGAACGGCTGGCCCGTGTGCGACGTCTGCATCGCCGCGATGAACGTGCCCTTGTCGCCGCCCTCGAGCGCCGCGCCCGCGAGCGCGTTGTCGACCCAGTGCGCGACGAAGAGGCTCCGGATGCCGAGCCCCTTGAGGTGCGCGATGCCGCGGTCGATCTTCGCCCGGTCGCACTGCGCGACGCCGGCCTTCAGGTCGCAGCCGAACGGGTTCGAGGACTCGAAGCCGAGGACGGCCGCGAGCTTGCCCGCCCGGATGACGCGCCGCGCGGCCGCGGGCGTCGTGACGATCCGGAACCAGCCGCGCCCCGGCCCGCCGGCCTGCGCGTCGACGTAGTCCTGCAGGCCGCGCAGGCGCTCCACCTGCAGCTCGGCCGTCTCGGTCTCGTCGCACGAGTGCGACTTGCGCGGCTCGATGTCGCACAGCGGCGTGTCCTCGACGACCATCGCGCCGACGAGCCGCAACCCGCCGAGCCAGGCGCGCTGCAGCCAGCGGTAGTAGGCCTGGTGGTGCGTGTAGGTGTCGGTCGTCGGCCAGCCCTTGAACGTCGGCCAGCCGTGCGTGTCGTGGGTGCCGACGGGATTGCCGGTGCGTAGGAGGTTGCCGGTGATGTCGTCCGCGCCGTTCTCGCCGTGGACGTCCTCGTCGTTGCCGAGCGCCTCGGTGATCCCGAAGCGGTCGTAGGTCGAGCCTGAGATGACGAGCCCGCCCGCGCGCAGCTCGGCGGCCAGGTGCACGTGCGGGTCCGCGATGCCGACCACGTCGCCCGTCTGCGGGCCGGTGAACGCGTCGCCGGTGGCGTTCAGCTCCGCCTCCGGGTAGGCGCGGCAGCCGGTCGATCGCTTGACGCGCAGCAGCGTGCGGTCGCGGGTGGTGGAGAGGGGGCCGAGCTTCAGCCAGCGCTTCGTGGCGACGGAGCGGATGCCCATGCCCTTGCGCCCGAAGCTCCGCAGCGCCCATTCGACCGAGGCATCCGGGTCGCTCGCGCGCGTGACCGCGCCCGCGGGCGTGACGGCGAGCAGCTTCGCGTCGCGGCCGTGGAGCATCACGCGCCCGAGGCCCGTCGGCTTGACGAACAGCTTCAGCGATCCGACGGCGATGCAGCGGTTCGCCGCCTTCGCGGGGGTGAGCGGGCGGGCGTCGGCGGAGGCCGGGGCGGCGGTCGCGACGATCGCGATCAGGGCGGCGAGGAGCGGGCGGAAGCGCATGGCGCGCGGACGGTACCGAGACCCGCGGCCAGCTGGAACACGGACCGGTCTTCATGCTCGCGCGGGGTGGGCAGGCCTCCCGGCATGGCCACAGAGCAGCAGCAGCAGGACGTGATCGCGATCCTCGAGCAGGACCACCGCGAGGTCGAGGAGATGTTCCGCGAGCTCGAGTCCCTGCGCGGGGCGTCGACCGAGGCGGATCAGAAGCGGCGCAAGGAGCTGACCGAGCAGGTGACGATCGAGCTCGTCCGCCACTCGGTCGCCGAGGAGGTGCTCGTCTACCCGCGCGTCGAGGCGAAGGTCAGCAAGGAGGAGGCGAAGCACGCCCGCGAGGAGCACGCCGAGGCGGAGGAGACGCTCGCGCGCCTGGAGAAGCTCGATGCCGACGATCCCGCCTTCGACGACCAGCTCGCCGAGCTGATGAAGGAGATCCGGCACCACATCGAGGACGAGGAAGGGCAGATGTTCGTCCACATGCGGCAGGTGATCGAGGAGGACGAGCTGCGCCGCCTCGGCACGGCGGTCGAGGGGTTCAAGAAGGTCGCCCCGACCCGCCCGCATCCGAACGTCCCGAACGAGACGCTGCCGCGCCTCGCCGCCGGCCCGGCCGCGTCGCTGTTCGACCGGCTGCGCGACCTCGCGAGCGGCCGCGGGACCGACAGCTGAGCTACGCCACCGCGACCGGCTCGGCCACGAGCCGGTCGTAGGTGTCGAGCGCGTCCAGCACGCAGTCGGGCAGCTGCTGGACGCGTCCGCCGCGGACGAACGCGAGCAGGTCGGCGTCGTCCGACGGCGGCTTCGTGAACCGCCGCGTCCGGGCGACGAGGAGCACGGGGCACGAGGCGCACCGCGGGTTCGACCTGCAGCACTTCGCCTTCACGCGCCGGTGCCCCCGGTAGGGTCGGTCTCCAAGAGCGACGCGAGGAGCGGACCTGCATGCTGTCGGAGCGTTTCGTCGAGGCCCTGAACGCCCAGATCGGGCGCGAGTTCGCGGCCGCCCACCAGTACGTCGCGATCGGCGCTTACTACGCGGCCGAGACGTTCCCGCAGGCGTCGGCGTTCTTCTACGGGCAGGCCGAGGAAGAGCGCGAGCACGCGATGAAGATGGTCAACTACCTCCTCGACCGCGACGCCAAGGTCGACTTCGGCGCCGTCGAGGGGCCGCGCAACCAGTTCGGCGACCACGTCGAGCCGATCTCGCTGGCGCTCGAGCAGGAGAAGCGCGTCACGGTCCAGATCAACGAGCTCTTCTCGATCGCCCGCGAGACCCGCGACTTCCAGAGCGAGCAGTTCCTCCAGTGGTTCCTGGAGGAGCAGGTCGAGGAGGAGGCGAGCATGAACGACCTGCTCACCGTCGCGGAACGGACGCGGCAGATCCCGATGCTGCTCGAGGACTACCTCGCTCGGGACACGCCGGGAGACCGTCCGGCCGACTGAGAGAGCGATCGCGGGCACGGGCCTCAGTTCAGTCGCGCCCGCAGGGTCAGCGTTTCGTCGCGCGCCGCCGCGCTCAGCCGCTCGTCGAGCGGCAGCGCGAGACGCAGCTCGGATGCGGTCAGCGCGCTGGCGAGGTCGCCCGTGCGCACCGCGGCATCGAGCAGCTCGCGCAGCAGCGTGAACGCGGTCTGGTGGCCGCAGCGCCACGGGAGCGACCTGTCGTCGGCCGTCCGCACCCGCGCCTTCGCGACGTCGACGACCAGCGGCCCCGGAGTTGCGCGATGGGCCGGGAGCAGGTCGAGCCCATCGCCGACGAGGTGCACGGGGAGGCCGGCGCGCTGCGCGGCCTCGCACAGGACGACGCCGATGGCGGCGGGGTGCCCGCGCCGTCGCCTCAGCACGCTGTCGACGAGGAGATCGTCGACGGTGGCCGACAGCTTCGATCGCTCGAAGGTGCCGGCGAGCTGCGCGACGGCTTGCAGCTGATCCGCCGACCGGTCGGCGGCGTGAGGAGCGAGCTGGTCTCGTAGCTCGTCGAGGGCCGCCTCCGCCGTCGGCTCGTCGACCGGCCGCAGCTCGGCGGCGAGCGCCAGTGCGAGCGAGCACGGCTGGGGGCAGCCGACCGAGACCTGCAGCGAGAAGGGGAGGAGCGTCACGCTTAGGGCACCCTAACAACTCCGTCCCGGCAAGTCGGGATTGATGGTACTGTCCGGCGCCGCCCAACGAGTTAGGGCACCCTAATACGACCTCGGGAGACCGCATGACCCAGCTGCTCAGAGCGGCCAGCTTCGCCCTGCTCGCCCTCGCCTGCACCGCCTTCGCGGCGTGCGGGAGCGACGACTCGACCACCTCCGCGACCGCGAGCTCCGGCGCTTCGTCCGGCGCGTTCCCGGTGACCGTGGAGCACAAGTTCGGCGCCACCGAGGTGCCGGCCGAGCCGAAGCGCGTCGTCACCGTCGGCTACACGGACCAGGACGCGGTGCTTGCGCTCGGCGTCGTGCCGGTCGGCGTCGGCGACTTCCTCGGCGGCTACGACTGGCGTAAGCGGCCGTGGGCGCAGGATGCGCTCGACGGCGCGCAGCCGAAGGTCGTCGGCGGGCAGCAGATCGACTTCGAGGCGGTCGCCGCGCAGCGGCCGGACCTGATCTTCGCCATCAACGCCGGTCTGAAGAAGGGCGACTACGAGCGGCTCTCGCGGATCGCCCCGACCGTCGCGCAGTCCGGCGACTACATCGACTTCGGGATGCCGTGGGACGAGCAGACGCTGCTCGCCGGCCGTGCGCTCGGTCGCGAGGAGCGGGCGCGCGAGGTCGTCCGCGACGTCGAGGAGAAGTTCCGCCGCGCCCGCGAGGAGCACCCCGAGCTGGCCGGCAAGTCGGCGGTGCTCGCCTACGGCGGCCCGGACGGCTACGGCGCGTACGCGACGCAGGACACGCGCAGCCGCTTCCTAACGGACCTCGGGCTGGAGGTCTCCGACGAGTTCGACCGGCTCGCGAAGGGCAGCTTCTACGTGCAGCTCAGCCAGGAGCGCCTCGACTTGATCGACCGGGACGTCGTGCTGATGTACGGGCCGGAGAAGACGATCAAGCGCAACCCGGTCGCGGGCCGCCTCAGCGCCGTCCGCGAGGACCGTGTCGTCTACCTCGACCTGACCGACCAGTTCGCGGGGGCGCTCGGGTTCTCGAGCGCGCTGAGCCTGCCGTGGCTGCTCGACCAGGCGGTGCCGCAGCTCGCAGCGGCCGCCGACGGCGACCGCGCGACGCGCGTCAGCCAGCCGCAGTGATCGCGCCGCGGCGCAGCCGGGTGCACGAGACGCTCGACCGGGTCGGCGCCGAGGCGCCGGCCGGGGCGCTCTCGGTCGCCGTCGAGGCGCTGCCGTGCCGCGGCGACGGCTGGCACCGCCTCGACCGGCTCGCCGCGGATCCGGATCGGGTGGAGGAGCTCGCACGCGGCGTCGCCGCGCGGTGGCGCACCGAGCGGCTCGACATCGGCGGTGCCGCCCTGCTGAGCGAGCTCGCGTTCGTGGTCCTGTTGAGGGTGGCGACGGCGGCGGTCGCCGGCGGCTGCGCTCCGCGTCTGCGCGGCGACCTCGTCGCGGTGCGCGTCGGTGACGAGGGCTGGATCGACCGCGTCGCCTTCGGCGCGACCATCAGCGCCACGCCCGGCCGCGACGATCTGCTGGCCTCCGTGCTGCACGAGTTCGAGTCGCTGCACGCGCCGCTCGTGGACCACGTGCACGCGCGCTGCCGGCGGCCGCGGCGCGCGCTGTGGCGCCACGCGGGCGACGCCGTGGCCGAGGCGTTCCTCTACGCGGGCGAGGTGCTTGGCGACCGGCGGGCCGCGTGGGACTGGGGGGAGCGGGCGGTCGCGCTCGCGCCCGAGCGCCTCCGCGCACGCACGGGCTACCGCGTGTTCACGGGGCAGGGGATCGAGCAGGCCGGGCGCGTGCGCGGCCAGTGCTGCCTGCACTACCGCACCGGCGGGGCGACCTACTGCTTCGGCTGCCCGCTCAAGGGCGACGACCACCGCGACGCGATGCTCGCCGAGCTGGCGGCGCTGCGGGAGGTCGCGTGACCGCCACGCTGCGCGCCGGCGGCCTGCTCGCGCTCGCCGTCGCGATCGTCGCCGCGTGCGGCGCGTCGCTTGCGATCGGCTCGCGCTCGATCCCGCTGCGCGAGGTCCTCGACGCGCTGTTCGCGCCCGACGGCTCGGAGGCGCACGTGATCGTCAGCGACCTGCGCGTGCCGCGGACGGTCATGGCAGTGGTCGTCGGGCTCGCGCTCGGTACGTCGGGTGCGCTGCTGCAGGGCCTGACGCGCAACCCGCTCGCCGATCCGGGCCTGCTCGGCGTCAACGCGGGCGCTTCGCTGGCCGTGGTGCTGGCGATCTTCGCCTTCGGCATCACCAGCGCGGGCGCGTACGTGTGGTGGGCGCTCTTCGGCGGCCTCGGCGCTGCGGCGCTCGTCTACGCGCTCGGCTCGGGCGGCCGCGAGGGCGCGACCCCGATCCGCCTCGCCCTCGCCGGAGCGGTCGTCGCGTCGCTGCTGTTCGCCCTGACCTCGGCGGTCCTGCTGGTCGACGCGCGCACGCTCGACCAGTTCCGCTTCTGGGTCGCCGGATCGCTCGACGGCCGCGACCTCTCCGTGCTCGCCGGGGCGGTGCCCCTGCTGGTCGCCGGCGGCGCGGCCGCGCTGGTGGGCGCGCGGTGGCTGAACGCGCTGGCGCTCGGCGACGACCTCGCGCGGGCGCTCGGGCAGCGCGTGGGCGTCGTGCGGGCGGTCGTGGCGTTCGGCGGCGTCGCGCTGGCCGCCGCTTCGGTGGCGGTCGCCGGGCCCATCGCGTTCGTCGGGCTCGTCGCTCCGCATCTCGCCCGCGGCGTCACCGGAGCCGACCACCGCTGGCTGATCCCGTACGCCGCGGCCGTAGGTGCGCTGCTGCTGCTCGTCGCCGACACCATCGGCCGCGTCGTCGCGCGGCCGGGGGAGGTCGAGGTCGGCGTGCTCTGCGCCGTGATCGGCGCGCCGGTCTTCATCGCGCTCGTCCGCCGCCGGAGGCTCGCGCTGTGAGCGCCGCCCGGATCACCCTCCGCGGGCCCGGTCTCGCGGTCCGCGTGGCGCCGCGCGCGCTCGTCGTCGGCGCCGTCCTGCTCGTCGCCGTGCTCGCCACGCTCGTCGCCGGCGTCGCGGCCGGCGAGTTCACGATCCCGGTCGGCGAGATGGTCGCGACGCTGCTAGGCGGCGGCGACCGCGCGACGCAGTTCGTCGTCCTCGACCTCCGCCTCCCGCGTGCGCTCGCCGGGATCCTGGTCGGCCTCGCGCTCGGGATGTCCGGCGCCATCTTCCAGGACCTCTCGCGCAACGCGCTGGTCGCGCCCGACGTCATCGGCATCACGGCCGGCGCCGGGTTCGCCGGCGTGGCGATGCTCGTCTTCGGCGGCGCCTCGTCGGGCCTCGTCCCGTTCGCCGCGCTCGCGGGCGGCCTGGCCACGGCGGCGCTCGTCTACGCGCTCGCGTGGCGCGGCGGCCTGCAGGGGTTCCGGCTCGTCCTCGTCGGCGTCGGCGTGACGGCGGTGCTGAACGCCGGCACGAGCTACCTGCTGACGAAGGGCGAGATCTTCGAGGTCCAGCGGGCGACGGTGTGGCTCGTCGGGTCGGTCCACGGACGCGGGTGGGAGCACGTCGTCCCGCTCGCGGTCGCGCTGACCGTGCTGGCGCCCGCCGCGCTCCTGCTCAGCCGGTCGCTCGAGGCGCTGCAGCTGGGCGACGAGCTGGCGACGACGCTCGGTGTCCGGGTCGAGCGCTCGCGCGCGATGCTCGTGCTCGTCGCAGTCGGCCTCGCCGCGTTCGCGGTGGCGGCCGCCGGGCCGGTCGCCTTCGTCGCGTTCATCGCGCCCCATCTCGCGCGCCGTCTCGTGCCGGGCATCGGCCCGGCGGCGCTGCTGCCGCTGGCGGGGCTCGCCGGCGCGCTCATGGTGGTGGGCGCCGACACCGCCACGCGGCTGGTGCTTGCTCCGACCGAGCTGCCGGTCGGGATCGTCACGACCGTCCTCGCCGCACCGTTCTTCCTGCTTCTCCTGCACCGCGCCAACCGACTCGGAGCCACCGGATGACCGCTCTCCTCGAGGCCGAGCGCCTCCACCTCGCCTACGACGACCGCACCGTCGTGCACGACCTCGACCTGCACGTGCCCGCGGGCCGGGTGACGGCGATCGTCGGCGCGAACGCGTGCGGCAAGTCGACGCTGCTGCGTGCGCTCGGCCGGCTGCTGAAGCCGCGCGGCGGCACGGTGCTGCTCGACGGGCAGGAGCTCGCTCGCCTGCCCACCAAGCAGGTCGCGCGGCGGCTCGGCCTGCTGCCGCAGTCGCCGACGGCACCGGATGGGCTGACCGTCGAGGACCTCGTCGCGCGCGGCCGGCATCCGCACCAGCGGCTGCTCAAGCGCTGGACGACGGAGGACCAGCGGCTCGTGGACGAGGCGCTCGCCGCGACGGGGACCGCCGAGCTGCGCGACCGCCCGATCGACGAGCTCTCCGGCGGCCAGCGCCAGCGGGCGTGGATCGCCATGGCGCTCGCCCAGGACACCGAGCTGCTCCTCCTCGACGAGCCGACGACGTACCTCGACCTCGCGCACCAGCTCGAGGTGCTCGACCTGCTCGCCGAGCTCAACGAGACGCGCGGCCGCACGATCGTGATGGTGCTCCACGACCTGAGCCAGGCGTGCCGCTACGCGGACCACCTCGTCGCCCTGCGCGACGGCCGCATCCACGCCGCGGGCCCGCCGGCCGAGGTGGTCGACGCGGCGCTCGTCGAAGCGGTCTTCGGCGTCCGCTGCCACGTCTGCCCGTGCCCGGTGAGCGGCACGCCGCTGTGCCTGCCGCTCGCGCGGCGCGCGCGCGTGCCCGCAGGGAGTTGACGAGGCTTGGTGCGCCCTTTGCCAACGCTTTCCGGAGCGACGGCCACACTGGTCGCCATGAAGAAGACGCTCACCACCGTCACCGCACTTGCCGCCTTCGCCGTTCCCGCCGCGGTCGCGCCGGCCGCTCAGGCCCGGGAGTTCGAGGGCACCGTCGTCGCCGTCAACCGCGACGCCCGCACGTTCAGCCTTCGCGACGAGGGGGTCACCGTGCGCATCAAGGTCACGAGCGCGACCCGGTACAAGAGGCTCTCCGGCTTCTCGGCGATCAAGGTCGGCCGCAAGGACCTCGAGGCGATCGCGACGCGCAAGAACGGGCGCTGGGTCGCCTCGCTCGTCGAGCGGTCGGGCCGCAGCGGCGGCGACGACGACCGGGGCGGCGACGACGACTGACCCGGCTCAGCGGCGGCAGCGCCGGTAGGTCCGCGCCGAGCGGAGCTTCCGGCCGTCGCCCGTCGTCACCGCGATCACGACGCGCATCCGGGTGCCGCGCATCCGCAGTCGGATCGGGTCGTCGGCCTTAGTGCCCCGTCGCAGCAGCACACGGCGTCCGTTCACGCGCACTTCGGTGCGGGTGAACGTGACGCCCGCCGGCTTGTGCGGCCGGAACGTGATGCGGTGGCCGCGGCGCCGGCAGCGCGTCGCCGACGGCGTGCGGAACGGGGCGAACGCGGTGGCCCCGGTGGGCGTGCCCGTCGTCCCCGGCGTGCCAGTGGTCCCGGTGGTGCCGGGCGTCCCGGTCGTCGTTGGCGCGGCGGCGTCGTTCGCTCCGATCGTCACCGTCGACGTGTCCGGTGCGGCGATCGCCGCGTCGCCGGCGGCCTCGCTGAGGGCGACGGTGAAGCTCTCGGCGCCCTCGGTCGCGGCGTCGTCGGTGACCGGGATCTCGACGGTCCTCGTCGTCTCGCCGGGCGCGAAGGAGACGACGCTGTCGACGCCGGCGAAGTCCTGCCCCGCCGCTGCCGTGCCGTCGGCGGTCCGCACGCGGACGCTCGCGGGCCCGCCGGGCGCGGCCGTCGACCGGGTGATCGTGAGCGCCGCCGTCGCGCCCTCGGCGGCATCGAGCGCCGCGGCGCTCCAGCTCACGCCGAGCTTGGCGCGCGTCGTGATCGCGAGCTGGTACGGCAGCGTCGTGTAGCCGCCCTCGCCGTTGGCGTCGTCGTGCATCCACAGCTTCCAGTCGCCCTGCGGGTCGGTGCCGTCGAAGACCGAGAGGGACGACCCGTACGGCGCCGCCGGCGCGGGAGCGGGCAGCGAGTCGCCGGGCTCGTGGTCGGTCGGCCGGAAGGTCTGCACGATGCTGCCGCATGTCGGGCCGCTCGTCCCGATCGAGCCCGCCGCCGCCTCGTCGTCGTAGAACCACTGGTAGCCCGTCACCTCGAGGGCGGTGCACGCGTCGGACATGAGCATGACCGTCTGCCCCTGCGGGCCCTGGAGCATGAGATCGAGGTCGCCAACCCGCGCGTGCGAGATCCCGCGCACGTTCACGTTGACGTCGCTGATGACCTGCCCGGCGACGCCGGCCTGCGAGACGACGTGCGGATAGGGCGACGCGGGGCCGCTCGTGCCCGCGGCCGGCAGCGCCACGAGGTGCGGGCCCGTCGTGAGGACGAGGCTCCATCCGCCGGTCATCGCGCCGGTCGCCCCGGCGGCGTCGTCGCGGATGAAGAGCCCCCAGTCGGTGAGCGGGTTGCGCCCGTCGAAGGTCGACAGGGTCGTGGGCGGGTCGTTCGGCACCGGCGAGCCGAAGACGTCGCCCGTCCCGGCGTTGCTCGGCTGGTAGCGCGTCTCGTTGCACGTGCCCGCGTCGGACATCGGCGCGGCGTCCTCGTCGTCGAACGTCCACGTGTAGTCGGCGACGTCGGTGATGCCGCAGACGTCGGACATGACGAGCACGTAGTTGCCGCCGATCAGGCCGGGGTGCCGCGCGACGACGACGTCGAGGTCGTCGGGGTTCGTGTGCGTCACGCCGTTGAGGCGCACGTCCACGTCGGTGATCGGTCCCCAGATGTTCGCCGGCGCGACGAGCATGGGGAACGGGAACACGTTGCCCATCGTGTCGTCCGCGTTCGACGGGATCGTCACCGCCTCCCCATCGGTGAACGTCGTCGGACCGGCGCCCTCGGCGGTGGCCGGCGCCAGCGCCGTGAGGACGAGCACGAGGACCGCGAGCCACCGAGACATGGAGCGACACTACGCCCGTCCCGGGGCGGTATGCAAAGCACGCGCCCGCGGGCGCGCCGTCCTGTCCTACGAGCGGCGGCGCCGGATGAGCACGAGCAGCAGGACGACCCCGGCGGCGATCGCCGCCGCCTGCTTCGGGTTCCGCTTCGCCTTCTCCGGCGTCTGGCGGATGGTCGCCTGCGCCTCCTCGACCCGTTCGCGCGCGTGCTCCTTCGTCTCGTCGACCTTGTCGCGCACCTGCGCCTTGACGTCGGCCTTCGCGGCCAGCGCTTCGACCGTGTCTCCGAGCTGCTCGCGCGTCTGCTCGATCTCCTCGCGCAACCGTTCCTTCTCGTCGGGAACGTGCGCGCCGCCTTCGGTCTTGGGGATGTCAGCGCTCATCCGTGCTTCGCCCGCGCCTTCACCGTCTCGACGGCCTGCTTCGTCGTCTGGATCGTCTCCTCGGGCGCGGCAGGACCGACCTGCTCGACCTTCTTCTTCCCGCTGAGCGCGAGGACGCCGGCGATCAGGAAGAGCGCCGCCGTCACGACGAGGGCCGCGATCCACGCGTCCATGACGAACTCCGCGAGCACCAGCACGATCGTCACGATCAGCGCCGCCCCGCCGTAGAACGCCATCACCCCGGCGCCGCCGAACAGGCCCGCGCCGACACCGGCGCGCTTGCCCTTCTCGGTCATCTCCAGCCGCGCGAGCTCGAGCTCCTTCCGCACGAGCGTGCTCGTCTGCTGCGAGAGCTCCTGCACCAGCTCGCTCACGGGCCGATTGCCGTTGGTCGGTGTGTCAGCCATGAGGACCGTGTTCCCGGTGCTGTGCGGGGGAAACGGGGAATGGCGCAGCAGGTCGGTTGCCGAACAGGCGGGCGCCCGGGTAGTGCGGCGCCATGGCGAGCGGGCAGCAGAGCCTCTTCGGGGACCCGGAGCCGGACGAGCCGGCCGGAGCGTCGGCGCCGGAGGGGCTTCGGTACGTGCCCGACTTCATCACCCTCGACGAGGAGGGCCAGCTGATCGACGCGCTCGAGCGGATCGAGTACCGCACGGTCGAGATGCGCGGCCAGGTCGCCAAGCGGACCGTCCGGCACTTCGGGCTCGACTACGGCTACCAGTCCGGCGATCTCGTCGAGACGAACCCGCTGCCGGAGCCGCTGGCCTGGCTGCGCGACCGCTCCGCCGCGCTCATCGACCGCGATCCGGGCGAACTCCGGCAGATCCTCGTCTCGAGGTATCCCGCGGGCGCGGGCATCGGCTGGCACCGGGACGCACCGATGTTCGGGACACGGATCGCCGGTGTGTCGGTCCGTTCGCCCTGCCGGATGCGCTTCCAGCGGACGCTCAAGGGCCGGCCGCGCGAGACCTACGCGCTCGAGCTCGCGCCGCGCTCGGCGTACGTGCTCGACGGCCCCGCCCGCTGGTCGTGGCAGCACTCGATCCCGGCGACGAAGGACCTGCGGTACTCGATCACCTTCCGGACGCTCCGACGCGACGGCGCCTAGCCGCCGGGACGATCGCCCAGCCAGTACCGGGGGCCCGGGCCGCGCTGCGCGGCGCGGTCGCCGGGATTGGCGAGCTTGCAGCGCTCGAGCGACAGGCAGCCGCACCCGATGCACTCGGTCAGGCCGGCCCGGAGGCGCTCGAGCTCGGCGATGCGGTCGTCGATCCGCGCGCTCCAGCCGCGGGAGAGGCGGGACCAGTCGCGCTTGGTGGGGGCGCGGTCGGCGGGGAGCTTGGCGAGCTCGCCGGCGATCTCGTCGAGCGTCAGGCCGACGCGCTGGGCGAAGACGATGAACGCGATCCGCCGCAGGACCGAACGCGGGTAGCGGCGGTGGCCCGAGCCGGCGCGCTCGGATGCGATGAGCCCGCGGTCCTCGTAGAAGCGCAGCGCGGACGACGCGACGCCGCTGCGCCGGGAGACGTCGGTGATCGTGAGGAGCTCGGCCACGTCGCTTGACTTCAAGCTTAGTTGAACTTCTAGGTTGCGCCTCATGAGCGTGACGAGCGAGAAGGCCGCAAGCGTGCGGATCACCGAGGAGGTCACCTCGTGGCCGGGCGTGACGGCGGGCCATGGCGAGCGGGGCGAGTGGGCGTTCCGGCTCGGCAGGCGCGAGCTCGGCCACCTGCACGGCGACCGCGTCTTCCACGCCGGGTTCCCGAAGCCGGTGTGGCACGAGCTGCACGAGCAGGGCCGCATCGACTTCCACCCGGTGTTCCCGGGGCGCCCGGGCTTCGGGGCGCGGCGGATCGAGTCAGACGACGACGTGCGCGACGTCATCGCGATGCTGCGCATGAACTACGACCGCGCGGTCGAGCGCCACGGGCTGCCGATCGCGGCGCCCGGCCTGCACGCGCTCCCCGCGACGACGCTGCCCTTCGCGCCCGGCCTGGAGGTCCGCTCGTTCCTCCTGGAGCGCGAGCAGGGCAACGTGCTGATCTACGGCGCGCCGTCCACCACCGCGGACGAGGTCGCCGCGCTCGGCGGCGCGACGCGCCAGTACCTCGGCCACTGGCACGAGGTCTCGCTCGGCGGCGGCGAGCCGGTGCCTGACGTGCCGCTCTTCGTCCACGCGGCCGACCTCCAGCCGACCGAGCGCCATCGCCATGTCCGCGGCGCCTTCAGCCGCCGGCACGTGCTCGACGACGACCTCGAGGTCATCCCGATCCCCGGCCACACGCCCGGCTCGGCCGCCTACCTGTGGACGACCAACGGCACCCGCGTGCTCTTCACCGCCGACACGCTCTACCTCGGCGACGGCGGCGAGTGGGTCGTCGCCGTGCTGGACTCGAGCGATCGCGAGGCGTACCTCGAGAGCCTCGATCTCCTCCGCGGCCTCGAGTTCGACGTGCTCGCGCCCTGGGCCGCGCCGCGCGGCGCCGAGCCGTTCGAGGCGGTCGGCCGCGACGAGGCTCAGCGGCGGATCGGCGCGATCATGACGCGCGTGTGGGAGGGCGCGACGCGCTGAGCTCGGCGGCGTCCGGCTCCTGCTTGCCGCCGATCGCGTCCTTGAACTCGCGCAGCCCGTTGCCGAGCGACCGGCCCGCTCCCGGCAGCCGCTTGGGCCCGAGGACCACGAGCGCGATCACCAGCACGATCATCATCTCCGGCAGGCCGATTCCCATGGGCATGGTCGTTCTCCTCGTTCGCTGAGTCGGTCGGGAAGCAGTTCCGCAGCGCAGCCTCGATCGGATCACTGATCCGCGCGGTTGTGGGCGACTTCCGTCGTCGCGGGACGTTCCATCATCGATGGTGGAGTCATGACCGGAACGAGGATCCGTCGCGCGATCGTCGCCACCGCGGTGGCATCGCTCGCAGCGGTGGCGCCCGCGCAGGCCGGCACGCTGTCGGTGCCGCGGAACGCGGCGCTGACGCTGACCGGCAGCGGGCCGGGGGATGCGACCGGCACGTCGGTCGCGCCCGCGGGTGACGTGAACGGCGATGGGCGTAACGACGTGATCGTCGGCGCCCCGCTGGCGGATCCCGCCGGGCGGGTCGATGGGGGTTCCGCGTACGTCGTGCTCGGCGGTGGCGCCCGTGGCCGTCTGGACCTCGGCGGGCTCGGGGCGCGGGGGTTCCGGACCGACGGCGCGGTGCCGCTGCCGTCCGGGATGCGGCACGTCGGCAACGGGCCGCTGACGAGCGGAGCGGGCGCGGTCGTGTCCGGGCTCGGCGACGTCAACGGCGACGGGCTCGGCGACGTCGCCGTGTCCGGGCGGGAGGCCGGTCCGCTGTCGGGATCGTCACGAACGGTCGTCTTCGTCGTGTTCGGCAAGCGCGACACGCAGCCGGTCGACCTGGCGTCGCTCGGCGATCGCGGGTTCGTGATCCGGCCGGGCGCCGACGGCACGGAGGTCGTGGCCGGCTACGCCGCGGGCCGGTTCAACGGCGACGGCCTGGCCGACATCGCCGTGCGGACGTTCGTCGACGGCGACGAGGACGCCGGGCGCGTCGACGTCGTCCCCGGAACCCGCACGCCGGGCCCTGTCCAAGTGGGGGAGGGCACCATCACGTTCATGGGCGGCTTCGCCGGGATGCAGCTCGGCGCGGGGATCGCGCCCGCGGGCGACGTCAACGGCGACGGCATCGGCGACCTGCTGCTCGGCGCCCCCGGCGCGTCGCGGCACGGCGAGAACCGGGGCGCGGTGTTCACGGTGTTCGGACGCGCACAGCCGCCTGGCGCGGTCCTCCGCACGGGCCGGCGCTTCGGCGGGTTCGAGACCGACGGCGTGCGGGCGGGCGCCGCGTTCGGGTTCTCCGTCGCCCGCTTCGGCCGCGGCTTCGTCGCCGGCGCGCCGGGCTCGCCGCTGACCGGAGCGGGCGAGTCGTGGATCGTCCCGCGACGCAACGGCAAGCCGACCCGGCTCCCCGGCACCAGGACCGGCGGCCCCGCGGGCGTCGCGGTCGCCGCGCCGGGGGACGTGACGGGTGACGGACGCGCCGACGTGCTCGTCGTCTCGCGCGGACGCCGCGACCGCGCCGCGCCGGTGACGCTGTTCTCGGGCCGGACCCTGACGCAGATCCACTACACCGGCCTGCGCAACGCCACCGAGGCGCGCGTCTCGGCGAGCGGCGCCGGCAACGTCCTCGGCGACGCTCGGCCCGAGCTCGTCTTCGGCTCGCCCGGCGCGAACGCCGTCTACGTCGTCACCGGTCGATAGGGCTACCGTGCGGAGCGCGCATGGCTCGCGTGCTCATCACCGGCTCGGCCGATGGCCTCGGGCGTCTCGCCGCGCGGACGCTCCAGGACGCCGGGCACGACGTCGTCGTCCACACGCGCGACGAGGAACGGCTCGCGGCCGTCGGCGATCTGCGGGACCGCGGCGCCGAGGCCGTGGTCGGCGATCTCGCCGACCTGGACCAGACGCGCGACGTCGCCGAGCAGGCGAACGCGCTCGGGCGGATGGACGCCGTCATCCACAACGCCGGCGTCATGCGCGGGCCCGCGGTCCTCCCGGTGAACGTCGTCGCGCCGTACGTGCTCACCGCGCTCATCGCGCGCCCCGCGCGGCTCATCTACCTCAGCAGCAGCATGCACCGCGGCGGACGGCCGGAGCTGGAGGGCATGGACTGGAGCGGCAGCCGCGCGACGGGCAGCTACTCGGACAGCAAGCTCTTCGTCACGGCGATCGGCGCCGCCATCGCGCGGCGGTGGCCGGACACGTGCAGCAACGCCGTCGATCCCGGCTGGGTGCCTACCCGGATGGGCGGCCGCGGCGCGCCCGACGACCTGCGGCTCGGGCACCTGACGCAGGAGTGGCTCGCCACCAGCGACGACGCCGGCGCCCGGACCAGCGGCGGCTACTGGCACCACCAGCAGCTGCACGATCCGCACCCGGCGGTGAACGACGTCCGCTTCCAGGACGCGCTGATCGAGGCGCTCGCCACGTTCACCGGGGTGGAGCTGCCGGCGGGTGCGGCCTACCGTGATGGAGCATGACCGAGATCGCGAACCTCGAGGCATCGCCCTCGACGACGACCGCACGCGCCTACGGCGCGCCGGCCGCGTCCGCGCCGCTTGAGCCGCTGCAGATCGAGCGCCGGGCGCTCGGGCCGAAGGACGTCCGCATCGACATCAAGTTCTGCGGCATCTGCCATTCGGACATCCACTTCACCCGCGGGGAGTGGGGGGAGGTGCCGTATCCCGCGATCCCCGGCCACGAGATCGCCGGCGTCGTCGCCGAGGTCGGCTCCGGCGTGACGCGGTACGCGTCCGGCGACCGGGTCGGCGTCGGCTGCATGGTCAACTCGTGCCGCGAGTGCGAGAACTGCGGGCGCGGCGACGAGCAGTACTGCCTGCGCGGCAACACGCAGACGTACGGGTCGATCGACCGCGACGGCACCATGACGTACGGCGGCTACACCGACCACGTCGTCGTCGACGAGGACTTCGTGCTGCGGATCCCGGACGGCCTGGAGCTCGACGTCGCCGCGCCGCTGCTGTGCGCCGGCATCACGACCTACTCGCCGCTGCGCCACTGGAACGCCGGCCCCGGCAAGCAGGTCGCCGTGGTCGGGCTCGGCGGCCTCGGCCACATGGCGGTCAAGATCGCCAAGGCGATGGGCGCCGAGGTCACCGTGCTGTCGCAGACGCTGAGCAAGCGCGACGACGGACTGCGGATGGGCGCCGGCGCCTACTACGCGACGAGCGACAAGGCGACGTTCAAGGAGCTGCGCGGCCGCTTCGATCTGATCATCAACACGGTCAGCGCGAAGCTCGACATCGGGCGGTTCCTCGGCCTCGTGAAGACCGACGGCGCGCTCATCAACGTGGGCGCGCCGCCCGAGCCGCTCCCCGTCCCCGTGTTCGGGCTGCTCATGCAGCGCCGCACGTTCGCGGGCTCGATGATCGGCTCGATCCGCGAGACGCAGGAGATGCTCGACTTCTGCGCCGAGCACGGCATCGCCCCCGAGATCGAGACGATCCCCGCCGATCAGATCAACGACGCGTGGGAGCGGGTCCTCAAGTCGGACGTCCGCTACCGCTTCGTGATCGACAGCTCGACGCTGCAGGGTTAGAAGGGTCCGCGCAGGGCCGGCGACCGAACGGCCGCCGGCCCTGCGCCATCCCGCTACCGCAGGAGGTAGCCGGCGATCCGGCCCATCACCGCCTTGCGCTCCTCCGCGGTGGCGATCGCCTCGAACCCGTAGCCGAGCAGAAGCGACTTCGGCGTCGTGATCGTCGCTCCGACCGGGAAGCCACCGGCGTCGGTGACCTGCCAGTTGTTGGCGTTCGCGCCGCTGCCCTCGGGCGGACCGGTGATCTGCCACCCACCGGTGTCACCGTTCTCGAACGAGGTCGAGCCGCCCGGCCACTCGATATCATCGAGGAACACGCCGAGGTTCTGCGTGCCCCAGTCGCTGATGTAGGCGATCGAGATCTCGACCGTCTTGCCGGCCCACTGCTGGAGGTCGATCGACCACTGCTGCCAGCCGTTCGAGGCGCCGGACGCGGCGTTCCAGGCTCCGGTGGTGCCGGTCGCCTTGCACGTCGTGCCGGTGTCCTGCGTCTGGTAGTGGTCGAGCTGCGGATGCAGCGTCCGCCAGCCTCCGCTGCTCGACGCGGGGCAGCTCTCGCCCGTGTCCTGGGTCGTGTGCCCGTTGGCGTCCGGCAGCGTCGTCCAGTCGCTGCTGCCCGCGGTCCGGGCCTCGACCGTCAGGAAGTCCCAGTGGGGCTCCGTGTCGTACGAGGTCCAGAACTTCAGGCTGCCGCCCTCGGCGGGCACCGCGATCTCCCGCGTGAGCCGCTTGTACGTCACATCCCCGATCTGCGAGAAGACGTACTTGTCGCCCGTGTGCGGGTCGAACGGCCCGCCCGGCTTCGCCCAGCGCGCCGAGGCGTTGCTGGTGAACTGCGGGTACTCGTCGGGCGGCAGGATGCCGCTCGTCGTCACGAACGACGACGTGCCGGGCGTCGGCGGGCCCGGCTGCGGGTCCGCGAGGCTCCACTGCGACAGCCCGGTGAACGGCTCGGCGATCGGGTTGAGCGCGAACGGCGTCGTCCCGGTCTGGCCGTCACCCGCGATCTGGACCATGCCGCCGAACCAGTACTGCAGCACGTCGTTGATCAAGTCGCCGCCGCGCGTCGACCCGCGCAGGACCATGCACCGCCGCTCGTCCCACGACGGGTCCCGGTTGGCCGGGTTGCACATGCCCTCGTTCTTCGGGTCGAAGTACTGCGTGCCCACGGCGGCGCCGGTGAACTGCATGCCGGCCCGCTTGCCCGTGTAGGCGACGCGGCCGCCCTCGTCCATGAAGGCCCGCATCTCGAGCATCTCGTCGAGCGCGAGGCGATCGGCGTTGCCGCCCGCCCAGCCGGCCTTGCGGGTGACGATGTCGTCGCCGGTGTACCAGATGACGCCCTTGTAGTGGCTGAGCACGCCGAGCGCGTCCGGCGCCGTCCGGCCCCGGGCGTCGACGTCGTAGAGGTCGGCCGCGATGCCGTTGGCGGCCAGCGCGTCGAGGTAGGCCTGCGCGTAGTGCGGGCCCTCCGTCTGCACCGGCGACGCACCGGTGTAGTCCTCCGCTGCGACCACGAGCATCTGCCTGTCCGAGTCGGACACCATCTCGTAGG
Source organism: Parviterribacter kavangonensis (assembly GCF_056863335.1). Taxonomy (NCBI): domain Bacteria; kingdom Bacillati; phylum Actinomycetota; class Thermoleophilia; order Solirubrobacterales; family Parviterribacteraceae; genus Parviterribacter; species Parviterribacter kavangonensis. Next base: position 1,440,006 of record NZ_JBXPJA010000001.1, on the reverse strand, counting down.
TGAACGAGTCGCTCTTGCGACCGCCGCCCTCGAACCAGACCTCGACGCTGTCACCGGGCTTCGTGCCGGTCACCATGCCGCGCATGACGTGGTAGTAGACGGCCGCCGGCTTGTACTTCTCGCCGCCCTCCCATTCCGTGGTCGGCGCGGTCTGCGTCTCGCCGTCGTTGATCTTGTACTTGACCGACACGGCGCCCAGCGAGCGCTTGGCCAGCACCTGCACCGGCTGCGGGTTGCCGTAGGAGTGCTTGAACGTGAAGTTCGCCCCCGGCAGGCCCTCCTTGTACGGGTCCTCGCTCTTGAGGTAGAACGGCTTGGTGTCGAGCCCGACGGACGACTTCGGGTCGTCCGGGTCGACGGCGGACCGCGCGACGGAGTCGGCGAACGGCAGGTTGCGCTCGAACTCCTCCTGGACGAGCTCGGGGTCGTCGGGGAAGACGAAGCCGCACGACGGGCAGCCGGGGCTGAGCTCCGGCGTCCACGCGAGCGTCCCCTCGCGCTTGTGCAGGTAGTCGTTCGCCTCGCCGTTCGTCACGTAGAGGACGTCGGAGCTGAGACCCGGGTGGAAGCCGGGGATCGCCGGCGTGTCGAGGTTGCCCGACAGCGCGTAGTAGATCGGGTCGTCCGCGGTGGGCGAGCTCGTCTGCCAGCCCTCCGGGTAGAGGATCCAGCCGCCGTTCGAGTGGTAGTTGATGTTGAACTTGAACCCGATCCGGTGCGCGAGGTCCACGATCGCCTGCGTCTCGCGCTCGGACGCCGGGCCGGGGCCGCGGTAGGTCTGGCTCGAGAGGATCTTCGAGGAGCCTTCCTCGTCGTACTTGAAGTGCTCCGGGTAGTTGCGGTTGGGATCGACGCCGTCGACGATCGTGATCTTGCCGTCGCCGTCGTTGTCACGCAGGTTCTTGCGCCACAGCCGCTCGACGTCGAACGTGTACTGGTAGCCGTCGGGGTTCATGACCGGGACGAACCACAGCTCCGTCGACTGCAGGAGCTTCTTGATGCTCCGGTCGTTGTCCTTCCAGCCCTCGATGTAGTGGTACATGAGGCGGCGATCGATCTCGGTGGCGATCCACTCGCGTGCGTGCTGGGTGGCGCTGAAGAGCACCGCCGGCCGCTCGCCGTCGGCGATGCCGCGGGCGCCCTGCGTGACCTTGAGCGCGAGGATCTCCCGACCGTTCAGCGTCGTCCCGATGTTCACGAGCTTCGTGACGCCGGGGTACTTGCGCGCCAGCGCGTACATCTGGTCGCGGTAGCCGCCGGGCTCGTCGTAGGACCGCCAGACCTGGTAGCCGCCGGCCGCCTGCGCGGCGGCGAACTGCTTGACGGTCTTGCCGCCCTTGACGCGCGTGAGCTCCGCGCTCGCGCCTGCCGCCCGCACGCGGTCGGCCTGCGAGCGCGTGAGCACCATGTCGACCTTGACCTTCCCGCCGCTCGCGGACGCGCGCGACTCGGCCATGTCGAGGCCCTTGGCGTCGAACTCGGCGATCTGCTCGCCCGACGCGACGACCGTGTACACGTCGAGCCGATCGGCCGCGCGCTGCTGCGCGACGGCCGACGGCGCGAACGCGCACGAGACTGCAACCGCCATCGCGGCCACGAGGCACCTACGATCCATTCAGCACTCCCCCTCCCAAGGAAGATGACCCAGCCGGCGCGGACCTTGTCAGAAGGCCCGGGGCCCCGCAACCTGACTGTCAGGCGGAGACGACGCTCGTGGCGCCTACGCGGTGACCGGCAGCCCGATCTTCGGCGCCACCTCCTCCGCCAGCAGCCGCATCGACTCGTACCACGCCTCCGGCTGGTCTGAGTAGTCCATGCCGAGCACGAGCAGCGTGCCGAAGCCGCCGAGCGCTTCCTGCAGCTCCTCGAGCTTGCGCGTCACCGTCTCGACCGATCCGACGAGCCAGCGGTCGCAGAGGTAGTCGAGCGTGACGTCCGAGTCCGGCGTGGACAGGTCGTCCTTGTGCAGGTCGAGGAAGTTCCAGTCGGTGAACAGCGGCAGGTTGAACTCGCGGAAGTACTGGCCGTAGCAGCCCTCGAGCGCGTAGCGCCGCGCCTGCTCGTCGGTCTCGGCGATGAACACCTCCTTGACCACGCGCCAGTCGCGCCGGTCGGCGGTGCGGCCGGCCTCGGCGGCGCCCGCTTCGACGACGCCCCAGTGCTGGGAGATGATCCGCGGCGTCAGGTTCAGCGACAGCGGGATCCAGCCGCGCCGGCCGGCCACGCGCAGCGACTGCGAGTTCGGCGTGATGCCCGCCAGCGCGACCGGCGGGTGCGGCTTCTGCAGCGGGTCGATGTGGTGCGCGAGGACGCCGTTCTCCGGCGGGTTCGGCCCGACGTGCTCGCAGTTCCAGTACTCGCCCTCGTACTGCCACGGCCCCGGCTCGGTCCAGTACTTCAGGACGATCTCGATGCCCTCCTGGAGCATCTTGCGCGCGTCCTCCTCGCTCGCCTTCGGCAGGAACGAGCGCCGGTCGGTGATCGACGTGCCCTGCGTGAACGCGACGTTCAGCCGGCCGCCCGACGCGTGGTCGAGGTACGCGAGCCGCATCGCCAGGACGCCCGGGTGGTGGAACGGCATGATGTGCGCGCCCGGTCCCAGGCGGATCCGCTCGGTCGAGCGCAGCGCCTGCGCCAGCAGCAGATCCGGCGCCGGGATCGGCTCCCACGGCACGGTGAAGTGCTCACCGAGCCACGCCTCCGTGTAGCCCATCGCATCCGCCTGCTCGAGCACGTCCACGTTCCAGCGGTTGGAACGCTCGAGCGGCTGCCCGGGTGGGTGGCAGGGCATGAGGAACAGACCGACGTCCATCGCGTCTCCTTCGGTGGCCGACGGCCGGAAGCACACCGCACGCGCACGCGGACCGGGCGCGTGGTGCGCCGCGGGGTTGGGGGAATTCACGAGAGCCGGGAAGGATCGCCGCTCGGAGGCGTCTGCATGTCCGATGGCGACGATCGTGCCGGCGGAGGACGTGCTCGAAGGTGCTCGGGCGTTCTGGCTGCGCGCGCCCGGCCACGGCGAGATCCGGCCGGTGACGCCGGCCGTCGCCGATGGCGCCGACGTGGTGGTGCGCACGCTGTGCACGGGGATCAGCCGCGGCACCGAGACGCTGGTGTTCCGGGGTGGCGTGCCGCCGAGCCAGCACGCGGCCATGCGGGCGCCCTTCCAGGAGGGCGAGTTCCCGGGGCCGGTCAAGTACGGCTACCTGAACGTCGGCGCCGTCGAACACGGGCCTCCTGAGCTGCGGGGCCGCACCGTCTTCTGTCTGTACCCGCATCAGACCGCCTACGTCGTGCCCGCGGCCGCGGTGACCGTCGTGCCCGACGGCGTGCCGCCACGACGCGCCGTGCTCGCCGGCACCGTCGAGACCGCGGTCAACGCGCTGTGGGACGCGGCGCCGCTGATCGGCGACCGCGTCGCCGTCGTCGGGGCCGGGATGGTGGGCTGCTGCGTGGCGCGCCTGCTCGCGCGCATCCCGGGTGTCGAGGTGACGCTCGTCGACGTCGACGACGAGCGCGCCGGTACGGCGGCCGCGCTCGGCGCCCGCTTCGCCGCGCCGCAGGACGCCGAGGGAGCCTGCGATCTGGTCGTGCATGCGAGCGCGACCTCCGCCGGGCTGCAGCGCTCGCTCGAGCTGCTCGCGCCCGAGGGAACGGTGCTCGACCTCAGCTGGTACGGCGACGCGGAGGTGCGGCTCGCCCTGGGCGGTGCGTTCCACGTGCGCCGCCTGGCGGTGCGGGCCAGCCAGGTCGGCACGGTCTCGCCCGCGCGCAGCGCGCGGCGCACGCACGCGGACCGGCTCGCGCTCGCGCTCGAGCTCCTGCGCGATCCCGCCTTCGACGCGCTGCTCACCGGCGAGTCGCGCTTCGACGAGCTGCCGGAGGTCATGGCGAACCTGGCCGACGGGAGCCTCCCGGCGCTCTGCCACACCATCGTCTACGACGGGAGCACCGCATGTTCAGCGTGACGGTCCGCGATCGCATGCTGATCGCCCACAGCCTGCGCGGCGAGGTGTTCGGACCTGCGCAGAGGCTGCATGGAGCGACGTACGTGGTCGACGCCACCTTCCGCCGGGCGACCCTCGACGCCGACGGGATCGTGATCGACATCGGCCGCGCTGCGGCCGCGCTGCGATCCGTGCTGGCCGCGTTCGAGTACCGCAACCTCGACGACGACCCCGAGCTCGCGGGCGTGAACACCACGACGGAGGTCCTGGCCCAAGTCGTCGCCAACCGCCTGCTCGCGGGTGCGCTCGGCGATGACGCGCGCGACCTCGATGGCCTGACGATCACCCTGCGCGAATCGGACGTCGCGTGGGCGGCCTACGAGCGGACGCTGTGAGCGACGTCCACGTGCTGGTGCCCGAGGGCATCGACGATCCCGCGCACCCGAGCGGCGGCAACACCTACGACCGCCGGATCTGCCTCGAATTGCAAGAGCTCGGCTGGGCCGTGCGGGAGCACCCCGTCCCGGGCGCGTGGCCGCGGCCGGCCGATGCGGACCGTGCGGCGTTCGCACGGACCATCGGATCGATCCCGGACGGCGCCCTTGTCGTGCTCGACGGGCTGATCGCGTCGGCCGCTCCCGCAGCGCTGGTGCCGCACGCGCGCCGTCTGCGGCAGGTCGTGCTCGTCCACATGCCGCTCGGGCACCGGCCGCCGAACGGCGACGCCGAGGCGGTGCGGGCGCGAGAGCGCGCGACCCTGCGGGCCGCCGCCACCGTCATCACGACCAGCGCCTGGACGCGACGCCGGCTGAACGAGCTGTACGAGCTGCCGATCTCGCGCATGCACATCGCCGAACCCGGCGTGGACGTCGGAAGGCTCGCTCCCGGAACCGATGCCGGCGACGCGCTGCTGTGCGTCGCCGCCGTGACGCCGGACAAGGGCCACGACGTCCTGCTCGACGCCCTCGCGACAGTGACCGACCTGCCGTGGCGGTGCGCATGCGTCGGCAGCCTGGGCCGGGACCCCGCGTTCGCAGATGCGGTCCGCCGACGGGCGCAGGAGCACGGGTTGGGCGACCGGGTGCACTTCGCCGGGCCGCGCGCCGGCGCCGAGCTCGATCGCGCCTATGCCGGTGCAGACCTTCTCGTGCTCGCCTCGTACGCGGAGACGTACGGCATGGTCGTCGCGGAGGCACTGGCCCGCGGTGTGCCAGTGCTCGCCGCCGAGGTCGGCGGCGTGCTCGAGGCACTCGGAGACGCCAACGGCTGCCGTCCCGGCCTGCTGGTCCCGCCGGGCGATCCCGCGGCGGTCGGCGCCGCGCTGCGGGCCTGGCTCGGCGACCCCGAGCTGCGGGAACGCTTGCGTCGCGCGGCGCGGCAGCGCCGCGCGACGTTGCGCCCGTGGTCGGCCACCGCGTCGGTCGTCGCGGACGTCCTCGCGGGAGCGGCGCGATGAGCGCGCTCCCCGTGCAAGTCAGCCCGGAGTGGCTCGACCTGCGCGAACGTGCCGACGCGGCGGCGCGCTCGATCGAGCTCGTCGATCGGCTCGTCCCGCATCTCCGTCCGGCGGATCGCCTCGTGGTCCATGACCTCGGCGGCGGGACCGGCGCGATGGGCCGCTGGCTCGCCCCGCTGCTCCCCGGTCCGCAGCACTGGGTGGTGCATGACCGTGACGCCGGCCTGCTGGAGCTCGCGGTCGTCGCGGCCGCCGGCGTCACCGTCGAGCGGAGGCGGTCGGACGTCACCCGGCTCGCACTGGAAGAGCTCAAGGGCGCGGACCTCATCGTCGCCTCGGCGCTGCTCGACATCCTGACCGCCGCCGAGCTGCTCCGGATGCTTGCAGTGTGCAGCGCGGCGAGGTGTCCCTTGCTGTTCGCGCTCACCGTCGTCGGCCGTGTGGTCCTGGTGCCCGCAGACCCGGTGGACTCCCGGATCGCCGCGGCGTTCAACGCTCACCAGCGGCGTGCGACGGTGAGGGGCCGGCTCCTCGGCCCGGACGCCGCGGCGATCGCCCTCGAGGCGCTCCATGGGATGGGCCGGGAAGTCGTCGTCCGCGCGACGCCCTGGCGGCTCGATGCCGCCGACGCCGATCTGATCGCCGAGTGGCTCGACGGGTGGATCGCCGCCGCCTGCGAGCAGGAGCCCGAGCTCGCCGCACAGGTCGGCGCGTACCGGCACCGGCGGCTGGAACAGGCAGCCGCCGGCGAGCTCGAGGTCGTCGTCGAACACGCCGACCTGCTGGTGCTGCCGTGACGACGTTCGTCCCCGCCGCGAACCGTCGCATCCTCGGGGCCCGGGCGCGCCTTCTCCTGCCCGCCGCGACCCTCGCCGTGGTGGTCTGGCAGGTCGGGACCGGAGCGCTGCTCGACGGTCTGCGCGCCGTCGACGGCGGAGCGCTGGCCGCCGCTTGCGGAGTCGCCGTCATCACCACCACGTGCTGCGCATGGCGCTGGCGGACCGTCGCCGGCGGCCTCGGCGTCGACCTGCCGCTCGGCACGGCAGTGGCCGCGTACTACCGCTCGATCTTCCTGAACGTCGCGCTGCCCGGCGGGGTGGTGGGGGACGTGCACCGTGGAGTGAGCCACGGCCGCGCGACCAGCGACATCGGGCGCGGCCTGCGCGCCGTCGCATGGGAGCGCACGGCCGGGCAGCTCGTGCAGCTCGCCCTGACCGCTGTCGCGCTGCTCATCCTCCCGTCGCCCGTCCGGGCCGCCGTGCCATTCGCCCTGCTGGCGCTCGGCGCGGTGGCGGCCGCAGCGCTGCTGGCGCTGCACGGGCGGGCCGTCGCGGGGCGGTCCCGCTGGGTGCGCATACGACGAGCGGTCGCGCGCGACCTGCACGAGGGGCTCTTCGTACGCCGCGCCTGGCCGGTCATCGTGCTCGCGTCCGCGCTCGTGGTCGCGGGGCACACGCTCACGTTCCTCATCGCCGCGCGGACGGCCGGGGTGACCGCGCCGTGGTCCGAGCTGCTGCCGCTCGCCCTGCTGGCGCTGACCGCGGCCGCGCTGCCCAACGTCGGCGGCTGGGGCCCGCGCGAGGGCATGACCGCCTGGGCGTTCGCCGCGGCCGGCCTCGGCGCCGCGCAGGGCGTCGCGACCGCCGTCGTGTACGGCGTCATGGTGTTCGCGGGCAGCCTCCCCGGCGCTGTGGTGCTCCTGAAAGCCGGGCCGAGGGTGCACCGCCGGGGTCAGACCCCGGTGGAGCGCGGAGGCCGGCGAGATGGCTGAGCGCCCGTACACCGTGCTCAGCTGCAGCGTGTCGCTCGACGGCTACCTCGGCGACCAGACGCCGCGCCTCGCGCTGTCCAACGACGCCGACTTCGACCGCGTCGACGCGGTGCGCGCGTCGTGCGACGCGATCATGGTCGGCGCGGCCACGGTGCGCATCGACAACCCGCGGCTGCTCATCCGCTCCGAGGTGCGCCGCGACGAACGCGCCGCCCGCGGGCTCGCGCCGTCGCCGATGAAGATCACCGTGACCGAGCGCGCGGATCTCGACGCGCACTCGAACTTCTTCACCACCGGCGACGTCGAGAAGCTCGTCTACACGTCGCGGGCGCGGGTGGCCGATGCGCGTGAGCGGCTCGGGCCGGTCGCGACGGTCGTCGACGGCGGCCGGCGCGTGCTGATGCGGCGCCTGAGCGAGGACCTCGCCGAGCGAGGGGTCGACCGGCTCATGGTCGAGGGCGGCGGCGTCGTGCACACCCAGTTCCTGGCCGACGACCTCGTCGACGAGCTGCACCTCGTCATCGCGCCGTTCTTCATCGGCGACTCGAACGCGCCGCGCTTCGTGCGCGACGGGCGGTTCCCGTGGAACCCGCGGCGGCGGGCGAAGCTCGTCGACACACGCCAGCTGGGAGACGTCGTGCTGCTGCGCTACGCGCTGTCGGCACGGTTCGACGGCGCATGACCGTGGCCTCCCGCGTGACGCTCGTGCGGGCCGTGCTCGCCGTGTGCGTCGCTGCGCTGGTCGTGAGCTCGTTCGCCCGCGATCCGCCGGTCGCGATCCTCGTGACGCTGGCCGCGGTCGCGCTCGCCCTGGACCTGGTCGACGGAGCGATCGCGCGACGGACGGGAACGGTGACCGCGTTCGGCGCGCGCTTCGACGGCGAGGTGGACGCGTTCCTGATCCTGGCGCTGAGCGTCTACGTCGCGCCCGCGCTCGGCGCGTGGGTGCTCCTGATCGGCGCGGCGCGCTACGTGTTCCTGGCGGGCGAGTGGCTGCTGCCGTGGATGCGGGCGCCGCTGCCGCCGAAGCGCTGGCGCAAGGTGGTCGCCGCGATGCAGGGGATCCTCCTGACCGTCGCGGCCGCCGACGTCATGGACCGGACCGCGATGCAGGCGCTGCTGCTCGCCGCGCTCATCCTGCTCGCGGTCTCGATGGGGGAGTGCGCCCTGTGGCTGTGGCGCCGCCGCGCCGAGGCCGATCCACGACGGGCGCCCATCTCCGTGGTGCTGACGGTCCTCGCTCTGCTCATCGCGTGGGCCGCGGTGGCGGCGCCGCACGAACCCCGGAACTTCGACCTCGCGGCCTTCCTGCGGCTGCCGCTCGAGCTGCTCGTGGTGGTCGCGCTCGGCGCCGTGCTCCCGGTCCGCTGGCGCCGTGCTCTCGCCGTCCTCGCGGGAGTGGTCGTGGGGCTGCTCATGGTCGTGAAGGTCCTCGACATCGGGTTCTTCACGGCCTTCGACCGGCCGTTCGATCCGGTCTCCGACTCGACCTACGTCGGCATCGGGATCGAGACGCTGGGCGACGCGATCGGCCACTCGAGCGCGATCCTCGCGGCCGCCGCCATCACGGTGCTGCTGCTCGCCGTGCTCTCGCTGCCGGTGCTCGCGCTGCTGCGGCTGACGCGCGTCGCGACGGGCCACCGCGAGCAGGTGCTGCGGGCCGTTGCCGTGCTCGGCATCGTCTGGGCGGTCCTGCGGATCGCCGGCGCGCCGGCCGCCTCCACCAGCGCTGCCGCGCTCGTCGTCAAGGAGGTCGAGCTCGTCCGCAGCGGCCTGCGCGCGCACGAGATCCTCGCCCGCGAGATCCCGCGCGACCGCTTCCGCGCCACGCCCGCGGACCGGCTGCTGACCGGTCTGCGCGGCAAGGACGTCCTGCTCGTGTTCGTGGAGAGCTACGGGAGGGTCGCGGTCCAGGACTCGGACGTCGCGCCCCGGGTCCGCGCCGTGCTCGACCGGGGCACCGCCGAGCTGGCCGCAGGCGGGTTCTCGGCGCGCAGCGGGTTCCTCACGTCGTCGACCTTCGGTGGACTCAGCTGGCTGGCGCACGCCACGCTCCAGTCGGGGATCCGCATCGGCACGCAGCGGGGGTACGACCAGCTCGTCAAGAGCGACCGCCTCACGCTGACCGGGGCGTTCAAGCGGGCGGGATGGCGCGCCGTCGGCGTCATGCCAGCGAACAAGCGCGATTGGCCCGAGGGCACGGACTTCTACCACTACGACCGCATCTACGACCGGCGCAACCTCGGGTACCGCGGGCCCGGCTTCGGCGTGCCGTCGATGCCCGACCAGTACACGCTGCTGGCCCTGCAGCGGCTCGAGCTCGCCCGCGCCGCGCGAGCGCCCGTGTTCGCCGAGGTCGACCTGCTCTCGAGCCACGCGCCGTGGACGCGGATCCCCCGGCTGATCCCTTGGGAGGACGTCGGCGACGGATCGATCTTCGAGCGGATCCCGGCCGAGGAGTCGAGCAGCGCGACCCTCTTCGGCGACGGCGGCCGGGCCCGGACCGCGTACGGGCACTCGATCGAGTACTCGCTGCGCACGCTCATCTCGTTCGTGCGGCGCTACGGCGACGACGACCTCGTGGTGGTGGCGCTCGGCGACCACCAGCCGGCGACCACCGTGACCGGACAGGGCGCGAGCCACGACGTCCCGATCTCGGTGATCGCGCACGACCCCGAGGTGCTGAGGCGCATCGAGGGCTGGGGCTGGCAGGACGGCCTTCGCCCGAGCCCCGACGCGCCGGTCCGGCCGATGAGCACGTTCCGCGACCGCTTCCTCGGCGCGTTCAGCCCTCGGGCTGCGGAGCCGCGGTGAGGCAGGACGACCGCGCGCCGTTCGACCGGGCGCTGCGCCGCGCCCGCGAGGCGGCGTACGTGCCCGGCGAGTTCGTGGGGCAGGAGAGCTTCATGACCGCCGGCGAGATCCGCGCGCTGGCGATGCGGGCGGGCGTCGACGCCGAGGCCGCCGTCCTGGATCTCTGCTGCGGGGTCGCCGGGCCGGGGCGCCTGATCACGCGCGACGCCGGGTGCGCGTACCTCGGCGTCGACGCGAGCGCGAGCGCGATCGAAACCGCACGCCGGCGCGCCGGCGACTTGCCGTGCCGCTTCGAGGCGGCGTCGGTCCCGCCGCTGCCCGGCGGCTCGTTCGACGTCGTGCTCCTGCTCGAGACGATGCTCGCGTTCCGGGACAAGGCCGCGCTCGTCCGCGCGATCGCCGCGGTGCTCCGTCCCGGCGGGCGCTTCGCCTTCACGCTCGAGGAGGGAGCGCCGCTCACGCCGGCCGAGCAGGAGGCGATGCCCGACAGCGACACCGTCTGGCTCACCCCGCTCGACGAGATGACTGCCTGCCTCGAGCAAGCGGGCCTCGTCGTGACGGCCCGGGACGACCTCACGTCCGCACATCGCACGATGGCCGAAGCGCTGGGGAACGCGTTCGCCGCGGACGCCGACGCGATCGCCGCGGAGATCGGCGAGCGCGCGCACGCGGAGCTCGTCGCCGCGCACCGGCTCTGGACGGCATGGCTCGGCGAACGGCGAGTGCGCAAGCTCGCGATCGTCGCCGAGCGGGTTGGAGAAGTCCACGCGTCGTCCGGGCCGGGCCTTTGACGCTCGGGGCGTCGCTGGCTGTACTCGGCGACCGTGCGTCAGCTCGATGCCACGACGCTCGCGGTGATGTCGAACCGGATGGACAGCATCACCCGCGAGATGACCAACACCGTCATCCGCGCGGCGCGGTCGACGACGATGGCGGCACGCGACTTCAGCTGCTGCATCGTCAGCTCGGACCACGAGCTCCTGTCGTGTCCGGAGGGCATGCCCGTCCACGTGTTCGGCATGGGCCCGAGCGCCGCCGCGATGGCCGACGTCCATCCGGACTTCGCCGAGGGCGATGCGTTCCTGCACAACGACCCGTACATGGGCAACTCCCACGCGGCGGACCACCAGATCCTCGTGCCGGTCTTCGTGGAGGGACGGCACCTGTTCACCGCCTGCGTGAAGGCGCACCAGGTGGACGTCGGCAACGCGCTGCCGACGACGTACATGCCGCTGGCGCGCGACGTGTACGAGGAGGGTGCGCTGATCTTCCCCTGCGTCCGCGTGCAGCGCGACTACGAGGACGTCGACGACATCATCCGCATGTGCGAGCGGCGAATCCGCTCCTACGAGGTCTGGTACGGCGACTACCTCGCGCAGCTCGGCGCAGCGCGGCTGGCCGAGCGGCGGCTGACGGAGCTCTGCGCGAAGTTCGGCGTCGAGACCGTCGAGCGCTTCGTGTCTGAGTGGCTCGATTACTCGGAGCGCGTGGCGGCGGACGCGATCGCGGGTCTCGAGGCCGGCCGGGTGACGGCCCATACGACGCTCGACCCGTTCCCCGGTGTCGAGGACGGGCTGCCGCTGAAGGTCACCATCGACGTCAAGCCCGAGGCCGGCGAGATCGTGGTCGACCTGCGCGACAACCCCGACTGCGTGCCGAACGGGCTCAACCTGACCGAGACGACCGCGCGCAACGGCGGGATCTCGGGCGTGCTCTGCGTGCTGAACAGCAAGCGCGACGCCGACCTCGTCACGGTCCCCAACAACGCCGGCAGCTTCCGCCGGATCCACGTGCTGCTGCGCGAGAACTGCGTCGTCGGGATCCCGCGGCATCCGGTGTCGTGCTCGGTCGCGACGAACACCGTCGCCGACCGCGTCAACGGCATGGTGATGCTCGCGTTCACCAAGCTCGCCGAGAACATCGGGCTGGCCGAGCCGTGCTACGGCTCGCCGCCGTACATGGCGGTGGTCTCCGGCCACGATCCGCGCCGCGACCACTTCTACATCATGCAGATCGTCACGGGCACGGCCGGCGGGCCGGCGAGCGCGGAGTCCGACGGCTGGCTCATGCTGCTCGTCGCGGGCGCCGCGGGTGTCGCGTACATGGACTCGGCGGAGATCTCCGAGCAGAAGTACCCGCTGGTCATCTGGGAGAAGACGGTCCGCACCGACTCCGAGGGCGCCGGCGCGACCCGGGGAGCGCCGGGCAACGTGGCGATCTACGGGCCACGGCTCACCGAGATGGAGGCGCACTACTTCCTCGACGGCGTCGTGAACCGCCCGCAGGGCGCGCACGGCGGCGGGAGCCCATCGGTGCCGGAGGTCTGGCGGGTCGAGGACGACGGCCGCTGGACCCAGCTCGAGGAGACGATCAGCGGCGCCAAGCTCCAGCCGTCGCAGGCCCTCGTGTCGCTCTCCGCCGGGGGCGGCGGATACGGCGACCCGCTGGACCGCGATCCCGCGCTCGTCCTCGAGGACGTGCTCGAGGGCTGGATCTCCGCCGAGCGCGCGCTCGACCCGTACGGCGTCGTGCTCTCCGGCGCCCCCGGGCGCTGGGAGACGCTGGCCGTCGACGCCGAGGCGACGGCGGCGGAGCGCGCCCGGCGGCGCGCCGAGCCGGACCGGGCGGAGGGTCACCGGCGGTCGCAGGAACAGCTGCGGTGGTGGACCGGCGCGCAGCTCGGCGCCCCGGTCCGGGCCTGACCATGAGCTACACGATCGCCGTCGACACGGGCGGGACGTTCACCGACCTCGTGCTCTCCGACGGCGAGCGCCTGGTCGGGCTCTACAAGGCGCCGACGACGCCGGACGACCTGTTCGGCGGCGTGTCGGAGGCGCTGGAGACGGCGGCGGCGGATCTCGGCCTCACGGTGCCCCGGCTGCTCGGCGCGACGTCGGTCTTCATCTACGCGACGACGCACGCGACCAACGCGGTCGTGCAGTCGAAGGTCGCGCGTACCGCGTTCATCACCACGCGCGGCCACGCGGACGTCCTCCTCTACAAGGAGGGCGGCAAGGACCAGATGCACAACTGGGCGATCCCGTTCCCGAAGCCCTACATCCCGCGCCGGCTCACGTTCGAGCTGACCGAGCGGATCCTGGCGGACGGGACGGTGGCGGTGCCGCTCGACGAGGACGAGGTCCGGCGGGTCGCCCGGCGCCTCGCGGAGCTGGAGGTCGAAGCGGTCGGCGTCTGCCTGCTGTGGGCAGCCGTCGAGCCCGAGCACGAGCGGCGGGTCGGGGCGCTGCTCGGCGAGCTGCTGCCGGACGCCGAGATCTCGCTCAGCCACGACGTCAACCGCATCGTCCGCGAGTACCGGCGCGCGTCGGCGACCGTCATCGACGCCTCGCTCAAGCCGCTCATGCGCCGCCACCTGCAGGACATGCACGCGCGCCTGCGCGACCTGAACTTCCAGGGCGAGCCGCTGATGGTGACCCACGTCTCCGGGGGCGTCCGCCACCTCGACCAGATGGTGGAACGGCCGCTCCAGACGATCGACTCCGGGCCGGCGCTCGCGCCGATCGCCGGGCTCTTCTACGGCGAGGCCGAGCCGGCGGCGGACCAGGACGACATCCTCGTCGTCGACACCGGCGGCACGACGTTCGACGCGAGCCTGATCCGCGGCGGCCGCGTCGCCCACACCCGCGAGAAGTGGATCGGCAAGCGGTGGTACGGGATGATGACCGGCCTGCCCGCCGTCGACACGCGCTCGGTCGGCGCGGGCGGCGGCTCGATCGCCTTCGTGGACAGCGGCGGACTGCTGCACGTCGGCCCGGAGAGCGCCGGCGCCGACCCGGGGCCCGTGGCCTACGGCAAGGGCGGCACCCGGCCGACCGTGACCGACGCGGCGCTCGTGCTCGGCTACCTGGACCCGGACAACTTCCTCGGCGGCCGGATGCCGCTCGACGCCGGCGCGGCGCGCGCCGCGGTGGAGGATCGGATCGCCGGGCCCCTGGGCGTCACCCCGGAGCAGGCGGCGGACTCCATCCTCGTCCTCGCCGCCGAGGAGATGCGCGGGCTGCTGACCGACATGACCGTGGCGCAGGGTCGCGACGCGCGCGACTGCCTGATGGTCGCCGGCGGCGGCGCCGCGGGGCTGAACATCGTGCAGATCGCGCGCGAGCTGGGGATCCGCCACGTGCTGATCCCGAAGCTCGCGGCCGGGCTCAGCGCCGTGGGCGGGCAGTACTCGGACATCACGGCGAACTTCTCGCGCGGCCATCACACGGTCTCGTCGGACTTCGACTTCCACGGGGTCAACGGGGCGCTGGGCGAGATCGACGCGGAGATCGACGCGTTCTTCGCCGAGGTCCAGCACCCCGGGGAGCGGTCGCGCCGCTTCCGCTGCGAGGCGCGCTACGACCAGCAGATGTGGGAGATCGACGTCGACATGGGTGAGAGGTCCGCGTTCGGCGACGCGGGCGACGTCGCGTGGCTCCAGGACCTCTTCGATGCCGAGCACCTCAACCTGTTCGCCGTCAACCAGCCGCGGTCGCCGATCGAGGTCATCACCTGGGTGGGGGAGGCCCGGGTGGCCCGGCGCAAGCCGGTGCTCTCCGCGGGCGGCAACGGGTCCGCCGCCGCAGCGCCCCTGACCCAGAGCCGCCTCCGGCCGGCGTTCTTCGACGGCGCCTTCGCCGACACGCCGGTCTTCGGGGAGGACGCGCTCCTGACGGAAGGGACGATCGAAGGCCCCGCGATCCTCGAGGAGCCGACGACGACGATCGTCGTGCCGCCGGGATCGTCCGTGATGGTGCGCGACTCGCACTTCCTGGTCGACGTCGGCTGACCGGAGTCCGACGTAAGGAAGCGTCGCCCGGTGACGCCAATGAGGGGTGACCCAGACCCTCACCCATCTCTGCCCGCCCACCGAGCGCGGGGCCGGCGTCATCGACGTCGAGGCCGCCCAAGGTGCTGCTGCGTCGCTGCTCGCCGCTCTCGGTGTCGACCTCGAGGACGAGAGCCTGCGCGAGACGCCGCGCCGGATGGCCCGCATGTACGCGGAGCTGCTGACGCCGGCCGCGTTCACGCCGACGACGTTCCCGAACGACGGCGGCTACGACGAGCTCGTCGTGGCCACCGGCATCCCGTTCCACTCGCTGTGCGAGCACCACATGCTCCCGTTCGTCGGCGTCGCGCACGTCGGCTACCTGCCGGGCGAGCGCATCATCGGGCTGTCGAAGCTCGCGCGCGTGGTGGAGCGCTTCGCGCGGTCGCTGCAGGTGCAGGAGCGCCTCACCACGCAGGTCGCTCGGTGGCTGGAGGAGCACTTGGAGCCGAAGGGGGTCGGCGTGGTGCTCCAAGCCGAGCACATGTGCATGTCGCTGCGCGGCGTCCAGAAGCCGGGCGCGCGGACCATCACGTCGGCGCTGCACGGGCTCGTGCGCGACGACCCTCGAACCCGACAGGAGTTCCTGTCCCTCACCGGGAGCGGTCATGTCTGAGACGTTCGTCATCGCCGGCGCGGGCCTCGCGGGCGCGAAGGCGGCGGAGACCTTGCGCGACGAGGGCTTCGACGGCCGCGTCGTCCTCATCGGCGCCGAGCCGGAGCTGCCGTACGAGCGCCCGCCGCTGTCCAAGTCGTTCCTCATGGGCGCCAGCGCTCGCGAGGACGCGCAGGTCCATCCCGCCGGCTTCTACGAGGAGCGCCGCATCGAGCTCATCACCGGCGTGCGGGCGACCGCGCTCGACACCGCGGCGCACGAGCTGACGCTCTCCGACGGGCGGAGCGTCACCTACGACCGCGCGCTCATCGCGACCGGCTCGGTCCCGCGACGGCCGCCGATCCCCGGCATCGACCGTGCGGGCGTGCACCTCCTCCGCACGGTGTCCGATGCGGAGACCCTGCGATCGCGTCTCGCTCCCGGCAGCCGCGTCGCGGTGGTCGGCGCCGGCTGGATCGGCTGCGAGGTCGCCGCCGCGGCCCGCGAGCGCGGCGCCGACGTCGTGCTCATCGAGGCGGCCGCCACGCCGCTCGAAGCGGTGCTCGGCCCCGAGCTCGGCGGCTTCTTCGCCCGCGTGCACCGCGCGCACGGCGTCGAGGTGATCACCGAGGCCCGCGTCGAGGAGCTGGCGGGCGGCGACCGGGTCGAGCACGTCCGTCTCGCCGACGGCAGGACGATCCCGTGCGAGACCGTCGTCGTCGGCGTGGGCGTCGCGCCCGACACGGCGCTTGCGGACAGCGGCGGCCTCGACGTGGACAACGGCATCCTGGTCGACGAGCGGCTGCGCACGAGCGCGCCGGACGTCTTCGCCGCCGGCGACGTGGCCCACGCGTTCCATCCGCGCTACGGCCGCCACGTCCGCGTCGAGCACTGGGCGAACGCGCTCAACCAGGGCCCCGCCGCGGCGCGATCGATGCTCGACGGCGGCGAGCCCTACGACCGCCTGCCGTACTTCTTCTCCGACCAGTACGACATCGGGATGGAGTACGCGGGCCTGCACGAGCGGTCCGACCGGCTCGTCCTGCGCGGCACCCTCCACGGCGACACGCTGCGTGCCTTCTGGGTCGGCCCCCACGGCCGTGTCACCGCCGGCATGCACGTCAACGACTGGGACGCGATCGAGCCGATCAAGCAGCTGATCGCAAGCGACGCGGTCGCCGACGTGGCCGAGCTCGCCGACCAGCCGCATGGCCTAGCGTCTTGACGCCGGGCGCCCGCACTGGCCAGCATCACCGGCATGGAGGCCGGTCGCGTGATCGCGGACAACCCCGAACGGCACCGCTTCGAGCTCCGTGACGGCGGCGAGGCCCTCGGCTTCGTGGAGTACCGGCGCCGGCCGGGGCTGATCGCGCTCGTCCACACCGAGATGGACCCCGCGCACGAGGGCGAAGGCCTCGCCGGCGACCTCGTGCGGGCCGTGCTCGATGGAGCCCGCGGCGAGGAGCTCGCGGTGCTGCCGTTCTGCCCGTTCGTCAACGGCTGGATCGCCCGCCACCGCGAGTACGTCGATCTCGTGCCGGAGAGGTACCGCGATCAGTTCGACCTGGAGTGAGCCGCAGCCTCCGGGCGCCGGACGAGGACGGGCGTCGCGGCGAGGATCCCCATGCCGACCGCCATGCCGAAGACGAGCAGGGTCACGCGTGGGCTGAGGAGCTCGAGCGCAACGCCCAAGGCGAGGACCGGGAGCGAGATCCCCGCGTACCCGGCGACGAAGAACGTCGTCAGGGCGCCCGCTCGCTCCTCGGGCTGCGACGTCTCGATGACGACGCTGAGGCTGCCGCGGAAGATCGCGCCGCCGCCCGCGCCCGCGATGACGCCACCGACGAGGAAGAGCACGAGGCTCGGCGGCGACGTCCAAGCCGACACGACCAGCACCGCGAGCCCGATGATCGCCGGCGCGACGCCGGCCGCGATGAGGCGCTGGGCGGGCACGCCGATGGTCGTGACCTGGACGGCGATGCCCGACGCGAACGTCAGGAAGATCGCCAGGCCGCACAGGGCGGGCGAGGGATGCTCGAGCGGACCGGCCAGGAACATCCCGGCGAGCCCGGCGAAGAGCCCGAAGACGGCGAAGCACAGGAACGTGCCGGCCAGAGCGGCGATGAACCGCTCGCGCGCGTGCGCTGGAACGACGAGCCGCTGCGGCCGGTACCGAGGACGAGGCCGGATCCCGGGATGGCCCTCCGGCGCGACGAGCAGCAGCAACGCCGCGACCGCGAGCGCCGCGAGGAACACGTCGAACGGCAGGGTGAGCGGATGCGGGGCGTACCGCGCCAGCAGTCCCGCGATCAAGGGACCGAAGGCCAGTCCGCCGATGTTCGCGACGGTCCCGACCACGGCCGCACGACGGGTCGGGCCGCCGCCGAGGTCCGTGACGTAGGCCGTCGCCGTGGCGACGGCGGCGCCGATCGCGACGCCCGTGACGACGCGGGCGACCAGCAGCCCCGCCAGCGACTGCCAGGCGACGAGGAGCGCCGCCGCGACGATGGCCAGTCCCACGGCCGGCAGGAGGACCGCCCGGCGTCCGTAGGCGTCGGAGAGGTGACCTGCGAGCAGCAGGCTCGCGACCAGGCCGACCGCGTAGACCGCGTAGACGACGGTGACCGTCAGCGCCGAGAGGTCGTCCTGCTGCGCGAACAGCCCGTAGAGGCTGCTCGGCGCGGTGGAGAACGCCGTGATGACGAAGAAGACGCAGGCGACCGTCCAGAACCCGGCCTCGCGGGAGAGGCGGGGCATCGATGGTGCCCACGCGATGCGCGCCGGCGTGGCGTGGTCGGTCATGGACGAGCTACCCGAAGGTGAACGCGTAGGTCTCCGCGCCGCGTTCTCCGAACGCGATCTCGATCGTCCGCTCCTGGACGCGCTCATGCTGGCGCACGAGCTGGTAGAGCCGGCCGTCCTCCAGCAGGCCGTTGCCGTCGGCGTCGACGTCGACGCCATGGGACGCTCCCGGCGGGCCGCCGTCGATCCGCACGCGGAAGGGAACCGGGCTGCCGCTGCCGGAGCGGGCGACGAGATGGACGTCGCGGGCGTGGAAGCGGAACGCGATCACGCCGTCCTGCTCGGCGACGGCCGCCTCGCGCCCGATCGTCCAGCCGCCCTGCAGGGCCCACTCGTTGAGCCGCAGCCGCTGGGGGAGCTCGTAGGCACGGCCCTCGTCGAACGCCGCACCGTGCGGCGAGGCGAACCCGGACCCGCGCTCGTAGCCGAGGTAGGTCTCCGGCGTGCGCAAGTGCTCCCAGTCGGCGGGCGCCTCGACGCCGGACGCAGCGACCGCGACGAGCTCGCGGTCGACCCCGAGCAGCTCCTGGATGCGCTGCTCGCACTCCTCGTAGCGGCCCTCGCCGAAGTGCTCGTCGCGGATGACCCCGTTGCGGTCGACGAAGTACAGCGCGGGCCAGAAGTGGTTCGCGAACGCCCCCCAGACGCCGTAGTCGTCGTCGATCGCGACGGGGTAGTCGATCGCCCGCGCCTGCACCGCACGACGCACGAGGTCGTGGTCGTGCTCGAACGAGAACTCCGGGGTGTGGACGCCCAGGACGACGAGGCCGTCGTCGCGGTAGTCCCGTGCCCACGCGCGGACGTACGGCTCCTGGCGCAGCCAGTTGATGCACGTCAGCGTCCAGAAGTTCACGAGCACGACGCGCCCGCGGAGCGCGGGCGGCGTGAGCGGCTCCGAGCCGAGCCACTCGGTCGCCCCGCTGAGGGACGGCATGTGGACGGGGGTAACCGCGTCACCGAGCGACGACACCGTGCACGTCCTTCATGTGGGCATCGGCGGCCGCGGCGGAGCGCTCGGGGGTGCTGCCCTCGAGGCGCGCGGCGAGGTAGGGCGCGTACCAGTGCCACCAGTCGTGCGGCGGAGCCGCCCGCTCGTAGTGGTCGTGGTGCTCCGCGGTCTCCCGCAGGAGCGCGGCAAGTTGCTCGATGTCCTGCATCGGTCCTCCTACAGACGCACGACGGCGTGTGGCTCTTGAAGACGCCATCAGGCTGCTCGCCTCGTCGGTCCGTCGCGCCCGGGGGGACCCTGGCCCGTCCCCCGGTCAACCCGGCATGCCGGGATCCACCGTTCGCGGAGCGCGCTCGCGGCAAGCTCCGACTCCGAACTGGCCGGGACCTGAGTCGATCAGGCCGGCAGCAGCTCGGGGCCGGCGACCGGCAGGACGTTCGCGAGATCGTGCCGCGAGCGCACGTCGAGCTTGGCGAACACCTTGTGCAAGTGCCACTCGACGGTCCGGGGACTCAAGAACAGCCGCGCTCCGATCTCCGGGTTCGAGAGCCCCGAACGCGCGAGCTTCGCGATCTGCAGCTCCTGCGGGGTGAGCTCGTCGCGGGTGTCGTCCCCGCGCTTCCGTGCCGTCTCTCCCGTCGCGCACAGCTCGCGGCGTGCCCGTGCGGCGAATCCCTCGATCCCCATCGCGTTCAACTGCCGCTCGGCGCACCGCAGCTCCTCACGGGCGTCGACACGCCGCCCCTCGCGGCGAAGCCACTCGCCGTAGAGCAGGTGCGCGCGGGCGAGGTCCACGTGACTGCCGGCGGCCGACAACCGGGTCACCGCCTGCCCGTACAGCCGCTCCGCATCGACTCCGTGGGTCACCAGCGCTCGAGATCGTGCCTCGAGGCCGAGCGCCCAGTCCGTCCCGCAGACGCCGGCGCGCGCCGAGAGCCGTTCAAGCGCAGCGGCGGCGTCCTCCCTCGATCCGATGCGCACGGCTGCCTCGACCAGCTCCGGCAGCACCCAGCCGGGGCTCATCACCGGCTCCGGATCGACCAGCGCACCCTGCGCCTCGGCGAAGGCGTCCTCGTGCCGGCTCAGGCCGTTGTAGAGCAGCGCGCCGGCGAAGTGCGCGAGCGCTGCGCCCATGCCTCCCGGCCGCTGGCCCGGGCGTCGCCTTGCGGCTTCGATGAGGGGCCGGGCGTCCGTCGCGCGGCCCCGGTAGGCCGCCAGCAGCATCTTCGCGTGCGCGTGCGGCTCGCCGTTCGCCGTGCCCGCGACGAGATCGGCTTCACCCGTCAACGCCGCCGCCTCGGCGAGCCGGCCCTGGCGGAGATGGATCCCGGCGAGCTGCGTGAGCGCGAGGGGAAGCGCTGCGACCGCGCCCGTGGCGCGAGCCAGTCGCACGTTCCGCGTCGCCAGCGAGAGGTGAGCGCGATCGTCCCAGATCGCTGCAGCGGCGTACGAGGCCAGCCAGCCCCATTCGTAGACGGCGGCGGGCGGCACGTCGTCACGGTCGAACGCGGCCAGCGCGCGCCGCAACGCCGGGAGCGCCGCCGGTCCCTCGAGGACGTGCCGGCTGAGCGCCTCGAGCAGCAGATCCACCGGCCCGGCATCCTCCGGTGCGCCCAGCCTGAGCGCAGCCACGGCGATCTCCGCCGGTTGCGCGCCGGCGTGCTCGCCCTGCGCGACGATGGCCGCCAGAGCATCGAGGTGAGCCTCACGGGCTCGGCCGGCGTCCAGCGGCTCGAGCCGGCGCGCCGCGGTGAGAAGCGACGCGGCGGCCGCCGCGCCGGCGGCACCCGTCGCGAGACGCGCGCGGAGAAGATGGGTCCGCGCTCGACCGATGGGATCCATCGGCGACGCCTCCGCGGTGGCGAGCACGCGCGACGCGGCGTCGGGATCGCCGGCGAGCCTCGTCGCTTCGGCCGCCGCCAGGGCTCGCCGTCCGCGAGCCTCGGGCCCCGGCGTGAGCGTCGCCGACTGACGGAGGAACGCCGCGCGCGCGGCGATGCCGCCGGAGGCACCCGCACCGGCGGACGATCGCTCGAGATCTGCGGCGATGCGCTCGTCCGGTGCCGCGACCTCCCGGGCACGATGCCACGCGTGGAGCGCGGGGTCGCTGTCCGCGCCGGTGGCGGCCGCGAGCGCGCCGTGAGCGAGGCGCCGCTCCTCCGACAGGGCCGAGCGGTACACGGCGCCGCGAACGAGCGGGTGGCGGAACCTCACCTGTGCCCCGATGGACATGAAGCCGGTTGCGCACGCGTCATCCGCCGCGGTGGCCGGCATGCCGAGCAGGCCCGCTGCGGTCCAGAGGAGCAAGGGATCGCCGGTGGGCTCGGCTGCCGCCAGCACCAGCATCATGCGCGCGTCCTCGGAGAGCTCGTCGATCGGCTCGACCAGGCGGTCCTCGTCCCGGGCCGCCGACGTGGCGGCGAGATCGCCGAATCCGCCGGCGAACTGGGCCGTCGCCGCGCGCGCCACCGCGAGCAGCGCGGCGGGACTCCCGCTCGCTTCGGCGATGATCCGCTCCCGAACCCGTGGGTCCACCGGGCGGCGCAGTGCCCGGGCGAGCAGCTCGTGGGCGTCGCAGTCGCACAGACCGCGGAGGGCGAGCTCGGGCAGCCCGGCGAGAGCGCTGTGCGCCGTCCGCGTGGCGAAGACGAGCGCGACCGCCTGATCCCCGAGCCGTCGCGCGGCGAAGGCGAGGACGGCGCCCGATGCGTCGTCGACCCAGTGCGCGTCGTCGATGAGGCAGATCAGCGGGCGTTCGGCGGAGGCCTCGACCAGGAGGCCCAGGACCGCGGCGCCGAGCAGCAGCCGGTCGGTCGAGGCCGACGGCGTCACCCCGAACGCCGCGTCCAGCGCGGCGCGGTGCGGCGCCGGCAGGGCGCCGGCGTGGGTCGTCAGCGGGCGGCAGAGCTGATCGAGGACGGCGTAGGGAAGGTCCATCTCGACGCGCGCCGCGGCGACGTGCACGACGTGGCACTCCGGGGCCCGGTCCCGCAGGCAGTCGAGCAGCGCGGTCTTGCCCATGCCGGCCTCGCCTCGCAGCACGAGCGCGCTGCTGCGGCCCTCGTGAACGGCCGCGCGGACCGCCTCGAGTGCGGCGAGCTCGGGCTCGCGCCCGACGAGGTCCGTCGCGAAGCCGCCGACCGGAGGAACCATGACCCGATGGTGCAGCCGGCCCGGCACGCCGTCCAAGACAAGGCGACGGCAGCGGTATAAGCGGCTGCGATCGCTCGCAGACGGCCGGCCGTCAGGTCACGACCGGAACCGGCGTGCCGGTACGCGGAGCGGCCCGTCCGAGAGCGTGAGGGTCCCCTCTTGAAGTTGATGCACGAGCGGCTCGCCGAGCATCGCGTCAGTCAGGGGGCCGCGGCCCCCGTCACGAACCAGAGCGCGGCACCGGTCGCGCACCTCGGTCGCGATCCGCACGAAGTTGTGCACGAGGCGCCCGGCCTCCCCGGCCCGGTAGGCGACGACGATCTGCGAGGGCGGGACGTCGACGATGGGCAGGAAGACGATCCCCGTGGGTCGCACGAAGCTCGTCGGCGTCGCACCGCACGTCACGGACGCACCCTGCCCGGCCGCCACGAGCTGCAGCTCGGCCTCGTACGTCTGGGCCTGGCCCGAGATGCGGGCGGGGCGGCCGTCGCGGAAGTCGTCGAGGCCCCAGAACCGCTCCCACGTCTTGTCGGTTCCGTTGATGGCGATGATCGGCTCCTCGAGGATCTCCTCGACGAGCACCTCGGCGCGGTCCGCCAGCGGATGCCGAGCCGCGATGGCGAAGAACCGCGGCCGCTCGATGAGGACCTCGTACCAAAGCCCGCGCGTCTCGATCGGCGGTCGGATGAAGGCGACATCGGCCTCACCGCTGCCGAGTCCGCCGGAGGGGTCCATGAAGCTCGTCTCGCGCAGGTGCACGTCCACCTTCGGATAGGTCTCGTGGAAGGCCCTCAGGATCAGCGGCGTGAGCCACTGCGCGGCGCCGGCGATGAACCCGAGCCTGAGCTGACCGGTCTCTCCGCGCGCCCGTCTGCCCGCGCGTTCGACCGCCTCGTCGAAGGCCATGACCGCCGCTCGGGCATCATCGACGAACGCGGCGCCGGCCGACGTGACCGACGCCCCGCGCGGATGGCGATCGAAGAGGTCGAAGCCGAGCTCCCGTTCGACCTTGAGGATCTGCTGCGACAAGGCGGGCTGCGCGACGCGCAGACGCTCCGCGGCGCGAGAGAAGTTCCCTCGGTCGGCGACTTCCACCACGTACCGCATCTGGCGGATGTCGAGTCCCACGACGAAAGGCTACCGGTCACGGCTGCGCTCCGGGGACCGCGCGGTGCACGTCGTCAGCGGGCACGGACCGTCAGTCAGCTGCCTCCGTTGCGCCACGGCAGACGGCGCAGCTCCTCGGCGAGGGCGACGGTCCCGGCGGGTCCGAAGTGGCGCGCCCAGCGATCGACCGCAGCGTCGTCGTCGATGAAGAACTTCCAGTCGCCGACCACCGTGTGCCGCACGAAGAGGAACGGGACCGGCGATTGGAACGGCCGGAAGCCCGGGTTGTAGAGGGCGGTCCCCTCGTTGCCGTCGTAGAACGGGCCGAAGATGACGCCGTCCTCCTCGTAGGAGGCGGCGGCGAGCTGGTCGAGGACGTCGGCGAAGAGCGCTCCGGCACGGTCGGCGGGGAGATCGGTGAAGACGACGACG
Source organism: Parviterribacter kavangonensis (assembly GCF_056863335.1). Classification (NCBI taxonomy): domain Bacteria; kingdom Bacillati; phylum Actinomycetota; class Thermoleophilia; order Solirubrobacterales; family Parviterribacteraceae; genus Parviterribacter; species Parviterribacter kavangonensis. The sequence goes on along the minus strand of NZ_JBXPJA010000001.1, from coordinate 1,416,152 downwards.
ATCGTCTTGTAGATCGCGTCCTCGGCGTCGATGGGTGCCTTCTCGAGGAAGAGCCGCTTGTAGCGGGCCATGAGGTCGACCACGCCCGCGACGGGCAGGTCGGCGACGTGCTCGGGCGCGAACCAGAGCGTCCGCCGCTCAAGCGAGCCGGGGACGAAGGGGCACACCGTTCCGTCGCGGCCCAGGTCACGGTGCGGGCAGGCGATGAACTCGCTGATCCATCGCGAGACGGAGCGCACCGCCTGCCGGTCGTCTGCGCTGAGGTGGCCCGTCGGCTCGGTGCCGTCGAGGTCCTCCGGGAGGAGGAGCTGCGTCGTCTGGGATGTCATGGATCCTCGTGTCCTGTGGTCGATGCTCGTCGTCACGGCAGCGGACCCTGGACGAAGCCCCACAGCTGCGTGGTGGGCAGTTGCTTCTCCGGGCCGAGGAACTTCAGCCGCCGGACCTGGATCCGCAGCGTCCGCCGTTCGTTGACGATCTGGTCACGCCGGAGGTCCATCGCGAAGGGGCGCTCGAAGTCCCTCGTCGAGGCGTTGACGATCGGGAAGTACTCGGGGGTCGGAGCGTTCGGGAAGTCCAGGATCCACACCGAGCGCTCGGAGTCGCACGTCTGCAGCGTCAGCCCCTGGTTCTGGTGGGCGGTCCTGTCCAGGCCGACGCACATGTGGCTCGGTACTCCGAAGGGCGCGAACTCCTGCTGCACGGCCGGCAGCGGGCCGTAGTGGGCGGCCACCTCGGCCGAGACGAGGCCGTCGGCGTGGGCCTGCGCCGCCGAGCTGACGTGGGGGATGATGTCCTGCGACGGATCGCTGTTGCTCGGCGTCTTCAGGATCACGGGCTGCCCGATCTCCGCCGTTCCGTCCATGACCGTCTCGACGGGCCCCGTGGCCCCGTGCACGCCGAGGTGACGGCTGAAGATCGAGCCGCAGTTGAGGCCGCACTGCGGCGTGGCCGCGCCTGCGGGAGCAGCATCGAGCCCGACGGCGCACATGAGCGCCGCCGCAGTCAGCAAGGGCCTCTTGATCGACATGGGTGCTCCTCTCTCCTCGGTCGGCGGGTGCCTGGTCGTCACGGTCGCCCACCGGAAGGGGAAGTCGCGCCCGTCGCCTCACTGGTCACTCCCCGGCATGCAGCCCGGTCCGTGTCTTGGGGTGCTGGTCGGACCGTGGTGAGAAGTCCCGGCGGCGATCGGCGACCATGCCTGTCATGGACATGGGCACGTTCGGCATCTGGACCAGCTACGAGCCGTTCGGCGCGCAGCGTGCCGGCGAAGCAGCCAAGCTCGCCGAGCAGCTCGGGTACGGCGCGTTCTGGGTGGGCGGCTCGCCTCGCGTTCCCGACGTCCGCCCGCTCTTGGAGGCCACGTCGACGCTCGTCGCGGCGACCGGCATCCTCAACGTCTGGAGCAACGACCCGAGCGAGACGGCCGAGGCGGACGCCGCCCTGCGCGCGGACTTCCCCCGGCGGTTCATGCTCGGCATCGGCATCGGCCATCCCGAGGCGACCAGCGACTACCGCCGGCCGCTGGCGACGATGCGCGCGTTCCTCGACGGCCTCGACGCCTCGCCGTCCACGCCTCCGGCCGAGGAGCGCTGCCTGGCCGCCCTGGGCCCGAAGATGCTCGACCTCGCCGGCGAGCGCACGGCGGGCACCCATCCGTACTTCGTGTCGGTCGAGCACACGCGGTTCGCCCGTGAGCGGCTCGGCCCCGGCAAGCTCGTGGCGCCGGAGGTGGCGTGCGTCGTCGAGACCGACCCGGTCCGCGCCAAGGCCGTCGCGCGCGACTACGCGCAGGTGTACCTCGGCCTGCGGAACTACACGAAGAACCTGCTCGACTTCGGCTTCACCGAACGCGACCTCGAGGACGGCGGCTCGGACCGCCTCATCGACGCCGTCATCCCTCAGGGCAGCGCCGAGCAGATCGCCGAGGCCATCCGCGCGCACCTCGACGCGGGCGCCGATCACGTCTGCGTCAACCCGCAGGGGGAGGGGGGCATCCCGCGCGAGTCGTGGACGGCGCTGGCCGGGGCCCTGATCGACTAGCCCCGGATGTGCAGCTCCCCGAGGGCGTAGGCTCGCCGGCATGGCCTTCGAGGGCCACGCAGACTGGGAGATGTGGTTCTGGGCCGTCTTCGCGGCGTCGCGCAACCCCATGGCGATCGTCGACGGAGAGCGGCGGATCATGTCGGCCAACGAGTCGATGCAGAAGCTGCTCGGTCATGCAGAGGAGCAGCTGGCCGGCCGGCCGTTCGACGAGCTCTGGCGCGCGACCGGCACGATGTCGCCGGACGAGCGCTGGCGGTCGATGCTCGCCCGCGGTGGCGGGCACACGTCGGTCATGGTCGGCGACGGCAGGCGGCCGGTCGCGGCGGCGGAGCACGTCGCGCACGTCGGCGGCCGGCTCGCGGTCCTCATCGTCCTGACACCCGAGGACGGCGCCGAGGGCGAGCCGGCCGAGGAGGCCGCGACTGCGGGTCCGCTCACGCCGCGCGAGCTCGAGATCGTCGGCCTTCTCGCGATGGGAGCGACGAGCAAGGAGATCGCCGCGGACCTCCACGTCACGCACGAGACGGTCCGTACGCACGTGCGCAACGCGATGGCGAAGACCGGGACGCGAACGCGTGCGCACCTGGTCGCGGCATCCCTCTGCCGTGGCTTCCTACCCGCGATCTCCTCCACTTGAGGGATGGTTCGCACGCTGTGCCTTTGGCACAGTGCCGCGCGATGTGACTCGCTTCCGTCAGATCGAGCGCGCGCTCGAGATCCGTCACGCGGTGACGAACGCCCTTTCCGACTGGGACGCCCTCGGGTTCGACGCGCTCCTCGGCTCGCTTGGCGAGGCCCTCGGCGCGCAGTCCGTCACGGCGTGGGCGGCAAGGCAGTCGCGTCTGTCCCCGGTCGCGACGTGGCTGGCCGCGGACGCCGAGCCCTCGCCCCTCGCGCGCGTTGCGAGCGACGTCGTCGTGCGCGCGCGGAGCACCGGCGTGCCGGTGTCGGGCCCGGCGGCGCGACCTGACGGCGCACCCGGCCCGCGTGGTGTTCGTCAGCAGGTCGCGTTCCCCGTGTTGACCGTGACGGGTGTCCTGGCCGTCATCGACGTGCAGTCGCGGATCGGATTCGAGGTGAGCGAGACGCTCGCCCACCTGCTCGGAGGGGTCGGTCGCGAGCTCGGCGCGTTCTTCTCGTGCCGCGCTGCCTCTCTCGACCTGTCAGCGCGTGAGCGAGAGGTGCTCGAGCTGATCGCCGAAGGCCTGTCGGCGTCCGAGATCGCGATGCAGCTCGTCGTGAGTCCTGCGACGGTACGCCGCCACATCGAGAACGCGTACGGGAAGCTCGGCGTCAACGACCGGGTCTCGGCTGTCGTCAAGGCGATGCGAGCCGGGCTCATCGAGTGAGCTGCCCGGGGTTCGGACCAGTGAGACTACCTCGAGTACGAGGGCCGTCCGAGCGCTCAGCGAAGACCGTCGCGGGCGGCTTCCTCGACAGGCACGCGCGCGACTGAGCGCTCATCGAGCGGGCTGCGCGGCTCCGCATCGCCGGCGTCGGTGATGAGCCGCGCGCCACGTCCGCGCGTGGTGAAGCTGATGGTCCAGCGGATGAGGACGATCAGGCGGTTCTGGAAGCCGACGAGGTAGAAGAGGTGGACGAGGAGCCAGGTGAGCCAGGCCGGCAGGCCGTTGAGGCGGATCCAGTGGAGGTCGGCGACGGCGGCGGCGCGCCCGATCGTGGCGAGGTTGCCCTTGTCGCGGTAGTGGAACGGCTTCACCTCGTGGCCGCGGAGCCTCGCGCTGATGGCGCGCGCCGCGTAGCGGCCCTGCTGGATGGCCACCGGCGCGACGCCGGGCAGCGTCGTCGCCCGCCCGTCGGCTCCTCGAACACGCACCATGTCGCCGATCGCGAAGACCTCCGGATGGCCGGGAAGGGTCAGGTCCCGCTCGACGAGCACCCGCCCCGCCCGGTCGAGCTCGGCGCCGGTGAGCTGGCCGAGCCGGCGGGCGAGGATCGAGGCCGTGACGCCGGCCGCCCAGACGACCGTGCGCGACTCGACCGGCTGCTCGCCGTCGAGCGTCACGCCGCGGGCGTGGACGTCGGTGACGGCGGTGCTCGTCAGCACGGTCACGCCCAGCCGCTCGAGCGCACGCCGGGCCTTCTTCGACAGCGACGGCGGGAACGTCCCGAGCACGCGGTCTGACGCCTCGACGAGGAGGATGCGCGCCATGCGCGGATCCATCGCCCGGAAGTCGCGGCGCAGGGTGTCCCTCGCGAGCTCGGCGATCTGCCCGGCCATCTCGACGCCGGTCGGACCGGCGCCGACGACGACGAAGGTCAGCCACGCGTCGCGCGCCGCGGCATCCGGCTCGGCCTCCGCCGCTTCGAAGGCGCGGAGCAGCCTGCTGCGGACGGCGAGCGCGCTCTCCAGCGACTTGACCTCGGAGGCGTTCGCGCTCCACTCGTCGTGACCGAAGTACGAGTACTGCGATCCGCCACCGATGATGAGCGTGTCGTAGCCGAGCGTCTTCGGCGCGGGGACCTCTCCCACCGCGCGCAGGCCGATCTCGCGGTGCTCGAGGTCGAAGGCGGCGACCTCCGCGAGGACGACGCGGACGTTGGGACTGCGCTTGAAGATCCCGCGCAGCGGCTGCGCGATCTCGCCGGGCGCCAGCGCGCCGGTCGCGACCTGGTACGTCAGCGGCTGGAACAGGTGGTAGTTGCGCCGGTCGACGAGCGTGACCTCGACCGGCGCGTGGCGCAACTCGCGCGCCGCGTGCAGGCCGCCGAAGCCGCCGCCGACGACGACCACGCGGTGCGGACGCACATCGTGGCTCACGGTGCGGGCCGTCCGATCACGGGCATGGTGATGAGGGCCTGGATCTCGTCGATCCTCTCACCGGGCGACGGTGTGGGTGTCATGCCGGCAGCGTCCCGCCGCATCCGCGCGATCGCGCCCGCGTCCTCGCGGGCGCGGGCACGGGTCCACGCGCCGGCCGGGGATCCGCCAGGGGCCGCACGGGCGCGACCGGCGCTGGGGTCGGGAGACAGTGGCCATCCGCCTTGCGATCACGTCGAACGGAGATGCCATGGTGACCGCGCTCGACCGCGCCGATCACGTCACGGGCCCCGGGGAGGCCCGCGTCGTGCTGCAGTACGGCGACTTCCGGTGTCCGCGCTCCCGCGCGGCGTACCGCGCGCTGCGCTCGCGCGGCGACGACGTGCAGTTCGCGTTCCGGCACTTCCCGATGGTCGCACGCCGTCCGCACACGCTGGCGGCATCGCGGGCGCCCGAGGCCGCCGCGGTGCAGGAGCGCTTCTGGGAGATGGCCGATCGCTGGTCTCGCGCGGCCACGACGCGCGCCGCATCCACCTCGAGCGCTTCGGGGGCTGACGCCAGTGAACGGGCCGGGGTCGGCGCGGGCGCGACGGCGCGGACCTCGAGGGATGCTCGAGGGCATGTCCACCGCCGTTCCACCCACCCGCGCCGGATGCTGAGCCATGAGCGCGTCCGAGCTCCTGTCCCGCCTTGACGACGAGATGCCGGCCCCGCCGCTCGTCGAGCCCACCGTCTTCCTCGAGGACGACGTCCTGCCGAACGCCCTCGCGCGCGTGGAGCCCTTCGCGTTCGCACTCGCCTGCGCGCAGGCGATGTGGGGTCCTCAAGGGCCGCGCAACTGACCTCCGCTCGGAGCTTCAGGCGGCAGGCGGTGTGCCGGCCGGCTGCTGAGCGCGTCTCCGCAGCTCGGCGGCGTAGACCGCCTGCTCGTCGAGGTCGTACCCGGGCTGGACGTCTCGATGGTCCTCGCCACACGGACGTTCCTCGGGAAGCGCCCCCAGCTCGTGATCCGGCCGGGTGCTCTCGTTGTTCATCGACATCGGTGCTCCTTCGCCTGGCGGGTTGCCGGGGTCACCATGCCTCGATCATCCCACCGCACGGTGGGCCTGCTCAGTGAAGCTCGACTTCGACGGCGAAGTCGCCGACGTCCAGCGCGAGGACGTTGCGGTGCGGCTCGTTCCAACGGGCCGAGACGAACTCCGCCTCGCCGAGGTAGAAGCCGGCCCGGCGGCCGTCCACCCCGACCTGGAAGAAGAGCGTGTCGGGCTCGGGCGGCTCCTCGGCGTGGTCGTCGGGAACGGGCGTCCCCTCGCGCAGCTGCCCCGAGAAGAACGCGAGCATCGGGGGAGAGACCTGGTCGTGACGGCCGCCGATGACCACCGTCACGTCACGGCCGGCGAGCGCGCGCAACGCGCGCAGCGCGTCTGCATAGCCCAACATGGAATCTTCGGCAACGAGCATTGGGCCGCGAGTATGGGTGCGTAACCCCCCGAAGCGGGTCCGCCGATCGGCTGAGTTGCGGGATGGTCGGAGACTGGGCTGGTTGGCGCTAGCGCAGCGACCGGAAGGCGGTGCGCAGCTCGGACACGAGGAGATGCGGCTCCTCCCAGGCGGCGAAGTGCCCGCCCCGGTCGACCGCGTTGTAGTGCAGGAGATCGGGATACGCCCGCTCCGTCCACGTCCTCGGCGCCTCGTACTGCTCGCCCGGGAAGACAGTCACGGCGACCGGGATCGTGACGCCCTTGGCGTTGAAGAACCCGCCCTTGTACTCCCAGTACAGACGGGACGCCGACACGCCGGTGCCGGTCACCCAGTACAGCGTGATGTTGTCGAGGATCTCGTCGCGCGTGAGCTCGCCGTTCGCGCTGCTCGTCCGGTCGAGCGCGGAGGCGACAGCGGCCGCGGGCTGCCCGTTCGCGTCGTTGTGGTCGAGCAGCCACGCGGCGAGCCCAACGGGGGAGTCGGCGATGCCGTAGAGCGTCTGCGGGCGCGCCGCCATGTAGCGCGCGTACTCGACCTGCTTGAAGGTCCGCTCGAGCTGCTCGTAGGCGCGTCGCTCCTCGGCGGACAGCCCGGCGGGGGCGGGCTCGCCGGCGAGCAGCAAGGCGTCGACGTCGGCCGGGACGGTGGCCGGCATGTTGGTGTGGATCGCCAGCAGCCCGGCGGGCCGCTGCAGGCCCATCTGGTCGACGACGAACGCGCCCCAGTCACCGCCCTGCGCGACGTAGCGGTCGTAGCCGAGCCGGCTCATCAGCTCGGCCCAGGCACCGGCCATGCGCTCGGGCCCCCAGCCGGGAGTGGCCGGCTTGCCGGAGAACCCGTAGCCCGGCATCGACGGGATCACGACGTGGAAGGCGTCCGACGCGGGCGCCCCGAACGCGGTCGGATCGGTGAGCGGGGCGATGATCTTCAGCTGCTCGACGACCGAGCCGGGCCAGCCGTGGTTGACGATGAGCGGCAGCGCGTCCTCGTGCCGAGACCGGACGTGGATGAAGTGGATGTCGAGCCCGTCGATCTCCGTGATGAACTGCGGCAGCTCGTTCAGCTTCGCCTCGCAGCGGCGCCAGTCGTAGTCCGTCGCCCAATGGCGGGCGAGCGCCTGGAGCGGCGCCAGCTGCACGCCCTGCGAGGTGTCGTCGACCGTCTCGCGCTCGGGCCAGTTCGTGGCCGCGATGCGACGCCGGAGATCGTCGAGGACGTCGTCGGGGACGTCGACGCGGAACGGGCGGAGCGCGGTGCTGCCCGGTGACCGTCCGGTTGCGGTGGCCATGATCGGTCCTTCCGTTCGGGTTCGATCCTGCTGCTCGGACTCCGCGCGGAGCTTGCTTGCGTGCGGGCTCGATCGCGCCCGGGTGGTCACGGGCGGGGAACCCGGGTTGCTCTACTCCGCGACGGTCTCGCCGGAGCCGCCCAGCTCTTCGGGGAAGTCCTTGAGCTTCGGGAGGCCGTCCTTCATCGGGAGGACGGTCGATGCGTAGTTGACGTGCACCCCGGGCGTGAACGGGAACTCGGGGATCGTCGCCGCGAAGACATCGACCAGACCCCACTGCGGGTGGCGCGCGAGCAGATGGCCGCCGCAGGCCTTGCACCACTGGCGATAGGTCTGCTCGTTCTCGTGGTACTCGCCGATCTGGTCCTCTCCGCGGGTCACCTTGACCGCATCGGCGTGCCAGAGCGTGAACGCGTTGACCGGGGCGGCCGACCAGCTCCTGCAGGTGGTGCAGTGGCAGTAGCCGGCGCCCACCGGCTCTCCGGTGACGGCGATCGCGACCGCACCGCAGAGGCACTGCCCCGTGAAGGTCGCTTCGGCTTGGCTCATGTGCTTCCCCTTCCTGTGAGTCGGAGGTAGGTGGCGCCCGCCTCGCCGCGCGTCTTGACGTCGAGCTTGCGCAGGATGGCCGAGACGTGATGGGCCACGGTTCTCTGCGACAGGAACAGGCGCTCCGCGATGTCGCCGTTGCGCCTGCCCTCGGCGACGAGCACGAGGATCTCCATCTCGCGCGGCGTCAGGTTGGCCGGGTTGGCGCGCGTGCGCGCCCGCGGTCCGCGCGGCAGCCCGCGCGCACCTCGGCTGCGCAGGCGGCGCGCCACCATCGCGGCGGCCGGCGCGGCTCCGAGCCGCTGCAGCTCGTCGAGCGCGTGGCGCAGCGCATCGTCGTCGTCGCCGTCGGCCAGGGCGAGGGCGGCGTCGTACGGGGCGCCGACCTCCGTCCACGCCGCCGCCGCGGATCGCCAGTCGCCGGCGAGCAGCGTCGCCCACGGCTCTCCCGCGCCGGCGGGCGCGGGCTCGACGATGCCGGCCCGTCGCCGCCAGACGGCGAGCTCTCCCAGGTCGCGCGCCGGGTAGCGCCGCGCCAGCGCGAACGGGCCCTCGGTCTCGTGGATGCAGTCCTCGAAGCGCGCTTCGAGCCAGGCGGCCTCCGCGCGTGCCGCGCCGACTCGGCCAACCCTGCCCACCTCGCCCGACGGCGCGGCCAACCGCAGGGCATCGTCGAGCGCCTCCCAGACCGCCGGGTCGCCGCGCCGCGCGCGCACACGTCCGAGCGCCGCGAAGGCCAACGCCGTGGCGATCCCGGCCCCGCGACCGGCGAGCACCGCACCCGCCGAGTCAGCCGCGGCGGACCACTCGCCGCGGGCGAGCTCGACCACGCTTCGCACGGCGATCAGGTACGGCCGGAACGCGACGAGGTCGTGCTCGGAGCAGTAGGCGATCCCAGCGTCGACGTACCGAGCGGCGAGCGCATAGTCGGGTACGTAGACCGCGCCGGTCGCGAGGTAGCAGTAGGCGTAACCCGCGGCGTACTCGAGACCTTCGCGCCGCGCCGCGTGCAACGTACGCTCGAGCTCCTCGCGCGCGCCGGGGCGCTGCCGCTGGCATTCGGCACCCGCCATCTGCACGCGCGCCTCGGTGGCGCGCGCATGGTCGTTCAGCGCCTCGGCGACCTCCAAGCCGCGCCTGCTCCATTCGATCGCGGTGTCGAAGTCCTCGGCTCCGTGCGCCACGATCGACAGCCGCAGGTAGGCGTCGATCAGCTCCGGCCCCGGGGTCGCTTGCAGTGCCGCGACTGCGCGGTGCGCGATGGCCTCCGCATCATGCGTAGCTCCCAGGACCCAATGCGGCCAGACGAGCGCAGTCAGCGCCCGTCCCTCCTCACGGCGGTCCCCGAGCGCCGACCGGCACTCGAGCGCCTCACGGCCGCTGACGATGGCCGCGCGGAACTCGCCGATCAGCGTGAGCTCGGCGGTCTTGCGGTCGAGCAGCTCCGCTCGCACTTCGAGGGGGGCGGCGTCCGCGAAGCGCAGCGCGCGCTCGTACTGCGCAGCCGCCTCGCGATGGGCACCGACCGCCGCGGCGGCCCGTGCTGCCGCGGGCGCGAAACGGAGAACCGCGTCCGCATGGTGCGCCTCCTCGGCGTGATGGGCCAGGCGCGCCGCCTCGGTGTGGCGCCCGGGCCGATCCGCCAAGACCGCAAGCGCCTTGCTGTGGAGCGCGACGCGCACGTCCGGCGAGAGCGACCGCTCGAGCGCCAGACGCGACAGCTCGTGACGGAACGCCACTCCGCGGTCACTGCCGACGAGCATGCCGGCTGCGAGGCACTCCTCGAGCTCACCGTCGGCATGCGGCCGCAGCGCGGACAACGTCGCGACCTCGACCGGTGGCACCAGGACCGCCGTGGCATCGAGCAGGCTCCTGGCCCCGGCGCCGAGGCGCGCGGTTCTGGCCAGAACGGCGTCGCGCACGGTGGCCGGGATCTGCTCCTGCGCGGCCGCCAGCACCTCGGTGACGAAGAACGGGTTCCCGTCGGTCGCTTCGTAGAGCGAGTCGGCGTCAACCCTGTGTGGTGCGGCGAGCGTCGCGACCGCCTGCCGTGACAGCGGCGCGAGCGGCATGCGCACGACGTCCGGCGCGGTTGCGAGCTCGCCCAGCAGGACCCGCAGCGGTCCGAGACGATCGAGCGCGTCGTCCCGGTAGCTCGCGACGACGAGCACCGGCTTGCCGCCGATCCGGCGCGCGAGCAGCCCGAGGACGTCGAGCGTCGCCCCGTCGGCCCAGTGCAGGTCCTCGATCACGAGGAGCGTCGGCGCGGGTTGAGCCAGGTCGCGCAGGAGCGCGGCGGCGATCGGGTGCGGCTTCGCGCCTGCCGTGACGAGCGCTGCGGTCTCGTCGCCCGCCGCCTCGGCTACGTCCAGCAACGGGGCGAGCGGCTGTGGGGTGGCCATCGGGTCGCATCCGCCCAAGAGGACGCGCGTCCCACGACCGCAGCCGGCGCGTAGCGCGCGGAGCAGCGCCGTCTTGCCGATGCCGGCCTCGCCCGCCAGGAAGACGAAGCGGCCGTGGGAGATCTCCTTCGCCTCGTCGAGGAACGCGCCGAGAGCCGAGAGCTCATGGGAGCGCTCGAGCAGTCCGCCGGTTGCCGCACGGGGGACGGGGGTTCGTGAGGACATCGCGACTCTTCGCCGGAGCCATCCTCCACCCGCCGCGGCGAAAGGTCCAGCGTTCAGGCCCGTGCGTCCACGGGCGCCAGGCGGTCGGGCCCGGGGCGATCCTCGGCCCATGGCAGACACGACCGGCATTCACGCGACCGCGGGCGTTCCGACCTACCTGGGCAGAGGCGATTCCGCCGCGAGGTTCGCGGACTACTCCCCGGTTTGGGTCAACACGATGGCCGAGGACATCACCCTCGAGGGATCGATGCTCGACGGCGCAGTGCAGGGCGCCGATGCCGTCCGCGCAGTCATCGTCGCGGTGCGCCGGCTCTACGACCGCCAGGACTTCACCTTCGTCGGACCGTGGGGCGAGAACGGGTTCATCGAGGACTACACCGCCGAGGTCGGCGGCAAGCCGCTCGGCTGCCTGCACCTGATCACCTTCAACGCCGACGGGGAGGCGCAGCGCATCGCGGCCCACTACCGGCCGCTCAGCTCGCTGACCTTCTTCTCGCGCCTGCTCCGCGAACAGCTCGGACGGGCCCCGTACGCCGAGCACTTCCTGGCGGGGGAGGCATGAGCCGCGATGACCGCGACGACACCTTCCACCCGCGCGTACTCGACGGCCCCCAACGCCGTCGTCAGCGCCGCCAACGGGATCGAGTACGCCTACCGCGAGGTCGGCGCGGGCTCACCGACGCTCGTGCTGCTCAACCACTTCCGCGGGAACCTCGACAACTGGGATCCCACGCTGGTCGACGGCTTGGCGCGCAACCGGCGAGTCGTGGCGTTCGACAACACCGGCGTCGGCGGATCGACGGGCACGACCCCGAGCACGGTCGCGCAGATGGCGCGCGACGCGCTCGCGTTCCTCGACGCCCTCGAGCTCGGCCCCGTCGACCTCCTCGGCTTCTCGCTCGGGGGCTTCGTCGCCCAGGAGATCGCGCTGGTGAGGCCGGCAGCCGTCCGTCGGCTGATCCTCGCGTCGTCGGCTCCGCGTGGGGCCGCCGGGATGCACGGCTGGGCGCCCGAGGTGATCGGGGCAGTGGGCGGGCTGCAGCGCAGCCCGGACGGGTACCTCGGTGTGTTCTTCACGCGTTCGGCGGCGAGCCGGCAAGCCGGGCAGGAGTCCCTCGGACGGCAGTTCGCCCGCAGCGACGACCGGGACGAGCAGACGAGCTGGCAGACCCGCCAGGCGCAGTACGACGCGGTGTGCGAGTGGGGCATCCCGGACCACGGCGAGCTCCAGCGGGTCAGCGCGATCGGCATCCCCGTCCTCGTGGCCAACGGCGACGGCGACCCGATGATCCTGCCGCACTTCTCCCACCTGCTGGCCGGCCTGATCCCGCAGGCGGGACTGAAGCTCTACCCGGACTCGGCGCACGGGTTCCTGTTCCAGCACCACGCCGAGTTCGTACGCGACGTCGACGCGTTCCTCACGGTCGAACCACGGGCCGACCAGTGGTGGGACCAGGCGCGTCCCGGGCGCGGCGGGGACGCGCAAGGGGAACGCTGAGCTCGTCATGACGCCCCGACTTGAGAAGGAGATCGCCATGAGCTCGTTCACGCGTGAGAGGGCAGACGGCGCGACCGGACTTCGCGACGGCAGCGCCCGGGTCGGCGACGTGACGCTGCACTACGTCGAGGCCGGCACCGGGCCGCTGGTCGTCCTGCTGCACGGCTTCCCGGAGTTCTGGTTCAGCTGGCGGCTGCAGATCGAGCGGCTCGCGGCGGCCGGCTTCCGCGTCGTCGCGCCGGACCTGCGCGGCTACAACACGTCGTCGCGGCCGGACGGCGTCGCCGCCTACAGCGCCGACAAGCTCGCCGCCGACGTCCGCCGCCTGATCGAAGAGCGCGGCGCCCGATCGGCCCTCGTGGTCGGGCATGACTGGGGCGGAACGGTCGCTTGGACGCTGGCGATGAATCACCCCGGAGTCGTCGACCGGCTGGTCATCCTCAACGCCGCTCATCCGCGGAAGCTCAACGAAGGACTGCGCCACCCGAACCAGCTGCGGAAGCTCTGGTACTTCTTCTTCTTCCAGCTCCCCAAGCTGCCCGAGCGGATCGTGCGCGCCCGCAACTGGCGGTTCTTCCGGCGCTATCAGCGCGACGCGCGCCCGCCGTACACGCCGGAGGAGACCGAGCGCTACGTCGAGTCGTGGTCGCAGCCGCAAGCAGCGGCGGCGATCATCAACTACTACCGCGCCGCGGTCCGGGACTCCAAGCAGGCACAAGCGCAGCTTCGCCCGATCGCCGCGCCCACCCTGGTGATCTGGGGGGAGCGCGACCGCTACCTCGGGCGCAAGCTGGCCGAGCCCCATGCCGAGGACGTGCCCGGACTCGACCGGGTCGAGCGCCTGCCCGACGCGTCGCACTGGGTCCACCACGACGAGGCCGACCGCGTCAATCAGCTGCTCATCGACTTCTTCGCACCCGCGCACGCGGCGTCGACCGCCTGAGAGGAGCACGACATGTCTGCAACGGAGGCCACCGCACAGAGCGCGACCGCGGTCCGCGCGTTCGAGATCGGCTTCGACGAGTCGGCGCTCACCGACTTGCGCCGGCGCATCGCCGCCACGAGGTGGCCCGAGCGCGAGACCGTCGACGACGACTCCCAGGGCATGCCGCTCGCGACGATGCAGGAGCTCGCGCGCTACTGGGCGACGGACTACGACTGGCGCAGCTGCGAGGCGCGTCTGAACGAGCTGCCGAACTTCGTGACCGAGATCGACGGGCTGGACATCCACTTCATCCACGTCCGCTCGCGGCATGAAGATGCGCTTCCCCTGATCGTCACGCACGGCTGGCCCGGCTCGATCGTCGAGCAGCTGAAGATCATCGGGCCGCTCACCGATCCGACCGCGCACGGCGGCAGCGAGGCCGACGCGTTCCACGTCGTGATCCCGTCGCTCCCCGGCCACGGGTTCTCCGCGAAGCCGACGACCACCGGCTGGGATCCGGCGCGCATCGCCCGTGCCTGGGCGGAGCTGATGGGCCGCCTCGGCTACACCGAGTTCGTCGCGCAGGGCGGCGACTGGGGCGCGGCGGTAACGCAGCAGATGGGCATCCAGGCGCCGGCGGGGCTGCTCGGGATCCACTCCAACATGCCGGGCACCGCGCCGGCGGAGCTCGTCAAGGGCTTCGAGACGGGAGAGCCCGCGCCGTCCGGTCTCTCGGGCGACGAGCTGCGCGCGTACGAGCAGCTGAGGTCGTTCTACGCACAGCACGTTGCGTACGCGCTGATCATGTCGACGCGTCCGCAGACGCTGTACGGATTCGCCGACTCACCCGTGGACCTCGCGGCGTTCGCGCTGGATCACGGCGACGGGACGGGACAGCCCGGGCTGGTCAAGCAGGTCCTCGAGGGTCGCCTCGACAGCGCCCTCACGAAGGATGACCTGCTCGACAACATCACGCTCTACTGGCTGACCAACACCGGCGTCTCCGCAGCGCGTCTGTACTGGGAGAACAAGGCGGACTTCTTCGACGCCAAGGACATCTCGATCCCGTTCGCGATCAGCGTCTTCCCGGACGAGCTCTACCAGGCCCCGCGCAGCTGGGCCGAGCGCGCGTACCCGGACAACCTCATCCACTTCAACGAGGTCGACCGAGGCGGCCACTTCGCCGCGTGGGAGCAGCCGCAGCTCTTCACCGAGGAGCTCCGTGCCGCCTTCCGGTCGCTGCGCACATGAGCTCGGCGTCACTGGCCACGCCGGTCAGGCAGATCGCGGCCGGCCTGCTCGACGTCGGGTACGCCGACGTCGGGCCGGCCGGCGGTCCTACAGCCGTCCTGCTGCACGGCTGGCCCTACGACATCCACACCTACGACGACGTCGCGCCGCTCCTGGCCGCGGCGGGCTACCGGGTGATCGTCCCGTACCTGCGCGGCCATGGCACGACGCGCTTCCTCTCCGATGCGACGTTCCGCAACGGCCAGCAGTCGGTCGTCGCGGTGGACACCGTCGCGTTGATGGACGCGCTCGGGATCGAGAAGGCGATCGTCGCCGGCGCCGACTGGGGAGCGCGGACGGCCGGCATCGTCGCGGCGCTGTGGCCGGAGCGCTGCGCCGGGCTCGTCTCGGTGAGCGGGTACCTGATCGGCAGCCAGGCGGCGGGCGCGGTTCCCTTGCCGCCCGAGGCCGAGCGGCAGTGGTGGTACCAGTACTACTTCGCCACCGAGCGCGGCCGGGCCGGCTACGAACGCCACCGGCGCGAGTTCGCGAGGCTGATCTGGCGCACCGCCTCACCGGAGTGGGACTTCGACGACGCCACCTTCGAGCGCAGCGCCGTCGCGCTCGACAACCCGGATCACGTCGCGGTCGTGATCCACAACTACCGCTGGCGTCTGGGCCTCGGCGAGGGCGAGCCCCAGTACGCCGACCTCGAGCGGCGCCTCGCGGAGGCGCCCGTGATCACCGTGCCGGCGATCACCCTCGAAGGCGACGCGAACGGCGCGCCGCACCCGGATCCGAGCGCGTACGCGAACAAGTTCGCCGGCCCCTACTCGCATCAGACCCTCACCGGCGGCATCGGACACAACCTGCCTCAGGAGGCGCCGGAGGCCTTCGCGCAGGCCGTCCTCGACGTCGACACCCCCTAAGGAGCTCTCATGTCGGACACCACCTCCAACGCCCCGCTCACCGTCGTCCTCGTCCACGGCGCCTTCGCCGACTCCTCGAGCTGGAGCGGCGTCATCGAGTGCCTTCAGGCGAACCGCATGCGCGTGACGGCGGCGCCGAACCCGCTGCGCGGGATCGCGCACGACTCGGCGTACGTCGCCGGCTTCATCCGGCAGGTGCCGGGACCGGTGCTCGCCGTCGGCCACTCCTACGGCGGGGCCGTCATCTCCAACGCCGCGACCGGGCTCGACAACGTCGTCGGCCTCGTCTTCGTCGCCGCGTTCGCCCCCGACGAGGGGGAGCGCCTGGCCGACGTGACGGCCGGCTCGAAGGACAGCGTCCTCGGCTCGGCGCTGGTCCCGCTCGAGTATCCGGCGTCGAACGGCACGGGGACCGCCACGGAGTTCGCGATCGATCCCGCGCAGCTTCACGATGTGTTCGCCGCCGACCTGTCCGAGCAGCAGGCCGCCGTGCTGGCCGCGACCCAGCGGCCTGTCGCGGAGCTGGCGTTCTCCGAGCCGTCCGGCCCGCCCGCCTGGCGGTCGCTGCCGTCGTGGACCGTGCTTGCGACGCCCGACAAGGCGGCGGGTTCCGACGTGGTCCGTTCCATGGCGGAGCGTGCCGGCGCGACGATCACCGAGGCCGACGGCTCGCACGTGATCATGGTCTCGCGGCCCGAGCTCGTCGCCGAAGTGATCCGGACTGCGGCGGTCGCGGTCGGGGAGCGGGTCGGCGCTTCGGTGGCCTGAAGGGAGCCGCTCATGGCCAGCTTCGACTACGACGTCGTGATCGTCGGGTCCGGCTTCGGGGGGAGCGTCGCCGCGCTGCGCGCGGCGGAGAAGGGCTACCGCGTCGGCGTCATGGAGTCCGGCCGACGCTGGGCCGACGAGGACGTCCCGAAGACGCAATGGGACCTGCCGCACTTCCTGTGGATGCCGGCGGCCGAGCTCTACGGGATCCAGCGGATCGAGTACCTCGACGACGTGCTGATCCTCTGCGGTGCGGGCGTGGGCGGCGGCTCGCACGTGTACGCCAACACCATGTACGTCCCGCCCAAGCAGTTCTTCGAGGCGCCCGAGTGGGCCGGGATCAGCGACTGGGCCGACGAGCTCGCGCCGTTCTACGACCAGGCCCGCCGGATGCTCGGCGTGACGCGCTACCCCTACATGCCGACCGACGTCGACCGGGCCGTCCAGCAGGTCGCCGTCGACATCGGTCGCGCCGGAACCTTCAACAAAGCACCGGTCGGCGTCTACTTCGGCACGCCCGGCGAGGAGGCCGAGGACCCGTACTTCGGCGGCGTCGGGCCGCGGCGGACCGGGTGCATCTCGTGCGGCAACTGCAACAACGGATGCGGCTACAACGCCAAGAACAAGCTGACGACCAACTACCTGTACCTGGCGGAGAAGCTCGGCGCGCAGGTCCACGACCTCCAGGAGGTCTACGATCTCGCGCCGCTCGAGGGGGGCGGCTTCGAGATCCACGCCCGCCATCCCGGATGGGTCCAGCGTGCGGCGCACCGCCGCCGTCACACCTACACCGCCGAGCAGGTGATCGTCACCGCGCACGCCTACGGCTCGGCCAAGTTGTTGCATCACATGCAGCACAAGGGGCGGCTGCGCGAGCTGTCCGACCAACTCGGCCAGAGGGCGCGCACCAACTCCGAGCAGCTCCTGTACGTCACCCGCACCCACGAGGAGTGGGCAAGCGACCCTGACAGGATCCGCATCACGCCCGGGTCGGTCACGATCACCTCCGGCGTCTGGCCGGACGAGGTCACGAGCATCGAGCCGACCTACTGGGGGCTGGGCAGCAACGTCTTCGCGTTGCTGGGGACCTACCACCAGCACGGCGAGCAGCAGCACTCCTTCGAGACCTGGGCCAAGGAGATCCTCCGACACCCGATGGAGGAGCTCGGGCCCGCCGACCCGCGCCACTGGTCCGAGCGCTCGTTCGTCGCGCTGTGCTCGCAGACGACCGACACCTCGATCGAGCTGTACTGGCACGACGGTCTGCTGCGCAGCCGTCCCTCCGGGACGCCGCCCTCGGTGCACGTTCCGGCGATCGAGGCGTTCGTCGACCGCCTCGCCGAGAAGCTCGGCGGTCACGAGGCCGCCCTCGCCACCGAGGTCATCAACCGCAACGCGTCCGCGCACTTCGTCGGCGGGATCCCGATCGGCGAGGACAGGGAGACCGGCGCCGTCGACCCGTTCCTGCGGATGTTCGGTCAGCCCGGGCTGCACGTGATGGACGGCAGCGTCATGCCGGCCAACCCCGGTGTGAACCCGTCGCTGTCGATCACGGCCCTGGCCGAGCGCGCCATGGCGTTCTGGCCCAACAAGGGCGACGTTGACACCCGACCCCCGCTGGGGTCCGGCTACGACCGCATCGCCCCGGTCATGCCGCACCGGCCCTTCGTGCCGGCGGGCGCGGCGGGAGAGCTACGGCTCGACGCCACCAAGGACGACGTCATCCCCGCGTACCCCTACTGAGGAGGACCACGATGACGGACCTCGCCATCACCTCGTTCCGCACGGTCGGGCCGGCCGACGCGGTCCCGGACGGCCTCGTCGTTCCGTACTACCTGCAGGACATCAAGCGCCGGATCTCCGTCGCGCGCGTTGGCGGCTCGCTGCATGCCTTCGACGACCTCTGCACATGCGACGAACGAGCGTGCCCGCTCTCGGGCGGCCTCCTGACCGGGACGACGATCATGTGCCAGTGCCACGGCTCACGGTTCGACGTCACGACCGGCGCCGTGCTCTCCGGGCCGGCCACCGAGGCGCTGGAGGTCTACGACGTGCGGGAGGCGGACGGCCGCATCCAGATCCGGGCGTGACGTCGCGTGCCCGGCACCGCACCGACGCCGAAGGCCGTCGCGCTCGTCCTGCTGCCCGCGCTGGTGCTGCTGCTCGCGTTTGCGTTCTCCTACGTCGGCGCGTTCCATGAGCCGACGCCGCACCGCGTGCCGATCGCCGTCGTGGGACCGGCGCAGGCCGTCGCGCAGCTCGACCGTCTGCCGGGCGATCCGCTCGACGCCCGGCAGGTGTCCTCGCGCGCGGCGGCGCTGGAGCAGATCGACGATCGCGAGACGTACGGCGCCTTCGAGGTGTCCGCCAACCGCCTCTACGTCGCGTCGGCCGCCAACCGGGCGACCGCCGTCGCGCTGGAACGGACGTTCAACCGCGTCGCCGCGGCACAGCGCCGTCCGGCGGTGCGGGTCACCGACGTCAAGCCGCTCGCGCCCAGCGACCCGAACGGCACGGCTGCCTTCTACGCCATCATCGCGTGGGTCTTCGGCGGCTACTTCGGCGCGACGCTCATCGGGCTGGTCGGAACGCCACGCAGCCGCAGCAGGCGGCGGGCGGCCGCCCGGATCGGGGCGCTTGCGGGCTTCGGGATCGTCGCCGGGATCCTCAGCGTCGTGCTCCTGCGCGTGTGCTTCGACGTCTTCTCCGGTCACGTCGTCGCGCTGTCGGCTGTCGCGGCGCTGACCATCTTCGCCAGCGGCGCCGCGACGGCGGGCATCCAGGCCGCGGCCGGGCCGGCCGGGACGGCGCTCGTCATCCTCGTCTTCGTGATCCTCGGCAACGCGGCCTCCGGCGGGCCGTTCGCCCGCCCGCTGCTGCCGGGCTTGTGGAGGACGATCGGCGGCGTGCTGCCGCCCGGCGCGGGCGTTGACCTCGCGCGCTCGGCGCTGTTCTTCGACGGGTCCCGGGTGGCAGGCCCGATCCTCGTGCTCGCCGGGTGGGCGGCACTCGGCGCCGCGCTCGTGATCGCGCTGGGCGGCCGTGTCGTGACCATGGTCGAGGCGGAGACCGAGGCCGCGGCGGGAGCCGCCGTATGAGCGCACCGTCGCCGCGCGCGGGCGACCAGTGCGAGACCAGTGGTGACCCGGGCGCGACCCCCGGGGGCCGGAGGCATCGTCATGGCGCATGAGCACCGCTGGAGCACGCCCGGAGGCCGGCCCGCGGGTCGCGGCCGAGCCTCTCCACTACGACGTCTTCGTGAACGAGCCGCCGCCGCAGGACAACGGCGTGCTGCCGAACGGCGAGCCGAAGCGGTTCTCGCCGCAGGCGAGCACGCTCATCTACGGGCGCACCGACGCAGTGCTCACCGACCCGCCGATGACCTCGGCGCAGGCGCAGGCGCTCGGCGACTGGGTCGCGGCCAAGGACCGGAACGTCACCGACATCTTCATCACCCACGGTCACGGCGACCACTGGTTCGCCGCCGGCCCGCTGGCCGAGCGGTTCGGCGCGCGCGTGGTCGCGTCGGCGGGCACGATCGCCCAGATGCACGCCAACGTGGCGATGCGGCCGCTGCTCTGGGACGTGCTCTACGAGGGGATCCCGCCGACGCCGGTGACCGCGGTGACCGTGCCGGGGAACCGCTTCTCGCTCGAGGGGCACGACCTCGTCATCGTCGACGTCGGCCACAGCGACAGCGACGACACCAGCGTGCTGCACGTGCCGGATCTCGAGCTCGTCGTCGCAGGCGACGTCATCTACAACGGCGTGCACATGTACATCGGACAGAGCAGCGGTCCGGATCGCTTCGGTCCGTGGCGGGAGGCGATCACGCGGGTCGAGGCACTCGAGCCGCGCCACATCGTGTGCGGGCACCAGAACAAGGCGCTCGACGACGACGCGCGGCGGACGATCGCACTGACGCGGCAGTACCTCGACGACGCCGAGGCGCGGCTGCGCAGCGAGCAGACGGCCGTCGCCTTCTTCAACGCCATGCTCGAGCGGTACCCGGACCACCTCGGGCAGATGATCCTGTGGGTGGGGGCGAGGGCGATCTACGGGATGCGCGAGCATCCGGAGGAGAACCCCCGTCAGATCGTCCTCACCGCGTGGCTCTGACTCAGGGCACCATCCAGTCCAGTGCGGTGGTCGACTGGAGGTAGACGACCACGCACATGAACGCGACGAGGGCGACGCTCCACTTGAGCACCGAACGCATCAGGTCGCCCTCGCGGCCGGTCATGCCGACCGCCACTGCGGCGATCGCGAGGTGCTGGGCGGAGAGCATCTTGGCGAGCGCACCGCCCGAGCTGTTCGCGGCTGCGAGCAGCGTCGGCGGCAGCCCCGCGTCGTACGCGGCGGCCACCTGGAGGTCGCCGAACAGCGAGTTCGAGGAGGTGATCGAGCCCGTCGCCGCCGTGCCCATCCATCCGATCAGGGGGGAGATCAGCGCGAACACGCCTCCGGCGCCCGCTGCCCACAGCCCGATCGTGATCGTCTCGCCGGAGAGGTTCATCACGTAGGCGAGCGCGAGCACCGACGCGATCGTCACGATCGCGGGTCCCAGCCGGCGCAGCGTGTCCGCGTAGGCGCGCAGCGCCACTCGCGGGTCGATGTGCAGCACGAGCATCGCCAGCAGCCCCGACAGCAGGACGAGCGTTCCCGGCGACGCCAGCCAGTCGAACCGGAACGCGAGCACGCCGAGTGGCTCGCCGGCCGCGTTCTCCACGTGCAGACCCGGCCATTGGAACGACGCCGTCGGCGCGTCGAGGGCGCGGTCGACCGGGCCGAGCTGCGCGAGTCCGAGCACCACGATCAGGATCACGTAGGGCGTGAGCGCCGCCGACATCTCGCGATCGAAGCGCGGGCGTCGCACATCGGGACTCCGCCGCAGCCACAGCCACGTGAGCGTGGCGCCGAGCGACGCGAGCGCTGCGACGACGTCGGTCAGCTCGACCGAGACGTAGTTGGACGTGACGAACTGCGCGAGCGCGAACGTCACGCCGGCGACCGCGGCGATCGGCCAGGCCTCGCGCAGCCCGCGCCGGCCGTCGACGATCGCGACGACGACGAACGGCACGACGACGGCCAGGAACGGCAGCTGGCGCCCGACCATCGCGCCGAGGTCGTCCTCGGGCAGTCCAGTGACGCCGGACAGCGTGACGATCGGCGTTGCGATGGCACCGAACGCCGCCGGCGCGGTGTTGCCGATGAGCGCGGCGGCGGCCGCTTTGAGCGGCTCGAAGCCGAGCGCGATCAGCATCCCGCCGGTGATCGCCACCGGTGCACCGAAGCCGGCGAGCGCCTCGAGGAGCGCACCGAACGAGAACGCCACGATCAGGCCCTGGACGCGCCGGTCGGTCGAGGCGGTGCCGACCGCTCGGCGCAGCGCGTGGAAGTGGCCTGTCATGACGGTCATCCGGTAGATCCAGACGGCGTTGACGACGATCCAGGCGATCGGGAACAGCCCGAACGCCACGCCCTCCGCCGCGCTGTCGAGCGCCTGCCCCAGCGGCATGCCGTAGGGGACGACGGCGATCGCCAGCGCGACCGCGAGCGCGATCAGCACCGCGCGGTGCGCCGGCAGTCGCAGCCCCGCCAGCAACACGAAGAGGGCCACGAGCGGAAGGACGGCGACGAGCGTGCTCAGCCCAAGGGAGCCGCCGACGGGGTCGGTGACCTGCTGGTACATCCGGTCGTCACGCGGCGGGCACCGGCGAGCCCGCCTCGAAGTGCGCCGCGCGCAGCTCGATGCGAGATCCGATGCCGAGCTTGGTGAACACCTTGCGGAGGTGCCATTCGACCGTGCGCGGGCTGATGTAGAGCTGGGCGGCGATCTCGGCGTTCGTTCCGCCCTCGGCGGCGAGTCGGGCGATCTGCGCTTCCTGCGCGGTGAGCATGTCGCGCGTCTCCGGGGTGCGCTTGCGCACGTTCTCGCCGGTGGCCACCCGCTCGCGCCGCGCCCGCTCGGCGAACGCATGCATGCCCATGTCCGAGTACATCGTGTGCGCAAGGCGGAGCTGCTCGCGTGCGTCGGTGCGCCGGCGGACGCGGCGCAGCCACTCGCCGTAGAGCAGATGGGCGCGAGCGAGCGCCGGCCGCACCCGCGTGCGGCGCAGATGGGTGATCGCCTCGCGGTAGAGCGCCTCGGCGGCATCGCCCTCGGTCACCAGCGCGCGCGAGCGGGCCTCGACGCCGCGCACCCACTCGGTGCCGGCCGCGTCGCTGATCTCCGTGAGGCGCTCGAGAGGTCCCGCTGCACGCTCGGGGTGGCCGCTGCGCACGGCGGCCTCGATCAGCTCGGTCGGCACCCATGTCGACACGCCGAGCTCGTGGGGATGCGCGACCGCCTGCTCCGCGGCGGCAAGCGCCTCCTCATAGCGTCCGAGGCCGTTGAACAGCAGGGCGCTCGCCCACTCGGTCGCCACGAGCCAGAGGCCCTCGCCGCGGTGCACCACCTCCTGCCGCTGTGCTTCGATCAGCGCCAGCGTCTGCGCCTCGTCGCCTCGCCACGCAGCGAGGGCGAGCGCACCCTGAGGGGCCAGGTGGCTGCCGGTCGCCTCGGTGACCGCCTCGGTTTCGGCGACCAGCGCGGCCGCCGCCACGAGATCACCCAGGAACAGCTCGACGCTGAACCGCTCGGCGAGCGCGGCCGGCAGGAACGACAATGCGCCGGCGTCCCGCGCGAGACGCACCTGGTGCGCGCTGAGCTCGTCCCAGCTGGCGTCGTCACCGAGCGCGCGGGCCGTGCGGCAGGCCAGCCACAGCCAGCGCAGCGCGTCCTCGTCCGACAGCGCTTCCTCGCGGAACGCCTGGAGCGCGAGCTTCAGCGCCGGCGCTCCGGTTCGGTAGCCCTCGACGGTGAGCAGGGCGATGCCCCCGAGCAGCAGGTCGCAGCCGAGCGGCGGGCCGCGCAACGCCTGATCCCAGTCGGCGGCGAGCACGGCCTCGGCGATCTCCCGCACGCCCGCCCCGCGGGCCAGCTCGTCGGCGAAGAAGGCCGCAGCGAACGCGTCCAGGTAGGTGTCGCGGGCGAGCGCCGGATCCAGCGGCTCGAGGCGCTTGGCCGCCCGGAGCAGCATCCGCGGCGCGTCGGCACCGCGCGTCACCGCGAACGTGACCTCTGCGCGCAGCAGCTCCGCCCGCGCGCGGTCGAGCTCGTCGAGCGGGCCGGCCTCGGACACCGCGACGAGGCGCAACGCCGCGTCCGGTGCACCGGCGCGTTGCTTGCTCTGCGCCGCGGCGAGCGCCCGCTCCGCGCGGCGGGCGGGATCGGGCGTCAGCTCGGCCGCCCGCTCGAGGAAGGCAGCGGCCGCGGCCAACCCGCCCCGTGCCCGCGCCCGGCCGGCCGACCGCTCGAGCTCCGCGGCGACGTCCTCGTCGACGCCGGCCGTCGCGTGCGCGCGGTGCCAGGCGCGGCGGTCCGAGTCGCTGTCGGCGTCGGTCGCATCGGCGAGGGCGTGATGGGCGTGCTGACGCTCCTCTGGTGACGCCGCGCGGTAGACGGCGGACCGCACGAGCGGGTGCCGGAAGCGGACGTGCGCGCCGAACTCGACGAGGTCGCCCGCCGCGTTGCGAGCCGTCGGATCGACCCCGAGCGCGGCCGCCGCGCGCCAGACCGGAACCGGGTCGCCCGCGGGCTCGGCGGAGGCGACGAGCAGCAAGGTGCGCGTCGCGGCCGGCAGCGGCTCGAGCCTGCGGCGGAAGCTCTCCTCGATCCTGCCGCTCAGCGACGACCCGGTCGGAAGGCCGAACCCGCCCGCCACCTCGGCCGGCGTCAGAGCACGCGGCAGCTCGAGCAGCGCGAGGGGGTTGCCGCGGGTCTCGGCGACGATGCGGTCGCGGACTCCTTCGTCGAGCGGGCCCGTCAGCGCGGTCGCGAGCAGTGCGCGCGCGTCGCGCTCGCGCAGGCCGGGGACGACGAGGTCGTCGAGCCCCTCGAAGGCGTGCCGGCCGGTCGGGTCGCGGGCCGCGACGACGACGGCGACGGGCTCGGGCCCCAGGCGGCGGGCGACGAAGGCGAGCGACTGCGATGACGCCTCGTCGAGCCACTGAGCGTCGTCGACGATCCAGAGGAGCGGGCTCTGGTCGGCCGCCTCGGAGAGGAGGCCGAGCACGGCGAGCCCGACGAGGAACCGGTTCGGCGGGTCGCCGTTGCGCAGGCCGAACGCGGTGCTGAGCGCGTCGCGCTGCGGCGGCGGCAGACCGAGGATCCGGTCGGCGAACGGCGCGCAGAGCTGGTGCAGGCCCGCGTACGCGAGCTCCATCTCCGACTCCACGCCGGCCGTCCGGGCGAGCCGGAAGCCACTCGCGCTGCCGACGGCATGGTCGAGCAGCGCCGTCTTCCCGATCCCGGCCTCGCCGCGAAGGACGAGCACCCGGCTGCGCCCGCCGCGAACGTCGTCGAGCAGCCCGTCGAGGACAGCGCACTCCTGACGGCGTCCCCGCAACTTCGGCTGTTGCTCTTCTCGGGGCGTCGCGACCCATGCTCGCCTCTGTACCCATGGCCGTCAACCGCGGGGAAGCCGGCAGGTCCTGAGGCGCCTCAAGCGGCGGTGAAGGCGACTCCCGCTCGGCGCACCACGGCACGGGCGACGTCGGGCACGTTGGTGATGAGGCCGTCGACGCCGATCGCGGCGAGCCGCTCGAGCTCGGCGGGGGCGTCCACCGTCCAGGCCCGGACGACGAGCCCGCGCGCGTGGGCGGCCGCGACGAACGCCGCGTCGATGGTGCTGAACCAGGCGCTGATGCCGAGAGCGAAGGAAGCGACGGCGTCGAGGTCCGGCGCGAGGTCGAGCTCAGGCGCGTGGAGCGCGGCGAGCGCGAGGCCCGGCTCGGATCGGCTCAGCCGCTGCAGTGCCGGGAGATCGAAGGACTGCACGACCGCGAGATCGCTGACGCGATGGCGCTCCAGCGCCCGGGCGACGTCGCGCTCCCAGGTGGAGTCCGGTTGCTTCAGGTCGACCAGGTAGCGCGTCCGGCGCCCGTAGCGCGCGAGGAACGCGTCGAGCGTCAGCGGGCGCGCCGCCGGATCGAGGTCGAGGAGGTCACGTCGGGTCAACTCGCCGATGCGGTGCGCGAGTCCGGTCGTCCGCAGCAGCGTCTCATCGTGGACGACGACGAGCTCGCCGTCGGCCGTCGCGCGGACGTCGATCTCCAGCACGTCGGCGCCCTGCGTGAGCGCGAGGTCATGCGCGGCGAAGGTGTGCTCGGCGACGTACGCCGACGCACCGCGGTGGGCGATCACGTCCACCGGGGTCTCCAGGTGATGCACGCAGACGATGTGACCAGCGCGACCCGCCGCCGGTGTTGTCCGCGCGTGACCGGCTCGTGATCTTGCTGTGATGGACCGCCGCTTCCATTCGTTCCGCGGCGGCCGTACTGTCAGCTCGTGCAGCCGGCCGACCGGGGTTCTGCGACGTGGGACGGAGGCGGCTGGTCGGAGCTGTTCGGAGAGGCGTTCAAGCGGTCCGGGAACCCGATGGCGCTCACAGACGAGCACCGGCGGCACCTGGAGGTCAACGGCGCGTACCTCGCGCTGCTCGGGCGCCCGCGTGACGCGATCATCGGGCAGCCGCTCTGGCGCTTCGTCGCGGGCGGCCCTCGGTTGGACGTCGCCGCGTGGGAAGCGATGCTGGCGGACGGGCGAGCAACCGGCGACGCCGATCTGGTCCGTGCGGACGGCACCGAGGTGGGAGTGCAGTGGGCCGCGGCCGTCGAGACGATCACGGCAAGGCAGCTCGTCCTCGTCGTGGCGATGAGCACCTCGCGCTGGGGCGCTCGCTTCCGGCGCGACGTCGCTGCAGGCATCACCGGGGCGCCTGTCACCGCGCGGGAACGAGACGTCATCGGGCTCGTCGCGCACGGTCTGACGGGCCCGGAGATCGCCGCCCAGCTGCACATCTCGCACGACACCGTACGCACGCACGTGCGCAACGCCATGACGAAGGTGGGCGCGAGGTCGCGCGCGCACCTGGTCGCCAAGTCCCTTGCCGAGGGGATCATCGAGCTCTAGCCGCGCGGCGAGATCACGCAACCGCGGTATCGAAGGAACGGTCGACTCGGGGCACCCTGTCCCGCCGTGCAGCGCGTCCTGCTCATCGACGACCACGCCGGCATCCGCCAGGCTCTCCGCGGTCTGCTGCAAGCGCGCGGCTTCGAGGTCGTCGCCGAGGCGGGATGTGCGGCGACCGCCCTTGCCGCTGCGGCTCGCTTCGAGCCGGACGCCGCGCTGCTCGACGTGAACCTCGGCGCCGACGACGGCTACAGGGTCTGTCGCGCCCTCGCGCTCGCCATGCCGCGGATCGCTGTCGTCCTGACGTCTGCGAAGCCGACACCGCACGCCCCTCGCCTGGCGCGGCTGGTCGGAGCCCGCGGCTTCGTCGACAAGGCTCGTCTGCACAGCGCCGACCTGCACGCGCTGTTCAAGGACCCGATCGGCGGCTGACGACGGCACATATCGAGGGCGGCGCCGAAGACGCGCCGGACCGACAAGACGTGGCTCATGGGATCTCGATGTCCCTGATCTCGACCGCAGTGGTTCGACGAGCGACGAAGGGGGGAAGCAAGGCGAGCGCGGCGGCGGTGTCCACCGCGTCGACGCGGAACCACAGCGCATGTCCCCCGGCCAGGCACGTCGAGGCGGCGGAGCGATGACGGAGCGGGCTTGCGAAGCCGTTCCAGGCAGCGAACGCGGCGGTGCACTCGCGGGGTTCGTGGTGGTGATGCAGCAGGTACTGGGGCATGGGGCAGAGGCTCGCCGAGCGCGCCTCGGGGGACATCGGGGACGGTCCCTGAACCGGAACGAGCGGCGCCCGCCGAAGGGCGGGCGCCGGATGACCCCTTGTGGTACGCCGTTGGGTGCTAGCTCCGAGCGGCCACCACCTCCGGCTCCGGGGCCAGGCGCGGAAGCCATCCGAGACGCTTGGGCAGCCACCAGTTGCGCTCGCCGAGCAGCTTCATGCTCGCCGGCAGGAGCACGCCGCGGATGAGCGTGGCGTCGAGCAGGACGGCGAAGGCGAGGCCGACGCCCATCTGCTTGAACAGCATCCACGACAGCGTCCCGAACACCGAGAACACGCCCACCATCACCAGTGCTGCGCTCGTGACG
Organism: Parviterribacter kavangonensis; assembly: GCF_056863335.1. NCBI lineage: Bacteria > Bacillati > Actinomycetota > Thermoleophilia > Solirubrobacterales > Parviterribacteraceae > Parviterribacter > Parviterribacter kavangonensis. The sequence goes on along the minus strand of NZ_JBXPJA010000001.1, from coordinate 1,388,918 downwards.
ACGCCCGCGGTGCTCTTGATCCCCGCCGCGACCGCGTCCTCGGTGCGCGCACCGCGGTCCACCAGCTCGCGGACCCGGCTGAGGATGAACACGTGGTAGTCCATCGACAGGCCGAAGAGCACGACGAACATGAACAGCGGGATCCACGACTCGATCGGGCCGGTGTCGGACACGCCCAGGAGCGAGTTGAACCAGCCCTTCTGGAAGACGAGGACCATCACGCCGTAGGACGCGCCGATCGACAGCAGGTTGAGCGCGATCGCCTTCAGCGGGACGACGATCGACCGGAACGTGACGAGCAGCAGCACGAACGCGGCGAGGATCACGAAGCCGAACACCAACGGCAGGTGGGCCATCATCGAGTCCCGGAAGTCGCGGTCCGTCGCGCTGCCACCAGTCGCGTACGCCTGCACGCCGTCGACCTCGCCGAGCGTCGCCGGGATGAGGTCGTCGCGCAGCCGATCGAGCGCCCGCCCGGCCCGGTCCTCGTCCTTGGGCACCTCGATGCCGAGGAGGTCGACCGTCCCGTCGCGGCTGACGTCGTGCTCGACCTTCCCGCCCGGGAACAGCGCCTCGTCGCTCGCGAGCGAGCGCTCGAGCTTCGCGATCGCACCGGTCGTCGCCGCGTCCGTGACGTCGGCGGCCTTGACGACCACCTCGAGCGCGTCCGTCTCGCTCGGGAACGCCGCCTGCAGGTGGTTGAACTTCTGCACGACGGCGAGGTCCTGCGGGAGCGTGTCCGTGCTCGGCGTGCCGGTTTCCATCTGCAGAGCCGGAACGGCGAGCGCCACCAGAAGCGCCGTCGCGGCGACCGCCGACACCAGCGGGCGCTTCAGCACGCGGTCGACGACGCGCGACCACAGGCCGAACGACGCGGCGCGACGCTTGAGGCGGGCGAGCCCCGGGACGCGACCCTTGTCGACCCGGTCGCCGGCCAGCGACAGCAACGCCGGCAGGACGGTGAGCGACCCGAGCATCGCCACGGCGACGACCGCGACGGTGCCCGTGGCGAACGAGCGGAAGGTCGCCGCGCCGCCGAAGTACATCCCGGCCATGGCGATCATGACGGTCACACCGGAGACGAGCACGGCTCGCCCGGACGTGGCCGCGGCCGCTTCGATCGCCGCCGCGTTGCTGCGTCCGGCGGCACGCTCCTCCCGCACCCTGCGCAGGTAGAAGAGCGCGTAGTCGACGCCGACGGCGAGGCCGATCAGCAGGATCACGTGGTTGACCGTGTCCTCGACTGCGGTCAGCTGGCTGAGCGGTCCGACGAGCCCGAACGTCCCGAGCACGGCGGTGATCGCGAGCAGCAGGGGGATCCCCGCCGCCACGAGCGCGCCGAAGGCGACGAGGAGCACGAGCAGCGTGATCGGCAGCGACGTCGTCGCCGCCTTCTGGAGGTCCTGGTTGAAGACCTCCATGAACTCGTCCTCCGAGCTCGCGCTGCCCGACTGCTCGATCCGCAGGCCGGGGTGAGCCTTGGCCGCGGCGTGGACCGCGGCGACGGTCGCGTCGACCTTCTCCTGGACCGCCGGCGTCTCGGTCGGGTCGCCGGGGATCTCGAACGTGATGAGCCGCGCGTGACCGCCCGGCGACACCTGCGACGGGTCGATCTTCCGCACGCCGTCGACGTGGTCGAGCCGTTGCGTTACGTCACGTACGGCCGCGCGGAACGTTGGATCCCCTGTAGTGGCGGAGTCGCTCTGGACGAGCACGAGCTCCTGGACGCGGTCGGGGTACGCGTCCGCCACGATCCGGTCGGCGCGGCCGGAGTCGCCGACGCCGGCCTCTTCCGGGGTCAGCGTGTTGGTGCCGACCGCTCCGCCCACCATGTAGGCGAGCACGACGAAGGCGAGCCATCCGACGATCGCCTTCTTGCGGTTCCGGGCGCTCCAGCGACCGGCCCGCGCTGCGAGGTTGTTGCTTGGCATGTGCATGCTTCGCAGCCTCCGCGCGTCGGCCCCGACGCGCATCGGGGGCGGTCCCTGTACCGGCGCCCCTGAGCGAGGTAGGGTCGGCCGCGAGGTGACCATCGACTTCAGCGCCCGGCCTGTCGTCGGGCGCCAGCGCGAGCTCGTCGAGCTCGACGCGGCCCTCTCGTCGCTCTCCACCGGCACCGGGTCGCGGTGCCTCGCGGTGCTCGGTGACCCCGGCATCGGCAAGACGAGGCTCCTTGCCGAGCTCCGTGCCCGCGCCGACGCGCTCGGCCACGTCTGCCTGACGGGCACGTCGTCGGAGTTCGAGCGCGACCTGCCGTTCGGTGTGTGGGAAGACGCCCTCGATGCGCATCTGGCGGCGCGCGGCGCGGACGGGCTCGACGGGCGCATCGTGCGTGAACTTGCTGGTGTCCTGCCGTCGCTGCGGCCCCACGCCGGCGGCGAGGCGGCGTTGCCGGACGAGCGGTACCGCGTCCACCGGGCGATGCGCGCGCTGCTCGGCGCGCTCGGCGAGGAGCAGCCGCTCGTCGTCGTGCTCGACGACCTCCATTGGAGCGACGCGGCGTCGATCGAGCTCATCGGATCGATCGTCAGCCGCGGCGTCGAGGGCCCGGTGCTGCTCGCGCTCGGCGTCCGCTCGGGCCAGATCCCGGAGGGGCTCACCGCCGCCCTCGTCCATCCGGCCGTGCAACGGATCGACCTCGAGCCGCTCGACGAGGCCGAGTCCGCTGCGGTGGCGGGCGACGGCATCGGCGCGGAGCGCCAGCGCGAGATCTTCGCCGAGAGCGGCGGGAACCCGTTCTACATCGAGCAGCTGGCGTGGACAGCGGGGGCCGATGCTGGGGCCGAGCCGGCGGCGGGCGTGCCGGTCGTGGTGGCGGCTGCCCTCGGGCACGAGCTGGCGGCGCTTGCGCCGGCAACCAGACGGTTCCTCAACGGCGCCGCTGTCGCAGGCGACCCGTTCGACCCCGCGACGGCGGGAGCGATCGCTGAGCTCGCGCTCGACGACGCGCTCACAGCCCTCGACGACCTCGTCGCCGCACGGCTGGTGCACGCGACCGAGGTCCCCCGCCGTTTCGCCTTCCGCCATCCGCTCGTGCGGCGGGCCGTCTACGAGTCAGCGCCTCCGGGGTGGCGGCTCGCGGCACACGCGCGAGCCGCCGCGACGCTCTCCGAGCAGGGCGTCGCCGCGACCGCACGTGCGCACCACATCGAGCAGTCCGCGGTGCCCGGCGACGCCGCGGCGATCGCGTTGCTGCTGTCAGCAGCCGGCGAGGCGGCGGCGCACGCCCCGGCCACCGCTGCGCGGCGCTACGAGGCAGCGCTGCGGCTGCTCCCCCACGACGACGACGAGACCCGCATCCGGACGCTCGTCGGCCTGGCGGCGTCGCTGCGGCATGCGGGTGACCTGAACGGGTCGCGCCGGCGGCTGCTCGAGGCCATCGAGCTGCTGCCGCCCGACGCGCTCGCCATGCGAGTTGCGCTCACCACGGGCTGCGCGGTGACCGAGACGTTCATGGGGCGACACTCGTCCGCGCAGGCCCGGCTGACCAAGGCTCTGGCGGACCTGCCGGACGAGCGCTCGCCCGAGGCGGTGACGGTGCGCCTGAGCATCGCAGGTGAGCAGTTCTTCACGACGCAGATCGAACGCATGTGGGACATGTCCAACGAGGCGCTGACGCTCGCGCGGTCGTTGGGCGACGCGGCGCTCGTAGGGGCGGCAACGGCCGTCGTCGCGCACGCCGGCGCGATGCATGGCGAGCTCGAGGCGGCCGAGCGCGCCCGGCGCGAGGCAGCCGAACGGCTCGACACGCTGAACGACGACGAGCTCGCGCTGCGGCTCGAGGACCTCAACCGGCTGGCCTGGGCCGAGTTCTACATGGGCCACTACGAGCAGTCGAGCACCCGGTTGGACCGGGGGATCGCCGTGGCGCGCACGAGCGGGCACGGGGAGTTCGTCGCGCTCATGCACCAGGCCAAAGGGCTCGACGCGATGATGCTCGGTGACCTCGACGAGGCGGCCGAAGTGCACGACCGTTCGATCGAGCAGGCCCGACTGGCCGCGAACCCGTACATGACCGCGGCGGCGCTCGTGACCTCCGCGCAGATCGCGATGCTGCGCGGTGACCTCGACGGCGCGATCGCCGCGGCGCGCGAGGCGGTCGAGCTGACCGAGGGTTCCGAGCCGGGCGTGATCCCCGCACTGTGCGCGACGGTGCTCGCGCTGCTGCTGTTCGCCCGCGGAACGCCCGAGGGCGTCGACGCGCTCGTCGAGATCGCGGGCGGCTGGGAGCTCCCGCTGCTGCCCGCGTTGTGGCAGGCCCGCTACCAGACGCTCAAGGCGACCGTTGACGTCAGCCGTGGCCGGCTGGACGACGCCGAGGTCGCCGCGGCGCGCGCCGAGGCGGCAGCCGCCCGCTGCGCCTTGCCGATCATCGAGGCCTACGCGCTGCGCGCGCGAGCGACCGTGCTGCTCGGGCAGGGGTCGGTGATCGAGGCGGCGGACGTCGCGCTGCGCTCGGCCGGTCGCGCCGATGCGGCCGCAGCCCGCATCGAGGCGGCGACCTCGCGGCTGCTGGCCGGCCAGGCGCTGGCGCGCGCGGACCGCCGCGCGGACGCGGTGCGCGAGCTGCGCAGCGCCGAGCGTGTGCTCGCTGCCAGCGGCGCCCTGCGGCTGCGCGACACGGCGCGGCGCGAGCTGCGCCGGCTCGGCGCCCGCGCCGAGCCGCCCGGCCCGCGTGCGCCCGGCGACACCGGCGTCTCTTCCCTGTCGAATCGCGAGCGCGAGGTCGCCGACCTCGTCTGCGACCGTCACACGAACCGAGAGATCGCCGCGGCGCTGTTCCTCAGCGAGAAGACCGTGGAGACGCACCTGCGCAACATCTTCTTCAAGCTCGGCGTCTCGAGCCGCGTCGACGTCGCCCGCGCGATCGAGGGCGCCCGGGCAAGCGCGTAGCCAAACCCGATGCCGGAGGAGGGACTCGAACCCCCGGCACGCGGATCATGATCGGCGAAGGATCCTGGAAGCGCCGTGCGCGCGGCGTCTACCGAGCCACGCCGGCGCGGGCGAACCTTGCTTCGGCGCGCACGTCGCGGCCGTATCAGCCCAGGTAGCCCTCGACGGTTCCCTGGTCGCGCATCTCGGCCTTGTCCGGATCGTCGCCGGCGCGCTCGCGTGCCCGACGCTGGCGCCGGAGATCCCAGAGCTGGTCGAGCTCGACCTTGATCGCAGCCAGGCGCTCGGCATCGGCGGCGATCCTCGCTCCGTCGTCGTGATCGGAAGCGGCACGGTGCGCTGCGTGCTGCGCCTCGTCTGCGCGCAGGCGACGCTCCTCGGCCTCGAGCTCCTCGATACGTGCCTGGATCTGCTCGTCGTCCATGGCCGGAGATGTTCCCTCCGTCGTCTGCGCCGGTCAATCACGGTGCGAGACCCCTTGAGCGCGAGACCGTGAATCAGCCCGGTCGGCCCACCGACCGGCTAAGAAGGATCAGGACGCGGCGATGCATCGCTGACTGCGACACAAGGCCGGGCCGCTGGCACGACGCGCCGTGACGACGCGGCAGTCGTTGAATCGCCTCCTGAACGACGAAAGCCCCGCCGCCGCGGGGCTTCTGGAAGTGCCGGAGGAGGGACTCGAACCCCCGACACGCGGATTATGATTCCGCTGCTCTAACCGACTGAGCTACTCCGGCGGGGACGAGGAGGATAGCCGTCGCGTGGCGCGCACGTGTGGTGGCGACCACCCCTGGGAGGGCTGTTCGGGTGCGCCGGCCGGCGGAAGAGTCCGGGGTGTCAGGCAACACCTTCTCCGGAGCTCTCCAACCATGTTCTCCACCACCGCCCCCCGCAGCACCTTCATCCGGATCGTCGCGACGATCGCCGTCCTGCCGGTGCTCCTCTCAGTCGCTCTCGCCGGACCCGCCGCCGCATCGGAGCGGGCGCCACGGCCCGCCGCCCGGGACGGGGCGGCGCACCTGTCCGTCAAGTCGGTGCTCCGCTGTGCGCCCACGAAGGCCGCGGCTCGGCGGCGAGGCGCGCACTGCCGGCCCCCGAAGGGCCGGCCGGCCGTGCAGCCCCGGATCAACATCACGACCTGGACGTGGACGCCGCAGTACCACCAGTGCACCTACGTGCAGCAGGCGAGCTGGGGCCAGTGGTTCGCGTGCAGCTTCTTCCAGCTCCAGAGCGGCGTGGGGAGCGGCGACGGCGCCGTCACGGGCATCACCTGGTTCTACATCGACGCCTACGGCCGCTCGGTGCCTTACTACCAGGTCTTCCCGGGCTACATCGGGCCCGCCGTGAACGCCTGACTTCGCTCGTCAACCGAAGCCCCGCTCAGGCGGGGCTTCGTCGTGTTCCAAGGCGTCAACGAGGTGTGGCGACCTGCGGCTCGCGCCGATCCGTTCGCTAGCCTCCCGGCCTTCGTTGAGCGGCGAGTCGCTGGGGATGTGCGTGACTCGCCGTGGCTCGCTCGTTGCGTCCAGCCGGCGTGCCTGCGTTCGAACCGCTCCCATGCGGGGCAGTTCGCGCGGGTCCGGACGGAGGGGGGTGACGTCGTGCGTCGAATCCGTCTCGACACGAGGAAGGAACGCCATGCCGTTCAACATGACGATCCGCCCTGTCGCCGTGGCCTTGCTCGCCGCCGCGTCGCTTGCCCTGCTCTTCTCGCTGGCCAGGGCCGATGCCGCGCAAGCCGCGTGCTCGGGGGCGAACAGCACGAACCGCGCGGTTGCCGCCGGCGCGATGTTCTGCCTCATCAACCAGGCGCGCGCGCAGCGCGGCCTGCCCGCGCTCGGCTCCGACGCGCGCCTGCACCGGGTCGCCAGCCGCCACGCGAACCAGATGGTCCGGATGCGCTTCTTCGGCCACGACTCGCCCCGCTCGGGCAGCCTGGTCAAGCGCGTCAAGCGCTCGGGCTTCCCGCCGCGCAACCGCCAGTGGTGGTGCGGTGAGAACCTCGGCTTCGGCACGGGCCGCGCCCGCACTGCGCGCAAGGTCTTCGTCGGCTGGATGCACAGCTCGATCCACCGCAAGGCGATCCTCTACGGCAACTTCAAGCGCATGGGGGTCGGCGTCTTCGGCGGCACCCCGATGAGCGGTGCGCGCAGGCGCGCGCTGACGTACGTCGTCACCTTCGGCGGCTGAGCCCCCGCACTCCACCGGGGGCGTAGTCTCCCGGTGACCACATGGCCCTGTTGAGCTCCCTCACGGGCGTCGGCGTCCGCGACGTCGCGATCGACCTCGGCACCGCGAACACGCTCGTCTACGTGCGGGGCCGTGGCATCGTCGTGTCCGAGCCGAGCGTCGTCGCGATCGACAACAAGACCGGCGAGGTGCACGCGGTCGGCTCGGAGGCCAAGCAGATGATCGGCCGCACGCCCGCGTCGATCTCCGCGGTGCGGCCGCTGCGCCACGGGGTCATCACGGACTTCGAGGTCACCGAGGCGATGCTGCGCTACTTCATGCGCCGCGCCGAGCAGCGCCGCCGCGCGCGTCCGCGCCTCGTCATGTGCGTGCCGTCGGGCGTCACCGAGGTCGAGAAGCGCGCCGTCATCGACGCCTCGCTCGCGGCCGGAGCGCGCGAGGTGCAGCTGATCGAGGAGCCGCTCGCGGCCGCGATCGGCGCCGGCCTGCCGATCGCCGAGCCGCGCGGCCACATGGTCGTCGACATCGGCGGCGGCACGACCGAGGTCGCGGTGATCTCGCTCGGCGGGATCGTCGTCTCCGAGTCCGTGCGCGTCGGCGGGTACGAGCTCGACGACGCCGTCACGGCGTGGATGCGCACGCAGCACGGGCTCGCGATCGGCCAGCAGACGGCGGAGGACCTGAAGGTGGAGCTGGGCAGCGCGATGCCGCTCGCCGAGGAGCTCGAGGTCGAGATCCGCGGACGCCACATGGCGTCGGGCCTCCCGCGCTCGGTCCAGGTGTCGAGCACCGAGATCCGCGAGGCGCTCGCCGACAACGTGCAGACGATCGTCGAGGCGGTGAAGGAGACGCTCGAGCGCACCCCGCCCGAGCTGTCGGCCGACATCACCCAGTCCGGCATCCTGCTCGCCGGCGGCGGCGTGCTCCTGCAGGGCTTCGGGGAGCGGCTGGCGGAGGAGACGGGCATGCCGACGACGCTTGCCGACTCGCCGCTCACGTGCGTGGTGCTGGGCTCCGGCATGGCGCTCGAGGAGTTCGGGGCGATGGTCCGCTCGGACCAGCTCGCGCAGCGCAATCGCCTGCGACGCACCGCGGAGCTCCCGCGCTGAACCTGCGCAGCTCTCGATCGTGCGGCCCGTCGCGGCGGCGTTGACACGGCCGGGTAGGCTCGGCGGCCATGCCTGAGTCCATGTGCGCGGTCGGCGACGTCGAGCTCTGCTACGAGACGTTCGGCGACCCCTCGAACCCGCCGCTCCTGCTCGTGATGGGCCTCGCCACGCAGATGATCGCGTGGCACGAGGACTTCTGCGAAGAGCTGGCCGGCCGCGGCTTCTTCGTCATCCGCTACGACAACCGCGACGTCGGGCGGTCGTCCAGCGGGACGGGCCGCCCGCCGACGATCCGGCAGATCCTGACGCGCAAGGTCAAGCCGAGCTACCTCCTCGACGATCTCGCCGCCGACGGGATCGGCCTGCTCGACCACCTCGGGATCGAGCGGGCGCACGTCGTCGGCGTCTCGATGGGCGGGATGATCGCCCAGACGATGGCGGCCCGCCGGCCCGACCGCGTGCTCAGCCTCGTCTCGATCATGTCGACCACCGGCTCGCGCCGGGCCGGGCAGCCGAAGCTGTCGGCGTACCCCGTGCTCCTGCGCCGCGCGCCCGACGACCGCGAGGGCTTCATCGCGCACCTCGCGACGACGTACGAGCTCATCCGCTCGCCCGGCTTCGAGCACGACGTCGAGCACCTGCGGGACCTCGCGGGCCGCACGTACGACCGCGGCCTCAACCCGGCCGGCAGCGGGCGCCAGCTCGCGGCGATCATCGCGTCGGGCGACCGCACCGAGAAGCTCAAGTGGATCACCGCGCCGACGCTGGTCATCCACGGCAAGGCCGACAAGCTCATCTCGCCGTCGGGCGGGCGCGCGACCGCGAAGGCGATCCCGGGGGCGGAGCTGCTCGAGATCGAGGGCATGGGCCATGACCTGCCGCGCGGGGTGTGGCCGCAGGTGATCGACGGGATCGTGCGCACGGCGGCGCGGGCCCGGTCGGCGGCGACCGAGACGATCCAGAACGCAGCCTGATGCGGCGCACGCTCGTTCTCGCGACGCTCGGCGCCGCGCTGCTGCTCGCTCCGGCCGCCGAGGCGCGCCAGTACGAGCTAATGAAGTCCGTGCCGGGCGCGGTCCGCACCGCGGCGCGCAAGGCGAAGATCCCCGTGCGCGTCCCGGCGTCGCTGCCGCTCGACTACGACAAGGGCGTCTACGGGCAGGGCGGGGGTGGCCGCAAGACGTTCTTCGTCGGCATCAACGCCACGAAGGTCTGCGGGGCGAACGCGTGCTTCCTCGCGTCGATCTCGGGCGAGAAGGGCGGCAAGCCGGCCTTCAAGCGGACGGTCTCGCTCGCGCGCGGGATCACGGGCTACTTCAAGCCGCTGTCGTGCGGCGGGTCGTGCGCTCCGCCGCAGATCCAGTGGATCCAGGGCGGCGTCCTCTACGACATCCAGGCCAAGGTCGAGGGCAACGGCCGTCGCGTGCTGATCAAGGCCGCGAACGAGGCCATCCGCTCGACGGCGCTGTAACGGCGAACGGCGCCGCCCCGGTGCGGGGCGGCGCCGTCCGGCCGGATCAGCAGATGACCTGGAGGTGGAACGGGACCGCGGGCGCGCCGTCGGTCTCGTCCACGGTGACGCTCTTCGTGTCGGCCGCGACGGGCTGGACCGCGAAGTCCACGGCGGAGGCGGCGGCGCCGGTCTCGGTCGCGGTGAACGAGCACTTGCTGACGTCCTTGTTGAACGTCACGGTGAACGTGTTCGTCGTGCCCGCGCCGCTGACCGACGCGCCCGTGACGCCACGACCGGTGGCCGCGCCGGCGGCGGTGACGGCGGCGAAGAGGAGGTCGCCGGCGCCGGCGAACTCGGTCGAGTCCTTGCCGTCGAGCTTGTCGCTGTCGGCGGCCTTGCCGTCCTTCGCGACGAAGTCGTCGGCGCTCTTGCCGTCGACCTCGTCGGCGTTCAGGCCGGTGGCCACGCCGGTGGCGTTGGTGGTGAACGGCTTGACGGCGTCGCCACCCTTGCCGCCCATGATCGTGCCGATCACCGGACCGGCGCTCGACGCGAACTCGAAGGCGAGGCCGTTGACGAGGTTGTTGGCGCGCATGCACGGCTTGTTGCCGTTCGGCGTGCCGCCCTCACCGGAGCGGCAGCCGTAGATCGCGCCGCCGCCGCGGGCGGACTTGTTCGACTGGCGGGTGCCGTACGTGTTGTTGCTCGCGATGATCTGGGTCTCGCGGACGAGGTTGCCGGCACTGGGATTGCGCTCACCGGCCTTGACGGTGCGGCCCTCTCCGGCGGCACCGGCGATCGACGTGGCGATGGAGGCGGCAAGAAGCGCGAGGAGGCCGAAGGCCAGGACGACGCTGCGCTTCGTGAGGCGACTCGTATATCTGTCCATGCCCACCTGCGACACACCGCTTCCACGAGGGTTGCGGTCTGCACGTACTCTCCCGGGCGTGTCAGAGCTCGCCACCGCCGCACGGACCGTCGTCGGCCGCTGCCTCGCCGTCAAGCCGGGTGAGGACGTCCTCGTCGTCTGCGATCCGGACCGCCTGCGCATCGGCCAAGCGCTGCAGGACGCCGCGATCGAGGCCGGCGGCGACGCCGTGCTGATCGTGCTGCCGCAGCGGCCGGAGCGCGGGACCGAGCCGCCCCGACTGGTCGCCGAGGCGTTCGCCGCCTGCGACGTCTTCCTCGCGCCCTCGGCTCCCTCGCTGTCGCACACGACCGCGCGCAAGGGGGCGACGGAGCACGGCGCGCGCGGGGCGACGCTGCCGTACGTCGAGGAGGAGATGCTCGCGCGACTGATGAGCGGCGCGTTCGACCTGATGGCCGAGCGCAGCGCTCGCGTCGCCGCGCTGTTGACCGAGGCCGACGAGGCGCGCTTCACGTGCCCGCTCGGGTCCGACATGCGCTTCGACCTGCGCGGGCGGACCGCGATCGCCGACGACGGCGACCTCACCGCGCGCGCCGCCTTCGGCAACCTGCCGTGCGGTGAGGGCTTCATCTCGCCGGCGTCCGGCTCGGGCGTCTTCCACGGCAAGACGATCGGGCACTTCGGCATCTCGGACGAGCCCGTCGAGCTGCGCGTCGAGGACGGCCGGCTCGTGTCCGCGACCGGCGGGCTGGGGCCGCGCTTCACCGACCACCTCGACGCGTTCGGCCCCGACGGCCGCCACCTCGCCGAGCTCGGCGTCGGCACGAACGAGCAGGCGCGCCTCACCGGCAACCTCCTCGAGGACGAGAAGATCGTCGGCACGGTCCACGTGGCCTTCGGCGCGAGCGCCGCGATCGGCGGCACCGTCACCGTCCCGGTCCACGAGGACGTCGTCGTCCTCGACCCGACGCTGACGATCGGCGAGACGACCGTCGTGGACGCCGGCCGCTTCGTCCTCGATTGAGACGAAGGTCACGCGGGCGGTCTCCTGAGCCCGGGATGATGAGGGCGTGACCGCCGTCTCCGCGCCGTCGCTGCCGCCCGGTCCGACGCTGTCGCCGGTTGCGCAGACGATGCTGTTCCTGCGCTCGCCGGCGTCGTTCATCGCGGAGTCGCGGGAGAAGTACGGCGACGTCTTCACGCTGCGGATCGCCGGGGCGCCGCCGTTCGTCGTGCTCGCCGACCCGGCGGCGATCCGCGAGGTCTTCACCGGGCCGACGGACGTGCTGATGGCCGGCGTGGCGAACCAGCCGCTCGGTGCCGTGCTCGGGCCGCGGAGCACGCTGCTGCTCGACGGTCCGGAGCACCTGGCCGCGCGCCGGCGCCTGCTGCCGCCGTTCCACGGGCCGCGCCTGCAGACCTACGAGCTGATCATGGAGCGCGCCGCGCGGCGGGAGATCGAGGGGTGGCCAGTCGGGCGCCCGTTCGCGCTGCTGCCGAGCATGCAGGACATCACGCTCGAGGTGATCATGCGGGCGGTCTTCGGCGTGTCGGCCGGCGAGCGGTACGACGAGCTCGCGCGGCGGATCCGGATCATGCTCGCCCCGGCCAGCCGCGCCCGCCGTCTCATGCAGGTCGTCTCGCGCAGCGACGAGATGCCGAGGCGCTTCGCGGGGCAGATCGCCGACGTCGACGAGCTCATCCACGCCGAGCTCGACGACCGCCGCGCCGCGACCGATCTGGACGAGCGCGACGACGTGCTCTCGATGCTCGTCCAGGCGGGGTCGACCGACGACGAGCTGCGCGACGAGACGATGACGCTGCTCGTCGCCGGGCACGAGACGACGGCGACGGCGCTGTCGTGGGCGTTCGAGCGGATCCTCCGCCACCCCGAGGTCCTCGAGCGCCTGCCCGAGGACCAGGCCTACCTCGACGCGGTCTGCAAGGAGACGCTGCGCGCGCGGCCGGTCGTCAACTCGGTCGGCCGGTGGCTCTCACGGCCGTACACCGTCGCGGGCTACGAGCTGCCGGCGGGCACCATCGTCATGCCGAGCATCGCGCTGTCGCACCGGCGCGAGGAGGCGTTCACCGACGCCGAGGCCTTCCGGCCCGAGCGGTTCCTCGGCGAGGAGACGCCCTCGACGTACGAGTGGCTGCCGTTCGGCGGCGGGCCGCGCCGCTGCCTCGGCGCCGCGTTCGCGCTGTTCGAGATGCGCGTCGTGCTGCGGACGATCCTGCGCGAGGTCACCCTGCGCGCCGACGGCAACGGCGACGAGCCGGTCGTGCGCCAGGGGATCATCAGCGCGCCCGGCCGCGGCGGCCGTGTCGTGCGCGTGCGGTGACAGCTCCTCCGGGTCCGCGGGAGCCACGCGCGCTCCAGACCATGGAGTGGATCGTTCGCCCGACCGCGTTCCTGCGTCGCTGCGCGGCGCGGTACGGCGAGCCGTTCACGCTGCGCACCCACTGGTCGAGCGCGCCGATGGTGCTCGTCTCGCACCCCGACGACGTGCGCCGTGTCTTCACCGCGCCGCCGGCGGTCCTGCGGGGGCCGGGGGAGGGCTCGATCCTCGAGCCGTTCGCAGGCCCGACGTCGATCATGGTCCTCGACGGCGACGAGCACCTCCGCGCGCGACGGCTGCTGCTGCCGCCGTTCCACGGGGAGCGGATGCGCGCGGTCCGCCCGCTCGTCGCGGAGCTCGCCCGGCGCGAGCTCGCGTCGTGGCCGCGCGGGCAGGTCGTCAAGACGCACGAGCGGATGCAGGCGCTGACGCTCGAGGTGATGCTGCACGTGGTCTTCGGCCGCCCCGACGAGCGCCTGCGCTCCGCGATCCGCGACGCGCTCGCGCTGACCCGGTCGGCGCCGCGGCTCGTCGCGATGGCGCTCGGAGGGTCCCGCGCCTTCACCCGCGCGGTCGCGCGCGTCGACGACCTCCTCTACGAACGCATCGACGGAGACGCCGACCCGGACTCCGTCCTCGGCTCGCTACGCGAAGCCCGCCACGAAGACGGCTCGCCGCTCTCGCGCCAAGAGCTCCGCGACCACCTCGTCACGCTCCTCGCGGCCGGCCACGAGACCACCGCGACCGCCCTCGCGTGGGCGTTCGAGAGACTCGGGAGGACCCCGGCCGTCGTCGCGCGCCTGAGCGAGGAGGGGGCGGCCTCCGAAGAGCCTCAGGGCGGCGCCGCCCCCGCGCGATTCGCCGAGGCCGTTGCGCAGGAGGTCCTCCGGGTGCGCCCGGTCCTCAGCGTCGCTCCGCGGACGGTGGTGGAGCCCCTCGAGATCGCCGGAACGGAGTTGCCTCCGGGCGTGCTGGTCGCGCCGTGCATCTACCTGACGCATCGCCGGGCGGACGTGTGGGGCGACCCGCATGCGTTCCGGCCCGAGCGGTTCCTCGAAGGGAAGCCTCCGCCGTACGCGTGGATCCCGTTCGGCGGCGGGACGCGGCGGTGCGCGGGCGCGCCCTTCGCGCTCATGGAGATGGAGGTCGTGCTGACGGAGGCCGCGCGGGCCGGGCGGCTCGACGCGCCCGGCAGCCCCGAGCGGGTGCGGCGGCGCGCGGTGACGTTGAGCCCTGCGCGGGGTGGCAGAGTGCGCGTCTCGTGACGACGCTGCTGACGATCCCGAACGTCTCCGAGGGCCGTGACCCCGCCGCGATCCAGGCGATCGGCGCGGCGTTCGCGTCGACGGGCGCGCGGCTCCTCGACGTCCACGGCGACGCCGACCACCACCGCAGCGTCTTCACGCTCGCGGGCGGCCCGGGAGAGCTGGCGCCCGCGCTGGTCGCCGGCGCGCGCGAGGCGATCGCGCGGATCGACCTCACGACGCCGCGCGGCCAGCACCCGCACGTCGGCGCGGTCGACGTCGCGCCCGTCGTCTTCCTCGACGACGCCCGCCGCGGCGCGGCCTGCGCGGAGGCGCTGCTGGCGGCCGACATGCTCGGCGAGCTCGGCCTGCCCGTCTACCTCTACGGGCTGCTCGCCGACGGCCGGACCCGGGCGGCGCTGCGCCGCGGCGGCATCCCGGCGCTGCGCGAGATCGAGCCCGACTTCGGCCCGAACCGGATCGACGACCGCTCCGGCGCGGTCCTCGTCGCTGCCCGCCCGCCGCTGATCGCGTTCAACCTCTTCATCCGCGGCACGCCCGACGAGGCGAAGCGCGTCGCCGCGCTCGTGCGCGAGACGGGATCCGAGGGCCTGCCCGGCGTCCGCGCCCTCGGCATGGAGGTCGAGGGCCGCGCGCAGGTCTCGACCAACGTCGAGGACCACCACGGCGTCGCCCTCGTCGACCTCCTCGCCGTCGTCCGGCGGCACGCCGTGGTGGAGGAGGCGGAGCTCGTCGGGCTGGCGCCGGAGAAGGCGTTCCGCGGCTGGCCCGACGACGTCCCGGTCCGCAACCAACGCACCGTGGAAGAAGCGCTCGCAACGAAGGGGTCAGGCACCGTGCGTGCACCGCGCACGCACGGTGCCTGACCCCGTTGTTGCGGTTCGGGCCTCATAGACTCCGGAGGAGCCATGGCCCAGTCGAGGAAGCGCCGTCAGACCAAGCACCGCGGGAACGCCGCCGGGAAGGTGGAGACGCGCGGGCGCACCGGCCGCAAGCCCACCGCCGACGAGCGCAAGATCGACGCCAAGGAGGAGGCGCGGCTCCGCCGGCTCGAGCGGATGAACCAGCCGCCGACTTGGCGCGGGGCGCTCAACCGCGCGGCCATCGCCGCCGGCCTCTTCGTCGTCGCCGTCATCGTCCTCGGCCAGAACCCGGCCGCGGCGGTGTCGCTCGGCGCGCTGATGCTGCTGCTCTACGTGCCGCTCAGCTACTACACGGACCTCACGATGTACCGCCGCCGGCAGCGCAAGAAGGCGGCCGCGGGGCGGGCGAGCTGATGGACGTCCGCGGCTTCACCGTCGGCCCGGTCCAGGAGAACTGCTTCATCGCGCGCCGCGACAAGGAGTCCGATCGCGCGATCGTCGTCGACCCGGGCGAGGAGGCGCCGACGCTGCTCGGCGCGATCGAGGAGATGGGCGTCACCGTCGACGCGATCCTCCTCACGCACTGCCACTTCGACCACATCGGCGCCGTCGCGCCGGTCGCGAAGGCCACGGGCGCGCCGGTCTACTGCCCGAAGGTCGAGGTCCCGATGCTGCAGGACGTCATGGCGTTCGTGCCGTGGCCCGGCTTCGGCCCGTACGAGAACCACGACCCCGAGGAGACCGTCGAGGGCGGCGAGCGGCTGCAGCTCGCGGGCTTCGACATCGAGGTGCTCTTCACGCCGGGCCACAGCCCCGGCCACGTGACGTACTCGATCGCCGACGAGCAGGTGCTCTTCTCCGGCGACGTGCTCTTCCAGGGCTCGGTCGGGCGCACCGACCTGCCCGGCGGGGATTGGAACGTCCTCGCGCAGTCGATCGCGATGCTGCTCGACCGCTTCCCCGACGAGACCACGGTCCTGCCGGGGCACATGGGCGTCACGACGCTCGGGCGGGAGCGCGCGACCAACCCGTTCCTCTCCGAGCTCGTCTCTTGAAGGCCCCCAAGGGCACGTTCGACGTCCTGCCCGAGCAGCAGGCGGCGAGGGAACGCGTCGCCGACGCGGCGCAGCGGATCCTCGAGGGCGCCGGCTACCGCCGCATCGAGACGCCGACGTTCGAACCCACGGAGCTGTTCGCCCGCGGCGTCGGCGAGTCGACTGACATCGTCCAGAAGGAGATGTACACGTTCGACGACGGCGGCGGGAGGTCGATCACGCTGCGGCCCGAGGGCACCGCGCCGGTCGCCCGCGCCTACCTCGAGCACGGCATGCACAAGCTGCCGCAGCCGGTGAAGCTCTGGTACCTGTCGAGCTTCTTCCGCAAGGAGCGCCCGCAGGCCGGTCGCTTCCGGCAGTTCTGGCAGATCGGCGCCGAGGCGATCGGCTCCGACGATCCCGCCGTCGACGCGGAGTCGATCGCGCTGCTCGCGACGCTGCTCGACGAGCTCGGCGTCGAGGGCGTGCGGCTGCGCCTCGGCACGCTCGGCAGCGCCGAGTCGCGCGCGAGGTACCGCGAGATCCTCACCGGCTTCCTCCGTGCGCACGCCGGCGACCTCTCGGAGGACGTCCGCGGGCGCATCGACCTCAACCCGCTGCGCGCGTTCGATGCCAAGGACCCGCGCACGCAGGCGGTCATGACCGACGCGCCGCGCCTCATCGACCACCTGTCGCCCGAGGACGAGGACCACTTCCGCGCCGTGCGCGAGATGCTCGACGCCGCGGAGGTCCCGTACGAGGTCGACTCGACGCTGGTGCGCGGGCTCGACTACTACACGCACACGGTCTTCGAGTTCACGTCCGACGCGCTCGGCGCGCAGTCCGGCGTCGGCGGCGGCGGCCGCTACGACGGGCTGATCGAGCAGCTCGGCGGCCCGCGGACGCCCGGCACCGGCTGGGCGGCCGGGGTGGAGCGGATCCTGCTGGCCGCGTCCGACGAGCGCGCGGCCGAGCCGCCCGTCGACCTCTTCGTCGGCTACACCGGCGAAGCCGACCGCAAGCTCGCGTTCGAGCTGAGCATGGATGCGCGGCGAGCGGGCATGAAGGCGCAGATGGAGCTCGCCGGGCGATCGCTGAAGGGCCAGCGCAAGCAGGCCGACCGCGTCGGCGCGCGCTGGCTCGCCGTCCTGCACGAGGGCGCCGCGACGCTGCGCGACATGGAGTCCGGCGAGGAGGCGAACGTCCCGGCGGACCGCGTCGTCGCGCAGGCCATGCGAGGGTTCACGCCGTGAAGCAGCAGCCGCGCAGCAACGTCTACCGGGACACCTGGTCGGGCGACCTGAGGGCCGCCGACGCCGGGTCCACGGTCCGCCTGTCCGGCTGGGTGCACCGGCGCCGCGATCACGGGGGCCTGATCTTCATCGACCTCCGCGACCGGTCGGGCATCGTGCAGCTCGTCTTCCACCCCGACACGTCGGGCGCGTCGTTCGCGACCGCCGAGGCGCTGCGGCCCGAGCACGTGATCAGCGCCGTCGGCGAGGTCGTCCAGCGCGAGTCCGGGAACGTCAACCCGAACATCCCCACGGGCGAGATCGAGGTGCGGGTGACCGAGGCCGAGCGCCTCGCGGTCTCCGAGACGCCGCCGTTCCCGCTCGACGAGGACACCGACGTCGACGAGCTGCTGCGCCTGCAGCACCGGATGCTCGACCTGCGCCGCCACACGATGCAGCGCGCGCTGTCGATCCGCAGCGAGGCGATCAGCCTCATGCGCCAGGGCCTGGAGGCCGCCGACTTCCTCGAGATCGAGACGCCGATCCTCACGAAGTCCACGCCCGAGGGCGCGCGCGACTTCCTCGTGCCGAACCGCCGCGAGCCGGGCACGTGGTACGCGCTGCCGCAGTCGCCGCAGCTCTTCAAGCAGCTGCTGATGATGAGCGGCTACGAGCGCTACTTCCAGATCGCGCGCTGCTTCCGCGACGAGGACCTGCGCGCCGACCGCCAGCCGGAGTTCACGCAGCTCGACGTCGAGATGGCGTTCGTCACCGAGGACGACGTCATGGGCACCATCGAGGACGTCATGGCGCCGGTGCTGGCGCTCGGCGACCTCGGCCTGCCGGCGCCGCCGTGGGAGCACGTCACCTACGCCGACGCGATGGCCAAGTACGGCACCGATCGCCCCGACCGGCGCTTCGGGCTCGAGCTGCACGACGTGTCCGAGCAGGTCCACGGCTCGCAGTTCAAGGTCTTCCAGTCGGTCATCGACTCCGGCGGCGCGGTGCTCGCGATCAACGCCGGCAAGCGGGAGCTGTCGCGCTCGGAGCTCGACGGGCTCAACGACGTCGTCAAGCAGCACGGCGGCAAGGCGGTCGCCTGGGCGTTCGTGGAGGAGAGCGGCTGGCGCTCGCCGATCGCGAAGTTCTTCACCGAGGACCAGATCTCGCACACGACGCACGCGTTGGGCGCGGCCGAGGGCGACCTCCTGCTGTTCGCCGCCGACAAGCGCGACGTCGCGCAGACGGCGCTCGGCGGGCTGCGCCTCGAGCTCGGCCGCCGGTGGGAGCTCGTGCCCGAGGGCGTCCACGACGTCTTCTGGGTCGTCGACTTCCCGATGTTCGAGTGGGACGAGGACGAGCGGCGCTGGTCGGCGGTGCACCACCCGTTCACGGCGCCGAAGGGCGACCTCGCGGGCGACCCGGGGGAGTGGCTCTCGCGCGGCTACGACCTCATCGTCGACGGGCAGGAGCTCGGCGGCGGCTCGATCCGCATCCACTCGCCCGAGGTCCAGTCGCGCGTCTTCGAGGTGCTCGGCATGGACGCCGAGGAGGCGCAGGCGCGCTTCGGGTTCCTGCTCGACGCGCTGCGCTACGGCGCGCCGCCGCACGGCGGCATCGCGTTCGGCATCGACCGCGTCGCCGCGCTGCTGGCGCGGCGCGACTCGATCCGCGACGTCATCGCGTTCCCGAAGACCGCGAGCGGTGCGGATCCGATGACCGGCGCGCCGTCACCGATCGACGGGCGTCAGCTGCGCGAGCTCGGCATCCGCCAGGGCTAGCGCCCCGGGGGCCTAGTTGCCCTTGAGGGCGCGCGCGATCGTCTGATCGATCTCGCGGCGGATCGTCAGGCCGGCGATGACGCGGGCGCGACGCTGCTTGTCGATCACGACGATCGACGGGCTGGTGACGACCGGGACGCCGCGGGTGATCGGGGCGTAGTCGCCGAGGTCGTCGATCGACGCGACGTGGGTCTCGACCTTGCCGCCGTGGCGGTCGGCGCGGAGGAGGGCGGAGCGCACGGCGCGGTCGTCCGAGCCCTTGCTCTCCCAGAAGAGGATGGCCACGACCTTGCCGCCGTCGAGCTCGGCGAGGATCTCGCGGACGGCCGCGCTCTGGCCGGCGACCTCGGGCTTGGCGGCCGCGGTGGCGGGCGTCTGCGCGGTGGTCGCGGGCTGCGCGGTGGCGGTCGCGGGCGTGGTCGCCTTCGCCGTGGCCGGCTTGGCGGCGTCGGCCTTGGCGGCCTTGGCCGGCTTCACCGCCGGGGTGGCGGTCGCGTCGTCGCCGGTGGCCTTCGCGGTGGCCTCGGTCTTCGCCGCGGCGGCGTTGCCGGTCGCGGCGGCTCCCTTGGCCTTGTCGGCGGCGTTCAGGACGCCGTTCCCCTTGTCGGCCTTCGCCGTCTTGGCGGGCTTGGCGACCTGCGTGGTCGCGGTGACCGGAGCCGTGTCCGCCGGGCCGGCGACCGGCTTCGGGCGGAGGGCGACGAGCCAGACCCCCGCGAACGCGAGGACGGCCAGCAGGGCGATGCGCATGGGGAGCGAGACCTGGTCCACGATCGTCTTGGTCGGCCACTGGACGTACGTCTTGAGAACCGGCCACTTCGAACGGACGATGTGTCACCCTTCCGCGCCGAGATAGGGGGTTCGTGCAGTTGTTCATGAGGTTCTTCCGGTTCGCCGGCATCGTCCCGGCGGGCGCCGTGCTGGCGCTCGCCGTCCATGCAGCACCCGCTTCGGCGGCCTTCCAGTGCGAGGCGAGCGCCTTGCGCGGCACCGTGCTCACGGCGCCCGCGATCGAGCCGGTGACCGCGAACAAGGGCGCGTCCGCGTGCAAGACCGCCTCGGGCGGCGGCGCCAACGTGCTGCCCGCCCCGCTGAGCGCGTCGGTCGTCGCGGCGTCGACGACCGCCGGGACGCGCACCGCGGACGCCTCGGGCGGCGTCGTCAGCCTGGGCGTCGGCCTGCCCGATCCGCTGCTGCAGACGCTCGCGCAGATCCGCCAGCAGCTCGTGCAGCAGGCGCTCTCGCAGGTGCCGCCGCTGACCGTGCCGGGCGTCGGGACGGTCGACCTCACCGCCGCCGCGACCACGCTGCTGACGCCGATCAACGGCGAGCTGCTGCGCGTCACCGGACTGAACTCGCTCGCGCACGCCGAGTGCTCGAGCAGCGGCAGCCCCGTGCTGACGGGCTCCTCGCAGGTGGCGGGCGTCCGTGTGCTCGGGGTGGACCTGCCGGTCAACGCCGCCGTGGAGCAGGCGATCAAGGTCGTCGGCGGACAGGGGATCGACCTCAGCCAGCTCGACGTGACGCAGCTGACCGTCGCCGGCGTCGACCTGACGCCGCTGCAGCAGACGATCGTCAAGCCGCTGCTGGCGGCGCTGCCGACGATCCAGATCCCCGACACGCTCGGGACCGTGAAGATCACGCCGGCCGAGCAGGAGAAGACGGCGACCCGGCTGACGCAGCGCGCGCTGCGCGTCCAGCTCGGGCTGGCGTCGCAGAGCATCCTCGACCTGACGATCGGGGAGGCGACCGTCGGCGCCGAGGAGGCCGACTGCGCGACGTCGACCGGTGCGGTGGCGCAGCAGGCGCTGCAGTGCACCTCGCGCCGCCTCGTGCTCATCGACGTGCTGCAGCAGGGCAACCGCGTCCGGCTCTACGGCGCCGCCGACAAGCGCTACGTCGGCCAGCGCGTGCGCCTGTTCTTCCTGGCCACCGGTCGCCGCGTCGCGATGCCGAAGGTCGCGAAGGACGGCACGTTCCGTGCGTACGTGCCGGTGCCCCGTGGGAGCCTGCGGGCCTCGAACCGCGCGCGCTACGAGGCGCGGATCGGCCGGTACAACAAGTCGCTGCCGCTCAAGCTGACGCGGCGCATGGTCGTCACCGGCACGCGCGTGTCGGGCGGACGGGTGCGGATCAGCGGGTTCATCCGCAAGCCGCTTGCCGAGCCGCGCCGCGCGATCGTGCTCAAGCAGCGGCTGTCGTGCACCAAGACGGTGACCGTCGGGAAGATCAAGCCGACCGAGTCCGGCCGCTTCAGCATCACGGTCAAGGCGCCCAAGAAGCTGCAGGCGGGCACGTACCGGCTGAGCACCTGGGTGCGCCGGACGACGCGCGACGGCAAGCAGAAGCTCTACCCGACCTTCACGCTGCCGCGGTACGTGGACCTCGGACGCTCGTAACCTCAGTCGGGCGCCATGCCCGACGAGCGCTTCGCCGATCACCTCGAGTTCCCGCGCCGCCGCGGTGAGCTCGTGGTGGGCGGCGCCGACGGCTCGGCCGGCGGCGCCGCCTGCGGCGACCTCGTCCGGATCTCGCTGCGCGTCGAGGGCGACCGCGTCGCCGACGCCTCGTTCGAAGCGAGCGGCTGCGGCGCGGCGCTCGCGGCCGCCAGCGCCGCGGTCGAGCTCGCCCACGGCCGGCCGATCCTCGACGTCGCGCGCGTCGGCCCGCGGGAGATCGCCGAGGAGCTTGGCGGGCTGAGCCCCGGCAAGCTCCACGCGGCGGACCTCGCGGCCGATGCACTGCATGTGGCGCTCGGGAAGACCACGGCGACTTCTTCCCACATCACTGGGGCGAATCGGGTCCTGGTGGCGATGTCGGGCGGCGTCGACTCGGCGGTCGCCGCGCTCCTCGAGTCTCGCGGCGGCGCGGAGGTCGTGGCGGTCACGCTGGAGCTGTGGCGCGACGCGGAGAACGACGCGGAGGCGAGCTGCTGCTCGGCGAGCGCGGTACGCCAGGCGCGGGCGGTCGCGCACCGGCTCGGGCTGCCGCACTTCACGCTCGATCTGCGTGACGAGTTCCGCGCCGGCGTCGTCGAGCCGTGGCTGGCCGACCACGCGGAGGGCCTCACGCCGAACCCGTGCATCCGCTGCAACGGCCACGTCCGGCTCGACGCGATGCTCGACCTCGCCGACCGGCTCGGGGCGCGGGCGCTGGCGACCGGGCACTACGCGCAGGTGGGGAAGGACGGGCTCCTGCGGCCCGCCGCCGACGCCGCGAAGGACCAGACGTACATGCTCGCCGCGCTCAAGCCGGCGTCGGTCGCGCGGCTTCGCTTCCCGCTCGGCCACCTCACGAAGCCGGAGGTCCGCGCGCTCGCCGAGGAGGCGGGGCTGCCGGTCGCCAGGAAGGCCGACTCGCAGGACCTGTGCTTCCTCGCCGGCACCGGCCGCGCCGCGTTCCTCGCCCGTCACGGCGGCATCGCCGAGGAGCCGGGGGACATCGTCGACCGCGAGGGCCGCGTGCTCGGCCGCCACCGCGGCCACCACGGCTTCACCGTCGGCCAGCGCAAGGGCCTGGAGATCGGCGGCGCCGGCGATCCGCTCTACGTCCTGCGCACGGACCCGCGCGCGAACACCGTCACGGTCGGGCCGCGCGAGGCGCTGCGCACCACGCGCGTGCCGGTCCGCGCCGTCCGGCTGCACCGCGACGAGGACGCCGTCGCGCGGGTGAAGCTGCGGTACCGCTCACATGCCGTGGCCTGCCGCCTGCACGACGGCGCGGTCGAGCTGCTCGAGCCGGTCGACGGCGGGGCGGCGCCCGGTCAGACCGCGGTGTTCATCGGCAGCGACGGCGCCGTGGTCGGCTGCGCGACGATCGTCGCCTGATCGCCGGGCGCCGGGCGCCGGGCGCGCTCCATCACGAGCGCGAACAGGAACAGCGCGGAGCCCGCCATCTCCAGCGTCTCCTCCGGGACGATCGTCCACGCGTGGACGAGCACGTCGCCGTCCCACTGGATCTTCTCGATCACCTGCGCGATGCCCCACGCGGCGGCGCCGAGCCCCCACAGGCGCAGGACCCGGCGATTGCCGAACGCCCGCGCGAGCCGCAGCCACAGGACGCCCGCACCCGCTGCGATCGGGAGGTAGACGACCTGCCAGTCGACGCCGAGCGCCTTCTCGATGTGCTCGTGCACCGCGAGCAGCTCGTCGGCGGCCATCAGCGCGAACACCGCAGCGAGCCCGAGCGCCGCGCGCGCCGGCAGGCGGCCGGGATCGCGGGCATCGGCGAACGCCGCGGCGGCCGTCGCGAGCAGCAGCAGCGCGCTGAACGCGGCCGGCACGGTGTGCTCCGCGTCGAGGTCGAACCGGTAGAGGCCGTGGCCGGCGACGGTCACGCCGGAGAGGAACAGCGCGCCGAGCACTCCGAACGCCGCGATCACGCTGCCGACGGCGATGGCGGCGCCTCGCACGCTGACGCGCGATCGCGGAATGGTCAAGAGCGGCGGCATGATCATGCGCATGATGCCCCTGATCGGACGTCAGTACGCAGGCCGGCAGCGGACTGGACGGCCGGTGGACGCCGCCCCGACCTAGACTCCGCAGCGTGACCTCCGACGAGATCCGTCGTCTCTTCCTGGACTTCTTCATCCAGCGCGACCACAAGCGCCTCGCGTCCGGCTCGCTCGTGCCGGCCGACTTCGACCCGTCGGTCCTGCTCACGACGGCGGGCATGCACCCGCTCAAGCCGTACTTCCTCGGCCTCGAGAAGGCGCCGCACCACCGGCTGACCACCTGCCAGAAGTGCTTCCGCACGCCCGACATCGAGGAGGTCGGGACGACGACCCGGCACCTCACGTTCTTCGAGATGCTCGGCAACTTCTCGGTCGGCGACTACTTCAAGCAGGGCGCGGTCGAGTTCGCGTGGGAGCTGTCGCTGGAGGGCTTCGGGTTCGAGCCCGAGAAGGTCTGGATCACCGTCTTCGAGGGCGACGACGAGCTCGGCCTCGGGCCCGACGAGGAGGCCATCGAGGCGTGGCTGTCGGTCGGCGTCCCGCGCGAGCGCATCGTCCTGTGCCCGCGCTCGGAGAACTTCTGGCAGGCCGGCCCGACCGGCCCGTGCGGCCCGTGCTCGGAGCTCTACTTCGATCGCGGCCTGGACTTCGGCAAGGAGGACGACCTCCCCGGCGGCGACAACGAGCGCTTCCTCGAGTACTGGAACCTCGTGTTCATGCAGTTCAACCAGAACCCCGAGGGCGTTCTGACGCCATTGCCGGCGCAGAACATCGACACGGGACTGGGCCTGAACCGCATGGCGGCGCTGCAGCAGGGCGTCGAGTCGGTGTTCGACACGGACCAGTTCGTGCCGCTCATCCGGCTGGGGGAGGAGCTGTCGGGCGCGAAGTACGGCTCGACGCACGAGGTCGACCGCTCGCTGCGCATCCTCGCCGACCACTGCCGCGGCATGAACTTCCTCGTCGCCGACGGGGTCGTGCCCTCCAACGAGGACCGCGGCTACGTCCTGCGGCGCATCATGCGGCGCGCGATCCAGCACGGGCGGCGGCTCGGCATGGATCCGGGCTTCCTCGTCCGGTACGCGGACGTCGTGCAGGAGACGATGGGCGCCGAGTACGCGGAGCTCGGGCGCGAGCGCGACGCGATCCCGCGCTGGCTGCGCTCCGAGGAGGAGGCGTTCGGCCGCACGCTCGAGCAGGGCACGCGCCAGCTCGACGACCTCATCGCGCGGGCGCGCGAGCGCGGCGACGAGGGCATCGCGGCCGAGGACGCGTTCCGGCTGCACGACACGTTCGGGTTCCCGATCGACCTCACCCTGGAGCTCGTCACCGAGCACGGCCTCGGCGTCGACCAGGAAGGCTTCGAGGTGCTCATGGACCGCCAGCGCGAGAAGTCGCGCGGCGGGATCGCCAGCGCGGGACCGGGCGCCTCGGGGCCCACGCCGCGCGACACGGCCATCACCCTGGCGCGCGACACGGGCGTCGAGACGGAGTTCGTCGGCTACGAGAAGCTCGAGCAGCAGACGACGGTCGGCGGCGTCGCGCAGCTGAACGGCAAGCTCGTCGCGAAGCTCGCCGAGTCGCCGTTCTACGCGACGGGCGGCGGGCAGATCGCGGACGAGGGCGTCATCGAGTGCGAGGACGCGGGCTGCCTCGGCCGGGTCGTCGACGTCATCCGGCTCGGCGAGGACCAAGCCGTCGTGATCGAGCCCGAGCGCGGCGAGCTGACGCCGGGCACCCGCGTCGTCGCGCGCGTGTTCGCCGACCGCCGCCACGCGACGCAGTGCAACCACACCGCGACGCACCTGCTGCACGCGGCGCTGCGCGAGCGGCTCGGCACGCACGTCCGCCAGGCCGGCTCGTACGTCGGGCCGGACAAGCTGCGCTTCGACTTCACGCACGGCTCCGCGCTGTCCGAGGAGGACGTGCGCTGGGTCGAGCAGCGGGTGACCGACCAGATCCTCGCCAACCAGCCGGTGCGCGCGCTGACGATGCCGCTGGAGGAGGCGCGGCGGCTCGGGGCGATGGCGCTGTTCGGCGAGAAGTACGGCGACGTCGTGCGGATGGTGCAGATCGGCGATGGGTCGTTCTCGCGCGAGCTGTGCGGCGGCACGCACGTGCGCTCGACCGCCGAGATCGGCGTGTTCCGGATCACGGCGGAGACGTCGTCGGCGGCCAACGTCCGGCGCATCGAGGCGCTGACCGGGCCCGAGGGCGTCGCGCTGCTGCGCGCCCACGACGAGCAGCTGCGCCAGGCCGCGACGCTCGTGCGCAAGCGCCCCGAGGAGGTCGTCGCGTCGGTCGAGGACCTGCAGCGCAAGCTCAAGGACGCGGCGAAGGCGGCGTCGTCCGGGCCGGCGGTCGACGTCGACGCGCTGCTGTCCACCGCGGTCGCCGTCGATGGCGTGCCGGTGCTCATCGCCGAGGTGCCGTCGCTCGACGCGAAGGCGCTGCCGGATCTGGCGGACAGGCTGAAGGGCAAGCTGGGCGACGGCGTCATCGTGCTCGCGAGCGCGCCGGAAGGCCGCGTCGCGCTCGTCGCCGCGGTGGCTCCGCCGGTCGTCGACCGCGGCGTGCGGGCGGGGGACATCGTCAAGGCGGCCGCGCAGGTCGTCGGCGGTGGCGGCGGCGGGCGCCCGACGATGGCGCAGGCCGGCGGCAAGGACCCGTCGAAGCTCGGCGACGCGCTCGCGAAGGCGCGGTCCGTCGTCGAGGCGGCGCTCGCCGGGTGAGCCGGCGGCGCGTCCTCGCCCTCGACTACGGCAGCGCGCGCTGCGGCGTCGCGGTGAGCGATCCCACCGGGACGCTCGCCTCGCCGCTGCCCGTCGTGGAGCGGCCGGGGACGAAGAAGGGCCTCGGCCGCGTCGTCGGGCTGGTGCGCGAGCTCGGCGCCTCGCGGGTCGTCGTCGGACTGCCGCTCGGGCTGTCGGGCGAGGACACCGACCAGACGCGTGAGACGCGCGCCTGGGCGGCCGAGCTGGAGGCGCGCCTCGGCGGGCGCGTTCCCGTCGAGCTGTACGACGAGCGGTTCACGACGCGGATGGCCGAGCGCTTCGGCGGCGAGGGCGACGAGGACTCGCGTGCCGCGGCGCACCTCCTCGAAGGCTGGCTCGCGCGCGACCGCTCATCGGGGTGACCCCGAGTCGGCTCGCCGCTGACCCCCAGTCGGTTCTCCGCCGCCGCACACTGAAGTTCGCCGCATTGGAGCGTGCCCCGGGTCACGTGAGGGTTCCGCGGCATGAACGGCGTCCTCTGCGGTACGGCCGCGGGCATCGACAAGGTCGTGATCACCGACGTCTCGGGCGGCGACAGCTCGGTCTACGTCGACCTGGAGCGGCCGCTCGGCCCCGGCAAGACCCCGGAGGTCGGCGGTCCCTTGGAGATCGAGGTCGTCTACGCCGGTGGTGACGGCAAGGTCAGCCTCGTGCTGCTCGGGACCGAGGGCGTGGACTCCTGGATGGCCGGCCAGACCGATTCCGGCTGGGGCCTCAACGGGACGCCGGCGCGATCTTCAACGACATCGACATCACGACCACCGATGTCGGCGCCCGGTCCGCCGTACTGCGACGTCGAGAGAAGGTCGCGGCGTCGGCGACGGCCCGGACCCCGGCGTCGACGGCGAAGACGGTCACCTTCGGCTGACGGTGATCGAGGGCGCGGGCCGGCCGGCCGGTCGACCCGCGTCACGCCGGGGCGTACGCTGAAGGCATGGGTGTTCATCGCCGGGACAAGACCGAGCGCATCGCCGCCGGCGCGCCGCCGCGGATCACCGTGTCGCGTGGGGCAGACGGGGCGCTGCAGCTGCGACCCGAGGACATGGAAGAGCGCGACGGCACGCATCCCGAGACGGTCGCCGAGGAGCGCCCGCCGCAGGCCGACGATCCGCGGCCGGCGATGTGGCGAGACGTCGGCGGTCCGTACGCGGGCGGCTGAGGCTCGGAGCGTCCGACCAGGGCGCTCGTTAGCCTGCAGGGCGCGCAAAGGCACAGAGCCGTACCTCGCCGTGCGCCCGTTCCGATGAGCATCTTCGGTCGTCGACAGCAGCAGACCACCTCCTCGCGTACCCCCGAGGAGCGCGAGCGCGCGCGCCTCGAGCGCGAGGCCAGGCGCCGCGGCGAGCCGCCGCCCGCCTTCGAGCCCGCCGACGACAGCACGTTCTTCGGCGAGTCGATCGAGGTGACGCCGCATGCCGAGCGCGAAGAGGCCGCGCCCGTCGACGAGCCCGCGCCCGTCGAGGAGGTCGAAGAGGTTCCGGTCGCGGAGGAGCCTCCGGTCGTCGAGGAGCCGCCGGTCGTTGAAGAGGTCCCGGTCGTCGAAGAGGTCCCGGTCGCGGAGGAGCCGCCGGTTGTCGAAGAGCCGCCGGTCGTCGACGAGCCGCCGGTTGTCGAAGAGTCGCCGGTTGTCGAAGACCCTTCGCCCGCCGCGCCGTCGCCGACGGCCTTCGCCGACAGCGCGACCGTCGAGTGGGACTCGCTCGCGGATCGCCCGAAGGAGGTCCGCGCGGAGACGCCACCGGCGCCGCGCCCCGAGACGACTCGCGCGGAGGCACCGCGCGCGGAGGCCCCTCGCGCGGAGGCGCCACCGGTGTCGCGCGCCGAGACGCCGCCTCCGGCGCCGCGCGTGGAGGCGCCGGTTCCCCCGGAGGCCTCATCGGCCGACGGCGACGACGGGGGCGCCTTCAGCGATTGGGATCTCGATGATGCGGAGCCGACGGTCCGGCGGTTGCAGCCGGCGGGCGTCGCCGCGGGGGTCGGAGCACGCGGGCCGGATGCTCGGTTCGGAGATGAGGAGGAGCGGCCGGTGCCTGTTCGTCGGGTCAACCGCGCGCGGACGCTGCCGCCTCCGCCGCCCGCGCCGGGGGATCGCCGGCCGCGCCGGCACCGCAGCTGGCGGGGCCGGATCGCTGGCCTGGTCGCGCTGGCGTTCATCGCGTTCATCGTCTGGCTCGTCCTCGCGCTCTTCCAGCCGTTCGCGGGGGAGGGGAGCGGCAAGGTCGTCGTGAAGATCCCGCAGGGCAGCGCCTCGTCGGACATCGGCGACCTGCTGGCCGAGCAGGGCGTCGTCGACTCGAGCTTCTTCTTCACGCTGCGCAGCCGTATCGACGGCGGCGACCTCAAGGCGGGCACCTACACGCTGAAGGAGGACATGTCGTACGCCGACGCGCTCGACGCCCTGAAGGCGGGCCCGGCGGCCGCGAAGGTCCTGACCGTCACGATCCCCGAGGGCCGCGCGCGCCGCGAGATCAAGCCGCTCGTCGATCAGGCGGGCCTGTCCGGCAGCTACCTCGCCGCCAGCGAGAAGGCGAAGGGCTTCAGCGCGCGCAAGTACGGCGCGCCGCGCAACGCGCCGAGCCTCGAGGGCTTCCTCTTCCCGGCGACGTACGAGCTGAAGACCGGCGCCAGCGCGCGCGACCTGGTCGGCAAGCAGCTCGACGCGTTCAAGCAGAAGATCGGCGAGGTCCCGATGAAGCGCGCGCGCAAGCGCAACCTCACGACCTACGACGTGCTCATCATCGCCTCGATGGTCGAGCGCGAGGCGCAGGTCGCCAAGGAGCGCCCCCTCATCGCCGCCGTCATCCACAACCGCCTGCGCGAGGGGATGCCGCTCGGCATCGACGCGACGATCCGGTACGCGACGCGCAACTGGACGTCGCCGCTCAAGCAGTCCGAGCTCGACATCGACTCGCCCTACAACACGCGCAAGCGCACGGGCCTGCCGCCCGGCCCGATCGGCAACCCCGGCCTGGACTCGATCAAGGCCGCGGCGAACCCCGCCAACGTCGACTACCTCTTCTACGTCGTCAAGCCCGGCACGTGCGGCGAGCACAGCTTCTCCGCGACCGACGCCGAGTTCCAGCAGGACGTCGACGCCTACAACCGCGAGCGCGAGAAGCGCGGCGGCAAGTCCCCGACGACCTGCTGATGCACACCCGCCGGTACGGCGTGCTGGGGTGGCCCGTCGCCCACAGCCGCTCGCCGGCGATGCACATGGCCGCATACGAAGCGCTCGGCCTGGACGGCTGGCGCTACCAGCGCCTGCCGGTGCCGCCCGAAGCGTTCGCCGAGACGGTGCGAGCGCTCGGCGGCGCCGGCTTCAGCGGCGCCAACGTGACGATCCCGCACAAGGAGGCGGCGCTCGCGCTCGCCGACGAGACGACCGCGGCCGCCGCGGAGATCGGCGCCGCCAACACGCTCACGTTCCGCGAGGACGGCACGATCCACGCCGGCAACACGGACGCGCCGGGCCTGCTGGCCGCGCTGCCGACCACGCCGAGGACGGCGATGGTGCTCGGCGCGGGCGGCTCGGCCCGCGCGGTCGTCTGGGCACTCAGGAGCCTGGGCGCCGACGTGGCGATCACCGCTCGCACGCCGTCCCGCGCGGAGGGCACCGGCGCCCGCGTCGTCGACGCGCCCGAGCCCGCGGACGTGCTCGTCAACTGCACGCCGCTGGGATTGCACGACCCGGACGAGACCCCGGTGGCCGAGCCGGTGCACTGGGAGGTGGTGATGGACATGGTCTACAGGCAACGTGGAACGCGCCTGGTTCGAGACGCCGCCGCCCACGGCGCCACGACCGTCGACGGGCTCGAGATCCTCGTCCGGCAGGGCGCTCTGAGCCTCGAGCACTGGACCGGGCGGCCCGCACCACTCGATGTCATGCGCCGAGCGGCACAAGCTCCCGGCTAAGGATCGCTGGACGCGTGCCGATGAGGGGGCAGAGCCGTCCATGCAGCTGTCTCCCCTCCCCAACTCCTCCGGCCCCGACCCCCAGTGGGACGGCATCACGCCGCCGTCGCGCCGCGGTGGGCCCAGCCGCTCCATCACCGACGTCCTCGTCGAGCTCGGCTTCGTCGATGCCAGCCGGATGGGACTCGCCGTCGACCACGCCCGCATGACGGGCGGCCAGGCCGAGAAGCTGCTCCTCGATCAGGGAGCGATCTCGCAGGACCAGCTCGCCCGCGCCACCGCGGAGCGCCACGGTCTCGACCACCTGGACCTCACCAACTTCCAGGTCGACATGGCGGCCACGAACCTGCTCGGGCCGGCCGCCGCGAAGCGCTACGAGGCCGTCCCGGTCGCCTACGTCGACGAGCGCACGCTGCTCGTGGCGATGGCCGACCCGGCGAACGTCCTCGCCATGGACGACATCGCGATCATGACGGGCCTCGAGGTCCGCGCCGCCGTCGCCAGCCGCGAGGACCTCGCGAGCCTCATCGGCCGCATCACGCGCCTCGACGACGTCGTCCAGAACACGAGCTACGGCGAGGACGACCTCGGCGACGAGCTCAACGGCCCCGCCGAGGTCGTCGACCTGCGCGAGTCGGCCGACGACGCGCCGGTCATCAAGCTCGTCAACCAGGTCGTCGCCCAGGCGGTCGAGCAGGGCGCCTCGGACATCCACTTCGAGCCCGAGGACAAGGAGCTCCGCGTCCGGTTCCGCATCGACGGCGTCCTCATCGAGACGACCTCGATCCCGCGCCGGATGGTCAGCGGCGTCGTCAGCCGCATCAAGATCATGGCCGACCTCGACATCGCCGAGCGCCGCGTGCCGCAGGACGGCCGCGTCAGCCTGACGATCGACGGCCACCAGATCGACCTCCGCGTCGTGACGCTGCCGAGCGTCCACGGCGAGTCGGTCGTCATGCGCATCCTCGACAAGTCGTCGGTCGTCATGGACCTCGACAAGCTCGGGATGGGCGAGGAGGACCACCAGCGCTTCCACAAGGCGTTCAAGCAGTCGTACGGCGCGGTGCTCGTCACCGGCCCGACGGGCTCCGGCAAGTCGACGACGCTGTACGCCGCGCTCGGCGTGATCAACACGCCCGAGAAGAACATCATCACGATCGAGGACCCGGTCGAGTACCAGGTCGGCGGCATCACGCAGGTCCAGGTCAACCCGAAGGCCGGCCTGACGTTCGCCAGCGGCCTGCGCGCGATGATGCGCGCCGACCCGGACGTGATCATGGTCGGCGAGATCCGGGATCGCGAGACCGCGCAGATCGCGGTCGAGGCCGCGCTCACCGGCCACCTCGTGCTCTCCACGCTGCACACGAACGACGCGCCGGGCGCCATCACGCGCCTCATCGAGATGGGCATCGAGCCGTTCCTCGTCTCAAGCGCCATCGACTGCGTCGTCGCCCAGCGCCTCGCCCGCACGCTCTGCGAGAACTGCAAGCGCCCGGCGACGCTGACCGCCGCCGTGCTGCGCGAGAACGGCTTCCCCGCCAGCGAGGACATCGAGGCCTACGAGCCCGCCGGCTGCGCCCGGTGCGGCGGCAGCGGCTACAAGGGCCGGCTCGGCCTCTACGAGGTCATGGCCGTCACCGACGAGATCCGCGCGCTCGCCGTCGAGCGGGCCTCGGCGGACAAGATCGCCGAGGTCGCGGTCCGCAACGGCATGCGCCGCCTGCGCGACGACGGCTTCGAGAAGGTCAAGCAGGGCCGCACGACGATGGCGGAGATCGCCCGCGTCACCGGCACCGCGTAGCCGCCCCGACGCGCCATCTACCGGCGCGCCGGGGTGCGCGGCTTGCTTGCATCCGCGGCATGTCCCGACGCTGCCTCGCTGCGCTGCTGCCGGTCCTCGCGGCGCTCACGACCGCTACCCCCGCGCTCGCCTTCGACGCCCACGGCAGTGCCGAGCAGGTCTACGCCACCGGTCTGACGGCGGGCACGTCCGTCACGCTCGCCGATGCCCGCGGCGCCACGGTGGCGACCCGCAAGGCCAACGAGCTGGGCGCAGTGCTGTTCCGCGGCGTCAAGCCGGGCAAGGGCTACGTCGTGCGCGCGGACGGCGCCTCGTCGGACCCGCTCACCGTCCTGACCACCGACCCGACGCCGGCCGACCGCTCCTACCAGGACCAGACGATCGCGCCCGACGGCTACGGCTACCTGACCACGCGCGACGGGACGAAGCTCGCCTACACCGTCCATCCGCCGTCGGACGTCACGCAGGCCGCGGGCGTCGATCTTCCCTCGCTGCCCGCCGGTGCGCCCGTGCCGACGCTCATCGAGTACTCGGGCTACGCGTACGCCGACCCGTCGGGGCCGGCGAGCGGGATCGCCGCCATCGCGAACATCATGGGCTTCGCGGTCGTCGACGTCTCGATGCGCGGCACCGGTTGCTCGGGCGGCGCGTTCGACTTCTTCGAGCCGCTGCAGAGCCTCGACGGCTACGACGTGATCGAGACCGTCGCGCGTCAGCCCTGGGTCAAGGGCCACCGGGTCGGGATGTTCGGCATCTCCTACGGCGGCATCTCGCAGCTCTTCACCGCCGCGATGCGGCCGCCGAGCCTGGCGGCGATCGCGCCGCTGTCGGTCATCGACCAGACGCAGACGACGCTCTACCCCGGCGGCGTGCTGAACACCGGCTTCGCCGTCGACTGGGCGAAGGAGCGCCAGGCCCAGGCGCAGACGGCGGACAAGAAGGGCGCCCAGCCGTACGCCGCCAAGCAGATCGCCGCCGGCGACACGACGTGCCGCGACAACCAGGCGCTGCATCCCGAGGCCGTCGACCTGCTGGCGAAGATCCGCGCGAACGACCACTACGTCAAGCGCGTGGCCGACCCGCTGAGCCCGCTGACCTTCGTGAAGAAGATCGAGGTGCCGACGTTCATGGCGTGCCAGTGGACCGACGAGCAGACGGGCGGGCACTGCCCGACGCTCGCCGGGGCGTTCACCGGCACCGATCGCAAGTGGTTCACGTTCACGAACGGCACCCACGTCGACTCCCTCGCGCCCGAGACGTACAACCGCATGTACGACTTCCTCTCGCTGTACGTGGCGCAGCAGGCGCCCGCGTTGAACGCCGCGGCGGTCCGGGCGAGCTCGCCGGTCGTCTACCAGGCGGCGATGGGCATCGATGGGCAGATGCTGCCGCCGGACCCGATCCAGCAGGAGCCGACGTACGAGTCCGCGCTCGCAGCGTTCGAGAAGCTGCCGTCCGTCCGCGTGCTCTTCGACAACGGCGCGGGCGGCGAGCCGGGCCATCCCGTGCCGGCGTTCGAGCGCTCGTTCCCGTCCTGGCCGATCCCGGGCACGCGGGCGCAGCGGTGGTACCTCGACGCCGCCGGCGGCCTGCGCGCCAGGCGCCCCGCCAAGCTGCGCGCCGCCGCGTTCCGGTGGGACGCCAAGGCGCGACCGCTGACCGACCTCGCCGGCCCGACGGACGCCGGCGCCGGTGGCGTCTGGACCGCGTCGCCGGACTACAAGTGGACGCAGGACCCGACGGGGACCGCCGCCTCCTTCCTCACCGCTCCGCTCGCCGAGCCGGTCACCGTGGTCGGCTCGGGCTCGCTCACGGCGTGGGTGCGCTCCTCCGCGCGCGACGTCGACCTCCAGGCGACGCTCAGCGAGGTGCGTCCCGACGGCAAGGAGACGTTCGTGCAGGGCGGTTGGCTGCGGGCCAGCGTCCGCAAGCTCGACCGGGCCAAGAGCACGGCGCTCGCGCCCGTCCTGAGCCTGCGCGCGAAGGACGCTCGCCCCATGCCGCGCGGCCGGTTCGCGCGGCTGACGATCCCCTTCTACTACCAGGGCCACGCGTACCGGAAGGGGTCGCGGCTGCGGCTGCGCATCACCGCCCCGAACGGTGACCAGCCGATCTGGTCGTTCGGCGAGGCGGTGCCCCGGGAGACGGCGAGCGTCGCGATCGGAGCGGGCGGCCGCATGCCCTCGCGCCTCGTCCTGCCGGTCGTCCCGGGGATCGAGCCGACGCCGGATCTGCCGCCGTGCCCGGGCCTGCGGGGGGAGCCGTGCCGGGAGTTCCAGCCTTACGCCAACCGGGTGGTGAGCGTCCGGCGACGCTGAGGCTCAGACGTCGGCGCGCGGGGCGACGTCGGCGGTCGCCTGGACGCCGTCGAGCTCGGGCGTGCCGCCGGCCTCCGCGGCCGGCGGCTTGCGATCGAAGCCGGCCGCGCGGTACGCGTCGCCCTCGTCGAGCGTCTCGTGCTCGAGCAGCGCACGCGTGAGCGACTCGAGCCGCTCGCGGTTCTCGCGCAGCTTCTCGATCGCCGCCTGGTAGCACTCGTCGACGATCTTGCGGACCTCGCGGTCGACCAGCTCGCGCGTCGCCTCCGACGGGCCGCCGTTCTGGCCGGGGAAGAACATCGGGTCGTCCATCGGCCCGGGGAGGACGGAGACGAGGCCGATCGCGTCGCTCATGCCCCAGCGGCCGACCATCTGGCGGGCGATCCGCGTGACCTGCTCGAGGTCGGACTCGGCGCCGGTCGTCACGTTGCCGTAGATGATCTCCTCGGCTGCGCGGCCGCCGAGCGCGCCGATGATGCGCCCGCGCAGGTAGCGCTGGTCGTAGCCGTAGCGGTCGTCCTCGGGCGACTGGAACGTCACGCCCAGCGCGCGGCCGCGGGGAACGATCGAGACCTTGCGGACGGGGTCGGCGCCGGGCTCGAGCATCCCGAGCACCGCGTGGCCGGACTCGTGATAGGCGGTGCGCTCGCGCTCGTCGGGCGAGATGGTGATCCGGCGCTCGGCGCCGAGGATGATCCGCTCGAGCGAGTTCGTGATGTCGGACTGGTGGATCTCCTGGTCGCCGCGGCGCGCGGCCGAGAGCGCCGCCTCGTTGACGAGGTTCCGGAGATCCGCGCCGACCATGCCGGGCGTCGACGACGCGATCCCGCCGAGGTCGACGTCGTTGGCGAGCGGCTTGCCGCGCGCGTGGACCTCGAGGATCTTCTTGCGGCCGTCCTTGTCGGGCGGCGCGACGGTCACGCGGCGATCGAAGCGGCCGGGGCGCAGCAGCGCCTGGTCGAGGATCTCGGGGCGGTTCGTGGCGGCGAGGACGATGACGCCCTCCGAGCCGGTGAAGCCGTCCATCTCGGTGAGGATCTGGTTGAGCGTCTGCTCGCGCTCGTCGTGGCCGCCCAGCCCGCCGCCGGGGCCACCGCGCGAGCGGCCGATCGCGTCGAGCTCGTCGATGAAGATGATCGCGGGGGCGGCCTTCTTGGCCTGCTCGAACAGGTCGCGGACGCGGCTGGCGCCGACGCCGACGACCATCTCGATGAACTCCGACGCCGACAGCGAGAAGAACGGCACGTCGGCCTCGCCGGCGACCGCGCGGGCGAGCAGCGTCTTGCCGGTGCCGGGCGGGCCGCTCAGCAGCACGCCCTTGGGGATCGCGGCGCCCAGGCGGCGGTACTTGTCGGGCTGCTTGAGGAAGTCGACGATCTCGACGAGCTCCTCCTCGGCCTCCTCGATGCCCGCGACGTCGTCGAACGTCGTGCGCTGCGTCGACGCCTCGTAGCGCCGCGCGCGCGAGCGCCCGAGGCCGGTCAGCCCGCTGGCCCCGCCGCCGCGGCGCATGAGCAGCACGAACAGGCCGATGAGCAGCAGCGTCGGGCCGAAGAAGAGCAGGATGTCGGCGACGAAGGACCGCCCCTGGTCGATCGGCTCGGCGTTGACCTCGACGCCCTCGTTGAAGAGCGACTTCAGGACCTCGTCGTCGGCCGCGAAGGCGGGGCTCGTCGTCTCGAACTTCTTCTCCGGGTCCTGCCCGTCGGGGTGGTCCGCCGGCTGCGTCGGCTTCTTGAACTCGCCCTGGATGATGTCGCCCTGGGCGTTGACCTTGGCGACGTTGCCGTCCTCGATCTGGTCGCGGAAGAACGAGTACGGCACGGTGATGCGGCCGCTCTTGTCCGGGACCTGCGAGGCGAAGATGAAGTTCAGGATCAGCAGGCCGAGCGACAGCCACAGCAGCCAGCGGGGGAACCGGAAGCGCTGGCGCGGCCCCTCGGAGCCGCCGCCGGCGCCGTCGCTGCCACCGCGGCCTCCTTCGACGCGCCACGGCTGCGGCCCGCCCTGATCGGGCTTGCGCGTCCCGGATGGTGCGCTCCGGGGGCTCGGGAGGTCCGGCATCCGCGATCCAGTGTGACATGCAGGCTCTCGGACATCCGGCCAGACGCCTTCGAACTCGCGTCCACTCGCGCGCGTGGTGGCCGATCAACGGGCAGCCATGCACTTCGACTTCGCCGATCTGCTTCTCGAGGTCCTCGAGAACCGCGCCTCCGATCTGCACATCACGGCCGGCTCCAGGCCGGCGGTGCGCGTCCGCGGCCGTCTGACCCCGCTCGAGAACTACCCGGTCCTCACGCCGACGGATACGCGCGAGGTCATCTACTCGATCCTCAACAACGATCAGCGCCAGCGTCTCGAGACCGACTGGCAGATCGACTTCGCGTACGCGATCCCCAACGTCGCGCGCTTCCGCGTCAACGCCTACTTCCAGCGCTCGGCCATCGGCGCGGCGTTCCGCCTGATCCCGTTCGAGATCAAGGGCGCCGAGGAGCTCGGCCTGCCGCCGATCGTCCACGAGCTCGCGCACAAGACGAAGGGCCTCGTGCTGGTCACGGGCCCGACCGGCTCGGGCAAGTCGACGTCGCTCGCGGCGATGATCGACGAGATCAACCGCACGCGCGAGGATCACATCCTCACCATCGAGGACCCGATCGAGTTCCTGCACCAGCACAAGAAGTGCGTGGTGAACCAGCGCGAGATCGGCTCCGACGCCCACGACTTCGCCGCGGGCATCAAGGCCGCCCTGCGCCAGGACCCGGACGTGATCCTCGTCGGCGAGATGCGCGACCTCGAGACGATCGCGACCGCGCTGACCGCCGCGGAGACCGGCCACCTCGTCTTCGCGACGCTCCACACGCAGAGCGCGCCGCAGACCGTCGACCGCATCATCGACGTGTTCCCGCCGGAGCAGCAGGGCCAGGTGCGCGTGCAGCTGTCCGTCGCGCTGCAGGGCGTCGTCACCCAGCAGCTGCTGCCGACCGCCGACGGCGCCGGCCGCGTCGCCGGGTGCGAGGTCATGATCCCCACGCCGGCGGTCCGCAACCTCATCCGCGAGGGCAAGACGCACCAGATCCCGTCCGCGATGCAGACCGGCGCGTCGGCCGGCATGCAGACGATGGATGCCGCGCTGGCGACGCTCGTGCGGCAGGGCAAGATCACCCAGAAGC
Organism: Parviterribacter kavangonensis; assembly: GCF_056863335.1. Taxonomy (NCBI): domain Bacteria; kingdom Bacillati; phylum Actinomycetota; class Thermoleophilia; order Solirubrobacterales; family Parviterribacteraceae; genus Parviterribacter; species Parviterribacter kavangonensis. The sequence continues at coordinate 1,351,463 of NZ_JBXPJA010000001.1, read as the reverse complement.
TCGCCGAGGCCCGTTCCCAGCAGCCCGACGAGCTCCGCCGCCTGCTGAACAGCGGCGGGCTGATGGCCGCCTGACGATCCGGAGATCCCCATGAGCACGTACGCGTTCAAGGCCATCGACCTCACCGGGCGGGCCGCCAAGGGTGAGGTGGAGGCCGACAGCAAGCAGGCCGTCGCCGACCAGCTGAAGTCGCGCGGGCTCATCGTCGTCGACATCACCGACAAGGCGACGTCGAAGGAGATCCGGCTCCCCGGCTCCAACAAGGTCAAGTCGGCCGACCTCACGATCATGACCCGGCAGCTGGCCACGATGGTCAGCTCCGGCATGACGATCCTCAAGGCGCTCTACGTGCTGGAGAGCCAGACGGAGAGCAAGCCGCTGGCCGAGACGCTCGTCAAGGTGCGCAAGGACGTCGAGGCCGGCCTCCCGCTGTCCGACGCGTTCGAGCGGCACCCCAAGGTGTTCAACCCGCTGTTCGTCGCGATGACGCGCGCGGGCGAGACCGGCGGCGTGCTCGAGAGCTCGCTGCTGCGCACCGCCGAGCAGCTCGAGGCCGACGAGTCGCTGCGCCGCCAGGTCAAGAGCGCCATGGTCTACCCGGGCGTGATCCTGTCGTTCGCGGGGATCGTCCTGACCGCGCTGGTCGTGTTCCTCGTGCCGGTGTTCGAGGGGATCTTCAAGCAGTTCGGCGGCGACCTGCCGCCGATCACCAAGCTCACCGTCGCGGCGTCGCACTTCATGACGCACCGCTGGTACGTCGTCATCGGGCTCATCGTCGGCGTCGTCGTCGCCTTCCGCAAGTGGAAGGCGAGCGAGACCGGCCGCGCTCAGTGGGACACGTTCCGGCTGAAGATCCCGTTCAAGATCGGAGCGATCGTCCAGAAGGTCGCCCTCGCGCGCTGGTCGCGGACGCTCGCCGCCCTGACCACCGCCGGCGTGCCGCTCCTCCAGGCGCTGGACATCACCGGCAAGACCGCCGGCAACCACGTGGTCGAGAAGGCGATGGCCGACGTCATCGACTCGGTCAAGTCCGGCGGCACGATCGCCGCGCCGCTCAAGGAGTCGCCCGTCTTCCCGTCGATGGTCACCCACATGATCGGCGTGGGCGAGGAGACCGGCTCGCTCGACACCATGCTCAACAAGGTGGCCGACTTCTACGAGGACCAGGTCGAGGCGGCCGTCAAGGCGCTCACCTCGATCCTCGAGCCGGTCATGATCGTCGTCGTCGGCGGCATCGTGGGCTTCATCGTCATCGCGATGTACATGCCGCTCTTCAAGGTCTACGACAACATCCGCTAGCCGCCGCGCCCGGCCGGGTGCAACGGCGTCAGAGGTCGGCCTCCGCCAGCTCCTCCTCGTCGAGCGTGGGGAACTGCGGGTCGAGCGCGTCGAGCGTGGCGGCGATGACCTCCGCCACCGCGACGCGCGTGGACTGCTTGTCGTCGGCCGGGATGACGTACCACGGCGCGGACTCGGTGCTGGTCGCGTTCACGGCGTCCTCGTAGGCGCGGTCGTACGCGTCCCAGTACTGGCGCTCGTTGACGTCGGCCGCGGAGAAGTCGGCGTGCTTCTCCCGCCGCTCGAGGCGCTCCTTGACGCGCTCGGCCTGCTCGTCCTTCGAGATGTGCAGGAAGAACTTGAGGATGACCGTGCCCTCGCGGACCAGCAGGTGCTCGAAGTCGTTGATCGACTCGTAGCGCGCGTGGCACTGCTCCTCGTCGATGTCGTCGTGCACGCGCGCGGCGATGACCTCCTCGTAGTAGGAGCGGTCGAACACGTGGACCATCCCGCGCGCGGGCGTCTGCTGGTGGAAGCGCCAGAGGAAGTCGTGCGCGGCCTCCTCTCCGGCGGCCTTCTTGAAGGCGTAGACGCGGCAGCCCGAGGGGTCGAAGGCGCTGATCACATGCGTGATGACCGTGTCCTTGCCGGAGCCGTCGAAGCCCTGCAGGACGATCAGCAGCGCGCGCGACTCCTCTGCGAGGAAGCGGGCCTGCAGCTCCCCGATCTGCTCCCGCAGGCGAGCGAGCTGCTCATCGGGGTCCCGCCCGTCGGCGCCGGCGCGGGTCCCGCTCGTGTCGTGGTCCGCGATCGAGAACGGCTGGCCGGGGGGGACGCGGTGCCGGCCGCAGCGGACGTGAAGGTCGTCGGGCAAGGTGATCGACCGCCGTACCCCCTCGTCCGCGGCGGGCAAACGGCCGCGCGCGGATGCTGTCAGCGCCGACTGGCAGTCGCCCGGCGCCACCACAGCGCCGTCGTGGCGGTGGCGGCGACGATCGCCACTGCGATGAGCGGCTTGGAGAGCGGGGCGATCGTGTCCCCGACCTGCTCCCAGGACGCGCCGAGGACGTAGCCCGCGCCGACGAGCGCGGTGTTCCAGAGGAGCGAGCCGGCGATCGTGCACAGCAGGTAGGTGCGGCGGGGCATCCTGAGCATCCCGGCCGGGAGCGAGACGAGGCTGCGGACGCCGGGGACGCAGCGGCCGAGGGCGACGAAGAGGGGTCCTCGCTTGGCGAAGGCGCGTTCGGCGTCGTCGAGGCGGCGGGGCGACAGGCGGGCGCGGTGGAGGAACTTCTCCGCGAACGGGCGGCCCCCGCGGCGCGAGGCCTCGTAGAGCAGCACGGCGCCGAGGGTGGAGCCGGCCGTGCTGGTGAGGATGACGAGCAGGAGGTTCAGCTCGCCGCGCTCGGCGAAGTAGCCCGCCAGCGGCAGGACCGCCTCCGAGGGGATCGGCGGGAAGACGGTCTCGAGGACCATGAGGGCGACGAGGCCCACGTACCCGAGGTCGCGGATGACCTCGGCGATGTCGATGACGGCGAGCACGTGTCCGACCAAGGTAGGGAAGGGCGTACCGTTCCCCGCCGATGGCGGACGCGCAGACGACTCGGTACGTGCCGGCGGCCGGGCGGGCGGCGTTCACGCGGCTCTACGACCCCGTGATGGCGTTGACCATGCGCGAGGGGGCGTGGCGGCCCGCTCTCCTGAACGCGGTGACGGACGGCCTGCCGGAGGGTGGGAGGGTCGTGGACGTCGGGGCGGGAAGCGGGACGTTCGCGATCGCGCTCGCCGGGGCGCGGCCGGATGCGACGGTCGTCGCGGTGGATGGCGACGAGGAGACGCTGGCGATCGCGCGGGAGAAGCCGGGCGCGGAGCGCGTGCGATTCGTCAAGGGGCTCGCCGATCAGCTGCCGGCGTCGTTCGAGCGCGTCGACGCGGTGGTGCTGTCGCTGCTGCTTCACCACCTCGCTCCGCCGGTGAAGGAGCGGGCGCTGGCGGAGGCGGCGCGGGTCCTGCGGCCGGGCGGGCGGCTGCACGTCGCGGACTGGGGACGGCCCGCGGACCCGGTGATGCGCGGCGCCTTCTTCACGCTGCAGATCCTCGACGGCTTCGCCAACACGCGCGACCACGCGGCCGGGCGGCTGCCGGCGCTCATCGCGGACGCCGGGTTCTCCGGCGTGACGACGACGCGGCGCCTGCGCACGACGTGGGGGACGCTCGAGCTGCTTGCCGCGACCCGCTAGCGCGGGATCCAGCGGAAGAGCACCTCGCGCCGCACGAGCACGACGAGCAGCGCGAGGGCGACCAGCTGGACGAGCACGTTGCCCGCGCGGCCGAGCGCGTCGCCGGTGGCGAGGACCGGCACGCTCGCTACCGCCACGCACAGGAAGACGTGGACGATGAAGACGTAGAACGAGCAGCGGCCGAGGGGCAGGAGCACCGGGCCGGCGATCCGCGCGACCGGCCGCTCGAAGCGACGCAGGACGAGGTAGGCGAAGGCGGCGAACGCGACCATCGAGCCGAGCCGCGCCGCGTCGAGGAACGCCTTCGAGAAGTGGTGCACGTCCCACTCCCGCCACCACTCGGGAGACCGGCCGAACGGGGAGAGCCCCAGCTCGCGGAGACGGACGTAGGCGGCGAGGCCCGCGCAGGCGACGACGAGGCCGACGAGAACGCGGGCGGGGGAGACGACGACGCGGGTTCGGACGGCGACTGCGCCGGCGACCGGATCGCGAAGGGGTCGTCGGAGCCAGCGCTCGATCGCGTCCCGGTGCCAGCCGAGGACGGCGCCGTGGACGAAGAGGAGCTGCCAGACGAGGAGGGGGAAGTGGTCCTCGGACTGCGCCGGGAGGACGTGGAGGGCGGTGCCGCGGCCGACGGTGTAGAGCGCCCAGCTCACCGCGAGGAGCAGCGGCCAGGCGCCGCGATCGAGCGCCCAGAGGACGAGCGGGGTGAGAGCGAGGATCGCGATGAAGAACCCGAGGATCTCGAAGGGCCACGGGCCGACCGCCAGCGTGAGGACGTCGAGCACGCCGGCGCCGGCGTAGAGGTCCGGGCCCCCCGCGGGGCGGACGGTGACGGCGGACGTCCCGAGGCCCGGCACCAGGGTCAGCAGCCACACCACCGCGACGACGACCACCGACGCCCGCCACAGGACGAACGCGCGGTGCAGCAGCGCGCGGGTCGTCCGCCGCGCGCCCCAGTCCGACCACCGCCGCCCGAACACCATCCCGGACACGACGCCGGAGACCAGCACGAGCGTCTCGGCGGCGGAGAGGAACGGCTCGGTCGCCCAGTTGACCGCGGAGGTGACGGGGAGGTGGTTGACGACGAGGACGACCATCGCGAGCCCGCGCAGGAGGTCGAGCGCCACGTCGCGGCCGGTCAGCGTGCGCGGGCGCGGCGCGGCGAGGACGGTCGTCACTTAGGGAACCCTAACAAGACCTACCGCAACGGTCGGTGATCGCGCTTCCCGTCCGGCGGCACCTGGCAATAGAGTCGCGCCCATGGACCTGCATCCGGGCGAGACCGTCATCTTCGAGGGGCACCCGTCGTGGCGGGCGACGCTCGGCTTCTACCTCAAGGGGCTGGTGCTCGCGCTCATCGTCGCCGCGATCATCGCGGCGGTCACGCGCATCGCCGACGACGAGGTGAACTGGGGGCTCGTCGTGGGCGCGTTCCTCGTCGTCGAGGCGCTCGCCGTGCTCGCCGGGTTCGTCAAGCGGATGACGACGACGTACACGATCACGAGCCAGCGTCTGCGGATCCGCCGCGGCCTCATCGCGCGCCACGTCCAGCAGACGCAGATCGAGCGCGTCCAGAACGTCAACACGCGCCAGTCGGTGCTCGACCGGATGCTGCGCGTCGGCACCGTCGACTTCGACACGGCGGGCACCGACGACTCCGACTTCACGTTCCGGGGCGTCAGCGGCCCGAACGACGTGGTGGCCGCCGTCGACCGCGCCCAGCGGACGCACGAGCGGCAGGCCGAGGCCCCCGCGGGCGGGCTCTAGTCCTCGACGGACAGCCCGTGCTCTGCGGCGAGGCGCCGAAGCCGCTCGAGCTCGGTGACGTCCTCGATGACGCTGACGGCGAGCAGCTCGGCGCTCTCGTCGTCCAGCCGCGTTGCGCGCGTGAGCAGCCAGCGCGCCCGGCCCGTCGCCTTGTGCACGCTGCGCGAGAGCAGCGTCGGACGCTCCTCCCCGGCGAACAGCCGCGCGGCCGGCAGCTCCTCGAACGACACCGGCCGGCCCTCGCCGTCGGTGATGTCGAACCGGTCCGACAGCTCCCCCGGCGAAGCGGCGAGCACCTCCTCCACCGACGCGGCGCCGAGCAGCTGCAACGCCGCGTCGTTGGCGTAGAGGATCCGGCCCGAGCGGTCCGCGACGGTGACGGCCTCCGACAGCGCGGCGAAGACCCGCTCCAGCCGCGTGCGCGTTCGCCGCAGCTCCTCCACGAGCTGCGCGCCGGCGAGGCCGCGCGCCGCCCGCTCGCCGAGCGCCGCCAGGAACGCGTGCTCCTCCGCCGGTTCGCTTCGCACCGGGCGCAGGCCGAGGCCGAGCACGCCAAGCAGCGTCTCGCCGTCGCGCAGCGGGACGCTCACCCACCAGCGCAGCCCGAGCGCCTCCATGTGCGGAAGGTCGTCGTCGCCCGCGGCGTAGCGGGCGTTGGTGGAGGGGTCGAGCGGCAGGATCGCGATCTGGCCGCGGCTCAGCTCGGGCACGACGCTGCGGACCGCGGCGGCCACCGGCCGGCGCCCGCGCAGCCACGCGACCGTGGCCGCAGGGACGTCCCCGGCGCCCGCGGCCACGCGCTGCGGCTCGCCGTCCTGGAGGACGTCGACCGTGCAGGCATCCGCGATCCGGGGGACGAGCAGGTCGACGAGCCGCTCGACGCCGTCGCCCGGCCACGCCGAGCCGGTGACCCGTGCGACGTCGGCGAGCACCTCGAGGCGCCAGTCCTCCGCGACCATGGGCGCGCGCACGCCGGGCGCGTCGAAGAGCATCCGGACCTCGGTGCCGGCGCCGCCGGGCCCGTCGCCGATGTCGAACCGCGCGGTGAGCTGGCCGATCGTGGGCAGCCCGAGCCCGATCCCGGGGCTGTCCGAGCGCGGGATCATCCCGCGCCCGTCGTCGCGCACGACGACCTCGACGACGTCCTCGCGCAGCTCGACGACCACGCGCAGGATGCCCGGCTCGCGATCGACGAACGCGTGCAGCACGGCGTTGGTCGCGGCCTCCGAGACCGCGAGCGAGACGTCGATCGCCACCAGCTCCTCCGCGCCGGCCCGCCGGACGAAGTCGGTCACCCCGCGGCGCAGCGCGCCGACGCTCTCCGGCTGCGCCGGCAGCGACTGGTCGAAGCGGTCTTCGATGGCGGTGGTCACGACGCCTGCTCAGCCCCGGCCCTGGATGGTGCCGGTTCCGTGTGCACGATGACGTCAGCCAGCTCCGGCCGGGCGTCGCGCACGTCGCCCTCGATGAGCCCGGCGCGGCGGTGGGCGACGCGCAGCGGCTGCTCGCCGGGCAGCACGACGGTCACGAACGCGATGCGGCCGCGCTCGGAATCGCGGAAGCGCACCTCGACCGGCGGGGCGCCCGTGTAGCGCGCGACGACGTCCTCGATGACCTGCCGCTCCTGCTCGACTTGGTCGCCGGACGGCTTCGTCGTCCAGTCGGTGCGCGCGAGCGGCTCGATGTGGGTGTAGATGCGCCGCAGGTCCGGCACAGCTTCGCGGATCGACCGCTCGAGCCGTTCGACGATCCCGTGCGCCTCGTCGAGCGTCTGGTTCGACGGGAGCTTGGCGTGGAGGCTGAGCTCGTAGCCATCGCCCACGTGCATGACGCGGACGTTGTGGACCTCGCGCACGTCGCTGACGCCGAGCGCCGCGGCCGTCGCGCGCTCGCGCATGTCGCCCTCGGCGTCGAGCGGCTCGACGTGCACGAGCACGTCGGTGTCGGGCAGCGAGCGGCGCACCGTCGCCTCGATCTCGTCCGCCGTGGCGTGGGCCTGGGTGATCCCGGCGTCCGGCGAGACGCCGACGACGAGGTCGACGAACGTGCGCCCCGCGGCATGCCGCGTGCGGACCCGGCGGATCTGCGTCCCGTCGCCGAGCTGCGACAGCGCCTCGTCGAGCGCCGCCCGCGCGTAGGCGGGCGCGCGGTCCATGAGCACGTCGACCGAGTCGCGCGCGAGCCGGACCGCGGCCACGACGACGATCGTCGCCACGATGAGCGCCGCCACCGAGTCGGCCTCGGTGACGCCCGCGCTCACGAGGACGAGGCCGGTGAGGACGGCGAGCGAGCCGGCGAGGTCCGACGCGAAGTGCAGCGCGTTGGCCGCCAGCGCGGGGGAGCTGAAGCGGCGCGACGCGCGCAGGCTCACGAGCGCGCGCGACGCGTCGACGCCGATCACGACCAGCAGGACGACGATCGCCCACCACGTCGCCTCGACCTCGTGGCCGCCGCCGTTGGCGAGGCGGTCGACGGCCTGCCACGCGATGAAGAGCGACACGAGCCCGAGGAACGCGCTCTCGGCCAGCGCCGCGAGGTGCTCGGCCTTGCCGTGGCCGTACTGGTGCTCCTCGTCGGCGGGCCGGATCGCGACGCGCAGGGCGAAGAGCGTCAGCAGCGCGGCGACGAGGTCGGTGCCCGAGTGGGCGGCCTCGGCGAGGAGGCCGAGCGATCCGGTGACGAGGCCGGTGACGAGCTTGACCGCGACGAGGAAGCACGCCGCCAGCACGCTCAGCCGCGCGGTGCGGACGGCGGTCATGGAGCCTCCGGCCGGCGGATCGCCACCAGCGCCACGTCGTCGCGGCCGGTCCGGCCGCCCAGCATCCGCTCGAGCAGGTGGTCCAGGAGCCCCTCGAGCCCCGCTGGCGCGCTGGCGACCGCATCGACGAGCTGCGCGAAGCGGGCGTCGAGCGACCGGTCGCGGCGCTCCACGAGGCCGTCGGTGTAGAGCAGCAGCGTCTCGCCGGGCGCGAGTTCGACCCGATGGGCCGTGCGGCCCGTGGCGTCGAGCGCGAGCGGCGGGCCGGGGCGCAGCGCCAGCAGGCGCGCCGTGCCGTCGGCGGCGCGCACGACCGGCAGCGGGTGGCCGGCGACCGAGATGCGGCCCGCGCCGTCCGCGGGTGCGATGGACAGCATCGCCAGCGTCGCGAACGGCACCTGCTGCAGCGTCAGCGCGAGCCGGTCGAGCTGCATGAGCGCGTCGGCGGGGTCGCTGTGCTCGATGGCGTACGCGCGCAGCGAGGCGCGCAGCTGGCCCATCGTCGCCGCCGCGGCGACGCCGCGCCCGACGACGTCCCCGACCACGACCGCCCAGCACTCCTCGCCGAGCGGGAAGACGTCGTACCAGTCCCCGCCGACCTCGGTTCCCTCCTGGCCGGGGACGTACCGCACCGCCAGCTCGAGGTCCGCGATGCGCGGCAGCGCCGCCGGCAGCAGGCTGCGCTGCAGCGTGACGGCGACGCTCGACGCCTGCTCGTACAGCCGCGCGTGGGCGATCGCGCGCGCGGCGCGGTCGGCGACGAGCTCGAGCAGCTCGACCTCGCTCTCGGTGAACCGGCGCGGCGTCCGCGTGCTGACGTGCATGACGCCGATGACGTGGTCGCCGTCGAACAGCGGCACACCGGCAAGCGAGGCGGCGTGCTCCTGCAGGTGGCGGGAGACCGGCTTGGCCTGCGGGACGTCCTCGACGATGAGCGGCCGGCGCGTGGCCGCGATCCGCCCGGCGATGCCCTCGCCGAACGGGATCCGCGCGCTGGTCGTGATCGCCGGGTCGAGCCCGAGCGTCGCCCGCGTGCGCAGCACGCGCTCCTCCTCGTCGAGCAGCAGCACGACGCCGATGTCCGCGTTCGTGAGCTCGACGACGCGGTGCAGCAGCTCGCGCAGCAGGTCGTCGACGTCGAGGTGGGCGAGACCGAGGTCGGTGACCGCCTGCAGCTCGCGCAGGCGCGCGTTGGCGCGGCGCTCGGCGGCGTGCAGGCGCGCGTTGTCGACCGCGAGGCCGGCGCGGCGGCCGAGCTCCTCGGCCAGCTCGAGCAGCTCGGTCGTGTACTCGCGGCGCGACTCGGCGAAGACGAACGTCAGCGCGCCGATGGTGCGGCCGCGCGCGATGAGCGGGACGACCATGGCGGAGTGCAACTGCAGCTCGCGGACGAGGCGCAGGTGCTCCTCGTCGACGGTCTGCGCCTCGATGAGCTCGGCCGGGATCTCGGGGTACAGCTCCGCGCGCCCGCTGCGCACCACCTGCGGCACGCCGGTCGGCGCGCTGCGATCGGGCGGGTAGCGCTGCTGCAGCTCCTGCGCGAAGCGCACCTTGTCCGGGTCGCCGTGGGCGACGGCGACCTGCTCGATCTCGTTGCGCTCGTCGACGAGGTGCACGGCGCACCAGTCCGCGAGCTCGGGCACCGCGAGCTCGGCGATGCGCCGCAGCGTCGCCGCGGGCTCGAGCGACTCGGCCAGGACGAGGCTGGCGTCGGCGAGCAGCCGCAGGCCGTGCTCGCGCGTGCGGCGGGCGGTGACGTCCGTCGCCAGCCCGACGAGCGTCGGCGGATCGCCGCCCGGCCCCGCGAAGACGTGGACGCGGCTCGAGATCCAGCGCACCTCGCCGGTGGGCAGGATCACGCGGTAGTCGTGCTCGTAGCCGGCGCTCTCGCGCACCGCGCGCCCGACGAGGTCGCGCAGCCCGGGGCGGTCGTCGGGGTGCACGAGCGCGACGAACTCGTCGTAGCTGCCCGGGGACCAGTCGCGGCCGCGGCCGAACAGCGTGCCCATGCTCGGAGACCACCGCACGTCGCCGGTGTCGGCGTTCCACTCGAACGTCCCGGTGCGGGTGCCCTCCAGCGCCACCTGCAGGCGCTGCTCGGAGTGGCGCAGCGCCTCCTCGGCCCGGCGGGCATCGGTGATCTCGATCACGACGGTCAGCACGGCGACGACCTCGTCGCCCGAGCGGACCGGCAGCGCGCTGATCCGGAACTCGCGGTCGTCGAGCTCGGGCACCAGCACCTGGAGGTCGTCGACGGGCTCGCCCGCGAGCACGCCTTCCAGCAGCGCTTCCAGCGCCGGGACGGCGGGCGCGGGGAGGACGTCGCGCAGCGAGCGGCCGAGGTGCGCGGGCGCGTCGAGCCCGTTCATCTCGGCGATGCGCTCGTTGACCGCGACGTAGCGCAGCGTGCGGTCGACGAGCGCCAGGCCGGCGGTCCGCTGGCCGAAGAGCTCCTCGACGAGCGCGAGGGCCATGCCCGGGTCGAGGGTCATGCGGGAGAAGCGGGGCGCGGCCACCGCCGCGGCACTTTACGCGGCGATCCGCTGAGCGACGACTCGGGGCTCTAAGCGACGGCCCGCTCGGCGGCGAGCTCGGACCGCAGCCGCTGCACCGTCGAGGTCAGCGACGCGATGCCCTGCTCGAGGCCCGCGCACCGTGCGCGCTCGCGCGCGAGCGCGTCCTCGAGCTCACGAACACGCGCGGCGAGGACGGCTGCATCGAGCTCGGGCAGGCCCGTCGCGGGAGCTGGAAGGGTCGTCACACCAACTTCCGTACCCATGAGGGGGTGTTGAGCAACCTCGAGCGCTGGCGCGCCAAGACGGAGCTTGTAACGAAGCGCGCGATCTGATTTAACTCGCACTCGGATCGGGTCCCCCTGCCCGGTCCAGTGAGCTGGAGGACCCATGGAACGAAGAGCCGATCGGCGCTTGCCCCAGAGCAAACCGTTGCGTCACGACGCCATGCGCTGCGAGGACTGCGGCACGACGTGGTTCGAGCGGTTCGCCGAGCTCGCGGTCCGTGCCGGACGCCGGTGCCGTCGCTGCGGCGGCGCGCTGCACACCGAGCGCCGGCACCAGATCACGAGCAAGGTCGCCTGAGTCTCAGACGGGACGCAGCCTCGCGGGGGTGAGCCTCGCGAGGCGGCGGACCCGCGCGCCCCGGCGGTCATCAGCGTGCAGGGCGGCCGCGCGGACGGCGAGCATCGCGCGCGCCTCGCCGGTCGGGGTGAACGGGTCGGCGACGACGCGGCCGTCGGCGAGCGAACGGGCCGCGACCGCCACGCCGTCGGCTTCGGCGACGAGCGCGTCGCCATGGAGCGGGTCGGCGCTGTCAAGCGCGGCCAGGCGCGCGAGCGCCGCGGCATCGTCCGTCACGGCGGGGCGGACGAGGAGGGAGGTGAGGTGGGTGGTGGTGCTCATGGGTCAAGGATCGACCCGCCGACCCGTCACGTCCAGCGACCGTTCGTGACGGTCGAGCGTAAGCTCAGCTGAACGATGCTCGACCTGCGCAAGCTCGTCCTGCTGCGCGAGCTGCACGCCCGCGGCACGATCGCCGCCGTCGCCGAGGCGCTCGCGTTCACGCCCAGCGCGGTCTCCCAGCAGCTCTCCCAGCTGCAGCGCGAGGCGGGCGTCCCGCTGACCGAGCGGGTCGGGCGGCGGCTGCGGCTGACCGACGCCGGCGTGCGGCTCGTCGAGCACGCCGACGTGCTGCTCGCGCGGCTGGAGGCGGCGGAGGCCGAGCTGCAGGACGCCTCCGGCGCCGTCCGGGGGCGCCTGCGCGTCGCGGCGCTCCAGACGCCGCTGCTGTCGCTGGTCCCGCCGGCGCTCGACCTCCTCGCCGAGCGCCACCCGGACGTCGAGGTCCACCTCGTTGAGATGGAGCCCGAGCAGTCGCTGCCGGCGCTCGTGCTCGGCGAGTTCGACGTCGTGGTGGGGGAGGAGTACGACGACGCGCCGCGGCCGGTGCACGACGGCGTCGTGCGCGAGCGGCTGTGCAGCGACGGCATCGTCGTCGCGATGCCGGCCGGCCACCCCGCGGCGGCGCCCGGGACGCCGGTGCCGCTCGAGGCGCTGCGCGACGAGGCGTGGCTCACCGCGCACCCGGACACGAACTTCGCGGCGATGATGCTGCGCGCCTGCCGCGTCGGCGGCGGCTTCGAGCCGCGCATCCGCCACCGCGCGAACGACATCGCGATCCTCATCGCGCTCGTCGCGGCGGGGCAGGGCGTGACGCTGCTGCCGGGGCTCGCACGCGCCGAGCGCGACGAGCGGATCGCGGTGCGGGCGCTCGCGGGCCCGGCGCCGCCGTCGCGGACGATCCACGCGTTCACACGCGAGGGCGCGGTGCGGCGGCCGGCGGTGCGGGCGGTCGTCGAGGCGCTGCGCGAGAGCGGCGCCGCCTTGCGGCTCTAGTCGGCGATCTCGATCGCGAGCCGCCGCTCGTCGTCCAGGCGCAGCGTGCGGCGCCCACGCAGCAGCTCGAGCAGCTCCGCGCCGACCAGCTCGCGCCGCCAGCCGTGGAGGGTGCGCACCTGCGGCTCGTCCGCGCCGACGCGGACCGCCTTGACGATCCGCTCGAGGTCGGCGCGGGAGGCGACGAGCTCGTAGGCGAGCCCGGCGTCGAGCGTCCGCGACCGCACGACCGCCTCGCAGAGCGCGATCGCCGGCGCGTCGAGCGGGTCGGGGCCGATCGGCTTGTCGCCGTCGCGCGGGATCGGCTCGCGCTCGCGGCCCCGCTCGACCGCGGCGAGGATGTCGCGCCCGCGGCGGCGCAGCGTCTGCTCGTGCAGGCCGCGGATCTGCTGCAGGCGCCCGAGCTCCTTCGGCCGGCGCCGCGCGATCTCCACGAGCGGCGCGTCCGGCAGCACCGACGAGATCGGGCGGTCCTGCACGCGCGCGGTCTCCTCGCGCCACTCGACGAGCTCACGCGCGACCGCACGGATCGACGGCTCGAGGCCGCCGACGCGGGGAAGGCGGTTGAAGACGACGTCGAGGTCGCGCTCGTCGGTCGCGGCCTCGAGCGCGCGGCACTCCTCGAGCGCCCACTCGAGGCGCCCGAGCCCGACGAGCTCCTCCTCGAGCGCGGTCGCCAGCTGCAGGAGATGCAGCACGTCCTCGCGCGCGTACTGGAGCTGCTCACCGGTGAGCGGCCGCGCGTCCCAGCGCGTGAAGCTCGCGCTCTTGCGCAGCCGCACGCCGAGCAGGCCCTGCAGCAGCGGGTCGTAGCCCATCTGCGCGCCGCGGCCCGTGAACGCGGCGGCGATCTGCGTGTCGAAGATCGACGTGACGCGGGTGCTCCACGTGCGCCGCAGCAGCGCGACGTCCTGGCGCGCGGCGTGGAGGACGACCTGGATGTCGGGCTCGGCCAGGACCTCGGCGATCGGCGTCGGGTCGAGCGCCGGGTCGAGCGCGTCGAGCACCTCGACCCACACGTCGCCGTCCTGGCGCTCGACGACGATCTGCACGACGCACAGGAGCGCGCGATAGCGGCCCTCGCCCATGAACTCGGTGTCGATGCCGAACCGGCCGGTCTCCCGGACGCGATCGGCGAAGGCGCTCAGATCCGCCACGCCAATGGAGCATGACGGACCGCGGTCAGCGACGACGCGTGCCCGGCGGCGGCTGCTCGTCGGGCCAGTAGCCGTGCTCGTCGAAGAACTCGCGCGCGCGGTCCTCCTCGGCACGCTCCTCGTCGCCGGCGACGCCGACGCGGAACAGCCAGTTGAGCATCCACACGGACAGCCCGGCGCTGACGATGAGGATCGACGCCTCGATGCGGTCGGGATCGACGATCGTCAGGACGATGCCGCCGATCACGATGAGCAGCGGGAGCCCGTGGCGGACGAAGCTCATGCGTGCTCCAGGACGGTCGGCTCGGCCGGCAGCCGGTCCGCGTCGAAGCGCGCGAGCAGGTCGTCCATGGCGGGCTCCTCGCCCGGTTCCGCCAGGCCGACGGTCGCCATGAGCTCCCCGCGCACGCGCGCCGGCGTCTCGCCCAGCGCGAGCCGGTCGGCGAGCGTGACGGCGCCGTGGCGCTTGGCCAGCCGGCTGCCGTCGGGGCCGAGCACGAGCGGGACGTGCGCGTACTGGAGGGCCGGGAGCCCGAGCAGCCGCCCGAGCAGGATCTGGCGCGGCGTGCCCTCGGCGAGGTCGGCGCCGCGGACGACCTCCTCGACGCCCTGCGCCGCGTCGTCGACGACGACCGCGAGGTTGTACGCGGGCGCTCCGTCGTTGCGGCGGATGACGACGTCGTCGACCACGCCGCGGACGTACCCCACGACCCGGTCGTGGAAGCCGATGTCGGCGTTGCCCGCGCGCAGGCGCAGCGCCGGCGGGCGGCCCTCGCGCTCGCGCTCGGCGCGCTGCGCGGCGGTCAGCTCGCGGCACGTGCCGGGGTACGCGCCCTCGGGCAGCGGCCCGTGCGGCGCCGACGCGGCCTCGCGGATCTCGCGCCGCGTGCAGAAGCAGGGGTAGAGCAGGCCGCCGGCGTCGAGCCGCGCGATCGCGTCCGCGTAGGCGTCGAGCCGGTCGGACTGGCGCACCACGGGCGGATCCCAGTCGACGCCGATCGCGGCGAGATCGGCGAGCTGCGCCTCCTCGAGGCCGGGGCGGACCCGGCCCGCGTCGAGGTCCTCGACGCGCATCAGGAACTGCGAGCCGGCGGAGCGCGCGAACAGCCACGCCAGCAGCGCCGTGCGGAGGTTGCCGAGGTGCAGCGTGCCGGTGGGGGACGGGGCGTAGCGGCCGATCACCGCGACGCGCCGCCTCGCGGACACGCTCGGCGGGGTCTCACTTCGCCCACTGCCCGCGCCAGGTCGGGTACGCGGGCACCCAGCCCAGCGCTTCCTTGGCCCGGGCGTTCGACGCGCCGCGCTGCCGCGTGCTCATCGCGACCGCGAAGTCGCCGGCGGCGAGCTTGGCGACGAACTTCGGCGCGCGGAGCGGCCGCTTCCCGCCGAGCGCCGCGGCGAGGTCGGGCAGCCACTCGCGCAGCGGCGCCGGCTCGTCGTCGACGACGTTCAGCACGCCGGTGGCCGACGAGGCGACGGCCAGGACGGTCGCGTCGGCTGCGTCCTCGACGTGGATGAACGACGAGACGCCGTGCCCGCCGCCGACGATCGGGTAGCGCCGGCGGGCGACCTCGCCGGCGATCCCGCCGCCGGGCGCGAACGCCGTGCCGGGACCGGTGAACCAGCCGTAGCGCAGCACGAGCGGCTCCAGGCCGGAGTCGAGCGTCGTCCGCTCGCCGGTCACCGTCGCGCGGACCGTGTCCCCGAACGGCTCGGGCGCGTCCGTCCAGATGCGGTCGTCCTCGGAGGCGAGGCCCGGCGCCGGCGCGTACATGAACGAGATCGACTGGGCGACCAGGCGGCGCGCGCCCGCGGCCGACGCGGCGGCGGTGAGGTTCGCGTAGCCGTCCGTGCGGATGCGCTTCAGGCCGCCCATCTGCTGCTCGTAGCGCCGCGGATCCAGCCGCGGCGGGATGTCGGTCAGCTGGTTGACGACGACCTCCGGCCGGGCGCCGGCGACCGCCGCGCGCACGCCCTCGACGTCGAAGGCGTCGCAGACGACGGGCTCGGCGCCCGCCGCGCGCAGCAGCTGCGCCCGCTCCTCGGACCGGGTCATCCCGACCACCTCGTGCCCGGCCGCGATCAGCCGGGGCACCAGCACGCGTCCGATCGCGCCAGTGCCGCCCGCGACGAAGACCCTCATCGCGCAGACGGTACCCTCGCGACCCTCGTGACCGCCGATGCCTCACCCGAACCGCAGCCCTGCGCGCCCTGCCGCGGCACGGGCAAGGTGATCTCGAACCTCGGCGGGTCCCCGTCGACCATCGACTGCCCCTGGTGCGACGGCACCGGCACGTTCATCCCGGGCCATGACGCGCAGGCCGCGCGCCGCGATGCGCCCGAGAACGCCTCCTGACGAACCGGACATCCGTCCAGTCGGGGCATGGACCGGCTGAACCCGTACGGGCTCGGGTCGATGTACGGGACACGCCAGGGACATCCCCAACGACTCCGGGGGGTCTGGCAAGAGCCAATCACGCCATACCCCCGTTGCAAGGAGGGGACATGTTCACCAAGCTGCGCGAGCGCGCCGCTGAGGAGCAGGGCTTCACGCTCATCGAGCTCCTCGTTGTCATCCTGATCGTCGGCATCCTCGCCGCGATCGCGCTGCCCGTCTTCCTGGGCCAGCAGAAGAAGGGCCAGGACGCGTCGGCCAAGTCCGATGCCCGCAACCTCGTCTCGCACGTCGAGTCCTGCGCGACCGACAGCGCCGGCGACTACACCGGCTGCACCACCGCTGCTCTGACGACGGCCGGCACCGGCCTCTCGATGGGCACCGGCACGGGCCAGGTCGAGGTCAGCGCCGTCAACGGCACGACCGGCTACACGATCGTCGCCCACTCGAAGTCGGGCAACAACTTCACGATCACGAAGTCCGGCTCGACGATGAGCCGCACCTGCACCACCGCCGGCCAGGGCGCCTGCCCGACGGGCGGCAACTGGTAGTCCACCCGGACGCCAACCGCATCTGTCCTCGAGAGGGCGGGCCGCACGGCCCGCCCTTTCGACCTTAAAAGCGCTCCATCGGCCGTCCATCTCTGGACGCCTTCGCTCACGACTCGGAAGCGTCCAGCCGAAGCCGCGGATGTGATCAACCATCTCCGCGGTCGGATTGCCGACGACCGTGGCTTCACGATCATCGAGACCCTCGTCGCCTCGGTCCTCCTCCTCGGCGGCGTCATCGGGAGCCTCACCATGCTGTCGGTCGCCAACGACCGGACCGTGGTCAACCAGGGGCGCGAGGCAGGAACGAACCTCGCCCGTGACGTCGTGGAGGCAGCGAACGCGCTGCCCTACGAGAAGCTGACCGACGCGACGATCACCGACGCGCTGAAGGCCACGCCCGGCCTGGGCAGCGCCGGCTCCACCTGGACGGTGCTGCGCCGCGGCCTGCGCTACACGGTGACGAGCACCGCCTGCACGATCGACGACCGCGTCGACGGCTACGGCGCCTCGTGGATCAAGAACGCGGGCGGCTGGTGCGCCGACTCGGCCGGCACCGACAACAACCTGATGACCCAGGACCGCGCGCCCGACGACATGCGCCGCGTCTCGGTCACGGTCACGTGGACCCAGAAGGGCCAGACCCGCACCGTCACGCAGGCCGCGGTCGTCCCGAACCCCGGCAACGCCGGCGGCCCGCAGGTCACGAACCTCACGTACTCGCCGGGCGTCATCGGCCCGAACACCGTCGTCACGTTCACGGCGACGGTGCCGTCGGCAACGGCGGCGATCGTCCGCTTCTTCGTCGACGGCGCCCAGGCGGGCGCGGGCACGAAGTCGGGCACGCAGTGGACGTGGAACTGGGACACGACCGGCCTGCCGGACGCGACCTCCACGATCACCGCCCAGGCCTACGACGCCGAGGGCCGCTCGCGCGGCGCCTTCCCGGCGATCGTGAAGATCGACCGCAATCCGGCCCTCGCGCCGTCCGGCTTCGCGGGCGGGCGGAACCTCAGGTTGATGGCGTCGGGGTCGAACTCCGTGGTGGACATGGAGTGGAACCAGAGCGACGACCCGGACGTCTTCGGCTACCGCGTCTACCGCGGCAACTCCTCGAGCCGCGTGCTCGTCTGCGAGAAGCTGCGCGAGCAGGACGCCGACCCGACGCAGTGCACGGACACGAACCCGCCCGCGAGCTCGCCGGTGGCCTACGCGGTCGTCTCGCTCGACCGCGACCCGGTCAGCGGCGCGACGCGCGAGACCGTCGACCCGGAGTACGTCCCGTTCGCGACCGACAACGACGTGCCCGGCGCGCCGGGCGGCCTGACCGCCACGAAGACGTCCGAGGGCAGCGTCGTGCTCGACTGGAGCGCCGCGAACCCGGGCAGCGGCGAGCCGCTGCGCTTCTACCGGATCTACCGCGACGGCGTGCTGCTCGCGAGCCGCTACAGCCGCACGCAGGGCACCGGCACGACGTGGACGGACCCGGTGCCGTCCGCCGCCACGCACACCTACTACGTGACCGCGGTCGACTCGCTCTTCGGCGAGTCGGCTCCGACCCCCGGGGTGACGAAGTGAAGCTCCTGAGCCGCCTGCGCAGTGACGCCGGCTACACGCTGGCCGAGCTGCTGATCGCGACGACCCTGACGCTCGGCGTGATCGGCGCGACGCTGACGGTCTTCGAGGGCAGCGACAGGACGTCGCGCCGCGCGCAGCAGCAGTCCGAGCAGCAGGACGCCGCCCGTCACGCGATCGACCGCATCGCCCGCGAGCTGCGCAACCAGGCGACGCCGACCGCCTCGCTGCCGGTCGCGGTGCTGAAGGCGACGTCGACGGACATCGCGTTCGTCGCGGTCGGGACGAAGAGGCCCCCCGGCAGCCAGAACAGCCGCAACCTGCACCGCGTCCGCTATTGCCTGAACCCCGAGACCCGGATCCTCTGGTGGCAGGAGCGCACGTGGACTAGCGCGCTGCCGCCCGCCGACGTCCCGGACACGAGCTCGTGCCCGTCGACGTCGGGCTGGACGACGACGTCGCCGCTCGTCGACCGCGTCTCGAACGTGACCGGCGCGATGAGCCGCCCGGTGTGGACCTTCGGCCCCGCCGGCGCCACCTCCCCCGACCAGATCCGCACGGTCACGACGCAGGTCTTCGTCGACGCCGACCCGAATGCGTCGCCGCTCGAGTCCGAGCTGAGCACGACGGTCTTCCTGCGCAACCAGAACCGCGCGCCGGTGGCGAGCATGCAGGCCCGCGCCATCGGCGACGGCCACGTCCTGCTCGTCGGCAGCCAGTCCTCCGATCCGGAGGGGCAGACGTTGAACTACACGTGGAGGGACAACGGGCAGGTCATCGAGACCTGCGACACGCCGGTCTGCGACTACAAGCCGCCGGCCCGCGGGACCCGCTCGTTCTCGCTCGAGGTCTCGGACCCGTCCGACCTCTCGGCCAGCGGCGGCACCGTCGCAGTGGAGGTGCCGTGATGCGCGCCCGGATGCGACTCGCCGACGAGGGCGGCTGGGCGGTCGTCACCGCCCTGCTGCTCATGACGATCATGCTCGGCGTCGGCATGGCGACGCTGGCGTCGGTCGACACCCAGCAGCAGCAGGCCGGAGTCGAGCGCGTGAAGGAGCGCGCGTTCAACCTCACCGAGGCGGTCCTCGACGCCCAGGCCTTCCAGCTCGCGCGGCGCTGGCCGCTGCCGAGCGCCAGTGGCGG
Organism: Parviterribacter kavangonensis; assembly: GCF_056863335.1. Lineage (NCBI taxonomy): Bacteria > Bacillati > Actinomycetota > Thermoleophilia > Solirubrobacterales > Parviterribacteraceae > Parviterribacter > Parviterribacter kavangonensis. The sequence continues at coordinate 1,332,187 of NZ_JBXPJA010000001.1, read as the reverse complement.
CGCGCCCGCCGCGCCGTACCCGGCCAGCTGCACGGGCAGCATCTCCTCGCCGGCGCCGCCCGCGGACGTGCGCTGCCCCGACCCCACCCGCTTCGCGTCGGCGTTCGCCGGCCCGGACCTGGGGGCGGGGGCGTCGTTCACGACCGAGGTGCGCGACAACGGCGCCAGCGCGGTCGACTTCTACGACCCGGTGGTCGTCCCGGCGCAGCCGACCTACGACGCCAACAACGACGGCCGCATGTGGGTCAAGGCGACGTCGGCGGCGAAGGGCCGCACCCGCTCGATCGTCGCGCTCGTGCGCGCCGACGTGCAGGTGGTGCAGTTCCCGCGCAAGACGATCATCGCGGGCAGCCTCTCGACGTCGAACAACGGCAACAAGATCATCGTCGACACCGACGGCCTGCTCGGGAACGTCGCGGCCGAGCCGGCGGGCGTCTCGCTGCGCTGCGCAGCCGGCAACGGCTGCCTCGACGTGCCGAACACCAAGGAGCAGGTCTCCCCGCCGGTCATCGACTACGACTACCCGAACCCGCAGGCGCTCGACGACTCGACGCTCGCGCTGCTGCGCGAGCAGGCCGCCTCGAACGGCACGCTCTACCCGACGTGCCCGCCGTCGCTGACCGGCTCGATCGTCTACATCGACTCGGGCGACTGCTCGTACGGCGCCAACGACGTGGGGAACCCGCCGCCGGGCGATCCGGGCGTCGTGATCATGCGGTCGGGCACGCTGTACCTCGGCGGCAACTACACGTTCAACGGCATCGTCTACCTGCTCAACCAGCAGGGCTCGGGCGGCGACTGCGTGCAGATCCACGGCACGGCGTCCGTCAACGGAGCGGTGTTCGTCGACGGCAGCTGCGGCGTCATCGCCGGGTCGAGCAAGGAGAACGTCGCCTACGACCAGCGGTCCTTCGGGAACCTCAGGATCGCGAGCGACGGGGCGATCGTGCGCAATACCTGGCGCGAGCTGCCGAGTACATAGGCATGCTCGAATCCGTCGCCGCCGCCGGCGGCCTGATCATCGGCTCGTTCCTCAACGTGGTCGCGTACCGCCTGCCCGCCGGGCAGTCGCTCGTGACACCCGCCTCGCGCTGCCCCGGCTGCGAGACGCCGATCCGGCCGTACGACAACGTCCCCGTGCTGTCGTGGCTGCTCCTGCGCGGGCAGTGCCGCAAGTGCGGCGAGCGGATCTCGGCGCGCTACCCGCTCGTGGAAGCGCTGACGGCGGCGCTCTTCGCTGCGGTCGTCCTCGCGCACGGCTGGAGCGCCGAGACCGCGCTCGGCCTCCTGCTCGTGGGGCTGCTCGTCCCGATCGCGCTCATCGACCTCGAGGCGCAGCGCATCCCGAACAAGCTCACGTACCCCGGCGCCGTGGCGGCCGTCGCCCTCGGCTTCGCGCTCGACCCGTCGGGCGAGCCCGAACGCCTGCTCGCCGGCCTCATCGGCGGCGGCGCGCTCTTCACGATCTGCATGATCCACCCGCGCGGCATGGGCATGGGCGACGCGAAGCTCGTCGGCATGCTCGGGCTCTTCCTCGGCACGGCGGTCGTCGCCGCGTTCGCGGTCGCGCTCGTCGCCGGGACCGTCGTCGGCGTGGCGGTCCTCGCCCGCACCGGCATGACCGCGGGGCGCAAGACGCGCATCCCGTTCGGGCCGTTCCTGGCCATCGGCGGCGTGGTCGCCCTGCTGGCCGGCGACCCGATCGTCAGCTGGTACGCCGGCCTCCTCGGCTGAGGCGCGCCGGCGCTCGGAACCGTCCACCGGAGCTGGACGAAATGCCACTCAAGCCGAAGCTGACTGAAGTTCTGGGCGGAGCGGTCGACGTACGGGGCACCGTGTCACGCTCTCCGAAGCAGAAGCGCCCCGTCGTGGGCCTCGACATCGAGCCCGGGTCGGTCGCCGCCGCCCAGGTGCAGGTGAACGGCACCCTGTCGGTCGTGCAGGCGGCGTCGGCGCCCCTCGCGCCGAACGTGGTCCGCGACGGCGAGGTCGCCGACGTCGAGGCGCTCGCGGAGACGCTCAAGACCCTCTTCCGCGATCACAACCTCGATCGCCGCGTGCGGGTCGGTGTCGCCAACCAGCGCATCGTCGTCCGCATGCTCGACCTCCCGCCCGTCGAGGATCCGAAGGAGCTCGACGCGGTTGTGCGCTTCCAGGCGCAGGAGGAGCTGCCGATGCCCCTCGACGAGGCGGTCCTCGACTTCCACGTCCTCGGCATCATCGAGACGCCGGACGGGCCGCGCCAGCGCGCGATCCTCGTCGCGGCGCGCCGCCAGATGATCGAGTCGGTCGTCGCCGCCGTCCGCGCCGCCGGCCTGCGCCCGGAGGGGATCGACCTCTCCGCTTTCGCCATGGTCCGGGCGCTCGACGACGGCCAGCCGGCTCCGACGCTCTTCCTCAACGTCGGCGGCCTGACGAACCTCGCGATCGCCGAGAGCGGCACCGTTCTCTTCACCCGCGTCTCGGGCAGCGGCCTCGAGGGCATGGCCGGGGTGCTCGCCGAGCGCCGCGGGCTGCCGATCGAGGAGGCCCGCTCCGCGATCCTGCGCGTCGGCCTCACCGGGCCGATCGAGCCGGGCGACGAGGAGGAGGCGGGCATGGCCCGCTCCGTCCTCTCCGACGGCGTCCGCCGCATCGCCGGCGAGGCGCGCGCGTCCCTGGACTTCCACCACGCCGCCGCGGGCGGCGGCACGCCCGTCGAGCGTGCCGTGGTCACCGGCCCGGTGGTCGGCATCGCCGGCTTCATCGAGGCCCTCACCGACGAGCTCGGCCTGCCCGTCGTGGCCGGCACGGTCGCCGGTGGCGACGACGCCAGCTTCGGCGCCCGCTACGCGGTCGCGGCCGGCCTGGCCATCGAGGAGGGGCTGTCGTGAAGGCCGTCAACCTGATCCCGAAGGACCTGCGGGGCGCGAGCGCGCCCGGCCGCACCGGCATCGGCGTCTACCTCGTGCTCGGGGCCCTCGCGGCCGCCGTGGTCCTCGTCACCGCGTGGGGCCTGGCCACGCGCTCGGTGACCAACAAGCAGAACGAGGTCACCCGCGTGACCAACGAGGCCGCCCTGGCCGAGCAGCAGGCCGGCGAGCTGGAGCCGTACAAGCGGTTCGCCGAGCTGCGCGCCAAGCGCTCGGAGACGGTCTCGGCCCTCGCCCGCAACCGCTTCAACTGGCCGTACGCGCTCCGCGAGGTCTCGCGGGTGCTGCCGGACGGCACGTGGCTGAACTCGCTCGTCGGCACCGTCGCGCCTGGCGTGACGATCGACGACGCGAACAGCGGCGACACCTCGACGCTGCGCAGCCAGCTGCAGGTGCCGGCGCTCGAGCTGACCGGCTGCTCGATGAGCCAGTCGCAGGTCGCCAAGTACCTCGCCTCGCTGCGCCTGATCGACGGCGTCACCCGCGTCTCGCTCTCCGCCTCGGAGAAGATGGACACGTCGGGCGGCGGCGGCGGTGGCGTCGGCGCGTCGGACTCCGACTGCCGCCAGGGCAACTCCGACATCCCCAAGTTCGGCGTGGTCGTGTTCTTCGAGCGCTCGACCGCCACGGCGAGCACCTCGACGCCGGGCTCCGCGGCCGCCACCACCGCCGCGGCGACGGGCGCGACCGGCACGGCCAACGGCTCGACCAGCAAGCCCCCGGTTCAGCAGGAGGCGGGCAAGTGACCCAGCGTGATCGCACCGTTCTGATCGTCGTGGGCTTCGCCGCCCTGCTCGCCGGCTTCTGGTTCGGCGTGCTCGCGCCGAAGCGCAAGGAGGTCAAGGCTCTCGACCAGCAGGTCGCCGAGCAGACCACCCGCCGCGACCAGGCGCTCGCCGCCGTCGCGACCGGCAAGCAGGCCCGCGAGAACTTCGACGAGGACTACGCCGAGATCGCCAAGCTCGGCAAGGCGGTCCCGGTGACCGACCAGGTCCCGTCGCTCGTCTACCAGGTCCAGAGCGCCGCCGACAAGACCGGCGTCGACTTCCGCGTGCTCAAGCTGCGCGCCGGTGCGGGCGGTGCCCCGTCGGCGGCGGCGGGCGTGGCCGCGACCCAGTCGGCCGCCGCGGTCGCGCCTCCGGGCTCGAGCGTCGGCCCCGCCGGCTTCCCGACCCTGCCGTTCACCTTCAAGTTCGAGGGCGAGTTCTTCCGCATGGAGCGCATGCTCTCCGCGGTCGAGCAGTTCACCTCGACGCTGGGCAAGACCGGCGGCGTCACGGCCGACGGCCGCCTGCTGACGGTCGACGGCTTCAGCATCGGGCCGAGCAAGCTCCGCCACTTCCCGTACATCAGCGCGTCGGTCACCGCGACCGCGTACGTGCTGCCGCCCGGCGAGGGCGCCTTCGCGGGCGCGACGCCGGCGGGCCCGGCAACCGCCGGCGCCACGACCGGCGCCGCTCCGGCGACCGGGACGACGGGCACGGGCACCACCGGCACCGGCACGCCCGGCACCGGCGGCACCACGACCACCCCGCCGGCCACGACGCCGGCTCCCCGTTCCACGACCGCCTCCGTGACTGGAGTGACCCCGTGAGCTTCGCCCGCAACCTCATCGCCGACCTCGTCGCCAAGCGGCTGTGGCCGGTGGCGGCCGCGCTCGTCGTCGCGCTCGTCGCGGTGCCCTTCGCCCTGAAGGGCAGCCCCGAGGAGCCCACCGCGCCCGCGCCGGTCGCAAGCGGCGGCGCCTCGGCCGCGGACACCGCGGCGGTCGTCTCGCTGGCCGACGACGGCCCGCGTGGTGGCAAGAGCACCACGGGCCGCAACCCCTTCGAGCAGAAGGACGTCGCGCCGGAGGCCGACCAGTCGGTCACCGCCGCCGAGGAGACGACGACCGCGGCTGCGGGCGTCGACGACGTCATCGCCGCGGCGAAGGCCGCCGTCGGCAGCGACTCGGGCTCCTCGTCCGTGCCGGCTTCCTCGCTGCCCGGCCTGGGCGACGTCACGCCGGTCGGCGGCTCGACCGGTGGCTCGACGCCGAAGGCCGCGCCCAAGACGAGCTCGAACGAGAGCTACAGCGTCGACATCCGCTTCGGTCAGGACGGCGTCCTGAAGAAGCAGAACGACGTCGCGCGCCTCTCGCCGCTGCCGTCCGCGAGCAACCCGTTCTTCGTCTTCCTCGGCGTCCTCGCCGACGGCAAGACCGCGATGTTCCTCGTCTCCTCGGACGCCGAGGTCACGGGCGACGGCAAGTGCCTGCCCAAGGCCGACGCGTGCGAGCGCGTCGAGATGAAGGCCGGCGACACCGAGTTCTTCGACGTCACGACGCCGGATGGCCAGTCGATCCAGTACCAGCTCGACCTCGTCCGCGTCGCGCGTGAGACGAAGGCCAACGCGGCGGTCGCCGCGGCCGCCCGCGTCCGCGAGTCGGCCGACGGCCGCCGCATCCTGCGCCACGCCGTCGACAGCGGCCAGGTGTCGATCGCGGATCTCGCCTACTCGCCGCAGATGGGGCTCGTCGTCCCGTCGGGCAAGGACCAGGACCTGCCGGGCAGCCTGTTCGCGGGCTACCGCGTGGACCTGCAGTTCGGCGAGCCGGGCGAGCTGGTCAAGCGCTACAACCTCGCGCGCCTGACGCCGCTGCCCTCCGTCGACTCGCCGTCCCTGCTGTTCATGGGCGTGCTGAGCGACGGCGAGACCGCGCTCTTCCTCAACCCGACGCGTGCCGCGGCCAGCGGCGACGCCGTCTGCAACCCGACGCCGGAGCAGTGCGACCGCGTCGAGCTCAAGGCCGGCCAGACCGCGATGTTCGACGTCGCGACGATGGACGGGCAGACGACGCGCTACCAGCTGGACATCGACGCGGTGAGCCCGGTGCGCATGGCGACGAAGTCCGCCGCCTTCGCCTACCGGATGCGCGAGTCGAAGGCCGGCCGCGTCGTCCTGCGGCGCCTCATCGACGAGGTGGGCGAGCTGGTCGCCGACCTGAGCTTCTCGCCGCGCAGCGGCTCGGTCGTCCCGGTGGACGGCCCGCAGGCCCCCAAGCCCGAGGCCGGCACCCCGCCGACGCCGGGCGAGGAGGCGCAGGTCGCCGCCGCCGACGGCTCCGACGAGGAGTGAGCACGCCGCGCCACTAGGCTCTTCGGCCTGATGGCGCTCAGGATGACCACCGCCGGGGAGTCGCATGGCCCCGGTCTGACATGCATCGTCGAGGGTCTCCCGGCCGGGCTCGTGCTCGACCGGGAGTCGATCGACCTCGACATGGCCCGCCGCCAGCTCGGTCACGGGCGCGGCGGGCGCATGAAGATCGAGCGCGACCACGCCGACGTGACGTCCGGCGTCCGCCACGGCCGCACGCTCGGCGGCCCTATCGCCCTCCGCGTTCCCAACCGCGACTACGCGAACTGGGAGGAGCGGATGAACCCGTGGCCCGTCGACGCCGACGTCGACGAGGTCCATCTCCCGCGTCCGGGCCACGCCGATCTCGTCGGCACCTGGAAGTACCGCCTCAGCGACGTCCGCGACATCCTCGAGCGCGCCAGCGCCCGGGAGACCGCGGCGCGCGTCGCCGGCGGGGCGCTGGCGAAGGCGTTCCTGCGCGCGCTCGGCGTCGAGGTCGTCTCGCACGTCGTGCAGATCGGCTCGGTCACGGCGTCGCCGCCCGATCCGCTCGAGCTTGAGCACTTCACCGGCGTCGACGACGACCCGGTTCGCTGCCTCGATCCCGACGCGTCGGCCGCGATGGTCGAGCACATCAACGTCCAGCGGAAGGCGAACGAGTCGATCGGCGGCGTCTTCGAGGTCCGCGCGTACGGCGTGATCCCCGGCCTCGGGTCGCACGTCTCGTGGGAGGAGCGCCTCGACGGCCGCCTCGCCATGGCGCTCGCGTCGATCCAGTCGTGCAAGGGCGTCGGGCTCGGCGACGGCTTCGACCTCGCCGCGACGCCGGGCTCGCAGGCCCACGACGAGATCTTCTTCGACGACGAGCGCGGCTTCCACCGGGTCACGAACCACTCGGGCGGCCTCGAGGGCGGCATGACGACGGGCGAGCCGCTCGTCGCGCGCGCCGTGCTCAAGCCGCTGCCGACGCTGACGCAGCCGCTGCGCTCCGTCGACCTCGAGACGCACGAGCCGGCCAAGGCGCTGAAGGAGCGCACCGACTCCTGCGTCGTGCCCGCCGGCGGCGTCGTCGGCGAGGCGATGATCGCCTTCGTGCTCGCCAAGGCCTACCGCGAGAAGTTCGGCGGCGACCACATCGACGACGTGCGCGAAGCCGTCGACCGGTACGCCGAGCGGATCGGGTGGAACCGCTCACGCGTGGCGTGAGCCCCTCCGGGACCGTGTTGGTCTTCACCGGCTTCATGGGAGCCGGGAAGACGACGGCGGCGAAGACGGCGGCGCGGGTGCTCGACGTCGACCAGGCCGACGCCGACCACGTCTTCGAGGAGCGCCACGGGCCGATCGAGCGGTTCTTCGCCGACCACGGCGAGGCCGCGTTCCGCGAGCGTGAGGAGGCGATCGTCCTCGAGCTGCTCGGCCGCGGCGAAGGCGTCCTGGCGCTCGGCGGCGGGGCGGTCGAGTCTCCGCGGATCCGCGAGGCGCTGCAGGATCACCGCGTCGTGTGGCTCGACGTCGCGCTCGAGACCGCGTGGTCGCGCGCCTCGCGCGGGGCCAGCACGGTCCGGCCGCTCGCCCGCGACCGCGACGCGTTCGCCGCGCGCTTCACCGCGCGCCGGCCGCTCTACGAGTCGGTCGCCGACGCGGTGCTGCCCGGCGGCTTCGCCGTCGAGCGCGCCCTGCCGTGGATCGAGGCCCTGCCGCGCGGCAGCCGGCTCGTGTGGGCGCCGACCGATGGCGGCCAGTACCCGGTCATCGTCGGGCCCGGCGTCCGCGCGCTCGAGGCCGAGCTGCCCGGCCGCCGGTTCCTCATCACCGACGACCGCGTCTCGCCGCTGTGGGCGGCCGAGGTCCCGCACGACCACCGGCTCGTCGTGTGGGCGGGGGAGGAGCACAAGACGCTGGCGGCCGCCGAGCACCTGTGGCGCGAGCTCGCCCGCCTCGGCGCGACGCGCGGCGATCACGTCTGCGCGCTGGGCGGCGGCGTCGTCGGCGACCTCGCGGGGTTCGTGGCCGCGACCTACCAGCGCGGCGTCCCGGTCGTGCAGGTGCCGACGACGGTGGTCGGCCAGGTCGACTCGGCGATCGGCGGCAAGACCGGCGTCGACCTGCCGGAGGCGAAGAACTACGTCGGCGCCTACCACCAGCCGCGTGCCGTGCTGGCCGACACCGAGACGCTCGCGACGCTGCCGCCCGAGGAGCGCGCGGCGGGCTACGCGGAGGTCGTCAAGACGGCGATCATCGCCGGCGGCGCGCTGTGGGACCGCGTCGCGAGCGGCGCGCCGATCGATCCGGAGATCGTCTTCGGCTGCGCGCTCACGAAGACGCGGATCGTCGCCGCGGACGAGCGCGACGGCGGTCTCCGTCAGGTCCTCAACCTGGGGCACACCGTCGGGCACGCGCTGGAGACGGTCACCGGCTACGGCCGCTTCCGCCACGGCGAGGCGGTCGGCCTGGGGCTGCTCGCCGCGTTGCGCCTCTCGGGCCAGAGCGAGCTGCGGGCGCGCGTCCGCGAGCTGCTCGCCGCGGCCGGGCTGCCGACGTCGTTCCCCGACATCGACGCCGCCGCGGTCGTCGCGGCGACGAAGCGCGACAAGAAGCGCGTGGCGGGCGACGGGTCGGTCCCGTTCGTGCTCGTGGAGGCGCCCGGCGAGGTGGTCCACGGGGCGGCCGTGGACGACGACGCCGTGCTGTCCGCCGTGGAAGAGTTGCGCCGGTGAGGAACCGCGTTGAGGTCATGCACGGCGTCAACCTCGATCAGCTGGGGCGCCGCGATCCCGGCCACTACGGCGGCCTGACGTTCGACGAGCTGGAGCGCCGGATCGGCGACCAGGCGCGCGAGCTCGGGCTCGAGGCGCGGTTCTTCCAGACCAATCACGAGGGCGAGTTCGTCGAGCACCTGCACCGCCTCGACGGCCTGACCGACGGCGTCGTGCTCAACCCGGGCGCGTGGACGCACTACGCGTGGGCGATCCACGACGCGCTCGAGCTGACCGGCCTGCCCGCCGTCGAGGTCCACCTGTCCGACGTGATGGCCCGCGAGGAGTGGCGCCACGTGTCGGTCATCCGCGACGTCTGCATCGCGACCGTCACCGGCAAGGGGCCCGACGGCTACGCCGACGCGCTCGCCGCGCTCAAGGAGGCCTTCGCCGCATGACCGATCCGTCGCGGATCGAGCGCATCGTCGCCGCGCTGGAGGAGCGCGAAGTCGACGCGCTGCTGAGCACCGACCTCGTCAACGTGCGCTGGGCGTGCGGCTTCACCGGCACGAACGCGGCGATCGTCGTGGGCCCGGACGTGCGGCGGTTCCTCACCGACTTCCGCTACCTCACGCAGGCGGCCGACCAGGTCGGCGACGCGCTCGAGCGCGAGATCGCCACCGACCTGCTCGAGCAGGCGATCACGCGGCTGCCGGACGGGATCCGGCTCGGCTTCGAGGACGACCACGTGACGGTCAAGGCGCATACGCGGCTGGCGGAGCTCGCCGGCGACCGGCTCGAGCTCGTGCCGTGCGGCGGCGTCATCGAGGAGCTGCGGCTCGTCAAGGACGCGGACGAGATCGCGACGATCCGCCGCGCCGCCGAGCTGGCCGATGCCGCGCTGGAGGAGGTGCTCGCCGAGGGCGTCGTCGGCAAGACCGAGCGCGACGTCGCCGTGGCGATCGAGTTCGCGATGCGCCGGCGCGGCGCGTCGGGTGCCTCGTTCCCGACGATCGTCGCCGCGGCCGACAACGGCGCGCGCCCGCACGCGGTGCCGCGCGACGTCGCGATCCCGGCGGGCGTGCTGCTGACGATCGACTGGGGCGCGATGCTCGACGGCTACGCGTCGGACTGCACCCGGACGTTCGCGACCGGTGAGCTCGACCCGCGCGACCGCGAGGTGTTCGACCTCGTGCTGCGCGCCCAGGAGGAGTCGCTCGCCGCGGTCCGGCCGGGACCGCTCGGCAAGGAGGTCGACGCGGTGGCGCGCGAGATCATCGACGCCGCCGGGCACGCCGAGCACTTCGGCCACGGCCTCGGGCACGGCGTCGGGCTCGACGTCCACGAGGGCCCGACGCTGTCCAAGCGCGGCGACGTCGCGCTCGCCGCCGGGCACGTCGTCACGGTCGAGCCGGGCGTCTACATCCCGGGTCACGCCGGCGTGCGCATCGAGGACCTCGTCGTCGTGACCGAGGACGGCCACGACGTCCTCAGCACGCTGCCGAAGGGCTTGCGGACGCTCACATGAGGTTCGCGGCGCGCTTCGCGGGGCCGCCGGGGACCGCGAACGGCGGCGTGATCGCCGGGACGCTCGCCGGGGAAGGTCCCGCCGAGGTGACCATCCGCCGCCCCGTCCCGATCGAGACGGACCTCGACTTCGATGGCACCGAGCTCCGCGATGGGGACGGAGAGGTGCTGGCCCGGCTCTCCCCGGCCGAGACCCCGCAACTCGAGGAGATCGCCGCGCGGGCGCCGCGCGTCGACTACGAGGACGCGGTGGCGGCGGCGCGGGCGACGCCGCTCGCCGAGGGGCATCCGTTCCCCGGCTGCTTCGGGTGCGGGCCGGATCACCCTCACGGGCTTCACTGCCTCGCCGGGCCGGTCGCTGGCCGCGATGGCCTCTGGGCGGTCGGGTGGGTGCCGGAGGAGACCGCGGCGCCGGTCGTCTGGGCGGCGCTGGACTGCCCCAGCAGCACGCCGGTCGTGCCGGTCGACGGGAACCCACCGCACGTCCTCGGCCGGATCGCCGGGCGGCTGCTCGCGCCGGTCGCGGTCGGCGAGCCGCACGTCGTCGTGGCGTGGGCGCTCGGGGCGGAGGGTCGGCGCAAGCACGCGGCGTCCGCGGTGCTCGGCCCCGACGGCGGCGTCCGGGCGATCGCGCGGGCGACGTGGGTCGCGCTCACGCCCCGCTAGCGGTGAAGACGCCGCTGCGGTGGCGCGCCGCCGGCGTCTTTCGGCGCGGCGGCTTGCCCCCAGCTTGTCCCGGTGCGGCGGGGCGCCCCCGGCCTCTCTCGGCGCGGCGGCGCGCCCCACGGCCTCTCCCGGCGCGGCGGCGCGCCCCACGGCCTCTCCCGGCGCGCCGGATCGTTGGCTTCTCTTTCGTCGTTCGCGGTCGCGGGGGCCGGCGAGGAAGGGGGTTCTGCGGTTCGTGGTCTTTCGGTCCGACTTCGTCGCGCCAGTGGGGTTAGCAACGTGCCACACCGCCCACCCGCACCCGCGCTCGGTCGTTTCGTGTCGCGCCCAGCGCGCTCGGTCGCCCCGGCCGTCCCGGGCCCCGGCGAGTGCTTCCGGGGGATGGTTTCGCGACGGGGCACGAGTCACCGCCGAAGGGAACGTGCACCGCCGGCACCCCCGGCGGTCGCGGTGCACGAAACCTTCGCTATGCGAACGAAACGTGCACCGCACCCGCCCCGGACGCAAGGCGGTGCACGAACCTTTCGCTATGCGATAGGAACGTGCACCGCACCCGTGAAATCGGACGGCGGTGCACGAACCTTTCGCTATGCGGAACGAACGTGCACCGGAATCGCCGGGAACGACGACGGTGCACGAATGTCACGGCGCGAAACCATCCCCGGGAGCACTCGCCCGGGCCCGGGACGGCCGAGGAAACCGCGCGTAAGAGGCGCGACCCGAACGACCCGTGCGCGGACGCGGGGGACGCGGTGTGGCACGTTGCTAACCCCACTGGCGCGACGAAGACGGACCGAACGACCACCTCACTGGAACCCCTCCCTCGCTGCCCCCGCGACCGCGAGCGCCGAAGGTCAAGAGGCAAGCCGGCGCGGCGGGGAAGCACCTACCGCAACAGCGCCGAACGCTCGGCCACCACCGTCGCCCGCGCGGCGACGCGGGCCGGCTTGGTCCACCGGTGCCACGTCTCGACGACCTCGAAGCCGAGCGGCGCAAGCAGGCCCGGGGTGGGGGCAAGGGCGAACGCCCCTGTCGCCCCCTCGAGCGCGTAATGCGCGAGGACCGCGTGAACGAGGCGCCCGGCGTGGCCGGACCCGTGCGCGGTGAGCGGGCCCCAGACGCCGAGGAGGTCCTCGTCGACGGTGACGGCGAGCAGCGCGGCCGCGCGGCCGTCCTCGTCGCGGGCGAGCCAGACGTCGGCGTCGGTGAACGCCGGGACAGCTTCGACGTCGAGATCGAGGGCGTCCGCGACGACCGCCGAGGCCTCGGGCTCGACGGCGCGCTCGACGCCCCGCGACGGCGCGTCGGCGGCGAGCTCCGGCGTCAGCGTCGCGGCGACGAGCGAGACCTCGCCGCCGTGATCGATCCCGCACGCCGCCGCAGCGGCGGCACAGCGGCCGGCGTCGGCCGGGGCGGCCAGCAGCGAGGCGGGCAGGTCGCCGAGCCCCGCCACGACGCGGCGCAGGTCGACGTCGGCGGACACGCCGGAGAGGAAGGCGCCGTTGAGCAGCGGATGCGCGACCCCGGTCGCCACCAGGCACGACCCGCGCCCGAGCTGCCCGACGCCGAGGTCGGTCAGCGGAACGGGTCGGTGGGCGTGGTCGCAGACACGTGCACGCAGGACGCGCGGATCCAGAGCCGTCGGCATGGAGGGACCGTACGGAAGCCGCCCGCCGTTCTGTGTGAGCTACGTCGCGGTCTCCATGCCGTGGACGCGGCCGCGGTAGGCGTTCAGCTCCTTCGAGCTCTCGCCCGCGGCGAGCCGCACGACGCCGGGAGCGACGTCGCAGAGCGCGCACGCCTCGGCGAGCACCGTCGCGCCCGCGGCGACGGCCGCCCACTGGTTCGGCGCCCACACGGGGAAGGTCAGCTCCATCCAGCCGTCGTCGCGGCTCGCGATCTGCGACGGATACGGCTCGGTGTCCTCGCTCGCGTAGGCCGCGAGCGCGTCGAACATGCGGTCGCACCGGGCGTCCGGGCTCGGCGCCGGGTTGCGGATCTCCAGCTCGGCCTCGACGACCCAGAGGTGATGGAAACGCGGCATGGCGGGGATCCTACGCCCGGCGCGTGGCACCCTGTAGGCGTGCCGTCGCGAGCTTTCCTCACCGGTGTGCTGGCCGTCACCGTCCCGGCCGGCGCGGTCGCCCTCGCACTGGCGGTCGGCGACGGCGACGGCACGCCCGCGCGCCTGCCGGTCAACACCGTCCAGGGCGCGCCCGCGACGCTCGGCCCGTCGCTCGTCAACGGCAAGATCCCGACGCGCCCGCTCGCGCCGACCGCGCCCGCGGCGCCCTCCGCCGCCGCGCCCGACTACGCGATGGCCACGAAGACCGGCAACCGGATGGTGGCGGCGCTCATCCGCCGCCTGCGCGGCGAGCTGCGCGCGAAGCGGCTCACCACCGCGGCGGGCGTCAGCACCGCGATCGGCGCCGGCCTCGCGCGCATCGCCGCGCGCGGCTTCGACGAGGTCTACGACGCCGACGTGCGGCGAGCGATCGGCGACGCGCTCGACCGCGACCTCGTCGCGGCCGGGATCGACCCCGCCGCGATCGTCATCGGGTGACCGAGGCCGCCCACTGGCTCAAGACGCTGGGGCGCGCCGGGTGGTCGCTGCCCGACGACTGGCTCGCCGGCGACGGGCTCACCCGGCTCGAGCGCACGTGGTTCCCCCGCCGCCCGCGGATGGACCCCGGCGACCGCGTCGTCCTCTACGCCGCCGGCTGGCGGCGCGTCTTCGCCCTCGCCGAGGTGACCGAGGAGCCGACGGACCGGCACGCGAACAGCTTCAACCCCGCGCGGTGGCCGTGGTCGGTCGCGCTGGAGCCGCTGGTCGTCGTCCCGCGGCTCGAGAACGCGCCGCCCGTCGAGGCGATCGGCGTCGCCGCGCGCTCGATGAGCCAGCAGTCGCACATCCGCCTGCGCCCGGAGCACTGGGCCCGGGCGGTCGAGGCGATCGCGTCAGTCGCCCTCTAGCGCGGGGTGAACGTGCACGGCATCGACCCGACCGCGTTGATGAAGGAGCCGTCGAAGTAGCTCGGCTCGCCGGCCTCGATGTCGGGCAGCCGCGTCAGCAGCTCGGTGAAGATCGCGCGCAGCTGCGTCCGCGCCAGCGAGGCGCCGAGGCAGTAGTGCGGCCCGCCGCCGCCGAACCCGACGTGGTGGTTCGGGTCGCGCGAGACGTCGAACCGGTACGGGTCCTCGAACGCGCTCTCGTCCCGGTTGGCCGACGTGTAGAAGAGGATGACCTTGTCGCCCTCCTTGATGGTCTCGCCGTGCAGCTCGACGTCGCGCGTGGCGGTCCGGCGGAAGTCCATGACCGGGGTCGCCCAGCGGACGAGCTCCTCCACCGCGGCGGGCATCCGCCCCTCGAGGTCCTCGACGAGGTAGGAGCGCTGGTCCGGGTGGACCGTCAGCGCGCGCATGCCCAGGGACGTCGTGTGGCGCGTCGTGTCGTTGCCGGCGACCGACAGCAGGATGAAGAACGCGCCGATCTCCGCGTGGGTGAGCTTCTCGCCGTCGACCTCGGCCTGGACGAGCGCGGTCATGAGGTCGTCGCCGGGATGCTGCTCGCGGAACGACGCGAGCTCGGTCGCGAACTGCGTCAGCTCCCAGATCGCCTCGCCCATGACCAGCAGCGGCTCACGGCCCTTCGTCACCTCAGGATCGAGCACGGTGACGAGCACGTCGGCCGCGTGCACGACGCGCTCGCGGTCGGCCTCCGGCACGCCGATCATGTGGCTGATCGTCATGAGCGGCAGCCGTTTGGCGATGAGCTCGACGAAGTCGCCGCCGCCCGTCCCCGCCGCCTCCTCGACGACGATCCGGGCGTTCGCGCGGATCCCGTCCTCGATCCGCTTGACCTGCCTCGGCGTGAACGCCGACGACACGAGGCCGCGCAGCTTCGTGTGGCGCGGGGCGTCCATCGCGAGGAACGACTGCGTCGCCTCGAGCATCTCGGGCGGCGACTCGCCGAACATGACGCCCTGCCCCGAGCAGAACGTCTTCGGGTCGCGGCTCATGCGCCGCACGTCGTCGTAGCGGACGACGGCCCAGTAGCCGTCGTCCGGGTCGACGCCGAGGTTGAAGATGTCGTCGGGCGTCCGGTGCCAGGTGAGCGGGCGGTTCCGTCGCAGCTCCTCGAAGACGGGCTCGCGAGGCTCGGGGCCCTGCCGCCAGAAGTCGAGGCTCGAGAGATCGGTGAGGAGGTCGCCGTCAGCCATGGCCGGCACTCTACGCCCCGGACTGGCTGCGCAGCCAGTTCACCGCTTGACGCGCTTCACCGTCCAGTTCGTGGCTCCGGTGCAGCCCTCGAGGTACATCCTGCTGCCGCTCATGTTCATCCGCACCTTGTACGCGGATGCGTAGCCCTTCCCGGTGCCCTTCAGCGAGAGCTTGCCGCGGTAGGTGTTCTCCTGGCTGACGGCGCGGCCGTTGACCATCTCGAACGAGCCGTCGTGCTTGACGATCGCCGGCGCGCCGTTCGAGGTGAACACGTTCATCGACAGCTGCGAGCTGCTGTCCGGGCAGTAGCCGAGCACGCTCGCGGTGACCGTGCGGATGGTGCCGCGCTCGACGACCAGGGTGAACTGGCCCGGCCCGCGCCACGTGCCGTCGTAGCGCGCGTCGCCGCCCTTGACGACCGTCAGCGGCTGCGCGATCGCGTCGGTCGCGCCGTTGGCGAGCTTCGCGGTGCCCTCGAGCGTGAGCTTGACGCTGCCGCGCTTCTGCAGCGTGCGCAGTTGCGTGCGGGCGAGCTTGACGCCGACGACGACGTGGCTGTCGGCCTCCAGGTCCTTGACCGAGCCGCTGCCGACCTTCTTCCCGCCGGCCTTCACGACGAAGGTCGCGTCGAACGCCTTCGCGCTGTCGTTGACGACGTACACGTCGACGAGCCCGCGCCGGCCCTCGGCGCCCGCGCGCAGCAGCGCCCGTGTGTCGACGAGGAGCGCGTGGCGTGCGGCGGGTGACGCGGGCGTGCCCGGGTCGGATGCGGGCGGGGTGGAGGGAGCGGCTGGAGTCGACGGCGTCGACGGGGTGGTGGGGGAGCAGGCGACGCAGTCGTCCTCGGTCTCGTCGCCCTTGCCGTCGCGGTCGAAGTCGCCCTCGGTCGTCACGCTGAGCCGCAGCTCCTCGCCGGTGCGCGTCCCCGCGCGGGTCTCGGCGTCGCCGAGCGCCGGCTCGAAGTGCCGGACGCCGTAGCTGTCGTCGTTCACCGCCCGGATGCCGCCGGACTGCAGGTCGACCGCGATCCGCGCGTCGCGGGCCGGGACGGCGAGGTGCGTCTTGAACGTCTGCACGCCGCCGGCGGCCGAGCCCGTGACCGCCTCGGTGGCGCCGAGCGCCGTGGACGTGCCGTCGCCGTCGTGACGCACGAGGCGCAGGCGCGCGGTGGTGCCGGGCGCCAGGTCCGCCGTCCACGACGTGACGATCTCCCCCTCGGGCAGTTGGACGTCGAACCAGCCGTCGGCGCCCCAGGCCAGCGTGCACGCGGCGGTACAGGAGAGGGTCGTGGTCGCGGCGCGCGAGAGGTCGCTGCCGGTCGTCCGGGCGTCCGCGGCCGCCGGAAGCGCCGCGAGCGCGAGGGCCGCGCCGAGCGCGGCCGCGAGCGAGGTCGTCTTCATGGCCGCCACCTTGGCCGGGCGCGCTCGCGGGTACATCGGGGATCCCCCCGGACCTGCGGGCGCGGCTCCGACCCCGGTGGCGGGGCCGGGCCTACTTCGGCGGGTCGACCTCGCGCAGCGTGCCGTCCTCGGGGTCGAAGACGAAGCCGCGGATGTTCCCGCGGTGGGGGAGCTCGGGGCTGCGGCGCAGGCGCTCGAGGCTGTCGCGCAGCGTCGCCTCGATGTCGTCGAAGGCGCCCAGCCGCCAGGTGGGGAGGACCCCGTCGGCGCGCAGCATTCGCGCGTAGTCGTCCTCCGAGGCGCCGTGGAGACCGCAGCCCTCGTGCATGACGACGACGATCTCCTCGGTGCCCAGCAGACGCTGGGACGCGCTCAGCGACCGGATCGCGTCGTCGGTCACGAGACCACCCGCGTTGCGGATGATGTGGGCGTCCCCACGCTCGATCCCGAGCATGGGGAAGAGGTCGATCCGGGTGTCCATGCAGGACAGCACGGCGACCTGGCGGCGGGGGCGCGGGCTGAGGCCCGGGGCTTTCAGCTCGTCGGCGCGGGTGGCGGCCGCTTCGAGCATCTCATCGGCGTTCGGCATCGGCGGCGCGATCATAGGCCGCGGGTCCCTAGGCTGTGCGCCCCGATGAGCTACGTCACCTCCGAGGCCCGGCAGGAGCTGCTGGACACCGTCGCCAAGGCGATCGACGAGATCGCCGTCTCGCTCGCCGCTCTCGGCGATGCCTTCGAGGAGCTCGACGAGCGCGCCGCCGATCAGCTCGAGGCGCAGCTCTTCCGACCGGTGCAGGCCGCCTACGGGCGCGCCAAGCGGACGCACACGGAGTTCGCACAGCGCCATCGCATGCGGATCCGGCGCTTCGATCCGCGCGCGCCACGGGTCGCCACGGCGCGCGAGTCGCTCGAGCGCGCGGCCGACGCGGCCAGCGAGGCCGACACGATCCTCGCGGACCTGCAGGACTCGATGCTCCCGGTCGAGGTGGGCGACGCGGAGCTGCGCGCCGGCCTGGCCGACGTGCGCCGCCAGCTCAGCGAGGCGTCGCTGCGCGCGGCTCAGCTGCTGCGCGTGCTCGGGCGCTGACGACGCGGTCGCGCCCGGCGGTCTTCGCTGCGTGGAGCGCGGCGTCGGCCTCGGCGATCAGCGCGGCGACGTCGCCGATGCCGTGGGCGACGCCGATCGACACGGTCGCCAGGCCGTCGATCCCGTGCGGGTGCTCAATCGCGGCGGCGCGGACGACGCCGCGGATGCGCTCGGCCACCTCGGCGCCCGTGCGCACGGACGCCCGGTCGAGCAGGATCAGCAGCTGCTCGGCGCCGTAGCGGTACGCGCGGTCCTCGGCGCGCAGCGCGCCGCGGACGGCGAGCGCGATCCGGCGCAGGGCGTCGTCGCCGGCCTGATGGCCGAGCGCGTCGTCGTGGTCCTTGAAGTGGTCGACGCCGCACAGCAGGACGGTCGCCCGGACGCCCGGCGGCCGCGCGTCGAGGTCCTCGGCCAGCGCCCGGCGGTTGAGCAGCCCGGTCAGCGGGTCGTGGCGGACGGAGTCCGAGAGCCGTTCGTTGAGCTCCTCCGACCGGTCGCGGTCGGTGATGCAGCGCCGCGCGGCCGCGAGGGAGACGACGAGGAGCAGCAGCGCGAGCGGCACCGCCGCGCCGACGGCGATCTCGATCACGGCGGTCACCCCCCTGATGTCGGCTCCGCGGGGTCGGCCGATGATGGGCTGATCGGCCCTTTGACCGGATGACCCTGCGCTCGACTAGGGTCGCGTCCATGCGCTTCCTCGTGCCGGCCGTCGTCGCCGCGGCCGTCCTGGCCCTCTGCCCGCCCGCGCTCGCCGGCGGCTCGCTCAAGGCCCCCGACTGCGACGGGCAGTACGTCCCGAACCCGCTCGCGAAGCCGACGGACGTCCGGGCCGCGGCGCTCTGCGTCATCAACGCGGCCCGCAAGGCGCAGGGCCTGCCCGCGTTCGCCCGCTCGTCGCAGCTCGAGAAGGCCGCGCAGGGCCACGCGTCCGACGAGGCGCGCAAGGGCTACGCGAACCACAACGGCAGGAACGGGAGCACGATGGCCTCCCGCATCCGCGGCGCCGGGTACCGCTTCTCGGCCTACAACGAGGCGCTCGGCATCGAGGACGAGGCGGCCACGGCGTACGACCTCGTGCGCGGGCTCGTCGCCGGCAAGGGCCACCCGTGCTCGGCGGTCTTCGATCCGCGCTTCCGCGACGTGGGGATCGGCTTCAAGGTCGGCAAGGCCCCCGGCGCGCCGTTCCTCAAGACGACCTACCTCGTCGTCGACTTCGGCCTGAAGGCGGGCCGGAAGCCCGCGTCGTCGAAGACGCGCCCGGCCGCGTCGTGCCCGCACAAGCTGCCCGCGCCACCCTTCACCGGCTCGCCCGTCCAGCCCGGTGGCGCGCCGAGGAGCGGGACGGACACCGTCACGCAGACGCTGCGCTGCGTGGCGCGTGTGACCTGCCGGTTCACCGCGACGCTGCGGCTGATCAGCACGGGCGGCGCGTCGACCCCCGTCGAGGTCACCATCCCCGCGCGCGGGTCGAAGGACGTCGTCTTCCCGTTCACCAAGGAGGCGCTCGACGCGGAGCTCGCGTCGCAGCAGCCGCGGGCCAAGCTCGTGCTCGACCTGGCCGAGCCCGCGGCGTTCAAGGACGAGTTCACCGGTCCGCTCGCGCCCCGGTCGTCGCGATAGCCCGCAGCCTCGTCAACCTGAAGTCCGTCGCCAAGGGCTACGGCGCGCGGTCCGTCCTCGCCGAGGTCACGCTCGGCGTCGCCGACGGCGAGCGGATCGGCGTCGTCGGCCGCAACGGCGACGGCAAGTCGACGCTCCTGCGGCTGCTCGCCGGCGCGGAGGAACCAGACGCCGGCGCGGTCACCCGCACGGGCGGCGTCGTCGTGGCGGCGCTGTCCCAGGGCGACGAGCTCGCGGGCGCGACGGTTCGCGAGGCGCTCGGCGGCGACGTCGCCGACCACGAGTGGGGCGCCGATCCGCGGGTCCGCGCGGTCGCCGCGGGCCTGCTGGCGGGCGTGGCGCTCGACGCCCCGGTCGCGCCGCTGTCGGGCGGGGAGCGGCGCCGCGTGGCGCTCGCCGCGGCGCTGCTCGGCGATCCCGACCTGCTCCTGCTCGACGAGCCCACGAACCACCTCGACGTCGAGGGCGTCGACTGGCTCGCCCGCCACCTCGCGGCGCGGCGCGGAGCGCTCGTCGTCGTCACGCACGACCGCTGGTTCCTCGACGCCGTGTGCACGGCGACGTGGGAGGTCGCCGACGGCTCCGTCCATCAGTACGAGGGCGGCTACGCGGCGTACGTGCTCGCGCGGGCCGAGCGCGAGCGCCAGGCGGCCGCCCGCGAGGAGCGCCGCCGCCAGCTGCTGCGCAAGGAGCTCGCCTGGCTGCGGCGCGGGCCGCCCGCCCGCACGTCGAAGCCGAAGTTCCGCATCGAGGCGGCCAACGCGCTCATCGCCGGGGAGCCGGAGCCGCGCGACCGTGCCGAGCTGCTGCGGTTCGCGACCGCGCGGCTCGGGTCGAAGGTGCTCGAGGCCGAGGACGTCGCGGTCTCCTACGGCGACCGGCCGGTGCTGCGCGGCGTGACGTGGCGGCTCGCGCCCGGCGACCGCGTCGCGCTGGTCGGCGTCAACGGGTCGGGCAAGTCGACCTTGGTGCGCGTGCTGGCCGGCGAGGCCACGCCGTCGTCGGGCGGCGTGGACCGCGGCGCGACGGTGCGGGTCGCCCACCTCTCGCAGGCGGCGACCGAGCTGCCCGGCGGCCTGCGCGTGCTCGAGGCCGTCGAGGAGGTTCGCGGGCGCGTGCGGCTCGGCGACGGGACCGAGCTGACGGCCGGCCAGCTCGCCGAGCGCTTCGGGTTCCGTGGCGAACGCGGCCGGACGCTCGTGCGCGACCTCTCGGGCGGCGAGCGGCGGCGGCTGCAGCTCATGCGGCTGCTCATGGGCGAGCCGAACGTGCTGCTGCTCGACGAGCCGACGAACGACCTCGACATCGACACGCTGACCGCGCTCGAGGACCTGCTCGACGCATGGCCGGGCACGCTGGTCGTCGTCAGCCACGACCGGTACTTCGTCGAACGCGTCTGCGACGACGTCTACGCGCTCGACGCCGGCGGCCGCATCCGGCACCTGCCCGGCGGCATCGACCAGTACCTCGCCGAGCGCCACGCGGCCGAGGAGCCGCCCCCGCCGCCGAAGACCGGCCTCGCCGCCGGATCCCCGCCGCCCGGCGCGGTCCTGCGCGCCGCCCGCAAGGAGCTCCAGCGCGTCGAGCGACGGCTGGAGCGCATCGCCATCCGCGAGGGAGAGCTCCACGAGGAGATGGCCGCCGCCGCGACCGACCACGCCCGCCTCCGCGCCCTCGACGAGGAGCTCCGCGCGCTCCACGCCGAGAGGGACGACCTCGAGGCCGCCTGGCTCGAGGCCAGCGAGACCCTCGAGGGCTGAACCCCCTTCCGCGACCCTCTCGGCGCCAAGAGGGCGCGCGATCTCAGCGGGGCGCCGCGAGGACGGTCGGCTCGGCGCGGCCGCGGAGGGTGATCTCGTCGCCGGTCGTCCAGCGCTCGGCCTCGTCGCCGGTCGCCGCCTCGAGGGTCGCCGCGCTCGCGAGCACGGGGACGTCGCGGTCCTTGGCGAGGTCGGAGAGGCGGGCGGCCTCGTTGACCGGGTCGCCGATGACCGTGTACTCGTAGCGCCGCTCCGTTCCGACGTTGCCGGCGACGGCCTCGCCGGTCGCGACGCCGATCCCCGCGGCGATCTCGGGCACCTCCTCGCGCAGCCGCTCGGCCAGCCGGCGCGCGGCGGTCAGCGCGCACGACGCGGCGCCGTCGACCGGCACGGGCGCGCCGAAGATCGCCAGCGCGGCGTCGCCCTCGAACTTGTTGATCCACCCGCCACACGACTCGACGACGTCGACGACCACGTCGAAGAAGCGGTTGAGCAGGGTCACGACGTCCTCCGGGTCGCGCTCGGCGGCGAGCGTGGTCGACCCGACGATGTCGACGAAGAGCACGCTCACCTCGCGGACCTCGCCGCCCATCTCGATCTCGTCCGACAGCGCCCGCTGCGCCACGTCCTCGCCGACCTGGCGGCCGAAGAGGTCGCGGATGCGCTCGCGGTCGCGCAGGCCGCGCACCATCTCGTTGAAGCCCTCCTGCAGCAGCCCGATCTGCGTCGTGTCCCACACGCTGACCGCCGCGTCGAGGTCGCCGCCGCGGACGCGATCCAGTCCCTGCCGGATCGACGCGATGGGGTGCACGGTCGCGTAGACGGCGAGCACCGACACGCCCGCGCCGAACACCAACGCGATCGCGCACAGGGCGATGATCGTGATGCCGAGCGTCGTCTCGGAGATGTCGACCGACGTCAGCGCGACGACGCCGACGAGCAGCAGCCCGACGACGGGGACGCCGGTCCCCAGCGCCCAGGCGAGCAGCCACCGCGTCGCGACGCCGCGCGTCCGCGGGCGCCGGCCGTCCGCGTCGGCCAGCGCACGCGAGGCCACCGGGCGCAGCGCCAGCTCGCAGAGCAGGTACGCGGCGGCGCTCGTCGTGATCCCGCCGAGCGCGACGGTGCACGCGACGCCGAGCGCCAGCAGCGGATCCCACTGCAGGTTCAGCAGCGTGAAGAGCACGACCGCGCCGCCCCACAGCACGAGCTCCACGGTCATGATCCGCATCGGCGCGCGCAGGGCGAAGCGCCGCTCGCGGTCGGTCGGCGCGCGCTCCCCGACGACCCACGGGCGGATCCCGTGACGGCCGCGCTCGAGCTTGCGCGTGCCCCACACGACGCCGATCAGCAGCGCGAGGACCGTGTAGGCGCCGGCGAGGACGAGGTTCAGGACGAGCGTCGAGGTCTCGTCGTCGAGCGGCGGCTTCGGCAGCACGAGCAGCGCGAACGCGATCACCACGAGCGCGCCGATCGCGTTCGCCACGGCGATGGCGACGAGCGTCAGCCAGCGCACGCGCCGGGCCACGGCGCGGCCGGGCTCGTCGGGGTCGCCGACGAGCCAGCGGTGGTCGATCAGCCCGTCGAGCCGGGAGCGCAGCGCCACGCCCGGCAGCTTGTCATCGCGGGGCGCCGCCGCGCGTCAGCCCGACGTGTCGAGCAGGCTCCAGTCGTCGTTGCGGCCGAACGCGTAGGGAAGGAAGTCGGCGGCGGGGATGCTCCCGACGACGCGCAGCGTCGCGCTCGCGTCGCCCTCGACGTACGTCCCGCGCAGCACCTCGACGACGGGCACCTCATCGAGCGGATCGAGCTCCGTGCCGGTCAGGGTCAGCGTCGCCGGTCCGTCGCGGTGCAGCTGACGGTCGTCCTCGTTCTCCGCGCACGTGACGATCGCGTCCTCCTCGAGCCCGTCGCGGCCCGCGGCCGGCCGCGCCTTCACGTTGAACGCGTTGCGCAGGACCTTCGAGGGCGGGTGCTCGTTGCGCAGCTCGACCGCGAGGTCGACGAGCCGGACGCCGCCGCGCTCGATGAACGCGGTCACGCGGTCGCCGTCGCGCTCGACGCCGGCGTCGGCGATCTTCTTCGGCTCGCCGTAGAGGTCCCGGCCGAACAGCGTCGCGTGGTCGGTGTCCATCCACATCTGCAGCGCGTAGGTCCCCTCGACGTCGCCGAAGCGCGAATGGAGGTAGACGGAGCCGCCGGCGAAGTCGCCCACGCAGTTGCTCGCGTAGTGGCCGACCATGACGGTGACGAGCGGCTGGTCGACCGGCTCGAAGCCGGGCGGCAGCAGGCGCTCGATCGTCGCCGGCTCCGTGAGGAAGTCGACGGTGACCTTCCTCGCGCGGACGAAGCGCGGGTTGCGCAGCGCGGCCTGGATCCGCGCGATCTCCTCGGGGGTCTTGACGTAGCCCATGTTCTCCCTCAGTCGAATCGCTGCCCGCCGTCGACGTTCAGCGTCTGTCCCGTCACCCAGTCCGCGGCGCCGGAGGCGAGGAACAGGACCGCCCGGCCGATGTCCTCGGGCCGGCCCTGGCGCTTGAGCGGCAGGCCCGAGATCCGGGTCGCCTTCGCGGTGCCGGGCGGCGCTCCGGCGGCGGCGTCGCGGCGGGCGAACGTGCCGTCCATCATGTCCGTGTCGGTCGATCCCGGGCAGATGCAGTTGACCCGGATCGCCGGTGCGTACTCCAGCGCCAGCTGCTGGGTGAGGCCGATGAGCGCGAACTTCGTCGCGACGTACGCGCCCATCCGCGGCTGGCCGGCGCGGCCGGCGACGGACGAGATGTTCACGATCGAGCCGCGCCCCGCCGCGACCATCCCCGGCAGGAAGGCCTTCGTGACGAGGTAGACCGCGTTGAGGTTGATGTCGACCGTCCGGTACCAGAGGTCGTCGTCGAGGTCGTGCAGGACGTCCTGGCCCGCGCCGCCGGCGACGCCCGCGTTGTTGACGAGCACGTCGACGGTCCCGAGCGCCGCCTCGATCTCGTCGCGCATCCGCGCGACGGTGGAGCGGTCGGTGAGGTCGCCTTCGACGACGGCGACGCGGCGGCCGAGCGCGGCGAGGTCGGCGTGCGGCCAGGGCTCGCGGTCGTCCCACACGCGAGCGTGGACGGCGACGTCCGCTCCGGCGCGGGCGAGCTCGTTGACGATGCCGCGGCCGATGCCGCGCTGCCGGCCGGCGCCGGTCACGAGCGCGACGCGCCCGGCGAGGCTGGCGTCGTCCATCACGGCGCGAACCCCACCGAACGACGACGCGCCCGGCAAGCGGGCGCGTCGGGGCGGTTGGGGAAGCCCCAACCGGGGGGATGCGAGAGGTGCCTAGGCGGCGCGCAGGAGCGAGCCGGCGGGGTGCAGCTCGGTCACGGACACGTCGGCGCCGGCGGGCGCCTCGCCGGCCATCAGGCCGCGGAGGATGCCGACCATCTCGCTCTGGTTGGCGTGGATGGTGCGGGTCTCCTCACCGGGGAGGGTCAGGGTCAGGTTCCAGGTGCGGTCGGTCATTTGTTCGGGGCTCCGAGGGTTCAAATCGCTTGTTACTTCTATGCACATTCGAAGATACCCCCGAACACATGTTCTTCAGTGACCCTGGTCACTCGGGCGGGCCGAGGTTCACCCGTTGATCACAAGCAGGTCCACCTGCGTGCCGGCCGGGATGGCAGCGCCCGACTCGTTCCAGATGAGCCAGCGGTCGGCGGTGCACCCGGCGACGCCGCCCGAGGCGTTGTAGACGAGCGCGAGGTCCGGCGCCGCGGTCAGCGATGCGGGCGACGTGTCGACGTGCGTCAGCAGGGGCAGCGCGGCGGCGTCGCCGTTGAGGAACGGATGGTCGATGGCGAAGAACGCGTTGCCCGGTCCGCAGAGCACGACGGGCGTGAACCTGACCGCGGCCTTGTTGACTCCGGCGACCGTGAGCTTCCCGTTGTCCAGCTGCAGGGCCTCGCCGTCCCCCGCGCCGCTGTACTTCGCCTCGACGGCGGTGCCGGCCGTGCTGAACGTCTCCCCGCGCACGCCGACGCTCGAGGCGGCGTTGTTCGTCGTCAGGCCGTAGACGCCGAAGCCCGAGGGCGTCTCGCCGTACACGCCCCAGCCCGAGCCGGCCTGGTAGCCGATGACGCCGATGCCCGTGCCGCTCGTGCCGTTGTTGATGCCGCGCACGCCCGCCGAGTAGCCGCCGGGGGTCGTCGGCGTGACGACGCCTCGCACGCCGGTCGCCCCTCCCGTGGCCCCGACGCCGTGGGAGGTCGAGTTCGTCTCACCCACAAGGCCGGGGACCGATCCCGTCGTCGCGGTGTTCGTCGCCGTGAGCGGCGGCTGGCCGGCCGAGGACTCGAGCGTGATCGGCGGCGACAGCGAGAAGACGCCTCCCGCGAGCCCGAGCCCGCTGCCCGCGCTGTACGCCGGCAGCGCCTCGCACGTGAGGTCGCCGGCCGCCGTCACGCCGGTCACGACGCTGCCGGGCGTGCACGAGCTCGCCTTCGCGGTGCCGGTCGCGCCCTGCACGCCGGCGTCGCCCTTCGGACCCGGATCGCCCTTGGCTCCCTGCGCGCCCGCCGCGCCGGCCGGACCCGCCGGGCCGCGCGTCGACGAGGTGACGAGCTTGTACTTCCGCTCGCCCTTCTTGCACTTCTTGGCGAGCCGCAACGTGCCGCTCTTGGACGCGCACGCGGAGACCGTCTTGCCGGCACCGAGCGCATCGGCGGGCAACGCGGGAAGGGAGAGGGCCGCGACGACGCAGGCGGCCGGGAGAAGACGACGGGAGAGCGACATGGAGCGACACTACGCCTTGTGCGTATCGCACAAGGCGCGCGCCGGCGAGCTCATGTGATTCGGGGAGCATCGCCATACCTCGCGCTCGGACCGCTCCGTAGCGTCGCCGTGCAAGTCGAGCGACGGGGAGGTCGTGATGGCGACGATGGTTTCAAGCAGCGACGCAGCGGCGATCGAGGCGCTGCGCACATCGGTCGAGGTGCAGCGCAAGGCGTTCCTGCGCGACCCGTACCCGTCCGCCGCGGACCGGCGCGAACGGGTGCTCGCGGTGGCGGACATGATCCTGGCGAACCGCCTGCGCGTGCGCGACGCCGTGCGCGAGGACTTCGGGTCGCACCCGGCCCTGTTCGCCGACATGGTGGAGACGCTCGGCGTCGCCGGCCGCGCCGCCTACGCGGCCGAGCACCTCGAGGGCTGGATGGCGCCGGAGCCGCGCGAGGCGGACCCCGCGATGTTCGGGACCGGCCGCGCCGAGATGCGCTTCGAGCCCAAGGGCGTCATCGGCAACATCGTCCCCTGGAACTTCCCGTTCGACCTCAGCCTCGGCCCGCTGGTCGACATGCTCGCGGCGGGCAACCGGGTCATCCTCAAGCCGTCGGACTTCACGCCCGCATGCGGCGAGCTGCTGCGCGACATGATCGGCGCGACGTTCGACGCCGACCTCGTCGACGTCGCGGTCGGCGGCCTCGACCTCGCGCGCGAGTTCGCCCGCATTCCGTGGGACCACCTGCTCTACACCGGCAGCCCGCGCGTCGGCCGCGAGGTGGCGAAGGCCGCGGCCGAGCACCTCGTCCCGCTCACGCTCGAGCTCGGCGGCAAGTGCCCGGCGATCCTGCTCGAGGACGGCGTCGAGCCCGAGGGCGTCGGCCACATCGTCGGGATCAAGATGATCAAGAACGGCCAGATGTGCAACACGGTCGACCACGTGCTCGTGCCGCGGGACGAGGTCGACGCGTTCGTCGCGCTGGCCAAGGAGCACGTCGACCGCTCGGTGCCGGACTACTCGCGCACCGACGCGTGCACCGGGATCATCAGCGAGCGCCACCTCGAGCGCCTGGTCGGGCTCGTCGACGAGGCGCGCGAGGCCGGCTGCACGGTCGTCCAGCTCGACAGCGAGGGCGCGATCGATCCGAAGACGCGGCGCATGCCGCTCTCGCTCGTCATCGATCCGCCGGACGACCTCGGGATCGTGCAGGAGGAGGTCTTCGGGCCGATCCTCCCGGTGATCCCGTACGACTCCGTCGACGACGCCATCGCGCGCGTCAACACCGGCGAGCGCCCGCTCGGCCTCTACGTCTTCACGCAGGAGGAGTCCGCGGCCGAGGACGTCCTGCGCCGCACGTCGTCCGGCGGAGCGTGCGTGAACGCGTGCGCCATCCAGGGCGCACTGCCGTCGCTCGGCTTCGGCGGCGTCGGCAACAGCGGGACCGGGCGCCATCACGGCGTCGACGGGTTCCGCGAGTTCTCGAACCCGCGCGGCGTCTTCGTCCGCGGCACGGACGACCAGTGCGCGCTGTTCGTCCCGCCCTACGACGAGCGGCAGCAGGCGCTCGTCGACGGCGCCCTCGGCGCCTGACCCCACAACCAGGAGGAAACCATGGCCCTCGACACCGCACAGGCGACCCGGCAGGGGCGCATGACGCTCGACCGGATGGCGGGGACGATGCCCGTCCACGCGCCCATCTACCCCGAGCCGCCGTTCTACTACAGGAACCTCGAGCTGCTCTCGTGGACGTACGAGACCGACGAGGAGGCGGCGCTCGACCTGCTGCCCGACTGCCTCGAGCTGCGGCTGCCGGCGACGGCGACGCTCGCGGTCCTCGACGCCCCGATGTGCACGCTCGGCTCCTACCAGGAGGCGTTCCTGAGCATCTCGGCGACGTTCCAGGGCGAGCCCGTGGAGTACGTCGTCAACAACCTCCTGACCTCGGACGCGGCGATCGCCGTCGGCCGCGAGATCTGGGGCGTGCCGAAGAAGCTCGGGCACATCGAGCTGCAGAAGACCGACCAGGGGATGCTCGGCATCGTCGAGCGCCCGAAGGGCACGCGCCTGGCGACCGGGCTGTTCCGGCCCGAGCGCGTCATCCCGCGCGAGGACGCCGAGCCGTTCAAGACCCCGCTGCTCACGCTGCGCGTCGTCCCGCACCCGGAAGGCCTGCCGCCGAAGGTCGAGCTGATCGAGCACTTCAGCCCGAAGACGAACAACTACCGCGTGACCGACGAGTGGTACGCGAACCAGTTCACCGGGCCGGGAAGCGTCACGTTCGACACGCACTCCGCGCTCGACCCCTGGTACCTGCTGCCCGTGCGCAAGATGCTCTTCGCCGGCTACTCCGGCGGCCCGTGGAGCTTCGAGCTGCCCTGGGGCCGGATCCTGCACACCTACTGAGTCGCTTCGACCCGTCACCGGCGGCGCCGGCCGCCGGTGACGCGAGGCCCGGCCGCGCCGCGGCTAGCCTTCTCGAACGTGATCTCGACGAACCAGTTCAAGAACGGCAACCACATCGAGGTCGACGGCGTCGTCTTCAAGGTCGTCGAGTTCCAGCACGTCAAGCCCGGCAAGGGCGGGGCGTTCGTGCGGACGAAGCTGCGGCGAACCAGCGATGGCAACGTCATCGACCGGACGTTCCGCGCGGGGGAGAAGTTCCGTGCCGTGCGCACCGAGGCGCGCAAGATGCAGTTCCTCTACACCGACGGCGAGGACGCGCACTTCATGGACACGGAGTCCTACGAGCAGCTCGCGATCCCCGAGGCCTCGCTCGCCGACAAGCTGCGCTGGACGCGGCCGAACGAGGAGGTCGACGTCCTCTTCATCGACGAGAAGCCGGCCGACCTCCAGCTGCCGGCGTCGGTCGAGCTCGAGGTGACGGAGACCGAGCCGGGGCTGCGCGGCGACACCGCGAGCGGCGGCGGCAACAAGCCGGCGACGGTCGAGACCGGCGCGACGGTGCAGGTGCCGCTGTTCGTGAACATCGGCGACCGGATCAAGATCCAGACGGAGACCGGCGCCTACATGTCGCGCGCGTAGCGCCCACGTGGCCCGCAGGTCCGATCAGCGCCGGGCGGCCGCCTTCGCCCTGTACCAGCACGAGCTCACCGGCCGCGCGCTCGACGACGTCCTCGGGCGCGACGCGTCGATGTTCACGCGTGCGCTCGCGCACGCGGCCGACGACTACAGCGAGGACCTCGACGGGCTGATCGAGCGCCACGCGCACGGCTGGACGATCGACCGCATCGCGCCGCTCGAGAAGGCGATCATGCGCGTCGCGCTGACCGAGATGCTCCATCCCGACGCCGTGCCGGCCGACCAGCCGATCCCGGCCGAGGGCGCCATCTCCGAAGCCGTCGACACCGCGAAGTCGTACTGCGGGGCCGACGCGCCGAAGTTCGTCAACGGCGTGCTGAACGCCGTTCTGCAAGAGTCGCGGGCGAACCATGGATGAGCTGGACACCCTCATCGAGCGCCTCGAGCGCGCCGCCGAGCAGCTCCGCTCCGGCGATCTGAGCCAGGACGCGGCCGCCGGTCTCGTCGAGGACTGCGCCGCGATGGCGTCGCAGGCCAGCGCCGAACTCGAGCGCCGCGCGCGCCAGGCCGCGGTCGAGCCGCTGCCGGGCCAGGACTCGCTGCTCTAGGCGGGCGTCGGAACGCGGTCGGGCTCGGGCGCCGCCGCCGGCGTCCGGTCGGGCAGCGTGAACGTGAACACGCTGCCGCCCTCGGGCGTGGCGTCGACCCAGATGCGCCCGCCGTGGCGCTCGACGATGCGCTTGACGAGCGCCAGCCCGATCCCGGTGCCGGGATAGGCGTCGTCGGGGTGCAGCCGGCCGAACATCTTGAAGATCGACTCCTTCTGCTCGCCGACGCCGATCCCGTTGTCGGTCACCGAGATGCGCCAGGAGCCGTCGTGGTCGTGCGCGGCGCCGACGTGCACCCGCGGCTCGACGTCGGGCGCGGTGAACTTCAGCGCGTTCCCCACGAGGTTCTGCAGGACCTGGGCGAGCTGGCCGCGCTCGCCGCGGACGACGGGCAGCTCGTCGCGGGTCACGACCGCGCGGCGCTCGTCGACGACGCCGTGCAGCGACGCCAGGACGTCGTCGAGCACGCCTTCGAGCTCTACGCGGTCGGCGGCGATCGGCCCGCGGCCGACGCGCGAGTAGACGAGCAGGTCGTCGATGAGCTGCTGCATCCGGCCGACGCCGGTCCGCAGGTGCGTCAGGTAGAGCCGGGCCTTGTCGTCGAGGTCGCCCGAGCTGCGGCGTTCGAGCAGCTGGGCGAACCCGTCGACGGTCTGCAGCGGCGCGGACAGGTCGTGCGAGGCCGCGTAGGCGAACTGCTCGAGGTCGGCGTTCGAGCGCGCCAGCTCGGCGTTCGCGACGTGCAGCCGCTCGCTCTGACGCGCGAGACGCAGCAGCAGGAGGGCGATCGCGGCGAGCGCGATCGCGCCGAACGCGAGCAGCACCCACGGCACCCAGCGCGACGACCCGGACACCGAGGAGTAGAGCGAGGACTCCGGCGTCGCGAGCGCGATGCGCCAGCGCGACGCCGCGAGCGGCGCGTCCGAGAAGAACACCCGCTCGCCGTCGACGCCGACCCACCCCTGCTTGGCGCCGATCACCGCCTTGACCAGGTCGTTCGGCGGCGTGGGCTCCGCTCCCTTCGGCGCCGCCGTGCCGAGCAGGTTGCCGCTGCCGTCGGTGATGAAGGCGCGGCGCCGCTCGAGCGACGCGAGCGGCGTGAGGCTGCCGTCGAGGAAGTCGCGGAACGCCTTGGCCGGCGTGCCGCTCAGCAGGATCCGCGTGGAGCCGTCGCGCAGCCGGAACGGGACGGCGTTCGCGACGTAGTCCTGCTCGCCGGTCATCCCGACCGATGACAGCGCGTAGCCCACGTCGGACTCGAGCGCCGCGCGGCGCAGCGCATCGTCGTTCAGCACCTCGTCGGGCGTGCCGGTCGAGCGGCCGAGCACCTCGCCGTCCTCGCCGACGACGGCACGGAACACGTTGCCGCTGTCCTGCGCCGAGCGGTCGAGCTCGCTGCGGGAGACGCGGTCGCCCGTGTAGTCCTCGGCGGCCTGACGCGCCTGGCCGGCGTACGCCACCCGGAAGAGCGAGTCGATGAGCGAGCCGGCGACGCCGACGCGCGAGGTGTGGCGGTCGCGCAGGTCCTCGCGCTGGCCGGACTGCGACTCGGCGAGCAGGATCGCGCCGATGAGCAGGGCCGCGAAGGCCACGACGCTGAAGCCGATGGCGATCCGGGACGCCGTCCTCCGTGACAGGGAGCGTTCCACGTCCGGATCGTATCCTCGCCGCGCGTGTCAGCGGCCACCTACCCCGAGCACCTTCGCGACAGGATCGAGGCGTACCTCGCCCGGATGCGGTTCTCGGACGACGCGGTGACCGCCGGCCTCGAGGAGGCGATGCGCTACTCGCTGCTTGCCGGCGGCAAGCGGATTCGCCCGGTGCTCGCGCTCGCGACCGCGCGCGCGATCGGGCGCGACGCCGACACGGTGCTGCCGCTCGCGGCCGGGATCGAGCTCATCCACACCTACTCGCTCATCCACGACGACCTGCCGGCGATGGACGACGACGACCTCCGCCGCGGCCGCCCGACCAACCACAAGGTCCACGGCGAGGACGTCGCGATCCTCGCGGGAGACGCGCTCTACGCCGAGGCGTTCCGCCACATCCTCGAGCACCAGACCGGCGAGCCCGCGCACCTGCTCGCCGCGGTCGCCGAGCTGGCGGCCGCCACGGGCGTCAACGGCATGGTCGGCGGGCAGTGGATCGACGTCACCGACGAGCCGGCCGCCGACCTCCCGACGCTGCACGCGCTCAAGACCGGCCGGCTGATCGGCGCCTCGGTGGAGTGCGTACTCCTGATGCACGGCATGCCGAGCGCCGCCTACCGCACCTTCGCCGACGAGCTCGGCGTGCTCTTCCAGATCGTCGACGACATCCTCGACGTGACCGGCACCGACGACGCCCTCGGCAAGCCGCAGGGCTCCGACGAACGGCACGGCAAACGGACCTACGTGTCGGAGTTCGGGCTCGACCGGGCGCGTACACTGGCCCGGCAGTCGCATGACCGGGCGCGCACCGCGCTCGCCGAGGCGGCCGCGGCGCACGACGGCGACGCGACCGAGCTCGAGCAGATCACGGACTTCATCCACACCCGGACCTCATGACACGGATCCTCGACCGCATCGACCGTCCTCAGGACCTGCACGGGCTCTCGGACGACGAGCTGGACACGGTCGCCCAGGAGGTCCGCGAGCACATCATCGACACCGTCGGCGAGATCGGCGGGCACTTCGGGGCGAACCTCGGGACGTGCGAGCTGGCCGTCGCGCTGCACTCGCTCCTGGACTCCCCGAAGGACAAGATCCTGTGGGACGTCGGCCATCAGGCCTATCCCCACAAGATCCTCACAGGCCGGCGCGACCAGCTCGGGACGATCCGCCAGTACGAGGGTCTGGCGCCCTTCTGCGCGATCCACGAGTCCGAGCACGACATCATGGGCGCCGGCCACGCCTCGACCTCGATCGGCTACGCCGTCGGGCTCAAGGAGGGCATGCGCCTGCGCGGCGAGATCGACGCCGGCAAGGTCGTCGCCGTCATCGGCGACGGCGCCATGACCGGCGGCGTCGCCTTCGAGGCGATCCACCAGGCGGGCGGGCTGGGCACGCCGATGGTCGTCGTCCTCAACGACAACGGGATGTCGATCGCGCCGAACGTCGGCGCGCTGTCGCGGTACTTCAACCGCGTCCGCCTGAGCCCGAAGCTGTGGCACGCGCGCGAGGGCGTCGAGGCGAAGCTGACCGAGCTGCCCGGCGGCATCGGCGCCGCGTTCGAGCGGCTCGGCCCGCAGCTGAAGGAGTCGATCAAGTCGTTCTGGGCCCCGGGGCTCCTCTGGGAGGAGCTCGACTGGGCCTACATGGGCGTCATCGACGGCCACGACGTGCGCTCGCTGCGCGCGGCGCTGTCTAAGGCGCTGGACGCGCAGCGTCCGGTCGTCGTGCACATCGCGACGGTCAAGGGCAAGGGCTTCGCGCCCGCCGAGGAGGGCGGCCTGGAGGGCATGGAGAAGTGGCATGCCGCCAAGCCGAAGTCGATCGCCAACCGGGCGCCCGCGAAGGCGGTCCCCGCGGGCAAGGACGCCAACCCGGCGCCGGCGCAGTGGACGAAGGTGTTCGGCCAGGCGCTCGTCGCCGAGGCCGAACGCGACGACCGGGTCGTCGGCATCACCGCGGCGATGAACACCGGCACGGGCCTGGACCACCTCCAGAAGGCGCTGCCGGACCGCTACTTCGACGTCGGCATCGCCGAGCAGCAGGCCATCCTCTTCGCCGCGGGCCTCGCCCTGGAGGGCGCCAAGCCGGTCGCGGCGATCTACTCGACGTTCCTGCAGCGCGCGTTCGACCAGATCGTCCACGACGTCTGCCTGCAGAACCTCAACGTCACGTTCGTCATGGACCGCGCCGGCCTCGTCGGCGATGACGGCCCGACCCACCACGGCGTCTTCGACATCTCGTACCTGCGCTGCCTGCCGAACATCGTCCTGATGGCGCCGCGCGACGAGGCGCTGCTGCAGCACATGCTCCGCACCGCGCTCGTCTACGACGACGGCCCGATCGCGCTGCGCTACCCGCGCGGCGAGGCGATCGGCGTCGCGCTCCCGGACGAGCCGTCAGTGCTGCCGATCGGCCGCGGGCAGCTGCTGCGGGAGGGCTCGCACGTCGCGCTGCTCGGCTACGGCACGGGCGTGCAGAAGTCGCTCGAGGCGGCGGACCTGCTCGCCGAGCGCGGGCTCGAGGTGACCGTCGCCGACGCGATGTTCGCCAAGCCGCTCGACACGGGGCTGCTCGCGCAGCTCGCGGGGGAGCACGACATGCTCGTCACGGTCGAGGAGGGCGTGCTCGCCGGCGGGTTCGGATCCGCCGTGCTCGAGCAGCTGCACGACACCGGCAGCGCGCTGCCGCGCGTGCTGCGCGTCGGGCTGCCGGACCGGTACGTCACGCACGGCAAGCCGGCGCTGCTGCATCACGAGGTCGGCTACACGGGCGAGGCGATCGCCGAGCGGATCCTCGCCGCGGTCGGCACGGGCCGCTTTGCGCGCGCCTAGCAAGCTCGACCCCCAGATCCGGGCGGTCCTCGAGGCTGGGGAGGACCTGCCGGCGCCGGCGTCGGTGGAGGAGGCGCGGGCCGACTACGACCGCACCGCGCTGGTGCACGTGGGGGAGCCGGAGGACGTCGCGTCCGTGTGCGACGTGGAGCACGGGCGGCTCTACGTGCCCGAGAACGCGGCCGGCGCGCTGCTGTGGATGCACGGCGGCGGCTGGATGATGGGCACGATCGCGGCGAACGACGCGCTGTGCCGCGCGCTCGCCAACCGGTCGGGCGCCGCGGTGCTGTCCGTCGACTACTCGCTGGCGCCCGAGGTGCGGTTCCCGGGCCAGCTGGCGGAGTGCATGGACGCCCTGGAGTGGCTGGCCCGCGAGTTCGCCGGCGAGCCGCTGGCCGTCGGCGGCGACAGCGCGGGCGGGAACCTGGCTGCGGTCGTCGCGCGGCGGGCGCGCGATGCGGGAGCGCCGCCGCTTGCGTTCCAGCTGCTCGTCTACCCGGTGTGCGACGCCGCCTGCGCGACGGCGTCGATGCAGCAGTACGGCGGCGGGGGCTACCGCCTGACGCGGGACGGGATGAAGGCGATGTGGGAGCTCTACGCGCCCGGTGCGTCGGGCCACTCGCCCGACGCCTCGCCGCTGCGGGCCGCCGACCTGTCCGGGCTGCCGCCGGCGCTGGTGCTGCTGGCCGAGTGCGATCCGCTGACCGATGAGGGATCCGACTACGCCGACCGGCTACGGGCGGCTGGCGTCGAGACACGGCTGAGCGTCTATCCGGGGACGGTCCACGGGTTCTTCCGCTGGCTCGGCTCCGTCGACGTGGCGCGGGACGCCGTGGAGGAGGCGGGTTCCGCCATCCGGGCCGCTTTCTGTGTGCGGCCTCACAGTTGACTGGCCAGTCAACCACCATCATCCGGAGCAGTCCCTCCGTGGGGACGCCCACTTCCCTCAGAGATCACAAAGCAGACCCACAGCAGTATCTCTCCTCCCCGAAGCGGCCCGGCCTCCCAGCCGGGCCGTTTCTCTTCTCGCGGCGGTTCCGAGCCGCGTCGTGCACACTTCCCCCGCTGATGGGGAAGGTGCGCCTCGACACGCTGCTCGCCGAGCGCGGGCTCTTCGCCTCCCGGACCCGTGCCGCGGCGTCCGTGATGGCCGGCGAGGTGCTCGTCGGGCCGGAGCGGCGGCGGGCCGCGAAGCCGGGGGAGCTCGTCGCCGACGACGTGACGGTCGACGTGGCCTCCGGCCCCGCGTACGTCTCGCGCGGCGGGATGAAGCTGGCGAACGCGCTGGACGCGCTGGGCCTCGAGGTCGCGGGACGTCGCGCCCTGGACGTGGGCGCGTCGACCGGCGGGTTCACCGACGTGCTGCTGCAGCGGGGCGCCGCCGAGGTGGCGGCGGTCGACGTGGCGTACGGCGAGCTGGCGTGGTCGCTGCGGGAGGACCCGCGGGTGACCGTGCTGGAGCGCACGAACGCGCGGCGGCTGGCTCCCTCCGACCTCCCGTGGGCGCCCGACCTGCTCGTCGCCGACGTGTCGTTCATCTCCCTGACGAAGGTCCTGCCGGCGGTCGTGGCGTGCCTCGGGCCGTCGTTCGACGCGCTCGTGATGGTCAAGCCGCAGTTCGAGGTCGGGCGCGAGCGGGTCGGCAAGGGCGGCGTCGTGCGGTCGGCCGATGACCGCAGGGACGCCGTCGCGTCGGTGGCGTCGTGCGTCTCGTCGCTCGGCTGCTCGGTGCTGGGGTTCGCTCCCTCCGGGCTGCCGGGGCCGAAGGGGAACGTCGAGACGTTCCTGTGGTTCGGGCCGGCGGGCCGTCCGGGAGCCGTCGATGACGTCGAGGCCGCGCTGGCGGAGGTGGCGGTGTGAGCTCGCGGAACGCGCTGGTGATGACGCACCGCTCGGTCGAGGAGACGAACTGCGCCCTGGACCCGCTGCTGGCGGCCGCGCTGCGCCACGGCTTCGAGCTGCACTTCGACGCCGCCGAGACGCGCAAGCACGACCTGGGGCCGCGCGAGGGGCTCGTGCTCGACTCGGCCGCCGAGGACTTCGAGGTGTGCATCGTGCTCGGCGGCGACGGGACGATCCTCTCGGCGCTGCGCCGCTTCGCGCTGACGAAGGTGCCGGTGTTCGCGGTGAACTTCGGCGAGGTCGGGTTCCTCGCGACGATCGAGCCGGGGGAGATGGAGCAGGAGTTCGACCGCGCCTTCGCCGGCGAGTTCGAGGTGCTGCCGCTGCCCGCGGTCGTGCTGGAGGGACCCGACGGGTCGCATGCGGCGATCAACGACGTCTCGATCCATCGCAAGGTCGGCGAGCGGGTCGCCCAGCTCGGGTACTCGATCCAGGGCGAGGAGGTCGGGTCGGTGCGCTGCGACGGCGTGGTCGTCGCCACCCCCGCCGGGTCCACGGGCTACAACCTCGCCAACGGCGGGCCCGTGCTGGCCTGGGGCGTGGAGGGGTTCGTCGTCTCGTTCATCGCCCCGCACTCGCTGACGGCGCGGGCGCTCGTGGTCGCGCCGAACGACGTCCTGACGCTGCAGAACCGGTCGCGCGACGTCGTCGACGTGACCGTCGACGGCCGCCTGATCGGCGAGCTCGGGCCGGGGCTGTCGGTCGACGCGCGCTTCCGCCACGACGTCGGCTCGCTCGCCCAGGTCCCCGGCTCGACGTTCTACCGCCGGTTGCGCGACAAGTTCGGCCGGCTCTCGTCCTGAGCTGCGCGCGCTCTTGGCGCCCGCGGCCGGCCGTCTTCGCGCCGCAACGCCCCCTCTTCGCGCCGTCTCTGCACCAGAACATGCGTTCGACGCGGTTCCGTCGGGACCGGGTGCCATCGTGCGCCGCGTGCTGACGGAGCTGCGAGTCGAGAACCTCCTCCTGATCGAGCGGGCCGAGCTGTGCCTCGGGCCCGGCCTGAACGTCATCACCGGCGAGACCGGCGCCGGCAAGACGATGCTCGCGCACGCGCTGGACCTCCTTCTCGGCGGCAAACCGCGCGGCGGGATCGTCCGTCCCGGCGCGCGCGAGGCGTACGTCGAGGGCGTCTTCGAGCTGCCCGGCGCACTGCGCGACGCGCTCGGCGACCGGCTGCCCGAGGACGCGGAGGAGCTGGTGCTGGCCCGCCGCGTCTCCGCCGAGGGACGCACCCGAGCGCTGCTCTGCGGCCGCACCGTCCCGGCCGGCGACCTGCGCGACGTCGCGGCGACGCTCGTCGCGTTCTACGGCCAGCACGAGAGCCGCAAGCTCACCGTCGCCTCCGCCCAGCTCGAGC
This sequence comes from Parviterribacter kavangonensis, assembly GCF_056863335.1. Classification (NCBI taxonomy): domain Bacteria; kingdom Bacillati; phylum Actinomycetota; class Thermoleophilia; order Solirubrobacterales; family Parviterribacteraceae; genus Parviterribacter; species Parviterribacter kavangonensis. Next base: position 1,295,042 of record NZ_JBXPJA010000001.1, on the reverse strand, counting down.
TGCTCGACGCGTTCTGCGGCGACGATCACCTCGAGGCCCGCCGCGCCTTCGCCGGCGTCCACGCGCGCGTCCGCGACCTCGAGGCCTCGCTCGACGAGCTGCGCGAGCGGGCCGGAGCCCGCGACCGCGAGCTCGACCTCCTCGAGTTCGAGCTCGCCGAGATCGAGGACGCCGACCCCTCCGAGACCGAGAAGGACTCCCTCCTCGCCGAACGCGAGCGCCTCCGCCACGTCGAAGCCCTCCGCGGCGCCGCGCTCGCGGCCGCCGCCGCGCTCGACGGCGAGGACGCCGGCGGAGCCTTCGGCCCCTCCGGGGGCTTCGGCGGCGACGACGCCTTCGGCGGAGGCGCCGGCTCCTCGGTCTCTCTTCCCGAGACGCTCGGCGCGGCGCAGCACGGGCTCGACGGGGTCGCCGGCGTGGACGCCGAGCTCGATCCTCTGGCGGACCGCTTCCGGGCACTGCTCGTCGAGGCGGACGACCTCGCCGGCGAGCTGCGGCGCTACGGCGGCGGGCTCGAGGGCGACGGGCCGGGGCGGCTCGAGGTCGTCGAGGAGCGCCTGGGCGCGCTCGATCGGCTGGAGCGCAAGCACGGCGGGTCGATCGCGGCGGTGCTCGCGCACGCCGAGCGCTGCCGGCAGCGCCGGGACGAGCTCGTCAACGCCGAGGTCGCGCTCGAGCAGGCGACGGCGGAGCTGGGCGAGGCCCGCGAGGACCTGCGGCGTCGCGCCGCCGCGTTGCGCAAGACGCGCAAGAAGGCGGCGCCGCGGCTGGCCGAGGGGGTCCGCGCGCGCCTTGCCGACCTCGCGATGGAGGGCGCGGCGTTCGACGTGACGATCGGCGACCGCGAGCCCGGCCCGTCCGGCGCCGACGTCGTCGAGTTCCTCATCGCCCCGAACCCCGGCGTCCCGGCCGCGCCGCTGCGCGAGATCGCCTCGGGCGGCGAGCTGTCGCGCGTGATGCTCGCGATCCTCGGCACGGCGAACGACGGCAGTGACGCGACGCTCGTGTTCGACGAGGTCGACGCGGGCATCGGCGGCCAGACGGCCCGCGCGGTCGGCGAGCAGCTGCGCGCGCTCGGCGAGGGCCGCCAGGTCCTCTGCATCACGCACCTCCCGCAGATCGCGTCCCTCGGCGACCGCCACTTCTCGATCGCGAAGGACACCACCGTCGAGCCCGCCCGGACGACGGTCGCCGAGCTCAAGGGCAAGGCCGTCGTCGGCGAGCTCGTCCGGATGCTCGGCGCCGACGCGACCGACCTCGCCGCCCGCCGCCACGCGCAGGAGCTCCGCAAGGTCGCCTAGGGGCCCGCAAGCGCGGGCTTCGCCACCTTCTCCGGCGCCCGCGCTGACGCGCGCCGCGCTCTCACGCCGAAGTCCGGTGTTTGCGGGTTCGTCCCGCGGCGGCGTCCGGGGGACGGTCTACGGTGGAACGCGTCCGGGACCACCTACACTCGGAGAGCGAACGCCCTCATGACCGACCGCCACACCCGCTACATCTTCGTCACCGGTGGCGTCGTCTCGTCGCTCGGGAAGGGGATCGCCGCCTCTTCCATCGGACGTCTGCTGGTGTCGCGCGGGCTCAGCGTCGGCATCCAGAAGTTCGACCCGTACATCAACGTCGACCCCGGCACGATGTCGCCGTACCAGCACGGCGAGGTCTTCGTGACCGAGGACGGCGCCGAGACCGATCTCGACCTCGGCCACTACGAGCGGTTCACGAGCGCGAACACCACCCGCGCCTCGAACGTGACCGCCGGCGGCGTCTACAACTCGGTCATCCGCCGCGAGCGCCGCGGCGACTACCTCGGCGCCACCGTTCAGGTCGTCCCGCACATCACGGACGAGATCAAGCACCGCATCCGCCTCATGGCGGACTCGAGCGGCGTGGACGTCGTGATCACCGAGATCGGCGGCACGGTGGGCGACATCGAGTCGCTGCCGTTCCTCGAAGCGATCCGGCAGTTCCCGGTCGACGTCGGCCGCCGCCGGTGCATGTACATCCACCTGACGCTCGTGCCGTACATCGGCCACGCGGGTGAGCTGAAGACCAAGCCGACCCAGCACTCGGTGAACGAGCTGCGCCGCATCGGCATCCAGCCGGACATGCTCATGTGCCGTTCGGAGGCCGCGCTCGGCACCGACATCCGCAAGAAGATCGCGCTCTTCGCGTCGCTGCCGCCCGAGGCCGTCGTCTCCGCGTACGACGTCGACAACATCTACAAGGTCCCGCTCGCGTACAAGGAGCAGCGGGTCGACGACCTCATCCTCGAGGAGCTGGGGCTCGAGGCCCCGCCCGCCGAGATGGACGGCTGGCGCGAGCTGATCCATCGCGCCGAGACCGCCGACGAGACCGTCCGCATCGCACTCGTCGGCAAGTACGTCAAGCTCGAGGACGCGTACCTGTCCGTCTCCGAGTCGCTCCGCCACGCGGGCTTCGCTCACGGCGCGAAGATCGAGATCGACTGGATCGACTCCGAGGACCTCGAGCGCACCGACGCCGAGCAGCGCCTCGCCGAGGCCGACGGCATCCTCGTTCCCGGCGGCTTCGGCGGCCGCGGCATCGAGGGCAAGATCGCCGCCGCGAAGGTCGCCCGCGAGAGCGGCACGCCGTACCTCGGCATCTGCCTCGGCATGCAGATCGCCGTCGCGGAGTTCGCCCGTCACGTCGCCGGCATGGAGGGCGCGAACTCGACCGAGTTCGATCCCGAGACGCCGTTCCCCGTCATCGACCTCCTGCCCGAGCAGAAGGAGGTCGCGGACCTCGGCGGCACGATGCGGCTCGGCGCCGACCCGGTGAAGCTGCACGGCGACACCCGCGCCCGCGAGCTGTACGGCGAGGCCGTCATCTACGAGCGCCACCGCCACCGCTACGAGGTCAACAACCTCCTGCGCAAGCGGCTCGAGGCGGCGGGCCTCGTCATCTCGGGCACCTCGCCGGACGAGCGCCTCGTCGAGATCGTCGAGCTGCGCGACCACCCGTTCTTCGTCGCCTCGCAGTACCACCCCGAGTTCAAGTCGCGCCCCGAGCGCCCGTCGCCGCTGTTCCGCGACTTCATCGAGGCGTCCCTGCGCAACGCGCGCGCCCGCCGTGGCGAGGAGCCCGAGGTGACGGACGCCGAGGCCGAGGGCGTCGGCCCGCGCTTCGGCCGCGGGTGATCAGCGGGGGCGACCCCGTTCGCCGGCCTTGGCCGGCGCATGCCGGAGCGGTCCGGTGAGGGCCACGTCGGAGGAGCGAGCCGCCCTCAACGGTCTCTTCGCCGAGCTCTGCGCGATCGCCAGTCCCTCTCGACGGGAGCGCGCCTGCGCGGACCGCGTCATCGCGGAGCTTCGCGGCATGGGCCTCGAGGTCACCGAAGACGACGCCGGCAAGGCGATCGGCGGCGACGCGGGGAACCTGGTCGCCCGCATCCCCGGTCCTCCGGGCACGCCAACCGTGCTGCTGTGCTCGCACCTCGACACGGTCCCGCACGGCGACACGCCGATCGAGCCGGTCCTGGTGGAGGACGTCTGGGAGAACGCGAACGACGCGATCCTCGGCGCCGACAACAAGGCGGCGGTCGCGGTCATGCTCGCCGCGGCCCGCCGTGCGACGCGGGAACCGCCGCCGGTGGGGATCGAGCTGCTCTTCACCGTCGCCGAGGAGGACGCGCTCGCGGGGGCGAAGGAGGTCCGGCGCGACCAGCTCGTCTCGGACTTCGGGTTCGTCTACGACCACGCGACGCCGATCGGCGAGGTCGTGATCGCCACGCCGACCTACTACCGGCTCGAGGCCGAGTTCCACGGCAAGGCCGCGCACGCCGGCATCCGTCCCGAGGACGGCCGCAGCGCGATCCTCGCCGCCGCCAAGGCCATCGCGCGGATGCGCCTCGGCCGCCTCGACGACGAGACCACCGCGAACGTCGCGAACATCGAGGGCGGGCGGGCCGGCACGAACATCGTCCCCGACCGCTGTCGCTTCCTCGGCGAGACGCGATCGCTCGACGCGCGCAAGGTCGAGCAGACCGTGCGGGAGATGGTCGACCACATCCAGGACGCCGCCAACGACCCGCTCTGCGACGTCGACGTGGACGTCGACGTGTCCCGGCTCTTCCAGGGCTACCGCCACCAGCCCGACGCGCCGCAGCTGCTCGCCGCCGAACGAGCGCTGCAGCGCTGCGGCTACACGCCCACGCGGATCACCACGGGCGGAGCCTCCGACGCCAACGCGCTCGAGGTCATCGGCCTGCCGACCACGAACCTCGCCAACGGCACCGTCGACAACCACGAACCGACCGAACGCGTGTCGGTGGCCGCGCTCGAGGGCATGCTCGACGTCACGTTCGCCCTGCTCGAGGAGCTCGCCCGACCATGACGCTCGATCCCACCAACGAGGAGACCCTCCACGACGGCCCGCGCTTCACCGTCAGGCGCGCCGACTTCGGGGACCGCACCCGCGAGTGGGTCGACGCTCCCGACTCGGTCGCCGTGGTCGCCTACGACGAGACGCAGCTCTACCTCGTCAAGCAGCCGCGCGAGGCGATCGGCCGCGACGACGTGCTCGAGCTCCCTGCCGGGCTCATGGACGTCGAGGGGGAGAGCGCGCTCAAGACCGCCAAGCGTGAGCTCGTCGAGGAGATCGGCATGGAGGCCGGCAGCTGGGTCCACGCCACGACGTACTGGTCGAGCGTCGGCTTCACCGACGAGCAGGTCCACATCTTCCTCGCGACGGGCCTGACGAAGGTGGGGGAGCCGGACGCCGACGGCGAGGAGGGGATCACGCTCGTGACCTGGCCGCTCGACGAGCTCGACGCGCTCATCGACGTCAACACCGACGCCAAGACGCTCACCGGGCTGCTGTGGCTGCGCCGCGCGCAGCTGCTCGACGGAGCGGCCTGAACGGCGCGTTGCACGGCGAGGAGGCGGCCGGCGCGCGGCGAAGCGCACCGGCATGGCCACCGCTGCCGATCCCGCGAGCCCACGCCAGGAGATGGGCGGGCTCATCCTCGACTTCCTCGGCTACCTCGAGTTCGAGCGCGGGCTGTCGCGCAACACGCTCGAGGCCTACCGATCCGACCTGCTGCAGTTCGGCGCCTACCTCGACCGGGTGGGCGTCAGCGCGCTGGATGCCGAGCACGCGCACCTGACCGGCTTCCTGGACGAGCTCGCCGCCGGCGGCGACGACCGCCCGGCGGTCGCGCCCGCGACGCTGCAGCGCAAGACGGCCTGCCTGCGCTCCTTCTACCGCCACCTCCGCCGGGAGGGCATGCTCGATCGCGACCCGACCGCGGACCTGCGCGCGCCGCGCAAGAGCCAGCGCCTGCCGCACGTGCTCGGCCGCGGCGAGGTCCAGCAGCTGCTGAGCGCGCCAAGCGGCACGGACCCCGCCGCGCTGCGCGACCGCGCGCTGCTGGAGGTCATGTACGCGTGCGGACTGCGCGCGTCTGAGGCGATCGGCCTCGCCGTCTCGGACGTCGACCTCGACGTCGGCATCCTGCGCGCGCACGGCAAGGGCTCGAAGGAGCGGCTGGTGCCGGTGGGCCGCCAGGCCGTCGAGGCGGTGCGCCACTACCTCGAGCGCGGGCGGCCCCGCCTCGTCGGCCTGCGCGACGAGCCGCACCTCTTCGTCAACCACCGCGGCAGCGGCCTGACCCGCCAGGGGCTCTACAAGATCGTCCAGCGCCACGCGCGCGCGGTCGGCCTCGACGGCAAGATGAGCCCGCACACGCTGCGCCACACCTTCGCGACGCACCTGCTGGCCGGCGGCTGCGACCTGCGGTCGGTGCAGGAGATGCTCGGCCATGCCGACGTCGCCACGACGCAGATCTACACGCACGTCTCGACGCAGAAGCTCAAGGACGTCTACTTCGCCGCGCACCCGCGCGCGGTGGAGCACGACGATCCGGTCGTCGTGGAGGACCGCCGGTGAGCGGCCGCCGCGTGAAGCGGCGCTGATGGCACCATGGGGCGGGTGCGCCGCGGCCCGGTCACCCTGCTCGCCCTCGCGCTCGTGACCGCCGGCTGCGGCCGCGAGCGCCTCACCGCTCCCGATCCCGAAGCGCCCTTCACGGCGGGCGTCAAGACGACCGTGGCGTACCCGAAGGCGGGCCTCGAGTTCGAGGCGCCCGCGGACTGGCACTTCGGCGACGGCAGCGCGCCGCTCGTCGGGCAGACGAGCTCCGGCTCGGCCACGATCGCGATCTGGCGCTACCCGCGCACCGAGCCGCTGCCGCGCGACCGCGCGGCGCTCGCCACCGCCCGGACGAACCTCGTGAACGCCGCGAAGGGCCGTGACGGCTCGTTCAAGACGATCGCGACGCACCTCACGAAGGTCGACGGCCGCCCGGCGGTCCAGGTCGTCGGCGACGAGACCGTGGCGGGGCGCCCGCGGCGCGTGCGCTCGACGCACGTGTACGCGCACGGCGCCGAGCTGGTCATCGACGCGTTCTCGGACCCCGCCGTCTTCGCCCCCGTCGACCGCACCGTCTTCCGGCCGCTGCTGCGGTCCGTCGAGCTCGACCGGCCGCGCGCTTGAGGGCCTTCGTCGTCGTCCTGGATGCCTGCGGCGTGGGCGCGCTGCCCGACGCCGCCGACTACGGCGACGCCGGGACGAACACGCTCGGCCATCTCGCCGAGGCGGTCGGCGGGCTGCACCTGCCGGCCCTCGAGAAGCTCGGCCTCGGGAATCTCATCCCGATCGAGGGCGTCGCGCCCGCGGGCGATCCCGCGCTCCACGGCCGGCTCCACGCGCTCGGACCGGGCAAGGACTCGACGACCGGCCACTGGGAGCTCATGGGCGTCGTCGCCGGCCACGCCCCGCCGACGTACCCGGACGGCTTCCCGGTCGAGGTCGTCGCGCAGCTCGAAGCGCTCGCCGGCACGCCGTTCCTCTGCAACCGGCCCTACAACGGCATCACCGCGATCGAGGACTTCGGCGCCGAGCACCTGCGCACCGGCCGGCCGATCCTCTACACGTCGCAGGACTCCGTGCTGCAGGTCGCCGCGCACGTCGACGTGCTCCCCGAGGCCGGGCTGCACGACCTGTGCGCCCGGATCCGCGAGACGCTGGCGCCGCCGCACGAGGTCGGGCGCGTGATCGCGCGGCCGTTCGCGGGCGAGCCGGGCGCCTTCCGCCGTACGCCCGGGCGGCGCGACTACGCGCTCGAGCCGCCGGCGCGCAGCCACCTCGACGTGCTGCGCGAGCGCGGCGTCCCCGTGCACGGCGTCGGCAAGGTGGCCGACCTCTTCACCGGCCGCGGCTTCGACGAGCGCCACCCCGGCGCCACGAACGCCGAGGCGATCGAGCGGACGAGCGCGCTCATGGACGAGCTCGACCGCGGCCTCGTCTTCGCGAACCTCATCGAGACCGACCAGGTTCACGGCCACCGCAAGGACCGCGCGGGGTTCGTCGCCGCGCTCGAGGTCATCGACGCCGCCACCGCCGGCTGGATCGAGCGGCTGCGCGACGGCGACCTGCTGGTCCTCACGTCCGACCACGGCGTCGACATGGACGCGCCGCACACCGACCACACGCGCGAGCACGCGCTGCTGCTCGCCACGGGGCCGGGCGTCCCCGGCGGCCGCCACGACGGCCCGCTCGCCGACGTCGGAGCGACCGTCGTCCGCCGACTCACGGGCGAGCCGTCAGACGGCCCGCCCGGCACGCCCTTCCTCTGACTACGCTCGAAGGGCGATGCCCGAGCTGCCCGAGGTCGAGACCATCCGCCGGCAGCTCGCGCCGATCGTCGAGGGCCGCACGGTCGAGGAGCTGCGCATCGACGACGCGCGCTGGTGCGCGCCCGTCGACCCGGAGGAGCTGCGCGCCGCGATCGAGGGCTGCCGCGTCGAGCGGCTCGAGCGCCGCGGCAAGTACCTCATCTGGCGCTTCGCCGACGAGGTGTTCCTGCTCGTCCACCTGCGCATGACCGGGACGCTGCTCGTCGACCCCCCGGCGGACACGCTCTACGCGCGCGTCCGGTTCGCGTTCGACGACGGCCGCCAGCTGCTGTTCTGCGACCCGCGGCGGTTCGGGACGGGGGAGCTGGCGCTCGGCGAGGACGGCCTCGAGGCGTTCTTCGCGCCGCGCCTCGGCGTAGAGCCGCTGAGCGACGCGTTCACCGCCGACCACCTGCGGGCGCTCGCGAAGGGCCGCAAGGCGCCGGTCAAGGCGTTCCTGCTCGACCAGACGAAGGTCGCGGGCGTGGGGAACATCTACGCCGACGAGGCGCTCTTCCGCGCGCGGATCCACCCGCTGCGGCCGGCCGGATCGCTGAAGCGCGAGCAGCTCGCCGCGCTGCGCGACGCGGTCGTCGCGTCGCTCGAGGCCGGGCTCGGCGCGGGCGGCGCCACGATCGACGACTTCCGCCACGTCGACGGCGTCTACGGCGGCTTCCAGAACGAGTTCCTCGTCCACCGCCGCCGCGGCGAGGGCTGCCCGGAGTGCGGCGGCGAGATCGTGAAGTTCGTCGCCGCCGGTCGCGGGACCTACGCCTGCGAGACGTGCCAGCCGCCGCCGCGCCGGCGGCGTCGATGACGAAGCTGCTCGTCGCGCTGGCCGCGGTGCTCGCCTCGACGGGCGGCGGCGAGATCACCGTCCCGGACATCGAGCGCCACCTCACCGCGCTGCAGCGCATCGCCGACGCGAGCGGCGGCAACCGCGCCGCGGGCAGCGACGGCGACCGGCGGACCGCCGACTACGTCGCGGGCGAGCTGCGCCGGCTCGGCTGGAACGTGCGCCTGGAGACGCTGCGCGTTCCGTTCCACGCCGTTCACGGCCGCCCGCGCGTGGGATCGCTGCGCGAGGGCGACGACTTCGCGGTCCAGCAGTTCTCGCCCGCGTTCCGCGGCACGTTGCGGCCGCGGCCGTTCGACACGCTCGGCTGCGAGGCGGCGGAGCTCGGCTCGCTGACGCGCGACGACCTCGCGATGGTCAAGCGCGGGACGTGCCGCTTCCGGCAGAAGCTGCTCGCCGCGCAGGAGGCGGGCGCGGGCGGCATCGCGGTCGTCGACGAGGACGCCGAGGAGCCGACGCGGGCGACGCTCATCACGCCGCGCGGCCTGCGGATCCCGGCGATCTCGCTGACCGGTCCGGCCGCGGCACGGCTCGCACGGGCCGGTGCGCCGGTCCGGGTCGACATCGACACGACGTCCGAGGTCCGCACGACGCGGAACGTCATCGCCGACGGCGGCGGCGACGGCCCGGTCGTCATGGCGGGCGCGCACCTCGACTCGGTGGCGGCCGGGCCGGGGATCAACGACGACGGGAGCGGCGTCGCGGGGTTGCTGGCGATCGCCGAGCGAGCGCGGGGGACGAGCCTGCGGCTCGGGTTCTGGGCGGCGGAGGAGATCGGGCTCGACGGCTCGCGGCGGTACGTCGACTCGCTGTCGGCGACCGAGCGCAAGGCGATCCGCGCGTACGTGAACCTCGACATGATCGGCTCTCCGAACGCGGTGATCGAGGTCTACGACACCGGCAACCGGGTCGAGCGGGCGCTGCGCGACGCGCTCCCCGGGGACGTCGAGGAGTCGCGCGTCGGCGCGGTGTCCGACCACTGGCCGTTCGAGGAGGCCGGCATCCCGGTCGGCGGCATCTACACCGGCGGCGACGAGCGAGGTCCGGGCGGTCGCGCTCGCGACCGCTGCTACCACCGGGCCTGCGACACGCGCGCGCACGTCGACGCGCGGCTGACGACCCGCATGGCGCGGGCCGCCGACGAGGCCCTGAGGGCGCTTGCCGGCTAGGCGGCGAGCAGCTCGCGCAGCTTGCCGCTCTGGTCGGCGGCGAGCGTCTCCTGGAAGCCGCCGAGGACCTCGCCGTCGATGACGACCTGGGGGAAGCTCATCATCCCGGTCTTCTGCACGAGCTCGGCCCTTCCGGCCGGGTCACGTGCCATGTTGACCTCGGTGTACTCGATCTTCCGCGCGTTCAGGAGCTGCTTCACCCGTGCGCAGAACGAGCACGGGTCGGTTGTGTACACAACGACATCGGCCACGAGCCCAGGGTAGCGCGGGCCGTGGCGGGTTCAGTCAAGACGGAGGCGATCGTCCTGCGCACGCTGCGCTACGGCGAGGCCGACCGGATCCTGCACCTCTACACGCCCCATCGCGGGCGGATCGGCGCGATCGCGAAGGGCGTCCGGCGCGCCAAGAGCCGCTTCGGCGGGCGGCTCGAGCCGTTCTTCCGGCTCGAGCTGGTCCTGTACGAGGGCCGCAGCGACCTCTTCACCGTCACGGGCGCCGAGACGGTCGCGCCGCACGCGCGGCTGCGGGTCGACATGCGCGCGCTCGACTTCGCCAGCCGCGCGGCCGATGCGGTCGGGCGGCTGTTCGACAGCGACGACCCGAACCCGCCGGTGTTCCACCTGCTCGCCAACGAGCTCGGGCTGCTCGACGCCGACCCGGCGAGGCACGCCACGCTCGCCAACCAGCTCGCGTTCCGGCTCAAGCTCCTGCTCGCCGCCGGTCTCGCCCCGCACCTGGCCGGCTGCGCGGTGTGCGGCGACCGCGAGCACATCAGCGGCTTCTCGGGCGCGGCGGGCGGCGTGGTGTGCGGGTCGTGCGAGGGCTCGGCGTTCCCGCTCTCCGAGGAGGCCCACGCCTTCATGACCGGCGCGCTCGGCCGTCCGCTCGCGGATGCGCCGGGCGCCGACGACCGCGCCCTGCGCCAGGCGGAGCGCGCGATCCTCGACACCGTCGAGCACCACGCGCACCTGCGGCTGCGCCCGGCGCTGACGCGGTAGAACTCCGCTTCGCATGGAGAACACGAAGTGGGTCCTGGACTTCACCGAGGGATCGCGCGAGCTGCGCGACCTGCTCGGCGGCAAGGGCGCGAACGTCGCCGAGATGACACGGATCCTGGGCGCCGACCGCGTGCCCGCCGGGTTCACCATCACCACCGAGGCGTGCGTCGCCTACATGCAGTCGGGACAGGAGATGCCCGACGGCCTGGAGGAGCAGGTCGACGCGGCGCTCGCCCGGCTGGAGGAGCACGCCGGCAAGCGCCTGGGCGACGACGAGGACCCGCTGCTCGTCTCCGTGCGCAGCGGCGCGCGCGAGTCGATGCCGGGCATGCTCGACACGGTCCTCAACCTCGGGCTGAACGACCGCTCCGTCGCCGGGCTCGCCGCGAAGACCGACAACGAGCGCTTCGCGTGGGACTCCTACCGACGCTTCGTCCAGATGTTCGGCAACGTCGTGCGCGGCATCGAGGGCGAGCGCTTCGAGAACGAGATCAAGCGCGTGAAGGGCGAGCGCGGGGTGAAGCTCGACACCGACCTCGACGTCGACGCGCTGCGCGGCCTGACCGAGGCGTTCAAGGGCTTCTACGACTTCCCCGACGACCCGCGCGAGCAGCTGCGCCAGGCGATCAAGGCCGTCTTCGACTCGTGGAACGGCGCGCGCGCCGTCGAGTACCGCCGCATCAACCGCATCCCCGACGAGTGGGGGACGGCGGTCAACGTCCAGCAGATGGTGTTCGGCAACAAGGGCGAGACGAGCGGGTCGGGCGTGGCGTTCAGCCGCGACGAGGTGACCGGCGAGCCCGAACCGTCCGGCGACTTCCTGCAGAACGCGCAGGGCGAGGACGTCGTGTCGGGCGTCCGCACGCCGCGCGACATCCGCGAGCTGAAGGAGTGGATGCCCGAGGCGCACGCGGAGCTGATGGACATCCTCCGCACGCTCGAGCGCCACTACGGCGACATGCAGGACACCGAGTTCACCATCGAGGAGGCGCGTCTGTACATGCTGCAGACGCGCAACGCCAAGCGCCCGGCCCAGGCCGCGGTGCGCTTCGCGTGCGACGCGGTGGACGAGGGGCTGCTGTCGAAGGACCAGGCGCTGCTCACGATCGACACCGAGACGCTCGACGCGCTGCTGCACCCGACGTTCGATCCCGAGGGCGGCCACTCGTGCATCACGTACGGTGTGGCGGCGTCGCCGGGCGCGGCGCGCGGGGAGATCATCTTCACCGCGCACGAGGCGGTCAGCGCCGCGCACGACGGGCGCGAGGTCATCCTCGTGCGGCCGTTCACCGAGGCCGACGACGTCGCCGGGTTCCATGCCGCGAAGGGGATCCTGACCAGCGAGGGCGGCAAGGCGTCGCACGCGGCGCTGGTGGCGCGCGGCATGGGCGTGCCGGCGGTCACGGGCGCCTCGGAGGTCGACATCGACCTGCAGTCGCGGAGGGTGAAGATCAAGGACCTCGAGCTGGGCGAGGGCGACTACATCGGCATCGACGGCTCGACGGGCTGCATCACCGTCGACGACGTTCCGCTGGTCGACGCCGAGGTGTCCGAGCACTTCGAGCGCGTCCTGGGCTGGGCGGACGAGCTGCGCCGCCTCGGCGTGCGCACGAACGCCGATACGCCGGAGGACGCGGCGCGGGCGCGGGACTTCGGCGCCGAGGGCATCGGGCTGTGCCGCACGGAGCACATGTTCTTCGGCGAGGAACGCCAGGAGAAGATGGTCGACGCGATCCTGGCCGACACGAAGGAGGATCGGAAGGCGGCGCTGGGCGAGCTCGCGCCGCTGCAGCAGGGCGACTTCGAAGGGCTCTTCGAGGCGATGGAGGGGCACCCGGTGACGATCCGGCTGCTCGACCCGCCGCTGCACGAGTTCCTCCCGCACCGCGCGCAGGTCGAGCAGGACGTCGAGGTCGCGCGGATCGAGCAGTCAGACGACCTCGAGCGGCTAGAGCACCTGCTGGATCGCGTGCGCTTCTACGAGGAGGCGAACCCGATGCTCGGCACGCGCGGCATCCGGCTCGGCCTGCTGCAGCCCGACCTGTACGAGATGCAGGCCGAGGCGATCTTCGGCGCCGCCGTCGCGGTGCGGGAGCGGACGGGGAAGCTCCCACCGGTCGAGATCATGATCCCGCTGGTGGCCTACGAGCGCGAGCTGCAGCTCATGCGCGACCTCATCATCCGGACCGGGACGCGGCACGGGCTCGAGCGTGGCGAGCACTACCTCGTCGGCACGATGCTCGAGCTGCCGCGCGCCTGCATGCGCGCCGACGAGATCGCGGCCTCGGCGGACTTCTTCTCGTTCGGCACGAACGACCTGACGCAGACCGCGATCGGCTTCTCGCGCGACGACATCGAGGGCCGCATCCTCGCCCGGTACATCGACCTGAAGGTGTTCGACCGGTCGCCGTTCGAGACGCTCGACACGCCCGGCGTCGGCCAGCTCGTCCGCATGGGCGCGTGGCTAGGGAAGAGCGCGAAGGCCGACCTCAAGCTCGGGATCTGCGGCGAGCATGGCGGCGACCCCGACTCGATCGCGTTCTTCCACGACAACGGGCTCGACTACGTGTCGTGCTCGCCGTACCGCGTGCCCGTCGCCCGCGTCGCCGCGGCGCAGGCGGCGATCCGGTCGGGCGACTGAGGCCGCCCTACTCCACGGTCAAGACCGCCTTGCCGCCGACGCGGCGGTCCAGGAGCGCCTGCACGGCCTCGCCGGCGCGATCCCACGGCAGCGTGAGGTCGATCTGGCAGTCGACGTCGCCGCGCTCGACGATGCCGAGCATCCGCTCGAAGGCGCGGCGAGCGCCGTGCTCGGCCTCGAGCGCCGGGAAGATGAGCAAGCCCTCGACGCGGATGCCCTTGCCGTAGAGGACGCGGGTCACGAACTCGGCGGGCTCGCCGGTCGTCGCGGCGAAGGTCACGACGACGCCCCACTGCGCGACGCGCTCGAGCGCCTGCGCGAAGACGGGTCCGCCGACGGCGTCGATGACGACGTCGAACGTCTCGCCGGTGCTCTGGAGATCGCTGACGACCTCGTGGGCGCCCAGGCCGGTCAGGCCCTCGCCGCGGCGGGCGAGCCCGACGACGCGCGTGGCGCCGCCGAGCCGCGCGAGCTGCAGCGCGAACCGCCCGACGCCGCCGCTCGCTCCCGTGACCAGCACGGACTTGCCGAGCACGCTGCCCGCGATGTCGAACGCCTTCAGCGCGGTCAGGCCGGCGACGGGGAGGGTGGAGGCCTGCTCGAACGAGACGGCGTCCGGGACGACGGCTAGGTCGCGGCCGGCGATGGCGACGCGCTCGGCCCACGCGCGCGGCGGCGCGTTCGTGATGCCGACGACCCGCGCGCCCGCGGGTGGGCTGCTGCCGTCCTGCGCCGCGCGCTCGACGACGCCGGCGAGGTCCCAGCCCTGCGGCGTCCCCGGCTGGTCGGCGCTCGTCATCCGGCGCACCTCGCCCCGGTTGATGCTGACCGCGCGGACCGCGACGAGCGCCTGGTTGGGCAGCGGCTCGGGATCGGGGACCTCGGCGATCTCGGCGTTCGGGGCGATGAGGGCGCGCATGAGGGGCACCTTCGCAGGCGGAACGTCACGGAAGACGCACGGTTCGTGCCGGAACTGCCACGAAATCGTCCGCGAAGTGCGGGACCCGGCCGGGGGAGGCCGGGTGCGACGGCATCGCCTGAGAGAATCGAGGCGTGCACATGACCGCGGGCAACGTCGCGTCGGACTTCGCCGCACGCCGGAGGGCGTGGGAGGACGCCGCGCTCTCGCCGCTGGCCGCCCGCTCGTACCCGGCCGAGCGCGTGCACCCCGAGGAGGACTGCTCGCTCCGCACGCCGTTCCAGCGCGATCGCGACCGGGTCGTCCACTGCAAGTCGTTCCGCCGGCTCAAGCACAAGACGCAGGTCTTCGTGGCGCCCGAAGGCGACCACTACCGGACGCGGCTGACGCACACGCTCGAGGTCACGGCGATCTCGCGGACCGTCGCGCGGGCGCTGTCGCTCAACGAGGACCTCACGGAGGCGATCGGGCTGGGGCACGATCTCGGCCATCCGCCCTTCGGGCACATCGGCGAGGCGGCGCTCGACGAGTGCCTGCAGCAGCGGTTCGGGCGCTCGTTCCGCCACTTCGAGCACTCGCTGCGGGTGGTCGAGCGGCTGGAGCGCGACGGCGCCGGCCTCAACCTCGACGCGCGCGTGCGCGACGGGATCCTCTGCCACTCGGGCCGCGCGCCGATGCCGAGCACGCTCGAGGGGCGGATCGTGCGGCTCGTCGACCGGGTGGCGTACATCAACCACGACATCGACGACGCGGTGCGGGCGGGCGTGCTGTCGCTCGACGCGCTGCCGGCCGACGCGATCGAGGTGCTCGGTCCGGACGGCTCGACGCGCATCGACCGGCTCGTCCACGACCTCGTCGAGCACTCGGCCGAGGCGGGCGACATCGTTCAGGGGCGCGAGGTCGGCGAGGCGATGGCCGCGCTGCGCCAGTTCATGTTCGACGAGGTCTACCTCGGGCCGGTCGCGCGGCACGAGGTCGAGAAGGTCGAGCGGATGATTCGCGCGCTCTTCGAGGAGTACGTCGCGCATCCGGAGCGGATCCCCGACGGCGGCGGTGCCGAGGACGCCGACCTGGCGCAGCGGGTCACGGACTACATCGCCGGCATGACCGACCGGTTCGCGACGCGGACGTTCTCGGAGCTGACCGTCCCGGCCGCGGGGGTCTAGGTGGCCCGGTACACGCTGGAGTCGGTCGAGCGGGTGAAGGACCGGCTCGACATGGAGGACCTCGTCGGCTCGCGGACCGAGCTGCGGCGGACCGGCGCGTCGAGCTTCATGGCGCTCTGCCCGTTCCACGACGAGCGCTCCCCGTCCTTCAGCGTCGACCCAGTCAAGAAGGTCTTCTACTGCTTCGGCTGCGGCGAGAACGGCAGCGGCGTGGACTTCGTCATGAAGACGGAGGGGGTTGACTTCAAGACGGCGATCGAGCTGCTCGCGGACCGGTACGGGATCGAGCTCGAGATGGAGGAGGAGGACCCGCGCGAGGCCGAGCGCCGGAAGTGGCAGGCGCGGCTGTACGAGGTCCTCGAGCGGACGGCGGCCTACTACGAGCGGGTGCTGTGGGAGTCCCCTGAGGCCGCCCCGGCGCGGGAGTACCTGGCCGGCCGCGGCCTGTCGGAGGAGGCGCTGCGGGAGTTCCGCGTCGGGTACTCCCCGGCGGCGTGGGACCGCGTGGTCGTCGCGTCGCAGAAGGCGGGCTACAGCGACGGCGTGCTGAACGCGGCGGGCCTGCTCGGCAAGAACCGGACGGACCGCTTCCGCGAGCGGATCATGTTCCCGCTGTGCGACACGCGCGGGCGCGTGATCGGCTTCGGCGCGCGGGCGATGGCCGGCGGCCGGCCGCCGAAGTACCTCAACACGTCGGAGAGCGAGCTCTTCCACAAGGGCCGGCAGGTCTACGGCGCGCACCTCGCGCGAGCGGCCGCGGCGAAGGCGGGCACGCTGATCGTCACCGAGGGCTACACCGACGTGATCGCGCTGCGGCAGGCGGGGTTCCAGAACGTCGTCTGCGTGATGGGCACCGCGATCACGGAAGATCAGATCCGGGCGCTGCGGCGGCTCGCGCCGGTCGCGCACCTGGCGCTGGACGCCGACAACGCGGGGCAGGAGGCGATGCTGCGCGCGGCGCGGGTCGCCGGCTCCGAGAACCTCGAGCTCCGCGTGCTGCCGGTGCCCGAGGGTCTGGACCCGGCCGAGCTCGTCCAGCGCGACGGCGCCGACGGCGTCCGCGCCCTGGTCGAGAAGTCGATGCCGTTCGTGCGCTTCCGCGTCCTGCGCGCGCTCGCGAAGGGCGACCTCCTGTCCGCCGAGGGCAAGGACCGCGTCCTCGACGAGATCCGTCCCGTCTTCGCCCAGCTGCCCGCGAGCGTCCTGCGCCAGGAGCTCCTGCGCACCGTCAGCGACCGCCTCGACGTCCCCGCCGACCTCGTCGAGGACCTCCTCCGCCGCCCGGCCTCCCGGCCGCCCGCCCCACCGCGGCAATCGCCCCGCCCGGCTCCCTCGCCATCTCGCCCCGCAGCCGATCCCTACGCCCGCGACCCCGGCCGCGACGAGTCGGCACCGCCGCCGGACATGTCGTGGATCGAGGAGGACGAAGACCCCGGCCGCTTCGGCCCGCCGCCCGCCGCGTCTCGCGACTTCTCCGGCTCCCACCGAGACACGCGCGGCAGCGGCGATCGCCGCGACTTCTCACGCGGCGGGCAGCGCGGCGGCCGCGGCGACTTCCGCGGCGGCCCGCGTCGCGACTTCTCCGCGCCCGACCCGCGGCGCGCCGAGCCGAGCGTCGCCTCGATCCTCGCCCGCACCGAGGAGGCCGAGCGGCGCTTCCTGCAGTTCTGCATCGCGATGCCGGGGCACGGCAACGAGGCGCTCAAGGCGCTCGACGTCGACGAGTCGTTCACCTCCGCACTCACCCGCCGCGCGGCGCTCCACCTCCGCGAGCACCTCCACGCACCGCTCGACGGCATCGCCGACGACGACGAGGAGCTCACGACGCTCCTCCGCGAGCTCCTCGCCCGCAACGCGATGGAGCCCCCGACCCCGGCAACCTTCGACACCCAGCGCCTCCAACTCGAGATCCGCCGGGTCCGCCGCCGCATGCAACGCGTCCGCGAAGCGGGGGAGGAGGGAGCGACGGCCCTCGCCGCCCAGCTCCAAACGCTCCAGGAGGAGTTCGACAAGGCGATGGAACGAGCGGTCGAAACCGGCTGACCGCAGCGACGCTTCCGTCCGCAACCCGAACTAGTGTTCGCCCCGTGGACAGGGAGGTCTTGGAGGCGATGCTGCGGGAGGGTCTCTCGCAATCGGAGATCGGACGCCGCGTCGGGCTGCATCAGTCGACGGTGAGCTACTGGTGCCACCGTCACGGTCTGCAGCCGTCCTCACAACCGCGCAACCGGGCGCGGGGCGCACTCGACCGCGACACGCTCGAGGTGCTCGTCGCCGAGAACCTGACGATGCGCGCAATCGCCGAGCGGGTGGATCGCAGCCTCGCGACCGTCCGTTACTGGATGGCGCGCTACGAACTCCGCACGACCGATGCGGCGCGGGCCGCCCGCGGGCGCCACGCGGTGCCGCTGATCGAGACCTGCGACGTCCACGGGCGCTCGCGGCACAGCCGGCGCGCGGACGGATCGGTCTTCTGCCGGCGCTGCCGCGCCGACGCCGTCACCGCATGGCGCAGACGAGCCAAGGCGCAGCTCGTGAGCGAGGCGGGCGGCGCCTGCCTGCTCTGCGGCTACGCGCGGACGGTCGCGGCGCTGCAGTTCCACCACGTCGACCCTGCGACGAAGCGCTTCGCCCTGGGCGGCCGCGGCCTGGCGCGGTCCATCGACGCGCTCCGGCAGGAAGCGGGGAAGTGCGTCCTGCTCTGCGCCAATTGCCATGCAGAGGTCGAGACGGGCGCCGCTACCCTCCCCTAAGATTGTCCGGCCAGGTGCCGATGACTCTCGGTAGCACGGTCCGGGGTAGCTCAACCGGCAGAGCGAACGGCTGTTAACCGTTAGGTTGTGGGTTCGAGTCCCACCCCCGGAGCTTCAGAAGCGCCCGCCCCGTCGGGCGCTTCGCCGTTTCAGGTACCAAATCGGGTACCAATTGCGCTCGACGGGCAACTCAGCCGGTCGGCACGGGGTCCTCGTCGTCCCGCACGGTCGCCGAAGCGGAGAACCCGGCCACGCCGTTCATCTTCGAGGTGTTCGGCTGATGGCGCTACGCGCCTGCCGCATCTGCGGCATCCCGTCACCCGGCGGCCGCTGCAGCGCTCACGCCGCGACGCGCCGCCCGCGAGGCCGGTCGTGGCGGATCGTCCGCGCGGACATCCTCACGCGCGACGGATACCGCTGCCGCATCTGCGGCAACCCGGCGACCGAGGTTGATCACATCGTCCCGCTGGCGGCCGGCGGCCACGCGCACGCCCCAAGCAACCTGCAGGCGCTCTGCGGTCGATGCAACCGCGCCAAGGGTGGCGGCTGATGCCTTGCCGCCACAGCCTGCCAACGTGGGCGCGTCGGCTCGAAGCCCCGGAGACGTACTCCGAGCCGTCGCTTGTCCCAACGTCCGGCACGTGATTGGGGGACCCCGTGCCGACTGTCGCCAAGGACGCTACGGCCGCGCCGCAGGACGCCCCATGGAGCTTTCCTCCCACAGCATCAGGACTTCTTGCCGAAGCGCGGACGGCCGCCTGCCGTCATGGAGAGGATCTCCTCGGCGGCCTCCTTCAAGTAGCCGGCCGCGGTATGGGCGTCGGCCTCGCTGCGGTGAAGAAGCGCGGCGTGCAGCCGTTCGGTTGCGAGATCGACCTGGATCTCGAGGACGTCCTTGATGTCCGGCCACGGCGTCTGTTGCGTCCGTCGCGGCTGATCGGCCTTCCGTGCCTGCTGGCCCTGCCTTGTGGGACTCACGCCGCGCACGTTGCCGCACGATCAGGTCGGAACCACGATGCAGGATCAGGGGTCGGTCGGCGGTTCGATGCGGTACCGGTAGCGCGGCGACAGGTTGTCGGTGCGCCACTCAACCGCTTCGAAGGCTTCTGCTTCGGTGAACAGGTAGCCGGTCGACGACGGATGAAACAGGTTGGGCAGCCGCTGCTCCGCCCCGGTGCAGGTGTCGATCTGGATGACGCTGTGGCGCCGCCGGCGTGGCGCAGGCGTCATGCGACCAATCCGACCCGGACGAACGCAAGAGAAGCCACGCGACAACCCTCTTCGTACCAAGCGCCCGCTCACATCGAAAATCCGTCCACCAGCGTCACGTTGGCACGCGTGCTCCACCATGCCCGCGTCTGATTACGCCGCGCTGACGCCGGACCTACCGGTGTTCGAGGTGGTGCAGCAACTCGTCGGCCGCGCTCCGCAGGTACAGCGCCGCGGTGCGCAAATCGCCGGCATGGCGGTTCTCGAAGGCAGCGCTCACCGCGCCGGCGGCGTCGTGCGCGTGGGGGACGACTTCGGCGATCTCCTGCCAGTGAGCTTCGCCGGCGCCGCCTTCGATCTTGCGCAGCTCGGTCAGTCGAACCACTTCTTGCTAGCTGCCGCGAGCTGTCCATGAGATCGCCAAAATGACCGATGCTGACGCTCACCGCGCGTGCCCAACCCATGATCAGCGGGATGTCGTGCGGCAGCTCGTCCGACTTCATCATCCACGCGAGCGAACGTCGCGCGAACTGCATCACGGACTGACTCGAGCCCTCGGTCAATTGGTCCGCGGCGATCGCGGCGAGATCTTCGACGGCTGGTGATTCGGCGTCGGTCAAGAAGGAAGCGGCGCGCGCCTCACCGATTCTCGGCCGGTAGTCCGATGGCCAGTTAAATCCGGCGATCTTCGCGGTGATCACCCAGCAACGCTGTTCGAGCATCCCGCGAGGGTCATTCTCGGCCCGCCTTGCGAGCGGGCTGAGCTCGTCGGCGTGCGAGGCAAGAGCCAAGGTCTCCAGGGTGAGCTCTGTCGGCGGCTGAACGCCAGCGCGATACCAATCGTGGTACCAACTTGCCGTCACCCCAGCGAACCTGACATGACCTGAGGCCAGCGTTCATGCGGGACCTGACCTGACGGGACCCGCGCCTGTTCAGTTCGAGTCCCACCCCCGGAGCTTGAAGGAGGCCGCCCGTCGAGGCGGCCTTCGTCGTTAACCCGGCGTCACAGCTCGCTGACGTTCAGTCGCCCGTACGCGCCAAGCCCGGTCGTGGGGCAACCGCGCCGGTGTACCGGCGAGATACGGGGGGTAGCGCGGCTCTTGTAGGACGGAGCGTTCGGCGCGGGCCAGAGCCTTGGCGCACATCCCGCCGGCACCCGTCCCACCGGAGACCAAGGGATGGGAGAACCCGGGCACCGCCGCGAACAGCGGTTCGAGTCGGTGCGCGGTCCCCTGCCCGCAACCCCCAGCAGGAGGACGAGGCACACATGGCCACACAGGGAGCGCGCAGCGTCAGCGCTCGTGACACCGGGACCCGAACGGGCGCGCGTGATCACGACAAGACGCCCGCCCAGTGGTACTGCCTGCTCGCGGGTGCGGCCCTGCTGCTCGCTGGCATCGTCGGCTTCATCGCCGACTCCGGCTTCTCGACCGGGTCCGACATCAACGGCGACAAGCTGCTCGGCATCTTCGAGGTCAACGGCTGGCACAACCTGGTGCACATCGCATCGGGTCTGCTCCTGCTGGCGGCCTCGTCGCGGCGAGCGCCCGCGAAGACCGTCGCGCTCGTGTTCGGTCTGACCTACGGCGTCGTCGCCCTCTACGGGCTGATCGACGGCTCCGACGTGATCGGGCTCATCCCGATCAACGGCGCCGACAACGTGCTGCACATCGCGCTTGCCGCCGCCGGCGTGCTCGCCGCACTTGCGTCGCCGCGCGATGACCGGCACGACCTGCGGACCTCCACCGCGAACCCCGCCGACGAGACCCGCTCCGGCCGCATCCGGCGCGACGAAGGCGACGGGACGTACGACCCGCTCAGCGGGCGTCCGTTCGGCGACAAGACCCGAAGCTGACCACCACAAGAGGGAGAGGCATGGCAGACATGACCACCACGCCCCACCTGACCGGCGACTCGAGCGAGAGTCAGGGCGGCGCCCGTGACAAGGCGCAAGAGGCCGCCGGCCAGGCCCAAGAGAAGGCCTCCGAGCTCGCCGGACAGGCGAAGGAGCAGGCCCAGCAGGCCGCGGGCCAGGCGAAGAGCCAGCTCCGCACGCAGGTCGACCAGCGCTCGTCCGACGCGGGCCGCCAGGTCACGCAGACCGCGAGCGACATCCGCACCGTGTCCGAGACCCTGCGCGAGCAGGGCAAGGACGGGCCGGCGAAGCTCGCCGACCAGGCAGCGGACAGGGCGGAGCGGATCGGCTCGTACCTCGAGCGCTCCGACGCCGACAGGATCATGGGCGACGTCGAGGACTTCGCGCGCCGCCAGCCGTGGGTCGTGATCGCGGGCGGGCTCGCCGCCGGCTTCATGGCCTCCCGGTTCCTCAAGGCGAGCCAGAGCGACCGCTACCAGCAGCGCTACTCCAGCCGGCCGTCCTACCAGCTTCCGAACACGACGCAGCGGCCGGTGGGCACGACGACACCGCCCATGGGCACCACCGGCAACGAGCTGTCGGGCGGCGTCGGCGCCGGCGTCGGCGATGTCGGCACGCCGCGGCGCACCGGCACGCCGGTCGGGACGGTCACCGAGACGGAGCGGGGCCGCTTCGGGAGACAGGAGCCGCTCTGATGTCCGACCAGGCCGAACGCGGCCGGATCGTGACCGAGAGGACGGGCACGACGGAGGACCTGCGCGACCGCTCCATCGGCGACCTGCTCAAGCAGCTCAGCCAGGAGACGACGACGCTGGTCCGCCAGGAGCTCGACCTCGCGAAGGCCGAGATGGCCGAGAAGGGCAAGCACGCGGGCAAGGGGGCCGGCTTCCTCGGAGGCGGCGCGGTCCTCGGCCTTGGTGCGTTCGGAGCGTTCACCACGTTCCTGATCGCCCTTCTCCAGACCGCGGTGGACCACACGTGGCTCGCCGCCGTGATCGTCGCCCTCGTCTATGGAGCGATCGCCGCCGTCCTCGCCCTCCGCGGCAAGGACAAGATCCAGGAGGCTGCGCCTCCTACCCCTGAGCAGACCGTCGAGACAGTGAAGGAGGACGTCGAATGGGCCAAGACCCGGACGCGATCCGCCGCGAGATAGAGGAGACCCGCGAGCGCATGGGCGAGACCGTCGACGCGCTCGGCTACAAGGCCGATGTGCCCTCGCGCACGAAGGAGAAGGTGTCCGGCACCGTCTCCGGCGTGAAGGACCGCATCGTCGGCGCGGCCGAGTCGGTGAACGAGAGCACGCCGAGCACGGGCGACGTCAAGCACGCCGCCAAGCGCGGCGCCAGCGTCGCGCAGGAGAACCCGCTCGGCCTGGCGATCGGCTCGGTGGCCATCGGGTTCCTCGCGGGCATGCTCATCCCCGGCACGCGCATGGAGAACGAGCGGCTGGGTCCGGTCGCCGATCAGGTCAAGGACCAGGTCCAGTCGACCGCTCAGGAGGCGCTCGAGCACGGCAAGGAGGTGGCCCGCGAGGTCGCCGACACCGCGCAGACCGCCGTGAAGGACGCTGCGCAGGAGGTCAAGGAGACCGCGCAGAGCTCCGCGCAGGAGCACGGCCAGCAGGCTGCGGAGTCCGCGCAGGAGAACGCGCAGCAGGTTCGCCAGCAGGTCAGCACGCAGACCTGAACATCAGTCGGCCCGGGCGGAACGCTCCGCCCGGGCCGCTACCTTGCGCCGCGGATGCTGCGGCGCGTCACCCTCCTCGCCCTGACGCTGCTCGGTGCGCTGGCGCCGGCCGCCGCCGCTGACGTCATCGTCTCGAGCCCGACGGTGAGCGAGGGCGGGACGGCGACGTTCACGGTCACCCGGACCATGGGCGACCTCAACCCCTACTCCGCGCAGACCGCCGACCAGACGGCGACGGCGCCCGCGGACTACACGGCGCGCAGCTCCCAGGGGCTGAGCTTCGACATCAACGGCGAGGCGACGGTCCAGGTCCCGACCGTGCAGGACGCGGCGCCGGAGCTGGACGAGACGTTCAAGCTCGTCGTCACGACGACGCTCGGGGGAGCGACGGCCGCCGAAGGCGTCGCGAAGATCAGCGACAACGACCCGGCCTCGGCGACCCCGGCCGATGCCTCGGCGACGGAAGGGCAGCCCGCGCGCGTGACGATCGCCCTCACGCCGATCGACCGCCCCGCGACGATCGCGTTCGAGACCATCGACGGCTCCGCGGCCGCCGGCTCCGACTACACGGCGCAGCGGGGGGCGGTCGACGTGCCGGCGAAGGCGACGCAGGCGTTCGTCGACGTCCCGATCGCCGACGACGACGCCGACGAGGACTCCGAGGCGTTCCAGCTCAAGACGACCGGACCGGACGGCGTCGCACGCACCGCGACGGTGACCATCGCCGCCAGCGATCCGCGCTTCATCAGCGTCGGCGACGTCTCGGTGCTGGAGTCCGACGACCAGTCGGTGATCGCGCGGGTGCCGATCGGGCTCGACCGCCCGACGACGCGCACCGTCACCGCGCGCTGGGGGACGATCGACGGCGCGGCCGTCGCGCCGCGCGACTACCTCGCCCGCCTCGACACGCTCACGATCCCGCCCGGCCAGACGCAGGCGGTCGTCGACGTCCCGATCGTCGGCGACGACCTGCGCGAGGAGGCCGAGGCGTTCGGCGTCGTGCTCGGCGAGGTGAAGGGTGCGGCCGTCTTCCGCCAGGGCGGCATCGTCGCCATCACCGACGACGACGGCCTCGGCACCCCGGTAGCGTCGAGCGACGACACGCCGCCGAACATGACGCTCGAGCGCGCGCGGCTCGCGAGCGCCCGATCGATCCGCGTGATGGTCGCCTGCCCGAAGACCGAGCAGCGCTGCAGGGGGCGCCTGACGCTCTACGCGAAGGCGAACCGGCGCGGCCGGGCGACCTACCTGCGCAAGGAGCGGCGGATCGGCGTCAAGGCGTTCAGCCTGCCCGGCGACGCGAGCGAGACGCTGCGGTTCGTGCTGCCGTCGCGGATCGCGTCGGGGCTGCGGCGCAACCGCAAGCTGACGGTGCAGGCGTTCCTCGTCGCGCAGGACGCCGCCGCGAACGTCGTCACGAAGACGAAGACGACGACGCTGCGCTCGCGGGCGCCGCGCCGCTGACCGCGCCGAAGCGCTCGACGAGAGCCGCCGCGGTGGCCGCGCCGTCGTGCGTCTTGGTCCACGCCGCCACCGAGGCCACGCGCTCGGCGACGCGCGGCGACGACAGCGCGGATCGCACCGCCAGCCGCACGCCGCGCGGCGACACGAGCCGCCGCGGCAGCCGCGTCCCGAGCCCGGCCCAGTCGACCCGCGCCGCGTTCTCGCCCATGTCGCCCGCGGCCGGGCAGCAAACGACCGCGCAGCCCGATGCCAGCGCACGCGCGACGGTCCCGTGGCCGGCATGGCAGATGACCGCGTCGCACGCCGGCATCGTCTTCGCGTAGGACAGCCAGTCCACGACGACCGCGTTCGCCGGCACGTCGAGCGGCGGGTCGGGCTCGCGGCGGTTCCAGGTGGCGATGACGCGGACCGGCTCGTCCGCGAGGCCCTCGAGCGCGGCGCGCAGCATCCGGTGCGACGGGTCCTGCGAGGTCGACGGCGCGACGAGCACGACCGGCTCATCGCCGGGCGGCGGCGCGACGGCGGGCTCGCCGGGGATCTCCCACAGCAGCGGCCCGACGACGTGGGTGTTCGGCTCGGGCACCCAGCGCGGGTACTCGAGCTGGGGGAGCGTCGCGACGAGGCACAGCTCGCGGCTGATCCCGCCGTGGACGTGATCCAGCGGCGGCAGCCCGAGCCTCCGGCGCGTCTCGTTCAGCTCGAGCCGCCCGCGCTCCAGCCCGCCGGCGACGATCCGGTCGGTCTTCGCCCAGAGCCGCCGGCCCAGCGCGGTCCGCGGCAGCCGCGCGCCCACCGAGTACGGCGGGAAGCCGGGCGACGGACGCGGGTCGACGTGGGGGATGACGGTGCCGACGGGCAGCCCGGCCATCTCGCCCGCCACCGCGGGCGCCAGCGTGAGGATGTCGGCCACGACGCACTCGGGCCGGAGCTCCTCGATCAGTGGCAGCGTCTCGCGCGCCGCCCTGACGACCGCCTCGTACGGCTTGAGCGGCCGG
The DNA here is from genome assembly GCF_056863335.1 of Parviterribacter kavangonensis. Taxonomy (NCBI): domain Bacteria; kingdom Bacillati; phylum Actinomycetota; class Thermoleophilia; order Solirubrobacterales; family Parviterribacteraceae; genus Parviterribacter; species Parviterribacter kavangonensis. The sequence continues at coordinate 1,269,619 of NZ_JBXPJA010000001.1, read as the reverse complement.
TCGCGCGTGGGGAAGACGTGGTACTCCGGCGCGGCGGCGAACGTCATGCCCTCGCGCTCGACGTGCTCGCGCCACTTCACCCACGTCTGCAGCGTGACGTCGTGACCGCGGCGGGCGAGCTCGGCGCCCAATGCGATCACGGGGAACGCGTGGCCCGGGTCGCCGAACGCCCCGAGCAGGATGCGGCGGCGAGGCGTCACTCGGCGGCCAGCTCCGCGGCGATGCGCAGCTGCTCGACCCGGCCGGCCTTGTCGAACGCGAGCGGCGTGAGGCCCAGCGTGTCGACGCCCGCCTCGCGGAAGACGCGCATCTTGTCGCGCACCCGCTCGCGCCGCCCGACGAGCGAGACGGTGTCGATCAGCTCGTCCGACAGCCGCGCCGCCGCCTCGTCCTTGCGTCCCTCGAGGTAGAGGTCCTGGACCTCCTGCGCTTCGGCCTCGAAGCCGTAGCGCCGGACGAGCTGGTTGTAGAAGTTCTTCTCCCGCGATCCCATTCCGCCGACGTAGAGCGCGAGGAAGTGCCGCACCGCGTTGCGCGCGGCTTCCTCGTCGTCGGTGACGAGGAAGTTCACCGACGGCGCGATGCGGAACCCGTCGAGCGACCGGCCCGACCGCGCGGCGCCCTCCTCGAGCAGCGGCTTGAACTCCTGCAGGTGCTCGGGCGAGAAGAGGATCGGCAGCCACCCGTCGGCGACCTCGCCGGCGAGCCTCGTGTTGTTCGGCCCGATCGCCGCGAGGAAGATCGGGATCTCCTCCTGCACCGTGCCGATCGTCAGCTTCAGCGCCTTGCCCGGCCCGTCGGGCAGCGGCAGGTCGAGCGTCTCGCCGTGGTACTCGAGCCGCTCGCGCCGCAGCGCCATCCGCATGACCTCGATGTACTCGCGCGTGCGTGCGATCTGCTTGCCGAAGCGCTGCCCGTGCCAGCCCTCGGCGACCTGCGGCCCGCTCGATCCGATGCCGAGCAGCATCCGCCCGTCGGACAGGTTGTCGATCGTCGCGGCCGTCATGGCGGTCATCGCGGGGGAGCGGCCGGGCATCTGGAACACCGCCGCGCCGAGCTTGATCGTCGACGTCTGACCGGCGAGCCAGCCGAGGATCGTGGCGGCGTCCGAGCCGTACGCCTCGGCCGTCCAGACGGAGTCGAAGCCAAGGCGCTCGGCCTCCTGGACGATCTCCTTCTGATCCTGCGAGGAGAGGCCCAGGCCCCAGTAGCCGATGTGCACGCCCAGCTTCATTCGCAACTTCCGTTTCGTGGAGAAGGGTTCCTGCGGGTAAGCTCGTGCAACCTATGCGATCGAAGCGCGAGCGCCGGATCCAGGACCTCCGCCGGGCGATCGACTGCCTGCCGGAGCGAACGAAGGTCGCCATGCTCGAGGGCGTCACCCAGAGCACGATCATCGTCGGGGCCTACACCGATCGACGCGGCGGGGTGTGCCCGATGCTCGCCGCCCATCGCCGGGGCGGCCGGACCGACTTCCTCCAGTTCGCCAAGGCGTGGGACCGCTTCTGCGAAGCCAAGCGCCCGCGGCGCGCGACCGAGCGTGAGCTCGTCGTGCTGCGCTCGCATCTCGAGGCGTCGCTGCTCGACTCCGATTACACGGATCTGCGAGCGACGATCCAGGACCACCAGGCGACCGCGCGCGAGCGGCGTGCCCGCGAGGCGAGCGCGCTCGGGCTCGGCTGGACCGCGGAGCGGCCGGCCGGCGACGCGCAGCCCCGCGAGACCGAGCTCGTCTAGAGGCCCTCGGGCAGCGCGCTGCCCGCCGGCTGCTCGAAGATCAGCTCCGGGATGACGCAGCCGGGCGAGAGCCCGAGCAGCATCTTCACCGCGTTCGCGACGTCGCTCGTCTGGATCATCGTGTCCGCCGGGACGTGGCCCTTGATGAAGTCCGTCATCGGCGTGTCGACGAAGCCGGGGCACAGCGCGCAGCTCTTGACGCCGTCGCCGTTGAGCTCCTTGTTCATCGCCTGCGTGAAGCCGACGACCGCGTGCTTCGTGGCGGAGTAGACGCTCAGCCAGGCCTCACCGCGCTTGCCCGACAGCGAGGACGTGTTGACGATGAGCGCGTTGCGGTGCTCGGCGCCGGCCTCCTTCAGCAGCTCGATGCTCTCGCGGTAGAAGAGGAAGATCGAGCGGATGTTGATGTTCAGCTGGATGTCGACCTTCTTCGTCTCCAGGTCGCCGATCGGCTGGCCGATCCCGACCCCGGCGTTGTTGACGAGGACGTCGAGCCGGCCGTACGTGTCGCGGTGCTGCGCGACGACCTGCTTGATCAGGTCCTCGTCGCCGAGGTTCCCCGACAGGCCCTGGACCTCGTAGCCGGCGGAGCGGAGCTCCTCGACGGCGGCGTCGAGCTTGTCGGAGCGGCGGGAGGCGACGGTGAGCGCGTGGCCCTCCGCGCCGAGCATGTGGGCGAGCGCGAGTCCGATCCCGCTGGACGCGCCGGTGACGATGGCTGCACGTTCTGGCATGGCGGAAGGGCGCGGACACTACCCTGCCTCGGCGTGCGTCGACTGCTGCCCGTCCTCCTGCTCGTCCTGTCCTTCGGTGTCGCTGCGTGCGGGGGTGACGACTCGTCCTCGAGCAGCTCCGACGCGGGCGGGACGACCACGCAGGAGGCCGGTCCGAAGGTCGAGTTCCCGCGCGGGGACGACAAGACGATCCGCGCGCTGCGCAGCGGTCTGCCGGAGGGCGCGATCTTCGCTCCGTCGGTCTCCACGATGCGCGTCGGCGAGAACCGCATCGGCTTCGCGCTGTTCGACACGGCGCGCAAGCAGGTGGACCCGGACGCCGTGGCGCTCTACGTCGCCCAGCCCGACGGCCGCCGGCTGCGCGGCCCGTTCCCGGCGACGAAGCGCTCGCTCGAGACCAAGCCGCAGTTCCAGAGCCGCCAGGCCCAGGCCGACCTCAAGAGCGTCAACTCCTTCTGGACCGCGAACGTCCCGTTCAAGCGCAAGGGCCGCTACGTCGTGACGGCGCTCATCTCGCTGAAGGGCGAGTTGGCGTCGACCTCGCAGTTCGAGCTGAACGTCGGCGGCGAGGGTCCGCCGGACATCGGCGACAAGGCGATCTCCGTGCACACCGACACGCCGGCCGACGTCGGCGGCGACCTGGCGAAGATCGACACGCGGATCCCGCCGCTCGCGGAGATGCACGAGAACGACTTCGCGGACGTGCTCGGCAAGAAGCCGGTCGTCCTGGTGTTCGCAACGCCGCAGCTGTGCCAGACGCGCGTCTGCGGCCCGGTCGTCGACGTCGCCGCGCAGGTGCGCAACGAGGTGCCCGACCCGGCCTACATCCACCAGGAGATCTACGTCGACAACGACATCAACAAGGGCTTCCGGCCGCAGGTGGGCGCGTGGCGCCTGCCGACGGAGCCGTGGGTCTTCCTCGTCGGCGCCGACGGCAAGGTCAAGGACCGCTTCGAGGGCGCGCTGAGCGTCGAGGAGCTCGAAGCGGCCGTCAAGACCAAGTTGAAATAGGCTCCGCGGCGCGGATGGAGGACGACCGCAACGAGACCCCCGACGAACGCGCCGACCGCAACATGGCGGAGCTCCTGCAGGAGCTGCGCGTCGCGCTTCCGGGGGTTCAGGTGCTGTTCGCCTTCCTGCTCACCGTGCCGTTCGCCCAGGGGTTCGCGGACGTCACGGACTTCCAGCGGACCGTCTACCTGGTCACGCTGCTGGCCTCGACGGCGGCGACGGCGTTCTTCATCTCGCCGACCTCGTACCACCGGCTGAACTTCCGCCGGCGCGACAAGCAGCACATCGTCGAGGTGTCGAGCCGGATGACCGTGCTGGGGATCGTGTCGCTCGGCGTGGCGATGACGGGGGCGATCCTGCTCGTCACGGACTACCTCTTCCAGGGGCGGACCGCGGTCACGGCGACCGTCGGCTCGGCCTTGCTGTTCGTGGTCCTGTGGATCCTCATGCCGGTGCTGCGGCGGCGCAAGACGGTCCGCACCGAACAGGCCGGCCGCACGCGCTAGGGTCTCGCGCCTTGTCCGAACTCGTTCCCCCGGACGGCGCTCCGTTGCGCCTGCGCGATGAGCTCGCGCTCATCGCCTCGTCGCTCGATCGCCGCCCGTCGGAGCCCCTCGCGGGCGAGCCGGAGCCCCTCGTCGTACCGTGGCCCCATGAGCCGCGGCCGTCCTCCGAGCGCTAGCGCCCCGCTGTCGCTGCGGCGCGTGCCGCTGGCGTCGTCGCTGACGCCGTGGCAGGCGCTTCTGACGCTGCGCGCGGATCGCCGCCCCTTCGCCCTGACCGGCGCGTGGGCCGGAGGCGGAGCGATCCTCGGCTCCGAACCGACCCTCGTCGCGCCCGCCGGCGCCGACCCGTTCGTCTCGCTCGGGTCGCTCCCGGCCGTGCAGAACGACCTCGATGGGGCCGTCGGCGGCGGCTGGTTCGGTCGTCTTGGGTATCCAGCGTCGTTCTGGGCCGACCGCGTCCCGCCGCAGCCTCCGCGCCCGATCGTCGCCCGCGACGCCTCGCTGGCGTGGTACGACCACGAGCTGCGGCTCGACGCCGATGGGCGCTGGTGGTTCGAATGCCTGTGGTCCGATGAGGCGGCCGAGCGGCTGGATGCGCGGTTGGAGCTCCTCCGCGAGCGTCTTGCCGGCCCATCGCCCGAGCCGGCGCCGTTCGACGTCGGCACGTTCACGCCGCGCCCCTCCCGCGCCGGCCACGAGGCCGCGGTGGCGCAGTGCGTCGAGTACATCGAGGCCGGCGACCTCTACCAGGCGAACCTCACGCTCCGGCTCGAGTCCTCGTTCACGGGCGACGCGATCGACCTCTTCGCGTCGGCGGCGTCCGCGCTGCGGCCGCGGTACGCCGCGTTCGTCGCCGCGCCGGATCTCACGGTTGCCTCGTTGTCGCCCGAGCTGTTCCTCCGCCGCCGCGGCCGCGACGTCGTCACCGCGCCGATCAAGGGCACGGCGCCCCGGCCGGACGACGAGGGCGAGGCCCGCCGCTCGCTCGCCCGCCTCGAGTCCTCCGCGAAGGACCATGCGGAGAACGTGATGATCCTCGACCTCATGCGCAACGACCTCGGGCGCGTGAGCGAGTACGGCACCGTCCGCGTCACCGACGTCGCCCGCGCCGAGGCGCACGCCGGCGTCTGGCACCTCGTGAGCGAGGTCGCGGGGACGTTGCGCGAGGACGTCGGCGACGCCGAGCTCCTGCGCGGCACGTTCCCGCCCGGCTCGGTCACGGGAGCGCCGAAGCTCAAGGCGCTCGAGGTCATCGCGACCCTCGAGTCGACGGGCCGCGAGACCTACACCGGAGCGATCGGCTTCGCCAGCCCCGTCGCGGGCCTCGAGCTCAACGTCGCCATCCGGACCTTCGAGGTCGCCGGCGAGCGGATCTGGCTCGGCGTGGGGGGAGGGGTCGTCGCCGACAGCGTCCCCGCCGCCGAGTACGAGGAGTGCCTCGTCAAGGCCCGTCCGCTCGTCGAAGCGGTGGGGGGCCGCCTCGCCGACGACAGCTCCCCGGCCGCGCCCACCCTCGGCGTCTCCGTCTCCGCCGCCTCGCCGGCTGCGCCCACTCGCGCGTCTCGCCCCGACCCGGCGCGCGGCGTCTTCACCACGCTCGCCATCGAAGAGGGCGTCCCCGTCGAGGCCGACCGCCACCTCGCACGCCTCGCCGCGTCGGTCCGCGCTCTCTACGGGCTCGAGATCGACCTTGACATCCCGGCGCTCCCCGTGACGGGCCGGCACCGCCTCCGGATCGACGTGCTCCCGTCGGGCGAGACCGCCACGCGGATCGCTCCGGCCGGACCTGCGTTCCCGGCTACGCCGATCGCTCTTCGGCCGCTCGTCGTCCCCGGCGGCGTGGGGGAGCACAAGTGGATCGATCGCCCGCTCCTCGACGAGGCCGAGGGCGAACGCCTGATCGTCGACCTCGACGGCACGGTGCTCGAGACGTCGCGCGGGAACGTGTGCCTCGTCGAGGAGGGGTCGCTCGTGACGCCACCCGCCGACGGGCGGATCCTGCCCGGCGTCACGCGCGCGCTCGTTCTCGAACGCGTCGGCGCGCGCGAGGAGCGGGTCACGGTCGACCGGCTCGAAGCCGCGGACGAGGTCTTCGTCACGAGCGCGATCCGGGTGCTCCAGCCCGTCCGCAGCGGCCCGGTCACCCGGGCGGTGGCGGCGGAGCTCAGGCGGGCCGCAGCTCGTACGGGTACTGCGTGAGCGTCTCGCAGCCGTCCTCGGTCACGAGCACCAGGTCCTCGTAGCGCACGCCGCCGATCCCCGGCAGGCCCTCGACGCCGGGTTCGAGCGCGAGGACGTCGCCCGCGATCAGCTCGTCCTCGGCGCTGAGCCCGAGCGTCGGCGGCTCGTGCACCTCGAGCCCGACGCCGTGTCCGAGCGCGAAGTAGAAGCCCTGCGTCAGCACCTCGCCCTCCTTGCGGGTGCGCTGCGTCGGGTAGCCGGCGCGCTCGAAGATCTCGGCGGCGACGTCGTACACCTCGCGCGCACGGACGCCGGCGCGGATGGCCGACCGCGCGGCCTCGAGCGCCTCGCGCACGAGCGCGTCGAGCTGCTCGACCTCCGGCGTGACGCGCGCGGCGACGAAGGTGCGGGTCATGTCGGCCCAGCAGCCGGTGCGCTCGTCGCGCGGCCACAGGTCGATCGTGATCGGCAGGTCGGCGGGGAGGGGACCCGAGCCCGGATCGTGGCCGCCGCCCGACCACGTCGAGACGACCATGATGTCGGGCGGCGCCGGCGCGCCCGCCGCGGCGCACGCCTCGCGGACCGCGTTCCTGACCCGCTCGGCGGTCAGCGGCTCGCCGTCGAGATGCAGCCGCCCGTTCGCCTGCCCGGCGCTGCGGATGAGCTGCTCACCCGCTCGCATGCCGGCCTCCGCCGCTCTCTGCGCGCGCCGGATCCCCTCGAGCTCGGCCGCCGACTTGCGTCGCCGGCGAGCCTGGATGCCCGGCGCGTCGACGTTCAGCCTGATGCCGTTCTCGCGCAGCACGTCCGCCACGGCGACCGGGAGGTCGGAGGGAACGGTCGCCTCCGTGACGCCCCACCGCTGCACGGCCCGCAGCACGACCTCGAGCTCCGCCTTGTCGCGCCTCATCCCATCGCGGATCAGCTCGAAGATCCCGAGCTCGTCGAGCTGAAGCAGCTCCGCATCGGGCAGCAGCGCCATGATCCGGTCCCGTTCCAGCACGTTCGTCAGCACATGCGGCTTGCCGTCGCGCTCGATGAAGAGGAACGGATCGATGATCTCGAGCGGCACTTCATGCCGCATCGCCGGATGCCGAGCGGTGTCGCCGTAGAGGAGGATCGTCGCCACGATCGCCGACCCTACCCGCCCGCCGTACCCTGTCGCGCGGGCCGGTAGCTCAGTTGGTCAGAGCAGCGGACTCATAATCCGTCAGGTCGTGGGTTCGAGTCCCACCCGGCCCACTGTGGTGATCGCGCGCGCTGGGTAGGGCCGCGCCATGCCCCTCCTTCGCAACGCCGCACGGGCCTACCTCCTCAACCGCGCCCTGCGTGGCAGCCGCCGGCATAGGCGCTCGACCTGGCGCGGCGGCTACTACGCCCCGCCGCGCTACTACCCGCGCCGGCGCAGCAGCTCCGGGTTCCATATGCGGGGGCCGTTCCCCACGTACTCGCGCCACACGCGGGGCGGATCGCGGGTGTCGGTGACCGGCTGCTGCCTGCCGATCCCGCTCGGGCTCACCGTGGCGGCCATCTTCGGGATCGGGCGGCGCCTGCGCGCCCACTAGCGGTCTGCCATCGGCAAGAGAGGCGGAGCGAACGTACGTTCGTGTAGCCTCGTCGCTCGTGACGAGCCAGGGAAGCGCCTACGCGAGGTTCCGCCGAGCGCTTCTGAGCAACAACCTCCGGCTCATCATGGCGTCGGCGTCCGAGCTTCCGCACGTCTCCCTCGAGGACGCGCTGCGGATCCTGGTCGTCATGGCGGCCAAGCGCGACGAGCGCTTCAGCCGGGCTGCCGCGAAGTGGAGCGCGCGGGCGACGGCCGAGTGCCAGTTGAGCCTCGAGGACAGCCGGCGGGTCCTGGCGCTCGTGGAGGTGCTTCCCGACGCACCCGAGGCCGTCGCGCTGCGGCTGCGGGCGGTGTGCGGGATCCGGTGAACCGCGCGAGCTCGAGCCACCCGCCGCAACCACCGCGGTCGCACGACTAGCTTCCCGCAGCAGTGCGGTCCGCCCGCGCAACTCCCGGTCGGCGACGTTCGTGATCCGGGGTTGAGAGCGGTAGAGGTGCCGTAGCGTCGCCGAATCGGCGCCGTTGCGGGCCGCACCGCTGGACGGATGTCGGACTTGTCCAATCGCGGCGCGCTGAGCGAGAGTTCGACGGCGTCCCCGTCTCGCTCCGCCTGGCGAGCTGCCCTCCACGGAAGGAACCTCGATGAAGCGCTTGATCCTGCTGGCGTTGCTCGGTTGTCTTGCGGCGCTCGCGGCGTCGCAGGTCGCCACCGCCGGCACGACGCCCAGCCCGGGCTGCAAGGGCGTCATGAACGCGCTCGACAAGTCGGACCGCGGCACCAAGGGCCAGGCCGCGCTCACTGACGTCGCGACGAAGCTGGGCTGCGGCACGGTTGAGCCCCCGCCGGTCGACGACATGGCGTGCTCCACCGGTTCGGTCGAGCTGTCCTACTGGCTCTTCGATCCAACGGCTACGCCCAGCGGACCGCCCGGTCAGTTCGTCCCGCTTTCGTCGAGCACGTCGCCCTACCCGGCGTACGGGGACAAGCGCGGCTTCTACATCGAGCCGGACGACGCCCCGCTGACCGAGATCGTGATCAAGAGCGTGCTTGTTGATGGCGTCGCGGAGGTCCACCGCTACACGGCGACCAAGGACGCGAACGGCCACTGGTACGGCACGAACGCGAACGACTTCGAGAACAACGCGGACATCCAGTACGTCCGCTTCTGCGGTACCGCCTCCTAGACGCTGCGCGAGCATTGGGCGCCCGCCACATGGCGGCGCCCAATGCGCCTCTGAGCCCATGGCGGAGCACCTCAGGCTCACATCCGTGCACGTCGACCGCGTGAACCGGTTCTCGCTCGACATCGACGAGCTGACGGGGCGGACGTTCTTCTCGATTCCCGTCCGGAACCAGATGGTCGAGTACTCGGAGTTCTACGAGATCCCGCGGGCGACGTTCGATCGGTTCGTCGCGGATCCGTCGCTCGCGCTGGCGTTCGTGGAGCTTGCGCGGAAGCGGCTGCTCGACGCCCTGCTGCTGTTCCCGCCCGGCAGCGACCGCGGAGAGCCGTGACGCCGGCGGCTTGATCGGGCGTTCGGATGATCCGAGAATGCGCCGATGGCCGACCGCATCTCGATCGTCCGCGACTGCTACGACGCGTACGCCAGGGCCGATCGCGACCTCATCGAGGCGCGCATCGCCGACGACTACCGCTTCTGGAGCCCCCACGACGAGGGCATCGACCGCGCCACCTACTTCGAGCGCTGCTGGGCGACGGGCATCGAGCGCCTCGGCGGCTTCGAGCTCGAGCGCATCATCGAGTCCGGCGATGAGGTCGTCGTCACGTACACGGGCACCCGCAAGGACGGCTCGCGCTTCCGCAACACGGAGATCCACACGGTGCCGGGCGAGCAGATGACGAAGACCGAGGTCTACTTCGGGTGGGACCTGTGAGCGACCTGCGCGAGCACCGGGCGGTCGCGCGAGTCGCCGCGGAGCTGCGCGCGGCCGGGCTGGACGGCGCCGCCGACGGGATGCGCGTCCTCGACGACGAGGTGCGGACCGCGGCGAAGGCGGCCGAGGTGCTCGGGGTCGCGCAGGGCGCGATCGTCAACAGCCTCGTCTTCCGACTCGACGACGACGCGCCGCTGCTCGTCCTCATGTCGGGCGCGCACCGGGCCGACCCGGCGGCGCTGGCGCGGGTCGCGGGCGTCGGCGAGGTGCATCGCGCCGACCCCGAGTTCGTGCGCGCGCACGCGGGCCAGGCGATCGGCGGCGTGGCGCCCGTCGGCCATCCCGAGCGGCTGCGCACGATCGTCGACCCTGCGCTCGGCCGGCACGGGACGGTGTGGGCCGCGGCCGGCCACGCGAAGGTGGTGTTCCCGTCGACGTTCGACGAGCTCGTCGTGCTGACGGGCGGGGAACCAGTCGACGTGGCCGCCTGACGCACCACTTGGGGATCCTGAGCGCCGCCCGGGAGCGCATGTTGTGGGATGCCACGGCGGCTCGGAGTCCCGGCGCCCCGGCGGAGCGGCCGCACCGATAGGAACGCACAGCATGTACACGCTCTACGCACTCTGGGGCACGCCGCCCGACACGGACGCCTTCGAGGCCTACTACCACGAGACGCACGCGCCGCTGGCCGCGAAGGTCCCCGGCATCCGCGAGCTCAACCTCGTCAAGACGCCCGACGCGCTCGGCGACGCTGAGTCGATGCACTACCGCGTCGCGGAGCTCGTCTTCGACAGCAAGGAGGCGCTCGACGAGGCGCAGCAGACGCCCGAGTGGGAGGCGCTCGTCGCCGACGCCGGCCTCATGGTCGAGCGCTTCGACGTGACGCTCGGCAACGCGGGCGGCGAGCGCGTCGACGGGCTGCGCGCCTAGCGCTTCTTGCGCACGATCCGGAACGTCAGCGAGCGCGCCTTCGAGACGTTGCCCGCGGCGTCGGTGACGACGAACGTGGCGGTGTAGCGGCCGGGCTTGAGCTTGCGGCCCTTCACCTTCCCGGTGAACTTCACGCGCACCGGCCCGGCCGCCAGGCCGCGGCGCGTGATCCGGGTCACGACGAGACGCCGCGTGCAGCGCTTCGCGCGCCGGTTCCTGCGCGTCGGCTTGACGCAGCGCCGGCCGGCCTTGCGCCCCGGGGCGCCGCGGGTGATGACGATCCGCAGCGTTCCGGGCTCGGACAGCGACAGCGCGAACGTCGTGCCCTTGCCGGCGACGAACGCCTTGCTCGACAGCCGCAGCCCGCTGACCAGCGGCGCGACGGTGTCGGGCGGCGTCGTGCCCGGTGGCGGGGTTCCGCCGCCGGACGGCGGCGCCGGCGGAGGCGAGCCGCCGCCCGGGACGGCGCGTTCGGCGATGACCGCGGTCGGCGCCGTGTCGACCTCGACCGAGTGCGGCAGGTGGTTGTCGATCCCGTCGTCGGTCAGGTCGCCGTTCACGTCCGCGGTGACGCGCATGCGGATCGTCGAGCCGACGTCGCCGGCGCGGACGACGTACGTCGATCCGTCCTCGAGGTCGGTGCTCGCCACCTTCTGGATGTACGAGCACGCGTTGCCGGCGGCGTCGCAGCGCACCCAGCGCTTCTTGAAGTCGGTCGTCGGGTCCTTCCAGCCGCCGACGTCGCCGGCCAGGGTCTCGCCGACGAAGGGCTCGCCGGAGATCGACGGCGCCTGCGACTTCGGCGCGCCGCCCGGCGTGTCGGGCGGTAGCGGGTCGGCGATCGCGGCGGGGGCGGAGATCACGAAGTAGGACGTCCCCGAGGTGAGCTCGGTGGCGCCGGACGCGTTCGTGCCGCGCACCCGGACGCGCAGGTAGTGCGAGCCGTCGGCCGGCGTCAGCGTGTAGGTGCGCGACGTCGCGCCCGGGATCTCGTTGCAGTCGAGCCCGCCGGACTCGCAGCGCAGCCACCGCCAGGTCTCCGAGTCGGCCGGCGGGTTGAACCACTCGTCGCGATTGGGGAGCGAGGGCGTCGTCCCGTCGGTCGCACGCATCGTATCGCCGACCTCCGGCGACGTCGTCTCGCCCGGCGACAGCACCTCGATCCCGGGCGGGAACACCTGGTTCGCGCCGGGGACGTTGCCGGGATTGGCGGTGGTGACCGCCGTGATCGCGCTGTAGCGCTCGACCACCCCGAACGTCGGCGCCGGGTTCTCCGCGGTGATCCTCAGCCGGAAGCGGTAGCCGTTCGTGAAGTCCGCCGCGCGGACGAGGTACGTCGTCTCCTCGGCGTCGGCGATGTTCGAGCAGCTGCCGTGCGTGGTCCCGGTGCAGCGCTGCCACTGGTACGAGTAGTCCTTCAGGTCGGTGCCGGTCCACGTGCCGTTGAGGCCGGTGAGCGTCTTGCCCTCCTGCACGGTCCCGGTGATGCGGGGGCAGTTCGCCGTCGTGTTCGTCGTGTTGTCGAGCGGGCAGGCGCTGTCCGGCGGGGAGAACCCGAGGAAGTAGCCGCCGTTGGACTGGGTCCCCGCGATGAGGCCGAGCGCGCCGGCGCCGGGAATGACCGGCGGCGTCAGCGCCCAGAGGATGACGTTCGGCGACAGGCCGTTCTGCGTGACCGCCTTCCACTTCGGCGCCGGCGGGACTGCGGGCGGGGTGGGGTTGTCCATCAGCGCGTGCCACAGCCCGTTCTCCGTCGCCGCGTAGAGGTGCGCGCCCTGCGACGCGGTGAAGATGTGGAACCCGCGCGCGCGGACGGCGCTGAGCCCGTCGTTGATGGGCGACCACGTCAGGCCGGCGTTCAGCGAGCGGTAGATCCCGTTCGAGCCCGTCGAGGTGAAGAGCACCTGCGGGCGCTGGGGGTAGACCCACGTCGTGATCGGCGAGGCGCTGCCGGGGATACCGTCGCTCAGCCGCGTCCACGTCGACCCGCCGTTGGTCGACAGGTAGACGCCGCTGCCGCCGGTCGCGTAGACGAAGCCCGGCACGTTCTCCGTCAGCCCGTAGATCGTCTCGCTGGCGGGCATGCCGTTGTTGACGGGCGGCGGCTGCCACGTCTCGCCGCCGTCGCCGCTCTTGTAGACGCCGCCGGAGAAGACGCCGGCGAGCATCGTGCTCGACCCGGTCAGGCTGACGAGCGCCTGCACGCTCTCGTTGAGCTTCTTCGGGTTCGCCGGGTCGTCCTCGGGGCCCTGCGCGACCGGCTGCCAGGCGCCGCCCGTCGACTTGAACAGTCCGAGGTCCGTGCCCGCCCACACCGTGGTCCCGGTGCTCGACGTCAGCAGCGCGCGGACGTTCGTGATGAGCGGGTTCGCGAAGCCGGCGTTGAACGCCGACCACGACACGCCGCCGTTCGTGCTCTTGAAGACGCCGCCGCCCTCGAGCCCCGCGTAGACGACGTTCGGCGGCGTGCTGTAGGCGATCGCGCGGACCCACTGCGCGCCCGCGGCGTCGTTGAGCCCGGGCAGGCCGTACCACTGGTCGGGCGGGTAGGGGAGAGCGGCGTTCGCACGCGGTGCGATGAGCAACGCGGCGAGCACCCCGACCAGGAGGGCCGGACGCAAAGGGCCTCGCATGGCGCGACACTACACGGACCACGTGACGATGTGGACAAGCTCCGGTGGACGGCGTAGCGTCGCACCGACCTACTCCGAGGAGCGGACCGATGGACACTTACGTCATCCTGCGGCGCGACGGCTGGAAGACCGGCGAGGACCTCGAGCGCGCGGCGCAGCGCAGCACCGAGGTGGGCGACACGATGCCCGACGACGTGCGCTGGATCCGCAGCTACGTGCTCGCGGAGGACTCGGGCGCGGTCGGCACCGTGTGCATCTACCAGGCGTCGAGCCGCGAGGCGATCGAGCGCCACGCCCGCGAGGCCGAGCTGCCCGTCGACGAGATCATCAAGGTCGCCGACACGGTGATCGTGCGCGACGATCCGGTCGCGGCCGCCAGCTGAGCCGTCTGCCGCGCGGCGAGTAGGGTCGCCCCGTGCGCCCCCTCCTCGCCGCGTTGCTCGCCGTGCTCGCCGCCGCGGCGCCCGCCTCGGCCGCCGACCGCTTCCCGAAGGGCTTCCTCTGGGGCACGGCGACCGCCGGCTTCCAGGTCGAGGCCGGCGGCACGCCGTCGAACGCGGACCGGCGCAGCGACTGGTGGGCGTTCACGACCGACCCGGGTCTCATCCGCGACGGCGTCGTCAGCGGCGACCGTCCCGACCGCGGCCCGGGCTTCTGGCGGACATGGCGCGGCGACCTCGACCGCGCGCGGATGCGGCTGCACACGAACGCGATCCGGCTCGGCATCGAATGGAGCCGCATCTTCCCCCGGACGACCGCCGGCGTGGGGACCGGGAGCAGCGTGTCGCGGACCGAGCTGCGGCGCCTGGACCGGCTGGCCGACCGCGCCGCGGTGCGGCACTACGCGCGGATCCTCCGCGGCGCCCGGCAGCGCGGCCTGCGCGTGATGCTCACGCTCAACCACTTCACGCTGCCGATCTGGGTCCACGACCCGATCGCGCTGCGGCGCGCGTTCGCCGGGCGCGGCGCGGACCAGCCCCCGCCGCCCGGGCTGACGAAGGCCGGCTGGCTCGACCGCACCACGATCAGGGAGTTCCGCAAGTTCGCCGCCTACGCGGCGTGGAAGTTCGGCGGGGACGTCGACCTCTGGGCCACGCTGAACGAGCCGCTCGTGACCGCGTCGCAGGGGTTCGCCTCGATCCCCGGCGTGACCGGGGTCAAGGCGCCCGCGGTGCTGTCGTTCCCGTCGTCGATCGTCGCGGTGATCAACCAGGCGCTCGCCAACGCGGCGGCGTACGACGCGATCCACGCCCACGACCGGCGAGCGAAGGTCGGCGTCGTCGTGAACATGGTCGACTGGCGGCCGAACGACCCGACGCGCCCCGAGGACGCCGTCGCCGCGAGGCACGCCGACCAGATCTTCAACCGCTCGTTCCTCGACGCCGCGGTCGGCGGCTGGTACGACGCCGACGCGGACGGGCAGCGCGATGCCGGCGAGGTGCGCGCGTCGCTGCGCGGCAAGGCGGACTGGATCGGCGTCAACCACTACTCGCCCGGGCGCGCGGAGGCGCTCGCCGCGCCCGTGTCGGCGCGCGTGCCGCTGTTCGATTTCGTGCCGCACATCGCGTTCCGCGGGACGAGCAACCCGAACGGCCCGCCGTGCCCGACGACGTGCACCGACTTCGGCTGGGAGATCGACCCGGCCGGCCTGCACGCCGTCGTCGCCGAGGCGGCGACCTACGGCCGGCCGGTCTACGTCACCGAGAACGGCATCGACGACGCCGACGACGACCAGCGCGGCGCGTACCTGCGCGGCTACCTCCACGCGCTGAAGGGCGCGATCGACGACGGGGTCGACGTCCGCGGCTACTTCCACTGGTCGCTGCTCGACAACTTCGAGTGGGCCGAGGGCTTCAAGGCGAAGTTCGGCCTCTACGCGTTCGACCCCGGGACGCTGCGGCGCACCGAGCGCCCCAGCGCGCGGCTGTTCGCGCAGATCGCGCGCACCGGCGTCGTCCCGTAGCGCTACTGCGAGAGCGCCTGAGCGGGGCGTAGCGCGCTCGCGCCTGCGCCGAGCGTCAGCAGCGCGGCGACCGCCGCGCCGATGCCGGTCACCGCGAGCGCGGCAGCGGGGGAGGCCGCGGCGACGAGCTGGCCGGCGATGGCGCTGCCGATCGCGAGGCCCGCGCTCATCCCCGTCGAGGTCCATGTGAACGCCTCGGTCAGCGTGCCTGGCGCGACGACCTTGTCGAGCAACCCGTTCACGCACACGAACGTCGGCGCGATCGTCATGCCGGCGAGCAGAAGCAGGAGGGCGTAGGCCTCGGGCGAGCGTGCGACCGCGACGAACCCGTGGGCGAGGGTCCACGCGAGCAGCAGCCCGACGAGCCGCCGGTGCGGATCGGCGGCGGGTCCGATCCGGGCGACGGCGACGCCGCCGAGCATCGACCCGAGGCCCCACGCCGCGAGCACGAGCCCGACCGCGCCCTTCGCGTGCGCGTCCTCGAGCCCGGCGGGGACCGCGACCTCAACCGCGCCGACGGTGCAGCCGGCGAGCACGAAGACGCTCGCCAGCAGCCGCACCGCCGGGTTGGCGAGCGCGCCCGCGAGCCCGGTGACCCGCTCGGGGTGGGGCAGCCAACCGCGCGAGGCGCGGCGCAGGGAGAAAGCGAGATCGCCCACGAGGACGAAGGCGCCGCACGCGGCGATCGCGGCGCGCAGCGACCACGCCCCGATGCCCGCGACGATGGCGACCGGACCGCAGATGTAGACGACCTCGAGGACGATGCTCTCCATCGCATAGGCCTGCTGGCGCAGCCGGTCGCTGCCCAGCAGCTCGGGCCACAGCGCGCGCATGCAGGCGCCGACCGGCGGCTGGGCGGCGCCCGCGAGGGCGCCGAGCGCGGCGATCGCCACGGTCGGCGCGGAGTCGGGCAGCGCGGCGAGGCCGAACATCGCCGCGGCCGAGACGAGGCAGCCGGCGCGCAGGACGAGCGTCTGCCCGCGCCGGTCGATCAACCGCGCGAGGACCGGGCTAGAGAAGCCGTAGGCGATCGCGTACGCGCCGGCGGCGATGCCGCTCGACGCGTACGAACCGCTCAGCTCCCGGGTGTGGAGGACGATGAGCAGCCCGAAGGCGCCCATCGGCAGCCTCGCCACGCACGACGCCAGGAACAGCGCCGGCACGCCCTTGACCCGGAAGACCTCACGCACCCGCCCGACGGTAGCCGCCGGGCAGGTGCGTCCATCGGCTACTCCCTGCTCAGGGCGAAGAAGTAGACGAGCTGGCCGAGGGCGGCGACGAACCCGGCGACGTAGGTGAGGGCGGCCGCGTTGAGCACGGCGCGGGCCCCCGGCACCTCGTCGGCGGCGAGCAGGCCGCCGTCCTGGAGCGCGACGAGGGCGCGCTTGGACGCGTCGAACTCGACGGGCAGGGTGACGAGCTGGAACAGCACGATCGCGGCGAAGAGGATCAAGCCGACCTGGATGAGCCCGGCGATGCCGAGGATCAGGCCCAGGAACACCGGCAGGAACCACAGCGACTGGCCGATCGTCGCCGCCGGGACGAGCGTCTGGCGGATCCGCATCGGCACGTAGCGGCGCGCGTCCTGGATGGCGTGGCCCGCCTCGTGGGCGGCGACGCCGAGCGCCGCCAGCGACGACGCCTCGCCGACGTCCCGGCTGAGGTTGAGCGTCCGGTTCCGCGGGTCGTAGTGGTCGGTCAGCTGCCCGTCGACGGGCCGGATCTCGAGGTTCGGCAGACCGGACGAGCGCAGCACCGCGGCGGCGGCCTGCGCGCCGCTCATGCCGTTGCGCGGCGCGACCTGCGAGTACTTCGCGAACGTGCGCTTCACGCGCATCTGCGCCCACAGCCCGAAGGCGAGGGGCACGATGGTGCACACGAGGAACAGGGTCATCCCGGACATCTCTGGAGCTGCCTCCGACTGGTCGAATCAACGAGTCGAAGGTTTCTCCGCCCCTCGCGGGGCCTCCGGTCCCGGGCGCTGTGAGGCGCCGTGCTGACGGGATCCGGCCGACGGGATACTTCCCTTCCTGATGCAGTGTAGGGGATGACCGACTTCGCCTCCACGATCGCGGGCGCGTACCGCACGGACGGCCCCGCGGTGGAGCTGGGGCGCGGCGTCCACGACGGGGCGGTCGCCCCCGAGGCGGCGGTGCGGATCCCGCTCGCGATGACCAACCGCCACGGGCTCATCGCGGGCGCGACCGGCACCGGCAAGACGAAGACGCTGCAGGTCATCACCGAGCAGCTGTCCGCCGCGGGCGTGCCGGTCTTCGTCGCGGACGTCAAGGGCGATCTCTCCGGCTTGGCGGCGCCCGGCGATCCCGACCCGGCCAAGCCGGCGGGCAAGCGCGCCGCCGACCTCGGCATCCCGTACGAGCCGGCGGCGTTCCCGGTCGAGTTCCTCTCGCTCGGCGGCCTCGGGCCCGGCGTGCCGGTGCGCGCCACGCTGTCGGACTTCGGGCCGCAGCTGCTCGGCAAGGTGCTCGGGGCGAACGAGACGCAGGAGCAGAGCCTCCAGCTCGTCTTCCACTACGCCGACACGAAGGGCCTGCCGCTGCTCGACCTCAGCGACCTGCGCTCGCTGCTCACGTTCCTGTCGAGCGACGCCGGCAAGGGCGAGCTCGAGGGCATCGGCGGCCTGTCGGGCCAGACCGTCGGCGTGCTGCTGCGGTCGCTGCTGGGTCTCGAGACGGGCGGCGGGACCGAGCTGTTCGGCGAGCCGATGTGGGACGTCACCGACCTGCTGCGCACCGACGAGCAGGGACGGGGCGTCGTCTCGTGCCTGGAGCTCGCCGCGGTCCAGGAGCACCCCGAGCTGTTCTCGACGGCGCTCATGTGGCTGCTCGCGGAGCTGTTCGAGACGCTGCCCGAGGCGGGCGACCTGCCCAAGCCGAAGCTGGTCTTCTTCTTCGACGAGGCGCACCTGCTGTTCGACGGCGCGACCGACGCGTTCCTCGAGGCGATCGAGCGGACCGTGCGGCTCATCCGCTCCAAGGGCGTCGGCGTCTTCTTCGTCACGCAGCAGCCGAAGGACATCCGGCCCGAGGTGCTCGCGCAGCTCGGCAACCGGGTGCAGCACGCGCTGCGGGCGTTCACGCCCGACGACGCGAAGGACCTGCGCGCGACGGTCTCGACGTTCCCGACGTCGCCGTTCTACGACCTCGAGGAGCTGCTGCCGCAACTGGGCATCGGCGAGGCGGCCGTGACGATCCTCAGCGAGTCCGGCGTCCCGACGCCGGTCGTCCACACGCGGCTCGTGCCCCCGCGGTCGCGGATGGCGCCGATCGAGGACGTCGCGGGAGCGGCGGCCGCCTCGCCGCTGCACGCCAAGTACGCCGAGCGGGTGGACAGCGTCTCCGCGCGCGAGCAGCTCGCCGCGCGCACCGAGGCCGCCGCGGAGGAGCGGCCGGTGCCGCCGCCGGAGGCGCCCGCGCCGAAGCGCGAGCGCAAGGAGGCCGGCCGCGCCACGTCCGGCGGCCTGGACCAGCTCGGCGACTTCCTGCAGTCGCGCGAGGGCAAGGCGCTGCAGCGCAAGGTGGTGCGCGGGGTGTTCGGGATGCTCCGCAAGCGCCTCTGATCAGGGTCGCCGCCCATCCCCGGCGCGGGGACCCCGGGGAAGTCCGGGGGGTTCCCCGATGTGCACCTCGAGGCGGAGCGTTGGAATGGCGCCATGCTCCGCTTCAGCCCGGTTGCCGCCGCCGTCGCCGCCGCGATCCTGCTCGTTCCCGCCGCCGCCTCGGCCGACGTCGTCGTCAAGGGGACGGGCGAGCCCGCCTACACCAGCAGCGCGAACAACACCCAATGGGTCGCGTGGTCCAACGGCAACGGGACCTCGGGCTACAAGGTCGAGTTCGACCACTACGTCGATGCCGTGAAGTTCAAGACCGACGGGCCGTACGCGGTCGGGCAGACGGGCTCGACGACCGTGAACTGGACGAACATCAAGCCGACGCCGCTGACCGAGGGCAGCACCTACGGGATCTGCGGGTTCGGGCGCTGGAACGACGGCACCGGGATGTGGTTCCCCGACTTCTCGACGTCGTGCGGCGACGGCGTCAACCGCGGACTGCGGACGTCGACCACGATCGACCGGACGCCGCCGGCGGCGACCGCCGGCCTCCCGGCGTTCACGAAGACGACGACCCTGCCGCTGCACATCGGCTTCACCGACAACCTGGCGGGGCCGTTCCCCGCGAACTTCGTCTGCGTGCAGAAGGGCGCGGCGACCGGCGGGAAGCTGTGCGACGCGGCGGCGGGCTACACGTACGTCCAGTCGCCGGACTGCTCGGACCCGGTGAGCGACTCGCGGACCTCGAACGCGTTCGATTGCACGATCGACGCCTCCGGCGCGGCGGACGGGCCGGTCTCGGTCTGCGTCATGGCGACCGACGCCTCCATCCCCGACAACCCGTCCTCGGACGACCAGCGCGGCAACGCCGCGCAGGCGAACCGGTCGGCCCCCGCCTGCGCGACGACCGTGCTCGACCGCGCCGCGCCGATGGTCTCCGCCGGCGGGCCGACGTTCCTGTACACCGGCGAGGCCGGCGCGTTCGGCGCGCAGGCGATGGACGGCGGCAGCGGCGTCGCAGCCGGGTCGGCGACGTGGACGTGGGGCGACGGCAGCGCGGCGGGCAAGGGCCTCGACGCGACGCACGCCTACGCCGCGCCGGGCACGTACACGGTCAAGCTCTCGATCGCCGACGCCGCCGGCAACGTCGCCGAGACGACGCGGCAGGTGAAGGTCGAGGCGGCGGCGACGCCCGCCACGCCCGCCACGCCGGCGACGCCCGCGACTCCGGCGACTCCGGCCACGCCGGCACAGCCGTCCAAGAGCCCCGCGCTGTCGGTGAAGGCGTCGGTCGCCCGCAAGGGCAAGGCAAAGGTCCTCAAGCTCACCGTCGCGGGGGCGAAGGGCAGCGCGCGCGTCAGCGTCAAGCGCGGCGCGAAGGTCGTCTTGACGAGGCGCCTCGTCTTCCGCGCCGGCAAGGCGACGCTCACCCTGCCGCGCAAGCTCGCGGCCGGGGCCCACGTCGTCGAGGTCACGCTCGGCGCGCGGACGGGCAAGGCGTCGGTGCGCGTCGCCGGCGCGGCGAAGGCCCGCGCCGCCTCGGCGGCCACGCCGGCGCTCGAGACGAAGGGCCTGCGGCCGGTCCTGCCCGGGATCTAGCCCGCTCTTGGGCTGCTCTCGGGCCGCCCGCTCCTATCCTCGGCGCCATGACGACGCGCGTCGCCGTGGTCGGAGCGGGTCCGGCCGGCTTCTACACCACCGATCAGCTCCTCAAGGCGGGCCTGGAGGTCGATCTCTACGACGCCCTCCCGACGCCGTTCGGCCTCGTGCGGGCGGGTGTGGCGCCGGACCACCCGAAGATCAAGTCGGTCACGCGCGTCTACGAGAAGACCGCCGCGCATCCGTCGTTCCGCTTCTTCGGCGGCGTCGAGCTGGGCGAGGACGTCACCCGGGACGAGCTGCTCGAGCGCTACCACGCGGTCGTCTACGCGGTCGGCACGGCGGACGACAACCGGCTCGGGATCCCCGGCGAGGACCGTCCCGGCTCGCACGCCGCCACCGAGTTCGTCGCCTGGTACAACGGCCACCCCCAGTACGCCGATCACGAGTTCGACCTCTCGGCGACGAACGCCGTCGTCATCGGCAACGGGAACGTCGCGATCGACGTCGCGCGGATGCTCGTGCTCGATCCCGACGAGATCTCGATCACGGACACGGCCGACCACGCGATCGACGCGCTCGCGCGCGCGCAGGTCGAGCACGTGACGCTGCTGGGCCGCCGCGGCCCCGCGCAGGCCGCGTTCACGAACCCCGAGCTGCGCGAGCTCGGCGAGCTCAAGCGCTGCGACGTCGTCGTCCACCCCGAGGAGCTCGAGCTCGACGAGCACAGCGCCCGCTGGCTCGAGACCGAGGGCGACGCGACGTCGAAGAAGAACGTGGAGCTGCTGCGCCAGTACGCGGCGAAGGAGCCGGCGCTGGACAAGTCGCACCGGATCGAGCTGCGGTTCCTGCGCTCCCCGCTCGAGGTCATCGGGGAGGGCGAGGACGGCGCGGTCTCCGCGATCCGCGTCGTGCGCAACGAGATCAACGCGGACCTGCGGCCCGTCGCGACGGGCGAGGAAGAGGTGCTCGCCTGCGGGCTGGTGCTGCGGTCGATCGGGTACCGCGGCCGGCCGCTGCCCGGCGTGCCGTTCGACGAGCGGCGCGGGCTCATCCGCAACACGGGCGGCCGCGTGACGAGCGAGGACGGCGAGGCGCTGCCCGGCGAGTACGCCGTCGGCTGGATCAAGCGCGGGCCCAGCGGGGTCATCGGCACCAACAAGAAGGACGCCGCCGACACCGTCGGGCGCGTGATCGAGGACGTCGAGGCCAAGACGCTCAACGAGCCGTCGGTCGAGACCGACGGCGAGCAGATCGAGGCGTGGCTGCGCGACCGCGTGCCCGGCCTCGTGACGTGGGAGGGCTGGAGCGCGATCGACCGGCATGAGACGTCGCTCGGCGAGCCGCAGAACCGGCCGCGCGTCAAGCTCGTCCGCGTGCCCGAGATGATCGCCGTGGCCGAGCGCCGCGGCGCCGGCGTCCCGTAGCGGCGTGTCGCGCCGCGGCGCGCTCGCCGCGAGCGCGATCTTCGTCCTGCTCGGCCCGCTGCTCGAGATGGTCGTCGGGCCGGCGCTGCTGACCGCGGGCTTCGAGACGGGCGACGGGCTGCCATCGGCGCTCCAGCCGGTCGGGGTCGTGCTGATCGTCGCGGGCGTCGCGCTCGTCGCCGCGGCGGTGTGGCAGTTCGCGCACGAGGGCCGCGGGACGCCGTCGCCGGCGCTGCCCGCGCAGACGCTCGTGACGGGCGGCGTGTACCGCTGGACGGCGCACCCGATCTACGCGGGGACGACCGCGGTCATCGCGGGGGAGGGGCTGCTGCTGCGCCGCCCCGTCCTGCTGCTCGCCGCCGCGGCGTACGCGCTGACGTTCGCGATCGTCGTGCGCGTGCACGAGGCGCCGGCGCTGCGCCGGCGCTTCGGCGCGCCTCAGTAGGCCTCGACGGGCGGCGTGTCGTCCGGCCGCGCGCCGATGCGCACGGACGCCGATCGCGCCGTCGAGCCGATCTCGCGGTGCGTGCCGACGGCGCCGAGGCCGATGCGCGGCATGTTCCCGTAGATGGTCTCGTAGTCGCCGGCACGCACGCGGTAGGTCTCGTGCCAGATGCCGACGTCGCCCGATCCGCGGACGGCCTTGTTGAACTCCGTCCACGCCGGCAGGTGGAGGTGGTCGGGGGCGCGCGCGTAGCGCTCGAGGTCCTCGAACGAGCGCCAGTACTGCACGAGCGCGGGGCCGCCGAACATCAGGCCGAAGTTCGCCTTGAGCATCCCGAGCTCGGGCCGCTCCTCGAGCTCCTTGACCATCGGGCGCATCGCCATGAACACGGGCCACCACTTGCGCACCCGAAGCGGCTTGTTGACCCGCATCCCGATGAGGAACACCACGAAGTCGCCGTCGAGCTCGGCGTGGTACCGGCCGGGGAAGACGCTCATGGCGCGACACTACAGAGCCGCGATGTGGTGACATCGCCGGCCTGATCGAGCATCGCTTCACGAGCCGGCTGTGGCAGACGAACGCGGTCATGGTCCGCACGGGCGGGCTGCGCGTGCTCGTCGACGCTCCGGTGCTGCCCGACGAGCTCGCCGCGCTGCCGCGCCCCGACGCGCTGGCGGTGACCCACGCGCACTTCGACCACGTCCTGGGCCGGGCGCAGTTCCCCGACCTGCCGGTGTGGGCGGGTCCGAAGACGATGGAGGCGCTGCGTTCCGGCGTCTGGCGGGACGAGCTGCGGGAGTCCGACGCCGAGCTCTACGTCGACCGGCTCGGCGAACCGGACTTCTCCGACGTCGCCGACGTGCCGTGCGACCTGTTCGCGGTCATCCAGGCCGACGGCCACGCCGCGGACGGGTCGGCGCTGTGGATCGGCGACGTGCTGCTGCTCGGCGACTACCTCATCGAGATCGAGATCCCGCTCGTCTCGGCCGCCGGCTCGCCCGAGGCGTACCTCGACACGCTCGACCGGCTGCGGCCGATCGTCCAGCGCAGCGAGACGATCGTGCCCGGGCACGGGCCGGTCATCGACCGCAGTCGTGCGCTGGAGCTGCTCGACCTCGACCGGCGCTACGTCAGCGACCTGCGAGCGGGCCCGCTGCGCGGCCCGCGGACGCACCGCCAGCGCCGGATCCACGAGGACAACGTCCGCAAGCACGTGGGTTGAACGCGAACGTCCGGTTGAAAGTCAGGAAAAGATGTGTTTGGACTGACGCACCGTCGGCAATACCACCATCACAACCCAGCGGGCCCGGCTTCGGCGCACATATCCCCCCAGCCCCGAGCCCGCCGCGAGCCCCCACAGGGCGGAACCCGAAGGGGCTCGCACATGTCGTAGAGCGCCCCGCTCCCCCGGAGGAGCGGGGCGCTTTGCGTTTAACCGCCACCTTCGGCTGCGCTGTTGCCCGGGCGATTGAAGGAGCAGTGGCGAGCGGTGTCGAAGACAACCGCGCCCATGAAGCGTTCCGCGACGACGACTCCGCTGCCGCCCGCCGAGGCGGGACCCCAGTCCCTCTCCGAGTACATCCAGGCGCGCTTCGACGAGTTCTCACGCTCGCAGAAGGACGTCGCGCAGTACATCGTGGACCACCTCGACGAGGTCGCCTTCCAGACGGCCGAGGAGCTGGCCAAGCGCGCCAACACCTCGTCGTCGACCGTCGTGCGGTTCTCGCAGGCGCTCGGCTTCGAGGGCTATCCCGAGCTGCAGGGCGCCGCGCGCGAGGAGTACCGGCGCCGCCACGAGGCCGGCGCGGACGTCGCCCCGCTCTTCTCGCTCGATCAGTCGCCGTTCGAGACGGCGCTGGCCGCCGACCACGCGAACGTGGAGGAGACGGCCCGCAAGGCGTCGCGGTCGCAGATCGCCGGCGCGATCGAGGCGATCGCCCGCGCCGACAAGGTGCTCATCGTCGGCACCGACCAGATGGCCTTCTTCGCCTCGTACATGCGGCACCTGCTGATGCTGCTCGACCTCCGTGCGGAGGTGGCGGCGAGCCCGTCGCAGGAGGCGCTCGGCCGCCTGAGCCGCATCGACGACCAGACGCTCGTCATCGGCCTGTCCGCCGGCCGGCCGCATCCGCTCGTCGCGCGGGCGATGAAGCTGGCCCGCCACCGGCGCGCGAGCACGATCGCGATCACCGACGCGACGCTCTCAGAGGTCGCGAAGCTCGCCCAGATCCGCCTCTACTACTCGTCGAACAGCCCGGCCTACGTGCGATCGCACGCGGCGCTGCTGTCGCTCATCCAGGCGCTCGCCTTCGGCGTCTACGCGCGCGACGAGTCGCAGTACGAAGAGCGCATCAAGGCGTTCCGGCTCAAGTAACGTCGTCCGAAGGCCCGAGCTTGCGAGGGCCGGAGGCCGAAACTCAGAGTCCGAGGAGGTCGGTGGCCTGCAGCTCCTCCACCGCGGAGACCACGCGGGGGCAGAACTGCACGCCGGCCTTGTCGCGCAGCTCGGCGAGCGCGACGTGGGCGGGGAGCGCCTTGCGGTACGGACGGTCGCTCGTCATCGCGTCGAGCGCGTCGGCGACGGTGAGGATGCGGGCCGCGAGCGGGATGTCCTCGCCGGCGAGGCCGTCGGGGTAGCCCTTGCCGTCGAAGCGCTCGTGGTGGTGCCGGGCCATGTCCTTGGCGAGCTGGGGCAGCTCGAGCTCGGCGAGGATGTAGGAGCCCGTCTCCGGGTGCTGGCGCATCTCCTTCCACTCGTCGTCGTCGAGCGGGCCCTGCTTCAGCAGCACGCTGTCGCGGACGCCGATCTTGCCGATGTCGTGGACGACGGCGCCGACCGCGACCGCGTCGAGCTCCTCGTCGCGGAAGCCGAGGTGGATGGCGATGAGATGGGCGAAGTCGGCGACGCGCTCGGTGTGGCCGCCGGTGTAGGGGTCGCGGGCCTCGATCGTGCGGGCGAGCGACTCGACGGACTGGCGCATGACCGCGCGCATGCGGTCGTTGGCGGCCTGGAGCTCCTCGACGTGCATGCGCATTGCGGCGAGCGCCTGCTTCTGGCCGACCCAGAGGGCGACGGCCGGGACGCCGACGACGGCGAGGACGAGGAGACCGAGCTCCTCGTGGCCGGCGACGAGGAGGCCGGCGGCGGCGCCGTAGGCGAGCTCGTGCGGCGCGGAGGGCAGCAGCCGGCGGCGGAAGGCCATGAACGGCGCGGTGCCCTCGTCCATCCACCAGATGACGCACAGCAGGCCGCTGTTGACGACGTAGTAGACGGTGCCCGCGATCATGCCGGCGGCGAAGAGGCCGCCCGGCGTGGAGGGCAGGGGGGACGCCGCGATGGCGGCGGCGGTGCCCGCGAGGCCGATCGAGCCGAAGTCGAAGATCGGGCGCATGAGCGCTTCGCCGCGCGCGACGTTGCGCACGAGCAGAACGGCCTCGCCGGCGATGATGCCCGCCGGCCCGAAGACGACGGCCAGCGCGATGGAGGGAACGGTCGTCGGCGCGACGTGGCCGTTGCCGAGATCGAACTCGACGGCCTGGAAGAGCACGACGCAGCCGAGCAGGGCGGCGAAGAACCACGGCTTGCTCGCGGCGGATTCGAACCCGCCAACCGCCGCAGCGACCAGCGTCACCGCGGCGAGGGTGATGACGTACGGGCGCACGAGCCGACGGCGCAACGGCTCGAAACGGTGCGTGAGAACAGGCGCGATCGCGGACATGTCCTGTCCGCTGGATCGGCACGTCCCCGTAACTCTTGAACCTCCGAGGGCCTGCGCGGACGCAGGGCTACACTCGGTCGTGATGCGCGACGAAGCCACGTTCAGGGTCAAGACCGGCCTCGCCGAGATGCTCAAGGGCGGCGTGATCATGGACGTCGTCACGCCTGAGCAGGCCGTCATCGCCGAGAAGGCGGGTGCCGCGGCCGTCATGGCGCTCGAGCGAGTTCCGGCCGACATCCGCCGCGACGGCGGCGTCGCGCGCATGTCCGACCCGGCCATGATCAAGGGCATCCAGGAGGCCGTGACCATCCCGGTCATGGCCAAGGCGCGCATCGGCCACTTCGTCGAGGCGCAGGTGCTCGAGGCGCTCGAGGTGGACTACATCGACGAGTCCGAGGTGCTGACCCCGGCCGACGAGGCGCACCACATCGACAAGTGGGCGTTCAAGGTGCCGTTCGTGTGCGGCGCGACGAACCTGGGCGAGGCGCTGCGGCGCATCGGCGAGGGCGCCGCGATGATCCGCTCGAAGGGCGAGGCGGGCACCGGCGACATCGTCGAGGCGGTCCGCCACATGCGCTCGATCCGCGGCGAGATCAAGCGGCTGGGGACGCTCGACGAGGCGGAGCTGTTCGTCGCCGCCAAGGAGCTCCAGTCCCCGCTCGACGTCGTGCGCATGGTCGCGCGCGACGGCAAGCTGCCCGTGCCGCTCTTCAGCGCCGGCGGCATCGCCACGCCGGCCGACGCCGCGCTGATGATGCAGCTCGGCGCCGAGTCGGTCTTCGTCGGGTCCGGCATCTTCAAGTCCGAGGACCCCGAGGTCCGCGCGAAGGCGGTCGTCGAGGCGACGACGCACTTCAACGACCCGGAGCGGGTCGCCCGCGCGTCCGAGGGCCTCGGCACCGCGATGCAGTCGCTCGAGTCGCGCAAGCTCGACGAGAACCAGCTGCTGGCGACGCGCGGTTGGTGACGGGCGCCGACGCGCCCCTCATCGGCGTCCTCGCGCTGCAGGGCGGGTTCGCCGCCCACGCGCGCATCCTCGAGCAGCTCGGCGCGCGCGTGCGCGAGGTCCGGACCCCGGACGACCTCGAAGGCCTCGACGGGCTGATCATGCCCGGCGGCGAGTCGACGACGATGACGCTCGGGGTCGAGCGCGAGGGGCTCGCCGAGCCGCTGCGCGACCTCGTTGCGACGGGCACGCCCGTCTTCGGCACCTGCGCCGGCCTGATCATGCTCGACCGCGAGCACCTCGGCGTGCTGGACGTGACGGCCAAGCGCAACGCGTTCGGCCGCCAGGTGCGGTCGTTCGAGGCGGACCTCGAGATCGACGGCGACGCGCTCCACGCCGTGTTCATCCGGGCGCCGTGGATCGCCTCGTACGGCGACGACGTCGAGGTGCTCGCGGCGGTCGACGGGCATCCGGTGGCGGTCCGCCAGGGCAACCTGCTCGCCGTGTCGTTCCACCCGGAGCTGAGCGGCGACACCGCTCTGCACGAGCAGTTCCTCAGCGCTGTTCGACGACGAGCCCGTGCCTGACCGTGTTCTCGGTCACCACGCGCGGCTCGACGAAGTGGTGCAGGTAGCCGGGCCCGCCGGCCTTCGTCCCGGTCCCCGATAGCCGGTTGCCGCCGAACGGCTGGCGGCCAACCATCGCGCCGGTGATCCGGCGGTTGACGTAGAGGTTGCCGACCGGGTTGCGCCTCGTGACCTCATCGACGGTGCGCGGGTTGCGGGCGAAGAGCCCGGAGGTCAGCGCGTAGCCGAGGGCGTCGATGCGGTCCAGGCCGTCGGCGACGTCGCGGATCGGCTCGACCGTCAGCAGCGGCCCGAAGACCTCCTCGTTGAGCACGGGGGAGTCGGGCGGGAGGTCGGTGGCCAGCGTGGGCGCGACGAACCAGCCATCGGCCGGGACGTCGTGATCGATGCGGGCGACGATCCGGCCCTGGTCGGCGGCGATCTGCGCGTAGCGCTCGACGCGCTCCTGCGCCTCGCGCTCGATGACCGGCGGGACGTCGGTGCCGAACGTGTCGGCCTGGCCGACCTGCAGGGTCTGGGCGGCGCCGGCGAGGCGCTCGAGCAGCTGGTCCGTGATCGCCTCGTGGCACAGCACGCGCGCGGCGGCCGAGCACTTCTGGCCGGCGTAGATGAAGGCGGAGTCGAGGATCGCCGGCACCGCGTCGTCGAGGTCGGCGTCGGCGTCCACCACGATGCAGTTCTTGCCGCCCATCTCGGCGACGACGCGCTTGAGGTGGCGCTGGCCGGGCCGGACCTTCGCGGCGGACTCGATGATCTGCAGCCCGACGGCGCCGCTACCGGTGAACGCGATCGTCGAGACGTCCGGGTGGTCGACGAGCGCGGCGCCGACGTCGCCCTCGCCGGGCAGCAGCGCGACGGCGTGCGGCGGGACGCCCGCCTCGCGCAGCGCGCGCATCAGCTCGCCGGCGCAACCGGGCGACTGCTCGGCCGGCTTGAGGATCGCGGCGTTGCCGGTGGCGAGCGCCGCGGCGGTCATGCCGAGCGGGATCGCCAGCGGGAAGTTCCACGGCGCGATGACCGCGCAGATGCCCCGGGCGACGTAGGCGAGCTCGTTGCGCTCGCCCGGCAGCTGCAGCAGCGGCGGGCCGTCGGCCTGCAGGTCGACGGCCTCGCGCGCGTAGTACTCGAGGAAGTCGATCGCCTCGCAGACGTCGGCGTCCGCCTCGGCCCAGGGCTTCGCGCACTCGCGGACGGCGAGCGCGGCGAGCTCGTGGCGGCGGTCCCTCAGGCGTGACGCGGCTTCGACGAGGACCTCGGCGCGGCGCTCGACGGGCGCGTCCCAGGGCCTGGCGGCCTCGACCGCGCGTCTCGCGTCGTCGGGCGTGGCCTTCGCGGCGATCGCGACGACGCGGTCGGGGTTGCCGGGATCGGTCGAGACGAGCCCGTCGCCGTCGCGGCGGTCGTCGCCGATCCAGATCGGCACGCGCAGCGGCAGCTGCGCGTCGATGCGCTCGAGCGCGTCGAGCAGCAGCTGGCGGTGCGGCGCGCGGCGCAGCTCGAGGACGGGCTCGTTGACGAACGGCTTCATGGCGCGGCCAGCAGCTCCTCGAGGGGCCGGCCCGAGCTGACCTGCTCGAGGAAGCCCTCGTTGCTCGTGTTCTCCAGCAGGCGGCGGACGAGGTAGGCCATGCCGGCGACGAGGTCGCCGACGGGGCAGTACGTGCGGACGCTCAGGCGCTTGGCCGCGAGCGCGTCCTGCAGGTCGTCGCCGAGCCCGCGCAGGACCTGGAACTCGATCGCGTCGTCGGGCGCGCCGGCATGGCGGTTGTAGGCGATCGCGTGGGCGACGCTGCGCAGGTTGTGGCTCGCGATCGCGGGCGTGATCGGGACGCCGTCGCGCTTGGCGTCGACGAGCCGCCGGGTGAGGAGCTCGAACGTGCGGTCCGACTCGGCCTTCTCCTCGAACACGGGCGCGAGCCAGCCGTGCTGGCGGGCCTCGACCACCTCGTGGTCCCAGTACGCGCCCTTGACGAGGCGGATGACGAGCGGGTGCTCGCGCTGGGCGCTCGTGGCGAACGCGAGGACGCGGTCGAGCAGGTCGGGCGCGTCCCTGAGGTACGCCTGCAGGACGATCCCGGCGCTCGGGCCGGTGCGGAACTCGTCCTCGGCGAGGAGCTCGAGCACGAGGTCGGTGACCGCCTCCCGCGTGTCGAGCGACTCCATGTCGATGTGGAGGTGGGCGTCGAGCCGGTGCGCGCGCTGCAGCAGCGCTCGGAGCCGCGGGGCGGCGTCGCGCTTGCCGCGCTCGGGCGCGTCGGGGCGCAGCAGCGGCGTGAGCGCCGAGACCTTGACGCTGAGGTTGACGTCGGGTGCGCCCTTCGCACCGGCGAGCGTCTCGAGCGCGTCGTGGCAGCGCTCGGCGTACCGGTCCGCCTCGGCGGTCGTGATCGTCGCCTCGCCGAGCAGGTCGACGCTCGTCTTCACGCCGCGCTTCCAGAGGCCGCGCAGGGCGGGGAGGGCGTCCTTCGGCGTGGCGCCGACGATGAAGCGGTGGGCCATGTGTCGGACGCCCGCGGCGCTCGCCATCCCGAGCGCCTTGCGTCCCGCCTTCGTGTCGCCCATCCGCATCGCCGCGTTCAGCGTCGGCGGGCGCTCGTCGACCTCCTCCAGGAAGCCGGTGAGGTGGCGCGCGAGGTCGTCGAGGTTGCGGCAGGCGGGGACGACGTCGACGAAGCGGAAGAGCGCGGCCTTGAGCTCGGCGTCCTGCGACGCGAGGTCCATCGCCTTGTCGTCGAGCGCCTTCAGCGGCCGGCTCGCGCGGGACGGGAACGCGGCGGCGAGCTCCCGCCCGATCGTCAGGATCTCGTCGTCGAGCGCCGGTCCCGTGGTCATCAGGGCGTCGTCTGCGTCTCGGTCGTCTGCGTCTGCGTCTGCGTCTGCGTCTGCGGCTCGGTCGGCGTGGTCGCCACCGGCGGCGGCAGGAGACCGGCCGCGCGCTTGTCCGCCAGGCGCTGCTGGCGAGCCTTGTCCGCCGCGCTGCGCAGGTCGCTGATGACCGTCCCGGCCTCGCCCTCCGGGATCGTGTTCAGCGCGCGCGTGGGAACGATCCCCGTGTCGAGCGGCGGCGAGGAGTCGTTCCCGCCGAAGACGCCCGAGGCGACCATCGCGCCGATCGTCGCGATCACGACGACGGCCGCGGCGGGAGCCAGCGCCGAGCGGCCCGGCAGATGCGGCCGCGGGATCGCCGGCGTCGCCGTCGGCATCGAGTGCGAGTGCGAGTGCGAGTGCGCCACGGTCTCATCCGGCTCGTCCAGGGCCTCATCGGGCTCTTCGACGCCCGGCTCCTCGAGGCCCTCGTCCGGCTCCTCGATCGCGGGCTCTTCCTCGCCCGGCTCGTGGACGCCCTCATCGGGCGCCTCGACCTCCGGAGTCTCCGCCCGCGGGTCCTCCGCCTCCTCGTCGCGCGGCAGCTCGGCTGCGGCGATCTCGAGCTCGAGGTCCTCGGCCGGGTCGTCGTCTCCCGGCACGGACCACTCGACGGTCGCATCGGGGTCGGGGAGGTCCTCGGGCGACGTGTCCTCGCGGGTCTCCGGCGTGTCGGCGTCGGCGACCTCGGGCTCGTCGGCTTCCTCGACGTCGGGCGACTTGTCGGGGGCCGCGTGCTCGGCGACGGCGGCGACGGCCATCGCGTGCTCGAGCACGGGGGAGACCTCCGCCTCGCGGCCGACGTGGAGCATCGCCGCGAGCGCGTGGTCGGCGATCGAGTCGGGCACCGGGCGGCCGACGGCGGTGCGGTACGCGTGCTCGGCGGCGTTGAAGCGGTCCTCGGTGGCGCGGGCGGCGGGGGAGGCGTCGAGCAGCTGATGCAGGAGCTTCGCGCTGTTGCGGTCCAGGCCGCCCTCGGCGCGCCCGACCAGGAGGTCCGCGAGCCCCTCGATGTCGCCGTCGGAAGACGCCCGCTCGGCGCTCGCTCGCCTGGTTGCCGAGAGCAGCGCGGCCTCCGGATCGATGTCGGCCGGCCGTGGGGTGTTCATGACGATCGTCCGGAACCGCGCGAAGGCGTCGGCCGTCGCCTCGAGCGCGTCGGAGGGCGCGCACATCCACTCGCAGTACGCGAGCACGGCGGCGCCGCGCCGGTCGAGCAGGGCGCGAAGGACGGCGGGGTCGCCGTTGCGGAGGCCGAGCGCCGTCACCTGGCCGGCCACGACGGACTCCTGTGCGGGCCTGATCTCACGGCTTCCCGCAGCCTAGCGATGGACTCCGTCGTACCGGCCCAGCCCCGTACGCATGTGGAGCCTCGCCCAGCGGAGCGCCGCGCGCCCCTGCATCGGAACCCGCACGAGCGCCCCGAGCACGTTGATCAGCGCGACCGCGCGCGCGTGCAGGACCCCACGCCTCCGCGCGACGTGCTCGTACGTCGCGCGCTGCCAGCGCTCCCGCCGCGCCTCGCCCCAGGCGGCCCGCGTCGCCGCCGACTCCGCGTGCCGGACGATCGCCGCCGGCTCGTACACCGTCGACCAACCGGCGCGGCGAAGGCGCCACCCGAGATCGAGGTCCTCGGCGTACATCCACTGCCGCTCGTCGAACCCGCCGACCGCGTCGAACGCCTCGCGGCGAAGGAGCAGGAACGCCCCGATCGCCCACGGCACCTCCCGCCGCCGGTCGTCCGAGAAGCGGCCGGGGACGCACAGCCGCGCGCCGAGCGGCGGGAAGAGGCTCGTCAACCCGGCCCCGAACGCCGCCGTCGACGCAAGCGTCGGGAACGGGAACGCCGAATGCTGCGTCGAACCGTCCGGCAACACCAATCGAGGAGCCACCGCCCCCGCCCGCGCCTCCGCGGCGGACACGAGGCGCTCGATCGCGTCTCCCTCCACGGCGACGTCCGCGTTCGCCGCGACGAGCCAGGGCGAGGTCGTGCGGGCGGCGACGAGGTTCACCGCGCGGCCGAACCCGAGGTTCTCGCCGGGCTCGACGAGCGTTACATCGGGGAACTCCGCGCGGACCATCTCCACGGACCCGTCGGTCGAGCCGTTGTCGACGACCCACACCTCGTGACCGGCGAGCGACGCGAGGCACGCCCGCAGCAGCTCGCGCGTGTTGAAGGAGACGACGGCCACGACGACGTCCGGCACGGCGCGGGACCCTACGCACCCGACCCCCGGTCGCGGTCCTCCATCACGTGCCGGCTAGCCGCTGCTAGCCGATTCGCTAGCACCGGCTAGCCCGTCGAGAAGAGAAGAGGGCGACCGTGCCCCGGATTCGCCCCTTCAGCGCGGTCGGCGCGCCCAGAAGGCGCTGTGCCACTTCGCCTGGGCGCCGTGGGCGCGGAGGCGGTAGACGCGCCGCAGGGTGATCGGCTCGAAGCCCGCGACGTGGAGCCACTCGCGGTGGCCTCGCAGGTTCGGCTCCCACCAGTTCATCTTCGTGAAGCCCGGCTGGAAGCTCGCGGCGGGGCTGCGGGGGTGGCGGAGCGAGAGCGGGACGGAGATCTGCTCGAGCGAGACGAGGAGACCGCCCGGCCGCAGGACCGACAGGACGGCTTCGAGGCCGCCGACCGGATCGCGGAGGTGGAGCAGCAGGTCGCCCACGACGGCGACGTCGACCGGGCCGCCGAGCCGGCCGGGCTCGAGGTCGTGGATCGACGCGAGGACGCGCTTCACCTTCGAGCCGAGGATCCGCGCGGCGAGGTCGAAGCGCTCGCCCGGTGCGCGGTCGCCGGCCTCCTCCGACAACGTCGGGCGGTTGCGCGGCGGCCACTGGGCCGCGTCGTAGCGCTCGAGGTCCGTCGCGACGACCTCGGCGCCGCGGGTCTCGAGCGCGAACGCCCAGAACCCGTCGAACGTCCCGACATCGAGCGCGCGCAGGCCGTCGAGGCGCCGCGGCAGGACGCG
Organism: Parviterribacter kavangonensis; assembly: GCF_056863335.1. Taxonomy (NCBI): domain Bacteria; kingdom Bacillati; phylum Actinomycetota; class Thermoleophilia; order Solirubrobacterales; family Parviterribacteraceae; genus Parviterribacter; species Parviterribacter kavangonensis. The sequence continues at coordinate 1,236,335 of NZ_JBXPJA010000001.1, read as the reverse complement.
CGGCGCGATCGCGCGGAGGTCCACAGCGCCCGGCGTGGCGGTGCCCGGCGCGAGATCGATCGTGTGGTACCAGCCGCGGCCGAGCGCGTCCGCGATGAGGTCGCTCACCGGGCGACCACCGCGACGTGCGGGACGCCGGCGACGGCGGCGATGAGCTCCTCACGGCCCTGCGCCGTCAGCACGCGGCGGGGGAGCGAGCGCAGCGGCGGCGAGGGGTGGGCCGGGCCCTTCGGGACGATGTAGGGGCGGGTGGCGCGCTCGATCTCCAGGCCCGTGCTGCGGACTATGCGCAGCAGCGCCGCTCGGTTCGGCTGCCACCACCACGGGCGGTCGGCGCCGTCGAGGCGCACGACCGGCGTCCGGGGCCAGATCAGCGTGGGCAGCAGCTCGATGCTGTCGGCGAGGACGACCCGCCCGCGGCAGACGGACCGCACGCGCTCGAGCGCGCGGACCGGGTCGCGGAGGTGCAGCAGCAGCGAGCCGACGAAGACGAGGTCGAACTGGCCGACCTCGGCCGGGTCGAGGTCGTAGACGCTGAGGTCGAGCCGCTCGGCATGCGAGCCGAGCGCTTCGCGTGCCAGCGCGAACCCCTCGCTGGCGCCCTTGACCGCGCGCAGCACCTCGACGCCGACGCTGCCGCGGGCGCGTGCCGGCCAGTCCCAGCGCTCGGGGTCCAGGACGTCGATCGCGACGACCTCGGCGGCGCCGCGCTTCTCCATCTCGAACGCCCAGAAGCCATCCCATGTCCCGACGTCGAGGCAACGCAGGCCCTCGAGCGACGCGGGCAGGGGCACCTTGTCGACCACGGCGCGCGTGTCGAACCAGCCGGGGGTGACCAGGCCCGGCCGGAGCTCGATCGAGTGGTACCACTCGATCGCGTCCACCCTCTCGGCGAGCGTCACGCGGAGCGCTCGATCTCGGCGAGGTGCTCGACGTTCGCGCGGTCGTCGTCGTCATCCGACGGCGCACCGCCGAACCACGCGTCGAGGATCTCCTCGAGCTCCGCCTGCGACGTGGTGCGCAGCGACAGCGCGAGGACGTTCGCGTCGTTCCACTGGCGGGCGCCGGCGGCCGTCGCGGCGTCGCCGCACAGCGCGGCGCGGATGCCGGGGACCTTGTTCGCGGCGATCGAGGCGCCGGTCCCGGTCCAGCAGCAGACGATCGCCTGGTCGGCGCGGCCGTCGGCGACGTCGCGCGCCGCGGCCTCGCTCGCCCACGCCCAATCGGGGCGGTCGCCCTCGGCGAGCGCGCCGTGCGGCACGGGCTCGTGGCCGCGCTTGCGCAGCTCCTCGACGACCGCGTCCGCGACCCCCGTGCGCTCGTCGCTGGAGACGGCGATCCGCATGCGCGCCATCCTATGCCGGTGCCCTCGACGATCGAGCCACCGCGCAGCGGCCTGCGGCGCCTCGCCGCGCGCGGCACGCTCGTCAACGGGGCGTTCGACGTCGGGCTCACGTCACTCGGCCTGCTGAAGGGCTTCGTCGTCGCCGCGTTCCTGACGCGCGCCGAGTACGGGACGTTCGGGATCCTCGCCGCGGCGCTCGGCACGCTGCTGTGGCTCAAGCAGGCGGGGATCGGCGATCGCTACGTCCAGCAGCGCGAGGCCGACCAGGAGCGCGCGTTCCAGGTCGCGTTCACGCTGGAGCTGGCCCTGTCGGCGGCGTTCGCGGTGCTCATCGCGGCCGCGGTGCCGCTCATCGCGCTCATCTACGGCGAGCAGCAGCTGCTCGCGCCCGGTCTCGTCCTCTGCTTCGCCGTGCTCGCGAACGCGCTGCAGACCCCGATCTGGCCGTACTACCGCTCGATGGACTTCGTCCGGCAGCGGGTGCTGCAGTCCGTCGACCCGGTCGTGTCGTTCGTCGTCACCGTCGTGCTCGCGATCGCCGGCGCCGGCTACTGGGCGCTCGTGATCGGCGTCGTCGCCGGATCGTGCGCCGGCGCACTGGCCGCGGTGCTGGCGTCCCCGTTCCCGCTGGCGCTGCGGTGGGATCGCGGGGCGCTGCGCGACTACGGCTCGTTCTCGTGGCCGCTGCTCGTCGCCGGCTTGGCGGGCGTCGTCATCGCGCAGTCGGCGACGCTGGTGAGCGAGCTCGAGCTCGGCCTGGCGGGCGTCGGCGCCGTCGCGCTCGCGTCGTCGATCATCGCCTACACCGGCCGCGTCGATCAGGTCGTGACGAACACGCTCTACCCAGCGATCTGCGCCGTGCGCGACCGCCGCGAGGCGCTCGAGGAGGCGTTCCTGAAGTCCAACCGGCTCGCGCTGTCGTTCGGGCTGCCGTTCGGCGTCGGGCTCGCGCTGTTCGCCGAGCCGCTCATCGACGACGTCCTCGGCGAGCGCTGGCGGCCGGCGCTCGGGCTCATCCAGGTGTTCGCGCTGCTCGCCGCCGCCGATCAGCTCGGGTTCAACTGGACCGCGTTCCACCGCGCCGTGGGCGACACGCGCCCGATCGCGATCGTGACCGTCGCGATGGCCGTCGTCTTCGTCGCCGTGGCGATCCCGCTGCTGCTGAGCGAGGGCCTGCCGGGTCTCGCGATCGGCATGGCGTGCACGACGTTCACGGGCCTCGTCGGGCGCTGGGTGTTCCTGCGTCGGTTGTTCGGTCCGCTGCCGCTGGGCCGAACCGCCGTGCGGGCCGCGATCCCGGCCGGCCTGGGTGCCGCGGTCGTGCTGCTCGCCGACCTGCCCGCGATCCCCGCGCTCGTCCTCTACGGCGTCGTCGTCGGGCTGGCGACGTGGCTGCTGCAGGGCGGGCTGCTGCGCGAGTCGCTCGGCTACCTCGCGCGGCGCAGCTCGGCCCAGGCCGAGCCCGCGACCCGGCCGGCGTAGTCGACGCGCGCCGCGCCGAGCAGCGACCGGTCCTCGATCCCGAACCGCCGCAGCGCCCAGTCGCCCGCGACGAGCGGCTTCGGATGGCGCCAGTCGCGCCGGCCGCCGAGCTGCACGGACCCGTAGCCGTGCCGGAACCCGCGCGCGAAGAGCTGGCGGCGCGACGTCGCCGCGGGATGGCGGACCACGGCGTCGGGGCAGAACACGACGGCGCCGGCGCGGCGGCAGAGGTCGACGTCCTCGCCGGCGTGCAGGAACCGCTCGTCGAACCCGCCCAGCCGGTCGAACAGCTCGCGGCGGATCCCGAGGTTGCCGCTGCCCGACCAGCCCTCGCGCTCGATCGTCTCGCGCTGGCGCAGCCGCCAGGCGAGGTCGTAGCGCTCGGGCAGGCTGGTGCCGCCCTCCAGCTGCACCGCGCCGCCCACCAGCGGCGCCTCGTCCAGGCCGGCGGCGAGCGCCGCCGCCCAGCCGGGATCGGGCACGCAGTCGGCGTCGAGGAAGAGCAGCTTCGCCGCGATCGTGGCGGCCACGCCCGCGTTGCGGGCGGCGGGGCGGCTCGGGCGGGCGTGCACGACCTCGGCGCCGTGCGCGAGCGCGACCGCGGCGGTGTCGTCGCGCGACCCGTTCTCGACCACCACGACGTGCGCACCCTGCGGGGCGAGCGCACCGAGCGTCCGGGGCAGGACGCGCGCCGCGTCGCGGGCCGGGATGATCACGCTGAGGTCATGCACGACGTGCGCTGGTACCACACGATCGAGCTGCCGGGCGGTGCGGTCACCCCCGGCTACTTCGACACGCGCCGCGCGGCGGGCGTCGTTTCGCTGCCTCCGCGGCTCGACGGGCAGCGCTGCCTGGACGTCGGAACCTACGACGGCTTCTGGGCTTTCGAGATGGAGAAGCGGGGCGCCGCCGAGGTCGTGGCGATCGACGTGCTCGACCCGCGGCGCTGGGACTGGCCGGGCGACAGCACCGGCGAGGCGGTCGCGGCGATCGGGCTCGAGCGGCGCGGGTTCGACGTGGCGAAGGAGGCGCTCGGCTCGCGCGCCGAGCGGCGCGACCTCTCGGTGTACGAGCTCGACCCCGACGAGATCGGGACGTTCGACGTCGTGTACTGCGGGTCGCTGACGCTGCACCTCCGTGATCCGGTCGAGGCGCTGGAGCGGATTCGCTCGGTCTGCCGCGGCGTGCTCGTGCTGGAGGACGCCATCGATCCGGTGCTGTCGCTGCGCCGCTCGCCGTCGGCGGTCTTCGACGGCCGCGGGCGCCCGTGGTGGTGGAAGGTCAACGCGCGCGGGCTGGCGCGGCTCGCCGAGGCCGCGGGCTTCGAGGTCGTGGCGGGGCCGATCCGGTTCTGGCTGCCGTGGGGCGCCGGCGGGCCGCGGCCGAGCGTGCGCCCCTCGACGCTGGTCTCGCGCACCGGCCGCGAGCAGGCGCTGCTCGCCCTGCGCGGCGATCCGCACGCGGCCGTCCTCGCCCGCCCGTGACGTCGCGCGACGAGAAGGAGCTGCGCGCCTACCTCGGCGAGCGCTACGACCGCTCGCGCCTTGAGCGCTGGCAGGAGCAGCTCGAGGACGAGGCCGCGGCGGTCGGCGACGAGGCGACGCTCTACCGGACCTCCGAGGCGTACCTCTACAACCTCACCGCCTTCGCGATGACGGGCACGAAGGCGCCGTACCTCGACGAGATCCGGGGCGCGGTTCCGCCCGGCGCGCGGCTGCTCGACGTCGGCTGCGGCATCGGCGCCGACGGGCTCGTGCTGCTCGAGGAGGGCTACGACGTCACCTTCGCCGACTTCGACAACCCGAGCACCCGGTACCTGCGCTGGCGGCTCGAGCGCCGCGGCCTGTCCGCGCCGATCGTCGACCTCGACCGCGAGCCACTTCCCACGGGGTTCGACCTCGCCTACGCGTTCGATGTGCTCGAGCACGTCGCCGATCCGTTCGCGCTGCTGGCGTCGATGGAGCGTGCGGCCGCGCGGGTATGCGTCAACGTGCTCGAGACGGGGCCGGACGAGAGCGTCCTGCACCACGAGCTTCCCGTCGCAGACGTGCTGCGCCACGCGCGCTCGCGGCGGCTGCGGCGGGCGCGGCGCTTCCACGACGGCCGGGTGCTGCTGCTGCTCTACGACGCGGCGGTCGCCCCGGCGCCGGTGCGGCTGCTCAGCGCCGCCCGGGCTTCCCGAGGTGCGCGACCCAGATGATTGAGCCGACCGGCGCGCCCTTCATCCGCAGCCGCCGCTTGCGCACGCCGAGCCACGTGAAGCGCTCGTCGGTGAGCACCGCGCGATGCGGCGGCGAGCGCAGCCACTTCGCGAGGATCTTGCGCGCCGTCGATGCCACGCCGACGTCGTAGGCGAGCACCTCGCCGACGAGCCAGCGGCCGTGCGTCGTGAGCTTCGCCTGCTGGAACGGCGCCGCGAGCGCGTCGCCGCACGGGTTGTGGCTGAACGTCCGGCACTCGGCGATCCGGCGCGCCTTGTACGTCGCGGAGTGACGCAGCTCGGCGCTCGAGCGCACCTTCTCCAGGCCGGCCCGCTCGCGGACCTGGTTGATGAGGCAGTGCATCGCCAGCCGCTGCACGCGCGGGTGCGCCTCGCCGTCGTCGTCATCGCCGCACACGCCGCGCGGCGGCATGAGCGGATCCGGCTCGTCGGCCGCGCGCGCCGGCGCCGCGCCGAAGGCGAGCAGCAACGCGAGCAGCACAACGAGCGACGCGGTGCGGGACGGGCGCACGGTCACAAGGAACCGCATCGGGCGGCGGAACGCGGAACTTGAGCGGTCGCGGGGGCGAATTTCGGACGGTGTCGCCCTCGTCTCTTCTCGACGGACTAGCCGGTGCTAGCGGATCGGCTAGCAGCGGCTAGCCAACGGACGAAGGAGAGGGGCGAGCGCGATGAAGGAGGACGAGCTGTGGTACCTCGAGGTGCACCCGGACCTCCAGCAAGCTCCCGATCCATGAGTGGGCCGATGCGCTGCGTCCGCTGAACTACCGGACGCGGCAGCGGGCGGTCTCGACGCTGCCGTGGATGTCCGAGATCGCGAACACCGCGCAGAAGCTCGTCGCGGGGCTGCGGGGCGTGAAGGGGATCAGGCAGCCCTGAAGGTCGACAGCTCGCCGTCGAAGTCCTCGACGATCGCGTCGCGGGTCTTCAGGAGGTCGAGGTGGCCGAGGACCTCGGAGAGCGTGAGGAACGCCTGGGTGACGGCGACGTTGCCCCACAGCTGCTGGGCGATCTGGTGCGCCGTGAGCGGCGAGTCGACGAGGAGGCCGCGGATCTTCTCCGCGCGCCGCTCGGTCGCCTTGAAGCGCGACTCGATGAGCTCGGCGTGGTCGGTGATCGACTCTCCGTGGCCGGGGAGGACGACCTTCAGCTCCATCGCCTGCGTCTTCTTGAGCGACGCGGTGTACGAGAGCAGCGCGTGCTCGTCGTCGCGCGTGATCAGCGGGTTCGACGAGATGTGCTTGATGAGGTGGTCGCCGCCGATGAGCACGCCGGTCGACTCCTCGTGGAAGACCGTGTCGGTGGGAGAGTGGCCGGGGCGGTGGTGCACGCGGAAGGTGCGGTCGCGCAGCTCGACGGTGCCGCCGTCGGGCAGCGACTGGGTCACCCTCGCCGGCGCACCCCACGCGCGGAACGCCGCGCTGACCGACCGCAGCACCGTCCGCACGTCGCGCGCGAGCCCGTGGCGCGCCATCAGCGCCTCGGCGAACGCGTCGTCGTCGGTCATGCGCTCGCCGTAGTCGGCCAGCCACGGCACGAGCCGGTCGAGCGCCGCCACCTCGGCGCCGGACCGGCGGGCGAGGATGTCGACGAGGCCCATGTGGTCGATGTGCTGGTGCGTGACGATGATCAGCCCGAGGTCGGCGATGCGGTGGCCGCGGTCGCGCAGCGCGACGTCGAGCTCGTCGAGCGCCTTGCCGCTGTTCGGGCCCGTGTCGACGAGCGTCAGCGGGTCGTCCTCGATCAGGTACGTGTTCACCCGCCCGACCGCGAACGGCGTCGGGATCGGGATGCAGTGGATGCCCGTCAGCTCGTCCATGCGTGGTGAACGACGTGGGGGATGCCCAGCGGCTGCAACTTGAAGCTGCCGTGCTTCTCGACGCGGTCGAACCCGGCGCTCCAGAGCATCCGCCGCCAGCACTTCGCCGATGGCCGCCAGAACACCACCGCGGCCGGGTCATCGGCTCGATACCGGGCGACGCTCCACGGGAACAGCGACGCGAGCCGGTCGTGCTCCTCGGCGCTGATGAACTGGCCCTTCGTGACGGAAGCGATCCGCTCCAGCGCGAGCAGCTGATCGCGCAGGTGGATCAGCACCGACCCGCAGAAGACGAGGTCGAACGTCCCCAGCCGCTCGGGCGATGCGTCGTAGACGCTGAGCTCCACGCGCTCGACCGACGACCCGAGCCGATCCCGCAGCTCCGCGAACCCCGTGCCGCGGCCCGACGCGGGGGCGGCCGGGCGCCGGCGCGGCGGCCAGTCCAGCGCGGCCTCGTCGTCGAGGTCGATCGCCACGACCTCTGCGGCGCCGCGCTTCTCCATCTCGAACGCCCAGAACCCGTCCCACGTGCCGACGTCGAGGCAGCGCAGGCCGCTCAGGTCTTCGGGCAGCCCGTAGTGGCGGATCTGGTCGCGCAGGTCGAACCAGCCCGGCGTGACGGTGCCGTCGGGCAGCTCGACCGCGTGGTACCAGCCGCGCTCGCTAGGCGCGGATGAGGCCGAGGACCTCGTCACGGCGGCGCTCCATGTCCTCGCGCGACACGAGCGACTCGAGGTTCAGGCGCAGGAGCGGCTCGGTGTTCGACTTGCGCACGTTGAAGTGCCAGTCGTCGTAGTCGACGGAGACGCCGTCGAGCTCCGTGATCGTGCCGTCCCCGTAGCGCTCCTTGATCTCGGAGATCTTCGCGTCCGCGTCGTTCACGGTCGAGTTGATCTCGCCCGAGATGAAGTACTTCGCGCGGTAGTCGCCGACGAGCTCCGACAGCTTGCGCCCCTCGACCGACAGCTTCTCGAGGATGAGCAGCGCCGGCACGGTCCCGGAGTCGGCGTTGTAGAAGTCGCGGAAGTAGTAGTGACCCGAGACCTCGCCGCCGAAGATCGAACCCTCGTCGCGCATGCGCGTCTTGAAGAACGCGTGCCCGACGCGGTTGATGTGCGCGCTGCCGCCGGCGGCCTCGACGACGTCGGGCACGGCGCGGCTGGCGCGGACGTCGTAGAGGATCGCGGCGTTCGGCGTCTTGGCGAGCAGGTGCTCGGCGAGGATCGCCGTCAGGAAGTCGCCGTCGACGAACTCGCCGGTGTCGTCGATGAAGAAGCAGCGGTCCGCGTCGCCGTCCCAGGCGATGCCGAGGTCGGCGCCCGTCTCGCGGACCTCGTCGATGATGAGCCTGCGGTTCTCCTCGAGCAGCGGGTTCGGCTCGTGGTCGGGGAACTCGCCGTCCGGGACGAAGTAGAGCTCGACGAGGTCGAGCGGCAGCTGGCGCAGCAGCGGCCCGACCATCGGGCCCGCCATCCCGTTGCCGCCGTCGACGACGACCTTCAGCGGCTTGACGTTCGCGGGGTCGATGAACTTCAGCGCGGCGGCCTGGAACTCGTCGTAGAGCTCGACCTCCTCGACCGTGCCGCCGCCCGGGGCATCGCCGAGGCCGTCCTCGATGAACCGCCGGATGTCCTGGATGCCCTGGTCGCCGGACAGCGCGATGGCGCCCTCGCGGACCAGCTTGGCTCCCGTGTACTGCTTCGGGTTGTGCGACGCGGTGCACATGAGCCCACCATCCAGGCCGCGCGAGCCGACGAGGAAGTAGAGCATCTCGGTCCCGACCTGCCCGGCGTCGAGGACGTGCGCGCCCTCGGCGGTCATGCCCTCGCGGTAGAGCGCCGCCAGCTCGGGCGCGGTGAGCCGCATGTCGCGGCCCAGCCCCAGGTTCAGCGACGAGGCGGGCTTGTTCGACAGCTCGGCGATGACGCGGACGAAGGCGCGTCCCACGTTGTACGCGACGTCGTCGTCGATCTGCTCGCCGTAGAGGCCGCGGATGTCGTAGGCCTTGAAGATCCCCGGATCGATGTCCACGCGCGGGCACTCTAGAGCGGTGCGGATCCTGACGGTCGGCAACTCCTACGACGGGCTGGGCGGCTACGAGGCCATGTGGCGGGCGGCGGTGGCGGCGCTTCGTGCGCGCGGTCACGAGGTCGAGGTGCTCGTCGGGACGGAGGGCTTCGCCGCGGCCGCCGCGCGCGCCGACCTCGTGAGCTTCTGGTCGATGGGCGGCCTCGACACGAGCGTCGTCGCGCACCGCCCGGCGATCGCGTTCATCCACGACCTCTGGCCCGACTACACGCCGACGGGCGAGCTGCCGCCGGCGTACTGGAACAGCGAGTTCGTCCGACGCGGCCGGCCCGGCGAGGTCCTGCCGGCGGGCTACGACCAGGACGTCTTCACGCCCGCCGAGCCGAAGGACTGGCAGGGGCGGCTCCTCCTGCCCGGCCGGATCGATCCGCGCAAGGGCCACATGGTCGCCCGCTACGCGTTCGGCAAGGGCTTCGTCGTCGCGGGCGACGGCGACCGGCGGCTCAAGTGGCGGCTGAGGCTGCGCGGGGTGGAGATGCTCGGCCGGCTCGGCCCGGAGGAGCTGGCCGTGGAGTACGCGAAGTCCGACGCCGTGCTCTTCCCGGTCCTCTGGGACGAGCCGTTCGGCCTCGTCCCGCTCGAGGCCATGGCCGTCGGCCGGCCCGTCGTGGCGACGGGCACCGGCGGATCGGCGGAGTTCCTGCGCCACGAGGAGAACTGCCTGCTCGTCCCGCGCGGCGACGCCTTCGCGCTCCGCGACGCCGTCGCGCGCCTCGCGAGCGATGCGGGGCTGAGAGACGCGCTCAGGGAAGGCGGGTTCACGACGGCGAAGCAGTACACCCTCGACCGCTTCCTCGAGGGCGTCGTCGCCGCCCATGAGGCACACTCGCCGCGATGAGCCGCGTCGCGGACAGCCTGCGCTGGCGCCTGCACGACGTCAGCTACTTCCGCGCGCCGCTGCTCGCGTCGCGGCTGCGCCGCTGGTGGCTGCTCGCCCGCAACCCGCACTGCGACATCCGCTTCGAAGGCCCGGCGTACCTCGGGCCCGGCTTCAGCGTGTTCTCGCCGGAAGGCGGGACGCTCGTCATCGGCGCCGGCGTCCAGTTCCGCCGCAACTTCCGGCTCGAGCTGCACAAGGGCGCGACGGTCACGATCGGGGCGAACACCGTGTTCACCTACGACGTGCTCATCCAGTGCTCGAGCTCGATCGAGATCGGCGAGCGGTGCATGTTCGGCCAGTCGTCGATCGTCGTCGACGGCAACCACCGCTTCCGCGACCTCGACACGCCGATGCTGCTGCAGGGCTACGACCTCACGCCGATCCGGATCGAGGACGACGCCGTCGTGACGAGCAAGTGCACGATCATCGCCGACCTCGGCCGCCGGGCGTTCGTCGGCGCGAACTCGGTCGTCACGCGGCCCGTCCCGGACTACAGCGTCGTCGGGGGCGTGCCCGCGAAGGTCATCGACCGGTTCGGCCCGGAGGACTGAACGACCGCCAGCCCTCGTCGAACGAGGGCCACAGCTGCTGGCCGTAGAACGCCTCGGCGCTGCCCCAGGCGCGCCGGCCGACCAGCGGCGCGTCCGGCCGGACCCACTTGATGAGCCGCGCCGCGCGCCCGCGGGCCGGCGGCTGCGCGGCGGCGGCCGACAGCCGCTCGCGGAAGTACGGCGCGACGTCGGGGTGCTTGGTGACGAACGCGTGCTCGGCGCGGCCGATCGCCCGCATCCGCCCGCGCCACTCCTCGACCGTCGCCGGATGCACGTGCGACGCACGCGCCGCCGGGTCGTAGCGGAGGTCCAGCCCGGCTTCGGAGGCGAGCCGCTTGCCGAGGTCGAGGTCCTCGTAGAGGAACGGGAGGTCCTCGTCGAAGCCGCCGACGCGCTCGAGCAGCGCCTTCTTGACGCTGACGTTCGTCGTGTAGAAGTGCCCCCAGCCGGCGCGATCGCCGTCGATCGAGGCGTAGTCGCTCTGCATCCCGCGCTCGAGCCAGCGCTCGAACGCGGTCCCGTGCCCGATCAGCTCGACGAACCCGAGCAGCGCATAGCGCTCGTCCGGGTGGGCGGCGTGGAAGGCGAGGTGGCGGGCGACGAGGTCCGGGTCGGGCACGACGTCGTCGCCGAGGAAGAGCACGACGGGCGTGGTCGCCGCGGCGATCCCTGCGTTGCGCGCGGCGGACGCGCCGGGCCGCGAGGCGCGGTGGGTCACCGGCGCGTCGGCCGGCGAGGCCGCGTCGCCGACGACGATCACCTCGTCCGCGTCGCCGAGCCGCGCGAGGACCCCGCGCAGGACCGACGACCGCCCGAGCGTCGGGATGACGACGCTCAGCGGCACCGCCGGATCCAGAACGCGCTCGGGAACGAGGTCCCGCGCCAGCTCGGAACGAGCTGGCGGACGAGGTCCGGCTCGGTCCGGGTCAGGTCGTGGAGGCCGAGCAGCACCTCCCAGTCGCGGTTGCCGCTCAAGAACGCCTGCAGCAGGTACTGCTCGAACCAGAACCAGCCGCGCTCGAGCCACGTGCGGTGCAGCTCCCACGGCAGCAGCACGTCGTGGAAGTGCACGAGCACGCCCGGCTGCAGCAGTGGCAGGAGGTCGAGCACGATCCGGTTGACGTCGCCGCCCGTCTTGACCGTGTGGGTCGTGTCGACGAAGAGCACGTCGCGCTCCTCGAGCGCGGTGAAGACGTGCTCGGGGACGTCCTGGGCGCGGACCTCCTCGGCCTCGACGCCGTCGATGCGCGGGAACGGGTCGAAGGTCCGGACGTCGCAGCGCTCGCCGACCGCCGCGCGGATGACCAGCGACGACCAGCCGGATCCGAGCTCGACCACCCGCCGCGGCTTCACCTCGCGCAGGATCGCCCACAGGACCTCGGCGTCGACCGCCTCGTAGTAGCCGTTCCACAGCTGGAAGCCCCGGATGGGCGGGAAGGCGCGCAGCTGCGGCTCGAGCGCGCGGAAGCGCCGGACCTGCGCCTCGCGGTCGAAGCGCACGCCGCGCAGCGGGCTCGGGCGGTCCCAGAGATCGTCCGGGAGCTCGCCCAGCTGGGGGATCGGCGAGTGCGGGCCGCGCGGCACGAGGTCGGCGTCCGGCTTGGCCCGGGGTCGTCGCACGGCGGGAGCCTGACACACTGCCCGGCGTGCTCCCGGAACGCGTGGTCATCCTCTGCGGGGGCCGCGGGACCCGGCTGCAGGCCGAGTCGCCGGGGCTGCCCAAGCCGCTGGTCGAGATCGGCGGCCGCCCGATCCTCTGGCATGTGGTGCAGATCTACGCGGCCCAGGGGTTCCGCGACTTCGTGCTGCTCACCGGCTTCCGCGGCGAGCTGATCGAGAGCTTCGCGCGCGAGACGCCGTGGCCCGACGGCGTGGCGGTGCGCTGCGTCGACACCGGCGTCGACACGCCGACCGGCGGGCGCGTGCACCGCGTCGCCGGCGAGCTGCGCGCCGGCGGGCGGTTCTGCCTCACGTACGCGGACGGCGTCGCGGACATCGACCTCGCCGAGCAGCGCGCGTTCCACGGGGCGCACGGCGCGCTGGCGACGATGACCGTCGTGCGGCCCGAGCTGCAGTTCGGCGTCGCGCGGCTCGGCGACGGCGACGAGGTGCTCGGCTTCCACGAGAAGCCGCGGTCCGAGCACTGGATCAACGGCGGGTTCTTCGTGCTGGAGCCGGCGGCGCTCGACCACATCGGCCCGGACGACGTGCTCGAACGCGAGCCCCTGGAGGCGCTCGCCGCCGCGGGCCAGCTGCGAGCCTTCCGCCATCGTGGCTTCTGGGACTGCATGGACACCTACAAGGACGCCGTGCTGCTGAACGACCTGTGGGAGCGCGGCGACGCGCCGTGGAAGGTGTGGGCGCCCTCGCCCGCGTGACCGGGGCGTCCGGCTTCCTCGGCCGGGCGCTCGGGCAGCAAGGCGTCGACCGGGACGAGCTGGACTTCGGCGACGCGGAGATCGTGTTCCACCTCGCCGCCCAGACGGTCGTCGCGACGGCGTTCGAAGATCCGATCGGGACGTACGAGGCGAACGTCGGGCTGACGTGGCGCGTGTTGCAGGCGGCCCGTGAACAGGGTGTGCGCCGGGTGGTCGTCGCCTCGAGCGGCCAGGTCTACGCGCCCGACGCGCCGGTGCCGACGCCCGAGACCGCGCCGCTCGTGCCCGACGGCCCGTACCAGGCGAGCAAGGCCGCCGCCGACCTCGTCGCCCGCGGCTGGCCGTCGCCGCCCGAGGTCGTCGTCGTCCGCTTCGCGAACGTCTACGGCCCCGGCGACGCCGAGGTCTCGCGCCTCATCCCCGACACGATGAAGGCGATCCGCGAGGGCCGCGCGCCGCACATCCGCGGCGACGGCTCGCCCGCGCGCGACTTCGTCTTCGTCGACGACGCTGTCGCCGCGCTGTGGGCCGCCGCCGAGCGCGGCGAGCCCGGCGAGGCCTACAACGTGGGCACCGGCGAGCCGGGCACGGTCCGCGAGGTCGTCGACGCGATCGTCCGCGTCAGCGGCACCGACCTCGAGGCGGTCTACGAAGGCGGACGGCCGCGAGGCGAGGGGGGACGGCGCGCGCTGGACCCGGCGAAGTTGCGCACGGCGACTGGCTGGTCTCCGGAGATCGGGTTGGAAGAGGGCCTCCGCAGGACGTGGGATGCCGGCTGAGATCGCCGTCGCGGTGGCGTCGCACGACCGCGCGCTGAGACTGAGGTGGTTCCTCAACGCGATGGAGGAGCAGACCCTCGACCCGTCGCGGTGGGAGCTCGTCGTGGCGCACGACGGGGGAGCGGGCACGGAGACGAAGCGGCTACTGGAGGAGCGCGGCGTCCGGCACGTCACGTTCGACGGATCGCTCGGGCCGGCGAAGCTGCGCAACGCCGCCTGGCGGGCGACGAGCGCGCCGTACGTCGCGTTCACCGACGACGACTGCCGCCCGCCCGCCGACTGGCTGGCGAACGCGCTGGCGGCGGCGCGCGACGACGCGATCGTCCAGGGCGCCACCAGGCCCGATCCGGACGAGGCGGCGCTGCTGACCGCGCCGCACCCGCGGACGGTGACGATCGACCCGCCGACGCCGCAGGCGCAGACGTGCAACATCGTCTACCCGCGCGCGGTCCTCGAGCGGGTCGGCGGCTTCGACGAGGAGGGCCTGCCGCTGACCGCGGGCGAGGACACCGACCTCGCCTGGCGCAGCCGCGTCCCGGTCGTCGGCGCGCCCGAGGTCCTGACGTACCACTGCGTCGAGGTCCTGCCGCTGCACCGCCGCGCGGCGTTCGGCTGGCGCTGGCGCCAGCTGCCGGCGCTCGTCAAGCGCCATCCCGGCCTGCGCCGTCACCTGCCGCTCGGGTTCTTCTGGAAGCCGCGCCACGCATGGCTCGTTGCGGCGCTGCTGACACGGCATCCGCTCGTCATCGCGCTCTACGCCTTCAAAGCGATGCCGTCGTACGGCCGCCACCCGCGCGGGCTCGTGCGCGCGGCCGCCGAGGTGCCCGGCCAGACGGCCATCGACGCCGCCGAGGTCGCGGCGCTGGCGGCGGGCAGCGTCCGGCACCGCACGCTCTTCCTGTGACGCGCGTCGACCTGCTGACGCCGACGTACTGGCCGGAGGTCCGCCGCGGCGGCGAGCGCCTCGTCCACGACCTCGCGATGACGTTGCCTCGAGCGCGCGTCGTCACCGCCAGCCCCGGCCCGGCCGAGCCCAGCGTCGTCCGCGTCCGTCGCCTGCCCGACGGGCGGCTGCGGCGCCGCGGCTACGAGGACCACCTGACGCACCTGCCGTTCCTCGCCGCCCAGCTGCGCCGCGACCGCCCGCAGGTCGCCCACGCGTTCCACCACGCGGACGCGCAGGTGCCGCTCGCGCTCGGGCTGCCGACCGTGTGGACGTTCCTCGGCGTCCCGCACCGCAAGGGGCTCGCGAACCGCCGGCTGCGCCTCGACCTCGTCCGCCGCGCGATGCGCGCGGACGCCGTCGTCGTGCTCAGCGAGGCGGCCCGGCGCGAGTTCCGCCGCTGGCTCGGCGGCGATCCCGTGGTGATCCATCCCGGCATCGACCTCGACGCGTTCACGCCCGGCGGTGAGCGCGCGGAGCGGTTCACCGTCCTCTGTCCCGCTGACCTCTCCGCACCCTTCAAGCGCGCCGATGTCCTCCTCGACGCGTTCGCCCGGGTTCGCAAGGAGCGCCCGGGCGCGAGGCTGATCCTCGACCGGGGCGGGCCGCACGCCGAGGGGGTCGAGCACCGCGACCTCTCGACCCACGAGGCGCTCGTCGCCGCCTACCGCGAGGCGCACGTCACGACGCTCGCCAGCGAGGGCGAGGCGTTCGGCCTCGTGCTCGTCGAGTCGCTCGCCTGCGGGACGCCGGCGATCGGCAACGCGGACGCCGGCAGCGCCGAGGCCACGCCGCTCACCTTCGACGGCACCGCGAACGACCTCGCCAACAAGATCCTCGACGCCGCGTACCTCGACCCCGAGAACTGCCGTGAGCACGCCGAGCGCTTCCCGATCGAGCGCTGCGCGCGCGAACACGCGATCCTCCACGCCGATGTTGCCGGTCGCGCTGCCTGAGACGGGACTCGTGCTCGACGTGGGCGGCTGGGCCAAGCCGCTCGCCCGCGCCGACTGGGTCATCGACCTCATGCCGTACGCGACCCGCGGCCTCTACGGCGACGCCGGCGGCGAGGAGCGCTTCACCGAGCAGACGTGGGTCGAGCACGACATCTGCACGCTGTGGCCGTTCGACGACGGCCAGTTCGACTTCGCGGTCTGCTCCCACACCCTCGAGGACGTCCGCGACCCGGTCTTCGTGTGCAAGGAGCTCCAGCGCGTCGCGAAGGCGGGCTACCTCGAGGTGCCGAGCCGGATCGAGGAGCAGATGACCGGTGTCAACGGGCCGTGGCCGGGGTGGGCGCACCACCGCTGGGTCTGCGAGATCGACCCGTTCGCCCCGTCGATCACGTTCGTGCACAAGTCGCTCGGCATCCCGGCGATCCCGTACCGCGAGCTGCCGGCCGAGCGGCGCGTGCAGTGGCTGCGCTGGGAGGGCTCGTTCGCCTACGGCGAGCGCATCTTCCTCGACATCGCCGAGCACCACGCCTGGTTCGCCGAACCGCTGCGTGCCGTCATATCCTGAACGGCCATGGCCGGACACAGCAAATGGGCAGGCATCAAGCACAAGAAGGCGATCGTCGACGCCCGTCGCGGCAAGCTGTGGACCAAGCTCGCGCGCGCCATCACGGTGGCCGCGAAGGAGGGCGGCGGCGACGTCAAGGGCAATCCGACGCTCGCGCTCGCCGTGCAGAAGGCCAAGGACGCCTCGATGCCCAAGGACAACATCCAGCGGGCGATCGACCGCGGCACCGGCGCCGGCGCCGACGCGGAGAGCTACGAGGCGGTCCTCTACGAGGGCTACGGGCCGGGCGGCGTCGCGATGCTGATCGAGGCGATGACCGACAACCGCAACCGCACGGGCTCGGAGGTGCGCCACCTGCTCTCCAAGCACGGTGGCAACCTCGGCGAGCCGGGCTCAGTGGCCTACCTCTTCGACAAGAAGGGCGTCATCGTCGTCGACGCCGAGAAGTACACCGAGGACGACCTCATGCCCGCGATCGAGGCGGGCGCCGAGGACATCGCGCAGGACGAGGACGTCTTCGAGATCCTCACCGAGCCGACCGAGTTCACCGCGGTCCGCGAGGCGCTCGAGGAGGCCGAGGTCGAGGTCGAGTCCGCGGAGATCCGTTGGCAGCCCAAGACCCAGGTGCCGCTCGAGGAGGAGGGCGCCGCCAAGCTCCTGAAGCTCATCGACGCGCTCGAGGACAACGACGACGTCGACCAGGTCAACGCGAACTTCGACGTGTCGGCCGAGGTCCTCGAGAGGGTCGCGGGATAGCCGAGGACCTCTCGGCCGCCGACAGAGCCTCGCTCGCCGCCGAGCAGGGCCCGGTCAACATGGCCGTCGGCGGGCTGCTCGTCTTCGAGGCGGGCGAAGGGCTCACCTACGACCGCGTCGTCGAGCGCGTCGAGGCGCGGCTGCACCTCATCCCGCGCTACCGCCAGCGGCTCCGCCACGCGGCGCCGGGCGTCACCCACCCGGTGTGGGCGGACGACGACGCATTCGACGCGGGCTGGCACGTCCGCCGCGCGCACGTGCGCGACGACGCCGAGCTCGTCCGCTTCGTCGGCCACGAGATGTCGCGCCGGCTGGACCGCTCGCGCCCGCTGTGGGAGCTGAGCGTCATCGACGGCCTCGACGGCGGCCGCGCCGCGCTGCTCGCGAAGATGCACCACGCGCTCGTCGACGGCGTCGCCGCGGTCGACATCGGCACCGTCCTGCTCGACCCGACGCCCGAGCCGATGCAGCTGCCCGACGGCGGCCCGTGGGAGCCGCGCCGCTACGACCGCCGCCGCCACCTCGCCCGGCTGGCGAGCGCGCCGCTCGGCCGCGCGCAGCGCCTGCTCGCCGACACGTTCATCCGCACGCTCGAGGCCGATCCGCTGCGGGCGGCCGGCGACCTGCGCCGCGCGACCGAGCTCGTCGTCCAGCTCGCGCGCACCCGGCCCGCCGCGCCGATGACGCCGCTCAACCGCGACCTGTCGCCGAACCGCCGCTACGCCACGACGACCACCGACCTCGCGGGGATCAAGGCGACGGCGAAGGCGCACGGCGCGACGGTCAACGACGTCCTGCTCACCGCGGTCACCGGGATGCTCGCCCGCGTGCTGCCCGACCACGTCCACGAACCCGTCGCGCTCGTGCCCGTCAGCGTCCGCCGCGAGGGGGAGCAGGGCGGCAACCGCATCTCGACCGTGCTCGTCGACCTGCCGCTCGGCGAGGACGACCCCGTCGCGCGGCTGCGGGCGGTCAACGCGACGATGACCGAGCTGAAGGACTCCGCCGCCGTCCGCGCCGGCGCGGTCCTGGCCGGCGCCGCGGGCTGGGCGCCGCCGCTGGTGTCGTCGGGCCTGGCCCGCGCGATGGGCGGCGTCCGCGCGTTCAACCTCGTCGTCTCGAACGTCCCCGGCCCGCAGCAGCCGTTCTGGCTCAACGGCTGCCGGCTGCTCGGCGCCTACCCGTGCGTCCCGCTCAACCCGGCCAACCAGGGCCTGACGGTCGGGATCCTCAGCTACGACGGGTCGGTCTGCTCCGGCCTGCTCGCCGACCGCGACCTCGACCCGCCCGTGGAGGAGGCCGCGGCGGCGCTCACCCTTGCTCTGGCTGAGCTCGGCGCGCGCGGAAGAGCTTGACCGTCCCGACGCCCTTGACCTTGCGCTCGCCCGCGAACGACCACGCCCAGTCGCCGGCGTGCTCCTTGACGGACTCGCTGACGAGCACGCTGCCGGGGCGCGCCAGGCCGGTGAGGCGGCTGGCCTGGTTGACGGGGGAGCCGAACCAGTCGCCGATCCGCTCGAGCGCGGGGCCGCAGGCGACGCCCGCGCGCAGCTGCGGGAGCTCGTCTCCGGCCTGCTCCGCGCGTTCGATCAGCGAGAGGACGACGTCGAGCATCGCGTCGGGGTCCTTCGAGACGAGCATCACCGCGTCGCCGATCGTCTTGATGAGCTTGACCGGCGGCTCGACGAGCTCGGCCGCCAGCTGATCGAGCCGCTGGGCGACGGACCCGAGGTCCTCCGCCTCGACCTGCTCGCCCAGCCGCGTGAACCCGACGAGGTCGGCGAAGGCCACGGTCACCTCGCGCGCGCCGGGGCGCCCGGCGGCGAGGTCGGCGGCGCTCACGACGTCGGAGCGCAGCAGCGACCGCAGGTGGCGGGCGTAGACGTAGGCCAGCGTGCTGCCCATCCTCGGGGCCAGGGCGCGCGTCGTCTCGGCCGCCACGGTTGCGAGGTCGTACTCGGTCATGCCGGGCCGGAACAGCGCGTCGCCCACCGCTCCGCGCGAGGCCGCCGCGACCTGCGCCATCGCGCGGCCGACGACCCGGTTGAGCTCCATGACCTGCTCGACCGGGACGCCCATGTCGAGGGTCGCCTTGAGGTTCTCGGCCATCGTGAGGTCGTCGGGGCCGTAGACCCGCGCGTCGTCGTCGGCGATCGGCAGGCCGAACGCCGCCCGGGACGAACGGAGCTCGTCGAGGCCGACGCCCGACCTCTCACTCAGGTCCCGTGCGCTGAACTCCGCCTCGCCGGCCAGCACGCGCTCGACGGGCAGCAACGCGAGGCGGTCCTCCTCGCATGCCTGCCTGAGCTCCCGGAGCGGGACGCCCTGCTCCTCCAGCGCGCGCAGCAGCCGCTCGCGCGCGTCGCGGGCGTCGCCCTCGAGGTCCCCGAGGAGCCCCTCGGCGGCGAAGTCGGTCACGCCGCCGGAGGGTACGGGGAAGGCGTCCGATCTGCCGCGTTGAATGCTCCCTCGGCATGGTCGTCCTCGGCATCGATCCCGGCACCGCCAACACGGGCTACGGCGTGGTCACGCGCGTGCGCGGGCGGCTGGCCGCCCTCGACGGCGGCGTCATCGCGACGCCGGCGGCCCTGCCGATGGAGCGGCGGCTGGCCTCGATCCACGCCCGCATCACGGAGCTGCTCGACGAGCACGATCCGGACGCGGTCGCGCTCGAGGACCTCTACTTCGGCCAGAACGCCAGCTCCGCGCTCGCCGTCGGGCACGCCCGCGGCGTCGTGATGTGCGCCGCCGGGCTGCGCGGGATCGGCTGCGCCGGCTACACGCCGCAGCAGGTCAAGGCCGCCGTCTGCGGCACCGGCCGCGCCGACAAGGGCCAGGTCCAGCGCATGGTCCAGGCGCTCCTCATGCTGCCCGACCCGCCGAAGCCCGACCACGCCGCCGACGCGCTTGCCGTCGCCATCTGCCACGCCAACCAGGTCGTCCTCGCCGCATGATCTCCCTCCTCACCGGCACCGTCGCGGTGCGCCGCCCCGACCACGTGGTCCTCGACGTCAACGGCGTCGGGTACCGCCTGGCCATCTCCGCCGAGACGCTGCGCAGCGTCCCCGCGATCGGCAAGGCCGCGACGCTGCAGACCCACCTCATCGTGCGCGACGACGCGCTCCAGCTCTACGGGTTCGCCACGGAGGAGGAGCGGGAGCTGTTCCTGCTGCTGCTCGGCGTGCAGTCCGTCGGGCCGAAGATGGCGCTCGGCGTGCTGTCCGGCGGCTCGCCGCGCGAGCTGCGCGTCGCCCTGGCCGCCGGCGACACCGGCCGCTTCCAGGCCGTGCCGGGCATCGGCAAGCGGACGGCGGAGCGGATCGTCGTGGAGCTGCGCGACAAGGTCGACGACGAGCCGATCGTCATCCACCGCGGCGCGGACGCCGACGACCCGCGCACGCTGGCGCGCGAGGGCCTGCTCGAGCTCGGCTTCGCGCCCGCCGAGGTCGAGAAGCTGCTGGCCAAGGCAGAGGGCGACAGCGTCGAGGACCTCATCGGCGCCGCGCTGCGAGGGGCCCGCCGGTGAGCCGCATCCAGACGCCCGAGCACCTGCTCGCCGACGACGAGATCGAGCGCTCGCTGCGCCCGCGCGGGCTCGGCGAGTTCGTGGGGCAGGAGGCGCTCAAGGAGCAGCTGCACGTCAGCGTCGAGGCGGCGAAGGCGCGCGGCGAGGCGCTCGACCACGTCCTGCTCGCCGGGCCGCCCGGCCTCGGCAAGACGTCGCTCGCGCAGATCCTCGCCAACGAGCTCGAGGTGCCGTTCGTCATGACGGCCGGCCCGGCGCTCGAGCGCAAGGGCGACATCGCGACGCTGCTCAGCGCGCTCGAGCCGGGCGCCGTGTTCTTCGTGGATGAGCTGCACCGCCTCAGCCGCGCGCTGGAGGAGACCTTCTACCCCGCGATGGAGGACCGCCAGCTGCCGATCACAATCGGCCAGGGCGCGGGCGCGCGCGTGGTGACGCTCGACCTCCCGCCGTTCACGCTGGTGGGGGCGACGACCCGCGCCGGACTGCTCTCCACGCCGCTGCGCGACCGGTTCGGCATCCAGCACCGGCTCGAGCCGTACGGGATCGCCGACCTCGCGACGATCGTCCGGCGCAGCGCCCGGATCCTCGAGATCGAGCTCGACGACGAGGGGGCCCGCTCGATCGCCGTCCGCAGCCGCGGCACGCCGCGCGTCGCCAACCGCCTGCTCAAGCGCGTCCGCGACTACGCGGAGGTCCGGATGGGCGGCGTCGTCACCGGCGAGGCCGCCAGCCGCGCGCTCGATCTCCTCGAGGTCGACGAGATCGGCCTCGACCGCCTCGACCGCGAGATCCTCGAGGCGATCTGCGTGCGCTTCGACGGCGGCCCGGTCGGGCTGTCGACGCTGGCCGTGTCGGTGGGGGAGGAGCAGGACACGATCGAGGACGTCTACGAGCCGTACCTGCTCCAGCAGGGGCTGCTGAAGCGCACCCCGCGCGGCCGCGTGGCGACCGCCGCGGCCTTCCGCCACCTCGGCCTCGAGCCGACGACCCTCCTTTAGCCGGAGTTCACACGGCGCGGACTACGCTCACGCACGAAGGCTCATGGCTCATCTCTTCATCTGCCCCAGCTGCGGCAAGCGCACGACGGAGTCCGACCGCAACCAGGGCTTCCGGCGCCAGGCGAAGGGCTGCTCCAACTGCGGCTTCGGCTTCCTGTTCGAGCTGCTCGACGACTACTACCCGGCGCCGAACGCCGCGTTCTTCGTCACCGACCAGGAGGGCCGCGTGATCGCCTGCGGCCGCGGCTCGTTCGAGCTGACCGGCCTGGCCGACGAGCAGGTCATCGGGCGCGCGGCGAACGAGGTGCTCGGCCTGAAGTTCGCGTCCGGCGACGACTACGTCGGGACGGTGCTCGAGTGGGGCGTCCGGCAGCTCGACAAGGATGTCGAGGTGAACGCGGAAGGGGATCTCCCCGCCAAGGCGCGGGCGGACCTCTTCCCGGCGTACGACGACGACGGCGGCATGCTGCTCGTCCTGACGCCCACCTCCTGACGCGCCAGCGACTACCCTCAACCCTCCGTGACCGACCGCCGTCGCAACTTCGTCATCCTGCTCATCGTGGGTCTGCTCCTCGGTGGGGCGATCGCCGTCATCACCACGAAGCAGACGGTCCTCGGACTGGACCTCGAGGGCGGCGTCGAGCTCGTCTACGAGGCGAAGCCGACCCCGCAGCAGCCGACGGTCGACACCCAGGCGCTCGATCGTGCGATCGACGTCATGCGCGACCGCGTCGACCAGCTCGGCGTCTCGGAGCCGGAGATCCAGCGCTCCGGCCGGAACCAGATCGCGGTCGGCCTGCCGAACGTCAAGAACGCCGACGACGCCCAGCGCCAGGTGGGCCGCGTCGCTCAGCTGTTCTTCTACGACTGGGAACCGAACGTCATCGGGAAGAACGGCAAACCCGACCCGACGAACGCCGAGGTCACGGGCGGGCCCAGCGCCGGCAACCCGGCTGCGGCCATGACGTTGTACGAGGCGGTCGAGGTCGCCTCGAAGCGGCCGGCCATCGAGGACGGCAACAACACGACGGACAACCCCGTCTTCTACTGGCTCAACGACAAGACCAAGAAGGCGTCGGGCCCGTTCGACACGCGCAAGGACGCGCAGGAGGAGCCGCACAAGGCCGACTCCCGCCTCGCCGAGGTCAAGCCGGGCACCACGATCGTCCGCGCCGAGCAGCCGGACGACATCCCCGAGTCCGAGAAGGGCGACGAGTGGTTCGTCCTCGCCGACAACGTCGCCCTGCGCGGCACGGACATCAAGAACCCGGAGCAGAACTTCGACCAGGGCGCCGGCGGCTCCGGCCAGCCGATCGTCACCTTCGAGTTCACCGACAAGGGCCGCAAGACGTGGGAGCAGGTCACCAAGGCGATCGCCCAGCGCGGCCAGTCGCAGCAGCTCCCCGGCGCGAGCCCGCAGGAGTCCGCGCAGCACTTCGCGATCGTGCTCGACAACGAGCTCATCTCGGTGCCGTTCATCGACTACGTCCAGAACCCGAACGGCATCGACGCGGCGAACGGCTCGCAGATCGAGGGCGGCTTCACGATCCAGTCCGCCCAGGACCTCGCGAACCTGCTGAAGACGGGCGCGCTGCCGGTGAAGCTCGAGCTGATCTCGCAGTCGCAGGTCTCCGCGACGCTCGGCCAGCAGTCGCTCGACCAGGGCCTGAAGGCGGGCCTCGCGGGCTTCGCGATCGTCGCCCTGTTCCTCCTGATCTTCTATCGCGTCCTCGGCGTCATCGCGGTGATCGGGCTGGTCCTCTACTCGATCTACTTCTACGCGCTGATCAAGCTCATCCCGATCACGCTCACGCTGCCGGGCATCGCGGGCCTGATCCTCACGATCGGCGTCGCCGCGGACGCGAACATCGTCATCTTCGAACGCGTCAAGGAGGAGGTGCGCGCGGGCAGATCGACCGTCGCGGGCATCGCCGCCGGCTACCGCAAGGGCCTGTCGGCGATCATCGACGCGAACGTCGTGACCGTCATGGTCGCGTTCATCCTCTTCGTGCTCGCGACCGCGGGCGTGAAGGGCTTCGCGTTCACCCTCGGCGTCGGCACGCTCGTCTCGCTCTTCACCGCGGTGCTCGCCACCCAGGCGGCGCTCGGCACGCTCGGGCGCACGAGCGTCCTGCGCCACCCGTCGGCGCTCGGCGCCGGCAAGCCGAAGCGCGAGTACCGCTTCGACTACATGGGCGCGTCGAAGTGGTTCTTCTCGATGTCGGGCATCATCCTGCTCATCGGGGCCTTCGCCATCTCGGGCAAGGGCATCCACTTCGGCATCGACTTCGAGTCGGGCACGCGGATCAAGGCCGCGGTCGAGCAGTCCGTCAACAGCGACGACGTGCGCAAGGCGGTCGATCAGCTCGGGCTCGGCGATGCCGAGATCCAGACGATCAACGACCCGCAGCTGGGCAAGAACGTCTTCCAGATCTCGACCGAGCAGCTCGCCCCGGACGAGGTCACGCGCGTCACGCGGGCGCTCGACGAGGACTTCGGCCTGGTCGGCGAGCCGAACACGCAGTCGATCGGCCCGACCTTCGGCCAGACGGTCGCCAGGAACGCGGTCATCGCGATCATCGCGTCGCTGCTCGTGATCAGCGTCTACATCGCGCTGCGCTTCGAGTGGAAGTACGCGGTGCCGGTGCTCATCGCGTTGATGCACGACATCCTGATCACGTCGGGCGTCTACGCCCTCGTCGGCCGGGAGGTGACGACGTCGACGGTCGCGGCGCTGCTGACCATCCTCGGCTACTCGCTGTACGACACGATCATCGTGTTCGACCGTGTGCGCGAGAACGTCCCGCGCATGCCGCGCGCGACGTTCAGCCAGATCCTCAACCGGTCGCTGTCGGAGGTCATCGTCCGCTCGCTGGCGACGTCGTTCTCGACGCTGCTGCCGGTGCTGTCGCTGATGCTCTTCGGCGGCGAGACGCTGCGCGACTTCGCGTTCGCGCTGCTCGTCGGCATCGCGTCCGGCACGTACTCGTCGGTGTTCATCGCGACCCCGGTGCTGGCGCACTGGAAGGAGCGCGAGCCGGTCTACCGCCGCCGCGTCGCCATGGTCAAGCGCGAGCACGGCGGCGTGGTCCCGGCGTACGCGGTCGCCGGCCCCGGCGGCGCGCCGGTGGACGTCGAGGTCGCCGAGCGCCGGCCCGGCCGCCGGATCACGGCCCCGGACCAGCAGGAGGTCTCGCGGTCCGAGTTCGACGAGATGGTCCGCGATCTCCACGTCGAGCCGCCGCCGTCCAGGACCGCCGTCCGCGAGCCCGAGGACACCTCGCGCGATCTGGACCCGTCCGAGGTCTACTTCAAGGACGACGACAACGGGGCCAAGCGGCGCGACAAGCAGCGCAAGCCGCGCAACCGCAAGCACGGGAGGAACCGGTAGTGGGCGCCTTCGCCTGGATCATGACCGGCCTCGCCCTGTGGCACTTCACGATCTTCCTGCCCGATCGCTGGTGGGCGGGGATCGTGGGCGCCTTCGTCGGCGCGCTCATCGGCTCGTTCCTCTTCGGCTACCTGATCAACGGGCTGTCCGTGCCGGGCAAGAACGACACCGAGCTGATCACCGCGCTCGAGGCGATCCCGGGCACGCTGCTCGGCCTCGCGGCCGTGTGGTTCATCGGCGTGCGCCAGGAGCGCGAGGCCGGCGAGCGCATCGACGCCTTCGGGCGTCCGCTCGACGCGTAGCGCCGCCGCTCGCCACCTTCGTCACGAAGGTGAGACGAACGTGCGGAGAGAGCGGGATGAAGCGGTCCTTCCGTCCGGGAGGTGGCCGACCATGCGGCGGTGACCCCCGGAGCCCCGACCCTGTTCGCGCCCGACGAGCTCGAGCGCGACGAGTCGCCACGTGCGGAGAAGCCGCGCGACCCCGCCCCGCCGGCTGAGACGCCAGCGGATCGCGCCGTCGCGGGTTCCTCGGCGCCGGCGACCCCGGGAGGGGAGGTCACACCCCCTTCACCACCGCGCCCCGTCGCTCGGCTGGAGGTGCCTCCGGTCGCGATGGCGGAGGTGTTCCGCCTGGAGCGTGAGCTCGGCGTCTCGCATGCGGTCGCGCAGGTCCTCGTGCGTCGAGGATTCGGCGATCCGGACGCCGCGCGGAAGTGGCTGGCCGCGGATGAGGCGCACGACGTCTCGCTGTTCGCCGGGATCGAGGTCCCGGTCGGGATCATCCTGCGCCACGTCGAGGCCGGCTCGCGGATCACGGTCCACGGCGACTACGACGTCGACGGCGTCTGCTCGACCGCGATCCTCGTCCGGGTCCTGCGCAAGCTGGGCGCCGTCGTCGACTGGTACCTGCCGAGCCGCCTCGAGGACGGCTACGGCCTGAACGCGAAGACGGTCGAGCGGCTGGCGGCGAAGGGCACGCAGCTGCTCGTCACCGCCGACTGCGCGATCACCGCGGTCGACGAGGTCGCGGCGGCCACGGCGCTCGGCATGGAGGTCGTGGTCACCGACCACCACACGCCGCGCGCCGACGGAGAGCTGCCCGACGCGCCGATCGTGCACCCCGCGCTCAACGGCTACCCGTGCCCGGAGCTGTGCGCCGCGGGCGTCGCGTACAAGCTGGCCGGGGCGCTGCTCGCTGCGGCCGGGCGCGACGCGGCGGAGGCGGACGAGGACGTGGATCTCGTCGCGCTCGCCACGGTCGCCGACGTCGTCGCGCTGCGCGGCGAGAACCGGCGCCTCGTGCGCGCGGGGCTCAAGACGCTGGGCGCGACGAAGAAGGTGGGCCTGCGAGCGCTCATGCGCGTCGGCAAGGTCGACCCGCTGCGGGTCGACTCGAGCGCGCTCGGCTTCCGGCTTGCCCCGCGGATCAACGCGGCCGGGAGGCTGCAGCGCGCCGACGCGGGGCTCGAGCTCATCCTCACCGAGGACGCCGACCGCGCCGCCGCGGTCGCCGACGAGCTCGACCGGGTCAACGCCGAGCGCCGCCTGACCGAGCAGCGGATCCTCTTCGCCGCCGAGGCGCAGGTGGCCGAGCAGGGCGATCAGCCGGCGTACGTGCTCGCGGGCGAGGACTGGCACCCAGGCGTCGTCGGCATCGTCGCCAGCCGGATCGCCGAGCGCTACTGCCGCCCGGCGGTGCTCATCGCGCTCGACCCGGAGACGGGGACGGGCACGGGGTCCGGGCGCAGCGTCGCCGGCTTCGACCTCCTCGGTGCGCTGAACGCCGGCGCCGAGCACCTGCTGCGCCACGGCGGCCACCGCGCCGCGGCCGGCCTCGAGATCGAGCGGGACCGGCTCGACGCCTTCCGCGACGCCTTCCGGGCGCACGCGGACGTCCACCTCACGCCGGAGCTCCGCGAGCCGGTCGAGCGCGTCGACGCGGTCGTCGCCGGCGACGAGCTCGGGATGGCGCTCGCCGAGGAGCTCGAGCTGCTCGCCCCGTTCGGCCAGGGCAATCCCGGCGTCAACCTCCTGCTCCCGGCCGCGACGCTCACCGATCCGCGCCCGATGGGGGAGAGCAAGCACGTCCGCTTCACCGTCGAGGCGGGCGGCACCAGGGCCCGCGCGGTCGCCTTCGGCACCGCCGGCAAGCTTCCATGCGACGCCGACGGCCCCGTCGACGCCACCTTCCGCCTCGAGCGCAACGAGTGGAACGGGGCCGTCGAACCGCGCCTCGTCCTCCGCTGCGCCAAGCCCGCCGCGCCCGCGGAGATCGAGGTCGTCGGCGACGCGCCCTGGCTCGACGCCGCGCTCGGCCATGCCGCGAAGGGAGACCTCTTCGCCCGCACCGCGGGGGAAGGTGCTCCGAAGGGGATCTTCGCCGGCACGGAGGGCTACGACGCGGCGGCGCGGGATCGCCGGGGCGGCGGCGTCGCCGGGACGATCCACGCGCTCGTCGCCAGCGGCGAGCCGGTCCTCGTCGTCTGCGCGCACGCCGCGCACCGGCGGGCGCATCTGGAGGGGCGGCTCGGCGGGTTCGCGCTCACGTCGCACGCCGCTCTCGCGCGCGATCCGCAGCTCGCGCGGGCGTACGCGCACGTCGTCTTCCTCGACCCGCCGCCCGGGCCGCCGGCGGTCGTCGCTGGACCGACGGTCCATCTTGCCTGGGGACCCGCGGAAGTAGAATGGACCGTGTCGATCCATGATCGGGAGCACGACCTTCGTGCCCCGCTCACCGCGATCTACCGGAGCCTCCGGGCGAGGGGGAGCGCGGCGGGCGAGGAGCTCGAGGCGGCGCTTCGCGAAGACGACCCGCGGCGGTCCCCGGCCCAGGCCGGGCGCGCGCTGGCCGTCCTCGAGGAGCTCGGTCTCGTCCACCTCGACCGGGAGCGGCAGGCCTTGACGGTGCCGCCGGCCGAGCGCACGTCGCTCGATCGATCGGCCGCCTTCCGGGCATGTACCGTGCAGGGTGAGGAAGGGCAGCGATTCCTGAGGACGCTCACATCGGCAACGGCTCCAACGGCGACGACGCCGACGGCAACGGCGGCCTGAAGACCCGCCGGTCGCCGGTCGACCGCGTCGAGCATCCGGAGCTCCACGCCACCGAGATCGAGCGGGCGGAGTTCACGCCGCTCGAGCGCCGCCTGCTCGCGGACCTCTTCGCGATCGTCGAGGAGCACGCCGAGGACTCGGTCGTCGAGATCGACAAGGCGCGCGTCGAGCAGGCGTTCCTCTTCTCCTGCGAGCACCACGCCGACCAGCGCCGCAAGTCCGGCGAGGAGTTCATCGTCCACCCGGTCGGCGTGGCGAAGATCTGCGCCGGCATGCGCCTCGACACCGAGACGCTCGTCGCCGCGCTCCTGCACGACACCGTCGAGGACACGAGCGCGACGCTCGACGAGGTCCGCGAGAGCTTCGGCGAGGAGGTCGCGAGCCTCGTCGACGGCGTCACCAAGCTCACCGGCATCACGTTCCAGTCCCGCGACGAGGCGCAGGCCGAGAACTACCGGAAGATGGTCGTCGCGATGGCCTCGGACATCCGGGTCATCCTCATCAAGCTCGCCGACCGGCTGCACAACATGCGGACGATCGGCGCGATGCCGAAGAACAAGCAGATCGACAAGGCGAAGGAGACGCTCGAGATCTTCGCCCCGATCGCGCACCGGCTCGGCATCCACGCGATCAAGTGGGAGCTCGAGGACCTCGCGTTCGCGACGCTGCACCCGCGCAAGTACCAGGAGATCAAGGGCCTGGTCAACCAGCAGCGCGAGGAGCGCGAGCGGTACGTCGCCAAGGCCGGCGAGTACCTGCGGCGCGAGCTCGAGGCGCTCGGCATCGAGGCCGAGATCTCCGGCCGCGCGAAGCACTTCTACTCCATCTACTCGAAGATGACCAAGAAGGGCCGCGAGTTCAACGAGATCTACGACCTCACGGCCATGCGGGTCATCGTCGGCTCGGTGAAGGACACGTACGGCGCGGTGGGCGTCATCCACTCGCTGTGGAAGCCGCTGCCGGGGCGCTTCAAGGACTTCATCGCGATGCCCAAGTTCAACATGTACCAGTCGTTGCACACGACGGTCATCGGGCCCGAGGGACTCCCGTTGGAGATCCAGATCCGCACGCGCGAGATGCACGACATGGCCGAGTTCGGCGTCGCCGCGCACTGGATCTACAAGCAGGGCGCGCCGCGCAAGGGCCAGGCCGGCGCGGAGGGCGAGGAGAAGCTCAAGTGGCTGCGCCACATGCTCGACTGGCAGCAGGACACCGCCGACCCGGCGGAGTTCATGGAGACGCTCAAGGTCGACCTCTTCGACGAGGAGGTCTTCGTCTTCACGCCGAAGGGCGAGGTGAAGTCGCTGGCCGCGGGCGCGACGCCGCTCGACTTCGCGTACGAGGTCCACACCGACGTCGGCCACCGCTGCGTGGGCGCGCGGGTGAACGGCAAGATCGTCCCGCTGCACTACGAGCTGCGATCCGGCGACATCGTCGAGATCCTCACCGCGAACCGCGAGCGCGGCCCGTCGCGCGACTGGCTCGCGCTGGTCAAGACGACGCGGGCGCGCAACAAGATCAAGGCCTGGTTCAAGGCCGAGTCGCGCGAGGACACCGAGCACACCGGCCGCGTCCTGCTGCAGGAGCACCTCAACAAGCGCGGGCTGCCGGCGCAGAAGATCTCCGGATCGCCGCTGCTGGCGGACGTCATCCGCGAGATGGGCTTCCGCAAGGCCGACGACTTCTACATCGCCCTCGGCGGCGCGAAGATCTCGCCGAAGGTCGTCGTCAACAAGGTTCTGCAGCGGCTCAAGCAGGGCGAGGCGGCGGAGGGCGAGCAGACGACGGTCGAGGACCTCGTCGCCACCCGGCGCGAGCGCCGCCAGCCGACCCGCTCCAACGGCGAGTACGGCATCCGCGTCGAGGGCGTCCACGACGTCATGCTGCGCCTGGCGAAGTGCTGCCACCCGGTGCCCGGGGACCAGATCACCGGCTACATCTCGCTCGGCCGCGGCATCACGATCCACCGCGACGACTGCCCGAACGTCGCCGTCCTGCGCAAGGACCCCGAGCGCTTCGTCGACGTCGCGTGGGAGGGCGGCCACGAGACGTCGTTCAAGGTCGAGATCGAGGTCGATGCCTACGACCGCACGCGGCTGCTCGAGGAGCTGTCGCGCACGTTCGCCGAGTCCGGGATCAACATCGTCGAGGCCCGCTGCGTCGTCTCGCCGCCGATGGTGAAGAACCGGTTCGTCGTCGAGGTCGGAGACACGCAGACGCTGAAGGCCACGATCACGCGCCTGCGCAACATCGACTCGGTCTTCGACGCCTACCGCGTCACGCCGACGGCCTAGGCACGCCGAGCGGGCCACCGATCGGGGCGGGCCGGCGCACCGCGTCCGGCAGCAGGCCCGCCGCGCGCACGAGCGCGACGCTGAAGCAGCCGACCTCCGCGCCGATGGCCGCGCCCACCAGCACGTCGAGCGGGAAGTGCGCGCCGAACGTGATGCGCGTCAGCGCGATCAGCGCGAGGTAGGCGAAGAGCGGCCACCGCAGGCGCCGGACGATCGCCGCCGCGGCGACCACCATCGCGGCCGTGACCATGAGGTGCCCGCTGGGGAAGCTCGGGAGCTCCGCCCACTCGCGGCCCACCGGCAGCTGGATCTCCGCGCCGAGCACCTCCTCGGGGCGCTCGCGGTCGAACAGGACCTGGAAGACCTCGAGCACGGCGTCGGCCGCGAAGGCGGCCAGGATCATGGCGAGGCACGTACCGGCCACGAAGCGTGCCCGCCGGAGCAGCACGACCGCGCCCAGGACCGCCAGCAACGCGAGCAGCGCGTAGTTGCGCGAGTGCGGATCGAGCGCGTCGTACAGCCACGGCGGCCCCTGGCCGAGCGCGTTGACCGAGAGGAAGACCCGCTCGTCGGTGGCCTGCAGCTGCGGCAGCGCCAGGCCCACGGCGATGACGGCGAGCATCCCCAGCACGAGCCGCGGGGCCCACTCCCGCACGACGTCCACGAGCGCGCCCGCGCCGGGCATCGGCGGGCCCGGCTCGCCGCGCACGATCTCGCGCAGCACGCGCAGCGCGTCGCCGACGGGCCGGAAGGAGCTCGACTCGCCGGCGTAGATCGTCGGGATCGGCACCCACGCCACGCGCAGGCCCGCTCCGACGAGCCGCTTGAGGTGCCGCGTCTCGGCCTCGAAGCCGCCGCCGCCGATCGGCGCGCGGCGCAGCGCCTCGGTCCGGAGCAGGCGCATGCCGTTCTGGCTGTCCGGCAGACGGCCTCGCAGTGCGCAGCTCAGCGCCGCGCTGGCCGCGGCGTTGGCGACCCGACGGGCGACGGGCATGCCGCCGCGACGGCGGTCGACCCGCTGCCCGACGACGACGTCGGCATGCCCGGCGGCGGCGACGAAGGCGGGGATCCGGTCCGGCGGGTGCTGGCCGTCGGCGTCGAGCGTGAGCACGGCACCGGGCGGATCGTCGCCGTCGACCAGGGTGCGGATGCCCGCCGCGAGCGCGTGGCCCTTGCCGTGGTTGCCGCCGAGCACGAGGTACGACACGCGCGGGTCGCGGGCGGCGAGCGCGCGGGCCGCGTCCGTGACCGCTGCCGGCGCGCCGTCGTCGACGACGAGCACGCGATCGACGTGCTCGAGCGTGCCGCAGACGACCTGCTCGAGCGCGCCGCCGTGGAGCACCGGGACGACGGCCGCGACGGAGCCGACCGGCCGCGCGGCGACGCCGGTGACCCGCGAGGGCTGCCGTTCGGGCGCCGCGGCGCTCCGCGCGCGGGCCAGCGGCACGAGGCCGGCCAGCGCGGCGCCGCCCTGGGCGAGGAGCGCGCGGTAGCCCGCGGTCGCCACCAGGCCGCCGGCCACCGGCAGCGCCGCCGTGGCCGACACGGCGCGCACGGAGAAGAAGACGCCGCTGTAGGTGCCGGCCTCGCCATCCGGGATGAACCGCGCGTAGTAGGGGAAGGCGAGCGCGGTGACGAGGCCCGCGCCGAGCGCGGCTGCGGCGAACGGGAGGGCGGCGGCCGCCAGCGTCGAGGCGGGCAGCGCGCAGACGAGCCCGCCGCCGAGCAGCGCCACGCCGCCGAGGAGCACCGGCCGTACGTGGTCATCGCGCACGCGCGTGGCGACCAGCATGCCGGCGCCGGTGAAGAGGCCGAAGGCGGCGAGCACCGCACCCGCGACCGCGGCGCCGATGCCGAGGACGTGCTCGGCGTAGAGGACCATGAACGGCGTGAGCGCGGCGTAGGCGAACACCCACAGGGCCTGCGCGAGCAGGATCTCGCGCGCGCCCGGAGTGCGCGCGGCGGCCAGGAGCGCGCGTGGCCCTGCGGCCTCCACGCGCCGGCTGGCCCGCGGGGCCGGCTCCCGCACCATGCGCAGCGCGACCGTGGGAACGGTGAGGACGGCGATCGCCGCCGCGGTGGCGCCGAACAGCAGGCTGGGCGCCGCATCGACGAGCGCGCCGCCGGCGACCGTGCCGACGAGGGCGCCGAGGAGCATCGCGAGCTCCTGCGCGCCGACGATGCGCGGCCGGTCGTCGTCGGCGAAGCGCTCCGCCACCAGCGCGCGGTGCGCCGTGGCGGCGGCGTTGAGGCCGACGTAGACGGTGGCGGCGGCGAGCGCGAGGACGAGGTACGAGCTCGCGGTCCCGAGCGCGATCGCCACGAGGCCGCCGGCGCTGACGGCCGCACCCCCCGCGATGAAGGTGCTCCTCCGCCGGACCCGGTCGCTCCACACGCCGGTGGCAAGCGGGATGGCGAAACCGGCGGCCGCGTTGACGAGCATCACGGCGCCGATGAGGCCCGGCCGGTGCGCGATCCGGTCGAGGAGCACCGGCACGTAGGCCGTGGTCAGGGCGCGCGCCATCCCAAGGCCGACCGCGGCGGCGCAGAACGCGACGAGGAAGGCGGGGGCGCGCTTCGTCACGGCGCCACCACGTTCAGGTGGCCCGGCAGCGCTGTCACTGAGGCCGTCGTGACGCCGAGCGGCTGCGCATCGGCCACGAGCGGCTGGCGCGAGCGGACCTCGGCGTGCCCG
Source organism: Parviterribacter kavangonensis (assembly GCF_056863335.1). Lineage (NCBI taxonomy): Bacteria > Bacillati > Actinomycetota > Thermoleophilia > Solirubrobacterales > Parviterribacteraceae > Parviterribacter > Parviterribacter kavangonensis. Next base: position 1,203,615 of record NZ_JBXPJA010000001.1, on the reverse strand, counting down.
CCGCGCACCCAGCGCACGCCGGGGGCGTCGAGGTGGCGTCCGGCGTGCGCGGCGCGCGCCGTGCGCACCACCGTCCGCCGGTTGGCGGCGGGCAGGACGATCGCCTCGAGCAGCCCGTCGTCGACCCGGGCCGCGGGGTCGACGTGGAAGCCGAACGCGAACCAGGGCAGGTTGGCCAGGAAGAGCTGCGCGGCCGGGCCGCAGGCGAGCGGCACGCCGTCGACGTGGACGTCGAAGACGAAGGGCCGGTAGGCCGCGAGCTCACGGAGGAACGCCCGCGCGCCGGCGACCAGCGCCGCCGAGTTCTCCGCGGCGTAGCGGTGGCGGGCGGCGGCGTGGAAGCCGGCGCTGACCGCCTCGAGCGCGACGAGGCGCGTCGCCGGCGTCTCGACGGCCAGGGCGTCGACCGGCCGGGCGGCGCCCGTCACCGCCAGTGCCGCCGCGGCGGCACGGCCGGCCGGGATCCCGAGCGCGCGTGCGATGTTGTTCGCTCTCCCCGCCGGCAGCAGCGCCACCTCGGGCAGCGGAGGGGAGAGGTTCGCGAACGCGTGGAGCGTCCCGTCGCCGCCGATCAGCACCACGCGCCCGCGGCCGCCGGTCGCGGCCACGGCGGCGGCGAGCTCGCCGAGGTCCTGCGTCACCGCACCGCGCGCCGGGAAGCCGTGCTCGCCGATCAGCGCGAGGGTTCCCTCGAGCGTCCCGTCGGCGTCACCGATGCCGCTCGCCCGACCGTTGACGATGACGTGGATCGCCGCGGTGGAGCCGGTGGCGCTGGACAGCATGCGAGCTTCTTCTCGTCGGGCCTCGCTCAGCCGACCGTACTCCCGGCCGACTTGCGATCGCAACCCGGCGGGTCGGCTATCACCCGCCTCTGCAGGTTCCTCCGGCGAGACCCCGGGTACCCTCACTCCAGACGTGCCGGCGGCGGCCGCACCGCCGGGGGAGTGATGAACGAGCTGGTGCACAACCTCGTGGCGCTCGACCGCGCCATCATGGAGTCGACGTCCGCCTTGCGGTGGTCGCCGATCACGTGGCTGTTCGTGCTTGCGTCCGCGTGGTGGGTCAAGGGCCCGCTGTTCGTCGCCGTGGGCCTGGTTCGCGACCTGCAGCGCCGGATGGTCCCGCTGACCGCGCTCGCGGTCACCGCTGCGTTCGCGGCCGGCGACAGGCTGTCGGGGCTGATCAAGGACGCGGTTGGGCGGGCGCGTCCGCCGATCGACGATCGCCATCTCCACGCCCTCGTCCCGCTGCCGGCGTCGCCGTCGTTCCCGTCCGGCCACGCCACGACCGCGTTCGCGGCAGCCTGCGTCGTCGCCGTGCTCGTGCCGCGCCTGCGCTGGCCCGCGCTCGGGCTGGCTGCGCTCGTCGCGATCTCGCGCGTCTACCTCGGCGTGCACTTCACGTTCGACGTGATCACCGGCGCGCTTCTCGGCTCGCTCGTCGGCACGGCCATCGGCCTCGTGGCGCTGCGCCTGCGCCGGCTCCTCCCGGAGCCCCCGGACGCGGCCGCCGCGGCGTAGCGCCCGAACGCGGCGCGGACTGCGGGGATCCTGCGCGCGCCTCGTCGCGGCCTGGCACGCTTCGCCGCCGATGCGCCGGTTCTCCGTCCGTCTCGCCGCGCTGCTCGCGGTCGCGCTGCCGCTCGCCGCACCCACGATCGCCGGGGCGGCGTCGCCCGTCCCGCTGCCCCGTCTCGACGTCGCGCACGACGGCGACGGCCCCGCGGTGGTCGACGCGCTGGGGCGGCAGGTCGTCCTGCGCACGATCAACGTCAACCAGCTCGGCGACTACTTCCAGGCGGATCCGAAGCAGCCGACGACGTTCCCGCTGAGCGACGACGACTTCGCGCGGATCGCGGCGCTCGGCTTCAACTCGGTGCGGCTCGTGCTGAGCTGGTCGGCGCTCGAGCCCACGAAGGGCGCGTTCGACGCCGCGTACGTCGCGCGGATCCGCACCGCGGTCGCGCAGGCGAAGGCGCACGGGCTCTACGTCGTGCTCGACATGCACCAGGACGCGTGGGGGAAGTTCATCGCGACGAAGCCGGGGGAGGCGTGCCCGCCCGGCCTCGCGCCCGCCGTCGGGTGGGACGGGGCGCCGGAGTGGGCGACGCTGACCGACGGCATGACGACGTGCCGGGCCGCGGACACGCGCGAGCTGTCGCCTGCGGTCGCGCAGGCGTTCCAGTCGTTCTACCTCGACCGCGACGGGATCCAGTCGGCGCTCATCGCGACCTGGGGCCGGCTGGCGGAGACGTTCGCCCGCGACGACGCGATCGCCGGCTACGACCTGCTGAACGAGCCGCATCCCGGCTTCTTCATCGGCCCGGACCAGAGCGCCGCGCTCGGCCGCTTCTACGCCGCCGCGATCGCGGCGATCCGCGCCGGCGAGCAGCGCGCCGGTGCCCAGCCGCACCTCGCGTTCTTCGAGCCGAGCGTCCTGTGGTCGGGCTTCGCCGCCGACGCCGTCCCGCCGCCGGGCTTCACGAGCGACGAGCGGATCGTCTTCGCGCCGCACCTCTACGCCGAGTCGATCACCGTCGATCGCAAGCTCGGGATCTCGAGCGTCAGCATCGAGCAGGGCTTCGACCTCGCCGAACGGACCGCGGCCGCCTACGACGCGCCGGTGTGGGTCGGCGAGTGGGGCTGGTTCGGCGACCCGGCGAAGGACCGCCCGCAGACCGAGCGCTTCGCCAAGCAGGAGGACGAGCGCCTGCTCGCCGGCAGCGCCTTCTGGGTCTGGCGGCAGGCGTGCGGCGACCCGCACACCGTCGGCTACAACGGCGCCGCCGGCGCGCTCAACCGGCTCCAGTGCCCCGGCGACGCGCCGCTCGGGCTCGCGACGCCGACCGTCGAGGTGCTCTCGCGGGCCTACCCGCGCGCCGCGCCCGGCCGGCTGACCGCGCTGGAGAGCGCCGGCGCCGCGTTCACGGTCAAGGGTGCGGATCTGGCCGGCGCCAAGAGCTGCGAGCTGACCGTGTGGGCCCCCGGCGACCGCGAGCCCGACCTCGCCGGGACGAACGTCGCGTCGCTCGAGACCCTCCGCGTGCCCGGCGGCTGGATCGTCCGCGGCTGCGCGACGAAGGAGTACGAGCTGCGCGGCGGGCCCGGAACGGCGAAGCCGGCGACGGCGAAAGCATGCCGGTCCAAGCGCGTGATCCGCATGACCGCCCGCGGCGCCACGAAGGTCCGCGCCCGGACGACGGCCGGAAGGCTGAGGATCCGCGGCCGCAAGGTCATCCTCGACCTCCGCGGCGTGAACAAGCGGCGCGTCGTCGTGACGATCACCTCCCGCCGCGGGGCGAAGCGGCTCACGGAGCGCCGCGTCTTCCGCACCTGCACCCCCCGGCGGTGAACCGGGGGCGGGCCGGCGGACAACCGCAGTCGGGTGTGTGGGGCGCCGGAGCGACGTTGCGGCTCGCGGTCCGGAGACTGCGCGCATGACGACGACCGCCCCCTCCAAGACCATCTACGACCGCATCGGCGGCAAGGACGCCGTGGCCGCCGCGGTCGATGGCCTGTACGACCGGATCCTCGCCGACCCGGCGCTGAACCAGTGGTTCATCAAGACCGACATGCGCAAGCAGAAGGCGCACATGCGCGCGTTCGTCGCCGTCGCGCTCGGCGGGCCGGAGATCTACAAGGGCCGCGACATGGGCGCCGCGCACGCCGGGCTCGGCATCACGAACGACGCGTTCGACCGCGTCGTCGGCCACCTCGTGGACACGCTGACGAGCCTCGGGCTCGACACCGAGACGATCGCCACGATCGGCGGCGCGCTCGCGCCGCTGCGCGGCGTGGTCGTCAGCTGACGACCGTCAGGGCGCCCGGGACCACCGAGAACTCGACCTCGGTGTAGTCGCCGACCCAGTCGCCGTCGACCTCGAGCGGCACCGGGCGCCCGTCCGACGACCGCGCGCGAACCACCGTCGAGCCGTTGAACCCGGTCACCTGGCGGTGGTCCACGACGCGCCGGCGCGACGAGAACAGCCGCCACGCGATCGTCGGCACGTCGACCGGCGTCGCGCGGTGCAGCATCACGCCGCCGAGGTCGCCGCTCGACAGCGACACGCCCTCGGCCACGTGCAGCGGCCGGGTGTTGAAGTAAGTGAACGGATCGCCGTTCTGGACGATCGCGCAGATCCCGCTCAGCGTCCGGCCGTCGGCCGCCTCCAGCTCGACCTTCGGCGGGTTGACGAGGTAGTGGCGCAAGAACGTACGCACCGCCGACCACGTGAAGTACCACTCGCCGTACTTGTGCTTGCGTGCGGGGTTGAGGTCGACGGACTTGACGACCGACGCGTCCAGCCCGTAGCCCGAGGAGAACGTGAAGAACCGGTCGTTCACGCGCGCGAGGTCGACCCGCCGCGGCTGGAAGTCGTCGGCGATGCGCAGCAGGTGCTCGGTCGCGTCGACGATCTCGCCGGGGATCCCGAGCATCTTGCAGAAGACGTTCGTCGCCCCGCCGGGGAGGTGGGTGAGCGGGACGCCGCTGCCGGCGAGCCCGTTCGCCGCCTCGTTCAGCGTGCCGTCGCCGCCGAAGGCGACGACCAGGTCGTAGCCCTCGCGCGCGGCCTCGCGCGTGAGCTCGGTCGCATGCCCCTGGCGCTGCGTGTCGAACGCTGTGACCTCGTACCGCGACCCGAGCGCGTGGACGACCAGGTGGCGCAGCCGGTCCGACACCGTGGTGGCGTACGGGTTGACGATGACGAGCATGCGCCGCTTCTCGACGCCGTCGGCCAGCCCGAAGGTGTCCCCGAGACGTTCGAGGAGGTCGGCGGCGGGCGGAGAGGAGGACGCGGACACGAGAGAGGGCTACACCGCGGGACGCGGCGCGTTTCAATGATGATCATGCAACCGGACCGCATGCGGCGCTTCTGGGACGAGCGCGCCCGCGAGGACGCCCTCCACTTCGTCGACAGCCGCGAGCCGTACCGGGCCGCCGACGCCGACCGCTTCTGGCGTCGCGGCGAGGAGGACCTGGACACGCTGCTCGAGGTCGTCGGCGCGCCGCCGATCGGCGAGGACGACCACGTGCTGGACATCGGCTGCGGCGTCGGACGGCTCACGAGGGCGCTCGCCGCCCGCGCCGGCCACGTCACGGGCCTCGACGTCTCGCCCGAGATGCTGCGCCGCGCCGCCGAGCTCAACCCGAACCTGACGAACGTCACGTGGGTCGCCGGCGACGGCAGCACGCTCGCTCCCGTCCCCGACGAGTCCGTCGACGTCGTCGTCAGCCACGTCGTGTTCCAGCACATCCCCAGCGCCCGCGTGCAGCTGGGCTACGTCGAGGAGATCGGCCGCGTCCTCAAGCCGGGCGGCTGGGCCGCGTTCGGCCTCAGCACCGACCCGCACGTCCACCAGCCGCGTCACAGCCGCCGCGACGCGCTGCGCTCGCTCGTCGGGGCGACCCCGCGCGGCCGCGACCAGCCGGAGTGGCTCGGGGCGTTCGTGCCGCTCGACGCGCTGGGCGCCACGGCGCTGCAGGCGGGCCTCGAGCTGCCGCGGATCGAGGGCGCGAACACGCAGTTCACGCTCGTCCACGCGGTGAAGCCGGCCTAGATGAAGCCGCGCTTGCGGAAGTAGGCGACCATCCCGACGAGGGCGGCCACCATCGCGCCGATGATGATCCAGAACGCGGTGGTCCCGTCCTTGCCGGGCACGTGGACGTTCATGCCCCAGATCGACGCGATCAGCGTCAGCGGCAGCAGCATCACGCTGAACACCGTCAGGACGCGCAGCACGTCGTTCGTGCGGTGCGAGAGCTCCGACTCGTTCGTCGACTCGAGGCCCTCGACGACCTCCTTGAAGTTCTCGAGCATGTCCCAGATCCGCTCGGACGCGTCGTTGACGTCGTCGAAGTAGATCTCGAGGTTCTCGGGGATGTAGCGCTTCGTCCGCTCGAGGTCCTTCAGCGCCGAGCGCTGCGGCCGGACGATCTTGCGGAAGTTGATGATCTCCTGCTTGGCGTCGGAGATCGTGCGCACGACCTCGCGCGACCGGCCCTCGAAGATCTCGTCCTCTATGCGATCGAGCTTGTTGCCCATCTTCGCGAGCATCGGGAACGAGGCGTCGACGCAGTCGTCGACGATCTTGTAGAGCAGGTAGCCGGCGCCCTTGCCGAACAGGTTCTCGCGCAGGTCGACGTCGTTCTCCGCGCGGGTGAAGAGGTACTCGAGCGGCTGGATCGGCTCGTTCGGCAGCGTGACGACGAAGTCCGGCCCGACGAAGACATCCAGCTCGGCCGCGTTGAGCCGCCCGATCTTCTTGTCGTAGCGCGGGAAGTGCAGGACGACGAAGAGGTAGTCGTCGTACTCGTCGACCTTCGGCCGCTGGTTGCGGCTGAAGACGTCCTCGTAGTCGAGGGGATGGAAGTCGAAGTGCTCCTCGAGCCAGCCGCGGTCGACGGCGCGCGGGCGCTCGATGTTCACCCAGCGCAGGCCGGAGGCCTCGAGGACCTCGACGTCGGGGGTCTCAGGCTCGGCCGGGCGAGCGACGCCGTTGGCGCGCGTCCGAGCCGACCGGCGCAGTGGGCGGGGCAGGCTGGGCATTCGGACTTCGCGGCTCGTCGGACGGCATCGTTGGTCTCCGGTGGTGATTCTACCCCTGCCGTCTTGTACCCTTCCCGGCTGAACACATCCAGAGGGGTGGAGGGACTGGCCCATTGAAGCCCCCGCAACCAACTGCCGTCCGGAGACAAGGACGGCGGGAACGGTGCGAATTCCTGTAGATGTGGCGGTGACTGCCAGAGGTCTCGCCACGGAAAGCGAGAGCGGAGATGGCAGCAGAGGCCTTGCGGTGCAAGGAGTGTCGGACCGAGTACCCCCTGGACGCGCGGTACGTCTGCGAGCGGTGCTTCGGCCCCCTCGAGGTCGCCTACGACCACAGCCGGCTCGCCGGCGACCCCGGCGGACTGCGCCGGCGGATCCAGGGCGGCCCGCAGAACATCTGGCGCTACGCCGACTTCCTCCCGCTCGAGGCGCCGCCCGGCCCCTCGGTGCGGTCGTCGTCGCGGCTCGGCCTGCCGGCCGGCTGCACGCCGCTGATCAAGGCCGACCGCCTGGCCGAGCGCCTCGGCCTCGGCGAGGTCTGGATCAAGAACGACGCCCACAACCCCACGCACTCGTTCAAGGACCGCGTGGTGTCGGTGGCCGTCGCCCGCGCCCGCGAGCTCGGCTACGAGGTCATCGCGTGCGCCTCGACCGGCAACCTGGCGAACTCGGTCGCCGCCCACGGCGCGGCGCTCGGCCTGGAGTCCTACGTCTTCATCCCGTCCGACCTCGAGGAGCAGAAGGTCCTCGCGACGGGCGTGTACGGGACGAACCTCGTCAAGGTCCGCGGCAACTACGACGACGTGAACCGCCTCTGCACCGAGCTGTCGGGCGAGCGCGACTGGGCCTTCGTCAACGTGAACATGCGGCCGTACTACGCCGAGGGCTCGAAGACCCTCGCGTTCGAGGTCGCCGAGCAGCTCGGCTGGACGATCCCCGACCGCGTGGTCGCGCCGATCGCGTCGGGCTCGCTCTTCACGAAGATCTCCCGCGGCTTCGAGGAGTGGCGCGAGCTCGGCCTGCTCGAGGGCGAGCTGCCGACGATGAACGGCGCGCAGGCCGAGGGCTGCTCGCCCGTCGCGCAGGCCTTCGCGGCCGGCACCGACGTCTGCCGCCCGGTCAAGCCGGACACGATCGCCAAGTCGCTCGCGATCGGGAACCCGGCCGACGGGCCGTACGCCGTCGAGCTCGCCCGCAAGACGGGCGGCGGCGTCGACTCGGTCACCGACGACGAGATCCGCGCCGGCATCCGGCTGCTCGCCGAGACGACGGGCATCTTCACCGAGACCGCGGGCGGCGTCACGACTGCGACGCTGGCCAAGCTCGCCGAGCGCGGCGACATCGGCCGCGACGAGCGCGTCGTCGTGTTCATCACCGGCGAGGGCCTCAAGACGCTCGACGCAGTGCGCGGCACGTTCGAGGCGCACACGATCGACGCCAGCTACGACGCGTTCGAGCGCGAGTTCGCGGGGGTGGCCTGAGCCATGGCGGTGACGGTCAAGATCCCGCCGCAGCTGCGGTCGGCGACCAACGGCGACGGAACGCTGTCGGCCGACGGGTCGACGATCGGCGAGGTGCTCGACGCGCTGTACGAGCGGCACGGCGAGCTGCGCGACCGCGTCGCGGGCGACGACGGCGCCTTGCGCCGCTTCGTGAACGTCTACGTGGACGGCGAGGACATCCGGTTCCTCGACGGCCTCGAGACGGCGGTCCCCGAGGGGGCCGAAGTGCAGATCTTGCCGGCCGTCGCCGGCGGGTAGCCTCGTCGGCGTGGCCCTCCGGGTCTTCCACGCCGACGACAGCTCGCAGTACCGGTTCCTCGTCCGCGAGACGCTCGCGGACGAGGACGTCGAGGTCGTCGGCGAGGCCGGCTACGTCGACGAGCTGCTCGACGGCGTGCGCGCGACGCAGCCCGACGTCGTGTTGCTCGACCGGCTCGGCGGGCCGGAGGTCATCGACGCGGTGCGCGCTGCGGCGCCGGCCGCCCGGATCATCGTGCTGACCGGGCGCAAGCCCGAGGACGGCGGCGCCGACTTCATCGGCCGCGCCGATGCGTACGTCCTGAAGGGCGCCGAGCTGGACGAGCTGCGGCGCGTCGTGCGTGGCTGAGCTCGAGACCTACCGCAAGAAGCGCCGGAAGGGCGCGACGCCGGAGCCGATCCCGGACGAGATCGCCGGCGGTGAGGACCGGCGCCGGTTCGTGATCCAGGAGCACAGCGCCACGCGGCTGCACTGGGACCTGCGCCTGGAGCGCGAGGGCGTGCTCGTCTCGTTCGCGATCCCCAACGCGCTGCCGACCACGCCGGGCGTCAACCGCATCGCGGTGAACACCGAGGACCACCCGCTCGAGTACCTCGACTTCCACGGTGAGATCCCGAAGGGCGAGTACGGCGCCGGGACGATGACGATCTGGGACCACGGCACCTACGAGGAGCTCAAGTGGGAGCCGGGCAAGAAGATCGAGATCGCACTGCACGGCGAGGAGGGGCTCGCCGTCGGGCGCTACGCGCTCTTCCCAATTGGGCCCGATCCGAAGGACTGGATGATCCACCGGATGGACCCGCCCGCGGACCCGGACCGCGAGCCGATCCCCGACCGCATCGTCCCGATGCTCGCCACGCTCGGCCCGCTGCCGAAGGAGGACGGCCGGTGGGCGTACGAGATCAAGTGGGACGGCGTGCGCGCGATCGCGTACTCCGAGCCGGGCCGGCTGCGCTTCGAGTCGCGCAACCTCAACGACATCACGGTCTCCTATCCCGAGCTGACGCGGCTGAACCGGGCGCTGCACCACCACGAGGCGGTGCTCGACGGGGAGATCGTCGCGTTCGACCCGCAGGGCAAGCCGAGCTTCGGCCTGCTCCAGCGGCGCATGCACGTCACGGGCGACAGCGCGGCGCGGCGGCTGGCGAAGACGATCCCGGTCGTCTACGTGATCTTCGACCTGCTGTGGCTCGACGGGCACTCGCTCATGGGGCTGCCGTACGAGGAGCGGCGGGCGCGCCTGCGTGAGCTCGACCTGCACGGCGCGCACTGGCAGGTGCCCGAGCACGTCGTGGGCGAGGGCACGGCGATGCTGGCCGCCTCGGAGGCGCAGGGGCTCGAGGGCGTGATGGCCAAGCGGCTCGACTGCCCGTACGAGCCGGGGCGCCGGTCGCGCGGCTGGATCAAGGTCAAGAACAAGCAGCGGGGCGAGTTCACGATCGTCGGATGGCTGCCGGGCGAGGGTCGGCGCCTGTCGCGCCTCGGCGCCCTGCTGGTCGCCGAGGACGGGCGGTACGTCGGGCGGGTCGGCAGCGGGTTCGACGAGGCCGAGCTCGACCGGGTGCTCTCGCTGCTCAAGGCGTGCCCGGCGGGCGAAGCGCCGGTGTCGAACCCGAAGGCGGCGCCGAAGGAGGCGCAGTGGGTCGTCCCGCGGTACCGCGTGTCCGTCGAGTACGGCGAGTGGACGAACGAGAAGATGCTGCGCCACCCGGTGTACAAGGGGCTCGTGGACTCGTCGCCCCCGCACGAGCACCCGGAGCTCGAGCCGCTCATGACCGTCGAGGGCCACGAGCTCAAGCTCTCCAACCTCGACAAGGCCCTCTACCCGGCGGTCGGGTTCACGAAGGGCGACGTGATCGACTACTACCGGCGGATCGCGCCGGTGCTGCTGCCGCACCTGCAGGGGCGGATGCTGACGCTGAAGCGGTACCCGAACGGCGTCGACGGCCAGTTCTTCTACGAGAAGAACTGCCCCTCGCACCGTCCGCCGTGGGTGCAGACGATCCCGGTGCAGATGTCGTCGAAGAAGATCGAGTTCTGCCTGTGCGAGGACGTGCCGACCCTGATGTGGCTGGCGAACCTCGCCGACCTCGAGCTCCACACGTCGCTGGCCTATGGACAGACGCCGCTCGAGCCGACGCTGCTGGCGTTCGACCTCGACCCGGGCGCGCCGGCGACGATCGTCGAGTGCTGCCGCGTCGGGCTCTGGCTGCAGGGGATGTTCTCCCGGCTCGGGATCGAGTGCTTCGCGAAGACTTCGGGGTCGAAGGGGCTGCAGGTGTACGTGCCGCTCAACGAGCCGGGCGCGGTGTACGAGGGGCCGGGCGGGACGAAGACGTTCGCGAAGGCAATCGCGGAGCTGCTCGAGCAGGCCGAGCCGGAGCTGGTCGTCTCGCGGATGACGAAGTCGCTGCGGCCGGGCAAGGTGCTCGTCGACTGGTCGCAGAACGACGACGCCAAGACGACGGTGAACGTCTACTCGCTGCGGGCGAAGGACCGGCCGACGGTGTCGACGCCGGTCACGTGGGACGAAGTCCGCGCCTGCCATGAGGCCGAGGACCCGGACCTGCTGGTCTTCGATGCCGAGCAGGTGCTGGCGCGGGTCGAGGCCGATGGCGACCTGTTCGCGCCGGTGCTGTCGCTGCGCCAGACGCTGCCGTCGCTCTGAGTGATCGTCCAGGTGCGGTTCCGCGCGAGCGTCGTCCGCGCCGCGCGCGGCGACCGCGGCCCGTCCTCGGTGAGCGCCGAGGTGAAGGTGACCGCGTCCGGCTCGCCGTCCGCGCGGACGGTGCGCTTCTCGACGTCGAGCCGGTAGGCGAGCAGCGTCCCGCGGTAGCGCCCGACGGCGGGGCGCCCGCAGGCGAGGATCGCGTCGCGTCCGCCCGCCGCCGCGATCGCGTGCTCGAGGTCTTGTGCAAGACGGGCCTGGTAGGAGAGCCGTGGGCCGAGATCGGCGATGTCCGCGAGGCGGGGGAGAGCGGCGACCAACGCGATGGCCGCGGCGATCGCGACGGCGCGCGGCTCGAGACGGGTGATCGCCCCTGCGCCCGCGACGGCGACCAGCGCAGCGCCCGGCATCAGGTAGCGCTCCTCTCCGCTGAAGCCCGCCTGGCTCATCGCGGCGACGAGCAGGATCCAGGCGACGCCGCCCAGCGCGAGTCTCGCCGCTCGTCCACGGGCGGCGAGGGCGGCGAGCGCGGCCGGGACGAAGACGACGGTCAGCGCGGTCGCGAGCGTCGCCAGCGCGGGGACGTCAGCGGTTGCCGGCTGGCCGGGGTTCGGGATCCGCGCGCGGGCGCCCGACCGCAGGAGCTCCCCGCTCCCGAGCCACTCGGGGAGGAACCACGCCAGCGGGACCGCGACGGAGAGCGCGACGATCGCCGGGCGGAGGTTCCGTTCGTGACGCAGGAGCCAGAGCGAGTAGAGGGCGAGGAACGGCCAGGTCTCCGGCCGCAGAAGCGCCGCGAGCGCGGCGAGGGCGAGCGCCTGGCCGTGCCGCTCGTCGAGCGCGCGGAGGAAGGCGGCGAGGACGAGCGCGACCAGGAGCGGCTCGCTGTCGCCGACTGCCGCGTGCCGGACGAAGCCGGCGGTGAGAAGGACCGCAGCGGCCGCGAAGACGCCCGCGGCCGTCGAGCCGGCGAGCTTCCTCGCCGTCACGAACGCGAGGACGACGGCCGCGATCGCTCCCGCTCTCGCGACCGCGAGCCACAGGTCCGGCGCAAGGTCCCCCATCGGCGCCAGGAGGGCGGTGATGGCGACGGGAAGCGGCTTCCAGGCCGGTCCGTCGACGGTGCTGAGCGTCCCGTCCCAGACCTCGCGGCCCCAGATCAGCCACGCCCAGGCGTCGTAGCCGGGGGCCGCGGGAACGAGGAGGGCGGCGAGCAGCGTGGTGGCCGCGACGAGGAGGGCGGTCCGCACGGCTCGTCAATGTACGGTGCACTCAACCTTGGCTGGGCACGTGCCGATGCCAGTGGTCGTATGCGTCCGTTCCGCCCCGCCGCCATCGCGCTCTCCCTCGTCGCGCTCCTCGCGCTCTCCCTCACCCCTGCGCTGGCGAAGCCGAAGAAGAAGCCTGCGAAGGCCAAGACCCCGACCACGACACAGCTCCTCTCGAAGGTGAAGATCGGCATCGCCGATCAGAAGCCCGAGGTGTTCTCCGATCCGCTCTTCCAGACGATGGGCATGAAGTACGCCCGCCGCTCGGTCGGCTGGGACACCATGCAGTACGACTGGCAGATCAAGGACGTCGACGACTGGCTCAACGCCGCGCGCGCCGCGGGCGTCACGCCGCTCATCACCTTCGCCAAGTCGCGCATCGCCGAGCGCCGGCGCTACCTCCCGACGGTCGCCGAGTACCGCGCCGCCTTCGTCGCGTTCCGCCAGCGCTGGCCCTGGGTCCGCGAGTACGCCGCGACGAACGAGTCGAACCACCCGGCCGAGATGGGCGGCAGGGACCCCAAGCGCGCGGTGCAGTACTGGCGCGCGATGCAGTCCGCCTGCCCGCAGTGCAAGGTCGCGGCGGCGACGCTCCTCGACTACGAGCCGACGCTGATCAAGTGGACGAAGGCCTTCGTCAAGGCCGCCGGCAAGAAGCAGCCGAAGTACTGGGCGCTGCACAACTACGTGTCGGCGAACAGGTTCAACGACAAGCTGACCAAGCAGCTGCTGAAGGTCGTCAAGAAGGGCGAGATCTGGATCACGGAGGTCGGCGGGGTCGTCTACCGCAAGCCGGCTCCGGGCCGCGTGAAGCTCGCCGAGGGCGTCACGCACCAGACCAAGGTCACGCAGTACGTGCTCTCGAAGATGCTGCGCACGTCGCCGCGCATCAAGCGGATCTACCTGTACCACTGGAACAGCGAGGTCGGCGACACGACCTGGGACTCCGGGCTGATCGACAAGAACGGCAAGCCGCGCCCGTCGCTGAAGGTCGTCGAGAAGGCGCTCGGCAAGGGCGTCCTGCCGAAGGCGGCGCCGGGCAAGCCGACGAAGGTCGGCCCGGCGACCGGCACGCTGCCGGGCCGCTAGCGGTCGGGGTTCCGAGGGGCGCGGCTCTCCGCGCCTCTCAGCCGTCCAGGTCGGCGCGCGCGGCGGACACGTCGTCCTCCGCGCGCTCGAGCGCGTCGTGCGCCGCTCGGCGCTCCTCCTCGGCCTTCGTGAGGTCGAGCTGCGCCGCCTCGAGCTGCGCGCGCATCGCCTCCTCGTGGCGCGCCGCGGCCTCGCGGGCGGCGGCCGCATCGGCGACGCGCTTGCGGGCGGCGTCGCGGGTGCGCTCGGCGCGGGCGAGCGCGCGCTGCTGCTCGGTCCGGCGCTTGCGCTCCTCGCTGCTCGCGGCCCGCTGCTCGCGCTCTCGCTCCGTGTCCTCGCGGTCGCGCTCGGCCAGCTCGGCCCGCTTCGTCGCCGCTTCGCGTTCCTTCGGCGCGACCGGCCCGCCGGCCAGCGCCTCGAGGCCCGACAGGCGCAGCTGCCGGACGGCGCGGCCGGCGGCGACCTCCTCGCGGACGGCGGGGTCGACCGCCGCGGCGTGGAGCGTCTCGATGACCGCCTGGACGTTCGCCTCGCCGAGGAACTTGCCGTTGCCGGTGATGAGCCCGCGGGCGGCGTCGGCGAGCGGATCGAGCGCCTTGCGCTCCCGCTGCAGCGCCTCGCGCAGCTCGGCTCCCGTTCCCTCGCCGGAGACCGCCCGGCGCTGGGCGGCGAGCACCTCGTCGCCGGCGCTCCAGAGTTCGCTGGCGAGCCCCGGCTGCGTCCGGACGACCTGGTTGACCGCCCAGGCGGCGAGCGATGGCTTCGCCAGCTTGGCGACGGTCGCCGCGCCGTCCCGGTCGCCCTCGGCGCGCAGCGCCTTGGCCAGCAGGGTGCGCTCGGGCACGAACTGCTCGAGCGGCAGCGCGTAGAGGGCGTCGGCCTCCTCGTTCACGCCGCGCATCATGGCGAGCGCGGCGGCTGGTTCGGTCAGATCGCGGCGAGGTCCTGCGCCAGGCGGCGGGGCGGGCGGGCGCCGATCAGCTGGAGCACGGGCCGGCCGTGGCGGAACGCGATCAGCGTCGGCATCGACATCACGCCGTACTGCGCCACGGTGCGCTGCTCGTCGTCGGCGTTGAGCTTGACGAAGCGCAGGTCGGGGCGGTCGGCGGCGACGGCCTTGATCGACTGGTCCATGAGGCGGCACGGGGCGCACCAGGGGGCCCAGAAGTCGACGACGACGGTGCCCTCGGCCTCGAGGACCTCGGCGGTGAAGGTGTCGTCGGTGATCGCGGGGAAGGCGGCGTCGCCGGCGACGGGGGTGGGGGCGGTTTCCATGGGATCGACTGTGGCCGGTCGGGGGCCCGCTCCCAAGTCGGATCCGTGATCGCTCCGATCAGCCCGGCACGATGCGAGGCGTGGAGCTCCGCCAGCTCGAGTACTTCGCCGCCGTGGCCCGCCACCGCCACTTCACGCGCGCGGCGGCCGAGATCTACGTGACGCAGTCCGCGATCTCGCAGCAGGTCGCGCGGCTCGAGCGCGAGCTCGGCGTCGCCCTGCTCGTCCGCGGTTCGCGTGGGGTCGAGCTGACGCCGGCGGGGGAGGAGCTGCTGCGCAGCGCCGACGCGATCCTCGGCGAGGTCGCGCGGGCGCGGGCGGCGATGGACGCCCACGCCGGCGTCGTCCGCGGTGTGGTGCGCGTGGCGACGACGGCCGGGGAGGCCCTGCGCCTGGCCGCGACGCTCGCCGCGTTCCACGCCGCGCATCCCGGCGTCCAGGTCGCCGTCCGCGTCGCACCCGCCGCCGACGTCGCCCGTTCGGTCGCGACCGGCACCGCCGACCTCGGCGTCGCCGCGCTCACGACCGCGGAGCGAGCGGCGCTCACCGGCGTCGCGGTCGACGACGTCGCCGCCGAGCGCCTCGTCCTCGTGAGCGCCCCCGGCGAACCGTTCGCCGCGGGAGAGCCGGGCGCGGGCGCGGCGATCGACGACCTCCGCGGCCGCCCGCTCATCCTCGCCGAGCGCGGCAGCGCGCTGCGCGAGACGGTCATGGCCGCCTGCGCCCACCACGGCTTCAGCCCGGTTCCGCTCCTCGAGGTCGGCGACCCGGCGACGGTCCGCACCCTCGTCCACGCCGGCCTCGGCCTCAGCGTCATCCCGGCCTCCTGGCTCGACCACCCCGGCGCCGACGTCACCGCGACACCCCTCACCGAACCCCTCGACCTCCCGATCTCCCTCCTCATCCCGGAGACCGGCCCACCACCCGCGGCGTCCCTCCTCGCCGAGGCGCTCAGGCCGGCACGCTGACCTGGTCGCGCGGCGACCAGCGCTCGACGCGGAACTCGTCGGCGAGCCGCACCCCGACTCGCTGGCGGTTGCGCGATGGCTCCAACCGCAGGGTGGTGACGTAGCCGGCGGCGATGTCGACGGGCACGACGTAGACGGCGTCGTGACCGGCGCACGCAACGCCGAAGACATCGGCGCGGCCGCGGTAGTCGTTGCGTCCCCGTCCGTGGTCCGTGCCGCAGCTGTTGAAGAGCAGGCAGCCGTCGCGCAGCCGGGCGGTCTTGCACTGCACGCGGATGAAGTGCCCGTCGGCATCGACGGCGAGGTCGTAAGCGCTGGAAGCGCTGAACGGCAGGAGGACCCGGTGACCGCACCGGACGAGCGCTGCGAGCACTGCCGCCTCGGTCGCGTCTCCCTTGGTCACGAACGCATGTTCGCATTCGGGACGGACGGAAGAGGAGCGCGCGAGGAGGGATTCGAACCCCCGACTTTCGCCTCCGGAGGGCGACGCTCTATCCACTGAGCTACTCGCGCGGGAATCGACATCGTAGTCGGTCGCTGCCCCGTCGAGGGGGTGCGGGCCTATGCTCGGCGGGCGATGGACCTCTCGGTCGTCTTCGCCGGCACGGCCGGCTCCGTTCCCACGGCGCGGCGGGGGTTGCCCGCGACGTTGCTGCGCCGTGGTGGCGACCGGATCCTCGTGGACTGCGGGGAAGGGACGCAGCGGCAACTGATTCGCTCGGTCGGGCTCGCGGACATCGACGCCGTGTACATCACGCACCTGCACGTCGACCACTGGCTCGGGCTGCCGGGGATGATCAAGTCGTTCGAGCTGCGCGACCGCGAGCGGCCGCTGACCGTCTACGGCCCGCCGGGCATGAAGGCGGCCATCGGGTCGATGCGGCTCGTGCTCGGGCGGCCGCGGTTCGGCCTCGAGGTCGAGGAGCTCGAGCGCTACGACGAGGTGCAGCACGACGGCTACGTCATCGCGTCCGTGCCGGTGCGCCACCGCACCGAGGCGTTCGGCTACGCGCTCATCGAGGACGAGCGGCCGGGCCGCTTCGACGCGGAGCTCGCCGAGAAGCGCGGGGTCACGCCGGGCCCCGACTTCGGCCGGCTGCAGCGCGGCGAGGTCGTCGACGGCGTCGCGCCCGAGGAGGTCGTCGGGCCCGCGCGGCCGGGACGCAAGATCGTGATCAGCGGCGACACCGCGCCGTGCGACGCGCTCATGCGCATCGCCGAGGGCGCGGACGTGCTCATCCACGAGGCGACCTTCACCGAGGAGGAGCGCGAGCGGGCGCGCGAGACGCAGCACTCGACCGCGCGCCAGGCCGCCGAGATCGCCGAGGAGGCGGGCGTGCAGCTGCTCGCGCTCGTGCACCTCTCGACCCGCTACGGCGGCCGCGAGATCAAGGACGAGGCCCGCGCGATCTTCCCGAACACGGTCGTGCCCAGGGACTTCGACGTCATCGACGTCCCGTTCCCCGAGAAGGGCGAGCCCGAGCTGATCCGCGGGGACGAGCACGTGCCGGCCTGACCGCCGGGACCGCTGTTATCGTCAACTCCCGAACGTTCCTACCAACCGGTCCTGTGAGACCGGGCGACGGTCCAGCGAGGCCAGGGAGGACAGGATGGAAGCAGAGAAGGTCGTCCTCGATCGGGACGACATCAGGCGCACGCTCGTGCGGATCGCGCACGAGATCGTGGAGAAGAACGCGGAGGCGGACCGTCTCGCGATCGTCGGCATCCACCGCCGCGGCGCGCTGCTCGCCCAGCGGCTGCACGGGCTCGTCGAGGACCTGCTCGACGCGCAGGTCCCACTCGGCGACCTCGACATCAACTTCTACCGCGACGACGTCACCACCCGGCACGAGCAGCCGGTGGTCCAGGCGAGCCACATCGGCTTCCCGCTCGAGGGGATGACCGTGGTCATCGTCGACGACGTCCTCTACACCGGCCGCACCGTCCGGGCGGCGATCGAGGCGCTCTTCGCCTACGGCCGCCCCGAGCGCGTGCAGCTCGCCGTGCTGACCGACCGCGGTCACCGCGAGCTGCCCTTCCGCGCGGACTACATCGGCAAGAACATCCCGACCGCGCGCTCCGAGCGCGTCAGCGTCCGCCTCGACGAGCTCGACGGCACGGACGAGGTCGCCATCGTCCAACCGCAGGAGGCACTGACCCGATGAGGCACCTGCTCTCCGTCGAGCACGACCTCGACCGCGAGCGCATCGAGCGCATCGTCGAGCTCGCCACCTCGTTCGAGGAGGTCGCACGGCGGCCGATCAAGAAGGTCCCCGCGCTGCGCGGCCGGACGGTGCTGAACCTCTTCTACGAGGCGAGCACGCGCACGCGAGGCTCGTTCGAGCTCGCCGCCAAGCGCCTCAGCGCCGACGTGGTCAACTTCTCCGCCAGCGGGTCGAGCGTCGAGAAGGGCGAGTCGCTCAAGGACACGGTCCTCACGCTGAGCGCCCACAAGCCGGACGCGATCGTCTGCCGCACGCCCTGGGCCGGCAGCGCCGACCTCGTCGCCCGCTGGAGCGGGGCGAGCGTCGTCAACGCCGGCGACGGCAAGCACGAGCACCCGACGCAGGCGCTGCTCGACGTCTACACGCTCATCCGCAAGCTCGGGACGCTCGAGGGCAAGAGCATCTGGATCGTCGGCGACGTCCTGCACAGCCGCGTCGCGCGGTCGAACATCCTCGCCTTCCGCGAGATGGGCGCGCACGTGACGATCGCCGGCCCGCCGACGCTCATCCCGCGCGACATGGAGACGCTCGGCTGCGACGTGCGCTACGACCTCGACGACCTCCGCGACGCCGACGTCGTCTACGCGCTGCGGATGCAGAACGAGCGCATCGACCAGCCGTACCTGCCCTCGCTGCGCGAGTACGCCTCGCGCTTCCAGATCAACGGCCGCCGGCTCGGCGCGCGCCAGGTGCTCATGCACCCGGGCCCGGTGAACCGCGGCGTCGAGCTGTCGGGCGAGGTGGTCGACTCGCCGCAGGCGGTCATCACCGCGCAGGTCGAGGCCGGCGTCGTCGTCCGCATGGCGGTGCTCTACGACGTCCTCGAGGGCTCCCGCGCGCCGGACGGCCCGGGCGCGCGCAGCCGGGTGGAGGCGCAGCTGGCATGAGCGCGAACGCCAACCTCGTCCACCGCGAAGCTCCCGCCGCCGACGTCCTGATCCGCGGCGCCCACGTGCTCGACCCGCGGACCGGGATCGACGCCGCCCACGACGTGCTCGTCCGCGGGGGCGAGATCGCCGAGCTCGGCGCGCCGGGCTCGATCGACGCCCCGCAGGGCGTCGAGGTCGTCGACGGCGAGGGCAAGCACCTGCTGCCGGCCTTCGTCGACCCGCACGTGCACCTGCGCACGCCGGGCCAGGAGCACAAGGAGGACCTCGACACCGGGACCCGCGCCGCCGCGGCCGGCGGCTTCTGCGCCGTCGTCGCGATGCCGAACACCGACCCGGTCGTCGACTCCGCGCCGATCCTGCGCGCGCTCAAGGACGCCGCCGCCCGCGAGGCCCGCATCCCCGTCGGCTTCATGCCCTGCATCACCGTCGGCATGAAGGGCGAGCAGCTCACCGAGATGGCCGAGCTGCGCGACCTCGGGGCGCTCGGCTTCACCGACGACGGCAAGCCGGTCACGAGCGCGCAGATCCTGCGCCTCGCCTTCCAGTACCAGCGGATGGTCGGCGGCGTCCTGGCGCTGCACGAGGAGGACCCGCTGCTGAGCGGCAAGGGCGCGATGCACGAGGGCTCGGTCTCCGCGCTGCTCGGCGTCAGCGGCATCCCGAGCATCTCCGAGTCCACGATGGTCGCCCGCGACGCGGCGATCGCCGGGTACGAGGACGGGCGCGTGCACATGCAGCACCTCAGCTGCGTCGAGTCGGTCGAGGCGGTCGCCTTCGCGAAGGAGCGCGGCGTGCGGATCAGCGCCGAGGCGAGCCCGCACCACCTGACGCTGACCGACGAGGCGGTCCACGGCCTCGACACGCGTATGAAGATGAACCCGCCGCTGCGCAGCGAGCGCGACCGCCAGGCGCTCATCCACGGGTTGCGCGACGGGACGATCGACTGCATCGCCACGGACCACGCGCCGCACGCGCGCGACGAGAAGGAGGTCCCGTTCGAGCAGGCGCCGATGGGGACCACCGGGCTCGAGACCGCGTTCGCGTCGGTGTACACCGACCTCGTCCTGCCCGGCGTCCTGCCGTTGGGCCTCGTCATCGAGAAGCTCAACGCGGGCGCCGCGCTGCTCGACCTCGACACGCCGGTCATCGAGAAGGGCCGCGTCGCGGACCTCACGCTCGTCGACCTCGAGGCGGAGTGGATCGTCGGCGAGAGCGGCTACGAGAGCCGGTCGGAGAACAACGCGTTCGCCGGACGGCAGCTGCGCGGCCGCGTGTTGCTGACCCTCGCGGCCGGCACGGTCGCCTACCGCCAGCGGGCGTTCGCCCTGAGCGCCGCATGACCGCGGTCAGCGAGACCCCCGGCGTCCCGCGCACCACCGGCGAGGCCGGTCCCGTCCGCGGGCTGCTGCGCCGCGACGAGGCGGTGCTCGTCGTCGTCGACGTCCAGGAGGCGTTCCGCAAGGCGGTGCCCGACTTCGAGGCGATCGCCGGGAAGACGGCGACCCTGGTCGAGGCGGCACGGATCCTCGGCGTCCCCGCGGTCGTGACCGAGCAGTACCCGCAAGGCCTCGGCGCCACGGTCGCCGAGGTCGGGCTGAAGGAGGAGAGGGTCCTGCCGAAGACGGTCTTCGCGGCCAGCCGCGCCGAGGGCTTCGACCTCGGCGGGCGGCGGCAGGCGATCGTCTGCGGCATCGAGGCGCACGTGTGCGTCCACCAGACGGTCGCGGACCTGCTGGCCGGCGGCGTCGAGGTGCACCTCGTCGCCGACGCGATCGCGAGCCGCAATCCGCGCAACAAGGAGATCGCGCTGCAGCGCGCCGAGCGCTCCGGCGCCGTCCCGACCACGGTCGAGATGGCCCTGCTCGAGCTGTGCGAGCGCGCGGGAACAGACGAGTTCAAGGCGGTCCAGAGGTTGATCAAGTGAGCGGCGCCTACGTCCTCCTCGAGGACGGCACCCGGTTCGACGGCGACGCCGCCGGCCACGACGCCCCGGCGGTCGGCGAGGTCGTCTTCACGACCGGCATGGCCGGCTACCAGGAGTCGGTGACCGACCCGAGCTTCGCGGGCCAGCTCATCACGTTCACGTACCCGCACATCGGCAACTACGGCGTCTCGCAGGACGCGATGGAGTCCGACCGCATCCACGCGCGGGCGGCGATCATGCGCTCCGCCGTCAATCACGAGGACGCCCCCGGCGCCGAGGCGGGCTGGCTGGACTGGCTGCGCGACTGCGGCATCCCGGCGATCACCGGGCTCGACACGCGCGCGCTCGTGCGGCACATCCGCAGCGAGGGGGCGATGCGCGGCGGCCTGTTCCCGGAGCGGATCAGCGAGTCCGAGGCCCGCGACCTCATCGCCGCCGAGCCCTCGATGGCCGGCCGTGACCTGGCCCGCGAGGTCACGCCCAAGGAGGTCGTGCGGCTGGGGAGCGGGAACGGCCCGCGGATCGCTGCGATCGACACCGGCATCAAGGCGTCCATCGTCCGGCACCTCGTGCAACGCGGAGCGCGCGTTTCGCTCCATCCCTGCGACGTCTCTGCAACGACCTTGCTGCAGGACGACCCGGATGCCGTGTTCCTGGCCAACGGACCCGGTGATCCGTCCGCTCTGGACCACATCGTGGCGACCGTGCGTGAGGTCGTCGGGAAGAAGCCGGTGTGGGGCATCTGCCTCGGCCACCAGCTGCTCAGCCGGGCGGTGGGGCTCGAGACCTTCAAGCTGCCGTTCGGCCATCGCGGCGCGAACCACCCGGTCAAGGACGTCGAGACCGGGCGCATCGAGATCACGAGCCAGAACCACGGCTTCGCGGTGGTCGGCCCCAACGGCGCGCGGACGATCGACGTCGACGAGCCGGTCCGCTGGGAGACCGACTTCGGCACCGCCCAGCTCAGCCGGGTGAACCTCTACGACCGAACGGTCGAGGGCCTGACGCTGCTCGACGTCCCCGCCGGGACGATCCAGTACCACCCCGAGGCCGGCCCCGGCCCGCACGACGCCCATCACCTGTTCGACGAGTTCGTGAGGAGCCTCGAGCGTGCCGCGTAGGGACGACATCAACCGGATCCTCATCCTCGGCTCGGGCCCGATCGTCATCGGGCAGGCGGCGGAGTTCGACTACTCGGGCGTGCAGGCCTGCAAGGTCCTGCGCGAGGAGGGCTACGAGGTCGTCCTCGTCAACTCCAACCCGGCGACGATCATGACCGACCCGGAGTTCGCGGACGCGACGTACATCGAGCCGCTGCTGCCCGGCCCCGTCGCGCAGGTCATCGAGAAGGAGCGGCCGGACGCGCTGCTGCCGACGCTGGGCGGGCAGACCGCGCTCAACCTCGCCCGCGCGCTGGCCGAGGACGGGACGCTCGAGCGCTTCGGCGTCGAGCTCATCGGCGCGAACTACGAGGCGATCGGCCGCGCCGAGGACCGCGACCTCTTCGCCCAGACGATGGAGCAGGCGGGGCTGAAGATGCCGCGCAGCGGCATCGCGCACTCGCTCGCCGAGGCGGAGGACCTCATCCCCGACGTCGGCCTGCCGGCGATCATCCGCCCGGCGTTCACGCTCGGCGGGCGCGGCGGCGGCGTCGCCCATGACCTGCAGGAGTTCCGCGAGGTCGTCACGCGCGGCCTCGATGCGAGCCCGATCGGCCAGGTCCTCATCGACCAGTCGGTGATCGGCTGGGGCGAGTTCGAGCTCGAGGTCATGCGCGACCGCAACGACAACTGCGTGATCGTCTGCTCGATCGAGAACGTCGACCCGATGGGCGTCCACACCGGCGACTCCGTGACCGTGGCGCCGCAGCAGACGCTGACCGACCGGCTCTACCAGGAGCTGCGCGACCAGGCGTTCACGGTCATCCGCGCGGTCGGCGTCGAGACGGGCGGCTCGAACGTGCAGTTCGCGGTCAACCCGGAGACCGAGGAGGTCCTCGTCATCGAGATGAACCCGCGCGTCTCGCGGTCCAGCGCGCTGGCCTCGAAGGCGACCGGGTTCCCGATCGCGAAGATCGCCGCGCGGCTCGCGGTCGGCTACGCGCTCGAGGAGATCGACAACGACATCACGCAGGCGACGCCCGCGAGCTTCGAGCCGACGATCGACTACGTCGTCGTCAAGTGGCCGCGGTTCGCGTTCGAGAAGTTCGCCGGCGCGAACGACGAGCTGACGACGCACATGAAGTCCGTCGGCGAGGCGATGTCGATGGGGCGGACGTTCCAGCAGGCGTTCGCGAAGGCGATGCGCTCGCGCGAGCTCGACCGCAAGGCCGACGTCTCCGCGCCGCTGGATCAGCTGCTCGAGCGCGTCGGGCGTCCGACGGCCGACCGCTTCGACGTGCTGCTCGAGGCGCTGCGCCGCGGCGCCTCGGTCGAGGAGATCCACGAGCGGACGAAGATCGACCGCTGGTTCCTGGCCGAGTTCGCCGAGCTCGCGGCCGATCCCGAGGCGCCGTTCCGCGGCGAGCGGACGTTCAAGTCGGTCGACACGTGCGCCGCCGAGTTCGAGGCGCGCACGCCGTACTACTACTCGGGCTGGGAGCGCCGCCGGGCCGACGAGGTCGAGCGCGGCGACAAGCCGTCGGTCGTGATCCTCGGCTCCGGGCCCAACCGCATCGGGCAGGGGATCGAGTTCGACTACTGCTGCGTGCACGCCGCGATGACGGTCCGCGACTCGGGCCGCGACGCGGTGATGATCAACTGCAACCCGGAGACGGTCTCGACCGACTACGACACGTCGGACCGCCTGTACTTCGAGCCGCTGACGCTGGAGGACGTGCTCGGCGTCGTGGAGATCGAGCAGCCGGAGGGCGTGATCGTGCAGTTCGGCGGCCAGACGCCGCTGAAGCTGGCGCACGGGCTGAGCGAGGCCGGCGTGCCGATCCTCGGGACGAGCGTCGACGCGATCGACCTCGCCGAGGACCGCGGGCGCTTCGGCGCGCTGCTGGACGAGCTCGGGCTGCGCGCGCCGGCGTACGCGACCGCGCACTCGGTGGCCGAGGCGCTCGACAAGGCCGAGGACGTCGGCTGGCCGCTGCTCGTGCGCCCGTCCTACGTGCTCGGCGGCCGGGCGATGGAGATCGTCTACAGCCGCGAGGGCCTCGAGGACTACCTCCGCCGCGAGGGCGTCGGAACGAACGGCGGGGGGCGCGCGATCTACCTCGACCGCTTCCTCGAGAACGCGATCGAGGTCGACGTCGACGCGCTGTGCGACGGCGAGAGCGTGTGGATCGGCGGGATGCTGCAGCACGTCGAGGAGGCCGGGATCCACTCGGGCGACTCCGCGCAGGTGCTGCCGCCGCACTCGCTCGGGCCCGAGATGCTGGCCGAGCTGCGCCGCCAGACCGAGGCGATCGCCCTCGGCCTCGGCGTCGTCGGCCTCATCAACGTCCAGTACGGCGTCTGCGACGGCAAGGTGCACGTCATCGAGGCCAACCCGCGCGCGTCGCGGACCGTGCCGTTCATCTCCAAGGCCGTCGGCGTGCCGCTCGCGAAGATGGCCTGCCGGCTCATGCTCGGCGAGAGGATCGGCGACCTCGACCTGCCGCCCGAGGCTGTCGGCGGGGCGGCCGAGAGCACGCACGTGAGCGTGAAGGAGGCCGTGCTGCCCTTCGACCGGTTCCGCGACGCCGACGCGCTGCTCGGGCCGGAGATGCGCTCGACGGGCGAAGTGATGGGCATCGGCCGCGACTTCCCGACCGCGTTCGCGAAGGCGCAGGCCGCCGCCGGGTCGGCGCTGCCGCAGGAGGGCACGGTCTTCCTCACGGTGACCGACTCCGACAAGGCCGCCGTCCACGGGATCGCCTCGACGCTGCACGACCTCGGCTTCCGCATCGTCGCCACGCGCGGCACGGCGCGGGCGATCCAGGCCATGGGCGTGCCGTGCACGGCGATCAACAAGATCGCCGAGGGCGACGATCACGTCGTCGACTGGATCGAGCGCGGGGACGTCGACCTCGTCGTCAACACGCCGACCGGCTCGGGCGCGCGCACGGACGGGTGGGAGATCCGCCGCGCCGCGGTGACCGCCGGCGTGCCGTGCATCACGACGATCTCGAGCGGCATGGCCGCGGCGCGCGCCATCGCGGTCGCCCGCCAGCGCGGCGCGGCGGAGGTCGAGTCGCTCCAGGAGATCCACGGCAAGATCGCCGCGCGGGCCCGGGCGCGATGAACCCGCTGTTCCTGCTGCCCGCGGAGACGGCCCACCGGGTCGCCTTCGCGGTGCTGCGGGTGCTGGCGGTCGTCGCGCCGCTGCGGACGGTCGTCCGCCGGCTGCTGGCGCCGCGCGACGCGGTGCTGCGCACCGAGGCCTTCGGGCTGACGTTCCCGTCGCCGGTCGGGCTGGCCGCCGGCTTCGACAAGGACGCGACCGCGTTCGCCGGACTGGCCGCGCTCGGGTTCGGCAGCGTCGAGGTCGGGACCGTCACCCCGCGGCCGCAGCCCGGCAACCCGAAGCCGCGGCTCTTCCGCCTGCGCGGCGACCGGGCGATCGTCAACCGGATGGGCTTCAACAGCGGCGGCGCCGGCCGCGCCCGCCGCCGGCTCGAACGGCGCGGGGGAGAGGGCGACGCGATCCTCGGCGTCAACCTCGGGCGCAACAAGACGAGCACGGACGCGGTCGCGGACTTCGTCGAGGGCGCGCGGACGCTCGCGCCGCTGGCCGACTACGTGACGGTCAACGTCAGCTCGCCGAACACGCCCGGGCTGCGCGACCTGCAGGCCGTGGAGCAGCTGCGCCCGCTGCTCGAGGCGGTCACCGCGGCGACCGACAAGCCCGTGCTCGTGAAGATCGCGCCGGATCTCGCCGACGAGGACGTCGACGCCGTCGCCGACCTGGCGCTCGAGCTCGGGCTCGCCGGGATCATCGCCACCAACACCACGATCGCCCGCGACGGCCTCACCGCATCGCCGCAGGAGATCGACGGCATCGGCGCCGGCGGGCTCTCGGGCCGCCCGCTGCGCGACCGCTCGCTCGCCGTTCTGCGGCGCCTCCGCGCCCGCACCGGCGACCGGCTCGTGCTCGTCGCCGCCGGCGGCATCGACGACGCCCACGAGGCGTGGCGGCGGCTCGCCGCGGGGGCGACGCTCGTCCAGCTCTACACCGGCTTCGTGTACGGAGGGCCGCTCACGGCCGCCCGGATCAACCGCGAGCTGGCCCGTCGCGCGCGCGAGCGGGGGTTGACCCGGATCCAGTTCGTCGTCGGCTCCGAAGCCGCCGCGACTGGCGCGGCAACAGCGCCGGCCGTGCGGTAGCCTCACCAGTGAGACCGCTCAGGCGGTCTCGGGAGGAGTCCCATCCGCGCGGCGGCGCGGCGCCGTGCGACGTTCGTCGAGCGGGTCGCCGCCTTCGTCAGCAGGCAACCGAAGACGTGTCGCGTTCTCACGAGGCCGCTGCCTTGCATTGGGCAGTGGCTTTTTGTGCGTGTAGGCGAAAAGCCTGCAAATCGCCGCGAAGAGGGTCGACCTGGCTGGACTGATCTCAAGCTCGCGTCGAGGTCTAGGGATCTTCGCTCGTGAGACCTTGCAGGACCCGGACGACGGGGTATAGTCGCCGCCCATGCCGCCGGCCACGAACACGCCCCCGAAGCAGGCCGCGGCCCCCGAAAGATCCCTCGTCCAACGCATGGACGCCCTGCAGCGCGCGAACGAGATCCGGACTCGCCGCGCGCAGCTGAAGCGCGATCTGAAGGCAGGCCGCGTGTCGATCCACGATCTCCTGCTGACCCCGCCCGAGTACCTCGAGACGGCCAAGGTCTTCGACATGCTCTTGGCCGTGCCGAAGTACGGCCGGGTGAAGGTCAACAAGATCCTCGTCACGTGCCGGATCTCGCCGAGCAAGACGATCGGCGGCCTGTCCGAGCGGCAGCGCAACGAGCTCGTCTCGCTCCTGCGCCGGTGACGCGCGCACGCGCGCGCGTGGACGTCAGCCCCTGACGGGTTGGCCCGGGTCTTCGTCATCACCGGCCCGTCGGGCGTCGGCAAGGGCACGCTCATCCGCGCGCTGCGCGAGCGCGTGCCGGAGCTCCAGCTCTCCGTCTCGGCGACCACGCGCGGGCCGCGGCCGGGGGAGACGCACGGCGTCGACTACTGGTTCCTCAGCGACGACGAGTTCGCTCGCCGCGTCGAGGCCGGCGACTTCGTCGAGCACGCCGAGTACTCCGGCCGCCGCTACGGCACCCTGCGCGAGGAGCTCGAGCGCCGGGTCGCGGGCGGTCACCCGGTGGTGCTCGAGATCGAGCTGCAGGGCGCCCGGCAGGTCCGCGAGACCATGCCCGAGGCGCTGCAGATCTTCATAGCCCCGCCGTCGGAGGATGCGCTGCGGGCGCGGCTCGTGGGCCGCGGCACCGACGACGCCGACCAGGTGGCGCGGCGGCTGGCCGTTGCCCGCGACGAGCTCGCCGCGCAGGACGAGTTCGGCAAGGTCGTCGTCAACGACCGGCTCGAGGACGCGGTGGGCGAGCTCGAGGCCGTCGTGCGCGAAGCGCTGTAACTCGGTCCACGGACGGGCCGGGCTCTACACTTCCCCGCATGATCTCGCCCCGCCTCGACAAGCTGCTCGAGCACGTGGACTCCAACTACGCGTCCGTCCTGGTCGCCGCCAAGCGTGCCCGGCAGATCAACTCGTACTACCACAACCTCGGGGAGGGGACCTTCGACGAGTTCCCGCCGCCGATGATCGACACGGCGTCGAAGAACTACCTCACGATCGCGCTCGAGGAAGTCGCCGCCGGCAAGCTGAAGTACCACTACCGCTAGGCGGGACCGCGGCGGTCGGCGATGGCCCGGATCCTGCTCGGCGTCACCGGCGGGATCGCCGCGTACAAGGCGCTCGAGCTCGTGCGCCTCGCGACGAAGGCGGGCCACGCCGTACGCGTCATCCAGACGCCCACCTCGCAGCGCTTCGTCGGCGCCGCCTCGTTCGCGGCGCTGACGGGCGCGCCCGTCCTCACCGGCGAGTTCGAGCGCGATCCCGCCCGGGGCGCCTTCCCCGGCGATCCCGGGGTGGGCGGGGACGGCGTCCACGAGCCGATCAGCCACCTCGCGCTGGTCGAGAACGCCGACGTCTTCCTCATCGCGCCCGCGTCGGCGAACACGATCGCCAAGCTCGCGCACGGCCTCGCCGACAACCTCGTCACGAGCGCCGCGCTCGCCGCCACCTGCCCGGTGGTCGTCGCGCCGGCGATGAACGGGCACATGTGGGAGCACCCGGCCACGCGCGCCAACGTCGAGCTCCTGCGCGCCCGCGGCGTGACGATCGTCGATCCCGGCACCGGCGACCTCGCCTCGAAGGGCGAGCACGGCACCGGCCGGCTCGCGGAGCCCGCCGACCTGCTCGCCGCGATCGTCGGGCGCGGGGGGCCGTCGCCGCTCGACGGCCTCAAGCTGCTCGTCACCGCCGGCGGCACGCGCGAGCCGATCGACAGCGTCCGCTACATCGGCAACCGCTCGTCGGGGCGGATGGGCTTCGCGCTCGCCGAGGTCGGCGCGCGGCTCGGTGCGGAGGTGACCGTCATCGCCGCGAACGTCGAGCTGCCCCGCGACCCCGGCGTCACGTACGTCGACGTCCAGACCGCGGAGGAGCTGCGGGAGGCCGCGGTCGACGCGTTCGGGCGCACCGACGTCCTCCTGATGGCCGCTGCCGTCGTCGACTTCAGGCCCGCTTTAGCTGCCGAGAAGAAGATCAAGAAGACGGCCGGTCAGGACACGATGCGCGTCGACCTCGAGCTCACCCCGGACATCCTCAGCGAGCTGGCCGCCCTCCGAGGGCCGGGCCAGACCGTCGTGGGCTTCGCCGCCGAGCACGGCGACGGCGCGCTCGAGTACGGACGCGACAAGCTGCGGCGGAAGGGGTTGGACGCGATCGTGGTCAACGACATCTCGCGCAAGGACATCGGGTTCGACAGCGTGCAGAACGAGGTGACGATCGTGACCGCCGACCGTGAGCTCCCCGTTCCCCGCGCGCCCAAGGCCGAGATCGCCCGCGCGATCCTCGACGAGGTCGTCCGGCTGCGCGCGCAGGCGGTGGCCGGCTCGTGACCATCGACGCGTCGCAACGGGTCGGCGACGACGAGCTGGCCGCGTGCGCGGCGATCGTCAAGCGCATCACCGCCAACGTCCACACCGCCGTCGAGGTGGGCGACGAGCTGCTGCAGCAGGCGCTCATCGCGCTCGTCGCCGAGGGCCACGTGCTCATCGAGGACCTGCCGGGCGTCGGCAAGACGACGCTCGCCCGCTCGCTCGCCCGGTCGATGGACCTGCAGTTCGCGCGCGTGCAGTGCACGGCCGACCTGCTGCCCGCCGACGTCGTCGGCACGAACGTCTTCAACCAGCGCGAGGACCGCTTCGAGTTCCGCCCCGGCCCGATCTTCGCGAACGTGGTCATCGTCGACGAGATCAACCGCGCGTCGCCCAAGACGCAGTCCGGGCTGCTCGAGTGCATGCAGGAGCGGCGGGTGACCGTCGACGTCCACACGCACGAGCTCGCGCGGCCGTTCCTCGTCCTCGCCACGCAGAACCCGGTCGAGTACGAGGGCACGTACCCGCTGCCCGAGGCGCAGGTCGACCGCTTCATGATGCGGCTGTCGCTCGGCTACCCGACGGCGCGCGGCGAGGCGGAGATGCTCGCCCAGCACGAGCGCGGCGACCGCACGGCCGAGCTGCAGCCGGTCGCCAGCGCCGCCGACGTGCTCATGGCCCAGCAGGCGGGCGAGCGGATCCTCGCCACCGACGCACTGCGCCGCTACGTCGTCGGGCTGCTGCAGCACACGCGCGACGACGCGCGGACCGAGCTCGGCGCGTCCCCGCGCGCCGGCCTCATGCTGCTGCGCGCCGCGAAGGCCCGCGCGCTGCTGCAGGGCCGCGACCACGCGCTGCCCGATGACGTGCAGGCACTGGCCCGGCCCGTGCTCGAGCACCGGATCGTGCTCGCGCCCGAGGCGGTCGACGCGACGGCCGAGCAGGTCATCGTCGACGCGCTGGCGGCCACCCCGGCCCTCTAGCCGCGATGCGCCCAGCCGCCGGCATCCTCGCACTCGGGCTGGGGCTGGTGCTGGTCGCGGGGACGTTCGACGCCGAGCCGCTCTACGTCCCCGGGGCGGGGCTCGTCGTGCTCGCGCTGAGCTGCATGGCGTGGGTGGTGCTGGCGGCCCGCGGGGTGACGATCGACCGCTCGCTCGAGGCGCGCCGGGTCGTGGAGGACGACCCGCTCGACGTCTACGTCGGCGTGGGCGTGGGCAGCGTGCCGCTGCCCGGCGGGGAGCTGGTCGACCGGCTGCTCGACCGGCCCGTCCGGCTCGGAGCTGGCCGCCGCGGCCGCCGCCTGCGGATCCGCGCGACGTTCGGGCACCGCGGGCGCCGCGCGCTCGAGCCGCCCGCCGTCGTGGTGCGCGACCCGCTCGGCCTCGCCGCCCGTCGCGTCACCGCGCCCGGCGACGACGAGGTGCTGGTCCTGCCCCGCGTGTTCCCGATCGTCCCGGCGCGCGGCGCCGACGGCGACGGCAGCCGGCGGCGGGGGCGGCCGGCGATCGCCGCGGAGGTCGAGCTCGACGGCGTGCGCGAGGGCCGGCCGGGCACGCCCGCGTCGCGCATCTACTGGCCGGCGCTGGCGCGCGGGCACGGGATGATGGAGCGCCGGCTGCGGTCGGAGTCCGACGCGACGCCGATGATCGTGCTCGACGCGCGGGCGGGCGAGCGCGAGGAGGACCTCGACGCCGCCGTGCGCGCGTGCGCCTCGCTCGCGGTGTCGATCGCGAAGAACGGGGGCGCCGCCGTGCTGCTGCCGGGCGACCGGCGGCCGACGGTGCTCGACCCGACGCTCGGCGGCTGGGCGCATCTGCACGCGCGGCTCGCGCTGGTGCTGCCGGGCGGCCGGCCCGCCCTGTCGGGCGTCGCCGCGCGCGTCGGGCCGGTGCTCTACGTCGCCGCGCGGGTGCCGGCGCGGCCGCCGCGGGCGCTCGAGCACGCCCCGGCCGCCGGGCGGATCCTCGTGGTACCGGGCATCATGCCGGGGCGGCGCGAGCTCTTCACCGTGGCGGGCTGCCACGGCTTCGACATCGAGCCCGCGCGCATGCGCGTGAGGAGCCGTGCGTAGGTGAGCACCGCGCTGCGCGACCCGAGCGCCCCCGGCGCACGCGACCCGTTCCTCGGCCGCCCGCGGCTGACGCCGTCGCGCACGGCGCCGGTCAAGCCGCGGCGGGCGATCGACGCGCTGTGGATCCGGCTCGTCGCGTGCGGGGCGCTGGCCGCGTTCGGCGCGCAGGCATGGGCGGACATGGTGCGGCCTTCCGAGCCGGGCCGGCTGCTGGGCGCGGCCGCTGCGGGCGTGCTGCTCGGCGCGGTCGTGCTCCTGACGCTGCAGCTGCGCGCGTCGCGGCCGGTGCGGCTGGTGGTCCTGGCGCTGGTGGCAGTCGCGGCGTTCGCCGCGGCGGTGCTGTTCGCCGGCGTGCCCGCGCGCCTGCTCGGACCGAAGGTGTGGGACGACCTGTTCGGCGGCCTGGGGCAGGGGCTGCAGGCGCTGCCGGGCCTCAGCGTTCCCTATCGCGGCGTCGACGAGTGGAACCGGATCGCGATGCTGCTCGGCGGGACCGCGCTGGCGGTCGTCGGTCCCCTGGTGGCGTGCTGGCCGGGGCGGTCGGGGCGCCCCGCTCCCGCGCTCGTTCCCGCGATCCTCCTCAGCGTTCTCTACGCGGTCCCCGCCGTGCAGTTCACCGCCCGCCATCCGTGGCTGGACGGCGCGCTGTTCGCCGTGCTGCTCGCGGGCGTGCTCTTCGCCGAGAAGGTCGCGACGCGCGAGGTCCCGGTGGCGGTCGTCGCGGTCGGCGTCGCGGTGCTGGCCGGGATGGCGCTGGCGCCGGCGCTCGACGCGCGCAAGCCGTGGGTGGACTACGAGTCGCTGGCGCAGTCGCTGGGCGAGCGGGGGACGACGGCGTTCGCGTGGAACCACAGCTACGGGCAGCTGGACTGGGCGCGTGACGGGCGCGAGGTGCTGCGCGTCCGAGCGCCCGCGTCGTCGTACTGGAAGGCGACGACGCTCGCGGACTTCGACGGGCTGCGCTGGCGCGAGGTGCGCCCGCGCGGGTTCACCGACGACCCCGTCGCGTCGCTCGGCCCGCGGCGGCGGTGGGTCGAGGACCTGCGCGTGTCGGTGCGGAACCTGCGGACGCAGCAGTTCATCGCGGCGGGGACGACGCTGCGGATCGACCGCGCGCCGCGCGACCCGGTGCCGGGGGCGCCGGGCTCGTTCGTCGCGGCCGGGTCGCCGCTGCGGCGCGGCCACGCCTACCTCGCGCGGGCGTACGTGCCGCGGCCGACGTCCGCGCAGCTGGCGAACGCGTCGACCGACTACCCCGAGCAGCTGTGGCCGTACCTGTCGATGGAGCTGCCCGTCGGCATCGGCGGCCCGCAGGCGATCGATCCCGCCACGCTGCAGCCGACGCGGACGGGGCGGCCCGCGTTCGTGGTGTTCAGCACCTTCGGCGACGACCGCGATGCCCTGCTCTACCAGGGCCGCGGATACGCGGAGCGCGCGGGCAGCGAGGCCGTCTCGTCGTCGCGGTACGCGCGGATGCTGCGGCTGGCGCAGCGGCTGCGGGCGCAGAGCGTCTCGCCCTACGACTACGTCCGCCGGGTGCTCTCGTACTTCCAGCGCGGGTTCTCCTACAACGAGAACCCACCGCAGCGGCCGGTCCCGCTCGACGCGTTCGTCTTCCGCGACAAGGTCGGCTACTGCCAGCAGTTCTCCGGCGCGATGGCGCTGCTGCTGCGGATGGGCGGCGTGCCCGCGCGGATCGCCGCCGGGTTCACGCCCGGCACCCTGGACCGCGAGCGCAACGAGTACGTCGTCCGCGACCTCGACGCGCACTCGTGGGTCGAGGCGTACTTCCCGTCGTACGGGTGGATCACGTTCGACCCGACGCCGGCGGTCGCCCCCGCCCGCTCGCAGGCGCCGGGCATCGAGGATCCGGTCGAGGAGGACTCGTCCGAGGATCCGTCGGGTTCCGGCTCGGCCGTGGCGGCGGACCGCACCAGCGATCCGGCGGGCATCGACACCGGCGCCGCCGATGACGGCAGCGGCGGCGGGCCGGTGTGGCTCATGGTCGTCGGCGGTTGCGTGGTGGTCGGCGGCCTCGTGTTCTCAGTGCTGCTGTGGCGGGGGCGGCGGCGGTTCCTCCGGCTGTCCGCCGACGAGGCGGTGGCCGAGCTGCAGCGCGCGTTGCGCCGGACCGGCCGCGTGCACCAGAGCGGGCTGACGCTGGCGCGGCTGGAGGAGTCGTTCCGGTACACCCCTGTCGCCGCGGCGTACTTCCGGTCGCTGCGGGCGGCGCGGTACGGAGGCGACGGCGCGGCGCATCCGTCGCTGGAGGAGCGCAAGGCGCTGCGGCGCGAGCTCGGTGCCGGTCTCGGGTGGCGCGGCCGCCTGCGCGCCCTGTGGGCGCTGCCGCCCTGGTAGACCGCCTCGGGACGGATCCGAGGTCCGCCTAGACTGGGTCGGGATGTCGGACAGCGTCTACGAGCTCTTCAAGCGCGGGACGCGGTTGCTTGAGGACGGTGACTTCCACGCTGCCACGGTGCCGCTGGCCCGTGCGCGTGACCTCGAGCCGCGGAAGACCTCGATCCGCGAGGCGCTCGGCCGCGCGTTCTTCCGCTCCCAGCGGTACGACGAGGCCGCGCTCGAGTTCGAGGCGGTCGTCGAGCAGGCGCCCACCAACGACTTCGCGCTCTTCTGCCTCGGCCGCTCGTACCAGCTCCTCGGCCGCCACAAGGAAGCCCGCCACCCCCTCGCGCTCGCGTGCAACCTCCGCCCCGAGCGCGGCGACTACCGCAAGTACCGCGACCAGGCCCGCAAGCGCGCGGCCTGACCGGCGCGGTGCGCCCCGCGAGGGGTGGGCCGACACCAGCCCTTGGCTGCCCGGGAACCGACCCGGCGAGCCGGGACAGTGCCTCCTGTCCGAGCACCACCGACCAGGAGGTCACCATGTCCGTCACGTCCATCCGTCCCGCCCGCGTCCTCGCCGCCGCCGCCGTGGCCGCCGCGCTCGCCACCACCGGCACCGCTGGTGCCGCGCACGCCGCGACGTCGCAGGCCGCCACGCCGGTCCTCCACGGCAAGCAGGGCGCGCCGATCAAGCTCAAGGGCAAGCTGCGGACGCTCGTCCGCGAGCGCAGCGCCCGCACGAAGATGCTCAAGTCGGGCACCTGGATCGGCCCGACCTGCTTCGTCTACAACTACAGCAACCACCGCGAGGCCCTCTGCCAGTGGGACTACGTCGGCGGCGGCGACTGGATCACCTACAACCTCTACTACGCCGACTACGGCAGCGGCTGGTACTTCACCGGCTGGGACTGGCGCTGAGCAGCCGGCGCCGCAGCGCGACACGCGCCGGCGCCGACAGCAGGCCCGCGCCGTCCGTCGCGACGGCGCGCAGATCGAAGGTGCGGCGGCTCGATGCGAGCCGCCGCACCCATGCCGGCAGCCGGAGGCCGTTCGCGCCGGCCCGGCCCGCGTGCACGAGCGCGGGCGACAGGCTCCTCCAGCTCCGGCCGGCGCGCCGGCGCACGGTGAGGACGACCTCCGCGGGCTCGGAGAGCTCGTAGCGCACGACGCCTCCGGCCTCGAGCCGCAGGGCGGCGATCCGCGGGGTGACGGCGTCGGGGTCGCCGCGGTCGAGCGCCGACGCGCGCCGGGTGATCCACGCGCGCAGCAGCGGCGACGCGGCCCACGCGAAGTTCGTCGGGTACCGCGGACGGCCGCAGCCCAGGCCGAAGCTCGTCACGCCGACGACGAGGCCGCCGACGAGCAGCGGCCCGCCGCTGTCGCCGCGGCACACGTCGCGGCGGCCGCGCGGCGAGGCGGCGCAGAGCATCAGGTCCGGCTCGTGGTCGCGCGGGTACGCGCGGGCGCAGCGCGCGTTGCTCCACAGCGGGAGCCGCGCGGTGCGCAGGACCGGCGAGTCCGGCCCGAGCTCGCCGGTGAGCCCCCAGCCGGCGACCGTTCCTGCGACGCCCTCGCGCAGCCGCAGGCCGAGCGGTGCGATCGCCGCCGGGCCGGGCGAGGCCGGAGCGGCGAGCCGGATAAGCGCGACGTCGTAGAGCACCGGGTCCACGCGGAACCAGGGGTGCCGCGCGATGGCGGCGACCTCGCGCACCTCGCCGCCCCCCGAGCGCAGGTCGGTCCGCCCGAGGATCACCCGGCGCGTCGCGGGCGCGAGATCGCGGCCCGCCACGACGTCGACGATGCAGTGCGCCGCGGTGAGCACGACCGCCGGGGCGATGAGCGTCCCGCCGCAGACCTGCGCCTCGGCGTCCGGTCGCGGACTGCCGTCGCGCGCGGGGCGGGTGTCGAGGATCGCGGCGACGGCCGGAAGCTCGGATGGGAGCGCGACGCGGCCCCCGACGACGGCATCGGCGCCGGCGGCGGGAACGAGCGCGAGCGCCAGCGTGAGGGCGGCCGTCGCGCGCGCCGCCCGCACCGGGCTACGCCGCGCCGTCGAGGTCGCGCGGGGTGACGACGCCGAGCTCGAACGCGCGCTCGACGAGGCGGGCGCGCTTGACGTTCTGCGGGAGGTCGGCGAGCTCGAACTTCTCGCCGAGCGACCGCAGGTGCGTCTTGACCGCGTCGATGCTCAGGTACAGCTCGTCGGCGATCTGGCGGTTCGTCGCGGGGGTCGCGAACGTCGCGCCGCGACCGTAGGGGCGGCACAGGGCGACGAGCACGCGGCGCTGGGCGTCGGTGAGCTTCGGGGGAGCGAACGAGGCGGCGATCTGCGTCGAGCTGCGGCCGACGTCGTCGGGCCAGCGGAAGGAGACTGCCGTGCCGCCGATCAGCAGCTGATCGCCGTCGCGCAGCCGGTGGCGGCCGCTCAGCCGATCGCCGTTGATGAACGTGCCGTTGCGCGACAGCCCGTCGTCGCTGCACGTCCACGCGCCGCCGATCCACTCGAGCTCCACATGCAGGCGCGAGACCTGCGCGTCCCAGCCCAGGCAGACGGTGTTGTCGATGTCGCGCCCGATCGAGGCGCGACCGCCCTCGGGCAGCGTGACGATGCGCTGGCGCTGCCGGGCGTCGCGCAGCAGCAGGAACGGCCGGCCGTCGCGCTCGGCGGCCAGCCGCTCCGCGATCTCGCGCGGCGCGGGTGCCTCGACGTCGTGGCGGTCACCGGCGGCCACGAGCCGACCTTACACCCGTCGTTGACGTCAGTCAGCAGGGCGGAGTACCGTCGCGCCAACCCGACCCCGAGGGAGAGACGGCATGTCGCATATGGGCGCGGACCTCGAGCAGCTCGCGCAGCTGCGCGGCGCGTTGCTGCAGCAGGCTGAGGTCATCGAAGGCGTCGCCCGGGCCGTCAGCGCCCAGCTGTCGGGCACGACGTGGCACGGGCCGGCGGCCGACCGGTTCCGCGGCGCCTGGACCGGCGACTTCGAGCCGTCGCTGCGGCGGCTGCAGGCGGCGCTGCAGGAGGCAGGGATGGAGGTCGCGCGACGCCGCGACGCGCTCCTGCAGGCGGGCGGCTGACCGGCCTCACGGCATCGCGAGCTGCACGAGGCGCGGCTCGCCGCGGACGACGAGGAACCCGCGCCCGGGCGGCAGCGCCGCGCCGGCGCGCAGCGACAGGCGGGTGCCGAGCAGCTCGCCGTCGGTGTCCGGGTTCGGCTGGAGGAGGAGGCCCGTCCGGTCGGCGCGCATGTCGCGCACCCACCCGCCGTAGGCGCGCAGCGCCGCGTGCACGTCGACGCCGGCGACGAGCCGGACGCGGGCGTCGCGGCTGCGCCGCAGCAGCGCCTCGAGATGCGTCGCGGCGGTCCCCTCGCCGAGCTCCATCGCGTCGTCGACGACGATCACCGCCGGCTCGCCGACGCCGGCCGCCAGGCGCTCGAGCGCGGCCGCGGCGTCCGGGCCCTCCGCGGCCGTCGTCCACACGGGCAGCGCCGCGAGCCCGCTGGCCCGGGGGGCGACGAGATGGAGCTCGGCGGCCGGGTCCGCGGCGCGCAGCTGGGCGGCGATGGTCCCGAGTGCGGTGGTGACGCCGCTGCGGTGCGGTCCGGCCACGAGCAGGTGCGTGTCGGAGAGGTCGAGCACGAGCGGCTGCAGGTGCTCGTCGTCGAGGCCGACCACCGCCTGGAGCGGGCCGCCGGCGCGCGGCAGCGCGTCGCGGTGGATCCGGGTGGGCAGGCGGCCGATCGAGGGCGCGCGCGCGTCGCCGTGGCGGTTGGTCAGCCGTGCGGCCCAGCGCTCGAGCGCCTCGGGGCCGACCCACGCCACCTGCAGCTCCGCGCCCTCGCGGGTGAAGCCGCGGCCGGGCGGCAGATCGGCGCCGGCGGCCCCGCGCGGCGCGCCGAGCGCAGCGAACTCGTCCTCGCTCGCCATCCGCAACACGACGCGCGCGGGGATCACGCCCGACAGCGCCCCGGGGACGTCGGCGCGGCGGTCGGCGGTCAGGACGACGTGCACGCCGAGCGGGCGGCCCTCCGCGGCGAGGCGCCCGAGCGTGCGCACCGGCTCGCCCATCGCGACGCGCTCGAACGCCGCCGAGAACCCGGCGTAGCCGTCGACCAGCACCACGAGCCGGGGCGTCTCCTCCGTCCCGGGCGTCAGCTCGCCCCGACCGGCACGCCGCTTGCGGGCGGTGACGACGCGTCCGAGCCACGCGAGCAGCCGCAGGACGCGTTCGTCGTCGTCGGCGCCGATGACGGCACCGCAATGGGGCAGCGCCTCGAGCGGGGTGAGCCCGCGGCTGGCGAAGTCGAGTGCGTAGAGCTGCAGCTCGAGCGGCGACGCCGACTCGGCGAGCGAGCACGCGAGGGTGCGCAGCAGCGACGTCTTGCCGCTCCCGCTCGTCCCGTACACGACGAGGTTGCCGTCATCGGAGGGCACGAACCGCAGCGGTGTCTGCGCCTGGCGCTCGGGCTCGTCGACCATCCCGATCACCGCGCTGCCGTCCGCGGTGAGCTGCTCGGGCTCGAGCTCCAGGCGCGGCGGCAGGACGGGAAGCCAGGGCTCGGCCGGGGCCGGAAGCCCGAGCTCCTCGTCCGCGTCGAGTGCGGCGGCGACGATCGCCTGCAGGTCGGTCGGCAGCGAGCCGCCGACGGTCGACAGCACGCGCTCGACCGGCGCCTGGTGCGGGCCGCCGAGCGGACGCACCGTGACGGTGCGGCGGGCGCCGAGCCCGCTCGTGCGACCGCCGACGTACGCGATCTGCACCTCGGTCAGCTCCGGCGAGCCGTCGGAGCGCCGCCCGGTGAGGGCGAGGGCGCGTCCGGCCAGCGCGGCCGGGATCGAAGCGGCATCGGGCGCCTCGATGACGTCGCGGCTCTCGGCGGCGTCGCTCACGCGCATGGCGATGCGCAGGTTCGTGTTCGCCCGGAGCGCGTCGGTGACGGCGCCGCGCGGCCGCTGCGTCGCGAGGACGAGGTGCACGCCGAGGCTGCGGCCGCGCTGCGCGACGTCGACGACGGTGTCGACGAAGGCGGGGAGCTCGCGCGCGAGCGTGGCGAACTCGTCGACGACGATGAGCAGCGAGGCGGGGGCGCGATCGGGCGCACGGCGCCGCAGCTCGCGCAGGCTCTTGGCGCCGGCGTCGCGCAGGAGGTGCTCGCGCCGCCGCAGCTCGGCCAGCAGCGATACGCGGGCACGGTCGGCGAGGTGCGCGTCGAGGTCGGTGACCAGCCCGACCGTGTGCGGCAGCTCCGCGCAGTCGCGGAACGCGCTGCCGCCCTTGTAGTCGACGAGGAGGAACGTCAGCAGCGTCGGCGGGTTGTTCGCGGCCAGCGCGGCGATCATCGTCTGCAGCAGCTCGCTCTTGCCGGCGCCCGGCATGCCCGCGACCACCATCCGCAGGCCTTCGGGGCGGCCGACGTCGATCTCGAACGGGCCGTCCGCGGTGACGCCGATCGGCGCGCTGACATCGCGGTCCGCCGCCGCCTGCCACCGCGCCACCAGGGCGGCGCGCGAGGGATCCGGCAGCCGCAGGAGATCGAGCAGCGAGACGCGCTTCGGCACAGCGGAGCGGCCGTCGTCGCCACCCGCGTCGCGGATGCCGGCGAGCTCGCGCGCCGTCTCCTCCGCCCACGCCGCGGTGACGCCGTCCGCGGCGATGTCGCGGACGACGGCGCCGGTCTGCATCTCGGTGAGCGCCAGCGCGGCGCCCTCCTCCGTGAGGACCGTGGCGCACGCACCGGGCAGCTCATGCGGCGCGCCCGCGAGCCAGACGACCGCGGTGCCGGCGTCGAGCGCGGCATCGAGCGACGATGGCGGCACGCCGGCGTCGCCGTCCACGAGGACCAGCCGGCGACGGCCGCCGCGCTCGCGCGCGAGCATCTCGCTGCCCGCGGCGCGTCCGGTCACGACCGCTCCGCCGGGGACGTGCGGCAGCCAGGAGAGCCAGCGCCACGCCTGCGCCCGCCCGTCGGCGAGAACGGCGCCGATCTCGAGCTCGCGGGGCGAGTGGAGGATCGCGGCCTGGACGAGCAACCAACGCGCGAGCGCCTCCGACTTGGCCGCGTCGGCCGCGATGCCCGCCGCGCCGTCCGCCAGCGCGAGCGTCACCGGGACGTTGACGAGCGGCCGGGCGGCGTCGAGGCGCTCGGCCGCGCGGGCGCGTGCGGCGTCGTCGCCGCCGGGCGCGATCTCGACTGGCACCGCCGAAGGGAGGTCCGCGGTGCCGACGCGCAGCTCCAGGAAGTCCTCGTCGCGCGGGCGGCGTTCCCACAACGCGCTGTCGAGCCGTTCGACGCGGCCACGCAGCGCGCCGGCATCGGGCGCCGCGGCGCGCCGCTGCTCGGCCTCGGTGCGCCGCGCTTCCTCGAGCCGGGCGGCCGCCCGCTCGACCTCTGCGTCGAAGTCCCGGACCGAGCGCTTGCGCGCGCTGCGTCCCTGCCGCCGCGTGTCGAGGTACGTGGTCATGGCCATCAGCGGCGCGAGCGCCGCGAACATCAGCAGCAGCGCGTTGCCGGTCACCTGCCACATGACGACGCCCACGACGAGCGGGACGAGCGCGGCGATCGACGGGAGTCGCGTGTCGGCCGCGTCAGCCGGCGGGGCGGGCAGCGCGATCGGCTCCGGCGCCGCGGGCCGCGCCAGCCGCGGCGGCCGGTTGAACACGACGCTGCCGTCGTGGTCCGACGTCTTGCGCTCGCGCCGCGGCTCGAACGCGATCAGCGACCGGCCGGCCTCGACCTGCTCGCCGTTGAGGACGCCGCGCGTGGCCGTGACCGCCGCGCCCTCGACGAACGTCCCGTTGCGCGAGCCGGCGTCGCCGATGGAGACGGCGCCCGCGGCGACGTCGACGACGAGGTGGCGGCGCGACATCGACCGGTCGGCGATCACGACGTCGGCGCCCGGGCCGCGGCCGACGACGTGCCGCCCCGCGGGGAGGCCGACGCGCAGCCCGGACTCCGGGCCGCCGACGACGACGAGGTCGACGAGCAGCGCGTCGCCGTCGCCGACGTGCGCCGGGGCATCGCCCTCGCCGAGCACCAGCTCGTCGCCGTCGCGCAGGCGCGCGTCGTCGAGCGGCAGGTCGCCCGCGAGCACCCGGCCCGTGCGTGCGCACGTGGCGGAGGTCGCCGTCCCCGGCGGCAGCTCGAGGTAGCGCTCGAGCTCGGCCAGCACCTCGGCGATCGGGGTCGGCGGCTCGGCCTCGACCGCCACCTCGCTCGCGCGCCCCGCCGCTCGGACGACCAGTCGCAGCTCCATCGCTAGCCGATCCGGTAGCCGAGTCGTTCGAGGTCGGCGACCGCCCGGCCGAAGCCGGTCTCGGCGCTGCGGGCCGCCTTGCGCTCGCGGTCGTAGATGCGCTCTTCGCCCTGCTTGGCGGCGCGGCCGGCCGCGGCGAAGTCGTCGGCGGTCCGCTTCGCGTAGCGCAGGAGGACCGCGTGGGCGTCCGACTCGACGCGCGTGGGCTCGACCTTCGCGAGCGCGGCGCGAGCGGTCGAGTACGCAGCGGCCATCGCCGCCGCGCCGTCGCCCTGGGCGCGACGGGTCTTCGCCGCGCGCCACTTGCGGGCCGCGGCGGCGCGGTCGAGCTCGAGGCGCGTGAGCGCCGCGCCGACGGGCTCGGCGTACTCGTCGCGGGGGCCGAGCGGCACCGCCTCCGCGGACCCGCTCGGCTCGAGGTCCGCCGCGGCGCGCTGGCACGCGTCGCGCTCGGCGCGCGTGCCGCGGCAGACGATGGTGGCGACGCCGGCGGTGGTCGGCGCGACGAGGACGTCGAACGGCGTCGCGGCGCCGTTCGGTTCGAGGCCGGAGTAGCGGATCGCCTCGAGGCCGCCGCCGAGCGAGACGCGGTCGCCCGTTGCCGGCCGCTCGGGCAGCCGATCGAGGAACGGACGGGGGAGGAGGTAGAGGCCGGTCGCGTCGGTCATCCCGACGCTCATGCGGGGCTCGGCCGTGCCGGCCGGCGCAGCGGCCGCCACCGGCTGGAGGTCGAGCCCGTCGATCGCGACGGCGTCGGTCGGCCGCCATCCCTCGGGCGCGCTCGCCTGCAGGTCGCCGCTGCGCAGCTCCGCGCGTTCCTGCGGCTCGGAGCCGCCGCCCGTCGCGATGCCGGCGGCGAGGGCCGCGGCGACGAGCACCGCGGCCGCGCCGGCCGCGATCAGGCCTCGGCGGGAGCCGGGAGGCCGTGGGGTTCGATCGGGCGCGGGCGCAGTGACGCTTGCGGGTTCCGGCTCCGGTGGCGGCTCAGGCTCGGGTTCGGGCTCCGGCTCGGGCTCGGGCGGTCTCGCAGCCGGCTCGGGCGGTCGCGGCGGCGGTGCGGTCGGCGGCCGGACGTCCGCCGGCACCTCCCGGCGGCGGTCCTCGCGCGTCGGGGCGCCGATGCGGGAAGCCTCGGCGGTCTCGCCGCCGGCTCCGTCCTCCTCCTCGACGGACGGCTCGGCGACCTCCGTCCGGGCGACGGGCGCCGTCGACGGCCCCGACTCGGCCGCCGCATCGACGAGCGGTGCAGTCGGCCCCGTGCCGCTCGCGGCGGCGGGCGCCTCGCGTGAGACGGTCGTCTCGCCGGCGTCGACCGGCGGTGCGCTCGCCGGCTCCGTCGTCCCGGCGACCTCGGGGACGTCGGCGGGCGCGGGCACGGGTGCCGCGGCCGCGCGTGCCGAGATCGCGCGGCCGAGCTCCTCGATGAGCAGCAGCGCCGTGGCCGGCCGCTCGGACGGCCCCTTCGCGAGCCCCCGGACGAGGACGGCGTCGACCTCCGGCCCCAGCTCCGGACTGAGGGCGGACGCCCGCGGAGGAGGCTCGGCGACGTGCGCGTAGAGGATCGACGCATCGCTCGGCTTGGGGAACGGCACCGACCCCGTGAGGCACTCGAACGCGACGGCGGCCAGAGCGTAGATGTCGCTCGCCGCGCCGGGCGCCTCGCCCTGTATCTGCTCCGGCGCGATGTAGTCGAGCGTCCCGACGAAGTGGCCGGTGCGCGTGTAGGCGGTGTCGCTCGGACCGCGCGTCAGGCCGAAGTCGGCCAAGTAGGGGTGGTCGCGGCGCCCGATGAGCACGTTCTGCGGCTTGACGTCGCGGTGGACCAGATCGGACTCGTGCGCGCTGTCGAGCGCGTCGGCGACCGCGGCGAGAACGCCGAGCGCACGGGCCGGCGTGAGGTCGCCCGCTCGGATGAGCTGCTTGAGCGTGGGCCCGCGGACGATCCGCATCGCGATGAAGAGGCCCTGGCCGGGCAGCTCGCCGGCTTCGTAGACCGGAACGATGTGCGGGTGGTCCAGGCCGGCCTGGATCCGGCCCTCGCGGCGGAAGCGGTCGCGGAACGTCTCGTCGTGGGTCAGGTCCGCGCCGAGCAGCTTCAGCGCGACGATCCGCCCGAGCGAGAGCTGCGTGGCCTCGTAGACCACGCCCATCCCGCCGCGCCCGAGGACGCCCTCGATGCGGTAGCCACCGACTTCCGTACCGGGTGCCAGCACCGTGGTCAGTCTGCCTTCCGGGAGAGTGGGCGCGCAAGGCCAATTTTTTTCCCCACCGGGATGAAGTGCGTCCGTAGAGTCGCTCTTCCGTGGTTGTACGTTCTGCCACGTTCCCCCGGTTCCTCGCCATGACGGCGGTCCTCCTGGTCTGCCTCGTCTGGCTGCCGGCTGCGGCGCGCGCCAACCACGCGGGCGGCAACCCGGTGATCCCGCTGGGCGGCACGATCTCCGAGGAGTTCGTCAACGGCCACGCCGACGTGAAGTACTTCTGCAGCGGTCCCAACCGCTGGGCGAGCCAGGTCGTCTTCGCGTACGTGACCGGCACGGGCAAGCGCATGACGGTCGCGTCGCATTACGCGACCACCGACGTGGTGATGTTCGTGTGGAAGAACACGGCGGGCTTCCCGCTCGTCGGCTGCTCCGACGACGTCGAGGGCGGCAACGGCCGCAACGGCCGCGTGATCTTCGCGAGCGAGAGCGGGCAGAGCTACCTCGTCGGGATCGGCAAGCTGTGCAGCGGCGACTGCACGGCGACGCCGCCGGACACCACCGGCAAGACGTACTTCGACGCGTTCGACAACGACACCCGCGGCACCGCCCGGTCGTCGGCGTTCGGCGTCGCGTTCAACTGGACGAACGCGGGCGCCGAGGACGGCAACGAGGACGCGACCGACTGCAGGGGGACGGTGATCGACGACGGCGTCTGGTTCCGCTACGGCGCGACGAGCCACGGGACGGCGACGTTCCACCTCACCTCGCAGCTCGGCCGGCTCGCGCTGCACGCGTACAAGCCGGACGGCTCGCTCATCGGCTGCGACATGTGGACCAGCGGCACGACGAGCCTCAAGATCGGCGCGTCCGCCGGGCCGGGCGACTGGCTCGTGCAGGTGGGCGCCGTGCGCGGCGCGACGTTCGACTACGGCGGCACCGACTTCACCCTGCACGCGGAGTTCACGCCGGACTACGACCTCGACGACGACGGCGTCAACGGGACGCCGGGCGAGGACTGCAACGACGGCAACGCGGCGATCCGGCCGGGCCTGCCCGAGATCGTCAACAACGAGGTCGACGAGAACTGCGACGGCATCCGCGAGTTCGACGGGGACGGCGACCAGGCCCGCGTCTTCAAGGACGCGACCGGGCAGCTCGTCGGGCGCGCGGGCGCGGACTGCGACGACGGGGATCCCGCCCGTGCCCCGGGCAGGGCGGAGCTCGTCGGCAACGGCAAGGACGAGGACTGCGACGGCCGCGACACGCCGTTCCCCCGGATCGGCTCGACCGTCCTGCACACGTTCGCCGTCTACGCGCGGAGCGGGTACATGGTCGCCACGCGGCTGAAGGTGACGGGCGTCGTCGCGGGGGCGACGGTCGAGATCCGGTGCGCGCGCCGAGCGGGCGGGAAGCGCCCGAAGCGGGGGATGGGCTGCCCGTTCCGCCGCAAGGTGGTCACGCGGTCGGCCCGGACCCGGACCCTGAACCTCGTGCGGTACCTCGCGCGGCGCAAGCTGGCGCGCGAGCTGAACATCGACGTGAGCGTCAAGAAGGCCGGGATGGTCGGGCGGACGAAGCGGATGTGGCTGCCGCGGCGCGGCACGTCCGTCCGCTCTCAGTACGCGTGCCTCGACGCCGTGACGGGACGGAGGCTGAGATGCAGCTGACATCGGACAGACGGCTGGTGCTCATCGCCATCGGCGC
Source organism: Parviterribacter kavangonensis (assembly GCF_056863335.1). Classification (NCBI taxonomy): domain Bacteria; kingdom Bacillati; phylum Actinomycetota; class Thermoleophilia; order Solirubrobacterales; family Parviterribacteraceae; genus Parviterribacter; species Parviterribacter kavangonensis. The sequence continues at coordinate 1,159,343 of NZ_JBXPJA010000001.1, read as the reverse complement.
GCTGCTCGCGGCGCTGGTCGCGTTCGTGATCGGGCAGGCGATCGCGGGAGGCGGCGACTCGCCATCTGCGCCCGCGACCTCGCTCGAGAAGCTGAAGGGGGAGACGCCGCCGAGCGTTCCCGCCGTCGCGGCAGCCTCCGCCGGGCCGGCGCTGCGGGCGGCGCCCGCGAAGAAGAAGCAGAAGGCCGGCGATGACTCGTCGTCCTCGACCGGGTCGGCCGCCTCGTCGACGACGTCCGGGACCACGTCGGACACCACCGCGTCGACGACCGGCTCGGCTCCCGTGACGTCGACGTCGACGCCGACGTCGAGCAGCACCTCGTCGACCGGGTCGACGAAGGAGTCGACGGGCAGCAGCTCGCAGCCCGCGGACGAAGAACCAGTGGTCTCCGACGGCGAGTAGCCGGCACCCCGATGCCCGAGGCCGGCCTTCATCGCGCAGGGGGTGGTCGGAACCACCCGCAGGGGCCATGGCGGGCGGCACGGCCCGCGCGCAAGATCGGCGTCATGCCCGCCGCGTCCCGACTGCACCGCTTCCGCGCGATCCCTGTCGCGCTCCTGGCGACGACGCTCCTCGCCCTCGTCGCCGTGCCGGCGCCCGCCGCCGACGGCGGGCCGCGCGCGATCGCGTCCATCGTCGGCGGCAAGCCGACGACGATCACGAAGTTCCCCTGGCTCGTCGCGGTGCTCGACAACGGCCCGGAGGTGCGCGGCGACAACGCATGGCTGCGGCAGATCTGCGGCGGGACCCTCATCGCTCCGCAGGTCGTGCTCACCGCGGCGCATTGCGTCAGCAACAAGGACGACAGCATCGTGCCGGCGACTTCGCTTCAGATCGTGACCGGCCGTTCCGTGCTCGATCGCAGGGGCGGCCGAATCATCGACGTCGACGCGATCGCGCGTCATCCGCTGTTCAAGGGCAAGACGCTGTTCTACGACGTGGCGCTGCTCCACCTCGCTGCGCCCGTGTCCGGGCGGGTCGCGTCGCTGGCTCCTGCCAACTTCACGCTGCGCGAGACCGAACGCGCGACGATCGTCGGCTGGGGGCTGCTGCACGAGGGCGACATCTTCGGGCCGACGCGCCTGCGCGCCACGCGCGTGCCGCTCTGGAGCAACGAGCGCTGCAAGTTCGCGTACGAGGACGATCACGAGCCCGGGCTCATGCTGTGCGCGGCGCCGCGGAGCGGCAAGCGCGACGTGTGCAACGGCGACAGCGGCGGTCCGCTCATCGTCCGCGATGCGACCGGTGTGCGTCGCGTCGTCGGCGTCGTCAGCTTCGGGTACGGCTGCGCGCTGCGCGGCTACCCGACGAACTTCGCATGGGCGGCGTCGCCGTTCCTGCGGGGCTGGATCCAGCGGCGCATGGCCGGACTGCAGAGCGCGAGCACCGATGTCGTTGCGCCCGTCATCTCGAACTTGCGTCGCGATGGCGACGCGATCCGCTACGCGCTCGCCGAGCCGGCCGAGGTCGTCTTCACCTTCCAGCAGCCGGGCAGCGACGGCGAGTACACGAGCTTGTCGACCGCGCTCGTCCATCAGGGACGCGCGGGCGAGAACGGCTTCCGCCTCCCGACGAGCCTCCGCGGGCGGCCGATCGCCCCGGGCGCGTACCGCCTGCGGGCCGTCTCCACCGATGACGCGGGGAACCTCTCGGAGCCCGCGTACCTCGACGTCACGTACCCCTGACCAACCCGAAGCAGAGAGGAACCGACATGGACCTAGCCGGGGACAGCCCCCTTCTTCGCAGCCACGGAGCCCAGCTTCGGACCATCGCGGACGACGTCCGCGCGGTGGCCGAGCGGCTCGACCAGCGCTCGGAGGACCCGTCGTTCCGCGGGCCCGCCGCCGAGCGGTTCCGCGACCGGATGTCGGAGCGCGTCGTGAGCCTCCGCCAGCTGGCGCACGACTTCGAGGACCTGGCCGGAGTCGTCATGCAGGACACGGGCGCCGCGACGTAGCGCGTCCGCCGAGATCAAGAGGAGAGAGACCATGAGCGAGAGCACCAGCGACCCGACCGCCGCGCCCCCGGAACCCGACACGCTGCCGCCCGACCCGCCGCCGGCCGCGAGCGTCCCGACCGAGCCGCCCCCGGCGCCGCCGGAACCCCCGCCCGCCGCGAGCGCGCCGAGCGATCCTGCTCCGGCCGACCCGCCGCCGCCGAGCTCGCCGCCGCCCTCCGCGGGAGCCGACGACGGCCCACCCGGCCCGCCGCCCGACCCGCCGTCGCCGCCCCCGGCACCACACGGCGCCGCGCACGCCGAGCACGGCCGGTCCCAAGAGCCCCACGGCCGAGCCCACCACGACGGTCCGACCGACGGCCCGCCGAACCCGCCGTCGACGCCGCCTGAGCACTCCGACGAGCCACCTCCGCCGGGCACCTCCGACAGCGGCCCATCCGGTCCGCCGGAGCCGCCTCCGGGCGATGCGGGGACACCGGGTTCCGTGATCGGCGCCGGCCAGCCGGGGTCCGAGAGCGAGCCGCCGCCTCCGGGCACGACCGACGGAGGTCTGTCAGGTCCGCCGGAGCCGCCTCCGGGCGATGCAGGGACACCGGGTTCCGTGATCGGCGCCGGCCAGCCGGGGTCGGAGACGCCTTCGGGCGAAAGCGATCTCGAACCGCCGCCTCCGGGCACGACCGACGGAGATCTGTCAGGTCCGCCGGAGCCGCCTCCGGGCGACGCGGGGACACCGGGTTCCGTGATCGGTTCCGGCCAGCCGGGCTCGGAGTCCGAGCCGCCGCCTCCGGGCACGACCGACGGAGATCTGTCGGGTCCGCCGGAGCCGCCTCCGGGTGATGCGGGGACACCGGGGTCGGTGATCGGCGCGGGCCAGCCCGACGGCGCGGGCGATCAGCTCTTCGGTCAGGCCGGTGACATCGGTGTGATCCCGCCGGGTCAGCCGGGTGGCGGTGACGCTCCCGGTGGTGGCGGTCCGGAGGGTGGCGTGATCCCGCCCGGTCAGCCCGGTGGCGGTGACGCTCCCGGCGGTGGCGGCCCCGAGGGTGGCGTGATCCCGCCGGGTCAGCCGGGTGGCGGTGAGGCTCCCGGCGGTGGCGGTCCGGAGGGTGGCGTGATCCCGCCGGGTCAGCCGGGCGGCGGCGAGGCTCCCGGTGGTGGCGGCCCGGAGGGTGGCGTGATCCCGCCGGGTCAGCCGGGTGGCGGCGTGCCGGGCGTTCCCGGGCCCGAGGGGGGAGTGGTTCCGGGCGGAGACGCGCCGGGCGTTCCCGCGCCCGGGGGGACCGTGGTTCCCGGCGGGGACGCGCCGGGCGTTCCGGGGCCCGAGGGGGCCGTGGTTCCGGGCGGAGATGCGCCGGGCATTCCGGTGGCGGGGCCGGATGACGGGTTGACGCCCGTCGAGGAGGTCTCGACCGTGCCCGTCGAGGGCGTCGATCCGGAGTGGGGCCCGATCGGGGCTCCGATGCCCGGCGACGAGGGGGAGCCGGTCGGGAGCGGGACGACCCGCGAGCAGCCGGTTCCCGGCGGCAGCACCGAGCGGGACAGTCCGGTGCACGAGCCGCAGGGCGCGGACGGGCCGGGTTCGGTGTCGCCGGGCGTGACGAGCTCGGCGGGTTCGCACGACGCGCCGTCCGTCGGCGTGAGCACCGGCGGCGCGCCGACCCACCATCACCACCACGCGCACCCGCACGACGATGACGCCACCGGAGTGGTCGCCGTCGATGGCGAGACGCTGATGATGATGGCCGACACGCTGCGCGCCGCCGCTGCGGAGCTGCAGTCGATCGCGTCGCGGCTCGGCCCGATCCGGTCCGGGATGGGGCTCTCGCCGGCGATGCAGACCACGGTCGACCAGGTCGCCGGGCGCCACGGGGCGAGCCTCGAATCGATGGCGCACGAGCTGAACGACGAGGCCGCCGACCTCCTGCAGCGCGCGGCAGTCGCCAAGGACAGCCAGAGCACCTGAGCACTGCGACGTCGCCCGGCCGCCGAAGCAGCGCGGCCGGGCGACCGCACAAGACCGATCCGGGGGGTGGTGCGGTTCCACCCTGGGGTCCCCGGGCGCGAAGCCGCGCACGGGCGATCGTCCTCCCATCGACCACGCAGCACGGAGGAGATCGTCGTGATCAGCTTCATCACCCGCACCCGCACCGCCGCCGCCGTCCTGACGGCCGCCGTCGCCATCACCGCGCCGTCCGCCGCGCAGGCCGCCGGCACGAGCCCGCTGCACGACCTGCACTCGACCGACGAGCCGGTCCCCGCCGTCGCGATGAACGCCGGCCGCAAGATGCTGTCGGTCGAGAAGGCCGCGAAGGTTCGCGCTCATGCGAAGCGCACCGGCCACTTCCCGCCGGCGCCGCGCCTTCTGTCCCGGCCGGCCGGGAAGCCCGCCGCTCGGCCGACCGATCGCTCGATCCGGCCGCTGCAGCGCGGCGACGCGACTGGCGCCAGCGAGATCCCCACCGTCACGCGCCGCCCCGACCGGGTCGTCAAGCCCAAGCTCTTCGGCTTCCAGGGCGCCTACGCGACGAAGAAGTGGGCGCTCGTGAACTGGGTGAACTACACCTACTCGCAGGTGCTCGGCAGCGCCTTCCGTCAGCCGCGCGTCTACGAGGTCGCCCAGGGCGCCGCGCTGGCGAACGGCTGCGGCGCCGTGAACAACGCGGCGCACTGCTGGCCGGCCAACACGGTCGCCTTCGCCAGCACCTGGTCGAACACCACCTTCGACACGTACGGCGACGCGGCGTTCGCGGCGGTCATGGCGCACGAGTACGGCCACGGCGCGATGTGGTGGCTCGGCTTCGGTGGCCGCGGCTGGTTCGCCGTCCAGAACGACATCATCCTCTACTCCGAGGGCTTCGCGGACTGCATGGCCGGGGCGTGGCTGTACTGGATGAAGTACTACGGCTACACCGACAACGTGGGCCGCGGCGACCGCCAGGAGCTCTACGACCTCATGTACGGCCTGGGCAGCGGCAACGCGCAGACCACGGTGTACAACCACGGCGACCGCACCTGGCGGACCGCGCTCTCGACGTACGGCTGGAACACCGGCTTCGACGGCTGCATCGCCTGGGGCCGCCAGCTCGCCGGCTGACCTCGTCACAGCGGCAGGACTCGCGCGCCGGCGCGGCCCTCGGGTCGCGCCGGCGTCGCCGCGTGTCAGGACGGCGCGCCGGAGGTGCGGTGCCGCACCACGACGACCGCGTCGACGAGCAGCCCGAGCACCCGGTCGAGCCACGTCTCCGACACGAGCTCCGGCGGCAGCTCTCCGTGGACCCACACGGCGCCCGCTCCGCTCTGCGCATACCGAACGAACAGCAGCCCGCGATTGCGGAAGAGCAGCTCGTGCTCGGACAGCGTTGAACCGACAGACGAGAGCGCCTCGCACTGCATCCGCAGGACGCCGTCGCGGAACGACATGCCGATGTGCAGGGGCCAGCCGGCGGCCTCCAACGACAGGCCCCATTCGCCGTCGGCGACGCGTCGCCACTCGACTTCGAGGCCGTTCAGGAAGGCATCCACGGTTGCGACGGGGGGCTGCACCGGTGCTATGGTGGCAGGCACAGTTCCGACCCGACCAGACGGCTCCAAGCCGCCTGCGAGGGATGCAGTCAGGAGCGGGCGCGAGCCCGCTTCTTTCGTGTCAGGGCACCGTCGCAAACCCGGCGGTCCGAGCACGAAGAGAGGGGAGGGATGGAGACATGAGCACGATCCAGCAGGACATCGAGACCCGGCTCGCCCAGGCGGAGCCGGACGTCGAGGTGCTGTCCGCGGAGGTCCTCAACGGCCAGACGGTCCGTGTCTTCATCGACCACCCGGACGGCGTCTCGCTCGACCTGTGCGAGCGGGTGACGCACGCCCTCGGCGAAGTCCGCGAGCAGTACGCGCTCGAGGTCTCCTCGCCGGGGCCGAAGCGACCCTTGACCAAGCCGCAGCACTTCCGCCGCTTCCTCGGCCGGCGGGCGCGCGTGCGGACGCGCGAGGACCACGACGGGAACCGGTCGTTCACCGGCGAGCTCGTCGGCGCGTCCGACGACGCGGTGACGATCGCCGCCGAGAGCGGCGTCATCGCCATCCCGTACGGCGACATCACGCGATCGAACCTCGTGGAGGAGTAGCCCACCATGTCACGCGAGATCCTCGAGGCCATGACGGCGCTCGCCCGCGAGAAGGGCATCGCGCCCGACAAGCTCCGGCACGCCCTGGAGGACGCCCTCCTCAGTGCCTACAAGAAGCAGCCCGGCTCGGCGAAGTACGCCCGCGTCGAGCTCGATCCCGAGACCGCGGACTACCGCGTCATCGAGCTGATCGTGCCCGAGCGCCTGGAGGCGCACCTCATCGTCGAGACCATCGACGAGCAGACCACCGTCGATCCCGAGACCGGCGAGATGATCGAGCCGCAGGATCCGGAGATCGACCCGGTCAAGTTCGAGGAGTACAAGGACCAGATCGACGAGCGTGACGTCACGCCCGACGACTTCGGCCGCATCGCCGCGCAGACGGCGAAGCAGGTGATCCTCCAGCGCATCCGCGAGGCGGAGCGCGACATGATGTTCGAGGAGTACCGCGACCGCGTCGGCGAGCTGATCACCGGCATCGTCCAGCAGTCCGACAACCGCTACACGCTCGTCCAGCTGCGCGAGCGGGTCGAGGCGCTGCTGCCGCGGTCCGAGCAGGTCGACGGCGAGCGCTACGACCACGGCCAGCGGATCAAGGCGGTCATCAAGGAGGTCTCGCCCTCCACGAAGGGGCCGAGCATCATCGTCTCCCGCCGCGACCCCGAGCTGATCAAGAAGCTGTTCGAGCTCGAGGTCCCGGAGATCGCCGACGGCCTCGTCGAGATCGAGAACGTCGCGCGCGAGCCCGGCTACCGCAGCAAGATCGCGGTCGTCAGCCACGCGCAGGGCGTCGACCCGGTCGGCGCGTGCGTCGGCCCGCGCGGTTCGCGCGTGCGCATGGTCGTGTCCGAGCTGCGCGGCGAGAAGATCGACATCATCCCCTACAACGACGAGCCCGCCCGCTTCGTCGCCAAGGCGCTGAGCCCGGCGCGCGTGCGCGAGGTGCTCGTCGACGACGACGGCCGCCAGGCGACCGTCATCGTGCCCGACGACCAGCTCAGCCTGGCGATCGGCCGCGAGGGCCAGAACGCGCGGCTCGCCGCGCGCCTGACCGGCTGGCGGATCGACATCCGCTCCGAGACCGAGTTCGCGACGGAGGAGCAGGACGGCTACGGCGAGGGCGAGGGAGCGGAGGAGCTGGACGGCCGCTGCCACGCGATCCTCACCAACGGCCGCCGCTGCCCGAACGCCGCGCTGCCCGGCTCGCGGTACTGCGGCCTGGATGCCCACCAGGCGCTGCTGGCGATCGACTCCGACCGGCTCGCCGACCTGCAGGGCAACGGCGACGGCGCGGTCGAGGCCGAGCCCGAGCAGGTGCCGGCGGGCGAGACCGCGGTGGTGGAGGAGACCCCCGCCGAGGTCGCGCCGCAGCCGGAGGGCGCGGAACCCACGGGAGAGGCCTCGTAGCCTCTCCCCAGCGGACCTGCGTGGGCTGCCGTCGGACCACCGACCAGGCAGCCCTGCGCCGGTTCGTCCTCGTCGGCGACCGGGTAGTCGCCGATGAGGCCCGCACGTTGCCCGGCCGGGGCGCCTACGCGTGCTCGGACGCGTGCGTGGAGCGCGCTACGCAGCGCCGCGCATGGAGCCGGGCGTTCCGCACCGCCGTCTCCGGAGGCCCAGAAGGCCCTCCGGCAAGTGACAAGTAGACTGGAACCAAGTGGCAAAGAAGCGCGTCCATGAGCTCGCCAAGGAACGCGACATGTCCCCGCGGGACATGCTCGCGAAGCTGCAGGCTGCCGGACTGCCGGTGAAGGCCGTCGCGTCCGCCGTCGATGAGCAGGCGGCGCTCGACGCCCTGGCCGGCAAGAAGGTCAAGCCGCAGAAGAACGGCGCATCCGGCGACAACAAGCCGCAGTCCGCTCCGCGCTCCAGCGCGTCCGGTCCCGTTCGGCCGTTCGGCTCCGGCTCCGGTCCCGCGCAGCGCATCTCCCGTCCCTCGCAGCCCAGCCGCCCCTCGGGCGGGCAGGGCCAGGGCGGTCAGGGCGGGGCGGGCGGGCCGGGCAGCCGCCAGGGCGGTCCGGGCGGCAATCGCCAGGGCGGTCCGGGCGGCGGGCGCGGTCCCGGCGGTCCCGGCGGCAACCGCCAGGGCGGTCCCGGCGGTCCCGGCGGCAACCGTCAGGGCGGTCCGGGCGGCGGGCAGGGCGGCGCCAACCGCCCCACGCGCGACTCCCGCATGGGCGAGCGCTCCGGCCAGGGTCCCGGTGCGGGCCGCCGGCGCGTCGTCATCGACTCCCAGGCCGCACGGCGCGGCCCCGGCGGCGGCCCCGGTGGCCCCGGCGGCGGCCCCGGCGGCCCTCCCGGCGGTCCGCGCCGCCGCGGTGGCGGCGGCGGTCGCCGGCGCCGGCGCGACTTCGTCGAGGCCGAGGCCCCGACGCTCGACAAGGACGCGCAGACCCGGATCGACACGATCCGGATCAACTCCGGCTCGACCGTCAAGGACGTCTCCGAGTACCTCGGCGTCGCGGTCCCCGAGATCATCAAGAAGCTGATGGGCCTGGGCGAGATGGCGACGCTCACGCAGACGCTGTCCGACGAGGCGATCGAGACGATCGCGCTCGAGTTCGGCAAGGAGATCCAGATCGTCCGCGCGGACGAGGACGACGCAGCCGAGCCGGCCTTCGAGGACTCCGACGAGGATCTCGTCGAGCGCGCCCCGGTCGTGACGATCATGGGCCACGTCGACCACGGCAAGACGTCGCTGCTCGACGCGATCCGCGAGACCGAGGTGGCCGCGGGCGAGGCCGGCGGCATCACGCAGCACATCGGCGCCTACCAGGTGCACGTCGCGGGCGAGGACGGCAACGAGCACCCGATCACCTTCCTCGACACGCCGGGCCACCAGGCGTTCACCGCCATGCGCGCCCGCGGCGCCCGCGTCACCGACATCGCGGTCATCGTGGTCGCCGCCGACGACGGCGTGCGCCCGCAGACGCGCGAGGCCGTCGACCACGCGAAGGCCGCCGACGTGCCGATGCTCGTCGCGGTCAACAAGATCGACCGGGAAGGCGCCGACCCGACGCGCGTCCGCACCGAGATGACGCAGCTCGGCCTGCAGCCGGTCGAGTGGGGCGGCGAGACCGAGTTCGTCGACGTCTCCGCGAAGACGAAGGACGGGCTCGAGAACCTGCTCGAGACGATCAACGTCATGGCCGAGGTCGAGGAGCTCACGGCCAACCCCAACGCCGACGCGTCGGGCGTGGTCATCGAGTCCAAGCTCGATCCGGGCCGCGGACCCGTGGTCACGCTGCTCATCCAGCGCGGCACGCTGAAGATCGGCGACGCGCTCGTCTCCGGCTCCAACTGGGGCAAGGTCCGCGCGCTCTCCGATCACCTCGGCACGCGCGTCGACGACGCGATCCCCGGTCAGCCGATCGAGGTGCTCGGGTTCGACGGCGTTCCCGAGGCCGGCGAGACGTTCCGCGTCGTCGAGAACGAGCGCACGGCCCGCACGCAGGCCGCCGAGCGCGCCCAGCGCCTCAAGACCGAGGCACTCGCCCGCCGGTCCGGCCGCAAGGTCTCGCTCGAGGACGTCTTCCGGATGGCCAAGGAGGGCGATCTCGCCGAGCTCAACCTCGTCCTCAAGGGCGACGTCGCCGGCTCGGTCGAGGCGGTCGAGGACGAGATCGCCAAGCTCCCGCAGAGCGAGGTCAAGGTCAACGTCCTGCACTCCGGGGTCGGCGGCATCAACGAGTCCGACGTCACGCTCGCGGCGGCATCCGACGCGATCATCATCGGCTTCAACGTCCGCCCCGTCGGCGAGGCCCGTCAGGCCGCCGAGCGCGAGGGCGTGGAGATCCGGTCCTACTCGGTGATCTACAAGGCGCTCGACGAGCTGCGCGACGCGATGCAGGGCATGCTCGCGCCGGAGGAGGTCGAGGAGACGGTCGGCGAGGTCGAGGTCCGCCAGACCTTCCGCGCCTCGCGCATCGGCATCATCGCCGGCTCGTACGTCCGCGAGGGCAAGGTCACGCGCGGCGCGCGCGTCCGCCTCGTCCGCGACGGCACCGTCGTGCACGACGGCAGGATCAGCACGCTGCGCCGCTTCAATGAGGACGCCCGAGAGGTCGCCGCCGGCTTCGAGTGCGGCATCACGCTCGAGAACTTCCAGGACATCAAGGAGGGCGATGTCATGGAGGTCTACGAGACGCGGCAGGTCGAGCGCGAGCTCACCTAGCCGCTTCGTGCGGTGCCGGCCTTCGTCGCCCTCTTGCTCATCCACCTGCATTTCCCCGAGGCGGGCAGCCTCAAGGCCAAGCGCAAGGACCTCGCGTCGATCAAGGCGCAGCTTCACGGCCGTCTCGGGGTAACCGTCAGCGAGGTGGACCACCAGGACCTGTGGCAGCGTGCGACGCTCGCCGCGGCGGTGACCGGGGGGTCGCAGGCCGCGGTCGAGCAGGCTGCCGACCGCGTCGAGCGCTGGCTCGACGGCCGGCTGCCGCAGGGCGTCCGCGTCGACCGTACGGTCGTCTCGTTCGGGGAGCTAATGTGAGCGACCGGATGCGCCGGGTCGACGAGGCGCTGAGGGAGGTCCTCAGCGACGCCGTGGGAGAGCTGAAGGACCCACGCATCGGCTTCATCACCGTGACCGACGTCAAGACGAGCCCCGACCTTCGCCACGCCCGCGTCTACGTGAGCGTGCTCGGCGACGAGGCGGCCCGCACGGGATCGATCGAGGGGCTCCAGTCCGCGCACGGGCTCCTGCAGCGGCGCATCGCGTCCGAGCTGCGCCTGAAGCGCACGCCGACGCTCGAGTTCGCCCACGACGACACGGCACGGAACGCAGCGCGCCTGGAGGAGCTCTTCAACGATGAGCACTGACACGCGCGCCGGGTCGCGGGAGCAGGTCCTCGACGCCATCCGCGCGTACGACCGGTTCCTCCTCGTCACCCACGAGAACCCGGACGGCGACGCGCTCGGCTCGCTCGTCGCCATGCAGGGCACGCTCACCGCGCTCGGCAAGCAGAGCGTGATGTTCATGTCGCCCGACGAGTTCCCGCTGCCGTACGAGTACCGCTTCTTCGACCTCGCGGGGATGGTCACCGAGGTGCCCGGCGACCTCGCCGACCGGCTGGTCGTGTTCCTCGACTGCGGCAACATCGACCGCAACCCGGCGGTCCTCGGCCACGAGGACCTGCGGATCGTCAACGTCGACCACCACCACGACAACACGCGGTTCGGGGCGATCGACCACGTCGTCCCCGAGGCGTCGTGCACCGCGGAGATCGTGTGGGACCTCATGCGCGGCCTCGGCGTCGAGGCGACGCCGGAGATCGCCGACGCGCTGTACGTCGGTCTCGTCACCGACACGGGCCGGTTCATGTACGAGAACACCGGCACCCGCGCGCACGTCATGGCCGCCGAGCTGATCGCCGCCGGCGTCGACGTCCACGACATCTACCGCCGCCTCTACGAGGGCATGCCGTTCGCCAAGCTCGAGCTGCTCAGCCGGGCGCTCAACCGCGTCCGGCGCTTCGACGGCGGCCGGCTGACGCTGACCCGCCTGCTGCGCGACGACTACCCGGAGACGGGGGCGGAGGAGAGCTACTCCGAGGGCTTCATCGACAACCTCCGCGCGGTGAACGGGACGAAGGTCGCGGCGCTCGTCCGCGAGCTGCCGGGCCCCGGCCGCGAGGGCCTGTCGAAGGTCTCGCTGCGCGCCGCCGACGAGGACGTCGACGTCAGCGTCATCGCGCGCGCCGGCGGCGGGGGCGGCCACCGCCAGGCGGCCGGCTTCACGACGCGGCTGGACGACGACGAGCTCGTAACGTTCCTGCGCGAGCAGGTCGGGCTGCAGCTGGGCGTCGACGGGCACGCCCCGGCGCGCTGACGGCATCATCCGCCCCGGTGGACGGGGTCCTCGTCATCGACAAGCAGCCGGGTCGCACGTCGCACGACGTCGTCAACGCCGTGCGCCGCGCGCGCGGCGGGCGCAAGGCCGTGAAGGTGGGCCACGCCGGCACGCTCGACCCGTTCGCGACCGGCGTGCTGCTCGTCCTGCTCGGCCGCGCGACACGCGCGCAGCGGTTCCTCATGGGGCTCGACAAGACGTACGAGACGGTGGCGCGCTTCGGCGCCGTCTCGACGACCGGCGATCCGGAGGGCGAGATCACCGAGACCGGCGCGCCGATCCCCGAGCCGCTCGTGCTGCCGACGGGGCGCTTGCGCCAGCGCCCGCCCGCCTACAGCGCGATCAAGGTGGGCGGCCGCCGCGCGTACGCGCTGGCGCGGGCGGGGGAGGAGGTCGAGCTGCCCGAGCGCGAGGTCGTCGTCCACGCGTTCGAGGAGCTGTGGCGCCAGCCGCCGCGCGTCGGCCTGCGCCTGCGCTGCTCGAGCGGCACGTACGTGCGGTCGCTCGTCATGGCGCTGGGCGACGCGTACTGCGAGGAGCTGCGCCGGACGGCGATCGGCCCGTTCGACGTCGCCGAGGCCGACGAGGAGCGCGTGATCCCGCTGGGCGACGCGCTGGCGCGCGTGCTGCCCGTCGTGCGGCTCGAGGGCGCCGACGCGAAGCGCGCCGGCCACGGGGTGCCGATCGCCGGCGAGGCCGACGCCGAGGTGCTGCTCGTCGACGACGACGGCCCGATCGCCGTGGCGGTGCCCCGCGAAGGCGGCGTGCTCAAGCCCGCCGTAGGCTTCCGCGGGTGAAGATCACCCGCCTGCCCGACGTCGAGCGACGCCCGCGCCGGGTGGCGGTCGGCACCTTCGACGGCGTCCACCTCGGCCACCGCGAGGTCATCCGGGGCGCCGACACGGTCCTGACGTTCGACCCGCACCCGCAGTCGGTGATCGCGCCCGACGCGGCGCCGCGGCTGCTGACGACGCTCGAGCGCAAGGCGGAGCTGTGCGCCGGCATCGGGGTCGAGGAGCTCGTCGTCGTCCCGTTCGACCGCGACTTCGCGGGGCGCTCGGCGCAGGACTTCGTCGACGCGGTGCTCGTCGAGACGCTGCAGGCGACGTTCGTGTCGGTGGGGGAGAACTTCCGCTTCGGCCACAAGGCGCAGGGCGACGCCGCGATGCTGCACGATGACGGCCGCTTCGAGGCGCGCGTCGTCCCGCTCCTGGAGATCGACGGGGAGGTCGTCTCGTCGAGCCACATCCGCGGGCTCATCCTCGGCGGCGCCGTCGAGTACGGCGGCCGGCTGCTCGGCGACGCGTTCCGGATGACGGGGGAGGTCGCCCACGGCGACAAGCGCGGACGCACGCTCGGCTACCCGACCGCGAACCTCGTCCCCGATCCGCACTACGTGCTGCCCGGCCACGGCGTGTACGCCTGCCGGGCCGGCGTGATCGGGCCGGACGCCGAGGCGTGGTTCACCGCCGCGGTCAACGTGGGCGTCCGCCCGCAGTTCGTCACGGGCCGCGGCGAGCTCATCGAGGCCTACCTCGTGGACTTCGAGGGCGACCTCTACGGGCGGCAGCTAACGCTCGACTTCCACAAGCGCCTGCGGGGCGAGAAGCGCTTCGAGTCCGTCGATGCGCTCGTCGACCAGATGGGCCGCGACGTCGACGAGGCGCGCACGCTGGTGGAGGCCCGGTAGGCCCCGCGAAGCGGGTGCTACCTTCTCTCGTCGCATGTCGCTGACCCAGGACGCAAAGCAGGAGATCATCACCCGTTGGGGCAGCGGGCCGGAGGACACCGGCTCGACCCGGGTGCAGATCGCGCTGCTCACCGCGCGCATCAACGAGCTCACCGATCACCTGCGCACGCACCGCAAGGACCACCACTCGCGGCGCGGCCTGCTCATGCTGGTCGGCAAGCGCCGCCGGCTGCTGAACTACCTCCAGCGCCACGAGCTCGAGGCGTACCGCGAGCTCATCCGCGAGCTCGGCCTGCGCCGCTAGGACGGCCGCCGTGGCGATCATCGCGCCCGGCACCCCCGCGCCCGAGTTCCGCCTCATCGACGAGGACGGCAACAAGGTCACGCGCGATAGCCTGCTCGGGCAGACGTCGGTGCTCGTCTTCTACCCGTTCGCCTTCAGCCCGGTCTGCACCGACCAGCTGCAGGTCTACGAGGAGGTCCTCGACGAGTTCGAGGCCCGCGGCGCGAAGCTCTACGGCGTCTCGTGCGACGCGGTCTGGTCGCAGAAGGCGTTCCGCGAGAAGCTCGGGGTCACGATCCCGCAGCTGTCGGACTTCGAGCCCAAGGGCGCGGTCTCGAAGGCGTTCGGCGCGTACTTCGAGCCGGGCGGCTTCTCGAACCGCGCGCTCGTGATCGTAGATCCCGAGGGCGTCGTGCAGTGGAGCTGGGAGGGGGAGAACCCCGGCGTCCTGCCCGGGGCGAACCTCATCTTCGACGGGCTCGCCGTCCGCACCTGACCGCGTAGAAGTCCCTAAAGCGGTGCATCGGCGTTCGCCGATAGGAAGGGCATGCTCCCCCGCCGCCTCCTCCTGATCGCCGCCGCAGCCGCGCTGGCGGTCGCGCCGGCCGCCGACGCCGCCAAGAAGAAGACCACCGCCCCGACGACGTCCCCGACCACCACGACGTCGACCGCGTCGACGACCGTGCCGTTCAGCCCCACCGGCGTCTGGAACAAGCCGCTCGCCGCCGACGCCCCGGTCGCGGGGAACTCGCAGCAGCTCGTCGACGACCTCGTCCGCCAGGTCAACGCCTTCGGCTCGTGGGTCAACACGAGCCAGTACTCGACGCCGGTCTACCGCGTGGGCGCGACGCAGAGCACCGTGAAGATCGCGCTCGACGCGCCGGTCTCGACGGTCAACGACATCCTGCGCTCCGCGCTCGGCTCGGTGCCGCTGCCCTCGACGGCGCTGCCCGCCGCCGGCACGGACGGGCACGCGGTCATCTGGCAGCCCTCGACGGACAAGATGTGGGAGCTGTGGCAGCTGCGCAAGCTCGCCGACGGCTGGCACGCGAGCTGGGGCGGCGCCATGACGCAGGCCAGCCAGAACGCGGGCGTCTTCCCGTGGCCGTACGGGGCGACGGCGACCGGCCTGCCGCTGCACGGTGGGCTCATGCTGCCCGACGAGGTCAGGGCGGGGAACATCCCGCACGCGCTCGCGCTCTCGGTGCCCGAGGCGACGGCGGCCATCTTCACCGCGCCCGCGAACCGCACCGACGGCACGGTCGTCGGCGGCGGTATCCCCGAGGGCACGCGCTTCCGGCTGCCGCCGACGCTCGACATCCGCTCGCTCGGGCTGCCGTGGATGGCCGGCGTCATGGCGCAGGCCGCGCAGCGCTACGGGATCGTCGTGCGCGACAAGGCCGGCGCCGTGTCGTTCTACGGCGAGGACCCGAAGAGCATCGGCTCGGACCCGTGGCCGTCCCTGTACGAGGGCCGCTACCCCGACCAGAACGGGATGTTCGCGAAGTTCCCGTGGGACAGGCTGCAGGTCGTCACGCCCTGAGCAGCGGTCCGATCGCGTCGCGGCGGAAGTCGAAGATCGCCGCGACATCCCGCCCCACGAAGAGGCGGTGCGCAAGCGCCCCGAGCGGGCCGAAGCCGATCCCGTAGCGGACGACGTCGCGCATGAGCGTCGTGCCGTCCCCGCGGTCCTCGAACGTGTGCGTGTGGTGCCAGACGGCGTACGGCCCGCGCACCTGCACGTCGACGAAGCGGTGCGGCGGCTCCCACGCCTGGATCGACGTGAGCCAGCTGACGGGGACGCCGTGCAGCCGCAGGCGGTACTGGATGAGCGTCCCGACCCGCATCTCGATCGGATCCGGCGTGACGACCTCGAAGCGCAGCAGCGGCGGCGTGATCGCCTCGAGGTTGCGCGCGTCGGCGAAGAACGGGAACACCTCGCCGGGCGTTCCGGGCAGGATCTGCTCACGATGCAGCACGTGGAGCGCCATCAGTGAGCCTTACGAGCGCCCCGGTGCCCCCGATCACGGACGCCGATCACGTCCGCGGGCCGGCGGGCGCGCCGCTCGTCGTCCTCTACGCGGACTTCACCTGCCCGCGCTGCGTCGTCGCGCGCGAGCGGCTGCGCGACGTCCCGCTGCGCGTCGCGTTCCGCCACTTCGCTTTGAAGGCCAAGCACCCGCGGGCCGTGGCGCTGGCGCACGCGGCGGAGGCGGCGGCGGCGCAGGACGCGTTCTGGTCGTTCCACGACGCCGTCTACGACGACCCCGGCCGCATCGACGACCCGCACCTGTGGGCGCATGTGGAGCGGTTGGGGCTCGATCTCGAGCGATTCGAGGCCGACCGGCGCGCCGACGCGACCGCCGATCGGGTTCGCGCGGACGTCCGCGCGGGGATGCGCGCCGGGATCACGTTGACGCCGACGCTGGTCGATCCGTGGGGCGCTCTGCACGCCGGTGCGCCGGAACGGGACCTCCTCGCCGCTATCCTCACGCGGAGTTCGGAGCAAGAGAAGAAGTAAGAAGGGGCCCGCCGACCGAAGGGCGCGCCCAGAAGAGGAGAACAACTCCATATGGCTTCCAATGACGCCGTGAAGTCCGTCTCTGTCGAGATCGCGGGTGAGGAGATCACCTTCGAGACGGGCAAGATGGCCAAGCAGGCCTCCGGCGCCGTCGTCGTCCGTCAGGGCGACACCGTGGTCCTCAGCACCGCGACGATGGGCAACCTCCGCGACGCGGACTTCCTGCCCCTGACCGTCGACATCGAAGAGCGGATGTACGCCGCGGGCAAGATCCCGGGCTCGTTCTTCAAGCGCGAGGGCCGCTCGGGCACCGAGGCGACGCTGACCGCTCGTCTCATCGACCGCCCGCTGCGCCCGCTGTTCCCGAAGAGCTGGCGCTACGAGACGCAGCTCGTCGGCATCCCGCTGTCGGTGGACCACGTCCACCCGTACGACGTGCTCGCGATGAACGGCGCCTCCGCGGCGCTGCAGATCTCGCCCGTGCCGATCGCCGCGCCCGTCGGCGCCGTCCGCATCGGCCAGATCGAGGGCAACTTCGTCATCAACCCGTCCGAGGCCGACCTGGCCGAGGGCAAGAGCGACCTGGACCTCGTCGTCGCCGGCACCGAGGAGGCCATCCTCATGGTCGAGGCGGGCGCCAACCAGGTGCCCGAGGCCGAGATCCTCGACGCGCTCGACATCGCCCACGCGCAGATCAAGAAGCTCTGCCAGGCGCAGCTCGAGCTGCGTGAGCTCGCGGGCAAGGACAAGGTCGAGGTGCCCGAGGCCGGCGTGCCCGAGGACCTCTACAACGAGATGGTCTCCGAGTTCGGCGAGGCCGTCGACAGGGCGACTTCGGTCGAGGACAAGCTCGAGCGCCAGGACGCGACGAAGGCGGTCGAGGAGCAGGCGATCGAGCGCTTCACCCCGGAGCCCGACGCCGAGAACTACGCCGAGGCGCGCGCCAACGCCGCCAAGGCGTTCGCGAAGCTCGAGAAGACGACGGTGCGCGAGCGCATCGCCGTCCGCAAGCTGCGCCCGGACGGCCGCTCGGAGAAGGAGATCCGGGCGATCACCGTCGAGGCGGGGCTGCTGCCGCGCACGCACGGCTCGGCGCTCTTCACGCGCGGCCAGACGCAGGCGCTCAGCGTCGCGGCGCTGGGCACGCTGAAGGAGGAGATGCGCCTGGACACCCTCGGGCTCCAGACGCAGAAGTTCTACTTCCACCACTACAACTTCCCGCCCTTCAGCGTGGGTGAGGCCGGCTTCATGCGCGGCCCCAAGCGGCGTGACATCGGCCACGGCGCGCTCGCCGAGCGGGCGCTCATCCCGGTCGTGCCGTCGACCGAGGAGTTCCCGTACACGATCCGCGTCGTGTCGGACATCCTCGAGTCCAACGGCTCGTCCTCGATGGCGTCGGTCTGCGGCTCGACCCTGTCGATGATGGACGCGGGCGTCCCCCTGAAGGCGCCGGTCGCGGGCATCGCGATGGGCCTCATCAAGGAGGGCGACGACTACGTGGTCCTCACCGACATCGCCGGCGTCGAGGACCACCTCGGCGACATGGACTTCAAGGTGGCCGGCACCGAGGAGGGCATCACCGCCCTCCAGATGGACATCAAGATCACCGGCGTGACCTTCGAGATCATGCGCGACGCGCTCGCGCAGGCGAAGGAGGCCCGCTCGTTCATCCTGCAGCGGATGGGCGAGGTCATCTCCGAGCCCCGCACGGAGATGTCGAAGTACGCGCCGCGGATCCTGCAGCTCAAGATCGACCCGGACAAGATCGGCCTGCTCATCGGCAAGGGCGGCGAGACCATCCGCGGCCTGCAGGACGAGTTCCAGTCGCAGATCGACGTCAACGACGAGGGCCAGGTGCTGGTCTACTCGTCGAACGGCGAGCTGGGCGAGGCCCTGCGCGATCGGATCTCCTCGATGACCAAGGAGGTCGAGGTCGGCGACACGTTCACGGGCAAGGTCGTCAAGACGACCACGTTCGGGGCGTTCGTCGAGCTCGCGAAGGGCACCGACGGCCTGCTGCACATCTCCAACATCGCGCCGGGCCAGCGGCCCGACACGGTCGAGGAGGTCCTCAACAAGGGCGACGAGCTCGAGGTCCGCGTCGTCGAGGTCGACCGCGAGCGCGGCCGCATCGGGCTGCGCCTCGCCAACGACCCGGCGGTCGAGGGCAAGTCGGCCGAGGAGCTGGCGACCGTCGGCTCCGGCGGTGGCGGTGGCGACCGCGGCCCGCGGCGTGACCGCGGCCCGCGCCGCGACCGGGACGGCGGCGGCGGCAACGGCCGCGGCTCCGGCCGTCCGCGCCGCAACCGCGACGAGTGACCCCGTCAACAGCAACCCACCCGCCGACCCGTAACCCCTGAACGTGGTCGAGCCGCAGGTCACAGAGCTGGACTCCGGCGTCCGGGTCGTCACCGAGTCGATGGACTCGGTGCGATCCGTGGCGCTGGGCTTCTGGATCGGCACGGGCTCGTCCGGCGAGGACGAGCCCGAGGCCGGGCTGTCGCACCTGATCGAGCACATGCTCTTCCGCGGCACCGACCGCTACGAGTCGCTCGAGATCGACCAGATCTTCGACGCCATGGGCGCCGAGATCAACGCGGGGACCGGCAAGGAGACGACGTCGGTCTACGCGCGCGTCCTCGACGTCCACGTGCCGAAGGCGCTCGACGTCATCGCCGACATGGTCTGGCGGCCGCGGTTCGCCGACGAGGACCTGGTGAACGAGCGCCAGATCGTCCTCGAGGAGATCGCGATGTACGAGGACGACCCGCAGGACAAGGTCTTCGACGTGCTCGGCGAGGCGGTCTTCGCGGGGCACCCGCTCGGCCGGGCGATCATCGGCCGCGCCGAGGTCGTCGCCGGCACGCCGTCCGACGGGCTGCGCGCGTTCCACGCCGAGCGCTACGTGCCGCGCAACGTCGTCGTCGCGGCGGCAGGCTCGCTCGATCACGACAAGCTGGTCGCGCTCGTCGAGGAGGCGCAGGCCGAGCGCGTGGGCGCACCCGTGCCCGCGCTCGTCACGCCGCCGTCGCCGACGCCGCCGCAGGTGCGCTTCTTCACCAAGGACACCGAGCAGGTGCACGTCTGCCTCGGCGCGCCGGGCATCGCCCGCGACGACGAGCGCCGCCACGCGCTGCGCGTGCTCGACACGATCCTCGGCGGGACGTCGTCGTCGCGGCTGTTCCAGGAGGTGCGCGAGAAGCGCGGCCTCGCGTACAGCGTCTACTCGTTCCAGTCGCTCTTCGCCGGGACGGGCCAGGTCGGCCTGTACCTCGGCACGCGCCCGGACAACGTCGCCGCGGCGCTGCATGTCGTGGGGGACGAGCTCGAGCGGCTGCGCCAGGAGCCGGTCGACGCCGAGGAGCTCGACCGCGCGAAGGAGAACGTGAAGGGTCGCGTCGTGCTCGGCCTCGAGTCGACCGCCGCGCGCATGAACCGCCTCGGCGCCTCGCTGCTGGCCGGGCTGCCGCTGCTGACGGTCGACGAGGTCATCGAGCGCATCGACGCGGTGACCGTGGAGGACGTCAGCACGCTCGCGGGCGAGCTGCTCGCGCCGGACCGGCTGAGCGCCGCCGGCATCGGCTCCGACGAACCGGCCTTCCGCGCCGCGCTGGCGCCCGTGCACGAGGCGCTTGCGGCATGAGCGACAGCCCGCTCAGGGTCGCGGTCGCCGGCGCCGCGGGCCGGATGGGGCAGTCCGTCTGCGCCGCCGTCGAGGCGGCCGACGGGCTCGAGCTGACCGGCCGCGCCGACCCGGCGCTCGGCACCGACGTCTCGGAGGTCGTCGACGACGCCGACGTGCTCGTCGACTTCACGCGCCCCGACACCGCGCTGCAGAACGTGCTCGCCTGTCTCGACGCCGGCGTGCACGCCGTCGTGGGCACGAGCGGCTGGGACGTCGACGCCGCGCGCACGCGGGCGGCGAAGGAGCCCGGCCCGAACGTCCTCTTCTGCCCGAACTTCGCGATCGGCGCGGTGCTGATGATGCGCTTCGCCGCCGAGGCCTCGAAGCACATGGCGCGCGCCGAGATCATCGAGCTGCACCACGACCGCAAGCTCGACGCGCCGTCCGGCACCGCCGCGCGCACCGCCGAGATGATGGAGGGCGACGTGCCGATCCACTCGGTCCGCCTGCCCGGCCTCGTCGCCCACCAGGAGGTGATCCTCGGCGACGTCGGCCAGACGCTGACGATCCACCACGACTCGATCGACCGCGAGTCGTTCATGCCCGGCGTCGTGCTCGCCGTCCGGGCAGTCGCCGGCCTTCCCGATCGGGTGACCGTCGGGCTCGAGCACGTCCTGTGGCGCTCATAGCGGTCACGGACCACGCGGCCGAGCGGTACCGCCAGCGCGTGCGCGGGACGCTCGACGCGAAGGCGGAGATCACCGAACGGGTCGGCCGCGCGTGGCAGGCCAAGAGCGTCCGGCCCGGCCGCCGGGGCACCGTCGACGTCGTCGATCTCGACGACCGCGACGTGATCTTCGTGTGCCGCCACGACGTCCCGCGCGGAGAGCTCGTCGTCGTCACGCTGTGGGAGGAGGGCGACGGCGCCCGCGTCCCGCGGCGCTTCACCGACGCCCTCGAGCGCTAGCCTGCGCGCCGCCATGAGACACCGCCGGACCATCGTCGGCGCGGCGACGCGGTCGACGTTCCTTGCCGCTCTGCTCGCCGCGGCCCTGCTCCTCTCCGCGTGCGGCGGGGACGACGCGCTCTCGACCGGCGACTACCGCGCGCAGGCGAAGAAGATCTGCCAGGACGCGAAGCGCGCGAGCGACGCGGTTGACCAGCCGACGCGCGCGACGAACGCGGCGATCGTCGACTACTTCAAGCAGCTGCTCGCCACGAACGAGCAGTCGACGAAGCGCTTCGCCGACCTCGATCCGCCCGACGAGCTCAAGGACGCCCACGAGGCGACGTTGAAGGCCAACCGGGAGGGCGCCGACGAGGTGCGGCACGTCATCTCCGAGCTGGAGAAGGGCGGCGACGCCCAGGAGGTCCTCACCGACGCGCAGACGCGCCTGCAGTCGCTGCAGGCGCGCTCGCAGGAGGCCTCCAAGCAGCTCGGCGTGCCCGAGTGCTCCGGCTGACGGCCCGATCCTCCCGCCGCGAACGGGTCTAGGGTTCGCGCCATGGGGTTCATGGACAAGGCGAAGAAGCTGGCCGAGCAGGCCCAGGCGAAGCTCGATGAGGTCCAGAAGGACTTCAACGAGAAGCAGGCGAGCGGCGCCTCCGCGGGCGCCGGCCCGGCCGTGGAGTACGACAAGCACGGGCGGCCGGTCACGCCGCCGGAGGACCGGCTCGTGCCCGAGCCCGGGCCCAGCCACACGCAGGGCGACCCGGCCGACGACTTCCCGTCGACGGCGCCGGCGCCCACGCCGCCCGGCGATCCGCTCGGGGAGCCGCCGCAGGCGCAGGGCGGGGCCGCGAAGGATCAGGGCGATCCCCTCGGCGACCAGCCGCCGGCCGACAAGTCGCCGACCTTCCCGCCGAAGGAGCAGCCCGGGCCGGGGCCCGCGCCCGGCATGACCAGCGGCGACCCGCTGGCCGGCTGATGCGGCGCGCGTACCTGCTCGCGGCGCTGCTGGCGCTGGCGCTCGGCGTGGCCGCGTGCGGCGGCGACGGCGGGGGAGACCAGCTCAGCGAGTCCGAGTACAAGGCCGAGGTCAAGAAGTTCTGCACCGAGCAGGACAAGGAGAGCGACTCGCTCGGCGAGCCGGCGTCGACCTCGTCGGATGCGCTCGCCGACTTCTTCCAGAAGGGCACCGACCTGCAGAAGAAGTACCGCGACCGCTTCGCCGACCTCCAGGCGCCGGACAAGTACGAGGACCTGCAGACCGAGGTCGAGGGGCTGAACGACAAGGAGATCGCGCTGCTCGAGAAGGTGACCAAGGAGCTGCGCGCCGGCGGCGACCCGCGTCAGGTCATCGAGAAGTACACGCCGGAGATCGACGACCTGCAGAAGCGCGGCGACGAGCTCGCCGACCAGGTCGGCGTCCCGGAGTGCAAGTCGAACGCCTGACGACCGGAGGACGCACCGGGCGCGAGCGCTAGGGTTCCCGTGTGCCCGCGCTCGGTGCGATCCTCACCGCCATCGTCACGCCGTTCGACGCCGACGGCCGCGTCGACGAGGCCGCGTTCGTCGCGCTGCACCGGCACCTGATCGAGCACGGCTCGGACGGCGTGGTCGCGTGCGGCACGACCGGCGAGGCGTCCACGCTCACCGACGAGGAGCACCTGCGCGTCGTCGAGCTGGCAGTGAGCGAGAAGCCCGAGGGCTCGACCGTCACGGCCGGCACCGGGTCGAACGACACGGCGCACGCCGTGCACATGACCGAGAAGGCGACGGAGCTCGGCGTCGACGCGATCCTGTCGGTCACGCCGTACTACAACAAGCCGCCGCGCCGCGGGATCGTCGAGCACTTCAAGGCGGTCGCGAAGGCGACCGACAAGCCGATCGTCCTCTACAACATCCCCCAGCGCACGGGGCTCGACATGCCGAACGACCTGCTCGCCGAGCTGGCGCAGATCAACGGCATCGAGGCGGTCAAGCAGGCCAACCACGCGAACCTCGCGCGGATCGACGGGCTGCAGATCTACGCCGGCAACGACGACATGCTCGCCGACGTGCTCGACCTCGGCGAGCCGGGCGGCATCCTCACCGCGAGCCACCTCGCCGGCGAGGAGATGGCGCGCATGGTCGACGCGTCGCCGGAAGACCGCCGCGCCATCGAGCAGGGGCTCATGCCGCTGTACGAGGCGCTCGGCCGCCACCCCGCCGCGATGGCGCTGAAGGCCGGGCTCGCGATGCTCGGGATCCTGCCGAGCGACATGCCGCGGCTGCCGTACGTGCAGCTCGACGAGGCCGAGAAGGCGGAGCTGCGCTCGGCGCTCGAGCGTCACGGGGTGCTGGAGCCCGCCAGCCGTTGAGCGGGACCCTCCGCGTCCTGCCGCTCGGCGGTCTGGGCGAGATCGGCAAGAACATGACGGTCCTCGAGTACGAGGGCAGCATCGTCATCATCGACACCGGCCTGCGCTTCCCGACCGCCGAGATGCCCGGCGTCGACCTCGTCCTGCCCGACTTCCAGTACCTGCGCGGCCGCGAGGACGACGTCGAGGCGATCGTCATCACGCATGCCCACGAGGACCACGTCGGCGCGCTGCCGTGGGTGCTGCGCGAGCTCTGGGGCCGCGAGGCCGAGGACGCGCCGCCCGTCTACGGGCGCAAGCTCACGATGGCGATGGCCCGCTCGCGCCTGGACGAGCACAAGCTGCGCGACGTCGAGCTCGAGGACGTCGACCCCGGCGAGCTGATCGACGCGGGCCCGTTCACGCTCGAGCTCGTTCACATGACGCACTCGATCCCCGACGCCGCCGGCGTCGCGGTCACGTGCGACGTCGGCACCGTCTTCGTCACCGGCGACTACAAGTTCGACCAGACCCCGGTCAGCTCGGGCGGCCCGGACTTCGGGCGCCTGGCGCAGCTGGGGGAGGACGGGCTGCTGCTGCTCTGCGGCGACTCGACGAACGCCGACCGCGCCGGCTGGTCACCGAGCGAGGCGGGCGTCGGCCCGCACCTCACCGAGGTCATCGAGCGCGCGCCCGGCCGCGTCGTCGTCACGAGCTTCGCCTCGAACGTCCACCGCGTGCAGCAGGTCATCGACGCCGCCGCGCAGCTCGACCGCAAGGTCGCGCTCGTCGGCCGCTCGATGCGCAAGTACCAGAACATCGCGCGGTCGCTCGGCCTGGCCGAGATCCCCGAGGGCGTGATGATCGGCGCACGCGAGATCGACGACTTCCCCGACGAGAAGCTCGTGATCATGTCGACCGGGTCGCAGGGGGAGCCGGGCAGCGCGCTGCGCCGCATGGCCCACAACGACCACCCGGCCGTCGAGCTCAAGCCCGGCGACACCGTCGTTTTCAGCGCGACGCCGATTCCCGGCAACGAGCGCGCGATCAACGAGACGATCGACCGCCTCTTCCGCATCGGCTGCACGGTCGTGACGGCGCGCGACTACCCGATCCACGCGTCCGGCCACGGGTACGCGGAGGAGATCAAGCTGATGGTCGGGCTGACCAAGCCGCGGTACCTCATGCCGTTCCACGGCGACCACAAGCGCATCCGCCTGCACGGCGAGCTCGCGGTCGCCGTCGGCATGGACCCCGACGCGATCTTCCACGGCGAGAACGGCATGCCGCTCGAGATCGACGGGGACGGCGCCCGGTTCGGCGAGCGCGAGCAGAGCGGCATGATCTTCGTCGACGGCCTCGAGATCGGCGACGTCAACGACGTCGCGCTGCGCGACCGGCGGATGCTGTCGGCCGATGGCATCTTCGTCGTCGTCGCCACCATCTCCGAGCAGACGGGCCAGTCGGTCGCCGAGCCGGAGGTCATCTTCCGCGGCGTCCCGTTCCCCGACGAGGCCGAGAACCTGCTGGGCGACCTGCGCGCGGAGATCGAGCGGTCGATCGAGCGCGCCGCCGTCGAGGAGATCCGCGAGGTCGACCTGCTCGAGAAGGTCCTGCACGACGACCTCGGCGCGTTCGTCTACGACCGGCTGCGCCGCCGCCCGATGGTGCTGCCGGTCGTCGTCGAGGTCTAGTTCTCCGCCGCGGCGGGCAGCCGCACGACGAAGCGGGTCCCGCGGCCGTCCTCCGGCTCGTCGAGCTCGACGCGGCCGCCATGCGACTCCGCCACCGCGCGGACGATCGCCAGCCCGAGGCCGAACGAGCCGCCCCGGCCGCCGCGGTCGCCGGTGCCGCGGACGAAGCGCTCGAAGACCCTGTCGCGCAGCTCGGGCGGGATGCCGGGGCCGTCGTCCTCGACCGAGAGCTCGACGTCGCCGTTGACGCGCTGCACCGCCGCGCGGACGTGGGTCCCCTCGGGCGTGTGCTTGATCGCGTTCTCCATCAGGTTGAGCACGAGGCGGTGCAGCTCGTCGCGCGCGCCGTCGACGACGAGGTGCGGCGCGTCGACGCTGAGCACGTGGCCGTTCGTCACGGGCTCGAGCTCGCCGGCGGCCTCGACCACGACCTGTCCGACGTCGAGCGGTTGGTGCGGCGCGGCGCGGCGCGCGTCGGCGCGCGCGAGGAGGAGGAGATCCTGCACGAGGCGGCGCATCCGCTGCGATGAGCGCAGCGCCGATCGGGCGGCGTCGCCCTGCTCGCCCTGCAGCGTCTCGGCGAGGAAGTCGAGGTTCGCGAGCACGCTCGTCAGCGGCGTGCGCAGCTCGTGCGACGCGTCGGCGACGAACTCGCGCTGGCGGCGCAGCATCTGCTCCTGCTCGGACCGCGACTCCGCCAGCGCGCGCAGCATCTGCTCGAGCGTCCGCGTGAGCTCGGCGATCTCGTCCTCGGCGGGGCCCGGCTCGGGCAGCCGCTCGGACGGGTCGCGGGAGATCTCGATGCGCCGCGCGCTGGCGGTCAGGTCGGTGATCGGGCGCATCGCGCGCTTGGCGATCATGAGCCCGGCGAGCAGCGCGAGGCCGGCGCCGCCGACCACGCCGCCGACGAGGAACAGGCGCACGCGCCGCACCGTCGCCTCGACCGACGCCTTCGGGCGCCCGTACTGGATGAAGAGGTGGGCGCCGGGCAGCGTGCGGACCGCGCGGTTCTCGACGCGGTAGCCGTTGAACTCGACGGTCTGGCCGACGATCGGCCCGAGGTCGGGCGCGTTGCGGCTGCGCTTGAGCACGCGCCCGTTCTCGGCGATCACGAGCCGCGCCGCGGCCTGCTCGCCCTGCACGAACGTCGTGAGGTTCGGGCGGAACACGCTGATCCGGTACGTCCCGGGGCCGACCTCGCCGATCGTGATGCCGACCGCGTCCTGCAGCCGGTCGGCCGCCGCGGAGACGCTCGAGTCGAACTCGCTCTGGATCCGCCGCGAGGTCAGCACGCCGACCGCCACCGCGAAGGCGAGCAGGATGACGAGCGTCAGCAGCGCGGAGCCGCCCGCGAGCCGCCACCGGAAGGGGATGCGCGCGTAGAGGTCCTTCACGGGCGCACCCTACGCGCGCAGGACGTACCCCGCCCCGCGGATCGTGTGCAGGAGGCGCGGTTCGCCACCGGCCTCGAGCTTGCGGCGCAGGTTCGACACGAACACCTCGATGGTGTTCGTCGTCGCGAACGGGTCGTAGCCCCAGACCTCCTCGAGCAGCCGCTGGCGCGGCACGACGATGCGCTCGTTGCGCATGAGGTACTCGAGCAGCTCGAACTCGCGCTGGGTGAGCTCGATGCGGCGGTCGCCGCGCAGCACCTCGTGGGTGTCCGGGTTCAGGGTCAGGTCGGCGACGACGTACGAGCGCGAGCCGCGGGGCGGGCGGCGCCGCAGGAGCGCGCGCAGGCGGGCGAGCAGCTCCTGGCGCTCGAACGGCTTGACGAGGTAGTCGTCGGCACCGGAGTCGAGGCCCTCGACGCGGCTCTCGAGCGCGTCGCGGGCGGTGAGCATGAGGATCGGCACGTCGCCGTCGGCGCGCATGCGGCGCGCCACCTCGATCCCGTCGAGCTTCGGCAGGCCGAGATCGAGGATCACGAGGTCGGGCATGAAGGCGGTCGCCTGCTCCAGCGCGACCTCGCCGTCGCCGGCGATGCGCACCTCGTAGCCCTCCATGCGCAGCGAGCGCTGCACCGCAAGCGCGATGTCCTCGTCGTCCTCGACGACCAGAACCCGGGGATCTCGTGTGTAACCGCTCACGCGCGTGGCAGCGTAGTCGCGTTCCTTTGCGCAGGATGAAGCGCATTGGCGTCGAAGGGAAGCGGGCCGCCCATGCCTGCAACTCGTACGCCATCCCGTTCCCCGCGCACCGGCGCGAAGAAGAAGCCGACGCCCCGCTCCGGCGGGTCGCGTGCCAAGGCCCGCAAGCGCAGCTCCTCGCAGAGCCTGCACTTCGAGCAGCGCCACTTCGACATGCTCGGCCTCGCGTTCGTCGCGCTGGCCGTGTTCCTGGGCTTCGTGCTCTACCGCGACCGCGACGGCGGCGAGGCGGGCCGCACCCTGGTCGACGCCCTGACGTCGCTCGGCGGCGACATGGCCTACGGCGTCCCGATCGCGCTCGGCGCCATCGGGGCCATCCTCGTCCTGCGGCCCGTGCTTCCCGCCGTGCGGCCGTTCCGCTCCGGCGGCATCTGCCTCTTCTTCGCGGCCGCGCTGTGGCTGGGCGCGGAGAACGGCGGGACGATCGGCGACCTGCTCGAGACCAACCTGGCGATGCTGATCGGCGACTTCGGCGTCGACGTGCTCGCGTTCTTCCTCTTCCTCGCGGCGGTGCTGCTGCTGACCGGCGCGTCCGTCGCGGGCGTGCTGAAGGCGACGCACACCGGCGTCAGCGACACGACCCGCGCGCTGCGCACCGCCGCGCCGGCCCGCAAGCCCGCACCGCGCCGGCGTCGCCCGATCACGCCGCCCGAGCCGGCCGACGACGAGCCGCGGGTGACGAAGTCCTCGCGCGCACCGGTGTGGGAGCCGCTGCCGGAGCCCGAGCCCGTTCCCGAGTTCGAGCCGGCCGCATCCGAGGGCCCGGCCGAGGAGGAGCCGCCGCCGTGGTCGGTCGACCCGGTGGAGGAGCCCGGGCAGCCCGAGCTGTTCAGCTCGACCGAGCCGGAGGCCGACGCCGAGGCCGAAGGCGAGGCCGACGACGGCGAGGATCCCGAGACGGCCGCCGAGGTCGCCGCCGCGACGCGCCACGTCGAGGTCGGCCCGGACGACCTGACGCCGCAGGGCCGCTACCGCTCCTCGATCACCGACGACCCCGAGTTCGAGTGGGTCAATCCCGATCCGGGCCAGGTGCTCAAGCGCTCCACCGCCGAGCAGGCGCGCCCCGACACCGCCGGCCAGGCGGAGACGGCGAAGAACCTCGTCGAGGCGCTCGGCCACTTCGGCGTCGAGGCGCGGGTGATCGGCACGACCGCCGGCCCGCACATCACGCGCTACGAGCTGCGCCTCGCGCCCGGCATCAAGATGAGCAAGGTCGCCCAGCTCAAGGACGACCTCGCGTACGCGCTCGCCGCGACCGACATCCGCATCCTCGCCCCGATCCCCGGCAAGACCGCGGTCGGCGTCGAGGTGCCGAACACGCGCCGCAAGGTCGTCCAGCTCGGCGACGTCTTTGCGGCGCGGCCGGCGGACTGGTCGCCGCTGACGGTGTGGCTGGGCAAGGACGTCGCCGGCAAGGCCGTCGGCGCGGACCTCGCGAAGATGCCGCACCTGCTCGTCGCGGGCACCACCGGCGCGGGCAAGTCGGCGTGCGTCAACGCGATGCTCTCGAGCGTCCTGCTGAACGCGAGCCCGCACGAGGTCAAGCTCGTGCTCGTCGACCCCAAGCAGGTCGAGCTCAACCACTACGACGCCGTCCCGCACCTGCTCACGCAGGTCATCACGAGCCCGCGGATGGCGGCCAACGCGCTCCAGAACCTCGTGAAGGAGATGGAGGACCGCTACGGGCGGATGTCGCTGGCCCGCACGCGCAACCTGCCCGAGCTCAACCGCTACCGGGCCGAGCGCGGCGACCAGCCGCTGCCGTACATCCTGTGCGTCATCGACGAGCTCGCCGACCTCATGATGGTCGCGCCGGCCGACGTCGAGGACTCGATCATCCGCCTCGCGCAGAAGGCGCGCGCGGTCGGCATCCACCTCGTCCTCGCGACGCAGTCCCCGCGCGTGGACGTCATCACGGGCATGATCAAGGCGAACGTCCCGTCGCGGATCGCGTTCGCCGTCTCGTCGCAGACCGACTCGCGCGTGATCCTCGACCAGAACGGGGCCGAGACGCTGCTCGGCAAGGGCGACATGCTGTTCTCGCCCGTCGGCTCCTCCAAGCTGCAGCGCATCCAGGGCGCGTACATCGACGAGGCTCAGATCGAGAAGATCACGAAGTTCTGGCGCAAGCAGGGCGAGCCCGAGCTGCGTGAGGACCTGCTCGAGGAGGTCGAGGACGAGGACACGGGCACGGAGGACGCCGGCCCGGACGACTTCGATCCCGACGAGGACCCGCTGCTCGAGGAGGCGATCCACCTCGTCGCGGAGATGGGCACGGCGTCGACGTCGATGCTGCAGCGGCGGCTGCGCCTCGGCTACACGCGCGCGGGCCGGCTCATCGACATGCTCGAGCGGCGCGGCGTGATCTCGGGCTACGAGGGCTCCAAGCCGCGTCAGGTGCTCGTCTCGCCGTCCGACGTCACGCGCTTCATCGAGAACCTGCGTGAGAAGCAAGGAACCGGTGCGGCAAGCGGTTCCCCGGAGCTTCCGCCGCCGCCCGAGTAGGTTCTCCGGCTGACGATGCCGGAAGTGGGGGCCACTCTGCGCGAGGCGCGCATGCGCCAGCGCATCGACATCACGGACATGGAGGTGCGGACGAAGATCCGCGCCAAGTACCTCCGTGCGCTCGAGAACGAGGAGTGGGACCTGCTGCCGGGCCCGACTTACGTAAAGAGCTTCCTGCGCACGTACGCCGACGCGCTGGGGCTGGACAGCCGGGCGCTGGTCGAGGAGTACAAGCTGCGCCACGATCCGCTCGAGACGGGCGAGCTGCACCCGATCCGGCGGCCGACCGCGCGCGAGCAGCGCCGCCGCTCGGGCGGCGGGGGCGGGCGCGGCGGGCTGCCGGGCTTCGCGATCGTCGGGCTCGTCCTGGCGGCGATCGTCGTGGCGCTGTTCATCATCGGCGAGGGCGCCGACGACGGCGGCGACGACGCCTCGCAGATCACGTCGACGCCGACGCAGACGATGGCGAAGAAGAAGCCGGCGAAGGAGAAGAAGAAGGCGCCGGCCAAGCCGACGACGGTGCGGGTGCAGATCGTCCCGACGGCGGCCATCTCGGTGTGCCTGGTCAACGCGAGCGGCGACATCCTGATCGGCAACCAGATCCTCCAGCCGGGCCAGCCGAGCGAGACGTACAAGTCGAAGAAGTTCCGGCTGGTGCTGGGCAACAACGCGCTGCAGCTGAAGATCAACGGCAAGACGCGCGAGGTGCCGCCCTCCAGCGGGCCCATCGGCTACACGATCACGCCGAACGGGCGGTCGGACCTGCCCGTCGAGCGCCGTCCGACCTGCCAGCCGTCGTGAGCGCGCGCGCCGGCGTCGTCGTCACGGGCACCGAGGTGCTGACCGGGCGGGTGCTCGACCGCAACGGTCCGTGGCTGTCGGAGCGCCTGCGCGACCTCGGCGTCGACCACGCGCACACCGTCGTCGTCGGCGACCGCGACGAGGACATGCGCGCCGCGCTTGCGTGGATGGCCGAGCAGGGGATGGACGTCGTCTGCACGTCGGGCGGGCTCGGGCCGACCGAGGACGACCGGACCGCGGCGATCGTCGCGGAGTTCTGCGGCCGTTCGTTCGAGCTCGACGAGGCGCTCGAGGGGCGGATCGCGAAGATCCTCGAGCGGCTGACGAAGCGCTGGCCCGATCTCGATCTGGACGCGATCCGCGCGGGCAACCGCAAGCAGGCGATGGTGCCCGTCGGGGCCGCCGTGCTGGAGCCGGTCGGCACGGCGCCCGGGTTCGTCGTCCCTCCCGTGGACGGGCGACCGGGTCCCACGGTCGTCGTGCTGCCCGGCCCACCGCGCGAGCTGCAGGGCATGTGGCCGGCCGCGGTCGAGACCGAGGAGCTGAGCGCCGCGATCGGCGGGCGCACCGAGTACCGCCAGGTGATGCTGCGGATGTTCGGGATCCCGGAGTCCGAGATCGCCGAGACGCTGCGGATCGCGCGGCGGTCGGGCGTCGACCTCGATGCGCTGGAGATCACGACCTGCCTGCGGCGTGGCGAGGTCGAGGTGGTCACCCGGTACGAGCCGCCGCAGCAGGACGTCTACGACGCCTTCGACGCGGTCGTCCGCGAGCGCCACAGCGACACGCTGTTCTCCGACGACGGCACGTCGGTCGACGAGCAGGTCGCCGGGCTGCTGAAGGACCGCGGGCTGACGATCGCGACGGCGGAGTCGTGCACGGGCGGGCTTCTGGCCGGCCGGTTGACGGACCGCGCCGGGTCCTCGGACTACGTGCTGGGCGGCCTCGTCGTGTACTCGAACGACGCGAAGATCGCGCTGGCGGGCGTGGACGCGGGGCTCATCGACCGCGTCGGCGCCGTCTCGGTCGAGGTCGCGCAGGCGCTGGCCGGCGGCGCGCGCTCGAAGCTGCACGCCGACGTCGGCGTCGGGATCACCGGCATCGCCGGCCCGGGCGGCGGCACCCCCGAGAAGCCCGTCGGGACCGTCTGCTTCTCCGTCGAGGGCCCCGACGGCTCGCTCACCCGCAGGCTCGAGCTCCCCGGAGGCCGCACCGACGTCCGCGACCGGTCCACGACCGTCGCGATGCACATGGTCCGGCGCGTCCTGCTGGGTGAGGTCGACTGAGGCTCTTCGCGGCCCTCGAGCTGCCCGACGGGGTGGTCTCCGCCCTCCACGACTGGGCGACGGAGGCGACGAGCGGGCTGCGCGTCCTCCCTCCGTCGTCGTTGCACGCGACGCTGGTCTTCCTCGGCGAGCAGCCGGAGGAGGACCTCGAGGCGATCTCGGCCGCGGTCCGTGGCGCCGACGGGCCGGCGCCGCGGCTCTCCCTCGGACGGCTCGCCGCCCTCGGCCGCGGCAGGGCGCTCGCCGTCGACCTCGTCGACCACGACGGCGCGGCCGCGGACCTGCAGGGCCGGCTGGCCACCGCGCTCGCCGATCTCGGCGTCCACGAGCCGGAGGTTCGCGCCTACCGGCCGCACGTCACCGTCGCGCGCGGCGACCGCGTCCGTGTGAAGGGACTGTCCCCGCTTCCGGAGCTGCCTTCGTTCCACGGCACCGCCGTGACGCTGTTCCGCTCCCACCTCGGCCGCGGCGGGGCGCGGTACGAGGCGCTGGTTTCCGTGCGTCTGCAGGCGTGAGCCTCCGCTCGTCGCGCTCGGTCGCGGGCGGTACGGTGCGCGCATCAGGAGCCGCACGATCCACCCGGCCGTCGTCGGCGTCCTCGTCGCCGTGGCGGCGCTGTGGCTCCCCGCGGGCGCGTCGGCCCGGAGCACGCTGGTGGACGTCCCCGTGTCGGGGCGGCTCGACGTGGCGGCGCTGGTGCGGCTTGGGCTGGACGTCACCGAGGACGTGACGCCGCGCCGCGCGCGGGTGCTGCTGCGCGACGCCGCCGACGCGCGCAGGCTGCGGCGGGCGGGGTGGACCTACCGGGTGGTCGTGCGCGACGTCGACGCGGCGTCGCGCCGGCGCGTCGCGCGAGCCTCCTCGTCGCCGGCGCTGCCGAGCGGGCATGCGCCGCGCTACCGCGTGCTCGACGAGTACGTCTCCGAGCTGGCCGCGCTGGCGTCCGCGCATCCGGGGCTCGTCCAGTCCGTCACGCTGCCGGAGCGCTCGGTCGAGGGACGGCCCATCACCGGCGTCGAGCTGGCCTCCAACGTCAACCGCGACGACGACGGCCGGCCGGTGTTCGTCGTGCTCGGGCTCCATCACGCGCGCGAGTGGCCGTCGGGCGAGGTGGCGCTCGAGTTCGCCCACGACCTCGCGCGCGGCTACGGGACGTCGGCGCGGATCACCGCGCTGCTCGATCGCGTCCGGGTGCTCGTCGTCCCGGTCGTCAACCCGGACGGCTACGTCGCGTCGCGCGGCGATGACCCCGCCGCGGCCGGCGGCGTCGACGAGCAGCGCCGTCGCAACTGCGCCGCGACGACGCCGGCGGAGGAGGCGATGCCCTGCATGTTCCGGGAGGGCGTCGACCTGAACCGCAACTACGCGGCGGGGTGGGGCGGCGTCGGCGCGGGCGTGGACCGAACGAGCGAGACGTACCGCGGCCCGGCGCCGTTCTCCGAGCCCGAGTCGCGTGCGGTCCACGAGCTGCTCCAGCGCCGGCAGGTCACCGGCGTGCAGTCGCTCCACACGATCGTCGCCCAGGTGCTGCGCCAGCCGGGCTTCCGCGACTACGGCCCCGAGGCGCCCGACGAGGCGCGGATGCGCGAGCTCGGCGACCGCCTCGGCGCCGTCACCGGCTACCAGTCGCTGCACGGCTACGAGCTCTACGACGTCAACGGGGCGGCCGAGGACTGGAACTACATCGCCCAGGGCGCCTACGGCTACACGGTCGAGCTCGGCCCGGCGTCCGACAGCGGCACGAACCCGGTCTTCCACGGGCCGTTCCAGACCGCGGTCGTCGACCAGTACTACGGCGGCTCGGCTTCCGGGCGCGGGATGCGCGAGGCGCTGCTGCTCGGCGCCGAGGCGGCCGGCGACCTCCGCGACCACGCGCTCGTCGCCGGCTCCGCGCCCGCCGGCTCGGTCCTGCGCCTCCGCCGCTCGTTCCGCACGTCGACCGTCGCGATCTGCACTGCCACCGGCTGCGCGACCCGCACGCCGCCGCAGCAGCTCGACGACTTCGTGGAGACGACGCTGACCGTCGGCGCGAGCGGCAAGTTCACCTGGCACATCGGCCCGTCGACACGGCCGTGGATCGGCCGCGACGGGACGCGCGAAGCATGGACCCTGTCCTGCACACCAGCCGACGCGACCTCATCGAGCGCCGGGGAGGCGCCGTCCCCGAGCGCGTCTTCCGCCGCCACCTCCGAGCTGGTGGTCGTCGGGCGCGGCCAGACGGCGCGGGTCTCGCCGTGCACGCCCGGCGACTCGCCGGCCGTCTCCCGGACGGCGGGCATCCTCCGCGTCTCGGTCGGGGCGCCGCGCCTGCGGGCGTCGCCGACCCGGGCGGTCGTCGTGCCGGTCTCGGTGAGCGGCGGGGTGCTCCGGTCGGGGCGCCTTCGACTGATCGACCGCCGGCGCCATCTGGTCGCGAGCCGCTCCTTCGGGCGCCTGGCGGGGGAGCGGACGCTGCATGTCCCGCTGCGCGCGCCGCTCGGACCGGGCCGCTACCGCCTCGTCCTCCGCGGAACCGCGACGGACGGCGCGAAGGCCGGCGACACGGCGCGCCTCGTCGTGTCCCGGCGCTGAACCGCGCGTCTTCCGGCGCACTTCGTGGCACCCGTGGCACGCGGCCGCGCTCAGCATGTGTTCCGTCCGATGCCCGACGCATCCTGTTGCGTCCCAGACGAAGTGAGTGAGGTTGACCAGAGCATGTCCGTGAGCGAGCAGGAGAAGGCCGCGAAGGCCCGCGACGCCGCCCTGCAGGGGGCGCTGTCCCAGATCGAGCGCCAGTTCGGGAAGGGCTCCGTCATGCGCATGGGCGATGAGGGCGCTCAGGTCAAGGTGCAGGCGATCCCGACCGGCGCGCTGTCCCTCGACCTCGCGCTGGGGATCGGCGGGGTCCCGCGCGGCCGCATCGTCGAGGTCTTCGGCCCGGAGTCCTCCGGCAAGACGACGCTGATGTACCACATCCTGGCCGAGGCCCAGAAGATGGGCGGCGTCTGCGCGTTCATCGACGCCGAGCACGCGATGGACCCGCTCTACGCCAAGGCGATCGGCGTCAACATCGACGAGCTGCTCGTGTCGCAGCCCGACTACGGCGAGCAGGCGCTCGAGATCGCCGACATGCTCGTGCGGTCCTCGGCCGTCGACGTCATCTGCGTCGACTCCGTCGCCGCGCTGACCCCGCGCGCCGAGCTCGAGGGCCAGATGGGCGACACCACCGTCGGCTTGCAGGCGCGCATGATGTCCCAGGCGATGCGCAAGCTCGCCGGCAACCTCAACCGCACCGGCACGCTCTGCCTCTTCACGAACCAGATCCGTGAGAAGGTCGGCGTCATGTTCGGCTCGCCGGAGACGCAGCCGGGCGGTCGCGCGCTCAAGTTCTACTCGTCGCAGCGCCTCGACATCCGCCGCATCGAGACCCTCAAGGAGGGCACCGAGGCGGTCGGCAACCGCGTGCGCGTGAAGGTCGTCAAGAACAAGGTCGCCCCGCCGTTCAGGCAGGCGGAGTTCGACATCGAGTTCGGCCAGGGCATCTCCACCTCGGGCTGCATCCTCGACCTCGGCATCGAGCACGGCGTCGTCACGAAGTCGGGCTCGTTCTTCTCCTACGGCGACGAGCGGCTCGGCCAGGGCCGCAACAACGCCAAGGCCTACCTCAACGAGCACGGGGAGGTCGCCGCCGAGATCGAGGCGAAGATCTACGAGGCACTCGGGATAGACCGCGACAAGGTGGCCGAGATCGAGCCCGACACGGACATCCCGGCCATGCCGGAGGCCATCGCCGCCGTCTGACGCCGCGCGCGGTGAGCGAGAAGTACGAGAAGGCGCTCGGCAGGGCGTACCGGTACCTGGGTCACCGGGACCGGTCGGTCGCCGAGCTGCGCCGGCACCTCGCGGTGAAGGAGCCGGACGCGGACGTCGTGGACGCGGTCGTCGAGGAGCTCGAGAACCAGGGCTACCTCGACGACGCGCGCTTCACCGAGCGGTTCGCGGACGACAAGCGGCGCCTCGAGGGATGGGGGCCGGACCGGATCGCCCGCAAGCTCGGCGACGCCGGCATCGCCCGCGCGCACATCGAGGCCGCGCTCGCGCAGCGCGACGCGGAGGACGACCTGCAGGCCGCCGTCGCGCTGCTGCAGCGCAAGCTGCGCGAGCCGCCCGCGGACGACCGCGCCCGCGAGCGCGCGCTCGGGTTCCTCGTCCGCAAGGGCTACGACCTCGACCTCGCCTACGACGCAGTCCGCGCGATCAGCCGGTGAGGTACGATCCGGCGAAGCGAAGGCACCGGGCCCGAAAGGGCATGAAAGGGCAGCAAAACCGCAGTTTCCGATTCGTAGTTGCTTCGGCCCCCACGACACCAGAACCCGACCGAACACCGCATCACCGTCGTAGCCTGAAGCGCGACCGCCAGGTCGCTCGTCCGCTGTCCCGGCGTGCATCGGCACGGCCCGGACCCTCGCTCCAACCACTGAGAGAAGACCTGGGCCGGCTCCGGCCGTCCCAGCTGGGGAGAGAGAGCAATGGAACTGGTGATCGCGGCGGCGCTGGTGGCGACGGGGCTCGTCGCCGCCGCCGTCGTCTTCCGGAGGCCGAGCGCGGCCACCGCGGGGCCCGGCGCCCCGGCGGCCGCGCCGGTCGCCGGCGCCGCGTCGCACGGAGCGGTGAGCGCACGCGAACGAGAGCTCGAGCAGCGCGCCGAGGAGCTGCGCCAGCGCGCGGCAGAGCTCGAGCGGCGCAACGTCGAGATGGAGGCCAAGGCCGCGGAGGTCGCGGCGCTCGGCGCCGAGCTGGACCAGGAGCGCGCGCTGCTGGCCCAGCAGCGCGAGGAGCACGTCAAGGCGCTCGAGCGCGTCTCCGGGCTGTCGGCCTCCCAGGCCAAGCAGCAGCTCGTCAAGCAGGTCGAGGACCAGGCCAAGCACGACGCGGTCCGCACGCTGCGCCAGGTCGAGGAGCAGACCAAGCGCGACGCCGAGCGCCGCGTCCGCTCGATCCTCGCGGTCGCCATGCAGCGCCTCGCCGCCAGCCACGCCGCCGAGACCACGGTCAGCGTCGTCCAGCTGCAGGCCGACGACATGAAGGGCCGCATCATCGGCCGCGAGGGCCGCAACATCCGCGCCCTCGAGAACCTCACGGGGATCGACTTCATCATCGACGACACGCCCAACGCGGTCGTGCTGTCGGGCTTCGACGGCGTCCGCCGCGAGATCGCCCGGATGACGCTCGAGAGGCTGCTGCAGGACGGGCGCATCCACCCGGCCCGCATCGAGGAGGCCTACTACCAGGCGAAGTCCGAGCTCGAGGCTCACATCGTCGAGGCCGGCGAGAGCGCCGCGTTCGACGCGAACGTGCCGGGCTTGGATCCTGAGCTCGTCAAGCTCCTCGGCCGCCTGAAGTTCCGCACCAGCTACGGGCAGAACGTGCTCGCGCACTCCGTCGAGTGCGCGCACCTCGCGGCGATGATGGCCGACGAGCTCGGCGCCAGCGCGAACACCGCCCGCCGCGCCGCGCTGCTGCACGACATCGGCAAGGCCGTCTCGCACGAGGTCGAGGGCCCGCACGCGCTCGTCGGCGGCGAGTACATGCGCCGCCACGGCGAGACGGAGGCCGTCGCGCACGCCGCCGAGGCGCACCACAACGAGGTCGAGCCGCAGACCATCGAGGCGGTCATCGTCCAGGCCGCCGACGCGCTCTCCGGCGCCCGGCCCGGCGCCCGCGGCGAGTCGCTCGAGTCCTACGTCAAGCGCCTGCGCGAGCTCGAGCAGCTCGCCAGCCGCCACAAGGGCGTCGAGAAGGTCTACGCCATGCAGGCCGGCCGTGAGATCCGCATCATGGTCGCGCCGAACGACATCGACGACGACGGCATGACGCTGCTCAGCCACGAGATCGCCCGCGAGATCGAGCAGGAGCTCGAGTACCCGGGCCAGATCAAGGTCACCGTCATCCGGGAGTCGCGCGCGGTGGAGTACGCCCGCTAGCGGCGAGCCCGAATCGCCCGGCGGGCCGAGCCGCGGTTGCCCGCGGCGTCGGTCGCCCGGGCCACGACGACGAGCCGCACCGCGCCACGGCGGCGGCCGAGGAGCGCGCGGCGCCCCCGCGCGGTGAGCCGGAGGCGCAATGCGGCCGCGCGGCCGGCGAGAACGCGCCGCTTCGCGGTCGCCACCACGAGCCGCCCGCTCGCCAAGCGCAGCTCGACCGCGCACGTGGCCGGCTCGTCGACGCGGCACGTCAGCGTGAGCCCGCGGCGCAGCAGCGTCCGCACCAGCGGGCGCGTCGCGACGCGAACCCGGATGCGCGGCGCACGCCGATCGGGCAGCACGACGAGCTGCGGGACCGGCGTCAGCAACGGCGCAGTCGCGACGACCTCGCCGGTGTCCCGCGGCGGCGCGGCGCCCGCGTCGGCAGCCACCGGCGGCTGCTCGGGCGGCGGCGGCGCGGGCAGCTCGACGGTGAACGTGCGGGTCCCGCTCGTGGCGACGTTGCCCGCCTTGTCGTGGACGATGACCGACCAGCGGTGCTCGCCCTCGGCAAGCGCAGCCGGGGCGGAGGCCGAGGTCGCGGTCGGCGGGAGGTCGCCGGGGATCGGCTGACCGTCGATGACGAGGAAGTAGCGGGCGATGCCGCTGCCGCTGCCGCCGGCGTCGGTCGACGGCTGCCACGAGAAGACCGGCTCCGCGCCGGTGACCGCGCCGGGCGCCGGGTCGAGCTGGACGGGATCCGACGGCTTCGTGCGGTCGACGAGCAGCGAGCGGAACGGCGTCTGCGACGTGTGGCCGGCCCTGTCGCGCGCCCGCACCCACCACTGATGCGGCCCGGCGCCGAGGTCGGCGGGCAGGTACGTCCCGGTGCCCGCGCCGGTGATCGTCGCCCGCGAGACGCCGTCGACGAACACGTCGTACTGCTGCAGGCCCGAGCCGGCGTCGGACGACGGCTCCCACTCGAAGAACGGCCGCGGGTCGTTCGTCGCCGCGCCGGGCGCCGGCCTGATCGTCGTGAAGGCCGCCGGCGCGATCGTGTCGACCGTGAGGCTGCGCGTCGTGTCGGACGAGCGGACGTTGCCGGCCTTGTCGACGGCGCGGACCGACCACGAGTGCACGCCGTCGGGCAGCGGCGTCGCCGGCGTCGCGGTGATCGTGCCGGGCAGCAGCCGGTCGCGCTCGACCACCGAGCCGGCGCCGGCGCGATTGACGACGAGCTGGTAGCACTGCAGGCCGCTTCCGACGTCGCCGGTGGCCGACCACGCGAGGTCGGGGGTGGGATCGCCGATCACGGCGCCGTCGGCCGGGCCGGTCAGCGGGAACGCGACGGGCGGCGTCGTGTCGCCGGGGATGCGCAGCGCCGACCGCCCGTCGACGCGCCCGTCGGCGGCGACCTTCCCGTAGAGCGCCGGCACGAGGTCGGCGCTGCGCACGATCGCGTCCTTGAGCGCCGCCGTGCTGATGGTCGGGTGCGCCGTGCGCACGAGCGCACCGATCCCCGTCACCACCGGCGCGGCCATCGAGGTGCCGCTCAGGTAGCCGACGGAGTCGCCGACGGTCGCGCACCGGATGAGGACGTCGTCGAGGTGGGCGCCGTCGTCCTGGCCGCTGCCGTCGCTGTGCAGGCGGAACCGGAAGCGGACCTGCGGCTCGTCCTGGAGGAACTCGAGGTCGACGAGGCCGGGCAGGAACGCTCCGCCGGTCGGCGGCATGCCGAAGTTGAACTGCGTCCACGGACCCGACGGCCCGAGCTTGTACTCGGCGACGAAGAGGTCCCCGGCGCCCAGCACGAGCCGGTAGCGGTACGTCATGACGCAGCCCTTGCGGCCGGTGAAGTTCAGGACGTCGCTCAGCGTCGCGGTGCGGTCGGTGTTCGCCGCGTAGTTCGCCCCGGGGCTGTCGGTGATGCTCTGGGTGGGGCTGGCGGAGCGCTCGGTCGTGCGCGCGAAGGCGCCGGCCGCGCCCTCGTTCCAGTGCTGCGCGCCCTCGAAGTCGTCGCTGTGCAGCACGTCGGGCGGGATGACGGTGCTCAGGATGTCCTGGCCGGGCGCTGCGACGTCGACGCCGGACCCGAAGTTCGAGAACCCGATCAGGGCGTCGGTGCGGCGCGTGGCGGCGACGCACAGGACGTTCGCCGATGGGTACGAGCACGGGTACGTGGGCTCGACCGCCACGTCGTCGCCCACCTGGTCGGCGCCGCCGTTGCCGGCCGAGACGACGTAGAGCGTGTTCGGGTTCGCCTCGATCGCGTCGCGTTCGGCCTGCGAGGGCGTGGGGCTGCCCAGGCTTGCGTTGACCAGCCGGACGCCCTTCTGGCCGGCGTAGGCGAACGCCGACGCGGTGGCCGCCGAGCTGCACGTGTTGACGCACGCGCGCAGCGGCACGAGCCGCGTCTGCCACGCGACGCCGCTGATGCTCGTCCCGTTGTTGCCCTCGGCCCCGATGATCCCCGCCACGTGCGTGCCGTGGTCGGTGATGCCGTACGGCTCGTTGTCGTCGCGGATGAAGTCCCAGCCGCGCACGTCGTCCACCAGGCCGTTGCCGTCGTCGTCGACGTGGTTGGACTCCCGGCCCGCTCCGGTCTCGCCGGGGTTCGACCACAGCTGGAACGCGAGGTCCTCGTGCCCGAAGGCGATGCCGCTGTCGACGACTGCGACGGGGACCGTGGGGCTGCCGGTGGTGATGTTCCACGCGTTCACCGCGTCGATGTCGATCCCGGCGGGTCCGGTCGTCCCGAGGACGGTCTGACCGGTGTTGCGCAGGCTCCACTGCTGGGCGAACCCGGGATCGGCGGGGATCGCATGCGGCTCGCGCTCGAGGTTCGGCTCGGCCCAGAGCACCGACGACCTCGCCTCGAGCCGCTCGATCGCCCGGCCGACCGCGCCGCGCGGCACCTGCAGGAGCTCGGCGTGGGGGAGGACCAGGCGTTGCTCGAGCCGCGCGCCGGCGGCCGCGCGGGCCGCCGCCCGCTCGGTGCCGTCCGCCGCCGGCCGGTACCGGACGACCACCTCGCCGGGGATCGTCTGCGCCGCCGCGACGCCGGTGCCGAGCGCGAGCAGGGCGACCATCGCGGCGAGAGCGGCGGCGCAGCGCATGGCTCAGCTGGCGCCCACGTAGACGGCGCTGAGGGCGCCGTGCGTCACGACGGCGTCCCCGTTGCCCTGGCGGCACTGCAGCTGGATCTGACGCGCTCCGGCGGCGACGGGCGCGCTCACGGCGTTGAGGGAGACGTGGGTCGGCGCCGCGGAGCTCGTCTGGTTGGCGAGCGCGCCGAACCCGAACTCGCCTCCGGCGATGGCTCCGTCGACGACCACGCGACAGCCGCCGTCCATCGCCTGCGCGGCGTTGCCGGCGATCACGTTCGCGCTGGCGGTGATGAGGATGCGGCCATCGGCCGGCAGCTGCAGCGTGACCGATCCGCACAGGTTCGCGGCGTCGGTGAAGACGAAGCTCGCGGGGTTGCAGGCGGCGCCGCTGTACACCGACCGTCCGGGGCCGGCCTGGCCGGGAGCGCCGTCGGCGCCGTCCTTCCCGTTGGTGCCGTTGGTGCCGGTCGCGCCCGCCGGGCCGGCGGGACCGGCCGGGCCCGCCGGCCCGCGCTCGCCCGCCTTGCCCGCCTTGCGCAGTGACGCGACGTCCGCGGCGCGGAGGTCGGCGAGCCGCAGGCTGCCGTTCTTGACGTGCTTGCCACGGATCGCGTTCTTCGCGATCTGCCCGCCGCTGATCTTCGCGGCGAGGCGCGCGACCGGATCCGCGAGCGCGCTGCCGGCCAGCGCCGCGATCAGCGCGACGATCGACACGACGAGCGCCGCGCGGCCGTGCAGGTGGTTCCTCATCGTTGCTCCTC
Source organism: Parviterribacter kavangonensis (assembly GCF_056863335.1). Classification (NCBI taxonomy): domain Bacteria; kingdom Bacillati; phylum Actinomycetota; class Thermoleophilia; order Solirubrobacterales; family Parviterribacteraceae; genus Parviterribacter; species Parviterribacter kavangonensis. The sequence goes on along the minus strand of NZ_JBXPJA010000001.1, from coordinate 1,117,772 downwards.
CGACTCGGTGGCGGGGGCGTCGTCCGCGCTCCAGGCCAGGAGCTGGCCGGCGAGCTGCGAGACGTCGCTGAGCCGGATGCGACGGCGTCCGCGAACGTCCTCGACGAGCACGCCATCGGGCGGCGGCTGGAGGACGACCACGAACGTGCGGCGCGAACCGGTCACGATCGGCGACGCTAGGGGCGGGGGCGAAACGCACGCGAAACGCCCTCGCGCGCCGTCGGCCGAGCGGGTCTAGCGTCGCCGCCATGTTCCGTCGCACGCCGATGTCCGCGCTCCCGCTCGCCGCGTGCCTGCTCCTCGTGCCGGCCATGCCGGCAACGGCCTCGACGCGTGCGGCCACCGTCGTGCGGGTGGTGGACGGCGACACCGTTCGCGTGCGCGCGGGCGCGGCGGCGACGACGCTCGAGCTCGCCGGGGTGTCCGCTCCGGAAGGGTCGGCGTGCTTCGCTCGGCAGGCCACGAGCAGGCTGCGCAGCCTGCTGCCCGCCGGCGTCCGGATCCGCTTCGAACGGCGGCCGGGAACGCGCAGTGCCTGGATCCGCCGCGGGACGCGCGCGGTCAACGTCGCGGTCGTCGCCTCGGGGCACGCGAGGGCGGGCTCGCTCGGCGGCGCGCGTGGCGCGGCGATCCGCGCGGCGCAGACCGACGCGCGCGACGCGGGCGCGGGCCTGTGGACCGCCTGCGCCGCTGCGCCTGCGCCGCCGGCCCCGGCACCCGCGCCGACGCCGACACCGACGCCCGAGCCCGAGCCGATCCGGGGCGAGGAGGCGAAGACCATCCTGCGTTCGCTGCTGCGCCATCAGCACTTCAAGCGCATCGGTCAGGTCAACTCGAGCAGCGGCAGCCTCTCGAGCCGCGACGAGTGGGGGTTCTGCAACGAGGCCTACGCCTCCTACTCGTTCTCGAGCGGCAGCTTCGGCTCGAGCGAGGACACCGACACGGGCACCTGGTCGGTGATCGACGCCGTCGCCGATCCGTCCCGGCGCGCGGCGCAGGGCACGATCCAGCTCACGTCGTCGAGCCGGGCGCCACGGACGATCGAGGTCGGCATCGACAGCGCCGGCGACGACCTCATCGACGAGCTGCGCTTCAGCGAGCAGCAGGCGTACGACTGCTCGGGCGCGCCCGGCGACTGAAGCCGCAGAAGTTCAGGGTGCCCACCCTGAAGACGGGGTGACGCGCGGTCGGCAGGCTGCGCCGCATGGGACCAGGGACGGTCGCCCTGCAGCCGGGGCCTTCGAGGCACCACGGGACGGACCCCGGCGTGCTGCGCGCGCGGGTGTGTCGTGCGTTGCGATGGGCGCTCGACGAAGGCGTCCTCGAGCCGGCCGAGGTGCTGGCGCTCGTCGCGTCGTCCACCCGGGGCGGCGCGGCCGTGCGTCTGCGACTGCGCGTCCTCGGCCGCTTCGCCGTCGAGCGCGACGGGCGCAGCGTGCCCGACGCAGCGTGGGAGCGGCCGCTCGCCGCGCGCGTCGTGCGCTTCCTGCTCGTCCACGACGGGGCGGCGGTGCCGGAGGACGCGATCTTCGAGGCGTTCTGGCCGGACATGCCCGTGGCTTCGGCGCGGCAGAACCTCCGCATCGCCGCGCGCCGTGCGCGCGACGTCCTCGGGGCGGAGGCGATCGAGCGGTGCGGGCGCACCTGGCGCCTGGCGCTCGACGACGACGTGATCGTCGACGCTGCGGCGTTCGACGCGCAGGCGGTCGAGGCGCTCGCCGCGACGGGTGGTGGGCGGCGCGCAGCGCTCGAGCGCGCGGCGGCCGCGTGGACGGGCGAGCCCCTGCCCGAGGAGCGGTACGCCGACTGGGCCGCGGTCTGGCGCGAGCGCCTGCGCGACCGCTACGCGGAGGTCCTCGGCGCGCTTGCCCGGACGTGCACCGCCGAGGGCGACCACGCCGGGATGCTGCGCGCCGCTCGCGCGTCGGTGGTGCTCGAGCCGTGCAACGAGGCGGCCCAGCGCGACCTCATGGTCGCGTACGCGCGCGCAGGCCTGCGCGGACACGCGCTCCGCCAGTTCCGCGAATGCCGGCGGGTGCTCGTCGACGAGCTGGGCGTCGAGCCCGACTGCGCGACGGCGCTGCTGCACCGGCGCGTGCTCGCCGGCGACCGCGTCTGAGCGCGCGTCGCAGCCACGGCGACCGCTACCTTCTCGCCGCCCGCGGGTTTGGATGACCGGGCAAGACAGCCAACGGGAGGCGGCAACGAACATGAAGAGGGTCCTCGCAGCGACGGTGGCGGCGCTGCTCACGATGCTCCTGGGCGCCGGGTCGGCGTCCGCGGCGGCGCCCGTCGCGAGCACCGGCGGCGTCGGCTCGATCACGTCGAGCGGCGCGAAGCTGAACGGATCGGTCGATCCGAACGGCGAGCGCACGACGTACTACTTCGAGTACGGCACGACGACGCGGTACGGCTCGCGGACGCCCGACGGCGCGACCGGCACGGGCACGAGCGCGGTGAAGGTCTCGGCGACCATCGGCGGCCTCGCGCCGAACACGACGTACCACTACCGGCTCGTCGCGTCGAACCCGAGCGGCGTCGATGCCGGCTCCGACAGGACGTTCAAGACCAAGCCGCAGCCGCTCGGCCTGCAGATCGCCGCGAACCCGGGCAACCCGGTGACGTTCGGCTCGCCCGCGGTGATCTCCGGCACGCTCACCGGCACCGGCAACGGCGGCAGGCAGGTCGTGCTGCAGGCGCGCACGTTCCCGTACACCGCCGCGTTCGCCCAGGTCGGCAACCCGGTGGTGACGGCGGACAACGGCAACTTCTCGTTCACGCTGCTGCCGCAGACGATCAACACGCAGTACCGGGTGCAGACCGTCGCGAAGCCGGCCGTCACGAGCCCGATCCTCAACCTCGGCGTCGCGGTGCGCGTGGCGACGAACGTGACGAAGACGCGTGTCAAGCGCGGCCGCACCGTGCGGTTCTTCGGCACGATCAAGCCGGCCAGGGCGGGCGCGCAGTTCGCGGTGCAGCGCGAGAAGACGCCGGGCGTGTGGCAGAACGTCGCCGGCGGGATCACCCACGGCACGGGCGATTCGAGCAGCTGGTCCAAGCGGGTGAAGATCCGCCGCGGCGGCAACTACCGCGTGTTCGTCCTGATCATCGACGGCAACTACGTGTCGGGGATCGGGCGGACGGTCAAGCTCCGCTCGTTCAAGTAGGCAGGGGTTCGGGAACGGCGGCCGCCGCCTGGCGGCCGCCCCGAACTACTCTTGGGCAGGCCGATGAAGCGCTTCCACGTCACCACCTTCGGGTGCCAGATGAACGAGCACGACTCGGAGCGGATGAAGGGCATGCTCGAGTCGCTCGGGTACTCCGAGACCGGGGAGGCCGAGGACGCCGACCTCATCCTCTTCAACACGTGCTCGATCCGCGAGAAGGCCGACGAGCGCTTCATCGCCCGCCTGCAGCAGGCGGCCGCGCTGAAGAAGCGCGATCCCGAGCGCGTCATCGGCGTCGGCGGCTGCTGGGCGCAGTCGGTCAAGGAGCAGGTGTTCCGGCAGTTCCCGTACGTCGACGTGGCGTTCGGGCCGGGGCAGGTGCACAAGCTCGCGGAGTTCCTCACGAGCGACTCGATCACCGCGCAGGGGTTCTTCGAGTTCGAGGGCTTCACCGGCCACCTGCCGATGAAGCGCGCGCGCGAGTTCCAGGCGTGGATGCAGATCTCCGTCGGCTGCAACTGCCGGTGCTCGTACTGCATCGTCCCCTCGACGCGCGGGCGCGAGGTGTCGCGGCCGTTCGACGAGCTCGTCGACGAGGCGGCGCGCCTGGCCGGCGACGGGGTCCGTGAGATCACGCTGCTCGGCCAGAACGTCAACTCGTACGGGCGCGACCTGCGGCCGGACCGGCGGACGTTCGCCGAGCTGCTGCGCGCGCTGGACGACACCGGCGTCGACCGCATCCGCTACACGTCACCGCACCCGAAGGACATGCGCGAGGACGTGATCCGCTGCCACGCCGAGCTCGGGTCGCTGTGCGAGCACATCCACCTGCCGCTGCAGTCGGGCTCGACGCCGATCCTCAAGGCGATGCGGCGCACGTACTCGAAGGAGCGCTACCTCGACCGCGTCGCGCTCATCCGCGAGCACGTGCCGGACGTCGCGCTGACCACCGACATCATCGTCGGCTTCCCGGGCGAGACCGAGGAGGACTTCGAGCACACGCTCGACGTCGCCGAGCAGGTCGGCTACGACGGGGCCTTCACCTTCATCTACTCGCCGCGCCGGGGCACCGAGGCCGCGGAGCTGGCCGACGGGTTCCTGCCACACGAGGTGTCGGTGGAGCGGATGGAGCGGCTCGTCGAGGTCGTCCAGCGCCGGGCGCGCGAGCGGGCGCAGCGCTTCGTCGGGCGCACGATGGACGTGCTCGTCGAGGGCGTCTCGCGGACCGATCCGTCGAAGCTGCGCGGTCGGACGCGCCACAACAAGACGGTGAACTTCACCGGGCTCGCCCAGCCGGGGGAGCTCGTGCAGGTCGAGATCACGGGCGCGACCTCGACCACCCTGTCGGGGGAGGAGCCGCTGCTCTCCCGCATCGGGGCACCCTGATCGCGAAGTTCTTCGGGGACCCCCCGAGGCCAGCGGAGCCGCCGGTGAGCACCATCGGGGCATGCTCCGCTTCGCCCTTCCGCTCGTCGCCTGCGCGGCGTTCCTGATCCCGGCCTCCGCGCAGGCCGCGCCGTACTACGAGGTCGACTACACGGTCGGGCTCGACGCGACGGCCAACTGGTCCTACAGCCGGTTCGTCGATCACGGCGGCGGCAACACCGACAAGGTCGACGCGACGGTCACCGCGAAGGTCAGCGGCTCGATCACCGACGTCCTGTTCCGCAACGGGGAGCTGCTCTCCGTGAAGCCGACCGGCCTGGCGACGATCGACGTCACCGGCGGCGCGACGGTCGTGCAGACCCGCTGGAACCCGGTCAAGCAGACCATCGAGACGACGACCGACCAGTGCACGGCGGTCGGCGGCCTGCCGGGCGGCGCCGCGCACATCGCGAAGGATCCGTCGGGTCTGGACACGCCGAACGCCGCCGATCTGGTCGTCCGCCTGACGACGGCGATGTACGTGCAGCTCGACTGCACCAAGACATCGGACGCCGGCTTCGACTTCGCCGCGCCGCAGAAGGAGTTCCCCGACGGCGAGTTCGACTCGGACTTCACGCTGCCGCACGAGGCCGTCGGGATGGGCACGATCATCCAGAACGTCGGCGCGTCGGTGGCGCGGCGCAGCCCGCAGTTCTGCCCCGGCATGGACGCCTACGTGACGGCGTGCTCGTTCAACTGGAGCGGCAAGCTGACGTTCGACAAGCAGGCCGAGTACCAGTACGGGATCGAGACGCTGCCGCCGGCGCCGGCGGACGAGCTGACCGAGGCCGACGTCCCGCCGGTCCCGCCGCGTCCCACGGGTTCGGTGACGCCGCCTGCGACCACGACGCCCACGCCGTCGTCGTCGGGCTCGGGCGGCCCCGGCGTGCTGCTGCCCGCCACCGGCAAGGTCTCGCGGCTGGGCGACCGGCTGACGTTCAAGGTGACCTGCCCGGCCGGGTGCAGCGGGAAGGTGGTCATCGCCGGCACGCAGCTGCGGGTGCGGTTCCCCGCTTCGCGGTCGGCGCGCCTGGCGACGGTGAAGGTCCCCAAGTCGCTGCGGCGGGCGGTGCGGAGCGTGAAGGCCGTGAAGGTGACGCTGACGCCGCTGTCGGGCGGCAAGCAGGTCAGCCGGAAGCTGCGCCTGCGCTAGGCAGCTCGTACTCGAACCACGCGGACCGCTCCGCGCCGGTGCGCTCGTACAGGCGCTGGGCGGTCCGGTTGTCGAGCGCGGTCTGCCAGCTGAGCGTCGCCGACCCGCGCTCGCGGGCGACCGCCCGGGCCGCCTCGATGAGCTGCCGGCCGACGTCCCTGCCGCGGGCGTGCTCGGCGACGAACAGGTCGTTGAGCAGCACGTGCTCCTCGGCGGTCGTGCTGCTGAACGTCCAGTAGAGGTTCGCGAGCCCGAGCGCCTCTCCGGTGCCGGCGTCCCGCGCGACGAGGAGCAGCCCGGCGTCGCCGCCGCCCATGAACCGGGCGAGGAACGCGCGGTTCTTGTCGTCGCCGGCGTCGGTCGCGGTGTAGAACCGCTGGTAGCCGGCGAAGAGCGGCAGGACGTCCTCCAGGTCGTCGACCGTGGCGGGGGAGATGGCGACGGGCACGCGGCGATCCTACGTCTTGGCTCCGTCATGACGCTGTGCGAACATGTGTTCGCATGCGCTGGGACAACCTGACGATCGAGGCCGACGAACGCTCGCGCCTCCCCGGCTACAAGGACGGCGCCGTCGTCCGTCGCTTCGACGCCCCCGAAGCCCTCGACACCCGCTTCCACGAGGTCCGAGCGAAGTCCGCGCTCAACCGAGTCCCCAAGGCTTCGCAGGTCCCGTTCCGTTGGACGATCAACCCGTACAGGGGATGTTCGCACGCATGCAAATACTGCACGCATGCAAACACTCCGGTGCTCATGGCCGACGGCACGCACCGCCCGATCAAGGATCTTCAGGTCGGTGACGCGATCGTAGGGACCGTCCGGGACGGCTCGTACCGCCGCTACGTCGAGACCGTGGTCAAGGATCTCTGGACGGTCATCAAGCCGGCGTTCCGCGTGATCCTCGAGGACGGGACCGAGTTGATCACGAGCGGCGACCACCGCTTCCTCACCGGTCGGGGGTGGAAGCACGTCACCGGCGCGATGAGCGGCGCAGACCAGCGTCCGTACCTGACGCTCAACAACGCTCTCCTAGGCACGGGGAAGTTCGCGGAGCAGCCCGATCACGACGACGACTACATGCGCGGCTACCTCTGCGGGATGATCCGCGGAGACGGAACGCTCAGCTCACGCGAGTACGTGCGGCCGAGCGGATCGATCGGCGCCCATCACCAGTTCCGGCTCGCGCTCGCCGACCTGGAGGCGCTGTACCGCTCCCAGGTGTTCCTCGCATCCCTCGGCGTGGGATCTCGTGAGTTCCTCTTCGCCGCAGCGACGGAGCGGCGCCGGGAGATGATGGCGCTCCGATCAGGTGCGGCCGCGAAGATCCAGCGGGTCCGGGAGCTGACCGCTTGGCCGCTTTCTCCGAACGACGGCTGGCGAAAGGGCTTCCTCGCCGGCATCTTCGATGCGGAGGGCTCCTGCGCGGAGGGGGCAGCCGCAGTGAGGATCGCCAACTGCGATCGCCAGATGCTCGGCTGGACCGAGGAGTGCCTGCGTCACTTCGGCTTCGACACTGCCCGCGACGTCCCCGGCAGGGAGAACGGAATCGAGTACGTGCGGTTCCGGGGCGGCCTTCGCGAGCGGCTTCGGTTCTTCCATCTGACCGACCCCGCGATCACGCGCAAGCGCACGGTGCAGGGCATCGCGCTGAAGTCGGACGCGAAGACGCGAGTCGTGTCGATCGAGCCGCTCGGGAAGGCGATGCGGCTCTACGACATCACGACCGGGACGGGTGACTTCATCTCGAACGGCGTGGTGTCGCACAACTGCTTCGCGCGGCCGACGCACACGTACCTGGACTTCGACGCGGGACGGGACTTCGAGAAGGAGATCGTCGTCAAGGTGAACGTTCCCGAGGTGCTGCGGGCGGAGCTGGCGCGGCCGTCGTGGAAGCGGGAGCACGTCGCGATGGGCACAAACACGGACCCGTATCAGTGGGTCGAAGGCCGCTACAAGCTCATGCGCGGGATCTGGGAGGCGATGCGGGACTTCTCGAACCCGTGCTCGATCCTCACGAAGTCGCCGCTGCTGCTGCGCGATCTCGACCTGATGCTGGAGGTCGCCGCGCGGGCGCCGTTCCACGCGAACCTGTCGATCCCCACGATGGACGAGAAGGCGTGGCGGGCGAGCGAGCCGCACACGCCGAACCCGAAGGCGCGGATGGAGGCGGTGGCGGAGCTGAACCGGGCCGGCATCCCCTGCGGGATCCTCGTGGCGCCGCTGATGCCGGGCATCAACGACTCGCCCGAGCAGGTCGAGCGGATCCTCGAGATGGCCGCCGAGGCCGGCGCGACCGGGATCGGCGGGATCGCGCTGCACCTGCGCGGCGATGTGCGGCAGGTGTTCATGGACTGGCTGCGCTCGTACCGGCCGGACCTCGTGCCGCGGTACGAGGAGCTCTACCGCAACGGGGCGTACGCGCCGCAGCGGGAGCGCGAGCGGCTCGCCCGGCTGATCCACGACGACCGCATGCGCGGAGGCACATGGCCGAAGGACGTCCGCGAGGAGGCCCTCGCGCGCGAGGTGGTCAAGGAAAAGGAGCCGTTCTCGCTCGCCGAGCACGAGCGGCGCGGATGGATGCAACTGGGCGCCTCGTCGGACGATCTGCGCGGCGTGTCCCGGTCGGCGGGCGACCGGGAGCGGCGCGAGCGCGAGCGACGCTTGGCGGAGAGCCGCGCCACGAGGGACCGCGGCTCGTCTGAGACAGAGCGCACAGACGCCATGCCGCTGCAAACGACCTTGTTCTAGAGCAGGCCAACCGGGGAAGCACGGACCCTGGATGGCGCAACGGCGACCACACGTGCCCGAAGACGTGAAGAAGATGTTCGACACTCGCAGCCACGCGTGGCGGGAGGTCGGGCTCGCGCGTCAGCTGAGCCGCAAGGCGGTGCGGCGCGCACGGCTGGAGACGCTCGTGCTGCTGGCGCTGGTCGCGGCGACCGTCGTGCTGTTCGTCTACCGCAAGGAGCTGTTCGGCATCGACGCGCCGATCCGGCTCGGGGCGGCGATGGTGCTCCTGCTGCTCGGCTTCGGCCTGGCGCGGGACATCGGCCGGCTGCTCGGCCCGGCGCTCTTCCGCCGTATGGACCCCGGCACCGCGGGAACCGTCGGCTTCCTCGTCCGGCTGTTCTTCGCGACCGTCGCCACGCTCGCCGCGCTGCGGGTCGCCGGCGTGACCAACGCGAACCTCGTGCCGGCCGCCGCCGCGACCGCGGTCATCCTCGGTCTCGCGGCGCAGCAGACCCTCGGCAACCTTTTCGCCGGCGTCGTGCTCCTGAGCGCACGGCCGTTCGTCGTCGGCGACCGCGTCCGGCTGCAGGGCGGCGACCTCGCGGGGGAGGTCGAGGGCACCGTCAGCTCGCTCGGTCTCCTGCACACCGTCTTCTCGAACGGCGAGGACTCGATCATGGTCCCGAACCGGACCGTGCTGAACGTCGCGATCGTCCCGCTGCGCGAGCCCGCCGGCATCGACCTCCGCGCGCGGCTACGTCCCGGCGTCACGCCGCTCGACATCCAGCAGCTGCTGCAGCAGACGATCTCGACGCCGACCCGCGGCGAGCCGCGGATCCTCCTCGAGGAGATCGACGGCGACGAGGTCATCGTCCGCGTTCAGGCAACCCCCGAGGCCAACGCCGACGGCCCGCGCCTCGCCAGCGAGGTCCTCGCGGCGATCGGGCCGGAGACACGCCGCTTCGAGCGCGAGGCCGACCGCGAAGACCGCATCTCGAGCACCGGCGGCGAGGCGAGCTACAGCATGGACTCGTCGTAGGCGCGCGCCGCGGCGCCGTTCAGCGCTTGCTCTTCTGACCTTCGCCGAGGGCGTCGGAGATCTCGGCGGAGCCGAGCCGGCGGGCGAGGGCGGCGGAGAGGCCGGGGGCGACTCCGGCGAAGGCCGCGCCGGCGCGGAGGCTCGCGGGGGCGACGTCGATCTCGGGCGGGTCGTCCTCGATCGCCTTGACGACGGCGGCGGCGACCTGCTCGGGCGTCCGCGTGCCGACGCCCTTAGGCAGCTTCACGCCCGACTCGGCGAACATGCCGGCGTCGCGGATGAACCCGGGGAAGACGGTCGAGACGCCGACGCCGCGGCCGTGGAGATCGCCGCGCAGGCCGAGCGCGAACCCGCGCAGCCCGAACTTCGTGGCCGAGTAGATCGAGCTGCCCGGCGTCGCCGACTTGCCGGCGAGCGAGGAGATGAAGACGATCTGGCCGCGACCGCGCTCGACCATGTGCGGCACCAGCGCATGCGCGAGGACCATGGGCGCCCGGAGGTTGACGTCGAGCACCTTGTCGAGCTGCTCGACGGTGTAGTCGACGAGCGGCCCGCTGCCCGGCAGCGCCGCGTTCGCGACCAGGACGTCGACGTCGCCGCTGTCCGCGCCGAGCCTCGCGACCGCGTCGGGGTCGAGCAGGTCGACCGCCGTCGTCGTCGCGCCGATCTCGGCCGCGAGCGGCTCGAGCACATCGGTCCGGCGCCCGGTGAGGACCAGCTTCGCGCCCCGCGCCGAGAGGGCCCGCGCGATCGCCTGCCCGATGCCACCCGTCGCGCCGGTGAGGAGGACCTTCGCGCCGGCGATGTCGATGTGGCCGCCCATGAGGGTCGGAAGGTTCTCACGGAGTGCCGTCGCCGCGCGCCGAAGACGGCGGTGCCAAGAGGTCAGCGGGGGAAGACGGCGAGCGTGGCGGTGAAGCTGTGGAGGAAGCTGCCCCCGCCGACCGGGCCGATCTCGCCGCCCGCGAAGAACCCCGCGGCGGGGGCGTCGCCGAGCTCGTCGCCGATCGCCTCGGCGTCGTGGTCGGGCATGCCGAACATCCCGCGCCCGCGGCCGTTGCAGGTGAACACCAGAGCGCCGGCGGGATCCGCGCCCCCCAGCGCGAGGCGGCGCAGCTCGAGCTGGCTGTGCAGGTCGCTGGTCGCGGACTCGGCGTCGCGGGCGTGCAATCGGACGACCTGGCCCGGCCGGACCTCGGCGGCGACGGCGACGGAACCCTCGTCGGGATCCGCGCCGATCAGGCCGCGGACGAGGAAGTCGCCCTGGACGTAGTCGGGCTTGTCGCCGTCGACCACGATGCCGAGGAGCAGGCCGTGGGAGATCATCTCGCGCTCGTCCGTCGGCAGCTCGTAGATGACCTCGCGCAGCGTCTGGATCGCCGGCTTGCCCGCGAGCTCGCCGATCACGTGGCCGTCCGCCGCCGTGACGGTCAGCTCAGGGCCGACCGGCGTCGCGCCCTGCGAGACGCACGGCAGCATCTCGACGCCGTCGAACCGCACGCCGACCGCGCCGTTGGCCAGGACCTCGTCGCCGTGGAAGAGCACCGCCCCGCCCGTCGGGCCTTCACCGGACGCCACGCCGCCGAGGACCGGGACACCGGGCGACCGGGCCGCCAGCTCGGCGAGCACGAGGTCGACCGGGAACGTCCACGGGTCGGGCAGCATGATCGCCCCGGCGGCGCCCGTCAGGTCGGGGACCCCGTCGACCGTGAGCACGCCGTCGGGCATCTCCTCGACGCCGGCATGGAAGGTGCTCGCCGTGCCGGCGCCGAGCGAGGCCGCCCACACGGCGACGGCGGTGCCGCTCTCGACCTCTCGCCGCCCGCCCATCACGCCGCCGGCGCCGCATCCGACCAGCGCGCCCGGCGCCATCGCCTCGTGCACGCCCTCGAGCGTCACCGCCGGCTCCTGCAGGTGCTGGCCGGACGCGAAGAGCACCACGAGGTCGGCCGGCGCGCCATCGAGCTCGGCCCGCGCCTGGAGCGACGCGGTCACCGCCGCCTCGCGCCCGTCGCCCCCGACGGCGAGGCCACATCCGATCCGAACTCCCACGGCGCGACAGTACCCGCGGGGCGTAGGAGGCACCCGTTGGTGAACATCCCCACCCATGAGCGTCCTTGCCCTCTTCGGCCCCACCGGCGTGGGGAAGACCGCGGTGGCGATCGCGCTCGCCGACCGGCTGCGCGGCAAGGGGGAGCGTCCGGTCGCCGTGTCCGCCGACGCGCTGCAGGTCTACCGCGGCCTGGAGGTGCTCACCGGCGCGGCCGACGCGGGGGAGCAGGCGCGGCTCGAGCACCGGCTCGTCTCGATCCTCCCGGTGACGGAGCGCTTCAGCGCCGGCGAGTACGCCCAGCGCGCGCACGCGGAGATCGACGGGCTGCTCGACGAGGGCGCGACGCCGATCGTGGTGGGCGGCACGGGGCTCTACCTCCGCGCCGCGCTCGCGGACCTCGATCTCCGCCCGGCCCCGCCGCCCGAGCTGCGCCGCGCTTGGGAGCGCAAGATGGACGAGCACGGCCCCGAGGCGCTGCACGCCGACCTCGCCACGCGGGCGCCGCGGACCGCCGCGCGGATCGACCCCCGCGACCGCAGCCGGATCATCCGCGCGCACGAGCTGCTCGACATGGGCGCCGACGACGCGCCGCCCGGCGAGAACCGCCTCTGGACCTCTGACACGAGGCACCCGACGCGGCTCGTCGGCCTGATCATGGACCGCGACGCGCTCTACGCGGCGATCGACCGCCGCGTCGAGGCGATGGTGGCCGCGGGCGCGGCCGAGGAGGTCCGGCGGGCCGACGCCGGCGACGCGAGCGAGACGGCGCGCAAGGCGCTCGGGTTCGAGGAGCTGCTGGCGGGCGACGTCAAGGCGATGCAGCGACGGACGCGCCAGTACGCGCGCCGGCAGCTGACGTGGATGCGCAAGCTCCCCGACGTCGAGCTCATCGATGTCACCGGGCGAGCGCCGGAGGACGTCGCCGCGGAGATCGCGCCGTAACGGCAAGATCTCCGCCCGATGCGCTTCGAGAAGTGGCAGGCCCTCGGCAACGACTACCTCATCGTCACCGAGCCGGTGGACCCGGAGACGGTCACGGCGCTCTGCCACCGGCACACGGGCGTCGGCGCGGACGGCGTGCTCGTGCTGAGCCGCAGCGACGAGCCCGGCTTCACCGCCGACCTGCGCATCTTCAACCCCGACGGCAGCGAGGCCGAACTGAGCGGCAACGGCGCCCGTGAGGCGCTCATGTACCTGCACCTCCGCGGCTGGGCGAAGGGCAGCCAGTTCTCGATCCGCACGATCGCCGGCGAGATCCGCGCGACGGTCCTGGATGACCGCACCTGCCGCGTCGACATGGGCCGCGCGAAGGTGCGCGAGGCCGGCGAAGTCGAGGGCCGCGCCTACCAGGCGCTCGAGGTCGGCAACCCGCAGTGCGCGATCCGGATCGCCGACCGGGACGAGCTCGAGGCGCTCGACCTCCCGGCGATCGGCCCCCCGATCGAGCGCAGCCCGCTGTTCCCGAACCGCACGAACGTGTCGTTCTGGACCGAGCTCGCGGACGACCGCATCCGCGCCCGCATCTTCGAACGCGGCGTCGGCGAGACGATGTCGAGCGGCACCGGCGCGACCGGCGCCGCCATCGCGCACGTCCTGCGCGGCGGCGATAGCCCGGTCACGGTCGAGCTCGACGGCGGCGAGCTGGTCGTCGATGTGGGGGAGGACCTCCACATCGACCTCACCGGCTGGGCCGTCCCCGTCTTCGTGGGCGAGACCGCCTAGCCGAGCGTCACGGGCGTCGTCACGCCCTCGACGGCCTTGCCGCGCATGACCTGCAGGCGGTAGTTCCCCTTCCGCCGGACCACGAGGGAGACGTTCAGCGACCGCCGGCGCGGCACCATCGTCCAGCGCTTGACCAGGCGGCCGTCGCGGCGCAGCTGCACGGTCCGGGCGATGCGCGACCCGCCGAAGACCCGCGCCTTCAGCCGCGCCTTGGCCGCCTTCAGCCGGCCGCCCATGATCGCGCTACGCCGGCCCTTCTGCAGCGACAGGCGCAGGTCGGCCGACTTCGGCCCGAAGACCTTCGCGTACGTCCGCCCGGCCCGGACCGCGTCGCGCACGCCACGCTCGGACAGCGTCTTCGCGTAGACGACCGTCGTGCCGATCCCGACCGGCGTCTGCGTCAGCGCGTTCTCGGGCTTGCCCGCGTGATGGCTGTCGGACACCGCGATCGCGGCGGGCCGGAAGCCCTGCTGCCACAGCGAGTCGAACTCGGTGATCGCGATGAGGGTGAACCCGTTCGGCGCCTTCGGCTCGCCGGTCGGCCCGGTGTGGACCTCGTACGCGTCGACCTTCGTCCAGTCGGTCTCGATGTCGGAGTAGTCCCACGGGCAGCCGCGGCAGACGTTCGCCAGCCCCGGCACGTCGGACGGGAAGATCGTCGGGTGGTTGACCTGCGTGAAGCCGCCGAAGCGGTGGATCTCGTCGAACACGCTCGACGGCGCCCGAGCGGCGCGCACCGGGGCGAGCGAGCCGTCGGGCAGCAGCTCGACGACCGGCCCGAGGCGGTGGTCGACGTAGTGCAGCGACAGCTGGTTCTGCGTGTGCCCGCGGTAGGTGATGATCTCCGCCGAGCGGCCGATGAGCTTGCCGGGGTGCTGCTTCTGGTACCTCCCGAGCTCGCCCCAGTTCGACGTGGTCACGTAGTCCGTGACCGTCACGAAGTCGAGGCCGGGGCCGCGCGGCGGCTCGCTGAACGCGTACGAGAGGACCTCGCTCGTCGGCGCGTCGCCGAGCGCCGAGTGCTCGGCATGCACGTGCAGGTCGCCGGCGTACCAGCCGGCCGACCGCCGCACCGGCGTCTCGTCATAGGGCGCGGGCTCGTACGGCGAGGCCGCGAACGCGGGGTCCTTGTCGAGCTGCACCTCCACGCGCCACGCCACGCGGCCGTCCGCGTCGCCGTCGGCCTGCGAGACGACGGCCGCGACCCCGATCTCGGCCGCCCACTGGCCCGCCTGGATCGGTCCGGGCACGAACCCGCGCGTCGTGCGGCCGGGGACGACGCCCTTCGGTTCGGCCTCGTACTGCGCCTCGGTCGAGAAGCCCTGCGGCGTGACCGTCACGTCCGGGTGCGACGAGCCGCCCCAACCGCGGAACTGCTCCTCGCCCCACTGGCCGCCGGCGGGCCGGGCGCTCCACAGGCCGAGGTCGAGCGTGTGCTTGAGCAGCGCGTTCTTCGGCGCGTCCGGCTTGTCCCAGCAGTACTTGACGCGCACCGACGTCGTTCCCGCGGGAACGTCGAACGGGACCATGACGTACGAGCCCATCTGCTCGACGCCGAACGAGCCGGTGATGACCCGGTCGGCGCGGATGGGGACGCCGGGGCAGGCGGCGTCGACGCCGCCGGCCTGCGCGATGCGGGCGGACGGGGGCTGCTCGGCGACGTAGTGCGCGAGCGCGGTGGACGGCAGGGCGAGGAGCGCCAGGACGGCGAGCACGAGGCGGGACACGCCGCGAAGATATCTTCGGAGCGGATGACTGCCAGCGCCCATGGCATCGCGACGATCGACGTCGCCTCCGGCCGCACGCTCGACGTCCTGTACCCGGCGCCGGTCCTGAGCCGCGAGCCCGAGCCGGTCAGCGGCCTCCCGGAGCGCCCCCTGACCGACGACGTCCGCGGCGTCCGCCTCGAGGCCGTCACGACGGTCATCGACGACCTCGGCTCGGCGCCGGCGAGCACCGAGGACGCGTACCTGCGCCTCCATCTGCTGTCGCACCGCCTCGTCAAGCCGCACGAGATCAGCCTCGACGGCATCTTCGCCGTGCTGCCGAACGTCGCGTGGACGAACCGGGGTCCGGTCGACGTCGAGCAGGTCGAGGCCGTGCGTCTGAAGCTCCGCGCGCAGGGCCAGCTGCTCGAAGTCCTCGGCGTGGACAAGTTCCCGCGCATGACCGACTACGTCGTCCCGAGCGGCGTGCGCATCGCCGACGCCGACCGCGTCCGGCTCGGCGCGCACCTCGCGCCCGGCACGACCGTCATGCACGAGGGGTTCGTGAACTTCAACGCCGGGACGCTCGGCACGTCGATGGTCGAGGGCCGCATCTCGGCGGGCGTCGTCATCGGCGACGGCACCGACATCGGCGGCGGCGCCTCGATCATGGGCACGCTCAGCGGCGGCGGCAAGGAGATCGTCCGCCTGGGGGAGCGCTGCCTGCTCGGCGCCAACGCGGGCCTCGGCATCGCGCTCGGCGACGACTGCGTCGTCGAGGCCGGCCTCTACATCACGGCCGGCACGCGCATCACGCTGCCCGACGGCGACGTCGTCAAGGGCCGCGAGCTCTCCGGCGTGTCGGGGCTGCTGTTCCGCCGCGACAGCGTCAGCGGGCGGATCGACGCGCTGCCGCGCAAGGGGTCGTGGGGCGGCCTCAACGCGGCGCTGCACGCGCACCAGTAGCCGCCCGCACGATCGCCTCGACGGAGCGGTCCACGTCGGCCTCGGTCGTCGACCAGTTCGACACGGCGATGCGCATGTAGCGCTCGCCGCGCCACGTCGTCCCGCCCATCCAGCAGGTGCCGTCGCGCTGGACGGCGTCGACGACCGCGTCGGTGGTGGCGTCGTCGCCGAAGCGCGCGAGCACCTGGTTGAGGACGACGTCGTTGCCGATCGTCGCGCCGTGCGCCTCCAGCGCGCCGGCGAACCGCCGGGCGTGGGCGCAGCAGCGGTCCACGAGGTCCGCGACGCCGTCGGTGCCGAGCTGCCGCAGCGCCGCCCACGTCGCGAAGCCGCGGGCGCGGCGGGAGGACTCGAGCGCGAGGTCCGCGCCGCCGGGATCGCCGGTCCCGGAGCCGGTCAGGTAGGCGGCGGTGTACGACACCGCGGTGGCGTGGAGCTCCGGGTCGCGGCAGAACGCGTACGCCGAGTCGTACGGGACGTTCAGCCACTTGTGGCCGTCGCACGCCCACGAGTCGGCGAGCTCGATGCCGTCGACGAGGTGGCGCAGAGCGGGTGACGCCGCGGCCCACATGCCGAACGCGCCGTCGACGTGGACCCAGGCGCCTCGCTCGTGCGCGAGTGCGCAGCCGGCACGGAGGTCGTCGACCGCGCCGGTGTTGACGTTCCCCGCCTGGAGGCACACGATCGTGGGACGGCCGCCGGCGCCGGACAGCACCCGTTCCAGATCGGCGACGTCGATGGCGCCGTTCGCATCCACGGCGACCGGCTCGATGGACGTCTCGCCGAGGCCGAGCAGCCGCAGCGCGCGGTCGATCGTGGCGTGCCGCTCGGCGCCCGCGACGACGCGCACGCGCGGCGCGCCGAAGAGGCCGTCGCGGCGCACGTCCCACCCGCAGCGCTCGAGCACGGCATGGCGGCCGACCGCCAGGCCGACGGTGTTCGCCTGCTGCGCGCCCGTGACGAACCCGCACGACACGGTCGCGGGCAGCCCGAGCAGCGCCTTCAACCAGCCGCCCGCGGCCCGCTCGACCGCGATCGACGCGGGGGAGAGCACCGCGTTGAACGCGCACTGGTCCCACCCGGCGGCCACCATCTCCGCCGCCGTCGCCGCCGGCAGCGACCCGCCGATGACGAACCCGAAGTACCGCGGTCCCGCCGTGGCCACGAGGCCGGGCTCGACGGCGGAGACGAGCTCGTCCAACACCGTCTCGGGAGAGGTCGAGTCCGCCTGAAGGGTTCCGCCGAGCGTCCGCCCGATTGGGTCCGCGTCGGTGGGCCGCCCAACGGGCCGCTCATCGAGCGAGGAGCGGAAGTCCGCGGCGATCGCCGCCGCGCGGCCGAAGAGAGGACCGAGGTCGCTCGCCGGAGAAGTCGAGGTCGCGAGAGGGTCGCTCATGGAGCGACTCTACGCCGCGATCCCTCAGGCGGCGAGCATCTCGGCGGCGCGGGCGCACTGCTCGATCGTCGGGACGAGCGCGACGCGGACGTGGCCCTCGCCGCCGTCCCCGAGCCATGAGCCCGGCGCGACGACGATCCCGCGGTCCAGGAGCGACTCCGCGTAGGCGACGTCGTCGCCGCCGGGGACGCGCAGCCAGAGGAAGAAGGACGCGTCGCCGCCGGCGGGCTCGAGACCCGCGGCGAGCAGCGCCGGAAGCAGGACGTCGCGCTTGCGGGCGTAGCGCTCGCGCGTCTCGGCGACGTGGGCGTCGTCGTCCCACGCGACGACCGAAGCGCGCTGGATGAACGTCGGCGGCGCGGTTCCGGTGTTCGGGCGGAAGCGCTTCAAGGCGGCGATGAGATCGGCGTCGCCGGCGACGAACCCGGACCGGTAGCCGGGCATCGACGACCGCTTCGAGAGCGTGTGGAACGCGAGGACGCCCTCGCGGCCGGCCTGCAGCGCCGAGGCGGGCGGGCCGCCGTCGAACCACAGCTCGCAGTACGCCTCGTCGCTTGCCAGGACGACGCCGTGCTCGGCGCAGCGCGTGTGCGCCTCGCGCAGGAAGTCGATCGGCATCGCGACCGCCGTCGGGTTGCCCGGCGAGTTCAGCCACAGCAGGCCGAGGCGGTCCCAGGGCAGCGCGTCGAGATCGGGCAGCCAGCCGCGATCGCCCCGCAGCGGCATCGGGACCACCTCGCGCCCGGCGAACAGCGCGCCGCGCTCGGGCACGGGATAGCCGGGCGTCGGGACCGCGACCGCGCCGTCGACCACCTGCGAGAGCGAGAAGATCGCCTCCTTCGACCCCAGCGTCGGGACGACCTCGGTGTCCGGATCGACCTCGACCCCGAACCGCCGCCCGAGCCACCGCGCCGCCGCGGCGCGCAGCTCCGGCAGGCCGACGGCGAGGGGATAGGCCGAGACCGGCTCCGCCTCGATCGCCTCCGCGACCGCCCGCCGCAGGAAGGCGGGCGTCTCCTCCCGCGGCTCGCCGACCCCGAAGTCCAGCACGTCGACACCGGCCGCAGCGAGGCGCGCCTTGGCGTCCGTCAGCCGCACGAAGGGGTAGGTCCGGAGATCCGTCAAGACGGGCGACAAGGTCATCGGGCGATGAGCCTCTCGAGGGTCTCGTAGGAGCGGACGAGGGCGTCGATGGCGACCTGCTCGTCACGGGCGTGCGCGAAGCGGGGCTCTCCGGGGCCGAAGTTGATCGCGTCGACGCCGGCGAGGGAGAACTCGGCGACGGGGGTCCACGCCTGCTTGGGCTCCCAGGCGAGGTCCTCGCGCAGCCGCTCCACCAGCGGGTTGCCCTCGGGGACCGCGCCGGACGGGGCGTTCGAGGCGATCTCGAGCTCACCGAACGGGTCGCAGACCGCGCGCAGCAGCGCCTCGGCCTCCTCGGGCGACCGGCCGGGGGCGTAGCGGAAGTTGATCTCGGCGACCGCCTCGTCGGGGATCACGTTCGAGGCGATCCCACCGGAGACGCGCGTCACGGACATCGCCTCGGTGAAGGTCAGCCCGGCGAAGACGTGCTCGCGCCACGGCTGCTCGGCGATGGCGGCGATCGCCTCGCCCAGGCGGTGGATGGCGTTGTCCGCGTGCCAGGGCCGCGCGGAGTGCCCGCTGCGGCCGCGGACGACCAGCCGGGCGAAGATGTTCCCCAGGCAGCCGGCGTGGATCGCGTTGGACGTCGGCTCCATCACGATCGCCAGCGACGCGCCCGCCAGCTCCGGGCAGCGCTCGATCAGCGGCGTCAGCGCGCTCTCGGCGTGCGGCAGCTCCTCCCGGCCGAAGAGCACGTACGTGTACGGCACGCCGGCCAGCGCCAGCTCGACCATCACGGCGTCCGCACCCTTCATGTCCGCGGCGCCCAGGCCGTGGACCGCGCCGTCGGCGATCCGCCCCGGCAGGTTGCCCTGCTCCGGCACCGTGTCGAGGTGCCCGGCGAGCACGATGCGGACGTCCTCGAGCTCCCCGAACACGAGGCACGTGTCGCCCTCGTCGCGCAGCCGCACGCCCCCGTTGCGCAGGACGCGAAGGACGTGCGCGGTCAGCTCCTCCTCCGACCGGGACTCGGACGGGACGTCGACGAGCTCGAGCGTTCGTCGGGCAAGGCGGTCGGCGAGCATCGGGCCTATCTACCATGACGGGGATGCAGCGGACGGCACGTGCGAAGCAGCGAGCGTTCTGCATCGCCGTGCTCGAGCGCGGCGATGACCTCTCCGAGCTCCACGAGCTCCTGCGCACCGCGGGCGTCGCGGTGGTCGGCCAGTCGATCCAGCACCGCGATCGGCCGCACCCGAACACGTACGTCGGGCCGGGCAAGCTCGAGGAGATCAAGGAGCAGCTCAAGCGCACCGACGCGAACATGGTCGTCAGCGACGACGAGCTGTCCCCGCGGCAGGAGCGCAACCTCGAGGAGGCGCTCGGCGTCCCGGTCGTCGACCGCACCGCGACGATCCTCGACATCTTCGCCGCCCACGCCGCGACGGCCGAGGGCAAGCTGCAGGTCGAGCTGGCGCAGCTCGAGTACAACCTCGCCCGCATGCGCGGCCTGTGGACCCACCTCGAGCGCCTCGGCGGCGTGTCGAGCGGCGGCTTCGCCACCCGCGGCCCCGGCGAGTCGCAGATCGAGACCGACCGCCGCCTGGCGCGCGACCGGATCTCCGCGCTCAAGCGCCGTCTGGCCGAGGTGAAGGGCTCGCGCGCCGTCATGCGCGCCGAGCGCGAGCGCGCCCACCTCCCGCAGATCGCGCTCGCCGGCTACACGAACGCCGGCAAGTCGACGCTGCTCAACCGGCTCACCGGCGCCCACGTCGGCGTCCGCGACCGGCTCTTCCACACGCTCGACCCGAGCACGCGCCAGCTGCGCCTGCACGGCCGCACGTACCTGCTGACCGACACCGTCGGGTTCATCCGCAAGCTCCCTCACCAGCTCGTCGACGCCTTCGGCGCGACGCTCGAGGAGACGCGCCTCGCCGACCTCGTGCTCCACGTCGTCGACGCGAGCGCGCCGGAGGAGGAGATGCTCGAGATGCTCAGCGCCGTCGAGGAGGTCCTCGAGGAGATCGGCGCCGGCGACCAGCCGCGCGTCCTCGTGCTCAACAAGGCCGACGCGCTCGACGACGAGCGCCGGCGCGAGCTCGGCTTCCGCCATCCGGACGGCGTGCTCGTCAGCGCGCTCACCGGCGAAGGGCTCGAGGAGCTGGGGGAGCGGATCGAGCAGGAGTTCGAGCGCACCCTGCGCCCCGTCGACCTGCTGCTGCCGTACGCCGAGGGCGGGCGGCTCGCGGAGCTGCACGACGTCGCCGGCGATCTCGACCGCGAGGAGATGCCCGAGGGCGTCCGCGTGCGGGCGCGCGTGCCGGTCACCGTCGCCGAGCGCTTCGCCGAGTTCGCGTTCTCGAGCAACGGCCACCCCGACAGCTAGGTTCCGGCGATGGACCTCTCCGACTACCAGGCCCGGTCGCGGGCGACCGCCGTCTACCCGGATGCCGGCGACAACCTCCTGTACCCGACGCTCGGGCTGTGCGGCGAGGCCGGCGAGGTGGCCGAGAAGATCAAGAAGATGGTCCGCGACGACGACGGCGTCCTGTCGGATGAGCGGCGCGACGCGCTCGCCAAGGAGCTCGGCGACGTCCTCTGGTACGTCGCGCAGATCGCCACGGAAGCCGGGCTCGACCTCGGCGAGGTCGCCGGGGCGAACCTGGACAAGCTGCTCTCGCGCCGCGACCGCGGCGTGCTGCAGGGCAGCGGCGACGACCGCTAGCCGGCGGCGATCAGCCGGCTGTCGCGCAGGTACGACGTCGCGACCTTCGCCGGCGTCTCGCGGTCGAGGTCGACGCGGGCGTTCAGCTCCTGCATCGCCTCGTCCGTGAGGCCCTGCTCGATGCGCTGCACGGTGTCGCCGAGATCCTTGCCCGCCCGGTCGGCGATGTCGTTGCGCACCACGAACGTCGAGTTGTAGGGCGGGAACATCCCTCGGTCGTCCTCGAGCAGGACGATCCCCTCGCGGCGGTTCTGCGGATCGGTCGTGAACACGATCGACGCGTTCGGGCCGTCGCCCTGCAGCACCGCGTGGCGCCGGTCGATCGGGGTCTCGACGAACTGCTTGAACCGCAGCCCGTAGACCTTCTGCAAGCCGGCGAGGCAGTCGGCGCGCTGGCGGCACTCCTTCGTGCCGTGCAGCGTGAACTCCCGCGCGATCGGCATGAGGTCCGAGATGCGGCGCAGCTTGTAGCGCTTGGCGGTGGCGGCGGTGACGCCGACCTCGTTCGAGCTCGTGAACGGCGTCGGCGGGTACGCGGTCTCGCCCTTGTCGGCGAGGCACGACGCGGCGTCCTCGTAGGCCTGCTGCGGGTCCTTCGGGATCTCGTCGGTCGAGGTGCCGCACAGGGAGAGCAGCGCCGTGCCCGTGTACTCGGGGTAGCCGTCGACGACGCGGTCCTGCAGCGCCTTCTGGGCGGCCTGCTCGTCGCCGAGGCTGAACCGGCGGCGGACGCGGTAGCCGGCGGCCTCGAGCCCCTGGGCGAAGATCTCGCCGAGCACCTTCTGCTCCGTGAAGTTCTTCGAGCCGACGGTGATCGTCACGTCGCCGTTCTCCGCGTTGCGCTTGATCGGGCCGCTCAGGTCCTCGGGCGTGTCGAAGTCCTGCGTCGTCGCGCCGCCCCCGCCGCCGTCGTCCCCGCATGCGCTCACGAGCGCCGCGCACGCCAGCACACCGGCCAGCGCGCGCCCGCACGCTTCCCTCACGGCAGCTCCACCCTTCTCAACCACCAGTGCTTCACCTCGCCGATGAGGTCGACGTAGTCGCCGAGCTCGAGCGGCTTGCTGACGAACGAGTTGGCGCACAGCTCGTAGGCGCGGCGGACGTCGGTCGGCGCCTTCGACGTCGTCAGCACCACGACCGGCGTGCGGCGGACGTGCTCGTTGGCATGGTGGCGGACGGCCTCGAGGACGTCGAAGCCCGACATCCGCGGCAGCCCGAGGTCGAGCAGGATGAGGTTCGGCGGCCGGTCGCCGGCGTCGTCGAGCATCTGCATCGCCGTCTCGCCGTCGCGGGCGATGTGCAGGCTGGCATCCGAGCCCGACTGCTCGAAGGCCAGGCGGGTGAACTCGACGTGGATGTCGGCGTCCTCGACGAGGAGCACGTCGCGATCGGTCATCACGCGGCCTCCGCGCGCTCGGTGGGGGGAGCGGGGCGCAGGGCGACGACGAAGCGGCTGCCCCGTCCGACCTCGGACTCGACGGTGATGTCGCCGCCGAAGCGCTGAACGATCTTGCGCGCGAGCGCGAGCCCGACCCCGGTGCCCTCGACGTCCTGGTTGGTGTGGAGGCGGCGGAACATCTCGAAGATCCTGTCGTGGTCGCGGGGGTCGATGCCCCGCCCGTTGTCCTGGACGGCGACCTGCCACGTCCCGTTCACGAGCCGCGCGGACGCCGTGACGGTCGGCGGTGCGTCGCCACGGTACTTGACGCCGTTGACGATGAGGTTGGCGAACACCTGCGTCAACTGGCCGCGATCGCCGATGACGACGGGCAGCTCGCCACGCTCGACGGTCGCCCCGGCGTCCTCGATCGTGGCCTTGAGCTGCTCGACCGCGGCGTCCCACGTCTGGTCGAGCGCGACCGGCTCCAGCGGCCGGTCGTCGCGCGTGACGCGCGAGTAGGCGAGCAGGTCGCCGATGAGCGCCGACATCTGCCGCGTCCCGTTGAGCGCCTGCTCGATGTACTCGTGCGCGCGCTCGTCGAGCTGGTCGCTCTTCTGGTGCTCGAGCAGCTGCAGGAACCCGCTGACGGTCCGCAGCGGCTGCTGGAGGTCGTGCGAGGCGAGGAACGCGAAGCGCTCGAGCTCCTCGTTCGAGCGGGCGAGCTCCGTGCGGCTGGCCTCCAGCTCGGCGAGCGCGCGGCGGCGCCCGAGCGTCGTGGCGTGGACGAACGCGCCGGCCAGCAGGCTGAGCACGAGCCCGGTGATGAGGATGATCCACGGCACCGACCGCTCGAGCGATCCCACGAGCGGGTCGTCGGTGGCGTAGCCGAGGATCCAGCGCCGCCCGGCGACCGTCAGCGGCAGGTTGCGCGACTGGGCGTCCGCCGCGGCGCCGCGCTGGGCGTAGAGCAGGCGGCGGATCCGCGGCGTGCCGATCAGGCCCTCGTCGTAGAGCTTGAGCGTCGCGCCCTCGGGCGCCAGGTCGGAGAGCAGGTCGCGCAGCCGGACCGCCGCCGCGACCGAGCCGATGAAGAGCCGCTTGCGCTGACCGATGGGCGGGTTCTGGTCGGGGCCCGCGTAGATCGGGAAGTAGAGCGCGACGGAGAGGTTGAGCGGGTCCTGCACCAGCCGGATCGGCAGCGGCGCGGCGACCTGCGCGGTGCGGCGCGCGCGGCTGATCGCCTGCCGGCGGGCCGAGTCGACGAAGAGGTCGGCGCCGACCGCCGAGCGGTTCTCCGCGAACGGGAAGATCTCGGTGATGACGGCGTACTCCGCCCGGCGCCCGCGCGGCATGATGCGGATCTCCTGCGGGTACGGAAGCCCGCTCGCCGTGGCCTCGCGCCGCAGCCGCCTCAGGAACCGGCCGCGGTCGGCGTCGCGCACCTGCTGGATGAACGTGAGGCTGCGCAGGCGGTCGATCCGCTCCGGCAGGCCCTGGCTGGAGAAGTAGTCGTCGAACTGGCGCGGCGTCGGCACCGCCCGCGCGCCCGCGACGAAGCCGCGCGCGCCGTAGAGCTTCTCGACGTAGTTGTCGGTCCGGCGGTCCAGCGCGGTCGCCGCCTCGGCCGCGCGCTGGTCGAGCAGCTGGTCGCGCCGGCGGTCCAGCGAGCCGCTCGTCGACAGGGCGGCGAGAGCGGTGACGAGAAGCAGGGCGACCGCGACGGCGACGGCCGGGAGGCTGGGACGGCGAACGTGCATTCCGGGGAAGGGATGCCGACCCTATCCGGACGGGCGGAGCGTCTGCTCAGCTGCCGGGCACCGCCGGCGCCCGGTGCACGACCTTCGTGACGGTGAGCTCGTCCAGCAGCTCGGGGCCGTACCCGAAGCCGGTCCCGCTCGCCTTGCGCGGGTGCGCCGCTCCGCCGGGAGCGCCGCCGAAGACGGCGTTGATCTTCACGGTCCCGACCTCCAGCTCGCGCGCGGCGCGGCGGGCGTGCTCCTCGTCGGCGGTCAGCACGGTGGCGGCGAGCCCGTACTCGGTGGCGTTCGCCGCCTCGAGCGCCTCGTCGAAGCTGTCGACGACGCGGACCGCGGCGACTGGCCCGAACGTCTCCTCGCGCATGATCCGCATGTCGTCGCGCACGCCGCTGAGCACGGTGGGCGCGTAGAAGCAGCCGCTGTCGCCGACGCGCTCGCCGCCGGCGAGGACATCGGCGCCCGCCTCGACGGCCTCGCGCACGTGCTCCTCGACGACCGCGCGCTGGCCCTCGTCGACCAGCGGGCCCATCTCGGTGCCGGGCTCGAGGCCGGGCCCGACGCGCAGCTGGCGCGCGCGGCGGGTCAGTGCGTCGAGGAACGGCTCGGCGACCGCGGCGTGGACGTAGATGCGCTCCACTGCGGTGCAGATCTGGCCGGCGTTGGCGAACGAGCCGATCGCGGCCTGCTCGGCCGCCCACTCCGGGTCGACGCCGTCGTCGACGATGAGCGCGTCCTTGCCGCCCAGCTCCAGCAGCACCTTCTTCGGGGTGCCGGCGGCGGCGCGCTGGATCGCCCGGCCGGTGGCGATCGAGCCGGTGTGCATGACGAGGTCGACGCCGGGGTGCTCGACGAGCGCGGCGCCCGCGCGGCCGTCGCCGAGCAGCAGGTTCAGCGTGCCGGGCGGCAGGTGGTCCGCGGCGAGCTCGACGCAGCGGATCGCCGACAGCGGCGTCTTCTCGGACGGCTTCAGCACGACGGTGTTGCCGGCGACGAGCGCGGCGGCGACCTGGCCGCACGCGATCGCCACGGGATCGTTCCACGGCACGAGCAGTGCGACGACGCCGCGCGGCTCGTGGACCATCTCGTCCGACGCCGCCCAGCCGCCCATCAGCCGGCTGCCGCGGTGGAGCGGCCCGAGCTCGGCGTACTGCTCGATCGCCCCGATCCCCGCCTCGACGCCGCCGCGCGAGTCGTCGAGCGGCTTGCCGTTCTCGCGCGTCTGACGCTCTGCGACGTCGTCGAGCGCCTCGCGCAGGGCGCGCGCCCATGCCTTCAGCGCTGCGGCGCGGTCGGCGGGGGCGGTGCGCGCCCACGCCGCGAAGGCGTCGCGCGCGGCGCGGACGACCGCGTCGGCGTCGGCCGCGGTGCCGGCGGGGATGGAGCCGATGACCTCGCCCGTCGCGGGATCGCGGACGTCGATCGTCGAGGCCGTCACGGCCATGAGGGCTCCGTCTGGACGGTCATGACGAGCTCGCGCACGTCGGTGCCGGGCGGGCGGGTCAGCGCGAAGACGACGCTCTCGGCGACGGCGCGCGGGTCCATGAGGTCGGCGTCGGGGCCCGGCTTGTACTGCTCGGGGCGGCCGTCGAAGAAGTGCGTCCGCATGCCGCCGGGGACGAGCATCGTCACGCCGACGCGGTCGCCGAGCTCGGCCATCAGCGCGCGGGTGAAGCCGACGACGCCGAACTTGCTCGCGCAGTAGGCCGTGGCGTCGCTGAGCGCGCGGAAGCCGAGCGTCGAGGCGACCGTGACGATCCGGCCGCGGTTGGCCTCCAGGTGCGGCAGCGCGGCGCGCACGACGGCGGCGGTGCCCAGCAGGTTGACCGCGATGACGCGGTCCCACCGCTCGCCCTCGATCTCGTCGAGCTTGCCGCAGGCGTCGGTGCCCGCGGCGGTGACGACGCCGGTCAGGTCGCCGGCCTCGGTGGCGACCTTCTCGACCGCAGCCTCGGTGGCGCGCGTGTCGCTCAGGTCGATCTGCTCGAACGCGACGTCGCCGGCGGGCGGCTCGAGGTCGAAGACGACGGGCGTGCCGCCCGCCTCGCGGACGGCGTGGACGATCGCCTCGCCCAGCCCCGACGCGCCGCCGGTGACGATGACGGTTCCGAGTGCTGCCAAGGTGCCTCTCCGGTGGGTGGGGGTCGGGTCAGGCGACCCCGGCGGCGCGGCGAGCGCTGCGGTGCGCGGCGTCCTCGAGCTCGTCGTCGAGCGGATCGAGGTCGCGCACCCCGGTCGCCTCGGCGATGAGCCAGTCGGCGAACCACGCGTTCTTCGGCAGCAGGGGCCCGTGCAGGTACGTGCCGATGACCTTGCCCTTCCGGACCCCTTCGTAACCGGACCGGCCGTCGTTGCCGTGCCCGTTCAGCACCTTCCCGAGCGGCTGCGCGCCCGCGCCGAGGTAGGTGCGCCCGCCGTGGTTCTCGAAGCCGGCGAGCACGCGCCCGTCCTCGAGCTCGATCGCGACGTTGCCGATGAGCCGCGGGCCGTCCTCGCGCACGGTGCGCAGGTCGACGAGCCCGATGCCCGGGACGTGCTCGTCGCCCAGCTCGTAGGAGTGCCCGAGCAGCTGGTAGCCGCCGCAGACGCCGAGCACGATCTTCCCGGCGTCCGCCGCCGCGTGCAGCGCCTCGCGCTTGGTGTCGACGAGGTCCTGAGCGCAGAGCTGCTGGTCGCGGTCCTGGCCGCCGCCGAGGTAGAAGAGGTCGTGCGCCTCGGGGTCGATCTCCTCGCCGAGGCCCGCGGCCGTGACGGTGAAGCCGATGCCGCGCCAGGCGCAGCGCCGCTCGAGCAGCAGGATGTTCCCGCGGTCGGCGTAGATGTTCATGAGGTCCGGGTACAGCGCGCAGACCCGCATCTCAGCCACGCAGCATCACCACCTCGCTGCCGATGTGGTCCTCGGTCTCGGCGATCTCGCGCCGCGCGGCAACGGTCAAGCCGGCTTGACGGGCTTCGTCCTCCAGACGGTCCGGCGCGATGCGGTCGAGGCGGATCCGGTCCTCGGTGACCGTGCGCGTCCCGTCGGCGGCGACGCGCTCGCGCAGGCGCTCGAGAACGAACCCGTCGCCGTCGTCGCGGACGGCGATCGGGCGCGACGAGTAGACGACGCCGCCGACGTCGCGCAGGTCGGGCAGCGGCGCCTCGACCTCGCCGAACGTGTCGACCGCGTTGGCGAGCGCGGCGGCGAAGAGCGCGCCGGGGGCGAGGTGGCGCTTGACGGCGCGCAGGCACGCGCCGCGCCCCTCGGGCCCGCCGAGCAGCTGCAGCGTCTGCATCGGCGCGAGGATCAGCGGGAACGTGCGGCCGAGGTCGAAGTCCCGCGCGTCGCCGACGTGGATCGTGACCGGCAGGCCGGCGGCGCGCCCGCCGAGCGCGGCGAGCAGCTCGGCGTCGACGTCGAGCGCGTGCACCTCGTGGCCGTGCGCGGCGAGGTCCAGCGCGACGCGGCCGGTGCCGGCGCCCAGGTCGAGGACCGGCCCGCCGCGGGTCTCGGCCAGCTCACGCCAGAGCGGTAGGTCGGCCGCGTAGGCGCCGCACTCGACGTCGTGCCAGATGACCGCGTCGGTCGTCACCGCGTCCATGAGCTCTCCGCGACGCCGCGGGCGACGAGCTTCTGGCGCAGCTCGAGCATCGCGGTGTAGGTCGGGATGGCGTACAGCGGCCCGTCGCCGCTCGTGACCGCGGCGTCGATCGCCCGGTCGAGGTCGCCCTCGACGACCTCGAGCTTCGCCGGGTCGACGCCCGCGTACTTGAAGCGCACCGCCAGCTCGGGCGCGCGCGTGCCCGCGCACACGACGCGGCGGACGTGCGGGGCGAGCAGCTCGAAGTCGGCGTCCCACACCCAGCTGACGTCCTTGCCGTCCGCGGTGCGGTCGTTGAGCACTCCGAGCAGGTCGAGCGACCCGTCCTCCAGCGCCAGCGTCCGCACGACCTCGTTCGCGCCCGCGGGGTTCTTGACGAGCAGGATCGAGAGGTCGCGCCCGCCGATCTTCACGGTCTCCGCGCGGCCGAAGGCGGGGGAGACGGCCTCGAGGCCGGCCTTGACGTCGGGCGGCTCCGCGCCCAGCGCGAGGGACAGCGCGGCGGCGGCGAGCGCGTTGTAGACGTTGTAGAGGCCCGGCAGCGGCAGCGCGACCGGCGTGTCGCCCTGCGGCGTGCGCAGCGTGAACCGCGCCGAGCGGACGCCGTCGAGCGTCACGTCGAGCGCCGCGACGTGCGGCGCCGGGCGCTCCGTGTCGCCGTTCGGGCAGCGGTACCGGCCGAGGTGGCCGAGGAAGACGGTCTCGTAGACGTACGGCGCCCCGCAGAGGCGGCAGTGCTTCGCGTCCGTCGCGTGCGGAAGCCCCGGCAGCGCGACGCCGTCGTCCTCGACGCCGAAGAAGAGGGGGGAGGCGGCGGCCGAAGACGCTCCGGGGGAGGCGGCGGCGCCGCCGCGCCCTCTTCCGAGGCCGGCCACCGTGGGGTCGTCGGCGTTGAGGACGAGCTGCGCGGAGGTCTGGGCGACGACGGCGGCCCACCGCTCCGCGATCGTCTCGAGCTCGCCGTAGCGGTCGAGCTGGTCGCGGAAGAGGTTCGCGAGGAGGATCGCGCGGGGCTCGAGCTCGCCGACGATGCGGTCGAGCCAGAACTCGTCGACCTCGAAGAGGCCGGTGTCGCCCTCCCCGTGCAGCAGCGCGCTGGCGACGCCGCCCGCCATGTTCGCGCCCTGGCGGTTGTGGACGAGGCGGTGGCCGCCGCGCTCGAGGATTGCGGCGACCATCGCCGCGGTCGTCGTCTTCCCGTTCGTCGCGCTGATGACGGCGCTGCCGTTGGGCAGCCGCCGCGACAGCCGCCCGATCGCGTGCGGGTCGAGGCGCAGCAGCACCTTGCCCGGCAGGCTCGTGCCACCGCGGCCGGTCCGCCGTGAGAGCGCTCCCGCGGCGCGCGCCGCCGCCTCGGCCGCCCTCACGGGACGAGCACCTTCAGCGCGCCGGGGACGGCGCGGATCGTCGCCGGCGTCGTGCCGATCGGGTCGCCGTCCGCGTAGATCCGGTAGGGCCGCTCGGCGCCGACGCGGATCTCGGCGGCGCGCAGCAGCTCCACCGCGGGGTCCTCGAGGTGCGTGCCCTTGAAGACCTTGGGGAGGTTGCGCAGGAAGCTCAGCCGCGTCCCGTCGCCGGTGATGACGACGTCGAGCAGCCCGTCCTCGAGGCTCGCCTCCGGCGCCAGCGCCATGCCGCCGCCGAACATCCCCGAGTTGCACGCGGCGACCGCGTAACCCCTCACCGAGCGCTGCGGCCCGCCGTCGGGGGCGAAGTCCAGCCGCACCGCGCGCCACGACCGGAGGGTCCGCAGCGTGGCGTAGAGGTAGACGAGCTGCCCGCGGACCCTCGACGCGTTCGCGAGGTCCTGGACGTCCGAGTCGAAGCCGTAGCTCGCGATGCCCAGGAACGTCCGCCCGTCGACTTCGGCGACGTCCACGGTCCGCTCGGTGCCGCGCGCGAGCACGCCGCACGCCTCCTCGGGATCCGAGGGCAGGCCGAGCTTGCGCGCGAAGTCGTTGCCGCGCCCGCCCGGCAGCACGCCGAGCACGCCGTCCGTTCCGCGCAGGCCGTGGGCGACCGCGCCGGCCAGGCCGTCGCCGCCGAAGCTGACCGCGACCTCGCCCGCCGCGACGGCCGCCCGGCCGAGGTCGGTGGCGTGTTCGATCGAGAGCGTGCGCTCGACGCGGAACTCGACGCCGAGGCGGCGCAGCGTCTCCTGGACCTTCGGCAGGGCCTTCGCCGTCCGGCCCCCGCCCGCATGCGGGTTGACGATGAGGCACACGCGGCGCACGGGTCCAGAGAGTACGAGCGACCCGGCGCTGACGGTCCACGGCGAGGTCTATCCTCCGGCACCGATGCGTCGCCTTCCCGTCGTGCTCATCGCGCTGCTGCTGCTCGTCGCCGCCGGCTGCGGCGACAACGAGGAGACCACCGGCGCCGGTGGCAGCTCCGAGACCACCGCTACCACGGCGACGTCCGACACGACGACCGCCGAGGCGTCGGCCACCGGCTGTGCCGCCGCCCAGCAGCCCAAGCCGAAGTCGGACAGCTTCAAGAAGCCGACCGTCCAGCCGGACAAGAAGGCCAAGCAAACCGCCGTGATCGACACGTCCTGCGGCACGCTCGAGATCGCGCTCGACAACAAGCGCGCGCCGAAGACGGTCGCCAGCTTCGTCTTCCTCGCCGAGAAGGGCTTCTTCGACGGCCTGACCTTCCACCGGATCGTCCCCGGCTTCGTCGTCCAGGGCGGCGACCCGAAGGGCACCGGCGAGGGCGGCCCGGGCTACTCCGTCGTCGAGGCCCCGCCGGAGGACCTCAAGTACACGCGCGGCATCGTGGCCATGGCGAAGACCGAGCTCGAGGAGCCGGGCACTTCGGGCAGCCAGTTCTTCATCGTCACGGCGCCCGACGCCGGGCTGCCGCCGGACTACGCGCTCGTGGGCAAGGTGAGCAAGGGCGACGACGTGCTCGAGAAGCTCGCCAACGTCCCGGCCGACCCATCCGACGGCAAGCCGGCCGACCCCATCCTGATCGACAAGGTCACGATCAAGGAGGGCTAGCCGCCGCGTCTGGCGGCGAGCGCCTTCTGCTGCCGGCGGCGCCCGACCAGGGCGAGCACGCCGAGGATGATCGCGATCAGGACGATCCCGAGCAGCACCGCGCCGGGGGTCGAGATGCCGCCGAACGCGAGGCCGACGAGCTTCGCGAGCGCGAACCCGACGAGCAGCAGGACGACGATGATGCCGACGAGGATCGCGATGCCGCGGACGCGGGCCATCTTCCCGGAGCCGGGCGGCGGCGCGAGCATGCCCATGAGGCGCAGGAGCAGCAGCTGGCGGCCGGTGGGCGGCGCCTGGCCGAGCCGCTCGACGGCGGCCTTCAGGTCGTCCGGCCGGCGCTCGGCGAGCGCCAGCGACGCGTCGGCCATCCGGCGCAGCGCCATGCGCTCCTGCGGCCGGGCGGCCGCGATCGCCCGCTGGAAGTACGACCGCGCCGCCTTGGCGTCGTAGCGCTCGGCCGCGCGCGCGCCGAGGATCGCCATCGCGGCCGCCTTATTGCGCTGCTCGGCCTCGAGCTCCTCGTCGGAGCGGGACTCGAGCTGCTGCATCGCCGCCAGGGCGCTGCGCTGCTCGACGCGGATCTGTCGCTGCTTCGGGGGCATCGACCGCTGAGTGTACGCTCGCGCACCGTGATCGCCCGCATCGCCCTGCTCCTCATCCTCCTGACGCTCGCGGCGCCGGTGGCCGCCGTCGCCCAGGACAGCCCGTTCAACCCGCTGCCGACCCCGTCGCAGCAGTCGCCGACGCAGACCGTGAACACCAACGCGGACCCCAATGCGGACGACGACGACGGGCTCTCGCGCAGCCAGCAGGCGCTCATCGGCATCGCCGGCTTCGTGCTGCTGTTCGGCATCGGCTGGGCGATCATCCGCGACGCGCGCTCGGTCGCCCCGGCGGACAAGCGCGACCCGCTCGAGGAGGGCGAGCGGACGAAGGGCTCGCAGCGGCCGAAGCAGAAGCGCGTGTCGCAGGGGCGTGCCCGCGCGAAGGCCGCGCGGCACCAGCGCCGGAAGAACCGGTGAGGCGCGGCCGATGACCGGACCCGGCCGGTGACCCCCGTCACCGACCTCGCGGAGGGGCCCGACGGGCGGCTGCGGTGCGGCTGGGCGGTCTCCGCGCCCGAGTACGTCGCCTACCACGACGAGGAGTGGGGGCGCCCGGTCCGCGGCGACGATGCGCTCTACGAGCGGCTGACGCTCGAGGCGTTCCAGTCCGGTCTCGCGTGGATCACGATCCTGCGCAAGCGCGAGGCGTTCCGCGCGGCGTTCGCCGGCTTCGAGGCCGAGCGCGTCGCCCGGTTCGGCGACGCGGACGCCGAGCGGCTCATGCAGGACGCCGGGATCGTGCGCAATCGCGCCAAGATCGAGGCCGCGCTGGCGAACGCGAAAGCGCTCGTCGAGCTGCAGCAGACCGGGGAGACCCTCACCGATCTCATCTGGTCCTTCGCGCCGCCAGCGCGCGAGGCGCCGCGCTCCTACGCCGACGTCCCGGCCGTCACGCCCGAATCCAAGGCGCTCGCCAAGGCGCTCAAGCAGCGCGGCTTCCGCTTCGTCGGTCCGACCACCGCCTACGCGACGATGCAGGCGTGTGGACTCGTCAACGACCACCTCGCCGGGTGCTGCGCGCGATGACGCGG
Source organism: Parviterribacter kavangonensis (assembly GCF_056863335.1). Taxonomy (NCBI): domain Bacteria; kingdom Bacillati; phylum Actinomycetota; class Thermoleophilia; order Solirubrobacterales; family Parviterribacteraceae; genus Parviterribacter; species Parviterribacter kavangonensis. The sequence continues at coordinate 1,085,256 of NZ_JBXPJA010000001.1, read as the reverse complement.
CGACCTTCTGCTCCCCGAACCGCTACAACGGTGCCGTGACCCGGGCTCGGATGCTCGTCTGCGAGGACGCGATCGGCTACCGGATGCTGATCCGCCGCTGGCTGGAGGACGCCGACGTCGACGTCGTCGGCGAGGCGTCGTCGTGGGAGGAGGCGGAGCGGATGGCCGCCGAGCTGAAGCCCGACGCCGTGGTGGCCGACCTGTGGATGCCCACGCTCGACACCGAGGCGCTCCAACGGCTCCGCCAGGCGGTGCCGTCGGCCGCGATCGTCTCGCTGAGCGGGCTCAGCTCCGAGGAGGCGCAGGATCTCGTCGGCGACACCGGGGCGATCGACCTCTTCCTCTCCAAGCGCCAGCCGCCGCAGGAGATCGTCGAGGCGCTGCGCGACTTCGTGCGCGAGCGCTTGACCTAGGCTCAGTGCAGCGGGGTCGTGGCCCGCTCGACCCCGGTCAGCTCGAAGACCCAGAAGTCCTGCCGCATGACGGGGACGGAGACGTTGTAGACCGGCACGGTGCCGATCCGGCCCTCGAACGTGCCCGCGTGCGCGTGCCCGTGGAGGACGAGGTCGGGCTCGTGCTCGGCGATCGGCGGCGCGAGACGGTCGGTTCCGAGGAACGCCCAGATCGGCTCCGGCTCGCCGACGAGCGTCTCGCACGTCGGCGCGTAGTGCAGCAGCGCGATGCGCACCGGGCAGTGCGCAACCGCCCGCAGCCCGCGGTCGAGCGCCTCGACCTCCTCGCCGGCCTCCGCGTAGACCCCGCGCAGGGACGGCTCGCCGAAGTCGGGCAGGTGCGAGCCGGGGAAGCCGCCGACGAAGCCCTTCACGCCCGCGACGCCCACGTCGACGCCGCCGACGTCGACGATGCAGTGGTCGCGGTCGAGGACCGTGATGCCCGCGTCCTCCCAGATCGGGAGGAGGTCCTGGACCTGGTTGCAGTGCCAGTCGTGGTTGCCGAGCACCGCGATGACCGGCATGTCGAGCGGCCGGCACGCCTCGGCGAGCACCTCGGCCTGCTCGGGCTGCCCGTGGGTCGTCAGGTCCCCCGCCAGCAGGAGCAGGTCGGCCTTCCCGGCCATGGACGCGAAGGCCTCGATCGCCTCCTCGCGGCGCGAGGGCTGGCAGTGCATGTCGCCGGCGGCGGCGATGCGGACGACGTCGGGCATGTGCGGGCCCCTACCCGATTTCGGGTAGGCCTCCCGTATGGACCTCAACGCCGCCGAGTTCAAGCAGATCGTCGAGTCGCTGCGGCGCGTGGCGGCGTGCCTGCGCGAGGCGGACGTGCGGTGGTGCCTGAGCGGCAGCGTCGCCTCGTGGGCGCGCGGCGGTCCCGAGACGGTCAACGACCTCGACATCATCGTCGACCCGGAGCACATCGAGGAGGCCGCGCGACGGCTCGAGGCGACCGGCATGCGCGTCGAGATCCCGCCGGAGGGCTGGCTGGTGAAGCTGTGGGACGGCGAGGTCCTCGTCGACCTCATCCACACCGTCACCGGCTACGAGTCCGTCGACGAGATCCTCGAGCGCGCCGAGGTCATGCGCGTCGCCTCGCTCGACGTCCCCGTCGCGCAGATGGAGGACGTGCTGACGCCGAAGCTGCTCGCGTTCGACGAGCACTACCTCGACTACACCGGCGCCTTGCGGGTGGCGCGGGCGCTGCGCGAGCGGATCGACTGGTCGCTCGTGCGCGAGAAGACCGAGCACTCGCCCTACGCGCGCGGGTTCTTCGCGCTGCTCGAGGCGCTGGACATCATCCCGGTCGACGAGACGCCGCCGGGCGTCGCGGGCGGCGGCCCGGGCGCGCGGCCCGGGCCGGACATCCGCGTGGTTCGGTAGCTAGCCCTTCGGCTCGTCGCCGACGGACTGCGCGCCGGCGCGCGCCGCCTTCGCCTGCGCGAGCTGGCGGTTGACGTGATCCCAGTCGAGGTTGCGGAAGAAGGCCTCGACGTACTCGCCGCGGCCGTCCGGGGTCGACCCGAAGTCGCGCGCGTAGGCGTGCTCGTACACGTCGAGCGCGAGGATGGGGACCATGTTGTAGACGGCCCAGAGGTTCTGGGTGTCGAGCATGTAGTTGAAGAGCGACCCGTCGTTGAGGTCGTAGCCGAGCATCACCCAGCCGCGGGCCGCGCGGGCCTGCTTGCGGATGGCGTTCTTCCACATCTCGACGCCGCCGGGGTACTCGTTCTCGAGCTCGTCGGCGATCGCGCCCTGCGGATCGGCGCCGCCCTCGCCGCCGAGGTGGCCGAAGTAGAGGTCGTGGTTCTTGAAGCCCAGCAGGGCGAACGTGTAGTTGTCGGTCGCGAGCGCCCGGATCTCGGAGTAGACCTGGTTGCCCTCGGCGGACGCGTAGTCGATCTCCTTGAGCTTCCCGCGGATCTCGTTCGTCTTCTTCACGTACCCCTGGTACAGCTTGTAGTGGTCCTCCATCGTCTGGCGGGAGATCCCGTCGAGGTCCTTGTGGAGGGCGGGGAAGTCGCGGGCGACGATCTCGTCCCAAGGCATGTGTTCGCTCCCTTCGTCGTTGGACGCCTTCCGGCATTCCACCATGCGGCCGCGGCTAGTCGCGTCGTGGGGCAACCACCCGCGGTGACGGACGGTCATTCTTGGCTACCATCGCCGCCGCCGGCGATGCGTTGCGCCTGCCGTACCCCCCAGGACGGCGGGCTGCTTCAACGCGCATCGCCGGCACCCCTTTGGCCGGCGATGGGCGAGAGACGAGGGTCAGACGGACAGCGCCCGGTTGAGGAGCGTGACCATCTCGGCCGCGTAGAGCGGCTGCGAGAAGAGGATCTTCGCCTTGACGGCGCGATCGAGGACGTCGCGGATGACCATCGCGGTCAGCTCGACGTCGATCTCCTGCGACACCTCGCCGGCGGCCTGGTAGTGGGTGAGGAAGCGCTCCAGCCCGCGCCGCCAGCTGCCGGTCAGCGCGAGCCACGTGTCGTAGTCGGTGGCGAGCTCGTAGCCGCGGTTGGCGATCATGAGGATGTCGCTGAAGGCCTCGCCGACGGCGAAGCTCTCCTCCGCGAGCCTCTCGAGCCCGTTGATCAGGCTTGGGCCCTCCGCGGCACGCTCCGCCGCGACGCCCATCTCCGCCGACATGAGCTCTGAGAGCGCACCCGGCAGGGCTTCCTTCGATGGGAAGTACAGGTAGAACGTGCCCTGGGCGACGCTCGCCTTGGTTGCGATGCTGGACACGGTGGTCCGCTCGTAGCCGTGCTCGGCGAGCACCTCGCGTGCAGCAGCCAGCAGCTGCGCCCGCCGGCCGGGCACCCCCCCAGAGGGCTCGGCCTCGATGTCGGTCATGCGACGAACCGTACATGCACAGGCGTCCGCGTGTGCATGAGATCCCTACGGACTGGTGATCACCAAGTCATGGCCGTCGACACGCAGGCACGCCTTGACACGCTCCTGGAGCGGGGCGAGGAGCAGGGGTGCATGAACCTGTCCGAGTTGAGCGACCTCGTCCGCGAGCTCGAGCTCGAGGAGGACGAGGTCGGGGAGCTGCACGCCCGCATCGATGCGCTCGGCATCGAGCTGACCGACGACTGCGGTCGCACCGAGACCCAGAGCACCCGCATCAACCCACGCGAGTTCGTCGGTCAGACCACCGACGCGCTGCAGCTGTTCCTCAACGAGCTCGGCCGCTATCCGCTGCTGACGGCCACCGAGGAGATCGAGCTCGCCAAGCGGATCGAGCGCGGCGACATGCAGGCCAAGGACCGGATGATCCTGTCGAACCTGCGGCTCGTCGTGTCGATCGCGAAGAAGTACCAGGGGGCAGATCTGCCCCTGCTGGACCTCATCCAGGAGGGCATCTTCGGGCTCGTGCGCGCGTCGGAGAAGTTCGATTGGCGCAAGGGGTACAAGTTCTCGACGTACGCGACGTTCTGGATCCGCCAGGCGATCCAGCGCGGGATCGAGACGAAGGCGCGCACGATCCGCATCCCGATCCACGTCGGGCAGCGCGAGCGCAAGATCGCCAAGGCCGAGCGCGAGCTGTCGGCGCGCCTGGGCCGCGCGCCCACCGACGACGAGATCGCCGAGTACGCCGAGCTGACGCCCGAGCACGTACGCGAGGCGCGCGACGCTGCCCGCACGATCACGTCGCTCGACCGCCCCGTCGGCGAGGAGGGCGAGACGGCGTTCGGCGACCTGCTGCCGTCCGAGGGCCCGCAGCCCGAGGAGGAGGTCGAGGTGTCGCTGGCCGAGGAGGCGCTGCACCGCGCGCTCTCGCGGCTGCCGGAGATCGAGCAGCAGATCGTCAAGCTGCGCTACGGCATCAACGGCGCCGGCGCCCCGACCCCGCTGCGCGAGACCGCCGAGCGCGTCGGCATGACGCCCGCCGAGGTGCGCCGCGTGGAGCACTCGGCGCTCGAGCGGCTGTCGATGGAACGCGAGCTCGAAGCGCTCCGGAGCGCCGCATAGTCTTCCCGCCCGTGGCGAAGGTCCACGGGCACCTGCTGGCAGGCGACGCGGGCGAGCTCGTGGGCGTCTCGGGGACGACGATCGGCCAGTGGGCGCGGCGCGGGTACATCCGCGCGTCGCAGTCGGCCGGCGACCCGCACGTCTACTCGGTCGAGGACGTGGGGGAGGCGGCGATCGTCGCCGAGCTGCTCGGGCGCGGCGTCCGCCACGGCGACATCCGGATGGCGATCGAGCGGCTGCGCGACCACGGCGCCTGGCCGCTGTCCGAGGCGCGGTTGGCGACGACGTGCGAGGCGCCGGGCGTGCGACCGCGCATCGTGCTGCGCGAGGACGGCGGGACGTACGTGCTCGTCGACCGCGGCTGGCAGCTCGTCGCGACGCCGATCGAGACCGACGAGGTGCGCATCCGCATCCGGCACGCGTAGGCTCGCGGGGTGGCCCACCTCGCCGTCTCCCAGCTCGCGTACGCGCACCCCGGCGGCGACCTGCTGTTCAGCGACGTCTCGTTCACCGCCGCGCCCGGCCGCCACCTCGGCCTCGTCGGGACGAACGGGGTGGGCAAGACCACGCTGCTGCGCATCCTCGCCGGCGAGCTCGAGCCCGAGGACGGCGTCGTCTCGTCCGACGGCACGATCGCCTACATGCCGCAGGACGGCGGCGTGCGCGACGACGGCGCGACGGTGCGCGAGCTGCTGATGGCCAACGCACCCGGCGCGCTGCGCGCCCCCGGGCTGCGGATGCTCGCGGCCGAGCGCGCGCTGGCGGCCGGCGACGACGCGGCCGGCGTCGAGCTGGCGGGAGCGATCGACGACTGGTCGATGCTCGGCGGCTACGAGCTCGAGGGGCAGTGGGACGCGAGCTGCCGGCGCATCGTGCGCGCCGGGCTCGACGAGCTCGCCGACCGGGCCGCGATGACCCTGTCGGGCGGCGAGCGCAAGCAGCTCGTCCTCGACGTGCTCTTCGCCTCCGACGCGGGCGTGCTGCTGCTCGACGAGCCGGACAACTTCCTCGACATCCCGGCCAAGCGGGCGCTCGAGCGGCGGATCGCGTCGTCGCCGAAGACGATCGTCGTCATCTCGCATGACCGCGAGCTGCTCGCCGCGGCGCCGCACGCGATCCTCACGCTGGAGGGGAACGGCTGCTGGGTCCACGGCGCGACCTACGCGACGTACCCGGAGGCGCGCGAGGAGCGCCAGCGCCGGATGGGCGACGCGGTCAAGCGCTGGAAGGACGAGGAGAAGCGGCTGCGCGACCAGGTGCGCATCTGGAAGGAGCGAGCCCGCTACAGCCCGGACCTCGCCAAGCGCGCCGACGCGATGGAGACGCGCTGGAAGCGCTTCGTCGACGCGGGCCCGCCGCCGGCGCCGGTGGTCGACCAGCACATCAAGCTGCGCATCCGCGGCGGCGACTCGGCGCGCCGCGTGCTCGACCTGCGCGGCGCCGCGATCGACGGGCTGCTCGAGCCGCTGACCGACGAGGTCCACTTCGGCGAGCGCGTCGGCGTCATCGGCCCGAACGGCAGCGGCAAGACGCACCTCATGCTCCTGCTCGCCGGCGAGCTCGACCCGGACGACGGCGCGGTCGTCGTGGGACCGCGCGTCTCGGCCGGCCACTTCACGCAGCTCAACGCGCGGCCGGACTTCGCGGGCCGCGACCTGCTGTCGATCGTCGGCGAGCGCACGGGCGGCCTCGAGCGCTCGATGGGGGCGCTCGCGCGCTACGGCCTCGCCGAGGCGGCGAACCGCTCCTACGAGACGCTCAGCGGCGGGCAGAAGGCGCGCCTCGAGATCCTCTGCCTCGAGCTCGACGGCCACAACCTGCTCCTGCTCGACGAGCCGACGGACAACCTCGACATCGACTCATCGGAGGCGCTCGAGCGCGCGCTCGACGGCTTCGAGGGCACCGTCGTCGCGGTCTCGCACGACCGCGCGTTCCTGCGCAAGCTCGACCGCTTCCTCTTCGTGCCCCACACGGGGCCGGTGACGGCGCTGCCCGACGCCGGCCGAGCGCTCGAGGCGCTCGGCGCGCCGAGTCGTGCATCGCCGACCGGGGTTGGCGGGCAGAGCCGCTAGGTGCCCCCCGATCCGATCCCCGAGGTCAAGACCGACCGCCCGGTCGTCGCCGACGGCAACCGGCTGGTCGCGGTCGCCGCGTTGCCGCCGTCCGGCGTCGTCGAGGTCGAGACCGAGCAGCACGGGACCCTGGCCGTCGGCATGGTCGACGGCACGCCGTTCGCGGTCTCGAACGTCTGCCGCCACCAGTTCGCGAAGATGGGCCAGGGCCAGATCCGCGAGGGCTGCCTCGAGTGCCCGTGGCATCGCGCGCGCTACGACGTCCGGACCGGCCGGATGGTCTCCGGCCCGAAGGGCCGCATCTTCGGGTTCAAGCCCTACTCGAAGTTCATCCAGACCTACACGAACGGCATCGCGAAGCTCCGCCGGTTCCCGGTGGAGCTGCGCGACGGTTCGATCTGGCTACAGCTGCAGTGACTTCAGGACCAAGAACTCCTCGATGCCGTACGGGCCGAGCTCGCGGCCGTGCCCCGACTGCTTGTAGCCGCCGAACGGTGCGAGCGGGTTGAACGCCGCGCCGTTGATCTCGACCTGGCCGGTGCGGATGCGGCGGGCGACCGCCTTCGCGCGCTCCTCCGACGCCGAGTACACGCCGCCGGCAAGGCCGTAGTCGGTGTCGTTGGCGATGCGGACCGCGTCGTCCTCGTCGTCGTAGGGCATGATCGCCAGCACCGGGCCGAAGATCTCCTCGCGGGCGATCGTCATGTCCGGCGTGACCTCGCTGAACACGGTCGGCTGCACGAAGTAGCCGCGCTCGAGGCCCTCGGGCGGCTTGGCGCCGCCGGCGACGAGCTTCGCGCCCTCGGCGACGCCCTTCTCGATGTACGAGCGCACCCGGTCGCGCTGGACGCCGGACACGAGCGGCCCGAGCGCGGTGGTCTCGTCGAACGGGTCGCCGACCGCCGTCTGCGCGACGGCCGCCGCGGCGATCTGCTCGACGATGCCGAGCTGCGCGCGGGGGACGAGCATCCGCGTGAGCGCCGAGCAGGTCTGCCCGGAGTTCAGGTAGCACTTCTGGATCCCGTTGACGACGGCCTTCTCGAGGTCGGCGTCGTCGAGGATGACGTTCGGCGACTTGCCGCCGAGCTCGAGCGCGACCTTCTTGACCGTCGCGGCGGCGACCTCGCTCACGCGCCGGCCGGCGCGCGTGGACCCGGTGAACGAGACCATGTCGATCCCGGGGTGGCCGGCGATCGCCTCGCCGACGACCGGGCCGTAGCCGGTGACGATGTTGAGCACGCCGGGCGGGACGCCGACCTCCTCGAAGATCTCGGCGAGCACGAACGCGTTGAGCGGCGTGACCTCCGAGGGCTTCAGGACGACGGTGCAGCCCGCGACCATCGCGGGCGCGACCTTGGCGCTGATCTGGTGCAGCGGGTAGTTCCACGGCGTGATCGCGCCGACGACGCCGATCGGCTCGCGCACGATCAGCGAGTTGCCGAGCTGCTGCTCCCACGGGATGTGCTCGACGAGGTGCTGCATCGAGCCGAAGTCCATGATCGGCAGGCCGGCCTGGATCATCATCGCGACCTTGATCGGCGCGCCGAGCTCCTGCGCGATGAGGCCGGCGATCTCCTCCTGGCGCTCCTGCAGCCGCAGCGAGATCGCCGCAGTGAGCGCGACGCGGTCGTCGAGCGGCACCTGCGACCACGTCTCGAACGCGGCCCGCGCCGCGGCCACGGCGCGGTCGACGTCCTCGGGCGTTCCCTCCGGGATCCGGCCCATGACCTCCTCGGTCGACGCGTTGACGACCTCGATCGTGCCGTCCGACGCGGGGTCGACCCACTCGCCGCCGATGTAGTGCTGACGTCGCTCGATGAGCGTGGGCGTGGTGGTCATGCGGGGATCTCCTGCTTAGGGGCGGAGGCCGACGCGCCGGCCGCATCGGCGATGTTCTCGGCGGTCCGCGAGGCGAGCGCCATGATCGTGATCATCGGGTTCGTGCCCGAGGGGGTGGGGAACGCCGAGGCGTCGCCGATCCACACGCCGGGCGTGTCGTGCAGCTCGCCGCGCGGGTTCGCGACGCTCGTCCGGGGATCGCTGCCCATGCGGCACGAGCCCATCTGGTGCGCCGAGAACACGGTGAGCCCGCCCGCGCCGAGGCGCAGCCGCTGCACGCGCGCGATGAACGCGTCGAGGTCGTCGCCGACCCGCCACTCGACGGCGCGCTGGCCGAACATCCAGATCCGCCGCGCGCCCCCGACCGCGTGCGCGCGGATCGAGGCGTCGAGGCACTGGGCCATGATCCGCAGGTCGAGCGGGTCGGTGATCGAGTACCACGGCACCGCCTGGCCGTTCGCGTCGATCGTCACCTGCCCGTGCCCGTGGTCGCGGTTGACGCAGACGAACGACGCGCCGTCGCGGTAGGCGGCGAGCATCTCCTTGTGCCCGGCGCCCGACGCCCACGGCACCGACGAGGCGCCGAGGCCCGTCGTGTACTGCACGCTCTCGATGAGGAAGCCGTAGCCGTCCTCGATGTTGGCGAACTCGTTGATGAGGCCGGCCTGCGGCGCCCCCCACCACGACTCCATGTCCTCGCCGTAGTCGCCGAGCGAGACCGTGGCCGGGTGCAGGCGCAGGTACTTGCCGGCCGCGGGGCCGCCGATGCCGGAGCGCAGCAGGACGGCGGGGGACTCGAGCGCGCCGGCGGCGACGACGACCTGCGGCGCCCGGACCGTGACGCGCGCGCTACGGCCGCTCGCGCGATCGGTCCAGACCGCCTCGACGCCCGCCGCGCGGCCGTTCTCGACGAGCACGCGCTCGGCGAAGCACCCGACGAGCATCTCGGTGCCGCGGTCGGCGGCGTCCTGGAGGTACGTCTTCAGCGTCGACTGCTTCGCGCCGGACTGGTCGCCGAAGCCCATGTAGCCGGCGGCCGCCGCGTCGTAGCGGTCGGGATCCCAGTTGCGGAAGATGGTGGCGAACGACCAGCCGAGCCTCTCCGCCGCGCGCTTCATCGCCTGGTGGCCCTTGTTGAGGTCCGAGCAGTCGGCGTTGACCTTCAGCCGCTGCCACACCTCGTCGAGGTGGCGGTCGAAGGACTCCGTCGCGACGTCGGTCAGCCCGTGCTCGTCCGCCCACTGCTGCCGGACCCAGTCCTTGGTCTTCAGCGAGTTCGTCCAGTTGACGACCGTGCCGCCGCCGAGGCAGGAGCCCGCCATCAGCGCCACGTTCATGTCGGCCGTGCGCTGGGGCCCGCCGCGCCAGTAGAGGTTCTGGTAGCCCCACAGCTCGTACTGGTTGAAGTCGGCCTCGTTGAAGTAGCCGCCCATCTCGAGCACGACCACCTTGAGCCCGGCGTCGGCGAGCTTGCCGGCGATGACGCCGCCGCCGGCGCCGGAGCCGATGATCGCCACGTCGGCCTCGAGCGTCGTGTCGCCGTCGGGAACGAGCGGCGTGATCGTCTTCGGCTCGTCGGGCGCCGCGGACAGCGGGCCGGGGTAGCCGAACGTCTTCCAGAACGGGTTCGTGCCGGTCTGCGGATCGGGGTTGCCGTACGTGAGCAGCAGGGTGAGCGCGACGAAGGCGCCAACGCCCATGGCGGCATCCGTCGAGGCGAGCGCGAGGTTCGAGAAGACCTGCTCGCGCGACAGCTGGCTCATCCCGGCGAAGCCCTGCTCGGCCAGCACGTCGAGCAGCTGCACGAGGCCCTCGGCCTGCTCGGGCGGCAGCGTGTCGAGCATCGCCAGCACCGCCTCGTCGGCACCCACGTCGCTCGCCTTGCGGGCCCAGAACCCGTCGGGGTCGTCCGCGCGCTCGACGCTGGGGACGACGGTGTCGCAGACGGCGCGGAGCGTCGCCCGCTGCAAGTCGGTCAGTTCAGGCACCCTTCGAACGCTCCCTCGCAACCGTTTGACAGGGTGTCGAGCCTAGCGGTCGCAACGCACGCGGGTGCGCGCGGCCCCGTCAGTCCGGAGTCCGGTGGTTTGCAGGCGTTCGGCGGCGGGGAACATCGCCCGCGCCATGCCGTCGATCCTCGAACCTCAGATCCCCGTCGTCGCCCCGCGCGGCGAGCTGGACCTCGCCACGTCACGTTCCCTCGCCACGCAGCTGAGCGAGCTCGCCGGGACCACCGGCGTCGCCGCCGTGCTCGACCTCAGCGACGTCACCTTCATGGACTCCGTCTCGCTGGGCGTCGTGCTCAAGGCCGCCGGCCGCTTCCGCCGGCAGGCCAAGCGGTTCGTCGTCGTGGCTCCGCCCGGCCCGGTGCTGCGGCTGCTCGAGCTGTCGGGCGTGAAGGACCGGCTGGCGCTGGCGGCGACGCGCGAGGACGCGGTCGCCGCCGCCGGGGTGCGCTAGCCCTCGGTCGCCGTCGTCGTGTGCGGGTCGCCGACGGGCTTGGACTGCGGCGATCCGCGCTGACGCAGGTAGATGCTCAGGACGACCATCGCGCCGACGGCGAGGAACTCCGACTGCCAGTTCTGCAGCGTCGTCTGCCAGAAGTCGGCGGAGCCGAGGTAGCCCCACAGGCTGAGCTTGTCGCCCTCGTGCTCGAGCTGCTCGGAGTTGTACGCGCTCCAGCCGGCGACCGCCTGGGCGAACCAGGAGCCGAGGAAGAAGAGCCCGAAGACGATGAGCAGCGAGTTCTCGTAGAGCGTGCGCACGAACCCCGCGCTGCGCTTCGCCAGCCCGGGGGAGTCCGGCTTGGCGTGCGCGCCGAGCTTCTGCTCCTCCTCGTTCTCGCGCCCCTCCTCGCCGGGCACCTTCGACTCCGCGGACCCGCGCTGGGTCAGCCAGACGGTCGCGACGAGGAAGACGACGAACTGCAGCCACTCGGACTGCCAGTTCTCGGCGACGGCCTGCGCGAAGTGGGAGGACACGACGTAGCGTCCCCAGCTGATCGTGTCGGCCGGCTCGCCGGTCAGGCGGGCGTGGTCGACCTCGTCGTTGTTGTAGTCGTCATGGCCCGCGATCGACTGCCCGAACAGGGACAGCAGGAAGATGACGAGGAAGAACAGGCCCAGCGCGTTGCGCCGGACGGTGACCCTGAGCGCGACCATCAGTGGTGGCTCAAGCCGATGACCATGAAGAAGACGAGCCCGATGACCACGACGCCGATGTACGTCGCGAAGAGCAGTCGCATGCCGTGCTCCTCACGCGGGTCGACAGGCTCCTTGCCGTCGTTCTGAGTGCTCATGCGCCAACGCTCTACCCAGAGAAGCGCTTCTGATCCCTTCCAGGTGCTGAACGTCAGTCAGGATGCGACCGCCGACGAGCTCGCCGCGGCCTACCGCGAGCTCGCCAAGCGCTTCCACCCGGACGTCGCGGGCGAGGAGGGCGCGGCGCGGATGGCGGAGATCAACTCGGCCTACGACCTCGTCCGGTCCGAGCTCTGGCAGGCCGAGCAGCGCCGGCGCCATGGCGGCGGCGCGGGCGGCCCGGAGGTCGACGTGTGGGGCGACCCCATCGTGCAGCGCGCGCCGCGCCGCCGGCCGGCTAGGGAGTGGCTCGGCGCGCACCTGCGCCGCGCACTCGGCCCCGAGCTGCTCGGCGCGCTGCACCGCGGCGAGCAGATCGAGCTCATCACGCCGGCGTCGGTGTGGGCCAGCCCCGAGGCGCTGCTCGCCGTGACCGACCGGCGGCTGCTGTGGCTGCTGGACGACGCGGTGACCGGCCGCGTGCGCTCGCTCGACTTCGCCGCCATCACCGCGGTCGACCTGCGGCTGGCGTGGCCGCGGCGCCGGACCGCGTCGGTCCGGGTCGCGCGGCGCAACGGGCGGCGGCCGATCAGCTTCGGCGAGCTGCGGCCCGAGACCGCCGAGCGGCTGGCGTCGCTGCTGCGTGAGAAGCTGCCCGCGTGATGGAGCCCTTCCGCCACACGCTGCGCGTCCGCTTCCAGGAGTGCGACCCGCAGGGCGTCGTCTACTTCGCCCGCTACGCCGACTACTACGACATCGGGCTGACCGAGCTGTGGCGCGACCGGATCGGGCCGTACGGCGACATGGTCTCCGAGGGCTACGACATGGTCGTAGCGGAGATGACGCTGCGGTACTTCGCGCCCGCGCTGTTCGACGAGCTCGTCGACGTCGTGATGGAGACCGAGCGGCTGGGGGACACGTCCGTGACCTTCGCGTGCCGGATCGAGCGCGACGGGACGCTCCTGAACGAGGCGCGGATCCGGCACGTGTTCATCGAGCCGGCCACGAAGGGCAAGCAGTCGATGCCGCAGCAGGTCCGCGCGGCGCTGGCATGAGCACCGCCGTCACGCCGCTGCGGACGGTCGCGGCGACCCGGTACGTCACGCCGCTGCGCGAGGGCGGCTCGCTGCCCGGTCTCGTCGAGGCCGACGACGACGGCCTGTACGTCCTGAAGTTCCGCGGCGCCGGCCAGGGCGTCAAGGCGCTCGTCGCCGAGGTCGTGTGCGGCGAGCTCGCGCGCTCGATGGGCCTGCCGGTGCCCGAGCTGGTGCTCGTCGAGGTCGATCCGGACCTCGGCCGGGCGGAGCCCGATCCCGAGATCCAGGAGCTCATCGAGGCGTCGCCGGGCCTCAACGTCGGGATGGACTTCCTGCCGGGGGCGCTGGCGTTCGACGAGGCGGCGGCGCAGCGGCTCGACCCGGAGCTGGCGGCGGAGGTCGTGTTCTTCGACGCGCTCGTCATGAACGTCGACCGCACGCCGCGCAACCCGAACCTGCTGACGTGGCACGGGCGGATGTGGCTCATCGACCACGGCGCCGCGCTGTACCTCCAGCACGGCGCGGACGACCTCGTCGCGACGGCGGAGCGGCCGTTCCCGCTCATCGCGCAGCACGTGCTGCTGCCGCACGCGGGGTCGATCGCCGACGCCGCCGAGCGGCTCGTCGCGCGCGCCGACCCGGGCGTCGTGGACCTGCTGCCCGACGGCTGGGTCGAGCACCGCGGCGCGTACCGGGCATGGCTGGAGGCGCGGCTCGCGCGCTGGCGCCAGATCGCGGCGGAGGTGCCGGCGCCGTGAGCGGCACCCAGTTCTCCTACGCGCTGCTGCGCGTCGTGCCGCACGTCGAGCGCGGCGAGCAGCTCAACGCGGGCGTCGTCGTCTTCTGCCGCCAGCTCGGGTTCCTCGAGGCGCGCGTCGCGCTGGACGAGCAGCGGCTGCGCGCGCTCGCGCCGGACGTCGACGTCGAGCCGATCCGCGCGCAGCTCGAGCTGCTGGCGCGGGTGGCAGCCGGCGATCCGGACGCGGGGCCGATCGCGCGGCTCGAGCCGTCCGAGCGCTTCCACTGGCTGGCCGCGCCGTCGAGCACGGTGATCCAGCCGTCGCCGGTCCACACGGGCCTCTGCGACGACCCGCCGGCGGTGCTCGACCGGCTGTTCTCCTCGCTCGTCGAGGTGCGCGGCGACCTCGGCTGGATGCGCCGCTCCTACGAGCAGGCGGTGCTGCGCGAGGACGACCTCGCCGGCACGTGGCTCGCGCAGTTCGAGCGCTGGTTCGCCGACGCGCGCGATGCGCTCGAGTGGGTCGAGGTCAACGCGATGGTCGTCGCGACGAGCGCCCCGGACGCGCGGGTCGTGCTGCTCAAGGGCGTCGACGCGGGCGGCTTCGTCTTCTTCAGCGACCTCTCGTCCGCGAAGGGCCGCCAGCTCGAGGCCGACCCGCGCGTCGCGCTCGTCTTCCCGTGGCACGCGATGGAGCGCCAGGTCCGCGTCCTCGGCCGCGCCGAGCGCGTCCCCGAGGCCGACGCCGACGCCTACTTCGCCTCACGCCCGCGCGGGTCGCAGCTGTCGGCGGCGTCCTCGCACCAGTCGTCCGTGATCGGCTCCCGCGGCGAGCTCGAGCGCCGCCGCGCCGAGCTGGAGGCGTCGACCGAGGGCCCGGTCGCGCGCCCCGACCGGTGGGGCGGCATCCGCGTCGTCCCCGAGTCGGTCGAGTTCTGGCAGGGCCGCCCCGACCGCCTCCACGACCGCCTGCGCTTCCGTCGCGACGGCGACGCCTGGGTGGTCGAGCGCCTCTCGCCCTAGGCCTTGCGGCCTTAGTGGTGAAGTGCAGCTGTGAGCACGCGCTGACACGCCGTGCGAGAACCGCTTTCGAGTCGCAGCGAGGTGGGCAACCCCTTCCTGTGAACGTCCTCGGCGTCAACGCGGTGTTCCACGACCCGGCGGCCGCGCTGGTCATCGACGGCGAGGTGGTGGCGGCCGCGGAGGAGGAGCGCTTCTCGCGCCGCAAGCACGGCCACCAGAACGTGCCGTTCGCGGCGTGGGAGCTGCCCGAGAAGGCGATGGCGTGGTGCCTCGAGTTCGCCGGGCTGACGGTCGACGACCTCGACGTCGTCGCGTACGGGTACGACCCGGCGCTCGCCACGCCGGTGAACGGCAAGGTGCACGTCGAGGGGTGGGAGCCGCTGCGGACGCTCTACGCCGAGCGCGCGCCGCTGTTCCTGAAGACCGCGCTGCCGGGGCTGGATCCGGCCAAGGTGCGGTTCGTCCCGCATCACGTCGCGCACGCCGCATCGGCGGCGCTCGCCTCGCCGTACGAGACGTGCGCGGTGATGACGCTCGACGGCCGCGGCGAACGCACCTCGTACCTCGCCGGGCGCTACGGCGCCGGCGGGCGGCTCGAGACGCTGCGCGAGCAGGAGCTGCCGCACTCGCTGGGGCTCTTCTACGAGGAGCTCACGACGCACCTCGGCTTCCAGCACTCCAACGACGAGTACAAGGTCATGGCGATGGCCGCGTTCGGGGAGCCGCGGTTCCTCGACCGGCTGCGCGACGTCGTGCGTGTGACCGGCGACGGCGGCTTCGCGATCGACGAGCTCGACTGGGCCTCTCTCGCGCCGCCCGCCGACGCGGTGCACCTCGAGCAGCCCCACTTCGACCTCGCGTGCTCCGTGCAGCGGCGCCTGGAGGAGGTGCTGCTCGAGCTCGCCGGGTGGCTGCACGAGCGCACCGGGGAGCGGCACCTGACGCTCGCCGGCGGCGTGGCGCTCAACTGCGTCGCGAACGCGGAGATCGCCGCGCGCGGCCCGTTCGAGGAGGTGTGGGTGCAGCCGGCCTCGGGCGACGCGGGAACGGCGCTCGGCGCGGCCATGCAGGCGGCGGCCGACGCCGGCGTCCCGGTCGAGCCGATGGGCACCGCAGCGCTCGGGCGCGGCTGGAGCGACGAGGAGATCCGCGACTGGCTCGAGCGTGCCGGCGCGGAGTACGAGGAGCCCGAGGACTTCGAGGGCGCCGTCGCCGACATCCTCGCCGAGGGCACCGTGGTCGGCTGGTTCCAGGGCCGGTCGGAGTTCGGGCCGCGCGCCCTGTGCCGCCGGTCGCTGCTCGCCGACCCGCGGCAGGGCGAGATGCAGGAGCGGCTGAACGCGATCAAGGGCCGCGAGTCGTTCCGGCCGGTCGCCCCGGTCGTGCTGGAGGAGCGGGCCGCGGAGATCTTCATCGGGCAGATCCCTTCGCCGTACATGCTCTTCACGCACGGCGTACGGCCGGAGTGGCGGGAGCGCATCCGCGGCGTCGTCCACCACGACGGCACCGCCCGGATCCAGACGCTGCGCCGCGACCAGGAGCCGCGAGCGGCCGCGCTGCTCGAGCGCTTCGCCGAGCGGACCGGCGTGCCCGTGCTCGTCAACACGTCGTTCAACACCGCCGGGCGGCCGATCGTCGACGATCCGCGCGACGCGCTGGAGGTGCTCGGCTCCGCCCCGCTCGCCGCGCTGGCGATCGGGCGGTTCCTCGTCCGCAAGTGACGGTCGACGCGGTCATCCCCGCCGTTCGCGAGGACCTGGTGCGCCGGGTGCTCGGTGCGCTGGACCGGTCGGTGCTGCGGTCGGTGATCGTGGTGTGGGACGGAGCGGGGGAGCCGCCGGCGCTCGACGGCGCGCGTGTGCTGCGCGGGCGGCGGGCCGGGCCGGCCGCGGCGCGCAACACCGGCTGGCGGGCGAGCGACGCCGAGTGGATCGCGTTCCTGGACGACGACGTCGTGCCCGCCGCCGACTGGGCGTCGCGGCTGCGTGCCGACATCGCCGGCGCGACCGACGACGTCGCGGGGATCCAGGGGCGGGTCGAGGTCCCTTTGCCGGTCGATCGCGCGGCCACGGACTGGGAGCGCAACGTCGCGCGGCTCGCGGACACGCCGGGGATGATCACCGCGGACTTCTGCTGCCGGCGCGCGGCGCTGGCGGCAGTCGGCGGGTTCGACGAGCGGTTCGGCCGCGCCTACCGGGAGGACAGCGATCTCGAGCTGCGCCTGGCGGACGCGGGCTGGTGCTGGACGCGCGGGTCGCGGGCGATCACGCATCCGGTGCGGCCGGCGCCGTGGCACGTCGCGCTGAAGCTGCAGCGCGGCAACCGGGACGACGTGCTCTTCTGGGCGCTCCACGGGGCGCGGTCGGGCGTGACGTTCCGGTGGAAGCTCGCGTACCTCGCGATGTGCGTCGCGGCCGTGCTGGGCCTGCGCGGCTCCCGGCTCGGCCGGCTGGGGTGGCTGCTGTCGACCGCGCGGTTCTTCGGCCGCCGGGCGGCGCCGGGTCCGCGGTCGGTCCGCGAGCTGGCCGGGCTCGCCGTGACGTCCGTGGCGATCCCTCCGTCGGCCGTGTGGTGGACGTTGCGCGGTCTTCTGGGACATCGCTCGTTCGTCCTCGCGCGGCTGCGCGGGGGAACCTCTGGGTGACGTCGGTCACATTTCGCCCGAAAGACCTTTTTCTTTCCGCAAGCGGGCGGGGTACACCGCGTTCCAGGCGGCATGCACGGCCACGAAGACACCCTCCACGGCGCGCCCTCCGGCGTCGCCCGCACGCTGCAGATCTGCGACGCGTGCCACCGTCCCTTCATCGTCCCGCGGAGCATCGTCGACATCCTCGACGCCGACCGGTACCTCGTCGAGCTCGCCTGCTCGAACTGCGGGCACGTCGTCCTCGCGCAGCACTACGACGAGGAGCTCGAGGCGCTCGACTACGAGCTCCAGGCGTCGGCCGACCAGATCCGCGAGGCGCTCGAGCTGATCTCACTGGTCGACGAGCTCGAGAAGATCGACCGCTTCGTCGACGCCCTCGAGGCCGACCACATCCTCCCCGAGGACTTCTAGGCCGCCACGTTCGCCATGCTGAGCGGGTGACCGGAAGGCCGCTCGGCGTCTACGTGCACGTGCCGTGGTGCGCGGCTCGCTGCTCGTACTGCGACTTCAACACCTACCTCGGCGACGCCGGCCGGTCGTCGTACGTCGACGCCGTCGCCGCGTCGCTCGCATGGCAGGTCCCTTCGTGGCTGGGGGACCCGGCCCGGCCGGTCGACACGGTGTTCTTCGGCGGCGGGACGCCGACGCTGCTGTCCTCCGGCGAGCTGGTTGCCGTGCTGGAGCTGGTGCGGTCGTCGCTCGGGCTGGCGGACGGGGCGGAGGTGACCGTCGAGGCGAACCCCGACAGCGTCACGCCCGCATCGCTGGCCGCCCTGCGTTCGGCCGGGTTCACGCGGGTGTCGTTCGGGATGCAGAGCGCGGCGCCGCACGTCCTCGCGTTCCTCGGCCGGACGCATGCGTTCGATCGGCCGGCGGAGGCGGTGTCGGAGGCGCGGGCAGCGGGGTTCTCGCACGTGTCGCTCGACCTCATCTACGGCAGCCCGGTCGAGACGGCGCCGGACTGGCTGGCGTCGCTGGAGGCGGTGCTCGGCGCGGGCGTGGATCACGTCAGCGCGTACGGCCTGACGGTCGAGCCCGGCACGCGGCTCGGCGCCGACGTCCGCCGCGGCCGGGTGCCCGCGCCCGATCCCGACGTGATGGCGGAGCGCTACGTCGTCGCCGACGAGCTGCTGAGCGCCGCCGGGTTCTCCTGGTACGAGATCTCCAACTGGGCGGCGTGCCCGGAGGCGCGGTGCCGCCACAACGTCGGCTACTGGCGAGGAGGCGATTGGCTCGCCCTCGGCCCGGGCGCCCACGGCCACGTCGCCGGAACCCGGTTCTGGACCACCCGTCTCCCGACTGACTGGGCGCGCCGCTCGCTCGCCGGCGACGGAGCGATCGACGGCACCGAGACCCTCACGGAGGAGCAGCGCCACACCGAGAGGATCATGCTCGAGCTCCGCACCCGCGAAGGCCTCGACGCCTCGCTCGTCGCCGAGTCCGAGGTCACCGCCCTCGCCGAAGAGGGCCTGGTCGAGATCGAGCAGGACCATCTCGTCCTCACCCTCCGCGGCCGCCTCCTCGCCGACCACGTCATCCGCCGCCTCGCCACGGCGCCGCTCGCCGCGGCCTGAGGAAGGCCGGGCCGCTCCTCACCGCGTCTTGGCGCCGATCGTCATCCGTCCGGGCTTCGCGGGGAAGATGGCGTACGTGCCGACGGCGGTCGCGAGGATCCGGCCGTCCTCGTGCGTGACCTCGCTGCGCATCGCCGCGTTGGTCCTCGTCCGCCGGTCGACCTGCGAGCGGCAGATGATCTCGCCCTCCGTCGCGGTCTGGAGGTAGGCGATGGCGATCTGGACGGTCGCGATGTGCTCCTGGTCGGTGGTCTGCACCCAGAGCGCCGAGCCCATCGAGTAGTCGACGAGCGCGTACGCGACGACGCCGGACAGCAGGCCGCCGGCGTTGATGAGGTCGTCGCGGATGGTCAGGCGGACGGTCTCGGCGTCATCCCAGCGCAGGCCCATCCATCGAGTCAGCCCGTCGAGCGCACGCGGCCCGCCGGTGGAAGTGGTCTCCTCGGTCACCCGGGCATCATGCCGGTCGGTGCCGCCGACCCGAGTCCCGAACGCCTCGCCCGTCCTGCGCGCGTCCCTGCGCGAGCAGCTCAGCCGGTTGAGCGGGCGCGCGCCGATCCCCGAGGTCCTCGACGTGACGGTCGAGCGGCTGACGCTGCCCGACGGCCCCGCGTACCTCGCGCGGCCGTCGAACTGGTCCGCGCTGAGGGAGGCCGAGCAGGAGGCCGGCCGGCCGATCCCGTACTGGGCGGTGCCCTGGCCGAGCGGCCACGCGCTCGCCCGGGCCGTCGCGTCCGATCCGCCGCGGGGCCTGCGCGTGCTCGAGCTCGGCTGCGGTCTCGGCCTCCCGAGCATCGCCGCCGCCCGAGCCGCGGCCGCGCGCGTCCTCGCCACCGACGCCACGCCCGAGGCCGCCGTCTTCGCCGCCCACAACCTCGCGCTCAACGAGCTCGAGGCCGACACCGCGGTCGTCGACTGGATCACCGGCGCCGACGGCCTCGAGCCCCGGGCGTGGGACCTCGTCCTCGCCGCCGATGTCCTCTACACGCGAGCGAACGTCGAAGGCGTCCTGCGCCTCCTGCCGCAGCTGCTCGCCGAAGGGGGTGAGGCCTGGATCGCCGACCCCCGCCGCGCCGGCGCCGACGAGCTCCTCCCGACCGCGAAGCGCCTCTGGCGCCTCGAGACGACCGAGACCGAAGACGACCGCGTCCTGCTGCACCGCCTGCGCCCTCGTTGAAGTCGGGTGGCGTCGCCGCCCCCCGATCCTCTCCGCGGCATCACCGCTGCCCTCTAGGATCGGGCGCCGATGCAACGCCAGACGCTCTTGTGGACGCTCGTGCTCTTCTTCGGCGCGAGCCTCATCTTCAGCGCCATCAAGAACGCCACCGAGGACTCGCCGGTCTGGGTGACGCTGGGGCTCGAGGTGCTGGCTCTGGGGGCGATGGTCGGCGTGATCGTGCTGCTGGTGCGGCGGCGCGGCGGCGACCACGACGCCTAGAACGTTCGGCCAGAGCCCTTCCCTCGGGCTCAGCCGAGCGTCAACATGTGCTGCGTCGAGAGGCCAAGGCAGGATGCCGAGGCTCCTCGACCCGAGATCGACAAGGGCACGTCCGCCGCGAGGCGGGCACGCAAAGCCGAAGGGTCTCCCCGGAGACGGCTCGGCCACCGCTCGGACCCGTCTCGTCTCAGACCTCCTGTCGAAGACCTCTCCGCCCGAGCGTCATGCACGCACGGTGCCTGGCCCCGTTGTTGCGCCTCAGAGGCGGCAGAGGACGCGGACGATCGCTCGCGCGGTGGTGACGAGGTCGGCGATCGCGACGCGTTCGTCGACGGCGTGGGCGAGCTCGAGGCCGGGTGGGCCGAGCATGACCGCCGGGATCCCCCGCGCGGTGAAGAGGCGCATGTCGGAGCCGTAGGGGACGCCGATGATGTCGGGGTCGTGGCCGAGCTCGGCGGCGGCGGCTTCGGTGACCGTGCGGATGAAGGGGTCTTCGAGGTCGGTCGCTCCGGGGGCGAACTGGCCTCCGGTCCACGTGATCGCCGCCTCGGGGCATGCCGCATGGACGGTGGCCTCGAGCGCCGCGCGGGCCTCTTCGACCGTCTCGCCGATCCGGACGCCGACGCGGCCCTCGAAGACCAGGCGGTCGGGGACCTGGCTCGACCACTCGCCGGCGGCGACGCGGCCGACGAGCAGCGGGTACGGCAGCTCGAGCCGGCGCATGAGCGGGTGGGCGACGTCGGTGTTGACGACGCGCTCGTGGTCCTGCAGCGCGCGGTGGACCTCGACGTAGCGGTCGATCGCCGAGACGCCCTCGAGACGGACCGCCGCGTGGGCGGAGACGCCGGGGACGACGCCGGTGAACGTCAGCGCTCCCGCTTGCGCGGCGGCGATCGCGAAGGCGGTCGGCTCGGGGATGAGCGCGGCGTCGAAGCGGTCGTCGGCCTCGAGCGCGGCGAACGTCCCGAGGCCGCCGTCCTCCTCGGACGGCACGGCCTGGACGACCACCTCGCACCGCGACGCGCCGGTGGCGGCGACCGCGGCCGCCGCGTGCAGCGCCGCGATGACGCCGCCCTTCATGTCCGCCGATCCCCGCCCGTGGACGAAGCCGCCCGAGACCTCGCCGGAGAACGGGTGGCGGGACCACGGCGCCGTGCCGGCGGAGACGACGTCGATGTGGCCGTTCAAGCACACGCGTGGGGTGGAGGCGGAGAGTCCGCGGGCGCCGGCGGCGGTCTCGGGCGCAGAGGCGGGGGTCGTGGCGATCGTCCCGAAGAGGGACATGCGCTCCGCCTCCTCGCCCGGATGGCCGGGGTGGCGGCGAAGCGCGGCGAGGTCGTGCTCGACGACGGTGGCGGCGAGGCCGAGGCGTTCGGCGATCGAGGCGACGAGCTCGGCGGCGGCTCGTTCGTCGCCCGTCAGCGACGGGATCCGGACGAGGGCCGCGGTGTCCGCCGCGATGGCGTCGGCGTCCAGGGCGGCGAGTGCGCGTTCCTCCACCGCGCGGAGGGTACGTTCTCCCTGAGATGGCACAGGACGACGACGACTGGGTCGGGACGCCGCCCGAGGGGCGCTACACGCGGGACCGCGCGAACCCGGGGTTCTGGGCGAACCGCCAGCAGGCGCTGACGTGGGTCTTCTTCGGCCTCTTCGTGCTCATCGTCGTGGTCGTGCTGCTCGCCGTGCTCTGACCCGATGGCGCGCTACGTCGTCCTGCTGCGCGGCATCAACCTCGGCGCGGCGAACCGCCTGAGCATGAAGGAGCTGCGGCCCGCGCTCGAACAAGCCGGCTTCGACGACGTCCGCACGCACCTGCAGAGCGGCAACGTCGTCGTCTCCGCCTCCGGAGGCGCGAAGGCGGTCGAGAGCAAGGTCCGCTCCGTGCTCGCCGAGCGGTTCGACCTCGACGTGGGCGTGCTCGTCCGCACGGCGAAGCAGTGGCGCGACGTCCTCGCCGAGGATCCCTTCGAGGGGCGCGCCACCGACGGGAAGAAGCGGTTCGTCGTCTTCTGCTCTGAGAAGCCGAAGCAGCTGCCGCCCGTGGAGCCACCGGAGGAGCTCGTGCCGAAGGGCACCGAGCTGCACGCCTGGTGCCCCAACGGCGTCGCCGACGGCAAGCTGATCACGCAGGTGAGCCGCAAGCCGCCGGCGACGATCGCGACCTTCCGCAACTGGAACACGGTCGAGAAGGTCGCCGAGCTCCTCTGAGGCTCGACGAGGAGGCGGACGCCTCGGCGGCGCCCCCGGCGACGGTGGCGAGAACGGCGAGGCCGGTGGTTCACCGCCGCGCGGTGAGCACCGCCGGCGTGCCGTGCGCCGGCACGACCGTCACCGGACGGCGCACGAACGGCTCCGCACGGCCGGTCGCCGGCCGCAGCTCGGCGTGCGTGAGCACCGTTCGCAGGACCCGCCGCATCTCGAACTGCGCGAACGCCGCGCCGAGGCAGCGCCGCATCCCGCCGCCGAACGGGATCCACGCGTACGTCGAAGGCCGTGCCTCACCCAGGAACCGCTCGGGCCGGAACGCATCGGGATCGGGGAAGAGCGAAGGTCGCCGGTGCAGCAGGTGCACGGACGCGAACACCGCGGTGCCCGCCTCGATCGTCCCGTTCGCCGTCTCCAACGGCTCCCCGAGGCGCCGCCCGACGTCGTGCACGGTCGGCCGGATCCGCAGCGTCTCCTCGACCACCGCATCCAGGTACTCGTCGCCCCCGTCCAGCGACGCCATCAGCTTCGCGAGCACCTCGGGCGAGCGGAACAGCGCATCGAACGCCCACGCCAGTGCGGTCGCCGTCGTCTCGTGCCCCGCGAGCAGCAGCGTGACGAGCTGGTCGCGCAGCTCGCTCTCGTCCAGCGGAGCGCCGTCCTCGTCGCGCGCCTGCATGAGCATCGAGAGGACGTCGTCGCGCTCGCCGAGATCGGACGAGCCCCGCCGCTCGCGGATCTCCTCGTACAGCACGTCGTCCATCCGCCGCACCGCCCGGTGGAACGGGGTGCGCGGCTGCCCGGCCGCCTCGGCGAGCAGCACGGTGATCTGCGTCGACGCCCGGGTCGTCATCACGAGCACGTCGTCGATGCGCCGCCGCAGCTCGTCCTCGCGCGGGCCCGCCCGCGTCCCGAAGACCGCCCGCAGGATCACGTCGCGCGTGATCGACTGCATCCGCGGCTGGAGCGCGAAGGGCTCGTCGACCGGCCAGCGCTCGAGGTCGCGGAGCGTGATCTCGTCCATGAGCTCGCCGTAGCGGCGCATCCGCTCGCCGTGGAACGGCGGCAGCATGAGCCGCCGGCGGCGCAGGTGCTCCGCGCCCTCCTGCAGCAGCACCGACCGCGGTCCGAGCACCGGCTGCAGCGTGATCCGCCGCCCCGACGGGAGCCCGTTGACCTTGTCGCGCGTCCACACCGCCTTGACGAGGTCGGGGTCGGCGAGGAAGACCATCGGCTCCGTGCCCGGCATGCGCAGCGTGAACGTGTCGCCGTAGCGGGCGTGGCAGCGCTCGACGAACGCCACCGGCCGGTTGAAGAAGCCGACGAGCTGGAGGACGGACGGAAGCCGGGGACCGGGCGGCAGCGGCACGTGGGGGAGTTCACCACACGCCGCCGCCGCGCGGCGCGGCTCCGGCTAGGCGACGTGCTCGCGCGTGAAGCGGCCCTCGGCCTCCACCGTCGACTCGCGGAAGGGCGAGTCGGGCGGGAACCAGAGGACGCCGTCGCCGATCGGCTCGGCGACCGCCTTGCCGTCGGCCGCGGCCTCGAGCAGCTGCAGCTCGGCCATCCGGTCGTCCGGCTGGCCGGTCGCGGGCAGCAGGCACGTGGCGATGTCGCGCGTCGTGATGCCGTAGGGGAACGCGGTGAGGATCTCGGTGACGTCGTCCGGCGCGCCGCGGCGGTCGAGCGTCGGATCGAGGTTCGCGACGCAGACGTCGTACGCCTCGAGCGGCTGGAACCCGCCCGCCTCGAGCGACGCGTCGCCGCGCGCGAAGACGACCGACGGCGCGGTGAAGCGCACCTTGCCGTCCGTGTTCGCCGACTTGCCCTGGAAGTGCGTCGGACCGCCCTCGGCGGTGCGGGACTCCGCGCGGTCGGCCTCGTACGCCTCGACGACCTCGGGGCTGTCGACGAGCGCGAGCAGCTCCCGCGCGTCGACGCCCGGCAGCCGCGACAGCCCGTCGAGCAGCGCCGCGTCGTCGTCGAGCGGCAGGGGCGTCGTGAACTGCGTCAGCTGGAGCGACCGGAACGCGGGCCACTCGAGCTCGGGGTGCGTGTGGCGCACGGCGATGACGGCGCGGCAGGCGCGCGCGGTCGCGGCCATGCGCGGCTTCGGCTGGCGGCCGAAGGGCATGCCGTACTGGCGGAAGCTCCGCTGGCCGGCCATCGCCTTCAGCGGCGTGTAGCCGCGGTCCACGTACTGCTGCGCGTGCTCGGTCAGGCCGATCATCACGTGCCGCCATGCGAGCTGGTCGCCGTAGCGCCACTGCAGGCCGGTGAGGAACGGGGTCGCCGAGTAGGCGAAGGGGCAGCCGGGATCGGAGAAGTGGGTGAGCGCGATCATGATGATTGGTTGCCCGTGCAACGGGTCGCCTACACCATAACCGGCGTGCGAACGGACGGCTCGCGGGTACGTTGCCGTTCATGAGGGGGATGACGAAGGCGGGCGTGCTCGCGTGCGTGCTCGTCGCCGTCGCGGCGCCGAACGCGGCTGCCGCGGCGAAGGCGTGCGAGGAGCCGGGCAAGGACTGGACGCGCGCGACGCCCGCGGAGGCGGGCATGGACGCGGCGAAGGTGCAGGACGCCATGGACTACGGCACGGCGAACCTCGGCTTCGCGGTGCGCGTCTACCGCCGCGGCTGCCTCGTCGGCGAGGACCGCGCGGCGTCGCTCAACCGCGAGTCGACGTACGAGAGCTGGTCGATGGCGAAGTCCGTCACCGCGCTCATCTTCGGCCGGGCCATGACGCTCGGGCTCATCTCCCCGGACGACGTCGTCGGCGGGCTCGTGCCGGAGGCCGACGAGCCGCACGGCGCGATCACGATGCGCGACCTGCTGACGCAGACCTCCGGCCTGCGCTGGAACGGCCTGCGCGACTACAACATCTTCACGATGCCGGACCGGATCCGGGACGCGCTGACGCTGGAGATCGCGCACCCGCACGGCACGTACTTCGAGTACGCCCAAAGCCCGGTCGCGCTGCTCGCCGAGGCGGTCGGCCGCTCCGCGAGCGAGGACGTCCAGGCCTGGGCGCAGCGCGAGCTGATGGACCCGCTCGGCATCGAGGCCGGGACGTGGAAGTGGACGCGCGACCCGGCCGGGCACGTCGGCGGCTTCTACGGCGTGCAGATGCGCCCGGACGACTTCGGCCGGCTCGGCGAGCTCATGCGCCGCGGCGGCCTGTGGCGCGGCAAGCGATTGCTGTCCGAGCGCTTCGTCCGCGAGGCGGTCACGCCGTCGGCGACGAACGGCTGCTACGGCTGGCTCATCTGGCTGAACAGCGGCTCGCCGTGCATCGGCCCGACGATCACCGAGCGCCCCGTCGACCCGAACCGCGAGTTCCCCGACCTGCCCGTCGACATGTACCGCTTCAGCGGGCTCTTCGGCCAGCTCGTCACGGTGTTCCCGTCCCAGGACCTCGTCGTGGTGCGCACCGGCCAGGACCGCGGCCTCGTGTTCAGCGGCGGCAGCGACTGGGAGCACGACCTCTACGCGAAGGTGCTCGGGTCGATCACCGACCAGAAGGTCGTCCCCGCCGGCGATGCGAAGGCGACCGGCACCGAGAACGCCGACTACGGCTTCCAGACCGCGCTGCGGGAGCCCGACCAGTACGCGAAGGGCGTCAGCCAGGACCCGCTGCCGCCGCCCGGTCCGGCCCGCGCCCGCGCCGTGGCGCTCGCGCTCGCCGTCGGCCGCGTCAGCCGCACCGGCGTGGTCACGTTGCGCGTCAGCTGCCCGCCGCGATCCCCGGCCGGCTGCGCGGGCGCCGCGACGGTGACGGGGGCACGGCGCGCCGCCCGGTTCTCGGTCCCGCCCGCCCGGTCGCGGCTCGTCCGCTTCACGCTGACGCAGCGCCGCCTGGCGGCGCTGCGGCGCAGCCGTTCGGGCCCGTTCACGGCGCGCGCGGTCACCGCCGACGCCGCGGGCGGCGTGCCAACGGGGCTCGACCTGATGATCGCCCGCCCCAAGGCCCGGAGGAACTAGCCCTTCAAGTCGCAGGGCGCGGTCGCCGATCATCGGAAGGTGACCATCGACCTCATCATGGGCGCCGCCGCCGTGCTGATCGGCGTGGCGCTGCTCGCCCGCACCGGCCCGATCACGCGGCTCATGAAGGAGGGCGACGACCAGTGGCGCGGCCATCCGGTCTTCAGCCGCTTCGAGCCGACCGACGGCCCGCTCGCCACCGACGAGGGCCGTGTCATCGCCCTGCGCGCGTGGCTCGTCTTCTGGTCCGCCGGGTTCGTGCTCGTCGGCGGGGCGCTGCTCGCCCGCGCCTGGGTCGCGCTGCTCTAGTTCGCGCGGCCGGTCGCGATCGCGACGCAGGCCTCGCACATCGGCCACGGCGGGTTCCACGGGTAGCCGGAGACGTCCTGGCCGCACAGCGCGGTGTCGGGATCGTCCTCGACGAGGTGGCACAGCTCCTCGAACCCGTCCTCGCCGATGCCGGGGACGTTCGCGCAGGTGGGGTGGACGTTCGGCGGCAGCGTCCGCGTGCTCACGCGCCCAACGGTAGCGCCGCGCACCGATCCACTGGAAAGGGGGTGAAGGAAACCGGCGAGGTGTCGATGAACAGGTACAGGCCCAGGTCGGATGGGCGCCAGCCGGGAGACCGGGAGGTCGGGGGAGATCGACGCCCCCCACGGATGGGGAACCATCGCGCCGACCCCGTACGTACCTCGTTGAAAGCGGGTCGGCGCGTCCCTCACCGCTACAGTCTTCGACGGCGGTCGGCACGATGCCGGCCGCGAGGCAACTTGCTTGGGTCCCGCCAGACGGGCGGTTCGGGTCAGGTCTTGTCTCCCGAATCGCAACGCGCGGCCACGCCGCCAGGAGCCTTCAGATGTCCACGCAGTCCTTCGCCGACCTCGGCGTGTCCGCGCCCGTGTGCGGCGCGCTCGCCGAGCGCGGGTTCACCAGTCCCTTCTCCATCCAGCGCCTCGTCATCGCCGACGTGCTCGCCGGGCGCGACGTGCTCGCCAAGTCCCCGACGGGGTCCGGCAAGACGCTCGCCTTCATGACGCCGGTCGCCGACCGCATCGAAGCGACCGACCGTCGCCCCGCGGCGCTCGTGCTCGCCCCGACGCGCGAGCTCGCGCAGCAGATCGTCGAGGAGGGCCGCACGCTCTGCCACAGCCGAGCGCTCAAGGTCACCGCCGTCTACGGCGGCGCCGGCATCCACAAGCAGGCGCAGGAGGCGAAGAAGGCGCACGTGCTCGTCGCCACGCCGGGCCGCCTCGAGGACCTGCTGCAGCGCGGCGAGATCACGCTCGAGCACGTCCGCCTGCTCGTGCTCGACGAGGCCGACCGGATGCTCGACATGGGCTTCCGCCCAGCCGTCGACCGCATCGTCGCGCAGTGCCGCACCGACCGGCAGACGCTCTTCTTCTCCGCCACGCTCGACGGCGAGGCCGGCAGGATCGCCGCGAAGTACACGACCGACCCGGTCCGCCAC
The DNA here is from genome assembly GCF_056863335.1 of Parviterribacter kavangonensis. Lineage (NCBI taxonomy): Bacteria > Bacillati > Actinomycetota > Thermoleophilia > Solirubrobacterales > Parviterribacteraceae > Parviterribacter > Parviterribacter kavangonensis. The sequence continues at coordinate 1,057,504 of NZ_JBXPJA010000001.1, read as the reverse complement.
GAGCACGTCCCGCCGAAGCAGCGCGCCGCGAAGGTCGAGCACCGCTTCGTCAGCGTCGAGCACGAGCACCGCGTCAACGCGCTCGTCAAGGAGCTGCGCGCCGAGCGCGGCCTCGCGCTCGTCTTCGTGCGCACCAAGCGCGGCGCCGACCGGCTCGTCAAGAAGCTCGCCCGCGAGGGCCTCGAGGCGGTCGCCATGCACGGCGACAAGTCGCAGGCCCAGCGCGAGAAGGCGCTCGCCCGGTTCGAGTCGGGCAAGGTCGACACGCTCGTCGCCACCGACGTCGCCGCGCGCGGGATCGACGTCGCCGGCGTCTCGCACGTCATCAACTTCGACCCGCCCGAGGACCGCGAGGGCTACGTGCACCGCATCGGGCGCACCGGCCGCGCGGGCCGCGAGGGCGTCGGCGTGACGCTCTTCTCACCCGAGCAGCGCGGCGACGTGCACAAGCTCGCGCGCGAGCTGCGCCTCGACCACGCCTTCGGCGGAGACGGGGCTACGCCGGGACGGGCTCCGGCGGAGCGTCGCCGACCGCGACCGGCCGGCGATCGCCGAGCACGGCGCGGGCGCCGCGCCGCGGGCTGATCGTGATGCTCCGGCGGCGGGTGAGCTCGCCGCCGGCGCCCGACGGCGCAAGCGTCAGCTGACGGAACACCGCCTTCAGCACGATCTCCATCTCGAGCAGCGCGAAGCTCGCGCCGATGCACCGCCGCCGGCCGCCGCCGAACGGCAGGAACGTGTACGTCCCCGGCTTCGTGTCGAGGAACCGCTCGGGCCGGAACGCGTACGGGTCCGGGTAGATCACCGGGTCGTGGTGGACGAGGTAGGCGTTCGCCGCCAGGCAGCAGCCGACCGGGTACGTCCAGCCGCCGATCTCGATCGGCTCCTTGACCAGCCGCGGCTCGGCGTTCGGCAGCACCGGCCGGTTGCGCAGGATCTCGTTGACGGTGGCGCGGACGTACGCGTGGTCGTCGCCGTCGACGGCGTCCACGAGCGACGCCAGCGCCGCGGGTGTGCGCGCGAGGCGCTCGAAGCCCCACGCCAGCTCGGACGCCGTCGTCTCGTGCCCGGCGACGAGCAGCGTGACGAGCTCGTCGCGCAGCTCCTCGTAGCTCATCTCCGAGCCGTCCTCGTGCCGCGCGTCGACCAGCAGCGAGAGGATGTCGTCGCGCTCGGTGTGATCGGCGCGGCGCTCGTCGACGAGCTCGCGCACGTGGCGGTCGATGTCGGCACGGAGCGCCTCGAACTCGCGGAACGTGGGGTTCCAACGGCGCTGGACCTGCGGGACCATCGTCGTCGGCCCGGAGCCCATCTCGAGCAGACGCGTCAGCTGCCCGCGCATCGCGTCCAGGCGCTCGCCCTCGTCGAGCCCGAATACGGCGCGCAGGATGATCTCGAGCGTGAGGTCCTGGAAGCGCGGGTGCAGCTCGGTGACCGCGCCGCGCGGCCAGCGCTCGACCGACGCCTCGGTGACCTCGGTCATGAGCCCGGCGAGCGCCTGCATCTTCTCGCCGTGGAACGCGGGGAGGAGGAGCTTGCGCTGCTCGAGGTGCGGCCGCTCGTCGAGCAGGATCACGGAGTGCTTGCCGACGACGGGCTCCAGGATGCGCGCGCCCTCGCCCGGATGCAGGACGGCCGGATCGGCCTGGAACACCTGCCGGATGTCGTCCGGGTCGCTCAGGTGCACGAACGGCGGCGTTGCCAGCAGGCGCATCGTGAAGCGCTTGCCGTACCGCTCGCGGCACTGCTCGAAGAACGGGATCGGCCGGCGCCACCAGCCGACCGTCTGCAGGAAGGCCGGCATCCGTGGACCCGGCGGGAGCACACCCTCTGACACGTGTTCCTCCTCGTGAACGTGCGGGACGCTACTTGCCGGGGGGTCGCGATGTGTGCACTGGCGCACAGACACAACCAACCTGCCCGCATCCGGTGCGTTGCAGAGTCCGTGGAGCACATGCAACGGCACTTCGAACTGCACCACTCCGAGCCCTCGGACGATGCGACGGTGCTGCGGGTCATCGGCGACCTGGATCTCGCCACCGCTTCGGCCTTCCGGCAGATGGCGGGTGACCTCATGGGCGCCGGCGTCCGGCACGTCGAGGTCGACCTCAGCGAGACGGAGTTCGTCGACTCGTCCGGGATGGGGGCTCTGCTGTGGCTCGACCATCGCCTGCAGGCGGTGGGCGGGGAGATGGCCGTCCAGAACCCGGTCGCCAACGTCGCGCGGACGTTCGACCTCGCGGGCCTCGGGCAGCTCATCGGGCACTGACGCCCACGGCGATCGGCATGATCCGGCGGGCATGACCCACCGGACGCCGCCACCCCTGCTCGGCCGGCTGCCCGAGCAGTACTTCACGCGGCTCCTCGCTGCCGCGGCCGCCGAGCGCGCGCGCCCCGGCGTCCCGTTCGCCGACCTCGGCCGCGGGAACCCGGACATCCCGCCGCCCGCGCACGCGATCGAGGCGCTGACCGCCGCTGCGCGCGAGCAGACGCCGGCCGTCCACGGCTACCCGCCGTTCGCCGGCCTGCCGTCGCTGCGCGAGGCGATCGCCGAGCGCTACGCCGCCGACCACGGCGTGACGCTCGACCCCGACCGCGAGGTCGCCCTCGTGCCGGGGACGAAGACCGGGATCATGCTCGTCGCCGCCGCCGCGGCGGGACCGGGGGAGACGGTGCTGCTGCCCGACCCCGGCTACCCCGACTACCTCTCGGGCGTCGCGCTCGCGGGCGCGCGCGCCGTGCCGCTGCCGCTCGATCCCGCGACCGGCTTCCAGCCCGGCTGGGACGCGGTCGCCGGGCGCGACGCCGCGCTCGCGCTGCTCAACTACCCCTCGAACCCGTGCTCGACGTGCGCACGGCCGGGCACGTTCGCGACGGCGGTCGAGCAGATGCGCGCGCGGGGCGGCTGGCTGCTGCACGACCTCGCCTACGACGGCCTGACGTTCGACGGGCTGCGCGCGGAGAGCGTGCTCGCGACCGAGGGCGCCCGCGACGTCGCGGTCGAGCTGTGGTCGCCGTCGAAGGCGTACGGCATGGCGGGCTGGCGGATCGGGTTCTGCGTCGGCAACGCCGAGCTGATCGGCCGCATCCAGTCGCTCATCGACCACACGACGGCGGGCGTGTGGACCGGCGTGCAGCGCGGGCTGGAGGCGGCGCTGCGCGGCGACCAGGCGACGGTGGAGGAGCGGCGCGCGACGTACGAGCGCCGGCGCGACCTGCTCGTCGGCGCGCTGCGCGCCGCGGGCGCCGAGCTCGCACCGCCCGAGGGGACGTTCTACGCGTGGTGGAAGCTGCCGGCCGGCCTGACCGCCGAGGCGCTGCTGAGCGAGCACCGGGTCGCCGTCGCGCCGGGCATCGGGTTCGGCGCGCGCGGCGAGGGCTGGGCGCGGCTGTCCTTGGCCATCCCCGACGAGGAGGTCGCGCGCGCGGCGGACCGCCTGGCGGGCTTGATGGCCGGGCTATCGTCGGAAGCACGATGAGCGACGGATGCGACACCGGGGTCTGCGGCGCGGACGTGCCGCCCGTCGTCGGCAGCGTGCTGACCGGCGTGGGCATGACGGTCCCGCAGGCGGCCGCCAGGCTCGAGCGCGGCGAGCGGCTCCCGCTGACCGACGTGCAGCGCCGGCTCGTCGAGAGCTGGGCCGAGCAGCACGCCGTCCGCTAGCCGAGCAGCGTCGCGAGCGCGCCGCCCGGAGCGCCGGAGCGGATCTCGCCGAGCGTCCGCTCGCGCCACTGCACCTCGAGCACGATCTCGAGCCGTGCCGACAGCTGCCGCGCGGCGGCGAGCAGCGCGCCCGCCTCGCCGGACGCGAGGTCCTCGACGAGCAGATAGCCGCCGGTCGTCCGCTCGGCGGCCACCGGCGCGTCCGGGTCGTCGAACCAGCCGGGCGGCGCGGCCGGCCACGCGCGGCTCGAGGCCAGCGACCGCACGGTCCCGACGATCGCCTCGGCGAGCTCGTCGTCGACGGCGTCCCGCGAGAAGAAGACGAGGTAGGGCGGCGGCGACACCACCCTCAGGGTAGGCTCGCCGCGTGTCCCGCCTCCTCGCCGCGGTGCTCGGCGCCGCCGCCCTCACGCTCCTCGTCGCCGGGCTCGCCATCGGCGCCTCGACGCGCACGTCGCAGACGCCGGAGCAGATCCGCGCCTACCACGACTCCGGCGACTACCGGACGGACATCGAGGAGGGCTACGCCGACGCGACGGCCGCGCTGCGCAGCCAGCTCAAGCGCAAGCCGCGCAAGCCCGCGGTCGTGCTCGACATCGACGAGACGACGCTGTCGAACTACGGCTGCCTGGACGCGCACGACTTCGACATCGCGCAGGGCCTCGCCGACTGCGTGATCAACAGCAAGTCGACGGCGTACGCGGCGGCGAAGCGGTTCATCCGCCTCGCGCGGCAGAAGGGGGTGCGGATCGTCTTCATCACCGGCGCGCCGGAGGCAGTCCGGACGCAGCGCAAGCAGAACCTCGCGAAGGTCGGCATCAAGGGGCCGTACACGCTCATCATGCGCCCGCCGAGCGACAAGAACGACTCGCTCGTGCCCTACAAGTCCGGCGAGCGGCGCAAGCTGACGCGCAACGGCTTCACGATCGTCGTCAACGTCGGCGACCAGCGCAGCGACTTGCAGGGCGGGTACGCCAAGCGCACGATCAAGCTGCCGAACCCGATCTACGTCACCACCTGACCCGGTGCTCAAGCACGTCCCCGTTCCGCTCGCCGTCGCGTGCGGCGTCCTCATCGTCGCCGGCATCGTCCTGCTGACCGTCTCGGACGAGCTGACCACCGCGTCGGTGATCGGCTTCGTCGCGCTCGGCCTCGGCGGCATCGGCGCCATGGCGATCGCGTTCTACGCCGTCGGGCGCAGCGAGGACGAGGAGCGCGAGAAGGGCCGCCAGCCGTGAGCCGCGTCATGGTCGTCACCGGCGCCTCGAGCGGGATCGGCGAGGCGGCGGCGCGCCGCCTGGCGCGCGTGCCGGATGCGCGGCTCGTGCTCGTCGCGCGGCGCGAGGACCGGCTGCGCGAGCTCGCCGCGTCGATCGGCGGCAACACGACGTACGTCGCGGTCGACGTGACCGCCGCCGACGGGCCGGCCCGCATCCGCGCCCACGTCGAGGAGCGCCACGGCGGCGCGCTGCACGTGCTCGTCAACAACGCCGGCTCATCGTGGCGGTCGACGTTCGCCGACGGCGGCTGGGAGAACGTCCACCGGCACATGGAGCTCAACTTCGACGCGCAGGTGCGCGTCACCGAGGCGCTGCTGCCGCTGCTGCGCGCGTCGGCGCCGAGCGCCATCGTCAACGTCTCGAGCGTCGCCGGCCGCGTCGCGCGCGGCGGCGCCGGCGGCTACTCGGCGAGCAAGTTCGCGCTCGCGGGGTGGAGCGACTCGCTGTACGCGGAGGAGAAGCCGCACGGCGTGCACGTCGGCCTCGTGCTGCCCGGCTTCATCAAGACCGAGGGCTTCCCGGCGAACGAGCTGACGGCGAAGGCGGCGACCCGCTGGCTCGTGTCCGACGTCGACACCGCCGCCGGCGCGATCGCCGACGCCGCGCTGAAGCGGCGCGGCGAGGTCTACGTCCCGCGCCCGTGGGTGCTCATCCCGATGCTGCGCGCGCTCGCGCCGGGGCTCCTTCGGCGGATGAGCGGCGGGCAGCTCGCGAAGGCCGCGGTCACGAAGACCGGCGCGCAGGACTAGGTCGAGGCGACCGGTCGCCGCACTAGTCTCGCTGGCATGTGCGGGCGGTACACGGTGCGCGCGGACCGGGCCACCGATCTGGGGATCCGGTTCAGCTTCGACGAGCGCGGGGGCATCCCGCGCGAGGCGCTCGGCCGGCCGAACGTCTGCCCGACCGAGGAGGTCGTCGCCGTCGTCGGCGGCGAGGATGGCTCGCGCGAGGCGCGCCTGCTGCGCTGGGGCCTCGCGCCGACGTGGGCGACGCTGCGGGGCATGCGCCCGCTGATCAACGCGCGCGACGACAAGCTGCGCTCCCACGCGACGTGGCGAACGCTGGCCGGCGACGCCGCGCACCGCTGCCTCGTCATCGCCGACGGGTGGCTCGAGTGGCAGAAGCCGGAGGCGCCGCGGCAGCCGCGGCAGCCGTTCTTGCACGAGCTCGACGGCGGCCGCCCGTTCGCGTTCGCGGGGCTGTGGTGCGCCGAACGGCCGAAGGACGCCGACGCTCCCGTCGCGTCGTGCACGATCGTGACGGTGGCGGCGAACCGCGAGGCCGCGGTTCTGCACGACCGCATGCCGGCAGTGCTGGACGGGCCGGATGCGGAGGGGGCGTGGCTGGATCCGGCGGTCGACCTCGACGGAGCGCTCGAGCTCGTGCGCCCGCTCGCCGACGGCTCCATCACGGTCTCGCCCGTGTCGCCCGTTCTCAACAAGGCCGGCGAGGGCCAGCTCTCGCTGCTCGGATGACCCGCGATCCGTCGCACCGTGTAGTGGTGCGAGCGGTGGGGTAGCAACCGTCCGATGTCATCGGGGACCGCCCCTTCCTCCGCGGCTGCGCGCAAGCGCCGCGCGGACGAGCTTCACAAGCTCTGGCGCCAGTACTCGCGCCTGAACGACCCCCGGACGCGCGACCGGCTGATCCTCACGCTCGCGCCGATGGTGAAGTTCATCGTCTACCGCAAGGTGCGCGAGATGCCACCCGAGGCCGAGGCCGAGGACTTCATCTCGGTGGGCCTCGAGGCGCTCATCCAGTCGATCGACCGCTACGACCCCGAGAAGGGCGCGACGCTCGAGCAGTACGTCTGGACCCGCGTGCACGGCGCCGTGCTCGACGAGCTGCGCCGCCAGGACTGGGCGCCGCGCTCGGTCCGCCGGTGGGAGCGCGACATCGAGAAGGCCGTCGAGGAGTTCAACGGCATCCACGGCCGCCGGCCGCACCGCGAGGAGCTCGCGGAGGCGCTCGGCGTCTCGCTCGACGAGCTGCGCCGCCGCCGCCACGAGATCGCCCAGTCCGACGTGACGTCGCTCAACGCCGTCGTGCTGTCCGACGACGAGACGAACGTCGAGCGCGGCGACACGATCGCCTCGAGCGACGTCCGGCTCGACCCCGAGCACCACGCCGCGACCGTGCAGGCGAAGGACCGGTTCCGCGAGGCGTTCGCGAAGCTGCCGGATCGCGAGCGCGAGATCGCGGTGCTGCTCTACGTCAAGAACCTGACGCTCGCGGAGATCGGCGAGGTGCTCGGCGTGTCCGAGAGCCGCGTCTGCCAGATCCACGGCAAGACCAAGAAGACGCTGCGCACGGCGCTCGACGACGACGCCGCGCTCTTCCATCTCGTCGCCTGAACCGCGAGCATCCCGCGAACGATGGGCGAGGAGGTCGCGGCCACCGAGTTCACGCGGGACGACCGGCGCCGGTACCGGGAGAAGGTGCTGCGCTGCCTCGAGGTCTTCGCGACGATGCTCGCCGACCGGCAGTTCGAGGCCGACCCCAAGTCGATCGGCCTCGAGATCGAGCTGAACCTCACCGACGCCGCGGGCGATCCGGCGATGGTCAACGCGCAGGTGCTCGAGCTGATCGCCGACGCCGACTTCCAGACCGAGCTCGCGCAGTTCAACGTCGAGATCAACATCGCTCCCACGCGGCTGGAGGCCGGCGCGCTCGGCGCGCTGGAGGACGGCATCCGCTCGAGCCTCAACCACGCCGAGGAGCGCGCGGGCGACGACGCGCACATGATGATCATCGGCATCCTCCCGACGGTCGACGCGGCGCACCTCAACGCCGAGGCGCTGAGCGCGAACCCGCGCTACGCGCTGCTCAACCAGCAGATCTTCGCCGCGCGCGGGGAGGACCTCCACATCTCGATCAGCGGCATCGAGCACCTCTCGACCTACGCCGACACGATCGCGCCCGAGGCGGCGTGCACGAGCGTCCAGCTGCACCACCAGGTCGACCCGGCCGACTTCCCGCGGTACTGGAACGCGGCGCAGGCGATCGCCGGGATCCAGCTCGTCGTCGGCGCGAACTCGCCGTTCTTCTTCGGCCGCGAGCTGTGGCGCGAGACACGGATCGCGCTGTTCGAGCAGGCCACCGACACGCGCCCGGAGGAGCTCAAGGCGCAGGGCGTGCGCCCGCGCGTCTGGTTCGGCGAGCGCTGGATCACCTCGATCTTCGACCTCTTCGAGGAGAACGTCCGGTACTTCCCCGCGCTGCTGCCGCTGTGCGACGCCGAGGAGCCCGAGGCGATGCTCGCCCGCGGCGAGACGCCGTCGCTGCCGGAGCTGCGCCTGCACAACGGCACCGTCTACCGCTGGAACCGTCCCGTCTACGACGTCGTCGACGGGCAGCCGCACGTGCGGCTGGAGAACCGCGTGCTCCCGGCCGGCCCGACGTGCGCGGACACGATGGCCAACGCGGCGTTCTTCTACGGGCTCGTCGGCGCGCTGGCCCACGACGAGCGGCCGATCTGGTCGCAGATGTCGTTCAGCGCCGCGGAGGAGAACTTCCACCAGGCCGCCCGCGACGGGCTCGACGCCCGCGTGTTCTGGCCCGGCGCCGGGGAGGTGCCGGGAACCGAGCTCGTGCTGCGCCGGCTGCTGCCGCTCGCGCGCGAGGGCTTCGACCGCTACGGCGTCGACTCCTCCGACCGCGATCGCCTGCTCGCGATCATCGAGCAGCGCTGCCTGACGAACCGCAACGGGGCGGCGTGGCAGGCGGCCACGTACCGGTCGCTGGTCGCGGCCGGCCACGACCGCGCGGACGCGTTGCGCGAGATGACGGTGCGCTACCGCGAGCACATGCACGCCAACGTGCCCGTGCACGAGTGGCCCTGGCCGGGTTGACTCTCAGTCACGACGGTTGTCAGCCAACACGACGGTCATCGGTGCGACGGCGGGGCGCGTAGCGTCCTCATGCGGATGACCCTTCCGGAGATGGTGCCCGCCGACCTGCGCATCGAGGTCGTTCCCGACCGCGAGAGCGTCTTCGTGGCGCTGCACGGCGAGCTCGACCTGGCGACTGCGCCGACCGTCGCCAACGAGCTGCGCGAGCTGCGCGCGCTCGGTTTCGCGCGGATCGTGCTCGACCTGCGGGGGCTCGCCTTCATGGACTCCAGCGGGCTCGCGCTCATCGTCGCCCAGCACAACACCGCGCCCGCCGGCGCGTTCGCCATCGTGCCCGGCGACGGGCCTCCGCGGCGGCTGCTCGACCTCACGGCCGTCCTGGACTCACTGGCAGTCGTGCGCGAGCGCGACGCGCCGCTTGCGTCGCCTTCCGCCCGGTGAGAGGCTGAGCCGCGACAGGCCCGGGATCGGGCCCGGGTCGCGAGTCGAGGAGCCATCCATGGCCGATCGTCTGCTGTTCATCAGCTGGGGCGAGCCCACGAAGGGCCGCGAGGAGCGCGCGCGGGAGGTCTTCTACGAATCCGTTGGGCTCTACGGGCGCCTGCAGCAGGATGGGCGCATCGAGAGCTTCGACGTGGTCTTCCTCGAGCCGCATGCGGGCGCGCTCGGCGGCTACTTCGAGATCCACGGCTCGGCGGAGCAGCTGTCCGCGCTCCGCGAGAGCGAGGAGTTCCGCCGCGCGATGATCGACATCGGCCTCATCGTCGACGACATGCGCCTCGTCGACGGCATGACGGGCGACGGCGTGGCGCGCGAGATGGAGCTGTGGACCGCCGCCATCGCGAAGGTGCCGCAGCGCGCCTGACCGACGTTGGCTGACGACGTGGGCGGCCCACCCGGACGGCCGCCCAGTTCGTCCGACCGGGCCGTGGGGTACCCCTTCGGCTCCAATGGATCCCGAAGTCCTCGCCTCGCTCGTCGCCTCGGCCTCGACGCCGTCCTCGCCCGACCGCCACGCGGTCAACCGGCTCTCCCGCCGCTGCTGGCCGCCGCACGCCGACGGCACGCAGCCCGCAGCGCTGCAGTGGGTGCGCCGCTGGCGGCCTCAGCCCGCGGTCGCGGCGCTGCCGGAGTGCGCCTGCGCGACCGGCCGCTGCTCGACCTGCAACTGACCGTCGAGGCCGAACGCCTCGGCGATGAGCTCGTACGACCGGCGCCGCGCGCCGTGGTCGTGCGTGATCGTGACGACGATGACCTCGTCGGCGCCGTAGCTCTGCGCCAGCTCCTCGAGGCGGGCGCGGACCTTCTCCGGCGTGCCGATGACGGCGCGGCGGCCGGGCGGCGAGCCCGTCGCCGGCGCGTGCTGCGACTCGAGGAAGCGCAGCGCCTTCTCGGGCGGCGGCACCGGGATGAGCCGGCCCTGGCGCAGGAGGGTGAGCGTCATGCGGCTGCTGCTCGCAAGCCGCTGCGCTTCCTCCTCGGTCTCGGCGGCGATCACCCAGGCGGCGACCGCTGTGCGCTGCGCCTGCAGGCGGCCGGCCGTGGGGTCGAACTGCTCGCGGTACGTCGCGGCGATGTCCGCGCCGTTGGGGTTGATGAAGTCGGCGAACGCGTAGGGGAGGCCGAGCTGCGCGGCCCAGATGGCGCTCTGCGGGCTCGAGCCGAGCAGCCACGGCTCCGGCCGGTTCGGCAGGCCGGGCAGGTGGCGCGGCAGGCGCGCGAACGGGTGGTCGCCGGGCAGCTCGTCCTCGAGGTGCGCGAGCAGCTCGGCGAGCTGCTGCGGGAAGTCGTCGGGCGCGGCGTCGCGGCGATCGCGCTGGAGCGCGAAGGTCGTCAGCGGGTCGGTTCCGGACGCCCGGCCGATGCCCAGGTCGATGCGGCCGGGGAAGAGGCCGGCGAGGACGCTGAAGGACTCGGCGACCTTGAACGGGCTGTAGTGCGGGAGCATGACGCCGCCGCTGCCGACGCGGATGCGCGCGGTTGCCGCGGCGATCGGGCCGATGAGCACCTCGGGGCTGGGGCCGGCGAGCGACGGGCCGCCGTGGTGCTCGGCCACCCAGTACCGGTGGTAGCCGAGCTCGTCGGCGAGCCGGGCGAGGTCGATCGTGTTCCGGAGGGCGTCGGGGCCGGTCGAGCCCTCGGGGATCGGCGATTGATCGAGGACGCTGAGCAGCACCCAGTCAACGTAGCGTTGGGGTCCTCCGTGCCCGATGACCCGTACCGGATGTACCTCGTGCTGCAGCGCGGCTCCGTCTCGGCGCTGCCGGAGGCCGCCGCGCTGGTCGGCGCCGCGGCCGTCGCGTGCGTGCGACGGTTCGCCGCGGATCCGGCGTACGCGGAGGCCTTCGCCGCGTGGCGCGACCGGCCGGGCAAGGTGTGCCTGCGCGCCCGGTCGCCGTCGCAGTGGGCGGCGGTGCTGGAGGAGCCGCACGCGGGGGAGACGGTGATCGCGCTGCCGCCGCGCCGGCGGTCCGAGCGCGGCTCCGTGCTCGAGCGGCTCCAGGCGATGAGCACGGAGCTGTCGCCCGCTCCCGAGGACGTGCTCCTCGCGCGCGACGAGGTGACCTACGTGCTCAACCCGGACGCGCCGATGTCGTCCGGCAAGACGCTCGCGCAGGTCGCCCACGCGGCGGTCATGGCGGCCTCGGCCGTTCCCGCATGGGCCGACGCGGGCTGCCCGGCGACGCTGGCGGCGCCCGACGCCGACGGGTTCGCGCGGGCGTGCTCCGATCCCGGCTGCGTCGCGAAGGTCGTCGACGCGGGGCTGACCGAGGTCCCGCCCGGCACGATCACCGTCGTGGCGCTCCTCCACTCCACAACGACGTAGTTGTGGTACGGTCGGCGGCATGGTCTTCCGCCAGATCACCCACGACGACCTCGGATGCGCCTCGTACCTGATCGGCGACGAGGACGCCGGCGTGGCGGCGGTGGTCGACCCGAAGCTCGACGTCGACCAGTACCTCGCGCTCGCCCGCTACATGGGCATCGAGATCCGGCACGTGCTCGAGACGCACAACCACGCCGACCACGTGTCCGGTCACGGGCGGCTGGTCGCGGCGACGGGCGCGACGGTCCACGTCCACCGCGGGGCGGAGCCCGACTACGACCACGAGCCGTTCGACGACGGGTGGGAGCTCGAGCTCGGCGCCGTCCGCGTCCGCGCCCTGCACACGCCGGGCCACCGGCCGGAGCACACGGCGTTCGCCCTCATCGACACCGCGCGCGGGCCCGAGCCCTGGGCGGTGCTCACCGGCGACACGCTCTTCGTCGGCGACATCGCGCGCCCGGACCTGGCGGTCGACAAGAAGGAGGGCGCGCACGGCATGTGGGCCTCGCTGCGCGACAAGCTCCTCACCCTGCCGCGCGAGTGCGAGGTCTGGCCCGGCCACCTCGCGGGTCGCTGTGCGGCGGCCCCGGGATGGACATGAAGGTCTCGTCGACGATCGGCTACGAGCTCGACCACAACCCGCTGCTGGCCGAGGACGACGAGGACCGCTTCGTCGAGCGCGCGATCGGCTCGCTCGCGCCGCAGCCGCCGAACTTCAAGGCGATCGTCGCGCTGAACCGCGGCCCGCTCGCCGCCCACCGGCTCGTGATCGAGCCGCTCACGCCGCGCCAGGTGCAGGAGAAGATCGACGCGGGCGCGATCGTCGTCGACGTGCGGACCGACCTGCAGTTCGACGACGCGCACATCCCCGGTGCGATCTGCAACCCGGCCGTCCGCGCGGGCTTCGGCACGAAGCTCGCCTGGGTCGCCGAGCCGGACCGCGAGATCGTCTTCGTCGGCCGTGACGACGACGACGCGGTCCACGCCGCGCACCTCGGCGCGGCCGTCGGCATAACGACGCCCGGCGGCTACCTCGCCGGCGGCATGACGAGCTGGCGCGAGGAGAAGCGGCCGACTGCACGCGTCGAGCGCATCGACGTCGCCGCGCTGCGCGAGCGGCTCGGCTCGGTCCAGGTGCTCGACGTCCGCGAGGCCTCCGAGTACGCGGAGGCGCACATCCCCGGCTCGGTCCACGTGCCGTACCACGACCTGCACTCGATGCCGGACAGCGTCGACCCGGACCGGCCGATCGCGGCGATCTGCTCCTCCGGTCAGCGCAGCGCGATCGCGGCGTCGATGCTCGCCCGGCTGGGGGCGCGGCACGCCGTGCACGTCGCCGACGGTGGCGTCGGCACGTGGCGCCGGCAGGGCTGGCCGGTCGAGAGCACGGCGGGCGCGGGCGTCGCGTAACGCGTGCTGCTGGTGGCGGCACTCGCGCTCGGCGTCGGCGTCGGGCTGGCGGTCGGCGCCCTCGGCGGGGGCGGCTCGGTGCTCGCCGTGCCGGTCCTCGTCTACCTCCTCGGCCAGTCCGTGCCGGCCGCGACCACGAGCTCGCTGCTCGTCGTGGCCGCCGGCGCGCTGGCGGGCAGCCTCGGGCACCAGCGCGAGGGCCGCGTGTGCTGGCGGCACGCTTCCGCGTTCACGGTCGCCGCGATCCCCGGCATCGTCATCGGCACGATCGCGGGCGACGCGGTGAGCCCGCGCCTGCTGATCGCGGGCTTCGCGTTCGTGATGCTCGCCGCCGCGCACGCGACGTGGCGCAAGGCGAACGAGCGGCCGGAGCCCGACCGCGGTCCCGCCCCCGGAGCGGTCTGCCCGCCGCTGCGGCTGGGCCGCGACACCGTGGCGGGGATGGCGGTCGGCTTCCTCACCGGCTTCTTCGGCGTCGGCGGCGGGTTCCTCATCGTCCCGACCCTCGCGCTCGCGCTGGCGTTCACGATGCGGACCGCGGTCGGCACCTCGCTGGCGATCATCACCGCGACCTCGGTCCTCGGGCTGTTGGGCCACGTCGCCGGCGGCCGGTCGATCGACGTCGACGTGACGCTGGCGATGACGTGCGGCGCGGTCGGCGGCGCGTTGCTCGGCGCGGCGGTCGCGGCCCAGCTGCCGCAGCGCCTGCTCGGGCTCGGGTTCGCCGGGCTGGTCACGGTCGTCGCCGGCTGGCTGCTCGTGTCGGCGACCGTCATCGGCTCCGTACCGGGCAGTTGACGCCTAGACTCCAGTGAAGTGGTGAACGACCCGGTCCCACACCCGCTGCCCGAGCCCCTGGTCGGCCTGATCGCCCAGCGCTTCCGCGTGCTCGGCGAACCCATGCGCATCCGCCTGCTCGACGAGCTGCGCGAGGGGCCGGCCACGGTCGGCGAGCTGCAGGAGCGCCTCGGCGCGTCCCAGCAGAACGTCTCCAAGCACCTCGGCGTGCTCCTGTCCGCCGGGATGGTCTCGCGCACCAAGCAGGGCACGTCGTCGCGCTACGAGATCGCGGACCCGTCGGTGTTCGAGCTCTGCGAGCTCGTCTGCGGCGGCCTGCGCAAGCAGGTCGACGGGCTCGCCGCCGCGCTCGGCTAGCCTGCGGCGATGCCCGCCCGCTGGATCCGCGTCGACCCGGCGACGGCGATGCGGGAGGGGTTCGAGGCGATCCGCCGCGAGGCCGGCGTGCCCGGGGCGTTCCCGGCGGAGGCCGAGGCGGAGGCCCACGCCGCGGCCATCGCTCCGCGCGGGCCGGCCCGCAGCGACCTGCCGTTCATCACGATCGACCCGCCGGGGTCCCGGGATCTCGACCAGGCGCTGCACATCGAGCGGCGTGACGGCGGCCACCGGGTCTCCTACGCGATCGCGGACGTCGGCTCGTTCGTCGCCGCGGGTGGGGCGCTCGACCGCGAGACGCACGTGCGGGGCGTCACCGTCTACGCGCCCGACACGCGGACGCCGCTGCATCCGCCGGTCCTCTCGGAAGGCGCGGCGAGCCTCCTCGCCGAGCAGTGGCGCCCGGCGATCCTGTGGACGCTCGGCCTCGACGAGACCGGCGAGCTCACCGACGTCCACGTCGGCCGCGCGGAGATCCGCAGCGTCGCGCAGCACACGTACGCCGACGTGCCGGACGACGTCGCCGAGGTGCTGGCCGAGGTGGGGGAGCGGCGGCTCGAGCTGGAAAGGGAACGCGGCGGCGTGCGGCTCGAGGTGCCCGAGCAGGAGGTCGTGCGCGACGGCGGCGGCTGGACCGTGCACTACCGCGTCCCGCTCGCGACCGAGGAGCACAACGCGCAGATCTCGCTGCTCACCGGCATCGCGGCCGCGCGGCTGATGCTGCGCGCCGGCGTCGGCATCCTGCGCACGCAGCCGCCGCCCGAGCAGCGATCGCTGGACCGGCTCCGCCGCCAGGCGCTGGCGCTCGGCGTGCCGTGGCCGGAGGCGATGTCGTACCCGGACTTCGTCCGCAGCCTCGACCCGGCGCGCCCTGCGGAAGCCGCGCTCATGCACGAGGCGGCGGGCGTCGGTCGCGGCGCCGGCTACACCGCCTTCGAGGGCGCACCGCCCGAGCAGGCCGAGCACTTCGCGATCGCCGCGCCCTACGCGCATGCGACCGCGCCGCTGCGGCGACTGCAGGACCGCTACGTCAGCGCCTGCTGCCTCGCGGCGTGCGCGGGGGAGGCGCCGCCGGCGTTCGTCCGCGCCGCCCTCACCGAGCTGCCGGCGGCGATGGCCGCCGCGGACCGCCGCGCGAAGTCCGTCGAGCGCGGCGTGGTCGACCTCGTCGAGGCCGTCCTCCTGTCGGAGCGAGTCGGCGAACGGTTCGCCGCCGTCGTCGTCGACGACCGCACGGTCCAGATCACCGACCCCGCCGTGAAGGGCAAGGTCCGCGGCCCGTGCCCGGACCCCGGAGCGGAGGTCACGGTCACCCTCGCCTGCGCCGACCCGGCGAAGCGAGAGGTCGCCTTCGAGATCGCGCCGCCGCCAACCGCATGATCTCCGGCGGCGGCGCGACCCTCGGGATCTCCGGGGCGCGGCCGCCGCGCCGTCTCCGGACGGCGCGGCGGCTCTCGACGCGGCCTAGGGCGCGAAGGCCCGCCAGGCGGCGCGGTCGTCGATGCGCCGCGCGGTGCGGGCCAGGCGCAGCGCCAGCGCCGGCCGCACCTTGGGCGGCGGGTGCTTGCGCGGGGGCGGCCATCCCTCGATCACGCGCGCGGTGGGGCGTGTCGATCGAAGGACCTCGTTGTGGAACACGGTTTGCACGGTGCTTCCTTCCGGTTGTGGTGGTTGGTCGTTCCTGAGTGGACGACGACCGCCCGGTCACCGGGGAGGCAGCGCGCGAGGCGATGCCGGCGGGTCACGGGCGGCGCGCCCGTGAGACCCGATCTAGAGCGAGGTCACGGACGCGTGAAGCGCACGACGGAGCGCGCGCCGCGAGAGGCGGCGTTGAGCTTCATCGTGGAGGTGGTGGCGAGTCGCTTCATGCGTGACCTCCCTCATAAGAGGGTCCGCGGACCGTACAGGTCGATCCGGCGGAACGCAACCCCGCGAAGGGAGTTCGAACCGGTCAGCAGGTCGTGCGGCGTCAGGCGGCGGCGCGCAACCGCCGGCGCGTGCGGCCGCCGACGAGCGCCTGCCAGTCGGCCTCGTCGATGTGCGCCGGCTCGGTCGAGTCGAGGAACCCGCGCAGGGCGTTCGCGAGGCCGTTCGGGTCCTCGAGGTGGGGGAAGTGGGCGACGCCCGGAAGCGTCACGAACTGCGAGTGGGGGACCGCCTCGTGGACCGCTCGGCCATGCTCGAGCGGGATCGTGTTGTCGCGCTCGCCCCACACGAGCAGCGTCGGCATCGCCTCGAGGAGGTAGAGCCGGTCGCGCGCGCTGACGCGCTGGCCGCGGACGTCGATGACCGCCCGCAGCGAGTGCAGGAACGCCTCGCGCGCCCCCGGCGGCTCCAGCGGCCGGACGGCGCGGACGAACTGCTCGAGGTAGACCGCCTTCGAGGACCCCCGGTCCCGCAGCGCCCGCGACGCCGCGCGCATCCCACCGAGCAGCCGCGGGTGCGCCGCCGCCCACAGCAGCCCCGACGCGCCGGGCAGCGCGGCCGCGCGCAGCAGCGGGCTGACCTCCTGCCCGAGCCCGCCGCTCGAGACCAGCGCCAGCCGCTCGGTCCGCTGCGGGAACATCCAGAAGAACACCATCGCGACGCCGCCGCCGAGCGAATGGCCGACGATCGACGCCCGCTCGACCCCGATCGACGCGAGCAGATCGCGGATCGTCGCGGCATGCGCGCCGAGCGAGTAGTCGCCGCGCGGCGTCGCCGAATCGCCGTGCCCGATGAGGTCGGGCGCGATGACCGTGTACCGGTCGGCCAGCCGCAACGCGACCTCCTCCCAGTGCCGCGAGGCGTTCAGCATCCCGTGGATCAGCACCACCGGCGGCCCGCTGCCGGCCATGCGGTAGATCACGCGATGGCCGTGGAGCTCGACCTCCCACTCCTCGAACGAGAGCACGTGAAGACGCTAGCGACGCGCGCGAACGCGCGCCAGTGCGCTACTTCCCGGCGTTGTCCGCGACGTACTGCGCGACCTTGTCCGCCGCCGCGCCTTCGAGCAGGTTCGCCGGCATGATGCTCGGGCCCTCGGCGATGGTCTTCAGGACGAGCGCCTTGTCGGGCTTGACCTCGTCGAGGTTCGGGCCCGTCTGTCCCTCGGTCCCCGCCGCCTTCAGCACATGGCAGCCGCCGCACGTGTCCGAGAAGAGCTGATCCGCCGGCTTGGCGGCCGCGTTCCCGCCGCCCGAGCCGCCGTCGTCCCCGCCGCAGCCCGCGCCGGCGGCAAGCACACCGCCGGCGAGGAGCACGGCCATCGCCGTCCTGGTTCTCATAGACCCAGAGTCTTGCCGATGATGTCGCGCTGGATCTCGCTGGTGCCGCCGTAGATGGTCCCGACGAGCGCCCCGCGGACGTGGCGCTCCATGTCGTACTCGGTCGCGTAGCCGTAGCCGCCCATGACCTGCATGCCCTCGAGCGCGACCTTGCGGGCGACCTCGGTGACCTTCAGCTTCGCCATCGACGCCTCGCGGGGGAACATCGCGCCGGGGTTCGCGTCGACGCGCGCGGCGACGTCGTAGACGAGCAGGCGGCAGCACTCGATCTCGGTCGCGAGATCGGCGAGCCGGTGCTTGATCGACTGGAACGACCCGATCGGGCGGCCGAACTGCTTGCGCTCCTTCACGTAGGCGAGCGCGTCGTCGAACGCGCGCCGCGCCTGCCCGAGGTGCTGGGCGGCGATGATGAGCCGCTCGACGTTCAGCCCGGCCATGAGCTGCAGCCAGGCCTGGCCCTCGGTGCCGATCAGGTTCTCCGCCGGCACCTCGGCGTCGGTGAAGAACATGTCGTTCACCTCGCGGCCGCCCATCGTGTCGATGCCGTTGATCTCCATCCCCGGCGTGCCCTGCGGCACCTCGAGCATCGTCAGGCCCTCGTGCTTGGACCCGCTGCGGTCGCTGCGCGCGATGACGAGGATGTGCGCCGCGTGGTGGGCGTTCGAGATCCACGTCTTCTGGCCGTTCAGCACGTAGGAGCCGTTGCGCCGCTCCGCCCTGCACTGCAGCGCGCCGACGTCGGAGCCGGCCTCGGGCTCGGACATCGCGATCGCCTCCACGTTGCCCTTGACGATGCCGCTCAGCATCGCCTCCTTCTGCTCCTCGGAGCCGAAGCGCTCGTACGCGCCCGCCACGATCATCGTGGTGCCGACGCCGGCGATCGGCGCCATGCCGTAGGCGGTCTCCTCGAGGAGCAGGCACATGTCGAACAGGCCGCCGCCCGTGCCGCCGTACTGCTCGTCGATCGACACCCCGAGCCACCCGAGCTCCGCGATGCGGTCGTAGATCGACTGGTTGTGCGGCTCGGGCCCGCGCTGCTCGCGCGTGGCGGTCTCGCGCTTGCAGAAGTCGCGGATCGACTCGACGAACGCCTTGCGCTCGTCCGTCAGCTCCAGGATCGAGGTCATGCCCGGGGTTCTACACGATCGTGACGCAGGCGTCAGGATCGCGAGAGGCGCCGGGTCACCCGGCCGACGCGCTCGGCGGTGGCCTGGAGCGGCTCCACCGTGTCCGCGACGGTCTCGACCGCGTCCTCGAGCTGCTCCACCGTGTCGAGCCCCGCGAGCAGTCGCGGGGTGATCGAACGGAAGAACCGCAGGTGCTCCTCGAGCTCCTTGCTGACCGCGGTCAGCCGCTCGCCGCCGTCCACGATGTCGCGCGTGTCGTGGTGCAGCGTCTCGGCGACCGCGGTGAGATCCTGGCCGCCGTCGTGGATGGCCCGGCCGGTGCGGTCCACCTGGTTCCCGGTCTCGATGAGCTCGCGGCCGGTGCGGTCGACCGACTTCGCGGTCTCGGTCAGCTCGCGGCCGCCGTCGACGATCTCGCGCGCGGTGAGGATGAGCGCCTCGAGCTGCACGAGGAGCGTGTCGATGCGGACGCGGACCTCCTCGACGGGATCCGGCTCGCGGCGCGCGCGATCGGCCAGGTCGTGCAGGTCGTCGAGCGCTCGGGCGACACGGCCGGGGACGAGGAAGGGCGCGACGACCAGGGACTTCGGATCCACGAGGGCGGGGCTACCCGCTGCTCGCGACCCCCGCCCGGTACGTGGCGCGAACGGCATCTACCACGAGGTCGGCGTAGGACGCCCAGACGTCCGGGTCGTGCTCCTCGCGCTCGATGAGGGCTTTGCAGACGCCGTGGTAGAGGACGCGGACCTGCTCGCCCGTCACGTCGGCGCGCACCTCGTCCTCGGCCTGCGCCGCCGCGACCAGCGCGTCGAACGCGGTGACCGCTGCGTCGCGCGCGGCCTGCAGCTCGGGGACGTGCGCGGCGGCGGCGAGCGCGTCGCCGAGCACCCGGTCGTCGACCTGCTTGCGCGCCGAGGCCCGCAGCAGCTCGCGCAGCGCGGTGAACGGGTCGCCGGACTGCGCGGCCTCGGTCGCCCGCTCCGTCCACGCCTCGAGGCGGCCGATCGCGACCGCGGCGATGAGGTGCTCCTTCGTGGGGAACGCGCGGTAGACCGTGCCCTTCCCGACGCCGGCGCGGGCGGCGATCTCCGGGACGCCGGCATCCGTGCCCTTCGAGGCGAAGAGCGCGTCGGCGGCCTCGAGGACCTTCTCGCGGTTGCGTGCGGCGTCGGCGCGCACCGGGTGCTCCCCTCAGCGTTCCTCGGCGAAGGCCGGCTCGGGGAGCGGAGCGGCTGCGCCCGCGTCGGCGAGGTGGGTGCGCGGCTCGCGGTGCTCCTCGGCGCGGGGGATGAAGCAGGCGGCGACGCCCGCGACGACCGCGACGGCGGCGCCCGCGAGGAAGCCCTTCGTGAACCCGTCGTCGGTCGGGATGGTGCTCCCGGCGACCGCGCTGCCCGCGAGGACCGCCGCGGTGACCTGCGTGCCGAGCGACGAGCCGACGGAGCGGACGAGCGCGTTGAAGCCCGTCGCCTCGCCGGTCTCCCGCATCGGGACCGCGGCCACGATGAGGTTCGGCATCGCGGCGAACGCGAACCCGATCCCGATGCCCATGATGCAGGCGCCGATCAGGACGAGGCCCTGCGAGCCGTGCTCCAGCCCGAGGAACGCGAGGCCCGCCGACGCGATGAACGAGCCGAGGGCCAGCGGGACCTTCGGCCCGAGCTTCTGGGCGAGCACGCCGGACAGCGGCCCGATCAGCAGCATCGCCACGGAGGACGGCAGCAGCAGCAGGCCGGAGTCCAGCGCGTCCAGGCCGAAGCCGCCGTGGCGCTCGGGCAGCTGGGCGAGCTGGGGAACGAGGAAGAACGAGCCGAACATGCCGAAGCCGACGAGCAGCGTCGCGACGTTCGTCATGAGGACCGGCGGCTTGGCGAGCGTCTCGAGGTTCGCGAGCGGGTCGCGGGTGCGGCGCTCGAGCGCACCGAACGCAAGCAGGACGGCGAAGCCCGCGGCGATCATGCCGAGGACCTTCGCGCTGCCCCAGTCCCAGTCGTTGGCCTGCGAGACCGCGACGAGCACGAGGACGAGGCCGGCCGCGAGGACGGCGGCGCCGCGCAGGTCGACGCGTGCGGGCGTGCGGTTCGGCGACTCGGGGATGAGCAGCTCCGCCGCCACGAGCGCGACCGCGCCCATGATCGCGCCGACGTAGAAGATCGCGTGGTAGGAGGTCGAGTCGACGATCAGCCCGCCGAGGATCAGGCCGGCGCCGCCGCCGATGCCGGCGATCGCGGACAGCAGGCCGATCGAGCCGGGGACGCGGTCGCGGGGGAACTCGTCGCGGATGATCCCGAAGGAGAGCGGGAAGACGCCACCGCCGAAGCCCTGCAGGACGCGGCCGGCGACGACGACCTCGAGCGAGGTGCCGAGCGCGGACACGACCGACCCCGCGACGAACAGGCCGAGGCTGACGACGAGCAGGCGGCGCTTGCCGAACATGTCGCCGAGCCGGCCGGCTATCGGGGTGCAGACGGCGGCGGCGACGAGGTAGCCGGTGAGCGTCCAGGCGACGCCGGCGGCGTCGGTGCTCAGCTCGTGCTGGAGCTCGGTCAGGGCGGGGATCAGCGTCGTCTGGCCGAGCGCGAAGGCGAGCGCGGCCAGCGACAGGATCATCAGGCTGCGGGTGGGGTGGGGGCGGGAAGCGGACTCCAAGGTCCGCCTACTGTAGCGCGGAACCGGACACCTGGGTCCGCTTCGGTTCGAACCGAGCTGTCGGCGTCTACGAGGCCGCGAACGTGACGGTCACGCGGACGTCCTGGTCCTTCGGCGGGCGACAGCCCTTGCGGCGGTGGAGGACCCGCCGGCGCGTCCCGTCGGCGCGCGTCGAGTACGAGAACCACGACAGCGTCCCGCACCAGCGGCCGGGCCCGAACCGGCCCGTGTTCTGGTCGTACCACCCGAGCGGGTTCGCGTCCTGTGCGACGCCGACGACGTCGCCGGCGTGGAGTCCGCTGGCCGCCGCGAGCGCGTCCGCGGTCTCGCGCGCGTCGGCGATCGCGCGAGGGAACGCCGCCCGCCGCGCCGCCCGAGCCGCCCGCTCGATCGACGCGTTCGTCAACGGCCGTTGCGCGTGGACCGCGTGCTGAGCGGAGCCGTGGACGACGATCGTCCCGGCCGCCGGCGCCGGCGGATCGGGCGGAGGCGGCCCGCCGCTGCCCGTCGCAAGAGCCGCGATTCCCGCCGCGAGAACGACGGTGCCGGCAAAGAGAGAACGGCGCCGCATGCCCCTTCTACGGCGCCGCCGCGCCGAGAGGTCCCGGGGACAGGTCCCTTCACATTCGGTTCGTCCTACGGTGGGCGGATGGCTCGTCGCTTCGATCCCGATGACGTTCGCTCGCTCTTCCCGGCGCTCTCGCGCGCCGACGATGGACGGCCCGCCGTGTTCCTGGACGGACCGGGCGGGTCGCAGGCCCCCGAGGTCGTCATCGAGGCGATGGCCGGGCACCTCCGGAAGGGGACCGCGAACGACGGTGGCGCGTTCGCCACGTCCCGCGAGACGATCGCGCTGATCGCGGAGGCCCGGATCGCGGCCGCGGACCTCACCGGCAGCGCGCCGGAGGAGGTCGCGTTCGGCTGGAACATGACGACGCTGAACTTCCAGCTGGCGCACGCGGTCGCGCGGACGCTCGGGCCGGGCGACGAGATCGTCGTCACCGAGCTCGACCACGACGCCAACGTCTCGCCCTGGTTGCGTGTCGCCGAGGACCACGGGCTGACCATCCGCACGGCGCCGCTCGGCCCGGACGCGACGCTCGACGCCGGCGCGCTCGAGGCGCTGCTGACCGACCGCACGAAGGTCGTGGCGTTCACGCTCGCGTCGAACGCGGTCGGCTCGGTCCCGGACGCGAGGCGCATCGCCGACGCCGCGCACCGCGTCGGAGCGCTCGCGTGGGCCGACGCCGTCCACTTCACGCCGCACCGCCGCCCCGACCGGCGCGCGCTCGGGGTCGACGTCCTGCTCTGCTCGCCGTACAAGTTCTTCGGCCCGCACCTCGGCATCGCCGCGATCCGGCAGGACCTCGCCGAGACGTGGCCCGCGGACCGCGTCAGGCCCGCCAGCGAGACCCCGCCCGGCCACCGGTTCGAGACCGGGACGCCGTCGTTCGAGGCGCTCGCCGCGATGGTCGCCGCGGTCGACTACCTCGCCTCGCTGGGCGACGGCGCCACGCGCGACGAGCGCCTGGACAGCGCCTACGAGCGCATCCGCGAGCACGAGGAGCAGCTCACCGCCCGCGTGCTCGACCGGCTCGCCGCGATCGAGGGCCTGCGGCTGCGCGGGCTCGCCGATCCCGGCCGCGTCGACGAGCGCACGGCGACGTTCTGCTTCACGATCGACGGCATCGCGCCGCGCGCGATCAGCGAGCAGCTCGCCGACGAGGCGATCTACACGTGGGACGGCAACTACTACGCGCTGTCGCTCATGCAGTCGCTCGGCCTCGAGGACCGCGGGGGCGCGGTCCGCGCCGGGTTCCTGCACTACAACACGCAGGACGAGGCGGACCGCTTCTGCGACGCGGTCGCGCGGATCGCCGCGCAGCCGGCGCCGCCGTCCCCCGAGACCCCGGTGCACGACGAGGCGCCCGCCTGATGCACGCCGAGGAGATCTGCTGGTGGCAGCGCGGCGCGATCTACCAGATCTACCCGCGCTCGTTCGCCGACGCGACCGGCAACGGCGTGGGCGATCTCACCGGCATCATCGAGCACCTCGACCACCTCAACGACGGCACGCCGGACTCGCTCGGCGTCGAGGGGATCTGGCTGTCGCCGTTCTACCGCTCGCCCATGGCCGACTTCGGCTACGACGTCGCCGACTACTGCGACGTCGACCCGGCCTTCGGCACGCTCGAGGACTTCGATCGCCTCGTCGAGGAGGCGCACCGCCGCGGCATCAGGGTGGTCATCGACTTCGTCCCGAACCACACGTCGGACCGGCACCCGTGGTTCGAGGCGTCGCGCCGGTCGCGCGACAACCCGAAGCGCGACTGGTACGTGTGGGCCGACGGGGCGACCGGCGGCGGGCCACCGAACAACTGGCGCTCGTCGTTCGACGCGGTCGGCGGCGCATGGACGTACGACGAGCACACCGGCCAGTGGTACCTGCACTCGTTCCTCCCGC
The DNA here is from genome assembly GCF_056863335.1 of Parviterribacter kavangonensis. Classification (NCBI taxonomy): domain Bacteria; kingdom Bacillati; phylum Actinomycetota; class Thermoleophilia; order Solirubrobacterales; family Parviterribacteraceae; genus Parviterribacter; species Parviterribacter kavangonensis. The sequence continues at coordinate 1,033,793 of NZ_JBXPJA010000001.1, read as the reverse complement.
AGCAGCCCGACCTCAACTGGGACAACCCGGAGGTCGAGGCGGCGATGCACGACGTCATGCGCTTCTGGCTGCGCCGCGGCGCCGACGGCTTCCGGATCGACGTGGTCCACAAGCTCGGCAAGGACCCGCAGCTGCGCGACGCCGTCGAGGGGCGCCCGCCGCCGTTCGAGGACTGGCAGCCGAGCATCCACAAGCGCCTGCGCGCACTGCGGGGCGTCTGCGACGAGTTCGAGGACCGGATGCTCGTCGGCGAGGTCTACCTGCTGGACCTCCATCGCATCGTCGCGTACGTGAACACCGGCGATGAGCTGCACCTCGCCCACAACTTCGCGTTCCTTCACCTGCCGTGGTCGGCGACGGCGTTCCGCTCGCTGATCGACAGCTTCGAGGCGCTGTCGTCCGACGCCGCCTGGCCCGCGTGGTTCCTCGCGAACCACGACCACGCACGGGTGGCCTCGCGCTTCGACGGTGACGGCCGCGGTCAGCGCCGCGCCCGCGCTGTGCTCGTGATGCTCTACGCGCTGCGCGGCACCCCGTTCGTCTACCAGGGGGAGGAGCTGGGGCTGCCGGACGCGGAGATCCCGCCGGACCGCGTCGTCGACGTCGACGGCCGCGACCCCGAGCGCGCGCCGATCCCGTGGCGCGCGCCGTCCGACGCCGGCCCGGGCGCGGGGTTCACGACGGGCGACCCGTGGCTGCCGCTCGTCGCCGAGGCCGAGGAGCTCAACGTCGAGCGGCAGGCCGCCGATCCGGAGTCGACGCTGTCGCTCGCCCGCCGGCTGGCGTGGCTGCGGCGCGGCGAGCCGGCGCTGCAGACGGGCGAGCAGCGCTCGATCACCGTCGACAAAGGGGTGCTCGCGTGGGAGCGCGTCGGCGACGACGGCGCCATGTGGCTCGCGGCGGTCAACTTCCACGACGAGCCCCGCCCGCTCGGCGCGCCGTCGGACATCGTGTGCACCGCCGGCCTGCGGCTCTCGTCCGATCCGGACCGCGCGCTCGGCGACCTCGCGCTGAACGACGTCGTGCTGGGCCCGCTCGAAGCGGTGCTGCTGCGCCTCTAGGGCAGCATCCGCTTGCCGGCGCGCCGCACGCGCATCCAGCGATAGCCGTACGGCTCGAGCACCACGTCGAGCCGACCGCCGTCCTCCAGCGGCGGCGGATCGGCGTCGCCGCGCAGGTCGAACAGCTCGTCCTCGGCGGTGACGTCCTCCAAGCGCAGCGTCGTCTTGACCGTCCGCTCCGAGAGGTTGTGCGCGGCGACGAGCGTCACGTCGCGCCAGTCGCACCGGTGAGCGAAGACCTCGGGCGCGTCGCACGGCAGATGCGTCGCGCGGCCCCAGCCGATCTCGGGACACTCGCGGCGGCGGCGGATGAGGCGCTCCATCCAGTTCAGCAGCGACTCGCGGTCGCGGCGCTGCGCCGCCACGTTGACGTGGTCGGGCGCGAACGCCCCGGTGCACAGGCCGCGGAAGAGCGTGCGCTCGCCGGGCGGCGAGAAGCCGGCGTGCTCCTCGCTCGACCACTGCATCGGCGGGCGGACGGCGAGCCGGGCCTCCTCGTCGAGGTTGTCGGCAAGCCCGATCTCCTCGCCGTAGAGCAGCACCGGCGTGCCCGGCAGCGAGAACATGAGGCTGTAAGCGAGCTTGATCCGCCGCTCGTCGCCACCCACCATCGGCGGCAGCCGGCGCCGGATGCCCCGCCCGTAGCTGCGCATGTCCTCGTCGGGCGCGAACGCGTCGAACACCTCTTGGCGCTCGTCATCGCTGAGCTTGTCGAGCGACAGCTCGTCGTGGTTGCGCACGAAGTTCGCCCATGCCGCGTCGTGCGGGATGTCCGGGATGTCGTTCAGCGCCTTGGCGAGCGGCTCCGCCTCGCCGCGCGCGAAGGACAGCCACATCGCCTGGTTGACGATGAACGAGAACGCCATGTTGAGCTCGTCGCCGTACGGCCCGAAGTACTCGAGCTGCTCGTCGAACGGCAGGTTGCACTCGCCGAGGAGCACGCCCTCGCCGAAGCGGCGGTTCATGAACGCCCGCATCGAGCGCAGCAGCTCGTGGGCCTGCTCGCGGTCCTCGACGAGGAACGGCACGGCGTCGACGCGGAACCCCGAGACGCCGAGCGCCAGCCAGAAGCCCATCATCTTCACGATCTCGTCGCGGACGGCCGGGTTGCTCAGGTTGAGGTCGGGCTGCTCGCTGCGGAAGTGGTGCAGGTAGTACTGGCCCGCGGCCTCGTCGTACGCCCAGGCGCTGTCCTCCTCGCCGGGGAACACGAGCTCCGTCGGCTCGTCCGGCGGCTCGTCGCGCCAGACGTACCAGTCGCGGAACGGCGAGTCGGGCGAGCTGCGGGCGTGCAGGAACCAGGGGTGGAGGTTCGAGGTGTGGTTCGCGACGAGGTCGATGATCACCCGTATGCCGCGGTCGTTGGCCATGCGCACGAAGCGGGCGAAGTCCCCGAGCGACCCGAGCCGCGGATCGACGTTGTAGAAGTCGGTGATGTCGTAGCCGTCGTCGCGGCGGGGCGACGGGAAGAACGGCATGAGCCAGATGCACGTGACCCCGAGGCCCGAGAGGTGGTCGATGCGGTGGCTCAGCCCGGCCAGGTCGCCGCAGCCGTCCCCGTCGAAGTCGAGGAACGTCTTCATGTCGACGCAGTAGACGACCGCGTTCTTCCACCACAGGTCGCTCGTCTCGTCGAGGCGCACCACGCCGGAGCGGGCGGTGGCGGTGACGGCCGCGCCGATCTCGTCGAGACCCGGCGGCGGCGCGTCGAGCCGACCGGTGTCGAAGGTGGTCACGCTTCCGTTGTCACCGCCCCGGACGGATGACTACCGGGTTCGAGCCGGTCTCGTCAGTCGGAGTTGACCCGCCGCTCAGCCGAGCCGGGCGAGCTCGTCGGACGTCAGCCTGAGGTCGGCAGCGGCGGCGGAGTCGCGGATCGTCTCGGGCCGGCTCGAGCCGGGGATCGGGACGACGGCCGGGCTCTTGGCCAGCAGCCACGCGAGGCACACCTGCTGCGGCGACACGCCGCGCTCGCGCGCGACCTCGCCGAACGCCGCGTGCGCGGAGCCGAGGTCCGACGCCTCCGAGATGCCGCCGAACGGGCTCCATGGCAGGAACGCGAGGCCGAGCTCCTCGCACAGGGCGACCTCGGGCTCGGACGAGCGGAAGCGCGGCGACAGCTCGTTCTGCACCGCGACGAGGCCGGGCCCGACGATGTCGACGGCTTCGCGGATCTGCGCCGGGTTCGCGTTCGACACGCCCGCCATCCGGATCGTGCCCGCGTCGAGCAGGGTGCGCAGCGCGCCCATCGACTCGGCCCAGGGGACGTCCGGGTCCGGGCGGTGGAACTGCCACAGCCCGACGGCGTCGCCGCCGAGCCGCCGCGCGCTCGCCTCCGCGGCGCGGACGAGGTACTCGGGCCGGCCGTCGAGCTCCCAGGCGTCGGCGGACGGCCGCGTGTGGCCGCCCTTCGTCGCGACGAGCACGTCGCCCGCGTCGCCGTCCCACTGCTGCAGCGCCTCGGCGATGAGCCGCTCTCCGTGGCCGACGTCGTCCGGCCCGAGGCAGTAGGCGTCGGCGGTGTCGATGAGCGTCACGCCGGCGTCGAGCGCGGCGTGGATGACGCGGATCGCCTGCGCGCGGTCGGGGCGCCCCGGGTTGGACAGCGGCATGGCGCCGAGGCCGATCGCGCCGACCGCGGCCTCGCCGACCTGTCGCTTGGTCACCGGACGAGCATCCGGTCGAGCAGCACCTCGGGGTGCTCGGACTCGAAGCGCTCGAGCAGGTAGTCGCTCGTGAAGAGGGCCAGCAGGCTGCCGTCGTTGCCGTGCAGGACGTCGCCGCGGCCCGTGCGGCGCAGGACCTCCGCGCCCTCCGCGTCGGTGCGCCGGGCGCCCTTCCATGGGGCGGGGTCGAGGCCGACGGACGCGCCGAACTCGCGCTCGAGCCGGTCGACGGCGACCTCGAACTGCAGCGGGCCGACCCCGGCGAGCACCGGCGTCGGATCGGCCACCGGGTCGCGGCGCAGGACGTGCACGACGCCCTCCTCGGCGAGCTGCTGCAGCCCGCGGTGGAACTGCTTGTGGCGGCCGGTGTCGCGATTGCGGATCGTGACGAAGTGCTCGGGCGCGAGCGTCGGGATCGCGGGGAACGTCACGGGCTCGTCGACGTAGAGCGTGTCGCCCACGCGGACGTCGGTCGCGTTGACGATGCCGACGACGTCGCCGGGGAACGCCTCGGCGACCGTGGCGCGCTCGTCGCCGAACAGCTCGTGGGCGTGGGCGAGGACGAGCGGCTTGCCCGTCCGCGCGTTCATCGCGCGCATGCCGCGCTCGAACCGGCCGGAGCACACGCGCAGGAACGCGAGCCGGTCACGATGGCGCGGGTCCATGTTCGCCTGCACCTTGAAGACGAGGGCGGAGAACGGCGCCTCGACCGGCCGCGCGCCGCCGTCCACGGTCGGTCGCGGCGCGGGGGAGGGCGCCTCGCGCTCGAGCGCGTCGAGCAGCAGCCCGACGCCGAAGTTCGAGACCGCCGAGCCGAAGAACACCGGGGTCAGCTCCCCGGTCGCGAACGCCTCGCGGTCGAACGTCGCACCGGCGTGGTCGAGCAGCTCGAGCTCCTCGACCGCCGTCGTCCAGGCGTCGCCCTCGCGCGCCTCCGCCTCCTCGGGCGACAGCACCTCGTCCTCGGCGCGCGTCGCGCCGCCCGCGGTGCGGGTGTAGCGGTGGAACGCGCCGTTGTTGCGGTCGACGACGCCGCGGAAGTCGCCGGGGATGCCGACCGGCCACGTGGCGGCGACGGGGGTGAGGCCGAGCACCGTCTCGATGTGGTCGAGCATCTCGAGCGGCTCCATGCCGGGCCGGTCGTACTTGTTGACGAAGGTCAGCAGCGGGATGCCGCGCGCGCGGGCGACCTCGAACAGCCGCAGCGTCTGGGGCTCCACGCCGCGGGCGGCGTCGAGCAGCATGACCGCCGCGTCGGCCGCCGACAGGACGCGCAGCGTGTCCTCGGAGAAGTCGCGGTGGCCCGGCGTGTCGAGCAGGTTGAACACCACGCCGCCGTGCTCGAAGCGCAGAGCGGTCGACGTGACGGAGATGCCGCGACGGCGCTCGATCTCCATGTAGTCCGACGTCGCGGCGCGGCGCGTCTTCTTCGCGTGCACGGCGCCGGCCTCGGCGAGCTGGCCTCCGTAGAGGAGCAGCTTCTCCGTCAGCGTCGTCTTGCCCGCGTCCGGGTGGGAGATGATGGCGAACGTCCGCCGGCGCGCTGCCGCGGCGGCGACCGCGGAAGCGGTTTCGAGCACTCGTTCAGGCTAGCTCGACGGGCGGCCGGCCACTGGCTGGCTGGGAGTACGGAGACCGCCGACGAGCAGCGACGCGGCGGCGTCGGCGCTCATCGCCCCGGTCCGCAGCCACCACCGCGCGAGCGCCTCGGCAGCCCCGAGGACGGCGGTGGCGACGGCCTCGGCCTCCAGCGCGACGTCGTCACGGCGGGGATGTCCCTCGGGCACGCCGGCCAGCCGCGCGCCGGTGATCATCGCGACGAGCCGCGCGCGCGTCTCGGCGACCCGCCGCGCGACCTCGCCGCCGGCGGGCGCGGACTCGTCGAAGAGCACGCGCCAGGCGTCGCGGTCGCGGTCGACGAACGCGAAGAACGCGCGGACGCCGGCCTCCACGGCGGCGGCGCCGTCGGGTGCGGCGGCCACCGCCTCGACGATCGCCTCGCTCAGCGCGTCGCCCGCCGGCTCGAGGCACGCGAGGTACAGCCGCTCCTTGTTGCCGAAGTACGTGTAGAGCAGCGGCTTGGTCACGCCGATCGCCTCGGCGACGTCGTCCATCGTGACCTCGGCGTAGCCGTGCTCGGCGAAGAGCCGCCGCGCCGCCGCGAGCGCCTGCTCCTCCCGCTCGGCGCGCGGGAGCCGCTTGCGCGACGCCGCGCTCAAGCCGCCCGCGCGGGCGCCGAGCCCCGGCTGAAGCGCTGTTCGCGGGCGTGGACCGGCTCGCCCGCGCCGGGCACGTGGTGCGCGTCGCCGAGGCAGCTCTCCGGGACGCCGAACGCCTCGACGAGCAGCTCGACGTCCTCGCGGATCTCGCAGCACAGGACGTTCACGTTGCGCACGACCGCCTTCGAGCGCGGCGACGAGAGCCGGCCGTGCTCCTGGTAGAAGGCGCGCTCGGCCTCGATGCGCGACAGCGCGTAGAGGCTGCAGAGGCGGCCGAGCAGCTTCGCGAGCCGGTGGTCCTCGCACTCCTCGACGGCGTCCGCGAACGACTCGAGGACGACGAGGTCGATCCAGCTGCGGGCGACCTCGATGACGTGGTCCTGCGTCTCGATCAGCAGCGAGAACGGGTCGTCGCCCCGGTCCATGCCGCCCTTCAGGCGCCGCGCGACGCCGCCGAGCAGGTGCTCGTGGCGCCAGCGGAAGAGGTCGACCTGCGTCTCGCGCTCGCAGAGGTCGGCGTCGTCGTCGCGGCCGGGCAGCAGCGAGTCGGCGAGGCGGTTGAGCACCTCGCGCGCCGCGCTCTTCTCGGCGACGGTGTCGACGACCTGGCTCGCGAGGAACTGCGCGAGGCCGAGCGGATCGAGCTGGCCGACCTCCGCCTTGTAGTCGGTCAGGAGGTTCTTGGCGGCGAGCTGCAGCAGGACGGTGTTGTCGCCCTCGAACGTCGTGAAGACGTCGGTGTCGGCCTTCAGCGCGGCGAAGCGGTTCGCGCGCAGGTACCCGGCGCCGCCGCACGCCTCGCGGCAGGCCTGGATCGTGTTCGTGGCGTGCCAGGTCGCGATGGCCTTCAGCGCGGCGGCGAACGTCTCGAGCTTGCGCCGGTCGGTGTCCGGCACCGAGTCGGGGGCGGCGGTGAAGACGTCGTGGAACTGGTTGCGCAGGCGGTCCTGCGCGAAGTGCAGCGCGTACGTCTCGGCGAGCGGGATCAGGAGCCGGCGCTGGTGCGTCCGGTAGTCCATGATCAGCGCCTCCTCACCGCCGGGCGGGCCGAACTGGCGCCGGGTGAGCGCGTGGCGCACGGCGATCACGAGCGCGACCTTCGCGGCGTTGACGGCGGCGCCGCCGACGCTGACGCGGCCCTGGACGAGCGTGCCGAGCATCGTGAAGAAGCGCTTGTTCGCGTCCTCGATCGGGCTGAAGTACGTGCCGTCCTCGTTGACGACGGCGTAGCGGTCCAGCAGCGCCTCGCGCGGGACGCGGACGTGGTCGAAGGTGAGGCGGCCGTTGTCGACGCCGTCGAGGCCGAGCTTCGCGCCGCAGTCGCCGATCGTCACGCCGGGCATCGGCTCGCCGTCGTCATCACGGATCGGGACGAGCAGGCAGTGCACGCCGCGCTCCTCGCCGCCGACGACGAGCTGGGCGAAGACCGCGGCCATCCGCCCGTCGCGGGCCGCGTTGCCGATGTAGTCCTTGCGCGCGTCCGGCGTGGGCGTGTGGATGACGAACTCGCCGGCGTCCGCGTCGTACGTCGCGGTCGTCTCGATCGCCTGCACGTTCGAGCCGTGGCCCGTCTCGGTCATGGCGAAGCAGCCGGGGAGGTCGACGGACGCGATGTCGCGCAGGTGGAGGTCGTGGTGCTTCTTCGTCCCGAGGTGCTGGACGGCGCCGCCGAAGAGCCCGAACTGGACGCCGACCTTGACGAGCAGCGAGAGGTCGCCGAACGCGAGCGTCTCGAACGACGCGACGCCGCCGGCGACCGCGCCCTCGCCGCCGTACTCGACGGGGTACATCATCCGCGGGCCGACGCCGTCGGCCAGGTCGCGCAGCTGGTCGAAGACGCGGGCGCGGTGCTTCTCCATCGTGAGGTCCGACGCGGGCTCGTGGCCCGGGGCGGAGAGCCATGCGCGGGTGCGGTCGCGGACCTCGGCGCAGTCGCCGTCGAGGAGAGCCTGGAGTCGATCACGGGCGGCGGGCATGCGCCGTTGTTACCCGGGTATAAGAAGAGGTGAAACCGCGTGTGAGGATCGTCACGTAGCATGTGGCGCGGAGGCGCCGGACCCGATCCTCAGGAGGTCCGTCCATGGCCATGGCCTACGTGCTCGACTTCGCCGCGGCGGGGATGGAGCAGTACACCCGTGTCTGCGCGAACCTGGGGCTCGAGCACCTGCCTCCCGGAGCACTCCACCACGTCGCCGGCGAGCGCGACGACGGGCTGCGCGTGATCGACGTCTGGGAGGACGCGGCGGCCTTCGAGCGCTTTCGCGACGAGCAGCTCGGGCCGCAGATGCCGGTCGTGGGGATCTCGCCGCCGCGCGTCCGCGCGGTCAGGGTCGCTGGTGCGAGCACATGGAGCAGCGCGCGCCCGCGGCTCGCGCAGATCGTGATCCTGCCCGGGCTCGATGCGAAGGGGTTCGCGGCGATGAACGCGGCCGTGCGTCCGGGCGGCGAGCCCCCGGACGGGCTCGCGTGGCACGTGAACGGGCCGGTCGAGCACGGCTGGTGCGTCATCGACGCATGGGAGACCGCCGAGCAGCGTGAGCGCTTCATGGAGGAGCGCGTCGGTCCCGTCGCCGCGCGGACCGACCTCACCGGGCTGCCGTTCAGCGAGGACCTCGTCGTGGAGGCGACCCTCTTCGCCGCGGAGCCCGCGGGCGCCCGGTAGGTCAGCCCCAGACGGCGTGCAGCGCCGGCGGCTTGCGGAACACGAGCCCGCGCGCCGCCGGCCTGTCGTGCTTCGAGTCGAGGCGGAGACCGGGGAGCCGGCGCAGCACGCGGTCGACCGCGGTGACCGCCTCGAGCCGAGCGAGGTGCAGCCCGAGGCAGACGTGCGGCCCGGCCGCGAACGCGAGATGCCGCGCGCGGTTCGGCCGGTCCAGCACGAACCGGTCCGGCTCCGCGAACGTCGCCGGGTCGCGGTTCGCCGCCGCGATCGACACGACCACGAGATCCCGCTCACCGATCTCCGCACCGCCGAACGCCATCGCCTTCGTCGCATAGCGGTCGACCGTCGCCGCCGCCGGCTCCAACCGAAGCGACTCCTCGACCGCCGCCGAGACGAGCGCCGAGTCTTCGAGCACCGCCGCCAGCTCCGCCGGCTCCGAGAGGAGATGCATGAGGACGTTCGCGATCATCCCCTCGGTCGTCTCGATGCCGCCGAAGAGCAGCACCGCGGCGTTCGACGCGACCTCGCCGGGAGAGAGGTCGCCCGCGGTGACCGCCGCCCGAAGGGGTCCCTCCGCGCCGCCGGCTTCGAGGCCTCCGGCCACCGCCTTCGCCAGCTCTTCGAAGGCGGCGGCGCCCTCCGTAGGGATCTCTTCGCCGGCCGTTGCGGTCGTCACGGCCGCGACGATCTCGCGGTACCACCCGAGGACGCGGGCCGCGGGAACGTCGAGGCCGAGGGAGGCGGCGGCGATCGTCGCCGCGAGCGGGCCGGCGAGCTCGGTGCGGAGCTCCGCGGCGCCGCGGGGCTCGACCTCGTCGAGGAGCCGGTCGGTCTCCGCTTCGACGGCGCCTTCGAACCGCGCGTGGATGGGTCCGCGGCGGAAGGGCTCGACGAAGGGCGCTCGGTGACGGCGGTGCTCGGCGCCGTCGAGGCTGAGCATGCTCGGGCCGACGACGCGCGCGGTCGTGAACCGCGGGTCGTCGACCGTGAACCGCTCGCTGTCGCGCATCGCCTCGAGCGCGAGCTCGCGGCCCGTGACGAGCCAGCCGCCGAGCGCGGGGATCCACGCGACGGGCTCGCGTTCGCGTAGCCGCGCGAAGAGGGGGTGAGGGTCGCCCTCGAGCTGCTCGAGCGTGATGCTCAGCCGAACACGCCGGCGGTCGCCCTCGGCGCGGCGGGCTCGGGGTCCGTGAACTCGCCCGGCTGCTTGGTCATCCCGGCCTGCACCGCGGCGATCTGGTTCGGCGACCCGATGAGCGCGACCTGCAGCTCGGTCTCCAGCCGCAGCGCCTCGTCGGCGGGCGCCACCCACGCGGTGTCGTAGAGCCGCTTCGCCGCGCGCACCGCGTCGGGCGAGCGGCCGGCGATCTCGGCGGCCAGCGCGCGCGCCTCCTCGAGCGGATCGGCGGCGACGCGCGTCACGAGGCCGAGCTGCGCGGCCTCCTCGCCGCTGACGACCCGGCCGGTGTACGTCAGCTCCTTGGCGACGTCGGCGCGCAGCAGCTTCGGCGCGGTGGAGGTGATGCCCATGTCGGGCACGAGGCCCCACTTGACCTCCATGACGCTGAGCTTGGCGTCCGGCGTCGCGATGCGCAGGTCCGCGCCGAGCGCGATCTGCAGCCCGCCGCCGAAGCAGTTGCCGTGGATCGCGGCGATGACCGGCACCGGCAGGTCGATCCAGTCCGTGCACGCGCGCTGCGCGACGTTCGACCGCCCGTCGCCGCGCTCCATCAGCGCGTCGAGGGAGACCGGGCCGTTGAGGAACGAGGCGACGTCGAGGCCGGAGCAAAAGCTCTTGCCCTCGCCGTGCAGCACGACCGCGCGCACGCCGGGCGTCGCGGCGACCTCGGCCGCCGCGCCGATGATCCCCTCGAACATCGCCGCGTCGAGGGCGTTGTGCTTGTCGGGCCGGGTCAGGGTGACGACGGCGACGTGGTCGTCGACGTCGATGCGGACGCGCTGCTCGCTCATGCCCCAACAGTACGGTCTCGGTGCATGGCGACGATCTGGACCATCGGCTACGAGAAGCTGCGGCCCGAGTCGCTCGCGGCCGAGCTGGAGGCCGCCGGCGTCGAGCGCGTCATCGACGTGCGCATCCGCCCGCAGTCGCGCAAGCCCGGCATGTCGAAGACGCGGCTGGGGGAGATGCTCGCGGAGCATCAGATCGCCTACGAGCACCGGCGGTCGCTCGGAACCCCCGCCGACCTGCGCGCGCTCTTCCGGTCGAACCGCATCGAGGAGGCCCGCGCCGGCTTCCGCGAGCACGTCGAAGCCACGGCATCCCACGAGCTCGACGCGCTGGCCGAGGGGCTCGACGCCGCGCCGCGCACGGCGCTGCTGTGCCTCGAGGAGGAGCCGGAGGGCTGCCACCGGCGCGTCCTCACCGAAGCGCTGCAGCGCCGCCGCCCCGACCTCCGGGTCGTCGACCTCTAGGCGCTGATCAGTAGGCCGGTGCCGTACAGCACGGCGGCGCCGGCGACGATCCCCGCGACGCTCGCCGGGTGCAGCGCGCGGCCCGCGGCGTCGCGGATCGTCGGCACGAGCTGCACGATCACCTGGACGATCGCGCCGATGCCGAAGCCGAGCATGAGCGTCGCGAGCTCGGCATTGAACGCCGAGGCGCCGATGACCGCGCCGGCGATGGCGGGCGCGCCCGCGATCAGCCCGAGCAAACCGAGGCGCGGCAGCGAGGGCCGGCCGGTCCGGCTGAGCGGCGCGACGATGGCAAGCCCCTCGGTCGTGTTGTGCAGGGCGAAGCCGAAGACGAGGAACGCGCCGAGCGCGAGCTCGCCGACCGCATAGGCCGATCCGATCGCCAGCCCCTCGCCGAGGTTGTGCAGCCCGATCCCGACGGCGATCAGCAGCGACAGCTGCGCGGCGTCCGCGCCCGCCTCGCGAGCCCGCGCGCGCCGTCCCGCCAGCCAGCGGTCGAGCGCGACGAGCCCGAGGTACGCGACGCCCGCGCCGAGGAAGAGCAGCTGTGCGCCGCCGAACGCGCCCGTCGAGCCCTCCGCCAGCTCGCTTCCCTCGAGGTACGCGTCGACGGCGAGGAACGCGAGCAGCCCGACGGTGACCGCCATGAAGAACCGGATCCACCGCTCGCGCACCGTGCGCAGCCACGGGAGGAAGAGCATGCCCAGCGCCACCGGGATCACGCCGACGTACAGGCCGAGCAGCGCCATCAAGCCGTAGAAGCCGCCGCCGGGCGACGGCGTCTCGACCGCGACGTCGATCGCGTGCTCGGTCGTCGCACCCGTCGAGCTGAGGAACGTGACGAGGTACGGCGAGCCCTCCTGCCACGGGTAGTCGAGCGTGAACCGCTCGCTGCCGCGCGCGCCGATCCGGTCGCCGGTGGCGTCGAAGTCGACGTAGGCGTCGTTGACGAACGCCTGCGCGACCGTCACCGCGTCCGGCCCGGTGTTGCGGACGACGAGCTCGATCTCGCCGGGCCGCAACTCGGTCCGCTCGACCGCCAGCTCCTCCACCGGCGGCCCGCGCCGCTCCCCGAGCGTGTCGCCGCCGACGCTCAGCAGCGCGGCGAGCGCGCCGGCGATGAGCAGCAGCGGCACCAGGCCGAGCACCCATGCGGGCAGCCGGCGCACCGTCACGCCACCTCGAAGAAGCCCATCCAGCCGAGGTCCGCGAACTCGGTCTTGTGGGCGTGGAACATGAACGTGCCGGGGTGCTTGAAGCGCAGCTCGAGGATCCCGCGCTGGCCCTGCACCTGCGCGATCGTGTCCGTGTACTCGGACGGCTGCAGACGCGTCCCGGTCGGGAAGTAGTCGAAGAAGTTCCCGTGCAGGTGGAACGTGTTGATCGGGTCGTACTCGAGCATGTTCCCGAGGTAGATCCGGACGAGCTCGCCACGCCGCACGCGCACCGGCTCGTTCATGTGGTGGAACGCGACCGAGTTGACGGCGTAGACCTGGTTGCCCTCGCCGTCGAACGTGGTGTTGAACCCGTTCATGATCATCAGCAGCTCGTCGGCGTCCTCGCGGCCCTGCCGCGGGTCGACGATGAAGCCGCCGTACATGCCGCGCGCGATGTGCTCGGCCAGCGGGCCGGCGTGGCAGTGGTAGAGGTGGAACCCGAACGGCTCGGCGTCGAACTCGTAGACCGTGCTGCCGCCGGGCTGGATGAGGCCCGCGCCGATGCCCGGGACGCCGTCCATCTCGGCGGGGTGGATGCCGTGGAAGTGCATCGTGTGCGGGTGCGCGGAGCCGTTGTGGAACCGGATCCGCAGCCGCTCGCCCTCCCGCGCGCGCAGCGTCGGCCCGGGCACGCGCCCGTTGAACGTCCACGCCGGGAAGCTGATGCCGGGCGCGATCTCGATCTCGCGGTCCGTCGCGACGACCTCCCACTCACGCAGCGTGCGGCCGGACGGAAGGCGCGTCGTCCGGCCCCAGTCGAAGTCGCGCAGCACCTCGGTGGGGTTGAAGCCGTTCGCGTCGTGGTCGACGGCGCGGCCCTGTCGCATCGTCGCGCCGTTCGAGCCGCCGCCCTGCCCGTGGTCGTGGGCGTGCCCGGCGTGCGGCGCGTCCTGCGCCGCGGCGGTGTGGCCGGCGTAGCGGTCGCGCAGGCCGGTCAGTGCGGCCGCGCCGGCGAGCACGCCGCCGCCGAGGAGCTGTCGCCGATCGAGCTTCATCAGTTTCTTGGCATACCTAACTGGCGGATTGGCCATGCCGAATCTACCACCGGGACCGGATTCCGGGCGTCGGTTCTTCGCCGGGCGTCCGCCGGATCGCCCCTCTTGCCCGCCGGTCGGCCCGGACGGAGGCTGCGCTTCATGCTCCGCCTCGCCGCCCTGTCGGGCACGCTGCTGGCCCTCGCCGCGGGGGCGGCGTCGGCGCACGCGGCCACGCTCTGCGTCCACTCGGTCACCCCGTGCTCGCCCGGTGCGCTCGACAAGGGCGACGACCTGCAGGCGGCGATCGAGTCGGCGGAGGCGACGTTCGCCGCCGACGTCATCGAGATCGGGCCGGGCAGCTACCAGGGCCCGTTCGAGCACCAGTTCGGCACGGGGCTCGAGCTGCGCGGCAGCGGCGCCGGCATCACCCAGCTGGTGGGCGGTCCGGGCGACCCGGCGACGATCCGGCTCGGCGGCGCCGACATCAGCGACATGACGATCCAGGTCAAGGGAGCGGCGCTCGCGAAGGGCATCGTCGCCGACCACGACGCGCACATCCGCGACGTCGCCGTCTACGGCGCCCCGATCGCCGGCGGCGTGCGCACCGGCATCGAGCTCAACGACGGAGCGAGCATGCTCGAGGCGTCGGTCGCGATGCCGGGGCCCGATGACCGCGCGCTCGCCACGGGCAACGAGTCGAAGAACCGCTACGTCACCCGCGCCACGCTCCAGGCGGCGGAGGGCGTCGTCGTCAAGAGCGGGAACACGAAGTGGCTGACGGTGAGCCAGAGCACGATCACGAGCCCCGCCCCGGCGGTCGCCGAGGCCGGCCGGCTGGCGCTCAACGACACCGTCGTCGAGGGTGCGTTCGCCGTCGGGCTGCGCGCTCGGTGCACCGGCGCCGACGCGTACATCAACGGCCGCAACCTGACGATCGTGGGCAACGGCGCCGGCGCGGGCGTGAAGGCCGAGTGCGGCACGGCCGGCTCGGAGACCGACGTCGTGCTCGAGAGCTCGGTCGTCGACGGCGTCGGCGCGCCGTGGATCCGCACCGCCGTGGGCGGCGCCGACAGCGACGTGCACCTGCGCTGGTCGAACCTGCGCGGCGAGCCGTTCGCGAGCGGGCCGGGGGAGAGCGACCTCCAGAACGTGCTCGACGTCCCCAGCGGCTTCGCGGACGACGGCCGGCACCTCGCCCCCGACTCGCCGCTGCGCGATGCGGGCGATCCCGCCGTCGCGGGTGGGCTGGACCGCGACGGGCGCCCGCGCGTGCAGAACGGCCGCGTCGACATCGGGGCCTACGAGCTCGATCCGCCGCCGCCCGGCGCGCAGCCGCCCGCCGCGGGCGGCGGCGGCGGGACGACAGGTGGCGGCACCGGCGAAGCGCTGCCGCAGCCGCCCGCGCTGACGCCGGCGAAGAAGGCCGTGACGCGCGCCGCGCTGCTACGCGAGCTGCGCCGCACCCTGCGCGGGCGGAAGGGCCGCCTCTACCGGCACCGCTGGCGCGTGCCCGGCACGCTGCGGATCAAGTGGATCGCGCCCGGCGGCCAGCTCGTCGCCTCGATGCGTGTCCAGCGCAAGGCGACCGGCACGCGGCGCATGCGCGTCGTCGCGACCAAGCGCGGCCGCAGCCTCCTGCGGACCGCGCGCCGCGTGACGGTCCGCGCGTCGTTCACGCCGCGAGGGGGCCGCGCGGTGAGGGCCTCCCGCGGCGCGCGCCTGCGCTCCTAGCCCCGCCGCTCGCTCCGGTTCTCAGCGGCGGAAGGTCGGGAGCTTCACCAGGAAGCGCGGGATGTCCTTGCGCGACCGCGCGTAGGCGTTGCGCAGGGCCTCGGCGGCGGCGGGGCCGTGCACGCCGCCGCCGTGGCCGAAGACCAGGTGGTCGGGTTCGTAGCGGCGCGGCGCGCCCGGCGGCAGCGCGCGCAGGAACGGGTGGATCCCGGCGTCGCCCTGGCCGAGCGCGAAGTACCGGCCGGACCCGACCGCCTCGGAGATCACGAGCGCGCGGCGCTCGGGCCACCACAGCGCCAGCTCGCGCCAGCGCGGCAGGTCGACGACCTTCACGACCTCGAACGGCGTGCCCGGAAGGGTCTTCGGCAGCCGCAGGTGCGGGACGCCGAGCCGCTCGGCGACCTCGGCGCAGTCGCGGTTGTGGCGGTCCAGCAGCTGGATGACGCCGGCGACGTCGCCGAGCGCTGCGGCGCGATCGACCGATCCATCGTGGTCGAGCGGATCGATCAGCCAGACGCGGCCGTCGTCGACGAGGGCGTGCGATGCGCGCGCCATCACCTCGTCGACGATCCAGCTCAGGCCGAGCTCGTGCTCCTCGTAGGTCAGGTCCACGCTGGGTATGGTCGCGCTTCGATGAGCGACGTGTGCGTCAGGATCACCGAGTTCACCGATCCCGGCTGCCCGTGGGCGTACAGCGCGGAGCCGTTCCGGCGCCGGCTGAACTGGCTCTACGAGGGCCGGATCGAGTGGGTCGCGCGGATGGTCGTGCTGTCCGACACCGCGGAGGACAACGCCGCGCGCGGGTTCACGCCCGAGCGGTACACCGCCGGCCTCAAGGCGATCGCGCGCGACCAGCGGATGCCGATCGACACGACGCCGCGCGACCGCGTGCCGGGCACGCGTCCCGCCTGCGAGGCGGTCGTCGCCGCCCGCGTCAAGGCGTCCGAGCGCGCGATGCGCCTCGTGCTGCGCGGTCTGCGGGTGCGCAACTTCTCCGGCGAGCCGCTCGACGACCCCGCGACGATCGAGGCCGCCACCCGCGACGCCGGGATCGACCCCGAGGAGCTCCGCGGATGGCTCGGCGACGACGAGGTCCGCGCCGCCGTCGAGGAGGACATGCGGCTCGCGCGCGAGCCGATGCCCGCCGCGCGCGTGCTCGACAACAAGCTCGCCAACTGGTCGGGCGGGCGGCGGTACACGTGCCCGAGCTACGAGATCACGCGTCTCGACGACGGCGTGACGATCTCGATCCCCGGCTTCCAGCCGTTCGCCGCCTACGACGTCGTGCTCGCCAACCTCGTGCCCGGCCTCGACCGCCGCGACCCGCCGTCGTCGGTCGAGGACGTCCTGCGCTGGGCCGGCACGCCACTCGCGACGCAGGAGGTGGCGGTCGTCTGCGACATCGCCTTCGACGAGGCGCGCCAGGCGCTCGGCCGCGTCGCCGAGGAGCGCCACGTCGGGGCTGATGGCCTCTGGACGCTCGCGGCTTGATACAAGCCCGGCATGGGTGAGCTCGGAGGAGAGGCGTCGATCGAGATCGACGCGCCGATCGACGAGGTGTGGCCGATCGTCGAGGACGTCGCCGCCGCGCCGGAGTGGCAGCACGGGCTCGAGCGCGTGGAGACGCTCGAGACCGACGCGCAGGGCCGGACGGTGGTCGCGAACTCGACGAGCGACGCGAAGGTCCGCCACGTCACGACGCGCGTGCGGTTCTCGTACGACGAGCCGCACACGGTGCGGTGGGAGCAGGAGAAGGGCGACCTCAAGTCGCTCGTCGGCGCGTGGGAGCTGGAGGACCTCGGCGGCCGGACGCGCGCGACGTACAAGCTCCACGGCGATCCGGGGCGGATGCTCGGGATGCTCATCCGCGGGCCCGTCGAGGACCGGCTGCGCCAGATCCTCGTGCACGGCCGGCCGGGCGAGCTGAAGGCGCGCATCGAGGGCGGCTGATCGCGATCGCCCGCGACGTCGAGATCCGCGACGAGGTCATCCGGCTCGGCCAGCTGCTGAAGGTGGCCGGCGTCGTCGACAGCGGCGCCGAGGCCAAGGACGTCCTCGCGAGCGGCGACGTCCGCGTCAACGGCGAGCCGGAGGAGCGCCGCGGCCGGCAGCTGCGCCACGGCGACGTCGTCGACGTCGCGGGGGAGCAGCTGCGCGTCGTGGCTCCCTAGTCGATCAGCCGCTTCTCCATCCGGCTGATCGCGAACCGCCAGACGACGACGGCGAAGATCGCCAGCGCGCTGACGTGCCACAGGTCGACGGTCTCGAAGCCGAACGCGGCGTGCCGGACGAGCTGCACGCAGTGGTAGAGCGGGTTGATGTTCGCCAGCACCTGCGCCCACTCGGGCAGCTTGTCGATCGGGAAGAACGTGCCGGCGACGAGCATGAGCGGCGTGATGACCGTGCTCGTCACGTACGAGAAGTTGTCGATCGACTTCAGGACGGCCGAGATGAGGATCCCGAACGACGCCCAGCCGAAGCCGGTCAGGAACGCGATGAACGGGACGAGCAGCATGCCCCACGAGGGGTCGAGCCCGAACACCATCGCGACGAGCATCGGGACGCAGCCGTAGGTCCCCGCGCGCGTCGCGATCCACAGCGCTTCCGCCGTGACGATCTCCTCGCTGTCGACCGGCGCGGCGAGGATCGCGTCGTACGTGTGCTGGAACTCGCGTTTGACGAACGTGCCGAACATGGCCGGGAAGACGCTCGAGAAGAGCACCGCCGTCGCCACCGTGCCGGTGCCGACGAACTCGACGTAGTCCAGGCCGTCGACCCGCGAGACGAGCGCGCCGAAGCCGAAGCCGAACGCGAGCAGGTAGATCGTCGGCTCGACCGTCGACGAGAACGTCACCGACCGCCAGAACGACGAGAAGTTCACGACCTCGCGGACGAGCACGCCCGCCAGCGCGGCCCGGTCGAGGCGTCCGACCTTGCGATCGGTTGGAGGGGAGACGGCGCTCATCAGGTGATCTCCTCGCCCGTCAGCAGCACGAAGACGTCCTCGAGGTTCGCGACGCGCCGCTCGCCGTCGGGCGCCTGGCCGTCGAGGTCCTCGGCGCGCAGGATCGTCACGCTGGTGCCGGTGCGGCGCGTCGGCCAGCCGTGCGAGTGCGCCTCGGCCTCGACCTCGCGCAGGCGCGCGGGCGGCCCGTAGACCTCCAGCGCCTCGCGGCCGGCGTGCTCTGCGACGAGGTCGTTCGGCCGGCCCGTGGCGACGGCGTGGCCCTTCGACATGACGACGACCATGTCGGCGAGGCGCTGGGCCTCCTCGATGTAGTGCGTCGACATCAGGATCGAGACGCCCTCGCTGCGCAGCTGGTCGATGAGCGCCCACAGCTCCTGGCGCACCTGGGGATCGAGGCCGACCGTCGGCTCGTCGAGCAGGATGAGCCGCGGGCGGTGCACGAGCGACCGCGCGATGAGCAGCCGGCGGCGCATGCCGCCCGACAGCTCGTCCACGCGCGCGGTGCGCCGCCCCATCAGGTTCGCGATCTCGAGCGCGCGGTCGATCGCCGCCTTCCGCTCGCTGCGGTCCACCCGGTAGAGGTACGTGAAGACGAGCAGGTTCTGCTCGACCGTCAGCGTCGTGTCGAGGTTGTCGAGCTGCGGCGTGACGCCCATGAGCGCGCGCGCCTGCTTGGACTCGCCCGGCAGCGCGTGCCCGAGCACCTCGAGCGTGCCCTCGTCGGCGATCGCCTGCGCGGTCAGCAGCCTCATCGTGGTCGACTTGCCGGCGCCGTTCGGGCCCAGCAGGCCGACGCACGTGCCGGCCGGGACGTCGAGGTCCAGGCCGTCGACCGCGGTGACCGGTCCGTAGCGCTTGACGACCCCCCGGAGCGTGATGGCGTTCGTCGCGGTCACGCTCCCGACGGTACTGCGCGGGCCCTACACGCCGGGCGCCGTCTCCGCGACGGGAAGCACCGGCATGCGGGGCTCCTCCACCGGGGCGGCGGCACGGGCGAGTGCGCTGCGCGCGATCGCCCACACGACGATGCAGCCGGCCGACAGCGCGGCGAACGCGGGCCGCGCGCCAAGGGCCGCGACCATGGCGCCGGCACCGAAGAACGCGATGGCGAACGCCCACGAGATGAGCGCGCCCTTCAGGCCGAACACGCGGCCCTTCACGTCGTCCGGGATGACGCGCTGGAGCGCGATGTTCTCCGACACGACGGCGAAGCCGTTGCCGACGCCGACGACGAAGAAGGTCGCGAGCGCGACGTGCCAGCTGGGGGCCAGCGCGCAGGCGCCCAGCGCCAGGCCGCACACGAGCATGCCGATGAGGTACAGCCGCCCGTTGTCGCCGTCGCGCGTCGCGAGGACCGACCCGACGGTGATGCCGAGGCCCATCGTCGCGATGACGAGCGACAGCTCGGTCGACCCGCCGTTCAGCGTGTCCTTGACGAGCAGCACCTCCGCGACGTTGACCGCGCCCAGGAAGCAGACGAACGCGGTCGAGCTGAGGACGATCGTGAGCGCCGACGGCGTCGTGCGCAGCGCGTGCGCGCCATCGCGGATGGCGCGGACGAGGCCCGCCTTCTTGCGGCCGACGGCCTCCGCGTCGCCGCTGAACCGCAGCGTGGCGAGCAGGCCGGCCGAGACGAGGAAGCTCGCGGCGTTGACGAAGAGGACGCCCTCCGTGCCGACGAGGACGAAGCCGACGGCAGCGAGGACCGGGCCGGCGGTGTAGCCGAGCTCGGTGATCGCGCCGTACGTGCCCGTGGCGGCCGGGAGCCGGTCACGGCTGACGAGCTGCGGCAGCGACGCCATGACGGTCGGCTGGAACGCGGCCTGGCCGAGGCCGGCGAGCAGGGCGAAGAGGACGGTGGCCCAGAAGGGCGAGGCGAGGGCGAGGCCGAGGAAGGCGCCCGCGCGAAGGAGGTCGGCGCCGACGAGCAGCGTGCGGCGGTCCCAGCGGTCGGCCAGCGCACCGAGCACAGGCCCGAGCGCCATGGCCGGCAGCAGCTCGCACAGCAGGATCGCGCTGACGGCGAAGGGGGAGTCGAAGCGCTCGACGGCGATGAGCAGCAGCGCGACGTAGGCGGCGCCGGTGCCGAGCGACGACTGGACATGGGCGGCGAGGAGGGGGCGGACCCGCTTCTCGCTCGAGAGAAGAGAACGGAAGGTCTTCATCGTTGGGCTCTCCGGGTGAGCTCGAGGGACGACGGTGGCCGGCACGACGACGAGGCTCAACGTCACCTCGTCGCCGCCCGGGCACGGATCAGGTCCAGCTCGCGCGCTTACGCATCTCCGCGAATCCCCTGTTTCGGGGAGGCAGCTCTGGTTCCCCGTCGAGCGCCCGCTACGACGAAGCTCACACCCCAGCCCCTGCCTCCGGTTGGTGCGAAGCGAACATAAGCGAGGTTCGGAGAGGAACGCGATACGACAAGTGTCCAGTTCGCTCAAGTTCCTCTCAGGTCGGCAGGAGACCCGCTGAGTACGGTGACGGGCGATGTCCCGATGGTTGCTGGCGTTCCTGGTTCTCTCACCGGCTTCCGGGGCGCTGATCGCCTGCGGTGACGAGAAGCTCGATCCGCCGCCGCCGAAGGTGCGGTTGGTGGTGTCGAGCCCCTCGGACGCCGCCGTCGTCGACGGCGACGAGGTCGAGATCAGCGGTTCGGTGGTCCCCGCGCAAGCGTCCGTCGCGATCCTCGGGAAAGCGGTCGATGCCCGCGGCGGGACGTTCTCGACGACCGTCGACCTCGATCCGGGGGCCAACATCATCGACGTCGCCGCCTCCGCGGCGGGCCGCCGACCGGTCGTGACCGCGGTCCGCGTCGTGCGCGAGATGCCGGTCCAGGTGCCCGACGTCGCGGGCGAGCGGCCGGACACCGCGGTGCAGAAGCTGGAGGCCCTGGGGCTGCAAGTTTCGTTGCACCGGGGCGGCGGCCTGTTCGACGACCTCTTCGGCGGGGACCCGCGCGTCTGCGGCACCGATCCCGAGGCCGGCGAGACCGTCAAGCCGGGGACGACCGTGACCGTCGAGGTCCAGCGGGCCTGCTGAACGTCAGCTGTCGGGCCGGACGGCGACGAGGCTGATGCGCGGGCGGTCGGACTCGCGGACGACGGAGAAGACGATCTCGCCGCCGAAGGCGCTCTCGCCGCGGCGGCTGACGCGGTAGCGGCCCTCGGCGCGGCCGACGTCGCCGCCGGTCGCGTCGTCGATGCTCAGCGCGTAGCGCTCGACGGAGCTGTTCGAGAACTGCGACTTGTATGCCGCGACCACGTTCGCGCGGCCGCTCTGGCGATCGCCGGGGAGGACGCGCTCGGCGTCGCGGGACAGCGTCCGGCCGAGCGCCGCCGGGTCCTCGCGCTCGTACGCCTTCGCGAAGCGCGCGACGACCTCGCGCACCTCGTCCGCGCTCACCGAGCCGGTCCCGTCGCCGGGCGACCCGTCGAACGCGTTGACCGCGAAGCCGACCCCGACGCCGATGATCGCCAGCGCGACGATCGCCAGCAGCGCGACGGCCCACCCGCGCACGCCGCGGCGGGTCTTGACCTCGGCGGGGCGAGGGTCGTCCGCGACGCGCGTCCTCGCGTCCGCCGCACCACCGGGGGTCTGTCCCCGGTGGTGCGCGGCCACGCGGGTCTTGGCGGCCGCGGGGTCGTCGAAGAGCGATGGCTTCTCCGGCGCGGGGATCGGCGGGATGACGCGCGTCGGGGCGTCGTGGGGGGCGGCGTCGCCGCGCGCGACGCTGCGCTCGGCGTCGGTGACCGGCGTGCCGCGGGCGGCGGCGGAGGCGGCACGGGCGAGGTCGCCGGCCGACGGGAAGCGGTCGGCGGGGCGCTTGGCCAGCGCGCGGGCGACGACGCGGTCGAACGCCTCGGGCGCGCCGGACTCCGACGGCCGCGGCACGGGATCGGCGAGGTGCGCGCTCATCGTCGCCGGCACCGTCGGCCGCGCGAACGGCGGCCGCCCGGTGAGCGCCGCGTAGAGCACGCAGCCGAGCGCGTAGACGTCCGAGCGGGCGTCGGTCCGGCGGCCCTCGAGCTGCTCGGGCGACGCGTAGTCGACGGTCCCCAGCCAGCGCCCGGTCTCGGTCAGGTCGCCCGCGCCGCCCTCCAGTCGCGTGAGGCCGAAGTCGGTCAGGAAGACGCGCCCGGTGTCCTCGAGCAGGACGTTGCCCGGCTTGACGTCGCGGTGCACGAGCCCCGCCGCGTGCGCGGCGTCCAGCCCCGACGCCACCTCGCCGAGGACGCGCGCCGCCTCGCCGGGCTCGAGCGCGCCGCGATCGCGCAGCACGTGCTGCAGGTCGGTGCCGCGGACGAGCTTCATGACGAGGTACAACCGCCCGTCCTCCTCGCCCGCCGCGTAGACCGGGATGACGTTCGGGTGGTCGATCGCCGCGGCCATCTTCCACTCGCGCTGGAAGCGCGCGCGGAACTCGGGATCGCCCGCACGATCGGCGGGCAGCACCTTGAGCGCGACCGGTCGTCCGAGGCTCAGCTGCGTGGCGCGGTAGACGACGCCCATGCCGCCGTGCGCGAGCACGCCGGAGATCCGGCAGCCGGCGAACTCGGTCCCGTCGACGAGGCTGGGCACACAGGGAGTCTGACGAACGCGCTCGCGCGGCTACCGTGGTTCCCAGTGCCCGGAGAGCACGACAGCAGCAGCGCGTCGCCCGTCGAGCGGCTCCTCGAACGCGACCGCGACGAGCGTCTCGACAGCGGCCGGCCTCTGTCGGACCGCGCCCGCCAGACGCAGCGCAGCCTCGAGGCCTACCTCAAGGCCGGCAACCGCCCGCGGTGGATGGAGCGCATCGCCGAGATCGACCAGGGCATCGCGAACCAACGCCGCCGGCTCGAGCGCACGTACCGCGCACTGCAGGCGGAGCACGAGGACCCGGAGGCGTTCGCCGAGCGCTGGCGCGCCACGGTGCGGGCCTGGCGGTTCGACGAGCTCAACGAGCTCATCACCCAGCACAACGAGTGGTACCCGATCGAGCGCCAGCTTCCGATCGACCTGCGTACACGCGACTACGTCAAGGTCGCCGGCCGCTCCTACCGCCGCCCGCTGCTGACGGAGGCGTGGGTGCTCGAGCAGTTCCCGGCGTGACCGCACCCGTTTTGCGCTGACAGCCGGTCGGGCAGTCCGGGAGAAGGAACCCGAACCCGGAGGAGCGCGACATGAAGGCAGTGGCTTGGCACGGCAGGCGGGACGTCCGCGTCGACGACGTGCCCGACCCCCGCATCGAGGAGCCGACGGACGCGATCATCCGGATCACCACCACGGCGATCTGCGGGTCGGACCTCCACCTCTACGAGGTGCTCGGGCCGTTCATCCGCGAGGGCATGGTCCTCGGCCACGAGCCGATGGGCATCGTCGAGGAGGTGGGCAGCGCGGTCACCGAGATCAAGCCGGGTGATCGCGTCGTCATGCCGTTCCAGGTCGCGTGCGGCAGCTGCTGGATGTGCGGCCAGGGGCTGCAGACCCAGTGCGAGACGACGCAGACGCGCGAGCAGGGCATGGGCGCGATGCTCTTCGGCTACACGAAGCTCTATGGCGACAAGGACGGCGGCCAGGCGGAGTACCTGCGCGTCCCGCACGCCAACTACACCCACATGAAGGTGCCGGACGGCCCGCCGGACGAGCGGTTCATCTACCTCTCCGACGTGCTGCCGACGGCGTGGCAGGCCGTCGAGTACGCGGGCGTGCCGGCCGGCGGCAGCGTCGTCGTGCTCGGCCTCGGGCCGATCGGCGACATGGCCGCGCGGATCGCGGCTCACAAGGGCTTCCGGGTCATCGGCGTCGACCTCGTGCCGGAGCGCTTGGAGCGCGTCAGGCAGCGCGGCATCGAGGTCGTCGACCTCTCCGAGCACGGCAAGGACCTCGCGGAGGTCATCCGCGGCATGACCGACGGCCGCGGGCCGGACTCCGTCATCGACGCGGTCGGCATGGAGGCGCACGGCTCGCCGATCGCCGGCATCGCCCACCGCATGGTCGCGTTCCTCCCCGACGCGGTCGGCGAGAAGGTCATGCAGACCGGCGGCATCGACAAGCTGGCGGCGCTCTACAGCGCCATCGACATCGTGCGCCGCGGCGGCACGATCTCGCTGAGCGGCGTGTACGGCGGCATGGCCGACCCGATGCCGATGCTGCAGATCTTCGACAAGCAGATCCAGCTGCGCATGGGCCAGGCGAACGTCAAGCACTGGGTGCCCGAGATCATGCCGCTGCTGACCGACGAGGACGTGCTCGGCGTCGAGTCGTTCGCGACGCACCACATGAGCCTCGACGAGGCCCCGCACGGCTACGAGATCTTCCAGAAGAAGCAGGACGGGGCGATCAAGATCCTTCTCCACCCGTAGGCCGTTCCGTGGTTGGCTGTACGGGCCATGAGCTCGTACAGCCTCTCGGGGAAGGTCGTCCTCATCACCGGCGCGGCGCGGGGCATCGGCTTCGCGACCGCGCGCGCCTGCGCGCGCCGCGGCGCGTCCGTCGTCGTCGTCGACCTCGACCAGGCGGCGGCCGATGCCGCGGCGTCCGATCTGCGCTCGCCGAAGGCGTTCGGGCTCGCGGCGGACGTGACCGACCGCGGCGCGGTCCAGCGCGCGATCGCGACGGCCACCGAGCGCCTCGGCGGCGTCGACGTCGTCATCGCCAACGCGGGCATCGCCTCGACGGCGACCACCGCGCGGGCGATGGCCACCGAGAACTTCGACCGCGTGCTCGCCGTCGACCTGCACGGCGTCTGGAACACCGTCCAGGCGGCGCTGCCCGAGGTCATCCGGCGCCGTGGCCACATCGTCGTGATCTCGTCGGTCTACGCGTTCGCCAACGGCTTCGGGAACGTGCCGTACGCGATGGCGAAGGCGGGCGTCGAGCAGCTCGGCCGCGCGCTGCGCGTCGAGCTCGCGCACTACGGCGTCGGCGTCACCGTCGCCTACTTCGGGTTCATCGACACGCCGATGGTCCACCAGGGCCTCGACGAGGACCCGCTCGCCGACGTCGTCAAGGAGAACATCCCCGGGCCGCTGCTCAAGCGGCTGCCGCCGAGCGCCGCCGGCGACGCGATCGCCCGCGGCATCGAGAAGCGCGCACCGCGCGTCATCCGGCCGCGGCGCTGGGCCGTGCTGTCGACGCTGCGGGGGATCATCAACCCGCTGCTCGACGCGCAGATGGTGCGCGACCCGCGCGTCCAGGACGTGGTCCGGCGCGTCGAGGAGCGCGAGGGCCAGGAGCAGAGGACGACCGCATGATCGACTGGGGGACGGGCACGTACGAGTTGACGGCCGAGCGGCTCGAGCCCGCCGCCGAGGTGGCCGTCGCCGCGCTCGCGCCGCAGCCGGGCGAGCGGCTCGCCGATGTCGGCTGCGGAACCGGCAACGCCGCGCTGCGCATCGCCCGCGCGGGCGCCACGGCGATCGGCGTCGATCCGGCGGAGCGCCTGCTCGAGGTCGGCCGCTCGCGTGCCGCGGCGGAGAAGCTCAGCGCGGAGTTCGTGACCGGCGAGGGCGCCGCGCTGCCGTTCGCCGACGACGAGCTCGACGGCCTCATCAGCGTCTTCGGCGTCATCTTCGGCGACATCGCCGCCGTCGTTCCCGAGCTCGTCCGCGTCGTCCGGACCGGCGGCCGCATCGTGCTGACGACGTGGACGATGGACGGCGCCACGCCGCGCGTCGCGATGGCGATGGGCGAGCTGATCGGCCGGCCGCCGGGGCCCGCGACGTGGAGCGACCCGGACGTCGTCCGCGATCGCTTCGCCGGGCACGACGTCGCCGTCGCGACGGCGTCCATCGCGTTCGACGGGCCGTCGGTCGAGGCGTACGTCGCCGAGCACGCCGACCACCACCCGCTCTGGCTGGCGTCGGCGCCGGCCCTGCGCGAGCGGGGCCTCTCCGAGCGCGCGAACCAGCTCGCGGTGGACATCTACACCGAGGCCAACGAGGACCCCGCGGCGTTCCGGACGACGAGCACCTACTCGGTGATCACGGTCACCGTGCGCTGATCAGCCGTCCCCGCTGCCGGGCTCGGCCTGCTTGCGGTGCATCAGCGCCTTCGCCCTGTCCGGCAGGAGCCGGCTGCCGCGGCCCTGCAGCTTGGTCGACAGCGACGCCGACTCGACGCGCTCCTTGCCCGCCATGAGCGCCTCGAAGCCGTCGCGCGCGACGTCGGCCGGGTCGTCCTTGTCGGCGGAGCCGATCTTCGTGTCGAGCATGTCCGCACGCTCGAAGAACTCGGTCTCGGTCGGGCCGGGCATGAGCAGCGTCACGGTCACGCCGGTGTCCTTCAGCTCCTCGCGCAGGGCGAGCCCGAAGGACTGGTCGAAGGACTTCGACGCGTTGTAGACGGCCTGGAACGCGCCTGGCATCGTCGAGGCGATCGACGACGTGATGAGGATCCGGCCCTCGCCGCGGGCGACCATGTCGCGCACGACGTACTTCGCCAGGTGCACGAGCGACCGGACGTTCAGGTCGACGATGCGCAGCTCGTCCTCGAGGCGCGTGTCGGTCGCGAACGCGCCGCCGGCGCCGACGCCCGCGTTCAGCGCGACCGCGTCGACCGGGCGGCCGGCGGCGGTCATGCGGCGGTGCAGCTCCTCGACGCCCTCGGGCGTGGCGAGGTCCGTCTGCACGGCCTCGACGTGCGCGCCGAGCACCTCGAGCGCCCGCGCGGCGCCGGTCAGCTCGCCGTCCTCGGCGGCGACGATGAGGTCGAAGCCGTTCTCGGCGAACTGCTTGGCGAGCTCGAAGCCGATGCCGGACGAGGCGCCCGTGACGACGGCGAGCCGGCGAGTGGGGGAAGCGGCCATCCGGCGGTCCTTCCCACCGGCGGCGGGGCTCACCGCCCGAAGGCGCGTTCGGCGGCTTCCTGCGTGGGCGCGAACGTGAAGGTCTGGTCGAGCCGAGTGCGGCTGAAGATGCTGTGCAGGACGGGGCCGACGCCGACGAGGACCATCTCCGCGCCCACCGCCGTCGCGCGACGCAGGACGTTCAGCAGCGACGCGAGCCCGGCCGAGTCGATGAACGGCACCTCGGTCATGTCGACCATGAGCGCCTCGCGCTGCTCGGCGCGCAGAGCGTCCGCCGCCGCCGTGACGAAGCGGCCGACCGTCGAGAGGTCGAGCTCGCCCACGAGCGAGAGGACGATCGCCTGGTCGGTGCGGCCCTCCACCACCACGAGGCTCTCGGGGTGCGTCAACCCGCGTTGCGCACGGACCGCCGCATGGAACCGTTCCGGCTTCACCCCCGTCAGAACGCCGGTGCACCGCCCTGGTTGGACGGTTGCTTGGCGCGACCGAACTAGAGGTGAGGAAGCAGCGGCGAGCGCACGCCGGAGTCGAGCCCGCGGGCACGCGCGAGCCGCTCCAGCATCGCCGCCGTGTCGGCGATCGGCACGCCGGTGAGGTGGTGCTCGCGCCCGGCGAAGTCCTGCACGATCGCGTCGAGCGCGCCAGCGTAGGCGGCGCCATCGCGGGCGGCGAGCGCGGCGATCGCCGTCGCGGTGCGATCGAACGCGTCCGACCCGCCGCGCATCTGCTCGGCCGCCTTCGCGGCGAGCGCGTCGTCCTGGTGCACCAGCGCCGCGATGGCGACCGCGTACGCGGAGGTGGGGGAGCCCGGCTCGTCGCCGATCGTGCTGTGCACGTACCGCGCCGACGTCTCCGCGTCGCCGGCCAGCACCGCGGCCTTCAGCATCCCGACAAGGCGCCCGTAGGCATCCGGGGGAGCGGCCTCCCACGAGGCGCGGTAGCGATCCGAGGCGGCGCGAAGCGCGTCGACGGCAGCGACGTCGTCGCGGTCGAGGAGCGCGCGGTGGCCCTCGGCCTCGAGCTCGATCGCCTCCTGCAGGAGAGCACGGTGGTCCGTCATCGCGCCGGGACGGTACTGATCGGGGGCCGACCTACACTGAGCCGGGCGATGCTTGAACGCCGTCTCGAGGGCTCCGAGCCCATGGCTCTGACGCCCGTCGCCCGCCAGTCGGGTCCGCAGGAGGAGCGGCGGGTCGTCCGCTCCGGTCGCCTTGCCGTCGGGACGCTCGCGTGCCCGCGCTGCGACGCGCCCGTCGCGCCGACCGCCCCGGTCACGCCGGCGGAGGCGATCGCCTGCCCGTTCTGCGACCACGAGGGCCGCGTACGGGACTTCCTCTCGCTCGAGGC
Source organism: Parviterribacter kavangonensis (assembly GCF_056863335.1). Classification (NCBI taxonomy): domain Bacteria; kingdom Bacillati; phylum Actinomycetota; class Thermoleophilia; order Solirubrobacterales; family Parviterribacteraceae; genus Parviterribacter; species Parviterribacter kavangonensis. The sequence continues at coordinate 1,005,727 of NZ_JBXPJA010000001.1, read as the reverse complement.
GCCGACGCGGCCCGCGCGCGTCGTCGTCACGGTCGTCGACCGCTTCCGCGCCGGCCGCCGGCGCTAGCGGGCGAACCGCAGACGGAACGGGCTCAGCGTCGCCGGCAGCGGCGCCGACGCGTCCAGCGCGGGCGCGCCTGCGCCGCCGAAGCCGGCGGCACGCAGCCGCTCGAGCGCCGCGGTCGTCAGCAGCAGGACGACGTCGCGGCCGGGGCACTCGCCCGGCCCGCGGCTGAACGGCACGAGCGGCGCGTCGGCGTCGCCGCGGCCGTCCCGCCACAGCTCGGGCGCGAAGCGGTCGGCGTAGGGAAGGCGCTCGGCGTCGCGGTGCAGGAACGGCGCGAAGACGACGAGGCCGGTGCCCGCCGGCAGCGAACCGTTCGACCACGACGTCTCCGCGGTCGTGTCGCGCAGGATCGCCGGCGTCGTCGGCCAGAGGCGGACCGATTCGAGCATCGTCCCGCGCAGCGTCGCGGCGTCGTCCGGCGTGCCCGGGTGGGCCTGCAGCAGCGCGAGCGCGCGGAACGTCGCCATGCCGGCGGCGTCGAAGGCGAACAGCCACTGCGGGACCTGGTGGTCGGGGCGCGTGGCCGCGGTCGAGGGCGCGCTCGCGACGAGCGCGGCGAGGCTGCCCGGCTCCGCCCGGTCGAGGTGCCCGTGCAGCCGGTCGAAGAACGCGCTGCGCACGCCGCGGCGCCGCGGCTTGAGGAACGCCCAGTTCGCGTCGCCGCGCAGCCGCGTGAGCAGGTCGGTGAGCGTCTCGTCGTCGCGCGCGCCGTCGCCGAGCACCACCCGCCGGACGATCCGCCAGAACGCCGGCGCCCACGTGTCCCAGTCGAGCTCGCGTGCGGCGAGGACCGGCGCGAGCTCCTCGTCGAGGACCGCGGTGAAGCGATCGGCGCACGGATGGGACGGGCGGCCGGGCCGGAGGACCGCCTCGTTGAAGCGGCGGCGGTCGGCCCGCTCGGCGAGGTCCTGCGTGATGAGGACGCCGTGCGGCTGGAAGTGGCCGAGGGCGGCGCGCTTCTCGCGCGTCGCCGCGGCGAACGGAACCGGGGTCTCGTCGAGCACGCGCCGGGCGTCGGCCGGGTCGAGGACGACCGCGAAACGCCGGCCGGGGATGCGCAGCAGCGCCGGGCCGGTGCCGTGGTCCGCGCGGATGCGCTGCAGCCGCCGGATCGCGCGCCGGTCGGCATCGACGCGGTCGAGCGCGCCGACGACCCGCGGGCGGCGGACGATGACCCCGCGGGCGAAGAGCGGGGCGACGACGTCGGCGACGACGCCGGCGGTCTCGGCGGCGGAGAGGGGCGTGACGCGGGTGCTCACGCCTCGGGCCCTACCCCGGACGGCGCGGCCGACTCAGGCGTCCGACGAGGCGATGTCGGCCGAGGGGGCGCGGACCTCCTCGAGCACGCCGAGGATCTCGGCGACGCGGCAGACGAGCAGGCGCTCCTCGTCGACCTCGACCCACACGCCCGCGCTGGCCGGGAACACGACGTGGTCGCCCGGCTTGACCGGCATGTTCACGCCCACGTGCTCCCACCAGTCGATGCCCTGCCCGACGTCGAGGACGATGCCGTGCTGGGGCGGCGGCTCGTGCGAGCCCGCGGGCACGACGAGCCCGGACCGGCGCATGCGCTCGGGCTCCAGCTCCTTGATGACCACGCGGTCGAACAGCGGGCGCAGGTGGTGCTTCATCCGCTCGGAGAGTAGGGGTCCGAGATCACGAGCCGGAGGCAGCCGTCGAAGCTCGGCTGCTCGCGGAGCTGCCCGTGCTCGGCGTCCCAGCGGCCCGACTCGAGGTCGTCGCGCAGCCGGGCGACGATCCGGTCCTCGACGCCGGGCGGCAGCAGCGCCCACATCGACTGGCAGGCCCGGACGGCCGGATCGAGCATCCGTTCGGGCCGGTTCCAGTAGGCCTCGAAGAACCCGTCGGTGCAGTCGGCGGGCGTCGGGATCGCCTCGATCGTGATCTGCCCGCCGAGCCCCGCGGCGACCCGCTCGATCGACGGGAAGCGATCGCCTTCGATGCGCAGCCCCTCGCCGAAGTGATCGCGCTGCCACGCCGGCAGCGCCGTGAGGTCCATCGTGAAGACGACGACGCGGCCGCGCGCGACGCGGCGCAGCTCCGCCAGCCCGGCCTCCGGCGGGTCCCAGTGGTGAACGGTGATCGAGGCCATCGCGGCGTCGACGGCGTCGTCGTCGAACGGCAGCGCCTCGGCCCGCGCGGCGATGACCGGAGCGGCGCCGGGCGGCCGCTGCGCGCGCATCGTCGCGCTCGGCTCGACCGCGAGGACCCAGCGGTCGCGCGGCTCGTAGGACCCGGTGCCCGCGCCCACGTTCAGCACCGTCCGCGCGTCGCCGAGCGCCGCGTGGATGCGCGCCTCGATGCGCGGATCGGCCCGCCGCATCGTCGCGTAGGTGCGCCCATGGACGTCGTAGTCGACGCGTTCGTGCACCCCTGCAGTTTCGCGGTGTTCAGGCCGTCGCCGCGCCGACGGGCCGCGCTAGGAGCGTCTCGAGCTCGCTCCACGACTCGACGAGCGCGACGGCTCCGGCTCCGCGCAGCGCCGCCGCGCGGGCGTCCCGCTCGGCCGGGAGGACGAACGCCAGGTTCCCGACGACCGGGAAGCCGGCGCCCACCGCGGACCGCACGCCGGTGACCGAGTCCTCGACCGCGAGGGCGTCCGGACCGCGCACGCCGAGCCGCTCGCCGGCGAGCCGGTAGACGGCCGGGTCCGGCTTGGAGGTCGGCGCGGGCAGCGAGTCCTCTGCGCTGAAGCGGACCTCGGGCGGCAGCAGGTCGCCGAGGCCGGTCGCGGTGAAGCAGGCGTCCAGGCGGCGCAGCGCGCTCGAGCTGACGACCGCCAGGCCGAACCGCTCGCCGAGACGGCCCAGCGGCTCGCGAACGGACGGATCGGGCGCCAGCACCTCCTCGAGGTACGCGATCACCTCGCGCTGCTCACGCGCGACCCACGCCTCGAGGCGCTCGTCGTCGAGCGCGACGCCGTGCGCCCGGGCGAGGTCGAGCGCCGTCGCCCGGAAGTTCTTCCCGACCGCGTGCGCCTGCAGCTCCGCGGGCTCGAAGCGGCGATCGATCCCGAGGTCGGCCAGCAGCGCGTTCGTGACCCGGGTGGAGGCGACGAACGCGGGCTCCTCCGAGGGGAAGAGGCAGCCGTCGGCGTCGCAGAGCAGCGTTCGGGTCACGCCGCGAGGAGGCTATCCCCGGCGAGCGCGGCGGCGACCGCGTCGCGGGCGCCGAGGCGCTCGAGCGACCTGCGGGACAACGCCACCTCCTCCGTGAAGCGGAGATCGGCGGCAAGCGCCCCCGGCACCGCGCCCGGCCGGGCGATCGCGGCGACGGCGAGCGTGAGCAGCGGATGGCTGCGCCCGTCGGCGCGGGCGGCCGCGATGGAGGGGACGAGGTGCCGGGCGAGCTTGCGGTCCGCATCGCGGCACAGCCGCTCGACGCCGTCGCCGATGCCCGGGTTCGACAGCCGCCGGAGCACGCAGCGCAGGTGGTCGCCGAGGTCCGACCCGGCGACCGGCGGCAGCGACGGCGCGATCTCCTCGTCCATCATCCGCTCCGTGTAGGCCCGGAAGACCGGATCCGCCATGAGCGCGCCGATGGTCGCGGCCCCGGCGGCGCGGCCGAGCGCGCCCAGCGCGACGTGGATGGCGTTCAGCGTCCGCGTCTTGCGCAGGGCCCACGGGCGGACGTCGTCGACGAACCGCACGCCGACCTCGTCGAGCGCGGGCCGGTCGTTGCACCAGCGGTCCTCGATCACCCACTCGCGGTGTGCCTCGGTCACCACCGGCCACCGGTCGCTGATGCCGTGCTCGCGCGCGAGCCTCCGGCGGTCGTCCTCGCTCGTGCGCGGGGTGATGCGGTCGACCATGCTGCTCGGGAACGCGACCTCCCGCTCGATCCACTCGGCAAGCGCCGGATCGCGGCGGGCGGCCGCGGCTGCCACCGCCCGGCGGGCCGCCTCGCCGTTCGCCGGCAGGTTGTCGCACGACAGCACCGTGAACGGAGCGATGCCGCGGCGGCGCCGCAGCCCGAGCGCCTCGGCCAGCAGCGCCGGCATGTTCGGCCCGGCGCCGGGCTCGTCGCAGTACCCGGCGGCGGTGACCGTGAGCGTGACGAGCTTCGTCCGCGCGTCGGCGAGCGCCGCCACCACCGCGCGCCGCTCGTCCGGCGCGAACAGGTAGCGGCCCATGACCCCGACGACGCGGGGCGCCGCCGCGCCGGGCCCGCGCTCCACGACCGTGTAGAGCCGGTCCTGCGGCAGCAGCGCAGCCGCCATCTCCCTGCGGCGCAGGCCGACGCCGGTCAGCCCCCAGCCGGTGTGGCCGAGCGCGGCGAGCTCGTCGAAGTAGACGGCTTGATGCGAGCGGTGGAACGACCCCACGCTGAGGTGCACGACCGCCGGCTCGAGCGCCGAGCGGTCGTAGATGGGGGCGGCGACGCCGTGTGGCAGTCGCCGGAGCGTGCGGTCGTTGAGGGGGACGGGAGCGGGCAGACCCGTTCATATGCCCTTCACACCGGGTCTTCACCGCGGCGACGTCGCGAAGGAACCGCCGTACAGTGCCCCGCCCGTGACCACCCGCGTGTTCCACAGCTACGAGGGGCGCTACTCCGACAGCCCGCGTGCGATCCACGAGGCGCTCACCGCCCGCGGCGACGGCGCCCGGCACGTGTGGCTCACCGGGCACGGGACGGCCGGCGAGTTCCCGCCCGGCGTCGACCTCGTGCAGTACGGGTCGCCCGAGTGCGTGGACCTGCTGGAACGCGCCGACCTGCTCGTCGCGAACACGCACACGGACTTCGACTGGGAGAAGACCGCGCGGACGCTCTACCTGCAGACGTGGCACGGGACGCCGCTGAAGCGGATCCACTGGGACGTGCTGTGGGCGCCGGAAGGACGGCTGGAGCGCCTGCAGCGCGACGTCGACCGCTGGGACGTCCTGCTCTCTCCCAACGGCGTCAGCACGCCGCTGCTGCGGCGGGCCTTCCGCTTCGAGGGCGAGGTGCTCGAGGCCGGGTACCCGCGCAACGACGTGCTGCTCGGCCCGCGCCGCGATGCGATCAGGGCCCGCGTGCGGGAGGAGCTGGGCATCGGCGACGACCGGACGGCCGTCCTCTACACGCCGACGTGGCGCGACGACGCGGTCTTCGCCGAGGGCGGCCGGGCGTTCGCGCTCGGCCTCGACGTCGACCGCTTCGCCGAACGGCTGGGCGACGACCACGTGCTGCTGCTGCGCCTGCACCGGATGATCGACGGCGCGCGCATCGCGGCCGGTCATCCTTGCGTCATGGACGTCTCGGCGCGGCCGGAGGTCAGCGAGCTGTACCTCGCGGCCGACGCGATGGTGACCGACTACTCCTCGACGATGTTCGACTTCGGCGTGACCGGCAAGCCCATGGCGCTCCTGGCCTACGACCTCGACGACTACCGCGACCGGCTGCGCGGCTTCTACCTCGACCCCGCGGAGGAAGCGCCCGGTCCCGTGGTCACGACGACCGACGAGCTGATCGACGAGCTCGCCGACCTGCCGGCGCTGGCCGAGCGCCACGCCGGCCGGTACGCCCGGTTCAGGGAGCGCTTCTGCCACCTGGAGGACGGCCATGCGACGGAGCGGGTGATCGCGCGCCTGCCGTGATCGCGCACCGAGGCGCGTCGGCGGACGCCCCTGAGAACACGGTCGAGGCGTTCGACCGCGCGCTCGACCAGGGGGCCGACGTGCTGGAGGTCGACGTCCGGGTCACCGCCGCCGGCGAGCTGGTGTGCCTCCACGACGCGACGCTCGAGCGCACGACCGGCGACCCGCGGCGGGCCGACGAGCTCGTCGTGCTGCCCGAGCATCCCGCTGCGCCGCCGGCTCTCGAGACGGTACTCGCCCGCTACGGACCCGAGCAGCGCTTCCTCGTCGACCTCAAGGAGCCCGACCCCGAGTGGGAGGGCCGCGTCGTCGAGACGATCGAGCGCCATGGCCCGCTCGAGCGCGCGGTCGTGCAGTCGTTCGACCATGCGGCGCTGGGTCGGCTGCGCCACGTGGCGCCGCGGCTGCGGCTCGCCGCGCTCTACCGTCGAGCGGACTCGGTCGGCCTCGCGGTGGCCGACATACCGCGGTGGGCGAGCGCCGTCGGCGTCTGGCACGTGGCAGTCGACGACCGCTTCGTGCGGGCGGCCCACCGGCGGGGCCTCGCCGTCCAGCCGTGGACCGTCGATGAGGAGCCCGAGGCGGCACGGCTGGCGGCGCTCGGCGTCGACGCGGTCATCACGAACGCGCCATCGGTCGTGGCCGGCTCGCTCCGCCCCTAGGCTGGGGCGCACATGGACATCGCGCTCGAGCTGCTGGTGGTGGCGGTCGTCATCGCCGGCAACGCGTTCTTCGTCGTGGCGGAGTACGCGCTCGTGACCGCGCGCCGGTCGGCGCTGCGGGAGCGGGGGACGCCGGGCGCGCGCCGCGCGCTCGCGCTCATGAACGACCCCGTGCGGGTCATCGGCACCGTGCAGATCGGCATCACCGGCCTCGGGATCCTGCTCGGCGCCGTCGGCGAGCCGGTCTTCCGCGAGCTCTTCGACGACGCGGTGCCGTCGTGGCTGGCGTTCGTCGCGGCGTTCCTGATCGTCACGTACCTCTCGGTCGCCTTCGGCGAGCTGGTGCCCAAGGCGCTGGCGCTGCACAGCGCGGAGCGGATCGCCGCGCTGGTCGCGCGCCCGATCGACGTGCTGGCGCGGTTGTTCGCGCCGGCGGTGTGGGTGCTGCAGGCGTCGGCGCGGCTCGTCCTGCGCCCGCTCGGCGTCGAGGCGGTCTCGGCCGGCGACCGGCCGGTGACGCGCGAGGAGCTGCGCGGCGTGCTGCGCGAGGCCGAGGAGCACGGCACGCTCGGCGCCGAGGAGGAGGACATGCTCACCGGCGTCATCGATCTGCGCCTGCGCCAGGCCGCGGACGTCATGAAGCCGTGGGAGGCGGTCGCCGCCGTCCACCTCGACCGGCCCGCAGACGAGCAGCTCGACGCGATGCTCGCCGCCGCGCACTCGCGGTTCCCGGCCGTACGGGGCGAGGATGACGTCGTCGGGATCATCCACGCCCGCGACGCGTGGCTTGCGCGCCGCTCGTCGGCGACGCCCAACCTCGCCGACCTCGTGCGTGACGTGATCGTCGTGCCGCCGAGCGTGCGCGTCGACGCGCTCCTGCGCGCCCTGCGCCGCGCGCGCCAGCAGCTCGCCGTCGTCGTCACCGAGTACGGCCGCCCGGCCGGCATCGTGACGCTCGAGGACATCCTCGAGGAGATCGTGGGGGAGATCGAGGACGAGTTCGACGTCCTCGACGAGCGGTTCGAGCGCATCGCGCCGAGCGAGTGGCTCGTCGACGGCGCCGTCTCGATCAGCGACTTCAACCGCCGTGCCGGCGCCACGCTCGACACCGGCCGCGCACGCTCGCTCGGCGGCGTCCTCTTCGAGCGCCTCGGCCGCGTGCCGTCGGCCGGCGAGCACGTCGAGCTCGACGGCGTCGTGCTCAGCGCCGAGCAGCTGGACGGCCACCGCATCGCGGTGGTCCGCGCCGTCGTCGCCTAGCGGGTGGCGCGCCCGCCGTAGCGGTAGATCAGGAAGTTCGCGACGAAGAACATGGCGACGCCGCCGACGATGGCGCCCGTCGTCTCGTTGAAGTCGAACCACCCGGCGACGGCCCAGCCGCCCAGCACGCCGAGGAACAGGCCGGCGACGAGCTGCATGCCTGCGGCCGTCCGGACGTTGCGGTCCTCGAGGTACGGATCGTGCCGTGGCACGGCCCCGGCGTACCCGACCCTCCGCGGCGGCGAACGTCGCGCGGGGATCTTTGTCCAGCGGGATAGAGACGCCCCGGCATCGGGCGGGCAGCCTCCCGCGACGTGAAGCTCATCATCGGGATCGTCCGGCCGGAGAGGGCCAACGACGTCCTGGAGGCGCTCTACCGCGCAGACGTGCGCGGGCTGTCCATCAGCCGCGTCCAGGGTCATGGCGGCGAGCTCGACCGAGTCGAGACGTACCGCGGAACGAGGGTCAAGATGGAGCTCGCCGAGAAGGTGCGCTTCGAGATCGCGGTATCCGACGACTTCGTCGACGCCACCGTCGAAGCGCTCTGCGAGGGCGGGCGCACGGGGGAGGTCGGCGACGGGAAGATCTTCGTCCTCGACCTCGAGCGTGCGGTCCGCATCCGCACCGGCGAGACCGACCACGGCGCCGTGACGCCGGTCGGCACGTGATCGCCGCGCTCAAGGGCGTCGACGCGGGCGACACCGCGTGGATGCTCGTCGCGACGGCGCTGGTCCTGCTGATGACGCCGGCGCTGGGCCTGTTCTACACGGGCCTCGTCCGCTCGAAGAACGCGCTCAACACGTTCATGATGAGCGCCGGCGCGCTCGGCGTCGTGACGATCTCCTTCGCCGCCTTCGGCTACTCGTTCGGGTTCAGCGAGGGCAACGCGATCATCGGCGGCTTCGACCACGTGCTGCTGCGCGGCGTCGGCTTCGAGGCGCGCGAGGGGCTGACGATCCCGCACCTCGTCTACTTCGCCTTCCAGGCCTCGTTCTGCATCATCACCGCGGCGCTCGTGTCGGGCGCGGTGGTCGAGCGCATGCGCTACGGGACGTTCCTGCTCTTCATGGTCCTGTGGTCGATCTTCGTCTACCCGGTGCTGGCGCACTGGGTGTGGGGCGGCGGCTGGCTCGCCGAGGGCGGGACGCTCGACTTCGCCGGCGGCGTGCCCGTCGAGATGGCGTCGGGCTTCTCCGCGATGGCGGCCGCGCTGGTGGTCGGCGCGCGCAAGGACTACGGCCGCCAGGCGCTGCTGCCGCACAACGGCGTCTACGCGCTGCTCGGCGCGGGGCTGCTCTGGTTCGGCTGGTTCGGCTTCAACGGCGGCAGCGGCTTCGGCATCAACCAGGGCGGGATCCTCGCGTTCGTCAACACGCTGCTGGCGCCCGCGTGCACGCTCGTCGTGTGGTTCGTGCTCGACCTCATGCGCGACCGCCGCGTGACGGCGATCGGCGCCGCGACCGCGATCGTGGTCGGCTGCGTCGGCATCACGCCGGCCTGCGGCTACATCAGCCCGATCTGGGCGATGGTGCTCGGCGGGCTCGCCGCGATCCCGAGCTACGCGGTCATCGTGTGGCGCCCGCGCACGCGGCTGGACGAGACGCTCGACGTGCTCGCCGCCCACGGCATCGGCGGGATCACGGGAATCCTCTTCATCGGGCTCTTCGCCCAGCAGTCGTGGAACGGCCTGTCCGACGGCGCCGCCTACGGCAACGCCGAGCAGCTGCTGTGGCAGGTCCTCGCGGTGCTCGCCGCCGTCACGTACGCGTTCGGCGCCACCTGGGTGATCCTCAAGGTCCTCGGCGCCTTCGCGCCGCTGCGCGTCTCCGCCCACGAGGAGGCGATGGGCATGGACGTCGTCGAGCACGGCGAGGAGGCGTACACGAGCGGCGAGGGCGCCATCCTCGTGACCGCCGAGGCGGCGCCGCGGCCGGAGACCGGCCGCGTCGCCGTCCCAGTGGCCCAGCCCTAGCGCTTGACGCGCACGGACTTCGCGGTCGTCGCGAGCCGCTTGCCGCCGGACGTGGCGCTGACGAGCGCCCCGTACCGGCCGCTGCGCAGCCCGCGGAACGTCACGCGGAACGCCCGCGTGCGCAGCGTGAACCGCTTCGTCGCGACGGTCCGGCCCGCGCGGCGCAGCTTGACCACGACGCGGCTGCCCTTCGGCGCGGTGCCCGTGAGCTGCAGGCGGCCGCCCTTGAACGCGCGCAGCCTCGCGGCGAGCGCGGTGCCCGAGGACGCGCCCGTGCTGCGGGTGCGCGACGGCGTGCCGCTCGCGTTGGAGGACGCGTTCGCCGACGGCGTCGCCGCCGTGCCCGCGCCGTTCGGCTCGGCCGGCGTCTGCGGCTCCTCGGTGGTGCCGCCGCCGGCCGGGGCGTCGGTCATCGCGGGCGGCAGGCCGAAGTCGCTCTCCGAGGCGGCGAGCACGTCGGCCGGCACGTTGACCGTGTCGGCGAGGTAGCCCTCGAGCTGCGTGCCCGGATCGCCCTGGATCGTCTCCGTGCGCTTGTAGGTCAGGAACGGCAGCGAGATCGTGCCGCCCTTCACCGTCACCGGCTGCTGGGTGCCGAGCGTCAGCAGCCACCAGTCCATGTTCGTGTCGGTGACGCGAACGCCGATGCGGTGCCCGGCCGGGATCTTCCAGTCGGCCGACATCAGCGGGAGCTCGGCGGGGCCGCTCTCCCGGATCAGGTGACCCTGGCGGGAGACGAGCGGGCCGCTGCCGTTCTCGTCGAGGTCGTAGACGTCGACCACGAGGTTCGCGCGCGGGAACGCCGTCTCGACGTCGACGATCGCCTTGCCCGCGCCCGAGAGGTGGACGTCGTAGGGCAGCGGCTTCGAGATCGTCCACACGCCGGACGTCGCGGTGCTGTCGTCCGCGGCCCCCGTCGACCACGACTGGCCGGTGTCGTCGTACTCGCCGGCGCGCAGCGTCGTCGTGTACTGCGCCGCGTCGGCGGGCGGCCACGACTGCTCCGCGCGCCACTTGCCGTCGTTCGTCTGCACGGCGATCGGCGGATCCTGGACGGCCGGCTCCTGCCCGCGCAGGAAGCGGTCGTAGAACCGCATCACCTCGTCGTACCAGCCGGCGCGGCCCATCTTCAGGCGGCCGTCGTCGTCGGTCTCGGCGCCGCGGACGTGCTCCCAGGGACCGAGCCACGCGCGCTCGTAGCCCGTGTGGTTCTCGAGGTACTCGGCGGTGCCGTCGGGCGCCGTGTTGTTCTCCGTCAGCCCCTGCGTCAGGAAGAGCGGGACGTTCGAGCCCTTCGCGCCGGGGATGAGGTCGCGCTGCTTCCAGAAGTCCGACTGGTGGTCGTCGTCGAGGCCCTGGGACGCGACGTTCAGCGCGAGGCAGTCGGGCGTGTTGACCGACGGCGCGACGTACTCCGGCCCATCGCCGAGCGGGCCGGGGGTGCCGGCGATCGCGTCGTACAGCGTCGGGGTCAGCAGCGAGTTCGCGCGGCGGATGCCGTCGCCGTAGAGGTAGCGGTAGAGGTCGTAGACCGGCTCCTGGGCGACGACCGCCTTGAGCCCCTCGGGCGCGTGGTTGACCCCGATCAGGCCGGTGACGCCGTCGTAGGACTTGCCGTACATGCCGACCGCGCCGCTCGAGGTCTGCAGGCCGTTGCCGTCGGCGTTCGCGGCCCACTCGACCGCCTTGACGACGTCGGACTGCTCGCCGGGGCCGCCCCAGTCGAGGCAGCCGGTCGAGCCGCCGAAGCCGCGGAGGTCGACCATCACGAAGGTGTAGCCGCGCTCCATGAGGTGCGCGCCCTCGACGAAGTCGTAGAAGCGGCCCGAGGGACCGGCGGACGGCCCGAGCGGGTCGTAGTCGGCGTCTTCGGCGGGGCCGGCCGCGCCGACCTCGCCCGCGTGGTTGAAGTACGGGCCGATCGAGAGGATGACCGGGGTCTTCGCGTCCCCGGGCAGGTTCGAGGGGCGCAGGATGTCGGCATGGAGCTTGACGCCGTCGGTCGACTCGATGGTCGCCTCGGACCACGTCGCGCCTTCGGGGATGGTGTTCGCGCTGGCAGGCGCGGCCATGACCGCGAAGGCCAGGAGCGCCAGGAACGGGGAGCGTCGCATGGGGACGGCAACGCAGCCGTCCCCGAGAACTGTCGGTCAGCCGCGCCGCGCGTGCGCGTCCAACGCCTTCTCGATCGATCGCGTGAGCATCTTCTGCACCACGGGGCCGATGCCCGGCAGCTTGCCGTCGAAGACGATCGTGTAGTCGAGGTGCGACCCGCCGGGGCGCGACGAGAACCGCATGACGCCCTCGTGGTCCTTCAGCACGCCGCCCTTGGTGATGCGGTAGCGGATGAGCTCGTTCGGGATGACCTCGGTGTTCGTCTCCACGAACCCGGGCAGCGGGCCCACCTTCAGCTCGCGCGACGCGCCCGCGCCGTTGCGCGTCCCGTCGGTCCCGTCCGACAGCCGCTTGATCTTCGCGCCGAAGAGCTCCTCGAGGTTCTCCTGCTCGCTCAGGTAGGCGTAGAGCTCCTCGACCGGCTGAGAGAAGTCACGGGTCACGTGCACGCGTTGCATGGCGCGCAACGCTAGAGATCCGTCTGCTGCACCGTCGGGCTCGGGTGGACGCTCACGACGCGCAGCTCGCCGCCGCCCGCGTTCTTGAAGCCGTGCGGCGTCTCGCCGGGCACGATGACCACGTGCCCCGCCTCGACGACGACCTGCTCGTCGCCCGAGGTGAACCGCGCGGTGCCGCGCTCCACGTAGAACACCTCGGGATAGGGGTGCAAGTGCAGGTCGGGGCCCTGCCCCTCGTCCGGATAGGCGGTGATGAACATCGAGATGGGCGCCTCGTCGCGGCCCTGGAAGAGCGCCGCGGTCGGGCTGCGCCGCAGGGACGAGACGGAGACGACGGTGGGCGCGCTCATGAGATGATCCTCTCACCGTGGCCAACGCCCGCGACGTGATCGACCGGTACCTCGCCGCCGCGCGCAGCGGCGACTGGGACACCGCGGCCGCGATCTGGCACGAGGACGTCGTCTTCCACGTGCCCGGCTCCTCGCGCCTCGCCGGCGTCCACCACGGCCGCGCGGCCGCCGTGCAGTTCATCGAGGAGGCGCGCAAGCACGCCCGCGACATCGAGATCGAGCACGTCGACACGCTCGTGGGGGATGGACGCGTCGCGCTGCTGCTCGTCGAGCGGTTCCTGCAGGACGACGGGACCGCGATCGAGATCCGGCGGGCGAACGTCTACCGCGTCGAGGGCGAGCACATCACCGAGGTCTGGATCTACGAGCACGACCAGGAGCTCGTCGACCGCCTCTTCGCGACGTGAACGACGACGAAGACCGCATCACGCCGGGGCCGTTCTCGAGCTCGCTGGGGTTCGAGCTGGTCGAGCGCACCGCCGACCGCGTCGTGATGGAGGGCACGCCGAGGCCGGAGCACGCCAACGGCGGCGGCATCCTGCACGGCGGCTACATCGCCGCGATGCTCGACAGCACGACGGGCTGGGCCGTGCACAACGCGCTGCCCGACGCCCGGCCGGCGCCGCACACGCACATGAGCATCCAGTACCTGCGGATGGGCATGCTCGGCGAGCGCGTCCGCTGCGTCGGGATCTGCGTCCGCGCCGGGCGCCGCGTCGCGGCGGCCGAGGCGGAGATCTCGCAGGGCGGCAAGGTGCTCGCCCGCGCCGTCACGACGCACGCCGTCGTCGGCACCGCCGAGGACGACTGATCGCCGTGGACGACCGCGATCTCGCCGTCCGGCAGGCGACGTACCGGCTGTTCGCCGAGGACGCCCGGGCTCCCGCGCCCGCGGAGGTCGCGGCGCAGGCCGGCATGGACGAGGCGGACGTCGTGAGCTCGTGGCGGCGCCTGCACGACGCGCACGCGCTCGTCCTTGACGACACGCGGTCGGCGCTGCGGATGGCGAACCCGTTCTCGGCCGTCCCGACGGCGTTCCGCGTCCGCGCCGGCGGGCGCGACTACTGGGCGAACTGCGCGTGGGACGCCTTCGGCGTGTGCGCGGCGCTCGGCGTCGACGGCACGTTCACGACGACCTGCCCGGACTGCGACGAGCCGATCGAGGTGACGGTGCGCGACATGCGGCCGGACGACGAGACGCTCGTGTTCCACTGCCTCGTGCCCGCCCGGCACTGGTGGGAGGACATCGTCTTCACCTGAAGCACGATGCGTCTCCTCCGGTCGGAGGAGCACGTCGGCCGGTGGCTCGTGGACCGCGAGCCGGGCGCCACGATCCCGGTCGCGACGCTCGCCGAGCTGGCCCATCGCTGGTGGGGCGATCGGCTGGCGCCGGACTGGCGCCCGAAGACGCTCCAGCACAACCAGGGGATCCTCGACGGCCTCGGTTTGACGGGGCCGTTCTGGCGTCTCGACGGCAGCTGAGGAGAGGAGTACGCTCGGCTGCATGAACGTGCATGTGCTGGTTGTCGCCAACCGCACGGCGACGTCCGAGGAGCTCGTGGAGGTCCTCGCGGAGCAGGCGCGCGCGAAGGCCGCGACGTTCGAGCTCCTGGTGCCGCCGAGCGCACCCGGCGCCGAGGCCCGCGCCGCCGCCCAGCGGACGCTGGAGGAGGCGCTCGAGCGCTTCGCCGCGGCGGGGCTCGAGGCGAAGGGGCGGGTCGGATCGGACACCGACGTCGTGATCGCGGTGTGCGAGGCCTACGACCCCCGCGCCCACGACGAGGTCATCGTGAGCACCCTGCCGGCCTCCGCGTCGAACTGGACGCGCGCGAACGTGCCGGCGCGGGTCGCCCGCGCGACCGATGCGCTCGTCCACCACGTCGTCGTGCATGAGCCGCGCCCCGAGCGGGAGCCGTTCGCGCCGCCGCCGCGCTCGAAGCCGGGCGTGCTGGCGCCGCTGATGGCGCTGGGGTACGGCAAGCACCGCCACGTCTAGGGACCGAACGCGTAGGGCGGCCGGAACACGCCGTCGTCGGTGACGATCGCCGTCACGAGCTCGGCGGGCGTGACGTCGAACGCCCAGTTCGCCGCGGGCGCGCCGCCGGGCGCGCCCAGCTCGCCGGGCGAGCGCTCCTCGATCGGGATCGCGCTGCCGTCCGGGATCCGGGGGTCGATGGTGGAGCGCGGCGCCGCGACGTAGAACGGCACCGCGTGCCGCGCCGCCAGCGCGGCCAGCTGGTACGTCCCGATCTTGTTCGCCACGTCGCCGTTGGCGGCGATCCGGTCCGCGCCGACGACCGCGACGTCGACGAGCCCGCGCGACATGAGCAGGCCGGGCGTCGAGTCGGTGACGACGTGGTGGGGGATGCCCTCGGCGCCGAGCTCGTAGGCGGTCAGCCGGGCGCCCTGCAGCAGCGGCCGCGTCTCGGGCACCCAGACCTCGACGACGTTGCCGTCCGCGTGGGCGGCGGTGATGACGCCCAGCGCGGTGCCGACGCCGGTCGTCGCGAGCGCTCCAGCGTTGCAGTGCGTGATGAGCCGCGACGGCCGGTCGAGGAGCTCGGCGCCGTGCTTCGCGATCAGCTCCGTCGCCTTCGCCTCGCGCTCGGCGATCGCGTGGGCAGTGGCGAGCGCGTTGGCCGGCCCGGCCTCGCGCATCCGCTCGAGCGACCAGTGGAGGTTCACCGCGGTCGGCCGCGTGCGCCACAGCCGTTCGATCGCTCCCTCGAAGTCGCCGTCCGCCGCCAGC
The DNA here is from genome assembly GCF_056863335.1 of Parviterribacter kavangonensis. Taxonomy (NCBI): domain Bacteria; kingdom Bacillati; phylum Actinomycetota; class Thermoleophilia; order Solirubrobacterales; family Parviterribacteraceae; genus Parviterribacter; species Parviterribacter kavangonensis. Next base: position 990,497 of record NZ_JBXPJA010000001.1, on the reverse strand, counting down.
GCCGCGCCGTAGGCCGCCGCGACGCCGATCGCGGGGGCGCCGCGAACGGCGAGCGTCTCGATCGCCTCGGCGACCTGCTCGACCTCGGTGCAGCGCAGCCAGCGCTCCTCGCCGGGCAGCGCGCGCTGATCGAGGAGGAGCAGCGCGCCGTCCTCGTGGCGCAGGGGGGCGACCATGCCGCTGAACGCTACGGCGTGTCAGCGCACGACGACCGTCGCGGCGCGCGCCGCGGGCAGCGTGCCGGTGCGGATCGTCGCGGTGCGCGAGGCGGCGTCGTAGCGGACCGGGAGCCTCCGCCCGCCGAGCGTCGCTCGCTGCGGCTTCGCGACGCCGATGAGACGGATGGTCCAGTGGCGGCGGCGGACGACGGGCGCGCCGCGCAGGCGGCCGATCGTCAGCGTCGTCGCGCCGTGGCGGCGCCGCTGGGTGATGCGCGTGCGGGCGTACTGGGCTCGCGTGTAGTCGAGCGTGCGGCCGTCGTCGTCGTAGACCGTCGTCGCGCCGCGGCCGGCGTGGGCGAGCAGCACGAGCTCACGCGGCGGGCCGGCGGGCGTGGTGGCGACCGGCGGCTGCGTCGCGACGATGCCGCCCGCGCGGACGAAGACGGGCATGCGCTCGAGCGGCACGGTCAGCTCCTTCGTGGCGGGGCCGCGGTGGCGCTCGCCCGTGAACCAGTCGACCCACGTGCCGGGCGGGAACCAGACCGTCGCCTTCGCCGGATCGCCCGGCGCCGCGACGGGCGCGACGAGGACGTCGCGGCCGAGCGTGTACTGCGACGGGTGCTCGTACGCCTCGTCGCGCTTCGGCCAGCCGAGCCACAGCGGGCGCACCATCGGCACGCCGGTGTCGACCGCCTCGCGGGCCAGCGAGTAGAGCGTGGGGACGAGCGACTCGCGCAGGCGGAGGAAGTCGGCGGCGACGGTGCCGGGCTTGCCGTCGTATTCCCACGGCAGGCGCTTGCCGTGGTGGGAGTGCAGGCGCTCGAGCGGCTGGAACGCCCCGAACTGGACCCAGCGCGCGTACATGTCGGGCGGCAGCTCGTTCGCCCGCGGGGTGAGCAGCGGGCTGGCAGTCTTGTCGCACACGCCGGTCGGCGAGACGGCATGGAACGTCCCGATGTCGTGGCTGACGTAGGGCATGCCGATGCTCGCCGCCGAGGCGGTGAACTCCGACGCGAAGGCCAGCAGCGGCCAGCTCGCGCACGTGTCGCCGGTGAACTGCAGCGACGTCCGGTGCTCGGCGAACGCGCCGGTGCCGCCGTTGCCGCCGAAGCCGAGCTGGTGCGATCCGCCGATGCGCTGGAACGACGGCCAGCGCGATCCGCGCGCACGCTGGCGGTCGAAGTACTGCTTCGAGATCCACGTGTCGGGCGTCAGGCCGGGGAGCTCGGCGCTGCTCGCATCGCAGCACCAGTCGAGCCACCAGAAGTCCATGCCCTGCCGCTCGAACGGCTCGTGCAACGCGAAGTACGCGTCGAGCTGCTTCGGGTCGGTCCAGTCGAAGACCATGCACTGGCCCTTGGGATCGGCCTGCGTGACGCGGCAGCCATCGTCGGCCTTCAGCGCTCCGCCGGCGCGCGCGTTCGTGTCGGCGAAGCGCGGGTCGGCCGAGTCGATCGAGGGGTGCACGTTGAGCCCCACCTCGAGACCGCTGTCGTGAGCCCAGGCGAAGAAGCGCTGCGGGTCGGGGAACAGATCGGCGTTCCAGTCCCAGCCGTTCCACGAGTACGGCGCGCCGGCCGGCGCGCCCGCGACCGTCGTCGCGATCGCGCTGCCCGCGGCGTCGTTGACGCGCTTGAAGTCGGTGTCGAGCGAGATCGTGTCGAGCGGGACGCGCTCGGTCCGGAACTTCGCCAGCAGCGTCTGCCAGTCGCCGGCCGAGTACGGCCAGTAGCGGCTGAACCACACGCCGAACGCCTTGCGGGGCAGCAGCGGCGCGGGACCCGTGAGCGTCCGCAGGTCGCGTAGGCCGTGCGCGTAGTCGGATCCGTAGGCGAACAGGTAGAGGTCCTGGTAGCCGTCGGGCGCGGCGCGCTCGACCGGGCGGTCGCCCTCGATGACCGCGGTCTTCGAGTCGTCGAGCAGGTACCAGCCCGCGCGCGACAGCATCCCCTCGTGCAGCGGCACCGGGCCGTCGACGAGGTCGAGCGAGCGCCGCCAGCCGCCGAGCGGCTGCGGATTCGGCCCGAGCTTCGGCGTCAGCTTGCGCCGGCCGAGGGTCGCGGTCAGAGCCCCGTCGCCGAACCCGTTCGCATCGCGACGCCAGCGCAGCGTGAGCTTGGACGTGCGGATGACGCGCTGCCCGCCGCGGATGGCCGTGGTGAACCGCGGCTCGCGACCGCGCAGCCGCCCGAACGTCGTCTGCGTCTCCCGGTCCTCGAACCGCCCATCCGGCGCGAACTCGAGCCGGATCAGCGTCGGAGAGAGCACCTCGAACCGCGCCTTCCCGTCGACCACCGGCGCCGCCACCGCCGGGGCCTGCAGGAGCGTCGCGCTGACGAACGCGAGACAGAAGAACTTGGGAAGGCGCGACACGGGCGCCGAAGGTAGCCCGCGTCTCGGTCCGGCGCGCCGCTACCGTCGTCCCCGATGTCGACTGCCTCCGCGCCGAAACGAGCCTTCCCTCACCGCCGCGCCGGCCACTGCGGCTCGGGCGCGCTGCGCGACCTGCTCGAGTTCCACGGGCTCGACTTCGGAAGCGGGCCGCTGTCCGAGGGCGCGGTCTTCGGGCTCGGCGGCGGGCTCGGGTTCCTCTTCCTCGAGCTGCCGGGGATGCGGCCACCGGTCTACCTCGTCGGCCGGACCGCCGACCTCGAGCGCGACATCGCGCCGCACATCGGGCTCGGCCTCGACGTGCGCGAGACCGACGACGCCGCCGAGGGCTGGCGCTGGGTCCGCGAGGAGATCGACGCCGGGCGGCCGCCGATGGTGTGGGCCGACATCGCCGAGCTCGAGTACCTGCGCGTGAAGATGTCGAACACGCGCCACGACATCGTGATCGTCGACTACGACGACGAGACCGAGACGGTGCTCATCGCCGACAACGACCGCGACGAGCTGCAGCGCTGCACGTACGCCTCGCTCGCCGCCGCCCGCAGCTCGTCCGCCTTCCCCGGCCCGAACCGTCACGGCACGTTCGTCTACGGCTGGCCCGATCGGCTGCGCGACCCCGCCGAGGCCGTCGCCGCCGCGATCGACCGCGCGATCGGGAACATGCGCCGCGGCGGCGAGGCGCTCGCCGGACTCGAGGGCGGGGGAGGCCTCGACGGCGTCGACGGCTTCGCGGCCTCGTACCCGACCTGGCCCGACCGCTTCGGCGACGGCCTCGACGCCGCGCTGAGCGGCCTGCGCGTCTTCATCGTCAAGGCCGGCACCGGTGGCGCGATGTTCCGGTCGCTGCACGCCGAGTTCCTCCACGACATGGGCGACCTGCTCGGCGACGGCGCGCTGCGTGACGCGGCGGCGATCTACGACGAGCTGGCGGCGACGTGGGTCGAGCTCGCCTGCTGCTCCGAGCGCCGCGAGCATGCCGAAGGACTGGACCTCGTCTCCCGCATCGCCGAGCTCGAACGCGCGGGCGTCGAAGCGATGGAAGGCGCCCGGCCGGCGCTCTAGCATCCGGCGCATGCCACGGAGGGTCGCCGTCCTCGTCGCGCTCGCGGTGATCCTCGGGGTCGGACCGACCTCCGGCGCCGCCGTCTCCTCGGCCGCATCGGCGGCGGCTGCGCCGCCCGCGTTCACCGCGGCGAAGAAGCGCGCGTGCCGCCCCAAGCTCTCCGCGCGGTGTCTCCGCAAGGCGCGCGGCAAGGAGGGCGTCGCGGTCCGGAAGTCCGGGACGATCGATCGCGCGACGGCGCTTCAGGCGTTCGTCCAGACCGTCGCGCCGCTGCCCGGCATCGCTGTCCGTCGCGGAGCGGTCGACAAGCTGCGGTCCGGCTCGGGGCCGATCCGGTGGCTGGCGCCGTACCGGAAGACGCTCACGCCCGCGCAGCGCGAGGTCTACGACGCCATCGCGACCGGCCGCGAGCCCGGTCACGCCCGGAAGATTCGCGCCCGCGCCGCGGTCGCGCCGTCGGCCGCGCAGAAGAAGGCGTGGACGGATCTGCTGACCGAGGCGACCACCCGCCTGACCGCGCACTTCGGCGTGCCGCTCGGCGCGAAGCTCGCGGTGACGCTCACGTCCGGGCCGTCGGCGGACCCCGACGTCGCGGCGGACGCGACGCTCCACGACGGGGTCTGCAAGGTCAACGTCTACCCGGACGCGTGGGCGGGCGGGATGCCGCTCATCGCCAAGCGGTTCATCGCCGCCCACGAGATGACCCACTGCTTCCAGGACCGGTTCGCCGGGCCGCTCTACGACGACAAGGACCGCGCGTGGCTCATCGAGGGCTCCGCCGAGTGGGCCGGCGGCGTCGTCGCGCAGGAGTGGAGCGGCGCGCCGCTCACGTGGCCGGGCTACCGCGAGTGGTACACGTCGTACCTCGAGTCGCCCGCGATCCCGATGTTCATGCGGACCTACTCGGGCGTCGGCTTCTACGGCCACCTCGAGCGCTCCGGCGTCGACGTGTGGGCACGGCTGAAGGCGGCGTACGCGGCGGCGTCGATGCCGCTCGCCTACACGACGATGGTCTCCGCGGCCGACGACGCGTTCCTCTCGACGTGGGCGTCCGGCTTCGCGCGGCGCGCGTCGTGGGGGCCGGCGTGGGACACCGACGGCCCCGGCATCCCGTCGACCGCGGCGCCGATGCCGCTGCGCGCGCTCGGCAAGAGCAGCACGGTGACCGTCGCCGCCGCCGCACGCTCGGCCCCGATCGAGCGCGTCTCGATCACCGCCGACGTCGTCGAGCTGTCCCGCAGCGGCGACGTGCACGGGCGGCTGCGCGACGCCGACGGGACTGAGCACACGCTCGACCCGAACGCGATGTGCGCTAAGGCCGGCGGGTGCGCCTGCCCAGAGGGAACCGAGGGGGCGTCGCTCGGCAGCCTGCCGTCGATCGCCTTGGGCGTGGCGACCGTGGCCGTGGCGGCGCACGTCACGCCGGCGAGCGTGACGCTGCGCGGCCGGTCGCTCGACGAGTTCTGCAAGAAGCCGGGAGCGAAGCCGGCCTTCGCGTCCGACCTCTTCGCGAGCGGAGCCGTCGGCGCCCGCGGCCGCGCCGCCGGGTCATGCCGTGTCGGCGAGGACTTCTTCGCGATCTTCCAGCTCGACGGCCCGGTCGTCGACGGCGGCCCCGGCGTCGGCACGTACCCGAAGCCGTACTACCTCCAGCTCGCCGCGACGTGGGAGGGCCCCGGCACGTACGTGACGCAGGGCCGAGGCGTGACCTCCCGTCCGACGGCGCACTTCACCGACGGCGAGGGCCACACCTGGCAGACCGAGGACGTCCCCGGCTTCGATCCGACCGGCAGCTTCACCGTCAACGACGACGCCCGCAGCGGCACCGTCGACGTCACCATGTACGACAAGGACAGCGGCAGCACCGAGCACGCGACCGGGCGCTGGCGCTGCGAGACATGAGGTCCTTCCGCGGAGACGCACGGGACGAGACGGCCGCGGACGCCTAGGCCACGGTCTCCTCGAGCCGCGCTCGCTGCATCGCGCGCGCCTGGTCCTCGTCGGCCCACATCTCCCACCGGCCAGATGGGGAGGAGCGGGCATCGAGGAACCGGTACGGCCGCCGGCCGCCGAACTCCTCGACGCGCATCCGCCCGGCGCCGCCGAGGACCGAGGCGATCCGCCGCCGCGGCCAGCCCATCGCGTCCTCGATGGCGGGGAACGGGCGCGGTTCGGCCGGTCCGGACGCGAGCGCGTCGAGCAGCTCGCGCATGAGGTCGCTCGCCCGGTCATAGAACCGCGCGATCTCGCCGGGTTCGTGCATCGCGTGGCCCGGCGCGTGCTCGCCGAGCCTCATCGCAGCACGCGGTGATGCAGGTGCACGACGCCGTTGGAGAAGCGGCGCGTGTCGAGCAGCTCCAGATCGAGCCGCACGCCGTCCGGCAGCGCGCGCAGGCCGCCGCCCACGATCACCGGGTTCACGAAGAGGTGCAGCTCGTCCACGACCCCGTGGCGCAGGGCCTGCGCGGCGAGCGTCGGGCCGCCGATCGAGAGGTCCGCCGGCGCGGTCGTCTTCAGCGACCGCACGAGGTCGGGGTCGAACGACCGCTCGATCCGCGTCCGCTCGCTCAGCGGCGCCTCCAGCGTGCTCGAGAAGACGATCTTGTCCGCCGCCCGCCACACCTCCTGGTAGTCGCGCAGCACCGGGTCGTCGGTCTGCATCGTTTCCCACGCGACGAGCACCTCGTACATCCCGCGCCCGTAGAGCGACGTGCCGATCGACCGCTCGAGGTCGTTGACGAACGCGTGCACCTCCTCGTCGGGCATCGACCAGTCGAACCGGCCGTGCTCGTCGGCGACGTAGCCGTCGAGCGAGGTGATCGCCGCGTAGACGAGCTTCGCCATGACGCGGCCGGCTCAGCTCCCGAGCGGCGCCGCCGCGCAGGGGACGAGCCGCGAATCGACGAGGCCGGCGCTGCGGTCGCGGGCGATCTCGAGGTACGACGGATCGCCGACCATCTCGAGGAACGCCGCCCGCGTCGGGTAGCGCACGATCGCCACGGCGTCCCACTCGCGCGCCTGCGGGCCGATGAGCGCCTCGTCGCACGCGCCCGACCAGACCACCTCGCCGCCGACGCGCTTCAGGTGCTCGGTCACCGCGACCGCGTAGCGCGCGTACGCACCGGCCCCTTCGCCCTCGGCGAAGCGCAGCAGGTTGAGCATGAAGACGGGATCCGGACGGTCCGCCGTCGCGGCGAACGCCTCGGCCTGCTCGCGGGTCGGCTCGATGTGCATGTCGCCGGACGCTACAGAGCGCTCACCGCACGAGGTGCGCGGCGAGCTCCTTCGGCCGGGACAGCATCGGGACGTGCCCGCCGGCGATCTCCTCGACCTCGATGCCGAGACGCTCGGCGACGACACGGCGCTGGAGCGCGAGCGGGAACAGCCGGTCGTCGCGGGGCGCCAGCACGCGCGTCGGGACGCCGGGCCAGCGGTCGAGCGGCCACCGCTCGCCGAACATCCCCGGTCCGGGTGCGCCGTCGAACCGCGCGGCCTCCCGCTTGATGTCCTCCGGGACGTCGTGGAAGAAGACCTCGTCGATCTCCTCATCGCCCCATGCGCTCATCGGCCCGAGCCGCTCGAGCAACGGCGCGATCGCCTGCTCGTGGCCGACGTGCTCCCACCACTCGCCGGCGGTCTCGCCGGGGACCATCACCATCGGCGCGACGAGGACGAGCCCGGCGGCGCCGATGCGGTCCGCGACGATCGGCGCAGTGACCGCGCCGAGCGACTGCCCGACGACGACGATCGGTCCCGCGACGCCCTCGACGGCCGCGACGACCGCATCGGCGTGCGCGCTCGGCCCGGCCGCGGGATCGTCGAGCGGCAGCGGCGGAGCGATGCCTTCGTGGCCGAGCTCCCGGAGCTCCGCGATCGTCCACTGCCAGACCTGCGGGTCCACGCCGGCGCCGGGGATGAGGACGAACGTCGTCACCGTGCACACGATCTCAGGGCCGCGGGCCAAGCGGCGCCCAGCGAGGCGGCGGTTGGCATCATGCCGCCGCAATGGGGGCAGGACGGGCAGCCGTCGTCGGTGGGGGGCCGGCGGGCCTCGCCGCGCTGCGCGCGCTGACCGCGGCGGGCGTCGACGCCACCGCGTTCGAGCGCGGTGCGCGGGTCGGTGGCGTCTGGACGCTGGAGGACCGGCCGACCGCGGCGTACCGGTCGCTGCACCTGATCACGAGCCGGCCGCGGACGGAGTTCGCCGAGCATCCGATGCCGCCGGACACGCCGGACTACCCGAGCCGGGACGCGGTGGGCGCGTGGCTCGAGGACTACGTCGAGCGGTTCGGACTGACGGAGAAGATCCGCCTGAACACCGAGGTCAAGGCGGCGCGCAGGCAGCCCGACGGCGGATGGGAGCTCGAGACGGCGAACGGGGAGACCGAGCGCTTCGACCTGCTCGTCGTTGCCAGCGGCCACAACGAGGTCGCGTCGTGGCCGCAACCCGCGTACCCCGGCGCGGACGACTTCGAGGGCGAGCAGCTCCATGCGCTCGACTTCACCGTCGGGCGGGACTTCGAGGACAAGCGCGTGCTCGTCGTCGGCATGGGCAACAGCGCGATGGACATCGCGACCGACGTCTCGCACTTCGCCACGCGCACGCTGCTCTCCGTCCGCCGCGGCAGCTGGGTCATCCCGAAGCGGCTGCTCGGCAAGCCCGCCGACCAGGTCATCCGCCCATGGGTCGCCGCGCACGTGCCATGGCGGCTGCGCCAGCCGATCGCCGAGTCGCTGCTCAAGCTCACCGTCGGCCGGCCCGAGGACGTCGGCCTGCCCGCGCCCGACGGCGGGCTCTTCCAGTCGCACCCGACGATCTCCGACACGATCGTCTCGCGCATCGCGCACGGCCGGATCGCGCCGAAGCCGGGGATCGCGAAGCTCGACGCGGCGGGCGTCGAGTTCACCGACGGGACGCGCGAGGACGTCGACGCGATCGTGTGGTGCACCGGCTACCGCGTGACGATCCCGTTCCTCGATCCGGGTGTGCTCGGGACGGCCGACCCGTCGCAGCTGCGCCTCTACAAGCGCATCCTGCACCTCGAGCACGACGACCTCTTCTTCATCGGCCTCATGCAGTCGACCGGCTCGGCGTTCCCGATCCTCGAGCGTCAGTCGCAGCTGCTCGCCGAGCACCTCACCGGCCGCTGGGCGCCGCCGTCGCACGACGAGATGCGCGCCGACTGCGAGGAGCGGGTGAAGCGCGCCCGCGCGCGCTGGGGCGACCACGGCCGGCCGGTCATGCGGGTCGACTTCGACGGCTACATGCACGAGCTCGCCGCCGAGATCGAGCGCGGCCGCAAGCGCGCCGGCGAGCGGGTCGCGGCATGAGCAGGCGGGCGATCGTCACGGGCGCTTCGGGCGCCATCGGGTCGGCGCTCGTCGCCGCCCTGCGCGCCCGCAGCTGGACCGTCGTCGGGCTCGACCTCCAGGCGAACGACGAGCAGGGCATCCTCGCCTGCGACGTCACCGACGACGAGGCGGTCACCAGAGCCGTCCACGAGGCGATCGAACGGCTCGGCGGCCTCGACGCGCTCGTCAACAACGCCGGGCTGGGCGGGCCCGCGAGCGCGGGGGAGATGCCCGACGAGCACGTCCTCAAGATGCTCGACGTCAACCTCCTCGGCGCCTGGCGCACCACCGCCGCCGCGATCGACGCGCTTGTCGAGTCGCGCGGGCAGGTCGCGCTCGTGGGCTCGCGGATGGCGTTCCTCGGCCTGCCGCTCGGCGTCGCGTACGGCGTCTCGAAGCGCAGCCTGACGGCCTACGCCGATGCGCTGCGCGCGGAGTACGGCACCCACGTAGGCGTCACCTGCGTCCATCCGGCGTTCATCCGAACGCCGATCCACGACCGGACGAAGGCGGCCGGCCTGCAGCTCGAGGGCTTCAGCCGCGAGGAGCCGCTGGAGGGCGTCGTCGAGAAGCTCGTCGCCGCCTGCGAGGGCCGCGGCGGCCGGGACGTCGCCGTCACGCGCGGGGGAGCGGTGCAGCTCGCGGTCGCCCGGCACCTGCCGGGGCTCGTCGACCGCGTCGTCGCGAAGACCCTGCGCAAGCGCGTCGCGGCCGGCGAGCTCGACGATGCGCCGATCGCCGCCGGCGTGCGGCGCCGCCACGGCCGCGCCTGATGGACGACCCGAGCGTCGCCGCCCAGATCGCGCTGCCGCTGGCGCTCGCGGCGATCATGCTCGCGCTCGGCCTGTCGCTGACGCCGCCCGACTTCAAGCGCGTGCTCACCGAGCCACGCGGCGTGGCGATCGGCCTGCTCAACCTGCTCGTGCTCAGCCCGCTGCTCGGCTTCGGCATCGCGGCGCTGTTCAGCCTCGACGCGGCGCTCGCCGTCGGCCTCGTCGTCATGGCCTCGGCGCCCGGCGGCACGATGGCCGCGCTGCTCACGCACCTCGCACGCGGCGAGACCGCGCTGTCGGTGACGATGACCGCGGTCAGCTCGACGCTCGCGCTCGTGACGATGCCGTTCTACCTGGCCCTCGCGATCGACGCCTTCGACGCGCCGGTCGGCGACGACGTGAGCATGCTCGGCGTCGTGGCGCGCGTCTTCGCGATCACGCTCATCCCGCTGCTGGCCGGCATGTACGTGCGCAGCCGCCGGCCCGAGCGGGTGATCGAGCTCGAGCCCCGGATCAAGAAGTGGACGCTCGTGGTCTTCGTGCTCGTCGTGATCGGCGCGGTGGTGAGCGAGCTCGACATCATCACCGACCACTTCACCGACCTCGCGCTGGCGACGCTGTCACTGAACGTCGCGGCGATGACGCTGGCGTACACGGTGTCCCGGGTCGCGCGGCTCAGCAAGCCGCAGACGACTGCCATCGCGCTCGAGCTCGGCGTCCACAACAGCACGCTCGCGATCGCGGTGGCGACCACGATCGCGACCGTCCTCGCCACGCCGGCCGCGGTCTACAGCATGTTCATGTTCCTCACCGCTGGAGCATTCGCCAGGCTGATGTGGCTGCGCAACACACGCGCCGCAGTCGCCTGAGAGAGGATCGGCCGCATGGCCCAGCTCGAAGGCAGGACGGCTCTCGTGACCGGCGCGGGCGCCGGCATCGGCATGGCATGTGCGCAGGAGCTTGCGGCGCGCGGCGCCGCGGTGGTCATCGCGGACCTCGACGGCGCGGCCGCCGAGCGCGTGGCCCGGGACATCGCCGACACGGGCGGGCGCGCGCACGCGGTCGAGGCGGACGTGCGCGACGAGGCCTCGGTCGACCGGATGATGAGCGCCGCGGAGGACGCGCTCGGCCGCGTCGATCTCGCGGTGAACAACGCGGGCATCAGCGCCGAGCGCAAGCCCGTCGGCGACCTGACCGTCGCGGAGTGGCGCAAGACGCTCGACGTCAACCTCGACGGCGTCTTCCTCTGCATGCGCGCGGAGCTGCGCGCGATGAAGGGAACGGGCGGCGGCTCGATCGTGAACATGGGCTCGGTCCTGAGCAGCGTCGCGTTCCCGGACGCCGCCGCGTACACGACCGCGAAGCACGGCGTGCTCGGCCTGACGCGCAGCGCCGCGCTCGACTACGCCGCCGACGGGATTCGCGTCAACTGCGTCGGCCCCGCGTTCATCGCGACCGAGCTCGTCCGCACCTCCCTCAGCGCGGAGGAGCACGAGATCGTCGCCGCGCTGCACCCGGTCAACCGCCTCGGCGAGCCGGCCGAGGTGGCGAACGTCGTCGCCTTCCTGCTCTCCGACGATGCGTCCAACGTCACGGGGGCGTACTGGACCGTCGACGGCGGTTATACGGTCCGGTGATGGCGAAGCCCATCTACACCGCGCAGGCCACCGTCACGGGCGGCCGCGATCACGGACACGGCCGGACCGACGACGGCGCCCTCGACGTGCAGCTGCGGCTGCCGGGCCAGGGCGAGGAGGGGACGAACCCCGAGCAGCTGTTCGCGGTCGGCTACGCGTCGTGCTTCGAGGGCGCTCTCGGCGCCGTCGCGCGACGGCGGAAGATCGAGCTCGGCGACGTGTCGATCGACAGCCGCGTGAGCCTGCTCGCGGGCGAGGACCGCACGTTCAACATCGCCGTCGAGCTGGACGTGACGCTGCCGAAGATCGACGACGCCGGCGAGGCCGCGGAGATCGTCGCCGACGCCCACCAGGTCTGCCCGTACTCCAACGCGACCCGGGGCAACATCGACGTCGTCCTCACGGCCAACGGAGCGCAAGTCGGCTGATGGCGTCGCTGCCGCGCCGCTCGCTCGCCGGGCTCGACGTCTCCGCGATCGGGCTCGGCTGCATGGGCATGTCCGCGTTCTACGGCGAGGCGGACGAGAGCGAGGCGCTCGCGACGCTCGACCGCGCGATCGAGCTGGGCTGCACGTTCCTCGACACCGCCGAGGGCTACGGCCCGTTCGAGAACGAGAAGCTCATCGGCCGCGCGATCGCCGGGCGGCGCGACCGCGTCGAGATCGCGACGAAGTTCGGGCTGCGCGTCTCGCCGACGCCCGACAACCCCACGCGGCGCGTGATGGATGGCTCGCCCGAGAACGTAGGGCGCTCGATCGAGGGCTCGCTCGAGCGGCTCGGCACCGACCACGTCGACCTCTACTACCTGCATCGCGTCGACCCGGGCACGCCGATCGAGGAGACGGTCGGCGCGATGGGGGAGCTGGTCGCCGAGGGGAAGGTGCGCCACCTCGGCCTCAGCGAGGTCTCCGCGCGCACGCTGCGCCGCGCGCACGCCGTCCATCCGATCACCGCGCTGCAGAGCGAGCTGTCGTTCTGGACCCGCGACGTGCTCGACGAGATCCTGCCGGCGTGCCGCGAGCTCGGGACCGGGTTCGTCGCGTTCTCGCCGCTCGGCCGCGGCTTCCTCTCACGGCGGTTCACGTCGCTCGACGACCTCGAGGCCGGAGACCTCCGCCGCCGCTATCCGCGCTTCGACGGCGAGGCGATCGAGCACAACCTGCGCGCCGCCGAGACGTTCGCGGAGCTCGCGCGCGAGCGCGGCTGCACGGCGAGCCAGCTCGCGCTCGCCTGGGTGCTCGCGCAGGGCGAGGACGTCGTCCCGATCCCGGGCACGAAGCGCCGGAAGTACCTCGAGGAGAACGCGGGCGCCGCGGCGGTGGAGCTCACCGCGGACGACCTCGCGCGCATCGAGGCGGCGGTCCCGCCGGCGATCGGCGATCGCACCGACGCCGCCGGCATGGCGACCGTCGACCGCTAGGAGCGAGCGGCCGGCTGGAACAGCTCGATCGGGTTGCCCTCGGGGTCCTCGAGGACGATCTGCTGCCCACCGGGTCCCGTCACGATCTCGTTGCGGAACGTGATCCCGGCGGCGCGGAGCCGATCCACCTCGCTCGCGAGGTCGTCGACGATGAAGTGGATCCGGTTCCAGCCGCCGGGCTCGGGCACGCGGCCGTCGGGCATCGGGCGCCCGGCGGAGCTCTTCGGCCCGCTCAGCAGCAGCCGCAGGTTGCCACGCACGACGTCGGCGAACGCGGGCGCGGCGCTCGACCGCACCGTGAAGCCGAAGTGCTCCGTGTAGAACGCGACGGCGCGCTCCACGTCGTCGACCATGTACCGAACGTTCACGAGCTCGTCGCTCACGGGCATCACCTCGCGGCGAGCGTACCGGTCTAGTCGGTGCCCCAGGGGTTGTCGATCACGAACCGCCAGGTGCCGTCGCCCTGCCGGCGCAGGACGTCGGCGTTCTTCGCCTCGAGGCGGACCGGCTCGCCGTCCGGGCCGGTGCCGTCGAACGACCAGACGCCGACGACGAGCGCGAGGTCGTCGACCTCGAGCACGCGCGTGACCTCCAGGTCGAGCGTGCCGTTCATCGAGATGAAGCCCTTCAGCGCCTCGCTGATGCCGGGCGTGCCGGGAGCGAGGCTGCCCGGCTCGGTCGCGAAGGCGGCGTCGCGCTCGTAGAGCGGGAGGAGGCTGTCGAGGTCGCCGGTGTTGATGCCGGTGACGATGGTGGCGAGGACCTCGTGGGGGGTGGTGGCGGGCATGCGACTTCGTCCTTTCGGTAGTCAGTGGTGTGTCGTGAACTGATGGCGACCATACGGACGGCCGCTCGATGTGTCAAGATCTACGACACACGCATGAGTCCCGAAACGAAGTCGAAACGGAAGTACGAGCTGAAGAAGCGCGCGGAGGGGGTGGACCGGACCCGCCGCCGGATCACCGAGGCCGCGATCGAGCTGCACGGCACGCTCGGGCCGTCGCGCACGACGCTGAGCGCGGTCGCCAAGCGCGCGGGGGTGGAGCGGCGGACGCTCTACCGGCACTTCGCGACCGAGGCCGACCTGTTCGCCGCGTGCTCGTCGCACTGGTTCGCCACGAACCCGCTGCCGGATCTCGAGGCGTGGCGCTCGATCCGCGATGCCGACGCGCGGCTGGCGCAGGCCCTGGACGAGCTCTACGCGTACTACGAGCGCACCGAGCCGATGCTCACGAACGTCCTGCGCGACGCCGAGGTCGTCGACTTCGCGCGCGATGCGATCGCGCCGCTGGGCGCCTACCTCGACGAGGCCGCTGAGGTGCTGCTGGCGGGGCGCGGGGGGCGCGGCCGCCGGCGGACGCTCGTTGCGGGCGCGCTGCGCCACGCGGTCGCGTTCTCCACGTGGCGCTCGCTGTCGGCGAACGGGATCGCGCGCGCCGACGCCGTCCGGCTCGTCAGTGCATTGGTGACGGCGGCGTAGCGGAGGCGAGGAAGGCGCGCAGCTCGGCCTGGTGCGCCAGGTCCTCGAAGCGCAGCGCGTACTCGTTGTGGCCGCGCTGGCGCAGCACGCGCGCCGTCCCGTCGAGGTGGCAGCCTCCGGCCGGGAGATCGAGGTCGAAGTGCAGCTCCTCGTCGATGTGCAGCGGGCGGTCGCACCTGACGCACGCGCCGCCCTCGCCGAGGTTGACCGTGCGCGCCGCGAGCGCGCGCCCCGCCTTGCGCGCCAGGCGCACGTCGATCGTGACGGCCGCGCGGGCGCTCGACCGCTGCTCGCTCCGGGTCTGCATCTCAGTGCCCCGAGGACGGTGCCGCCTCCTTGGGCGCGTAGCGGTGGTGGAGCAGCAGCGGGTTGCCGTCGGGGTCGGTGAAGAACGCCATGTGGCAGACGCCGCTGTCGAGCGTGTCGTTGCGGAACTGCACGCCCTTCGCCTCGAGGTCGGCGCGGGTGCTCTCCACGTCGTCGACCTGCAGCGCGACCCACGACGTGCTCGTCTTGAACTCCTGGCCGAACGCGTCGGGCTGCAGGACCGCGAGCGTCAGGTTCCCCGCCTGGAACTCGCCGGCCGGGAAGTCGCCCCAGCGCTTGACGAACGGCAGCCCCAGCACGGAGCCGTAGAACTCGGCGGCCGCCTCGTAGTCGGTGACCGGGATCGCGACGAAGTCGACGCCCGTGACGGCGGTGGTCTGCGTGGACATGGCCACACGGTCTCACAGGCCGCCATCCGGGGTTGTGCGCTTGTCGGCCGGAGGCGTGTCGACATCCTTGTCGGTCAAGTCCCGGAGCTGCAGCGTTGGCCTGTGCTCATCGAGGACTACGCGCTGATCGGCGACATGCAGTCTGCCGCGCTGGTCGGCCGCGACGGGACGATCGACTGGCTGTGCCTCCCGCGCTTCGACTCCCAATCGTGCTTCTCGGCGCTGGTCGGCGACGAGCGGCACGGCCGTTGGGTGCTGGCGCCCGCCGGCGACGTGACCGCGGTCGCCCGCCGGTACCGGCCCGGCACCCTCATCCTGGAGACGGACTCCGAGACCGCCGACGGGGCGGTCCGCGTCGTCGACTTCATGCCGCGCCGCGGTGGCGGACCGCCTCGCGTCATGCGCGTCGTCGAGGGACTGCGGGGGAGGATCCCGATGCGGATGGAGCTCGTGCTGCGGCCCGACTACGGGTCGATCCGGCCGTGGGTCGAGCCCGCCTCCGACGGGGCGGTGGCAACGGCGGGGCCGGACGCCTTCCGACTCAGCACGCCGCTCCCGCTGCTGATCAGCGATGCCACGGCGCACGCCGACTTCGTGATGGTCGAGGGGGCGCGCGAGCGCTTCACGCTCACCTGGCACGCCTCGTACGACCCGCCACCGTCGGTCGAGGACGCGGATTCCGCCCTCGCGCGGACGCAAGCGTGGTGGCGCGAGTGGAGCGGGCGCTGCACGTACGACGGGCCGTACCGCGAGCAGGTGCTCACGTCGCTCATCGTGCTCAAGGCGATGACCTCGGAGACGACGGGCGCCGTGGTCGCGGCGCCCACGACGTCGCTGCCCGAGGACCTCGGCGGCGTGCGCAACTGGGACTACCGGTACTGCTGGCTGCGGGATTCGGTGCTCGCGCTCGAGGCGCTGCTCGCGGCCGGGTACACCGAGGAGGCGCTTGCGTTCCGCGACTTCCTGCTGCGCGTCGGGACCGGCGATCCGAGCACCACGCAGATCATGTACGGCGTGGGCGGCGAACGGCGCCTCACGGAGTTCGAGCTCCCGCACCTTCCGGGCTACGAGGGCTCAGCGCCGGTGCGCGTCGGCAACGCCGCGTCCGAGCAGTTCCAGCTCGACGTCTTCGGCGAGGTAGCCGGCGTCATGTTCATCGGCGTCGAGGCGCTCGGCCGCGTCGACGACCGGCTCTGGCCGCGCTGGAGGGCCATCGTCGAGCACGTCGAGACGCTGTGGCGGCTGCCGGACGACGGCATCTGGGAGGCACGCGGGCCTCAGCGCCACTACACGTACTCGAAGGTCATGGCGTGGGTGGTGTTCGACCGCGCGGTCCGCGTCGCCGAGCGCTTCGGGCTCGACGCGCCCCTCGGCCGGTGGCGGGCGGTGCGCGACGAGATCCACGCCGAGATCTGCGAGCGCGGCTACGACCCGGAACGCCGGACGTTCACCCAGTACTACGGGTCGCGCGAGCTCGACGCCAGCGTCCTGAACATCCCGCTCGTGGGCTTCCTGCCGGGCACCGACGACCGGGTCACGGGCACGATCGACGCGGTACGGCGCGAGCTCGGCCGCGACGGGTTCGTCTCCCGGTACTCGACGGCGGAGACCGACGACGGTCTGCCGGGGGACGAGGGGCAGTTCCTCGCGTGCTCGTTCTGGCTCGTCAACGCTCTCGCGCGCAATGGCCGTGAGGACGAGGCCCGCGCGCTGTTCGAGCGGCTCGTCGGCCTGTCGAACGACCTCGGTCTGCTGGCCGAGGAGTACGACGTCGCGCGCAAGCGCCAGGTCGGGAACTTCCCGCAGGCGTTCAGCCACCTGACGTTGATCCTCGCGGCGCGCGCGATCGCGTCCGCCGCCGCGCCGGCGACGCCGGCGCTCGTGTGATCACCGCGTCTCAGCGCGTCGGCACCGTGGCGACGAGGACGCGGTACCTGCGGGTGCCATGCTCCTCGTCGACCGTGAAGCCCGCCGCCGCGCACATCGCCTTGAGCGCGCTGGGCGTGAAGCCCCACCACCAGCCGTTGTAGCCCGCGCGCGCGTCGAGCGGCTTCTCGATGTTGGGGTGGAGCTCCGGTCCGGGGGCGAAGACGACGGACCGCTTCCGCTTGGTCTCGCGGATGACCTCGGTGCCAAGCAGCAGCGTCCGGCCGGTGATCCGGTGCAGCGCGCGGAGCGTCGAGATCGGATCCGGCGCGTGGTAGATGAGGCCCGAGCACCAGACCACGTCGTGGACGCCGACCTCGGCCAGGACGGCGTCGTCGTGGACGTCGCCCTGCACGAACCGCACGGCGGAGCTCCTCCGCTGTCGCTCCTCCTCGAACCGCGCGCTGGCGGGCATCAGGTCGACGCCGGTCACGCTCGCCGCTCCGTGCTCCTCCGCGAGGAACGCGATGCGCCCGTCGACGCTCCACATGCAGCCGACGTCGGCGAACGAGGCGCCGCGGGCGAACCGCCGGACGAGCTCCTCCCGGTCGAACCGCCTGTGCCGCAGTCCGAACGGGCTCACGGAGTGGAGCCTAGGGGGCGAGTTCGGGCGGCGCGGGGCTCGTGGAGGCATGCACTTCGAATCGCTCCGGCCGGTCCAGCCCACCGAAGCCAACGAGAACCTGGCCTACGAGCTCGTGCGGTGCTTCGCCGCGCTCGAGCGGATGCTCGACGACGACCTTGGCGCACCCGGCTGGACGCCCATCGAGGTCGCCGACGAGCTGATGAGCCGCATCAAGCGGCGCCTGCACGACTTCGTGATCGTGTACGGCGCCGACGACGTCTCGGACTGCGGCAGCATCCTCGCGGAGGCCATCGACGAGCTCGGCGCCGGCGAGTTGCTCGAACCCGACCGCGTGCGCGCGTTCGAGCGCTGAGAACGGCGCTAGATTGCGGCAGGTGAGCGCGGTGATGTACGTCAAGCCGGGCTGTCCGTACTGCCGGGACGCGCGCGACAGCCTGACCGCCGCGGGGGAGGACTTCGAGGAGCGCGACGCGACGACGCGCGCCGACTGGAAGGCAGAGCTCATGGAGCACTCGCGGGGCACCGGCGTCGTCCCGACCATCGTCCGCGAGGGCGGGGCCGTGCAGGTCGGGTTCCCGCCCGGCCGCGGGTGACGGGTGCGCTGAGCGGCCGGTCGGCCGCTGTCGCCTGCAGCTCTTCGCCTTCCCGGCGCCGTCTGGGCGGCGTACGATCGGCGTCGTGAAGCGTCTGCTGCTCATCGGGCTGGCATGCGCCTTCGTCGTACCGGCGAGCGCGTACGCGGGAGCGGTCAACCTGCGCGTCACGGCCGACACCGGTCCGGGAACGAAGGTCCGCCGTGCGACGCTGACCTGCGACGCGAAGGGTCCGCGGGCCACGGGGTTCCTCCGCGCTCGCGATGCCGCGAAGCTGTGCCGGCGTGCGTACGCGCTGGAGCGGTTCCTCGGGCGAGCGCCCGACCGCACCCGGCAGTGCACCCAGGTCTACGGCGGGCCCTCGCGGGCACGCGTGCGCGGGAACGTCAGGGGCACCGCGGTGGACCGCCGGTTCGCCCGCGGCGATGGATGCGAGATCGCCGACTGGGAGCGCGCGAAGCTCCTCCTCCCGCGGCCGGCTGCACCGGGGCGCTGAGCGGTGCGCACCGACCCGACCGACAACGGCGGGCTCTTCATCGGCCGGCGACCGGGCACGGCACCGATCCGGTACCGCGTCGAGCCCCGCCGCAGCGCCGGCCGGCGCCGCGCGTTCGACCGGGTCTTCGGAGGCTCGCTCGTCGCGGCGATGCTGGTCGTCTCGATCGCCTTCTGGGGACCGATCCCCGCGGCGTGGTTGTGGCTCGGCGGGCAGGTCAGGCACTGGACCGGCTCCGGCGGCTTGGCGATCTCCGTGTCGTCGATCGGGTTGCTGCTCACGCTGCTGGGCGGCCTCGTCGCCCTCAAGCAGCTCGACCAGCTCTGGATCCTCGTGCGGCGCGCCGCCGGCCACGACCAGCGGACGGGGATCATCGGTCCCGTCTTCGCGATCGCCACCGCGATCGGCGTCGCGCTGTTCGTCCTGTGGTTCCTGCTCTTCGCCGGATCCGGTTCGGAGCTCGTCGGCGGCCGTCGCTGAGGCGGGCAGGCTTCGTTCCGTGCTGATCTACTCGATGGGCGTCTCGGTGGACGGCTTCATCGCCGACCGCGACGGCGAGTTCGCGTGGACCGCTCCGAGCGACGAGCTGTTCCGTTTCCACACGGATCAGGTCCGCGAGCTCGGCGTCTACCTGTGCGGCCGCAAGCTGTACGAGACGATGCTGGTCTGGGACACGGATCCGTCGCTGCGCGCCACCGACGAGCTCCGGGCTGAGTTCGCGGATGTCTGGAGCGCGCTCCCGAAGGTCGTGTTCAGCCGCACGCTCGACAGTGTCGAAGGCAACGCCCGGCTCGCGAAGGCGTCGGTGGCCGAGGAGGTCGCCGCCGCGCTCGACGCGACTTCGAAGGACGTGGCGATCGCCGGCGCCGGCCTGGCGGCAACGGCGTTCGAGCTCCGGCTCATCGACGAGCTGCGCATGTTCCGCCACCCGATCGTCGTCGGAGGCGGGACGCCGTTCCTACCGCAAGTCGCCGAGGACGTCCCGCTCGAGCTGATCGAGACCAGGACGTTCGGGTCTCCGGTCATCTTCGAGCGCTACCGGCTGGCACCCTCGACTCGGGGAGGTCCGAGATGAAGGCGATCGTCGCGACGGATGAGGCCGCGGGGACGGCCGGGATGACGCTGGTGGACCGGCCCGAACCGCCGCCGGCCATCAACGACGTCGTCGTCCAGGTTCATGCGTCGGGGTTCGTCCCGACCGAGATGGAGTGGCCATCGACTTGGACCGATCGCCGCAACCTCGACCGGAGACCGTCGATCCCCGGCCACGAGCTGGCCGGAGTGGTCAGCGCCCTCGGCTACGGCACGACGGGGCTGTCGGTGGGCCAGCGGGTGTTCGGCCTCACCGATTGGCATCGCGACGGCACCCTGGCGGAGTACGTGGCCGTCGAGGCGCGCAACCTCGCGCCGCTCCCGGGCGACGTCGACTTCACGGTGGGCGCGAGCCTGCCGATCTCCGGTCTGACCGCGTGGCAGGGCCTGTTCGACCACGGTCGCCTTCGGGCGGGGCAGAGCGTCGTCGTGCACGGTGCGGGCGGCGCAGTCGGGTCGATGGCGACGCAGCTCGCACGCGAGTTCGGTGCGTACGTCATCGGCACCGGACGCACCGCCGATCGGCAGACGGCGCTCGACTTCGGAGCGCACGAGTTCGTCGACCTCGGGAACGACGCGTTGGAGGACATCGGCGGCGTCGATCTGGTGTTCGACGTCATCGGCGGCGACATCCAGAAGCGGTCCGCAGACCTCGTTCGGCCCGGAGGAACGCTCGTGACCGTCGTCGGCCCGCCCGAGGCGCGGCCCGCGGACGGCCTGGCGATCGACTTCGTCGTCGAGTCCGATCGTGCCCAGCTGATCGAGATCGTCCAGCGGGTGCGCGACGGACGACTGCGGACGAACATCGGCAACGTCGCGACGCTCGACGATGCGGTCGCCGCCTTGAACCCGACCGAGCGACTCAAGGGCAAGACCATCATCCGCGTTCGTCCTTAGCGCGGTCGCCGACGACGGGAGTTGCGGACGGAACCTGGCCGCAACCGGACTTAGCGTCTCGTCTATGAACAACGAGCGCTACATCCCCGGAGTCCCCTGCTGGGTCGACTCGACCCAGCCCCATCCGGCTGCGGCCGGCGCGTTCTACGCGGGCCTCTTCGGCTGGGAGCTCACCGAGACGATGCCACCGGACGCCGACGGCTCGTACCTCATGGCGACGATAGGCGGCGACCACGTCGCGGCCATCTCATCGGGTCCCGCCGGCGCTCCTGCCAGGCCGTCGTGGAACACCTACATCTGGGTCGACTCGGCCGACGAGGTCGCCGCACGGGTGCCGGCCGCCGGGGGCACCGTCGTGTCGGAGCCCTTCGACGTCTTCGGTGCGGGCCGCATGGCGGTCTTCGCCGACCGGGAAGGCGCGCACATCAGCGTCTGGCAGCCCGGCGAGCACCGGGGCGCCACCCACGTCAACGAGCACGGCACGGTCAACTTCAACGACCTCCACTTCCGCGACGCCGAGGCCGCCAAGGCGTTCTACGGCGAGATCTTCGGCTGGGGAACGCTCGAGCTCGGCGGCCCGGGATGGATGTGGACCCTTCCGGCTTATGGCAACCACTTGGAGGCGATGAACCCGGGCACGCGCGCGGGCATGGCCGAGATGGGAGCACCCGAGGGGTTCCTCGACGTGGTCGCAACCGCGCAACCCCTCGAGGGTGATGGCGTCCCGCCGCACTGGGGCGTGACGTTCGCCGTCGACGATGCCGACGCCGCCGCAGCTGCCGCGACCGAGCTCGGCGGCCGCGTCCTCGTCGAGCCCTTCGACGCGCCATGGGTCCGCATGACCGTTCTCGCCGACCCGGCCGGCGCGACGTTCGTAGCAAGCAAGTTCGTCCCCGAGAACAAGGACCTCGGCGCGCCTTAGCCGCTCTTCCTGGTCTACATAACGCACGCTATCGAGCGTTGAAGGTGGCAGCGAGGACGAACGCCGCTTGACAGGTAGTACGGACCACGTACTATCTAGTACGTGTCCCGTACCAATCGCGCGGTCACGAACGACGTCGGCTTCCTGCTCGCGAAGGCGTCGGCGCACTTCAACGCGCTGCTTCTCGAGCGATTCCGCCAGGCCGGCTACCCGGAGATCCGCGGGTCGTTCGGGTCGGTCCTGGTGCCGCTCTTCGAGCAGGACGGACGGCGGGTCGGCGAGCTGGCCGCCGTGGCGCGGCTCTCCAAGCAGACCATGACCGGACTGGTCGCCGCCTGCGCGGAGGCCGGGCTCGTCGAGCGCGACCGCGACCCGATCGACGGCCGCGCGTTCGTCGTGCGCCTCACCCCACGCGGGCGTGAGTTCCAGGGCGTCGCCGAAGGCGTGCTCGACGATCTCGACAGCGTGCTGCGCGAGCGGTTGGGACCGCGCAACCACGACGCGCTGATCAAGGCGCTGGAAGGAGTCATGGAGCTATGAGGAGCAGGACCGTGACGACCGTGCTCGACGCAGAGCCCGAGACGGTCTTCGACTACCTGTCCGACATCGAACGGCTGCCCGAGTGGGCGACCGAGTTCGCCCGCGAGCTTCGGCACGAGGGCGACGACTACAAGGTCGTCAACGGCCTCGGCGAGTTCTACTTCGCCATCGAGGCAGATCGCGACACGGGCGTCATCGACATGTTCGCCGGCCCGACGAAGGAGGAGCTGGCGGTCTTCCCCACCCGCGCCGTCGCGCTGCCGGGTGGCCGGACGGCCTACAGCTTCACGATGTTCCAGGGCCCGGGCATGCCGGACGAGCTGTTCGACGCCCAGCACGCGTCGCTTCAGCGCGAGTTCGCCAACATCGAGCGGGCACTGAACCGGGCGCCTACTCAGTGACCTCGATGAGCGCGACGATCTCCTCGCGCCCGATCCGATCGGCGAGCTGCGGGTGGTCCTGCCGGAGGTGCTCGAGCGTGCGGTCGACGACCTCGTCCTCGGTCTCGCCGAGGACGAGGTGCCCGCATTCGCATGTGATCTGCCTGGCCATGGTGAGAGCATCGACCCGACCATGACCTACGTCCAGCTCTGCGGGCGCCTGGTCGTCGAGCTGCACGGCCGTCGCCTGGACGAAAGCCTGCCCGGTCGTCGGGGACGCACCCTCTTCGCGTTCCTGGTCCTCGAGCGCCGGCGGGCCGTCGCCCGCGACGAGCTCATCGAAGCCGTCTGGGGCGACGATCCGCCCGAGGACCCGGCAGCGGCGCTCTCCGTGCTGCTGTCGAAGCTGCGGGCGGCCGTCGGCGCGGACGTCGTCGAGGGCCGCGGGATGGTGCGGGCGGTGCTGCCGGCCGGGGCCCGCGTCGACGTCGAGCAGGCGCTCGACGCCCTGCACCAGGCCGAGTCGGCGGTGGTGCAGGAGGACTGGGCTCGCGCCTGGAGCGCCGCGCTCTGCGCCCGGTACGTGAGCGCGCGGCCGCTGCTGCCGGAGTGCGAGGGCCCGGCCTGGCTGGACGCCTGGCGCCGGCGGCTCGGCGACGTGCACGACGGCGCACTCGAGGCGTACGCCGCGGCCTGCCTCGGCCTCGGCGGCACCGAGCTCGCAGGTGCGGAGCGGGCTGCGCGACAGCTTCTCGAGCACAACCCCCTGCGCGAGTCCGGATACGGCCTGCTCATGCGCGCGCTCGCGGCGCGGGGCAGCGTCCCCGAGGCGCTGCAGGTCTACGAGCGCCTACGCACGCTCCTGCGCGATGAGCTCGGGATCCCGCCCGGCGCCGCCGTGCAGCAGCTCCACGCGTCGCTGCTCGCCGGCCAGGGCGTCAAGGCGTGACGGCCGCCCGCCCGGCCTCGAGGAGCCGTGCGAGCCGGTCGAGGCTCTCGCTCCAGCCCCGCTCGTGCAACGCGCGGCGCTCGCCGGTGAGGAACCCGGTGTGCGTGAGCGCCACCCTCGTGTGCGGGCCGTCCGCCTCCAGCGACAGGCTCACGAGCGTCTCCCGGTCGTCCGGGTCGGGCGGCAGCCAGCGGAACGTGAACGCCAGGCGAAGCGGCGGCTCGACCTGCCGGAAGTCACCGACGAGGTGGAACAGCTCGCCGTCGGGCGGCTGCATCGCGATGCGGTACGCGTCCCCCACGCGCGGCTCGAACTCGACGCTCGGCACGGTGAAACCGGCCGGACCCCACCATCGCGCCAGCTCCTCCGGCGTGGTCAGCGCTTCGTAGACGACCGCGGCCGGCGCGGGCACGACGCGCTCGATGCGCAGGACGTGCCCGTTCGCCGGGGATCGTGGGTCTGGTGCGACGTTCTCGGCCATGGTGCCTCCGCTCAAGTGGTGAAGACCATCCTGGATCGCGGTCCTTTCGCCGGCCTTTCGCCGACCTTGCCCGCAGCCGCCGGAAGGGTCGTGGAAAGGTGCGAGAAAGCGCGGCCGCCGAAGCTCGGCTCCTCCATCACCCATCCCCAAGGAGCCACAGACCCCCATGGCCACGTTCGCCCTCATCGCCGAGCACTCGCCCGACCTCTGCCCCACCTCCAACGCCAAGACGCGGGAGCTGCTGAAGACCGGCGCCCGCGAGATCCCGCGGCTGGCCGACCGCCTCGGCGTCGGCATCGAGTCGCTCCGGATCTTCGGTCCCGAGCACATCATCCTCGCGGTCGTCGTCGCGGACGACATCGAGTCGGTCAGGACCTTCGCGCTCGAGAGCGGGCTCATGCAGTGGAACACCGTCCGGATCAACGCGACGTACTCGATCGAGGAGGCGGTCGAGATGGTCGACCGGGTGCCGGCGCTCTTCTAGCCCCTAGGTCCAGCGGTCGAGGTCGTGCTCGCCCCAGGCGGCCATCGCCTTGAGGACGTCGCGGAACCCCTCGCCCTTCGGGGTGAGCGCGTAGACGACGCGCGGCGGCACCTCGGAGTGGACGGTGCGGGTCACGACGCCCTGATGCTCGAGGATGCGCAGTCGCTCCGTCAGCGTCTTCGGGCTCGTGATGCCGAGCGCGTCGCGCAGCTCGCCGAAGCGCTTCTCGCCGGCCATGAGCTCGCGCAGGATGAGCGTCGACCAGCGGCCGTCGAGCACAGCCAGGGCCCGCTCGATGGGACAGCCGCGTGCGGGGTGGGAGTCGGCGGTGGCGCCCATGGGCGATCTCGGTCCGACGGTACCGGTTCCGTGCTGGGTACCGCCAGGCCTCCCGCCGTAGAAGTGCGGCATGAACCCGACTCCCCGCATCGTCCCCGTCCTCGTGGCCGGCGCCGGCCCCGCCGGCCTGGCCGCCGCGGTCACGCTCGCTCGCCAGGGCGTCGGCGTGCTCGTCGTCGACCGCCGCCGTGAGCCGCTCGCCCACCCCCGCGCGACCGTCCTGAGCACCCGCACGATGGAGCTCCTGCGCGGCTGGGGCCTCGAGGACGAGATCCTCGCCGCGGCCGAGGACGTCGACTGGTCCCTGCTCCAGACGCCGACGCTCGCGCGTGCGGCCGAGGGCATCCCCCACCCGACCGGCTACCCGACGCGCGCGCAGGCCGCGCTGCTCAGCCCGTGCGCGCCCGCGTGCGTGGCGCAGGACCACCTCGAACGCGTGCTGCTCGCCCACCTGCGCACGCTGCCGACCGCTCGGGTGGCGAGCGAGACGGAGGTCGCGGGCGTGCACCAGGTTCGCGGCGCCGCGGAGGTCCAGCTGCAGGGATCCGGCGCCGGCCGCGTGTGCGCGCGCTACGTGGTGGGCGCCGACGGCGCGCGCAGCGCGGTCCGCGCGTGGACCAGCGTCGCGCTGCGTGGCCCCGGCGTGGTCGACCGTGCCGCGAGCCTCGTGCTCCATGGGCCGCTGTGGGACGTCGTCGGCCGCCACCGCCACGGCGTCTACGCGATCACCGACCCGGCCGGCGAAGGCGTCTTCGTGCCCGCGGGCGGCGACCGCTGGGTGTACGGCAGCTGGGCCACGCCGCCGGATGAGGTCGTCGCCCGCATCCCGCACGCGATCGGTGCGCCCGGCCTGCCGCTGGAGCTCGGCGACGTCCGCGAGTGGAGCGTCGCCGCCCTGATCGCCGACCGGTACCGCGAGGGCCGGGTGCTGCTGGCCGGCGACGCGGCGCATCGCGCCACGCCGCGGGGCGGCACCGGCCTGAACGTCGCCTTCCAGGACGGGCACGCGCTCGGCTGGCGCCTGGGCTGGGTGCTGCGCGGCTGGGCCGATCACGACCTGCTCGACGACTACGAGGCGGCGCGCCGCCCGGTCGCCGAGCACACCGTGTACCGCTCGATCGATCCGATGGGCTCCCGCCGCGCGCCGGTCGGCGAACTGCACGCCGACCTCGCCGGCCGGCTGCCGCACGCGTGGCTGAACGCACCCGGCGACGAGCCGGTCTCGACCCTCGACGTCATCGGCGAGGGCTACACGGTGCTGCTCGCCCCCGGCGCCCCCGCCCGCACCGACGTCCCCGCCGGCCCCGGCCGGCCGCCCGTGGCCGTCCGGCGCGTGGACACCATGGCCGCGTGGGCGCTCGGCCTGGGGCGTGCCGGCGAGCTGGTCGTCCGCCCCGATGGCGTGCCGCTCGGGCGCGAGGCCGCCGCCGCGTCCGCTGTCGCCGCCTAGCGAGGGTGCTGGTCCCGGCCCCACCGCAGGACGTCCCGGGCATCGACGACGCGGAAGCTCGGGTGGCCCTCGAGGGCGGCAAGGGCGCGCATGCCCGGTGAGCCGTGGTTGCGGACGAAGGTCCAGTCGGCGATCACGTAGAGCTTCTGTTGCGTGCGAGTCAGGGCGACGTTGAGCAGCTTCGCTCCGGACACCTGGCGCTCGGACCCGTGCAGGTCGGCCGCGGCGGCCCAGCGCGGCCGGTCGTCCTGCATGAGGTCGAGCACCACGATCTCGAACTCGCGGCCCTGGAAGCGGTGCGCGGTGCCGCACTCGATGCCGAGGCCGGCCCGCATCGAGATCCCCCGGGCCCGCTCGGCCTGCGCCCTGTACGGGGTGATGTAACCGACGTGCCGCCCCTCACGCGCGAACCGGCCGCCGACGATCGCGAACAGCTCGAGGTCGAGGTCGTTCGTCCATGACTGAGGGAACGCCTGCACGAGCCGCCGCTCCTCCAGGGCGGAGGTGTCGATCAGCGTGACCACCGCGCCGTCGGCCGGATCCGACGCCCGGTCGCTCTCGAGCAGGCCGTCGTAGCAGAAGCCGTTGACGAGATCGGCGATGACCGACGGGAACCGGTACTGGCGGCGCAGCGCGACGCAGCGCGGATGCTCCTCGGCCGACGGCCGATCGGTGATGCCCGCGAGCGAGAACACGTCATCGGACAGCCACGGCTCACCGACGGTGTCGTCCTCTTCGTCGACGGCCTCCGCGATCGGCGCGTTCTGGAGGAAGTCGCCGACGAGCCCGAACGTGCGGTCCGCCCGCGAGCCGGCGACGACGACGTACGGCGGCTCGATGCTCGCGGCCTCGTCGAGAATGACGACGTCGAACCGCCGTCCGTCGCGCTGCGTGCACAGCGACGCCAGCGTGCACGCGACCACCTTCGCCCCCGCGAGCAGCTCGGCGCGCGTCTCGCGCAGCTCGGCGTCGAGCTCCTTGCGGTCCTCGGCGATCGCCGCGACGTCATCCGGCGAGAGCGCCTCCTCGGCCGCACGCTCGTCGAGCTCGTCGCGACGCTCCGCGGCTCCCGTGATCACCTCCGCCGCCTTGCGCGCGAGCAGGAAGTCGTGCTCGGCCACCCGCGGCGAGACCTTCTCCTCGGTGAGCGGACTGGCCACCCGGATCACGTCGCCGGGCTCGACGTCCATCCGCGCGACGACGCCCTCGAGCACGTTGTCCACCGCGACGTGGGTGTGCGACGCGATGAGAACCGTGCGCTCCTTCGCAAGCGCGTCGAGCACCGCCTCGACGATGACCTTCGTCTTGCCGGTCCCCGGAGGTCCCCAGACGAACGCCGCCCCACGGCGCGTCAGCGCGGCGAGCGCGTCGCGCTGGCTCGGATCCAGATCGGCCGCTCCCTTGCGCTTACGAGGCGCCGGGGCCAGCGGCTTGCGGTCGGACCACAGCGCCTCGACGAGCTTCCCCGACGACGCGTTCTTCAGCGAGCGGCGCAGATCCTCGGCGAGGCGCACGCGCACGCCGTCGACCGCGAACACCCGCACGCGCTTGGCTCCGCTCAGCGCCCTGGCGGACTTCGACGGCACCTCGAAGATCGCCTTGTCGCGAGCGACGCGCTGGAACGTGACCAAGTGGCGGTCGCCGGGCCCGCCGGCGCCTCGGTCGACGTCGACGGCGTAGAACTGCAGGTCGTACCAGCGCCGCCGCTCCCCGGACGGCACCTCGAGCCGCCGTCCGAGCGCCGGCATCCGCACGCCGTCGGAGGTGAGCGGCGTGCCCTGCTCACCCGCACGCACGAACGCGGCCAGCCGCGCCTCGACGGCCAGCAGCGCCTTGCGGTGGATCGTCTCCCACTTGAGCTCCGGGGCGGCCATGGCGGCCCGGCATCATCGCCCACGGACCGGCGTCACCCGCTCTCCCCGGGCCTCGGGTAGTGTCGGCCGGTGACACGGATCGCCGCTCTGGTCGGCAGCGTCTCCGCCGCGCTCGCGGCGCTGGTGCTCGCCGCGCCCGCCGGCGCGCAGACCGTGCATTCGGCGGCGGGCGCGAACGCCGCTGCGATCCAGCCGACCGTCGACGGGTTCCGGACCTCGCTCGGGCCGCTGAACCCGAACGTCGCCGGCTCGCAGGCCGGCGGCCGGCGCGAGATCAACTGGGACGGCGTTCCTGATGCGCGATCGTCGCCGAACGCGTTGCCGGCGGACTTCTTCAACGTGAACTCGCCGCGGGGCGTCGTCTTCTCGACGCCGGGCACGGGCTTCGAGGTCAGCGCCGGCAGCGCGAACCCGACCGCCACGCCGATCGAGTTCGGCAACATCGACCCCGCCTACCCCGGGTTCTTCGGGACCTTCTCGCCGCAGCGTCTCTTCGTCGCCCGGGGCAGCACGGTCACCGACGTGAGCTTCTTCGTGCCCGGGAGCGCCACCCCGGCGCTCACGTCCGCCTTCGGCGCGGTGTTCACCGACGTCGACACCGCGGGCTCGAGCACCATCCAGGTCTTCGACGCGCAGAACCAGAGCCTCGGATCGTTCGCGGTGCCCGCGACGTCCGGCGACCAGACGCTGTCCTTCCTCGGCGTGTCGTTCCCGACCGCGCGGGTCTCGAGGGTGCGGTTGACGGCGGGCAACCAGATCCTCTCCGCGGGCAACGTCGGCGTCGACTCGGTCGTCATGGACGACTTCATCTACGGCGAGCCGGGCCCCGTCACCGCCACAGCCACCGACGCCGACTCCGATGGCGTGCCCGACGCGAGCGACAACTGCCCGGCGACCGCCAACGCGACGCAGTCCGATGCCGACGGCGATGGCGTCGGCGACGAGTGCGACGCGACGCCAGCGCCGTCCTCCTCGCCGCCGCCGGGGACCTCCACGACGCCCTCACCGACGCCGTCTTCCCCCGCCCCGACGACACCGGCGCCGACGACGACGCTGCCGTGCACCACGCGCCGCCTGTTCGTGCTCCGCCGGATCGGGCTGCGCCGCGGCGAGCGAGTCGTCCGCGCGGCGATCGTCCGCCGCTCGAGGATCGTCCGGCGCTTGCGGGTGACCAAGCGAAGCGTGCGCATCGACCTGCGCCGCCTCTCGCCGGGGACGCATCGCGTGCGGATCACCGTCCGCCGCGGGACCCGCGCCCGCACCGTGAATCGGCTGTACCGGACCTGCTGACCGTCATGGTGCGTGAGTTCGACGCTCAGCTTCAGAAGGGCGACAACCCGGGCGCATGGACGTGCGTCGTGATGGACGACGTCGCCGAGCTCTTCGGGACCCGCGGCCTCGTGAAGATCCGCGGCGCGATCGACGGCGAGCCGTTCACCGGCGCGCTGATGGCTCAGGGCGACGGGACACACCGGCTCCCGGTCAGGGCCGCGCTGCGCAAGGCGATCGGCAAGGAAGCGGGCGACACCGTCCACGTCCGGATCGACGAGCGGACCGGTTAGCGGTCCGCGCGAAGCGCCTCACGACGAAGCAGATCGGCCGTCGGCGCCCGATCGCTGCTCGCGATCGCGCAGCGGGCCCCCGATCCAGTCGAGGCACAGCGCCGTGGCGTCGTCCTCGAGCTGGCCGCCGCTGGCTTGCACGGCCGCTTGGATGAGGCGCTGCACGGCCTCGCGGGGATGGTCCGCGCGACTGGTGGCGAAGACGCGGGTGATGTCGGCATCGGCGGCGTCACGCTCGAAGACCCCGTCGGTGAGGAACATCAGCCGGTCGCCCGGCTCCAACGGAAGCCGCTGGACGTGGTAGGTGCTGTTGGGGATCGCTCCGAACGGCGGGTCGGCGCTCAGCGGGATCTCCTCGACGACGCCGTCACGCAGGCGCAGCGGAGGCGGATGTCCCGCGTTGACGATCGACGCGTTGCCGGTCGTCAGATCGATGCACGCGATCTGCCCCGTGACGAACTGCGAGCGGCCCGCGTGCGTGACCAGGGCCTCGTCGGCGAGGGCCGCCTGCCGGGCCAGATCCGCGTTCTGCCGGCGCCCGTTGCGGATCGCGCCGATCATCAGCGTGGCGAGCAGCGCCGCGTTGACCGTGTGCCCCATCGCGTCCGTGATCGAGAGGTACAGCTTGTCGCGCCCGAGCGAGAAGTCGAAGGTGTCGCCGCCCACGTTGCCGGCCGGCTCCAGCCACGCCGCGAGCGTGAACTGCCCGGCCTCGCAGGTGTAGGAGCCCGGCAGAAGGCGGTGCTGGATCTCCGCGGCGAGCGACAGCGGCACCGAGCGCTGGCCCCACTCGAACAGATCGGTGTAGCGACGGTTGGCGATCACGATGTACGCCAGCGCATGGCCCGCCTGCGCGATGTGCCCGATCATCTGATCGTCGGGCCGGCCCGGGACGCGCAGCTCGATCACGCCAACCGCCTCGCCGCGGCTGGTGACCGGGGCGTAGAGCCACGTCCCACCGCCGTCCTCGACCACCTCGACGGCCTGCCGGCGCAGCGCCTGCCCATGCGGTGTGCCCGCCAGCGGGACACGCTCGGCGCTCTCCGACCCGGAACGGCGCGTGACGGCCTCCGGGGAGGCGCGTCCCAGCCGGATCAGGGCATCCCCGCTGAAGTCGGCGATGAGGAAGCTGACGTGCTCCGCGGCCACCATGTCCTTCAGCGCGGCGGCCACGACGTCGATCGCCTCGACCGGTGCGGCGGCCTCCGCAGCGGCCAGCAACGCCCCGACATCGAGTCCGACCGCCGTCCCGTGGGCCCCGAGGTCGTCTGCGCGCATGTGCGCAGCAATACCACGGAGTCCGTGTCCGCAACCTGACGAGCGCCGGGCGCTCGGCGGCGCGCTCGCTCAGTCGTTCCGCGCGAACGTCATGTGGGTCACGCCGCTCGGTGACGAGACGGACTCGATCGTGTAGCGCTCCTCGAGGCCCTCGAGCCCGTCCCACAGCCGGACGCCCCGCCCGAGCAGGATCGGCACCACCACGACGTGCATGTGGTCGATGAGGCCGGCGGCGAGGAACTCCCTGATCACCGTCGCCCCGCCGCCGATCCGCACGTCCTTGCCGCCGGCGGCGGCGCGGGCGGTCTCGAGCGCCTCGCCCGGCGAGGCGTCGAGGAAGTGGAACGTCGTGCCGCCCTCCATCTCGATCGGCGGTCGCGGAGCGTGATGGGTGAGGACGAAGACCGGCGAGTGGAACGGCGGGTTCGGGCCCCATGCGCCCTTCCAATCGGGGTCGTCCTCCCAGCCCGGATGGCCGAACTTGCCGGCGCCCATGATCTCCGCGCCGATCCCGCGATCGTGCCGCGCGACGAAGACGTCGTCGACGCCCTCGCTGCCGCCCGGCGCCCACGTCCGGGTCCTGAACATCCACTCGTGCAACCGCTCGCCGGCGTGGCCGAAGTGCAGGTCGCGCGTCTGGCCCTCCCCCGTGCCGAAGCCGTCGAGCGACACCGCGAAGTGATGGACGTACGTGCGTGACATGGGACGCCTCCGATCAGCCGTGCAGGGTCGGCCGGTAGATCAGCTCGACGATGCGGCCGTCGAGCGTCCGCTGCCCGATGAGCTCGAGGTCGAAGTCCGCCGCGCCCTCGAAGATGCGGTCGAGCCCCGTCTGGCCGGTGATCACGGGGAACACCGTCACCTGCACGTAGTCGACGAGACCGGCCGCCATCAGCGCCCGGTTCATCGACAGGCTGCCGTGCGAGCGCAGCGGCACCTCGGACTCCTCCTTGAGCCGGGCGACGACGTCGACGGCGTCGCCGCTCACGAGGGTCGCGTCCGGCCAGTCGAGCGGTTCCTCGAGCGTCGTCGACACCACCGTCGCGGGCAGCTCCCGCATCCGCGTGACCCAGGGGTCGCGCACCTCGGACTCCTCGGTGCTCGACGCCAGCATCCGCGCGAACAGGCGGTAGGTGTTGGCGCCGAGCACCATCCGCTGCTCGCCACCGTAGAGGCCGAGGCGGTGGTCGAGCAGCTCGGGGCCCTGCTTGCCCCAGTAGCCGGCCCACGGCGGCGGGGCGGCGCCGAAGCCGTCCAGGCTCGAGAACACGTCGAACGTGTAGGTGGCGGTCATGGAAGGAAGGACCCGGGATCCCGCCCGAGCTCATCGCTCCCGTTCGAGCGAGATCGCGACCTGCTCGAGCCGGTCGAACGCGTCCTGCAGGCCAGCTTCCATGCCGGAGTTGACATGCATGTCGCGGTGCTCGGGGGCCTGGTGCTGAACGAGCGTGCGAAGCAGCGTCGCGCCGTCGCGCTCGACGAGCGTCATCGTGTTCGTCGACGCCGCGTCCGGGAACGGCGCGAACGTCTCGGTCTGGACGATCTTCTCCCCGGGCACGATCTCGAGGAACTCGCCGTAGAACGCGAACTCCTCGCCGCCCTGCGGCCGCATCGCGTACCGCCAGGCGCCGCCGACACGCAGGTCGATCTCGCAGGCGGTCATCTCACCGCGGCCGGCATGCCACCACCGGCGCACCAGCTCGGGCTCCGTGACCGCGCGCCAGACCAGGTGCGCCGGCGCCGCGAACTCGCGCTCGATGAGGATCTGGTCGTCGGCCGGAAGCGTGACCTTCGCCGTGCCGCTACTTGCCACTGACATCTCCCTGCTCCTTCTTGAGGTCTTCCAGGACGTCGTCCAGCAGCTCGAAGCGCGCCGACCAGAGCGCCTCGAAGCCCTTGACCCAGTCGTGGACCGGCTTGAGCGCGGGACCGTTGAGGCGGTACAGCCGTTGCCGCCCCTCGTCGCGCACCTCCACCAGCTCCACGTCCCGGAGCACGCGCAGGTGCTTGGACACCTGCGGCTGGGCGAGCCCGAGCGCGTCGACCAGGTCGGAGACCGACCGCTCGCCCGCGGCGAGGAGCTCGACGATCTCTCGCCGCCGGGGCTCCCCTATCGCGTTGAACGCGTCGGTCGTGGTGGCTGCTCGGGCCATGGCGGACACCTTACATTCCTATATGGGCATGTGTCAAGCCGGGCCGCTTAGGATCCGCCCATGGCTGTTCAGCGGATGGACCACGTCGGCGTCATCGTCGACGACCTCCCCGCGGCGATCGAGTTCTTCGTCGCGCTGGGGCTCGAGCTGGAAGGCGAGATGTCGATCGGCGACGACGAGCGGGTCGACCGCCTGCTCGGGCTCGACGGCGTCCGCACCGAGTTCGCGTTCGTCCGCGCGCCGGACGGGACCGGGCTCGAGCTCATCAAGTTCAAGTCGCCGGCCCACGGCGGCGCCGTGGCGGAGGACGCGGCGAACGTCCCCGGCCTGCGCCACGTCACGTTCGCCGTCGACGACATCGAGGCCACGCTCGCCCGCCTCCGCGAGCGCGGCGCCGAGCTCGTGGGCGAGCTCGTCAACTACGACGACAGCTACTGGCTCTGCTACGTCCGCGGCCCGGCCGGGATCATCGTCGAGCTGGCGCAGAAGATCGGCTAGCTTGATCGTCGTCACCGCTGCGGTGACGACCGGACGAGAGCGCGCGCCGTACCCGGACCGACGACGGCGTGCACGGGAGGCCACCATGGCTTGGATCCTGCTCGTCACCGCCGGCGCCCTCGAGGTCGTGTGGGCGATCGCCCTCAAGCAGTCGGATGGCTTCTCGCGCCCGCTGCCCACCGCCGTCTTCGGTCTCGGCCTCGTCGCGAGCATGGCCTTGCTCGCACAGGCGCTGCGGACCGTGCCCGTGGGAACCGGCTACGCGGTCTGGACCGGGATCGGCGCCGTCGGCGCCGCGATCGCCGGCATCGTCCTGCTCGGTGACGCGATGGCGCCGGCCCGCGTGCTGTTCATCGGCCTGATCGCGGTGGGCGTCGTCGGGCTCGGCTTCACGGGGCACTAGCCGCGAGCGCGCGGTCCAGGTCCTCCCAGAGGTCCTCGACGTGCTCGCAGCCAACGCTCACCCGCAGGAGGTCCTCGGGCACGAACTCGCGCTCAGCCGGGTAGCGGGCGCGCCGCTCGAGCGTCGTCTCGACGCCGCCGAGGCTCGTGGCATGCGTCAGGACGCGCACGCTCTCGACGAGCGCGTCGGCGCGCGCGGCGCCGCCGCTCACCCGGAAGGTCAACATGAACCCGCTGCCGGCGAGCAGCTCTCGCGCACGCTCGTGCTGAGGGTGCGAGGAGAGCCCCGGATACCGGACCTCGATGACCTCGGGATGCTCGCTGAGCCGCTCCGCGAGGATCGCGGCGTTGTGCTGCGAGCGCTCGAGGCGCAGCGGCAGCGTGCGCAGGCCGCGGAGGCACAGGTAGGTCTCCAGCGCGCCCGGCGTCGCGCCGCCCAGCTGACGCGCGGTGCGCAGCGCCCGCAGATGGGCGTCGTCGCGGACGATCGCGACACCGAGCAGCAGATCGGAGTGGCCGCCGATCGCCTTCGTCGCGCTGTGGACCACCACGTCGGCGCCGAGGTCGAGCGGCCGCTGCAGCAGCGGCGTCGCGAACGTGCTGTCGACGATGGTGAGCACGCCGCGCCCGCGGGCCGCGGCGCACAGGCGCGGCAGGTCGGCGATGCCCAGCAGCGGATTGCTCGGCGATTCGACCCACAGGACGGTCGCGCCCTCGCACGCGGCGAGCACCGCCTCCGTGTCGGTGACGTCGACCCAACGCACCTCGGCCCGCCCGGCGTCCTGCATCTCGCGCAGCGTCAGGCGGACGTCCGTGTAGGCGACCTGCGGCGCGACGACGACCGGGTTCGCGTCGAACAAGCGCATCGCGGCGGCCGCCGCCGCCATCCCCGACGAGAACGTCACCGCCTCCCCGCCTTCCAGCGCCCCGAGCACCTCCTCGAGCGCTTCCCACGGCCCATGGCCGTCGCGCGCGTAGCCCGACGGGCCGCCGGCCTGCAGCGCCGACGCCGGCGAGATCGGCACGTTCAGCGCGGCGTCGGGAACGGAGGGCGGCCGCCCGAGCGCGATCACCGCGGACTCGGGGCGCAGGTTCGATCCGGTCATCGCGATGACCGTATCGGCGGTCAGCGCGCGGCGCCGTACTGCTCCTCGCTGACGTGCTCGCCCCAGGACACCATCCCGCCCACCCCGCCGGTCTCGTCGTTCTGCTGCATCGCGAGGTGGACCATGAAGCGGTCCGGCGCGGCGCCGTGCCAGTGGTTCTCGCCGGGCTCGAAGAACACGCGGTCACCGGGACGGATGACCTCGATCGGCCCGCCCTCGCGCTGGCACAGCCCGACGCCCTCGGTGACGAAGATCGTCTGGCCGTGCGGGTGCGTGTGCCACGCCGTGCGGGCGCCGGGCGTGAAGTGCACGAGCGCGGCGGCGAACGTCGACGTCCCGGCGGGCGCGGCAACGGCGTCGATGTAGACGTCGCCGGTGAACCAGTCCGCCGGGCCCTTCTGCGTCTCGGTGCTGCTGCGCGTGATCTGCATCAGGGGGTCACCATCACCTTGATCGACTCGCGGTCGGCCATCGCGCGGTACCCGTCCGGGACGCCGTCCAGGCCGACGGTGCGGTCGAACACCTTGCCCGGGTCGATGCGGCCCTCGAGCACGTCCGGGAGCAGCTCGTCGATGTACGCGCGCACCGGCGCCGGGCCGCCGCCGATGACGACGTTGCCGTAGAAGGCCGGCATCGAGCCGGGGATCTCGGCGTGCTGCGGGACGCCGACGCGGCCGACGGCTCCGCCGGGACGGGCGATGCCGATCGCCGTCTCCATCGACGCGCCGTGGCCGACGCATTCGAGCACCGAGTGGACGCCCTCGCCGCCGGTGACTTCCCGGACGCGCGCGACGCCCTCCTCCCCACGCTCGGACACGACGTCCGTCGCGCCGAACTCGCGCGCCAGCGCGATCCGGTCGGGATGGCGACCCATGATGATGATCTGCTCCGCGCCGAGCCGCTTCGCCGCGATGACCGCGCACAGCCCGACCGCGCCGTCGCCGACGACCGCGGCGCGCTTGCCGGCGGACACGCGCGCGACGACCGCGGCGTGGTGCCCGGTGCCCAGGACATCGGAGAGCGTGAGGAGCGACGGCATGAGCGCGTCGTCCTCGCCGACCGGCAGCGGGTACAGCGTGCCGTCGGCGAACG
Source organism: Parviterribacter kavangonensis (assembly GCF_056863335.1). NCBI lineage: Bacteria > Bacillati > Actinomycetota > Thermoleophilia > Solirubrobacterales > Parviterribacteraceae > Parviterribacter > Parviterribacter kavangonensis. The sequence goes on along the minus strand of NZ_JBXPJA010000001.1, from coordinate 954,404 downwards.
GGATGCGCAGCGCCTCGGCCTGCGCGCCGTTCATGCCCTGGTTGCCGAAGAAGCCGACGTGCACGCACGCCGTCGGCAGGCCCTCATGGCAGAACGAGCAGGTGCCGTCGGAGAAGGCGAACGGCATCACCACGACGTCGCCGCGCTTGATCGTCCGGACGTCCGAACCGACGTCCTCGACGACCCCGATCGCCTCGTGACCCATCGACTGGCCGGCCTCCGAGTTCTCCATCGACGCGTACGGCCAGAGGTCGCTGCCGCAGATGCACGCGCGCGTGACGCGCACGACGGCGTCGGTCGGTTGCTCGATCGCCGGGTCGGGAGCGTCGACGACGCGCACGTCGCCGGCTTCGTACATGAAGGTGGCTCGCATCGTCCTACTGTGCGACGCTCGTGCCATAGCTTCAAATGCCAGTTGTTGAACTAGCATTGGCTGTGCCTATGGATCCGCGCCGCCTGCTCACCTTCCGGACGGTCGCGCACGAGCGCTCGTTCTCCCTCGCCGCGCGGCGGCTCTCGCTCTCGCAGCCCTCCGTGTCGAGCCAGGTGGCCCTGCTCGAGACCGAGGTCGGCGTGCGGCTGCTCGAGCGCGGCCGGCGCGGCGTTCGGCTGACCCGTGCCGGCGAGGTGCTGCTCGAGCACGCCGACCACGTCGCCTGGCGACTCGAGCTCGCCGAGAAGCAGATCGCCGCGCTCGCCGACGAGCACCGCGGCGAGATCCGCCTCGGAGCGTTCCCGACGTCGCTGGCCGGCCTCGTCCCGGCGGCGCTCGCCGCGCTGCAGACAGGGGTCCGGGTGCGGTTGAGCGAAGTCACGCCCCGATCCCTCGAGCCGCGGCTGCTGAGCGGCGAGTTCGACATCGCCCTCGGCTACCAGGACGCCACCGTCGAGCGGCGCGAGATCAATGGCGCCGAGCGGATCGACCTCGCGCGCGAGACGTTCCTCGTCGGCCTGCCGCCCGGCCATCGGCTCGCCCACGACGATGGGCCGCTCGCGCTGTCGCAGCTCGCGGACGACGACTGGATCCTGCCGTCGATGGAGGGCTTCCTCGTGAACGCGTGCCGCGAAGCCGGCTTCGAGCCGCGCGTCGTCGCGATCACGCAGGAGACGTTCGCGGCGCGCGCGATGATCGAGCGCGGCCTGGGCGTCGGGTGGGTCCCGAGCCTCCTCGCGGACGACTACGGCGATGTCGTCGTCCGCCCGGTCGATGGTCCGATGCGCCACCGCGACATCTACGCGCTCCTTCCACCGGGCGACCGGCACCGCCACGCGGGCGACGTCCTCGACGCCCTCCGGGACGCCGCCGAGCAGTTCAGGTGACGAGCGCGCTGGCGACCACGGCGTCCTCCCAGCTCATGCCGGTCGACTTGAAGAAGCGGGGGCGGCGGGCGGGGACCTCGGTTCCCGCGACGAGCTCGGCGAGCGTGGTGAGCTGGTCCCCTGCCAGGCCGGCCGCGATGACGTCGCCGGCTTCACGCAGTGCCGACGTGCGGGACTCGACGACGACGGTCGCCCGGATGACGAGGTGATCGTCCACCTCGCGGGCGCCGGGTTCGTGGGAGCCGACGGCGATGACGAGCGCGTCGTCCTTCACGCGGGAGCCGTCGAAGAGCGGCTCTCTCGCGGTCGTGGCGCAGCAGATCACGTCGGCCTCCCCCACCGCGGCGTCGACCTCGTCCGGCAGCGCATCGCGGCCGAAGACGGTCGTCTCCTGTATCGCGCGGACCTCGGCGATCGCCTCGGCGTGAGCGCGGGCCTGGGGACCGCGGCCGAAGACGACGAGCCGCCGGGCGCCCGGTGGGGCGAGCCGGCGGGCGGCGACGAGCGAGACCGCCGGCGTTCGGAGGTTCGTGAGCGCGACTCCGTCGACCAAGGCGACCGGCGCGAGCGTGCGCGCGTTGAAGACGACGCAGACGCCCTGGATGCGCGGGTCGCCGCCGATGCTGACGAGCTTGACCACGCCGTGCGTCGCCGTCGCGGACGGCATGACGAGCAGTTCCCCGTTCCCCACCGGGAGGCTGATGCGCGGCGGGTCGGACTCCGGGTCGAGCCCCGCGGCGAGCGCCGCTTCGAGCGCGTCAGCCGCGGCGGAGACGCCGAGACTGCGGGCGTCGACGAACGGGAGGTCGTTCACCGCAGGACGAAGCCCGTCCCGAGGTCGTCGCGCGGGTCGAGGACGAAGCGGTGCTCGCCGGTGCGGAACGCCGTTCCGGCGACCTCGGTGAGCACCCCTTCCGCGCTCTCTCCGATCGCCCGAGCGCGGAACGTCGTGCCGGCGATCGAGTCGTTTCGCCACTCGTCGCCGGCGCCGATCTCGCCGTCGGCCAGCAGCAGCGCGGTCCGGGCCGACGTCGCCGAGCCCGTCGGCGACCGGTCGACCTCGCCGTCGGCGAAGATCGCGACGTTGCGGTGATGGCGCGGGCCGACCCGCTCCGTCAGCACCGTCCCGTAGATCCCGGACAGGCGGTCGTCGGTGGGATGCCGCGAGACCTCCGTGCCGTCGAGCGCCCCCTTGACGGCGCGCCCGGCGGAGATGAGCCGGGGAAGAACGTCCGGCACGACGCGCAAGCCGAAGGCCTCCGCGGGAACGAACGCGTAGAACGCGCCGCCCCACGCAACGTCCGCCTTCACCTCGGCTGCGGTGACGTCGCGCGCGATCACGCGCGCGGGGACGTTGACGAACGCGACCTCCTCGACGACGCCGCCGGCGCACCGGACGCGCGCGGTGACGCGGCCGGACGGGACGTCGATCACGACGTCGACCTCTCCGTCGGCAGGCGCGCCGACGCGGCCGGTCTCGACGGCCCACGCACCGAGGGCGATCGTCCCGTGCCCGCACGCGGTCGAGTAGCCGTCCTTGTGCCAGAACAGCACGCCGAAGTCGGCGCCGTCGTCGTCCGGCGGCACGACGAAGCAACCGTACATGTCGGCGTGGCCGCGGGGCTCGTGGCAGAGCAGCCGGCGGACGCGGTCGATCTCGTCCGACCCCGAAGCGCTCTCGCGCCGCTCGACCACCGCCGCGCCCGCGATCTCGCCGACGTCGCTGACGACGATCCGGAAGGGCTCGCCGGCCGTGTGGTAGTCGATCGTCTCGATCGTCATCCGCGTTCGTTGAGCGCGACGGCCGCCCGCACGAGCTCGCCGAGCGCCGCTGCGTCGATCGCCTCGCCCTCGCGGATGTCGATCGCCCGGCGCGTCTTCCCTTCGAGGCTCGAGTTGAACAGGCCCACGGGATCGTCGAGCGACGCGCCCTTCATGAAGGTCAGCTTGACGACGCTCTTGTACGTCTCGCCCGTGCAGACGATCCCGTCGTGGGACCACACCGGCGTGCCGGGGCTCGTCGCCTTCGCCCACTTCCATTCCTCGACGATCTCCGGATCCGCGTCGCGGATGATCGCCCGCACCTCCGCGAGCGTCGCTCCGCGCCAGTCGTCCAGCTCGGCGATCCGCTCGTCGATCTTGCGGGATGCGTCATCCATCGCGTTCTCCTTCCACGTACGCCGCGAGGTGCTCGCCGGTCAACGTCGGCCGGTCGGCGACGAGGTCCCCGGGCGTCCCGGTGAAGACGACCCGTCCCCCGTCCTGCCCCGCCCCCGGGCCGAGGTCGATGATCCAGTCGGCGTGCGCCATGACGGCCTGGTTGTGCTCGATGACGATGACCGACTTGCCGCCGTCGACCAGCCGGTCCAGCAGGGCCAGCAGCTGCTCGACGTCGGCGAGATGCAGGCCGACCGTCGGCTCGTCCAGCACGAAGACGCTGCCCTTCTCGCCCATGTGCACCGCCAGCTTCAGCCGCTGGCGCTCGCCGCCGGACAGCGTCGTCAGCGGCTGGCCGAGCGTCAAGTAGCCGAGGCCGACGTCGGCGAGCCGCTCGAGCACCTTCACCGCCGCGGGCACCGGCGCCGCGCCGTCGGCGCCGAAGAACGCCAGGGCCTCCGCGACCGGCATCGCGAGCACCTCGCTGATGTCGCGCCCGCCGAGCTGGTACTCGAGCACCGACGCCTGGAAGCGCTTGCCCCCGCACTCCTCGCACGTCGACGCGACGCCGGCCATCATCGCCAGGTCGGTGTAGACGACGCCGGCGCCGTTGCAGGTCGGGCACGCGCCCTCCGAGTTCGCGCTGAACAGCGCCGGCTTGACGCCGTTGGCCTTCGCGAACGCCTTGCGGATCGGCTCGAGGACGCCGGTGTACGTCGCGGGGTTGCTGCGGCGCGACCCGCGGATGGCGCTCTGGTCGACGGTGACGACGCCGTCGCGCCCGGACACGGACCCGGCGATCAGCGAGCTCTTCCCCGACCCCGCCACACCGGTGACGACGACGAGCACGCCGAGCGGGATGTCGACGTCGACGTCCCGCAGGTTGTGCAGGGAGGCGCCGCGCACCTCGAGCACGTCGGACCACGGACGGACCGCCTCCTTGAAGGAGGCGCGATCGTCGAGGTGCCGGCCGGTCAGGGTGCCGGAGGACCGCAGCCCGGGGACGGTGCCCTCGAAGACCACCTCGCCACCGCCGGCACCGGCGAGCGGGCCGAGGTCGACGACGTGGTCGGCGACGGCGATGGTCTCCGGCTCGTGCTCGACGACGAGCACCGTGTTGCCCTTGTCGCGCAGCTGCAGCAGCAGCTCGTTCATGCGCTGCACGTCGTGCGGGTGCAGCCCGATCGTCGGCTCGTCGAACACGTACGTGACGTCGGTCAGCGACGAGCCGAGCTGCCGGATCATCTTCGTCCGCTGCGCCTCGCCGCCCGACAGCGTGCCCGTCGGGCGATCCAGCGACAGGTAGCCGAGCCCGATCTCGACGAACGACTCGAGCTGCTCGCGCAGCGCCGACAGCAGCGGCGCGACCGACGGCTCGTCCAGCTTCCCCACCCACGCGGCCAGCTCGCTGATCTGCATCGCGCACGCGTCGGCGATGCTCACGCCGGCGATCTTCGACGACCGGGCGCCCTCGCTCAGCCGCGTCCCCTCGCACTCGGGGCAAGTCTGGAACGTCACCGCCCGCTCGACGAACGCCCGCACGTGCGACTGCAGCGCGTCGACGTCCTTGGAGAGCATCGACTTCTGCATCTTCGGGATCAGCCCCTCGTACGTGAGGTTGATCCCGTCGACCTGGATCTTCGTCGGCTCCTTGTGCAGCAGATCGCCGAGCTCGCGCTTGTTGTACTTCGCGATTGGCTTGTCGGGATCGAAGAAGCCGCAGCCGCGGAAGATCCGCCCGTACCAGCCGTCCATCGAGTAGCCGGGGATCGTGATCGCGCCCTCGTTGAGCGACTTGCTCTCGTCGTAGAGCTGCGTCAGGTCGATGTCGCTGACGGCGCCGCGGCCCTCGCAGCGCGGGCACATGCCGCCGGTCCGCGTGTACGTCGCCTTGACCGTCCGGCGGTTGCCCTTCTCGACGGTGATCCCGCCGGTCGCACGCACCGAGGGGACGTTGAAGGCGTAGGCACTCGGCGGTCCGATGTGCGGGTCGCCCAACCGGCTGAAGAGGATCCGCAGCAGCGCGTTGGCGTCCGTCGCGGTGCCGACCGTGGAACGGGGGTCGGCGCCCATGCGCTCCTGGTCGACGACGATCGCCGGCGTCAGGCCGTCGAGCAGGTCGACCTCCGGGCGCGAGACCGTCGGCATGAAGCCCTGGACGAACGCGCTGTAGGTCTCGTTGATGAGCCGCTGCGACTCCGCGGCGATGGTGCCGAAGACGAGCGAGCTCTTACCCGACCCCGACACCCCGGTGAACACCGTCAGCCGCCGCTTCGGCAGCTCGACGCCGACGTCCTTGAGGTTGTTCACCCGCGCCCCGACGACGCGGATCCGCTCGTGGCTGTCGGCGGCGTGGTCCGTCGCCATTCAGCGCAGCTCTTGGATGCGGAGCAGGTTGCCGGCCGGGTCGCGGAACGCGCAGTCCCGGATGCCGTAGGGCTGGTCGGTGGGCTCCTGCACGACCTCGGCGTCGCTCGCCTGGATGCGCTCGAAGGTGCCGTCGACGTCGTGGGTGGCGAGGTTGATGCTCGCGAACGTCCCCTTGGCCATCATCTCGGCGATCGTGCGCTGCTCGTCCTCGGTGATGCCGGGCGTGGCGTGCGGCGGGTAGAGCACGATCGACGTGCCGGGCTGATCGGGCGGGCCGACGGTGATCCACCGCATCCCCTGGAAGCCGACGTCGTTGCGGACCTCGAAGCCGAGCACGTCGCGGTAGAACGCGAGCGAGGCTTCCGGATCGCTCTGCGGGAGCATGGCCTGGTAGATCGAGATGTCCATGGCGGTCAAGCTACGTCGCGGCCGGGGCCCGCGCTTCTCGATTCCTGATCGGTCTCGTGACCTGCTTGGCGACGCACGGCGCCATCCCGTCTGTGGCGCCCGCCTGCTTGCGGCGATACGCGCCGGGTGGCATGCCGACGAGCTCGGTGAACCGCGTCGTGAACGTCCCGAGCGACGCGCAGCCCACCTCGAAGCACACCTCGGTGACGCTGAGGTCGCCGCGCCGGAGCAGCGCCATCGCGCGCTCGATGCGGCGCGTCATGAGGTAGCTGTACGGCGACTCCCCGTACGCGAGCTTGAACTGCCGGCTCAGATGCCCCGCCGACATGTGCACGCCGCGTGCGAGCGCCTCGACGTCGAGCGGCTGCGCGTACTCGCGGTCGATCCGGTCGCGGACGCGGCGCAGCAGCGCGAGGTCGTTCAGGCGCTGTGAGCTCGTCATGGTGCGATCGTGCCAGACGGCTCCCCCCGAAAGCAGACGGGCCCGCACTAGGCGGGCCCGCTGGCTAGATCGCATTGGGAGGAGGAGAGTCCCGGGTCGCTTCTGGCCCGGCGGCTTCAGAAATCGCGGCTCAGAGGCCGCGTGAGCGATCTGCACCCGACGTCATCGGCCGCTCGGCGAGCACCTTTAGGGCCTGACGAACCCGACGAGGAGCTTGCCGATCTCGATCGTTCCCGTGCCGCTCGTGACGGCCGGGTCCTCGGCGGCATGCGCGCGCAGCGCGTCCTCGTCCGCGTCGTCCCCCTCGACGACGCCGAGGCCCCACGATCCCTGGCTGTCGAGCACCGGCCCGAAGACGACCATCCGGCCCTGCTCTATGTACGGCTGCCAGTGCGCGGCGTGGCGCCCCATGATCTCCCGCTCGGCGTCGGTCATGTCGAGCGCGAACGTCGGTCGCGGTCCCTTGAGGCGGATGACGAAGGTGGCCATGCTCCGCGACGCTACGCACGCATCCTCAACGGCGCCTGAAGCAGCGGTAGAAGGTGGTTGAGCGCTCTGTCGCACGATCGTCCGGCGCCACGGCCGCATCGTCAACCGCTGCCGCCTGCGGAGCACGGCGTGGAGCGCGACGCTGCCGCTGCAGCCCGTCGAGTCGCCGGCACCGTCGTCGCCGGCGCCCACGCCGAGCTCTCGCCGCCAAAGGGCGAAGGCGCCGATGAGGATCGGCGCGTGGCAGGGTCCCCATGGACATGACCGATCGAGATCCGGCCCTGGAGCCCTTCGACGCGCTCATCGGCACCTGGGACACCGAGGCGACCCATCCCGAGTTCGACGGCGTGGTCACCGGCTGGGTGACCTACGAGTGGCTCGAGGGCGGCAAGTTCATCGTCGTGCGCTCGCACAACGACCACGAGCTCTTCCCCGACGCCATCTGCGTCATCGGGCGCCCCGAGGAGGGCGAGGGCCTCGTCCAGGAGTACTTCGACTCACGCGGCGTGCGGCGCACGTACGGCATCGAGCTGCAGGACGGCGTCCTGCGCATCTGGCGCGACCACCCCGGCTTCGACCAGCGGATGGAGACGCGGATCGGCGTGGACGAGTACGAGGGCCTGTACCAGCTGGCGCGGGAGCCGGGCGAGTGGAAGGACGACCTCCACGTGAAGTACCGCCGGCGCCGTTAGGGTCGGCCGCATGCTCTCCGAGGACGTCCGGGCCCGCCGCGAGAAGGTCGTGCTCGACCACTTCCGCGACGAGGTCGAGCAGGACTGGGACGCGGTGCTCTCGACGTTCCCGCACCCGCGGTACGAGATCGTGCCGACGCAGACGGTGCACGACGGTGACGGCGCGGTGCGCGGCTACTACCACGACACGCGCACGGCGTTCCCCGACCAGCACCACGAGATGATCGCGCTGCGCCACAGCGACGACGCGGTGATCGTCGAGTTCCACCTCCTCGGCACCCACCTCGGGCCGTTCGGCGCGGTGCCGCCGACGGGGTCGAAGTTCAAGGTTCGCATGACCGCGTACTTCGTCTTCGACGAGCGCGAGGAGCTGGTCACGGAGCGGATCTACTTCGACCAGCTGACGTTCATCCGCCAGCTGCTGAGCGGCATCGACGCGAAGTCGCCCAAGGGCGCGCTGCTGCTCCTGAAGGTGCTGCGCGGCCTGGCGAAGATGAGCCGCGAGCCGAAGGACGTCATCCCCGACGACCCGGCGCGGACGGCCGCGCCCGCACCCGCCGACTAGCCTCCCGGCCGTGCAGCGCTCCAAGTTCACCGAGCCGATGCTGATCGTCCTCGCGGTGCTCGTGCCGCTGGCGGGCCTGGTGCTCGCCGTGCTGGAGCTGTCGCGCGGCGAGCGCGCCCTCGCCGTGCGCATCGGCGCGGCGACGGTCCTGGGGATCTGCCTCTACGCGCTGCTGTTCAGCTGAGTCACGCGGCGGCGGTGATCGCCGCCTCCTCGAGGCGGCCGTCCTCGTGAAGGAGGTGCGCGCGGTCCTCGTGGCAGATGACCGACCGGGCGGTGCTGCCGGTCGCGCGGGCGGCGAGCAGCGCGGCCGCGATGCGGTGGACGTCGCGGACGAGGCCGAGGCGGAAGAGCGAGCGGGTCTCGTTCGCGAGCTCCCCGTCGCCCGCGCGCAGGACGACGCGCAGGTCGGGGTTGAGCGAGCGGGCGGCCATCGCGATCGAGATGTTCTCGAGGTCGTCCGGCGTGACCGCGGCGAGCGCGACGGCGTGCGACAGCGAGAGGCGCCGCAGCAGCGACGGGTCCGCGCCGCGGCCGATCACGACCGGCAGCCCGAGCTCCTTGGCCGTCCCGACGTTCTCCCCCTCCTCGCGATCGTCGACGGCGACGACGCCGATCCCGCAGCGGCGCAGGAGCAGGCACAGGCGCAGGCCCACCTGCCCGACGCCGACGACCACGACGTGATCGCGGCGCGGGACGGCGCGACGGCCCGCGATGCCGGTCAGGCGCCGGTCGATCAGGCGGTTGACGATGCCGGCGGTGAAGAGCGCCTCGAAGACGAGCGCCAGCAGCATCAGCACGCTGATGACCACCTTGAAGCCCTTCGGGCCGTCAGCGACCTCGTCGTTCGGGTCGACGGTCACGAGCGTCTTGGACGCGCCATAGAACGCGTCGACCACGTTCTGCTCCAGCACCGCCACCGCGGTCGCCGTCTCCGCCGCGAGGCAGCCCGCCAGCCCGAACGCGCCGACGAGCATGAGCGCCGCGCTCTTGTCGTAGGGCCGGACGAGCGCCCGCGCGATGGCGCGCACGCGGCGCTGTGGCGGCACCTGGATGCGGACCTCCTCGATCTCGGAGCCGTCGTCCGCCGGCCGCAGCCCGACCGGCGGCCCGTCGTCGACGACGCGGACCGCCTCGATGTCCTCGCCCATGCAGGGCCCGGCGAGCGACGGGGCGACGATGTCCGCCAGCGAGGTGACGTCGGTCTCCCCCAGCTGGTCGAGGTGGCGGACCGTGGTCGGGTCGAACGCCGTCACGAGCATCGGCAGGTCCGGCGCGGCGGACCGCACCATGAGCGCGGTCCGGATGGCGAACGCGTCGTCGCTCGACACGACGACCGCGCGGTCGACGTCCGCGGCGATCCGCTCGACCTCGCGATCGGAGGGCTCCGGCAGCCGGATCACATCCGCCTCGAGGGCATCGAGCGCCTGGCGGACCTCCTCGGCGAGGTCGCCGGCGCCCAGCAACATGATCCGTTCCGCGGGCACGGCCGCGCGGAGCCTACGCCGCACCGGGATCCGAAGCGGTGGCGGACCGATCCGTTGACCCGCCATGATCACCGCCATGCGCGAGGACCTGACCGCTCTGCTCCGCGAGCTCGTCTCGATCGATTCGGTCAACCCGTCGCTCGTGCCGGGCGGCGCCGGCGAGGCGGCGATCGCGGCCCACATCGCCGCGTGGTCGCGGGCCGCCGGCCTCGACGCCGACGTGCTCGAGGCGACGCCGGGCCGGCCGAGCGTCGTGGTCCGCGCCCGCGGCACCGGAGGCGGACGCACCCTGCTGCTGTGCGGCCACATCGACACGGTCAACGTCGAGGGGATGGCCGATCCGTTCGGCGCCCGCGTGGACGGCGACCTGCTCCACGGCCGGGGCGCCTACGACATGAAGGCGGGCGTGGCGGCGGCGCTGGTCGCCGCGCGCCAGGCGGCACGGGCCGGACTGGCCGGCGACGTCGTGGTCGCGGCCGTCGCCGACGAGGAGCACGCGAGCCTCGGCGTGCAGGAGGTGCTCGCCGGCGTCAGCGCCGACGCGGCGATCGTGACCGAGCCGACCGAGCTCGAGGTCGTCGTCGCCCACAAGGGCTTCGTCTGGCAGGAGGTCGAGGTGACGGGCCGCTCGGCGCACGGGTCCCGCCCCCACCTCGGCGTCGACGCGATCGTGCGGATGGGCGGCGTGCTCACCGCGCTCGGTGCGCTGGACGAGGCGCTCGCGGGCCGGGCGCACCACCCGCTGCTCGGCCGCGGGTCGGTGCATGCGTCGGTGATCTCGGGCGGCGTCGAGCTGTCGAGCTACCCGGCGTCGTGCGTCCTCGGGCTGGAGCGCCGAACGCTCCCCGGAGAGACCGCGGCCGACGTGGAGCGCGAGGTGGCGGAGCTGCTCGACCGCTGCCGCGCGGCCGATCCGGCCTTGGAGGCCGAGGCGCGGACGCTGCTCGTCCGCGAGCCCTTCGAGGTCGGGCGGGACGCGGAGGTGGTCGGTGCCGTCGAGGCTGCCGCGGCGGAGGCCATGGGCCGCACGCCCGCCGTCGGCGGCGCGAGCTACTGGGCCGATGCCGCGTTCATCGCCGCCGCCGGCATCCCGACGGTTATGTTCGGGCCCGGCGGAGAGGGAGCCCACGCCATCGAGGAGCACGTCAGCCTCGGCGACACCGAGGTCGTCGCGAAGACGCTGGTCGGGGCGGCCCGGAGGATCTGCGGGTGAGCGGCGGAGACGACGACGCGCCGGCCGGCGCCTCCGGCGGGCATCTCGCCGTGCGGACGTTCGTCAACCCCGCTCTGGGCGAGGCGGCGGTGCCCGCGCCGGTGCGCGACGCCGCGGCGTTCCACACCTCGCTGCCCGGCTACGCGCCGACGCCGCTGCGCGAGCTGCCCGGCATCGCCGCCGAGCTCGGCCTCGGCGCGGTGCTGCTGAAGGACGAGTCCAACCGGCTCGGGCTGCCGGCGTTCAAGGTGCTCGGCGCTTCGTGGGCGGTCGAGCGGGCCCTCGCCGAGGCCCCCGGGACGCGCGTGCTGGTGGCCGCGAGCGCCGGCAACCACGGCCGCGCGGTCGCGCACGTCGCCGCGCAGCGAGAGCTCGCCGCCCGGATCTTCCTGCCCGAGCGATCGCTGCGAGCGCGCCGCGAGGCGATCGAGGGCGAAGGCGCGGAGGTCGTCGTGGTCGACGGCACCTACGAGGACGCCGTCGCAGAGGCGGAGGCCGCGGCCGCCGAGCCCGGCGTGCTGCTCGTGGCCGACGTCGGCGCCGACGGCCCGGCCGCGTGGGTGGTCGACGGCTACGCGACGCTCTTCGACGAGGCCGCCCGTCAGGCGCCGTACGACGTCCTGCTCGTCCCCGTCGGCGTCGGGTCGCTCGCTGCGGCGGCGGTCCGCCACGCCGCGTCGACCGGTCGCGTCGCGATCGGCGTCGAGCCGGTCGCCGCCGCCTGCCTGACCGCCTCGCTGCGCGCCGGCGAGCCGGTGACCATCCCCACGCCGGGCACCACGATGGCCGGCCTCGACTGCGCGGAGGTCAGCGAGGCCGCGTGGCCCACCCTGCGCGCCGGGATGGCCGGCACGACCACGGTCTCCGACGCCGAGACGGCCGCGGCGATGGCCGAGCTCGAGCGCCACGGGCTGCGCATCGGCGAGTCCGGGGCGGCGCCGCTCGCCGCGCTGCGCGCGCTCATGACCGAAGGCGAGGACCTCCGCGCCGCCGCCGGGATCGGCCCGGAGACGCGCGTCCTCCTGGTCGCCACCGAGGGAAGAACCGGTGAGGCGCCGCCATCCGGGGAATGACCGCGGGACGATGTCGCTGAGGCCGATCGCAGTTCTCGCCCTGCTGCTGCTGGCGCTGGTGGCCCCGGCTTGCGGCAGCGAGGACATCGACCGGGCGCGGACGCAGGCCGAGGAGCTGCGCGACCGCGTCGAGCAGCGGATCGACAAGGCCAAGCAGGAGTTCGAGGACCGCCGCGAGCGCTTCGGCAAGCGCATCGAGGAGGTCATGAACGAGCTCGAGCGCGTCTTCGAGCGGCCCGAGCAGACGCTGCCACAGGTCCAGGCGCGCGGCCGCAACGAGGCGACGACGATCGACGCGTTCCTCACCGACCTCCTCACGAACATCGACGCCTACTGGACCAAGACGTTCCGCAACGCCGACCTCCCCACCCCGCGCGTCAGGTACGACTGGATCGCGCCCGGCGCCACCGTGCTCACCGGCTGCGGCGAGCCGGCCGGCGACAGCGCCGCGTTCTACTGCCCCGCCGACGACACGATCTACGTCGCCCAGCGCTTCGCCGCCGACCTCTACAACGGCGTCGTCGAGGGCCTGCCCGGCCAGCAGGCGGGCTACGGCCGCGCGGCGGGCGACTTCGCCGTCGCCTACGTGCTCGCCCACGAGTACGCGCACAACCTGCAGGCGGAGCTCGGGATCTTCGACGGCACGCTCGGCCGGTCCGCGAAGCCGTTCGAGCTGCAGGCCGACTGCCTCGCCGGCGTCTGGGCGTACTCCGTCTACGCCGAGCGCGCGCTCGAGCCCGGCGACCTCGAGGAGGCGACGAACGCGGCGCTCGCGGTCGGCGACTTCGACTACTCCAACGCCCAGCACCACGGCACGCCGCAGGAGCGCCGCGAGGCGCTGCTCACCGGCTTCGAGGACGGCCAGCCGTCGAGCTGCGACCGCTACCTGACCTGATCAGTTGATCGGCGTGCCGCCCTGGCCGGGCGACGCCTTCACGGTCACGCGCTCGCAGTTGCGGACCTTGTACTTGTGCCCGCGCTTGTTGCGGCCCGACGTGTAGTAGATGTCGTTGCCGGGCCCGCAGTCGACGGTGCCCCAGCCGTAACGCGCCTTGACGAAGTCGTTGCCGGGGCCGGCCTTGATGATGTTGTGGCCCTTGCTGCCGTAGATGAAGTCGCGGCCGGCGCCACCGGTGAGGCGGTCGGTCTGGCTGGGGCCGCCGCCCGGCTTGTAGTCGCCCCACAGCACGTCGCCGCCGGGGCCGGCCCAGATCGTGTCGTCGCCGTGCCCGCCGAGCAGCTTGTTGTGCACGCGGCCGTCCCTGACGCAGCGGCCCGTCACGCAGCGCTGCAGCCGGTGGTGGCAGAGCTGCCCGTTGCGGTGCTCGGCGTCGCAGCTGTAGGACGAGTCCACGCCGTGGAACGGGTCCCGGCCGGGCCGGCCGTCCAGCGGCCGGGCGTCGTCGTCGAACTGGTTGAGCAGCACCATGCCGGTCGTGGCGGGCCAGCCGTCCTCGCGCTGGTTGACGGCCCCCTCCGGGGCGGCCAAGGCGAGCGCGGCGGTGGCGGACATGGACAGGGCAAGGCAGAGAGCAAGCAGGAACGGGCGCATGGGAAGAGGGAGACTCGGGGGCGGGCGGGTCTGCAACGGTGATCGGCAATCGCCGGACCGTCCCTGAGCCTAAGACGCCAGTCCCCGGTTCCTGTCAGCACGAACTGACGGAATCCGTGGGGCGCCGGGCCGGTACCGTGCCGCGCTTGGGCGTCAAGGGGACGATCAACGCCGGGCTGTCACGGCTCGGCTACCGGCTGGTCCGCGAGGACACCCTCGAGGAGACGCTGCAGGCTGCGCGGGCTGCGAGGAAGGCGGGCAAGCGGCGCGGCAAGCCGAAGCCGGCGCCCATCCCGGCTCACGTCGACCCGGCCGCCAAGGCGACGATCGCCGCGGTGCGGCCGCGCACGATGACCGCGCCGGACAAGCTCCACGCGCTCATCGTCGCGACCCGCCACGTCGTCGACCACGATCTGCCCGGCGCGTTCGTCGAGTGCGGCGTGTGGCGCGGCGGGAGCATGCAGGCGATCGCGCGGACGCTGCTCGACCGCGGCGTGCGCGATCGCGACCTGCACCTGTTCGACACGTTCGAGGGCATGCCGCCGCCCGGCGACGAGGACCGCCGCCACGACGGGCGCAGCGCGGCCGAGCTGCTCGAGGCTGCCGACCGCAGCGCGAACGTCTGGGCCGTCGCGGGCCTCGACGACGTCCGCGCCGGCATGCAGGAGACGGGCTATCCCGAGCAGCGGATCCACCTCCACCCCGGCCGCGTCGAGGACACCATCCCCGGCGACGCGCCGGGGACGATCGCACTGCTGCGCCTCGACACCGACTGGTACGCCTCGACGCGCCACGAGCTCGAGCACCTCTACGACCGGCTCGTCCCCGGCGGCGTGCTCGTGCTCGACGACTACGGCTACTGGGAGGGCGCGCGCAAGGCGGTCGACGAGTTCCTCGCCGACCGCGGCGAGCGGTTGCTGCTCGTCCCGATGGCGTCGGGACGGATCGCGGTGAAGGCCTGAGCTACAGCGACTCGGACCCGGCGGGGTCCCCGAGCGCCGCGGCGAGCGCGTCGGCGCGCAGGAGGTCCATCGGCGCGAGCATCGCGCCGGTGACCGGCAGGGCCTCGTCGTCGTCGGACCGTGTCCAGCCGCGGGCATGGCGGCTGTCGACCCACTCGTGGAGCGCGTCGTGGAGCACGATGAAGCGGGCGAGCGGCAGGACCACGCGGGCGTGACCACCGTGGCCGGCGAGGTGGTCGAGCTCGTCGCGGACGCTCGTCAGCTCGCGCAGCGCGAGGACGTCGTCGATGTCGAGATCGTGGCCGCGATGGCGTTCGAGCACGATCTCGGCGATCGCGTGCTCGGCCGCACGGAGCTGGTCCGTCGACACGTCGAACGCGACGTTGCACACCGGCGTGCCGTCGGGCTCGTGGAGCGTCGTGATCTCGCCGTTGATCATCAGTGAACGGTAGCTACCCGGTAGGTCGGCATCGCGTGCACATCCTGTCGCACCACAACGTCATCCGTTTCATCGGCCCGCTCGCCAAGATCTGATGGTGGACGTCCACATCGCCTATCCGCCCGAGCTGCCGGTCAGCGCCCGGCGCGACGACCTGCTCGAGGCCATCCGCGACAACCAGGTGGTCGTCGTGGCGGGCGAGACGGGGTCCGGCAAGACGACGCAGCTGCCGAAGCTCTGCCTCGAGCTCGGCCGCGGCGCGGACGCGATGATCGCCCACACCCAGCCGCGGCGGATCGCCGCGCGGACGGTCGCGGACCGGATCGCGCACGAGCTGCAGGTGCCGCTCGGCACCGCCGTCGGCTACGCGGTCCGGTTCACCGACCGCAGCAGCGAGGAGACCCGGCTGCGGGTGATGACCGACGGGCTGCTGCTCGCCGAGATCCGCCACGACCGGCTGCTGCGCCGGTACGACACGATCATCGTCGACGAGGCGCACGAGCGGTCGCTGAACATCGACTTCCTGCTCGGCTCGATCCACCGGATCCTCTCGCGGCGCCCCGACCTCAAGCTCATCATCACGTCGGCGACGATCGATCCGGGCCGCTTCGCCGTGCACTTCGGCGACGCACCGGTCGTCGAGGTGTCCGGCCGCACGTACCCGGTCGAGGTGCGTTACCGCCCACCCGAGGAGGACGCCGACCAGGTCGACGCGATCGGCGACGCGGTCGACGAGCTCATCCGCGACGGCAGCGGCGACGTGCTCGTGTTCCTCAGCGGCGAGCGCGAGATCCGCGACACCGCCGACGCGCTGACCGGCCGGCTCGGCGCGTCCGCCGACGTCCTGCCGCTCTACGCGCGGCTGTCGACGGCCGAGCAGCAGCGCATCTTCCAGCAGCACACGAAGCGGCGGGTCGTGCTGGCGACGAACGTCGCCGAGACGTCGCTGACCGTGCCGGGCATCACCGCCGTCGTCGACCCCGGGACCGCGCGCATCAGCCGTTACAGCGCGCGGCTGAAGGTGCAGCGGCTGCCGATCGAGCCGATCTCCCAAGCGTCCGCCGACCAGCGCAAGGGCCGCTGCGGCCGCACCGCCCCCGGCACCTGCATCCGCCTGTACTCCGAGGAGGACTTCGCGGAGCGACCGCGCTTCACCGATCCGGAGATCCTGCGCACGAGCCTCGCCTCGGTGCTGCTGCAGATGCTGTCGATCGGCCTCGGCGACATCGAGGACTTCCCGTTCCTCGACCCGCCGGACCGGCGGCAGGTGCGCGACGGCCTGAACCTGCTGCAGGAGCTGGGAGCGATCGACGACGGGCGCCGCCTCACCCGCATCGGCCGCCGGGTCGCGCAGCTGCCCGTCGACCCGCGGCTCGCGCGGATGGTCGTCGAGGCCGACCGGCTCGGCTGCGTCGACGAGGTCATGGTCATCGTCGCGGCGCTGTCGATCCAGGACGTGCGCGAGCGGCCGGCCGACAAGCAGGCGCAGGCCGACCAGCTGCACGCGCGCTTCACGCAGGAGGGCTCTGACTTCCTGACGCTGCTCGCGCTGTGGCGGTACCTGCGCGAGCAGCAGCACGCGCTGTCGGGCAACCAGTTCCGCCGGCTGTGCAAGTCCGAGTACCTGCACCACCTGCGCGTGCGCGAATGGCAGGACCTCGTCTCGCAGCTGCGCCGGTCGGCGCGCGCGGCCAAGGTCACGCGCAGCCGCGAGCCGGCCGAGCCGCGCGAGATCCACCAGGCGCTGCTGTCCGGCCTGCTGTCGCACGTCGGCATGCGCGACGGCGCGCGGCGCGAGTACGCGGGCGCGCGCAACGCGCGGTTCGCCATCTTCCCCGGGTCGGTGGTCGCGAAGAAGCCGCCGGCGTGGGTCATGGTCGCGGAGCTCGTCGAGACCTCGCGGCTGTTCGGGCGCACCGCGGCGCAGATCCAGCCGCAGTGGCTGGAGCCGCTCGCCGAGCACCTCATCAAGCGCCAGTACAGCGAGCCGCGCTGGGACCGCAAGCGCGCCTCGGTCGTCGCCACCGAGCGCGTGACGCTCTACGGGCTGCCGATCGTCGGTGGGCGCACCGTCGCCTACGGCGCGATCGACCCGGCGCTGTCGCGCGACCTGCTCCTGCGCCGCGCGCTCGTCGAGGGCGAGTGGGACGCGCCGCACGCGTTCCTCGAGGAGAACCGCCGCCGCGTGCGGGAGGTCGAGCAGCTCGAGGACCGCGTGCGCCGCCGCGACCTGCTCGCCGACGACGGGACGCTGTTCGCGTTCTTCGACGAGCGGGTGCCGGAGAGCATCGTGTCGGGGCGGCACTTCGACCGCTGGTGGCGCGACGAGCGGCGCCGCCATCCGGACCTGCTCACGTACCCGCACGAGGTGCTCGTCGACCCGGCCGCGGCGGCGGCGCTCGACCCGAAGGCGTTCCCGTCGCGGTGGAAGCAGGGCGACCTCGTCTTGGAGCTGTCGTACCGCTTCGCGCCGGGCGAGGAGGACGACGGCGTCACCGCGCACGTCCCGCTGCAAGCGCTGGGGCAGATCACCGGGCGCGGCTTCGATTGGCTCGTGCCGGGGCTGCGCGAGGAGCTCGTGACCGCGCTGCTGCGGTCGCTGCCCAAGGAGCAGCGCCGCGCGCTCGTGCCGATCCCCGAGGTGGCGGCCGAGGTGCTGGAGCGGCTGACGCCGCGCCGCGATCCCTTGCTCGACGCCGTCGCCGCCCAGCTCGCGGCGCTGCGGGGGGTGCGGGGCGCGCGCGAGGCGCTCGACCTGCGGCGGCTGCCCGACCACCTGCGCATGCGGTTCGTCGTCGAGGACGGCGACGGGGCGCCGCTCGCCGCGGGGCGTGAGCTGGACGCGCTGCGCGCGGAGCTGCGGCCGAAGCTGCGCGCCGCGCTGGCGGGCGCGGCGCGGCCGCTCGAGCACCGCGGGCTGGCGGCGTGGACGATCGGCGACCTGCCGCGGACGATCGCGCTGCCGGGCACGGGACAGGCGGTGCGCGCGTACCCGGCGCTCGTCGACGAGGGCACGACGGCGGGCGTGCGCGTGCTCGACACACCGGAGGAGCAGGCGGCGGCGATGCGGCTCGGGACGCGGCGGCTGCTGCTGCTCACGATCCCCGATCCGCTCAAGTGGGTCGCCGGCCGGCTGACGTCGGCGGAGCAGCTCGCGCTGGCGGCCGCGCCGCACGGCAGCGTCGCCGCGGTGCTCGACGACGCGCGCGCGGCCGCCGTCGACCACCTCATGCAGCGCGCGGGCGGCCCGGCGTGGACCGAGCAGGACTTCGCGCGGCTGCGCGAGCGCGTGGCCGGCGAGCTCGCGGACACGACGCTCGCCGTCGTGCGGCAGGTCGCGCGGATCCTCGACGCCGAGCGCGACGTGCGCCGGCGGATGGAGTCGACGACCGCCGATGCGCTGCAGTCCTCGGTACGCGACGTCGCCGCGCAGCTGCAACGGCTCGTCGGGCCGGGGTTCATCGCGCCGACGGGCGTCGCTCGCCTCGCGGACGTCGAGCGCTACCTGCGCGCCGCCGACCGGCGCCTCGAGCGGCTCCCCACGATGGTCGCCGGCGACCTCGACCGGATGCGCGCGATCCACGAGCTCGAGGCGCTGCACCGCGAGCGGCTCGCGGCGTGGCCGAAGGGCCGGCCGCTGCCCGACGAGCTGCGCGAGGTCCCGTGGCTGCTCGAGGAGCTGCGCGTCAGTCACTTCGCGCAAGGCCTCGGTGTGCGCTCCCCGGTGTCGGCCAAGCGGATCAGGCGGGTCCTCGACGCCGTGGGGGCACGCAACTAGGCAACCCCCCGACGCCACCCCGGGCGGCCCCGGGAGAACGTGGGGCCATGCTCCGCTCCTCCCGACTCCTCCTCACCGCCGCCGCGGCATGCGTCGCCGCGGCGGTCCTCGCCCCGATGGCGTCGGCCGACTCGATCGCGTACGTCAAGGACGGGAACGTCTGGCTCTCGACGCCGGACGGATCACGCTCCTTCCAGGTCACCTCGACCGGCCAGTACGCCGACGTCTCGCAGGCCGACGACGGCACGATGATCGCGCTGACCGGGGTCCGGCTGCACCGCCTCGACCGCATGGGCAACGTGCTCGCCGACTTCGACACGCCCGTCTCCGATCTGCGCGACGCGGGCGCCCGCACGTTCTTCGGCCCGTTCGATCCGGCCATCTCGCCGGACGGCACGAAGTTCGCCTACACGTACTACTACAACACTCAGGGAACGTCCTCGACGTGCTACCCGCCGCAGTGCGTCGTCGCGTACAACGAGGGCGGCACGGGCTACTCGTGGGCCGACCGGCAGACGAGCTGGGACGACCCGCAGCTCGGCCGGCACTCCGGCTGGCGGCACCCGTCGTGGATCGACGACGACACGCTCATGCTGAGCAACCCGACGCACCTGCCGAACAGCGACGTCGTGCTCGACACGCTGAGCGACGGCTCCGCCAACAAGGGCGTCATGGTCCACAACTGGTTCAGCGACACCGTCGAGGGCAACAAGGGCCTCGCGCACGGCGACATCACGCGCGACCGCAAGAAGATGGCGTTCGTCACCGGCGGCGCCGACGAGACGCTGACGGTCTACGCCGTGCCGAACTTCCCGACGACGTTCAAGGACGGCATGGCCGCCTCCTCGACGTACCCGAGCGTCTGCTACCGCTACTCGAACCCGAACGGCGGCAAGTTCGCCGTCCCGACGTGGTCGCCGCACGGCACGAAGCTCGCGATGCAGCAGGGCGACGGCATCCACATCGCGGAGGTCCCGTCGTTCGACGGCGGCTGCACGACCGCGGGCGCGACGGAGAACCCGCCGCTCGTGATCGCCGGCGCCACCGAGCCCGACTGGGGCCCGGCGGACGTGCCCGCGGACCGTCCGGTCACCGACAAGGGCGCTCAGCAGGGCGGCGGTCCGGCCGACACCGGCGGCTCGGCCGGCGGCGCTATCAGCGCGAAGGCGTCGCGGTCGTCCGTGAAGGCCGCGCTGCGCAAGGGCCTGCGCGTCACCGTGTCCGTGCCGGGCGCCGGCAAGGTCGGCGTCGTCGTCAAGCGCGGCGGCAAGACGGTCGCGAAGGCCGCGGCGAAGCAGGTCGCGGGCGGCAAGGTCGTCATGACCGCGCGGTTCACTGCTGCGGGCAAGCGTGCGCTCGCCCGGACGCGGAAGGCGAAGCTCGCGGTCAAGGTGACGTTCGCCCCGGCGGGCGGCGCCACCCAGACCGCGTCCTTCTCGGCGTCGCTGCGCTAGGACGCCTTCCTCACCCACGTGGCAGCTTGCCGGCGCACGACGTCGGCGAGCTGCCCGAGGGCGATGTTCGCGTCGACGAGGTGCAGGCCCCAGCCGGCGTCGGGCGAGGGCTGCAGCGCGGGCGCTCCCCCACGCGGCGTGATGACCAGCGCCTGCGCTCCGTCCTCGTCGACGCACCGCGCGGTGTACGGGCCGACGACCTCGATCCACGGCGTCCGCGCCGTCGGGAGGTCGTTGCCGACGATGTCGATCACCGCGGCGATCGTTCCCTCCGCGAACGGCGTCGACGGGTAGATCGACGTGACGGTCGCCGGGCCGCCGCCGAGCGCGGCGGGGTTCGTGCAGGCGACCTCGTTCTTCGTCGCGTCGGCGGCGCGGCCGAAGCGCGAGCCCTGCGGCGGCGTCTCGCCGAACGTCGAGAACGCGAGGACGCAGCCGGTTTGCGTCGACTTCGCGCAGGTCGGGACGTTCTTGAACGTGCCACCGCGGTCCGAGCCGCGCTTGGTCTCGACGTTGCCGCCGAGGAGCACGGCCGAGATGAGCTTCCGGCGCACCTTCGGGTTGGTGTCGATCTGCTCGGCGATGAGCCGCTTGAGGACGAACGTGCCCTGCGAGTGGCCGATGAGCACGACGCCGCGGCCCTTGTTGTCCTTCTCGAGGTACTCGCGCCAGGCCGCGAGCACGTCGGCGTAGCCCTGGTCGCGCATGGTCGTCGTGATCTTGTCCGGCTCGAGCAGGCCGCGCAGCGTGATCTGCCGGTAGACCGGCGCGTACATGCGGCAGTCGCGCGTGTAGCGGGCGGCCTGGTAGAGCGCGATCGATCGCAGGACGTCGTCGACCTTGCGGTTCGCCTGGATCGTCGTCTGGTCGCTGACCGTCGGGTAGACGTAGAAGCAGTCGAACTTCGGCCTCTTCGCGCGCTGGATGCGGTCGATGCCGAGCACCTTGCCGGTCGGCGTGACCTTCGTCGTGGTGAGCGAGACGCGGCAGGCGTCCTGCTTGAGGCCGGGGTTGCAGAGCCATGTCGTCTTCGCGTGTGCCGGGGTGGCGGCGAGGGACAGGAGGAAGGCGGCGGCTGCGAGCAGGGGCAGCGCACGGCGGGCGGTGACCATCGGTCGGAGGCTATTCGTCGCGTTCGTAGAGTGAGCGCTCATGCCCGCCGACCCGTCGCCTCGTGCTTCGTACCGCGACGGGTTCCGCGCCGGGACGCCGTACGCGCTGGCGGGCTTCCTCGTGTCGTTGTCGTTCGGGGTCCTGGCGCGCGACGTCGGGATGACGGCCGTGCAGGCCGTCGTCATGTCGGCCATCGTCTTCGCGGGGTCGGCGCAGTTCGCGGCGCTGTCGATCGTCGCGTCGGGCGGGTCGATGGGAGCGGCGGTCGGAGCGGCCGCGCTGATGAACTCGCGGTTCCTGCCGATGGGGATCGCCTTGGCGCCGTCGCTGCCGGGCGGCCCGCTGTTCCGCGGCGCGCAAGGGCAGGCGGTGGTCGACTCGTCGTGGGCGATGGCGGCGCAGGGCGACGGCAGCTACGACCGCTGGTTCCTGTTCGGCTCGACCGCCGTGCAGTACCTGACGTGGTTCAGCGGGACGCTCGTCGGCGCGCTCGGCGGGTCGGTCATCGGCGACGCCGACCGGCTCGGTCTCGACGCGGTCTTCCCCACCTTCTTCCTCGCGCTGCTGCTCGTGGAGGTGCGCAACCGCGACGCGCGGCCGGTGGCGATCGCGGGCGCGCTGATCGCTCTGGCGACCGTGACCTTCCTGCCGGCCGGCCTGCCGGTGCTCCTGGCGAGCGTCGCGGCCCTGTACGGGTTGCGCGTCTACCGGCGCGCGGACGAGACCCCGGTGGCCGGGGCCACGAGCGGCGAGCGCCCCGGTCCGGGGAGCGAGTCGTGAGCACGGGCGCGTTCTGGGCGCTCATCGCGCTGTGCGCGATCGTCACCGCGATCATCAAGGCCGCAGGCCCGGTCGCCCTCGGCGGCCGCGACCTGCCCGAGGCGTTCTCCGCGGTGATCCGGCTCATGGCTCCTGCGCTGCTCGCCGCGCTCGTCTGCGTCGCGGTCTTCGCCGATGAGCAGGAGCTCGGCGTCGGCGCCAACACCGCCGGCGTCGCGGTCGCCGGCGTCGCCCTGTGGAAGGGCGTCTCGGTGATCACCGGCGTGCTCATCGCCGCCGTCGTCACCGCGCTCCTCCGCGCCGCCTGATCACGCCGGCGCCGCCGCGTTCACGCCGCGCGCGTCTCTCCCCCGTCCAGCGCGACCCTTCGCGCGAGGACCGTCACCGCGGCGAGCGCGGCGGCGGCCGCCGCGGCGAGGAACGCGGTGCCAGTTCCGCGGTGCTCGACGATCGCGCCGCCGAGGACGCTGCCCAGGCCGACGCCGATGCTGTTGGCGGCGCTGAGCCAAGCGAACGCCTCCGCGCCGCCGCGACCGCCGCTCGCGCGGTCGAGGCTCACCGACGCCGCGGCCCACTGCGCGGCGGACGGCGCGCCGGACACGAGGAGCAGCGCGCCGAGGACGACGGCCGCCTCGACGGGCGCCATCAGCGCGAGCAGCGCGGCGCTCACCGCGGTCGCGGCGGCGAGCTGCACCGACGGCGCGCTGCGCCACGTCCGCGCGCCGAACGCCAGCCCGCCCATGACGCCGCCGACCGCGAAGAGCGCGAGCAGCACGCCGGCCGCGCCCGCCGCTCCCCGTTCCTGAGCGAACGCGGGCACGGCGACGTCGACGACCCCGAGCGCGACGTCCGCGATCAGCGTCACCAGGACGAGCACGCGCACGCCCGGCCGCCGCATCGGCGAGCGCGGGACATGGCCCTCCGCATGCGTGACCGGCGGCGCCGCAAGAGCTGCGAACGTGAGCGTCCCGGCGATCAGCAGCACGCCGGACAGCGCGAGCGACACCCGCGCGCCCGCGAGCGCGATTCCCGCGCCGGACAGCAGCGGCCCGACGACGAACACCCCGGTTTGCAAAGACGACTCGAGCGCGTATGCCCGCGGGAGGAGAGATCCGGGGGGTTCGCCGCGCCGCGATCTCTCGGCGGCGGCGCCCGCGTCGCCGCCGAGGAGGCGCTGCCATTCGAGCCTCATCGCGGCGACGAGCGGCGGCGTGGTGAGACCGGACAGCGCGGCGAGCGCGGTGAGGACGGCGACGGGTGTGGCTCCCTCTCCCGTCAGGGCCGCGAGGGCGATGAGGCAGGCGCCGCTGATCGCGACGAGCGGCGGGAGGGCGCGGGGTGAGCCGCGGCGGTCGACGAGGCGGCCGCGCAGCGGGGCGCCGAGGGCGACGCCGGCGGAGAAGCCGCCGACGACGATGCCGGCGGAGGCGAACGAGCCGGTCGCCTGCTGGGCGGCGAGGACGAGCGGCAGCCCGAAGGCGCCGATCGCGAGGCGCCCGGCGACGGACGCGGCGACAAGCCGCCGCGCCGTCGTCGTGGCGAAGAGCGGTGCGTAGACGCGCGCTGCGCGTCTCAGCGTTGAAGCGCTCTAGATCGGGGTGACGTTGACGGCCTTGGGGCCCTTGTCCCCGGCCTCAGCGTCGAAGGACACGCGCGCGCCCTCGTTCAGGGTGCGGAACCCGTTCGAGTTGATCGCGCTGTGATGCACGAAGAGGTCCTTGCCGCCCTCATCGGGCGTGATGAAGCCGAAGCCCTTGTCGTCGTTGAACCACTTCACAACACCGGTGGCCATTGGTGGCGCTCCTCCGTCTTGTCTCTGTGCACTGCGGACGCCGACGGATGCTGGGTGCAACGACTGCGAGCGCGAACTGCACGCTTGGTGCCGGACCCGATGCCCGGTCAAGTTGCGCGGAACCTAGCAGTTGCCGCGGGCGAAAGGAAAGCCGGTTTGCAGGATGTTCCCGGGGTTCCCTCAAGAACTCGCGAGCGCGGCGATCGAGATCGCAACGCCGACGGCGATCGCGACCGCCGCGAGCGCCAGCGCAGCGGACGCCACACGGGGCACCACGACCTGCGCGCGATGCGCCTCCGCACGCGCGCTCGCACCGAACAGGACAGCCCCGACGCCGGCCGGCACCGCGACCGCCGGCAGCCATGACGTCACGAGCGCGAACACCGCGAGCGCCAACCCCGCCGTCGCCCGCCGCGAGCTGGTCTTCGTCTCGGGAACCACTCCACTCCGGTTTCCCGCGCATCGCCTCGCGCACGCGAGATCCGCGTCACACAAGCAGTCGATCAGCCGGCGGGCGACAGCGTGGCGAGCACGGCGTGCGCTGCCTCGCGGAGATGGCGGTTGAGCGCCTCCGGCCCTTCGCGCTCGAGGTCGTCGACGAGCTGGGCGTGCTCCGCCGCCATGACGTCGGGCGTCCAGCGGCGCGGGAGCTGGACGACGAAGAGCCGCGTTTCGCCTGCGAGCGCGCGGTGCGCCTCGGCGATGCGGCGAGACCCCCCGGCCTCGACGAGCGCCCGGTGCACGCCGTCGTGCGCGTCGACCATCGCGGCAGCGTCGCGCGCGTCGCACGCCTCCCGCAAGACGGCGACCGCGTCGCGGACCGCATCCGGCAGCCGGCCGTCGTGCCGCTCGAGCGCCAGGCGCACCGCCTCGGTCTCGAGCGCGGTCCGCAGCTCGAAGAGCCCCACGACCGCCTCGGCGTCGAGCGCGGCGACGGACGCGCCGCGGTTCGGCTCGATGACGACGAGCCCCTCCGCCGCAAGCGACCGCAGCGCCGCCCGGACGGTGTGCCGCGCGACGTCGTACGTCGCGACGAGCTCCTGCTCGCGCAAGCGCGCGCCACCGGAGAGCTCGCCCGAGAGGATCCGCGCCCGCACCGCATCCGCCAGCGCGTCGACCGTCGACCGGCGCGCGAGAGGAGCCGGCTCCGCGCTCACGCGCTCGCCTCCGCCGGCCGGCGAAGGCCGTCCTCACCGGCGGAGATCGTTCCGGTGGGCCGGCGACTGCCGTCCTCGCCAACGGAGATCGTCTCGGGGACCTCGGCGGCGGCCTCTCCGACCGGTTCTCCGCGGCGGCCGGGCAGCGCGAGGGCGGCGAGGCCGGCGAGGACGAGGGCGGCTCCGCACACCGCGATCGTGCCGGGGCGTTCGCCGAGGACGATCGCGCCGAGGGCGGCGGCGGTCAGGGGCTCGGCGAGCGTGAGCGTCGCGGTCTCGCCCGCGCCGAGCGAGCGGAGGCCGCGGGCGAAGAGGACGTACGCGATCGCGGTGGGGATCGCGCCGAGGTAGAGCGCCAGGCCGATCCCGTCGGCGTTGCCGAGGTCCTCGCCGCCCGCGAGGACGAGGACCGGGAGGAGCGCGACGCCGGCCAGGCCGAACCCGCGCGCCATGACGGCCTCGGGCGGATGGCCGTCGGCGATGAGACGCTTCGACGCCAGGGTGTACGCGCCGTAGGACGCGCCGGCGATCAGCGCGAGGCCGATGCCGGGCGCGCTGACGCGGCCGTCCGCGCCGCCGAGGACGAGGAGCAGGACGCCGGCGGTGGCAAGCGCCGTGCACGCGGCCCAGCGGCCGGTGAGCGGTGCGCCATCGACGACGCGCGCGAAGGCGCCGGTCAGCGCGGGCGCCGAGCCGAGGGCGACGACGGTGCCGACGGCGACGCCCGTGTCGTCAACGGCGGCGAAGAACGCGAGCTGGTACGCGACGATCCCGACGGCGGCAGCGATCGTGTCCTTGCGCGCCCACGGCCCCTCCGACACGGCCCCGCGCCGCCGCAGCAGCTGATCGATGAGGACGAGCAGCGCCCCGCCGACCGCGATCCGAGCGGCCCCGACCGCCAGCGGCGACGCATCGGGGCCGAGAGCCTGCGCCGTCCCCGTCGTGCCGAAGAGGACCGCCGAGAGGAGAACGAGGACGCGAGGCATTGTGGGATTGTTCCACAATCTTCATGGAGGGGCAAGGCGCATCCGGAAGACGCGGACTGTCGGGACCTCGGGGTCCTTCGTCTCGCGCCACTGGAACAGCGGCGCGGCGCGGTCGAGGAAGCGCGGGAGGTTGCGGCGGTTGGGGTCGGCGAGCCACAGCTCTCCCCTCTCGTCGATCAACCGGGGAAGCAGCGCCATGAGCTGGTCGAGGTTGCGGTTCTCGTAGAGCACGTCGGCGGCGAGGACGAGGTCCCAAGGGGCGCGGGAGACGAGAGCTTCGGGCTCGCCCCACGCGGCGCGCGCGACCTCGATCGACGCCTCGTTGCGCCGCGCGTTCTCCGCCGCGAGCTCCAGCGCATCGGCGGCCCAGTCGCTCGCGAGCACCCGCGCGCCCGCCAAGGCAGCCGTGATCGACGGCAGCGCGAGGCCGCCGCAGCCGAGCTCCAGCACGCGCCGCCCGCGCAGCGACGCGCCCGAGACCGCCCGCGCGAGTGCGACGCCGCTCGGCCACAGCTCGGCCCAGTACGGCATCTGCTCCTCGCGCTCGAAGGCCTCCTCGTCGATGAGCGCGTCCGCGTCCCGCGGCCGCAGCACCTCGAGGACGCGGTCGCGCAGCGGCACGACCTCCTCGACGAGGTCGTCGTCGTCCACGGCGCTCAGTTCTGCAGGGCCGGCATCTCGAACCAGACGCAGGTCGCGCCGTCGTTCTCGACGCCCCAACGAGAAGCCGTACGCGCCAGGATGTGAAGCCCCCATCCGGACGACGAGTCCTGCTCCTCGTCACGCGGCCGCGGCGTGAAGCCGGGGCCGTGGTCGAGGACCGCGACGTGCAACGCGCCGTCCTCCAGCGCCACGCGGAGCTCGATGTCCCCCGTCTCTGCGGGCACATGCCGCACGACGTTGGTCACGAGCTCGGACACCACGAGCCGCGCGTTGCGCAGCGTCTCGTCATCCAGCGCCGGCGCGACGCGATCCAGGACGCGCCTCGCAGCCGGGATCGCATCGGCGTCGTGTGGGAAGGAAGCGCTGAACTGCATGTGCGTCTTGCGTAGTCTCCCCGAAGGGGCCATAGCGCAGACACGGACTTCGCAGCGCTCGGGCGCCAGGCATGCCGATCCAGATCGAACGTCACGAGGAACAGGAGGCGACGCGCCTCGTCGTACGGGGCGACATCGACCTCACGACGGCCGATGAGCTCGAGCGCGCGGTGCTGCGCGCGCAGAGCAACGGCCTGGACCTCCTCCTCGACCTGACGCACGTCGAGTTCATGGACTCGAGCGGCCTGCAGATCCTGCTCGACGCCGACGTCCGCGCCCGCCAGCACGGCACCGACCTCATCGTCCTCGCGGGCGACGGCGAGGCGGCGCGCGTCATGGCCCTCGCGCAAGTGATCGATCGGCTCCACGTCACCTCGGTCGAGTAGCGGTGCGAGTCGTCATCGCCGAAGAGGCCGACAGCGAGCGGGCCGAGCGCCTGCGCGCACGGCTCGAGCGCGACGGTCACGAGGTGCTCGCGGTCGGAACGGGCGCCGACGTGCTGACGCTCGCCCGCGAGGACCCCGACGTCGTGGTCTGCGTCCCGGGCCCGGACTTCCCGGCGGCGCTCGGCTCGCGGCCCGACGATGGAGCGGCGGCGTCCGCCCGCCGGTCGACGTTCCTCGCCCAAGCCTCCCCCCTGCTCGACGCCTCGCTCGACCTGCGCGAGACGATCGACTCGCTCGCCGGCATCTCGGTCCCGTCGCTCGCGGACCTCTGCCTCGTGCACCTGGTCGAGGGCGACCGCGTCCGCCGCGTCGCCGCCGTCGCCGCCGACGCGCGCGGCGAGCGGATGCTGCGCGCGCTGCCGGAGATCATCCCGGTCCCGAGCGAGCCCGACCCGGTCGCCGCGGTCATCGCGACCCGCCGCGCTCAGCGGACGGAGTCCGGTGACGTCTCGCTGCTCAACGCCGGCCTCGGGATCGAACGGCCCCCCAGCAGCGTGCTCCTCGTGCCGCTGACGGCCCGCGGCGAGGTCCTCGGCGTCCTCACGCTCGCGTCGACCGACCGCCACCGCAGCTTCGGCGACGACG
Organism: Parviterribacter kavangonensis; assembly: GCF_056863335.1. Lineage (NCBI taxonomy): Bacteria > Bacillati > Actinomycetota > Thermoleophilia > Solirubrobacterales > Parviterribacteraceae > Parviterribacter > Parviterribacter kavangonensis. The sequence goes on along the minus strand of NZ_JBXPJA010000001.1, from coordinate 926,107 downwards.
AGCTCGTCCTCGCCGAGGACCTCGGCCTGCGCGCCGCGCTCGCCGTCGACAACGCGCGCCTGTACGCGCGCGAGGCGGAGATCGCCCGCGTCCTGCAGGAGAGCCTGCTGCCCGAGCGCCTGCCGCGGCTCGAGGGGCTCGAGCTCGGGGCCGCCTACCGACCCGCCGGCGACGGGACCGAGGTCGGCGGCGACTTCTACGACGCCTTCTCGACCGACGACGGCGCGACGATGGTCGCCATCGGCGACGTGACCGGCAAGGGTGCGCGCGCCGCCGCGCTCACCGGCCTGACGCGCCACACGATCCGCGCCGCGGCTCACTACGAGGCGCGGCCGAGCGGCGTGCTGCACGCGCTCAACCGCGCGCTCAACGCCCAGCGCGCCACGCGCGGCCGCTACTGCACCGTCGCGCTCGCGCGGCTGGAGCCGCTCGGCGACGCCATGCTCGCCGAGGTCAGCTGCGCCGGCCACCCGCTCCCGCTCGTGCTGCGCGCCGACGGCAGCGTGGAGCCGGCCGGCCGCCCCGGAACGGTCCTCGGCTTCGTCGACGACCCCGACCTGCACGACGAGCCGATCCGGCTCGATCCGGGCGACGCGCTCGTCTTCTACACCGACGGGATCACCGAGGCGCGGACGCCCGACGGCCTGCTCGGCGACGAGAAGCTCGCCGCGATGGTGCGGCGCTGCTCGGGCATGGGAGCGAACGCGATCGCCGCGACGCTGCAGAACGCGGTCGTCTTGGCGCAGCGCGGGCGCCCGCGCGACGACGTCGCGATCGCGGTCGCGCGCGTGCCGGGCATCCCGGTCGAGCCGGCCGTGGCCTAGCGGGGTCCGCCGACCCCGACGCGCTCGGTCCGCGCGTCGGTCGCCGCCCGGCGCCGTTTCTGCGGCAGCAGGCCCTCCGGACCGCCGCGGATCGGCGGGCGGTCGCGACGGCGGCGCCGGCGGCGCAGCTCCGCGTTCGTGGCGACGCCCGCGCCGATGAGCATGACGGTGGCCATCAGGTAGAGGCCGAGGAGGAGCACGGCCAGCAGCAGGAACAGCCGCACCGCCGCGAAGCCGGCGGCCGCGCCGAAGTACAGGCCGACGAGCGCGGGGATCGCGGGCGTCAGGATCCCGGCCGGCAGCGCGCCGAGCAGCGCCGGGCGCCAGCCGAGCCGCGACCGCGGCGCGTAGCGGAAGATGAACATGAACACGACGACCGACCCGAACGCGTTCGCGACGAACGGCGCCCACGTCGGCGTCTCGCCCCAGAGGTCGAGCTGGTCGGCGGCGCGGCCGATCACCGGCGCGCCCGACGCGGCGGCGACGAACATCGCCGCGACGAACACGCCGAGCCCGACGTTGCGCAGCCGGCCGGTGACGACGTGGTGGCGCGGGCAGTCGAGGATCCGCGACTCGCAGCGCTCGATGACGCCGATCGCGCCCGACGTCGTCCACAGCATCGAGGCGACGGCGACGGCGAGCAGCAGCGGCGAGTTGTCGCGCGTGCCGAGGATGAGCCGCTGGATGTCGGCGTGGACCTCCTCCGGCAGGAAGCGGTTGACCTGCTGCGCGACCTCGACGGCGGAGAGCACGTCCTTGAGGAGCAGCGCCTCGAGCGCGGCGACGCCCAGCGCGAACGGCGCCAGCGACAGCACGAGGTAGTAGGTGAGCGCCGGGACGTCGTCGGCGATGCCCTGGCCCCACCAGAAGTCGAAGATGCGCCGCACTCGGTGCATTGTCCCCGCTCCCTTCGGCGGCTACCCGCCGGAACCTTGGTGCGGAGCCTGCTGGCCGAACACACGGAATCGCACGGCCTGGATCTGCCGCTGGCCGTAGGAGCCGCGGTAGACCGGCCCCGCGCCCCCGGCGCGCTCGCCGATGTGCGGGTCGCGCCGCGGGCGCAGCGCCTTCTCGACGTCGATCGACGTCAGGCCGGGCAGGCTGATCGAGCCGGCCGCCACGACGACGTGCAGGTCGCCGTCGCCGTCGGGGTCGACGCGCTCGACGTAGACGATCGTGCCGGTCACCGCGCGGCAGCCGGCGACGGCGGGCGGGCAGTGGACCCGCGGCGGCGGAGACGGCGCCGGCGGTACGCCGAGGGCGAGGACCGCCGCGAGCAGCGCGCTCACGCGGGCACCGACGGCAGGCCGTCGATGCTCTGCGCGTTGCGCACGCGCGCGTCGCGCCGGTACGTCTCGGCGCCCTTGGTCCGCAGCTTCTTGCCGACCGACAGCGCGTAGTGCTCGCGGTCGCCGACGTGCTCCATGAGCGGCACGCCGTACCCGCACGAGGTGGCGACGCGCTCGACGTCGACGCGGATGATCGCCCGGCGCGCCTCGGGTGGCCCGAGGTCGTCGAACGACCACTGCTCGAGCAGCGCGTCGAAGCGCGGGTCCTCGGCGAGCACGACCTCGCCGCGGCCATGCAGCCGGACGATCTTCGGCGGCCCCTCGAACGCGCACAGCATCACGACGATCCGGCCGTTGTCGCGCAGGTGGGCGATCGTCTCCGCCCCGCTGCCGAACACGTCGAGGTACGCGACCTCGAGCGGCCCGAGCACGCGCAGCGTCCCGCCCGGCCCCTTCGGCGAGACGTTCACGCGGCCGTCGTCGTCGCTCGGCGCCGTCCCGACGAAGAACATCGGCTGGCGGCCGATCCACCGCGCAAGCGGCGCGTCGATGTGCTCGAGGACCTTGGCCACGGTCCAAGCGAGGCTACCGGGGCGCCACGAAGAGGGACTGATGCGCCATGCCGATCGCGGCGCCGCTCTCGTCGTGCAGCGTCGACGTGGCCATGCCGACGCCCGCGCGCTCGAGCACCGTCCGCGCGTCGAGCGCGATCCACTCGCCGGCCGGCGGCCGGTGCAGGAACACCGAGAGGTCCGTGTTGATGAAGAGCCACTCGCGCCAGTCGAGCTCGCGGCTGACGCCGTTGCCGAAGTCGGCGGCGGCGACCGCGCGCTGCACCGGCGACGGCTCCTCCCCCTCGACGAGCGCATGGTTCAGCCGGAACCAGGCCAGCGCGGGGCCGTTCTCGCCGAACGAGCTGCGCGCGAAGCGGATCTCCATGCCGGTCAGGTGGAAGCCCTCCTCGCCGTGGCCGAGCGGCCACTCGTGCACGGTCGCCTCGTCCGGTCCGGCGTCGAGCGGCGGCTCCGGCGCGCCCGGCGGCACCCCGTCGACGTCGTCGACGCGCAGCAGCACGGCCCGCGCACGCAGCACCTCGCGCCCGTTGCTGGCGAGCGACGCCTCGGCGAGCTGGAAGCGCCGGCCCCGCTTGACGATCTCCGCCTGCACGGTGACGGGCGCCAGCGGCACGGCCCCGAGGAACTCGACCGTCAGCCGCGTCAGGTGCATGTCGGGCGCGAGGCGCTCGACCTCGCGGGCGACCAGCGCGCTCGGCCCGCCGCCATGCAGCTGCCCGGGATCCCACGGGCCCACCGCGTGGCCGGTCGGGACGTACGTCTCGCCGTCGCGCGCGAAGATCACCGCAGCTCCTTGCGCACGACGAGCTTCAGGCCGCTCCACGTCGCGTCGATCGCGATGACCTTCACGTCGACGAGGCCGAGGGGCAGCGCCAGCTCGCGCACGACGTCCTCGGTGACGTCGGTCGCGACGCCCGAGCTGCGCTTCGGCCAAGCGATCCACGCCGCGCCGGCGGGGAACACGGCCTCGCGCAACGCGGGCAGCCGGCGGCCGAGCTCCGCGCGCGCGGTCACGAACTGCACGAGCACGTCGAGGCCCTTCGCGAGCCGCCGCGACACGCGCGTGCCGTCGGGCAGGTCGCCGACGAGCCCGTCGAACCCGTCCGGCGCACCGAGCCAGGCGACGCGATGGCCGGGCTTGACGCCGAGCTTCTTGACGAGCGGCGTGCCCGAGTAGCCGGCGTCCGCCATCAACCGCGCAGCCGGCCGGCCAGCGGCTCGAGCGCGCCGGCGAGCCGGCGGCGGTCGTCGCGGTCGAGCTGCGCGACGAACCGCTCCACGCCGGCGCGGCGCTGCGCGGCGAGGCGATCGAGCGCCCGGCGCCCCTCGGACGTCAGCGAGTGGCGCTTGACGCGCCGGTCCGCCTCGTCCTCGCGGCGCGCGACGAAGCCGGCCCGCACGAGGGAGTCGGCGGCGCGGCCGGTCGCCGCGACGGAGAGGTCGATCGCGGCGGCGAGGTCCATGAGCGACGGCTCGCTCTCCGCGCGCACGAGCACGTGCATGACCCGCAGTTGCGTGAGCGTGAGGTCGAGCTCCGACGCCAAGTGGAACACGTCGCCCTGGCTCGCGCGCATCACGTGGGCGAGCACCTCGTAGAGGTCCTCGGCGACCCGGTCGGTCGCGTCCTCCTGTGCGGCAATCGCTCTCATGCACACGAATGGTACATGCTGCGCGATGTTCGCGTCCACGCGAACGTTGCTACGCTGAGAGTAGTTCGGGATGCCCACAGACCGCCCTGCCACCCACCGCGAAGTCCTCCAGGCCATGTCCGGCCTGCTCATGGCGATGTTCGTCGCCATCCTCTCCAGCACCGTCGTCACGACGGCGCTGCCGCAGATCATCGGCGACCTCGGCGGCAGCCAGTCGTCGTACACGTGGGTCGTCACCTCCACGCTGCTCGCCCTGACGGTGACGACGCCGATCTGGGGCAAGCTCGCCGACCTCTTCGACCGCAAGCTGCTCGTCCAGGCCGGGCTCGTGATCTACGTGTCCGGCTCGATCCTCGCCGGCCTCGCTCAGTCGACGTCGTGGCTGATCGGCTGCCGCGTCGTGCAGGGCCTCGGCGTCGGCGGCCTCACCGCGCTCGTCCAGGTGATCCTCTCCGACCTCGTCTCCCCGCGCGAGCGCGGCCGCTACAGCGGCTACCTCGGCGCGGTGTTCGGGCTCGGGACCGTCGCCGGCCCGCTGCTCGGCGGCCTGGTCACCGACGCGTTCGGCTGGCGCTGGTGCTTCTACATCGGCGTGCCGTTCGGCGTCGCCGCGTTCGTCGTCCTCCAGCGGACGCTCCATCTCCCGCGCCGCCGCCGCGAGGCGCGCATCGACTTCCCCGGCGCGCTGCTCATCGCCGGCGGCGTCTCCAGCCTGCTGATCTGGGTCTCGCTCGCCGGCGAGCAGTTCGACTGGCTCTCACCGACGAGCGCGCTGCTCGTCGGCGCCGGCCTCGTCCTCTGCGCCGCCGCCGTCGCGGTGGAGCGCCGGGTGCGCGAGCCGCTCGTGCCGCTTCGGCTGTTCGCCGACCGCACCGTCGTCATGGCGGTCATCGCAAGCGTCGCCGTCGGCATCGCGATGTTCGGCACCACCGTGTTCCTCAGCCAGTACATGCAGATCGCGCGCGGCAAGTCGCCGACGGAGTCGGGCCTGCTGTCGATCCCGATGGTCGTCGGCCTGTTCGTCGCGTCGACGGTCATCGGGCGGATCGTCACCCGCACGGGTCGTTACAAGCGCTTGATGCAGGTCGGCACGCTGCTCTTCACCGCCGGTCTCGCGCTCATGGGCACGATGGACGAGACGACGAGCCTCGTCGAGATCGGCGCGTTCATGCTGCTCGTCGGCGCCGGCGTCGGCATGGTCATGCAGAACCTCGTCCTCGTCGTGCAGAACTCCGTCGCCCAGCGCGACATCGGCGCCGGCAGTGCGCTCATCGCGTTCTTCCGGACGCTCGGCGGCGCCATCGGCGTCAGCGTCCTCGGTGCGCTGCTCGCCCACCATGCGCGTGCGGAGATCGGCGGCTCCGGTCAGGTCCCCGATCTGTCGACGCTTCCCGACGGCACGGTCCACGTGGTGGAGCACGCGTACGGCACCGGCATCGCCGAGATGTTCCTCGCCGCCGCGCCGCTCGGGCTCGTCGCCTTCGCCGCGCTGTGGTTCATGCACGAGAAGCCGCTCGGCCAGAAGAGCGGCATCGAGCTGACCCGCGAGGAGACCGAGCGACGGTTCCACCGCGAGACGACGGAGCACGTCGCCGCATGACCGAGCGACTCGACGAGCTCCACTACCGCCGGCTGCTGGTCGCCATCGACGGTTCGGCCAACGCCGACCTCGCGCTCGCCATGGCCGTCACCGCGGCGCGCCGCGACAACGCGTCGATCGCGCTGGTGTCGGTCGCGCCCGACGTCTCCGACGTCAGCCGCTGGCCCGGCGCCGCGATCGACGTCGTGCGCCTGCAGGCGGACGCCGACGCCGAGGCGGACGCGACGCTGCGGCGCGCGATCGACCGCATTCCGGAGGAGCTGCCGGTCACGACGATCTTCCGCCGCGGCAAGGCCGGGCCGGAGATCGTCGCGCTGGCGAACTGCGGCAAGTACGACGCGGTCATGCTCGGCGCGCGCGGCGTCGGGCGGGTCGGCGCCCTGATCGGCAGCGTGAGCGGCCACGTGCTGCACCACGCCGACGTCGCGGTCTTCGTCGCGCACGCGCCGCGCGACGGCGATGGCGACGCGGACGCCGCCTAGAACCGCGCCTGCTCGGCGACCTCGGCGATCACCTTCGAGAGCTGGCCGCCCTGCCAGGCGATCGGCGACTTGCCCTCCTCCTCGACGACGAGGCGCGCGCCCGGGATGACGCGCGCGTAGTCCTCCCCCACGCTCAGCGGGTGGCCCGGATCGGCCTCGTCGCGGTCGGCGACGACGACCGTGGGCGCTTCGATCTGCTCCAGCGCGTGGAGGTCGTCGAACGGGCGCGACCGGGGCACGACCTGCAGCGCGTCTGCGACCGCCTCGGGATGCTCGTGGCGCTCGAGCCGCTGGCGGACGACGCGCAGGACGGTCTCGCGCCACTCGTCCGGCACGCCGGGTTCGCCGTAGGCCTCGACGAACCCGTCGACGCCGCCGGTGCGCAGCCCCTCGGCCAGCGCGTCCCAGCGCGCGAGGCTGGCCTCGCCGCCGTGATCGACGGGGTCGTACGCGGGCGTGATCACGACGAGGCCGGCCGCACGGTCGGGGTGCTCGATCGCGACGCGCAGCAGCGTGTGCGCGCCCATCGACGCACCGGCCAGCACCGCGCGGTCGATGCCGCGGTCGTCCAGCACGTCGAGCAGATCGGAGGCGAGGTCGGCGTACTCGTAGGCGTCGGACGAGGGCGCCGGCGCGGACTCGCCGTGGCCGCGCGCGTCGTAGGCGATGACGCGGTGACCGCTGCGCTCGAGCGCCTTCGAGCCCATGACCACGTAGCGCCGCGTGGCGGTCAGCCCGTGGAGCAGGACGACCGGGAGGCCGTCGCCGCCCGTGTCCTCAACCGCCAAGTCGTGCATGCCGGCCAACCTAGCCATTGACCCGGCCCACTCCGACGTGGGAGTGTCGATCCATGGCCGCCATGCCGCCAGCGGACGTCGTCCGCCTGCTCTTCGAGGCCCGCGCCGCCGGCGATGACCGGCAGCTCGTCGCGCTCATGGCACCGGGGGTCACCGCCCTGCCGCCCGGGAGCGGGAACGTCATCAAGGGCGTCGAGGGCGTGCGCGCGTTCCTGCGCGCCGAGTCGCGTCCGGGATCGCGGCGCACCGAGGTCCAGGCGCACCGGATCGTCGCCGACGGCAACGACGTGCTGGTCCACGGGCGCATCCGGATCTTCGACGACAACTCGCTGTCGGACTCGCCCGCGTCGTGGCGCTTCACGGTCGTCGACGGGCTCATCGAGCGGATCGTGCCGTTGACCGCGCACGCGGACACCGGGCGCGGCCTGGCCGTCGCCTGACGTACCGCGCGGCCTTCCTACCATCCGTCTCATGACGGTCATCGACGTCACCGACGCCACGTTCCGTGCGGAGGTCCTGGACCGCTCGAAGGAGCTCCCCGTCGTCGTGGACTTCTGGGCCGAGTGGTGCGGCCCGTGCCGGCAGCTGGGGCCGCTGATCGAACGTGCCGCGACCGCCCGCGAGGGCAAGGTCGTGCTCGCCAAGCTCGACACCGACGCGAACCAGCGGACGGCGGCGGAGTTCCGGATCCAGGGGATCCCCGCCGTCAAGGCGTTCCGGGACGGCGAGGTCGTCGACGAGTTCGTCGGCGCGCTGCCGCCGCAGGCCGTCGAGCGGTTCTTCGACGGGCTCGTGCCTTCGGAGGCGGAGCTGCTGGCCGCGGCGGGCGACGAGGCGTCGCTGCGCCGGGCGCTCGAGCTGGAGCCCACCCGTGCCGACGCGGCGGTCCCGCTCGCACGCATCCTGCTCGGGCGCGGCGAGCGCGAGGAGGCGCTGCGGGTCGTCGCGAACCTGCCGGGCGACTTCCAGGCGCAGGGCATCGCCGCGCGCATCCGCCTCGAGGACCGCGGCGAACCGGACCTGAAGGATGCGTGGGCGGCGCTCGACGCCGGCGAGCACGAGCGCGCGATCGACCTGCTGATCGGGGCGCTGCCGTCGACCGACGGCGCGAAGGACGACATCCGCCAGGCGGTCGTGGCCGTGCTCGACGAGCTCGGGGTCGAGCACCCGCTCGCCCGCGACGCGCGCCGCCGGCTCGCCGCCGCTCTGTACTAGGCGCCGGTTCGTGTGAGGGCGTGCTCGCGCAGCAGGTCGGCGCTGCGCTCGGGCCGCTCGATCCAGAACATGTGACCGACGCCGTCGAGCACCTCGAGGCGGGCGTTCGGGATCCGCGAAGCGATGAGGTGCGCGTTGGCGACCGGGAGCATCTGGTCCTCGGTGCCGTGGACCACGAGCGTGGGCGCCCTGATCTCCTCGAGCCGCGCGAGCACGTCGTGGCCGCCGATCGCCTGCATCTGGGCGAAGATCACGGGCAGCGGAACCGGGAGGTCCATCGCGCGCTGCCGGAACGCCGAGAACTGGTCCTCGTCCCCGGCGAACGCCGCCGAGACGTTGACCTCCCAGCCGGCGCGCAGCGCCTTCTCGCGATCGCCGCCCGACCAGCCGGCCTGCAGCTTCTCGAGCACCGCGGGCCCGGTGAGCGCGCTGCCCTCGCCGCCGCTGTAGGTGCAGCCGAGCGCCAGCGTGCGGACCCGGCCGAGATGGCGCAGCGCGAGGTGCTGGGCGACCATCCCGCCCATCGAGATGCCCAGCACATGCACGCTCTCGAGGGCGAGCTCCCCGATGAGACCGGCGGCGTCGTCGGCCAGGTCGGCGATCGAGTAGCCCGCGTCCGCGCGGCCGCTGCGCCCGACGCCGCGGTGGTCGTAGGCGATGACGCGGAAGTCGCTTGCGAGGAGGTCCAGGAACGGGTCGCCCCACGACAGGTGCGTGCCGCTCATCCCCATGATCAGCAGCAGGGGCTCGCCCTCGCCGCGCTCGACCCAGTGCAGGTCGTGGCCGTTGACGTTCGCGGTCGGCATCCGCAGGACGTTAGACGCCGACGGGCAGGCGCAGCTGCGGCGACGCCCCGTTCTCCTCCACGGGCTCGTCGGCCGCCGGGCGGTCCTCGAACGCGGCGAGCCGGACGCCGAGCAGCCGCACGGGTCGCGCGGGCGCGTACGCGCGGAAGAGATCGAGCACGACGGGGATGACGACCTCGGGGTCGTTCGTGCGGTCCTCGATCGTGCGCGCGCGTGTCACCGTGGTCCAGTCGTCGAGGCGGACCTTGATCGCGATGTTCCGGCCGGCGACCTCCTTCCTGCGCAGGCCGGCGCAGAGCTCCTCGGCGAGCCGGCGCAGCGTCGCCTCGAGCTCGCCGTGGTCGGCGACGTCCTCGGGGAACGTCGTCTCGTTCGACCGCGACTTCGCGGCGCCGACCGCCTGCACGGGCGAGTCGTCGTGGAACCACGCGCGGCTCGACAGGTAGCGGCCCATCCGCTGCCCGAAGCGGGCGACGAGCGGATCCTCCCCCGCGCGCTGCAGGTCGCCGATCGTGTGGAACCCGGCCTCGGCGAGGCGCTCCGCGGTCTTCGGGCCGACGCCCTGCAGGATCCGCGTCGAGGCGCCGGCGAAGCGCTCGCACGCCTGCTCGCGCGAGAGGGCGGCGAACGCGCGCGGCTTGAACGTCGAGCTGACGGTCTTCGCGACGAGCCGCGACGGCCCGACGCCGACCGACATCGTCATGCCGGTCGTCTCGTGGAGGTCGGCGACGAGCTCGCGCAGCACGCGCATCGGCTTCTCGAACCCGGTGACGTCGAGGTAGGCCTCGTCGATGCCGACCTGCTGGATGCGGTCGACGCGCGAGCGGACGAGGTCCCAGACCTCCTTGCTCTTGGCGCGGTACGCCGTGAAGTCCGGCGGCAGGAACACCGCCTGCGGGCACAGCGAGCGCGCCCGGGCGGCGGGCATGGCCGAGTCGATCCCGAACTTCCGCGCCTCGTAGGACGCGGTCGTCACGACCGACCGCGGGCCGGTGCCCGCGACGACGAGCGGCTTGCCCGCGAGCTCCGGCCGCCGCAGCAGCTCGACCGACGCGTAGAAGGCGTCGATGTCGCAGTGGGCGACGACGCGGCGCTCGGCGGACACGGCCCGAACAGTAGTTCGGGCCGAGGACGGCTAGTGGCTGACCCAGACGGTCCCGGTCGAGCCGAACCCGAGGCGGTTCTTGGTCGCCTGGGTGAGGTCGAACTCGCGCGCGCCGACGTACGGGCCGCGGTCGATCACGCGGGCCTGGACGGTGCGCGAGCCCTTGCGCAGCACGAGCTTCGTGCCGCACGGGAGGTTCTTGTGCGCGACGCCGATCGTGCCGGAGCTGAGCGTGCCGCCGCAGGCGAGCTTGTTGCCGTAGAGGCCCGGGCCGTACCAGGACGCGAGCGCGGGACGGAAGACGCTCAGGCGACCGATGCGGCGCTTGGCCGGCTGCGTGCGGGCGTCGCCGCCGAAGCGGACGCGGACGGGCGCGGTCGACGCGGTGCGGAACGCACGGCGCAGCACGAACCGGCCCGAGCGCGACGTTCGCGCACGGTCGATGGTGACCCAGCGTCGATGACCACGGCGCTGCAGCGTCACGATGCGGCCGGCGGCGCCGGGGCGCAGGACGCCGGCGACGACGGCGCTGCGGCCGGTGCGGACGTTCAGGCGATGACGGGTGATCTGGAAGGTGCTGTTCGCGCGCGGTGCGGCGGCGGCAGCAGCGGTCGGCGCCGTCTGCGCGGGCGCGGGCTCCTGGCCGGCGGCGGCGGTGGCGCCAAGGGCGATGAACGTTCCAAGCGTGCCGGCGCCCAGGGCGGCGCGGGCGCGCGTCAGTTGCGGCCTCACGGTCGTGCGTACCTCCTGCGTCGCACCTCCGGACGGGCGGGTGCGACACGTCTGTCTTTGGCTGCCTACGAGGTGAGCTGTCGGGCTCGCGACCGTCTTGAGCGGCCGCTACGCCGGGAGCACCCGGCGATTCGCCCCGGCCGTCGCGCTCTCTTCGAACACGCCGGCAGTGGGTCCCCCGCCCGGCACGATCAGGTCGTGCCGGTTCGGCTTCGTTACGAACTTACGTTCGGACTGTACGTCGGTCCATTGAACTGCATGTGCGGTACGTCACACACCGTGCGCCGCAGTTGCGGCAAGGAGCTGCCCGACGAGCGCGCCATACGTCGCCTGGGACAGGCGTGGCGGGCCGCTCGCGATGACGTCGAACGTCCCGTCGATCAGCTCGAGGATGGCGCGCGCGACGTCGTTCCCATCCAACCGTTCGCACGCGAGCGCCGCGAGCGACAGCGGCTCGGTCGGGTCGCCGCCGCGGAACGCCATGTGGCACGCGGTGCAGAGGTAGCTCGCGGTCCGCTCCCACCCGAGGTCGCGGCCGCCGAGCTTCGCGATGCCCGGAGCAGGCCCGAGGTCCGGCGCCGGCTCGCCCTCGAGGATGAGCTCGAGCGTCCCGCCGGCGATGCCGGCGAGCGCGTCGCCCTCGAGGCCGAGCGCGGTCGCACAGCGCAGGAACGCGTAGCCGGCGAAGAGCGCGCTGCCGTACGGCGCGTCGCTCGCGTAGACGATGCGGCCGGGCGGGACCGTCGCGTACAGCTGCAGCAGGTCGCCCGCCTGCCACCACGAGGTGTCGAAGAGGACGTTGTCGAGCTCGGCCGCCGGCGGCCCGATCCAGCCGATGTCGCTGATGCCGGCGTGGGCGAGGATGAACCGCGCCCCCGGGTACGTGCGGGCCAGCTCGATGATCGTCTCCCCCAGCCGCGGGATGCCGCGGCCGGCGTGGAAGAGCACGGTCGCGCGGGCCTCGTGCGCCAGCTTCACGACCTCTTCGACGATGGGGTGCGGCAGGCCGAAGTGGTCCGAGCGCGGGTGGAGCTTGAAGCCCTCCGCGCCGTTCTCCAGGCAGCGCCGCGCCTCGTCGACGGCGCCGGGGAGGTTCGGGTTCACGCGCCCGAGCGCGCGCAGCCTGCCGTCCGACTCGGCGACCGCCTTGAAGACGATGTCGTTCGCCTCGCCGTAGCCGTCGGGCTCGTGCAGCGGGAACACGAGCGCCCCGTGATGGCCGCCGCGGTCGAGGCTCGCGAGGATGTCCGGCGGGTCGGCCTCGAGCCCGTCCGGGTCGTTGTGGCCGATGTGCGTGTGAGCGTCCCACCACTGCACGCCGGACGGCAGCGCCGCGAGTGCGCGGTCGTAGAACGGGCGGACCGTCTCGTCCCAGGGTGCAGTCGGCGCGGGCACCCGCGGGACCGTAGCGGCCCGCCGCCTACCCCCTTCGTTCGGAAGGGCGCCGGGGAGTTCTCCGGCGGCGAGACCGTCAGGAAGTCCCGTGGACGCTGATTGACGTGGCTAGCCCTGCGGAGAAGCGCCCGGTGAGTGACCTCGCCGAGCGCTCGGGAGTGCGAGCACCCCGATTTAGAGAGCCGCACGAGGAGGTCTCTTCGGCACGGGTGATCTTGCGTTTCCCGCTCCCGCGCGCCGTGCTAATCCACCGAGATCACCGTCGACTGGCGAACCAGTCGACCTCGAGTTCATGGACCGTGGGACCTCACCCAACCCGGCCGCCCGCGCGCGCCTAACGACGCTCCTCCTGCTCGCGACGCTCCTCCTGCTCGCGATCCCCACCGCCGCGGCCACCGCCCAGTCGCTCGACCCCACTACGACGGTCGAGGCAACGACGACCGCGGCCGAAGAGACGACGTCCGCGGCCGAACCCATCACCACCGCGGCCGAAGAGACCACGACCACGGCCGCACCAACGAGCGCTCCGGTCGACGAAACGCCTGCGGCCGAGCCCACCCCCGCGCCAGAACCCACTCCCACGGTCGAGTCCACGACCACGGCCGAACCCCAGGCCGCGACGACCGACACCACTGAAGCCGTCGTCGAGCCGGCCGCGGAGACGTCGCCCACCACCACCGACGCACCGACGGCGACGACCGACTCGACCACCAGCACCGTCGACGCCGCAGAAGAGACGACGGGCACCACAGCGCCGTCGACCGAGACCACCGATCCAACCGCCGGCACGACTGACTCGACGACGGAAACCGTCACCGACACCGTCGACCCAGTCATCGCGCCGGTCACCGACACCGTCGACCCGGTCACCGACACCGTCGACCCGGTCACCGACACCGTCGACCCGATCATCGCGCCCGTCACCGACACCGTCGAGCCCGTCACCGACACCGTCGAGCCGGTCACCGACACCGTCGAGCCCGTCACCGACACCGTCGACCCGATCATCGCGCCGGTCACCGACACCGTCGAGCCCGTCACCGACACCGTCGACCCGATCATCGCGCCGGTCACCGACACCATCGAGCCGGTCACCGACACCGTCGACCCTGTGATCGCGCCCGTCACCGAAACCGTCGATCCTGTCGTCGAGCCTGTGGCTGAGGTCGTCGAACCTGTCGTCGAGCCGATCGTTGAGGTCGTCGATCCGGTGATCGAGCCGGTTACCGAAACCGTCGATCCGGTTGTCGAGCCGGTCACCGACACCGTCGATCCCATCGTCGAGCCGGTCACCGAGACCGTCGATCCGGTGGTCGAGCCAGTCGTCGACACGGTCGAGCCCGTCGTCGATCCGGTCACCGAGATCGTCGACCCGGTCATCGAGCCCGTCGTCGACCCGGTCACCGAGATCGTCGATCCCGTCGTCGAGCCGGTCATCGACCCGGTCACCGAAATCGTCGATCCCGTCGTCGAGCCGGTCATCGACCCGGTCACCGAAATCGTCGACCCCGTCGTCGAGCCGGTCATCGACCCGGTCACCGAGATCATCGATCCCGTCGTCGAGCCGGTCATCGATCCCGTCACCGAGATCGTCGACCCCGTCGTCGAGCCGGTCATTGACCCGGTCACCGAGATCATCGATCCCGTCGTCGAGCCGGTCATCGATCCCGTCACCGAGATCGTCGACCCGGTCGTTGAGCCGGTCATCGATCCCGTCACCGAGATCGTCGACCCGGTCATCGACCCGGTCACCGAAATCGTCGATCCCGTCGTCGAGCCGGTCGTCGATCCCGTCACCGAGATCGTGGACCCGGTCGTCGAGCCGGTCATCGACCCGGTCACCGAGATCATCGACCCGGTCGTCGAGCCGGTCATCGACCCGGTCACCGAGATCATCGATCCCGTCGTCGAGCCGGTCATCGATCCCGTCACCGAGATCATCGATCCCGTCGTCGAGCCGGTCATCGATCCCGTCACCGAGATCATCGATCCCGTCGTCGAGCCGGTCATCGATCCCGTCACCGAGATCGTGGACCCGGTCGTCGAGCCGGTCATCGACCCCGTCACCGAGATCGTCGACCCCGTCGTCGAGCCGGTCATCGACCCCGTCACCGAAATCGTCGACCCGGTCGTCGAGCCGGTCATCGACCCGGTCACCGAGATCGTCGATCCCGTCGTCGACCCGGTCATCGATCCCGTCACCGAGATCATCGATCCCGTCGTCGACCCGGTCATCGATCCCGTCACCGAGATCGTCGATCCGGTTGTCGAGCCGGTCATCGACCCGGTCACCGAGATCGTCGATCCCGTCGTCGAGCCCGTCGTCGACCCGGTCACCGAGATCGTCGATCCCGTCGTCGACCCGGTCACTGAGATCGTCGACCCCGTCGTCGACCCGGTCACGGAGATTGTGGATCCCGTCGTCGAGCCGGTGACCGACGTCGTCGAGCCGGTCGTCGAGCCGGTGGCCGAGACGCCGGTCGACGCGGCTCCGGAGACGACCGTGGTCGAGTCGAGCGGGACTGTCGCCGAGGAGCCTTCGGTGGCGCCGGCGGATGCGGGTCCTACGACGATGTCGGAGCCCGTGGTCGTCGCTTCCGTGGGACCGGTCGCGCAGCCCGCCATCGATGCGCCGGCTTCGGTCGTCGAGGCTTCCTCCCCCGCTTCCGTCGACAGCGCCGAGGTGCCGGTGGTGGCCGATCCGAAGCAGGCGCTTCATGCGGTGACCTTCCCGAAGGCTCCGGCTCGCTGTGACGTCCCGATGGTGTCGCCGCTCGAGACCGGGCTGCTGGACTCCGTGGCGACGGCTCTGTCGCTCGTGGCGCAGCCGGTGCTCGCCGCCGAGGCCGCCCGTCAGGTGGCCGAGGACGCGGCCAACCGCGTCAAGGGCGTCGACTCGATCGCTCCGGACGCTCCGACGCGCTCGCCGCAGGCTCCGGGACCGGCCGGCAGCTCGAGCGCTTCGGGCAGCTCGGGTGGCGCGGGCACGGCGTTCTGCGTGCTGCTGCTGGCGCTCGTCGTCCTGCTCGCCGTTTCCTTCAAGAACGTGGATCTCGCCCCGGCGCCTTGGCGCCAGGCGGCTTTCGTCTCCCTCATCGAGCGGCCTGGCTGAGGGGCTTCCCGCCCCCCACAGCCAGCGCCCCTGCGCGCCCGCGGACGCGCGCGCAGAGGCGGAACCAAGCTCGATGAAGGAGACACGATGCATCCGCAGTTCAAGAAGGCAGCGACAGCCCTCGCGATCACCGGCCTCGCCGTGGTCCTCGCGATGGCGATGCTGCCGGCCCCGGCGAGCGCCCAGCAGGGTGACGAGCCGTCGGCCACCGCGCTGCTCAGCCGCGGCGCGGGCTACGACCAGCCGCAGGGCTCCAAGCGAGTCCAGCAGCTGCAGATCCGGCTGCGCGCGGTTGGCGCCCAGCCGGGCCCCGTGGACGGGCGGTTCGGCCCGCTCACGGAGGCCGCGGTCCGCCGGTTCCAGCTCCGGCACGGCCTGCCGGTCGACGGCATCGCCGGCCCGAGCACCGACGCCGCGCTGCGTCGGCAGATGACGACGCTCACCACGGGCGCCGGCTTCGCCGGGGCCGAAGGGTCGCAGCGCGTGCGCACGCTGCAGCGGCAGCTGCGCCGCGCCGGCTTCGAGCCGGGAGCGATCGACGGCCGGTTCGGCGAGCGGACGCGGGCGGCGGTGCTTCGCTTCCAGCGTCGCGCCGACCTCGCCGCCGACGGCATCGCGGGCATCCGCACGCGGGCCGCGCTGAAGCGCCGGCTCGCCGAGGACACCCAGCCGGCAGAGCAGCAGCAGCCGGCGGATCAGGACCAGCAGCAGCCGGTGGAGCAGCCGCAGGACCAGCCGGCCGACGCCGGGACCACTCGCCAGGTCGCTCAGAAGGAGCCGCAAGGCGAGGGCCAGGACGACCAGCAGCTGGTCGGACCGGCCGTGGAAGGCCCCGAGGACTACAAGGACGAGCTCCTCGTCGCCCTGGCGATCGCGATCGCCCTGCTCGGGGCGCTCTTCGCCGTCGCGGTCCTGCGGACGGGCTCGCCACGACCGGAGCCCGAGGCCGCCGGTGACGACGCGACCACGCCCCCGGCCCCAGCCGTCCCCGTCGCCGCGCCCGCGCGCACGGCAGCGGACCGGCCGCGCGTCCTGGGCTACGCCGCCCTGGCCCGCCGGCGAGGCGATCCCGGTGACCGGGATCTGCAACGGCAGGCGCAGCGCATCCTCGCCGAGTGCGACCGCCGCGGCCTCGTGCTCGAGGAGCTCGTGCGCGAGCACCAGTCGGAGACGGGCGACCGCAGCGCCCGGCCCGGGCTCGCGTACGCGATGGAGCGGATCAAGAGGCGCGAGGCGGACGGCCTCGTGGTGACCGATCCCTCGATCCTGACCGAGTCCCCGGCGGAGCTCGGCGACGTGCTCGCGTGGTTCAGCGAGCACGGCTCGAAGCTCATCTGGGTGAACGAGGGGGTGGACTCCGCCAACGGCGACCGGCGGCGGCGGTCATGAGCAGCTTCGGGGTGCAGATCTCCCCGAGCGCCGAAGTCCCGGCGGCGTACGGTGGCGGCATGGACGCCGCCGCGCCGCCGGGACTGGCTAACGCCGGAGCGCTGCTGGCAGATGCGGGCGAGCGGCTGCGCGCGCGACGGGACGCGCTCGCGCCGCTCGTCGAGGAGCACGACCGCATCGCGGCGATCCTCGAGGCGTTCGGCGCCCTGCCCGAGCGCCCGCATCACCACGGAGACGGCGACGCCGACGCCAACGCCGCGGTCAGATCGGAGCTCGACGCGACGCTCCACGAGCTGCACGACCTCCGTGCCGCGCTGGACCGGCGATGGCGCCGCATCACGCCGCTCGTCCGCGAGCACGAGCAGATCCTCCACGTTCTCCGCGCCGTCGAGTCGGCGGACGAGGTGCCCGCCGACCCGGATGCGGTCCGGCGACGCGGGCGGCCGGGCCGCCGCGGCTCGGCGGCCGCGAGCGAGGCGCGCCTGGACGAGCTGCGCGCCCTGCTCGCCGAGCCCCGCGGACGAGCGGAGCTCGCCGACGCGCTCGGTCTCTCCCCCTCCCGCGTGACCGAGCTCGTGGACGTGCTCGTCCGGATGGGTGAGGTCGTGGAGACCCGCGACCCGGCGCGGGCGAACCGCAAGCTCTGGAGCCTCGGCGCGAAGAACGGGAACGCGAGCGACGCGCAGCCGCTCGCGAGCGGCTCCTGAGGCCGGTCAGGCGGCGAGCGCCGGCTCGGCGGCGATGCCGTCGATCTCGGTGCGCAGCTTCGCCAGGCC
This sequence comes from Parviterribacter kavangonensis, assembly GCF_056863335.1. NCBI lineage: Bacteria > Bacillati > Actinomycetota > Thermoleophilia > Solirubrobacterales > Parviterribacteraceae > Parviterribacter > Parviterribacter kavangonensis. The sequence goes on along the minus strand of NZ_JBXPJA010000001.1, from coordinate 908,361 downwards.
CAGGCGGATGCGAGACTTCGCCGTGCCGAGCGGAACCCCGCAGCGGCGAGCGATCTCGTCGGCCGTCATCCCGCACCAGTACGCGAGCACGACCGCCTCGCGCTGAGCCTGCGGCAGCAGCCGCAGCGCGGCGCGCACGGCGGCGCGGTCCTCGTCGCGCTCGGCGAGCGTCGACGGGCGGTCGTCGGGGAGCGCGTCCGCCTCGACCGCGGTCGCGTGCTCCAGCCGGTCGCGGGCCCGGCCGGCGGCCTGCCCCTCCCGCCAGAGATCGAGCGCACGGCTGCGCGCCATCAGCCGCAGGTACGAGCCCAGCTCGCCCCGCCGCTCGTCGAACCGGCTCGGGTTGCGCCACACGCGCAGGAACACGTCCTGAGTGACGTCCTGCGCGCGGGCGGGGTCGCCCAGGATGCGCAACGCAGCGCCGTGGACGCTGCGGGCGTGGGCGTCGTACATGCGGGCGAAGGTGCGGGGGTCGCTGAGGTTCATGGCGTGGAACACAGCTTACACAACTTGTTGAAGGTTGCTGCAGAAGTTTGTTGAACCCGCGTGAACGGGTTGCGGAACAACGCTGCGACGGCGACGATCCCGCCGTGCCGCGCAATCCCGATCGGCTGTCCGCGCTCGACAGCGCCTTCCTGCACATCGAGGACGCCGGGGCCTTGATGCACGTCGCCTCGGTGATGGTCTTCGAGGGCCAGGCCCCGCCCTACGACGACCTGCTCGAGGCGCTCGACCACCGCCTGCACCTCGTGCCGCGCTACCGCCAGCGGCTCGCCGAGATCCCGTACGGGCAGGGCCGGCCGGTCTGGGTCGACGACCCGCACTTCAACCTCCGCTACCACCTGCGCCACACCGGCCTGCCGAGCCCCGGCGGCGACGAGCAGCTCCGCGCGCTCGCCGGCCGCGTCTTCTCGCAGAAGCTCGACCGCCGCCGCCCGCTGTGGGAGATCTGGCTCGTCGACGGGCTCGACGGCGACCGCTTCTCGCTGGTGGCCAAGACGCACCACGCGCTCGTCGACGGCGTCTCGGGCGTCGACGTCACGACCGTCCTCTTCGACGCCGCCGCGGACCCGGAGCCGACCGCGCCGCCCGAGCACCCCTGGTTCCCCAAGCCGCCGCCGAGCCGCACCCAGCTGCTGGCCGACGCGCTCCTCGAGCGCCTCACCGTCCCCGGCGAGGCGGCGCGCGGCGTGCGCGCGCTGACCCGCGCGCCCCGCCGTGTCTCGAGCGAGATCGCGGGCCGCGCCGCCGGCGTCGGCGCCACGCTGCGGGCGACGCTGCGCCCCGCGCCGCCGAGCCCGCTCAACGTTCGCATCGGCCCGCACCGCCGCTACGCGTGGGTCGACGCCGACCTCGCGCAGTTCAAGGCGATCAAGGACGAGCTGGGCGGCACCGTCAACGACGTCGTGCTCACCGTCGTCGCGCTCGCGCTCGGCCGCTCGCTGCGCCGCCACGGGCACCCGACCGACGAGCTGGAGCTGCGCGCGCTCGTCCCCGTCTCGGTGCGCGCCGACGTGGAGCGCGGAGCGCTCGGCAACCGCGTCGCCGCCGTCCACGCGCCGCTGCCCGTCGGCGTCGAGAACCCCGAGCTCGCGTACCGGCGCGTGCACGAGGCGATGGCCGGGCTCAAGGAGTCCGGGCAGGCCGTCGGCGCGCAGGTGCTCACCCAGCTCGGCGACTTCGCGCCGCCGACGATCCTCAACCAGGCGGCCCGGCTGCAGGCGCGGCAGCGGTGGTTCAACGTCGTCGTGACGAACGTGCCGGGGCCGCAGCTGCCGCTCTACGTGCTCGGGCACCGCCTCCTGCGCCTCTACCCTGTCGTGCCGCTCTCGCTCAACCAGGCGCTGGGCATCGCGATCATGAGCTACGACGGCAAGCTGGGCTTCGGGCTGCTGGGCGACTACGACGCCCTCGCCGACCTCGACGACGTCGCCACGGACATCGGGGCGTCGATCGAGGCGCTCGCCCGCGAGGCCGGCGTCGGCCCCCGTCCCCCGCGGCCGCGACGGCTGCGTCCCGCGGCCCCCGCACCTGCCTCGGCGTGAGGCGCGCCGGACTTGTCGCGCTCGCGATCGTCGTCGCGCTCGCCGGCGCGATCGGGCTGATCGCGTTCTTCCAGTCGCGCGACGACGCGAGCCTGGACCACGACGAGTCCAACGCGCCCGGCGTCGCGGCGCCGGACCTGAACCGCGAGGAGCTCGCGCTCGGCAACGTCGTGCTCACCTACCGCTCGCCCGGCGAGCGCGCGCTGCTCAAGTCGCTCGGCGAGGAGATCTCCGGGCCGGCCGACAAGACGCTCGAGGAGGCCGGCCAGGCCGTCATCGTCCACGCGCGCGCGTCGGGCGGCGGCGGCGTCGTAGCCGAGGCCTACGAGCGCCGGCTGGAGGTCCCGACCGCCGCCGATCCACGGCTCCGCGAGTTCGTCGAGTACTGGCTCGGCCGCGGCCGGGCAGGATGAGGGCATGTTCCGCATCGCCCTGAGCCAGATGAACGCCGTCGTGGGCGACGTCCACGGCAACGCCCGCCGGATCGCGGACGACATCGCCCGGGCGAAGGAGGCCGGGGCGAAGCTCGTCCTGTTCCCCGAGTGCGCGCTCGTCGGCTACCCCGCCGAGGACCTGCTGCTGAAGGAGCACTTCCTGCGCGACACGCGCGCGGCGCTCGAGGAGATCGCCTCCGGCGTGGAGGGGATCGTGGCGATCGTCGGCTACCCCGAGCGGCACTTCGACGTCTACAACGCCGCGGCCGTGCTCGCCGACGGCGGCGTCCAGGCGATCTACCGCAAGATGAACCTCCCGAACTACGGCGTGTTCGACGAGGTCCGCTACTTCCAGGCCGGCACGCGGCCGGGGATGATCGAGATCGACGGGACGCTCGTCGGGCTGACCGTCTGCGAGGACATCTGGCAGCCGGGAACGCCGGCGTCCGACGAGGCGCTGGCGGGCGCGACGCTGATCGTGAACATCTCCGCCTCGCCCTATGACCGCGGCAAGCCGCAGCGGCGCGAGGGCATGATCGTCCAGCGCGCCCGCGACTACGTCTGCCCGATCGCGTTCTGCGCGCTCGTCGGCGGCCAGGACGAGCTCGTCTTCGACGGCCACTCGTTCGTCTGCGACCACCACGGCACGGTGCTCGCCCGCTCCCCGGGCTTCGCGGAGGACCTGCTGATCTGCGAGGTCGACCCCGCGGCCGCGGCGGCCGGGCGGCTGCGCGAGACGCGCCACCGCGTCGCCGCGCGCGCGGCGTCCGATCGCGTCGACGTGCTCGCGCGGCTGACCGTCGGCGACGACTCACGCCAGCGGACCGAGGCCGGCGGCGTTCCCGCCCTGGCCGGCGCGTCCCACGGGCCCGTCGCGGAGTTCCTCGACGACGAGGCCGAGGTCTACGCGGCGCTCGTGCTCGGCCTGCGCGACTACGTCGAGAAGAACGGCTTCAAGCACGTCGTGCTCGGCCTGTCGGGCGGCATCGACTCGACGCTGGTCGTCATCCTCGCAGTCGACGCGCTCGGCGCCGACCGCGTCAGCGCGGTGTCGATGCCGTCGCACTACACCTCCGAGGGCACGCGCTCCGACGCCGAGGTGCTCGCCCACAACCTCGGGATCGACTTCCGCGAGCTGCCGATCGGCGAGCTGATGGACCAGTACGACGGGCGCCTCGCCGAGGCGTTCTCGGGCCGCGACCCCGACATCACCGAGGAGAACCTGCAGGCCCGCATCCGCGGCAACCTGCTGATGGCGCTGTCGAACAAGTTCGGCTGGCTCGTGCTGACGACCGGCAACAAGAGCGAGCTGAGCGTCGGCTACTCGACGCTGTACGGGGACACCGCGGGCGGCTTCGCGGTCATCAAGGACGTGCCGAAGACGCTCGTGTACAAGCTCGTCGAGGTCCGCGCCCACCGCGACGCCGACAACCCGATCCCCGAGTCGATCGTCACGCGGCCGCCGTCGGCCGAGCTGCGCCCCGACCAGAAGGACGAGGACTCGCTGCCGCCGTACAACGTCCTCGACCGGATCCTCCAGGGCTACGTCGAGGAGGACCTCGGGCGCGAGCAGCTCATCGACGAGGGCCTCGCCGCCGAGGACGTCGACCGGATCATCCGGCTCGTCGACCTCGCCGAGTACAAGCGCCGTCAGAACCCGCCCGGCATCCGCGTGACGTCGAAGGCGTTCGGCCGCGACCGCCGGATGCCGATCACGAACCGCTACGGCGGCTGATCAGCGGACGGCGATCGTCATCCGGGTCAGCGCGCAGCGCCGGCCCGCGTCGTCCGTGATCTCGACGTCCCACACCCACGTCGTGCGGCCGCGGTGGATGCGGCGCGCGGTGGCGTGGACGGTGCCCTCGGTGATCGGGCGCAGGAACGAGGTCGCGTTCGACAGGCCCATCGCCATCTTCCCCTCGTCGGCGACCGCCATTGCGGTGGCGATCGAGGTGATCGACTCGGCGATCGCGGCGTACAGGCCGCCGTGGACGAGGCCCATCGGCTGCTTGACCTCGTCGCGCACCGGGACCGTCGCGGTCACCTCCTCGTCGGAGACCTCGTGGACCTCCAGCCCGTACAGGGCGTCGAAGGTGCGGTCGAACGGAACGACGGGCTCGAGGGCCATGGAGCGGGCACCCTAGCGGGGGGAACCGTCGGGAGCCGTCTGCCGAACCACTAGTCTCTCCGGGCCGATGAGCCGACTCGACGAGCTGAAGCCCGACCAGCGCGCGTCGCTCCAGCTGCTGCTCAAGCAGGGCCGCAGCTACGAGGAGATCGCCTCCCTGCTGCGCATCGACCCGTCCGCCGTGCGCGAGCGCGCACGCAGCGCGCTGGACGCGCTCGGGCCCGAGGACGTCGGCGACCTCTCGCTGAGCGAGCAGGACGACATCGCGGACTACCTGCTCGGCCAGCAGTCGGCCTCGCAGCGCGCCGCGACCCGCGGTCTGCTGGAGCGCTCGGCCCCGGCTCGCGCCTGGGCGCGCGTCGTCTCGGGCGAGCTGCGCGACCTGGCGCCCGACGCGCTGCCCGAGATCCCGGCGGAGGCCGCCGAGGTCGACGAGGCGTTCGACGCGCTGCAGAAGCGCGAGGAGCACCGCGAGCGCGTGGAGCGCTCGAGCAAGGTCGGCGGCGCCATCCTGCTCGGCGCGATCGCCCTGCTGATCGCCGGCGTGCTCGCGCTCGTGCTGAACGGCGGCGACGACGACTCCGGCGACGACAGCGCCCAGACCGGCACCACCGCCGCGCAGACGCAGACGACCGCCGGCGAGCCGAAGTTCGAGGACCAGATCAACCTCACCCCGCCCGGCCAGGCGTGCAAGAGCGGCGGCGTCTGCGGCGTCGCGCAGATCGCCAGCCAGGGCGGCCAGCGCGCCGTCGCGCTCGTGGCGCAGGGCCTCCCCCGCGCGACGCCGAACCCGCCGCGCTACTACGCGATCTGGCTGTACTCCAGCGCCGACAAGGCGAAGTTCCTCGGCTTCCCCGATCCGCAGCCCGGCAAGAACGGGCGGATCGAGACCGGCTTCCAGCTGCCCGCCGAGGCGAAGGACTACGACGCGATCGTGCTCACGCGCGAGACCGCGAAGCAGCCGAAGTCGCCCGGCGAGATCGTGCTCCAGGGCGCGTTCGGCGGCAGCGACGGCTAGCTCGCGGGCGCGAGCAGCTTCCCCGGGTTCATCACGCCGGCCGGGTCCAGCTCGGCCTTGACGGCGCGCAGCGCGGCGATGCCGAGCTCGCCGACCTCGGCCGGCAGCCACTCGGCGTGGTCGCGCCCGACCGCGTGGTGATGCGTGATCGTCCCGCCCGTCGCGACGATCGCCTCGCTGGCCGCGCGCTTGGCCGTGCGCCACTGCTCGAGCTCGCGGCCCTCGTCGGCGCGCGCGAAGAACGTGAAGTACAGGGAAGCGCCCGACGGATACAGGTGCGAGATGTGGCACATGACGATCGGCGGCGTCCCGAGCGCGCCGAGCGCCTCGCGCAGGGCCCCGCCGACCGCGCGGTGCAGCGCCTCGATGTTCGACCACTGCGTCGCCGTCTCGAGCGTCTCGACGAAGACGCCGCGGCCGAGCAGGTCGTCGCGCAGGTACGGGCCGTGGTAGCGCCCGTGCTCCCACGCCCGGCCGGGTGAGCCGCCGAGCGCGACGGCGCCGTGCTTCTTCAACAGCGCCTTCGTCCGCTCCCGCGCGCGGCCGACGGCGGGCTTCGAGCCCTCCCAGCCGCAGATCGCCAGCGCGCCGCCGGCGACCCCACGCAGCCCGAGGTAGGCGCCGGCCGCCCGCGTCTTCCAGCCGCCGCCCGCCATGGCGAGCGACACGCGCGTCTCGTCCCCGTCCGACAGCCGGGCGACGTGCGGCGCCGCGCCGGACTGCTCGAGCACGCGGAACGCCTCGGCGCCCGCGGCGAACGACTCGAACACGAAGCCCTCGTAGCGGCGCTCGGCGGGCAGCGGCCGGACCCTCAGCGACGCGGACGTGATGACGCCGAGCGCGCCCTCGCTGCCGACGAGCAGCTCGCGCAGCTCGGGGCCCGCGGCGCTCGCGGGCTGGGCGCGCAGCGCGACGTCGCCCACCGGCGCGGCGAGCCGCAGCCCCAGCACCAGCTCGTCGATGCGCCCGTAGCCCGTCGAGGCCTGGCCGGCCGAGCGCGTCGCGACGCAGCCGCCGACCGTCGCGTACTCGAACGACTGCGGGAAGTGGCCGAGCGTCAGCCCGTGCGGCCGCAGCGCCGCCTCGGCATCGGGAAGGCGCACGCCCGCCTCGAGCTCGGCCGTGAGCGAGCGGACGTCGACCGAGACGAGCCGGCCGAGGCGCCGGAGATCGAGAGCGACGACCGCGTCGAACGGCCCGCGCAGCGGCTCGACGCCCCCAACCACGCTCGTGCCGCCGCCGAAAGGAACGACCGCGACGCCGTGCTCGGCGCACGCTCGCAGGACTGCCGCGGTCTCGTCGTGCGAGCCGGGCAGGACGACGGCATCGGGCGCCGCCGTCGCCTCGCCGGAGCGTTGGCGAACGAGATCGGGATACGACTTGCCCGCGGCGTGGAGAACGCGAGCGTCGCGGTCGTCGCGGACATGGTCCGGTCCCACGATCCCCGCCAGAGCGGCCCGCGCGTCGTCACCGAGAGCGGACGCGGAGAGCCGGACGTCCTCGATCGCGACCGGCGGCCGCGAGACGCCGGGCGCCACACCGAGCTCGGAGAGCAGCGGCTCCGCCGCCTCGGGTAGCCCGTCGCCCGCGTCCGCGTCGACACCCCAGCCCCAGAACCTCATGTCCCGGGGGCTCACAGCAATCCCTCCAACCGGTCCAGCGCCTCGTCGAGCTGCTGCTTCGTCGCGCGGCGCAGGAACATGCTGCCGCCGCCCATCCGCGAAAGGCCCTTCAGCTTGCGCTCCATCGTGATCGACACGGACGAGCCTCCCTCGGCCGGCTCGACGACGAGCTCGGTGGCGTTCAGGGCGAGGAAGCGCTCGAAGGGCGTGCCCTCGATGTCCTGCTCCCAGCGCTTGCGGCGGGTGCCGTCGTCGACGAGCCGGAAGTCCTGCCGGACGGTGCGGCCCTTCTTCGACCGCAGCACCTGCGTGAACTCCTTGCGCTTGACGCCCTCGACGCGCTCGACCATCGGCCACCAGCGCGGCAGGTGGGTCGGGTCGCCGACGATCTGCCAGACGCGGTCGGGCGAGGCGGCGACGGTCCGTGACCGGCGGATGGTCGGCATCACTCGTGCTCGTAGACGATGAGCGACCGCACGTCGTACTCGGCCAGGCGGGCCCGGCCGCCGAGGAACGCGAGCTCGAGCAGGAAGTGGCAGCCGACGACCTCTCCGCCGAGCTGCTCGACGAGCTGGCACAGCGCCCGCGCCGTGCCACCCGTCGCCAGCAGGTCGTCGTGGACGAGCACGCGCGCGCCGCGCGCGACCGCGTCGGTGTGCAGCTCGAGCGAGTCGACCCCGTACTCGAGCTGGTACTCGGCCCGCACCGTCTCGTGCGGCAGCTTGCCCGGCTTGCGCGCCAGCACGAACCCGGCGCCGAGCTCGCGCGCCAGCGCCGCGCCCAGCAGGAACCCGCGCGCCTCCGCGCCGATCACGACGTCGACGCCGAGTGAGCGGGCCTGCTCGGCCAGCTCGCAGACCGCGGCGTTCAGCGCCCCCGCGTCCGCCATCAGCGGCGTGATGTCCTTGAAGACGATCCCCGGCTTCGGGAAGCCGGGGATGTCGCGGATGTAGTCCGAGAGCTGCAGAGCGCCGGGGAAGCTACCCGACGACCTGCCGGAGGTCCCGGATCAGGAGCAGGTGCTTGAGGTGCGAGGCGACCGCGGCGAGGTTCTCGAGCGCCTCGATGGCCTCCTTGCGGCGCTCGGGGTTCCGCGACCGCAGCGCCGGCGCGAGGATCGTCTGCAGCAGCTGCGCCTCACGGTCGGCGGAGGTGCGGAAGACGCGCAGGTTGCGGCCGCCGACGCCGTAGCGGGCGAGCTCGGTCACCGCGCGGACGATCTCGCGCTCCGTCTCGTCGTAGTAGCGGACGCCCTGGCGCGTCTGGCCCTTGATGACGCCGTAGTCCTCGAGCTCCTTGACGAGCGAGGCCTGCGCGCGCGTCTCCTCGAGGACCTCCTCGAGCGAGTACAGCGCGCCGCCGCCGTCGCGGACCGAGACGCTGGGGCGCCGGGCCGACGACCGCGGCGACCGCGCCGCGGGCACGACCTCGGTCGGCTCGTCGGCGCGGCCGGTGGCCAGCTCCTGCCGGATGACCCGCAGCGGCAGGAACTCGTCGCGCTGCAGCCGCAGGATCGTGCGCAGGCGCGCGACGTCGGACTGCGAGTAGAGCCGGTAGCCGCCGGGCGTGCGCTTCGGCGCCAGCAGCTTCTGGTCCTCGAGGTACCGGATCTTCGAGATCGAGATGTCCGGGAACTCCTGCTTGAGCGCCTTCGTGACGGCGCCGATCGTGAGCGACTTCTCGCGGCGGCCGTCGGTCGGCGCGGTGGGCTCCTCGGTGGGCAGCTCGACGTCCATCAGCGCTGGAGGAAGGTGAGCTTGTACTTGCCGATCTGCATCTCGTCGCCGTCGGCGAGGCGATGCGACTCGATGCGGCGCCGGTTGACGTAGGTGCCGTTCAGCGAGCCGAGGTCGTCGAGGTAGAAGTCACCGCCACGGCGGACGACCAGCGCATGGTCTCGCGACACGGTGACGTCGTCGAGGAAGACGTCGGAATCCGGCCTCCGCCCGACGGTCATGCGGTCGTTCTCCAGCGGGAACGACTCGCCGACGCGCCCGCCGCCCGACCGGATGACGAGCGCGGCATGGCCGTGCGAAGTGATGTCCTCGACGTCGACGGGGATGAGCTCACCCGTCTCGCCGACGCGGTAGGTGGCTGTCGTCGACGACGCCTCCTTGCCGCCCGCGGAGTGGACCTGCGTCACGTCGCCGAGGAACGAGCCGCAGCGCGCGCAGTAGTTCGCTCCCTCCCCGTTGAGGAAGCCGCACTCGGGGCAGTGGACCGCCATCAGCCGATCCCCCTCGACCGGATGAGGGGGCTACTCGCCTTCGACCTCGCCGCCGCTGCGACCGGCCAGGATGTCGGTGAGACGCTGGACGTCGGCGCCGGTGATGACGTCCTCGCCCGTCTCGTGCTTCTTGCGCAGGCGGTTCACGAGCTCCGCGCGCAGGATGTCGATCTTCCCGTGCAGGATCCGCCGCTTGTACGAGATGTCGACCTCTTCCTCCGTGAGCTGCTGGATGAGGTCCTTGAGCTCTTGATCGGAGAGCGAGCCGAGATCGGGGAACGTGTCCATGCCGCGGAGCGTACCTCCCCCGGCACCTCAGGTCGAGGTTGAGCCTTCTCGGATGTAGAGCGCTGTGGCCCAGACGGCCAACACGAGGCCGATCACGAGCATGATCGTGCCAAGCGTCCACAGGCCGCACTGGGCGAAGAACAGGCCGCTCCACACCGGCGTGACGGCCAGCCGGCCGGGCCAGTTCACGGTCAGGTCCTTGCCATGTCGCAAGGCATGTTGCGCGTAGAGCACCTGCACGACCTCGCGCGCGACGAGCACCGCGAGCGCCCAGTGCGGCAGCAGGTCGAAGTGCCAGCAGACGACGACGCCGGAGATCGCGATCAGGCGATCGATCGCGGGGTCGACGAGCGCGCCGAGCTTCGAGTACTGACCGGTGACGCGCGCGGCGATGCCGTCGGCGTAGTCGCCCCACGTGACGACGGCGAACAGGATCACCGGCAGCGGGTCGGTCCCGGTGTCGCTGGACAGCGCGAGGATCAGGTAGACGGGGACGAGCGCGAGCCGCGAGAACGTGATCGCGTTCGGGATCGTCCACGGCCGCCACGGAGCCTCGCGGAGGGTCTCCGGCGGCGGCGGGCCCGAGCGGTCCAGCCCGGTGAGCCGCCGGAACGTCAGCCGGGCGCGCTCGACCGGGTGGTCCGGGTCGAGACGCCGGCGCTCGTCTACGGGGCCGCCCGCCACTGCTCCCTCACGGGCTCCTCCGGCGACGCGAGCGGCACCGGCTCCAGCTGCTCCTTGCCGCGCCGCAGCATCGACTCGGCGCTGCCCGACTCGAGGCTGCGCTTGCCGACCGTCAGGCGCAGCGGGCAGCCGAGCAGCTCGGCGTCGGTGAACTTCTCCCCCGCGCCGGCGGCGCGGTCGTCGAGCAGCACGTCGAGGCCGAGCGCGCGCAGCGACCCGTAGAGCTGCTCCGCCGCCTTGGCCTCCTCCGTGCCCGGCTTGCCGGCGGCGACGACGTGGACGTCCCACGGCGCGATCGCCTTCGGCCACGAGATGCCGCTCTCGTCGGCGAACTGCTCGACGGCGGCGGCGGCGATGCGCGCGGGGCCGATGCCGTACGAGCCCATCCAGATCAGCTGCTCCTTGCCGTTCTCGTCGAGGTACGTCGCGCCGAGCGGCTCGGAGTACCGCGTGCCGAGCTTGAAGATGTTGCCGACCTCGATCGCGGGCTCGATCTCGATCGCGTGGCCGTTGACGGTGTCGCCGGCGACGACCGTGCGGACGTCGAGGCGCGGGCCGTCGGGGATCTCGCCGACACGGTGGAACCCCTCGCGGTTCGCCCCCATCACCCACGGCCCGCCGTCGAGCGCGGCGTCGAAGACGGACTCGACGTCGTCGGTCGGGCCGAGGTACCCGGCGGGGCCCGCGAGCTCGTCCTCCTGCGCGGGGCGGAAGCCCTGCTTGAGCGCGTTCTGCAGCTTGATCTCGTTGATCTTGTGATCGCCGCGCACGAAGACGTTGCGCAGGCGGCCGTCGTCGCCGATCACCGGGAACGCCTTCAGGCAGCGCGAGGCCGGGACGCCGAGCACGCGCGCGACGTCCTCGATCGTCGTCGCGGAGGGGGTCTCGTAGTCGCCGGGCTCGAGGTTCAGCTCGCCGGCGGGCTGCGGGTCGGCGCTCGCGATCTCCACGTTCGCCGCGTAGCCCGGCGCCAGCGCGACGTCGTTCTCGCCGGCCGCGCACGGCGCCATGAACTCGTGGGCCTGCGAGCCGCCCATCATCCCGACGTCCGACTCGACCGCGTACCAGCGAAGGCCGCAGCGGTCGAAGATGCGCTCGTAGGCCTGGTAGTGCAGGTCGTAGCCGGCCTGCAAGCCCTCCGCGTCGCGGTCGAAGGTGTACGAGTCCTTCATGATGAACTCGCGGGTACGCAGGATGCCCGCGCGCGGGCGCGGCTCGTCGCGCTCCTTGACCTGGAAGTGGTAGAGGATCATCGGCAGCTGCCGGTAGGAGCGCACGGCGTTGGCGACGTGCAGCGTGACGATCTCCTCGTGGGTCATCGCGAGGACGTGCTCGGCGCCCTTGCGGTCCACGAGGCGGAACTGCTCGTCGAAGCCGTAGCGCCCCGACCTCTTCCAGATCTCCGCCGGGTGCATGACCGGCATGAGCAGCTCCTGGCCGCCGATCGCGTCGATCTCCTCGCGGATGATCTGCTCGACCTTGCGATGCGTGCGCCAGCCCGCCGGCAGCCACGTCCACAGGCCGGCGCCGACCTGGCGGACGAGCCCGGCGCGCACCATGAGCTTGTGCGAGAGCGCCTCGGCATCGGCGGGCGGCTGACGTTCGGTCGGCAGGAAGAGCTGGCTCTGACGCATCGATCGCAAGCGTATGGTGTTCTGCGGCCTGTGCCCGTCTTGACCCGCCTCGCCCTCGCGAGCCTGCTCGCGCTCGCCCTCCTCGCCCCGGCCGCCTCGACCGCCTCCGCGAGCGATCAGCAGCTGTCGATCATGATGGACGACGACAACCTGCTCTACCGCGGCGATCAGGTGCGCGACGCGACGCTCAAGCGGATGCAGCAGATCGGCGTCGACGTCGTCCGCGTGACCGTGCTGTGGAGCGTCGTGGCCGAGCGCACCAAGGCGAAGAAGATGCGCGGCGCGAAGGGCGCGAACCCGCGCAACTACCCGCGCCTGAACTGGGATCGCTACGACCGGCTCGTCCGGGCGTGCCGGAACCTCGGGATCATCCCCTACTTCAACATCACCTCGCCGGGGCCGCCGTGGTCGCGCGGCAAGAAGCCGCCGAAGGGCCTGCGGTCGGTCGTCAAGCGCGCGTGGAAGCCGGACCCGGCCGCCTTCGCCCGCTTCGTCGAGGCCGTCGGCAAGCGCTTCAACGGCAAGTACAAGGACGAGAACGACGGCAAGCAACTGGTCCCCGCCGTCCGCTTCTGGTCGATCCTCAACGAGTCCAACCAGGGCGGCTGGCTGGCGCCGCAGTGGGAGAAGGGCAAGATGGCCTCGCCGCGCCTCGCGCGCGAGCTGTACCTCCGCGGCCGGGCGGCGCTCGACCGCACCGGGCACGGCAAGGACATCATCCTGTTCGGCGAGACGGCGCCGCTCGGCTCGAGCGCGAAGAACGTCACGTCGCCGATCCGGCCGCGCAAGTGGCTGAACGAGTTCCTCTGCTCGAACAAGCGCGGCAAGGGCTGCTCGCTGTTCGACAAGTACGGGCCGATCCGGGCGACCGGCTTCGCGCACCACCCGTACACGAAGAACGTCGCGCCGACCGTCAAGGACCGCAGCCGCGACTCGCTGACGATGGCGAACATCGCCGAGCTGCCGGCGCTGCTGGACTCGCTGGCGAAGAAGACCGGCAACCTGAAGGAGGGGCTGCCCGTCTACATGACGGAGTTCGGGTTCGAGACGAACCCGCCCGACACGTACTCCGGCGTGCCGCTCGACCGCCAAGCGCAGTGGAACATGGAGGGCGAGCTGCTCGCGTTCCTGCAGCCGCGGATCCTCGGCCAGTCGCAGTTCCTCCTGCGCGACGTCCCGCCGGTCAAGGGCGCGAAGGGCAAGGCCAAGTGGTTCACCTACCAGTCGGGCCTGTACTTCGCGAACGACACCCCGAAGCCGTCGCTGAACGCCTACTACTTCCCGTTCCTCGTCACGGGCGCCGCGAACGGGCAGGTGCAGGCGTGGGGGCAGATGCGCTTCCGGCCGAACGGGCTGCCGCCCGGCGCGCAGGACCAGGTGCAGCTGCAGTGGAAGCCCGCCGACGGGTCGTCGGACTTCGTCAACGTGGGCGAGCCGGTCACCGTCGCCAACGCGCTGGGCTACTTCACCGCGAGCGTCGCGGTGCCGGGTCCCGGCCAGCTGCGCGCGGCCTGGACGGCGGCGCCTCTGATGAGCCTGCCCCAACCGGTTGGCTGAGCTCCAGCTCGACGCGCCGACGCTGCGGGATCTCGGCGACTACCGGGAGATCTTCCTCGACCCCGAGATCGGCGCGTGGCTGCGGCCCGCGCCGCTGCGGCCGTTCGGGCCGGGCGACGTGCTCGCGCTGCTCGAGCGCGACGTCTCGCTGTGGCGGCGCGAGAGCTGGGGCCCGTGGCTGGTGCGCGCGGGTGGCGCGCTGGTCGGGCGGATCGGGCTGGACCGCACGATCGTCGAGGGCCGGTCGGCGGTCGAGCTGGCGTGGTCGGTCGTGCCCTCGCAGCAGGGCCGCGGGTACGCCACTGCCGTGGCGCGCCAGTCGATCGCGCTGGCGCGGCGGGCGGGCATCGAGGAGCTGATCGCGCTCGCCCTGCCGGCCAACGCGGCGTCCCGCCGCGTGATGGACAAGCTGGGGATGACGTACGAGCGGGAGGTGCGCCATGCGGGGCTCCCTCACGTGCTCTACCGGCTCGAACTCGGCGCGGAGCAGCCAGGATCCGGCGAGGCATGAGCCCTCGGCGCGCAACTCGCCGGGCGCTCGTGCGTTCTGAACCGCCGATGCTGCGTCGCTCGCTCCTCCTCTCGATGTTGCTGCTGGCCGCTGTCGCCGGCACCGCTTCCGCGTCGTCGTCCATGGAGGTCGGGGTGGCCGACGACCGGCTGCTGCTGGGTGATCCGGCGGCCGCGCAGGCCGCCGTCGACGAGTGGCGCGAGAGCGGCGTCGACGCGGTGCGGATCATCGCCCGCTGGGGCGCGTACGCCCCGGCGCCCGACAAGCGCTCCGCTCCCTCGGGGTTCTCGGCGAAGGATCCGAACGACCCGCAGTACTCGTGGGGCCCGCTGGACCGGGCGGTGGCGATGGTGCGCGACGCGGGCATGAACGTCGTGCTGTCGGTGACCGGCTGGGGGCCGGTGTGGGGCTCGCAGTTCCCGGTCAAGCGCAACCCGCGCTACAAGCCGGATCCGAAGAAGTTCGCCGCCTACGCGACCGCGGTCGCCCGCCGCTACGGAGCCGACGTCGACCGCTACATCGTCTTCAACGAGCCGAACCAGGCGCAGTGGCTGCAGCCGCAGTCGGAGTGCACGCGCAGCGGTTGCTCGCCCGCGGCGCCGCACGTCTACCGCGCTCTCGTCCGTGCCGCCGGCCCCGCGATCGTGAAGGCCGACCCGGGCGCGCAGATCGCGGTCGGCGCGCTGGCGCCCCGCGGGACGTCGGGGACATCGGCGAACGCGGCGCTGAAGCCGCTCGTGTTCCTGCGGTCGTTCGGCTGCCTCTCGCGCACGTACAAGAAGCTGCGGTCCGGGCTGTGCCGCGGGTTCAAGCCGGCCACCGCGGACCTCTTCGCGTACCACCCGCACAGCCTCAAGCTGTCGCCGACGGCGCACGACCGCGACCGCGACAACGCCTCGCTCGGGGACCTCGGGCGGCTGGCGAGCGCCCTGGACAACGTGCAGCGCCACGGCGGGTTCGAGGTGCGCGGCGCGCGGAAGATCCCGCTCTACCTCGACGAGTACGCGTACCAGACGAACCCGCCCGACAAGACGCTCGGCGTCAGCGCCAAGGCGCAGTCGCGGTGGATGCAGCAGGGCGCGTCGATCGCCGCGCGCAACTCCCGCGTTCGCGGGCTGGTCTGGTACGTCTGGCGCGACGAGCCGATGGGCCAGTTCGGCACCGGCTGGCAGTCCGGCTTCCACTACCTGTCGGGAAAGGCGAAGCCGGGTCTGGCGGCGTTCTCACGTCCGTTCTGGGCGTCGCGCATCCGCAGCGGCGTCGCGCGGCTGTGGGGCCAGATCCGCCCGGGCGGCCGGCATGACGTGGTCATCGAGCGCAAGAGCGGGTCGTCGTGGAAGCGCGTCGCGTCGCTGAGGACGTCGAAGTACGGCACGTTCGGGCGCGACGTGAGGATCGGCGCTAAGACGACGTTCCGGTTCCGCTGGGACGGCGGCACCTCGGACGCGCGCGCCGTCGCTCCGTGAGCCGCGAGTACCCGCAGCGGGCGTTCGCCCTGCCCGCCGGCGCGACCGAGGTCGTGCTCGTCCGGCACGGAGCTTCCGAGGCGGCAGTGCCGGGTCAGCGCTTCGAGCTGCTCGAGGGGCGCGGCAACCCGCCGCTGGCGCCCGAAGGCGAAGAGCAGGCCGCGCGAGTGGCCTCGCGGTTCGGCGGCGAGGACATCGCCGCGGTGTTCGTCACCCCGCTGCAGCGGACGGCGCAGACGGCGGCGCCGCTGGCCTCGGCGCTCGGCGTCTCGCCGGTGGTCGTCGAGGAGCTCGTCGAGGTCTGCCTCGGCGAGTGGGACGGCGGCGAGTTCCGCATCCGCGTCGCCGAGGGCGACCCGCTGGTCGCGCGCGTGCTGGCCGAGCAGCGCTGGGACCTCATCCCCGGCGCCGAGACCTCCGAGGCGATCGAGCGGCGCGTGCGCGCCGGGCTGGCCCGGATCGTCGATCAGACGGGGCCCGGCCGCTCCGCCGTCGCGGTGCTCCACGGCGGGATCATCGGCGAGCTCTGCCGGCTGGCGACGGGCGCCGAGCCGTTCGCGTTCATCCATGCCGACAACGGCTCGGTCTCGCGGCTGGTCGTGCTCGAGGACGGCCGCTGGCTGCTGCGGTCGTTCAACGAGACGGACCATCTGCCCTGACCGCGCGCCACACTGACGGCGTGGCCGACCAGGACATCGAGACACGCGACGACTGCGAGCGCCTCGTGCGCACCTTCTACTCGCGCGCGTTCGAGGACCCGATCATCGGGTGGATCTTCGTGGACGTCGCGAAGCTCGACCTCGAGGAGCACGTCCCGGTGATCACGGCGTTCTGGGAGACGATCCTGCTCGGCGCGCAGAGCTACAGCGGCGGCGCGTTCCGGCCGCATGCCGAGCTCAACGAGAAGGTGCGGTTGCGCGCCGGCCACTTCGAGCGCTGGCTCGGGCTGTGGAGCGCCACCGTCGACGACTTGTACGCCGGCCCCACGGCGGAGCTGGCCAAGAGCCATGCCGCCCGCGTCGCGCACGCGTTCAGCAGCCGGCTCGGCACGATCACGCCGGGTCCACCGCCACCGCCGGCGACCCTGCAGATCAGCCGGCACGTGCCGGACTGAACCCGGCGATCAGCTCCGCCGCTTCGAGCGGCACGTCCAGCTGCGGCGCGTGCCCGACGTCGTCGAGCACGACCCAGTCGGCGTGCGGCAGCCACTCGCTGCGGTAGCGCGCCGCCGCCGACGGCCACGGCAGCAGCTCGTCGGCCGTGCCCCAGACGACGCGCACCGGGCACGTGATCCTCTCCGCATCCACCGGCCACCCGGTCCGCTGAGCGCCCTCGAGCATCGGGTCGACCTCCGGCGCGGCAGCGACGCCGGCGAGCAGATGGGCGATCAGCTCGCGCGGGATGTGCTCGGTCCGCGTCGTCAGCGCGTGCATCGCCTGCGCCCGGCCCGCCGGCGTGGCGAGCAGCCTGTCGGCCCGAGGCGCAAGCGCCTTGAGCTGGTGGTGCACGCGCCGGTTCGTCGCGAGGATCTCTCCACGCGCGGGGTCATCGGCCGCCCACCCACCTGCGGGCGCGAGCGCGACGACGCTCCGCGCCCGTCCCCGCTCCGCCAGCTTCAGCGCCAGCCATCCGCCGAGCGAGTTCCCGGCGGTGTGAGCGGTCGCGAACCCCGCCTCGTCCATCGCCCGCTCCACCGCGGCGACGACCTCATCGATCGGCTCCCCCGCTCCGAGAGGCGGCCCACCGGCGTGCCCCGCGAGCGTCGGCGCCAGCACGTCGTGCCGCCGCTCGAGCGCGGGCAGCATCAGCTCCCACGACCGCCACGTCTCCATGAACCCGTGCAGCAGCACGAGCGGCTCGCCGGCGCCACCGCGACGCTGCGACGTGAAGGGCAAGACGCGCACGCACCAAGTCTTGCGGTCCCTCCGGCGGAGGTGCGAACGTACGTTCGCCTTGATCCTCCATGCCGACGTCGACGCCTTCTACGCCTCGGTCGCGCAACGCGACGACCCGTCGCTGCGCGGCAAGCCGACCGTCGTCGGGTCCTGGGTCGTGATGGCGGCGAGCTACGAGGCGCGGGCGCGCGGCGTCAAGAGCGGGATGGCGACGTCACGAGCGAAGCGCCTCTGCCCCGAGTTGCTGCTGGCGAGCCCGGGCTGGGAGGCGTTCACCGAGGCGAGCAAGGCGGTCTTCGACGTCTTCGAGCGCCACACGCCGATCATCGAGCCGGGCTCGATGGAGGAGGCGTTCCTCGACGTGACCGGATGCGAGGCGCCACCGGTCGACATCGCCAAGCAGATCCGCAAGCAGGTCCGCGACGAGGTCGGCCTTCCGCTCAGCATCGGCGTCGCCCGCACGAAGGTCCTCGCGAAGATCGCCAGCCGCTCGGCCAAGCCGGACGGGCTCTTCGTCGTCGAACCCGAGCACGAGCTCGCGTTCCTCCACCCGCTCGACGTCGACCGCATCTGGGGAGTCGGCCCCGCCACCGCCCGCCGGCTGCGCGCGTGCGGGATCCGGACCGTCGGCCAGGCCGCCGGCCTCGAGGAGGCCCAGCTCATCGCGATCCTCGGGAAGGCCTCCGGCCGCTACGTCCACGCGATCGCTCAGAACCGCGAGTTCCGCCGGGTCCGCCGGCGCCGCGGCCGCCGCTCGTTCGGAGCCCAGCGAAGCCTCGGCCGCTCTCCTCGCACCCGCGAGGACCTCGAGACCGCGGTCAACGACCTGGCCGAACGCCTCGCCAACCGGATGGAGCGCAAGGCCCGGGCCGGCCGGACCATCGTCCTCCGGCTGCGCTTCGGCGACTACGCGCGAGCGACCCGCTCGGTCACCCTGCCCCACCCCACCGGCGACGCCGACGCGATCGCCCGAGCCGCCCTCGGCCTCCTCGACACGGCGATGCCGCTCGTCGACCGCCGCGGCATCACGCTCATCGGCCTGACGGTCACGAACCTCGCCGGCGGCCCGGCCGCCGCGCAGCTCGCGCTCCCGGTGTGAGAGCGGGGCCGGCCAGACGTAGAGGACGTCGGGCGCCCGCTCCTCGTTGTCGCGACCGTCGGTGCGGCCGGCCTCGACGAAGCCGTGACGCTCGTAGAACCGCTGCGCGCCGGCGTTCGAGGCGAACGTCCACAAGCGCAGCCCGCCCGGGCGTTCACGCTTCGCCACGTCCAGCAGCGCCGCTCCGATCCCCTGTCCCGTCCTGGCCGGGTCGACGTAGAGCTGGTCGATCCAGTCGCCGTCGAGGACGAGGATGCCGACCGGTGCGTCGCGCTGGTCGACCGCCATCCACAGCTCGGCTCGCCGCACCACGTGATCCGCGAACCATCCGCGTACGTCGTCGTCGTCGTGCACCGGCGCGGGGATCGCGCCGTGGGCGGCCCGCCGCGCGCGCAGCCACAGATCGGCGGCGGTTCGTGCGTCCGCCTCCGTGCCACGGCGGATCGTCAATGCCATCGCGCGATGATCCCCCGGGCAGCCCTCCTCGGCCGCCAGCCGATAGCGTCGCCCCATGCCGACGCCTTGGCCGGCGGTGAACTACGAGTCGTGGGCCGCCACGTGCGACACGCTGCACGGCCACGCGCAGCTTCTCGGGAAGTTCGCGGTGGCGCTGGCGCCGCCCGAGCCGCAGTTCCAGCACGTGGCGCTGCGTCTGACCGCACGCGGCTGGGAGACCGCTCCCCTGCCGGCGCCCGAAGGCAGCGGGGCGATCGTCGTCACGCTCGACCTGCACACCCACGAGTCGGTCGTCACGCACAGCGACGGGAGAACGCGGCGGATCGCGCTTCAACCGCATCGCTCGGTCGGCGAGGTCACGCGGGACGTGCTCGCCGCGGCCGGCGAGCTCATCGGGTCGATCGAGCTCAACCTCATGCCGCAGGAGGTCGCCTGGACGGCTCCCCTCGATCAGGACGACGAGCACGCGACCTACGAGCCCGCGGAGGTCGCGGACTACTTCGCGGCGGCGACGCAGGCGGCGCTCGTCCTCGCCGCGTTCCGCGCGCCGTTCCGCGGACGGTCGACGCCGGTCAACGCCTGGTGGGGCTCCTTCGACCTCGCCGTCAGCCTCTTCTCCGGGCTGCCCGCCGATCCGCCCTCGGACGACTTCATCATGCGCAACGCGATGAACGCCCAGGAGATCGCCGTCGGCTGGTGGCCGGGCGACTCCCGCTACGGCAAGGCTGCGTTCTACGCCTACGCGCATCCGGCGCCCGACAGCTTCCCGGACGGGACCCTGTCTTCGCCCGCCGCGCGCTGGGACGCCGCTCTCGGCGAGTTCATCCTCGACTGGGACGACGCGCGCTCCGCCCCCGACCCGGCCGCCGCGGCGCTCGGCTTCGCGCGCGCGGCCTTCCAGCACGCGTGCGAGGTCTGCGACTGGGACCCGGCGCTGCCGGCCAGCGCCGCCGGCAGCCCACCGCCCATCGCGTAGCCTCCGGCCGCGTGTTCGATCACGTCGGCATCGCCGTCTGGGATCTGGCGGCCTCCGAGCGCTTCTACCGCACCGTGCTGGGCGCCCTCGGCATCGAGCCGAGCCATGCGGACGCCGAGCTGGTCGAGTGGGAGGACTGGGACATCGGGCCGACGGACGATCGGCACCCGATCACGCGCGGGCTCCACGTCGGCTTCCGCGCCCGCGACCGCGCGCAGGTCGACGCGTTCTGGCAGGCCGGCATCGATGCGGGCTACCGCGACGACGGGGAACCCGGGCCGCGCACGCAGTACGACCCCACGTACTACGGCGGTTTCCTGCTCGACCCGGATGGCAACAGCGTCGAGGCCGTCCACGTCGACCGGGACGACGCCGTGCCCATCGGCTGCATCGACCACCTGTGGATCCGGGTCCGCGACCCGCAGGCGTCCCGGGGCTTCTACACGACGATCGCCCCGTACGCCGGGTTCGAGCTGACGCGCGACGATCCGGATCGAGTGCATTTCGCGGGCACCGACTTCGACTTCTCGTTCGTCCGGGATGAACGGCCGCTCACGGAGAACGTCCACCTCGCGTTCCCCGCGCGCGCAGACGCGACGGTGCGAGCGTTCCACGCCGCGGCCGTCGCGGCGGGCTACGAGGACAACGGCGCGCCGGGCGAACGCGCGGTCTACCACCCCGGCTACTACGGAGCGTTCGTGCTCGACCCCGACGGACACAACGTCGAGGTCGTCAACCACAACCGCCCCTGAGGGCATGGCCGCCACCCTACGCCCGCCGGCGCATCCAGTGGCGGTCGCACGCGACGCGCTCGGATCACCCGAGCTGGGTATCAGCCGGTTCACGCACGAGCCGGGAGCCCGCATGCCGTGGGGTCACCGGCACCGTCATCAGGGTGAGATCTACTGCTGCATCCGCGGATCGTGAGTGGGGTCGGAGTACATGGGCGGGCAGCCCTGCTCGGTCGCCTTCGGCCGCAGCTCGAAGTGCCAGGGCTCGTTGCCGTAGATGCGGCATAGCCCGTACGCGGGGCCGTGCTCGGACAGCCATGCCGCGGCGGTCGAGGGGCCGATGTCGACGGCGTCGCCGGACACGTGCGCGGACCGCTTGGGTGTCGCCACCCAGCGGGCGGCTTCCTCGGCGGATCCGTACTTCGCGATCGCCTCGTCGAGCAGCCGCTGCTGGTAGCGCGGGGAACGCCAGCCACTGTCGACGTGGAGCTCGATGCCGTCGGCTGCGGCCTCGCTCGCAGCCCGGCGCAGCGCGCCGAGGAGCGCCGGGTCGAGCTTGGCGACGCCCGGGATCGCGTCGTCGAAGACCGTCGTCCGATCCGGGACGGCGCCGTCGGCTTCACCGTGGCGGTCCACGGGAAGAGCGCGGGCCGGTGACGGGGCCCTCGTCGGCGCGGCCGCCGGCAGCCGAGCGCCGAGGGCCGCGGCGACCGCGACGACGACGAAGAGGAGCGTGGCGACACGCCGCCAGCGGATCGGTGTCCGGTGGATCGTCACGCCGCGCAGTCAAGGCGGCACGCTGTTGCCGGCCCGTATGCGGCTTTCCATACGCCGGCGATATGCGCCCGCTCGTAGCATCGACGCATGCGGGTGCTGGTCGTAGAGGACGAGCCGTACATGGCGGACGCGATCCGCGACGGGCTCCGTCTCGAAGCGATCGCTGCGGACATCGCGGGCGACGGCACCACCGCGCTGGAGCTGCTGACGGTCAACGCCTACGACATCGCCGTCCTCGACCGCGACGTTCCCGGACCCACCGGCGACGAGATCGCCCAGCGGATCGTCGCCTCCGGCAGCGGGATGCCGATCCTCATGCTGACCGCCGCGGACCGGCTCGACGACAAGGCGTCGGGGTTCGAGCTCGGCGCCGACGACTACCTGACGAAGCCGTTCGAGCTGCGAGAGCTCGTGCTCCGGCTCAGAGCGCTCGACCGCAGGCGCACCCACAGCAGACCTCCGGTGCGGGAGATCGCGGGGCTACGGCTGGATCCCTTCCGCCGAGAGGTCTACCGGGACGGCCGCTACGTCGCGCTGACGCGCAAGCAGTTCGCGGTGCTCGAGGTGCTCGTGGCTGCCGATGGCGGGGTGGTCAGCGCCGAGGAGCTCTTGCGGCGCGCGTGGGATGAGAACGCCGACCCGTTCACGAACGCCGTGCGCATCACGGTCTCGGCCCTGCGCAAGCGCCTCGGCGAACCGTGGATCATCGCCACGGTGCCCGGCGTCGGGTACCGCATCGACGGCGGTCGCGACGGAGGCGGCGGTGCATAGGGCGCCCGGGTTGAGCGTGCGCCTCAGGCTCACGCTGAGCTACGCCGGGTTCCTCATGCTCGCGGGCGCGTTGCTGCTCGCCGCCGTGTGGGTGTTCCTCCTGCGGTACGTCCCCGACCGCGCGATGCTCATCAACGCCGAAGACCGCACCCCCGGCGTCTTCCCGATCCGGTCGGAGCTCCTCGAGGTGTTCGCTCCCAGGGCCGCCGCCGTGCTGGGGTTCCTGCTCGTGTTCGGCCTCGTCGGAGGGTGGTTCCTCGCGGGCCGCATGCTCTCCCCCTTGTCTCGCATCACCGACGCGACGCGGGTGGCCGCGAGCGGATCGCTCTCCCACCGGATCCGGCTGAGGGGCCGCCGGGACGAGTTCCGCGAGCTCGCCGACGCCTTCGACTCCATGCTCGCCCGGCTCGAGGCGCACGTCGCCGAGCAGCAGCGTTTCGCGGCGAACGCCTCCCACGAGCTGCGCACGCCGCTCGCGATCTCGCAGACGCTGCTCGACGTCGCGCGCAAGGAACCAGCGCAGGATCACGAGGAGCTGATCGAGCGCCTCCACTCCGTGAACGCGCGGGCGATCGACCTCACCGAAGCGCTGCTCCTGCTCAGCCGCACCGACCGGGCGGCCGTCCCGCGCGAGGACGTCGACCTCTCTCTCGTCGTCGAGGAGGCCACCGAGACGCTCCTGCCCGTCGCCGAGGAGCGCGGGATCACGCTCACCGTGGCCGGCGAGTCGGCTCCGACGGCGGGCTCGTACGCGCTGCTGCTGCGGATGGTCACGAACCTCGTCCAGAACGCGATCGTCCACAACGTGGGCGACGGCGGCACGGTCACGGTGCGCAGCGGGTCGCAGTCCGATGCCGGCGTGCTGCGGGTCGAGAACTCCGGACCCCCGGTTCCCGCGGACCTGATCCCAACTCTCACCGAGCCCTTCCAACGCGGAACGGAGCGCACCCGGACCGACGAGCGCACCGGCGTCGGCCTCGGACTGGCGATCGTGCAGAGCATCGTCCGAGCGCACGGTGGAACCCTCGACCTCGGACCACGTCCCGCCGGCGGGCTCGTCGTGACGGTCCGATTGCCCAGCGGTCCGCGGGTGTTGCCGGGCGAGATGACGGACGCCGAGCGGCGCGTCAGGGCACCGCGCTAGCCGGCCCGGGGTTCGTTCCCTGCACCGTGCGAACGCCGTTCGCCGTTGCGGGTATGGCGTGCCGATGACCTTCGTAGCGCTGCGGTGCGAGTCATGAGGACAGGGGCCGGACCCACCGTCGCCGCGGCCGCGGCGCGCGGCGCCGCAGCAGGACTCGGGGGCGTCGCGGTGATGACGCTGGCCGAGAAGCTCGAGCAGCAGCTCACCGGTCGCCCGAGCTCGTACGTGCCGGCGCACACGCTCGCGCACATGATGCGCCTCCGCGACCCCGACGGCGATCGCTGGGGGCGCAACATGGCGATGCACTGGGCCAACGGCGTGGTGCTCGGGGCGGTGCGCGGCGTGATGTCAGCGGCGAACCTGCGCGGCCCGTGGGTCGCTGCCATGCACACGCCCATGCGGCTCGGCTGGGATCAGACGCTCGAGAACCTCACCGGGGTCGGCGCCCCGCCACCGACCTGGCCGCGCGACGAGCTCGTCATCGACGTCGTGCACAAGACGATCTTCTCCCTGGCTACCGGCGTCTTCGCCGATGCGCTCGTCGCCCCGCGCTCCTCGAGCTCGGCCCGCCGTTGGAAGCTCGGACGGCGCCTGAAGGGGTTCGCATGAGCGCTCCGGGCGCCTCTCCCCTGCGCGACCAGGGCGCCTACTACGTCGCCACGGGCATCACGCCGTTCGTCTCACGTCGTCTCTTCGAGGCCGCCACCGGCCGCAAGCGCGAGTGGTGGCTCGTGCAGACCGTCGGCGCGCTGACCACCGTGATCGGCTCCGCGCTGCTGCTCGCCGCGCGTCGCCACGAGCCCTCGCCCGAGGCGCTCACGCTCGCAGCCGGCAGCGCCGCGTCGTTCGCCGCCATCGACGTCGTGTACGTCGCGCGGCGGCGGATCTCGCCGACGTACCTCGTCGACGCCGTCGCCCAGCTGGCGCTCCTCGCGCGGATCTTCCGCGCCACGTAGCTCCACGAGGCAACCTCGCGGACGGCGGGTACGTGGACGTCATGTCCGCAGAGAACGACCTGGACCTGGCGGCGGTGCGTGAGCAGCTGAGCCGAGAGCTGGCGGAGACCGACGCGCAGCTGGCCGGCATGACGAAGCCGGCCGAGCGCGGCGCCGCACAGGGATTCGGCAAGCGCATCGGAGACGGAACCGTCGAGGCGGTCAGCAGGCTGACCGACATCGGTGTGGGCCGGTCGGTGGAGACGAAGCGGATGAAGCTCGAGCGGGCGCTGCAGAAGCTCGACGAGGGCACCTACGGGATCTGCGACAGCTGCGGTCAGCCGATCATGCCGGCGCGGTTGCGAGCCATGCCCTCGAGCGTCGTGTGCGTGCCGTGCGCGGACCGCGCGCCGCGGATGCCCACGTCACGACGATGAGGAGCGGCGGAGCGGGCTAGCGGCGGAGCCGCACGCGCGCCTCGAGCAGGTGCGGCTTCTCGCCCAGCCGCAAGAACGCCACGCGGACGAGCACCCGCCGCGGACGCACGGTCCGCAGGCGCGCCGCCGCACGCCGCGTCACCCGCAGCCGCAGGCGCTTGGTCACCGGACCCACCGGCAGCGCGCGCCGGGACACGGTGCCGCGCCGAGGCGGCACGAGGAGCCGCACGCTCGCCCGGCAAGCCGGCTCGCAGGCGATCCGGAGCGGGAGCCCGCGGCGCAGGAGCGTCGACATCCGGATGGACGGCGGAGCGCCGAGGCGCTGCCGACTGCGCGGTCGGGCCGCCGCGCCGGGCGATGGCGTTCCCTGCGGGACGACCGCCGGGGGTGCGTCCAGGCCGACGCTCGACGGGGTCGTGGTCTGCACGCCGCCGGGTGCAGTTGCGGGATTCGGCAGCGACTGCCAGTCCGGGGACTCCTCGAGATCGGGGCTCGAGGCGACCACGTGCTGGTCCGACCCGTCGCTGCGCATCACGAAGATGTCGCCGTCGGGGTCCGAGCGCCCGCTGGTGAACGCGATGCGCGCGCCGTCCGGCGACCACGCGGGGCCCTCGTCCAGCGCGTCGTTCGCCGTCAGCCGGCGCTCGTCGCCGCCGGCGGCGGCCATCGTCCAGACCTCGTTCGTCGGGTCGTCGCCGCCCGCGCCGCGCTCGAACGCGATCCGGGCGCCGTCCGGCGACCACGCCGGCGCCGAGTCGAAGACGTCGTTCTGCGTGAGCTTCTGCACCCCGCCGCCGTCACGCCCCATCGTGTAGATGTCGGTGTCACCGTCGCGCGTGCTCGTGAACACGATCCTCGTGCCGTCCGGGGAGAAGCTCGGGTAGCGCTCGTCGCCGGGGTCGTCGGCGACCTGCCGCGCGTCGGTGCCGTCGGCGCGCATCAGCCAGACGTCGGGCTCGCCGTCGCGGTTCGACCGGAACACGATCTCCGTGCCGTCGGGCGACCAGGACGGCTGCGAGCTGTACGGCAGGGCTCCGTTCGCGGGCCGCGGCGTGAAGGTCAGGCGGTGCTGCGCGCTTCCGTCGGCGTTGACGAGGTAGATCTCGAAGTAGTGCTCCCCCGTGCGACGCGCCCGGAACGCGAGGCGCGTGCCGTCCGGCGACCACGCCGGCTGCGCATCCTCCCCGGGCGTCGTCGTCAGCGGCAGCCAGGCGCTGCCCGGTTCGGCGTCGGCGGCGTAGATGTTCTTGTCGCCGCCGGTCAGGCTGCTGAACACGAGCTTCCCCGGCTGTCCCGGGAACGCGGCGCGAGCGGCCCCCGGCGCCAGCGCCGCAGTCGCGATCGACGCGGCGCAGGTGGCGGTGACGATGACCGAGTGAACGCGAGTCACGGCTTGCGCCGGACGGTAGCGCGCCCGACGGGCCGCTCACTTGTAGGCGATCGCGGCGCTCGCCGGACCGGCCAGAGGACGGACCTCGGTCTCCCGGAAGCCCACCTCGCGGCACCAGCCGTCGAAGTCGCTCCCGGTGTAGTCGAAGGCGTCGCCGAACTCGATCAGCATGTTTAGCGACATCATCAGCCCGAACGCGTTCTCGCGGCGAGCGTCGTCGATGAGGAACTCGATGGCG
The DNA here is from genome assembly GCF_056863335.1 of Parviterribacter kavangonensis. Lineage (NCBI taxonomy): Bacteria > Bacillati > Actinomycetota > Thermoleophilia > Solirubrobacterales > Parviterribacteraceae > Parviterribacter > Parviterribacter kavangonensis. Next base: position 881,898 of record NZ_JBXPJA010000001.1, on the reverse strand, counting down.
ATCAGCGCTCCTCCCTCGTTGAGCGCCTCGTACGCCGCGCGGATCAGAGCCATCTTCCCGTCGAGGTTCCAGTCGTGGAGGATCAGGCTCATCGTGATGACGTCCGCCCGCGGCAGCGGGTCGGCGAAGAAGTCGCCGGACGCGACCGCCACGCGGTCGCTCAGGCCCGCGGCGGCGATCGACTTCTCGGCGATGGGCGCGACCACCGGCAGGTCGTAGCTCGTGCACCGCAGGTGCGGATGGCGCGCCGCCACGATCGTGCAGAGCTGGCCCGTCGCCCCGCCGACGTCGCAGACGGTCTCGTACTTGGAGAAGTCGAACGTCTCGGCCAGCGCATGGAAGTTGCCGAGCGAGGCGCCCTGCATCGCGGCCATGAACTGCTCGAGCCGCCCCGGGTCGCGGTAGAGCTCGGCGAACATCGAGCTGCCCGTGTGCTTGATCTCGTTCTGCGGCTTGCCGGTCTGCAGCGCTTCGGTCAGGTCGCCCCAGAACGGATAGAGCCGCGCGTTCGCCATCTCCAGCAGGCCGCCGACGTAGGTCGGCCGCTCCTTGTTCAGGAACGCCGCCGTCTCGGCGGTGTTCCGGTAGCGGGCGTCGTTGCCGTCTCCGTCGCGATCGAGGAACCGGAGGGCCACGAGCGTGTCCAGGAAGTCCGCGATCGCCCGCGGGTGGAGACCGAGCTGCGCGCCGATCTCCTCACCGGTCAGCGATCCATCGCCGAGACGCGTGAACAGCTCCAGCTCCACGGCCGAGAGCACCGTCTTCGACGCCCAGAACCCCATTCCGACCTGCATGATGTGGGCGGGATCCAGCTCCGTCGTTGCCATGGCGTTCGCCTCCTCGGATTCGCGCGCCCCCTGGCAACCATAGATCTCCGGGCGTAGTCTCGACAGTGCTTCCGCGCAAGGAGGGAGCCATGAGCAGCGACACCGAGACTGCGATCCTCGCCGGAGGCTGCTTCTGGATCATGCAGCAGCTGCTGCGTCACCCGGACGGCGTCATTGCAACGCGCGTGGGATGGATTGGCGGCGAGGGGGCGACCCCCACCGAGGAAGAACCGCAGGGTCATGCCGAGGCGGTCAAGGTCGTGTTCAATCCCGAGCGGCTCTCGTTCCGAGATCTCCTCGAGTACTTCTTCCAGGTCCACCGTGCGGACCTCGGCGAAGATCTCGTGGGGTCGATCTACCGCTCCGAGATCTTCTACACGAGCGAGGAGCAGCGCAGGGTGGCCGAGGAGACGATCGCGGAGGTCGACGCCGCGGGCCACTGGCTCGGCGAGACCGTCACGCGGGTCAGCGCGGCCGGCCGCTTCCTCGAGGAGCGGGCCGAGATGCAGGACTACCTCCTTCGGTTCCCGGAGTACCCCGAGGGCACCAAGCGCCCGTTCCCGCGCACGCAGACCGCTGGGCCTCACGTCTAGCTAGGCACCCTCAGAAGCGCCAGCGCGTCGCGCCGTATGCCTCTGCCGTCGCGACGCCGAAGACGGTGTGCGCGGCGACGCGGTAGACGCGCCATGGCGGCGGCCCGGTGCCCGGCGCGTTGTAGGGCGCGACGATCCCGTCCCCGCTGACCTCGGCTGCCCAGCCGCCCTCCCGCCAGACAGCGGCGACTGCCTCGAGCGTCGGACCGTCGGTGACCCGCTCGACCACGCCCTCGAAGACCAGATCGATGCCCGCCAGGCTCATCGAGAGCGTGCACGCCGGGTTGACCTCGAGATTGCGGGCCTTGCGGGTCTGCTGCCCGGTCTGGAAGTAGACGTCGCCGTCGTACCAGGCGGCGCCGACCCTCGCCGAGTGCGGGCGGCCGTCGGGCCGCACCGTGCCAAGGAAGACCGCCGCACCCTCCCGGAGCGCACCACCGTCAAGCAGATCGGACGCCCGGCTCCACGGAATCGTGTCGGCCTCGGACGTCTCGTCGAGGTTCTTCGTAGCTGTGGGCTCACGGTTCCTCATGTCGGTCAAGACCGCCCCGCGGCCGCGAACTCATCGCCCGGCTTCCGCCCCCACGCCCGCCGCGGTGCGCGTCGAATCTCCCGGAGCAATCGCCGGTCCACGCTGCTGCTTCTCGTCCAAAGCAGGAGCGCCCAGCCTGGTCGCTCCAACGCCTCCCGCCGGAGAACTTGCCGCGACCGGCCGACCGGCCCATCCGCGGGCCCTGGAGCATCGCGCCGGAAGATGGACAGATGGACGAGTGCGGGTCCGCGGGATCGCCGTTACCTTCCGCCGCGTTCGAGGCCGGCATGACCGTCGGTCGGTTCATCCAAGGGAGGGCCACCATGGCTCGTCGTCTGTCTCTCATCGCTGCGTCCGGAGCGCTGCTCGCCTCCGCGGTTCTTGCCGCTCCCACCGGCGCGCTGGCCAGCGCTGCCCAGCCCTCGCTCAAGGCCTCGTGCCAGGGCCAGGTCAACGGCTACTACAACCGCAACAACAACGACGGCGGCGCGCAGACCTCCGCCTACGTCCACGCGAACGGCGGCCCTGCCTTCTCCGACGCCATCACGCTCGGCGCGCAGTCCCACGACTGCAACGTGCCGGACGGCGTCTAGGACGCCCACGACGGCCCGCGCGAGGAGGTCGCCGGCCTCCTCGCCGACGTCGTCGCAAAAACGGCTGCATGCCGTCGGCGCGCGACGCGAACACTTGCGTGTCGCCGCGAGGGGTTGCCAATCGCCGCAGAGGTGCCGCGTGCGTCGCCGAACTTGCTCTCGCCTTGGCCGAAAGCAGCGGTTGGTCCCCGCGAGCTCGCCGCTGCCGCTTTCCATGCAAAGCAGCAGCCCGTGGCGCGACGAGCAAGCAGCCGGCTCCCCATCCTTGACGAGTTCCGGTTAGGTACTGCCAGGTTCGCCGAAGTGGGGACCGGAGGGGTCGATTCGGGCACCCTCGAGTCACTTGGGCGTTGCGTGGTGAGTGGAGTCGAGCGGCGTCCCCGAACGCGAAACCAAGGACCCAGCGGCTATCGGTGCGCGACGCCGAGCGCGGCGGCCACCTCATCGATCGCCTGCTGTTCGCCGGGGCTCACCCGCACGTCGTCCTCCTCGTGGCGCTCCGCGACACGCTGGGTCAGCGTCAGGACGAATCCTCGATAGTCCTCGACCTCGTCCGCGGTCGCTTTGGCCTCGAGCAGCGCGACGGCCTCGCGCAGCCGCTGGAGGCCGTGCTCCTTGAGCTCCTCGAACGAGTGGTACCGGGTGTGATCCCTTGTCGGCTTCGCCGAGACGAGCTCGTCGAGCAGCTCACTTTCACCGTGCTGCCGGCGCGCCTCCCCGTACACCTGCGCCATCTCGAACGTCTCACGGATCGTTCCGCCACGGGCTGCGGAGATCACGATCATTCCAGCGGTCGGCGGTCCGGCTCGAACGAGATCCCATTCCTGTTCTGTGAAAGCAGCTTTGGTGGTCATGCGCGCGACGCTAGGCACCGGACGGGTTGATGCACATCGCCTCGACGGGGTGATCTGCCGCCGCCCCACCACGCCACGCCGCTGCTGCTGCTGCTTCGCATGGAAAGCTCAGAAGCTGATCAGGACGCGACTACCACGTCGCTGAGCTGGATGATCGGCGCTTCGCTCGCGTAGTTCGCCACGTCGTTCCGGATCTGCTCGGCGACCGGGCCGATCGCCTGCTGGTACGACTCGACGGAATCGAAGCGCAGATGGCAGAGCACTGCGAACTCCGCCTTCGTCCCGGGAGCACGACCGCCGAGCCCCTGCTCCACGATGCAACCTCTGAGCGCGCTCCCGAGCGCGCGCTTCAACATCGGGATGTGCGACGTGAGGTAGTAGTCCATGTCGAACTTCGCGCCGTCTTCGTTCGGATAGAGCACGTTCAGGGTGATCATCGGCCTGCTCCTTCCATCGTGAGTGGGGGACGCATGCTCGGCGCGACGCGCGAAGGAGAACCGCCTGAGTGGCAGGTGCCCGCTCCGCCTGGTCCGCGCAGCTCGACCAGGGGGTCGACGTCGTTCGTGGGCAGGGCGAGCATGCTGGTCCCTTGACGTGGCGCCCGGGGCCGTTGTGACACGCAGATGCCACTTGCCGGGTGTCACGGGATCGAGTTGCGCACCGTCAGGCTGGCATGACGATCCGAACCGATGTGGCCATCCTCGGCGGCGGTGCGGCCGGTCTTTACGCGGCGTGCTGCGCGGCCGCGCAGGGCGCACGTGTCGCACTCGTCTGCGCCGGGCCGTCGAGCGCGAGCGCGAGCCACCGCGCCCAAGGTGGGCTCGCCGCGGCCCTCGGTGCCGGGGACTCGCCTCGGCTTCATCGCCACGACACCGAGCGGGCGGGGCGGGGCCTCGTTCGCCGCTCAGCGGCCGATGTCCTGGTGAGCGACGCAGGGCGGATCGTCGCCGACCTCATGGCGCTCGGGGTGCACTTCGACACCGATCGGGCGGACCGCCTCGCGCTCGGCCTCGAGGGCGGGCACTCGAAGCGAAGGATCGTCCACGCCGGAGGCGCGACGGGCAGCCACATCGTCGAGCGGCTCACCGCGCTGGTCGCCCAGGACAGATGCGTACGGGTGCTGGACAACGCCCGCGCCGGCGCGTTGTGGCTGCGGGACGACGGGAGCTGCGCCGGCGTCGTCCTTGCGGACGGCCGAGCCATCGCTGCGCGCGCCACGATCCTCGCGACCGGTGGTGCGGCCGCGCTCTGGGCGCGGACGACCGCCCCGGTCGCAGCCGTCGGCAGCGGGATCCGGCTCGCTCATGCGGCCGGCGCCGCCCTCGCCGACCTCGAGTTCTTGCAGTTCCATCCCACCGCGGTCGCAGGCATCCGCGGCCTCGACGGCTACCTGGTCAGCGAGGCCGTCCGCGGCGAGGGCGCCGTGCTCGTCGGAGCCGACGGCGAGCGCTTCGTCGACGAGCTCGCGCCGCGCGACTCGGTCGCCCGGGCGGTGACGCTCCAGATGCGACGCGATGGCGCGACGCATGTCCACCTCGACATGCGGATGGTGGACCCCGGGCGCTTCCCAACCATCGTGGCGCGGCTGGCGGCGGCGGGCCTCGACGCGATGAAGGAACCCGTGCCGGTATCGCCCGCTGCCCACCACTTCACGGGAGGCGTCGTGGCCGACGGGTTGGGGCGGACCACAGTGCCCTCGCTGTACGCGATCGGCGAGGCGTCATGTACTGGACTGCACGGGGCGAACCGGCTGGCCTCGAACTCCCTGACCGAATGCTTCGTCTGGGGTCGCCGTGCTGCGCTGGCAGCTCTCGACGAACCCGACGGTTCGCGAGCGCGCGTCCCGGCACCGATGGAGCTCCCGCCGCCGTCCCCGCAGACACGCGCCGCGCTCTCGCAGGACGCGGGCATCGAACGCTCCCACGAGGGCCTCAGCCGGCTCCTCGACGACCCACACCCGCTCGTACGTCTCGTGGCCGGAAGCGCGCTCGCCCGCCGCGAGAGCCGAGGCGCCCACTTCCGCACCGACCACCCCCGAGCCGACCCGGCGCTCGACGGCTGTCACAGCGTCATTCGCGGCGACGGCGAGCTCGCCCACGAGAGATGGGATGTCACAACCGGCGACCGCGTTCCGTCAGAGTTCCACCATGGGATCGGCAATGGCCGATGCTGAGCTTGATGCGGTTCGTCGTCGCGCGTTCGGCATCTCGTACCGGATGCTCGGAAGCGTCAGCGACGCCGAGGACGTCGCCCAGGAAGCCCTCCTTCGGTTCGTGCGCACGACAACACGCATCGACGAGCCGGCGGCCTGGATCACGACCGTGGCCACCCGGCTGTCGATCGACGTCCTGCGCGACGTAAGGGATCGTCGCGAGACCTACGTCGGGCCCTGGTTGCCCGAGCCGCTCATCGGAGACGCGACCATCGAGCCGGGACAGCGAGCGGAGCTGGCCGACTCGCTGTCGCAGGCCTTCCTCGTCGTTCTCGAACGCCTGACCCCGGTCGAGCGCGCGGCGTTCCTCCTGCACGAGGTCTTCGAATACGACTACCGGCAGATCGCGGTGATCGTCGACCGCACCGAGACCAACTGCCGGCAGATCGTCACCCGCGCCAAGAAGCATCTCGAGGCATCCAGACCACGCTTCGACGCCGACGACCATCACCGTGACCGCCTCCTTGAGCTCTTCCTCGCAGCCGCCGACGAGGGCGACCTGGGGGCGCTCGAGGCGCTGTTGGCCGACGACGCGGCGATGTACTCGGACGGCGGCGGCAAGGCGACGGCGGCCCGCAAGCCTCTGTTCGGCGCGTCGCGCATCGCGCACGTCGTCGTCTCGATGGCCGCGAAGATGACCGGCGATGCCAGCCTCGGCCGTGAACTCGTTCACGTGAACGGTCAGCCGGGCGTGATCCTCCGGACGCCCGCCGGCGACGTCTTCAGCGTGCTCTCGATCGATGTCGTCGGCGGCCGGATCCAGACGCTCCGAGTCATCCGCAACCCGGAGAAGCTGGCTCATCTGTAGGTGGGAAAGCGGAAGTCTCGTCGGGCCCTATGTCGCCAAGGGGCGGGTGGCTCGTGCCTCGAGTGGCGAGGAGACGCGTTGGGCTCGGGCCAGAAGCGCGACTGCGCCGGCGAAGCACAGGAGCCCTATCGGTCCGATCGGCGGCGGGTGCGACACCACCATGAACGACAGCGCGAACAAGATCGCGGCGAGAAGCGGCGCGCCGACCTGGCGGTATGCGACGGCGGCCGCCACAACGGCTACGACCCAAGCGAGCGATCCCGCCATGGCCACGACGCCCGGGTCGCCAACGATCACGTTGTCGCCCAAGCTCTGGATGCTGTCCGCCACGGCCGGCCGCTGGCGCGCGGGCACCTCGTTGCCGTGCTGCACGAGCGCCCCGATGGCGAGCCCGATCACGCTCTCCCAGGCGGCGTAGAAGAGCACGAACGGACCGATCGCGAGCCGGCTGATCCTCGCGGCCTTTCCCGGCAAATCCCGAACCAGGAGGTAGAGAGCCAAGCCCATCAACCCGATGAAGACGAGCGTCCCTGCGTGGACGATCTGGTAGGCGACAACGTCCTCGCGCAGGTCGGCGTAGACGTGGTTGGGGTCGACGTCCGGGTGGAACCACAGCAAGACGGCCCAAGCCAGCGGCACCCCGATCGTGAGGGTGAGCAGTGGCCGCGTGAACCTGACGGGCGAGTCCATGAAGGACCTCCTTGGCCCGGGGTCTCCACTCTACGCCCGTGGTGGGGTCAGGTCCACATCAGCGCTTCTGGTCTTCAACGATCCGCCGCGAGGGTGCCGGCCTTCGCCCAGTTCTCGTCGCCGACCTCGTGGATGAAGACCTGGACGTGCTCCCTCGGGACCTTGTACGCGTCGACGAATGCGTCGGTGATCCCGGCGACCAGACGTCGCTTCGCCTCCAGATCGCGCGGTGACTGCTGCACAGTGACGATCGGCACGGCTGCCTCCTTCGGTGGACTTCCGTGGATCGTGCCTCACCTGCGCCTTGTGGTGTACTCGGCTCCATGCCGCTTCTCGATCCGTCGGAGTGCGTGCTGGTCGTCATCGACGCGCAGCCGGGCTTCTACGACGACGGCGCGTTCTCGGAGTCCGACCGGGCTGCGGCCTCGTCCGCGCTGGCTCGGGCGCGCTGGCTGGTGACCCTCGCTGCGCGCCTGGACGTCCCGGTCGTGGTGACCGAGGAGGACGCGGCGAACAACGGTGCGACGGACGCGGGCATCCTCGAGCGCCTCTCCCCCGGCACCCCGGTGCTCGACAAGTCGACCTTCGGGTTGGGTGGGACGCCCACGATCGACGAGGCCATTCGGCGGACCGGTCGCCAGGTCGCGGTGCTCGTCGGCTTCGAGACCGACATCTGCATCGCCCAGTCGGCCGTGGGACTGCTCGACGCGGGCCTGCGCGTGCTGGTGATCGAGGACGCGACCTTCTCTCCCGGGGAGATGCACGCGCGCGGCCTCGCACGCGCGGCGCGTGATGGTGCGGAGCTCGACCACGCCAAGGGCATCGGGTACGAGTGGGTGCGCACCGTCGAGGCGTCGCGGCGGATCATCGACGCCGACCCGCAGCTCAACCCCGCGCCGTTCCGCCTGTAGGACCGGTCGGCGACCTCGCGGTTCGTCAGTCCCTCGGCGACGAGCGTGGCGATCCTCCGCTCCGCGGGCGTGAGTGACGCCCACCCGCCGGGCGGCCGTCCCCCGCGAGCAGCGCGTCCATCTGGCCGATCGCCTCCTGCATGCCCTCGGCGGCGCCCATGTCGAGCAGCTGCTGCATCTCCTCCTTGGAGGCGTTGACCGAGGTGAGCTCCATGCGCGTGCGCCCGTCCTCCTCGGTGAGGCGCATGTGCATCTGCCCGGTGGGCATGTCGGGATCGACGTTGCCGTCGGCGTCCGCGAAGGAGTCCTCGACGTCCAGCGACCGCGGCGGGTCGACCGCGACGACGCGCCAGACGCCGTAGAAGCGCTCACCCTCGGCGCTGGTCATGAAGTAGGTGACGGTGCCGCCGGGCTCGAGCTCGTGGCGCTCGAAGGTCGCAGGGGCCATCGGCGGCCCCCACCAGCGCTCGAGCTTGCGCGGGTCGGCCCACAGCTCCCACACGCGTTCCAGCGGCGCATCGAACTCGGCGGTGATGGTCAGGGTGCAGGCGTCGAGGTCCTTGTCGACGTTGATGACGGTCACTTCGGGTTCCCTTCTTCGGAGAGGACTTCGGACATGCGGGCCACGCGGCCGCGCCACAGGTCTTCGAGCTCGTCGAGCGCGCGCCGTGCCCCGGCCACCGCGGCGGCGTCGGTGCGCACGAGCGTCTCGCGCCCCCGGCGTTCCTTGACCACCAGGCCGGAGCGCTCGAGCACGGCCACATGCTTCTGCACCGCGGCGAAGCTCATCGGATAGGCCTCGGCGAGCCGCGACACCGACGGGGCATCGATCGCGCAGCGCCGCAGGATGTCGCGCCGCGTCGGATCGGCGAGTCCGCTGAAGAGCTGGTCGACATTACCTACAACCACTTGGTTGTAGGTTAGCGCACACGCGCGGGGCCGCCGTGGCAACGTCCCGGCGGCGTTGAAGACGTTCCCGCGGGAACGTTCAACCGCACAAATCCGTCCGGCGCAAGTGCGAACATACGTTCGCACACGAGGAGGAGCTCATGGACGACAACCAGTGCTCGCTGGAGGCGCTCGGCGACCAGGTCACCGAGCTCGCAGCGCACCTGAACGCGGCGACTGCGCGGTGGCTGCGGCTCATCCGGGAGTTCGACGCGCGCGAGGGTTGGGCGAGGTGGGAGTGCCGGTCGTGCGCTCACTGGATCTCGTGGCGGTGCTCGATCGCCACCGGCGCGGCGCGCGAGCACGTTCGTGTGGCGCGGCGCCTGGCCGACCTGCCGTTGGTGAGCGCGGCGTTCGAGAGCGGTGAGCTGAGCTACTCGAAGGTGCGGGCGCTCACGCGTCTGGAGGAGGTTGAGCGTGAGCAGGAGCTGCTCGAGCTGGCCCGGTCCTGCACCGCCGCGCAGCTCGAGCGGATCGTCCGCGGGTACCGGTCGGTAGTGGCCGTCGAGGCCGGCCGCTCACACGACGCGCGCTTCCTCCGCGTCACTTACGACGACGACGGATCGGTTCTGCTGCACGGCCGGCTCGCTCCGGACGAGGGCGCCCTCGTCGTCCAGGCACTCGGAGCGGCGCGTGACGCGCTCTACGCACAGCGGGCCGCCGACGCGTCAGATGCCACCACCGATGCCGACCCGGCGGTCGACGGTCCGGAAGCCCGCCGCGAGGTTCACAGCGCCGACGCGCTGGTCGCACTCGCCGACAGCGTGCTCGAGCACGGCCTCGGCGGACACCGAACCGGCGGCGATCGCTATCAAGTCGTCGTCAGCATCGACGCGACCGCCCGGACCGCCCAGCTGGAGAACGGCACCCCGTTGGCGGTCGAGACCACCAAGCGGATCTGCTGCGACGCGTCGTTCGTCCCGGTCGTCGAGCACGAAGGGCAAGCGCTGTCGATCGGGCGCAAGTCGCGGATCATCCCGCCGGCGCTGCGCCGAGCCCTTCGACGGCGCGACGGCGGCTGCCAGTTCCCGGGCTGCGACCAGCATCGCTGGGTCGACGCGCACCACATCGTCCACTGGGCGAACGGTGGCGAGACGAAGCTCTCCAACCTCGTGCACCTCTGCCGCCGGCATCACCGGTTGCTTCACGAGGGCGACTACACAGTCCGCCGCAAGGGCACCCGCTTCGTCTTCCGGCGCCCCGACGGAACGACCATCGACGCGCTCCCGCGCGAGCGTCGCGGTAGCCCCGGATGCCTCATCGACGCCAACCACCGCAACGGACACCGGATGGCACCGACCACGACCGTGCCGCAGTGGTACGGCGACCGCCTCGATGCCGGCGCCGCCGTCGATGCGCTGCTCACGTTCGCGCCCATTCGGCCTCCGGGGGCGACGCCGGCGCAGCCGCAGGTCGCCTGACGCCGGACGTTCCGCGGAGACGTTCTCGTGCTGCGCCACGGCGGGTCGCCGATCGAAAGCCCGCGCACTCGGGGATCGGCGCGGCGGGAGGACCCTCGCCTTGCTCGATCGCAGTGACGACGCCTCGTCCGCTCCGCGCAAAGGATCAGTCAATTGACTGGTCGGCTTGCGCTCTTGCTTCTCGCGCGAACCGGAAGTGCAGCCTGCCCCTCGGCCCCGCTTCCACCTCTCGTCCGAAGCGCTAGCGCGGGGCTAGGCTTCGCCCGAACTCAGCTCGCCGATTCGGCGGAGCAGCACATCGGCCAGCTCGGCCGCCGGGACCGTTGCCGTCAGGACCAGGTCGGCGGAGCGGCGCAGCAGTGGCTCGACCTCGTCGAGATCCGCGAGAACCCGGGCAAGCTCCGCGTCATCGCGACCGTACGAGTTGGTGGTGCGCGTGCGTAGCCGCTCGACCAGCACGCCTCGCGGAGCCGTCAACAGAACTCGGTAGTCGAACGGAAGCTCGGCCTGCTCCTCGGAGCAGCCTGCGAAGAACAGCAGCCGGTCAGGCGCCCGCGCCAGAAGGTCGGCGACCAGATCGGCGCGCCAGCCCCACCGCCCGTCGGCTCGCGGCTCTGCGAAGCCGTCGTCGGCATCATGTGCGGCGTAGCCACGCTCTCTGAGCTCGTCGACCAACGTCGACTTGCCAGCTCCGCTCATGCCCGTCAGCAGCACGCGCACGACCTCAGCCTACGTGCGAAGCGCTCGCCGGCGCCGGCGCCGGCGCGCGGCGCCAGCGTCTTCCATGCCGGTCCAGCAGCGGCAGGAGACTCGCTTAGCGCGAATAGCGGCAGCGGACGAGCGGCCGCTCTTCGTCCGTTGCGACAGTGGGCGAGCGCTGCGAGGGGCGCTGCCGCTCGTGCCTCATCGCGACAGCGACGCCGCGCGAGCTTCCTCAGCTCGCTCGCCAAGAATCGGCAGCAAGCGCTTCGCGCATCGCATGCCGGCCGCTGCCGCAGATCGTCCAAGGGACAGTGCTCGGGAATACTGCTCAGCGCCGCGCCCGGTGCGGAGCGCGGCGCCGCCAGCTCGCGCCGGTCGGAATCGTGAACGTGAAGACGCTTTCGCCACCGGAGGTGGGCTCGGCCCAGATCTGTCCTCGTCATCCTCGACCATCCGGCGGCTGGTGCGAGGCCGATGTGAGGGGTGAATGGTGGCGCGATTGTCAGCGCAGACCGCTTACCCCCGTAGGCCGGCGTGCGGATTGCAGCCGATCGTGACCAGTATTCCCTCGGGTGGCGCGCCCGGCGGATGGATGAAGAGCGTCAGGCTGCTAGCGCCCTTTTGTGTCAGGACCGTGCCGAAGAACGGGTCATCTGCACGATGTCCGTAGTTCTGCACTGTGCCTGGCGTCGCGGCTCCATCGTCCAACCCTGAGAACGCGCACGCCGAGCTCGCGTTCAACGTCCCGCCCGGCGTTCCGTCGCCGTTCGGACCTCCCTTGCCACTCCCGGTGATCTCACCGGCGAACACGGCACTCGGCCACGCGCCCGCAACGGCGGCTGTGCACGCCGCAACGGCAAAAAGACGTGCCTTGCCCATCGCTACCTCCCTTGACGGTTGACGCCGCGATGGCGCACGGTCCCAATGACCGCCGTCATATCCGAGCCCTTTCGAACATCCGAACTTCTTCTCGGCGTCTTCCAACTGGACTTGGGGCGGCCCAGACCCGCGAGGGTTCTTGGTGCCGCACGGCGAGCCTAACCGGGCCCGTCGCGGCGCGCAATCACCGGAGCGGCGAAGGGCGCGACCTGCTGCTTGCCGCCGCTCCTTTCCTCTGGCAGCGCGAGCAACGCGCATGTCGCCCCCGCTTGGACTTTCCGTGCTCGGGAGCAGTGAGGACGACGACCGCTCGTCGTCCAAAGCGGGAGCGAGCGCGAGGGTCCCGACTTGCTTAGTTCGTGGCGGCGGTCGGCACGTGGGTGCGGAGGAAGGCGAGCTGATCGGCGACGACTCGTTCGAACTGCTCGCCCATGTAGATGTCGAAGTGCCCGACTGGGTAGCGGCGTATCTCTCCGCGGGGTGCCTTGGCCGCGTGGCGCAACGTCGCCTTGGCTGGGGCAACGCTGTCGGCGTCGCAGACGCAGAAGAGGATCGGGCACTGAATTTGACCGGCCTTGCGGCCCGGGGCGTCGAAGGCGATCTCCAAGGCGATGCGGGCTGGGACCTCGTTGCGGTACTCAGCTTCCGTCAGTCCGGAGGCTTCGAGGAGCGCGATGACCGTGTCCACTGCCTCGGCGTCGTTCATCAGCCCGAGCTCGCCGGGGCGCGCTGCGACCTTGACTCGGACCGGTCCGCGGCCGGCCAGATGCGCGAGCCGGTCCTTGGCGCCGGCGAGCATCAGCCTGGCCGACTCCCGGGGCGCGATCTGCAGGACGGAGGCCAGGCCGTCCGTGAACGGGCACTGTGCGATCGCCGCGACGACCTCGCGGTCGACCGCGGCGGTGGCGATCGCGTGCCCGCCGCCGAAGGAGGTCCCCCACAGGACCACCCGCGAGGAGTCGACCTCGGGCAGGGAGCGCACGAAGCGGAGGGCTGCCTGCCAGTCGCCGCGCTGTCGGGCGATGCTCAACAGCTCGCGCGGCTGTCCCTCGCTGTCGCCGAAGTAGCGGTAGTCGAAGATCAAGCAGGCATAGCCCGCGGCTTGGAAACGCTCAGCGAAGGCCGATAGCCGCAGCACCTTGATCGCGCCGAGACCGTGGGCCATCACGATGACCGGCGGCGGGCCGGCGTCAGCGGCTTCGGGCAGGTAGAGCCACGCATGGCACCGGTCAGAGCCAGAGGCGAAGTGCAGCTCGCGGCGAGCGGCCAGGTCGACGGTCATGGAGCACATCATCGAGCAACGCCGCAGTGGCCTGCGCCGACCAAGCTTCGGGGGCGATGCCTCGGTGGCGCGCCCCGCGCCCGCTTGCGCTTTCCATGCAAAGCGACAGCGATGCGGCCCGGCTCCCGGCGCTAGACGTCGGAGACGTCCAGAGCGGTGAGGCCGAAGAACCGCGCCTTGTTCTGGAAATTGCGGTCGCGGGTTACCAGCACGACGCGGGACCTCATGTGAGTTGCTGCCGTGGTCAAAGCGGTGGCGAGGATTCGGTCGTCGAAGTGCTCCGCATCGAGATTCGGATACAGCGACATGTCCGGAGCGAAAGCGAGCTCGCGCAGGGTCCGTCCCTCGCTGACCTTCACACCACGCAGCGTGTCGCCTCTGCGTCCATACTCCTTGAGGCGCCGGATCACCTTCTCTGCCTTCGGACGCACGTGAACGTTGCCGTCGACCTTCTTCGCGTCAAGCTCGGCAACCACGGCTTGGGCGATCAGAAAGCACACCGGTTGGTCGCCTAGGACCCAATCCTCGATCGCGGGGTCCTGCAGGAGAGCATTCGTGTCAGGCACCAGAAAGAGGTCGTCCGGCTCGTCAGCTGGGGCCAGCGTGTCGATGATCGCCAGCTGCCGATTAAGTGAGGCGTCTAGGCCTTCGACGAGCGCCGCGGCTGTACCAGCCCTCGGCCCCGCGCTTGAGCCACTGCGGTCGTAGATGGTGCGCAGCAACTCTGCGTCGTCGTCAAAGTCCGTCAGGTACTCGGGCGCGGAGACCCCGATCACATGTCTGGCCGCCGCGAACCACGCGTTACTGGCGGCGCGGGCGGCTGCCAGCAATGGCGCGTCCGTGGGCTCCAGAGGCAGCCACGAATACGGGTTTTTGGGGACGTAGAAGACCCCGCTGTGCGGATCGTTTCTGAAGGTCCTGATCGCCGACTTGCTGGCAAGTTCACCGAGCGCCGACCGCGCCTCCCCGGCGAGTTGCAGGAGAACGTCTCGGTGGGAAACGACACGATCCAGTTCCGGAGCGGGGACGGTCGGACGCGTGCGCTGCGCGGGGGCGGTCGGCTGCGTCGTGAGTCGGTCACGCACGTCAAAGGCTTCGCTTGTGAAGGCGAAGTAGGTCCCAGCGCTGCCTTGGCGCAGCTTCCTGATCAGTCCTGCGCTGCGCAGTTCCTCGAACTGTGCGGTCGGCCGTCGGCCGGGGAACGAACGGTTCGTGCGCCCGTAGAGCCAGTACCGAGCCCCCGAGCGGCCGGGTTGACCAACGCGCAGCTCCGGCAGGTGCTCGTCGGCTCGATCCAATCCCTCGAGAAGCTCTATGAGCAGACCCTGAGTAGCCGGCAAAAGATCAGACACCGCCCGCTCAGCGTAGGTCTCGCTCCGGCGGTCGCTAACCCGGCCAGCTTCCGCTTTGCATGGAGGCAGCAGTCTTCCCGCCCTCGTGGCGACCGCGTGTCCTGCCCACCTTGACGATCGCGGTCGTCGGACGACTCGACGTGCGAGGGTGCGGCCCTTGCGAGCTGGCGGACGGAGACCAGGTCCGCCGGACGCGCCCGACTTCCTCATTCCGACGGTTCAGTTGTTCGGGCATCGGAACGAACGACATCGGGCCGCGTCGTCGACGCGGCCCGATGGGACGGCAGTCGGCGGCCGAGCAGCCGCCGCTAACGGCTACCGCTCGTCGGCGTCGTACGGGTCACGGCTGCCGGACTTGGCGAGACCGCGGGACACCATGTAGCCAACGGTGAGGATCGTGGCGTAGAGCCAGACCTGCTTGGCGCCGTAGCCGCCGGCGTCGGACGAGTCGACGACCGCGCCGGCGATCAGGATGCCGGCGAGAACAGCGACGTACGAGAAGAACTCGGTCGTCTTGAACGCGGCCTTCGTCTCGGTGCTCAGGCGACGGTTGGTGCGCGGCGCGATGCTGCTGCCGTGATCGCGGTCGGTCGCGCCGACGCGCGGGGAAGCGGAAGTGCTCATGTGGTCCTCCAGGGACTGATTCAGGACGGGCGACAGAGGTGCTTCGTCGCCCAGGGGGGCCGCGAGGAGGGAATGCCACACCGGCTCCTGGCGTTGTCTGGTCTTACCGCGCAGACGCAAGAAGCAAACATCTGTTCGGGACACGGTGCCGTCAGCCGCTGACCCGCTGAACCCGGTTTGGGGCGTCATGCCGTCAGTAGCGCCGAACCCTTCACGCGCGGTGCTCGCTCACTGTCGCTTTGGACGAGGAGCAGCAGCATCGGCGCCCCGGCTACTGCTTCCGCGTGACAGCGACAGCCGGGTGTCGATGTGAATTGTCGTCGATGACCGCGCTGCGCCGCGCGAATCTCGGCGCCGCACTGCGGCCTGCTAGGGCAAGGCAAGGCGAGGACGGGCGGACGAGCCGTCAGTTGGGGCGGAGGCGATTGCGGCAGCACGAGACCGCCGGGCCATCGGGCTGGCAAGGACGTGCGGAACCGCGTCAGCGGAGCTGGTGCATGGGCTAGCGTCCGCGCCCGCCATGAACGCCCGTCGCCTGCTCGCACTGATCTCGCTCGCCACGCTCGTGCTCGCAGGGTCCGCGGGCGCGCATGTGCCGCGTCAGGCGATCACTCAACCGAACGACCTGCTCGCGCTCGGCCAGGGATTCGGCGACCGGCCCGACGCCGCGCAGATCGTCAAGGCGGACGGGCCGCCCGTCGCCCCCACCCCGCGTGCGGAGTGCGGTCCCGGTTCGAAGCCCGAGCCGGACATCCAGGGCGGGGTGCCCGCCGGCTCGGCCGACGCCGGCCTCTGGTGCAACCTCGCGCAGATCGCGCACCAGGGCGACTCGGGCGGGTTCAAGACGTTCCGCTACATCGACGCGAAGGGGCACGAGTGCGCGTACTACGACACCGCGCTCCTGTTCCCGGCCAACGCGTTCAACCTGAACAGCAGCAGCGTCGGCGTGGCGGTGCTCGACATGACCGACTCCGCCAAGCCGGTGCAGACCGCGACGCTGACCGAGCCGGCGATGCTGACGCCGCACGAGTCGTTCGCGCTCAACCGGAAGCGCGGGCTGCTCGCGGCGGTCAGCGGGAACCCGGCGACGTACCCGGGCTGGGTCTCGATCTACGACGCGCACAACGACTGCCGCAAGCCCGAGCTGCAGTTCAGCGGGCCGATCGCGCGGCTCGGCCACGAGAGCGGCTTCTCCGAGGACGGCAAGACGTTCTACGCGACCGGCACCGCCTACCGCTCGATCACCGCCATCGACGTCACCGATCCGAAGAACCCGTACGTCGTCTGGCAGGGCGACGAGCAGACGCACGGCATGACGCTCAGCCCCGACGGCAACCGCGCGTACCTCGCCAACCCGGACACGCAGTTCGGCGACATGATCGTGCTCGACACGAGCGAGATCCAGGCCCGCAAGCCCAACCCGCACGCGCGCGAGATCAGTCGTACGACGTGGGATCGGGTGTCGATCCCGCAGAACGCGATGCCGTTCACCTCGCGCGGCGTGCCGTACGTGCTCGAGTTCGACGAGTACAACGCGGGGACGCTCGACCCGAGCGGCGACCCCAACCAGGTCGGCGCGGGACGGATCTTCGACATGTCCGACGAGCGGCGGCCGCGGATCGTGTCCCACCTGCGCCTGCAGATCAACGAGCCCGCCGAGCACGCGAAGTACGCCGGCGACCCGGGAGCCCAGGGCGAGAACGGCGGCGCGCAGGGCTACGCCGCGCACTACTGCAACCTCTCCTCGCCGGTCGACCCCACGCTGGTGGCCTGCTCGTTCATCGCGTCGGGGCTGCGCCTGTTCGACATCAGCGACCCCGCCAAGCCGCGCGAGGTCGGCTACTACGTCCCGCCGGTCAAGGCGAAGCCGGAGAACCAGAACCAGGCGAGCGCGTACGCGATGAGCCAGCCGGCGTTCGTGCCCGAGCGGCGCGAGGTGTGGTTCACCGACGGCACGAGCGGCTTCTACGCCCTGCGCGTCGCCGACTCGATCTGGAAGGGATCCGCGAGCGAGGGAGCGGCGACCTGCAGCGGCCGCCGCCGGTTCGCCGCGCATGTGTTCGCGCCGCGCGGGAAGCGCATCCGCAAGGCGTCCGCGACGCTCGCCGGCAAGCGCATCGAGGTCTCGCGTCGCGGGCGCAAGGTCACCGTGCCCGTCGACCTGCGCGGCTTCAAGCGCTCGACGGTCCGGCTCGTCATCCGCGTGCAGCTGCGCAACGGCCGGACGATCACCTCGCGCCGCACGTACCACCCGTGCACGCGCCGCACGAGCTGAACGTCGACCGGCGCCTACGCCGCGTGCTCGCGACGCGGCAGCTTCCAGTTCGGCCGCGGGAAGTGGCAGTTGTAGCCGTTGGGATAGCGCTGCAGGTAGTCCTGGTGCTCGGGCTCGGCCTCCCAAAACGGGCCGGCGGCGCTGATCGCGGTGACGACCTTGCCGGGCCAGAGGCCCGATGCGTCGACGTCGGCGATCGTGGCCTCCGCGACCTCCCGCTGCTCGTCGCTCATGGCGAAGATCTCCGAGCGGTAGTCCGAGCCGATGTCGTTGCCCTGGCGGTCCCGGGTCGTCGGATCGTGGATCTGGAAGAAGAGCTCGAGGATGTCCCGGTACGAGATCCGCGCGGGATCGAACACGATCTCGACGGCCTCGGCGTGACCGGGATGGTTGCGGTAGGTCGGGTTGTCGTTCCGACCGCCCGTGTAACCGACGCGGGTGCGAAGGACCCCGTCACGGTGGCGCAGCAGCTCCTGCACTCCCCAGAAGCAGCCCCCGGCGAGGATGGCGGTCTCGGTGTCGCTCGACATGGTCAGAGGACCACCCACGCGATGAACGCTCCGGTGCAGAGCAGCTCGGCCACGACCCACAGGGCCAGGGTGAAGCGGGTCGTCGCGTCGCCGTCGTGGTCGCGGGACTGGGCTTGGGATCGCATGTCGTCTCCTTCGACGAGCTCGTGCCTCACGCGGGTTGCGCAGGACCAAGCCTGGTCATCTTCTCCGCCCGTCGCACCGGTGAGCCCCCCGGTCCGCTCCCCGGGGTGCGTGGGCTTCAGACCCGCGCGACCTGCGGGTCCGAGCCGGCCAGCACGCTCGCCAGCTCGTGGCGCGAGCGGATCCCGAGCTTGTTGAACACGTTCCGGAGATGCCACTCGACCGTGCGGGGGCTGAGGAACAGCTGCGCACCGATCGCCGGATTCGACATCCCGTCGCGCGCAAGTCCGGCGATCTGCTGCTCCTGCGGAGTGAGGTCGTCGCGCGTCTCGACGCTGCGCTTCCGCACCTTCTCGCCCGTTGCCAGGAGCTCCCGCCGGGCGCGCTCGGCGAACGCATCCATCCCGATCGCCATGAGCATGCCCCGAGCCGTCCGCAGCTGCTCACGCGCTTCGACCCGCCGCCCGTCCCGGCGCAGCCATTCGCCGAACAAGAGATGCGCCCGGGCCAGCTCGGGGCGGAGCTGCGTGCGCCCGAGCCGGTCGATCGCCTCCAGATGGGCGTCGGCGGCGCAGGCGCCCGCAGCGACGAGCGCGCGACAGCGGGCTTCGATGCCCGCCGCGAAGTCGTTGCCGCAGTGCTCGGTCATCTCCGCCAGCCGGCGATGCGCATCGCGTGCCAGCTCGGCATCGCCCGCGCGCGCGGCGGCCTCGACGAGCTCGGGCAGCGCCCAGATGCCAGGCACCGACGGGGCCGCCGCGCCCACGGCGGCTTGCCGCGCGGCCGTCGCCGCCTGCTCGTAGCGGGCCAGGCCGTTGAACAGCACCGCCTTCCCCCACTGCGCGTGGACCGTCGCGATCGCTTGCGCCGCACCACCGGCTTGCTCGCCGAGGCGGGCGATGAGCCCCGAGCACTCGGCTTCGCTGCCCCGGAGCGCGGCCAGCCGCAGGGCGATGTAGGGCGGCACGTGACGTCCGGCGGCCGCCGCGACACCGTCCGACTCCGCGCCGATCGAGGCGGCGCGCTCGAAGTCGCCGGTCCACGCCGCGGCCATGCCCCATTGCCGCAGGTTGAGCGAGAGCTCGGCGAGCGCTCCCGCGTCGCGCATGAGCCCTGCCTGCCGCGCCGACAGCTCGTGCATGCCCTCGATGTCCCAGATCAGGCCGCTGGCCTCAGGGGCCATCCACCCCCACCGCAGGCAGTCGTCCAGCGGGAGGTCGGCCGGCGCCGCGGTTGCACGCCGCACGAGCGGCGCGCCGGCGGCGTATCCGTCCGACGACAGCCGGGCGAGCCCGTCGAGCAGCCCGTCGACGGAACGCGGAGCGCCCTGTGGCCGGGGCAGCTGCCGCATGGCGCGGCAGACGTCCGGCCTGACGCTCGCTCCCCCTCCCTGCCCGGGAACGCTCGAAGCGCTCCAGGCGGTCACGTACGCCTCGCGCGCGAGCTCCAAGTCGAAGCGCTCGAGCCGCCGCCCGGCATCGAGCAGGAGTCGCGGAGCGTCACCGCCGGACCCGGAGGCAAGTTGAGCGCGGCCGCGCAGCAGGTCCGCGCGGGCGCGCTGGAGCTCGGCGAGCGGTCCGGTCTCGGCCGCGGCCACGAACCGGAGGGCCGTGTCGTCCGCCCCCACACGCAGGCTCGCCTCTGCGGCGGCCAGCGCGCGATCGCCGCGCCGCGTGGGGTCCACGGTGAGCGCGACCGCGCGCTCGAGGAACGCCGCCGCCGCCGCGAAGCCGCCGCGTGCAGCCGCGCGATCGGCCGAACGCTCGAGCTCGGCGGCGATCTCCTCGTCGGGCGTGGACGCCCCTCGCGCGCGGTGCCAGGCGCGCCTGTCCGGGTCCTCCCGAGCGTCCGTCGCGGAGGCCAGCGCGTGGTGCACGCGGTGCCGGTCCGCGGCGGTGCCCGAGCGGTACGCAGCGCCCCGGACGAGCGGATCCGCGAAGACGACGCGCGCACCGATCTTGATGAGCCCGGCCTCCACGGCAGGCTCGGCGGCGGCGATGTCGAGGCCGAGCGCCTTCGCGGCGCGGTGGAGCAGCATGGGGTCGCCCAGCGGCTCCGCGGCCGCCGCGAGCACGAGAAGCTGCGTCTCGGGTGGAAGCGCGTCGAGGCCCGGGAGGCAGGTCTGCTCGTGCTGCCCAGCCGATGGCTGGGCACGCGGCGGGCCGAACCCGCCCGCGAGGTCGGCGGCGTTCCAGCTGCGCGGCAGGTGGAGGAGCGCCCGTGGGTTGCCGTGGCTCTCCGCGATGACCTGATCGCAGACGGCGGGGTCGAGCGGTCCCTGCACGTTGGCGAGCAGCAGGAGGCGTGCGTCGCCGTCGTCCAGCCGCTCGACGGTCATCTCGGACAGCCCGGCGAGGAAGTCGTGCCCGGCGCCCACGCGGCCCGCGCACACCATCAGGACACGCTCGGCCCGCAGCCGGCGTGCGACGAAGCCGATGATCTGGGCGGATTCCTCGTCGAGCCACTGCGCGTCGTCGATCACGCAGACCAGCGGCCGCTCCTTCCCCGCCTCCGAGAGCAGGCCGAGCACTGCGAGGCCGACGACGAGCCGATCGCACCCGACGTCGGTGTCGATGCCGAACGCCGCCTCGAGTGCATCGCGCTGGGGAACGGGCAGGCGCTCGCGGAGCTCGAGGATGCGGGCGCAGAGCTGATGCAGCGCCCCGTTCGCGAGGCCCATCTCGGACTTGACGCCGGCCGCCCGCAGAACGCGGCACCCGGACGCGCCTCCCACGAGGTGCTCCAGCAACGCCGACTTGCCGATCCCCGCCTCGCCTCGCAGGACCAACGCGTCGCTCCGCCCCGCCCTAACGGCCGCGAGCATGCGATCGAGCGCTTGGCGTTCCCGCCGCCTCCCAAGCAGCGAAGCACGCCCGCCGCGTTCCTCCCCATCTCGCATCTCGGCTGCCACCCGAAGCTTTCGTTCGTTCTCGCCGGGATCCGTTCCGCGCGATCCCGGATCGACGATGGCGCGTGCGGCCGAGTGGGTCTATTGCACGATGGTGTCGGTCGACACCTTCGTGTACATGGGGGGAGCCAGAGGGACGTCGAGAGCCGACGCGACCCGCACCAGGTCCGCGAGGGAGCCGACCTGCATCTTGCGCATCACCCGGCCGCGATGAGCCTTGACCGTGATCTCGCTGATCTCGAGCCGGGCCGCGATCTGCTTGTTCAGCAGCCCGGAGACGACGAGCGCCATGATCTCCTGCTCGCGCGGCGTCAGCGAGGCGTGATGAGCACGAGCGGCCCGCAGCTCCGCCTCGCGGGCGAGCGCAGCGCGGCTGCGCTCGATCGCCTTCGCGATCGCGTCCTGCAGGACGTCGTCGCCCAGTGGCTTGGTGAGGAACTCGACGGCGCCCGCCTTCATCGCCTCGACGGTGGTCGGCACGTCGCCGTACCCCGTGATGAAGATGATCGGCATGTCGCCCCGGTCGACGACGCGCTTCTGGAGGTCGAGGCCGTTCAGGTCGGGAAGCGCCACGTCCAGCACCAAGCAGCTCGGACCGTCCGCGCACGCCGCGGCGAGGAACTCCTCCGCCGACGCGTAGGTCTCCGCACGCCAGCCGGCTGCGCCGATCAGCAGCTCCAGCGATTCCCGGACCGACACGTCGTCGTCGACGACGAAGACAACCGGGCAGGCCTGCCTCATGTCGTCCTGACGGAGGGTGGGCGCCGAACCGCGTCGCGCACCGCGCGCAGCACGGCCGCCTCGCTGAACGGCTTGAACAGGCACTCGACCGCTCCGCGCGCGATCAGGCGGGGACGGAGGGTGTCGTCGCCGTTCGCGGTGATGAACACGACGGGGATCCCCTGCCGCCGGCGTGCGAGCTCGTCCTGCAGGTCGGTGCCCGACATCCCGGGCATCGCGATGTCCAGCAACAGGCAGCTCGTCTCGCTGATGGCCTCCGACGCGAGGAAGGCCTCGGCGGACGGGAACGCTTCGGCGGCGAAGCCCGACTGCCGCAGCAGGTCCGGGAGCGACTCGCGCACGGACTCGTCGTCATCGACGATCGACACCAGCGAACGCTCGTCGGTCATGAGCGCCCCACCCCCTCGGCGCGTCCGGCGCTCACCGGGTCGCTCGGGACGGAGAACGAGAACGTGGCACCCGGTCCGTCGTTCGGCTCCGCCCAGAGGCGACCGTGATGGCTCTCGATGATGGAGCGGCTGACCGAGAGGCCGATCCCCATCCCGTCGCTCTTCGTCGTGTAGAAGGCGTCGAGCAGCTTGTTCATGCCCTCGGGGTCGACGCCCACGCCGGCATCCCGCACGCTCACGCGCGCGCGATCGCCGTCCTCCCTCCGGGTCGTGACGAGCAGGTGCCGCGGGCGGTCGTCCACGTCGGCCATCGCGTCACACGCGTTGCGGAGAAGGTTCAGGATGACCTGCTGAAGCTGAATGCGATCGCCGGTGATGCGCGGGAGGTCCGCGGCGAACTCGGTGCGGAGGGCGACCCGGTTGCGCTGGAGGTCGCTGAGCGTCAGCGCCATGACCTCGCGCGTCACCTCGTTGAGATCCAGCGGCTCGAGCGTCAGGCCTTCCTTGCTGAAGAGCGCGCGAAGCCGCGTGATCACGTCCGCGGCGCGGTTGCCGTCCCGGATCGTCCGTCTGGCGGTCTCGCGCGCGCCGTCGAGGTCGGGCGGATGGGCATCGAGCATGCGCAGGCACGTACCGGCGTTCGTGATGATGCCCGAGAGCGGCTGGTTGACCTCGTGCGCGATCGACGCGGTGAACACCCCGAGGCTCGTGGCTCTCGTGACCTTCGCGAGCTCCGACCTGGCCTTGGCGAGCGCCTGCTCCGACATCCGGCGGGCCGTGACGTCCTGCACCGCCGCGATGTACTCCAGCTGGCCTTCCTGGTTGTGCGTCGCGTGCGCGACGGCGTGGAGGTGCTTGACCGAGCCGTCGGGCATCGCCAGGCGGTACTGCCACTCGAAGTCGTCCAGCCCGTCGCGCGCCTGCTCGAGCATCCTCTCCACCAGGCTGAGGTCCTCCGGATGGACGCGCTCGCGCGTCATCTCGGGCGTGACCGGAACGCCGGTCTCGAACCCGTAGATCCGGTAGAGCTGCTCCGACCAGGTGATCTCGCCGGTCGCGACCTTCCAGGAGAAGCTGCCGGTCAGGCTGAGCCGCTGGCCCTCTGCGAGGAACGCCTCGCTGCGACGCAGCTCCTCCTCGGAACGCTGGTCCTTGGCCGTCTGGGCCTGCTTTTGCGCCGTGATGTCCTGGAACGTCACGAGGACCCGGCGTTCGGGATGGCCCGGGAACGACAACGGCCGGCCGTCCAGGATCAGCGTGCGGCGCCCGCTCGGCGTGGCAACGCGATCCACTTCGATGGGCTGGAACGACTGGCCGCCGGCGAGCAGCTTCCTGAGCTGCTTGCGCAACGGTTCCAGCTCGAAGGCTCCGTCGGCGAGGTCGTGGAGCGCGGCTCCCTGCGTCTCGTCGCGCGACACCCCGAACATCAAGTAGAAGGCGCGGTTCCCCGATTGGATGCGCTGATCGGCGCTCAGCACGACCAGAGGGTCGGCCACCGTGTTCAGGATGACCTTCGTGCACTCACGCTCGTAGACGGCCTGATCGATGCTCGCCCGGAACGCCGTGACGTCGGTGAACGTCAGCACGGCGCCGGCGGCATGCCCATCGCCCGTCATGTACGGCGATATCCGGACGACGAACCGCTCGTCACCGTCGTGGAAGTCGACCCGGGTCTCCAACCCCCCCGCGATGACCTCGCTGCAGCGCTGTTCCAGCCGGGCCAGGCCCGCCAGCGCCGCGACGTCGGCCACTGCCCACCCGATGTGCGCTCGCGAGAGGGCGAGCACACGCGCCGCCGCCCTGTTGAAGCCGGCGACCGCGAGGTCCCGCCCGACGACGACGATGGGAACGTCGACGGTGTCGAGGATGTTGACCAGGTCCGCCGTGGACGCGTTCCCCGCCACGGCCTCGCCGTTGCTCGTGCCGAAGCCGGTCCAGCCGCCGTTGAGCGTGACGGCCCGGCCCGTCATCGCGCGGCGCCCGATGCGGCGTAGAGCTCGCGGCTCCGTCGCAGGACGGGGTTGGCCACCGTCGGGAGGACCTGACGCAGAGCCAGCAGCAGCGCCTGCGCGCGCGGCATGGCGAACGGCTGGGGAACGTCGGACAGCAGCCGGCGTTCGAGCATCCGCGCCTCGTCCGTCCCAACCGCCTCCTGCAGTGCGACGGCCACGGCGTGCTCCAAGCGGGCGTAGTCCTCCACCGGGATCAGGTGGGAGTGGTTCGTCCCGAGCCGCGGCAGCATGTGCGCGTGGACCTCGCCATCGAAGTTGTCCATGAGGAACGAGCAGAAGATCGCGATGTCGTGCTGCGTGGCGAGCTGGTCGAAGAGGTCCTCGAGGTTCATGCTCGCCGCGACGTCCCCGCGTTCCCAGAGGACGTTCACCATCTCGCCCCACCAGCGCACTCGCTGGTAGCGGCCTTCGTCGCGCGCCTGGCCGATGACGTCCGCGGCGAGGCCGAGGAACACGGGTGAGTCCGGCATCGCGTCCCGCATGAAGCGGGGCAGGAACTCGTCGGCGTCGACGACCGTCAGCTGTCCGCGTTCCCGCGCTGCATCCACGTCGACGTGCTCGGCCTCGAGGCGTGCACGGATCGCGTTCCAATGCGTGAGCGTCGGGACCAGGATGATCCCCTCCCCGTTCGCGAGGGCGGAACCGGCGAACCGGCACACGGCTCGGTTCAGGAAGTCCTGGTCCTGGTACAGCTGGACGATGTGGTCGCACGGGCCGGCGTGCGCCACCACCCCATCCCAGCTGCTGACGTCGTCTTGTTGACGCCCGGGCTCGTTGTCCATCGCAACCCCCTTCGGCCTGGATGTTCCGACCATACGCCGCTGGAGGCCGGAGGTCCAAGGCGGGAACGCCCCGGGGAGCCGCCGGGGAACCAGCCCGGTGACCGGGACCGGGGCTTCGACGGGCGCCGTGGCCGGACAACCCGGAGACGCTTCGTCCGTCACCGCATCCCAAGCCAGGAGAACCCCATGGCTACCACGGTCGAACGCTCGGAGAGCGCAACGACGATCCGCCCCTTCACGGTCGAGATCCCCGAGGCCGACGTCGAGGAGATGCGCAAGCGCATCGCGGCGACGCGCTTCCCCGACAGGGAGACCGTCGAGGACGACTCGCAGGGCGTGCAGCTCGCGCTCATGGAGGACCTCGCTCGCTACTGGGCGACCGAGTACGACTGGCGCAAGTGCGAGGCGCGCCTGAACGCCGTGCCGAACTTCGTCACCGAGATCGACGGGCTCGACATCCACTTCATCCACGTCCGCTCGAAGCACGAGGACGCGCTCCCGCTCGTCGTCTGCCACGGCTGGCCCGGGTCGATCGTCGAGCAGCTGAAGCTGATCGGCCGGCTCACCGATCCGACCGCGCACGGCGCGAGCGCGTCGGATGCCTTCCACGTCGTGATCCCATCCATGCCGGGGTACGGGTTCTCCGGCAAGCCGACGAGCGCCGGGTGGGATCCGGTGCGCATCGGGAAGGCGTACGTCGAGCTCATGAAGCGCCTCGGCTACGAGCGGTTCGGGGCCCAGGGCGGCGACTGGGGCGCGATCGTCGTCGACGCGATGGCAGGCGGCCGCGCCGACCCCGCGGCGGCCGAGCCGGCGCCGCCGGAGCTGATCGGCATCCACACCAACATGCCGGGCGTGATCCCGCCGGAGCTGTTCACCTCGTCGTTCGTCGGCAGTCCGCCTCCGGACGGGCTCTCGGACGAGGAGCGGAGCACGTACGAGCAGCTGCTCAAGTTCTTCGCGACGCACGTGGCGTACGGGCTGATCATGGGCACGCGTCCGCAGACGCTCTACGGCCTCGCGGACTCGCCCGTGGCGCTCGCCGCGTTCATCCTCGACCACGGCGACGGAAGCGGTCAGCCCGGCCTGGTCCAGCAGGTCCTCGAGGAGCGTCTCGAGCGGCCCAGCGACCTCACGCGCGACGACATCCTGGACAACATCTCGCTGTTCTGGCTGACCAACACCGGCGTGTCCTCCGCACGGCTGTACTGGGAGAACAAGCTGCCGTTCTTCGCCGTCAAGGGCGTGAAGGTCCCGGTCGGCGCGACCACCTTCGCGGACGAGATCTACCGGGTCCCGCGGAGCTGGGCCGAGAAGGCGTATCCCAACCTGGTCCACTACGAGCGGCACGACCGGGGCGGGCACTTCGCTGCCTGGGAGCAGCCGGACCTGCTCTCCGCGGACGTGCGCGCGACGTTCCGCTCGCTGAGGTGATGCCGTCGCTCGGCGGGGCGACCGAGTGGCTCAACTCCCGGCCACTCGGCCCCGCCGAGCGGACGCTGGATCTCGTTCCTCGAACCTGGCGCCGAGGCATACGCGTTCGCGTTCGGGGAGGCCCCCCACGCGCTTGACCGCGCCCGGCGTCCTACGTAGGTTCGGATCGACGCTGAGTCGGCGTCATCCCGAACCACTCCACGGAAGGATCGTTCCCCGTGCCCTTCAAGCGCCTCCTGGCCGCTGCCCCGTGCGCAGCCGCCATCGCAGTGGCCGCCGCCGTCCCCGCTTCCGCCGGCGAGTACAACGCCCACGGCAAGCGCACCGGCGCCGCCACGCAGGCGAACTCCATCTGCTCGACCTCCGGTCTCAACCTCGATGCCCCGGGCGGCCGGACGCAGAGCTTCGGCGAGGAGCCCCCGGGCGGCAGCGCTCGCTTCTTCAACCCGGGCGACGCGTGCAGGCCGCCGTGGGACGGTGTCGAGGACCCGTCCGACCTCTAGAGGGCGGCATCAAGTCCGGCCGGGCTGCGCCAGACGCGGCCCGGTCGGACCAGCCGCCGGAATCAGAAGAGCGGGAGCGCCACCGCGTCCACCTGCCGGTGGGCGAGCCAGAGCGCTCGGTGGAGCGCGACGGTCGTGTCGGTGTGCGACGGGACGAGGCGGATGACGTCTCCGGGGCGGAGGTCTGCCACGTCTCCGCGGACGAGGCCGTGTTCGTCTCCGGCCGACGCCCAGGCGGCGTCGCGATCGGCGACGAGCGCGGGGCCGGAGTCGGTGCTGAGGGCCTTGAAGCCGGCGTCGACGATGACGGCGTCGTCGGCGAGGCGGGAGCGGACGGTGGTGTGGAGGTGGACGGCCTGCTGGAAGCCGGCGCCTCCGGTGGTCGTCGCGTAGGTGGCGTCCATGAGGGCGTAGGAGCCGGGCTGGATCTCGGTGATCGGGCTGTCGCCGGCCAGGGCGAGGGATGCGGTGCCTGTCCCGGCCGACGTGATGACCGGTGGGTCGTGGCCGGCGTCGCGCAGCGCGTCGAGCGCGGTGGTGAGGGCGGCCGCGGCCGACTCGTAGCCGGTCTTCTGCCGGTCGGGATCGAGGAGCTGGAGGTGGCCCTCGTAGGCCTGGACTCCCGCGTACCGGACGCCCTCGCCGGATGCGGTGAGCGCCGTCGCGAGCTCGATCGCGCGTGACGGGTCCCCCACGCCGCTTCGGTGCTGGCCGATGTCGAGGTCGATGGAGACGCGGACGGTCGTGTCCGCGTCGGAGGCGACGGCGGCGAGATCGGTGACGAAGTCGAGGTCGTCGGCGACCACCGCCAGGTCTCCGAGCTGCTGCAGCGCGACGATGCGCCCGACCGCGCGCGAGGAGACGACGCTCGTGAGGAGGACGTCGTTGCCGAGGCCCGCGCGCAACAGGCCCTCGGCTTCGGTGAGCGTCGCCGCCGCGAAGCCCGAGGCGCCGGCGTCTGCCTGACGCGCCGCCACCCACGCGCACTTGTGGCCCTTGACGTGCGGGCGCAGCGCCACGCCCGCAGCGCGACAACGCGACTGCATGAGCTCCAGGTTCGCCTCGACCGCGACCGGGTCGAGGACGAGGCATGGGGTCGGCAACGCCATCGGCCCCGACGCTACCGGGGACGGGTCTAGGGGATCCCCCGTGGCCACGACCCCGTGCCGAAGCGCACGATCCCCCCATGCCCCGCCCGACACGACTCCTGATCCCAGTGGCCGCCGCGCTCGCGCTCGCATCGACCACGGCAGCGCAAGCCAAGACCGCCACCTTCACGGGCACGTTCGAAGCAACCCGCACCGCCGAGTGGAAGCAGCCGAAGGGCGTCAGCCTCAAGGACTGCATGGGCGAGCACTACTACGAGGGCTGGGGTTCGCTGTCGCAGACGATCAAGTCGCGCGCGCCCTTCAAGGTCAAGGTCCAGAGCTTCGTGAAGGGCTCGGAGATGTGGACGTTCGGGAAGGGCGTCGCCGTCGCGGACCCGCGCGACTACGGCATCGAGTCGAACGGGCCGAACAAGCGTGAGCTGACGGTCATCGCCGGGACGACCGGCGGCTGGTGCGGCGGCGGCGACCAGGCGCCTCCGCACAAGGGCGACTGCGGCACGAAGCTGCCGACCTACAACGTGATCCTCTCGGCGGCGCTCGGGAAGATGACGTGGACGGCGGGCTACGCGCCGCAGATGCGCAACGAGAAGCTCGAGTTCTACGACTGCATGACGATCACGCCCGAGGGCATGCCGGAGAGCTCCTTCCCGAACCTCGACGCGAAGTACCGCAGCGCGGACGTCTTCAACAAGAAGAAGGGCTCGCTCGTCATCAAGGCGCACAAGGAGTTCGGCCCGAGCACGTGGCCCGTCGTGAACCTCGGCGTCGACCGCACCGCGAGCGGCACGGTCGACTGGAAGCTGACGCTCAAGCGGTCGAAGTAGACGCGGTCCCGTCCGCGGCGGCGCGAAGGGCGGCGATGTCGAGCTTGCCCATCTTGAGCATCGCCTCCATCGCCCGCCGCGCCCGGTCGGGGTCATCGGAGCTCAGCGCCTCCTCCATCCCCTGCGGGACGACCTGCCACGAGAGCCCGAACTTGTCCTTGAGCCACCCGCACGGCCCCTCGGACCCGCCTTCGGACAGCTTCTCCCAGTAGTAGTCGACCTCGTCCTGGTCCTCGCAGGTGATCTGGAACGAGACCGCCTCGCTGAACGTGAAGTCCGGCCCGCCGTTGATGCCGACGAAGCGCATCCCCTCGAGCTCCCACTCGACGGTCATGACCATCCCGGCTTCGCGCGGGCCGGCCTCGTTGTAGTGCGTCTTGCCCAGCACCCGGGCGTTCGGGAAGATCGAGCAGTAGTGCTCGGCCGCCTCCTCGGCCTCCGTGTCGAACCAGAGGTTCGGGACGATCTTGTGGACGATGGGCATGGCGCGACCTCCAAAGCGAGTCGAACAAGCAGTCTCGCCCATGGAGACCGCGGTCAGCCGGTGAACTCATCGGGTGACTTCCGCACCAGCGTGAATGAGGGCGCCGCCGCGCGCGTCGGCGGAGCGCCGGCGCCCGTGTGATCGGACGTTAGGCCGCGCTGGGGCGCTTGAAGCGCCGGCCGGCGGTCGGCGAGGTGGCCTCGTCCGGGCGCAGCAGGCTCTCGCCGCCGCCCGCGGCCTTCGCCGCCTCGGCCTCCGCGGCGGCCAGGCGCTCCGGCGTCTCCGCGGTCAGGTCCTCGTTGTCGACGACCCACTGCGCCGCCTCGGCCGCGCTGCTCTCGTCGCGGACGACCTTCTTGCCCGCCGCGTAGTACTTGTCGATCTCCTCGAAGAGCACGTCGACGAGGTCCTCGGTCTTCACCTTGCGCAGCGGCTCGCCCTTCGAGAAGACGACGCCCGCGTCCTTCGCGCCGCTGATGCCGAAGTCGGCGTGGCGCGCCTCGCCGATCCCGTTGACGCCGCAGCCCAGGACCGAGACCTCGATCGGATCGTCGTAGGCCTGCAGGCGCTGCTCGACCTCCGCGACGACGGAGTCCATGTCGAACTGCAGCCGGCCGCACGTCGGGCAGGCGATGAGGACGGGGCCGCGGTCGCGCAGCTTGAGCGCCTTGAGGATCTCCCAGGCGACCTTGACCTCCTCCTCGGCGTGGAAGGTCGACAGCGAGATGCGGATCGTGTCGCCGATGCCGTCGGCGAGCAGCGTGCCGAGGCCGACCGCGCTCTTGATCGAGCCCGACCACTTCGTGCCCGCCTCCGTCACGCCGAGATGGAGCGGGTACGGGATCTTCGAGGCGAGCAGCCGGTTCGAGGCGATCGTGTTCGGGACGCTCGTCGACTTCATCGAGACCTTGAAGTTCGTGAAGTCCAGGCGCTCCATCAGCTCGACGAACTCCACGGCCGCGGTGACGAGCGCCTCGACGGGGTTCTCGAACTCGAGCTCGAGCAGGTGGTCGGGCAGCGAGCCGGAGTTGACGCCGATGCGCATCGGCGTGCCGAGCTGCTTGGCCTTCGCGACCACCTCGGCGACCTTGTCGGGACCGCCGATGTTGCCGGGGTTCAGGCGGATGCAGTGCGCGCCCGCATCCATCGCCTTCAGCGCCAGCGTGTGGTTGAAGTGGATGTCGGCGATGATCGGGATCGGCGACTGCGGGATGATCTCGCGCAGCGCCTGGACGTCCTTGTCGCGCGGGACCGCGCAGCGCACGACGTCCGCGCCCGCGTCAGCGACGGTGCGGATCTGCTCGAGGGTGGCGGGGATGTTCGCCGTCTCGGTCTTCGTCATCGTCTGCACGACGACCGGCGCGCCACCGCCGACGGGCACGCTTCCCACGTGGATCTGCCGCTCGGAAGCCATCGAAGAGCCAGTGTAGGCGGCGGGAACTGCGACACTGCGCCCATGAGCTCCTACTTCGATTCGGCCGTCGGCGACGTCCGGGCACGGGCGAGCACCGCGACCATCCTCGCGCAGGTGCTGTTCCTCGTCGCGATCGCGCTCGGCTTCTGCGTGGTCGGCACGGCGATCGGACGGGATCTCTCCGTCGGGACCGCGCGGGCGTTCTCGTTCGCCGGCCTCGGCATGCTGATCGCCCAGTCGTTCGTGCCGCGGCTGCGGTACGGCAGCGTCGGGATCGGCTGGCTGTGCGCCGTCGCGCTGCTCATCGGGCTCGGCCTCGGGCCGGTCATCGCGTACGCCTCCGAGGTGGATCCGGGCGCGATCACGAGCGCCGCCGGCATCACCGCGCTGACCGTGCTCGGCATGGGCGCGCTGAGCGCCGTCGTCTCGAAGGACCTCTCCGGTTGGATGCGGCCGCTGTCCTTCATGGTGCTCGGCGCCGTCGCGATCTCGCTGATCGGGCTGCTCTTCGGCGGACTCGGGACGCTGTCGCCGCTGATCTCGGTCGTTGTCCTCGCCGTGTCGTCGCTGCTCATCCTCGTCGACTTCCAGTACGTCCGGCTGCACGCGACCGAGGACGACGTCGTCTGGCTGGCGACCGGCATCTTCGTCTCGATCATCAACATCTTCATCTCGCTGCTGAACCTGTTCCTCAGCGATTGAGCGAGGTCTACGGCACGGCCAAGCCCGGTCTGCGGGCGCGGCTGGGCTCACGGGTCGCCGCGCGGGCGCGCGCGCGGCGGCACGAACGGTTCCGCGCCCTCACCGGCGCAGGCGAGGGCGTGCGGATCCTCGACGTCGGGTGCGGGACGCTCGGCCTGCGCGCGCTCGAGCCCGAGCTCGACATCACCGGCGTCGACCTCGTCGACCGGCCGTCCTACCCCGGCCCGTTCGTCCGCGCCGACGCCACCGAGCGCCTGCCCTTCGACGACGGCGCCTTCGACCTCGTGCACTCGAGCAGCGTCGTCGAGCACGTCTCCCCCGCCGACCGGCCGGCCTTCGCCCGCGAGGTCATGCGCGTCGGCCGCGGCTGGTGGGTCCAGACGCCCGCGTTCTCGTTCCCGGTCGAGCCGCACGCCCTCCTCCCCTTCGCGCACTGGCTCCCGCCCGCGCTCCGCCGGCCCTACTGGCGGCTGGGCGTCGCCGGCGACTGGGAGGAGATCGCGCTGCTGCGCCGCCGCGAGCTGGAGGCGCTCTTCCCCGGCGGCGAGATCGTCGCCGAGTGCGCCGGGCCGCTCGTGAAGAGCTGGATCAGCGTGCGCGCCACGTCGCAGCGCTGAGGCGGCGCCTCATCCGCGCGTCTCCGCCCTGACCCACACGTGCGGGGCGCCCTTCGTCAGCACGATCTCGTCGAGCACGCGGCCGCCCGCGCGAACCCTCTGCCGCACCGGTGCGGGCCGGTGCCCCTCGCCCCAGGGGATGAGGAACGGGCGGCTGGCGTCGCGGACCTCCCAGCCCGCCGCCTCGACGTACCGCAGCAGGGCGGCGCGGTTCGGGATCCACCAGAACGGGAGGCCTTCGCGGGCGAGCAGCCGCGCCGCCGGCGTCCGCGGATGCCGCACGGTGAGCGGCACGGAGACGACGTCGCAGACGACCAGCCGCCGGGCCACGCCCCGGATCGCCCGCAGCGCGCCGATCGGGTCGCGCAGGTGCAGCAGCAGCGTCCCGATGACCGCGAGGTCGAACGTGCCGACCGCATCCGGGTCGAGGTCGTAGACCGACACGTGGCGCAGGTCGACCGCCGAGCCGCGCGCCTCGTGGGCGAGCGCGAACGCCCCGCCGCGCCGATCCACCAGCGCCTGCGCGTCGCCGAGCGCCGCGGGCGGCACGCCCGGCCAGTCGATCTCCTCCGGCCCGGCGAGGTCGATGGCGACGACCTCCCGCGCGCCGCGGCGCTCGAGCTCGAAGGCGTAGAAGCCGTCGTGCGTCCCGACGTCGAGCGCCCGCGACCCCGCGACGTCCAGCGGCAGCCGGTCGACGATCGGCCGGAGGTCGTACTCGCCGGGCGTTGCGAGGCCGGGCGTGAGATCGATGGTGTGGTACCAGTCGAGCGCGTCGACGCGGGCGGCGAGATCCGGCACCGCGGGGAGCCTAGTGGCTGGACCCATCTCCGATCCGCTGCACCGAGAACTTGAGCGTCGCCGCCGGGCGCCGACGCTGACGGCATGGAGATCCTGTACGCGAGCGTCGTGTCGACGCAGCGGAGCATCACGGTCACCTACAGCAGCGGTCTGAGCCATCGGTTCGCTCTGTTCGGGCCCGCCTCCGGCGACGTGTACTGGCGTCTGGATGACTTCCGCGACGACGCGGCCGGGACGCCGGAGTGGATCGCGTCGCACGGCCGGCTCACGGTGAGCGAGGTCATCGAGCGCATCCCCGCGCACGCTCGCACGATCCTCGACTGGACCCGCCGCGAGATCGAGCTCGGCCTCACGGTCGCCGACGACATCTTCGCGGCGATGCGCCGCGAGGACGCGCTCAAGCAGCTCGCCGACGAGCTGCACGACGCCGAGCAGCTCGCCGCCGCGGCCTAGAGGCGGCCGCTCTCGCGCAGCCAGCGCTCGGTCCGCGCCATCCCCTCCTCCAGCGAGACCCGCGGCTCCCAGCCGAGCACCTCGCGCGCCTTGCGGTTCGAGTAGGTGCCGGTGCGGTCGAGGTAGCGGATCGCCTCCGGCGTGCTCTCGGTCTGCACGCCGCGGAGCCGGTCGATCCGCGACAGCACCGCCGTCGCCGCGGTCAGCACGCGCAGCGGCGCCGTCCGCAGGTCGCCCCGGCCGGCGATGCGGGCGAGGTGGCCGAAGTACGTCGAGATGGGCACCGGGTGGCCGTCGGTGAACGTGAAGACCTGGCCGGCGCCCGCGGGGCTCGTCGCCGCGCGGATGACGCCGTCGACGAGGTCGTCGACGTACACAGGGCTGAACACGCCCCGCCCGCCGCGCGGGAGGGTCGCGCGGCCCTGCTCGATCAGCTCGAGCGGCAGCAGGACCCACGGGCGCGAACCCGGCCCGTAGACGTCGCCCGGCCGGACGACCGTCACGTCGATCTCGCCGGCGGCGTGCGCCTGGAGGGCGACCTGCTCGGCCGCGACCTTCGTGTCGACGTACGGGCTGCCCTGCGTCCGCACCGGCCAGCGCTCGTCGGCGCCGTCGGGGAACACGTCGCTGAACGCGCGGACCGACGAGAAGAGCACGAAGCGCCGCGCCCCGGCGGCGACCGCGGCGTCGAGCGCCCGCCGCGTGCCGAGGACGTTCACCCGCCACTGCCGCTCGAGCCCGATCGCCACGGACACGACGGCCGCCGTATGCAGGACGACGTCGGCGCCGGCCATGGCGTCCTGCCACGCGCCGGGTTCGGTGATGTCGCCCGCGACGACGCCGGCGTCCGGGTCGGCGGCGACGTCGACGCCGCGCACGGTCCAGCCGTCGTCGCGCAGCCGCGCGGCGAGCGCCGCGCCGATGAAGCCGCTCGCGCCCGTGATGAACGCGGTCCTGTCGCCGTCGACGCTCATCTCCGGCAGGAGAGGTTAGGGTCGCGGCCGTGGAGCGGCTGGTCAACGTCCATGACTTCGAGCGCGAGGCGGCCGAGCGGCTGGAGCCCGGCGTCCTCGGCTACTACGCGGGCGGCGCCGCCGACGAGCGGACGCTGCGCGACAACGTCGACGCCTTCGCCCGGTACCGCCTGCGGCCGCGCGTCATGGTCGACGTCAGCAGCACCGACGCGCGAACGACCGTCCTCGGCAGCGAGATCAGCATGCCGGTGATCGTCGCGCCGACCGCGCTGCAGAAGCTGGCGCACCCCGACGGCGAGCCGGCGACGGCCCGGGCCGCGGCGGCGGCCGGGACGATCTACACGCTCTCGACGCTCGCGACCGCCCGGCCGCGCGAGGTCACCGACAACTGCGATCCGTCGCCGCGCTGGTTCCAGCTCTACGTCCTCGAGGACCGCGGCGTCTCGCGCGCGCTCATGGACGAGGCGGTCGACTGCGGCTTCGACGCGATCGTGCTGACGGTCGACGCGCCGCGCGCCGGCCGCCGGGAACGGGACTTCCGCACCGGCTTCGCGGTGCCGCCGGACGTCGACATGCCCGGCGTCCGCGCCGCGATGGGCGACGGCGTGTGCCCCACACCGCAGGAGTTCTTCAGCCTCGTCGACCGCAGCCTCACCTGGCGCGCGCTCGAGCAGCTCGTCGACGAGTCGCCGGTCCCGGTGCTCGTCAAGGGCATCCAGACCGCCGAGGACGCCGCGCTCGCGGTCGAGCACGGCGCCGCCGCCGTCGTGGTGTCCAACCACGGCGGGCGTCAGCTCGACGGCGTTCCCGCGTCGCTGGACATCCTCCCCGAGGTCGTCGACGTGGTCGACGACCGCGTCGAGGTCCTCGTCGACGGCGGCGTCCGGCGCGGCACCGACGTCCTCGTCGCGCTCGCCCTCGGCGCCCGCGCGGTCCTCATCGGCCGCCCGGTCCTGTGGGGGCTCGCCTGCGGCGGCGAGGCGGGCGTCAAGCGCGTCCTCGACATCTTCCGCGAGGAGGTCACCCTGGGCCTCTGCCTCCTCGGCGCCCCCACCCCGTCCGACGTCCGGCCGGAGCACATCACGAGGAGAGCACCATGAGCACGTACCTCGTCACCGGCGCGTCGCGCGGCATCGGCCGGGTCACCGCGGAGCGGCTCGCCAAGGCCGGGCACGACGTCATCGCCGGCGTGCGCCGGGAGGATGACGGGGCATCGCTCACCGCGATCGACGGGCGCATCCGGCCGATCACGCTCGACGTCACGAACGAGGAGCACGTCGCCGCCCTGCCCGGCGCCGTGCCGCGGCTCGACGGGGTCGTGAACAACGCCGGCATCGTCGTCGGCGGCCCGGTCGAGGCGGTCTCGCTCGACGAGCTCCGCCGCCAGCTCGAGGTCAACCTCGTCGGCCAGATCGCCGTCACCCAGGCGCTCCTTCCGCGCCTGCGCGAGTCGAAGGGCCGGGTCGTCTTCGTCTCCTCGCTGAGCGGCAAGGTCGCCACGCCGATGACGGGGCCGTACAACGCGTCGAAGTTCGCGCTGGAGGGCATCGCCGACGCGCTGCGCCTCGAGGTCCACCCGTGGGGCATCCGGGTCACCGTCGTCGAGCCGGCTCAGACCGACACCGACATGTGGCGCACCGCCGACGACGAGTACCAGCGGACCGTCGACGCGCTCTCCCCGCAGCACCGCGAGCTCTACGCCAAGCACCTCGCGGGCTGGCGCAAGAGCATCCCGCGCAGCCAGAAGATGGCCTCGCCCGCCGACGGCGTCGCCGCCGCGATCGAGAAGGGCCTGACCGCGAAGCGGCCGCCGGCGCGGATCGTCGTGGGCGCCGGCCCGAAGGTCCAGGGCACGCTCGCGCGCTTCGCCCCCACCCCGGTGATGGACGCGCTGCTGCGCGCCGCCACCGGGGTGCCGAAGAAGCCGTAGCTACTGCCGCGTCCCGACGGCCAGCAGGTACTCCTTCTCGAACCGCGCCGGGCCCTCGGCCGCGACGTTCCACTCGTCGCAGAACGCGTCGAGCGCCGCGACGAACTCCGGCTCGCGGCGCTCCTTGCGCGCGTTCGCCTGCACGGCGATCGTCGGCCCGTAGTGGTCCCTGAAGTGCTCGCCGTACTCGCGGGCCTGCTCGAACGCAGTGATCTCGAGCACGTCGCGCTGCAGCGTGTGCAGGTCGACGCGGTCGCCGAACAGCGACCGGAGGTGGTCCTCGCTGCCCCACAGCGGCGGCGGCTGCACGCCCGCCGGCGGCGCCGCGGCGAACGCGCCCATCGTGCGGAAGAGCGCACCCAGCATGCCCTCGGGCGTCCAGCTCAGCAGCGCGATGGTCCCGCCGGGGCGGCAGACGCGCACGAGCTCGTCCGCGGCCGCCTGGTGATGGGGCGCGAACATCACGCCGATGCTGGACATCACGACGTCGAAGGCGCCGTCGGCGAACGGCAGGTTCTCGGCGTCGGCCTCGACCCAGTCGAGTTCGAGCCCGGCGGCGGAGGCGCGGCGGCGCCCGTGCTCGAGCAGCTCCGGGGTCAGATCGGACGCGATCACGTCGGCGCCGGCGCGCGCCGCGGGCAACGACGCGTTGCCGGTGCCGGCGGCGACGTCGAGCACCCGCATGCCCGGCCGGATGCCGGCGGCCGAGACGAGCCGCGGGCCGAGGGGCAGGAGGAACGTCTCGACCATGGCCGAGTAGTTGCCGGATGCCCACATCGCGCGGTGGCGGGTCTTGAGCGGGGGATGGGTGCTGACGACGGTCACTGCTGGCCTCCTGGCTCGGATGCGATGGCGAGCCGACCGTACGGACGCCCCCGGCAGGCACGCATCGGGACGCCACCCCCAAGTTGGGCGCCGTGCGCCCCTAACTTGGGATGCCGAGCCGGCGCGCGGCGCTCGCCGCGTCGCCGCGCGTGTGCACGCCGAGCTTGTCCAGGACCGCGGCGACGTGATGCTCGACGGTCTTCGGTGACAGGAACAGCCGCTGCGCGATCTGCGCGTTCGAGAGCCCGCCGGCCACGAGCTCCAAGACCTCCAGCTGGCGGGCGGTCAGCCCGGCCGGGTTCGCGCGCGTCACGGCACGCGGGCCGCGCGGAACGCTGGCGGCCCCCGTGCGCCGCAGCCTGGCGCGCCCGAGGGCGGCGACCGCAGTCGCACCGAGGCGATCGAGGCGCGCGATGGCGTCGCGAAGGGCCTCGGCGTCGCTCGATCCCAGCAGGGCGACCGCCGCGGAATACGGATCGCCGAGGGCGTCCCAGCGGCTCGCCGCGGAACGCTCGTCGCCGGAGAGCTCGGCCGCGATCGCCGCCGGGCACGGATCGGGGGCCTCGACGGGAAGCCCGGCCCTGAACCGCCAGAGCATCAGCTCGCTCGCGTCCCGCTCGTGCCCGACCTCCCGCGCCAGCGCGAGCGTGGCGCGCGTCGCGGCATCCACCGCATCCGCGTCTCCGTCCAGCCAGGCGGCTTCCGCACGTGCGCACGCGATCGGCCGCATCCGTTGGAGCTCGCCGCTGGCGCTCGCCATCGCCCACGCCTCGTCGAGCATCCCGCGGGCATCCGGCTGTCCGCGCCGGAGCCGGATCAGCCCCGCGACCTCGAGCGCCGGGATCCGCGCCACGCCGTTGCTGAGCCGCGGCTGATCGATGAGCTCCTCGGCCGGGCCGAGGGCGGCGTCCCAGTCGCCCGTCGCCAGGTCGATCAGAGCACGCGTAGCGACGAGGTACTCGACGTAGATCGTCTGCTCGCGCTCGCGGACGAACGCGAGAGCTCGCTCGAGCGACTCCCTCGCGCGCGCGAAATGCCAGTGTTCCTTGAGCATCCAGACCTCGTTGACCATCGCACGGCCGGCGTGCTCGTCGAGCCCCGCCTCGACCGCCAGCCTCGCCGCTCGGTCGAGCTGCTCCAGGCCCCGTTCGAGATCGCTGTCGGCGAGCGCCATGCCGACGTTCGTCTGCGCGTGGACGAGCGTCTCGGTGTCGCCGAGCGCGCGCGCGAGCTCGCTCGCCCGGTGGCCCCAGTTGAGACCCTCGTCGTTCCGCTCGGCGAGCATCGCGAGCTGCGATCGGTTGCTGAGCGCCATCGCCAGCTCCCGGCTCGGCGGAAGGGGCTCCAGCTGCTCGACCGCCTCCGCCGCCGCGCGCTCGGCCGCGGGACGATCGCCGGCCAGCCACTGGATCCGCGACAGCCAGCGCAACGTGGCACCGGTCGCCAGCGGATCGCCGAGGTCGCGGCGAAGCGCCAGCGCACGCTCCCGCGCCGACACCGCGCGCTCGGGCTGGTTGGCGTAGTAGGCCTCCTCGGACAGGAGCTCGAGCGCCGCCGCGCGCTCCGCGGGCTCGATCAGGTCTCCGTACACGAGCACGCCCACCAGCAACGCCTCCGCCTCGCGATGGGATCGTGCGGCGATCGCCGCGTGCGCCGCCTCGAGCCCATGCCGCACGATCGCCTCGCCATCACCCGCCCGCCAGGCGTGATGCGCCTTGCGAGCCGGCGCGGCCTCGTGCCGTTCGAGCACGCGCAGCACCAGTCCGTTGAGCTCTCGGCGCCGTGGTCCCGCGAGCGCTTCCTCGACGGCCCAGCGGGCCAGCTCGTGACGGAAGCCGACCTCGTCGCCGTCGAAGACGAGGAGCCCGGCCTGCTCGCACTCGGCGAGCGCGGTCCGGGCCGAGGTCGCCGACTCCACGCACTCCTCGACCACCGGCAGCGACGCGCGGGCCGGGAACACGCTCACGAGCTCCGCCACCGCGCGCGCGTCGGGCCCCAGCCGCGCCGCCCGTGCCAGGACCGCATCGCGGACGCTCGGCGGGGTCCGATCCGTACCGCTCGTCAGCGCCTCGCGGACGAAGAACGGGTTGCCACCGGTGATCGTGTGCAGCGACACCGCGTCGGCGTCCGCACCCGCCAGCCGGGCGACGGCGCCGAGGCTCAGGCGCTCCAGCTCCAGCCGGACGGTCCCGTCGGCCGGCGTCGCGGCCAGCGCGCGTCGCAGCGGATGGCCCGGGCCGATCTCGTCGTCGCGGAACGACACGACCAGCAGCACCGCAAGCGCCTCGATGCGCCGGACGAGGAACGTGAGGACGTCGATGGTCGCGTCGTCCGCCCAGTGCGCGTCCTCGACGACGCAGATCGCCGGGCCGCCGCCCCGCAGCTCGTCCAGCACCAGCCGGCCGGCATCCGCGCCGTCGGACCGCAGCTTCGCGCCGAGCCCGGGCAGGTCGTCCGCGATGTCCATGAACGGGCCGAGCGGACGCGGCACGGCGAGGTCATCGCAGGCGCCGGCCAGCACGCGCTCCGCACGGGCCTCGGCGGCGGCGAACGCCCGCACGAGGCTCGACTTGCCGATCCCTGCCTCGCCGCTGACGAGCGCCACGCAGCCGCGCCCTTCCACCACCGTTCCGAACGCCGACTCCAGGGACGACAGCGCCCCGTCGCGCTCGAGCAGAACCGCGCTGGAACGCTCGCCGGGCATCGCGCCGATCATCTCCGACCGGCCGCGAGCCCTGCAACACCGGACCTAGGGAAGCGGCTTGAGCCCGCCGCCGCGCACCTGCTCCGGCCGGTAGTCGACCTTCTCGCAGTTGCGGAACGTGTAGCCCTTCCGGCGCGAGCGGGCCACGTGGTAGATGTCGCGGCCGGGACCGCAGTCGACCATGCCGTAGCCGTAGTGCACGGAGATCGCGTCGTTGCCGCTGCCGCCGTAGACGATGTTGTGGCCGTGGGAGCCGTAGATGAAGTCGCTCCCGTCGCCGCCGTAGATGACGTCCTTCTGCGTGGCCGGCTGGCCGGTCGGGTCGAAGTCCCCCCACAGCACGTCGGAGCCCTTGGCGCCCCGGAGCGTGTCGGACGTGTGCCACCCCATCAGCTCGTCGTTCTTCGACGAGCCCTGCAGGTTGCGCCCGTGCTTGTCGGCGCGCTTGACCTTGCCGTTGATCTTCGGCCATTCCTTGTGGTCGGCGCAGCCGGTGCACCCATGCTTGGGGATGTGGGACCCCACCGCGATGCCGGCGGAGAGGACGAACGCAGCGACCAGCAGCGACGGGAAGATGAGGCGACGCATCGGATCCACGGTACAGGCATCACCGGCTCTCCTGGCAGAGATCTGGCCGCGCGGGGTCGTTCAGCCCCCTCCGCAGGGAGAGGAACCCGACCGAGCCGCCGATGAGCGGCACCCAGAAGAGGATGAGCCGGTAGGCGAAGACCGCCGCGGCCGTCGTGGCCGGGTCCGCGCCATAGACGATGAGCGTGCCGATCAGCCCGCCGTCGATGCCGCCGATGCCGCCGGGGATCGGCAGGAGCCCGCCGAGCTGCCCGATCAGGTACCCCAGCAGGATCACCGACAGCGGCGGCACGTCGCCGAACGCGTGGAACGTCGCCCACAGGACGAGGTTGTCGAAGAGCCAGTAGCCGACGGCGCCGACGAGGAGCGCGGCGTCGCGCCCCTTGACGATCGTCACGGCCTCCCCCGTGCCGGCCAGCACCGCGCTCCAGGCGGCGGCCAGCCAGCGCCGCGCCCGCGAGGCGCCCTCCTTCGCCATCCGCGGCGCCCGCAGCAGCCGCGGCGCCAGCAGCACGACGCTGATGAGCGTGATCGACAGCAGCGCCGGCAGCCCGGTCAGCCAGAACGGCTGGTCCGGATGCAGCAGGCCGAACGCCCACAGCCCGCCGATCACCGCGACGGCGACGAAGTTCACCGACGACTTGATGAGGAAGAACGCGACGGACCGGTGCGCGATCCGCTCCGGCGCCATGCCGCTGCGGTTGAGCACCCAGGCGCCGAGCGCGAGGCCGCCCGCCCCGCTCGCCGGCACGAGCGATCCGACGCCCAGCTCCGACCAGCTGATCTCCCACGCGCTGCGCCGCGACATCCGGCGGCAGAACACCGGCCGGAACATCGCCACGTACGACAGGCAGGACCCGATCTCCAGCGCGATCCCGAGGAGGATCCAGCCGGGCGCCGCGTCGCCAAGCCGCTCGCGCACCTCGTCCAGCCCCGGCGCGAGGACCGCGACCAGCACCAGCACCGAGAGCAGCAGGACGACCTGGCCGGCACGCCGAGCGAGGCGCCGGGGGGCGAACTGCGAAGGAAGGGTGACCTGCGGCGCCGCCATCGTTGCCTGAGCAACGATACGGCGCCGCCGGTCGGACGCCTACTTCTCGTACAGCGCTTCGATCTCCGCCTCGTACTTCTCGGCGATCGGCTTGCGCTTGAGCTTCATCGTCGGGGTCAGCTCGTCCCCGCCGGGTTGCCAGTCGCCCTCGACGATGTGGAACTTCTTGACCCCCTCGACGCGCGACAGCTTGTCGTTGGCGATCTCGATCTCCTTCTCGACCGCCTCGCGGACCGCGTCCTCCTTCGCCAGCTCCTCGAGCGACTTGCCCTCGAGCCCGTTCTTGGCGGCCCACTGCGGCGCGCCGTCGGCGTCGAGCACGATGAGCGCGACGTTGTACGGGCGGCGGTCGCCGATCACCGCGGCCTGGCCGATGAGCGGCCCGGCGCTCTTGAGCTCGGACTCGATGTTCGCCGGCGACATGTTCTTGCCGGCGGCGTTGATGATGAGCTCCTTCTTGCGGTCGACGATCTTGAGGTAGCCGTCCTCGTCGATCTCGCCGATGTCGCCCGTCATCAGCCAGCCGTCGTCGGTCAGCGTCTCCTTCGTCTTCTCGTCGAGGTTGCGGTAGCCCCGCATGACGAACGGCCCGCGGATGAGCACCTCGCCGTCCTCGGCGAGCTTGATCTCCGCCCCCGGCGCCGGCGGACCGACGGTGCCGATCTTGATCTTGCCGCGCGGCGGGTTCGTGGTGCCGTAGCCGCACGTCTCGCTCATGCCCCACAGCTCCGCGATCGGGACGCCGATCGCGTGGAAGAACTCGAGCACCTCGGGCGGCGTCGGCGCCGCGCCGACGTTGCACGCCTCGAGCTGGTCGAGGCCGAGCATCGCGCGGACGTTCGAGAAGACCTCCTCGTCGGCCTTCGCGACCGCGTCGGCGAGCTCCTGCGGGACCTCCTTGCCCTCCTGCTCGAGGCGGACCTTCTGGATCGCGGCATCGAGCGCGCCGCGGATCTTGTCGCCCTGCTCGCCCTCGAGGCCGCCGACCATCGCCTGCAGGCCGGCCTTGATCTTCTCCCAGATCCGCGGGACGGCGAAGAACCAGTTCGGGTGGACCTCCTTGAGGAACTCGCCGATCTGGCGCGGGTCGTCGCAGATCGTGATCTCGAGGCCGAGCGCGATCGGGATGTAGTGGTGCGCGTTGCGCTCCGCCACGTGGGCGTTGGGCAGCCACGAGATGACGCGGCCCTCGGGCGGGAAGTCGATGAGCTGCTTGAAGCCCTCGATCGACTTGATGAGGTTGTCGTGCGTCAGCTCGACGCCCTTCGGCGGGCCGGTGGTGCCCGACGTGTAGATGAGCGTCAGCAGGTCGTCGGGCTGGACCGCCGCGGCGGCCTTCTCGGCGTCGAAGTCCGGATCGGGATCCGCCTCGACGTCCTCGAGCTTCAGCGTCCCCTCGGCGCCGTCGCCGCCGACGACGATCACGTGCTCCAGCGCGTCGAGCTTGCCCTTCGCCTTGAGGAAGCGGTCGGCGAACTGCGCGTCGATGACGGCGATCCGCGCGCCCGCGTCGCCGACGACGTACTCGATCTGCTCCACCGACGCGGTGACGTAGAGCGAGAACGGCGTGGCGCCGACGGTCATCGCGGCGAGGTCCGCGAGGTGGAACTCGACCTGGTTGGGGAACATCAGCGCGAGCGTGTCGCCGCGCTTGAGGCCCAGCTTGCTCAGACCGGCGGCCAGGGCGTCGACGCGCTTGCGCACGTCGCTCCACGTCAGCTCGGTCTCGCCGCCCTTCGTGCGGATCGCGATGCGATCGGGGCTCTCGGCGACGGTCTGGTGGAACGCCTGGATGACGGTCGTCGCGCCGACGTCCTCCTCGAGCTTGGTCTCGGCGTGATCGACGGTGCTGCTCTCCATGTTCCCTCCCGGACTGGACCTCCGGGCGGGACGCTATCGAACGGTGCGGCTCAGCTCGCCGCTCTCTATCCGCTGGATGTCGTTGCTCAACCCGATGAAGAACAGGATCCCGACGAGCATGAAGCCGATCACGCTCGCGCGCTCCATCACCCGGAACGAGATCGCGCGGCCGCGGACCTTCTCCGCGAGCGCCCAGAAGATGTGCCCCCCGTCGAGCGGCAGGAACGGGAACAGGTTGACGACGGCCAGCGACAGCGAGATGAACGCGAGGATGAGCATCGCCTGGGCCGTGTCGAACTCGAACGACTGCCGCGTGGCCTCGTAGGAGCCGACGACGCCGCTGACCTCGTCGCGCGCCTTGCTGTCGTAGAAGAGCCGGACGATCGCGCCGACCGTCTCCGACGTCACGACCCACATGCGGTCGATGCTCGTCGCGGCCGCCTCGCGCGCGTCCTGGCCGACCCACTCGCCACCGTAGGCGAAGCCGATCCGCGTCCGCTTGACGGCCTCGTCGTAGCGCGGGGCGACGCGCACCTCGCGGGTCGCGCCGTCACGCTCGATGGTCAGCACGGCGGGCGTCGCGGCGGCGCAGCCGGGACGCGGCGTGCCGGCGCACTTGTGCGAGGAGATCTGCTGCGAGAGCGTCTGGCGGTCACCGCGCTTGCCGTCGACGGCCAGGAGGCGGTCGCCGTCCCGGAGCACGGACGCGGCGGGCGAGCCCTTCTCGATGTCGCGCACCGTGTTGTCCGGGTGGAACAGGCCCCGGCCCATGAAGAGCACCCAGAGGATCAGGAACGCGATGACGAGGTTGACGAACGGCCCCGCCGAGATGACGACGATCCGCTTCCACACCGGCTGGCGCCAGTACGCGCGATGGGCCACCTCCGGAGGCAGCTCCTCCGTCGGGTTCATGCCGGTGATCTTCACGAACCCGCCGAGCGGGATCGGGCCGACGCCGTAGAACGTCTCGCCGCGCCGGAAGCCGAAGAGCGGCTTGCCGAAGAAGAGCATGAACTTCTCCACGCGCATGCCGGTCGCCTTCGCGGCAGCGAAGTGGCCGGCCTCGTGGAGGATGATCAGCGCCGCGAAGCCGGCGAAGGCAAGGAACCAGGACACCTCTCCACAAGGTAGGGGTCGCGGTTCAAGACGCGATCAGGCGTGCGCGGCGACGAGGTCCGCCGCGGCGCTGCGCGCGGCGCGATCGGCCTCGTAGAGCGTCTCGAACGCCCGCACCGGCTGCGCCGGCAGCTGCGCGAGGACGTCCTCGATCACCGACGCGATCCCGAGGAACGGCAGGCGCCCTTCGAGGAAGGCGTAGACCGCGACCTCGTTGGCGGCGTTCAGGACGCACGGCGCCGTGCCGCCCGCCATCGCCGCCTCGCGCGCGAGGCGCAGGCACGGGAACGCGTCCACGTCGACCGGCTCGAAGGTCAGCGCGCCGACCTCGACGAGGTCGAGCGCCCGCACGGGCACGGCGACGCGGTCGGGGTGGTGCAGCGCGTAGGAGATCGGCACGCGCATGTCGGGGAAGCCGAGGTGCGCGAGCGCGGCGCCGTCGTTGAGCAGCACGTAGGAGTGGACGATCGACTGCGGGTGCAC
Source organism: Parviterribacter kavangonensis (assembly GCF_056863335.1). Lineage (NCBI taxonomy): Bacteria > Bacillati > Actinomycetota > Thermoleophilia > Solirubrobacterales > Parviterribacteraceae > Parviterribacter > Parviterribacter kavangonensis. The sequence goes on along the minus strand of NZ_JBXPJA010000001.1, from coordinate 837,038 downwards.
CACGACGTCGATGCGCTCGTACGGCGTGCCGAACAGGTGGTGGGCCTCGATGACCTCGAGCCCCTTGTTCATCAGCGTCGCGGAGTCGACGGTGATCTTGCCGCCCATCGCCCACGTCGGGTGCGCGAGCGCCTCCTCGACGGTGACCGACGCCAGCTCCTCCCGCGTGCGGCCGCGGAACGGGCCGCCGCTGGCGGTGAGGACGAGCTTCGAGACCGCCGCGCGCTCCTCGCCGGCGAGCAGCTGGTGCAGCGCCGAGTGCTCGGAGTCGACCGGCAGGATCTGCGCGCCGGTGGCCTCGGCGAGCGCGGTGACGAGCTCGCCGCCGACGACGAGCGACTCCTTGTTGGCCAGCGCGAGGTCGATGCCCTCGCCGAGCGCCGCGACGGTCGGCCCGAGGCCGGCCGAGCCGACGAGCCCGTTGAGGACGAGGTCGGCGCCCGACTCGACGACGAGCCGCACGAGGCCCTCGGCGCCGCCGAGCACGTCGCCGTCCGTCCACGCCTCGGCCGCGCGCGCCGCCGCGTCCACGTCGGCCAGCGCGATGCGCGAGACGCCGAACGCCTGCGCCTGCTCGACGAGCTGCTCCCACGAGCGCTCGGCGCTCAGGCCGACGAGCTCGAACTCGTCGCCGCCGCGCTCGAGCAGGTCGAGCGCCTGGGTGCCGATCGAGCCGGTCGAACCGAGGATGAGCAGGCGGCGGGCCACGGCGCCCGAGACTAGTGGCCCGCGCTCAGAGCAGGGCCTGCCACACGTAGAAGCCGGCCACGAGCGTGAACAGCACCGCGTCGAGGCGGTCCAGCGCTCCGCCGTGGGCGCCGAAGAGGCGGCCGGTGTCCTTCGTGCCGACGTCGCGCTTGATGAACGACTCGAAGAGGTCGCCGAGCGGCGCGGCGAGCGCGACGGCGAAGCCGAGGATGAAGGCCTCGCCGGTGTCGAGCCAGTCCTGGTACCACGAGGCGATCCAGACGGCCGCGACCGCGCAGACGATGCCGCCCACGAGCCCCTCGACCGTCTTGTTCGGCGAGATCCGCGGCGCGAGCTTGGTGCGGCCCAGCGCCCGGCCGACGAAGTACGCGCCGGTGTCCCCCACGAACGTCCCGACGAGGACGTCGCCGAGGATGCCGCCGCCGTGCGGCAGGTCGCGCAGCATGATCGCGTGGGCGATCCCCATGCCGATCCACACGACGCCGAGCAGCACGGCCGCCATGCCGAACGTGCCGCCCTGCGCGGACGGCCCGGCGATCGTCATGAGGAAGAGCACCGGCACCACGGCGACGAGCACGATCACGAGGTGCTTCGGCTCCCCCACGTGGGCCACGATGCCGAGCCCGATGAGCCCGAGGAAGCCGGCCAGCCGCGCGGGCCGGACGTCGGCCAGCATCAGGTACAGCTCGTGCAGGCAGATGAGCCCGAGGGCGATCGCGCCCGCCGCGAACCACCAGCCGCCCTGCAGGACGATGAAGAGCGCGAACGCCGCCGCGGGGACGCCGGCGACGATCCGGCCGCGCAGGTCGGCGCTCATCAGCGGCCGCCGAACCGGCGCTGGCGGGAGCCGAACTCGCCGAGGCAGCGCTCGAACGCCGCGCGGTCGAAGTCGGGCCACAGCTCGTCGGCGAAGACGAGCTCCGAGTAGGCGGACTGCCACAGGAGGTAGTTCGAGAGGCGCTGCTCGCCGCTCGTGCGGATGACGAGGTCGGGGTCGTGCATCTCGGGCGCGTAGAGCAGCTCCCGGAACGCCTCCTCCCCGCCGCCGGTGTAGCGCTCGGCGGCGTCGAGGATCTCCGCCCGCCCGCCGTAGTTGAACGCGACGAACAGCGTGATGCGGTCGTTGGCCGCGGTCTCGGCCTCCGCCCACTGCATCCGCTCGACCAGCGCGGGCTCGACGCCCTCGCGGCGGCCGACGAAGCGCATGCGGACGCCCTCCTCCTTGAGCTCGGGCGTCTCGCCGACGATCCGCTGGGCGAACATGCCCATCAGGCCCGAGACCTCCTCCGGCGAGCGGTTCCAGTTCTCGGTCGAGAACGAGTAGACGGTCAGTTCCAGGACGCCGAGGTCGACGGCGTCGCGCAGCCGCGCCTTGACGACGTCCGCGCCGGCGCGGTGCCCCTCGAGGACGGGGAGACCGCGCTTCTGCGCCCAGCGACCGTTGCCATCGGTGATGATGGCCACGTAGCGAGCGCGGTCGCTCACACCTCGAGGATCTCGGCTTCCTTGGACTTCAGGATGTGGTCGAGCTCGGCGACCTTCTCGTCGGTCAGCTTCTGCAGCTCGGACTCGGCGCGCTTCTCGTCGTCGGCGCCGACCTCGCCCTCGCTCTTGAGCTCGCGCAGGTCGTGCATGATGTCGCGCCGCACGTTGCGGATGCCGACGCGGCCCTCCTCGGCGATGTGGCGCGCCGTCTTCACGAGGTCCTTGCGCCGCTCCTCGGTCAGCTCGGGCACCGACAGGCGGATCATGTTGCCGTCGTTCGACGGGTTCAGCCCGACGTCGGAGTCACGGATCGCCTTCTCGATCGCCTTCATCGAGCCCTTGTCGAACGGCTGCACGGTGAGCAGCCGCGCCTCGGGCGCGTTGATGGTGGCGAGCTGCTTGAGCGGCGTCTGCGCGCCGTAGTAGTCGACCATGATGCGGTCGAGGAGGTGCACGTTGGCCCGCCCGGTCCGGACGGTGCCGAAGTTGTTGACCGTCGCCTCGACCGAGCGCGCCATGCGCTCACGGGCGTCGGCGATCAGCTCATCGGTCAGCTCAGTCATCGCTCTTCGTCGCCACCAGGGTGCCCACGCGTTCGCCGGACACTATCCGCTCGATGTTGCGCTCGTCGTCCATGTTGAAGACGTGGATCGGCAGACCGTTCTCGGCGCACAGCGTGAGCGCCGTCGCGTCCATCACCTTCAGCCCGCGCTGCAGCGCCTCCATGTGGCTGATCTCGGGGATGAACTCCACGTCGGGGTCCTTCCGCGGGTCGCCGGAGTAGACGCCCTCGACGCCGTTCTTCGCCATGAGGATCGCCTCGGCGTGCATCTCCGTCGCGCGCAGGGCGGCGGCGGTGTCGCTCGTGAAGAACGGGTTGCCGGTGCCGGCCGCGAAGATGACGATCCGCCCCTTCTCCAGGTGCCGCAGCGCGCGGCGGCGGATGTAGGGCTCGGCCACCTCGCGGACGTGCAGCGCGGACTGGATGCGCACGTCGACGCCGACCTTCTCGAGCGCGTCCTGCAGCTGCATCGCGTTGATGACGATCGCGAGCATGCCCATGTAGTCGGCGGTCGCCCGGTCCATGCCGGACGCGACGCCGGCGATGCCGCGGAAGATGTTCCCGCCGCCGGGCACGATCGCCATCTCGACGCCGCGCGCCTGCACGCGCGCGATCTCCTCGGCGATCGCCTTGACGCGCTCGGGATCGGTCCCGTACTCGAGCGAGCCCATGAGGGACTCGCCCGAGAGCTTGAGCAGGACCCGCTTGAAGGCGGCCGGAGCCAACGGGCTACTGGCCGACGGCGAAGCGGGCGAAGCGGCGGATCGAGAGGTTCTCGCCCGTCTTCGCGCGCATGTCGTCCTGGATCTGGCCGATCGTCTTGTTCTCGTACTTGTCGCCGTTGACGTGCTCCTGGTTGAGGAGCACGACCTCGCTGAGCCACTTCTTGATCTGGCCCTCGACGATCCGCGGGCGGACGTTCTCGGGCTTGTCGGCGGCCTGCTCGGCGAAGATCTTCTCCTCGCGCTCGCGCGCGGCGGGGTCGACCTCGTCCTCGGAGACGTAGAGCGGGTTCGCAGCGGCGATGTGCAGCGCGATGTCCCGCGCGAACGCGACGAAGTCGTCGTTGCGCGCGACGAAGTCGGTCTCGCAGTTGACCTCGATCAGCACGCCGACCTTGGCGTTCGAGTGGATGTACGTCTGGATCGTGCCCTCGGACGCGGCGCGCTCGCCGCGGTCCTCGATGCGCTTGCCCTGCTTCTTGCGCAGGATCTCGATGGCCTGGTCGACGTCGCCGCCGGACTCGGTCAGCGCCTTCTTGCAGTCCATCATCCCCGCGCCGGTGCGCTCGCGCAGGGCCTTGACGTCCTTCGCGGACGGGCTGTAGGCGTCGGTGCTCACTTGGCTTCCTCGGTCGTCTCGGTCGCGGTCTCGGGCGCCTCGGCGGTCTCGGGCTTGGCGTCCTCGTTCGTCACCGGCTCGCCGGCCTCGGCGACCGGAGCGGGCTCGGGCGACGGCGGCTGGCCGGGCGGGTCGGGCGTGGCGACCGGCTGGTTGGCCTTCGGGGCGACCTGCGGGTCGGCCAGCGGCCGGCCGCCGGCCTGGACGGCCTCCGCGACCTCGGCCTCGGCGACCTGGCGGTCGCCGCCGCCCTCGGCCTGCGTGAGCGTCTCCTTGCGCTGGCGCTCCGCCTCCTCGGCCTCGCGGCGCTGCTGCTCCTCGGCCTCGCGGCGGGCCTGCTCCTCGGCCTCGCGGCGCGCCTGCTCCTCCGCCTCGCGGCGGATGCGCTCCTCCTCGGCCTGGCGGTAGGACTGCGCGCCCTGCTGGATCACGTCGCCGATCGCGGCGGTGATGTACTGGCAGGACTTGATCGCGTCGTCGTTGCCCGGGATGACGTAGTCGATGCCGTCCGGGTCGCAGTTGGTGTCGACGAGGCCGATGATCGGGATCCGCAGGCGCTGGGCCTCGCGGACGGCGATCGCCTCGGTCTTGAGGTCGACGACGAACATCGCCTGCGGCAGGCGCTGCATGTGCTTGACGCCGCCGAGGTTCGCGCGCAGCTTCTCGAGGTCGGCCTGGGCCGCCATGCGCTCGCGCGTCGGGAGCAGCGCGAGCTGGCCCTCGGTCTCGTAGCGCTCGAGGTCGTGCAGGCGCTTGATGCGGTTCGAGATCGTCTGGAAGTTCGTCAGCAGGCCGCCGAGCCAGCGGTGGTTGACGTACGGCATGCCCGACGCCTCGGCGATCTCCTTGACCGCGTCGCGCGCCTGCTTCTTGGTGCCGACGAAGAGCACGGACCCGCCGCGGCCGGCCACCTGGCTCGCGAAGTCGCGCGCCTGGTTCAGCAGCTGCTCGGTCTTGAGCAGGTCGATGATGTAGATGCCGTCGCGCTCGCCGTGGATGAAGCGGCGCATCTTCGGGTTCCAGCGGCGGGTCTGGTGACCGAAGTGGACTCCGGCCTCCAGCAGCTCGCGGATGCCGACCTCGGGCATGGTGCGAGTCTCCTTGTGGTGTGGCTTGGCGATGTGCCCGCGGGGGCCGTCGGGAGACCCGGCGAGTGCCGGGCAGGAGCCCTGCGACCGTCATCCCACGGGGTAGGGGGACGAAGAACGGCTATGAGCCTAGCGCGCGCGCAAGAACGGCCCTGCACGTTCGTTGATGGGGAGTGCGGGCCGGTCCCCTTCCCCTATCTCCGGTGATCGGTCCGCACGAAAGCTTCGGCCAGGTCGGCGGGGAGCGGGCTCTCCACGTCGACGTCCTCGTACGCGAGCCGGGTCGCGTGGAGGAACTGGCGCTTGAGCCCGAACGCTCCGGCGCCCCCGTACTCGGGGTCGCCGGCCACGGGATGGCCGATCGCCTCGAGGTGCGCGCGGATCTGGTGGGTGCGGCCGGTCTCGAGCCGCACGCGCAGCAGCGTCGCGTCCGGCCGGGTCTCCTCGATCGTGAAGTGCGTGCGCGCCTCGCGCGGCGTGTCGGTGTCGGTCGACATCTTCGTCCGGTGCCGGCGGTCGCGGCCGATCGGCGCGTCGATCGTCCCGCTGCGGGCCGGCGGGCGGCCGAGCACGAGCGCGAGGTACTCGCGCGTGATGCCGCGCTGCTGCAGCAGCGCCTTCAGCCGGCGGTGGGCCTGGTCCGTCTTCGCGACGATCAGCAGGCCCGAGGTGTCCCGGTCCAGCCGGTGCACGAGCTTGCCGCCCGGGATCGCGTCGGCCAGGGTCGCGCCGTGGTGGCCGGGCGCCGGGTGGACGACGACGCCGGCGGGCTTGTCGACGATCCACACCTCGTCGTCCTCGTAGGCGACCGTGAACGGGACGTCCTCGGTGACGCGCGCCTCCTCGCGCTCCGGCTCCTCCCAGCGGATCACCTCGCCCGCCGCGACCTTCGTGCGCTTCGGGCGCTGCTCGCCGTCGACCGTCACGCGGCCGGCGTCGATGAGGCGCTGGGCCGCGGAGCGCGAGCCCACGTGCTCGCCGAGCACGACGTCGAGCCGCTCGCCCCCGAGCTCAGGCGGGACGCGCAGCTCCATCGCGGCGCGGGCCCTCCAGCACGTAGGCGAGCGACAGCACGCCGAAGGTGATCGCGATGTCGGCGACGTTGAACGCCGGCCAGCCGGGGAACTTGAGGAAGTCGGTGACCGCGCCGTGCGCGATGCGGTCGATGATGTTCCCGATCGCGCCCCCGAGCAGCAGCCCGGTCGGCAGCCACATGAGCGGCTTCGTGGCGTTCTTCGCGAAGTAGACGGACAGGGCGGCGAGCGCGACGAGGATGAGGACGATCACGACCGTCCGGCCGCCGGCGGCGAGGCCGAACGCCACGCCGTCGTTGCGGACGTGGACGAGCTTGAGGAACGGGAAGACCGCGTCCTCCTCGCCGCGGTCGATGCCGCCGCGGGCCAGCGCCTTGGTGACCTGGTCGATGACGAGCACGACGGCGGCGACGAGCGCGGCGTACGCCCGGGCGCGGCCGGGCGTCACGGCTCGTCTATCGCCCCGATGATCAGCCGCCCGACGATCTGCAGCACGAGGATCGCGACGATCGGGCTGATGTCGAACGGGCCGATCGGCGGGATGAAGCGGCGGAAGATGCTCAGGTACGGCTCGGCGACGTCGCGCAGGAACGTGAGGACCGCGTCCAGCGCCCGCGAGTACGGCGGGCGGCCGCCGAAGGCGAAGAACAGGTTCACCACGATGTAGGCGAGGATCAGGATGATGTAGACGGTCAGCAGCGCGTTCAGGAAGTCCGCGATGTCGTTGCGCGTCGTTGCCGCGATGAAGACGCTCATCCCTTGACCACCGCGCTCGACTTCCTCTTCGTCGTCATCCCCGCACCACCGCCTGCATCGCCGCGTCGAAGGCGTCTCTGACGCCGCCCCTCTCCAAGGCCGCGAGCCCTCGCGCCGTCGAGCCGCCCGGCGACATCACCTCGCGCTTGACCGACAGCGTGTCGTTGCCGCGGTGCGCGACCAGCTTCGCCGTTCCCTCCATCGTCGCGACGACGAGCCGCGCGGCGATGTCGGCCGGGACGCCGGCGCGGATGCCCGCGTCGACCTGCGCCTCGGCGACGAGCGCGTAGTAGGCGGGCGCGCAGCTCATGAGGCCCATGGCGGCGTCGATCTGGCCCTCCTCGACGGTCACGACGGGGCCGACGCGGCCGAAGAGGTCCTTCGCGAAGTCCTCGAGGTCGCGGTCGCCCTCGGGGTCGCGCGCGTGGCACGTCACGCCGGCGCCGATCTCCACGGGCGTGCTCGGCAGCATCCGGACGACCGCGGCCTCGCCGTAGGCCTCCTTCAGCTTGGCGAGGGGCACGCCGCCGAGGATCGAGATCACGCGCTTGGCGCGGTCGCCGACCTGCTTGGCGACGAGGCCGAGCTGCGGCGGCTTGTGGCAGAGGACGATCGCGTCGGCGCGGTCGGCGAGCTCGCCGTTGCCGGAGACGACCTCGCCGCCGACCTCGTCGACGAGCGCCCGCGCGCGATCGGTCAGCGGATCGGAGACGAGCACCGGCTCACCCCATCCACGGGCGAGCGCACGAGCCATGTTGCCGCTGCCGACGAGACCGATCATCGGCGCGCCAGTCTACGGGTCGGCCGGGCGGGACCGGCCTAGGACTGGTTGAAGAAGCCCTTCTCGATGAGCCGCGCGCGCTCCTCCGCCGAGATCTCGACGTTGCGCGGCGTCAGCATGAACACCTTGTCGGCGATCCGCTGCATGCCGCCGTCGAGCGCGTAGGTCAGCCCGCTGGCGAAGTCGATGAGGCGCTTCGAGAGGTCGGTGTCGACGCCCTGGAGGTTGAGGATGACCGGGACGGAGTCCTTGAAGCGGTCGGCCACCTGCTGGGCGTCGTTGAACGACTTGGGATGGACGAGGTGCACGCGGACGTCTCCCCCGTTGCGGCTGCGCGGCGTGCCGCCGCCGACCGGCCGCAGCGCGGTCGTCGGGCGCCCGCCGATCTCGTCGTCGTCGGCGAAGATGTCGTCGATCTCGTCGCGACGGCGCCGGGTGTTCAGCCGGCGGACGTTCGGACGCTCGCGGTAGCGGTCCTCGAGCTCCAGCTCGGGCTCCGTCTCCGGCTCATCGTCGTAGTCGGCGTAGCCGCGGTCCTCGGCCAGGCCGAAGTACACGAGCGCCTTGTGGAACGAGTCACGGAAAGCCATCGCCGACGTGAAGGTTACCCCTCCACGCCGATTCTCCTGCAATCTCTGGACCTTCTCGTCACGCGAACAGGCGCGAGCCGATCCGGACCATCGTGGCGCCCTCTTGCGCCGCGACGGCGTAGTCCTGCGTGGTGCCCATCGAGAGATGCGGAAGATCGTTCGCCGCGGCGAGCTCGCGAAGCGCGGCGAACCAGCGCCGGCTGTCCTCCGGCGTCGTCGCCAGCGGCGGCATCGTCATGAGCCCGACCACCGGCGCGCCGGTCCCTCGCGCGGTCTCGAGGAACGGGTCGAAGTCCCGCGGCAGCACCCCCGCCTTGCCGTCCTCCTCGGCGACGTTGACCTCGATGAGGATCTCCGGCACCGACCTCGCCTCTCCACCGCCGCCCCCCGCGGCCTCTTCGCCGCCCGCGAGCTTCGCGAGCTCCTTCAGCGCGCTCTCGCTGGCGACGGAGTGGATGCGGCGCACGCGCGGTGCGAGGACCTTCACCTTGCGCGATTGCAGGGCGCCGATGAAGTCCCAGGTGAAGACGCCGGGGTAGGCGTCGGCCTTGCGCTCGAGCTCCTGCGCGCGGTTCTCCCCCACCGTCGTGAGGCCGGCGTCCGCGAGCGCCTGCAGGTCCTCGACCGGCAGGTACTTCACGGCGGCGATCACCTCGACGTCCGGCCCGATCTCCTCGCGGATCGCGGCGAGGTTCGCCGCGACGCGGTCGGCGCTCAGCGCCACACCGCACCCGCCTGCCGCCCGGTCCGCCCGCGGTCGCGCCGGTGCGAGAAGAACAGGGAGGGATCGTCGTGCATCGTGCAGAGCCCGGCGTCGTGGACCTCGGCGCCCGCGTCCTCGAGCTCGCGCTTGGCGATCGCCTTGAGATCGATGGAAGCCGGCCGCCCGAGCGCCTCGAGCCCGAACGCCTCCCTGACGTCGTCGCGCACCTCGTAGCACCGACCGCACGCCCCCGGCCCGATCGCCGCGACGAGCGGTCCATCACCGCCGAGCTCCCCGATCGCGGCGACGCCTTCGGAGACGACACCGGAGGCAAGCCCCTTCCACCCCGCATGCACCATCGCCACCGCGTGCGGGGAGGCGATCGCGATCGGAAGGCAGTCCGCGGTGAGGACGACCGCGGCAAGACCCCGCTGCGCCGTCGCCTGCCCATCCGCGTCCGTGAGCTCCCCCGCGGCTCCGTCGAAGACGTCTCCGGGAGCGGCCCCGCGGGCTGGAGGGCCGATCCTCTCCACGACGGCGCCGTGGACCTGCCGCCCCTGGAGGAGCCTCTGGGCGCCGGTCGCCAGGCGGAGGCGCTCGCGGTTCTCGCGGACGGCGTCCGGGTCGTCTTCGGTGAGGAGGCCGAGGTTGAGGGTGTCGAAGGGCGCGCTCGAGACTCCGCCGCGGCGCGTCGTGAAGAGCGCCTGCGCGAACCCGCCGAGGTCGATCGCGATGTGGTCGCCGCGCCACGTGAAGGGCGCGGGCAGGGTGATCGCGGTCGCGCTCATCAGCCGGGGAGGCTAGCCGCGGCGCATCCCGGCGGCGACGAGCCTCAGCTGGCGCCGCAGCCGCGCGTCGTCACCGCGTCCGCCGACGGCGTAGGTCCGGCCTCCCTCGGTCCAGCTCAGAACCAGGAACCCGCCGAGCACGCCACCGCCGGCGGCGCTCCATCGCGCAGGCCGGCCCCGCACCCGCGTCCGCCCGCGCGGCGCTAGCGGCCGCAGCTCACGCAGTCCCACCCGCGCGGGAACCACCCGGACCGCCCAATCCCGACCGCCGCGTCCCTCGAGGAGGTACCCATCCCGTCCCGGCCGCCCGACGCCCGCCGCCGAAGGCTCCAGCTCCGGAGGCGTCTTCGACGGACACAGCATCCCGTCCGGCACCGAAGCGCAGAACGAGCTGACCCAGCCCGGCGCGGGCTCCACCAACCCCGGCCCCGCCGCCCGCGGCCGCGGCGGAGGAGGCGTCACCGGCCCCACCGGCCTCGCTTCGTCCTCTCCGCAGCCGCCGATCAGGAGGAGGATCAGGGCCGGGACGACGAGACGGTTCATGACGGGTCTTCGAGGGCGGCGGCAAGCTCGTCTTCATGGGTCTTCGCTCTCCCGTCGAGCTTCGCGGCGAGGGCCGTGTCGAGGCGGCGGCCGATCTCGGGGCCTTGGGGGACTCCCGCGGCGAGGAGGTCGGAGCCGGTGATCGTCGTGTGGATCGATCGGAGGTCGCCGAGCCAGCGGCGGGCGTTCTCCTCGGCGCCGAGGGCTCCGGCGAGGGCGACCGCCTCCGCGGATCGGCGGCGGGCGATCGAGGCGATCTCCGACGGCCTCTCCGCGAGGGCCAGCGAGGTGGCGAGCGCTTCGGGGTCGGCGGCGGCGTCGAGGACGATCTGGGCGTCGGGGGCGCGGAGGTGCATCGCAGTCAGGCGGGCCTCGAGGTCGGCTCGGTCGGCGAGGCGGGCGCCGGCGGCGAGGAGCAGGAGGTCGGGGCGGCCGTCGGCGGGCAGGAGCGCGACAGCGCGGCGCAGCAGCGCCTCGTCGACGTCGGGCGCACCCCCGAGCGATGCGAGCAGCACGAGACCGTCGATCGCGGTCGGCTCGGCCAGCAGGAGCATCAGCTCGTTGCCCATGCGCGCGAGGCCGGCGGTCTCGGGGGCGCCGGAGGCGAAGGCCTCGCGCGCCAGCCGCTCGGTCTCCGGCTCGATCGAGAAGCCCTCGAGCCGCGCGGCGTACCGGACCAGCCGCAGCAGCCGCGTGGGGTCGTCGACGAACGACCGCGGATGGAGGACGCGCAGCAGCCGCGCGTCGAGATCGGAGAACGCCTCCGGCGCCGCATGGACCTCGCCGGACCGGTCCCCGGACAGCCCGACCGCGATCGCGTTCACCGTGAAGTCGCGCCGCGCCATGTCCGAAGCGACCGTCCCCGGCGCGACGTCGGGCAGCGCACCCGGCCGCGCGTACGTCTCCGTCCGCGCCCCGGCGACGTCGACGAGCATCCCGTCCGCCGTCGCGATCGCCGCCGTCCGGAAGCGCTCATGCGACGGCCCGGACGCGCCCAACCGCTCTCGCAGCGCCGCCGCGACCGCCTCCGGATCGCCCTCCACGACAAGATCCAGCTCGTGCGGCACGAGCCCCAGCAGGAGGTCCCGGACCGCTCCGCCCACGAGGAACACGCCCGGCAGCGGCGTCGGCGACACCAGAGCGGCAAGCAGCCGCGCCCCCGCCGGGAGGGCGTTCAGCTCGTCGAGGAGGCGCTCTGAGGGCGTCAGTACCATGGGCCGCTGATGTTCGCGCGCCGACGCCGCCGGTGGCGGCTGCTCGTGCTCGTGGTGGTGGCGATCTCCGCCTGCGCCGCCGGTGTCGCGGTCGCCATCCTGACCGACGAACCGGGCGACGTGTCGAACCCGGACGTGGCGTTCCGGGCCGAGGAGCCGCCGCAGACCGCGGCTCCCGAGCAGACCGGTCGCCCGCACAAGGACTTCTTCACGTGGCCCAACTACGGGGGCACCTACCAGCGGACGCACTTCCTGCCGCTCCGCAAGCAGCTGCACCCTCCGTACACGGTGCTGTGGAAGTGGCGGGCGCACGAGCTGCTCGAGTTCCCGCCCGTCGCCGGCCGTCAGGACCTCTTCATCCAGAAGAACCAGGGCGCGCTCTACTCCATCCGCCGCAAGAACGGCCGCGTGAGGTGGAAGCGCAAGATCGGCGCGCTCGCCGCGTCCTCGCCCGCCTACCACGGCGGCACCATCTACGCCGTCGTGCTCGAGCGGGAGAGCCACCGCGCGGGCCGGGTCGTCGCGCTCTCGGCGAAGACCGGGCGCACGAAGTGGTCGCACCCGCTGCCGTCGCGCGCCGAGTCCTCCCCCATCTACAGCAAGGGCACGCTCTACTTCGGCACCGAGGACGGCACGGTCTACGCCGTCCGCGCGCGCAACGGCGCGGTCAAGTGGCGTTACCGCGCGGAGGGCGCCGTGAAGGGCGGCCTGGCGCTCGACAACGGCAAGCTCTTCTTCGGCGACTACGGCGGCAAGGTCCACGCGATCCGCTCCGAAAACGGCCGCCTCGTGTGGAAGAGCTCGGCGGCCGGCAGAGCGCTGCGCGCCGCGGGCAACTTCTACTCGACGCCCGCCGTCGCCTACGGTCGCGTGTACATCGGCAACACCGACGGCAACGTCTACTCGTTCGCCAGCGACAGCGGCCGCCTCGCCTGGCGCAAGAACACGGGCGGCTACGTCTACGGCTCCCCCGCGGTCGCCTACAACCGCGTCTACATCGGCTCGTACGACCGGCGGCTCTACGCGCTCGACGCCCGCTCCGGCGCCGTCCGCTGGGCCCGCAACACCGGCACCCGGATCTCCGGCGGCGCCGCGATCATCGGCGACCTCGTGTTCGTCAGCGGGCTCGAGCACAAGACGTTCGCCTACGGCGCCCGCACCGGCCGATCGATCTGGGAGACGGACAAGGGCAAGTTCAACCCCGGCATCTCGGACGGCAAGCGGATCTACCTCGTCAGCTCGACCTCGATCTACGCGCTGAAGCCGCTCGCGATGGACAAGGCATCGAAGAAGCGCCGGGCCGAGGCCAAGCGCAAGCGCGCCCGCGCCGAGCGCCGCAACCGGCAGCGCGCGCAGCACGAGCGCTACCTCAAGTACCGGTTCGGCCTCCACGGCCACCGCCACCGCGTCGGCAAGAACGGGAAGGTGCCGCACTGCCACGCGCACCGCCACGTGTACGAGGTGAACGGCAAGCGGATCGTGCTCAAGCACAACCACTGCCACCACCACACGTGGGAGAAGAAGCGCAAGCGGTAACCCACCGTTCACGTCTTCCGCCGCCCGGCCGATCACCTTGCTCACCATGGCGGTCACCGCACGGGCTGCCCGGCGCGTCCCCGGGCATCTGGAGAGCCACCGCATCGCGCTCGCCGACGGAGCGAGCACGACGGTCCACGTCGCCGCGTACCGGCTCGATCGCACGGCCGTGCAGGTCGTCAAGCTGAAGCGGTCCGCGCCGCTCGAGGCGTGGTGCGAGCTCGAGGGCGTCACCGAGGCGCTCGTCGGCGGCTTCTTCGACCGCGCGAACCGCGACCGCCCGCTGGGCGAGCTGCGCACCCGCGGGATCGCGCGCCGCACGACGCCGTTCGACGCCCCCTGGGGAGCGGTGCGCGCGTGCGTGTGGTCGTCGGCCGACGGCGTCCGCGTCGCCCGGCGGACCGACCTCCCGGCCAACCCGCACGGCGACCTGCTGCAGGCCGGCCCGCTGCTCGTCAGCGCGGGCGCCATCGCGCACCGCGACGGCGACGACGGGGAGGGGTTCTCGCGCGGCTCGCGCCAGTTCGACTCCGACATCACCGACGGGCGCCATCCCCGCGCCGCCCTCGGCGTCACGCCCACGCACGTGCTCGCCGTCGCCTCCGACGGCCGCCACGCCGACGAGGCCGGCCTCACGCTGGGCGAGCTGGCGGAGGTCCTCGCCGCGTTCGGCGCCCGCGAGGCGCTCAACCTCGACGGCGGCGGATCGACGTCGCTCGTCTGCGGCGGGCGGCTGCGCAACATCCCGCGCGAGCAGGAAGGCCCGCTCATCCCCGGCGGCCGGCCCGTCGCGACCGCGCTGACGTTCACCCAGCGCTGAGCGACCGCTTCACCGGACGTTCGCACCTCCTATCGTCAGGAGGTGATGCCGGGTCACGTCGTCAGCGCGCTCATGTTCTTCCCCCGCGGCGGCTCGGCCCACGTGGCGCGCGCGCTCGGCCACGGCCTCCCGGACCACGGCTGGGACGTCACCGTCCTCTCCGGATCGACGACCGGCCACGGCGACGCGAAGCGCTTCTACGCCGGACTCGATCCGCACGTCGTCGACTTCGCCCGCGAGGGCGTGCCGATGCACCCGTCCTACGAGGACCGCGCGGACGCGCCCGATCCCGTCTTCGCCCGCGTCGGCGACGAGACCTACGAGCGCCACGTCGCGGTCTGGTCGGAGGCGCTCGTCGATGCCGGCGCGCGCGAGGCCGACCTCCTGCACCTGCACCACCTCACGCCGATCCACGAGGCGGCCGCCCGCGTCGCCCCCGACGTGCCGGTGGTCGGGCACCTCCACGGCACCGAGCTGCTCATGCTCGAGGCGATCGCCGCGGGGCCGCCGGAGGGCTGGGGCTACGCGGACCGCTGGGCGCGGCGGATGCGCCGCTGGGCGCACCGCTGCACCAAGCTCGTCGTCCTCTCGGAGTCGCAGATCCCGCGCGCCGAGGCGATGCTCGGCATCGACCCCGACCGCTGCGTCGTGCTGCCGAACGGCTTCGACCCCGAGGCGTTCCACCGCATCGACCTCGACCGCGCCGCCCACTGGCGCCGCCATCTCGTCGAGCAGCCGCAGGGCTGGCGGCCCCGCGCCGACGCCGGCTCGGTCGCCTACACGGCCGAGCAGGTCGAGCGGCTCGACGGCGCGACCGTCCTGCTCAGCGTCGGCCGCTTCACGGCGGTCAAGCGCACCGACCTGCTGGTGCGCGCGTTCGCCACGGCACAGCGGCGCCTGCGCTCGCGCGCCGCGCTCGTGATCGTCGGCGGCCATCCCGGCGAGTGGGAAGGCGAGCACCCGGCGGAGACGATCGAGAAGCACGGCGTCGACGGCGCGTTCCTCGCCGGCTGGCACGACCACGACGAGCTGCCGCGCTTCCTCTCGGCCTCCGACGTCCTCGCGCTCGCGTCGGTGCGCGAGCAGTTCGGCCAGGTCCTCGTCGAAGGGATGGCGTGCGCGGTGCCGCCGATCGCGGTCGACCGCCACGGCCCGAAGAGCATCATCCGCGCCGACGGCGACGACCCGACGGGCTGGCTCGTGGAGCCCGACGACGAGCAGGCGCTGGCCGACGCGATCGTCGCCGCGGTCGACGACGACGCCGAGCGCCGGCGCCGCGGCGAGGCGGCTCGCCGCGACGCGCGGTCGCGGTTCTCGTGGCCCGCGCTCGCCGGGCGGCTGGCCGGGGTCTTCGACGAGACGCTGGCTACGTCGCGGGATCGAGCAGCCGGACGGGGACGCCGGCTTGCGCGAGATGCCGCTTGGCCTGCTCGATCGTGAACACGCCGAAGTGGAACAGCGACGCGACGAGCGCCGCGTCCGCCCCCGCCTCGAGCGCCTCGACCAGGTGATCGAGCGTGCCGGCGCCGCCCGAGGCGATGACCGGCACCCCCACAGCCGACGCCACGGCGCGTGTCAGCTCGAGGTCGTAGCCCGCGTTCGTCCCGTCGCGGTCCATCGAGGTCAGCAGGATCTCGCCCGCCCCGCGCTCGACGCCGTCGCGGGCCCACTGCACCGCGTCGAGGCCGGTGCCCGTGCGGCCGCCGGCGACGAAGACCTCCCACGACTCGCCCACGCGCTTGGCGTCGATCGCGAGCACGACGCACTGCGCGCCGAACACGTCGGCGAGCTCGCCGATCAGCTCCGGCCGGGCCACCGCCGCGGAGTTGACCGACACCTTGTCGGCGCCCGCGTCGAGCACCGCCTGCGCATCGGCGACCGACCGCAGCCCGCCGCCGATCGTGAACGGGATGAAGACCTCGTCGGCCGTGCGCCGCGCCAGCTCGACCATCGTCGACCGCTTGTCGCTCGTCGCGGTGATGTCGAGGAACACGAGCTCGTCCGCGCCCTCGCGGTCGTAGCGCTCGGCCAGCTCGACCGGATCCCCGGCGTCGCGGATGTCGACGAAGTTCGTGCCCTTGACGACGCGCCCGGCGTCGACGTCGAGGCACGGGATGATCCGCTTCAGGTGCACCTCATCGACGGTACTCACCCCGTCGCGGTGCGGTACCCCAGGCGCTTGAGGAACGTGTCGAGCTGCTTCAGGTACTTCCGGCCGCTCGGCCAGCCCTTCAGCGTCTTCAGCCAGCCGCGGCGCAGCGCCGTCTGCAGCTCCTTGCGCGCCTTCGCGCCCTCGCCGAGCCGCTCCATGTCCGCGACCCAAGCGCTCAGCACGCCGAGCGGCTCCGCCGTCCGCCTGCCCTTGCGCTTGCGCCACTCGCGGTAGTACGTCGCGGCGTCGGCGCGCAGCAGGGCCGGGTAGCCGGCGGTGACGTCGACGAACTTGCCGGCGTCGACCTGGAAGATCTGCAGCGGGAACCCGGAGGCGGCGAACGACGAGAACGCGTAGGCGAAGCGCGCGTCGGCGGAGACGAGCTCGGGCCTCCCGTCGGCGTCGACGTCGTCGATCGAGTAGCCGGTGTCCGCGAAGTTGCGCTGCGTCGTCGTGTACGTGGTGCCGTTCCACGTGAAGAGCTGCGCGATGTCGCAGCAGTGCGCGCCGCCGGTGTAGACGTCGACCAGCACCTCCGGTTCGCCGTTCCCGTCGAGGTCGGCGACCTGGACGTCGCCGGGCTTGCAGTACGGCCGTACGCAGCCGCGGACGGTCAGCGGCTGGTCCCACACGGTGGCACCGGCGCGCACGACGAGGACCCGCAGGTCGCGGTACTCGAAGTCGCCGCGCGGCGTCCACGTCACGGTGGCGGCGACGTCGCCGGCGGCGCCCTTCAGCTCGTCGCCATGGGCGGCCGGCGCCGCGGCGAGCAGCCCGGCGGCGAGGACGATGAGCGCGAGTCGGCGAGGCACGTGCCGACCCTCTCAGGCCGGCACCTTCCCGTCCAGGACCGCGTGCGCCTCGGCGATCGTGAAGCGCTTCTCGTACAGCGCCTTGCCGACGATGACGCCGCCGAGGTTGACCTGGCGAAGCTCGACGAGCCCCTTCAGGTCGTCGAGCGTGCCGATGCCGCCCGAGTACAGGAACCGGCCCCGCACGACCTGCGCGATCCGGGTGACCTCGTCGAGGTCGATCCCGCCGAGCATCCCGTCGCGGTCGACGTTCGAGTACACGAACTGCTTGACGCCGCGTGCGCGCAGTCGCTGGATGACGTCGCGCGCGGGCATCTGCGTCGTCTCGGTCCAGCCCTTCGTGGTGACGAACCCGCCGCGGGCGTCGACGGAGACCACGACGCGATCGCCGTACGCGCCGAGCACGTCGTCGAGGAAGTCGATGTCGGTGTACGCCGCGGTGCCGAGGATCACGCGGGCGACGCCGGCGCGCAGCGCGTCGCGCACCGCCGGCAGCGCGCGCAGGCCGCCGCCGAGCTGCACGGGCAGCCCCAGCTCGCGCACGATGCGCTCGACGTGGTGGAGGTTCTGCGGCGTGCCGGTCCGCGCGCCGTCGAGGTCGACGACGTGCAGGAACCGTGCGCCCGCCTCGGCCCACGACTTCGCGGCCTCGAACGGATCGTCCTCGTAGACCGTCTTGTCGTCGAAGTGCCCCTGGACGAGGCGCACGGCCTTGCCCTCGGAGATGTCGATCGCCGGGTAGAGGATCACGCCGCCGCCAGCTCGACGAAGTTGCGCAGCACGGCGAGCCCGTGCGTCGAGGACTTCTCGGGGTGGCACTGCGCGCCGAAGACGTTGTCGCGCTCGACGAACGAGACGAACCGCGACCCGTACTCGCCGTCGCCGAGCGCGATCGCGTCGTCGGCCGGCTCGGGCACGTAGGTGTGCACGTGGTAGAAGGCGGCCGGGTCCGGCAGGCCGGCGGTCAGCCGCGACTCGCGTCGCCAGCTCACCTGGTTCCAGCCGATGTGCGGCAGCTTGTGCCCGTTGGCGGCGAGCTTGACGATCCGGCCCGGCAGCAGGCCGAGGCCGTCGGCGCCCTCGTGCTCCTCCGAGGACTCGAACAGCAGCTGCATGCCGAGGCACATCCCGATGACCGGGACGCCCGCGGCGGCACGCTCGCGGATGACGTCGTCGAGGCCGCTCGCCCGCAGCCGGCGCATCGCCTCGGGGAACGCGCCGACGCCCGGCACGACGAGCCCGGCGGCGGCCCGCAGGCGCTCCGGATCGCCCGTCAGCTCGACCTCGGCCCCGACGCGCTCGAACGCCTTCTCGACGCTGCGGCGGTTGCCCATCCCGTAGTCGACGATGCCGATCACGTGAGCGTGCCCTTCGTCGACGGCACGCCGGTCTCGGTCGGGTCGATCGCGATCGCGCCGCGCAGCGCGCGGGCGAACGCCTTGAACAGCGCCTCGATCATGTGGTGCGCGTTCGTGCCCTCCTCGATGACGAGGTGCAGCGTGAGCTTCGCGTTGTTGGCGACCGCGCGGAAGAACTCCTCGGTCAGCTCGTGGTCGAACGTCCCGGTCGCGCCGGGCGGCAGCGCGCCGGTGAAGTGCAGGAACGGGCGGCCCGAGATGTCGAGCGCGCAGCTGGCGCGCGCCTCGTCCATCGGCACGACGGCGTGGCCGTAGCGGAAGATCCCCGCGCGATCGGCGAGCGCGCGATCCAGCGCCTGCCCGAGCGCGATCCCCGCGTCCTCGACGGTGTGGTGCGGCCCCGTCTCGAGATCGCCGGTGACGCGGACGTCGAGGTCGAGCCGGCCGTGCCGCGCGAGCAGGTCGAGCATGTGGTCGAGGAACCCCACGCCGGTCCGGCGCTCCCCCGCGCCGCTGCCGTCGAGCGTCAGCGTGAGCGCGACGTCGGTCTCCTTGGTCTTGCGTTCGATCGTGGCGGTGCGGGTCATGAGCGACCGGGATCCTGACGTGCTTCCATCGATCGCGCGTGCAGCTCGAAGCCCTCGGCGCGCGCGAGCGGCGCCCCGGCCCGCGTCAGCGCGTTCGCCGCGCCGTCGATGTGCACCTCGGCCATGCGGCGGCGGAAGTGGCGCACGGACAGCGACGAGCCGAACCGCGCCGACCCGCCCGTCGGCAGGCTGTGGTTCGAGCCCGCGACGTAGTCCCCGAACGCGGTGCCGCCGCCGACGAAGATCGCGCCGGCCCGGCGCACGCGCGCGGAGAGCCGTTCTGCGCGGCCGCCCATGAGCTCGAGGTGCTCGGGCGCGAACGCCTCGGCGACCGCGAGGCCCGCCTCGCAGCTGTCGACCTCGACGAGCCCGCAGACGGCGTCGTTGCGGAGATCGAGCAGCGGCTCCACGGCGTCGATCAGCGCGGCGCCCGCGGCGAGGCCGACGATCGTCCCCTCGCCGTGCTCGGCCTGGGCCAGGAGGTCGGCGGCCACCAGGCGCGGCTCGGCGTCGTCGGCGGCGACGATGAACACGTCGCTCGGGCCGAGGAAGCCGTCGACGCCGACGTCTCCCGAGACGAGGCGCTTGGCCTCCTGGACGTAGAGGGAGCCGGGTCCGGC
Source organism: Parviterribacter kavangonensis (assembly GCF_056863335.1). Lineage (NCBI taxonomy): Bacteria > Bacillati > Actinomycetota > Thermoleophilia > Solirubrobacterales > Parviterribacteraceae > Parviterribacter > Parviterribacter kavangonensis. Next base: position 817,560 of record NZ_JBXPJA010000001.1, on the reverse strand, counting down.
GATCACGTCGGCGCGGGCGATCGAGCCGGTGCCGTAGGCGAGCGCGGCGACCCCGTGAGCGCCGCCGAAGCGGTAGACCTCGTCGACGCCGCACAGCGCGCACGCGGCGAGCACCACCGGGTGCGCGCCCGGCGAGAGCACGACGATGTCCTCGACACCCGCGACGCGCGCGGTCACGGCCCCCATGAGGACGGTCGACGGGTACGGGTTGCGGCCGCCGGGCGCGTAGATCGCCACGCGGCCGACCGGCAGCTCGCGCACGACGATGCGCTGGCCCTGCGGCAGCGTCAGCTCGGCGTCGTCGCCCAGCGACGCGCCGGCGACCGCGGCGATGTTCGCCATCGCGACCTCGAGGCCGCAGCGCAGATCGTGGCGCAGCGACGCCGCGGCGGCGTCGAGATCCTGCGGCGAGACGCGCAGCGGCGGCTCGGCGCGGTCGAAGCGCGCCGAGTAGTCGCGCAGCGCCTCGTCGCCGCGCTCGCGGACGTCGCCGACGATCCGCTCGACGTCGCCCCGCACCGACGCACCCGCCGGCGCCAGCGCACGCAGCCGCGCCGCGACGCCCTCGGGATCGCCGCCCGCCGCGAACCGCTCGATCCTCACCCCTCGCGGATCCTCTCCAGCAACGCGTCGATCTGCGCCGCCTTCAGCTTGTGCGCGACGGGGTTGGCGATCAGGCGCGCGGTGGCGGTCGCGATCTCCTCGCGGATGACGAGGCCGTTCTCGCGCAACGTCGTGCCGGTCGCGGTGAGGTCGACGATCGCCTCCACGAGGCCGGTCAGCGGCGCCAGCTCGACCGAGCCCTTGACCTCGACGATCTCCGCCTGGCGGCCGGTGCGCTCGAAGAACTCGCTGGCGATCCGCTTGTACTTCGTCGCGACGCGCACCACGCCGAGGCGGCGCAGCGCCTCCTCGGCGGGATCGGGCCCGTCGACGGTCGCCAGCACCATCCGGCACTCGCCGAAGCCGAGGTCGAGCAGCTCGTAGACCTCGCGCTCGGACTGCTCCATGAGCACGTCCTTGCCGGTGATGCCGAGGTCGGCGGCGCCGGCCTCGACGTACGTCGGCACGTCGCTCGGGCGCATCGTGACGATGCCGGCGTCCTCGAAGAGCAGCTTCCGGTCGTTCTCGCGCACCTCGCGCGTGTCGATGCCGAGCCGGTCGAGCAGGTCGAGCGTCTCGGTCATGAGCGCGCCGCGCGGGACGGCGATCCGCAGGTCGGTCATGCGCGCCGCTCCTCGCCGGTCAGCGCCTGGTGCACGCGGTCGACTTGCAGCGCGAACCCGACGGCGGGCAGCGAGCGGCCGAACCGGGCGAGCAGGTCGTCGTACCGGCCGCCGCGGCCGATCGGCGTGCCGAGCGTGGGGTCGTAGACCTCGAACACCGCACCCGTGTAGTAGCCGAGCTGGCGCACGAGGCCGAGGTCGAAGATCACCCGGTCGCGCACGCGGTCCTCGAGGCCGTCCCACACGGCGCGCAGCGGCTCGACCGGCGCACGGTCGAGCACCTCCACCCCGCCGCGCAGCTGCGGCACGGTCACGAGCCGCTCGTCGAGGCCCAGGTCGCGCACCCGCGTCTCCAACCCGACGAGGTCGCGCCGCTCGAGGAACCCGAGCAGGTCGTCGCGCTCGTCGGCCGGCACCCCGACCTCGTCCATGAGGCGCGGGTAGAGCGACGCGCTCCCCAGCCCGATCCGGTAGTCGCGCAGCCCGACCGCGTCGAGCGCGCGGCACACCAGCGTCAGCACCTCGACGGTGCCGCGCGGCTTCGGCGAGCCGATCAGCTCGACCCCCGCCTGCAGCAGCTCGCGCGCCTGGCCGCGCTGCGGGCGGACGTCGCGGTAGACGCTCTGGATGTAGCTGAAGCGCAGCGGCGGCTCGGAGGCGGCGTAGCGCGTGGCCACGACGCGCGCGATCGGGACCGTCATGTCCCAGCGCAGCGTCAGCACGGCGCCGTGCTCGTCGAACATCCGGTACACGGCGCGGTCGCCGGCGATCCCGGACCGCTGGAGGATCTCCTCGTACTCCAGCGCCGGCGTCGCGACCTCGCCGTAGCCCGCGTCGGCGAAGACCGCGCGCATGCCGTCGGTGATCGCGCGCAGCTCGCGCATCTCGTCGGGCAGGACGTCGCGCGTCCCCGAGGGGATCGGCAGGATCGTCACGGCGCTAGTCCGCGGCGACGCGCTCGATGCGCGCGCCCAGGTCGCGGAGGCGCTCGTCGATGCGCTCGTAGCCGCGATCGATCTGCCAGATGTTCGCGATCTCCGACCGGCCCTCGGCGCAGAGCGCGGCGATGAGGATCGCCATCCCCGCGCGGATGTCGGGCGAGGACGCGTTGATCCCGCGCAGGCGCGAGGGTCCGGTGACGATCGCCCGGTGCGGGTCGCAGAGCACGATGTCCGCGCCCATCATCCCGAGCTTGTCGGTGAAGATCAGGCGGTTCTCGAACATCCACTCGTGGATCAGGATCGAGCCCGCGCACTGCGTCGCCAGCGCGACCGCGATCGACGTGAGGTCCGCGGGGAACGCCGGCCAGGGACCGTCCTGGACCTTCGACTTGTACTCGCCGAGGTCGCGGGAGACGACGAGCGTCTGCTCCCCCGGCACGACGAGGTCGTCGCCGTCGGCCTCGGACAGCAGGCCCAGCCGCCCGAACACGAGCCGGATCATCCGCAGGTCGTCGTGCATGACGTCCTTGATGCGGACCTCGCCGCCGGTCACGCCGGCGAGCGCCATGAACGAGCCGATCTCGATGTGGTCCGGGCCGACGTCGTGGACGCAGCCGTGGAGCTTGTCGACGCCGTGGACCGTGAGGACGTTCGAGCCGATCCCGTCGATCCGCGCGCCCATCGCGCTGAGCATGCGCGCGAGGTCCTGCACGTGCGGCTCGCACGCGACGTTGCCCATGACGGTCGTGCCCGGCGTCAGCGCCGCGGCGAGCAACGCGTTCTCCGTCGCCATCACGGACGGCTCGTCCATGAAGACCTCGCCCGCGCGCAGGCCGCCCTCGGGCGCCAGCAGCGTGATGTGGCCATCGAGGACGTGCTCGGCGCCGAGGGCGCGGAAGGCGTCGAGATGCGGGTCGAGCCGGCGGCGGCCGATGACGTCGCCGCCCGGCGGCGGCATGACCGCACGGCCGGCGCGCGCGAGCAGCGGCCCGGCGAGCAGGAACGACGCGCGGATGCGCTCGGACAGGACGGGATCGACCTCGCCGCTGTCGGCGATGTCGGCGGCGCGGATCGCGACCTCGTTCTCCGCGCGCCACTCGACCGACGCGCCGAGGTGCTCGATGAGCTCGAGCATGGTCTGCACGTCCCGGATGCGCGGGACGTTGCGGACGACGACCTCCTCGTCGGTCAGCAGGGACGCGGCAAGGATCGGCAGCGCGCCGTTCTTGTTGCCTGCGGGCGTGACGGTGCCCGACAGCGGCACCCCGCCCTCGATGACGAACTTGTCCATGACGGGAGGGGCTAGGGTAGCCAGGACCATGCCCACACCGGTTTCGCGCGACGCCGCCTGGACCCTTCTGACGCAGTGGGTTGACAGCCCCTCGCTGCGCCGCCACTGCCAATCGGTCGAGGCATCCATGCGCGCGTACGCCGCGCGGAACGACGAGGACGTGGAGCTGTGGGGCGCCACCGGGCTGCTCCACGACATGGACTACGAGAAGCATCCGGACATGACGGCCGACGACGGGCATCCCCGCACGGCGCTGCGCGTGCTCGAGGAGGACGGCTGGCCGCCGGAGCTGATCCGGGCCGTCGCGTCGCACGCCGACTACCTCGGCGTCGAGCGGGTGTCGCCGATGGAGAAGACGCTCTACGCCGTCGACGAGCTGTCCGGCTTCGTCGTCGCCTGCGCCGCCGTCCGGCCCGAGGGCATCCACGGCCTGACCCCGAAGTCGGTCAAGAAGAAGCTCAAGCAGCCGTCGTTCGCGGCCGCGGTGAACCGCGAGGAGGTCCGCGCGGGCGCCGAGGAGCTGGGCGTCGACTTCGACGAGCACCTGCGCATCGTCATCGCGGCCCTCGAGGACCGCGCCGACGAGCTCGAGCTGCACGGCAACGCCGGCGCCGCCGCGTAGCGCCGCCGTTCGCGCAGCCTCAGGCGGCGCCCCTCCAGCGGCCGCCCGCCTTCGCCCACTCGAGCAGGTGGTCGATCTCGCAGAAGCAGTCGGCGATGCGGTGCTCCCCGCGGTGCCGCACGAGCAGGACGGCGCGGTCGCCGAGCGGCCCGGCGCACTGCGCGCAGCGGCCCAGGCCCGCCACGGCGTCGTCGTCGACGCCGTCGAGCTTGCCCGGATCCCAGTGGGCGCCCTGGATGATCCAGGGGACGATGTGCTCCAGGCGGCAGAACACGGCCCTGCGCGTTCCCGCCGGCTCGGCCGCGCGGAACCCTCCGTCCCGTTCGACCGCGACACCGCACCAGCTGCACTGATCGGCCATCGGAGGGAAACGTAATCGAGACGCAGGACGGGTAGCCTCGCGTCCGTGCCCGACCCGATCACCATCACCGTCCTGGAGGGCGACGAGACGGGGCAGGAGCTGCTCGACCAGGCGCTCCGGGTCCTCGATCCGGACGTCCTCGGCCTGCCGCTCGAGCTCGAGCGTTTCGACCTCTCGCTCGAGCACCGGCGCGAGACGCAGAACGCCGTCGTCGACGAGGCCGCCAAGGCGATGCGCCGCTCCGGCCTCGGCATCAAGGCGGCGACGATCACGCCGGAGGGCAAGGACGACGTCGGCTCGCCGAACCGCCTGCTACGGGAGGGGATCGACGGCAAGGTCATCATCCGCACCGGCCGGCGCATCCCGGGCGTCGTGCCGCCGCTCGGCGGCGTCTCGTACCCCATCAGCATCGTCCGGATGGCGGTCGGCGACGCCTACGGGGCCGAGCAGTGGCGCGAGACCGTCGACGGCGACGAGATCGCGTTCCGGACGGAGCGCATCAGCCGGTCGGTCTGCCACGCGACCGCCGAGTACGCGTTCCGCACCGCGTCGGCGATGGGCGCGAAGGTCTACGGCGGCCCGAAGTGGACCGTGTCGCCGGTGTACGAGGGGATGCTCAAGGAGGAGCTCGACGCCGCGGCCGAACGCCACCCCGAGGTGACGTACCAGCCGGTCCTCATCGACGCGACGTACGCGGGGCTCATCAGCGGCGCCGCCGACCAGCCGCTCGTCATCCCGGCGCTGAACCGCGACGGCGACTGCCTGTCGGATCTCGTGATGCCGATGTTCGGGTCGATCGCGGGCGCCGAGTCGGTGCTGCTGGCGTTCGACGACGACTACGAGCTCGACGTCGCGATGGCCGAGGCGCCGCACGGCACCGCGCCGGCGCTGCAGGGCAAGGACGTCGCGAACCCGATGGCGATGATCCTCGCGTGCGGGGCGCTGCTGCACTACGCGGCGCAGCGCGGGCACGAGGGCGCCGAGCGCGGCTCGCGCGCGATCTACGAGTCGGTGCTCGAGGCGACCGCCGCGGGCGTGCGCACCCCGGACCTCGGCGGCCACGCCGGCACGACCGAGTTCACGACCGATGTCGTGACGCGGGTGCGGACGAAGCTCGAGGTGTGGGCTTCGCTCGGCTCGCGTTAGCGCTGCTGCCGACCGGCAGCCCGGCCTCCGCGCGCGCCTGCAGCTTGAGGTGGCGCTTGCGCCGCTCCCGGTAGATCAGCCGCTGCACCCACAGCGTCAGGATCCCGGCCGTCAGGATCGCGCCGATGTTGAGCGCGAGCTGGGCCTGCGAGCCGCGCCACGCCTCCCAGTCCTGGTACGCGAACGCGACGCCGATGTTCGCGGCCGCCGGGATCGTCGTCACCGAGATGAGGACGCCGATGAGCGCGCCCGACTTGGCGGTGCTGAGCGAGAGCATCCCGGCCATCCCGGCGCAGAACGCGACGAAGAACGCGAAGAAGTCGGGGTTGGAGATGCTGTCGGCGAGGCTGTGGTCGTCGGCGCTGAACGCATCCGGAGTGACGCCCGTGGCCTTGAACGCGAGCGATGCCAGCCACACCGCGGTGATCGCGAGCGGGAACCCGATGAGGAGCGGCACGAGCGACCGCACCGCGAGCCGGCCGCGCCGCTCGACCGCCGCGACGCAGAACGCCGCGATCGGCCCGAACTCGGGCCCGACGACCATCGCGCCGACGATGAGGATCGGCTGGTCGAGGTAGATGCCGACCGAGGCGATGAGCCCGGCGAGGACCATGAAGATGAGGAAGGTGACGCTGAGCCGGGACTCCTCCGAGGTCCGTGACTCGATGTCCTCCCACAGCACCGCGTCCGCGGGGACGCCCGGCGCGTCGCGTTCGGCCTGCACGGCGAACTCGGAGAGCAGGACCTCGATCGGCTCGATGCTGATCGCCCCGCACTTGTGGATGCCGAGCTCCTTGAGGTCGCCCACCAGCACGCTCGCCTCCTCGCGCGGGACGTCGGCGAGGAGCATGTCGCCGGGCGGATCCTGGACCGCGCCCTCGAGGTGGACGACGTGGCACGCGGTGCCGACGCGCCGCAGCAGCTGAAGCGCCTGCTGCGCCTCGGCGTGCGGTGCGATGACCCGCAGGTGGACCACGCGCGCACCCTACTCCGCGGCCGGTTCACGACCCGTTCACGAGGAAGTTCCCGCAAAGAACGGGGTTCTCGCGGCGACCGGAAGTCAGTCCTGCAACTTCGGTTGCGAACCACCCGTTCCGTCCGCCCGGATCCTCAACCTTGCGAACGCATGTTCCCCCCACGCCCCACATCGGATCCGGCCCCGCGGATGGGAGGCGAGACGCGTACCCAGCGTCGCGCTGCCGCGCCGGCCGGCAGCCCGGAGACCGGGCGTTCCGAGCGTCCGCGCAGTCGCTGGCGCGAGACGCTCCTGCACGCCGTCGACCTGTGCGTCGCCTTCATCACCCTCGCCGACGATGACTCCGTCGCGAGCGCCGGCACGCCCGTCGATCAGGCCGTTCATCCCCACCGGCAGCCGCTGCGGTCCCAGCGAGGGCCGCGGCGGGCCGGTGCGGCGATGGCCCGCCACCAGCCGTGCCTCTCCCCCGTCGGCCGCACGCCGTCGACGGCCCCGAAGCGCCGCGCCCGCCTCTAGGCGCACCTCCTAGGCTGGTCGCGTGCCCGCCGACCAGCACGTGATCCGCCTCGCCTCGCCGGAGGACGCGCGGGCGATCGCCGAGGTCCACATCCGGACGTGGGACGTCGCGTACCGCGGGCTCGTCCCCGACGCGGTCATCGACGCGGTCACGCTGGAGGAGCGCGAGGCGAAGTGGCGGGAGATCGCCGCGAAGCCGTGGCCGCTCTTCGTGTCCGAACGCGACGGCGCGATCATCGGCTTCCTCTCGATGGTCATCCCGAGCCGCGACGAGGACGCGACCGACGACACCGCCGAGATCGGCGGGCTCTACGTCGATCCGTCGCAGTGGCGGACCGGCATCGCGAAGGCGCTCGTCACCCGCGCGCTGAGCTGGCTCGCCGACGACGGCGCCTGGTCCGACGTGACCCTCTGGGTGCTCGAGGCCAACGAGCGCGCCCATGCGTTCTACAGCGCCGCGGGGTTCGAGCCCGACGGCGCCCGCGGCACCTGGAAGGGCCTGCCGGACGTGCGCCTCCGCCGCGCGGTCACGCTCCACGACTGAGCCGGCGACGGGGTACGAGAGCCTCGCCCGGGCCGGGGCGAAGTTCACCGATGAAGGCGATGGCCCGCCCGTAGCGTCCGCGCGGTGCCTCGCCTTCGTACGGGCGGTGCCCTCGCCGCCCTGCTGGTCCTCGTGCTCTCGGGAACGGCGTCCGCTACGACGTTTCGCTTCCCCGCCGCCGCCGACACCTCCGTGTCGGCGGCGGCCCCCTCGGATGCGTACGGGACGAGCACCGCCCTGAGGGTCGACGGCGACCCGCTGCGCCGCGCGTACCTGCGCTTCAACGTCTCGGGCCTCGACGGCCCGGTGAGCCGGGCGACGCTGACGATGTGGTCGTGGAGCTCGACCGCCATGGGCATCACCGCGCACGCCGTTGCCTCCACGTCGTGGAGCGAGGCCGGGATGACGTGGTGGACGCAGCCGGGGCTCGGCGCGCGGGCCGGTGCGAGCGGGCCGTTCTCCGCGGGCGCGATGATGGGCGTCGACGTGACCCCGCTCGTCGCCGGCAACGGGACGATCGCCGTCGGGCTCGCGACCACGAGCACGGCGTCGAAGACCTTCGACAGCCGGGAGGCGGGGCGGCAGGTGCCGACGCTGGTCATAGAGACCTCGCCGGGGTCGGCCCCCGCCCCGTCGTCCCCGTCCGGCAGCGACGTCGTCATCGCGGCCGCGGGCGACATCGCCTGCGATCCGGGCAGCGGTGACTTCAACGGCGGGTTTGGGCAGGCGTGGGCCTGCCGCCAGAGGGCGACGTCGGACATGCTGCTCGCGCGCCGGCCCGCCGCCGTGCTGCCGCTGGGCGACACTCAGTACGAGAGCGGTGCCCTCTGGGCCTTCTCCGGCTCGTACGACCCGTCCTGGGGGCGGCTGCGGTCGATCACCCGCCCAGTCGTGGGCAACCACGAGTACGGCACCCCGGGCGCCGCGGGGTACTTCGACTACTTCGGCTGGGCCGCCGGCGACCGATCGCGCGGCTACTACTCGTACGACCTCGGCGCCTGGCACCTCGTCGCCCTGAACTCGAACTGCTGGGCGGTCGGCGGCTGCTGGGCCGGCTCTCCGCAGGAGCGGTGGCTGCGGGCTGATCTCGCCGCGTCGTCGCGCAGCTGCGTGCTCGCCTACTGGCACCACCCGACCTTCACGTCGGCGGAGCGTGGCGGCGCCTGGGAGACCCGGCCGCTCTGGCAGGCGCTGGACGAAGACGGCGCTGACGTGGCCCTCACCGGGCACGAGCACCTCTACGAGCGCTTCGCCCGCCAGGACGCGACCGGCCGAGCCGACGTGGACGGAATCCGCCAGTTCGTCGTCGGAACGGGCGGCAAGAGCCTCTACGGCGCGCCGTCGACGCGCGCCCCCAACAGCCTGGTCCTGGACGCCGGGCACTTCGGCGTCGCCTTCCTCACCTTGCGTGCGGGAACCTACGACTGGCAGTACCAGACGATCGACGGAGCCGTCCGTGACTCCGGGTCCGGCACCTGCTGACCGACCCGGAGCCTCAGAGCTCGCGCCGCATCGTGGGAGCCGGCCCGAACCGCGTCTCAGCCGTCCCGGTGACGACGAACCCGAGCTTCTCGTAGAACCTGAGCGCGTTCTCGTTCGCGACGACGGTCATCGCCGTGCTCCCCGCCGCCCGCGCCCGGGCGAAGGCGTCCTCGAGAAGCGCCCGTCCCACCCCGTGGCGGAGGAGATCCGGCGCGACGAAGAGCCCATCGAGCTCGAGCACGAACGTCTCTCGCGCCGCCGCCGGACCGGAGAGGTCGGAGGAGGCGGCCGAGGAGAGGTCTTGCGCCGGGAGAACGACGGAGAAGCCGGCGACGCGCCCCTCGATCTCGGCCACCCGCACGGCGCCGGCCTCGAACCACGCCTCCTCCACGACGATCGCGTCAGGATGGGCGTCGACATCCGCCCGATGGTCCTCCCAGATGCGCGACGACTGGCGCTGAAGAGCCTCAAGGGCCTCCCGTTCCTCGCGCCGCCCGTCGCGGATCTCGATCGTCATAGGCCCTCAGGCTACGGCGCTTAAACGCGGCGAGCCGCCCCGAAGGGCGGCTCGAGCCAGCACGCTATGACGAAAGTCAACCGGCAGCGACCTACTCTCCCGGGCCCTTGCGAGCCAAGTACCATCGGCGCTGAGGGGCTTAACTTCTCTGTTCGGAATGGGAAGAGGTGTTTCCCCCTCGCCATAGCCACCGGAAAGGCGAGAGACGCCTCCCCAACGGTCCCTCAAAACCACACAGCAGTCACATCTCGGTGGAGAAGGCGGAAAAAATATCCGTCAAGCCCTCGACCCATTAGTACCGGTCTCCTACGCAACTCACGTTGCTTCCAGATCCGGCCTATCAACCTGGTGGTCTACCAGGGGTCTTACTCCTTCTAGAGGATGGGAGAGCTCATCTCGAGGCCGGCTTCCCGCTTAGATGCCTTCAGCGGTTATCCGATCCAGACGTAGCTAACCAGCGGTGCCCTTGGCAGGACAACTGATACACCAGAGGTCCGTTCACCCCGGTCCTCTCGTACTAGGGGCAAATCCTCTCAACTCTCCAACGCCCACGGCAGATAGGGACCGAACTGTCTCACGACGTTCTGAACCCAGCTCGCGTACCGCTTTAATGGGCGAACAGCCCAACCCTTGGGACCTACTTCAGCCCCAGGATGCGACGAGCCGACATCGAGGTGCCAAACCGGGCCGTCGATGTGGACTCTTGGGCCCGATAAGCCTGTTATCCCCGGAGTACCTTTTATCCGTTGAGCGACGGCACTTCCACTTGCTACCGCCGGATCACTAAGGCCTGCTTTCGCACCTGCTCGACCTGTCAGTCTCGCAGTCAAGCTCCCTTACTGCCTTTGCACTCTACGCACGATTTCCAACCGTACTGAGGGAACCTTTGCGCGCCTCCGTTACATTTTGGGAGGCGACCGCCCCAGTCAAACTACCCGCCTGACACTGTTCCCCACCCGGATTCACGGAGTGAGGTTAGAAGTCCAGTACACCAAGGGTGGTATCTCAAGGGTGGCTCCACGCCAGCCGCAGCCGGCGCTTCAAAGCCTCCCACCTATCCTGAGCGAGATGCACCGAACCCCAATACCAGGTTGTAGTAAAGGTTCACGGGGTCTTTCCGTCTAGCCGCGGGTACTCGGCATCTTCACCGAGACTGCAATTTCACCGAGCCCTTCGTTGAGACAGCGTCCAACTCGTTACGCCATTCGTGCAGGTCGGAACTTACCCGACAAGGAATTTCGCTACCTTAGGACCGTTATAGTTACGGCCGCCGTTTACCGGGGCTTAGCTTCGGTGCTTCGGGTCAAGCCCTAACACCTCCACGTAACCTTCCGGCACCGGGCAGGCGTCAGCCCCTATACGTCGTCTTTCGACTTAGCAGAGACCTGTGTTTTTGGTAAACAGTCGGTTGGACCTATTCACTGCGGCCCCCTCGAGCTCCACCCGCAAGGGGCTTCACTCTACTAGGGCGTCCCTTCTCCCGAAGTTACGGGACAATTTTGCCGAGTTCCTTAACGAAGGTTAGCTCGCTCACCTTAGTATTCTCTACTTGCCCACCTGTGTCGGTTTTGGTACGGGCACGCTGCTCCTCGCCACGAGGCTTTTCTTGGGGGCATGGCTTCAGCGACTCGCCGGCCTTTGGCCAGCTGGCATCGCACCTCAGGTTATGCGGCTCCGCATTTACGGAGCCACCCCTACATGCTTACTCCAGGACAACCATCGCCTGGTACGCATAGCCTTCCCCGTCCCCCCTTGGGTCAACGGAAACAACGTGGTACAGGAATATCAACCTGTTGGCCATCGACTACGCCTTTCGGCCTCGCCTTAGGACCCGACTAACCCTGAGCAGACGAACTTTACTCAGGAACCCTTGGGCAATCGGTGGAGGGGATTCTCACCCCTCTTTCGTTACTCATGCCGGCATTCTCACTTCCCAGGCCTCCACGGCTGGCTTACGCCGCCGCTTCACTGGCCAGGGAACGCTCTCCTACCACGCGCCGTAGAACGACGCATCCGCAGCTTCGGGGGATGGCTTGAGCCCCGTTGAATTCTCCGCGCCCGAACACTTGACCAGTGAGCTGTTACGCACTCTTTCAAGGGTGGCTGCCTCTAAGCCAACCTCCTGGTTGTCTATGCACTCGGACATCGTTCTCCACTTAGCCATCACTTAGGGCCCTTAGCTGGCGGTCTGGGCTGTTTCCCTTTTGACGCTGAAGTTTATCCCCCAGCAACTGACTGCCCCGGTACACGTAACGGTCTTCGGAGTTTGCCTGAATTCGGTAACCTGGTAGGGCCCCTAGTCCAAACAGTGCTCTACGGCCGCAACGCATCTTACGGGACGCTATACCTAAATATATTTCGGAGAGAACCAGATATCACTGAGCTTGATTAGCCTTTCACTCCGACCCACCGGTCATCCGCCCAGTTTTCAACCTAGGTCGGTTCGGTCCTCCACGAGGTCTTACCCCCGCTTCAACCTGCCCATGGGTAGCTCGCTCAGTTTCGGGTCTAGCGCCTACGACTCAATCGCCCTGTTCGGACTCGCTTTCGCTACGGCTCCGCTCATCGCTTAACCTTGCCGCAGACGGCTAACTCGCCGGCTCGTTATGCAAAAAGCACGCCGTCACAACCGAAGTTGCTCCGACCGCTTGTAGGCGTACGGTTTCAGGTACTATTTCACTCCCCTTCCGGGGTACTTTTCACCTTTCCCTCACGGTACTAGTCCGCTATCGGTCACCTTGGAGTACTTAGCCTTGGAGGGTGGTCCCCCCGGGTTCAGACCGCGTTTCACGTGTGCGGTCCTACTCAGGAACATGTGCTGGAGGTTGCCGATTCCGCCTACGGGACGATTGCCCTCTTTGGTGTTCGGTTCCACGAACTTCGGCTATCTGCGCAACTTGGTAACTCCAGCCAGGCCGGTCATGACCTGGACCACATGCCCTACAACCCCGAACACGCAACGCATGACCGCTTGCACGTGCTCGGTTTGGGCTGATCCGCTTTCGCTCGCCACTACTAACGGAGTCTCGTTGATTTCCTTTCCTCGGGGTACTGAGATGTTTCACTTCCCCCGCTTGTCCCCAACCTGCCTATGTGTTCAGCAGGAGGTAACGCCGCATTACCAGCGTCGGGTTTCCCCATTCGGGCATCCACGGATCACAGGCTATTCAGCGCCTACCCGTGGCTTATCGCAGCCGTTCACGCCCTTCATCGACTCAAGGTGCCTAGGCATCCACCATACGCCCTTACTATCTTGACGGTGAAACTTGCCTTTTCCACGTTCGATCGCGAGTGGGCTTATCGATCCACTCACGATCACGATGTGACTACTGTGTAGTTCTCAAGGACCGCCGAGGAGGCTGTCGCACAGGACTTGCGCGACGGTCTCTCAAAACTCAACAGCATGCCGCCGGCCGCGGTCCCCGAAGGAACCGGTAGTTAGATGTGGCCGGCCATGTCCGGTCGACGTTCCAGGCCATCCGGGCGTGTCGTCGAGACGCGCTGGGCCGACGGACGTGCCGAAGCACGTGGAGGTCGGCGTCGCTCTCGTCGAGCGTTTCCGAACGGGCTCCCGAAGGAGCTTCCCTAGAAAGGAGGTGATCCAGCCGCACCTTCCGGTACGGCTACCTTGTTACGACTTCACCCCAGTCACGAGCCCCACCTTCGACGGCTCCCTCCCCAAAGGGGTTAGGCCACCGGCTTCGGGTGTTGCTCACTCCCGTGGTGTGACGGGCGGTGTGTACAAGGCCCGGGAACGTATTCACCGCGGCAATGCTGATCCGCGATTACTAGCAACTCCGCCTTCATGGAGGCGAGTTTCAGCCTCCAATCCGAACCGAGACGCGCTTTAAGGGATTCGCTCCACCTCGCGGTATCGCAGCCCTCTGTACGCGCCAATGTAGCACGTGTGTAGCCCTGGACATAAGGGGCATGATGACTTGACGTCATCCCCGCCTTCCTCCGGTTTGTCACCGGCAGTCTCGTATGAGTCCCCAACTTAATGCTGGCAACATACGACGAGGGTTGCGCTCGTTGCGGGACTTAACCCAACATCTCACGACACGAGCTGACGACAGCCATGCACCACCTGTGATCCTGCCCCGAAGGGAATCCCTGTTTCCAGGGAGGTCAGGAACATGTCAAGCCCAGGTAAGGTTCTTGGCGTTGCGTCCAATTAAACCACATGCTCCGCTGCTTGTGCGGGCCCCCGTCAATTCCTTTGAGTTTTAGCCTTGCGGCCGTACTCCCCAGGCGGGACACTTAATGCGTTAGCTTCGGCACGGAGGGAGTCGACACCCCCCACACCTAGTGTCCATCGTTTACGGCGTGGACTACCAGGGTATCTAATCCTGTTTGCTCCCCACGCTTTCGCGTCTCAGCGTCAGTACCGTCCCAGCAAGCTGCCTTCGCCATTGGTGTTCCTCCCGATATCTGCGCATTTCACCGCTACACCGGGAATTCCACTTGCCTCTTCCGGACTCGAGCTCAGCAGTATCCATCCGCCTCCCGGGGTTGAGCCCCGGGCTTTCAGAACGGACTTACTGAGCCGCCTACACGCGCTTTACGCCCAATGATTCCGGACAACGCTAGCCCCCTACGTATTACCGCGGCTGCTGGCACGTAGTTAGCCGGGGCTTCTTCTGAAGGTACCGTCACTTCAGCCGGCTGTTAACCCGCGAAGCTTCGTCCCAACTGAAAGAGGTTTACAACCCGAAGGCCGTCTTCCCTCACGCGGCGTTGCTGCGTCACGCTTTCGCGCATTGCGCAAGATTCCCCACTGCTGCCTCCCGTAGGAGTCTGGGCCGTGTCTCAGTCCCAGTGTGGCTGATCGTCCTCTCAGACCAGCTACCCATCGCAGCCTTGGTAGGCCATTACCCCACCAACAAGCTAATGGGCCGCGGGCTCATCCCGTTGCGGAGGCCGAAGCTTCCTTTCCCCCAAGGGGCACATTCGGTATTAGCCCGGGTTTCCCCGGGTTGTCCCGATCAACGGGGCAGATGACCCACGTGTTACTCACCCGTTCGCGGCTTTGCCCCGGGCCGAAGCCCGGTTCGTCGCTCCACTTGCATGTGTTAAGCACGCCGCCAGCGTTCGTCCTGAGCCAGGATCAAACTCTCCGTGAAGAACTGCGTTACTACCGGCCGGCTCCGAAGAACCGACCGTCACGTAGAGCTGTCATGGCTGGTTGCGATGCCGTACACCGGCTTCGCGACCATGACGGGTTCATTTCATGTCCATCGATGCCGCTGGCGGTCATCGATGGATCGGACATAGTCGAACCGACGTCACGCAGTCCGAAGACCGCGCCGACCCCGAGGGGTCGAGTCGATTCGCGCATGCTGTTGAGTTTTCAAAGACCGCCGTGCCTCCGGAGAAGGGGACTCCTTCTGCTGGCACGCCCGACCGGAGTCGGGAGCGGATCGAGCAGTATAGCGCGGGTTCGATCGGCTGGAGAACTCCCTGGCCGCCGAACACGCCACCGTCACTGCGCGTCGAGGACTATAGCGACCCGACGGACGATCACTTGAGCCGCAGACGGCGGAATCGCCGCTTGCCGACCTGCAGGACGGCCCCGTCGAGCCGGTCCGGCGGCAGGTCCTGGTCCCCCGGCCCGAGCGGGTCGCCGTCGAGCCTGATCCCGCCCTGCCCCAGCAGCCGCCGGGCATCCGAGCGGGAGCCTCCGAAGACCTCTGCCACCAGCGCCGGCAGGTGGACGGACCCGTTGTCAACGCTGAACGACGCCTCCTCGATCTCCTCGGGCATCCCGCCCGAGACGAAGACGCGGTCGAAGTGGGCCTCGGCCGCCGCGGCCGCCTCGTCGCCGTGGAACCGCGCCACGAGCCGCCGGGCGAGCTCCCGCTTGCGGTCGCGCGCGGAGCCCTCGGCCAGCGGCTCTGACAGCAGCAGCGCCTCCCAGTCGGCGATCGTCGCGTCGGGGATCGACAGCGTCTTGCCGTAGACGTCCTCGGGCGCGTCGGTGACCCCTACGTAGTTGCCGACGGACTTCGACATCTTCTCCACGCCGTCGGTGCCGACCAGCAGCGGGGTCGTCAGCACGGCCTGGGACTCCATCCCGTACGCGCGCTGCACGTCGCGCCCCAGGAGCAGGTTGAACTTCTGATCGGTGCCACCGAGCTCGACGTCGGCCCGGATCGCGACCGAGTCGTAGCCCTGGCAGAGCGGATAGAGCAGCTCGAGCAGCGAGATGGGCTCGCGCGCCGCCCAGCGCTTGGCGAAGTCGTCGCGCTCGAGGATCTGGGCCGCCGTCGCGGTCCGTGCGAGGCGGAAGAACTCCTCCATCGGCATGTCGAGCCACTCGGAGTTGCGCCGGACCTCGAGCAGGTCGGGGTCGTCGAGCAGGACCTTCATCGCCTGCTCCTGGTACGTGCGCGCGTTCGCGTCGATCTCCTCGCCGGAGACGACCGGCCGCGTCTTCGACCGTCCGCTGGGATCCCCCACGCGCGCGGTGTAGTCCCCGACGATCATCACGACGCGGTGGCCGAGGTCCTGGAACTCGCGCAGCTTCTGCAGGACGACCGTGTGCCCGAGGTGGATGTCGGCCGAGGTCGGATCGAGGCCGAGCTTGACCCGCAGCTGCCGTCCCTGCGCCAGCTTGCGCTCGAGCTCGCCCGCGGGCAGCGCATCCACGGTGTTCCGGGTCAGGAAGGCGGCCTGCTCATGAGCGCTCGTCACGTCCGCTGATGCTAGACCTGTTGCGCCGCATGTCGGGCTCCGATGCCGACATCCACGAGTTCCCCTCGGCGCGCCCCAGGGTCAAGAAGCTCCGCCTGCTCCTGGTCGTGGCGGGCGTCGGCCTGCTCGCGATGGTCTCGACCGTCTTCGGGATGATGATGGCCGTCGCGTCCGACCTGCCGAGCCTCGAGAACCGCGAGGAGTTCAAGTCCGCGCACAACTCCGTCCTCGTCGACGTCCACGGCCGCCGGCTCGGCATCCTCACCAGCCCGGAGAACCGGATCCTCGTCTCGCACGAGGAGATCGCGCCCGCGCTGGAGCACGCGGTCATCGCGATCGAGGACAAGCGCTTCTACGAGCACGAGGGCGTCGACATCCGCGGCATCGCGCGCGCGTTCGTGCAGGACATCATGAAGCGCAAGGCCGCCCAGGGCGCCTCGACGATCCCGCAGCAGTTCGTCAAGAACGCGCTGCAGGCCCAGGAGTCCCGGACCGTCTTCCAGAAGCTCCGCGAGGCGGCGATGGCGTTCCACCTCAGCCGCAAGTGGTCCAAGAGCAAGATCATCACGGAGTACCTGAACGCCATCTACTTCGGCAACGGCGCGTACGGCGTCGAGTCGGCGGCGCGGACGTACTTCGGCAACGAGCCGTGGCACCAGGGGTGCGGCACCGCCAAGCGCCCGTGCGCGAAGGAGCTGCGCGTCGCCGAGGCCGCGCTGCTGGCGGGCGTCATCTCGTCGCCGAGCGGCTACGACCCGGTGAGCCACAAGCTCGCCGCCGAGCGCCGCCGCAACCTCGTGCTGCAGCGCATGCGCGACCAGAACTACATCACCGAGGACCAGTACCAGCAGGGCATCCAGACCTCGCTGCCGACGAACATCTCGCCGCCGCGCGAGAAGTCCGAGACGCCGGCCTCGCCCTACTTCACGACGTGGATCAAGCAGCAGGTCGTCGATCGCTACGGCGCGCGGCGTGCGTTCTCTGGCGGCCTGAAGATCCGCACGACGCTCGACCTCGACCTGCAGAAGGCCGCCGAGGCGGCGGTCACCAAGTGGCTGCCGAACCCGGACGGCCCGACCGCGGCGCTCGTCGCGATCGACAACGACACCGGCGAGGTGCGCGCGATGATCGGCGGGCGCGACTACAACGAGCACCCGTTCAACCTCGCGACGCAGGGCCAGCGCCAGCCCGGCTCGTCGTTCAAGCCGTTCATCCTCGCCGCCGCGCTGCGCGACGGCATCAGCCCCGGCTCGACGTGGACCTCGAAGAAGAAGGTCATCCACAGCAAGGCGCTCGGCTGCGACTTCACCGTCAACAACTACGAGGACGCGTACGCGGGCGTCACCACGCTGCAGAACGCGACGACGTTCTCCGACAACTCCGTCTACGCCGAGGTGGGCCTCAAGGTCGGGCTGTCGAAGATCGCCAAGCTCGCCGCCCGGATGGGCGTGCGCACGCCGATCAGCCGCAACTGCGCGATGACGCTCGGCGGCCTGAAGGAGGGCGTCACGCCGCTCGACATGGCGCACGCGTACGAGACGTTCGCAACCGGCGGCCGGAAGATCACGGGGTCGCTCGGCCCGCCCGGCGGCCCCGTGGGCATCCGCGACGTGTGCCGGCTGAAGCGCCAGAGCCTCACCGACTGCGCCGACGAGGTCGACGAGAACAAGCGCAAGGCGACGCGGGTGCTGACGCCGGGCGTGGCGGACACCGCGACGCAGATCCTGGGCACTGTCGTGTCGTCGGGCACCGCGGTCCGTGCGCGCCTCGACGAGTTCGCGGCCGGCAAGACCGGCACGACTGAGAACTACGGCGACGCGTGGTTCGTCGGGTTCACGAAGCGCATGACCGTCGCGGTGTGGGTCGGCTACGCGGACAAGCTGCAGCCGATGACGACCGAGTACCGCGGCCAGCCGGTCGCGGGCGGCACCTACCCCGCGGACATCTGGCACGACTTCATGGTCACGGCCAGCGAACTGCTCGAGAACCGCGAGAACGCCGACCGCGAGAAGCGCGGCCTGCCGCCGCTCGAGGAGACGACGACCACGTCGACCACGCCCGTCACCCCGACGACGCCCGGCTCGCCGGAGCCGGCGCAGGGCGAGACACCGGCGCCGACGCCCGGCGACGCGCGGCCCGAGACGCCGCAGGCGCCCGCGCAGGGCGAGACTCCGCAGGCCACCGGCGGCGGCACCGGCGGCGGCGACACGCCGGCCCCGGCCCCCGCGCCCGCCCCCACGCCGTCCAACGACGCGGGTGGGACGGCGGCCCCGCCGGGGTAGCCGCTCCCTCCATGAGCTCCGACACGACCGTCGCCGTCCTCGGCACGGGCATCATGGGCCTGCCGATGGCGCGCAACGCTGCGACCGCGGGCCTCGACGTGAGCGCCTGGAACCGCACGGCCGCCAAGGCAGAGCCGCTGCGCGAGCACCTCGTCGCCGTCGCCGCCGACCCGGCCGAGGCCGTGCGCGGCGCGTCGGTGGTCGTGACGATGCTGAGCGATGCCGATGCCGTGCTCGAGGCGATCGAGGCCGCCGCGGACGGGCTCGGCGACGGCGTGGTGTGGGCGCAGATGTCGACGGTCGGCCTCGAGGGGCTGGAGCGCTGCGCCGCCGAGGCGCAGCGCCGCGGCCTCGTGCTCGTCGACGCGCCGGTCGCCGGCACGAAGGCGCCGGCCGAGGCGGGCGAGCTGGCGATCTTCGCCGCGGGCCCCGCCGACGCGATCGACCGGTGCAAGCCGTTCTTCGACGCGGTCGGGCGCAAGACGGTGCGGCTCGGCGACGCACCCGGCGCGGCGACGCGGCTCAAGCTCGCGGTCAACCACTGGGTGCTCGGGCTGGTCGAGGCGATCGCCGAGACGCTCGCGTTCGCCGAGGCGATCGACGTGGCGCCCGAGAAGGTGCTCGGCGCGCTGTCCGGCGGGCCGCTCGACACGCCGTACCTGCAGATGAAGGGCAAGGCGGTCCTTGAGGGCAGGCTCGACCCGTCGTTCTCGCTGGCCATGGCGCGCAAGGACGCCGGGCTCATCGTCGAGGCGGCGGAGGCTGCCGGGCTCGATCCCGGCCTCGCGAAGCTCGTCGCGGAGCGCATGCAGCAGGCCATCGACGCCGGCCACGGCGACGAGGACCTGGTCGCGACGTACTACGCGACCGCCGTCGGCCGCGGGTAGGGCCGCGACACGTGGCGGCTGTCGCGGACGGTGAACCGCCAGTCCAGGTCGACCGCTTTCGTGATCCCGATCCGCGGCGCGCTGCGGACGACGTCGACGTCTGCCGTTCGCGGCCCGATGCGGATCGGGCCCGCGTGCTCGTCGGCGAGCCATGAGCCGTTGAGCTCGAGCCCGACGCCGAGCGCCTGCGTCAGCTTGCCCGGGCCGTTGCACAGCTCGCGGTCCGGGACGCCGCCGCGGCGCATCCGCATGACCTCGATGCCCTCCGTGGGCTCGAGCGCGCGGATCAGCACCGCGGCTCCGACGTCGGGCGACTCGCACACCGCGTTCAGCAGCGCGTGGATGCCGTACGAGCGGTACACGTAGGCGAGCCCCGGGTCGGCGAACAGCACCGACGTGCGCGCCGTCAAGCCGACGTACGCGTGGCAGGCCGCCTCGCTCATGTGGTACGCCTCGGTCTCGACGATGACCCCGGCCGTGTCGCCGTGGCGCAGCTCGCACCCGACGAGATCGCGGGCCACGTCGAGGACCGGGCGGTCGTAGAAGGCGGTCTTCACGGCCCGTCGTCGAGCAGCCCGCGCGCGAGCTCGAGCTGCTCGCGCACCCGCTGCAGCGACGTCCCGCCCTCGGAGACCTTCGACTCGAGCCACGACGCCTGCTTGAGCACGTCCGCCGCCTCGTCGCCGAGCGCGGGGATCGCGACGTCGGCCAGCGTGCGGCCGCCCTCGACCGCCTCGCGGACGAGACTGGCGACGACGCCGTGCGCCTCGCGGAACGGCATGCCGCGCTTGACGAGCAGGTCGGCGAGGTCGGTGGCGGCGATCAGCTCGTCCGACGCGGCGGACGCCATCCGCTCGCGGTCGAAGCGCGCGCCGGCGATCATCCCCTGCGCCGCGGCCAGGCTCAGCGACAGCGTCGTCTCCGCGTCGAAGAGGTGCTCCTTGTCCTCCTGCAGGTCCTTGTTGTAGGTCAGCGGGAGGGCGTGGATCACGCCGTACAGGCCGGTCAGGTGGGCGACCGCGCGCGGCGACTTCGCGCGCAGCAGCTCCGCCGCGTCGGGGTTCTTCTTCTGCGGCATGATCGACGAGCCGCTCGTCCACGCGTCGGGCAGGACGACGAAGCCGAACTCGCTGCTCGACCACAGGACGAGCTCGGCGCCGAGACGCGACAGGTGGGTCAGGCAGGTCGCCGCGGCGCCCAGGTAGTCGAGGATGAAGTCGCGGTTCGAGACGGCGTCGACCGAGTTCGGCGCGACGCCCTCGAAGCCCAGCTCGGCCGCGACGGCGCGGCGGTCGGTCTCGAAGTTCACGCCGGCCAGCGCGCCCGCGCCGAGCGGCAGGCGGTTCGCCTCGGCGGCGGCGAAGGCGAAGCGGCGCCGGTCGCGCTCGAGCATCCACACGTAGGCGAGCAGGTGGTGCGACAGGTACACCGGCTGCCCGCGCTGCAGGTGTGTGTAGCCGGGCAGCGCCCAGTCGAGGTGGCGCTCGGCCGCGTCGATCAGCGTCGCGATGAGCGCGGTGATCCGCTGCTGGGCCTCGCGCGCGGCGTCGCGCGTGAACATCGCGACGTCGGTGATGACCTGGTCGTTGCGCGACCGGGCGGTGTGCAGCTTGCCGCCGACCGAGCCGGCGATCTCCGTCACCCGCCGCTCGATCGCCATGTGGATGTCGACGTCGTCGGCCGTGAAGGAGAACGAGCCGTCGGCCAGCTCGACCTCGACGCGCTCGAGCGCCGCGTGCAGCGCGTCGCGGTCCCCGTCGGAGATGATCCCCTGCGTGGCGAGCATCCCGGCGTGCGCGCGCGACTGCGCGACGTCGTACGGCCACAGCCGCCGGTCGTACGCGATCGAGCTGTCGAGCGCGCGGAACGCGTCGTCGGTCGGTTCGGAGAAGCGCCCCTTCATGGGCGCCTGAACCTAGCCGAAGGCGCTGTCCTGGATGCTCGCGACCTGCCAGGCGAGCGCGAGCCCGAGGAGGTAGAGCGAGACGCCCCAGCCGGCGTAGGCGGCGCGGGCGCGGGGGAACCAGCGGCTCTCGGGATCCATGCCGGAGGACCAGGCGACGGGCAGCAGGAAGGCGAGCCCGCCGAGCAGCAGCAGCCACGGCAGCCAGCCGCTGAGGTAGTGCAGCTCGAGCTTCGGGTCCTCGGCGAGGATCGCGATGACGTCGTGGAAGAGGACGACCGGCCCGGCGGCGGCGAGCAGGAACCCGACCGCGCCCAGCCAGCGCGCCTGGCGGCGCTGCCGCAAGAGCTCCCGCTGGCGTCTGCCCGGGCCCATCTACCGAGCGTAGACGCGTGAGCGCACCGGAGGTTGGAGATTCGTCCGGTTGGGCGCGCCGGCGCGTCAGCGCGAGAGGACGCCGGCGAGCGCCTCGGCGACGAGCCCGACCTCGTTCTCGCTCATCTGCGGGAAGAACGGCAGCGCCACGGAGCGGGCGGCGACGTCCTCGCAGACGGGGAACTCGCCCTCGCGGTGCCCGAAGCGCTCGCGGTAGAAGCTCATGAGGTGGATCGCCGGCAGGTACGGCTTGGACTGCACGCCGCGCTCGCGCAGCGCGACGATCGTCGCGTCGCGCTCCACCCCGTGCGGCAGCTGGACGACGAACACGAACCAGCTGCGGCCGGGAACGTCGGCGGGCAGCGTCAGGCCCTCGATCCCGCCGAGCGCCTCGCGGTACTGCGCGGCGACGCGCTCGCGGTCGGCGAGCATGCCGTCCAGGCGCTCGAGCTGGGCGACGCCGAGCGCGCACTGCAGGTCGCTGAGGCGGTAGTTGAAGCCGAGCCGGTCGTGGTCGAGCCAGCCCATGTCGGGCGCACGGCCCTGGTTGCGCTCGGAGTCGATGCGCGCCTTCACGGCGGCGTCGCCGACGACGACCATCCCGCCCTCGGCGGTCGTCATCTGCTTGTTCGCGTAGAAGGCGAACACGGCCGGATGGCCGCGGCCGCCGACGACGGTGCCGTCGGCGTGGCGGGCGCCGAGCGCCTCGCACGCGTCCTCGACGATCGGCAGCCCGAAGCCCTCGAACGCGGGCGTGTCGGCGGGAGTCCCGAAGATGTGCACCGGCAGCAGCGCCGTGGTGCGGTCCGTGACCGCCGCGCGCGCCGCCTCGACGTCGAGGTTCAGCGTGACCGGGTCGATGTCCGCGAAGACGGGCCGCGCGCCCTGGTACAGGATGCTGTTCGCGCTGGCCACGAACGAGAACGGCGACGTCACGACCTCGTCGCCCTCGGAGACGCCGACGGCGCGCAGCGCGAGGTGCAGGCCGGCGGTGCCGCTCGAGACCGCGCTCGCGTGCTCGACGCCGAGCTTCGCGGCGAAGTCGCGTTCGAAGCGCGGCAGCATCGGGCCGAGCGAGAGCTGGCCGGAGCGGATGACCTCGAGGACCAGCTCCTCCTCGCGCTCGCCGAGGACCGGCTTGGCGAGCGGGATGTCGGTGCGCGTGCTCACGCCCGCGCCGAGCGCGCCGCCCGGGCGTGCTGCTCCTTGCCCGGCTGCATCGGCAGCTCGATCGAGTCGACGAGCGCCTGCCAGGACGCGGCGATGACGTTCTCGTGCACGCCGATCGAGCCCCAGACCTCGGCGCCGTCGGATGCGTCGAGCAGCACGCGCGTGACCGCGCCGGTGCCCTTCGTCTCGTCGAGGATGCGGACCTTGAAGTTGACGAGCTCGATGTCCGCGAGGTGCGGATGGATCTCGGTGATCGCCAGGCGCAGCGCGGCGTCGAGCGCGTTGACGGGGCCGTTGCCCTCGGCGGTCCGCACGTAGCGCTCGCCGTCGATCCAGATCTTGATCGTCGCCTCGGTCTCGACCTTGCCGTCGGCGCGCTGCTCGACGATGCAGCGCCACGACTCGAGGCGGAAGAGCGCCTCGTAGTCGCCGGACTCCTTGCGCAGCAGCAGCTCGAACGAGGCGTCGGCCGCCTCGAACTGGTACCCGGCGTGCTCGAGCTCCTTGACGCGCTGCAGCACCGCGGCCGGATCCACCTCGATGCCCGCGACGCGCGCCTTCTCCTCGACCGTCGCGCGGCCCGCGAGCTCGGAGACGAGGACGTCGTTGTGGTTGCCGACGAGGCCGGGGTCGACGTGCTCGAACGCGCGCGCCTCGCTGCGGACGCCCGCGGCGTGCAGGCCGGCCTTGTGGGCGAAGGCGTTCTTCCCGACGTACGGCTGGTCGGGGTCGGGCGCGCGGTTGAGCAGCTCGTCGGCGAAGTGCGCCGTCTCGGTCAGCTTCGCGAGGCCGCCCTCCGGCAGCACGTCATGCCCGAGCTTGAGCTGCAGCCCGGCGATGATCGAGACGAGGTTCGCGTTGCCGGTCCGCTCCCCCACGCCGTTCATCGTGCCCTGCACCTGCGTCGCGCCGGCCTCGACTGCGACGAGCGAGTTCGCCACGGCGCAGTCGGTGTCGTTGTGGCAGTGGATGCCGAGCGCGGCGCCGCCGAGCGCCTCGTGCACGTCGGCGACGACGCGGCCGATCGCGCCGGGCAGCGAGCCGCCGTTCGTGTCGCACAGAACGACCCGCTCGGCGCCGGCGTCGAGCGCGGCGCGCGCGCAGGCGAGCGCGTAGTCGCGGTCGGCGGCGTAGCCGTCGAAGAAGTGCTCGGCGTCGAAGAGGACGCGCTTGCCCGCGCCGACGAGGAAGGCGACGGACTCGGCGATCATCGCGAGGTTCTCCTCGCGCGTCGTGCGGACGACCTTCTCGACGTGCAGCAGGCTCGACTTGCCGACGATCGTGCACACGGGCGCGAAGGACTCGGCGAGGACGCGCAGGCCGGCGTCCTGGTCGGCGGCCGCGTCGCGGCGGCGCGTCATGCCGAACGCCGCGATCGTCGAAGTGCGCAGCGTCTCGCGCTCGAGCAGCGCGAACAGCTCGGCCTCCTTCGGGTTCGACGCCGGGAAGCCCGCCTCGATGAGGTGGACGCCAAGGTCGTCGAGCCGGTGCACGAGGCGCACCTTCTCGTCGGCGGTCAGCGTGATGCCCGCCCCGCCCATGCCGTCGCGGAGCGTGGCGTCGTAGAGCTCGATCGTCACGTCGCCGCCGGGACCGGCACCGGATCGAGCCAGTCCCGGTACTGCTCCGCGCGCCCGTGCAGGGCGTCCTCGAAGAGCGACTGGACCGCGCGCGTGACCTCGCCCGGCTCGCCCGAGCCGATCGGGTGGTCGTCGACCTCGCGGATCGGCGTCAGCTCGGCCGCCGTGCCGGTCATGAAGATCTCGTCGGCCAGGTAGAGGTCGGCCCGCGTCAGGTTCGTCTCGTGCAGCTCGTAGCCGAGGTCGCGCGCGATCTGCATCGCGGCGCGGCGGTTGATGCCCTCGAGGTTCGAGGCGATGATCGGCGGCGTCACGATCTTCTTGCCGCGCACGACGAAGAGGTTCTCGCCGGTGCCCTCGGACACGTAGCCGTGCTGGTCGAGGAGGATGCCCTCCTCGTAGCCGGCCTTGTGCGACTCGATCTTGGCGAGGACCGAGTTGAGGTACTGGCCGCACGCCTTGGCCTGCGGGATGAGCGACTCCTCGCTGATGCGCCGCCACGACGAGACCTTCGCGCGGACGCCCTTGCGCTTGCCCTCCTCGCCGAGGTACGCGCCCCACTCCCACACCGCGATGCAGACGTCGACCGGCGCCTCGAGCGGGAACAGGCCCATCTGGCCGTAGCCGCGGTAGACGAGCGGGCGGATGTAGCACTCGCGCATCCCGTTGCGGGCGACGAGGTCGAGCGTCGCCTGGCGCAGCTGCTCCTTCTCGTACGGGATCGGCATGTAGTACAGCTGCGCGCTGCGGAACAGCCGGTCGATGTGGTCCTGGTGGCGGAAGACCGCGGGCCCGATCTCCGTGTCGTAGCACCGGACGCCCTCGAAGACACCCGTGCCGTAGTGCAGACCGTGCGTGAGGACGTGGATCTTCGCCTCATCCCACGGCACGAACTCCCCGTTCATCCAGATGAGGTCGGCCTGCTTCACGGTCACTACGTCCTTTCCAGGTGGGCGAGCACCGCGTCCGTGGCCTCGTCCGTCGTGGCGTCCCCGCCGAGGTCCCGGGTGCGCAGGCCGCCTTCAAGGGCTGCGTCGACTGCCGATTCTACGGCTCCCGCCGCGTCGTCTCGACCGAGTCCGTGCCGCAGGAGCATCGCGAGCGACAGCAGCATCGCGAGCGGGTTCGCGATCCCCAGCCCCGCGATGTCGGGAGCGCTGCCGTGGACCGGTTCGAACACGCCGGGCTCGCCCTCGGCGCCGAGCGACGCCGACGGCAGCATCCCGAGCGAGCCGGTGAGCATCGCCGCCTCGTCGCTGAGGATGTCGCCGAACATGTTCTCGGTGAGGATCACGTCGTAGTGGCGCGGCGCGCTGACGAGCTGCATCGCGGTGCTGTCGACGAGCGCGTGCTCGAGCTGGACGTCCGGGAACTCGCGGGCGTGGAGCTCGTGCACGACCTCGCGCCAGAGCCGGCTCGTCTCGAGGACGTTCGCCTTGTCGACGCTCGTGACCTTCGCCCGGGCGCTGCGGAAGGCGACGCGCGCGATCCGCTCGATCTCCGCGGTCGTGTACTCGCAGAGGTCGCTGGCGCTCGTCTCGGTGCGCGTCTTCTCGCCGAAGTAGATGCCGCCCGTCAGCTCGCGGATGACGAGCAGGTCGGTGCCCTCGATGAGCTCGCGCTTGAGCGGGCTCGCGTCGTAGAGCGCGGGCGCCGGGCGCACCGGTCGGAGGTTGGCGAACAGGCCGAGCTCCTTGCGCAGGCCGAGCAGGCCGCGCTCGGGCCGGTCGGCCTTCGCGTCGGTGCTGTCCCACTTCGGCCCGCCGACGGCGGCGAGCAGGACGGCGTCGGCCTTGCGGCATGCCTCCAGCGTCTCGCCGGGCAGCGAGCTGCCGGCGGCGTCGATGGCGGCGCCGCCGAAGAGGTGCTCCTCCGTCTCGACGTCGGGGGCCACGGCCTCGAGCACGCGCAGGGCGGCCGCGGTGATCTCCGGGCCGATCCCGTCGCCGGGCAAGGTCACGATCGTGGTCAAGCGGTGGCCTCCATGTTGAGCCGGACGTAGTCGAAGGCGTCGACCTGCTCCACGACCTTGCGGGCGACGGCGTACGGGTCGGGCTCGGTGCGGAAGATGACCGTCGCCGCGAAGGTCACCATGTCGGGGACGACGGTCGGCGCGGGCTCGAGCCACGCGCGCACCGAGGAGAAGCCCGCGTCGCGCAGGCGGCGCTCGGTGTCCTCGGCGGTCGCGAACAGCCATGCGCCCCGGCGCCCGCCGGCGACGCCGAGCGTGCGGTCGAGGTTGCCGTGCCCGCCGCACTGCGCGATGAGGCGCCCGCCGGGCCGGATCGCCGCGTGGAGTCGCTCGAACAGGCGCTCGTGATCGGTGACCCAGTGGAACACCGCGCAGCTGAAGACGCCGTCGACCGGCTCGTCGAGGTGCAGTTCCAGCAGGTCCCGGTGCAGGACGGGGACCTCGGGCGGCAGCACCTCGCGGGCCTTCTCGACCATCGCCGGATCGCCGTCGACCGCCGTGACCCGGTAGCCGCGGTCGAGCAGCTTGCGCGTCACGCCGCCGCCGCCGCAGCCCGCGTCGAGGACATGCGCCCCGGCCGGGAAGTCGGCGCGCTCGAGGATCTGCTCCGCCCACCGCGCCTGCGGCGAGGCGATCTCCTCGTACGTCTTCGCGTCCCAGCCGCTCACAGCGCCGTCGTGACCGGCCCGGAGCGCTCGCGCTCGGCCTCGAACGCCGTGATCGCGTCCTCCTGCTGCAGCGTGAGGCTGATGTCGTCCAGGCCGTTGAGGAGGCGGTGCTTGATCTCCGGGTCGATGTCGAAGCTCGCCGTGCCGCCCTCCCAGCGGACCTCCTGCGCGGCGAGGTCGACCTGCGCGTGGCCGGCCTCGGCGATCGCGTCGACGGCCTCGCGCGGCAGCTCGACCGGCAGCAGGCCGTTCTTCGTGCAGTTGTTGCGGAAGATGTCGGCGAAGTTGACGGCGACGATCGCCTTGAAGCCGTAGTCGGTGAGCGCCCACGGGGCGTGCTCGCGACTCGATCCGCAGCCGAAGTTCACGCCGCTGACGAGGATCGGGTTCTTCGGGATGTCGAGGCCGTTGGCCCGCCACTCGTGGAAGCAGAACTCGCCGAAGCCGGTCCGCTCGACGCGCTTCATGTAGCGCGCGGGGATGATCTGGTCCGTGTCGATGTCGTCGCGCATCAGCACGGTGACCGGGCCGGTGATGGTCTCGATCGCGTCCATGGTCTAGCTCCAGTCGCGGATGTCGACGAAGTGGCCCTCGATCGCCGCGGCGGCGGCCATCTGGGGCGAGACGAGGTGGCTGCGGGCGCCGCGGCCCTGCCGCCCCTCGAAGTTGCGGTTGCTCGTGCTGGCGACGCGCTCGCCGGGCGCCGCGACGTCCGGGTTCATGCCGAGGCACATCGAGCACCCGGCGGCGCGCCAGTCGAAGCCGGCGGACCGGAAGACCTCGTCGAGCCCCTCCGCCTCGGCCTGGGCCTTCACCTGCTGCGAGCCGGGCACGACCATCGCGATGACGCCGTCCGCGACCTTGCGGCCGTCGAGCATCGACGCGGCGGCGCGCAGGTCGCCGATGCGGCTGTTGGTGCACGAGCCGATGAAGACGCGGTCCAGCTTGATCTCCGTCATGGGCGTGCCGGGCTGCAGCGCCATGTACTCGAGCGCGCGCTCGTCGCCCTGGTCCTGCGGCTCGGGCACCGCGTCGGTGACGGAAACGACCATCTCCGGCGTCGTGCCCCAGGTGACCTGCGGGCTCAGCGCGGCCGCGTCGACGACGATCTCGCGGTCGAACGTCGCGCCGTCCTCGGTGTGCAGCTCGCTCCACGCGGGGTCGATGTCGACGCCGCGCTCGCGCAGCCAGGCGAAGGTCGTCTCGTCGGCGGCGATCATGCCCGCGCGGCCGCCGCCCTCGATCGTCATGTTGCAGATCGTCATGCGGCCCTCCATCGAGAGCCCCTCGATCGACGTGCCGGCGAACTCGACGGCGTGGCCGGTCGCGCCGTTGACGCCCATCTGGCCGATCGTGCCGAGGATCATGTCCTTGGCGGTGACGCCCTTGCCGAGGTCGCCCTCGTAGAGGATCCGCATCGTCTTCGGGCGCTTCTGCACGAGCGTCTGGGTCGCGAGGACGTGCTCGACCTCGCTCGTGCCGATGCCGAAGGCGAGCGCGCCGAACGCGCCATGGGTCGCGGTGTGCGAATCCCCGCAGACGATCGTCATGCCGGGCTGGGTGACGCCGAGCTCCGGCCCGATGACGTGGACGATCCCCTGGCGGTCGGACCCGAGGCTGTAGACGGGGACGCCGAACTCCTCGCAGTTGCGCTCGAGCGTCTCGACTTGGACGCGGCTGAGCTCGTCCTTGATGAGCCGCGCGACCGGCGTGCCGTCGGTCGGCGTGTTGTGGTCGGCGGTCGCGAGCGTGCGATCGGGGCGGCGCACCTGGCGGCCCGCCATGCGCAGGCCGTCGAACGCCTGCGGGCTCGTCACCTCGTGGACGAGGTGCAGGTCGATGTAGATGAGGCCCGGCGCGACCTCGTGCGCCTCCCAGATCTTGTCGAACAGCGTCTTCGGCATGTGCGTGTGGTCCTCCTAGCTGCGCCGCAGGCCGGCGGCGACGACGGCGAGGAACGTCGCCTCGGTGCCGTCTGGGTTCTCGAAGTGGTGGGGCAGGTCGGCGTCGAACGTCACGGTGTCGCCCGCGGCGAGGCTGTGGGTGTCGCCGTCGATGTGGAGCACGATGCGGCCCGACTCGACGTGCACGACCTCGCGCGATCCGGGCTCGTGGCTCGGCGGGTCGCCGGGGCCGCCGGTCGCCGCGCCCGGCCGCAGCGTGTGGCGGCTGAGCTCGGCGCGCTGACCGGGCAGGCTCGGCGTCAGGACCTCGAAGCGGTGGCCGCGCTTGTCGCGTGCGGGCTTGGAGTCGCCGGCGCGGACGATGGAGACCGAGCCGCCCTCGTCGAGGCGCAGCAACTGGCTGAGGCTGAGCTGCAGCCCGGACGCGATCCGCCCCGCGACCTGCAGCGTCGGGCTCGTCTCGCCGCGCTCGACCTGGCTGAGCATCGGCGCACTGACCCCCGAGCGATCCGCGAGATCGCGAAGGCTGAGCCCCTCCGCCTCGCGCAGCGCCCTGATCCGCGGTCCCACCGACACCGTCATACGGCTGTACGTTATCGCATACGCTCGATCGACGGCGGATCGAGGCCGGGCGATACGGTCCGGCGCGTGAAGGGGTCTGGGATGAGGTTGCCGGACGTGCTCGTCTGCGCCGCGGGCGGGATCCTCGGCGAGGCGTGGATGAGCGGGCTGCTGGCCGGCCTCGAGGACGGATCCGGCCTCGACTTCCGCGACGTCGAGGACTTCGTCGGCACGTCCGCGGGGTCGATCGTCACCGCGCGGCTCGCCGCCGGGCAGCGGCCGCGGCGGCCGAAGGGCGCGGGAGCGGATCCCGGCTGGGCACAAGACGCGACCGGCGTGGAGAGCGGCATCGCGGGCGGCGGGAGATCGGCTGTCCTTCCCGACGCGGCGAGGGCCGTCATCCGTGCCGGCGCCCTGATGACCGCGCCGTTCCTCTCCCCCGCTCTGGCGTTCGGCGCGCGGCCGGGCGCGCGCGTGCGGGCGCTCGCGCTCGCGCGGGTTCCGGACCAGCGGCGGACGCTATCGGCGCTGCGCGGGGAGGTCGAGGCGCTCGGGTCGCGGTTCGACGGGCGGCTTCGCGTCTGCGCCGTCGAGGTGGAGAGCGGGCGGCGGATCGTGTTCGGGCGCGCGGGGGCGCCGAAGGCGTCGGTCGCGGACGCGGTCGTCGCGTCGTGCTCGATCCCGTGGGTCTTCCGGCCGGTGCGCATCGACGACCGCCGGTACGTCGACGGCGGCGCGTGGTCGCTGACGAACCTCGACGCCGCGCCGGCGGGGCGCGACAGCGAGGTGCTCTGCCTGCATCCGTCCGGCAGCCGCGCGTTCGACCTCTCCTCCGCGATGGGCCTCGCCCGCGCCGGGCTCGCGGCGGCGGCGGACGTCGAGGCTCTCGCGCTGCGCGGGCGCGGCGCGCGCGTGCGCGTGATCGGGCCGGACGAGACGGCCGCAGCGGCGATGGGCAGGAACTTCATGGACCCGCGGCCGGCGAAGCGGACGCTCGAGGCCGGCTACCGCCAGGGCCTGGCGCTCGCGGCGGCGCGGTGAGCGCCGCGGCCCCAGCGCGCGGCGGGCTCGGCCAGCCGGTCGGCGCCGGGCTCATCACCGCGATCGTCGGCTTCTCGGGCGCCTTCGCGGTCGTGCTCGCCGGCCTGCGCGCGGTCGGGGCGAACGACGCCCAGGCGGCGTCCGGGCTGCTCGTCCTCTCGGTCTCGATGGGCCTGCTCAGCATCGCGCTGAGCCTCCGCACGCGGATGCCGATCGCGATCGCCTGGTCGACGCCCGGCGCCGCGCTGCTCGTCTCCGCCGGCGCGGTCGAGGGCGGCTGGCCGGCCGCGGTCGGCGCCTTCGCGGTCTGCGGGGTGCTGCTCGTCCTCGCCGGGCTCTTCCGGCCGCTCGGCCGCTGGATCGCCGCGATCCCGGGGCCGATCGCCAGCGCGATGCTCGCCGGCGTCCTGCTGACCGTCTGCGTCGAGCCCGCGAAGGCGGTCGGCGCCTCGCCCGCCGAGGCGCTGCCGGTCGTCGTCGCCTGGGCGCTGCTCGCCGTCTTCGCGCGCCGCTGGGCCGTCCCGGGCGCGCTCGCCGCCGCCGGGGTCGTCATCGCCATCGCAGGCGACCCGGTCGACGCCGGGCAGCTCGCACCGGCGCTGGCGTTCACGACGCCCGCGTTCGAGCCGGCGACGCTCATCGGCATCGGCGTCCCGCTCTTCCTCGTGACGATGGCGTCCCAGAACGTCACCGGCATGACGGTGCTGGCGAGCTTCGGCTACCGGCCCGACCTGCGCCC
The DNA here is from genome assembly GCF_056863335.1 of Parviterribacter kavangonensis. NCBI lineage: Bacteria > Bacillati > Actinomycetota > Thermoleophilia > Solirubrobacterales > Parviterribacteraceae > Parviterribacter > Parviterribacter kavangonensis. The sequence continues at coordinate 786,163 of NZ_JBXPJA010000001.1, read as the reverse complement.
CGTGCTCGCCAGCACCGGCGCGGCGACCGCGGCGATCGCCCCCTTCGGCGGCCACGCGGTCAACCTCGCGGCGATCACCGCCGCGCTCGCCGCGGGCCCCGACGCCGGCCCGGAGACGTCGCGCCGGTGGATCGCGGCGGTCACGAGCGGGATCGGCGTCGTCGTGCTCGGCCTGACGGCGGGCGTCGCGACGGCGGTCGCGCTCGCCGCCCCCGACGGCATCGTCGAGACGGTCGCCGGGCTGGCGCTGCTGCCGCCGCTCGCGGGCGCCCTCGGCGCCGCGGCGGCCGAGCCGGACCAGCGCGAGGCGGCGACCCTGACGCTCGTCGTCAGCGCCTCCGGCATGACCGTCGCCGGCATCACGGCGCCGTTCTGGGGCCTCCTCGCGGGGCTCGCGCTGCTGGGCCTGCAGCGCCTCGCCCGCCGCTAGCCGCTCTGCGCAGTTCGCGCAGCTTCGCGGGAGCTCACCAGTGCCAATTCGTTGGCACTGCACCCCACTTCGCTCAAGGTCTCCCGTGACTGCCGATCAACCGGGCATGGTCACCGGAGCCGGCCTGCCCGCTGCCCTGCGGCGGGCGCATCGTGACGAGAGAGGGTTCCAGCTCATCGAGCTGCTCGTCGTCATGGGCCTGCTCACCGTCGTCCTCGGGGCCATCCTGTCGATCCTCGACGTCACGAACCGCACGGCGCCGCCGCACATCGAGCGCGGCCAGCGCATCCGCGACGGCGAGACCGCGGTCGCGCGGCTGGTGCGCGACGTCCGCGCCGCGAGAAGCGTCACGGTCACCTCGTCGCGCGTCGTCGACCTCGTCGTGCAGTCGCGGACCGGCAGCGACGCCATCGCGTACCGCAGCGTGCGCATCGACTGCTCGTCCGGCCAGCAGTGCCTTCGCTCCGAGGGACCATCCGGAGGGCCCCTGTCGGGAGCGGTGGTGATCGCGACCGGCGTGACCAACACCGACGTCTTCGCCGCGACCCCGTCGACCGGCACGCCCGCCTACCTCGGCATCAAGCTGAGCCTGTCCGTGCAGGGCAGCACCCGTCCGTACACCGTCGTCGACGGCGCCCAGCTGCGCAACGCCCCATGACCGCGCTTCCCAGGCAGTTCGCGCGCGAGGAGGGCTTCACGCTCCTCGAGCTCCTCATCGCCGGCTTCATCCTCGCGATCGCGCTCATCCCGATCGTCGGAAGCATCGACAGCTCCACGCAGCTGACGCTCGGCGCGCAGGCGCGCGAGCAGATGAGCGCCTACGGGCAGAGCGAGCTCGAGCGGCTGCGGACGATCCCGTACGACAGCCTCGGCCTGACGACGCTGCCCTCCTCCGCGTCGGCCGGCAACGCGGCGAACGACAGCCAGCCGAACAACCCGCGCAACCCGAACTTCTACGTCAACGGCCCGAAGTTCCGCGTCATGGCGGACTACTCGAACAAGCTGAGCGGGCCCGCGTCGGGCATCTCGTCGGGGGGCGAGGACCTCGTCAGCGGCGGCACCGTCGCGACCGGCCCGGACACCGCCGCGGTCGGCGGGATCTCGATCCAGGTCTTCCGCTACGTCACCTGGCGCGACGACGCCGGCTGCCCGACCTGCGCGGGCACGCAGGACACGAAGCGCATCACGGTGGCAGTCGCCCCCGCTTCGCCCTCCGGCTCGGGCACGCGCGACGTGCGGCCGATGTACTTCTCCACGGTGGTGACGCCATGAGGCGCGTGCACGAGGACGAGCGCGGCGTCGTCATGGTCGTCGTGGTCATCGTGATGCTGCTGCTGCTGGCGCTGAGCGCCATCGCGCTCAGCCAGGCATCGCAGAGCTCGACCTCGTCGGTCCGCGACACGTCGAGCAAGGCGGCCATCCAGGCCGCGGACGCGGGCATCAACGTCGCGCGCTTCCGCGCGACGAAGGCGATGGGCACCGCGTGCACCGACGCCGCGGGGGTCAGCGTCGCGCCGCAGACGATCGGGACGACGTCGTGGTGCCCCGCGGTCACCGAGCAGCTCGACGACCAGCGCACCTACACGTACCGGATCACCGCCAACACCTTCGGCGATCGCATCGCCGTCAGCAGCGGGACCACGGCGGGCGTCACGCGACGAGTGCGCGCGACGCTGAAGCGCAACACCGTGCCCGGCGTGACGATGGGCGTGACCGCGCTCTCCTCCGTCTCGATGACCGGCGGCTCGGCCGTCTTCAACGACCCGAACGGGGCGAACCCCGGCGGGCCGTACGGCGACATCGGCACGAACGGCACCATCACGGTCGGCGGCAACTCCGTCGACCAGATCCGGAACGCTCTGCTCGGGCCGTCCGGCACCGTCTCCGGCGGCATCCCGGTGTCGCGGCAGACGCGCGTCGCGGCGTTCTCGCTGCCCCTCCCCGACTTCGAGGCGCCCGAGAACCTCAACGACAACGCGAAGATCCCCGTCGGGACCACCGGCTGGAACCCGGCGACGCGCACGATCGACCTCAACAACACGACGATCGCGCTCGACACCGGCATCTACAGCTTCTGCAGCATCAACATCGCGGGCGGCGGCCTCTTCGTGAAGCCCGGTGCACACGTGCAGATCTTCCTCGACTCGCCCGACCGCAACGCGGCCTCCACGAACCCGCAGTCGTCGTGCGGCACCACGACGGGCTCGGGCACGGTCAGCGTCTCCGGCCAGGGCAGCCTGCAGGCGTGCTCGGTGATCTCGGGCAGCACCTGCACGACCGGCAACCCCGCCGACCTGCTCATCACGATGTACGGGCGCCCGAGCGTGGGCTACGACGCCAGCGTCGCCGGCGGCGCCGCGAAGACCGCCGTCTTCTACGCCCCGCGCTCGAACTTCTACCTCTCGGGCAGCGGCAAGACGATCGGCTCGATCGCGGTCAACAACGCGACGTTCGCCGGCGGCTCGTCGATCTGGTACGACGACCGCTCGAGGGACGCCGGGTTCGAGCCGTACCTGCGCGCGACGTGGCTGGAGTGCCGCTCCGGCGCGCCGACGGCCGATCCCGGGTCCGGCTGCTGATCGTCGGCTAGGGGGTCGGCGCGAGCTCCGGCTCGCCCGGCGCCTCGACCGCCGCGCGCTGCTTGCGCACCGCCTGCGACAGCGCGCGGACGTACGCGCGCCCGGCCGCCTCGAGGATGTCCGTCGCGACGCCCTGGCCGGCGGCCGTGTGGCCGTCGAGCTCGAGCACGACCGACGTGTCGCCGAGCGCGTCCTGGCCGCCCGTGACCGCGTCGACGCGGAACTCGCGCAGCCGCGCGTCGACGCCGGTCGCCGCGTTGATCGCGCGGAAGATCGCGTCGACCGGGCCGTCGCCGGTGAAGGAGCCCTCGCTGATCGATCCGTCCGGCGTGCGCACCGCGACCGTCGCGTGCGGCGGCCGGCGCGAGCTGGCCTCGACGTCGAACCACTCGAGCGTGTAGCCGGCGAGCTCCTCGCGCAGCTCGTCGGTCACCAGCGCCTCGAGGTCCATCGCGGTGACCTGCTTCTTCTTGTCCGCGATGTCCTTGAAGCGGTCGAACGCGTGCCGCAGGACCTGGCCGTCGACCTCGTAGCCCAGCTCGGCCAGCGCCTGCTTGAGCGCATGGCGGCCGGAGTGCTTGCCGAGCACGATCTGGTTGGCGTCGAGGCCCACCGTCGTGGCGTCCATGATCTCGTAGGTCGTGCGCTCCTTCAGGACGCCGTCCTGGTGGATGCCCGACTCGTGCGCGAAGGCGTTGCGGCCGACGATCGCCTTGTTCGGCTGGACCGGGTAGCCGGTGAGGCGCGAGACCAGGCGCGACGTGCGCGCGATCTCGGTCGTGACCGCGCCGGTGCGGTACCCGACCGCGTCGCCGCGCGTGTGCAGGAGCATGATCAGCTCCTCCAGCGACGCGTTGCCGGCGCGCTCGCCGATGCCGTTCACCGCGCACTCGACCTGGCGGGCGCCGGCCTGGATGCCGGCGAACGAGTTCGCGACCGCCAGCCCGAGGTCGTCGTGGCAGTGCACGGAGAGCACGACGTCGCGCAGGCCGGGCGCCAGCTCGTACAGGCGGCCGAGGAACGCCCGGAACTCGTCGGGCATCGTGTAGCCGACGGTGTCGGGGATGTTGATCGTCGTCGCGCCCTCGTCGATCGCGATCTGGATCACCTCGGCCGTGTACTCGACGTCGGCACGGGTCGCGTCCATCGGCGAGAACTCGACGTCCTCGCACAGCGACCGCGCGTGCGCGACGGCGGCGCGCGCCTGGCCCTTGACGTCCTGGCGCGTCGACTGCAGCTGGTGCTCGATGTGGATGTCCGACGTGGAGATGAACGTGTGGATCCGAGGTCGGCGCGAGGCGCTGACGGCTTCCCATGCACGCTCCACGTCCGCGGCGTGCGCGCGGGCGAGGCCCGCGATGACCGGGCCCTCGACCTCGGACGCGATCGCGCGGACCGCCTCGAAGTCGCCGGGCGACGCGATCGGGAAGCCGGCCTCGATGACGTCGACGCCGAGCCGTGCGAGCTGGTGCGCGATCTCGAGCTTCTCGGTCGCGTTCAGGCTGATCCCCGGCGACTGCTCGCCGTCGCGCAGGGTGGTGTCGAAGAGGATGACCCGCTGGTCGTCGTTCATGGCGTGCTTCGTTCCTTTCTCGTTCTCTCGCCTTGTCCTTCGTTCGCGGCTTCGGGCGGCCGCCACGCGCAGCTGCTCCCCCTAGCGGGGGAGGAGAAGGAGGAGGCGGAGGTCGAGAAGGCGCGCCATGTGCTTCGCGGAGTGTACGCACCGGCCGCGCCGGGCGGCAAGAGGACCGGCCGGCGCGGCAAGATGCGCTGGATGCGGCACACCGCCAGGAGCTGGTGGCTGGACGAGGCGGGCGGCCTGCCCGACGAGGCGGTCACGCCGCTCGACGGCGATCACCGCTGCGACGTCGCGATCGTGGGCGGCGGCTACACGGGCATGTGGACCGCGTGGCACCTGCTCGAGCACGAGCCCGGCCTGCGCGTGACGATCCTCGAGGCCGACCTGTGCGGCCACGGCCCGAGCGGGCGCAACGGCGGCTTCGCCGAGGACCTCTGGCTGAACCTCCCGTCGCTGCGCAGGCGGTTCGGCGACGACGGCGCGCTCGCGGTCGCACGTGCCGCGGAGGAGACCGTCGCGGCGATCGGCGCGTGGTGCCGCGCGCAGGAGGTCGACGCGTGGTTCCGCCCCGGCGGCCAGCTCGTCGTCTCCACCTCGCCGGCCGGTGACGACGCCGGCGCCGACGCGGTCGCCGCGGCCCGCGAGCTCGGCGTCGCCGAGCACGTCGTCGCGCTGACCCCCGCGGAGGTCCGCGAGCGCTGCGCCTCCCCCGTCTTCCGCGCCGGCGTCCTGCTGCCCGGCAACGCGACGGTCCAGCCGGCGCGGCTGGCGCTCGGCCTGCGCCGGCGCCTCGTGCAGCGCGGGGTCGTCGTCCACGAGCGCACGCGCGTGCGCGGCGTGGGCGCGGACGGCACGCTGCGGACCGACCGCGGGACGGTGCGCGCCGGCCAGCTCGTCCTGGCGGCGGGCGGCGCGCTCGCCTCGCTGCCGCCGCTGCGCGGCCGGCTGACCGTCGCCTCGAGCCACATCGTCCTCACGGAGCCGGTCCCCGACGTCCTCGAGGAGCTCGGCTGGACGGGCGGCGAGTGCATCACCGACGCCCGCCGGCTCCTGCACTACCTGCGCACGACGAAGGACGGGCGCATCGCGTTCGGGTGGGCGGGCGGACGGCTCGCCGCGGGCGCGCGGCTCGGCGGCCGCATCGACGTCGACGCCGGCGTCATCCGGCAGACGCAGGCCGACCTCGTCCGGATGTTCCCGCCGCTCGCCGGCCGGGCGATCACCCACGCGTGGGGCGGCCCGATCGACATCTCCCCCGCGCACCTGCCGTCCGTGGGGACGCTCGAGGGGTCGGGCCGCGTCCACTTCGCCTTCGGCTACACGGGGAACGGCGTCGGCCCCACCCATCTCTGCGGCCGGATCCTCGCCTCGCTCGCGCTCGGGCGCGACGACGCGCCTGCGCGCCTGCCGCTCGTCGGCGCCGACGGTGGGCGCGTCCCGCCCGAGCCGCTGCGCTGGCTCGGCGGCACCGTCGTGCTCGGCGCGATGAAGCGCGTCGAGGCGGCGCAGGAGCACGGCGGCCATGCCGACCCCGTCAGCCGTTTCGTCGCGGCGCTGCCGGAGAGGCTCGGGATCACCGTCGGCCGCTAGGCTGAGGGTCGTTGCCCACGCAACCGTTCCCCCGGAGGCCCAACCCATGAACGTCGAGATCTGGTCGGACATCGCCTGTCCCTGGTGCTACGTCGGCAAGCGCCGCTTCGAGGCGGCGCTCGAGCAGTTCGAGCACCGCGACGAGGTCACGGTGACGTGGCGCAGCTTCGAGCTCGATCCGACCGCGCCCGCGGAGCGCACCGGCGACTACGCCGGCATGCTCGCGAAGAAGTACGGCACGTCGCCCGAGCAGGGCCAGCAGATGATCGACCGCATGACCGCGACCGCCGCCGAGGACGGCCTCGACTTCCACTTCGAGCGCGCGCGGGCCGGCAACACGTTCGACGGCCACCGCCTCCTGCACCTCGCGGCCGCCCACGGGCGCCAGCACGAGATGAAGGAGCGGCTCATGCGCGCCTACCTGACCGACGGCGAGCTGATCTCCGATCGCGAGACGCTGCAGCGCCTCGGCGAGGAGGCCGGCCTGCCGGCCGACGAGATCCGCGAGACGCTGCTCACCGAGCGCTTCGCCGAGGAGGTCCGCGACGACGAGCGCACCGCCTCCTCGCTCGGCATCGGCGCGGTCCCGTGCTTCGTCGTCGACCGCTCCGTCGCCCTGTCGGGCGCGCACGAGCCCGCGCTGCTGCTCAAGCTCCTCGAGAAGGGCTGGGAGCAGCGCACGCCGATCACCGTCCTCGCGAACGGGGAGGCATGCGGCCCCGACGGGTGCTGACCCCGGCCGGCGAGGCCCACGTCCACCTCCACGCGGTCGTCGAGCCGCGGGGCGCCCTCGTCCTCGGCCATGGCGCCGGGGGCGGCGTCGGGGCGCCCGATCTCGTCGCCGCCACGGACGCGGCGAACGAGGCCGGCCTGACCGTGGCGCTCGTGGAGCAGCCGTACCGCGTGGCCGGCCGGCGCTCGCCAGCGCCCGCGCCGCAGCTCGACACGGCGTGGACCGCGGTCCTCGAGTCGCTGCGGGCGGACGCGCTCGCCGGCCTGGACGTCGTCACCGGCGGCCGCTCGTCGGGCGCGCGCGTCGCCTGCCGGACGGCGGAGGCGGTCGGCGCGAAGGGCGTGCTCTGCCTCGCGTTCCCGCTCCACCCGCCGGGGCGGCCGGAGAAGACGCGCCTGCCGGAGCTCGAGCCCGTCGAGGTCCCGGTGCTCATCGTCCAGGGCGAGAAGGACCCGTTCGGGATGCCGCCCGCGGCGCCGGGCCGTGAGGTGGTCGTCGTGCCGGGCAACCACTCGCTGCGGTCGACCGCCAAGGTCGCGGCGGCGGTCGGCGAGTGGCTCGGACGGATCTTCTAGCTCAGCCCTTCTCGACTGCAGACGCGTCGCCCGCGGCCGATCCACTTGGACGTGAGGCTCGGGACGCGGGAGATCGTGCTCGGCGCGGTCATCGCCGTGCTGCTCGCCGTGCTCTGGGCGCGCCCGGACTTCACCGCGATCGGCCGCTCGAAGGACTTCCCGGACGACGTGGCCGTGAAGGCGCGCAAGCCGGTGAACATCTACGGCGACCAGCTCAACCTGCGGACGCTGCAGCTGCTCGACTCGATCAACGCGATGTGGGCCGACGCGTTCGAGGCGGTCGGCGACAAGTACGAGCGGCCGCTCATCGACACCGAGGAGGGCCACCCGTCGGAGGGGTGCGGCAGCGACTCCTCCGGCTGGACGGGCATCTACTGCTCGCGCGAGCACAGCATCGTCATCGACCTCGCCAATGCGAAGGAGACGTACGAGCTGCTCGGCGAGAGCGCGGCCGATGACCGCGTGGCGTACGTGCTCGCCCACGAGGTCGGCCACCACGTCCAGGCGCAGCGCGGCCAGCTCGGGGCCAACACGCAGGAGGGAGCGGTCAAGTCCGAGCTGCAGGCGCAGTGCATGGCCGGCCTGTACGCCCACGCGACCGGCCGCCCGCTGCCGCCGGCGTGGACGTACGCCGACGACGGCGGGCACGGGACGGTCGCAGAGCAGCGGACGTGGCTCGAGCGCGGCTGGCGCACGGGGCGCCCGGCCGTGTGCGAGCGCATCTGGGACTGATGCGTCAGCCGCCCGGGCGGCGGTAGTTCGCGGACCGCTGGGCCGCGGCGTCGACCTCCTCGGGCGTGAGCAGCACGACGGTCCGGGCGTTGACGGCGCCGGACGCGTTGACGGCCATCGCGACCGCGGCGGCGGCCTCGTTGTCGGGCAGCTCGACGATCACGAACGCATCCGCGTGGCCGAAGCCGAAGTGGAAGCTCTCGAGCCGTCCGCCGACTCCCTCCGCCATCTCCGCCACGGCCTGGCGCCGGGCGCTTCCCCCGCCGCTCTGGACGCCCTTGACGCCCTCCGGTGTGTACGACGCCTCGATGAGGAACTTCGGCATGTGCCGCCTCCTTCGGGTGACTCCCGGGAGCCCGACCCTCTCACGCCGCCCGCGACCGCGTTGGGGAGGTCTTCACTCAGCCGGCGCGGACGCCTTCCAGGGCGAGCAGGCGCCGCTTGACGTCGACGCCGTACGCGTACCCGGTCAGCGAGCCGTCGCTGCCGATGACGCGGTGGCACGGGACGACGATGCACGCCGGGTTGCGCCCGTTCGCGTGGCCGACCGCCCGCGCGGCGGCCGGCGTGCAGACCTCCGCCGCCAGGTCGCCGTAGCTGCGCGTCTCCCCGTACGGGATCGCCGCGACCGCGTCCCACACCTTGCGCTGCCACGGCGTGCCCGCGAGGTCGAGCGGCAGGTCGAAGGCGCGCAGGTCGCCGGCGAAGTAGGCGGCCAGCTGCTCGCGCGCGGCGCGCAGGTGCCCGGCGCGGTCGTCGCGGCGCCACGCGACGTCCGGCGGCGCGAGGCGCATCGCGGCGATGCCGGCGTCGCTCGCGGCGACGACCAGCGGGCCGAACGGGGTCTCGGCGGCGGTGAAGACGGTCATGCGGACAGAACGCCCGCGCGCGCGGGAACGTGAGGTTCAGGGAACGAGGACGACCTTGCCGACGTTGCGGCGCTCGGCGAGCATCCGGTGCGCCTCGCCGGCCCGGTCGAACGGGATCTCGGCGGCGACGACCGGCTCGATCGTGCCGTCGTCCATGAGCGCGCGCAGCGGCGAGACGAACGGCTCGAGCGTTCCGCGGTCGTCCCACAGCGTCAGGACGTTCAGGCCGATGACCGCCTTCGACTCGTGCATCTGCTTGATCAGGTTGAAGCCGCGCAGCATCGGCGGGCCGTTGCGCAGCACGTTGCGCACGTCGCGCTTCTCGCTGCCGGTCACCGACGAGGCGCCGAAGGCGACGAGCCGCCCGCCCGCGCGCAGCAGCTTGTACGACCGCGGGAACGACCGCCCGCCGAGCGCGTCCATGATCAGGTCGAACGGCGGCAAGCCGCGTTCCCACCCCGTGCGCGTGTAGTCGATCGGGTGCTCGACGCCGAGCTCGCGGATCCGGTCGTGCTTCGACGGCGACGCCGTCCCCCACACCTCCGCGCCGTGACGGCGCGCGATCTGCGTCGCCGCGATCCCGACGCCGCCGGCCGCGGCGTGGATGAGCACGCGCTCGCCCGCCCGCAGCGACCCGTAGCCGAGCAGGCCGGTCCACGCGGTGGCGTAGTTGACGGGGATCGCCGCGGCCTGCGCGAAGGACAGGCCGCCGGGGATGTCGACGAGCTCACGCTCGGGCACCGCGACCAGCTCCGCCTGCCCGCCGAAGCGCGTCCCGGCCATCACGCGGCGGTCCGTCCCGCGCACGACGCCCGCCACCTCGTAGCCGAGGACGCACGGCGTCGGCGGCGCGTCCTCGTACAGGCCCTGGCGGGCCATGTGGTCCGCGAAGTTCACGCCGGCGGCGTGCACCTCGACGACCACTTCGCCTTCGCGGGGCACCGGATCGGGCCGCTCCTGAACCTGGAGCGCCGAGTAGTCGCCGGTGCCTGTGAGGACGACGGCTCGCATCGGCGCGGGACACTACCGGGAGAAGAATTGGCCTTCTCACTAGACCATGCATTAGGGTCGGCCGCTGATGCAGGACCACATCGCGCTGGCAGGCGTGACGAAGCGCTTCGGCGACCTCGTCGCAGTGGACGACCTCGATCTGGAGATCCCCGCCGGATCGTTCTTCGCCATGCTCGGCCCGTCGGGCTGCGGCAAGACGACGACCCTCCGGATGATCGGCGGGTTCGAGGATCCGACGAGCGGCACCGTGAAGCTCGGCGGCCAGGACGTCACGAACCTGCCGCCGTACAAGCGCGACGTGAACACGGTCTTCCAAAGCTACGCGCTGTTCCCCCACCTCAGCGTCGAGCGCAACGTCGGGTTCGGCCTCGAGCGCCGCAAGATCGCCCGCGAGGAGGTCCGCAAGCGCGTCGCCGAGGCGCTCGATCTCACGCAGCTGACCGGTCTCGGCAAGCGCAAGCCCAGCCAGCTCTCCGGCGGCCAGCAGCAGCGCGTCGCGCTCGCGCGCGCGCTCGTCAACCGCCCGAAGGCGCTGCTGCTCGACGAGCCGCTGGGCGCCCTCGACCTGCGCCTGCGCAAGCAGCTGCAGATCGAGCTCAAGCGCATCCAGCGGGAGGTCGGCCTCACGTTCGTGCACGTCACGCACGACCAGGAGGAGGCGATGACCATGGCCGACGAGATCGCGGTCATGAACGAGGGCCGCATCGAGCAGCGCGGCTCGGCCACCGAGCTCTACGACGCTCCGCGCACCGAGTTCGTCGCGAACTTCCTCGGCGACTCGAACCTCATCGACGCCACGCTGCGCGGTGCGCAGGGCGGCAACGACGGGTTCGCGTGCTACGAGACGCACGACGGCGCCACGGTCTGGGCGCCGGGGTCACGGGACGGCGCCGTTCGCGTCGGCGTCCGCCCGGAGAAGCTCCACATCTGCAAGGAAGCACCGGAGGGGTCGAACGTCCTGCGGGGCAGGGTCGAGGTCGCCTCGTTCCTCGGTGTCTCGCTGCAGTACATCGTCCGCACGCCCGGAGGCGAGGAGCTGATGGTCGTCGAGCAGAACCGGGGGCGCGGCGACGCCGCGGGCCCGGGAGCCGACGTCCTCCTCGCATGGCGCCCCGAACACACCTTCGTGGTTCCCAAGGAGAGCACTTGATGGCCCGTGAGTCCTTCGAATCGCGCCTCGAGCGCCTGATCGCCGAAGACCGCATCTCCCGCCGCGGCTTCGTCGGCCGCGCCGGCTCGACCGTGCTGGCGGGCTCCGCGCTCGCCGCCTTCCTCCAGGCGTGCGGCGGCGCCGAGGGGGAGAACGAGAAGAGCAGCGGCGCGAGCACGCAGGAGGAGCCGGCGGGTCACCCCAAGACCGCCCTCGGCACGATCGTCTTCTCGAACTGGCCGCTCTACATCGACAAGAAGGTCGTCAAGCAGTTCAACAAGGAGACCGGGGCCAAGCTCAAGTACCTCGAGGACATCAACGACAACACCGAGTTCTTCGGGAAGGTCCGCCAGCAGCTGCAGCAGGGCCGCTCGATCGGCCGCGACCTCGTCGCGCTGACGGACTGGATGGCCGCGCGGTGGATCCGGCTCAACTACACGGAACCCATCGACAAGAACAACGTCCCGAACGCGAGCAACCTGCGCCAGAACCTCGTCGGGGTCTCGTGGGACGACGGCCGCAAGAACTCGCTGCCGTGGCAGTCCGGCATGACGGGCATCGGCTACAACAAGAAGGAGCTGGGCGAGATCAAGTCGCTCAAGCAGCTCTTCGACCCGAAGCTCAAGGGCAAGATGACGTGCCTCTCGGAGGCGCGCGACACGCTCGGCCTGATCATGTGGATGCAGGGCGCCGACCCGTCGAAGGCGACGGTCGACCAGATCAAGGCCGCGGTCGACTACCTCGACGAGCAGAACAGCAAGGGCCAGATCCGGCGCTTCACCGGCAACGACTACACGGGCGACCTGACCAAGGGCAACGTGCTCGCGTGCATGGCCTGGTCGGGCGACATGGTCCAGCTGCAGTCCAGCAACCCGGAGCTCGACTTCGTCATCCCCGAAGAGGGCGGCATGCTCTGGTCGGACAACATGATGATCCCGCAGAAGGCGGAGGCGCCCTACGGCGCCGAGGTCTTCATGAACTACGTCTACGACCCCGAGGTCGCCGCGAAGATCGCGGCGTACGTCAACTACGTCACGCCGGTCGACGGGACCAAGGAGGTCCTCGAGAAGACCGACCCGAAGATCGCCAACAACCCGCTCATCTTCCCGGACGAGCAGACGCTCTCGAAGCTCGCCGTGTTCAACGCCCTCTCGGTCGAGGACGAGCAGACGATGAACGAGGGCTTCGAGGCGGTCGTCGGGGCCTAGAGGCGGCGCATGTCGCTCAGCCGCCGCCGCTCGCTGATCCCCTACGTCCTCCTGGCGCCGGGGCTCATCTGGCTCATCGTCTTCTACCTCATCCCGTCGCTCACGCAGGGCTACGTCTCCCTGCAGACCGGCAACTTCGAGGTCGGGTACACGTTCGACTGGAACTGGTCGACGTACAAGGACGCGCTGACGACGTACGACGAGCAGTTCCTGCGCTCGATCGAGTACGCCGCCATCGCGACCGTCCTCGCGCTGATCATCAGCTTCCCGCTGGCGTACTTCCTGGCCTCCAAGGCGGGCCGCTGGAAGAACTTCATGCTGCTGCTGATCATCCTGCCGTTCTTCACGAGCTACCTCGTGAGGACGGTCGCGTGGCAGACGATCCTGTCGGACAACGGCTTCGTGGCCGAGCGGCTGCGCGACGTCGGCCTCCTCGCCGAAGACGGCCGGCTGCTGGCGACGACCACCGCGGTCGTCGCCGGCATCACCTACAACTTCCTCCCGTTCATGGCGCTGCCGCTGTACGTGTCGCTCGAGAAGATCGACCGGCGGCTCATCGAGGCGGCGACCGACCTCTACGCCAGCCGCTGGCAGGCGTTCCGGCGCGTGACGCTGCCGCTCGCGGTGCCCGGCATCTTCGCCGGCTCGCTGCTGACGTTCATCCCGGCGGTCGGCGACTTCGTCAACGCCCAGCTCCTGGGGACGTCGAACCAGTACATGATCGGCAACGTCATCCAGTCGAAGTTCCTCGTCGTCACGGACTACCCGGAGGCGGCGGCGCTGTCGTTCATCCTCATGGCGTTCCTGCTCGTGTGCGTGCTGATCTACGCCCGCGTGCTCGGCGCGCGCAACCTCGAGGAGGCGGTGCTCTGATGCCGGCGCGGCTCGGCAAGCGGCCGCTGCGCGACTGGCTGATCGGCGCCTGGGCGGTCGCCGCGCTCGTCTACCTCTTCATCCCGATCGCGATCGTCATCGCGTACTCGTTCAACGACAACAGCGGGCGCTTCAACCTCACGTGGGAGGGCTTCACGCTGCGCCACTGGCAGCACCCGTTCGCGGTCGAGGGGCTGTCCGAGGCGCTGAAGAACTCGATCCTCATCGGCGTCATCTCGACTGCGCTGGCCGTGGGCCTCGGCGTGTTCATGGCGCTCGCGCTCGTGCGCTACCGCTTCCACGGCCGGTCGGGCCTGGACCTCTTCGTCTTCCTGCCCCTCGCGACGCCCGAGGTCGTGCTCGGCGCCGCGCTGCTCGGCCTCTTCATCACGTGGGCGGTGAACACCGGCTTCGCGACGATCGTCATCGCCCACACGATGTTCAACGTCTCCTACGTGGTCGTGACGATCAAGGCGCGCTTGCAGGGCATGGACACGCACATCGAGGAAGCCGCGATGGACCTCGGGGCGAACGAGTGGACGACGTTCCGCAAGGTGACCCTGCCGCTCATCGCGCCGGGCGTGATGGCGGCCGCGCTGCTCGCGTTCGCGCTCTCGATCGACGACTTCGTGATCACGAACTTCACCGCCGGCCAGACCGTCACGTTCCCGCTCTTCATCTGGGGCGCGGCGCGCCAGGGCGTGCCCGCGGAGGTGAACGTCATCGCGACGATGATCCTCATCGTGACGCTCGTGCTCATGGCGCTGAACGTGATCATCCAGCGGCGGCTCGCGCGCGCCGACACGGCCGTCGCCACGGAGCCCGCGCGCGCCGCCGTGAACCCCGGCCTCGCGCAGTAGCCGCGCACCGGTGCGGATCCTCCGCGTCGAGCACCCCGACGGCGGCGGCCCCGGCGTGTTCGGCGACGTCGCGCCGATGGACGCCTGGCGCGCGTGGGAGGAGCCGCCGCCGGACGGCGCCTTCGACGCGATCGTGCTCTACGGCGGCGCGACGAACGTCGCCGACGCCGCCCACGAGCCGTGGCTGCGCGACGAGCTCGCCTGGCTCGAGGAGCACGTGCGCGCCGGCGTGCCGGTGCTCGGCCTCTGCCTCGGCGGGCAGCTGCTCGCCGCCGCGCTCGGCGCCGAGGTCCGGCGCAGCGAGCCGCCCGAGATCGGCTGGACGCCGCTCGCGCTCACCGAGGCGGGCCGCGCCGACCCGGTGCTGAGCGCGATCGATGGCACGGGCGAGGCGTGCCAGTGGCACTCGTGGGCGTTCGCGCTGCCCGATGGGGCGACCGCGCTGGCCACGAGCGACGTGTGCCTGCAGGCCTTCCGTCACGGCCGCTCGGTCGGCGTCCAGTTCCACCCGGAGGTCGACGCGCCGACGCTCGCGCGCTGGATCGACGGGTGGCGCGCCGACCCCGACGCCGTCGCGCTCGGCTTCGACCCGGGGGCGGCGCAAGACGAGGCCGCGCAGCGGCTGCCGGACTGGAGCGACCGGGGACGGAGGCTCTTCCGGTCGTTCCTGGATGACGCGGTTCGTTTCGCCTGAGCCAAGGCGGGGAACTGGTGCGCCGACGAAGCGTTTTCCAGCGCACCGCACGGCAGGGGTCTCATCGCACGGCGGGTGCGCACCGAAGAAGGAGTCTCTCGAATGAGCGCATCCGCCGCAGCGGCGGGGCGCGGGCAGGGCGGTCTCGGCAGAGTCGAGTCCGACATCCCTGCGCGCCTCGACCGCCTCCCCTGGTCCAAGTGGCACTGGAGCATCCTCATCGGCCTCGGCACGGTGTGGATCCTCGACGGCCTCGAGGTCACCGTCGTCGGCTCGATCGCCGCGCGGCTGGCCGAGAAGGGCTCTGGCGCCCACATGTCGGAGTACCAGGTCGCGGTCGGCGCGACGTTCTACGTCATCGGCGCTTGTCTGGGCGCCTTGTTCTTCGGCTGGCTGACAGATCGGTTGGGCCGGAAGAAGCTCTTCATGGTCAGCCTCGGCGTGTACCTGCTCGCCACGGTCGCGACCGCCTTCACCATGAACCCGATCTGGTTCTGGGCCTGCCGCTTCTTCACCGGCGCCGGCATCGGCGGCGAGTACGCGGCGATCAACTCCGCCATCGACGAGCTCATCCCCGCCCGCGTGCGCGGCCGCGTCGACCTCATCATCAACGGCTCGTTCTGGGTCGGCGCCGCGCTCGGCGGCGCGCTGTCGGTCTTCCTGCTGTCCGACACGTTCGCGGTCGACGTCGGCTGGCGCCTCGCGTTCGGCCTCGGCGCGATCCTCGGCTTCTGCATCCTGATCGTCCGCCGCATGGTGCCCGAGAGCCCGCGCTGGCTGACCATCCACGGCCGCCACGAGGAGGCCGAGCGGATCGTCGCCGACATCGAGCGCCAGGTCGCCGAGTCGACCGGCCAGCCGCTCGCCGAGGTCCCCGCTGACAAGAAGATCACCGTCAACCAGCGCCGCAGCTTCGGCTTCGGCCACATCGTCAAGACGGTCTTCGCCAGCTACCCGCGCCGCACGGTGGTCGGCCTCGGGCTCTTCATCGGCCAGGCGTTCATCTACAACGCGGTGCTGTTCACGCTCGCCACGACGCTCACGAAGTTCTTCGGCGTCGAGGAGAGCGCGGCCCCGTGGTACATCGTCGCGTTCTCGGTCGGCAACTTCCTCGGGCCGCTGCTGCTCGGGCCGCTGTTCGACTCGGTCGGCCGCAAGCCGATGATCGCCGGCACGTACCTGCTGTCCGGCCTGCTCCTGCTCGCGACGGCGATCCTGGTCCGCCAGGAGGTCCTGACGACGGACACGCAGATCATCGTGGCCATGTCGGTCATCTTCTTCTTCGCTTCCGCGGGCGCCTCGTCGGCGTACCTGACGGTGAGCGAGGTGTTCCCGATGGAGACCCGCGCGCTGGCGATCTCGTTCTTCTACGCCGTGGGCACCGGCCTCGGCGGCGCGATCGGCCCGCTGCTGTTCGGCAAGCTCATCGAGGAGTCGCTCACCGCGCTCACGTGGGGCTACGTCCTCGGCGCGGTGCTGATGATCGCCGGCGGCCTGATCCACCTGTTCCTGGGCGTCGAGGTGGCGCGCAAGAACCTCGAGGAGATCGCGCAGCCGCTGTCCGCGGAGGACGACACGGAGACGACGGACGACCGCCGCGACGGCGACCGCACCGGCCGCTTCTCGCGTGAGGAGGAGCCGGCGCACGGCCTCGCCCCCACGCCGGGCCCGAGCGGCCTGCGCGGCCGCAGCCGCCGCCCGCGGGTGTAGCGAAGGGACTGCCGGTTCGGAGCGCGGCATGCGACCATCCGTCGCATGCCGCGCGACACCGGCTTCCCGTCGTCGGACGCGTCCGACGACTTCCTCCGCGCCCGGCGCAGCCAGGCGCTTCGCCGCGTCACGCGCGGCCTGCGCGACGGCGACGTCGACCTCATCCTCCCGTTCGACGAGGTCATCGCCGAGCTCGGGCGGACCGGCGAGCAGAGCCGCGGCCTGCAGAGCGTCGAGCTCGGCTCCGTCGTCGGCACGGTCGACCGCCGCACCGGCTTCGACCGGTCCTTCCGCCCCACCTCCTCGCAGGTCCGCGGGCGGTGGGAGCGCATCGCGGCGATCATGCGGCGCGGCGACCCGCTGCCGCCCGTCTCGCTGTACCGCGTCGGCGAGGTCCACTTCGTCCGCGACGGCCATCACCGCGTGTCCGTCGCGCGGGCGCTCGGCCGCTCCCACATCGACGCGTACGTGACCGAGGTGCTGACGCGGATCGGGGCGAGCCGCTCGCTGCGGCTGTCCGACCTGCCGCAGAAGGGCCACGAGCGGCTCTTCCGCGAGCGCGTGCCGCTACCGCCCGAGATCGCGCCGCGCGTGACGCTGTCGGACCCGTGGCGCTACGGCGAGCTCGCCGAGGGCGTCGAGGCGTGGGCGTTCCGCGCGATGCAGGAGCGCGGCGAGCCGCTCGGCCGCGAGCAGGCGGCGCTGGCCTGGTACGAGAGCGAGTTCACGCCCGCGGTCGAGCTGCTGCGCGGCGCCGGCCTCGTCGGGACGGACGAGACCGACGCGGACGCGTACGCACGGCTCGGCTCCGAGCGCTACCGCCTGATGCGCACCGTCGACTGGAACGACGACGTGATCAGGCGGCTGCAGTCCCCTTCGCGGCGGTGAGGTTCGTGCCGTCCTTCGCGTCGAAGAGGTGGAGCTTCGCCGTGTCCATGAAGAGCCGGATCCGCTCGCCCATCTTCACCTTGCTCTCCGGCGCGAGCCGGGCCACGACCTGGCTGCCGCCGGCGCCCGGCACCTCGGCGGTGCCCGCGTCCTGGGCGATCTCCTGCAGCGCGTCGGACTGCGCGGTCTCGCCCTCGTAGTCGAAGAACGCGTAGATCTCCGAGCCCATCGACTCCGTCAGCGCGATGTCCGCCTCGAAGACGTGGCCGGTCGGGTGGCGGTGCTCGTCGACGAGCGAGGCGTCCTCGAAGTCCTCGGGGCGGATGCCCGCGATGACCTCGCGCCCCGCGTCGCCGTGACCCTCGAGCGCCCGGCGCAGCTCGTCGGGCAGCGCCACCTCGCCGAGCGGCAGGCGCACGCGCCCGCCGTCGAGGCGCGCCGGCATGAAGTTCATCGCCGGCGAGCCGATGAAGCCCGCGACGAACAGGTTGACCGGGCGGTCGTAGAGCACCTGCGGCGTGTCGACCTGCTGCAGCACGCCGGCGCGCATGACCGCGACGCGGTCGCCGAGCGTCATCGCCTCGGTCTGGTCGTGCGTGACGTAGACCGTCGTCGTGCCGAGCTGGTTCTGCAGCCGCGAGACCTCGGCGCGCATCTGCACGCGCAGCTTCGCGTCGAGGTTCGACAACGGCTCGTCCATGAGGAACGCCTTCGGGTCGCGCACGATCGCGCGGCCCATGGCGACGCGCTGGCGCTGGCCACCCGAGAGGTTGGCCGGCTTGCGGTCGAGGTGCTGGGTCAGGTCGAGGACGCGGGCGGCCTCCTCGACCTTGCGATCGATCTCGGCCCGGTCCACCTTGGCGAGCTTGAGCGCGAAGCCCATGTTCTCGCGCACCGTCATGTGCGGGTACAGCGCGTAGTTCTGGAAGACCATCGCGATGTCGCGGTCCTTCGGCGCGCGGTCGTTGACCACGTCGCCG
The DNA here is from genome assembly GCF_056863335.1 of Parviterribacter kavangonensis. NCBI lineage: Bacteria > Bacillati > Actinomycetota > Thermoleophilia > Solirubrobacterales > Parviterribacteraceae > Parviterribacter > Parviterribacter kavangonensis. The sequence goes on along the minus strand of NZ_JBXPJA010000001.1, from coordinate 767,702 downwards.
CCGATCCGCAGCTCGCCGTCGGAGATGTCCTCGAGCCCGGCGATCATCCGCAGGGCGGTCGACTTCCCGCAGCCCGAGGGGCCGACGAGGATCATGAACTCTCCGTCGTTGACGTCGAGGTCGAGGTGCTTGACGGCCTCGAAGCCGTCCGGATAGCGCTTCGTGACGTCGCGCAGCTGGATGTCGGCCAACGCGGGCTCCTAACCCTTGACGGCGCCCGCGGTCAGGCCCGCGACGATGCGCCTCTGGAAGAACAGGACCATGATCACGATCGGGATCGTGACCACCATCGACGCGGCCGCGATCGAGCCGGTCGGCTGCTGGAACTGCGACGCGCCGGGGAACTGCGAGATCGCCGCCGGCACCGTCTGCGCCGCGCTCGTCGACGTCAGCGAGACCGCGAAGACGAAGTCGTTCCACGCGAAGATGAACACGAGGATCGCGGTCGTGAAGACACCGGGAGCGGCGAGCGGCGCGATGACCTTCCGGAACGCCTGCATCGGCGTCGCGCCATCGACCTGCGCTGCCTGCTCGAGGTCCCACGGGATCTCGCGGAAGAACGCCGACAGCGTGTAGATCGCCAGCGGCAGCGTGAAGGTCATGTACGGGATGATCAGGCCGGGCCACGTGTCGAAGAGGCCCAGGTTGCGCCACATGTTGTAGAGCGGTCCGACGATCGAGATCGGTGGGAACATCGCGATCGCGAGAGCCGCCGTGAGCATGAGGGTCTTGCCGGGGAAGTCGAGCCGGGCGATCGCGTACGCGGCCAGCGCGGCGAGCGCGACGGCGATGATCGTCGCGATCAGCGCGATGCCGATCGAGTTGCGCAGCGCGTCGGTGAAGACGCCCTGATCGAAGATCGCCTCGTAGTTGTCCGTCGACCACTTCGACGGGATGAGCCGTCCGTCGTTCAGCGTGGCCGGATCCTTCAGCGACAGCATGAGGATCCAGAACACCGGGAACAGCGCGAAGATCAGGACGAGCAGATCGAGGCCGATCCAGCCGGCGATCTTGTTGCGGTCGCGCTCCATCACTTGCCTCCCCGCTGCTGCTCGAACGATGTCCCGAAGCCCTTGACGAAGAGGAACGCGATCAGGGCGACGCACACGAAGATGAGCACCGAGATCGCCGAGCCGACGCCCAGGTTCAGCCTGTTGAGCAGCTCGTCGTAGCCGAGCACCGAGACCGACTCGATGTTCGGGTTCCGCCCGTTGGAGATGATGAAGACCGAGTCGAAGATCCGGAACGCGTCGAGCGTGCGGAACAGCAACGCGACCAGGATCGCCGGCTTCATGAGCGGGATCGTGATCCGCCAGAAGCGCTGCCACGCGGTCGCGCCGTCGACCTTCGCCGCCTCATGCAGCTCGTCGGAGACGAGCGTCAGGCCGGCGAGCAGCAGCAGCGCCATGAACGGCGTCGTCTTCCAGACCTCGGTGAGGATGACGATGACGTAGTTCCAGAACCCCTCGGTCACCGCGGTGGGGTCGAAGTCCCAGCCGAAGAGCTTCGGGACGAAGCCGCCCTCCGCGCTCGACCACGCGAACCGCCAGGCGAACGCCGCCACGACGGTGACGATCCCGTAGGGGATCAGCGCCGACGTGCGGACGAGCCCGCGGCCCACGAGCGCGCGATGCATGACGAGTGCGAGCAGCATGCCGAGCACGAGCTCGAGCGCGACGGAGATGACCGTGATGAGCACGGTGTGGCCGAGGTCGGTCCACCACACCCCGGACGAGAGGACCGTGCCGTAGTTCTGGAGCCCGACGAACTCACGGTCGTCGGGGAAGCGCAGGTCTGCGCGCAACAGCGACAGGTAGAGCGCGTAGAGGATCGGATACGCGGTGACGGCGAGCATCACGAACGCCGCCGGGGCGCAGAGCAACCAGCCCAGCTTGCGCTCCGCCTTCGCGCGGTCGGAGAGGGCCTTCTTCCTCGGCGCCTTCTCGACCGTCGGCTGCTTGGTCGTGCTGACGGCTCCCGCTTCCATCAGATCAAGCCCTTCGACTCGAGTGCGTCCTGCAAGGTTCCCTTCAGGTCATCCGTGAACCCGTCGACCTTGATGCTCGATGGCGGCGACACGGCTTTCGCCACGGCGAGCGAGACATCCGCGTAGGCCGGCGTCTGCGGCCGGACGCCGCCCTCGTCGACCTGCTTCTTGATCAGCGCGGCGAAGGGGTAGTCCTTCTGGAACTTGGGGTCGTCGTAGAGACTCGCCAGCGTCGGCGGCAGACCGCCCTTCACCGCCGCCTCGCGCTGGTTCTCCTCGTTGCGCATGCACGCCGCGGCGTCGAACGCCTCGTTCGGGTGCTTCGTGTACGCGCCGACGCCCCAGTTGATGCCGCCGATCGGCGCCTTGACCGGCTTGTCCTCGCTGACCGCGGGATACGGCGCCCAGGCGATCTGCTTGAAGACCTCCGGGTTCCCCTCCTTCGCGCTGGGATAGATGAAGGGGTAGTTGATCTGGAACGCCGCGTTGCCCTGCTCGAACGCGATGCGCGTCTGGTCCTCCTTCGCCGCGCTCAGCGACGGGTCCGCCGCCTTCGAGGTGGCGAGCCTGTGCATGATCTCCGCCGCCTTCTGCCAGGACTCCGACGGCGTCGCCTTGTCGCCCTCGATGATCGTTCCGCCGCCCGAGGTGACGAGCGCGTTGAACCACACGGTCACGCCCTCGTACTGCGCGCCCTGGATCTCGATGAGCCCCTTCTCGGGCAGCTTCTCGGCCGCGTCGATGAGCGCGTCCCACGTCTTCGGCGGGTCCTGCACGAGGTCCTTGCGGTACCAGAGGAGCTGCGTGTTCGAGTTCGCCGGAGCAGCCCACAACCGATCCTTGTAGGTCGCGGTCTCCAGCGGACCCTGCAACGTGCCTTGACGTATCTGCTGAGCGCGGTCGTCCGGCCACGGCAGGATCCACTCCGCCTCGGCGAACTCCGCGGTCCAGACGACGTCCATGCCGAGCAGGTCGATGCTGGAGTCCTCCGCGGCGAGGCGGCGGACCAGCGACTGACGCTGCTGATCGGCGTTGTTCGACAATGCGTTCAGCTTCACTTCGAAGCGCCCGCCGGACGCATCGGAGCAGCGTTTCGCGGCGTTCTTGAACGCGCCCGAGGGCTCGTTGAACACCCAGAGGTTGATCGTCGCTCTCCCGGACGACGACCCTTCGTCCCCGCACGCAGCCGCGAACAGCACTGCTGCCGCGAGGACGGCTGCAGCAGCAGCGCGACCCATGGCGCGGCACGTTACAACTTCGCGGCGGCTGCTACGAACCCGGAATGCGGCGCGAGCGTTGCGGGCGCGTCGCCGCTCACCCCGCGGGTGTGCACGAGCAGCGTCCCGGCGCGCGGCGCGGGACGTTCCTGAGCGGTCAGGTTGATGGCCACGATGTGCTCGTCGCCGCAGCGGAAGGCGAGCACGCCGTCGGCCGTCTCGAGCGGCGTGCGCCCCGCCCCGAGGCGGTGGCGCACCGCGATCAGGTCGCGGTAGAGCCACAGCAGCGAGCCGCGGTCGCGCTCCTGCTCGGCGACGCCGCCGCCCGGGACGTCGAGCGCGGGCAGCCAGGGCGTGCCATCGGTGAAGCCGCCGTGCGGCTCGCGCGCGCTCCAGTTGACGGGGTGGCGGTGCGGGTCGCGGCCGGCCCGATCGTGCGCCGGGTTCGACGGCGGCCCGTCCGGCATCCCGATCTCGTCGCCGGCGTAGACGAACACCGGCCCGGCGAGCGTGAGCGCGAGCAGCGCCGCGGCGCGGACGTTCTCCTCCCCTACGCGCGTCGGCAGGCGCGGGAAGTCGTGGTTCGAGAGCACCCACGCGACGCGCTTGCCGCGCGCGGCGTCGAGCGCCGCCCCGATCGCCGCGCGGTCCCAGCCCGCGAAGAAGAGCTCGAACGCGAACGCGACGTCGAGGTGCTCGAGGTACGGGTCGAGCTGCTCCGTCGGCAGGAACACCTCGCCGACGAGGAACGCGCCGTCGCCGGCCGCTTCGCGCAGCGCGGCGAGCGCGGTGCCGATGTCGGGCGCGTTGCGCGAGTGACGGTGCTCGAGCGACGCGGAGTCGGCGTGCTCGGGGAACCGCGCGCCGGACCCGGCGGGCGGGTCGTCGCGCAGCTGCGGGTCCTTCAGCAGCCGGTCGATCGCGTCCAGGCGGAAGCCGTCGACGCCGCGCGCCCGCCAGAAGCGCAGCACGTCGCCGACCGCCCTCGGGACCTCCGGGTTGCGCCAGTCGAGGTCCGGCTGCTCGGGGTAGAACGAGTGCAGGTACCAGCCGCGTCCGTGCGGGTCCGGCGACCAGGCCGGACCGCCGAACGACGCGATCCAGTTGTTCGGCGGCCCGTCGCGGTCGGACCACACGTACCAGTCCGGATGCTCGGTGAACCACGGGTGCTCGATCGACGTGTGGCACGGGACGACGTCGAGCAGCACCTTGAGGCCGCGGTCGTGGGCGGCGGCGACGAGCGCGTCGAGCTCCTCGAGCGTCCCGTACCGCGGGTCGACCGCCTCGTAGTCGCTGACGTCGTAGCCCATGTCGTGCATCGGCGACGGGTAGATCGGCGACAGCCAGATCGCGTCCGCGCCGAGCGTCACGATGTGATCCAGCCGCCGCGCGACACCGGCCAGGTCTCCGTCCCCGTCCCCGTCGGAGTCCTGGAAGGAGCGGGGGTAGATCTGATACACGACCGCGTTGCGCCACCACTCGTCAGCCACGGCGCGGAACCCTATGGCCCTCCCCCTCATCGGCATCAGCACGTCGGAGCTGCGCAACCCGAAGGAGCACGTCAACCGCTCCCAGAGCGAGCCGCCGATGCGGGAGCTGGCCCTCGGCCTGACGTACCCGCAGGCGGTCGCGCGCGGCGGCGCCGTGCCGGTGGTCATCCCGCCGTTCACGTCCGACGAGCAGATCGCGGCGCTGCTCGACCGCGTCGACGGGATCCTGCTGGCGGGCGGCCCCGACCTGCACCCGTCGCTCTACGGGCAGGAGCCGCATCCCGAGCTCGGTCCGACCGAGCCGGCGCTCGACGGCTGCGAGGTCGCGCTCGCGCGCATGGCGCTGCGCCGGCGGCTGCCGCTGCTGTGCATCTGCCGTGGAGCCCAGGCGCTGAACGTCGCGCGCGGCGGCACGCTGCACCAGCACCTCCCCGGCCATCGCCAGGAGGATCCCGGCCGCGTGCCGACGCACGGCGTGCGCATCGCGCCGGAGAGCCTGCTCGCGCGCGTGCTCGGCGCCACGGAGGTGCAGGTCAACTCGTTCCACCACCAGGCCGTCGACCAGCTCGGGCGCGGATTGCGTGCCGTGGCGTGGTCCGACGACGGCCTCGTCGAGGGCATCGAGGCAACCGACCGCGAGTTCGCGCTCGGCGTCCAGTGGCACGCGGAGGGGCTCGTCGACCACGCCGAGCAGCGGGCGCTGTTCGACGCCTTCACCGAGGCCTGCGCCCGGCCGCGCACCGACGCCCGCGCCGCGTAGGCGCTCGACGGGCGGGCGAGCGCCAACCTCGTCAACTCCGACCGACAGGCGGAGGGACCGGTGTCCGGTGCCAGTTAGTTTGCGACCGTGCTCGGCAATACCGTGGTCGTGACTCCTGTTCAGGCGTCGAGGGCGATCGTCGACGAAGCGCACGACGCAGCCGGCACCGTCCGGCCGCACTACCGCTCCGTCCTCGCGTCGCTCGAGGACCGCGACCTGCCCGCCGTGCACGAGCGCGTGCGCGGCGCGCTGCTCGGCGAGGGCTGCACGTTCGGGGAGGGCGACGACTGCGACGCGTTCCCCATCGACGTCGTCCCGCGGCTCATCCCCGCCGACGAGTGGGCGCAGCTCGCGGCCGGCCTCGAGCAGCGCGTCCGCGCGCTCGACGCGTTCCTCGTCGACGTCTACCGCGGGCGCCGCATCGTCGACGAGGGGATCATCCCGGCGCGCGTGCTGGCCGAAGCTGAGTACTTCGAGCCGGAGCTGACGCGCCTGCCGCCGCAGCCGGTGCTCGTCGCGCTCGCCGGACTCGACGTCATCCGCTGCCCCGACGGCAGGTACCGGGTGCTCGAGGACAACCTGCGCACGCCGTCCGGCCTCGCCTACGCGTTCTCGGCGCGGCGCGCCGTGGCGACCGCGGTCGGCGACGAAGACGCGGTCCCGGTCGAGGGCCCGGCGATCGACATCCTCGCGCGCGCGCTGCGCGGCGGCCTGCCCGACGCGCGCCTCGCGGTGCTGACCGACGGCCCGGACAACGCCGCCTACTGGGAGCACGCGCGCCTGGCCGAGCTGCTCGACGTCCCGCTCGTCACGCTCGACGAGCTCGATACCTCGCAGGTCGACGTCGTCTACCGGCGCACGAACGACGACTGCCTGCGCGGCCCGGACGGCGCGTACACGGCCGTCGGCGGCGCGCTCATCGACGCACTGCGCGAGGGCCGGCTGCACTGCGTCAACGCGCTCGGCAACGGCGCCGCCGACGACAAGCTGCTGCACGCCTACGTCGAGGACATGATCCGCTTCTACCTCGGCGAGGAGCCGCGCATCGAGTCGGTGCCGTCGTTCGACCTCTGCCGCGAGGAGGACCGCGAGCAGGTGCTCGACCGGCTGGACGAGATGGTGATCAAGCCGCGCGCCGCGTACGGCGGCGTCGGCGTGTTCGTCGGCCCGCACGCGCTGCCCGAGGACCGTGAGCGCGTGGCGCGCGAGATCGTCGAGCGGCCGGCCGACTTCATCGCGCAGGAGACCGTCTTCTTCTCGACCCACCCGACGCTCGTGGGCGACCGGCTCGAGCCGCGCCACATCGACCTGCGCGCCTTCGTGGCCTACGACGGGACGCGCGCCGACGCGATCCCCGGCGGGCTGAGCCGCTTCGCCACCGGCGAAGGGGAGCTCGTGGTGAACTCCTCGCAGGGCGGCGGCGGCAAGGACACGCGGGTGCTCCGCTCCGAGCCATGAGCCGCCAGCCCGCATGGGCTCGCTGGGCGAGCCAGTCCTCCGAGTCGGAGTGGACCCTCGGCGTCGAGGAGGAGGTCATGCTGCTGCACCCCGGCAGCTGGTCGCTGGCCCAGGCGATCGACGACGTCCTCCCCACGCTGACCCGCGACCTGCGCGCGAAGATGGCGTCCGAGACGCACAGCGCCGCGATCGAGCTGAACACGGGCGTGCACCGGCGGGTCGACACCGCGGTGGAGGAGCTGAACGATCTGCGGGCGGGCCTGCGGGAAGCGCTCGCCAAGCTGGGCCTCACCGCCGCGTCCTCGGGGACGCATCCGTTCGCGATCTGGCACGACATGAAGGTCGCCGGCGCCGAGCGCCACCAGGAGGTCTACGGCTCGATGCGCGCGCTCGCGCGGCGCGAGCCGACGTTCGCGCTGCACGTCCACGTCGGCGTACCGGCCCCGGCCGGCGCGGTTGCGGCGCTCAACCAGGTGCGCGCGCACCTGCCGCTCCTGCTCGCCCTGTCGGCCAACTCGCCGTACTGGCAGGGCCGCGACACCGGCCTGGCCAGCGCGCGCACGCCGCTGTTCCAGGCGTTCCCCCGCGTCGGGATCCCGCGCGTGTTCTCGTCCTACGCCGACTGGGTCCGCTCGGTCGACCTGCTCATCGCCAGCAAGGCGCTGCCCGACCACACCTACCTGTGGTGGGACGCGCGCCTGCAGCCGCGCTACGGGACGCTCGAGGTGCGGATCATGGACGCGCAGGTGTCGGTCGAGCAGACGGCGGCGCTCGTCGCGCTCGTGCAGTGCCTCGTCCGCCTCGAGGTGCTCGAGGGGTTCGCGTCGTCGCGGCGCCTGCACGCGCAGGAGGTGCTCGACGAGAACCGCTTCCTCGCCGCGCGCGATGGCGTGCGCGCGCAGCTGATCGACCCGGACCGCGGCACGCGGGTTCCGGTGGCCGACCTCGCGCACGAGCTGGTCGAAGCGTGCCGTCCGCACGCCGAGGACCTCGGCTGCGCGGAGGAGCTCGGGCTCGTCGAGGCGCTCGTGCGCGAGCCCGGCGCCGACCGTCAGCGCGCGCTCGCCGGCGACGACGACGACCAGCGCCGCCTCGTCGAGGCGCTCAGCGAGGCGTTCTGTCCCGTGCCCGCGCCGGCGGCCTAGCCGAGCGTGATCGCGGCGCCGGCGGCGAAGTCGTCGCCGGCCAGCAGCTGGTCGAGCACGTCGGCGGGCACCGGGTCGTGCGTCGTGACGACCATGACGGCCTCGCCGCTCGTGTCGTCCTCCGGGCCGTAGCCGACGGCGGCCGACGCGATGTTGATGCCGTGCTCGCCGAACACCGTGCCGACGCGGCCGATGATGCCGGGGACGTCGCGGTAGCGGAACAGCGCGAGGTGCTCCTCGAGCTGGAGGTTGAAGCGCCGGCCCCAGACCTCGAGCAGGTGCGGGCGGTGGTGCTCGCCGACGATCGTCCCGACGACGCGCGTGCGCTCGTCGCCGCTCAGCACGTTGATGCGGATGAGGTTGGCGAAGTCGCGCGCGGACGTGTTGCGGGTCTCGACGAGGTCGATGCCGCGCTCCTCGGCGAGGACCGGCGCGTTGACCGCGTTCGGCTCCTCCTCCGTGCGGCCGGCGAGCGCGCCCATGAGCGCGGCCAGGGCGAGCGGGCGGGTGTCGCGCTCGGCGATCCGGCCCAGCAGCTCCACCTCGATGCGCTCCGTGCCCGCGGCCAGCGCGGCGGCGAGGCCGCCGAGCAGCCGGGCGAGCGGCACGTACGGCCCGAGCACCTCGAGGTCCTCGGCCTTCACGGCGGGCGCGTTGACCGCCGTCGTGACGGTGCCGCCGTTCAGCGCGGCGATGATCTGCTCCGCCACCTGGAAGCCGGCGCGGTCGTTCGCCTCCGCGGTCGAGGCGCCGAGGTGCGGCGTGACGACGACGTTGGGGCGGCCGAAGAGCGGGTGGTCGGTGACGGGCTCCGAGCGGAAGACGTCGAGCGCGGCGCCGCCGGCCTTGCCCGAGTCCAGCGCGGCCTCGAGGTCCTCGTCGACGATGAGCGGGCCGCGGGCGACGTTGATGACGCGCACGCCGTCCTTGCACTTCGCGAGCGCCTCCGCGTTGAGGAAGCCCTCGGTCTCCGGCGTCTTGGGCAGGTGGAGCGTCAGGAAGTCGGCCGCGGCGAAGACGTCGTCGGGCGACTCGGCCTTCTCGACGCCCAGCTCGCGGTAGCGCTCGGCGCTGACGAACGGGTCGTAGGCGATGACGTGCATGCCGAACCCGCGGGCGCGCTCGGCCACGAGCTGGCCGATGCGGCCGAAGCCGAGGATGCCGAGCGTCTTGTCCATGAGCTCGACGCCGGAGTACTTGCTGCGGTCCCAGCGGCCGTCGACGAGCGCGGCGTGCGCCTGCGGGATGTTGCGCGCGAGCGCGAGCAGCATGCCGACCGTGTGCTCGGCCGCCGTGACGACGTTCGACTGCGGGGCGTTGGCGACGATGATCCCGCGCTTGGTCGCGGCGGGCACGTCGACGTTGTCGACGCCGACGCCGGCGCGGCCGATGACCTTCAGGTTCGAACCGCGCTCGATGAGGTCGGCGGTCATCTTCGTCGCCGAGCGGATGAGGATGCCGTCGTACTCGGGCAGCTTGGCCTCGAGGTCGAAGCCCTCGGTGTCGAACGCGGTGTCGACGTCGAAGTGCTCGCGCAGCAGGTCGATGCCGCTCGCGCCGATCTTCTCGGCGACCAGGACCTTGGTCACGACTGGTTCTCCACGACGTAGTCGATGCAGGCGGTGAGCGCCTCGACGTCCGCCGGCTCGACGGCCGGGAACATCGCGACGCGCAGCTGGTTGCGCCCGAGCTTGCGGTAGGGCTCGACGTCGACGATGCCGTTCGCGCGCAGCGTCTTGGCGATCGCCGACGCGTCGATGGCGTCGTCGAAGTCGATGGTGCCGACGACGAGCGAGCGCTTCGCCGGGTCGGCGACGAACGGCGACGTGAACGACCGCTCCTCCGCCCATCCGTAGAGCGCGTTCGACGACGCGGTCGTGCGCTGCACGCAGAAGTCGAGCCCGCCGTTCGAGAGCATCCAGTCGATCTGGTCGGCGAGCAGCAGCAGCGTCCCGACCGCGGGCGTGTTGTACGTCTGGTCCTTCTTCGAGTTGTCGAGCGCGGTGGCGATCGAGAGGAACTCGGGGATCCAGCGGTCGCTCGCGGCGATCTCGGCGACGCGCTCCTGCGCCGCCGGGCTCATGAGCGCGAGCCACAGGCCGCCGTCCGAGGCGAACGACTTCTGCGGCGCGAAGTAGTAGACGTCGGTCTCGCTCACGTCGACCGGCAGGCCGCCGGCGCCCGACGTGGCGTCGATGAGGACGAGCTCGCCGTTCGCCGTCTCGGGGCGCGTGATCGGGACCATGACGCCGGTCGAGGTCTCGTTGTGCGCCCACGCGACGACGTCGACGCCGTCGGCGGTCTGCGGCTCGGGCGCGTCGCCGGGATCGGTCGAGACGACCACCGGGTCCTGCAGGAACGGCGCGCCCTTCGTGACGGTCGCGAACTTGTTCGAGAACTCGCCGTAGGTGAGATGCAGCGCCCGGTCGCGGACGACGCCGAACGCGAGCGCGTCCCAGAAGCACGTCGTCCCGCCGTTGCCGAGCGCGACCTCGTAGCCGTCCGGCAGGCTGAAGAGCTCGCCCAGCCCCTCCCGGACCCGCCGGACGACGCCCTTGACCGGCGCCTGCCGATGCGACGTGCCCATGACGGCGACGCCGTGGTCGGCGAGGTGCCGCAGCTGCTCGGGCCGGACCTTCGACGGACCGGCGCCGAAGCGCCCGTCCGAGGGCTTCAGGTCGTGCGGGATCTCCAGGTGCGTGGCGGTATCGGGCATGGTCGGTCGCGTCCTCGATCGGAATCCGGGGTGCCCAGGCGCGCGGCGGAGAAACGGCCGTCGCTTCCCGGTGGTTCTCCACCTCGTACGCCAGTCGCGACAGCGTCCGGCGAGCATAGCGACGCCGCCGCGTGAGCCGCCTCCGGCGCGGGAGGCGGCTCGGACGACCTCAGAACTCGGTCTGGATCCAGTCCATCATCGACCGGAGCTCCTTGCCGGTCGTCTCGACCTGCGTGCCGGCCTGCTCGGAGCGCATGCGGCGGAAGTTCTCCTGGCCGGCGCGGTTCTCGGCGATCCACTCGCGCGCGAAGGAGCCGTCTTGGATCTCGCCGAGGATCCGCTTCATCTCCGCGCGGGTCTCGTCGGTGATGACGCGCTTGCCGCGGGTGTAGTCGCCGTACTCGGCCGTGTTGGAGATCGAGTACCGCATGCCGGCGAGGCCCTTCTCGTACATGAGGTCGACGATGAGCTTCAGCTCGTGGAGGCACTCGAAGTAGGCCATGCGTGGGTCGTAGCCCGCCTCGACGAGCGTGTCGAAGCCGGCCTGGACGAGCTCGGACGCGCCGCCGCAGAGGACGGCCTGCTCGCCGAAGAGGTCGGTCTCGGTCTCGTCCTTGAAGGACGTCTCGATGACGCCGCCACGCGTGCAGCCGATCCCGCGCGCGTAGGCGAGCGCGAGGTCCTTGGCCTCGCCCGTCGCATCCTGGTGGATCGCGATGAGGCCGGGCACGCCGGAGCCCTCGGTGTACTGGCGGCGGACGAGGTGGCCGGGGCCCTTCGGGGCGACGAGGCCGACGTCGACGCCGGCGGGCGGCTCGATCTCGCCGTAGTGGACCGAGAATCCGTGGCCGAAGAGGAGCATGTTGCCCTCGGCGATCCCGTCGCGGATCTCCGACTCCCACACCTGGCGGTGCAGCTCGTCGGGGACGAGGACCATCACGATGTCGCCCTCGCTGGCGGCGTCGGCGACGCCGAGCACCCTGTGCCCGTGATCGCGGGCCTCCTGCACGGACTTCGAGTCCTCGCGCAGCCCTACGACGACGTTCACGCCGGAGTCCTTGAGGTTCAGGGCATGGGCGTGACCCTGTGAGCCGTAGCCGATGATGGCCACGGTCTTGCCGTCCAGGTGGCCGAGATCCGCGTCGTCGTCGTAGTACATGGGCGCAGAGACTATGCGGACGCCGCCGCGACCCACGTGCGGGCGGGGATCTCGAGCGAGCCGTCGGCGGCGGCGAACGCCTCGAGCTTCGAGTCGATCGCCTCGCGCAGCCGGTAGTGCTCGGCGGGGCTGAGCCCGCTGATCGCCGCGGAGAGGCGGGAGCTCATGTCGGCCTGGTGCTCGAAGTGGTCGTCGGTCGACGCGAAGCGGAACGTGAAGTCGAGCGCCTCGACCTCGATGTCCTCGAAGCCGGCGTCCTCGAGCAGCCCCTCGATGACGCCCGGCTCCTGGAACGTCATCGGGCCCGGAGTCCCCGGCGGCGGCGAGTCGGCGTAGCCCAGCTCCACGAGGGTGTCGGTGATCGCCGTCATCCACGGGTTGTCCTCGCCGCGCGTCCACGCCGCGAGCGTCACCCGGCCGCCGCTGCGCAGCACCCGCCTCGTCTCGCGCAGCGCCGCCCCGGGATCGACCAGCAGCATGTAGCCCCAGCGGCAGAGCACGGCGTCGATCGACGCCGTCTCGAGGTCGATCCACTCGGCGTCCAGCTGGCGCGCCTCGACGTTCCTGATCCCGAGCTCCTCCGCCCGGCGCCGGGCCGCCTCGACCATGGCCTCGGCGCCGTCGGTGAGCAGGACGCGCCCGCCCGGCTGCACGAGCTCGGCCGCGAGCAGCCCGGTCTCCCCCGTCCCGCCCGCGAGCTCCAGCACGACGTGCCCGGGCTGCAGCCGCGCGTGGTCGATGAGCCACAGCGACACCGGCTGCGCGGACCGCTGCATCGCGTCGCGGCGCCGCTCCCATCCGGGAGCCGCCTCCTCCCATCTCTGGCGCGACTCGGCGCGGTAGGCCTCGGGGTCCATGCGGCGGGAGCCTAGAGAGAGCGAGCGCGCCGTCCCGCGCCCCCTCTCCCGTCACGCCGCGGGGGCGTGATGCGCGAGCTCGGCTCGGAGCTTCGCGAGGCCGAGACGGCTGCGGCCCTTCGCGGTCCCGAGGGGGATCCCGAGCTCGTTCGCGACTTCGGCGTGAGTGCGCCCGTCGAGGTAGACGAGGCGGATGACGTCGTGCTGATCGTCCGGCAGGCGGCGCAGGGCGGTGGCGATGTCGCGCGCCTGGTCGCGGCGCTGCGTCTCGGCCTCCACACGCAGGCGAGCGGCGGACAGCTCGACGACCTCGTGGCGCTCGGCGGCGGCGGCGCGGGCGCGGTTGCGGCGCAGGCGGTCGAGCGCGCGGCTGCGGACCATGACGGTCAGCAGCGCGATGACGCTGCCGCGGTCGGCGCGGTGCCGGCCGGCCGAGCGCCAGAGCCCGATGAACGCCTCCTGCGCGACGTCCTCCGCCTCACCGGGCGGCAAGAACCGCCGGGCGGTCGCGATCGCCGTGCCGTAGTGCCGCGCGTGGAGCACGGCGAAGGCGCCGGCGTCGCCGTCGGCCGCCGCTTCCAGCAGGGCCGTGTCGTCGAGAGCGGAGGTGGCGCACGAACGCTTCATTGGCACGTCGGAGTTTCCCATGGGCGCTACCGGTCGCGCAACCGAATCTGGGTGAAATTTACGAAGCTCTCAGGTTCGAGGGCTGTCCGCTACCGGATCCGGTAGCGTTCTCGCCCATGCCGATGCGCGCGACCACCGTCCGGTTCGACGAGAGCCTTTGGGAGCTGCTCGAACGTGAGGCCCGCGAGGCGGGCGTCAGCGCCGCGCAGTTCGTCCGCGACGCCACCATCCTTCGCGTCGCGTTCCAGGCCGCACGACGCGGCGACGCCGAGGCGCAGGCGTCGATCGAGCAGGTCGCCGCCGGCGCGATGCGCACCTCCCCGCGCCCGACGTCGGCGCTCCCCGCGGTGCGCGACACCGCCCGCCTGCGCGCGGTCCGGTCGAGCGGGATGCTCGAGGTCCGCGACGACCCGGCGTTCGACCGCCTGACCCGCGTCGCCCGCTCGATCCTCGACGCGCCGATCGCGCTCGTCTCGATCGTCGACGCCGACCGCCAGGTGTTCGCCAGCTGCCTCGGGCTCGAGCTGCCGCTCTCCGAGGAGCGCCAGACCCCGCTGAGCCACTCGTTCTGCCAGCACGCGGTCGAGGCACGCGAGCCGCTCGTCGTCCCCGACGCGCGCGAGCACCCGCTCCTGCGCGAGAACCTGGCGATCCGCGACCACGAGGTGATCGCCTACCTCGGCGTGCCGCTCATCGACCGGGACGGGTTCGCGCTCGGGACGCTGTGCGTGATCGACCGCCGCCCCCGCATCTGGACGCGCGAGCAGATCCGCCTCGTAGCCGACCTCGCTCAGTCCGTCGTCTCCGAGATCGAGCTCCGGTCGGTCCGCCGGTAGTGACTAGCGGCCCGGAAGCGGGCGTTGGAGCGAGCGGCGCAGCAACTTGCCCGAGCCGGTCCGCGGCAGCGGCTCGGCGCGGAACGTGATCGCCTTGGGGACCTTGAAGCGCTCGAGCGTCGCGGCGACGTGGTCGCGCAGCTCGTCGGGCGTGGCCTTGCCGCCGTCGTGCAGGACGACGGTCGCGACGACCGCCTCCCCCCACTCCGCGTCCTCGGCGCCCATCACCGCCGCCTCGGCCACTGCCGGGTGGGCCTCCAGCACCGCCTCGACCTCCGCGGGGGCGACGTTCTCGCCGCCGGTGATGATCGTGTCGGCCTTGCGCCCGACGATCGCGAGCGTCCCGTCGGGCTGCCAGGCGCCGAGGTCGCCGGTCCGCAGCTCCCCCCCGGCGGTCGGGCTGACGGTCGGCCCGGACACGACGATCTCGCCGTCGTCCTCGACGCGCACCCGCGTGCAGAAGAGCGGCGCGCCGAACGTCGTGACCTGCGAGCACGCCTCGGTCAGCCCGTAGGTCGGCGCGACCGGCACGCGCGCCGCGCGGGCGCGCTCGAGCAGCGGCGGCGGGATCGGCGCGCCGCCGAGCAGCGCCCAGCGCAGCGCCGGCGGCTCCTCCAGCCCCGCGTCCAGCAGCCGCCGCAGCGTCGTCGGGACGAGCGAGACGATCGTGGCGTCGTCCAGGCCGGCGAGCACCGCCTCGGTCGACCAGCGCTCGTGCAGCAGGACCGTCGTGCCGGCGATCGCACTGCGCAGCAGGATCGACAGGCCGCCGACGTGGGTGAGCGGCAGCGCGCTGAGCCAGCGCTCGTCCGGCGGGTGGCCGAGCGCGACCGCCGACCCGAGCGCGCTCCACAGCCAGTTGCCGTACGTCAGCTCGACCGGCTTCGGCGCGCTCGTGGTCCCGCTCGTGTGGACGACGATGGCGGTCGCGTCGAGGTCGTGCTCGAACGGCCCCTCCAGCGGCGGCCCGTCCGGCACCTCGGTCAGGCCGGGCCCGCCGGGCGCCCGCGGGACGGCGATCGCGCCGCGCAGGAGGCACGCGTGCAGGAGGACGGCGTAGGCCTCGCCGGGCGGCAGCGCCAGCTCCACCCGCTCGCCGGGCGCGAACGCCGAGGCGGCCCGGCGCGCGCGGTCCAGCAGCTCCGCGTACGTCAGGTCGTTGATCGCCGGGTGGCCGGGCCGCGTGGCGACCGCGCGTTCGAGCCAGGAACGAACTCGCATTCGTACTGTTCCACGGTATGGCAGTCGACTGGCAGGCCGCGGGCGAGTACTCGGACATCCGGTACGAGACCTCGAGCGACGGCATCGCGAAGATCACGATCAACCGCCCCGAGGTCCGCAACGCCTTCCGGCCGCAGACCGTCGTCGAGCTCTCCGACGCGTTCGAGCGCGCCCGCGAGGACACGTCGGTCGGGGTCATCATCCTCACCGGCGAGGGCACGCTCGCCTTCTGCTCGGGCGGCGACCAGCGCGTCCGCGGCGACGCGGGGTACGAGACCGAGCCGGGCAGCGGCATGGGCCGCTTCCACGTCACGGACCTGCAGGTGCAGATGCGGCGGCTCCCCAAGCCGATCGTCGCGATGGTCGCGGGCTACGCGGTCGGCGGCGGCCACGTCCTGCACGTCTGCTGCGACCTGACGATCGCCGCCGACAACGCGAAGTTCGGTCAGACCGGCCCGCGCGTCGGGTCGTGGGACGGCGGCTTCGGCGCGTCGCTGCTGGGCCGCCAGATCGGCCGCAAGAGGGCGATGGAGGTCTGGCTGCTCTGCCGCCAGTACGACGCGCAGCAGGCGCTCGACATGGGCCTCGTCAACGCGGTCGTGCCGCTCGAGCGGCTGGAGGACGAGACGGTCCAGTGGTGCCGCGAGATGCTCGCCCTCTCCCCCTTCGCGCTGCGGCTCGTCAAGGCGTCGTTCAACGCCGACGAGGACGGCATGGCCGGCATCCAGCAGCTCGCGCACGACACGAACCTCCTCTTCTACGCCTCGGACGAGGCGCGCGAGGGGCGCGAGGCCTACAAGGCCAAGCGCCGTCCGGACTTCGGGCAGTTCCCGCGCCGGCCGTGACGACGTCTGCGCCGTCGGGGGCGCGCATCTGGCTGATGGCCGCGCGGCCGCGGACGCTGCCCGCGGCGGTGGCGCCCGTGCTCGTCGGCACCGCGCTGGCGGTCCGCGACGACGAGTTCCGGCCGGTCGCGTTCATCGCAGCGCTGCTCGGCGCGATCCTCATCCAGGTCGGGACGAACCTCTCGAACGACTACTCCGACGCGCGCCGCGGCGCGGACACCGAGGACCGGCTGGGACCCGTGCGCGTGACCGCGGGCGGGCTCGTGCCGCCGCGGCAGGTGCTCGTCGCCACGTACGTGACGTTCGGCTTGGCGGTGCTCGTCGGCCTGGTGCTCGTCGTGATCGCCGGGCCGGAGGTGCTGCTGATCGGCGCCGCCTCCATCCTGGCCGGCGTGCTCTACACGGGCGGGCCGCGGCCGTACGGCTACGAGGGCCTCGGCGAGGTGTTCGTCTTCACGTTCTTCGGGATCGTCGCCGTGACCGGCTCGTACTACGTCAACGCCGAGGAGCTGCCGGGCGTCGCGTTCGTGCTCGCCGTCCCCGTCGGGCTGCTGGCGTCGGCGATCCTCGTCGTCAACAACGTCCGCGACCTCGAGACCGACCGGCGGGCGGGCAAGCGCACGCTGGCGGTGCGGCTGGGCCGGGCGCGGACGCGGATGCTCTACACGGCGATGCTCGCGGGCGCGTTCCTCATGCTCATCCCGATCGCGATCGACCTCGACTGGTGGGTGCTGATCGCGCTGCTGGCGGTGCCGCTGGCGCTGCGCGTCAACGCCCTCGTGCGGCGCCACACCGACGGGCCGACGCTGAACCAGGCGCTGGCGATGACCGGGATGCTGCAGCTCGTGTTCTGCGTCCTGCTGTCCGCGGGGATCCTCCTGAGCTAGTGGAGGTCACCGTCAGCCGGCGCGTCCTGACGTTGCGCGAGCCGCTCGCCACGTCGTACGGGTCGGTGCGGGAGCGGCCGGTGCTGGAGCTGTCGCTGCGCGGCTCCGACGGCGTCGCCGGCCGGGGCGAGGCGGCGCCGCTGTTCCCGTACGACGGCGTGCCGTTCGCGCGGGTGGAGGCCGCGATCCAGGCCTACCGGCCGGTGCTGGATCTGGCCGACTCGCTCGACGGCGGGCAGGTGCTGGACCGCTGCCGGGCCCTGGCCGACGAGCCGCACGCGCTGGCGGCGGTCGACGTCGCGCTGTGGGACCGCGCGGCCCGGCGGCAGGGCAAGCCGCTGTGCGAGCTGCTGACCGACCTCCCCGCTCCCTCCGTGCCCGTGAACGCGACGATCGGGGCGACCGACCGGCTGGGCGCGGCGACCGCGGCCGCGGAGGCCGCCGCGGCCGGGTTCTCGTGCGTGAAGGTGAAGGTGGGGGTCGGCGACGACGCCGGCCGGATCGCGGCCGTCCGCGCCGCCGCCGGGCCGGCGATGGACATCCGGCTCGACGCGAACGGCGCGTGGAGCGTCGAGGAGGCGATCGCGACGCTCGCGGTCCTGGCGCCCGCGGGGCTGGAGCTCGTCGAGGAGCCCGTCCACGGCCTGCACGACCTCGCGCAGGTGCGCCGCGAGGTGCCCGTGCGCATCGCGATGGACGAGTCGACGGCCGAGCCGGGCGCGCTGGCCTCCGGCGCCGCCGACGCCGTCTGCCTCAAGCTCGGCCGCTGCGGCGGCATCTCGGGGCTGCTCGCCGCGGCGCAGCTCGTCCGCGCCACCGGCGCCGAGCCCTACGTCGCGTCCGTCCTCGACGGCCCGATCGGGATCGCCGCCGCGCTCCACGCCGCCGCGGCGCTTTCGCCATTGCCGCCGTGCGGTCTCGCGACGCTGCCGTTGTTCGAGGACCCCCCGGACGTGCTCCCGGTCGTCCGCGGCGAGATCCTCATCCCCGACGCGCCCGGCCTCGGCATCTGACGCAACAACGGGGTCAGGCACCGTGCGTGCACGCGGCTGCACGCACGGTGCCTGTCCCGGTTGGTGCGCGGCTCAGATCGGCCGGAGCGCCGTGGCGACGGCGTCGGGCCGTTCGAGGTGGAGCGCGTGGCCGGCGTGCTCGACGACGACGAGCTTCGCGTTCGGGATGCCTTCGGCGAGCCGCTCGCCGAGCTTGCGGAACTTCGCGTCGCGTTCGCCGGCGAGGACGGTCGTGGGCATCGTGAGCTCTCCGAGGCGGTCCCACACGGGCTCCATGACGCCGGTGCCCATCCCGCGCAGGGACTCGGCGAGGCCGGACGCCGTGTTGCGGAGGCGATCGCGGTGGGCGGCGGCGGCGACCTCGGAGGACTGGCCGTCGAAGAGCGGCTGCGCGCCCCACCAGCGGGCGAAGTGCTCGAGGCCGCTGCGCTCGATGCCGGCTGCGAGGTCGTCGTCGGCCTCGCGGCGTGCCTCGCGTTCGGCGGGGTCGGCGAGGCCGGCCGTCGCGGACACGAGCACGAGCCGCTTGACCAGGTCGGGCTGCGCGAGCGCGAGGTGCAGCGCGATCCGGCCGCCCATCGAGTAGCCGGCGAGCGTGTACGGCTCCCGCTGGCGCAGGTCCTCGACGACCGCGGGGATCGTCGCCGGGCGTGCGTCGCCCTTGGCGCCGTGACCGCGCAGGTCGGGCGCCTCGGCTTCGTAGAGTCCCGCGTCCACGAGGCGGCGCAGCGGGTCCCAGCTCGCGCCCGTCGCGGTGAACCCATGCAGCAGCAGCAGCTTCACGACCACATCCTGACCCGCCGTGGCCGAACGGCGCGCGGAGTCGGCGTGCGGTGACGTCTCCCGGCGCGGATCAGCACGTCGCCCTGCGCGCGTTCGTGGACGAGCTGGCGCGGGCGGGCGTCGAGCATGCGTGCACGTCTCCGGGTTCCCGCTCGACGCCGCTCGTCCTCCCTCTCGTCCGCGACGGCCGCATTCGCTGCTGGTCGCACGTCGACGAGCGGTCGGCGGGGTTCTTCGCCATCGGGCTCGCGAAGGCGACCAGCCGGCCGGTCGTCCTCACGTGCACGTCGGGAACCGCGGCCGCGAACTTCGCGCCCGCGGTGCATGAGGCGCACGAGGCCGGGGTCCCGATCATCGTCCTCACCGCCGACCGGCCGCCCGAGCTGCGCGAGGTCGGCGCCGGTCAGGTCATCGACCAGATCGGCCTGTACGGCAGCGCGGCGAAGTGGTTCTTCGAGCTCGACGTCGCCGGCGCCTCGCCCGACCGGATCCGCTTCGTCCGCTCGCTCGCGTGCCGCGCGGTGCACACGGCGGCCGCCCGCAGGCCGGGCGTCGTGCACCTCAACGTCCCGCTCCGCGACCCGCTCGTCCCGCCGGCCGAGCTCCCGGACCCCGATCCACCCGGCCGCCCCGACGGCCGCCCCTGGCTCACCGCCGAGACGCCGGGCGGCGCGGCGCCGGACGTGTCCATCGGAACCGCGCGCCGCGTCGTGGTCGTCGCCGGGACCGGCGCCGGCCCCGCCGCCGCGAGCCTCGCCGAGCGCGGCGGCTTCCCGCTCCTCGCCGACCCGCTGTCCGGGGCCCGGCGGGGCGCGGCGGCGATCGCGCACTACGACCACCTCCTGCGCGACGAGGCGTTCGTCGCCGCGAACGCCCCCGACGTCGTGGTCCGGATCGGCGACCTGCCGACCTCGAAGCCGCTGCGCACGTGGCTGACGTCGATCGACGCCGCCGAGCAGGTCCTCGTGAGCGGTCCGGCCGTCTGGAACGATCCGATGAGCACCGGCTCGATCGTGCTCGACGCGGCCGTGCCGACGATCGGCGTGGAGGGCGTGTCGGATCCCGCCTGGCTCGCGGCGTGGAAGGAGGCCGACGCTAAGGCGGCGGAGGCGATCGAGGCGGCGCTCGGCAATGAGCTGTCCGAGCCCCGAATCGCGAGGGAGCTCGGGGAGCGGCTCGGCGAGGACGCCACCGTGTGGGTCGCGTCGTCGATGCCGGTGCGCGACGTCGAGTCGTTCTTCCCCGCACGCGCCGACGGGCCGCGGGTGCTGGCGAACCGCGGTGCGAACGGCATCGACGGAACCGTCTCGAGCGCGTTCGGCGTGGCGGCGGCGGGCGGCGGGCGGGTCGTGCTGCTCATCGGCGACGTCGCGCTGCTGCACGACCTCGGCGGCCTGCTCGCGGCGCGCCGCCACGGTCTGCCGCTGACGATCGTGCTGCTCGACAACGACGGCGGCGGGATCTTCGAGTTCCTGCCGGTCAGCGGCGAGGGCGACGCGTACGTCGAGCACGTCGCGACGCCCCACGGCGCGGACTTCGCCGGCGCCGCGGCGCTGTTCGGGCTGCACCACGAGCAGCCGGACACCCTGGACGCCTTCCGCGCCGCGCTCGACGCATCGCTGGCCCGGCCGGGCACGAGCCTGATCCAGGTCCGCACCGAGCGCGCGGCCAACCGCGTGCTGCACGCGGCAGTCGCCGACGCGGTGCGTCAGGCGATCGGCTGACCCTCGAGCAGCTCCTTCAGCCGCCGCAGGTCGGCCTCCATCGCGCGGCGCATCGCGAGCGTCATCATCGGCGCCGAGAGCTTCGTGAACCCGGACGGCTCGCCGCGGTTGCGCAGCGTCATACGCGTCGCATCCGCGGCCTCGTCGGCCCACGCGTACGTGGTCTCCATCGGAAACGGTCCCTGCTGCGTGCTCATCACGAACCGCCGGCCGCGCTCGTGCTCGCGCACCTCGTAGGTGTACTCGAGCGTCCGCCCGAGGAACCGCGCGACGAACCGCATCCGCGACCCGACGGCGAGCGGCGGCGGCGTCAGGAGCTCCGTCGCGGTGATGTTCCGGTACCAGGCGGTGGCGTTGGCGGGATCGGTGGCGTACGCCGCGACCTCGGCGCGCGGGCGCAGGATCACGATCGCGGTCTCGACGTCGACGGCCATGGCCGGAACCTAGCGCCGGCGCGCCACGAGGAACGCGAACGCCCAGCCGTTCGTGAACGTCCCGCCCGGCTCGGCACGCGCGGAGGCCTCGTCGCCGAGCGCCAGCGCGAGGTCGTGGCGCTCGACCGCCTCGAAGCCGGCCTGCCGGAGCCGTTCCGCCGCCGCGTCCGGCTCCGGCGGCGGGATCGGCTCCATCCCCACGCGGCCGCGGGCGACGTTGAGCAGCTGCAGCTCGAGGTAGTCCTCCGCCCACATGCTCAGCGCGATCCGGCCGCCGGGGCGCACGACACGCGCGAGCTCGGCGACGGCTTCGAACGAGTCCTGCACGTAGGTCAGGCCGCTCAGTGCGAGGTCGAACGCCCCGTCGAGGAACGGCAGCGCCGCCGTGTGGTCGGCGAGCATGAAGAGCGCGCCCCGCGGCACCGCCGCGCGGGCGACGTCGAGCATCCCGCTCGAGCGGTGTCGCGACGACGAGCCCGGCCGCCCCGACGAGCGGGGCGGCAAGGCGCGTGACCAGCCCGGTTCCCGCGCCCACCTCCAGCACCGCCTCGCCGTCGGCGGGCGCGGCGAGCGCGACGAGCTCCTCGGCGACCGGCGCGTACCGCGGCGCGATGAGCTCCTCGTACGTCGCCGGAGCGTCGTAGCCCATCGCCGGTCGCGTCGTCACGACGCGACCCTACGTCAACAGCGGCACCACGATCGCGCAGAACTCGCCCTCCGGCTGGTCGAAGCCCGGATGCGGCCCGGACACGCGGACGACCTCGCTCGACAGCTCGATGCCGCCCGGCTGGCTGTCGCCGAGCGTGTCGAAGACCGACCGCCACCGGATCGCCCCGCGGTCGCGCATGACGACGTTGCCCTCGCTGTCACGCAGGATGAACGGCTGGCCGGCCTCCACGGCCGTGAACTCGTAGACGTTCCCGGAGATCTGCCGCGCCTTGATCTCGTTGAACACCTCGTGGCCGGAGATCGTGATGAACGCCCCGGTCTCGGGGTTCGTGAAGGTGTCGACGAAGTCGATGATGTCGTGGCCGAAGAACGCCTGGCCGCCGGACTTCTTGTCGACGCGGACGCGGAACCTGTCGGTGAACGTGAAGTCGTGCAGGACGTCGATGCCGCAGATCTCCTCCTCCAGGCCCGTCTGCGAGTCCGTGAACGTCCCGCGATCGAGGACCGTCGCCGAGGCGGGCGCAGCGAGCGCCATCACCCCGAGCAGCGCGACGACGGAACCGAGGAACCTGCGTGCCTGCGCCATCTCGACCTCCGACCGTGGTGGTAGGGAGCCTCCGGGGGCATCGGCGAACGTACCCGGCCCCGCCCGGCGGAGAAGGCGGCATCTCTACCCGGCAAGTACCCGGCGCAGCGTGCGCGCCGGGTGCCCCGCCACGCGCTCGACCGTGTCCGTCACCTCATCGAGCAGGCCGTCGGCGATCGCCAAGTACGTGCCGACCCAGCCGGCGACCTCCCAGTCGGCGCCGAGGCCGGCGCGCGATGCGAACGCCTCCTCGCGCGTCTCGGCGACGTATTGGGCGCCGACCGCCGCGGCGACCTCGTCGAGCGTCAGCGCCTCCGGCCCGGTGACGTCGAGCGTCGCGCCGTCGTACGCGGCCGGGTCGAGCAGCACCTCGGTGCAGACGTCGGCGAGGTCGTCGCGGGCCACGAGCGCGACGCGGCCGTCGCCCGCCGGCCCGCGGATGACGCCGTCGGGCCCGCACAGCGCCGGCGCGAAGTCGGCGTAGAGGTTCATCCGCACGAAGGTGAACCGCGCGCCGGTTGCGCGGATCGCCTCCTCGGTGTGGAAGTGGTCGCGGCCGAACGTGAAGACGTGGTCCGGCGTGGCGCCGACGAACGAGAGGTAGACGAGGTGGCCGACCCCCGCCGCGACCGCCGCGTTCACGACCGTCCGGTGCAGGGCGACCCGGTCCCGATCCTCGTGCGCCGGGATCAGCATGAGGACGTCGCACCCGTCCAGCGCCGCCCGCAGGCCCTCGGCGTCGTCGTAGCCGCCGATCGCCGCGACCTCGGCGCGCTCGAGCGAAGGAGCGCGCGAGGGGTCGCGAACGAGCAGGCGCTGCTGCGCACCCCGCGCCGCGAGACGGGCCGCGATGCGACCGCCCATGCCACCCGTCACGCCGGTGACCGCGATCACGACGCGGGCCCGGAGAGGGGTGCGCAGGGCGCGGCGACCCTCACGACGCGAGAACCGGCAGGAGCGCAGCGAGCTTGATCTCGGTCTCCGCGAGCTCGGCGGCGGGGTCGGAGTCGGCGACGACGCCGACGCCGGCGTAGCAGCGGGCCGCGGGGCCGCGGACGAGCGCGCAGCGCAGGGACACGCAGAACTCGCCGTCCTCGTTCGCGTCGGTCCAGCCGACGGGGCCGGCGTACCACCCGCGGTCGAGGCCCTCCAAGCGCGGGATGACGGGCGCGGCGGCGGCGAAGGGCTCGCCGCCGACGGCGGGGGTCGGGTGCAGCAGGCCGGCGAGGTCGACGGCGGCGATGGGCGAGCGCAGCTGCGCGCGGATCGGCGTCGCGAGGTGCTGGATGTTCGCGACGCGGACGACGCCGGGTTCGGGCGCGCCGGTGACCCAGACGGCGTGCTGGCTGAGGGCGCGCGAGATCCGCCGGGCGACGATGTCGTGCTCCTCGCGGTCCTTCGACGACTGCAGCAGCTGCTCGGCGAGGTGGTCGTCGACGGCGGGATCGGCGCTGCGGCGCGTCGAGCCGGCGAGCGCCATGGTCGACGCGCGGAGGCCGTCGCGGCGGACGAGCAGCTCGGGCGACGCGGCGATGAACGCGGCGTCGCCGCGGCCGGCGCAGAACACGAAGCACGCGGGGAACGCCTCGCGGAGCACGCCGTACACGGCGGCGGGGTCGTGCGGCGACCCGGCGTGGACCTCGACCTCGCGTGCGAGGACGATCTTCGAGAACGCGCCGCCGCGGATCCGCTCGACCGCGCGGCCGACGGCGTCCTCGTAGTGCTCGGGCGGCATCGTGCTGACGACGCGCGCGTGCTCGACCGGATCGGGGTCGAGCATCGGCAGCGGGCGGTCGAGCCGCAGCTCCTCGAGCCGGCGCTGCAGCCGCGCGGCGAGCTCGTCCGGGACGTCGTCGGCGCCCGCCATCGCGCACACCGTCACGCGGACGTCGCCGCCGCGCCGGGACAGGGCGACTTCGGGGACGTGCAGGGACGCCGGAGCGAACCCGCGCCAGTGCGGCGCCCCGCCGCCGTCGGGTGCGAAGGCGAAGCCACCGACCGCGACCGGACCGGACGCGCCCGGCCCGTCCGGCGAATCGGCGATCGCCTCGGACGCCAGCGCCCGCCAGGCGGCCGACACCCGCGTGAAGCGGTCGTCGCCGGACGCCTCCAGAGCCCGCACGCACCCCAGCGTCGCGAGCGCCGCGCCCTCGCGGTCCGGGTTCTCGAAGCAGAACCACGGCTCGCCGTCGCGGCGGGAGGCGAACACGACGGCCGACGGGTCGACCGCCGGATCCATTCGCAGCGTCGCCGCCACCAGGACCTCCCCGCCGCGCGCCCGCGCGCGGCGGACGGCACGATCCGCGCGCTCGCGGAGAACGGCGGGCAGCGCCCGATCGGAGAGCACCGAAGCCATCTCCCGGCAGGATAGGCCGGGAGATGGCGCACGGCGCCTACTTGAGGCGGAGCTTCAGCGTCTTCCCGCCGCCCTTGATCACGAGCGAGGCGGTGCGGGCCTTCTTCAGGGCCTTGCGGCCCGCGGCGGTGAGCTTGAGCTTCACCGAGGCCGAGCCCTTCGTGTCCGCGCGCCCGGTGCCGGAGGCGACGACCTTGCCGCTCTTCATCGCGCGCACGGCGACCTTCGCGCCCGGCGTCTGGCCGCCGACGACGACCTTCAGCTTGCCCGCCTTGAGCGCCTTCAGCGTCTTCGCGCCCTTGATCGCCAGGACCGCGGAGCTGACGCCGGGGCCGGGGGCCGGGGTCGGGCCGGCGCCCGGATCCGTCACGCCGCCACCGCGCGTGACGTTCTCGCAGTCCGACGCGACGTCGTCGATCGCGTCCGCGCGGACCGTGTCGGTGCCGGGGCCGCAGGAGATCGTGTCCTTCTCGCCGTCGACCGCGTCGACCGTGTCGGACGCCGAGCCCGGCGAGAGGTCGCAGTGCATCTCGTTGCACCGGCTCGAGCGGTCGGCGACGATCGTGTCCGTCCCAGCGCCGCCGGTGATCGTGTCGTTGCCGTAGCCGGCCTGGATGTCGTCGTTCCCCGCGCCGCCGTCGATCGTCTCGTCGTCGTCGGAGCCCTGGAGGCGGTCGTCGCCGCCCATCCCGTGCTGCGAGCCCTTGCCGCCGACCTCGGACGCGATGACCTCCTCGGCCGCGTCGGTGCCGCGGAACACCACGCCGTTCGCCGCGCGGATCGACTCGACGTTCGTCACGTTGTCGCCCTCGCCGGGGAAGCCGTCGTCCGCGGCGCCGTCGAGCGTCACCGTCGCCGGCGTCTTGTCGTACGCGTCGGGGTGCGCCCAATCGTCGACGATGTCGCGTCCGCCGCCGCCGTCGATGACGTCGGCCTGCGGCGAGCCGTAGGCGTTGCCGACGAGCGTGTCGTCACCCTCGCCGCCCCGAAGCGTGTCGGTGCCCGAGCCGCCGCGCAGCTTGTCGTTGCCCGCGCCGCCCTCGAACGTGTTCGCCTTGCCCTCCTGCAGGCCGATCAGCTCGTCGTTGCCGCCGCCGCCGAGGACGGTGTCGGCGCCGTAGGTCTCGAGCCAGTCGTTGCCCTCCCCGAGGTCCACGGTGACCCAGCCGGCCGGCTTGTCGTTGACGTAGCCGTGAAGGCGGTCGTCGCCGCCGAGGGTGCTGATCTGCAGCCCGCCCGCCGGCTCCGGGCACTTGACCTCGACCTGGTTGTCGTCGCCGGCGCACCCGGCGCCCGCCACCATCGGCGAGCCGCTGAGGATGATCTCGCCCTCGTAGAGCGTGTACTGGAACGAGTCGGCCGACTCGGTGCCGGTGACCTTCACGACCGCGCCGTCGACGGAGACCGTCGCGGCGTTGGCAGCCACGGGCGCGGCGAGGAGGCCGACCGCGCAGGCCGTGCCGATGAGCGTCTTGCGGAGCATGGCGCGCACCTTCGCGCGCCCGCCGCCGCCGCACATCGGGGGTCTCCCTAGATCCCTCGGAGCGACGCGCCCCGGGGAACCCCGAGAAGGCCTCAGGTCTCCCCGCGCCCCCGCGAGATCGCGATCTCGCCCGTGCGCATCATCTCGATGAGCCCGAACGGCCGGACCATGTTCTCGAACGCCTCGATCTTCTCGGTCGTGCCGGTGACCTCGACGATCAGCGACCGCTTCGTCACGTCGACGACCTTCCCGCGGAAGATCTCGGTGACCTGCATGACCTCGGCGCGCTGCGCGCCGTCGTTGACCGCGACCTTGAAGAGCGCGAGCTCGCGCGCCACCGTGTCCGACGGCTCGAGGTCGCGGATCTTCAGGACGTTGATGAGCTTGTGGAGCTGCTTGGTGACCTGGTCGATGGGGTGCAGCGCCCCGTCGACGGTCAGCGTGATCCGCGAGATGCCGTCGTCGTCGGTCGGGCCGACGGTCAGCGTGTCGATGTTGAACCCGCGCCGCGCGAACAGGCCCGCGATGCGGGTCAGGACGCCGGGCTTGTTCTCGACGAGGATCGAAAGGACGTGCTTGCGGCCGGTGTGCATCCGGCCGGCGGCCTCGAGCTCCTCGAGGCTGATCAGCTCCTTGGTGCCGGGCTCGCCCATCACGCTCACCTAGCCCACCATGTCGCGGGCGGCGGCGCCGGGCGCGATCATCGGGTACACGTTCTCCTCGCGCGTGACGCGGACGTCGACGACGACCGGTCCGGGCGTCTCGAGCGCCTCGCGGATCGTCCCGCCGAGCTCGTTCTTGTCGCTGACCCGCAGGCCGGTGCAGCCGTAGGCGTCGGCGAGCTTGACGAAGTCCGGGTTGCCGCCCATCTCGACCTGCGAGTAGCGGCGGTCCCAGAACAGCTCCTGCCACTGGCGGACCATGCCGAGGTAGCCGTTGTTCATGATGAACACCTTCACCGGGATGCCGTTGTCGGCGCAGGTGGCGAGCTCCTGGGCGTTCATCTGGATCGAGCCGTCGCCGGTGATGCAGACGACCGTCTCGTCCGGCCGCCCGACCTGCGCGCCGAGCGCGGCCGGCAGGCCGAAGCCCATCGTGCCGAGGCCGCCGGAGTTGATCCAGCGGCGCGGGCCGTTGAAGTGGAAGTACTGCGCGGCCCACATCTGGTGCTGGCCGACGTCCGAGGTGACGATGGCGTTGCCCTGCGTGGCCTCGTAGATCGCCTCGATCATCGCCTGCGGCTTGATCGTGGAGTCCTCGGACGCCTCGTAGCGCAGCGGGTGCTTCTCGCGCCAGCCCTCGATCCGCGACCACCACTCGTCGAGGCGCGACGCGTCGGCCTCGACGGCGCGGTACTCGACGATGAGCTTCGCCAGGACGTTCTTCGCGTCGCCCACGATCGGGATGTGCGCCGGGATGTTCTTGGAGATCTCCGCCGGGTCGACGTCGATGTGGATGAACTTCGCGCGCGGGGCGAACTCGCTGAGCTTGCCCGTGATGCGGTCGTCGAAGCGGGCGCCGATCGCGCAGATGAGGTCGGCCTCGTCCATCGCGTAGTTCGCCGCGCGCGTGCCGTGCATGCCGAGCATGCCGAGCCACAGCGGGTCCGGCGCCGGGTACGCGCCCAGCCCGTTCAGCGTGCACGTGACGGGGAACCGGCCGTCGCGCACGAACTGCGTCAGCTCGGCCGCGCCCTCGGCGCTGATGACGCCGCCGCCGGCGTAGATGACCGGCCGGCGCGCCGCGGCGAGCGCCTTGGCCGCCTGGCGGATCTGCTTGGCGTTGCCGTCGGTCGTCGGCTGGTAGCCGGGCAGACGCACGTCCGTGACGGGCTCGTACGGGATGTCGGCACGGCTGAGGTCCGTCGGGATGTCGACCACGACCGGGCCGGGCCGGCCGCTGCGCGCGACGTGGAAGGCCTCGTGCAGGACGCGCGGGATCTCCAGCGGGTGCTGGATCATCCACGAGTGCTTCACGGCGGGCATCGTGATGCCCATCGTGTCGGCCTCCTGGAAGCCGTCGGTGCCGAGCAGCTCGGTTCGAACCTGGCCGGTGAGGAAGACGACGGGGACCGAGTCCATCATCGCGTCGACGATCGGCGTCACGAGGTTGGTCGCGCCCGGGCCGCTCGTGCCCAGCGCGACGCCGACCTTGCCGGTCGCCTTCGCGTAGCCCTCGGCGGCGTGGCCGCCGCCCTGCTCGTGCCGGACGAGGATGTGGCGGATGCCCGCGCCCACGAAAGCGTCGTAGGTGGGCATGTTCGCGCCGCCGGGGTAGCCGAATACGACGTCCACGCCCTCGGCCTTGAGGCACTCCATGATGGCGTCGACGGCTCGCATGACTGACTTCGGTCCTTTCGGGAGGGACGGCGAACGGCCGCGCAACGGCGGCCGTTGAAGGCCGAGTCTACCGGCCCGCCAGAGCGGTCTCGGAGGGGATCTGCTCTTCGGTCCAGTCCAGCTCGGTCCCGCACCGCGTGCAGATCGCCTGGTAGAGCGGGACGACCTTCCCGCAGCCGGGGCACTGGCGCCGCGGCTCGTCGCGCTCGACGCGGTAGAGCACGGCCGCGGCGAGCCCGATGAACGGCACGCAGGCGGAGATCAGGAACCAGATGAAGAACGACGAGCCCTTCGCCTTCGCGACGAAGCCGCCGGCGAGCCCGAAGAAGAACGCGATGACGAGGTAGGCCACGAGCCGGCCTTCGTCAGAACTGCCGGATCGCCCAGAAGACGGCGACGACGAGCACGATCGCGACGATCGCCCAGGCGACCCCGGCGATGAGCCCGATGATGACCTTCAGGACGATCCACGCGGCGACCGCGAGGATGACGATCGCGAGGAGCTTCGCGCCGATCGATGAGGTCCGTGAGCGCTCTTCCATCTCACCGCTCAGGGTACAGCGGGGCGCCGACCCCCATGGCGCCCCGCCGCGTTCAGTCGTAGGTCCTGCGCAGGTGCGCGTAACGAGGTTCGACGGTCTCGCGCTGCTGCGCGAGCCGCAGCCGCGCGAGGCGGTAGTGACGGATCTTCGGCTGGTTGATCGCCGACGACGTCTTGGGCTGCTCGATGAGGAGGATGCGCTGGGGAGCCATGGCAAGGATGATCGGCTTCGCGGCGCGCCGCGACCATCGCCCGCGTGTCCAGACCTGCGGAGGGCCCGTTCGCCCGTCGGTCGGAGGAGGTCAGGCTCCGTCGAGCGCGGGACGCATGATCTTCGGCATGCGGCGGCGCACGCGCCAGCGTGCTCCCGCGAACGCCTGGTTGGCCACGGTGGCGAACCCCTGCTCGTCGCTGCGGAGGGCGAGCAGCAGGTGGGCGATGTGGTCCGCGCGGGGCAGCGACGGCTCGTTGACGCGCACGCAGAAGCAGTGCACCCGGGCGAACGGGCCCCGCCCGGGCCGGACGAGCAGCGCGCCCGCCTCCCCCACTAGCCAGGTCCCGAGCGTTCCCGGTTCCCTGACCAGACCGGTCCGTGCGTGCAGCTCGCGCGCGTCGTGGTCGACGAGGTCGCCGAGCAGCCCGAGCGCCGTGCGCTCCGCCGCCGCGTCCTGCCGGGGGCGCGGGCGGATCACCTTCGCGCCGCGGTTCGCGTAGAGCTCCGGGATGACCCAGGCCTGGAAGAGCGCGAGCGCCGAGATCGGCGCGAGCCACGGCTCGATGAGCACCATGACGGCCGCGACGACGCAGAACGGGATGACGTGCGCGAGCGTCGTGGCCGTCCACGCGCGGGCGTAGAGCGTCAGACGGCGCTCGTCCATGCGCGGCCGCCAGGCGACGGCCGCGACCTCGGGAAGAGCGGATTCGGTGCTAGCCGCCACTGATGGGCAGCCGCAGGATCACCGTGTCAGCGCCGACGGGCAGGTCGCGGACCTGCTCCGCCTGCCCGGGACCGGTGGTGACCATCGCGAAGTAGCCGCGGTCGAGCTCCCGGCGGAAGGCCTCGACGGCGGCGTCGACCGACGCCTGGTCGGCCGCGTCCCACTCGGCCAGCGTGGAGTGGCCGGTGCGGTCCATGCGGATGAGTCGCGCCATGGGCGGATGGTAGGCGACGGCGGTCACCAGAGCTGCTGCTTGGGCGCCAGCCGTGCGTGCGCCTCGCGGGCCGCCTCGAGCAGCTCCCCCCACGGCGGGTCGGCATGGCGGTCGACGGGCGCCGCGACGACGAGCGCGCCCTCGCCGGTGGCCAGCGCGAGGCGCAGCGGATGTTCGCTCAGCCAGTCGAGGACGTCGGGCTCGATCGGCTCGTCGTCGTGCTGGGCGTCGGTGAGCGCGAGGACGCGGTGCGGGTCGGCGAAGCGGGCGGCGCCGTCGTGCGCGTCGGTCAGCGCGACGAGCAGCGGCGCGCCGCTGCGCTGCGCGACCCGGCCGATGCGGACGTCGGGCCCGCCGGGCGCCAGCGGCCCGCGCAGGACGTCGGTCACGCGCGGCGGCTTGGCGCCGACGAGGATCGGCGTGACCGGCGGCAGCGTCTGCCCGGCGGCGAACCGCAGGCCGATCTCGTCGCCGGCCCGCTCGATCGCCCGGTCGGCGGAGCGATGGTCCGTGACGCGCAGGACGGTCAGCAGGACGCCGGTGAGCACGAGCGGCGGGACGATCCACACGCCGGGGTCGTGGTCGGCGCCGATCGCGGCGCCCGCGGCGAAGAGGATCCCGACCGCCG
The DNA here is from genome assembly GCF_056863335.1 of Parviterribacter kavangonensis. Lineage (NCBI taxonomy): Bacteria > Bacillati > Actinomycetota > Thermoleophilia > Solirubrobacterales > Parviterribacteraceae > Parviterribacter > Parviterribacter kavangonensis. The sequence continues at coordinate 736,789 of NZ_JBXPJA010000001.1, read as the reverse complement.
CCACGATCGCGTACGGCGCGACGCCGCGGCCGCGAGAGCCCCGCGGCGATCGTGCCCCGCCGCCGGGCGCGGGGGCGCGCGGCGACCCCTCCGCGGTCATCCCTCCGGGGCCTCCGTGCCGCCCGAGGTCGTCGCCGGAGGTGCGGCCGGCGTCGTGGGCGTCGTCTGCGTGCTCTCCTCCGGCGTCGTCGGCGTGGTCTGCGCCGGCGTCGTGGGCGTGGTCGGCGTCGTCTCCGCCGGCGGCTCCTCCTCCTCCGGCGCAGTCGTCGTCTCCGTCGTCTCCGCGGGCTGCGTGGAGGTCGTCGTGTTCTGGTCGCCGGAGCTCTTCTTCTTGCTCTTCGCGCCGCCGAACACCGTCGTCTTCGACCCGCCGGTGACCGACCCGCCGAAGACGAGCTCGGAGGCGGTGAGGCCGATGACGACGAGCGCGAAGGCGGCGAGCCCGGTGGCGAGCGCGATCTTGAGGTGCTTGGGATCCAGGCGCCGCCCGCGCGGCTCGGCGTCGGCCCAGATGCCGAAGCGGTCCTCCTCGGCGAACTGCTCGTCCGCGACGACCGGGGGCGGCTCGAGCTGCGTGCTCTGCGGCCCGCGCTCGTGGATGCGGGTGCGGTCGCGGCGCTGCGACGCGATCGCGGTGATGCGCTCCGTCGGCCGGTTCAGGCTCTCGGAGACGAGCGCGACGATGACGGGCGTCATCGCGGCGCCGATGATGGCTCCCGGTCCCCAGACCTCGCGCACCACGATCGCTGCGGTCAGCGAGGCGGCGCTGGCGATGGCGAGCGTCCGGACCGACAGCCCGCTGTCGTTCCTCGGGCTCGGCATGGCGACTCGTCAGGGTGGCAGGCGCGTCGTGTGACGTCGGTCACTCAGAGCCCGAGCTTGGCCCGGACGAGCTTCGTGACCTCGCCGCCGTCGGCCCGGCCCTTCGTCTCGCGCATCACGTGCCCGATGATCGGGCCGATCGCCTTCATGTTCCCCCCGCGGATCTTCTCCGCCGCGTCCCCGTTCGCCGCGAGCGCCGCGTCGACGATCGCGTCGAGCTCGTCGCCGCCGCCCATCGCGCCGAGCCCCTCGGCCTCGATGATCGACTCCGGGTCGCCGCCGCCGGTGACCATGCGCTCGAGGACCAACCGGCCGTTCTGCGGCGTGACCTCGCGGCGGCCGACGATGGCGACGAGCCGGCCGAAGTCCTCCGGCGAGACGGGCGAGTCAGTGAGACTCGTCTCCCCGAGCCGCGGCCCGAGCTCGTTGGCGAGCCAGTTGGCGACGCCGTTGGCGTCGGCCCCGTCGACCATGCTCGCGGTCTCGAAGAACTCGGCCATCTCCGGGCGGAAGGCGAGAAGGCGCGCGTTGTCGGGCGAGAGGCCACGCTCGTTCTCAAGGCGCTCGGCCCGCGCGGTCGGCAGCTCGGGCACCTCGGCGCGCGCCTCGTCGAGCATCTGCTGCGTGATCGCGATCGGGACGAGGTCGGGCTCGGGGAAGTAGCGGTAGTCGTGCGCCTCCTCCTTCGAGCGCAGCGACGTGATCGCGCCGGTTCGCGGGTCGAAGTGCAGCGTCTCCTGGACGACGTCGTCGCCGGCGTCCTTGATCGCCTTCTGGCGCTCGATCTCCGCGCGCACCCCCTGCTCGAGGAACGCGAACGAGTTCATGTTCTTCAGCTCGGTCTTCGTGCCGAAGCGCTCGTCGCCCTTGGGCCGGATCGAGACGTTCGCGTCGCAGCGCAGCGAGCCCTGCGACATGTCGACGTCGCTGACGCCGAGCTGGCGCAGCGTCTCGCGCAGCAGCGTCAGCCACTCGCGGGCCTGCTCGGCCGACTTCACGTCGGGCTCGGTGACGACCTCGACGAGCGGCGTGCCGCAGCGGTTGAAGTCGACGATCGACGCGTCGGAGCCGTGGATGCGGCCGCTCGCCCCGACGTGGGTGAGCTTCGCCGCGTCCTCCTCGAGGTGCACCCGGTGGATCCGCACGTCGCCGAGCTGCCCGCCGCGGCAGAGGGGCTCGTCGTACTGGCTGATCTGGTACGCCTTCGGGATGTCGGGATAGAAGTAGTTCTTGCGGTGGAAGATCGAGCGGTCGGCGAGCTCGGAGCCGAGCGCCATCCCGATCATCAGCCCGTAGTGGATCGCCCTGGCGTTGACCACGGGCAGCGCGCCGGGCAGGCCGAGGCACACCGGGCACGTGCGCGTGTTGGGCGGCTCGCCGAACGACAGCGCGCACGAGCAGAACATCTTCGTCCGCGTCGAGAGCTGGACGTGGATCTCCAGCCCGATGACGGGCTCCCACTCCGTCACGCCGCCACCCCCTCACGCGGCTTCGAGCCGTCGAAGCCGATCGCCCGCTCCAGCGCGTGCGCGGCGTCGAGCAGCCGGTTCTCGCTGAACGCGGGGCCGGTGATCTGGAAGCCGACCGGCAGCCCCTCGGAGAGGCCGGACGGGATCGAGATCGCCGGGATGCCGGCGAGCGACATCGGCACCGTGAAGTAGTCGTTGAGGTACATCTGGAACGGGTCGCCCGTCTTGGCTCCCAGCTCGAACGCGACCCCGGGCGCGGTTGGCGTGACGATGAGGTCGACGCGCTCGAACGCCGCGCGGAAGTCCTCGGTGATCTTCGTGCGCACCTGCTGCGCGCGGCCGTAGTACGCGTCGTAGTAGCCGCTCGACAGCGCGTAGGTGCCGATGAGGATGCGGCGCTTGACCTCGGCGCCGAAGCCGTCGTGCCGCGTCCGCGTGTACATCGTCAGCAGGTCGTCGGCGCCGTCGGCGCGCAGGCCGTAGCGGACGCCGTCGTAGCGGGCGAGGTTCGCGCTCGCCTCCGCCGGGGCGATGACGTAGTACGCGCTGAGGCCGTAGTCGGCGTGCGGCAGCGCGATCCGCTCGATCGTCGCCCCGAGCTCCTCGGCGAGCTTCAGCGTCGCCTCGAAGCTCGCCATGACGCCGGGCTCGACGCCCTCGCCGGTGAGGTCCTCGGGGACGCCGAGCCGGACGCCGTCGAGCCGCTCGGCCGTCGGCAGCTCGACCGGCTCGGGCCGCTCGAGCGACGTCGAGTCGCAGCCGTCGCGGCCGACCATGTGGCGGAAGAGCAGCGCGGTGTCCGTGACGTCGCGCGCGAACGGGCCGGCCTGGTCGAGCGACGAGGCGAAGGCGATCATCCCGTAGCGCGAGCAGCTGCCGTACGTCGGCTTGAGGCCGACGATCCCGGTCAGCGCGGCGGGCTGCCGGATCGAGCCGCCGGTGTCGGTGCCGATCGCCCACGGCGCGAGGCCCGCCGCGACCGCGGCGGCGCTGCCGCCCGACGAGCCGCCGGGCACGCGCGTGCGGTCCCACGGGTTGAGCACCGGCCCGAACGCGGAGTTCTCGTTGGACGAGCCCATCGCGAACTCGTCCTGGTTCGTCTTGCCGAGGATCGGCGCGCCCGCGGCCTGGAGGTTGCGCACGACGGTCGACGTGTACGGCGGGCGGTAGCCCTCGAGGATCTTCGAGCCGGACTGGCTCGGGATCCCCTCGGTGCAGAAGAGGTCCTTGACGGCGAGGGGGACGCCGCCGAGCGGGGCGCCGTTCGCGGCGTCCTCCGGGACGTCATCGGCGACCCACGTGAAGGCGTTGAGGTCCTCCGCGGCGGCGCGGTTGCGGTAGGCGGCGAAGACCTCGCCGCTCGTCAGCTCGCCGGCGGCGATGCGCTCGATGGCCTGCGCGGCCGTGAGGGCGATGACGTCGGCGCTCATCAGGCCTGGGGCGAGGGAACTTCGAAGCCGTCGTCGCGGACCGCCGGAGCGGTCTCGAGCATGACCTCGCGAGGCCACGACGGGCGCGGCTCGTCGGCGCGCAGCGCGTTCGTCATCTCGACGACGTGCGACGTCGGCTTGACGCCCTCGAGGTCGAGCTCGGAGATCTTCTCGATGTGGCCGAGGATGCCGGAGAGCTCGTCGGCCATGCGGCCGATCTCCTCCTCGCTCAGCTCGAGGCGCGCCAGGCGCGCGACGTGGAGCACCTGCTCGCGGTCGATCACGCGGACGATCGTAGAACGTCGCGGGGCGCCCCGCGGACGCGCAGGACGTCCTCCGTCTGCTCGATCGACTCCTTCGCCTCGGTCCGCTCGTCGGCCATCGTCAGCCAGCCGCCGAGCGTGATGCCGATGGCGGCGATGAGCCCGAGCCACGCCGGCATCTCGACGTCGACGTCCGCGGCGGGCGCGTCGACGCCGAGCGTCGGCTGCCAGATCAGCCGCACGGCGATGACGATCACGGCGAACGCTCCGAAGAGGGTGGTCATCACCGCGGCGATGACGGGGAACGCGGTCGGGCGCTGGGTGACCGTGACGAACGCCAGCGCGAGCGCCCACAGGATCGCGGCGACCACGAGCAGCGCGGCGAACCAGCCGAGCGACCGGATGCCCGACTCGTGCGCGCCGATGCGCGCGTCGGGCGTGCTCAGGAACCACCAGTTGAGGCCGAGCAGCACCGCGAGCGCGATCGCGCTCAGCAGCGCGAGCCGCTCACCCTGCCGGAGTCTCGAGATCCGCATGCTCGAGCTGCATCTTCGCAGCCTTGACCGTGTTCGCGAGCAGCATCGCGATCGTCATCGGGCCGACTCCGCCGGGGACCGGCGTGATCGCGCCCGCGACCTCGGCGACCTCGTCGAAGGCGACGTCGCCGAAGAGGCCTTCGTCGGTGCGGTTGATGCCGACGTCGATGACGGTCGCGCCGGGCTTGACCCAGTCGGCCTTGACCATGCGGTCGCGGCCGACGGCGGCGATGAGCACGTCGGCGCGGCGGCACACCTCCGGGAGGTCGCGCGTGCGCGAGTGGCAGACGGTCACGGTCGCGTTGGCCTGCAGCAGCAGCTGCGCCATCGGCTTGCCGAAGAGGTTCGAGCGTCCGATGACGACGGCCTCGCGGCCCTCGAGCTCCTGCCCCGCCTCCTCGAGCAGCACCATCACGCCCGCGGGCGTGCACGGCCGGAGCCCGGGACGGCCGAGCGCCAGCAGCCCGGCGCTCATCGTCGTCAGCCCGTCGACGTCCTTGTCCGCGCGCACGAGGCCGCTCATCTCCGTGTCGTCGAGGTGATCGGGCAGCGGGAGCTGGACGATGATGCCGCTGACGTCCGGGTTGGCGTTGAGGTCCTCGATGAGCGCGACGAGCTCCTCGCGCGTGACGTCGGCCGGCGGGCGATGGTCGAAGCCGGTGATGCCGACCTCCTTGGAGGCCTTCTGCTTGCCGCCGACGTAGATCGCCGAGGCGGGGTCGTCGCCGACGAGCACCGTCGCGAGGCCGGGCCGGCGCCCCGTCTCGGCGTGGAACGCGTCGACGTCGCGCGCGACCTGCTCGCGCGTCCGTGCCGCCACCGCCTTGCCGTCGATCACCCGTGCCGCCATGAGGACGCCGACCTTACTGGCTCGTCCGGCCGCCGGATCGGGTATCCAGGGGTGCAGATGCGGAAGGGACTCCTCCTCGCCGGGCTCGCGGCCGCGCTGCTCGTCTCCCTCGCCGCCGAGCCCGCGTCGGCTCGGCGTGCGCTCGTCGGCATCGGCGACCAGAAGACCGAGATGTTCAGCGACCCGCGGCTGCCATGGCTCGGCGTTCGCAAGGCGCGGCTCGTCGTCCCCTGGTTCATCGCCGTCGACGGCGTCGCGCGCCCCGACCAGCAGGTCTACGTCGACCAGTGGCTGCGGTCGGCGCGGCGCGCGGGCGTCGAGCCCATGGTCGCGTTCGGGCACGGCTTCGAGGGCGTCTCGCGCATCTACATGCCGACGCTCGCGGAGTACACGAAGGCGATCACGGCGTTCCGCCAGCGGTGGCCGTGGGTGCGGACGTTCATCACGTGGAACGAGACGAACCACTGCTCGCAGCCGACGTGCCACCGCCCGACGACGGCGGCCAAGTTCTACGACGTGCTCAGCGCGAAGTGCCGCGGCTGCCGCATCGTCGCGGCGGCGCTGATCGACCAGCCGAACATGGTCTCGTGGCTGCGGAAGTTCCGGAAGGCGGCCAAGCGCCCGATCCGGATCCTCGGGCTGCACAACTACCTCGACGTCAACCGCCTGCGCACGACGGGGACGAAGCGGCTGCTCAAGGCGTACAAGGGCAAGATCTGGATCACCGAGACCGGCGGCCTCGTCTACCGGCAGCACTACAACGGCCAGGCGTCGTTCCCGGAGAGCAAGGCCCACGCGGCGAAGGCGACGAGGTTCGCGCTGAAGGTGACGACGCGGCTGTCGCCGCGGATCGAGCGCGTGTACCTCTATCACTGGAACGCCGACCGCCCGAAGGCCACGTGGGACTCCGGCCTCATCGACTGGAACGGCAAGGCGCGGCCCGCGTTCGACGCCGTCGCGCGCTACCTCGGCAAGAACCCGCGCATGGCGCCGAAGCTCTCGTCTCCGCCGCCGCCCACGCCGACGCCGTTCCCGACCGAGGAGCCGCCGGCCGCCGCGCAGCCCGAGCCGTCGTCGACGACCGACCCGCCGCCGTCCTCGACCGAGCAGCCGCCGCCGGCGGAGGAGCCGGCGCCGACGTGCCCGCTGCTCATCCTCTGCCCCGGCACCCTGGCGCCGTAGGGCGAGGACCGTCGCTCGCGGCGGCGGCGCCGAGCCGCCGGTCTCAGCGCTTCGAGATCGGCGCGTACTCCGCCATGAGCTTGCGCTCCGACCCGTCGGAGGCGAAGCGCACGACGACGATCCCGCCCGGCTCCACTCCGGTGATGACGCCCTCGCCGAACGCGGCGTGCACGACGTCGTCGCCCATCCGGAAGTCGGGTCCGCCGGTCGCCCGGCCGAGGTCCTGCTGGCGCGCCGCGGTGCCGGCCGCGGCCGCGGCCCACGAGCCGGGGATCGGCGTGCCCACCCCGCCGCGGCCGATGCGCGGCTCCTCCCGCTCGGTGAGGTCGGCGGGGATCTCGTCGAGGAACCGGCTGCGCATCCCGTAGGTCTGCGCGCCGAAGACGTTGCGCCGCCGCGCGTAGGTCATCGTCAGCTGCTTCTCGGCGCGCGTGATGCCGACGTAGCAGAGGCGCCGCTCCTCCTCGAGGCCGCCCTCGTCGAGCGCGCGCGAGTGCGGGAAGACGCCCTCCTCGCAGCCGATGACGAAGACGATCGGGTACTCGAGGCCCTTCGCGTTGTGCAGCGTCATGAGCGTCGCGCGGCCCTCGCCCTCGCGCCGCTGATCGGCGTCGGACTGCAGCGCGACCTGCTGGAGGAACTGGTCGAGCGTGTCCTCGTCCTCCTCGGCGACCGCGTCGAACTCGCGCGCCGCCTCGACGAGCGCACGCAGGTTCTCGAGGCGGCCCTGCGCCTCGATCGTCCGCTCGGCCTCCAGCGCGTCGAGGTAGCCCGTCTCCTCCAGCACCGCCTCGAGCAGGTCGCCGACGGGCACGCCGTCGGCCGTCCGCTCGCGCAGGCCGTTCATCGTCGTCATGAAGCGCGTGAACGCCTTGACCGCCGCCGTGCCGAGGCCCGGCACGTCCTCCGGCGCCGACGCGACGTCCCACACGTGCTCGCCGATCGTGTCGGCGTGGGACAGGACGCGCCCGAGCGACGTCTGGCCGATCCCGCGCTTCGGCGAGTTCGCGATGCGGCTGAACGCGATGACGTCCTGCGGGTTGAGCAGCCACTGCAGGTACGCGATCGCGTCCTTGACCTCGGCGCGGTCGTAGAACTTCGTGCCGCCGATGACCTGGTAGCCGATCTCGCGCCGCACCAGCGTGTCCTCGAGCACCCGCGACATCGCGTTCGTCCGGTAGAAGACCGCGACCTCGTCGAGCGACCCGCCCGCGTCGACGTACCGCTCGATCTCCCCCACGACGTACCGCGCCTCGGAGTGCTCGTCGTCGAGCTCGCGGACCTTGATCGGATCCCCGGCCCCGGCGTCGGTCCACAGCTCCTTGAGCTTCTGCTCGCGGTTGTGCCGGATCACCGAGTTCGCCGCGTCGAGGATCGTCTGCGTCGAGCGGTAGTTCTGCTCGAGCTTGATCACCACCGCGTCGGAGTAGTGCTTCTCGAACGAAAGTATGTTGCCGATGTCGGCCCCGCGGAAGCCGTAGATCGACTGCGCGTCGTCGCCGACGACCGCGAGGTTGCGGTGCTTCGTGGTCAGGAGCTGGAGCCAGCGGTACTGGGCGTGGTTGGTGTCCTGGTACTCGTCGACGAGGATGTGGCGGAACGCGGTGCCGTAGCGGTCGCGGACCTCGGGGAAGAGCTCGAGGACGTTGACCGCGCGGACGAGGAGGTCGTCGAAGTCCATCGCGTTCATGCGGAGGAGCTCGCGCTCGTAGAGGGCGAAGACCTCGGCGACGGTCTGCTCGAAGTACGAGCCGACCAGCTCCGCGTACTCGTCGGCCGCGCGCAGCTTGTTCTTCTGGTCGGAGATCTGGTTGTGGACCGCGGCCGGCGTGAAGCGCTTGGGGTCGGCGCCGACGTCGTCGAGGCAGCGCTTGATCAGCCGCCGCGCGTCGGCCTGGTCGTAGATCGTGAACTGGCGCGTGTAGCCGAGCTTCTGCGCCTCGGCGCGCAGCATCCGCGCGCACGCGGCGTGGAACGTCATGACCCACATCGCGCGGGTGCGGCGCCCGAGCAGCCCCTCGACGCGCTCGCGCATCTCCTGCGCCGCCTTGTTCGTGAACGTGATCGCCAGGATCTCGTTCGCGCGCGCCGCGCCCGTGTGGTTGAGGTACGCGATCCGGTGCGTGAGCACGCGCGTCTTGCCCGACCCGGCGCCGGCGAGGATGAGCAGCGGCCCCTCGCCGTGCGTGACCGCCGCCCGCTGGGGCGGGTTGAGCCCCTCCAGGAGGCGCTCGACGTGCTGATCGGTCTGCTCGGCGGCCACGGCCGTCTGAGGATAGGTGCGGTTCCGGCGGCGTCAGCGCGGGTCGCGCCACATCGTCCACAGCAGCGGCCCGCGCGGGAACGGGACCTCGCCCGTGACGCGGAAGCCGTGGCGCTCGTAGAACGGTATGTTGCGCTCCTTCGAGCTCTCCAAGTACGCTGGCACGCCCTCGGTGTCGCAGCGATCGAGCATCGGGCGCAGCAGCCGCGACCCGACGCCGCGGCCCTGTGCCTCGGGCACCACGCCGAGCACCGCGAGGTAGTAGTGCGGCTCCTTCGGGTGCACCCGGTCGACGCGGCCGAAGCCGATGAGCATGTGCGGCGTGCGGCGGCTGAACGTGGCGGAGCGAAACAGCTCGCCCAGCGGCACGTGCCAGCGGTCGGGCGCGGCCCACAGCGCCGCGCCGAGGCCCTCCTCGTCGCGGAACACGAGCTCGTCGGGGACGAGCGAGCGCAGCCGCCCGCGGTAGAAGCGCCGCAACTGGCCGGGGCGGCGGCGGTCGCTCGGCAGCCCGTAGCGGGCGATCGGATCGTCCTCGAACGCGCGCGCCAGCGCGGCGCTCAGCGGCTCGACGTCGGCCTCCGTTGCCGTCCTGACCACGGCGGCGACCCTACTCTCCCTCCCCGTGACGCTGCCCGAGGAGGTTCGCGCGCACGCGGCGGGCATCATGCGCGATGCCCGCTGGGTGCACATCGACGACGAGCGCCTGCAGGCGCTCGCGGACGCCTGGGCGGGCGCGGTCCCCGAGCCGGAGCTCGATCCCAAGACGCACTACGTCGAGGGCAGCGAGGAGCAGGTCGCGGCGTTCCTGACGACGCTCGACGCGATCAACTTCGGGTCGGGCTGGTTCCCCACGCTCAACAAGCGGCCGGGGATGAGCGGCTACTTCACCGTCGCCGCGGGCGTCACCGACCGCTTCCGGTCCGACGGCCCGTGGACGAACGAGCAGCTGCGCGCGATGACCACCGACGAGATCGCCGCGACGCTCGGGCAGCCGCGCGACCACGAGCTGATGGCGCTCTTCGCCCAGGCCCTGCGCCAGCTCGGCACGTTCCTCGGCGGACGCTCGGCGCTGCAGCTGGCGCAGGAGGCCAAGGGCTCCGCCATCCGCCTCGCCGAGACCGTCGCCCGCGGGATGAGCATGTGGAACGACCGCGGCTTCTACAAGCGCGCGCAGATCCTCGGCAGCGACCTCGCGCTCGGCGGCATCGGCGGCTTCACCGACCTCGACGCGCTGACGATCTTCGCCGACAACCTCGTCCCCCACGTCCTGCGCATCGAGGGCGTCCTGCGGTACGAACCCGCGCTCGCCGAGCACGTCGACGCGCACCGGCTGCTCAACGACGCGGCGCAGGAGCGCGAGATCCGCGCGGCCGGCGTCCACGCCTGCGCGCAGCTCGCCAAGCGGCTGCAGGCGCCGGAGCGCGTCGTAGACATGTGGCTGTGGAACCGCGGCCAGGCGCCCGAGTTCAAGGCGCTGCCGCGGCACCGCTCGCGGACCGTGTTCTACTGAACACGTAGACGTCCCGGCGCTCGCCGGCGCGGCCGCGGAGGTACGCGTGGAGCAGCCCCTCGCGGACGAACCCCGCCGCCTCGGCGACGGCCTGCGACGCGGTGTTGTCGGTCTCGGCGTACAGCTCGACGCGCCCGAAGCCGAACGGCCCGAGCGCCCACTCGGTCACGAGCCGCAGGCCCGCCGCGGCGGCGCCGCGCCGGCGGGCCCACGGCGCGATCCAGTAGCCCGTCTCCGCGCGCAGGTGGTTCCAGTCGACGCGGTGCAGCCCGGTCGCGCCGAGCAGCTCGCCGGTCGCCGCGTCGGCGATGCAGAGCGCCAGCTCGGTCCCCGCTCGTCGCGTGTGCCGGTGCGTGTGCAGCCACGCCGCCGCCTCGCGCGGCCCGTACGGCTGCGGGATCGCGGTGCAGTACTTGACGATCGCCGGGTCGGCGCAGGCGGCGACGATCGCCTCGACGTCATCGCCCGAACGCGCGCAGGGCGATCGTGCCGTCGGTCAGCGGCGGGTCCGGGAGCTCGAGCGCCGGCACGCGGGCGGTCAGCCGCCGGCCGGGTTGGGGCCGCGGACCGGCCGCAGCGGCCGTACCTCGGCCTCCTCGCCGTCGTCGGCGACCTTGCGCTCGAGCGCGGCGATGCGCCGCGCGAGGTCGCGGATCGCCTCGGCGATCGGGTCTGGCAGGTGGACCCAGTCGGCGTCCGGGCCCTCGGGCTTGCGGCCCTCGACGCGCACCGGGTGGCCGGGGTTGCCGACCACGGTCGAGTTCGCCGGCACGTCGTGGATGACGACCGAGTTGGCGCCGATCTTCGCGCCGTGGCCGATCGTGATCGGGCCGAGCAGCTTCGCGCCCGAGCCGACGGTCACGTTGTCCTCGACCGTCGGGTGGCGCTTGCCGGTCGCGAAGCCGGTGCCGCCGAGCGTGACGCCCTGGTAGAGCGTGACGTTCTCGCCGATCTCGGCGGTCTCGCCGACGACGACGCCCGCGCCGTGGTCGACGAAGAACCCGTCGCCGATCCGCGCGGCCGGGTGGATCTCGATCCCGGTGACCGCGCGCGCCGTCATCGACATCGCGCGCGGGACGACCGGCACGCCGATCTCGTCGAGCGCATGGGCGACCCGGTGGCTGAGCAGCGCGTGGACGCCCGGCCAGAGGGCCAGGATCTCCATCGTCGTCACGCCGCGCGCGGCGGGATCGCGGTCCCGGACCGCCTTCACGTCGCGCGTGATCTCGCGTGCGACTCGCACCACGGTGCCGACGCCGAGCATCACCCGGGAGGCTACCGGGGATGGCAGGGCGGGCGGGACGACATCTGGTACTGCACGGCCTCAGCGGGTCGGGGCCCGGCCACTGGCAGCACTGGCTCGCGCAGCGGCTCGCCGAGCGCGGTGCGAACGTCGAGTTCCCCGATCTCCCGGATCCCGACCGGCCGCAGCTGCAGCCGTGGCTGGACGCGCTGCGCGCGCTCGAGCCGGGCGCCGGCGACGTCGTGATCTGCCATTCGCTCGCCTGCACGCTGTGGCTGCACCACCGGGCCAGCGGCGGCGGCCCGGCGAGCCGGGTGCTGCTCGTCGCCCCGCCCGGCGAGGACGCGGGCGTCCCCGAGATCGAGCCGTTCTTCCCCGTGCCCCGCGACCCGGCGCTCGCGGTCGGCTGCCGGCTCGTGTGCTCCGACGACGACCCGTACTGCCCCGGCGGCGCGGTCCGCGCGTACGGCGTGCCGCTGCGCGTCGCCGTCGACCTCCTGCCCGGCGCCGGGCACATCAACGGCGAGTCCGGCTACGGCCCGTGGCCGGCGGTGGAGCGGTGGGCGCTCGGCGAGGCCGAGCGCGTCGAGCCGAACGCCCGGCTCGCGAAGGACTAAGGGGCGAAGAAGGGCATAGACACGTAGCGCTCGCCCGAGTCGGGCAGCACCGTGACGATCCGCTTGCCCGCCATCTCGGCGCGCGCGGCGAGCTCGAGCGACGCCCACAGCGCCGCGCCGCACGACAGGCCGACGAGGATCCCCTCGTGGCGTGCGCACAGGCGGGCGGTCTCGATCGCCTGCTCGTCGCTGACCGCGATGACCTCATCGAGCACGTCGCGGTTGAGCACCGGCGGCACGAAGCCGGCGCCGATGCCCTGGATGCGGTGCGGGCCGGGCGCGCGGCCGGACAGCACGGCCGACGTCGCCGGCTCGACGGCGACGACCTTCGCGTCCGGGTTGCGCTCCTTGAGCACCTCCCCCACGCCGGTGATCGTGCCGCCCGTCCCGACGCCTGCGACGAGCACGTCGACGCGTCCCTCGAGCGCGTCGAGGATCTCCGGACCGGTCGTGCGCCGGTGGATCTCGGGGTTCGCGGGGTTCGAGAACTGGTCGGGCAGGAAGACGTCGGAGCGCTCGGCCATCGCGCGCGCGGCGTCGACCGCCTCGTTCATGCCGCCGAGCGACTCGATCACCTCGACGCGCGCGCCGTAGAGGCGCAGCAGCCGCTCGCGCTCGCGGCTCATGCCCTCGGGCAGCGTCAGCACGAGGTCGTAGCCCTTCGCCGCGCAGACGAACGCGAGCGCGATGCCCGTGTTGCCCGACGTCGCCTCGACGATCGTCGTGCGGCCCGGCGCGATGCGGCCCTCCCGCTCGGCGGCCTCGAGCATCGCGACGCCGATGCGGTCCTTCACGCTCCCGCCGGGGTTCGCCGCCTCGATCTTCCCGAACAGCTCGACCTCGGCGCCATCGGGCAGCAGCCGCGTGAGCTGCACCATCGGCGTGCGCCCGACGTGCTCGGCGATGGTCTTCGCAACGGGAACGGATGCCGGCATGGTCAGGCAAGCCACCCTAGCGACGGGGCGTTTGAGCATCCCGATGCACGGGGATCCTGTCCGCGAGCGCAGAAGGTTCCGATGGACGGAGCAGCGCCGAGGGCCCCGGACGGGGCCCTCGGTCGTTCAGGCGGCCGCGAGGCGGATCGCCGCCGCGCCGGTGAGCGCGTGGGAGAAGAGCTGCGCGAGCACGCGCGCGCGATGGATCTCGCTGCGGTGCCACGGGCGCCCCTCGGGCGCCATCAGCTCGAGCAGGCCGTGCGTCGTGCCCGCCGTCTCGATCGGCAGGACGAGCAGCCGGCCCGCCGCCGTGGCGAACTCGGGGCTGCGCTCGTCGATGCGCACGGCGCTCGTCAGCGGCGCGCCGCCGACCGTCACGAGCGACCCGTCCGACGTCACGCGGCGCAGGGCGGCGCGCTCGGCGCCGAGGTCGCGGCAGACCTCGTCCAGCGCGGCCGGGATCTCGTCGGGGCCGCGGATCGCGGCGAGCTTGGAGGCCACGCGCTCGAGGCGGCCTTCCTCCAGCGCGGAGCTCACGTTGTGCCCGTGCAGCGCCCCCTGCCACGCCGCGTAGCACGTCTCCGTCGCCTCGAGGTCGACCTCCGGCCACGGTCGGCCGGGTGCCGCGAGCGCGTAGCCCTGGCCGTACGTCACATCGAGGTCGGCCAGCGTGCGGAGGTCCTGCATCGACTCGATGCCCTCCGCGCAGATGAGCGAGTCGATCGAGCGCGCGAAGCGCACGAACGACCCGATGAGCGCCGCGCGGTAGTCGTCCCCGGAGACTCCGTGGACGAGAGCGCGGTCGAGCTTGATGATGTCCGGCCGCAAGCGCAGCAGCTGCGTGAAGCCCGCGTAGCCGGCGCCCGCGTCGTCGACGGCGATGCGCGCGCCGCGGCCCCGAAGCTCGTCGAGCGTCTCGTGCAGGCTCGGCGCCGCGGTGACGAGCTCGTTCTCCGTGATCTCCACGACGACGCGGCTGAGGTCGTCGGGGAAGACCTCGCGCACCTCGTCCGACGCGAGCGACGACGGGCTGACGTTCAGCGTCAGGAAGGAGGCGGGCGGGCGGCCCGGCGCCGACAGCGCGGCGCGCAGGGCGGCGGCCTCGAGGCGCGGGCCGAGGCCGGCGCGATGGGCCTGCGAGAACCACACGTTCGGCGGCTTGCGGTCGGTCGCCTTGGGCGCGAAGCGCGCGAGCGCCTCGAAGCCGGCGATCCGCGCGGTGCGCAGGTCGAGCAGCGGCTGGAACTGCGCCGTGACCATGCCCTCGCTCTCGAGCAGGCTGAGGACCTCGATGCGCTGCTCCTCCGCGCGCCGGAACCACGGCATCTTCGAGTCGTGCTCGTCCTCGGCCGCGGCGCCGCGCTTGGCGGCCTTGAACGTGTCCTCGGCGGACGCGTCGGCGAGCGACGGGTCGAACACCTCGTAGCGGCCCTTGCCGTTGCGCTTCGCCGCGTACATCGCGACGTCCGCGTGGCGGAGCAGATCCTCGACGATCTCGTCCTGGCCCTCGGTGATCGCGACGCCGACGCTCGGCAGGACGTCGAGCTTGCGGTCGGCGACCTCGAACTGCTGGCGCATGAGCGAGAGGAGCCGGTCGGCGATCTGGATCGGCTCGCTGCGCTCGGCGACGCCCTCGAGCAGGATCCCGAACTCGTCGCCGCCCAGGCGGGCCGCGGTGTCGCCGGTGCGCAGCGCGCCGCGCAGGCGCTGGGCGACCTGGATCAGCAGCTCGTCGCCGGCGGCGTGGCCGAGCGTGTCGTTGACGCCCTTGAAGTCGTCGAGGTCGAGGATGCAGACCGCGACGAGCTCGCCCTCGCGGGCGGCGCGGTGCAGCGCGTGCTCGATGCGGTCGTAGAAGAGCGCGCGGTTCGGCAGCTGGGTCAGCGGGTCGTGGAAGGCGCGGTGGCGCAGCTGGGCCTCGGAGGCCTTGCGCTCGGTGATGTCGCGGCTCGTCAGGACGATGCCGCCGATCTCCTCGTCCTCGCGCATGTCCGTGATGGCGCTCTCGACGTGCAGCCACGCGCCGGACGCGTGCTGCAGGCGCCACTCGACGGCGGGGTCCTGGACGTCGCCGTTGAGCACCCGGCTGAGCGTCGTCGCGTCGTCGGCGTGGACGAGCGGGGAGATGCGGCGGCGGATGAGCTCGCCCTGGCGGTGGCCGAGGATCGCGGCGCCGGTCTGGGTCAGGATCGTGCCGTCGGGCCCGAGCACCATGATCATGTCGCTCGAGTGCTGGACGAGCGCCTGGAGGCGCCGCTCGGCGTTGCGGACCTCGCGCTGCTCGCGGCGGTTGCTAGACCCGGACAGCAGCAGCAGGCCGGCGGCCGGCAGCGTCAGGAGGCCGAGCGCCCACGTGTACCAGCTCATGTCGTCCGCGGCGTCGCGCTCGGCGCGGCGCGCGCGCTGCAGCTCGGCGGCGAGCTTGCGGGCCTCTCCGGGGTGCCGGGCGCGGACGGCCTCGTCCTGCTTGCGGCTGATCTCGTCGACGCGCACGAGCGCGCGCGCCTGATCCGAGCGAGCCTGCTGGGACTGCCAGACCGCGATGCCTCCGAGCAGGCAGAGGACGACAGGCGCAGCCACCGCGAAGAAGGCGCGCCAACGGGACGGGTTCATCCTTGAACCAGCCCGGTTCCTCCATGAACCGGAGTGCATGGCCCGTCTGTCGACCAGTCAGCGGCCTTTCTTTACCCGACTTGGACGCTCTGCGCGTTCGTTCGGATCGTTGCTCACGTCACGTAACAGCGCTCCCGAGAGGATCCGCGCTCGGGATCGGGAAGGACCCGATCATGAGCGGACGGCAACGCAGCGCCGAGTCCCTCTCGGTCTACGTCCGGCAGCGGTCGTTCCGGCGGGTGGTCCGGGGCTACGACCCCGACGAGGTCGACCGGCATCTCGACACGATCGGCCAGATGCTGTCCGACAGCTCGGTCGCGGCGGAGGAGGCCCGCGCGCGCAAGCTCCTCGCCGACGCCGAGCAGGAGTTGCGCGACGCGCGCGTGGAGGCCGAGGCGACCGTGCAGGGCGCGGAGGTCAAGGCGCAGGCGCTGCTCGACCGCGCGAGGCTCGAGGCCGAGTCGTCGGAGCTGCTCGCCGCCGCCCGCGCGGAAGCGGAGCGGGTCGTCGCGGACGCCCGGGTCGAGGCGGAGCGGCTCATGGAGGCGGCGCGGACGTCCGGGCTGGAGGCCGTCGAGGCCGAGGTCACGGCGCGGCGCACCGCGCTCGACGAGGAGCTCGCGGAGTACGAGGCGCGCCGGCGCCGCGAGGCGGACCGCCTCGCCGAGGCGGCCCGCCGCCAGCATCGCGCTTGACGGACCGGCTTCCGGCCGGGAGCCTGCCCGGGATGCGTTCGCTCCCGTCCGTCTGCATCATCGGCGCCGGCGTCAGCGGCCTCACGGCCGGCAAGGCGCTGAGCGACTTCGACGTCCCCTACAGCTGCTTCGAGGTCTCGGACGACGTCGGCGGGAACTGGTACTTCAAGAACCCGAACGGGACGTCGTCGGCGTACCGGTCGCTGCACATCGACATCTCCAAGCCGTCGATCTCGTTCCGCGACTTCCCGATGCCGGACCGCTACCCGGACTACCCGCACCACTCGCACATCTTCGAGTGGCTCGGCGACTACGCCGACGCGTTCGACCTGCGGCGCGCGATCCGGTTCAACACGCGCGTGGAGCGCGCCGAGCGCGGGCCGGCCGGCGGCTGGCTGATCACGCTCGACGACGGGTCGACCGAGGCGTTCGACGCGCTGCTCGTCGCCAACGGGCACCACTGGTCGCCGCGGTACCCGCACTTCCCCGGCACGTTCAACGGGCCGGTCATCCACTCGCACGACTACATCGACCCGACCGAGCCGCTCGACCTCCACGGCAAGCGCGTGCTCGTCGTCGGCATCGGCAACAGCGCGGTCGACATCGTCTCCGAGCTCGGCCGCAAGACCGTCTCGGACGTCGTCTTCCTCTCGACGCGCTCGGGCGCGTACGTGGTGCCGAAGTACATCTTCGGCAAGCCGGCCGACCAGGTCGTCAAGACGAACCCGCGGCTGCCGCTCGGGCTGCAGCGCAAGATGGGCAGCGTCCTGCCGCGGATCTTCTCGGGGCGCATGGAGGACTTCGGGCTGCCGACCCCCGACCACAAGTTCCTCGACGCCCACCCCACGGTGTCGAGCGAGCTGCTCGGCCGGCTCGGCGCGGGCGACGCGGTGGCGAAGGGAGACGTCGCCGAGTTGTGCGGCGACCGCGTCCGGTTCGCCGACGGCAGCGTCGAGCAGGTCGACGCGATCATCTACGCGACGGGCTACGACATCTCGTTCCCGTTCTTCGACGAGGGCTTCATCTCGGCGCCCGACAACCGGCTGCCGCTGTTCAAGCGGATGCTCAAGCCGGGCATCGACGACCTCGCGTTCATCGGCCTCGGGCAGCCGATCCCGACGATCTTCCCGTTCTCCGAGCTGCAGTCGAAGCTCGCCGCTCGCTGGCTGGCCGGCGACTGGGCGCCGCCGCCGCGCGACGAGATGGAGCGCGAGATCGTCGCCGACGAGGAGCTGCACGCCGGGCACTTCACGAACAAGCCGCGGCATGCGATGCAGCTCGAGTGGTACACGTACGAGCACGAGCTGAAGACCCGCTCGATCCCGCGCGGGCAGGCGCGCGCACGCGAGGGCGCGCCGACCGGGGCCGATGCCGCCGGCCGCGCCGATCGCCTCACCGAGGCGACCGCGCCCACGACCTCCTCGGCCGCGTCATGACCGGCGCCGCGATCTCGTTCCGCAGCGGCGACGGACGCTGCGCCGGTCTGCTCTTCCGCGCCGAGGGCACGGCGTTCTCCGGCGAGGACGGCCGCGGCCCGTGCGTCGTGCTCGCCCACGGGCTGTCGCTGACGGTCGACTCCGGCCTCGTGCCGTTCGCCGAGCGCTTCGCCGAGGCGGGGATCAACGCGTTCGCGTTCGACTTCCGCCACCTCGGCGCCAGCCCCGGCGAGCCGCGCCAGCTCGTCGACGTCGCGACGCAGCTCGAGGACCTCGCCGCCGCGGTGACGTACGTGCGCGAGACCGACGGCGTCGATCCGGAGCGGATCGTCCTCTGGGGCACGTCGTTCTCCGCCGGGCTGGCCATCGCGGCCGCCATCGAGGACCCGCGGATCGCCGCGGTCGTCGCGCAGACGCCGGTCGTCGACGTCGCCGCGCAGGTCGCCCATGCCGCCCGCACCGCGGGACCGCGAACGGTCGCGCGGCTCACCGCCGCCGGGATGCGCGACAAGCTCGCCGCGGCGCGCGGGCGGGCGCCCGTGGTCGTGCCCGCCGCCGGCCCGCCCGGCAGCGTCGCTGCGATGGCCTCGCCGGACGCGCTGCCCGGCATCGAGGCGATCGCCGGGCCGTCGTGGCGCAACGAGATCTGCGCGCGGCTCTTCGCGGGCCCGCCGTCGTTCCGGCCCGGCCGGCACGCCGACCGGCTGCCGTGCCCGATCCTCTTCCAGCTCGCCGACAAGGACACGATCGCGCCCGTCACCGCAGCCCAGGACGCGGCGTGGCGGGCGACCGGCCGGGCCGAGGTGCGCACGTACCCGATCGGCCACTTCGACGTCTACACGGGCGCGCCGTTCGAGAAGGCGGTGCGCGACCAGCTGCACTTCCTGCGCCGCCACCTCGGCGGCCGCGGGGAGCGGCGCTCGGCCGGCCGCCAGTCCGAGCAGCGCGCGCAGCGGGCCGCCGCCGCGGAGTGATCTGCGAGCAGGAACCGTCCGCCGCGGGGCGTATGACTCGACCGTGCAGACGATCGGCGACGCCCCCACCCTCCTCGAGCTCCTCCGCGAAGCCGGTGACGAGGCGGTGACGTTCGACGAGCTCGAGCTCGTGGGCATCAGCGACCCCGCTCGTGCGCTCTGGGAGCTCGAGCTCGACGGCTTCACGGTCCACCGCCTGTTCGACGAGCGCAAGCTCTGCGTGCGCCTCGGCACCGAGCCGCCGCGGCGCTTCCACTTCGAGGACGCGGAGACGGAGGAGCACGAGGCCGTCCTCGCCGGGCCCGTCGTCGCCGACACCCGCGCGATGCCCGCGACGCCACGGGCCGAGACGCCTCCGGCGATGCCCCGCGCCGCCGGCTCTCCGGCGCCGTCCGCCGTCGTGGCCTTTCCGGCGAAGCCCGCGCTCCTCGCGCTCGCCGCGTTCCTGCTCATGGTCCTCTTCGCGCGCCGCGCGCGCTAGGTCGCTTCGACCGGGGGTTCCAACCGGGTAGGGGCGCACGCGATGAACGCACCCGACGGCTTCACCCCGCACGAGGGGCAGGGTCCCTTCCTCGAGCACATCGGACCGATCCTCGTTCGTGACACCGACACCGGACCGGTCTTCGGCCTGCGCGCCGAGGACCGCCACGCCAACCACCGCGGCACCGTCCAGGGCGGGCTGCTCTCGACGTTCGCCGACTTCGCGATGGGCCGCGCGCTCGAGGCCGACGCCGGCGACGACAAGGACCGCGCGACGGTCAGCCTGACCGTCGACTACCTCAAGCCGGTCAAGCCGGGCGACTGGATCCAGTCGCGCACGCGGGTGGAGCGCGTCGGCGGGACGCTCTCGTTCGTCGACTGCGCGCTGGAGGTCGACGGCAAGGAGGTCGTGCGCTCCCGCGCCGTGTGGGTGTCCGCCGGCTGACGCGTCAACGTCGGTTGGCACGTTGCCACTCGTAGGGCGTACCCCTCTCGTGCTTGCGGGCGATTGCACCGATGAGCACCACCGAACGTCCCGCTGCACCAAGGAGAGGTCACCTTCCATGCACAAGAAGCTCGTTTCTGCGCTTGCCCTCGGCGCGCTCGCCCTGCCCGCGGCCGCCATCGCCGATGAGCCTTCTCAGACCAACCAGCAGAACGCCGCCAAGCAGTGCAAGGCGCTGCGCACGTCCTCGGGCGGCGGCGAGAGCTTCCGTTCGGCCGTCGACGCTCTGGCGACGGGCGACAAGGTCACGCTGAAGAACGCCTACGGCAAGTGCGTCTCGTTCTACGCCAAGGACGAGCAGAAGGAGGAGACCGCCGCGCAGAAGCAGGCCGTCACCGACTGCAAGGCCGAGCGCGACGCCGCCACGACCGACGAACTGAAGGCCGCGTTCGCCGCCAAGTACGGCGCGAAGAACGCCAGCAGCGCCTACGGCAAGTGCGTCTCCTCGAAGGCCAAGGCCAACAAGCAGGCCGCCGACGAGCAGGACAAGAACACGGTCAACGCCGCCAAGCAGTGCAAGGCCGAGTGGGCCGCTGCCACGACCGAGGAGCAGAAGGCCGCGTTCCAGACCAAGTACAAGGCCAAGAACCGCAAGAGCGCGTTCGGCAAGTGCGTGTCGACGACCGCCAAGGCCAAGAACGACGCTCAGCAGCAGTCGTAACCGGACCGCGACGTCCCGGATGATGCACCGGAAGGCCCCGCCTCGGCGGGGCCTTCCGCATGTTCGGGGTCGAGCGTCTTCGCGCCGCCCGAGCGGTACCCTCGGTCGATGGCGCCGGAGCCAGCCGCAGCCATCGCAGCGCGCGTTCTGCTGTGCGACGACGCGGTCGCGTTCCCGCTCCTGTTCGAGCGCTGGATGGTCGACTGCGGACTGGAGCTCGTGGGCCGAGCGGACACCGCCGAGGAGGCGCTCGAGCTGGCCGCGCGCGAGCAGCCCGACGTCATCGTCGTGGACCACCTGTTGCGCGAGGTGACCTCGGAGGGGCTCGCTCCTCAGCTGCGCAAGGCGGCGCCGAACGCGCGCCTGCTCCTCATCTCCGGCATGCCCGACGACCACCTCGCCGCGGCGGCCGCGGCGGCGAACGCCGACGCGTTCATCAGCAAGGCCGCGAGCAGCTCGGCGATGTGCGCGGCCGTGCTCGCCCTGGTGCCCGCGGCCTAGCCGGCCGCCACCGGCAGCGTCACCCAGAAGGTGCTGCCGCGCCCGGGCTCGGACTCGACGCCGATGTCGCCGCCGTGGCGCTCGACGAGCCGCCGGCACGTCGCCAGCCCGAGGCCGTGCCCCGGCTGGCCGCCGGCCGTCGAGATGCGCGTGAACGGCGTGAAGATCGCCGCCTGCTCCTCGAGCGGGATGCCGGGCCCGTTGTCCGCGATGGTCAGCCGCCAGGCGTCCGCTCCGGCCGGTGCGACTGCGACCGCCACGATGGGTTCCCCTTCCACGAACTTGACCGCGTTCGCGACGAGGTTCTGGACGATGAGCCGCACGTCGTGCTCGTTCGCCGACACGAGCGCGTCCGCCGGCACGTCGACGGCGATCCGTGCCGAGCGCTCCCGCAGGATCGCATCGAGGTCGGAGGTCACCTCCTCGATCGTGGTCGCGAGCCGCACCGGCTCGTGGTCGCCCGACGTCCGTCCCGCCCGCGCGTAGTCGAGCAGCTTGCGCAGCAGCGAGGTGAGCCGGGTCGCGCTGTCGAGGATGTACCCGGCGAGCTCCTGCATCTCCTCGGGCGGCCGGCCGCCGCGCGTCATGAGCTCGGCGAACCCGGCGATCGTGCGCAGCGGGTCGGCGATGTCGTGGGCCGCGACGGAGGCGAAGCGGTCGAGCTCGAGGTTCGCGGCCCGCAGCTCCTCGAGCGCCTCGCGCAGTGCGTCCTCCGCGATCTTGCGCTCCGTCAGGTCGCGCGTCACCTTCGCGAAGCCGGTGAGCCGGCCCTCCTCGTCGTGCACCGCGGTGATGGTCACGCTGGCCCAGAACGTCGTGCCGTCCTTGCGGACCCGCCAGCCCTCCTCCTGGTAGCGGCCCTCGCGCTTGGCGATCTCGAGCTCGTTGGCGGGGTGGTTCCGGGCGCGGTCGGGCTCGGTGTAGAAGGTCGAGAAGTGGCGGCCGACGATCTCGTCGGCCCGGTAGCCCTTGAGGTGCTCGGCGCCGGCGTTCCACGTGGCGATGCGGCCGCTCGGGTCGAGCATGAAGATCGCGTAGTCGCGGACGCTCAGGACGAGCCGGCGGAACTGGACGAGGTCCCGTTCCTCGCCGGCGCGGCCCTGCTCTTCGGGCGGCACGCGCGCGCCTCTCGCGGCTCAGCCGTTCGGGACGACGTAGTCGAAGCGGATCGTCGTCGCGTCCCTGCGGCCGCGCAGCGTGTAGGTCTGCGCGGCGTGCGGCGGGAGCTGCCTGAACGAGAACCCGCTCACCCGCTTCGGCAGCTGCACCTTCCCCGCCTCGAGGTTCGCCTCGAAGCGGTCCTGCCACCGCTCCGCCACCGCATGCGCCGTCCTGCACGACCCTCCGGTCACCTGCAGCCGGAACACCCCGAACGTCCGCGGTCCACCGGGCTCGTACGGGTACCGGAGGTCCGCGGACTTGCAGACCCTCGTCGTCGCGGCGCCCGCGACGGGACCGGGCAACGCGACGGCTGCCAGGGCGGCGGCGGTCAGCGTGAGGAGATGGGAAGGACGGGCGGGCATCGGCGCGATCGTACCTGTCGCGCCAAGGCACCTGACCGGCGTTCGCTGACTTGCAATCGGCGTCGGCGTTCGTGGAGACTCGGCGCGGTGGGCGGTAAGAGGCCGCCTCGGGTTCAAGGAGGGCGCATCATGCGCAAGACCGTCCTTGCAGTCGTCTCCGTCGGCGCGCTCGCGGTGCCGGCGGCCGCCGGTGCCGACCGCGGCGGGCACTTCCCCGAGGGGGTCAGCCCCTCCGGGTGCGAGGCGGTGCTGACCAACGCCGGCACCGGGGCGGCGATGCAGTCCGACACGGCGTTCGCGAGGACATCGCAGCTGATCACCGAGGCCTGCGACCTCCCCGGCTAGGGAGCGAGGGAGCGCTCGGGCGCGAACGGCGAGAGGTCGATCGTGCTCGTCCCGGTGAGGGCGAGCTGGGCGACCGCCTCGCCGATCGCGGCCGAGTGCTTGAACCCGTGGCCGGAGCAGGCGGAGACGACGAGGAGCGTCTCGTCGTCCGGATGCGGGCCGATGGCGAAGCGGCTGTCGGGCGTCGAGGTGTAGAGGCAGCTGACCGCCTTGACGGCGCGGGGCTCGAGCCCGGGCAGGCGGCCCGCGAGGTAGCGGGCATGCATCGCGGCGGACTCCTCGGGCGTGACCGTGCGGTCGACCGCGTCCGGTTCCGTGGTGGAGCGGAACTGCTCGGTCGCGACCTTCAGCCCGCCGTCCGGGCCGTCGATCGCCGGGAAGCCGTAGAGGAGCTCCTCGGCTCCGGCGCCGGTCAGCCAGATGAACACGGGCAGGTACCGGTGCGCGTCGTACGCGCCCGGCGCGAGCGCGAACCAGTGCAGGAGCTGGCGGGTCACGACGAACCGCGGCGCGAGCTCCGGCCGCAGCTCCCCCAGCCATGGGCCGGCGGCGAGGACGATGCGGTCGGCGCGGAGCTCGCGCTCGGACGTGACGACGCGGCCCCGCCCGGCCTCGAGCACCCGCTCCCCCGTGAGCAGCACCGCGCCATGCTCGCGCGCGAGGCGCAGCTGGGCGGCGACGGCGCGCTCCGGGCGGACGTAGCCGGCGGTCGGCTCGTAGACGCCGCGCTCGTCGCCCCTGAACCAGAACGGAGGGATGTGGCGGGCGAGCCCCTCGGCGTCGAGCGGTTCGTTCGGCAGGTCGTGGGCCTTCGCCGTCGCGATCGTCGTGGCGAGGAAGTCGTCCGCGCCGTGCTGGCCGCGCCCGCCCGGCGACGACAGCACGACGCCGCCCGTGATGGTCAGGAGCTCCTCGCCGGTGCGCTCCTCGAGCTCCCGCCACAGCTCGTGCGAGCGAACCGCCAGCGGCACGAACGCGTCGCCCTCTCCCAGCGCCAGCCGCGTGATGCGGGTGTCGCCGTGCGTCGATCCGCGGTCGTGCGGCGGGGCGAACCGGTCGACGCCGACGACGCGCGCGCCGGCTCGGCTCAGCTGGTACGCCGCAGCGCTGCCCATCGCGCCGAGGCCCACGACCACGACGTCGACGGAGGCGGCCATCGGCGCAGAGCGTAGGGCGCCGGGACCCGGACGAGCCGCTCGCGCGGCTCGTCCCAGCAGTGAGGGGCGGGATGGCCTACCGGCGGCACCGGCCATCCCGCGCCTCCCGAATGCGCCGGCGGTCCGGGTGTGAGCACGGACGCCGTCGCTGCTACGGGCGGCACACGGACGGAGGATGGTGGTGCTCGCCCTCCGCCCTGTCCCGCTCACGCGCCCAGTGCACTTCAGGACGCCGTTCGACGGTACGGCCGGTGACCGCCGGTCGACATACGACAGGTGTCCAAGATCGGCCGATCGGCCGTTCAGTTGGCGCGCTAGCGCCGGAGACTGAGCTCGAACGCGGGCGTGCGGAGCTGCACGCTTCGTGCGCTCGAGTGCTCGAGCGCCTGGCGGATCGACGTCGAGAGCGAGTCGCTGAAGCTGTAGTGGCGCCGGAACGGGCCGGCCGCGCGGGTGGCCTCGATGTCCTCGACGGGCGCGAAGTTCCGCAGGAAGAGCTCGTCGTCGGGCATGTTCCGGTCCCCGAGCTCCTCCTTGACCTCCTCGAGCGTCTGGTGCGGCCGCGTCCACCCCTTGAGCGCTTGGCCGCGCGGGTTCTCGAGGATCTTGTCCTTGACGTCCGGGTCGATCGGCGCGGGCGGCTTGCCGTACGCCTCGATGACGTAGAGCGCGACCTCGTCGGTCGTCTGCGCGTACCGCTCCCCCGTGATGACGTTGAGCACGGCCTGGGTGCCGACGAGCTGCGAGAACGGCGTCGCGGAGATCGGGTAGCCGAGCTCCTTGCGCACCTGCGGGATCTCGTCGAGCACCTGGCGGAACTTGTCGGCCATCCCGTGCTGGACGAGCTGCGCCTTGAACGTGCCGGTCATGCCGCCCGGCAGCTGGTGCTCGTAGACGCGGGAGTCGTACTCGTCGACGACGCCGAGCGGGTGGCCCTCCTGGAGCGCGATCCGCTCCATGATCTCCGCGACGGGCTCGAGCGTGCTCGTGTCGAGCCGGTGCGTGTGGCCCGCCTGCTCGAGGTTCACGAGCGTCATCTCGGTGCTCGGCAGCGACGGCCCGTTGGCGACCGGCTTGGAGCATGTGTGGAGCGCCTTGACGCCCGCCTCCACGCCGATCAGGTAGTTGACGGGAGCGAGGCCGGTCGTGTTGTGGCAGTGCAGCTCGACCGGCGTGTCGCCGGCCGCCTCGACGAGCGCGGGGATGAGCGTGCGGGCTCGCTCGGGCGTCAGGATGCCGGCGGCGTCCTCGACGTAGATCGCCTTCGCGATCCCCCACGAGACCATCTCGCGCACGCGGTCGGCGAACCACTCGTCCGTGTGCACCGGGCTGATGCCGTACATGACCGCCGGCACCGGAGCGCCGCCCGCCTCGTGGATGATCCGCGAGCGGTACTCCATCTCCTTCATGTCGAAGAGGCAGTCGTAGACCCAGAACTCGTCGTGGCCGAGCTCCTGGATCATGTAGCGGATGTAGAAGTCGAGCAGGGAATGCGGCGAGATCCCGTACCGGCCCGTGCTCGACGGCCGCGTCCCGCAGCGCAGGATCGAGTTCGGCAGCACCTTGCGCATGTGCCGGTAGTACTCGATCGGGTTCTCGCGGAGGTACCGCAGGATGACCGTGAAGAACGAGCCGGCCGGCACGTCGATCACGTCGAACCCGGCCCTGTCGAGGTACGGAGCGACCTCGGTCACCATCCCGCCGCGGATCCGCATCCCCCACAGGCTCTGCGGTCCATCGCGGATGGTCTGGTCGACGATCTCGACGTGCGCCACGGTCGGCAGGGTGCCGCATCTTCGGCGCAGGCACCCGCCAGGGTGCTTGAAGGCGTTGGAGCTTCACCGAAGCTCGCCGGGTCGGACGATCGCTCAAGGTCTCCTTCGTCGTCGCCGATGTGGTCGTCGTGGCGGCGGACGAGGCGAAGTACATCCGGCTGCGGTACGCCGGGCGCTGCGCGACCTGCGATCGCGAGCTTGCGCGCGGCGTGTGGGCCTTCCACTACCCCGCGGCGCGCCGGGTGCGGTGTCAGGCGTGCGTGACGAGCGAGGAGAACGAGCGGCTCGGGATCGCCTCGTCTCCGGCACCGGAAGCGCCCGCCGAGCCGCCTCCCGTGGAGCCGGGCGTCGCCGGCAGCGGCGCGCGCCGGCGTTATGAGCAGCTGGTCGAGGCGCGCGAGCAGCGGACGCGGGCGAAGTACGGCGACCTCGGCGTGGCGGTGAGCAGGATCTTCGGCGAGCCGCAGCACATCAAGGCGTGGAAGACCGGTGCCGAGGGCGAGGAGCGCCTCGCGGCGTTCCTGGAGAAGCGGCTGGAAGGAAGCGGTGTCCGGCTCCTGCACGACCGGCGGATCCCGATGAGCCGGGCGAACATCGACCACATCGCGATCGGGCCGGGCGGCGTGACGGTCATCGACACCAAGAACCTCAAGGGCCGCGTCCGCGTTCGCTCGACCGGTGGCCTCCTGCGGCCGCGGAACGAACAGCTCCGCGTGGACGGCCGCGACAAGTCGGGGCTGCTCGAGGGGATGGAGCGGCAGTTGAAGGAAGTGCGCGCCGCGCTCATCGACATCGGATCTTCGGACGTCGACCTCGCCGGCGTCCTGTGCTTCGTCGACAACGTGGGCCTCCCGCTCTTCGGGACGATGCGCGCCCGCGGCGTGCACCTCCTCAAGAGGAAGCAGGCGGCCAAGCTGGCCGCCCGAGCCGGCACGCTCTCACCCGACGAGGTCGAGGCGCTAACGGAAGCGCTCGCTCGGCGGTTCCCCGCGCACTGACGACGGCCTCGTCACCGGGAGCGGTCGAGGTCGGCGGCGACGGTGCGCATGTGGGCCTCGACTTCGGTGAGGAGCTCGCGGACTCCGGGTGAGAGGCGGGCTCCGGCTCGGGTGACGATCGCGAAGGTGTCGTGGAGCGGGGGGTCGAACGGCGCCGTGTGGAGGCCGTCGGGGTAGTAGGGCGCTCGGGTGTAGGCGCTCGGGAGGTAGGTGTCGCCGATGCCTGCGGCGACGAGGCGCAGGGCGATGTCCTTCAGCTCCACCTCGACCTTCGGCTGGAGCCGCAGGCCGAGGGACTGGGCGCGGTCGGCGAGCTGGCGGCGGATCGGGTCGCGGTCGGCGGACTCGGCGTCGTAGAAGACGAGCGGCGTCTCGGCGAGGCGCTCGACCGTCGCCGGGGTGCGCGTGCGCTCGCGGGAGGCGCTGACGTAGAGGACCTCGTCGCGCACGATCGGCCGCACGGACAGGCGGTCGTCGTCGATCGGGAGCAGCACGACGCCGGCCTCGAGGTCGCCGCGGCGGACGCGCTCCGCGATGACCGACGAGTTGCGGCCGACGAGCCTCACGGAGACCTCGGGGTGGCGGCGCAGGAACGCGGCGACGACCTCCTCGATCCGCCAGGCCGACGGCCCGCCGAACATCCCGACCGCCAGCGTGCCGCTGCGCAGCTCAGTCAGCTCCCCTACGCTGCCGGCCGCCTCCTCGACGGCGCGCAGGCTGCGCACCGCATGCTCCGCGAACGCGCGGCCCGCCTCGGTCGGCACGACGCCGCGGCCGGCGCGGACGAACAGGTCGGCGCCGAGCGCGTGCTCGAGCTTGCGGATCTGCTCGGCGACCGCGGGCTGGGACACGCGCAGCTCCTCGGCCGCGGCCGTGAACGACCCGAGGTCGAGCGCGGCGCAGAAGCACCGGATCTGCTGGAGAGACAGAAGCTCAGCCTTGGACTGGCCCAAGGAAGCAAGCCTACCTTCGATCTCGAGCCCAGTGGAGCATCTCGTGTCATGACGCGCGAGGTGGTGATCGTGGGAGGCGGGATCGCGGGCCTTGCGGCGGCGTGGCACCTGCGCCACCGCGACGTCCTGCTGCTCGAGGCCGAGGAGCGGCTCGGAGGGCGGATGCGCTCCGACGAGCGCGGCGAGTACTGGCTGAACTACGGCGCGCACCTCTTCCCGGCCCCCGGCACGCTCGTCGACGCGATGGCCACCGAGTTCGGGCTCGAGACCGTGCCGGTGACAGGCGGGATGATGGGACTCGCGGTCGGCGCGAAGAAGCTCACGAGCGGCCGCGTCGAGACGTACCCGTTCCGCCTGCCGCTGTCGATCCGCGAGCGGGTCGCGTTCGCCCGCGCCGGCGTCAAGGTGCAGCGGGCGGTCGCGCGGTACAACCGGCTCGAGCGCCGGTTCGACTTCGAGGACGACCGCACGTTCGACGCGTTCCTCGGCGACCTGCCGCCCGCGGTCAAGACGATCTTCTCGTGCGCCGCGCACCGTGCGACGGCGGAGCTCGACGAGCTGTCGGCCGGCTGCGGCATCGGGCTGTTCGCGCTGGTCTGGGGCGGCCGCGGGTCGCTCATCGCCCGCAACCTGCTCGGCGGGTCCGGGCGGCTCCCGGCGGCGCTCGGCCGCGAGCTCGGCGACCGCGCCCGCACCGGCGCGCGCGTCGACGCGATCGAGCCGGACGGCGACGAGCTCCTGGTGCGCTGCAACGGCGAGACGATCCGCGCGCGGCACGTGATCATGGCCGCGCAGGCACCGCACGCGGCGCCGCTCGTCGCGCCGATCGCCCAGCAGGCCGGCGACGCGCTTGCCCAGCTCACGTACGGAGCGTTCCTGACCGTCGCGGTGGAGACGAACGAGACGGGCCCGATGCCGTACGACGGCGTGTACGCGATGGCAACGCCGGGCCGGGCGTTCGACATGTTCACCAACCAGGCGCACGCGCTGCGCGCCGATGGGGAGCGGCGCCCGGGCGGCAGCCTCATGCTCTTCGCGGGCGGCCGCGCCGCTGCCGAGCTCATGCGCTCGCCCGACGACGTCATCGTCGAGCGGTTCCTGGAGGACCTGCACGACCTCCATCCCGAGACGCGCGGCGTCGTGGCCGGCGCGACGGTGCAGCGCTGGCCGCTCGGCAACGTCTACGCGCGACCCGGCCGCGGGCGGCTGCAGCCCGTGCTCGGGGGCGCGCTCGGGCCGCACCGCAACCTGCACCTGGCCGGCGACTACTTCGCCGAGCTGGGGAACATGGAGGCCGCCGCCCGGACCGGGCAGACGGCCGCCGAACGCGTCGACGCGCTGATCCGAGAGGTGACCCATGTCTGAGCCCTTCCACGGAGTGCTGCCCGCGCTCATCACGCCGTTCACCGAGGACGGCTCCGCCATCGACGTGGGGTCGCTGAACGCGATCGTCGACCGGCTGATCGCGGGCGGCGTCGGCGGACTCGTGCCGGGCGGCAGCACCGGCGAGTTCGCGACGCTCACGCACGCCGAGCGGCGGCAGCTCCTCGAGGTCGTGTGCGGCGCCGCGGACGGGCGCGTGCCCGTCGTTGCCGGGACGGGCGCGCTGTCGACGCGCGAGACCGTCGAGCTGTCGCGTCACGCCGAGGCGTGCGGAGCGGCCGCGGTCATGGTCGTGCCGCCCTTCTACGACGCCCTGTCGTGGCGGGAGCTGCTCGCCCACTACACCGCCGTCGCGGACGCGATCGGGATCCCGATCATGTACTACAACCTGCCGGGCGCCACCGGGGTGACGCTGACCGCTGAGCAGATGCGCGAGCTCCCCGTCACGTGCCTGAAGGACACCGGCGGCGACGCGACGTGGGCGACAGAGCTGATCCAGACCGACGGCCCCACGCTGCTGAACGGCTGGGACACGCAGACGTTCGGCGCGCTGGCCCAGGGCGTCGAGGCGGTCGTGTGGGGCGTCGCCTCGATCGTCCCCGAGCAGTGCGTCGAGCTCCACCGCTTGCTGATCGACGACGTGGACCTGGTCGCCGCGCGGGCGCTGTGGGCGCGGCTCTGGCCGCTGTGCCAGTTCCTCGAGAGCCAGTCGTACCCCGCCGCCGTCAAGGCCGCGTGCGCGCTGATCGGCGACGCGACCGGGCCGGTGCGGGCGCCGCTCCTGCCGCTCGAGGACGAGGCGGTCGCGGCGCTGCGGGGCGTGCTCGAGCGCGCGACCGCCGCCCGCGTCGCCTAGCGGTTCTCAGACCGGCGGCGGCTCGGGGCCGCCCGCTCCGCCGCCGCGGCTCGTGCCGGCGTCGCTCGTCTCGGACACCCGCTCCGGCTCGGCGCCGCGCGGCGTGCGCTCCTCGTTCTCGTCGAACTCGGGTGTCGGGCCGCCCAGGTCGTCGCCCGCCATCTCGCTCGGAGCGTGGACGTCCGCTGCCGCAGGCTGTGGTTCTGGCTTCTTCATGGTCCCGGCCTACCCGCGCCGGGACCGCGAGGATCAGATCGGGCCGACGCGGCCGATGCGCTTGACCTTGCCGCAGGTGCGGTAGCGGCGCGTGCCCGTGATCGTGCGGCCGCGGACCGTCTTGGCGACAATCTTCAGCGCGTAACGGCCGCGCCGCAGCCCGCGGAGGTCGACGACCGACCGGAGCCGGCCGTTGCTGCGCGTGACCGGCAGGCGCTTGCGGTTGAGCGTGATGACCGCGCTGGCGAGCGCGTCCCCGCGCGGCTCCTTCAGGCGGATCGGGAAGCGCCGGCGGCTCGCGCAGCCCTTCGTCTGCTTGGGGAGCGTGACGATGTCGTTCAGCTTCGGCTGCGCCTGCGGCAGGCGCGAGACGAGGTCGGAGTCGACGCAGCCGTCGTTCGCGTTGGTGTCCGTGCCGTCGGGCGCGATGCTCGGCTGCAGCTCCGGGTTCTCCGGCCGCGAGAAGCAGATCCGCAGGAACTGGGTGCCGTCGGGCTTGCTCAGGATCCGGAAAGCGACGTTCCCCCGCTCCACCGGCGCGCAGCTCGAGTCGTTCAGGTACTGGTGCTTGCCGAAGTACTGGCCGTCCGGCTGGGCGCGGACCTCGATCCAGATCTTCTCGCCGTTGCGATGCGGGCAGCGCGAGATCGTCGTCGGCCGGATCACGGTCCCCACGAACGACCCGTCGGCCTGCTTGTCCACCGCGATCTGCCCCCCGTTGAACTGCCAGATCGCTTCGAGCGGATCGGCGGTCTGCGCGTGAGCCTGCGCGGCGAGGAGGAGCGTGGAGGCGAGCGCGATCAGCAGCGCGCGGGCGGCGACGGGCGGCATGGCGGGACCCTACGCCTCCCCTGCTCCAAGAGCCAGTGCGTTCTGGACGCGCCGTCCGCTCTCGACCGCGCCAGATTCCGGCGCGCCCGTTTACTCGCTTTCCCTGAATGGGGAAAGACCAGCACACGATCCGCGGGTCGTCGGAACCTTCCCGAGACAGAGCGGATGCTCTCTCCGATCCAAGACGGATTTCAGTGAACGACTCCCGGCCGCTGCGCGTACACCGCGTCATCGAGATCGACACCCTCACGGGCGCCGAGAAGCGCCTGCCCAACCTGACGTACTCCTCGTGGCAGGGCGACCTCTTCACCGAGGCCGAGGCACGGGAGACCGTGCAGTGGCGTGAGCAGCACGTCTCCTCGCGGTACACCTACCGCATCGAGTCCTGACGATCACAAACCCCCGACGGCCTCGGAGCGGGGCCCGTCAGATGTAGTACATCGCCCAGCCGGCCTCGCGCCTCTCGCGCTCGACGACGTCGGCGATCGACGTGCTCTCGAAGACCTCGCGGGCGGCTGCGGCGGCGTCGGCGAAGATGCCCCGGGCGTCGCGGCCGAGCGGCCCGTCGAGCAGCTCGACGACCTCCAACACGGTGACCGTGGAGGGGTCGCGCTCGAAGAGGTAGCCGCCCTTCACGCCTCGCTGCGAGCGAAGGATCCCCGCTCGGCGCAGCGTCGCGAAGAGCTGCTCGAGGAACTGAACCGGGATGTTGCGCCGGCGGGCGAGCTCTCCGATCGGGACCGGGTCGGCTCCGCCGCAGCGGCCGAGCTCCGCGAGGGCTTGGACGGCGTAGGGGGACTTGGACGTGATCGAGAGCACTGGGCGAGCACTCTAGTGGTCGAATCCCCCGAATCCCTACTCGCATTGAGAGCGGCGCCGGGGGTTATCCGCACCCGGCCGACGCCTGCTCTCCCCCGCGCGCGGCGAACCGCCGCGTGGGACGGTCGACCCATGACGACGGACACCCCCCACATCGCTCCTCACACCACGATCCCCTCGCCGGCTCCCGCGGCCGGGACCCCGAGCACCAGAGGCCGCCCGCGCGTCGGACGGATCGTCGTCGGGGTCGTCATCGGCCTCGTCGCGGCGGCGCTCTCCCTCGGTGGCGGCGCCTCGCTGTGGGCGAACGCCCAGAAGGACGACGACGGCTTCCTCACCACCGGGACGCACACCTACACCGCGGGTCCGGCGAG
This sequence comes from Parviterribacter kavangonensis, assembly GCF_056863335.1. Classification (NCBI taxonomy): domain Bacteria; kingdom Bacillati; phylum Actinomycetota; class Thermoleophilia; order Solirubrobacterales; family Parviterribacteraceae; genus Parviterribacter; species Parviterribacter kavangonensis. The sequence continues at coordinate 704,571 of NZ_JBXPJA010000001.1, read as the reverse complement.
CAGCGCGCTGATCAGCGACACGATGGACATCGACCTCGACGGCGCCGAGTCGCTCGTCGACGACACGGATCTCGGCGAGCTCCGGCTCGACGTCGGCGCCGGCGGCGGCAAGCCCGTGTTCGCCGGCGTGGCGCGCACGCAGGACGTCGAGCGCTACCTCGCCGGCGTCGGGACCACCACCGTCACCGACGTCCACTTCGGCCCCTTCGACGCGGACTACGACGAGCAGCGCGGCGGGCGGCCGGCGACACCGCCTGCCGCCCGGGACATCTGGGCGGCGACCGCCAATGCGGACGGCCAGCTCGACTGGACCGTCGAGAACGGCGACTGGACCATCGTGGTCATGAACCGCGACGGGTCCCGCGGCGTGAGCGCCGAGATCGAGGCCGGCGCCAAGGTGCCGTTCCTCGGCCCGTTGGGCTGGACCCTGCTCGGCGGCGGCGCGATCCTGCTGGCCGGCGCGGCGGCGCTGATCATCACCGGCTCGCGCCGGCGCGACGCCTAGGCGACGCGGGGCACAACGGCGACGGGCCGCCCGAGGGCGGCCCGTCGTCGGAACCAGGAGGAGGATGGGTGGGTGCGGCTTAGAGCCAGCCGCGCTCGGTGGCGAGCAGCACGGCCTGGGCGCGGTCGACCGCTCCCAGCTTGCCGTAGATGTTGTGGAGGTGGGTCCGGACGGTGGAGGTCGAGAGCGAGAGCTCGTGGGCGATCTGCTTGTAGACCTTGCCCTCGGCGAGGCGCTTGAGGACCTCGAGCTCGCGCGAGGAGAGCGGGCACGGGTCGATCGAGCGCTGGCGGCCGGTGGTCGGGTACGGGAGGTCGTACATGACCGTCCGCAGCTCCGCCGGGCCCATGCCGATGACGCGGGCGGTCTTGAGCAGCTCCGTCGGCGAGACGGCCTGGCCCTGCGCGTAGTGCGCGAGCATGTCCGCGAGGCGGACGTACGCGGCCTCGCCCGAGGCGTCGTCGCTGTGGTGACGCTCGATGACCGAGGCGACGGCCTTCGGCAGGCCCCACCGGCGGGCGAGGACGCCGCCGACGAGAGCGTGGTCGACGCCGAGCTCGCGACGCTCCTTGTTGATCCGCTCCTCGGGCGTGCGAGCGCCCTGGTGGACCTGGCCCGGGTAGCCCGGGTACGCGTGCATGAGCACGAGCTTGCCGATGTCGTGCAGGAGCGCCGTGACCATCAGGCGGTCGCGGTCCTCGTAGCCGGTCTCGGTGGCGAGACGATCGGCGGCGCGCTGGCAGGCGACGCCGTGGAGGCGGAAGCGCTCCGGAGCGGCGTCCCAGACGGACGAGCGCTCGAAGAAGTCGTAGGTGCGGGCGCGGGAGGCGAGGGCCTGGACGGCCTCGGGCGAGAGGAGCTCGACCGACTTGACGACGCTCTCCACGCGGCCACGCGAGCGACCCTCGACCTGGTTGGCCAGGCGCAGGACGGCGATGACGAGGGCGACGTCGGACTCAACGGCCGCGACGACCTCGCCGGCCGAGATGCGCTCCTGGCTGACGAGACGCAGCAGGCGGTTGCGCGACTCGGCGAGCGCCGGGAAGGCCTCGAGCGCCTCGAACGCGGCGGTCAGGCGGCGACCATGGCCCTCGTTGTGACGACGCTGAGCGGCGGCACCGGTCTGGGGCGGTGTGGTCGGAGACTGGCGAATCGCTGTAGGCGGCGTTGACATCCTTGGTCCTGGTCCGGGGTCGCCCTCGTTATCGGCACCAGTGGACATTCGATTGAGTCGACAGGACCGAAGGCTTGAAGTCAAGCCTTGGAAACGCCTGCAAGCACCGCGTCGATGCGGCGCAGCGCCTCCTCGCGGCCGAGCACCGCGATGGTCTCGAAGATGCCCGGAGAGACCGTCGTACCGGCCAAGGCGACGCGGATCGGCTGGAAGACGTCCTTCGGCTTCGCGCCCCGCGCCTCGACGACGCCGCGCAACGCGGCGTCCAGATGCTCGACGTCGAACGGCTCCGTCGAGGCGATCGCCTCGCGGGCCGCCGCCAGCGCGTCGAGCCCCTCCGAGGAGCCGAGCCACTTGGAGAACGCCTTCTCGTCATCCGCCGGCCCGTCGAAGATGAACCCTGCGAGCGGCCAGAAGTCCGCGAGCGTCGCGATCTTCTCGCGCGAGATCGCCACCGCCTCCCCCAGCCCGGTTCGCCCGGCGAACGCCTCCACGCGCGCGGTCAGCTCGTCATCGCTCATCGCCCGGATGTACCGGCCGTTCAGCCACTTGAGCTTCTCCTCGTCGAACCGCGCCGGGTTCTTCTGCACGCGCGCGACGTCGAAGCGCTTCACGAGCTCCTCCGTCGACATCTCCGTCGCGTCGTCCTCGGGGCCCCAGCCGAGCAGCGCGAGGTAGTTGCGGACCGCCTCGGGGAGGTAGCCGGCGTCGCGCAGCTCCTGCACGGAGGCGGCGCCGTGGCGCTTGGAGAGCTTCTTGCCGTCCGGCCCGTGGATGAGCGGGATGTGCGCGTAGACGGGCGGCTCGGCACCGAGCGCCTCGAAGACGAGCAGCTGCTTCGGCGTGTTCGACAGGTGGTCCTCGCCGCGGATGACGTGCGAGATCTTCGCGTCGAGGTCGTCGATCGCGACGGCGAAGTTGTAGAGAACGGTCCCTTCCGCGCGGGCGATCACCGGGTCGTCGAGGTGGACGTGGCGGAACGTCGTGTCGCCGCGGATGAGGTCGTGGACGACCGTCTCGCCCTCGTCGGGCACGCGCAGCCGCACGGCGCCCGTCTCCTCCGGCTGACCGCGGAAGCCCTTGTCGGCCCCGTGCTCGGCCTTGTACGCCTTGACGTCGTCGGCCGTCGCGTTCGAGCGGTAGGCCAGATCGCGGGCGAGCAGCGTGCGCAGGACCTCCTGGTGGCGCTCGGCGCGCGAGACCTGCGAGACCGGGCCCTCGTCCCAGTCGAGGCCGAGCCAGCGCAGCGCGTCGAGGATCTGCTCGACGTTCTCCGGGGTGGAGCGCTCGCGGTCGGTGTCCTCGATGCGCAGGAGCAGCGTGCCGCCCGTGTGGCGGGCCTGCAGCCAGTTGAAGAGCGCCGTCCGGGCGCCGCCGATGTGAAGGGCGCCCGTGGGCGAGGGAGCGAAGCGAACGCGCATGGACACCAGACTCTACGAGCGGGCGAGCTCGCCGATCCGGGCGATGGTCCGCTCGATCTCCTCGTCCGTGGTGCGCGGGTTGATGGTGCACACGCGGAGCACCGTCTCACCTCGCAGCACGGTCGAGCTCGGGATCGCGTAGCCGTCCTCGACCACGCGCGCGATGAGCGCGGCGTTGTCGGCGCGCGTCGCCCGGAACGTGACGATCGCCAGCTGCGCCGGGGTGACGACCTCGAGCCCGTCCGTGCGCTCGATCGCCCGCTGCGCGGCCTCCGCCAGCGCGATGCCCCGCGCGATCGCCTCCCGGAACGCGGCCATGCCGAACGTCTGCACGGACAGCCACAACTTCATCGCGCGCGATCCGCGGCTCAGCTGCGGCGAGCGATCGCGGAAGTTCACCTCCGCACCGAGGACGTCGCGCAGGTACTCCGGCGACATCGCGAACGCCTCGGCCAGCGCGCCGGGGCGCCGGACGAGCACGCAGCCGGCCTCGTAGTTCTGGAAGAGCCACTTGTGCGGATCGACGACGAGCGAGTCGGCGCGGCCCATGCCGCCGAGCAGCGCGCCGCCGGACTCGGTGAGGGCCGCCGGAGCACCGTAGGCGCCGTCGACGTGCAGCCAGAGCCCGCGCTGCTCGCAGAGGTCGGCAAGCTCGTCGAGCGGGTCCACAGCGCCCGTGTTCGTCGAACCGGCCGTCGCCACCACCAGCGTCGCGTCGTTGCCGATGAGCTCGGGCCGCATGCGGAACGCGGCGTCGGTCTCCGTCATCCGGATCTCGTAGCCGAGCAGCCGCAGGGCCCGCAGCGAGGCGACGTGGGTCTGATCGCTCACGTAGGCGACGCCGGGGACTCGCTCGGCAGCACCCAGGGCGGTGAGCGTTGCCATCGAGCCGCCGCTCATGAGGATCCCCTCGGTCCCGTCCGGCATGCCGCACCACTGCCGCAGCCAGTCGAGCACCACGAGCTCGAGCGTCGTCGGCCCCGAGCTGCCGGCCCACGACGCGCCGAACACGTTGAGTCCGGCGGCCAGCGCGTCGGCGAACGGGCCGACCGGGTTGCTCGGGCTGGGGACGCGTGCGAAGAAGCGCGGGTGGTCGCCGTGCTGGATGAACGGGACGACGTCCTCGAGGAGCCGGTCGAGCGCGGCGAGCGCGTCGCCCGGTTGCTCGGGCGGCGGGCCGTCCAAACGCGCGTGGAGCTCCTGCGACGTCCCGGTGCGGATCGCCTCGCCGTCGCCGAGGGCGGCCCAGTGGTCGACGATCGCATCGACCACGCGGTGCCCGAGCCTGCGCAGCTCGTCGGGCGGGAGCGTGAGTGGGCGGCCGTCCACGGGGACGTGCCATGGTACGCCCGAGCATGCTGATCGGAGCCCACGTCTCGCCCGCCGGCGGGGTGGCCAAGGCGGTCGAGCGCGGTGTCGAGCGCGGCTGCCACGCCATCCAGATCTTCAACCAGAACCCGCGCGCGTGGAAGCCGCGGGAGTACCCGGCCGAGGAGATCGAGGCGTTCCACGCCGCGATGGACGGCTCGGACGTCGACGCGCTGCTCATCCACGCCGTCTACCTGCTCAACTGCGCGTCCGAGGACGCGGAGATCCGCGAGAAGACGCACACGTCGCTGGTGACGTCGCTGCGCGCGGGCGCCGAGCTCGGCGCCGTCGCCGTCGTCCTCCACCCCGGGTCGGCGAAGACCGGCGACGTCGGCAAGGCGATCGAGCGGGCCGGCGCGGTGATCCGCGAGGCGCTCGAGGAGTCCGAGACGTGCCCGCTGCACCTCGAGAACACGGCGGGCGCGGGCGGGACGCTCGGGCGCTCGTTCGCCGAGCTGGCCGCGCTCATCGACGCGGCGGGCGGGCACGAGCGCCTAGGCCTGTGCCTCGACTCCTGCCACCTGCTGGCGAGCGGGTTCGACATCCGCACCGAGGAGGGCCTGACGCGCACGCTCGACGACTGCGTCGAGCAGGTCGGGACCGAGCGACTCGGGTCGCTGCACTTCAACGACTCGCAGACGCCGCTCGGCTCCAACCGCGACCGGCACGCGAACGTCGGCGAGGGGGAGCTCGGCGAGGACGGCTGCGCCGTGTTCCTCTCCGAGCCGCGCTTCGAGGACCTCCCGTGCGTCCTCGAGACGCCGGGCCACAACCGCAGCGGCCCGACGCCGGAGGAGATCAAGCTCGCGCGGACGTTGCGCGAGCGGGGCCTGAAGGCCCGGTCGAAGGGCTAGTCGGTTGACTCCAGCTGGAGCGCGCAGCTGTTCATGCAGTAGCGCTCTCCGGTCGGGCCGGGGCCGTCGGGGAAGACGTGGCCGAGGTGGCTGTCGCAGCGCGCGCAGCGGACCTCGGTGCGGATCATCCCGTGGCTGAAGTCGCTGGTCAGCGAGACGTTCTCGCGGTTCTTCGGGTCGGTGAAGCTCGGCCACCCGGACCCGGAGTCGTACTTGGTGTCGGAATCGAAGAGCTCGAGGCCGCAGGCCGCGCAGTGGTACGTGCCGTCGGCCTTCTCGTTGACGTAGCGCCCGGTGAACGGGGGCTCGGTGCCGGCCTCGCGGAGCACGTGGAACTGGGCGGGCGAGAGCTCGTCCCGCCACTCATGATCGGACTTGAGGACCTTCTCCATGGCCCGAGAGTACGGCTGGTGCCTGAACGCAGGATCAAGCGGCGGGCGCCCAGCCGAGCACCGCGTCGCGGAACGCCTCCGGGGCCTCGTCGGGCACGAAGTGGCCGCAGTCGGGGATGAGCACGATCTCGGCGTCCGGGACGTGGCGGGCGATGAGGCGCGCCTGCGCGGGGCCGCAGAGCGCGTCGAGCTCGCCCGCGATGACGAGCGTCGGCGCGGCGATCTTCGCCAGGTGCGGCCGGACGTCGATGTGCTGGTACAGGCCGCTCTCCCAGACCTTGACCGCCCGCAGGTCGACCGCCAGGTCCGCCCAGCGCGACATCGCGCGGCGCGCCGGCTCGGAGCTGGGGTGCGCGAAGTAGAGCGGCAGGACGTCGAGCATCATCTGGCTGACGAGGCGGGCGTCCTCGGTCGCCAGCACCGTGTCCGTCCACGAGTCCCACGCCCTGCGCGCGTCCGCGTACCACCGGGCGCCGGCGTGGCGGGAGAGGTTGCGCTCCATCTCCGCGGCGGTCTCCTCGGGGTCGACCTGCTCGCCCTGGGCGGCGCCGGCGACCGAGACGACGCGGGTGGTGCGGTCGGGGAACAGCGCCGCGTACGTCAGCGCGGTGACGGCGCCGAACGAGATCCCCCCGATCGTCGCGCGGTCGATGCCGAGCGCCTCGCGGACCTCGTCGTAGAAGCGCGCGTGGCCCTCGGGCGTGTAGTCCTCGTCGCGCTCCGGCGGCGTCGAGCGGCCCGAGCCGTGCGGGTCGATGAGGTGGACCTCGTAGCGGTCGGCGAGCAGCCGGCCGTACTCGCGCAGCGGGGCCGCGCCGAAGCCGGGGCCGCCCTGGAAGAACAGCATCGGCTCGCCGCCCGCCGCGACGACCTCGTGGCTCGCCCGCCGCCCACCGCTCAGCTCGATCGTCTCGGCGAGGGCGGCCACGCGGAGGACGGGGTCAGGCGGCCTGCGTGGCGGCTTCGGGCTCGGCGACCCGGACGACGGCCGAGCCGACCATGTGCTGCACCTCGGCGCGCAGCGACGCGTTGTTCGCGACGCGGAACGAGCGGCCGAGCTTGAGCGTCCGCCGCCCCGCGCCGGTCACGACCTCGAGGACGACGTCGGACTCGCCGGGGAAGTTGCCGATGATCTCCTTCAGCTCGTCGATGAAGGTGGCCGGCAGGCGGGTGGCGTCGAGCGGCGGCAGCCGGAACGGCTCAGGGCCCACCTGCATCTTCGCGAGCTCTTCCCGCGCCTTCTCCACCTCCTCCTCGGAGGGGGCGAACGGCTCGAGCGACTGGACGACGATGCACGTCTTCTCCGCGTCCTTGTGGTCGACACGGCCGCGGACGAGCACGACCGCGTCGATCTCCAGCGAGCCCGCGTACTGCTCGAGCGCGTTGCCGAAGATGAGGATCTCGACCTGGCCCTCGAGGTCGTCGATGGTCGCGAACGCCATCGGGTCGCCCTTCTTCGTCCGGATCTTCTTGAGCGCGGTGATGATCCCGCCGACGGTGACCCAGTCGCTGTCCTTGAACTTCTGGCGGTCGCCGATCTCGGCCAGTGACGCGTCGGCGCGCACGCGCAGCGCCTCGCGGACGTCCTTGAGCGGGTGCGCCGAGATGAAGACGCCGATCGACTCCTTCTCCGCGGCGAGCAGCTCGGGCTTGTCGAACTCCTCGAGCGGGATCGGCGGATGCTGCGGCGCGGCGAACGCGGCCGCCGCGGGCGATCCGCCGCCGTCGTCGCCTCCGCCGAACGCCATGTCGAAGATCGAGCCCTGGCCGATCTCGAGGTCCTGCTGCTGCTTCTGCCCGGCGGCCTGCGCCTGCTCGAGCACAGAGAGCATGCCCTTGCGGCTGGCGCCGGTCGAGCCGAACGCGCCGCACTTGATGAGCGCCTCGATCGCGCGCTTGTTCACCGCGCGGCCGTCGACGCGGCAGCAGAAGTCCCAGATCGAGGTGAACGGGCCGCCCTCCTCGCGGGCGCGCTTGATCCCCTCGACGGCGGCGAAGCCGACGCCCTTCACCGCATCGAGCCCGAAGCGGATGTTGCCGTCCACGACGACGAAGTCGTGGTCGGACAGGTTGACGTCGGGCGGGAGGATCTCGATGCCCATCTGCTCCGCCTTGGCGACGAAGAACGGGACCTTGTCCTTCGTGTCCATGACGCTCGAGATGAGCGCGGCCATGTACTCGGCCGGGTAGTTCGCCTTCAGCCAGGCGGTGCGGTAGGCGACGAGCGCGTAGCAGGCGGCGTGGGACTTGTTGAACGAGTAGTCCGCCGACTTCTCGTTCGTGGCCCAGAGCTGCTCGATGAGCTGCGGGCTCGTCCCCGACCGCTGGCAGCCCTCGACGAACTCGGGCTTGAGCTTGGCCATCGCCTCGCGGTTCTTCTTGCCGATCGCCTTGCGCAGGTCGTCCGCGCGGGCGCCGCTGAAGCCGGCGAGCTCCTTGGAGATGAGCATCGCCTGCTCCTGGTACAGGATGACCCCGTACGTGCCGCCGATGATCGGCTCGAGCCGCGGATCGGGGATCTGCACCGACTCCGGGTTGCGCTTGCCGCGCGCGTACGTGGGGATCTGGTCCATGGCGCCGGGGCGGTAGAGCGCCACGAGCGCGACGAGGTCGTCGAAGATCGTCGGGCGGACCTTCTTGAGGGCCTCCTGCATGCCCTCGGACTCGAACTGGAAGACGCCGACCGAGTCGCCGGCGGCGAGCATCTCGTACGTCTTCGGATCGTCGAGCGGCAGCGTCGCCATGTCCGGCCGCGTGCCGGTGGAGCGCCCGATGATGTCGAGGGCGTCCTCGATGACGTCGAGGTTGCGCAGCCCGAGGAAGTCCATCTTCAGCAGGCCGAGCTCCTCGACCGGCTTCATCGCGAACTGCGTGACCGTGCGGAAGACCTTCTGCCCGTTCTCGTCCGTGCCCGCGTCGGCGAGCTGCACCGGCACGATGTCGGTCAGCGGCCGGTCGGCGATGACGACGGCGGCGGCGTGGATGCTCGAGTTGCGGACGATGCCCTCGAGGCCCTTCGCGACGTCGATGATCTGCTTCGCCGTGGGGTCGGAGTCGTACGCCTTGCGCAGCTCCTGCCCCTCCTCCAGGCACTTGTCGAACGAGGGCGCGCGGCCCTGCTCGGGATCCGGGATGAGCTTGGCGAGGCGGTCGCCTGCGCCGTAGTCGTGGCCGAGGACGCGAGCGGCGTCGCGCGTCGCCGCGCGCGGGAACATCTTGCCGAAGGTGATGATCTGGGCGACCGCGCCCTCGCCGTACTTGTCCTTCACGTAGCGCATCACGCGCTCGCGCCCGCGGACGGAGAAGTCGATGTCGATGTCGGGCATCGACACGCGCTCGGGGTTCAGGAAGCGCTCGAACAGCAGGTCGTACCGGAGCGGGTCGACGTCCGTGATGTTCAGCGTGTACGCGACGAGGCTGCCGGCCGCCGAGCCACGGCCCGGACCGACGGCGATCCCGTTGTCCTTGGCGTACTTGACGAAGTCCCAGACGATCAGGAAGTAGGCGTTGAAGCCCATCTTGTCGATGACGCCGAGCTCGTACTCCATGCGCTCGACGGCCTCGGCGGGCGGCGGATCGCCGTAGCGCTTGCGCAGCCCCTCCATGACGAGCGTGCGGAGGTACTCCCGCTCGTCGCTGCCGTCCGGCGTCGGGTAGCGCGGGATGAGCTGCTTGCCGAGCTCGATGCTGACGTCGCAGCGCTCCGCGATCTCGAGCGTGGTCGCCACCGCCTCCGGCCACTCCGCGAACTTCTCCGCCATCTCCTGCGAGGAGCGGAGGTAGAACTCGTTCGTGTCGAAGGTCATCTTCGGCGCGGCGAGCGTGGACTTCGTCTGCACGCACAGCAGCGCCGTGTGGTGGTTGTAGTCCTCGCGGCGCAGGTAGTGCACGTCGCCGGTGCCGACGAGCGGCCGGCCGACCTCGCGGGCGATCCGGACGATGCCCTCGTTCGCCTTGTCCTGGTCGGCGATGCCGTTCTTCTGGACCTCGAAGTAGACGTTCTCGGCGCCGAGGACGTTCATCAGCTCGTCGACGTGGGCGCGCGCTTCCTGGTCGCGGCCGTCGACGAGGCGGGAGCAGAAGCGGCTGGCGAGGCAGCCCGTGAGCGCGATGACGCCCTCGGAGTGCCTGGCGAGCTGCTCCATGTCCACGGTCGGCTTGCCGCGGTTGAGGCCCTCGAGGAAGCCGGCGCTGGAGAGCTTGACCAGATTGCGGTAGCCCGTGTTCGTCGCCGCCACGAGAGTGAGGTGGTTGCGCTCCACCTTCTCGGACTGGGCCTTGACGTGGTCGTCGACGAAGTAGATCTCGCAGCCGAGGATCGGCTTGACGCCGTGCTTCTGAGCCGCCTTGAACAGCTCCACCGAGCCGTTCATCACGCCGTGGTCGGTCAGCGCGATCGCGGGCTGGTCGAACTCCGCGGCGCGCTTGACGAGCGCCTCGATGTTGCAGGCGCCGTCGAGCAGCGAGTACTCGGAGTGGACGTGGAGATGCGCGCAGCTGTGAGAGCTCACGGGGTACTGGATGCTAGGCGCCGGGTCGGACGGGCTGGCGCGGGTGGCCGGAGCCGTTTCCCGGAGGTTGCGGCATCAGCGCGCATCGGCGCCGCGGGCGCCGTCGAACCACGCGTGGAGCGCGTCGACCGCGCGCCGATCGCCGGTCAGGCCGATCCGCTCGCCGTCGGGGAGGGGCGTGCCGGCGAGGAGCGGGAGGAGCGCCGTGCGGGAGAGCGTCAGCGTCGCGCTCGGCTCCGCCTTCGCCGCCCCCGTCTCGCCGTTGCGGCGCTGGACCACGAGCGGCGCGCCGTCCGCCGCCGCGACCGTCCACGTGCCGGTCCGGTCGAGTGCGTAGTCGACGGCGAAGCGATGTCCGCCGGTCCACGCCGGATCCACCGCGGCGGCGAGCGCTGCCAGGAGGAGCCCCGGCGCGAGCCGCGCGCCGTGCTCGATCGCCTGCTCGAGCGAGAGCGGCCGACGCCGGGCGCGGACGAGCTTGCGCGACTTGAGCCAGCCGTGGCGGACCTTCGCGTTGTGCAGCCGCCAACCTGCCCCGCCCGTGGCCAGCGGAGCGACTGCCCCGAGCGGACCCTCGAACGCCACCTCGGCCTTCGCCGCGTCCGGCGCCGGCCGCTCGACTCGGACGCCGCCGTTGGAGATGGCGACCCGCAGCAGCCCGCTCTCCGGCGTCGTGACGTCGTACGTGAGTCGATCCACCGCCGCCGCCTGCGCGGGCAGGAGGGCGATGAAGAGCTCCGTCGCCATCTCGGGGTCGCGCCCGGCGAGGTTCGCCACCGCGGTCCGCAGCCACGGCGTGGCCTTCGGCGCCGAGCTGAAGATGCGCGGCGTGAGAGGAGCGCCGATCGCCGCGCCGGCCTCGGCCGAAGACGCGGGCGCGGCCGCCGACGCCGCCGGCGACGACACAGCGGCCGGAGCCGCCGGCGCCTCGGGCGCGGTGTCGCCTTCGGCTCGCGCGAGCTCCTCCTCCGCCGCGGCGCGAAGCCGGTCGGCGGCGTGCTGAAGGCTCGCGATCATGTCGGCGGCGCTTCCGGTGCCCGGCGCCGGCACCGCGGCGCGAAGCTCCGCCTCGATCTGCTGGAGACGATCGTGGGTGGGATCGACCGCGGCCGGTGAGGCCTCGGGCGCCGCGGCCGAAGAGACCGCGGTCTCGGGCGGCCGAGACACCTCGGGGACGGGCGAAGAGGTCTCGGCTTCGGTCTCGGGCGGCTGGGAGGCTTCGGGGGCGGGCTCTCCGATCTCTTCAGCCTCGAGCTCGTCGAGCTGGCGGCGGGCGGAGGCGACTTGGGCTCGGAGGCCGGCGAGGAGGGTGTCGAGGGCGTCGGTGCGTTCGGGCTCGTCGGCCGGTGGCTCGACGAGGACCTCTCCGGGCTCGCGGAGGCGCTCTTCGCGGAGGCGCTGGACCTCGGCCTCGGCGGCCTCGCGGCGGTGGCGCTCGTCGGCGATGCGCTGCTCGAGCTCGGCGGTGGCGTGGTGGAGGCGGTTGCGCACGGCGGCGACCTCGGCCGTCATCTCGGCAAGGCGCTGCTCGACCTCGGGGCGCTCGCCGCGGGCCTCCGCCAGCGCCTGCTCGGCGGTCTCGCGCAGGCGGCGCTCCTGCTCGAGGCGCAGCTGGAGGTCGCCGGCGATCCGGCGGGCCTCGGCCGCGGCGCGGTCGGCGGCCTCCTGCGCCGCGCGCAGCTCGTCGACGTCGGACCGGGCGGCGACCGCCGCGACCCGCGCCTGCTCGAGGGCCGTACGGGCGTCGCGCAGCTCGGTGTCGCGAAGCTGGATGACCTCCTCGAGCGACAGGCGGCGGGCGTCGAGCGCGTCGAGCTCGCGCCGCAGCGACTCCGTGCCCGCGTGGCCGGAGTCGACGCGGCTGCGCACCCGGTCGAGCTCGCTGCGCACGGCCGCGATCGCCTCCTGCACGCGCTGCTGCGTCTGCACGCGACGATCGAGCTCCGCCTGCAGGTCGCCGACGCGGGCGGCCAGCTCCTCCTCCCGCGCCGTGCTGCCCGCCCGCCCGAGCTCGGCCTCCAGCTCGGCGATGCGCGCGAGCAGCCGCTCGCGGTCGGGAAGCTCCGCCTCGAGCCGCGCGACCTGCTCGGCGAGCTCGCGTTCGCGGTCGGAGATGACGGGCGTCGCGGCGCGGCGCTCGGCGGCGGCGCGGGCGATGCGCTCGGCGACGAGGTCGCGCTCGAGCTCGGCGGCGCGGTCGCGCAGGGCCTCAGCCTCGCGTCTCAGCGCCTCGGCCTCCTCGGAGTCGGCGGTGCCGGCCTCGAGCTCGTCGAGGCGCTCGCGGATCTGCGCAAGCGAGGTCTCGGCGGCGCGGCGGGCCTCGCGCTCGGCGGTGGTGGCGCGGTCGGCCTCGGCGGCGCGGCGGCGGGCGGTGGCGAGCTCGCGCTCGAGCACCGCGGCGACCTCCTCGGCGCCGGCGAGCCGGTCGCGCAGCGACTCGAGCTCGGCCTCCGCGCGGCGGCGGGCCTCCGCGATCTCCTCCTCGACCTCGACGCGGCGGCGGCGCTCGGCCTCCTCGCGCTGCTCGGCCAGCCGCAGCTGTCGCTCGGCGTCGGCGACGCGCGCGGCGAGGCCGTCGCGCTCGGACCCCGCGCGGGCGAGGCGCTGCTCGAGCTGGTCGAGCTGGGCGCGCAGCGTGTCGGCGGTGTGCTCGGCCGAGGCGGCGCGCTGGGAGGCGGAGCGCTCGGCGACCTCGGCGCGGCGGGCGCGGCGCTCGGCGAGGACGGCGGGATCGACGACCGTCCCGCCCGGCTCCTCCTCGTCGCCCACGTCGACCAGCAGGCCGGGCAGCGCCTCGGGCAGCGGGATCTCGGCGTCGCCGAGGACAAGCCTCCCCTCCCCCGCCTCGAGCGCGGCGCGCTGCTCGACCGGGGCATGGAACGCGGCGCCCCACGCGGGCGGCGTGCCCGCCGGGATAGCGTCCGGCAACGCCGGCGCGGAGGCGTCGCCGACCACCAGGACTGCCTCGGGCGGCACCGTCGACCCGTGCCAGGCGCCGAAGACGCGCACCTCGAGGACGTCCGGTGACGAGGGGACCCACTCGACGCGGTCCACCTGCAGCTCCTGCGGCTGGCGATCGGGGTTCACGCGCCGCAGTATGCGCCCCGCGGCGGACGGCCCGGGGACCTCACGCGAAGTCCCCGCACCCTGCGGAGAACCGCGCCGAAGTGGCGCTCAGTCGGTCTCGTTGCGCAGCCGCCACGCCATGCGCGACTGCAGCGACCAGATCTCGATGAACCCGGGCGACGCCTGCTGCGAGAACAGGCCGCCGGACTCCGCGAAGGTCGCGAGCTGGGCGTCGTAGACCGCGTGCGGCGACGACCGCGTGACCACCCGGACGGAGCCCTTGTAGAGCTTCAGCCCGATGGTGCCGGTCACCCACTCGTTGACCGAGTCCTGGTACGCGTCGATGTTCCCGCGCAGCGGCTCCCACCACAGGCCGGCGTAGACGAGGTACGCCCACTGCCGGTCCAGGTTCGCCTTGAACTGGTTCTGGTGGATCGTGCCGACGAGGCGCTCGAGCTCGGCGTGCGCCTTGAGGATGATCTCGGCTGCGGGGACCTCGTAGATGTCGCGCACCTTCAGGCCGACGATCCGGTCCTCGATGTGGTCGACGATCCCGACGCCGTGCTTCATGCCGATCTCGGCGACGGCCTCGAGCAGCTCGACGAGGCCGAGCGCCTGGCCGTTCAGCGTCACCGGCAGGCCCTGCTCGAACCCGATCTCGACGATCTCCGGCTCGTCCGGCGCCTCCTCGGGCCGCGTCACGAGATCGAAGACGTCGTCCTCCGGCGCATGCGAGAGGTCCTCGATCCACTTGCCCTCGCTCGACCGGCCCCAGAGGTTGTCGTCGATCGAGTACGGCGCCGACTCGGTGCCGCCCTTGACCGGGATGCCGTTCTCGCGCGCGTACGCGATCTCCTCGTCGCGGCCCATCGACCACGACCGGACCGGCGCGATGATCTTCAGCTCCGGCGCCAGCGTCGCGATCGTCGACTCGATCCGCACCTGGTCGTTGCCCTTGCCCGTGCAGCCGTGCGCGATCGTGTCGCAGCCGGATCGACGGGCGTACTCGACGGCGAGCTTCGCGATGAGCGGCCGGCCGAGCGCGGTGAAGAGCGGGTAGCCGAGGCCGTATATCGCGTTCGCCTTGATCGCGGGAGCGATGTACTCGCGCGCGAACTCCTCGCGCGCGTCGACGACGAACGTGTCGACCGCGCCGAGCTGCCGCGCCTTGCCCTCGACGACCTCGTAGTCCTCGCCCGGCTGGCCGAGGTTGACCGTCAGCGTGACGACCTCCGCCTCGTACTCGTCCTGGATCCACTTGAGCATCACGCTCGTGTCCAGGCCGCCCGAGTAGAGGAGCAGCACGCGGTTGACCTCGTCCGGCGTCGCCTCGTAGGAGGCCGTCGCCTGAGCGCGCATGCGCTCGGTGGCCTCGGGCGGCGGGATGTGGTGAGCGGAGATGCGGGGAGCGTCGTCTTCGGCCATGGCGGTGCAGGAGCCTAGACGAGCAGCATTCCGAGCCGACCGACCGCCTCGTCGATCTCGCCCTCGCCGATGACGAGCGGCGGGAGGAGGCGGATCGTGGCCGGCCCGGTGGCGTTGACGACGAGGCGCTGCTCGAGGAGCGCGCGGCGGGCGATGTCGGGTGCGCCGCCGGCCTGGAGGTCGAACGCGTTCATGAGCCCGCGGCCGCGGACGTTCACGACACCGGGGAGGTCCGCGAGGCGTTCGCGCAGCCGCTCCCCCAGCTCGCGGATCCGCGCGTGCAGGGCGGGATCCTCGAGGACGTCGAGGACCGCATGGGCCGCCGCGGCGACGACCGGCCCGCCGGCGAACGTCGATCCGTGGTCCCCGGGCTCGAGCACGTCGCGCAGCCGCTCGCCGGTGATCAGGGCGCCGATCGGCAGCCCGCCGCCCAGCGCCTTCGCGGTCGTGATCGCGTCGGGCACGACGCCCGAGTGCTCGTAGGCCCACAGCGTTCCCGTGCGTGCCAGGCCCGTCTGGATCTCGTCGAACACCAGCGCCGCACCGACGCGGTCGCACGCCTCACGGGCCGCGCGCAACGTCTCGTCGGCCAGCACGTGAACGCCCGACTCGCCTTGGATGACCTCGAGCACGACCGCGGCCGTCCCGTCGTGAACGGCGCCGGCGATCGCGTCGGCAACCGGCTCGACCGCGACGAACCCCGGCACGAGCGGCGCGAACGGCGCCTGCTTGGTCTCCTGCGGCGTCGCCGACAGCGCGCCGTACGTACGCCCGTGGAACGCGCCGCGCGCGACGACGATCTCGCCACCCTGCTTCGCCTTGCGCACGAGCTTCAGCGCCGCCTCGACCGCTTCGGCGCCCGAGTTCGTGAAGAAGACCCCGCCGCCGAGCGAGCCGAGCGCCAACCGGTCGGCCAGCGTCGCCATCGGCGCGTTGAAGTAGAGGTTGCCGACGTGGAGCAGCTCGCCCGCCTGCTCCCGGATCGCCGCGACGACATCCGGGTGGCAGTGCCCCACCGACGACACGCTGATGCCGCTCAGGAAGTCGAGGTGCTCGTTCCCCTCGCTGTCCCACAGCTGCGCGCCGGACCCGCGGACGAACTCGACCGGGAACCGCGCGTAGGTCTTCAGCAGGTGCTCGCCGGCCATCAGCCGGCCGGCCTGATCTTCGTGCCGACGCCGGCGTCGGTGAACAGCTCGAGCAGCAGCGAGTGCGGGACGCGCCCGTCGATGATGTGCGCGAACGACACGCCGCCGTGGATCGCGTCGAGGCACGCCTGGAGCTTCGGGCGCATGCCGCCGAAGATCCCGTCGAGCGCCTGCTCGACCTCGTCGGCGCCCGCCTCGGACACGAGCGACTTCGGGTCCGACGCATCGCGCCGCCAGCCCTCGACGTCGGTCAGGAAGATGAGCTTGTACGCCCCGAGCGCGCGGGCGACCGCGGCGGCCGCCTCGTCGGCGTTGACGTTGTACGAGTTGCCCTCGCGGTCGGCCCCGATCGACGCGATGACCGGGATGTAGTCCTGCGCGATGTGGCGGATGACGTCGACGTCGACGCGGTCGATCTTGCCGACCCAGCCGATGTCCTCGCCGCCCGGCGCCGCCAGCCGCGAGGCGCGGAAGAGCTGCCCGTCGTCGCCGCTCAGCCCGACCGCCGACTGCCCGTGGCGGTTGAGCCGCAGGACGATGTCCTTGTTGACCTTGCCGACGAGCACCATCTTCGCGACCTCGACCGTCTGCGCGTCGCTGACGCGCAGGCCGCCGACGAACTCGACCGGGATGTCGAGCTTCTGCATGTACGCGGTGATCTCGGGCCCGCCGCCGTGCACGACGATCGGGTTCAGCCCGACGTACTTCAGGAGCACCACGTCGCGCGCGAACTCCTCGCGCAGGCCGGGGTCGTCCATCGCGGCGCCGCCGTACTTGATGACGACGGTCCGGCCGTGGAACTCCCGGATGTACGGAAGCGCCTCGAGGAGCGTCTGGACGGAGGTGTTGGAGGCCTCGATCACGTCGTGTAGTCCGCGTTGATGGTGATGTACTCGTGCCCGAGGTCGCTGAAGAAGACCTCGGTCTCCGAGCCGTCCCCCGGCAGCGCGACCTCGATCTCCACCTCGTCGGAAGCGAACTGCGCCGCCTCGCCGGTCGCCATGCCGTTCGAGCACACGAGCGTGCCCTCGACGCGAACGTCGAACGGCAGCGAGGCGGTCCCGTTCTGCGGCATCGCCTGTCCGACGGCCTGCGCGATGCGGCCCCAGTTCGGGTCGCCGCCGTAGATCGCGGTCTTGACGAGCGGCGAGTTGGCGACCGACCGCGCGACGCGTTCGACCGCGCTGTCGTCGCCCCCGCGCGCGACGACGCGACCGACGCGCCGGGCGCCCTCACCGTCGCGGACGATCAGCAGCGCCAGCCGGCGGAGCAGGGCGTCGAGCGCCTCGCCGAAGCGCAGCTCCGCCTCGGACTCGGGCGCCACCTCCACGCCGCTCGCGCCGGACGCCATGAGGATCGCCGTGTCGTTCGTGGAGAGCTGGCCGTCGACGGAGATGCGATCGAACGAGCGCTTGACGCAGACGCCGAGGAGCAGGTCGCACGTCTCGGCAGAGAGCTTCGCGTCGGTCTGGACGAAGCAGAGCATCGTCGCGAACGACGGCTGGATCATCCCCGCGCCCTTGGCCTGCGCGGTCAGCCGCACCGTGCCGCCCGGCAGGCCGACCTCCTGCGCGACGTGCTTGTCGTTCCCGTCCGTCGTGCGGATCGCGTGGGCGAAGTCCAGCGCGCCGTCGGGCCGCAGCTCGCCGCTCGCGCGCAGCAGCCCGCGGACGACCGACTGGCCGTCGAGCTGCACGCCGATGACGCCCGTCGAGCACACCGCGACGCGCGACTCGGGCACGCCGGACGCCATGCCGGCCGCGCCCTGCATGCGCGCCGCCTCGTCGAGGCCGGGCCGGCCGGTCGCCGCGTTCGCGTTCCCCGAGTTCGCGGCCACGGCGCGGATCGCGTCGAGCTGCGCGCGCTCGCGCGTGACCTGGACCGGCGCCGCCTGGACCGCCGAGCGCGTGAACCGCGCCGCGCTCGTGGCGTCCGGCACGTCGCAGACGAGCAGCCCCAGGTCGAGGCCCTCCGGCTTGATGCCGGCGTGGACGCCCGAGGCGCGGAAGCCCGCGGGCAGCCGCTCGGCGTCGGGCACGTCGCGCACGTGCGCGGGCTGCTCGACCCACCGCGAGGCGAACGCGGCGGTCACACGGTCTCCACGGCGGTCGCCGTCGGCCCGAGTCCCACGGTCTCCTCGAGGCCGAACATGAGGTTGAGGTTCTGGACCGCCTGGCTCGCCGCGCCCTTCCAGAGGTTGTCGATCGCGCTGAACACCATGAGCTTCCCGGTGCGCGCGTCCGCGCGGGCGAGCACCCGGCACAGGTTCGTGTCGCGCACGTCGCGGACGCCGGGCGCCGCCGTCGCCAGCTCGACGAACGGCTCGTCGGCGTAGGCGGCGGTGAACAGCTCGTCGAGCTCGGCCTGCTCCACCGGCCGCGGCGGCGTGACGTAGCAGGAGACGAGCTCGCCCTGGTCGAGCGGGATGAGGTGCGGCGTGAAGAGCGTGCGCACGTCGGCGCCGAGCGCCGCGAGCTCCTGGTCGATCTCCGGCGTGTGCCGGTGCCGGCCGATCCCGTACGCGTTCATGTTCTCGTCGACGGTCACGAAGTGCGTCTTCTGCGTCGCCGAGCGCCCCGCGCCCGAGACGCCCGACTTCGCGTCGACCACGACGTCGTCGATGAGCCCGGCGCGGGCGAGCGGGGCGAGGCCGAGCAGCGTCGCCGTCGGGTAGCAGCCGGGGTTGGCGACGATGTGGGCGTCGCCGATGCGGTCGCGGTAGAGCTCGGGCAGGCCGTAGACGGCGTGGCCGAAGAGGCCGGGCGCGCCGTGCTCCCCGTACCAGTCGGCATAGACCGCGGGGTCCGTCAGCCGGAAGTCCGCGGAGAGATCCACCACGCGCACGCCGCGTTCGTGCAGCTCGGCGACCGTCGGCGCCGACGCGCCGTGGGGGTAGGCGACGACCGCGGCGTCGACCGTGCCGTGGTGCTCGACGTCGAACGCGTCGAGGACGAGCGGTACGCGGTGGTACGGGTAGAGCTCGTCGAGCCGCACGCCCGCGTCGCTGCGCGAGGTCACGCCGACGAGCTCGAAGCCGGGGTGCTCATGCAGGATCTTCGCGGCGAGCGCGCCCGCGTAGCCCGAGGCGCCGGCGACGATGACGGTCGGCGTCATGCGCGCTGCTCCGCCCCGAAGCGGTCGGCGAGCGCGGCGACGGCCTTCTCGACCGGCTTGCGCACCTCGTCCTCGGTGAGCGTGCGGTCGGGCGCACGGAACGCGAGGTGCAGCGCGAGCGACTTGCGGCCCTCGCCGGCCTGCGCGCCGCGGTAGACGTCGAAGACCTCCGCGCGCTCGAGCAGCCTGCCCGCCGCCTCGCGGACCGTCGCGATGACGTCGGCGGCCGGCACGTCCTCGCCGAGCACGACGGCCAGGTCCTGGTTGACCGCGGGGAACGTCGTCACATCACGGTACGGCAGGTCCTCGGGCGCGCCGTCGGCGATGAGGCCGAGGTCGAGCTCGAAGACGACGGCGGCGTCGAGGTCCCACGCGCGCGCGACGAGCGGGTGCAGCTCGCCGAGCCAGCCGAGCTCCGTCTCCCCCGCGTACACGCGCGCGGCGCGGCCGGGATGGAGGAACGGGTGCGGCGCGTCCGGGCGCACGTCCCACTCGACCCGCACGGTGTCGAGCACCGCCGCGACGACGCCCTTGCCGGCGAAGAAGTCCCACGTCGCCGCGTCGCCGGAGCGCCACTCGCTCGGCGCGACCCGGCCGGTGAGCAGGCCGCCGAGCGCGTGGCGCTCGAGCGGCAGGCGCGCGTCGTCGGGCAGCCCCGGCCGCAGGTCGCGCAAGGGGTCGCCATCGGGGGTGATCAGCGCCGCGTCGTCGGCCGGCCCGTGCGAGAGGTAGATCGACCCGCTCTCGAACAGCGCCAGGTCGGCGCGGCCGCGCGCGGCGTTGAACCGGGCGGCGTCGAGCAGCGAGCCGAGCAGGGTCGTGCGCAGGACGCTCTGGTCCTCGGACATCGGGTTCGCGATGCGGACGAACCCGCGGCGCGGATCGCCGGCGGGCAGGCGCAGCCGGTCGGCGACGGTCGGCTCGGTGAACGACCAGCCGACGACCTCGTGCAGGCCGCGGCCGACGAGCGCGTCCTCGGCGCGGCGCTGGACGCGCTGCGCGAACGTCAAGCGGCCGGAGGCGCCGCGCCGCGACGGCAGCGTCGCGGGCAGCTTGTCGACGCCGTCGATGCGCGCGACCTCCTCGACGAGGTCGGCCTCGCGCGTGACGTCCTGCCAGCGGAAGTGCGGGACGACGACGCTCATGGCGCCGTCCCCGCCGACCCCGCCGAGCCGCACGTCGAACTCGAGCGACCGCAGGATCGCGGCCTGCCGGTCGGCGTCGATGTCGGTGCCGAGCAGCTCGTTCGTGCGGTCCGGCCGCAGCGTGACGGGCGGCGGGTCCTCGCCGGGACCGCCGACGTCGATCGTGCCCGGCACGAGCGTCGCGCCGCACAGCTCGACCATCAACTGCGCCGCGACCGCCTGCGCGTCCATCGTCTGCCGGACGCTGAGCCCCTTCTCGAAGCGGCCGCTCGCCTCGGACCGCAGCCCGAGCCGCGTCGACGTGCGCTGGATCGTCGGCGCGTGCCAGGACGCGACCTCCATCAGCACGCGCGTCGTGTCCTCGGCGACCTCGGACCGCGCGCCGCCCATGACGCCGGCCAGCGACGTCGGGCCGTCGGCGTCGTCGATGACGATCTCGCCGGCCCGCAGCGTGCGCGTCTGCCCGTCGAGCGTGTCGATCGTCTCGCCCTCGCGCGCGGCGCGCACGACGAGCTTCTGCCCGGCGACGCGGTCGAGGTCGAACGCGTGCAGCGGATGCCCGGTGAGGAGCATCACGTAGTTCGTGATGTCGACGACGTTGTTGATCGGGCGCTGGCCGGCCGCGGACAGGCGCGCCTTCAGCCACGCGGGCGACTCGCCGATCGTCACGTCCTCGAAGACGCGCGCGGTGAAGCGCGGGCACAGGTCCGGCACCGCGACCTCGACCGACACGCCGTCGATCTCGCCGGGCGTGCCGGGGTCGTCGGCCCACGGCGGCGCCGCGAGCGGCGCGCCGGTCGTCGCGTGGACTTCCCGCGCGACGCCGTAGACGCCGAGGCAGTCGGGGCGGTTCGGCGTGATCTCGAGCTCGAGCACCTCGGTGCTGATCGGCAGCACCTGCTCGAGCGGCGTGCCCGCGGGGATCGCGTCGTCGAGCACCATGATCCCGTGGTGGTCGGTGCCGATGGCGAGCTCGTCCTCGGCGAGGATCATCCCCACCGACTCGACGCCGCGCAGCTTCGCCTTCTTCAGGCGCGTGCCGTCGGGCATGATCGCGCCCGGCCCGGCGACCGCCACGGTCTGGCCGGTGGCGACGTTCGGCGCGCCGCAGACGATCTGGCGCTCCTCGCCGCCGACGTCGACGCGGCAGACGGTCAGCCGGTCGGCGTCGGGATGCTGCGAGGCGTCGAGGACCTTGCCGACGACGAACTCCTCGAGCCCCGCCACGCCGTGGTGGTGGACGGCCTCGAGCTTCGTGCCGGTCATCGTCAGCGCCTCGCCGAGCGCGCGCGAGCCGAGCGGCGACGGGCACAGCTCGTCGAGCCACGACCGCGGGACCCTCATCCGAACTGCTCCAGCATCCGCAGGTCGTTCTCGAAGAACATCCGCAGGTCCGGCACGCCGTGCTTGAGGAACGCGATCCGCTCGATCCCCATGCCGAAGGCGAAGCCCTGGACGCGCTCGGGGTCGTAGCCGTGCTCGCGCACGTACGCGAAGACGTTCGGGTCGACCTCGCCGGCGCCGAGGATCTCGATCCAGCCCTCGCCCTTGCACAGCGGGCAGCGCGAGCCGTCGCGCAGGAACCCGTCCTTGCAGTTGAAGCACGAGACGTCGACCTCGACGCTCGGCTCCGTGAACGGGAAGAAGTGCGGGCGCAGCCGGACCTCGCGCTCGTCGCCGAACAGCGCGCGGGCGAACGCGAGCAGCGTCCCCTTGAGGTCGGCGAGCGTGACGTCCTCGTCGACCGCGAGCCCCTCGACCTGGTGGAACTGCGGCGTGTGCGTGGCGTCGCTGTCGCGCCGGTACACGCGGCCGGGGATGACGATGTAGAGCGGCGGCGGGTGCTCCTGCATCGCGCGCGTCTGCATCGGCGACGTGTGCGTCCGCAGGACGATGTCGTCCGCGACGTAGAACGTGTCCGTCCACGCGCGCGCGGGGTGCGTCGGCGCGTGGTTGAGCGAGTCGAAGTTGTAGTAGACGTGGTCGACCTCGGGACCCTCCATCACGTCGAAGCCGAGGCCGAGGAAGACGTCCTCGATCTCGCGCCGCGTCGCGGTGAGGATGTGCAGCCGCCCGACCGGCTGCGCCGGCGCGGCCGGCAGCGTGACGTCGACGCGGTCGGCGGCGAGGCGGACGTCGAGCTCGCTTGCCTCGAGCTGCTGCACCCGGTCGTCGACGAGCGCTTCGAGCGCCTTGCGCGCCTCGTTGGCGGCGCGGCCAACCTGGCCGCGCTCCTCCGGCGGGAGCTGCGCGACGCCGCGCAGCAGGTTCGGCAGCTCGGCCTTGCGGCCGAGGAAGCGGACGCGCAGCTCCTCGAGCGCGGCGGTGTCGGCCGCGGCGGCGATCGCCGTCTCGGCCTCGCTGCGCAGCTCGCTGATGCGGGTGGTGATCGGTTGGTCGGTGCTCACGGGAACGAAAAAGGGCGCCTCGTTGGGCGCCCGCGGGAGTGATGGATCAAGCAGCGCGCTACGCCGCCGGTCCCCCGCGGGCCGTCGTACGGCGGAATCGGAAGGTACGGGTGCGCGTGCCCATCTGCTTGCTCATTCAAGCAGAAGGGCGCTCACGCCGCGAGCGGCGCGACGAACGCCCTTTGGCGCTCGCGCTCGACCACCGCGCAGACGGCGTCCACGACGGCCGGGTCGAACTGGCTGCCGGAGCACCGGCGCAGCTCGGCGATCGCCGTGTCCATCGGCATCGCCCGGCGGTAGGAGCGGTTCGTCGTCATGGCGTTGACGGCGTCGCACACGCCGATGATGCGCGCCGCCAGCGGGATCGCCTCCCCGGCCAGGCCGTCGGGGTACCCGCCGCCGTCCCAGCGCTCGTGGTGGCCGCGGACCGTCAGGCCGACCTCGGCGAGCACGCCGCCGATGCGGTCGAGCATGCGCTGGCCGTCCTCGGGGTGGCGGCGGATGACCGCCCACTCCTCGTCGGTCAGCTTGCCGGGCTTGTTGAGGATCTCGTTCGGGGTCAGCAGCTTGCCGATGTCGTGGAGCAGCGCGCCGAACTCGAGGTTGCGCTGCTCGCGCCCGGTCAGGCCGACCTCGCGGCCCGTGGCGATGGCGAGCGCGACGACCCCGCGCGAGTGCTCGCCGCCGGTGTAGGCGTCGTCGGCCTCGAGCATCTCGCCCATGAGGATCGCGGTGCCGCGGTAGGCCTCGCTCAGGGCGAGCGTGCCCTCGATGCGGCGCTCGCGCTCGTTGCGCAGGACGACGAGCAGCCACAGGAGCGGCATGGCCAGCAGCAGCGCGGCGGGCGTGTCGTCGGCGAGCAGCGCGGCCATCAGCCCGATCGGCGCCAGCGCGGCGTCGACGGCGAAGACGATGCCCATGAGCTCGAGCTGCAGCCGCGGCGCGGTGCCGGACGCGAGCCACTCGCGGCCCATTCCGCTCACGGCGTCCAGCGCGAACTGCGAGGCGAGCACGGCCAGGTAGAGCGGCCACTGCGCGAGGTCCGGGTGCGCGTGGCCGAACGCGGCGATGAGCGCGGCCGGCGCCAGCGTGTACCAGGCGTCGGAGACCTGCAGGAGGATGCGGTCCGGGTGGACCTCGCCGCGGACGTACTCGGGCAGGCGGGCGATCGCCATGCCGGCGGCGACGAGCAGCGGGACCGCCGCGGGATCGAGCAGCAGCAGCATCGGGACGAGCACGAGCTCGACCGGAGCGGTGCCGCCCGCGCCGACGCTGAACTGCATGCGGCGGGCGGCGGCGTAGGCCGGCACGAGCGCGATCGCCAGCGTGAGGTCGCCCGCCCGCGGGCGGTCGGGGAACAGCGCCTGGAGCGCGATGACGGCCGCGACGAGGCCGACGGCGAAGACGACCTCGGCGATCCGCTCGCGGCCGGCGAGCGGCTGCGCGCGGCGCGGCGCCGAGCCGCGCAGGAGCGCTTCGACGTCTGGATCGAGATCGATGGCGGCCACGGAGATCCCCTGGTTCGTCGGCGTTCGCGCGTGGAACTGGAGCGGAGCGCGAAGACGACGCTCGGAACATGCGTCCAACGAGGGTTTCGTTCCCGGTGCGTCGCGCCGATGGAGCACACCACTGCGAACGCGCCAAGGACACACGGCGCCTCGCAGGCTCTCTCTCCACGGAAGGAACCTCCCAGTGCCATTCACCAGGAGCCGTCGTCGCGTCCGGCGCACGGCCGCTGCCGCGATCGCCGTCGTCGCGGCCCTGCCGGCCGCATCGGCCAACGCCGCGCTCTTCGAGACGTCGCCCTGCGACGACGCTCCGCTCTCCACGCCGTTCGCGCCGTGGGGCGACGACGCCCTCTACAAGCTGGCGCCCGGCGGCGACTTCGAGGGTGACCACGGGTGGACGCTCTCGGGCGGCGCCAAGCGGGCCGCCGGCAGCGAGCCGTTCGCCGCGACCGGCGCGACCGGCGCGTCGTCGCTGAGCATCCCCGCCGGCGGCTCGGCGGTCTCGCCGCCCACGTGCGTCAACGCCGCGTACCCGAGCTTCCGCTTCTTCGTGAAGTCCTCGGGCGGCCTGCTCGGGCTCGCGCCGATGCTGAAGGCCGAGGTCCTGTACCGCGACACCCTGCTCGGCAACATCGCGGTGCCCGCGGGCGTCGTCATGCCCAGCTCGAAGTGGACGCCCAGCGGCGTCCTCCTGACGTTCTCGGCGCTCGGCGCCACGGTCTCCGGCGGCGAGGCGCCGATGACCATCCGCCTGACCTCCGTGGCGGGCACCTGGACGGTCGACGACGTCTTCGTCGACCCGTACTTCCGCGGCTAGCCCGCGCGACGCGATCTCGCGGCGGTCACCTCGTAGAGGGCAACCGTCGCGGCCATCGCCGCGTTGAGCGACTCCGACGCCCCCTCGATGGGGATGTGCGCGGTCCGCTCGCACCGGTCGACGACGTCGGCCGGCAGCCCGTCGCGCTCGGCGCCGACGAGCAGCGTGGCCTGCGCAAGCGGGCCGAGAAGCGGCTCGCCGGCGCGCGCGACGAGCGCGATCCGAGGCTGCGGTAGGTCGTCGACGCCCGTGACGCGCGCGACGGGGACCGCGAACGCCGCGCCCATCGACGCGCGGACCGCCTTGGGCCCGAACGGGTCCGCCGTGCCCGGCCCGATCGCGACGCTGTGCGCGCCGAACGCGAGCGCCCCGCGCAGGATCGTGCCGACGTTGCCGGGGTCGCCGACGCCGAAGAGCGCCACGCACACCGGGCCGAGCGGCACGGCCGACCAGCGCTGCTCGTAGACGGCGAGCGCGCGCGTCCCGGAGCCGAGCGTCGACGCCTTCGCCAGCAGCGAGGGCTCGACCTCGCTGCCGCGCAGGCCGCTGCCCGCGGCGACGAGCCGTTCGACCGGCTGCCAGCCCGCCTCGTCGGCGGCCGCGAGCAGGTCCTGCCCCTCGGCGAGGAGGAGACGGCGGTCCTTGTCGGCGCCCCGCGCGAGGCGCCGGACGAGCTTCAGCTTCGCGTTGTCGGCGCTGGAGATCAGGCTGCGGCGCCGTTGGCGGCCTTGGCCGCCTCGGCGAGGCCGGCGAAGGCCTCGGGGTCGCGCACCGCCAGGTCGGCGAGGACCTTGCGGTCCACCTCGATGCCCGCCTTCTGCAGGCCGCTGATGAACTGGTTGTAGTTCAGGCCGTTGAGGCGCGCGGCGGCGTTGATGCGGGTGATCCAGAGGCGGCGGAAGTCGCGCTTGCGGTTGCGGCGGTCCCGGTACGCGTAGGTCTCCGCCTTCATGACGGCTTCCTTCGCCTGCCGGTACTTCTTCGAGCCGCCGCCGCGGAAGCCCTTGGCTCGCTCGAGGACGGCGCGCCGCTTCTTCTTGGCGTGGACGCTGCGCTTGACGCGGGTCATCTGGCTACTTCCCCCTGCCCAGCAGCTTGCGAGCCGTGGCAGCCTGCGGAGCGGCGACGAGGACGTCGCGGCCGAGCTTCCGCTTGCGCTTCGAGGACTTCTTGCCCAGGTTGTGGGAGGTCATCGCGTGACGCATCTTGACCTTGCCCTTCCCGGTGAGCTTGAAGCGCTTCTTCGCGCCGCTGTGGGTCTTCTGCTTGGGCATCGCGGCGAGGGAGTGTAGCGAGCCGGGTTCAGCCGGCCCGGAGCACGAACTGCACCGCGGACGCGCGTCCGGGGCCCGCCTCGTCACGCGGGCGCGCGACCGCGCGCACGCGCGTCGCGCCCCCGAACCGGGTCAGCGCGTCGCGCCCGGCGGCCGAGATGGGGATCGTCACGTCGGCGCTCGTCCCGCCGGCGGTGCTGAACGACTTGATGCCCGCGGTCACCTGCCGGCCGTTGATCCGCCGCAGCGTGGTGAGGCGGATCGAGCCGGCGCAGCGGACCGACACCTGGCCGGGGCAGCTCACCCGCACGACGACCGCGCCGTCGGCGCCGGCGATGCGGTCGACCGCCTCGAGACCGACGGCGAAGCGCGTGGCGACGTGCTCGCAGTCGCCCGCCGGCCGGTCGAGCACGTCGACGAACGCGCGGTCGACCTGCTTGCCGCAGAGGATGCCCTCGCCGCGCTCGTCGCGGGCCGCGATCCGGTCGAACCCGTCGCCGCCGTCGAACGTGTCCTGCCCGTCGCCGCCGATGAGCACGTCGGTGCCCGCGCCGCCGACGAGCTGGCCGCCGAGCGGCGACGCACCCAGCACGTCGTCGCCGCGACCGCCGCGCAGCGTCTCGACGTCGGGCTGGACGAGGTCGCGCTCGAGCGAGGCGAGCAGGGGAAGCACCGGGACCGGGTCGACGAAGTTCAGGTCGCCGGGCCGGTCGCCGTCGTCCTGGCGGCCGTCGGCGTCGACGACCACGCCGCTGCGGCGGGCGCTGTAGTCCGCGCGGTCGCGGCCGGGGCCGCCCGTCATGACGTCGGCGCCGTCCGAGCTCGGGTCGGCGAGGAAGCGGTCGTCGCCGTCGCCGCCGCCCATCGCGTCGTCGCCGCGGTTGCCGACGAGCAGGTCCGCTCCCCCTCCCCCGTCCAGGAGGTCGTCGTTGCCGCGCCCGTCGAGCCGGTCGGGGCCGGGGCTGCCGGTCAGCGTGTCGCGGTTCGAGCCGCCGATGAGCCGCTCGATCGCGAGCAGGTCGTCCGCCTCTCCCTCGCGGCCGTCGTTGGCGACGCCGTCGAGCGAGGCGATCACCGAGTCCGTGCGGCCCGAGTAGCTGACGGTGTCGTAGCCCGTGCCGCCGTCGAGCTCGTCGGCGCCCGAGCCGCTCGCCAACGTGTCGTTGCCCGCCCCGCCGAGCAGCCGGCCGCGCAGCGTGACCGACCGGCCGAGCGTGGCCCGGTCGTTCTGGTCGCCGAGGTCGGCGACGACGTCGGTCAGCCCCGCGACGGGGCACGAGACGGTCCGGCTCGACAGCGTGCAGCCGGTGCCGGCCGAGGGCGTGGCCGTCGTGTCGGTCACGCGGATGCGCGAGCCCGAGACGGAGATCGAGACGCTGTTGCGCTCCCCCGGCGCCGCGCTGAAGGTCAGCGCCGGGCCGGAGAAGGACACCGTGCCGGCGGAGGCCGGCACGGCGATCATCAAGGCGAAGAGGACGGCGAGGGCCGGGACGAGCCGCATGCCCTTCCAACCGGGTTCCGGTCGGAGAGTTGCGGGTCGGTCAGTCCGCGAGCTGCTCGGGGCTGCCGAGCGGGCGTTCCTTGACCGGCGTGACTTCCTTGGGCTTGGCCTTGTCGCCGTCGCCCGAGGCCTCCGCCCCGTCGGCGCCATCCTCCACGTCGTCCTCGGGCGGCGCGATCTCGCCGCTGAGGACCGCCTTGGACGGCCCGAGCATCATGGTCATGTTGCGCCCGTCCTGCTGCGGCCGCTGCTCGATCTGCGCCAGCTCCTGCAGGTCCTCCGCGAGGCGGTTGAGGATGAGCTCGCCGCGCTCGGGGTGCGTGACCTCGCGCCCGCGGAACATGATCGTGATCTTGACCTTGTCCTTGTGGCGCAGGAAGCGCTCGACGTGGCGCTTCTTGGTCTCGTAGTCCTGGTCCGCGATCTTCGGGCGGAACTTGATCTCCCGGACGACGATCTGCGTCTGGTGCTTCTTGGCCTGCTTGACCTTCTGGGCCTGCTCGTACTTGTACTTCGAGTAGTCCAGGACGCGCGTCACCGGAGGCTTGGCCTCGGGAGCGACCTCGACGAGGTCGAGGTCCTTGTCCTGGGCGTACCGGAGCGCCTTGTCAGTCGGCATCACGCCGAGCTGAGCGCCGGTCTCGTCGATGAGGCGGACCTCCGGAACGCGGATGCGCTCGTTGATCCGTGTCGTGTCCCGCTCTGGCGGGCGCCGGTCGAACCTTCTCGGGACCGGCAAATCAGCTTTCAGTGTGTGTCATCAAGCGACGGCGAGCATAGCGGAGTCAGCGCCTGCTGGCAGCCCCTTCGTCACGAACGCGACGAGCGAACTCCTCGACCGACACGCTGCCGGTGTCGCCGACCTTGTGCTCGCGGACGGCGACCGTTCCCTGCTCGGCCTCGCGGTCGCCGATGACGAGCATGAACGGCACCTTCCGCAGCTCCGCGTCGCGGATCTTGCGGCCCACGGACTCGGTCCGCTCGTCGACCTCGGCGCGCACTCCGGCCTCCTTGAGCTGCCGCTGCACGCCGCGGGCGGTCTCGGCGTGGCGGTCGGCGATCGGCAGGACGATCGCCTGCACCGGAGCCAGCCACACCGGCAGCTCCCCCGCCGTGTCCTCGAGCAAGATCCCGATGAAGCGCTCGTAGGAGCCGAAGAGCGCGCGGTGGAGCATCACGGCGCGGTGCTCGGCGTTGTCGGCGCCCGTGTACGTGAGGTCGAACTGCTCGGGCAGCTGGAAGTCCATCTGCACGGTGCCGAGCTGCCACGAGCGGCCGAGCGAGTCGGTCATGTGGAGGTCGATCTTCGGGCCGTAGAACGCGCCGTCGCCCTCGTTGATCGTGTACTCGAGGCCCTTGTCGTCGAGCGCCTTGGCGAGCAGCGCCTCGGCCTCGTCCCACTGCTCGTCGGCGCCCATGCGGTTGTCCGGCCGCGTCGACAGCTCCAGCGCCACCTCGATGCCGAACGGCGCGTAGGTCTCGAACGCCATGTCGAGGCACGCCTTCGCCTCGTCGAGGGCCTGGTCGTGGGTGCAGAAGATGTGGGCGTCGTCCTGCACGAAGTGGCGGACGCGCAGGAGGCCGTGAAGCGTGCCGGACAGCTCGTTGCGGTGCAGCAGGCCGGGCTCGCTGTAGCGCTGCGGCAGGTCGCGGTACGACCACTGCTGCATCTTGAACAGCTGCGCGTGGCCGGGGCAGTTCATCGGCTTGAGGCCCATCGGCTTGTCCTCGGCCTCGGTGATGAACATGTTGTCGCGGTACTTGAACCAGTGGCCCGAGGTCTTCCACAGCTCGGCGTCGTAGATCTGCGGCGTCTTGACCTCGGTGTAGCCGTGGCGGTCGCACATCTCGCGCGAGAGCGCGACGAGCTTGTTGAAGACGTGCGTGCCGGGCGGCAGCCAGAACGCGGAGCCGGGTGACAGCTCGGAGAACGTGAACAGCCCGAGCTCGCGGCCGAGCTTGCGGTGGTCGCGGGCCTTGGCCTCCTCGAGGCGCTGGAGGTGCTGCTCGAGGTCGTCCTTGGAGAGGAACGCGGTGCCGTAGATGCGGGTGAGCTGCTGGCGGTTCGCGTCGCCGCGCCAGTACGCGCCGGCGACGGACTGCAGCTTGAACGCCTTGATGCGCTTCGTGGTCGGCGCGTGCGGGCCGCGGCAGAGGTCGGTGAACGGGCCGTTCGTGTAGAGGCTGACCGTCTTGACGCCTTCGTTCTCGATCAGGTCCTCGATCAGCTCGACCTTGTACGGCTGGTCCTCGTTGCGGAAGCGCTCCAGGGCCTGCTCGACCGTCACGTCCTCGCGCACGAACGGCTCGTCGGCCTTGACGTGCTCGCGCATCTTCTGCTCGATGCGCTCGAAGTCCGCGTCCGAGACGGTGACGCCGTCGGGGAACTCGAAGTCGTAGTAGAAGCCGTGCTCGATCGCGGGGCCGATCGAGATCTTCACCCCCGGGTAGAGCTCCATCACCGCGGTGGCGAGGACGTGCGCCGTGTCGTGGCGGACGAGCTCGAGCGCCTCGTCGCTCGACTGCGTGACGATCTCGATCGGGCCCTCGTTCAGCGGGGCCGAGAGATCGCGCAGGTCGCCGTTCTGCTTGACGGCCAGCGCGGCGCGCGCGAGGCCGGGGCCGATCGCCGCCGCCGCGTCGGCGCCCGTCGCGCCGTCCTCGAGCTCGAGCGCCTTGCCGTCGGGGAGCGTGACCTTCATCGCGCGTGATCCTAGTGCCGCGGCGCAGTGTGATCCTTGTCACGAACAGGTGTTCGCGCCTGGATACGGTGGGTAGTCACCTGCGGGGCTTCCGAGGGCCGCTTGCGGCCGCGCCCCGCCTGTTCCGTTGAACCCGACTCCCTCCGGGAGGTGACGCAGCCTGCGTCTTCGAACACCCATCGCCCTGGGCGTGACCGCGGTCGCGCTCGCCCCCAGCACCGCGTTCGCCATCGGCATCCAGCCGGCCGGCCAGGTCGCCGACGCCGCGAAGATGACCGAGCGCGCGCATGACCGCGCTGTGAACCGCAACGTGCGGATCTACGAGGAGATCGCGCGGCTGAAGGGCGAGAAGCCCGACGCCAACCGCCGCAAGGACCTCTCCGACTGGACGATCACGCACGTGCGCCGCGACACCGCGCGCCGTGCCAAGCGCGTCCGTGCGCTGCGTGAGCAGGCCGAGGCGGCTCATACGGCGCAGGCCGCTGGGGCCACGCCGGCCGCCACCGGCAGCACCGCGTCCGCCGGCCTCGAGGCCGTCGCCGCGTGCGAGTCCGGCGGCGATCCCACCGCGGTCGACGCCTCCGGCACCTACCGCGGCAAGTACCAGTTCGACCAGCAGACATGGGAGAGCGTCGGCGGCAGCGGCGATCCCGCCGCGGCCCCCGAGGCCGAGCAGGACGCGCGCGCCGCGCAGCTCATGGCGCAGCGCGGGTCGAACCCGTGGCCCGTCTGCGGCTGAGCATCGGCTCGGCGGGGTAGCGTCGCGGCGCGTGGAGCTACGCGCCGCCTTCCCCGTCCTCGAGCACACGGCGTACCTGAACGCCGGCACCTGCGGGCCGCTGCCATCAGCGGCCCGCACTGCGTTCACTCAGGCCTACGACCTCGGCGAGCGCGACGGCCGGCGCCTGCCGTACTACGAGCGCTCGATCGCGTTGCGCGAGCGCCAGCGCGAGGCGTACGCCGGGCTGCTCGGGGCCGACGCGTTCGACGTCGCGCTGACCACCGCGACGAGCGACGGGATCGGCCGTGTCGTCTCCGGTCTGCGCCTCGGGCGCGGCGACGCGATCCTCATCGCCGAAGACGAGCACCCGGGTCTGACCGGGCCGGTGCTCGCCGCGAGCGTGCGTCGCGGTGTGGAGGTGCGGGTCGCGCCTTTGGCCGAGCTGCCCGGCGAGGTCGGGCCACGCACGAAGCTCGTCGCGTGCTCGCACGTCGGGTGGGTGCGGGGAGACCTCGCCCCGTCCTTCGCGTCCGTGTCGCCCGACGTGCCGGTGCTCCTGGACGGCGCGCAGGGCATCGGCGCGGTGCCGGTCGATGTGCGCGCCCTCGGGTGCGCGTTCTACGCGGGGTCGGGCCAGAAGTGGCTCTGCGGCCCCGTCGGCACGGGGATGCTCTACATCGCGCCCGCGTGGCGCGAGCGCCTCGACCCGAGCGGCCCCGGATATCCCGGCTACGCCGACTCCTCGCGCCCGCTCGATCCCGGCGCGCTGCACACCGACGCCCGCCTGCACGACGCGCCCGCGGTGTCGACCGAGATCCTCGCGGCAGCCGTCGCGTCGCTCGACCTCCTCGAGGGCTTCGGCTGGAACGCCCTCCAGAGCCGCGCGGTCTCCCTCGCCGCCACCCTCGCCGAGCGCCTCACCGAACGCGGCCGCGTCGTCGCGCCCCGGGGCGACACGACCCTCGTCTCCTGGGAGGACGCCGACCCACCCGCCACCGCCGAACGCCTCGGCCACGAGGGCATCGCCGTCCGCCACCTGCCGATGACGCCCTACGTCCGCGCGTCCGTCGGCGCGTGGAACGACGAGTCCGACCTCGACCGCCTCCTCGCGGCCCTCTGAGTCAGCGGCGCTGCCAGGCGCCCGGGGCGTCGAGGCGGTCGCGGACGGCTGCGGGGAGCTCGCCCTTCGCGACGTCGGCGAGGGTCACGTGCTCGAGGACCTCGCGGATGCTGACGCGGAGGGCGACCCAGACCTCGCGGAGTGGCTCGGCCGCTCCGGGGAAGTCGACGGCGTCGGGGGACCGGCCGCCGACGTTGGCCAGCGGGCCGTCGATCGCGCGGATGACGTCGGCGATCGTGATGTCCTCGGCCGGCTGGGCGAGACGGTGGCCTCCCTCGGGGCCGCGGCGGCTCTCGACGATGCCGGCCTGCCTTAGCCCCTGGAGGATGTTGTCGAGGAACTTGCGCGGGATGTCCTGCGCGTTCGCGATGGCCTCGGCTTTGATCAGCCCGCCGCCGTTCTGCGCCGCGAGCTCGGTCGCGGCGCGGACCGCGTAGTCGACCTTCGCAGTGACGCGCACGCGACCATCCTGCCATTCGGCCCCGCGGGAACGGCGTCAGGCCAGCTCGCGCGCCTTCTCGGGCCGCACCCAGACGATCTGGCCCTCCTGGAGATCGAGCGGCTCGGCCTCGGCCCGCGAGAGCTGCGCGGTGAGCGGCTGCCCCTCGCCCAGCGCGAGCTCGACGCGCACCTCGAAGCCGACCCGGACGACCCGCTCGACGATCGCCTCGCGGGCGCCGTCCTCGGCCTCGTCGAGCAGCGTCAGGTCGTGCGGCCGCACCAGCCGGCCGTCGATCTCCGACACCGGACCGACGAAGCCCATGACGAACCGGTTCGCCGGGCGGTCGTAGAGGTCGTCGGGCGTTCCCGCCTGCTCGATCGCGCCCTTGTTGATGACGACGATCTGCTCGGAGACCTCCATCGCCTCCTCCTGGTCGTGCGTGACGAAGATCGTCGTGACGTGGACCTCGTCGTGCAGCCGGCGCAGCCACTCGCGCAGCTCCTTGCGGACGTTCGCGTCGAGCGCGCCGAACGGCTCGTCGAGCAGGAGCACCCGCGGCTGCACCGCCAGGGCGCGCGCCAACGCCATGCGCTGGCGCTGGCCGCCGGAGAGCTGGTTCGGGTAGCGGTCGTGGAACCCGTCGAGGTGGACCAGAGCGAGCAGCTCGTCCACCCGCGCGCGGATCTCGTCCTTCGGCCGCTTGCGGATCGTCAGCCCGAACGCGACGTTGTCGCGCACGGTCATGTGCTTGAACGCGGCGTAGTGCTGGAAGACGAAGCCGACGCCGCGATGCTGCGCGGGCTGATCGGTGACGTCGTCGCCCTCGATGAGCACCGACCCGGCATCGGGCTGCTCGAGCCCGGCGATGACGCGCAGGAGCGTCGACTTGCCGCCGCCGCTCGGGCCGAGCAGCGCGGTCAGCGATCCGTCGCGGACGGTGAGCGACACGTCGTCGAGCGCGGTGAAGTCACCGAACTGCTTCGAGACGTTCCGTACCTCGATGGCCATCAGGCGGTCCTCTTCCCTCTCCTGCGGTCCAGCAGGGTCATCGCCAGCAGCGTCGCCAGGGCGATCAGCGCCAGCAAGGTCGACGCCGCGTAGGCGCCGGCCAGGTCGAAGTTCTGGAAGCGCTTCTCGACGAGAAGCGTCATGGTCTCGGTCTCGCCGGAGATCTTGCCGGAGACGACGGAGACCGCGCCGTACTCGCCGATGCAGCGCGCCACGGAGAGCACGACGCCGTAGGCGAGGCCCCAGCGGATCGCCGGGATCGTGATCTTGCGGAACGTCTGCAGCGACGAGGCGCCGAGCGTCTGCGCCGCCTGCTCCTGCTCCGTCCCGATCTCGCGCAGCACCGGCGCGACCTCGCGGACGACGAACGGCAGCGAGACGAAGATCGTCGCGAGCACGATGCCCGGCACGCTGAACACCACGCGGATGCCCGCGTCGGTGAGCGCGCTGCCGAACCATCCCTCGCGGCCGTAGAGCAGCAGCAGGGCCAGGCCGATGACGACGGGCGACACCGCGAACGGCAGGTCGATGAACGCCGACAGCACGGCCTTGCCGCGCACCTTGCTCCGCACCAGCACGAGCGCCGTGACGACGCCGAGCACCGTGTTGATCGGCACCGCGATCAGCGTGACCATGATCGTCAGCCAGAACGCGTGGATCGCGGCCGGCGTCGTGATGCTGTCCCAGACCTCCTGGAGGCCGGGCTCGAACGTCTTGTAGACGACGACGCCCAC
The DNA here is from genome assembly GCF_056863335.1 of Parviterribacter kavangonensis. NCBI lineage: Bacteria > Bacillati > Actinomycetota > Thermoleophilia > Solirubrobacterales > Parviterribacteraceae > Parviterribacter > Parviterribacter kavangonensis. The sequence continues at coordinate 670,213 of NZ_JBXPJA010000001.1, read as the reverse complement.
GGGGATCGCGAGCAGCGCCAGGAGATACCCGAGCGCGACGAAGCGCAGGCTCAGGCGGCCGACACGCTCAGACATCGTGCTTGGCCCCCCAGCGCTCGAACACCCGCAGCCCGATGAGCACCGCCAGCGACACCGCCAGCAGCACCACCGAGACGGCGGCGGCGCCGGTCGTGTTGTCCGACTCGATCTGCTTGAACGCGAACACGGACGTGACCTGCGTGTCGAACGGCTTGTTGCCCGAGATCAGGACGACGGAACCGAACTCGCCCACCGCGCGGGCGAACGCGAGCGCGACGCCCGACACGATCGCGGGCACGAGGTTCGGCAGGACGATGCGGCGGAAGATCGTGAAGCCGCCCGCGCCGAGCGAGGCGGCGGCCTGCTCCATCTCGCGGTCGAGCTCGATCAGCACGGGCTGCACCGCCCGGACGACGAACGGCAGCGTCACGAACAGCAGCGCCAGCAGCACCGCCGTCTTCGTGTACGCGATCGCGCTGCCGTAGAGGGCGAGCAGCGTGAGGCCGGCGACGATCGTCGGCAGCGCGAACGGCAGGTCGATGAGCGCGTTGACGATCCGCTTGCCGCGGAAGTCGTCGCGCACGAGCACCCACGCGATCACCGTGCCCATCACGGCGTTGATCGCCGCGACGAGCAGCGAGACGAGCACGGTGAAGCGCAGCGCGGCGACGGCCTGCCGGCTGCTGACGGCGTCCCAGAAGGACGACAGGCCGTTCTCGAGCGACTTGTCGACGACCGCCGCGAGCGGCAGCAGGACGATGATGCCGATCCAGAGCGTCGCAACGCCGAAGCCGAGCGCACCTTGGCTCAGCTTCGGCGTCCGGACGCGCCGGGCGGCGCGCGGTGCCGCGACGGCGCTCACTTGGCCGTCGACACCCCCGCGTCCTCCTCGATCTTCGCGATCTTGCCGTTCTCGACGTCGAAGAGCTCGTCGTTGACCTTCGACCAGCCGCCGAGGTCGTCGATCGTCTTCAGCGTCGCCGGGGTCGGGAACTTGTCCTCGTTCTTCTCGAGGACGGTCTCGTTGACCGGCCGGTAGCCCCAGTCGGCGAAGCGCTGCTGCGCCTCGTCGCCGACGACGTAGTCGAGGAACGTCTTCGCCGCCTCGGGCGCCTTCGACGTGACGGCGGCGTCGATGTCGATCTTCAGCGTGTCGTCGGGGCGGACGAGCTCGAGGTCCTTCTCGCCCTTCTTGACGGCCGTCGTGTACTCGTACTCGTACGAGATCAGCACGTCGCCCTCACCGCCGGTGAACGTCTGCAGCGCCTCACGGCCGGACTTCGGCTGAACGGGCACGTGCTCCTTGATGAGCTTCTCGACGTAGTCGAGGCCGCCGTGGGCGTAGCCGCCGAGCAGGTTCCACTTCGCCGCGCCCGAGGTGAACGGGTTCGGCGTGATGACCTTGACGCCCGGCTTGAGCAGGTCGTCCCAGCCCTTGATGCCCTTCGGGTTCCCCTTGCGCACGACGAAGGACACGATCGACGTCGTGATGAGGCCCTTGGTGGGCGTGGTGTTCCAGTCCCGTGCGACGAGGCCGGCGTCGACGAGCCGCGTCATGTCGGGCTCGGTCGAGAACGTCACGTAGTCGGCGGGCAGACCGGCCTCGACGGCGCGGCTCTGGTCGCCGGAGGCGCCGTAGGAGCCCTTGAACTCGACGCCCTCGCCCTCGGGCGTCTTCTGGAAGTCCGGGATGATCTCGTCGTAGACGACCTCCGGCGTGGAGTACGCAACGAGGTTCAGGGTCGTCTTCGAGCCGCCGCCGGAGCCGGAGCTCGCCGAGGCGCTGTTCTTGTCGTCCTCGGCGCCGCCGCAGGCCGCGAGCACCGCGGTCACGAGCATCAGGCTCAGGGCAGCGAGGAGGGTTGGGGTCCGCTTCATCGGCCCCAGAATACACATTGTTGATCGCTTTACCCGGTATTGTCCACAACGTCAGCGGTCATGGACGATCCGGGCGCGCTCTTTGGCGCTCGGCGCGGCTACCGGCGCTCGACGAACGCGGCCTTGCGCTTGATGCAGAAGCTGCCGCCGGTGCAGATGCCGTACCAGCGGCCGCCCTTGACGGGCACGCGCCCGCCGATCGCGTACTTCCCGCCGTCCGTCCCTGGGGCGACGTTGATGGCGTACCAGCGGCCGATCTCCCAGCCGCCGGGGAAGCCGGCGAAGGTCGCGTCGCGGCCGGCCGTGCGGCCGTCGCGCGAGCCGGCGAGCCGGCCGCGGGCGAAGCCGCTGCGCTGGCCGCGCCGGAAGATCTGCTTGTAAGCGGGCGTGCCGCGGCGGTACTCGGCCTGCGCCTCGGTGCGGCCGAAGCGCTCGCCCTCCCGGGCTCCGCGGTCGTACGCACCGGGCGCGTCGGCGGCCTGGCGGCCCGCCACGAACCCCACGGTCGCCGCGGCCGCGGCCATGAGCAGCGCGAGGCCGAACGAGAGCGCGAGGGATCGCCAGAACCGCATGGCCTACGCCGCGTCCGCGAACGCCTCGTCGAGGATGGGCAGCCCGCCGGACTCGATCGCCGCGAGCCAGTGGCGCACGGCCGCCGCGGGCATGGGCTGCGAGATGCCGAAGCCCTGCGCGACGTCGCAGCCGAGCGACCGCAGCTCCTGCCACAGGCGCGGCTCTTCGACCCCCTCGGCGACGACGAGCATGCCGAGGTTGCGCGCGAGCTCGATCGTGGAGCGGACGATCACCCGGTTGCGGCGCAGCTCCAGATTCGCGAGCGCCATGAGCTTGCCGCCCGCGAGCGGGACGGAGACGAGCGCGAGCACGAAGAACCCGAGGAGGAACATCGCTCCCGCTCGATCGGCCGGTCGTGGCCGCTCTTGAGGGAGTCGGCGCGCCGCCACGTGCGAGGATCCGCCGATGCCGGGCCGGCTTCCCGAGCGCCTCGACGGCTCTTCGACCGCGATCCGCCGCGCCCGGCCGGCCGACGCCGGGGCGCTGCTGGCGCTGCGGATCCGCAACCGGGACTTCCTCGCGCCGTGGGATCCGCGGCGCGACGACGCGTTCTTCACGCTCGGCGCGCAGCGCACGATGCTGGCCGACGCCGCGCGCGCGTGGGACGAGGGCCGGGCGTACGGGTTCGTCGTGCTCGATCGCTCGGAGGGCGATCGCGTGATCGGCCAGGTGACGATCTCGAACATCGTGCGCAGCGTGTGGCAGAACGGCACGCTGGGCTACTGGATCGACGAGGCGAGCGGCGGGCGCGGCCACGCGACGGAGGCGGTCCGCCTGATCACGCGGTTCGCGTTCGGGCCCGCCGAGCTGCACCGGCTGATGCCCGCGGTGATCCCGCGCAACGTGCGCTCCGCCGCGGTGCTGCGCAAGGCCGGCTTCCGGCTGGAGGGGCGGGCGCTGCGGTACCTGCGCATCAACGGCGTGTGGGAGGACCACGACCTCTACGCGCTCACCGCCGAGGAGGCGTGAGCGCGCGCGCCTAGTCGTCCGCGATCTCGATGCCGAGCGCGTGGCCCAGCTCGGCGGCGTGCTCGACGAGGTCGGGCCAGGGCATCCGGGCGCCCCTGAGGTCGGAGAACGAGCGCAGGCCGGTGAGGCGGCAGCCGGCGAGCGCCGTCCGGTCCAGCCGCGCGCCGTCGAGCGTCACGCCGGTGAGGTCGCAGCTCGTGAACCTCACGTCGGCGAGGCGGGCCTGCTCGAGGCTGCTCTCGCTGAGCACGCAGTCGACGAGCTCGACGCGCTCGAGCGTCGCGGCGGCCAGCAGCGCGAGGTCGATGCGGCAGGCCTCGAGCCGCACGTCGAGCAGCGTCGCCTCCAGCAGCTGCGCGCCCGTCATCCGGCACTGGCGCAGCACGACCCGGTGCAGCTCGGCCCCGCGCGCGCCGAGGTTCGCGAGGTCGGTGCCGGTCAGCTCGGCGTCGCGGATCTGCAGCCGCGGCAGCTTCAGGCCGGCGAGCGACGCCGGACCGATCCGCGTCTCCTCGATCCGCGGGTCGCCGGCGAGCTCGGCGCCGTCCAGCCCCGTGGTCGCCGGGGCGTCGCGGTCGAGGCGCGGGACCATCGGCTCACGGATCGCGGGCGGCGCCTGCACGCCCGCGACCCTACGCGGCGGGTCAGCGGATCACGAACGTGCGGCGGCCAAGCAGCGCGCCATAGCGCGGCGCGGACCGCGAGCCGTAGGCTGCCCAGACGTACCACGCGTAGCGGCCGGGCGGCAGGTCGCCGAGGCGCAAGCGAGCGCGCGCGGGCCAGCGCGTGAGCACCTTGCGGCCGGCGCGGAAGAGCTGCACGTTGTAGAACCGCGCGCCGCGCACCGCCCGCCACCTCAACAGCGGCCCGCCGCGCAGGCGCGCGCCGTCGGCGGGCGAGAGCAGCGCCCCGCGCGATGCCGCCGCCGTCACCGTCGTCCGTGCGGTGTTGCCCGCCGCGTCGGTTGCCTCGACGGCGTACGAGTACGTGCGGCCCGGCTTCGCCGTGCGGTCCGTGAACCGGCGCGCCGCGCCGCGGTAGAGGACCGTTGCGCCGCGCAGGAGCCGGACGCCCGTGGCGCCCTCCGCGACCCAGCCGACCTGGACGCCGCGCGCCGTCCGCCGCGCCGTGACCGCGGTGAGCCGCGGCGGCGTCGCGTCGTAGCGGATCGGCAGCGGCGCGGCCGCGGAGACGTTGCCCGCGCGGTCGCGGCACGTCCCGGTCGGCAGGGCCGGATCGCCGTCGGGGCCGGCGTAGCGAAGCGCCGTGCACTCCGCGATGCCCGACGTCGCGTCGGAGCCCTGCCACACGAGGTCCACGGGCGCGGTGAGCCAGCCGGTGTCGGTCGCGGCGCGGGTCGCGGCGGCGCTCGTGACGGTCGGCGGCGTCGCGTCGAAGCGGAAGCCGAAGGGCAGCGACGCGCTGACGTTGCCCGCGCGGTCGCGGCAGGTGCCGGACAGTGATCCCCCGCCAGTGTCCGGCCCACCGTAGGACGACGCGGTGCACGACGCGATCCCGGACGTGGCGTCGCCGCCGGCCCAGGTGACGTCGAACGCCCGGCTGTACCAGCCTTCGTTGTCCGGTTCGCGCGACGGCGTCGCGGCCGTCGCCGCCGGCGGCGTGGCGTCGAGGCGGATGACGACGGACTTCTCGGTGATGCCGCCCTCGCTCTCCACCCGGCAGAGCCGCGTCGTGCCCGGCGTGTCGTCGGCGATGACAGACGGCTCGCAGCCGACGATCTGCTTGATCCCGCCCTCGGGCTCCGTGATCGTCCAGGTCACGCTTACCTTGCCGCGGAACCAGACCCCGTCCCCCTGCGTTCCGTCGACGGCGACGGCGATGTCGGGCGGTGTCGTGTCGACCGCGGCAGCGGGCGCCGGCACGATGAGCACGGCCGCGCAGGCGAGCGCGACGATGACCCTCATCCCGGAAGCCCCCGCCGCGTCGCGGTGATCGTCACGGCCGCGCCGCCGAGCGCCAGGAGGATGAGCGCGAGGCCGCCGGCGACCATCACGGCCGAGCGGTCCGTCGCGGCGGATCCAGCGGTGGCGACCGAGGCGGTCGGCCCGGAGATCGCGCGGAAGCGGTGGCCTGCGTACAGCGCCTCGCCGGCGTGTCGCCGAGGCTCCTTCGCCGTCGGTCGTCGTTCCTCGCGCGCGCGAGGCTGCGGCCGTTCGGGCTTCTCTCGCGAGGCCGCCGCGTCGCGCGACGACTCGCCGGCCACGACCGGCCGAGCGCCGTCGTCCTGCGCTGACGGCGTGGCCGTCACGGGTCCGCCCGCTGCGGGGGCGCGCGTCGTCGCCGCCGGCGAGGAGCCGGCCGTCTGCTCGGCCGGCGGTGGCGGATCGGGCGCCGGTGCGGCGGGTGCGGTTGCGCCGGGGACGTCGGGGGCGGGAAGCGCGGCGTCATCGGCCGCAGCGGCGCCCGGCGCGGTGATCACCAGCGCAAGCGCGGCCATCATGGCCACCTCTCTCCGGTGTGGCTGCCGTCCCAAGACGCCTCCTGCGGGGACCGTAATGGCGATGGCGCGCCCGCTGCAAGAGCGGGCGCGCCGTCGTCGTCAGATCACCATCGCGATCCAGGGCCAGGCGTCCTGCCGGGCCCGCTGATCGGTGGCGTTGTCGTTGCCGGAGGCCGACTCGGCCTTCGACGTGTTCGACTGGCTGACCGAGCCGGCGGCGGGCGCCGCCGCCGTCGCGACCTTGCCCTTGTGACCGAAGGGCATCCCGAGGGAGCCGTTCAGGTTCACCGGGCAGACCTGCTCGGACTTGGCCTCGGACCACGCGTCCTGCCAGTTGCCGGCGTGCTGGCCGATCGCCTGCACGACGGTCCCGAGCGCGGGATGGCAGTCGTCGCAGCGGTCAGCCGTGGCCAGCCGGGCGGCAGCCGGAGCGCGGAGGCCGGCGTGCTGCTCGGCGGCCTGCTTGGTCCAGTTGTCGTTGCCCGCGGCCGAGACGGCCATCGAGCTGTTCTCCTGCGACACCGAGCCGGCACCGCCGAAGTTCTCGTTCAGCGCGCCGTCCTGGTGCGAGAACGCCCGCGACCCGGCCTCCTGCCGGCTGTCGGCGTCCTGCCCGATCGCCTGCACGGTCGGCTTGCTCGCGTGGCAGCCGTCGTCGCAGCCGCGGTGCAACATCACGGGGCCGCCGGCGGTCTGCGCCGCCTGCTGCGTCGTGGCGTTGTCGTTGCCGGCCGCCGACATCGCGGAGGAGCTGTTCGACTGGGACACCGCCCCGTCGTTGCCGGGGCTCTTGATCCGCACCGAGATGTTGCGGTTCACCGGGTCGTCCTGCCGCGAGACCGCCTCGGACCCAGCCTTCTGGGCGTTCGAGGCGTCCTGGCCGATCGCCTGCGTCGCTGCGCCCGCGCCCGCCTGCGCCGCCGACTGCTCGGTCGTGTTGTCGTTGCCCGCCGCCGACTGCGCCGACGAGCGGTTCTCCTGCCGCACCGCGCCCGCGTCGCCCGGGCTCATGATGCGAACGGAGATGTTCTCGTTGGTCGGCGAGTCCTGAACGGAGGTCGCCTTCGAGAGCGCCGCCTGGGCGTTGCCGGCCGACTGGCCGATCGCCTGCTGGGCCGCTCCCACCTGCTGGGCCTGCTGGCCCGTGCTGTTGGTGTTCCCCGCCGCGGAGGCCGCGGACGACGAGTTGGTCTGCGTGACCGCACCGTCGTTGCCGGGGCTCATGATCCGGACGGAGATGTTCTCGTTGGTCGGCGCCGTCTGCGTCGACGTCGCCGACGAGCCCGCCGCCTGGCGGCTGTCGGCCGACTGGCCGATGTCCTGCTGCGGCGTGGCCGCCACTGCCGTGCCCCCGGCCACCGCGGGCACGACGCAGGCGCTCGCGATGCACGCGAGGATGACTCGCTTCATCTTCCTGCCTTCCGTTGTCGTTCGTTTGCCTGAGCCGGGCTTGACCGCGCCCGGCGTGCGCTGGCACGAACGACGGAGCTAGCCGGGGCGCTTGCGGCGACGGGCGAACCCGTCCCGGGTCCCGCCGCCCGCCGTTGCGACGCGCCGGGCCCACGCAGCGGGTGGGACCAGCAACACGGCGGCCAGCAGGACGAGAAGCAGGACGAAGCCGATGCCCGCGCCCGCCCCGGCGCCGGCGGCAGCGCCGGCGGTGGCGGGCGGAGCGGGCGATGGAGGATCACCCGCGCCGCCGCCCGCCGACCGTTCGCGCGGGTGGGCGCGCGCGTGTGCACGGTCGGCGGGGCGCGCTGCAGGCGCCTCGGCGCGCGGCGCCGCCCACGCGGCGGCGGCCTGCGGCGAGGGCGCAGCGGGCGGCGAGAGGACGACGTGGTGCCGGGGGGCGGTGGAGGCGTCGCCGGTCGCACGAGGCGCCGACCGGTGCCGGGCCTTGCGGTGCGCCGGCTCGGCGGCGGCGCGTTCGGCCCGCTCGGTGGACGGCGCCGCGGCGGCGTCGGCCGCCTGCGAAGCCGGCGATGCGGCGGAGCCGCCGCCGGCGCGTGACGCCGGTGTCGAAGCGCCGTCCTCACCGGCCCTCGCCCCCGCCGCGTTCGCCGAGTCGCCCGCGCCGGCCGTGGGGGTCACGGCGCCGGAGGCCTCGGCCGTCGCGGCGGGGGCCTGCACCCCGCCCGTCGACGCCGCCGTCACGCCCGGAGCTTGCGCGGTCGCGACGCCGGCGTCCGTGGTCGCGGCCGCGGCGCCTCCCGTCGACTGCACCGTCGCGCCGTCGTCGCCCGCGCTGCCGACGCGGACCGAGACGTCGATGTTGCCGGTGGAGCCGGCGGCGTCGACGTTCACGACCACGGTGACGGAGCCGGGCGCCGGGAGCGCGTCGTCGGCGACGGCGGGCGCGGCGCCCGCGCCCAGCAGGGCCACGGCGGCTGCCGCTGCGATCCCTCGCCTGACGCCATCCCGGGCTTCCACCATCGGACGCTTCGTGCCGTCCGGCGGCCCTCCCCATCCCTGCCATCGCCCGGATCCAGCCGTGATACCGGGGGATATCCCCCCAGCGCAACGCCGCAGCGGGGGCGTACGGTCGCTCGTGTGGCGGTGAGCGAACGGGACGGACGCGACCGGATGCTGGAGACGCACCTGCCGCTCGTCCGCGCGATCGCACGCCGCTACGCCGGGAGCGGCGAGCCGCTCGAGGACCTCGTCCAGGTCGGCACCATCGGCCTGCTCAAGGCGATCGACCGCTTCGACCCCGGACGGGGCACGGACCTGCGCGCGCTCGCCGCTCCGACGATCGAGGGCGAGATCCGCCACCACCTCCGCGACCACGCCGCGATCGTCCGCACGCCCGACCGCGTCCGCGCCGGCGCTGGCCCCGCGCGCGCGGTGCCGCTCGACGCCGTCGCGCCGCCGGCCGCGCCGCCGGACGGCGGGGACGAGCGGGCGCTCGTGGCGGCCGGGCTCGACCTGCTCTCCGGCCGCGAGCGCGAGCTCATCGAGCTGCGGTACTTCGAGGACATGCGCCAAGCGGACATCGCCGCGCGGCTGGGGATCTCGCAGGCGCAGGTGTCGCGGCTCATCAAGCGCGCGCTCGAGCGGATGCGGGCGGGCCTGGAGAACGGCGCGCCGGCGGCGCCGCCTGCGCCCGAAGCCGCGGCGCGCCGGGCCACGCCGGCGGCGGACGGAACGCACAGCGGACGGCTCCTGCTCCGCATGGACCCCGCGCTGCACGGCCGGCTGGCCGAGGCGGCCCGGCAGGAGGGCAGCTCGCTCAACGCCTACATCACGGCGGCGCTCGACCGGTCCCTGCGCCCGCCCGACGAGCCCCCGCCGTCCCCGACGAAGCTCCTGGTCGCGAACGTCGCGGTCATCGCGGCCGCGCTCTGCGCGGGGATCGCCCTGCTCGTCCTCGCGCTCGCCGGCGGCTGGTGACCCGAGGTCAGCGGAACGCCGGCGCGCTGACGGGCAGGTCAGGCGCGGGAAGCCCCTGGACGAGCGTGGGATGGCGCAGCGCGACCGCTACGGCCTGCGCGCGGGTGTGCGCGCCGAGCTTGGGGAGGATGTGCTCGACGTGCTTGGAGACAGTCCGCGCCGTGATCACCAGGCGATCGGCGATGTCGGCCTGGCTGAAACCGGCGGCGAGCAGCGTCAGGACCTCGCGTTCGCGTGGCGTCAACGGCCGGGCACCGTCCGAGGCGACTGGCGGGCGCAGGAGCCGGCGGACGCGGGCCAGCAGCTCGTCGGGATGCGCCGGCTTGGCGATGCTGTCGTCGGCGCCGATGATCAGCGCCGCGGCGTGGTCGGCCGGGTGCGTGCGCTGTGCGGACATGAGCACCACCGGCAGCTCGCGCCCGTAGCGCTCCTTCAGCGCCCGGCACACCTCGTAGCCCGACGTGACGGGAAGGAGCACCTCGCTCAGGACGAGCGCGGGACGCGAGCGGTGGGCGAGCGCCAGCGCCTCCTCGCCCGTGTCCGCCTCGGTCGTCGGGTGCCCGGCCCGGTGCAGGACGGTGGCGGTCTGACGGCGGGCGGGTCCGTCGTCGTCGACGACGAGGATCCACGGCGAGGCCCGGCGCTGGTCGGTAGTGGTGGCGTCCGTCCGCGGCACCGCTCGATTCTCTTCGAGGCGACCCCCCGACGTAGGTGACGTCCTGCCGTACGGCCGGTGACGAACGCTCCCGTCCCGGGCCGTACGTCGAAGACCCGGTGAACGCCCACTGGGCGGGCGGGCGGGCGGAGGAGAGCATCGGCAGTGCGATCGCAGTTCACCGTCCTTCGAGACAACGAAAGGGAGACGGCAATGCGTAAGGTCATCTTGTTGGTGGCGTGCGTGTGCGCCTTCGGCGTCGCCGCCACAACGGCCGTCGCGGGCAGCGCTCACTTCATCAAGAGCGACACGTCCGTCACGCGACAGGGCGACAGCCTGGTCGCGAACTTCAAGGTCGCCGGGCTCGGCGACGAGAACCAGATCCGGGTCGTCCTGTCTGCCGATGCGCAGTGCGTGAACCCCGGCACGAAGAAGCCGCAGGCCGCGAACAAGCAGTCGTTCAGCGCCGACGGGAACTTCCCCGTCCAGAACGGCCGCGCAGAGGGCACGCTGACCCTGACCGCGACCTTCCAGCCGGACTGCGTCCCGCCCATGACGATCCAGTACTCGAACGTCCAGCTCGTCGCCTACGACACCAACGACACGGAAACCCTGTCCGATGACGTCGTCGTGGCGAGGTTCTCGGTGTCCGGCACCTTCTGAATCGCCTGAGACATCCCGAAACGACGAAGGCCCGCTTCGGCGGGCCTTCTTCTTCTCAGTGGGCGATACTGGGCTCGAACCAGTGACCTCCTGCTTGTCGAGCAGGCGCTCTCCCAGCTGAGCTAATCGCCCGGGAGATGGCCGATAGTAGCGCACGGTTCGCGGCTCGCCGCGGCGCGCGGCCGTGGGCCTACACTGACCGGCGCCGCACCCCCGGCGCCGTGGCGGAGTGGTTACGCACTGGTCTGCAAAACCAGGTACACCGGTTCGATTCCGGTCGGCGCCTCTCCGCCCCTTGCGGCGAGGACTTGCTGCATCCGGGGCGAAAGCGGAGGCATGCTCAAGGGCTTCCGGGACTTCCTCATGCGTGGCAACGTCATCGACCTGGCCGTCGCCGTCATCATCGGCGCCGCGTTCGGGGCGGTCGTCGCCGCCTTCGCCAACGACTTCATCGGCGGGATCATCGGCGCGATCGGCGGCACGCCGGACTTCGGGAACGCCGGGTTCACCGTGAACGACTCGAAGATCGTCTACGGCTCCACGATCACGGCGATCATCAACTTCCTGATCGTCGCGGCCGCCATCTACTTCGTGGTCATCGTGCCGATGCAGCACCTGCAGTCGCGGATGAAGGGCGCCGACGCGGACACCCCCGCGCCGTCCGACGAGGCAGTGCTCCTCACCGAGATCCGCGACATCATGAAGACGCAGCCGCGCGGGCTCTAGCCCGCGCGAGCGAGCCGAGCACCGTCTCCAGCCGTGCGTCGAGGTACGGCGCGAGCGTCGCGCCGTACTCGGCCGTCACATGGCCGACGTTCTTGAAGACGAGCGCTCCGCCGACGACCGGGTAGCACTCGGTGGCGCTGCAGAAGAAGCGCGTCATGTCGACGGTGCCCAGCCGCGGCGGGCCGATGCGCTTCGCCGCGAGGTAAGCGGGGTCGACGTCGAGCGCCGTGCGCCGGGTGAACGCGCACGTGGTCGCGGGCGGCTCGCGGCGCACGAGCGCGGTGTCGACGCAGCCGCTGGTCGTGCTCGGGTTCACCGGCGTGTCGCGGATCACCACGATCCGCCGGACCGACTTCGGCAGCGCGCTCCACGCCCGCTCGTAGCCCGCCATCTCGGTCGCGAGCCGCGTCGACCCGGGCGGCACGCGTACGCCGACGCGGTGCTGGGACACGAAGATCGTGTGGATCTCGGGCCGGCCGCGCAGCCACGCCAGCACCTCCTCCCTCCAGCGCAGGCACGCCGGGAGCAGCCGCCGCGGCAGCACCGGGTCGGCGAGCGAGAACGGGCAGCCCGCGCGCGTGAGGGAGAAGCCGAGCCACCCGCGGCGCCGGGCTATCGGCTCGAGCGCCGCGCGCCAGTGCGTCGCGTGGCTGTCGCCGATGAGCGCGACCCGCGCGATCTCGCTTCCTTCGCGCACGCCGAACGAGCAGACGCTGGGGGTCCGCCGGCGGAACATGCGGCACGGCGAGTTCGGGCGGTCCAGCGCCTGCGCGGGCGTCGGATTGGCCGAGAGGTCGAGCAGCCCGTCCTGGCAGGCCTCGCCCATCGCGCGCGCGGCGGCGCCGAAGCAGCGCGCGGGCTTGGCGTCGGCTCCCCCGGAAGGGCTGTTCGCGGTGACGGCCGCGGTCACGGCGAACGCGCCCGCGAAGACGACGGTCAGCGCGAGCGTCCACAGCACGACCGGCCCCGGACGCAGGCGACGGAGCCGGTCTTGCTTCCCTGAGGGACCGGCCATGGCGCCCGATTGTAGGCGCGACCTCGGCGAGACCGCCCAAGCGGCCCGCTACCGTTCGCGCGGCCATGCGGGCCGCACGCGGAGGAGTCACGCGCATCATCGCCGCGGTGGCCGCCGTGGTGGCGCTGATCGTGCTGGGCGGCGCCCTCTTCCCCGGCCTCGACAGCCTCAACCCGTTCAAGACGGAGACGGAGGACCGCAGCCAGCCGGTCCTCCTCAAGTCGCTGGTCAGGCTCAACGAGTACCGGGCCGCCTCGGCGAACCTCCAGGTCGTGGTGGACGTGCGCAAGGACGTCAACCTCCTCCCCGACTTCATCGCGGGCTCCAAGACGCTGCTCGTCGCCGCGGGGAACGTGGACGCCGGCGTCAGCTTCCGCGGCCTGCGCGGTCGCAACCTCAAGGTCGACGACGACCGGACCTCGGTGGTCATCACGCTGCCGCGCGCGACGCTGTCCGAGGCCAGGCTCGACCTCGCGAAGAGCCACGTCTACGACTCGGACCGCGGGCTCGTCGACCGCGTCGGCGACGTCTTCGGCGACGGCGGAGCCGACGAGGAGCGCAAGGTGCTCGAGCTGGCGCAGACGAAGCTCACCGAGGCGGCGCGGGCCGACCCGCAGATCCTGCGCACGGCCGAGGCGAACACCCGGGCGATGCTCGAGGGCATGATGCGCGGCCTCGGCTTCGAGGACGTCACGGTCCGCTTCGCGCCGCTCCCGCCCACCTGAGGCGGGGGCGGCTCAGCCGATCGCGGTCAGCGGGTCGACGTTCGCCCCGCGCACGAGCACCTCGAAGTGCAGGTGCGGCCCGGTCGCCGACCCGGTCGCACCGACCGCCCCGATCCGCCACCTCGCCGCCACCGCGTCGCCCCGCCGAACCGCGACCGCGGAGAGGTGGGCGTAGAGCGTCCGGACCCCGAGCCGGTGCTCGATGACCACGAACCTCCCCCAGCCGCCGGGATCGACGCCCACCCCGGCCACGACGCCGCGCCCGGCTGCGCCGACGCGGGCGCCGGACGGTGCCGGGAAGTCGAGGCCGGCGTGCAGCCGCGCGCCGCGGAACCGGAACCGATCGCCGATGGGGGCCGCGATCGGCGCGACGAGCCGCAGCGGCGAGCGCGGCGACGGGCGGGCGAGCGCGCGCAGGGTCGCCGGTCCCGCGATCCCGTCGGCGCCGAGCCCCGCCCACGCCTGGAAGCGCCGGAGCGCAGCGTCGGTTCGGGCGCCGAAGCCGCCGTCGATCGGGCCCGACGGGAACCCGTGGCGGGCGAGCAGGAACTGCAGCTGGGCGACGTCCCAGCCGCGCCGCCCGGAGCGCAAGGGCCGCACGCCCAGCGCGGGACGGCCCCGGCGGCCGAGCGCGCGCCGCGTCCGCGGCCCGGCGATGCCGTCGGGCGCGAGCCCGTGGCGCCGCTGGAACCGCACCAGCCCGCGGGTCGTCAGCGGTCCGCGCAGGCCGTCGACGTCACCGGCGTAGTAGCCCGTTGCGCGCAAGGCGACCTGCAGTGCGGCCGTCGAGGCGCGCCCGCCGAGCGCGATCGCCGGCGGTGCCGCCACCAGCACGGCCAGCGCCGCCGCGAGCGCGCAGGCTCGGATTACCGTCCCCCAACCCATCGGACGTCAACATGAAACGACACCGATCTCCCCATTGCGGGGGATCTCTTCTCAACCGGTTGGTGAGACACCGGTGTTTGGTTCGGTGCGTATCCGGGGCAGTCGGCCTCTTGTGGGGGTCGAAGACGCCACGGATGGGCATGCCTTCGAACGCACCGCGCCCGCCATCGCGGACGAGGTCGGTCGTGTTCGCCACGCCGTCGTCGAGCTGGCCCGCCGCAACGGAGCCGTCGCCGAGGTCCAGCAGGACCTCGGCCTCGCGGTCGGCGAGGCATGCGCCAACGTCGTCGTCCATGCCTACCCGCCGGGCGAGGAGGGCCCGCTCATCGTCCACGCCACGATCACCCCGGACGGCGAGATCGTCGTCACGGTCGGCGACAACGGCAGCGGGATGATGCCCCGCCCGGACAGCCCGGGCCTCGGTCTGGGGCTCCCCCTCATCGCCAACCTCGCGGGCCGCCTGGAGATCCGCAGCGGCCCGAACGGGGTCGGCACGGAGCTCATGATGGCCTTCGCCCTCAAGCCCTGACCCGGACCGGTCGACCAGAGGACGGCGGGCTATACTCGCCCCTCCAGCGTGCGGCTGTAGCTCAGTTGGCTAGAGCGTCTGCTTGCCATGCAGAAGGTCGTGGGTTCGAATCCCATCAGCCGCTCTCTCGAAGGCCCCGGCTCCGGCGGGGCCTTCGTTCGTTCCGGGGCCTACGGCGTGACCTTGTTCGCCAGTCGCTTGGCCCGGTCGGCGAGGTTGCGCTCGGCCGGGACGACCTCGCCGAGCGGCTCGTCGCCGAGGCCCGCCTGCACGCGGAGCTTGCGCGCGATCTGCTCGATCTCCTGCGGCGCGTAGTCGGGCGTCGAGACCGCGGGCTCGGGCGGCAGGTCGACGGGCGGGAAGCCCTCGGGCATCTCGTCGACCACCTCGAGCGGCTCGCCCGTCTCGGGGTGCGGGCCGGTGAAGACGGCGACGATCTCGCGGTAGTCGTTGGGCGAGAACCGGTAGAGCCGCCGGTGGTCGCCCTTCTTGATGTGCGGCTGGCACTCGGGGATCTTCTCCGTCGGGATGTTCGGCGTCGGGAAGAGCTTCGAGAGGTCCGCGCCGGTGATGAGCTCGACCGCCCGCGCGTACGCCACCTGGTGCACGCCGCCGCGAACGAGCAGGTACCCCGTAAGCGCCCGCGCCGCCGGGTGGTCGACCGTCTCGTAGACGCGCAGCTTCTCGCGCCGGGCGCCGCACTCGAGGAAGAAGTTGTGCGTCAGGTCCTGGATCAGGTCGCCGGAGGAGAAGACGTAGTCGCCGTTCCACGGGCGGCCCTGCGAGTTCTGCGGCAGCGACGCGAGCCCGCCCGCGATGTAGTGGTGCGGGTTCGACGCCAGCTCCTTGAGGTCGCCGAGCGGCGTCGCCGGCGGGATGTCGTCGTCCCCCGCCCCGGTGAGCATCGAGTTGATCGCCGCCGAGACGACCTCGACGTGCCCGAACTCCTCCGCCGCGATGTTCGCGATGAGGTCGAAGAACGGCCGGGCACCCTGCCGGTTGCGGAAGTTGAACGACTGGAACGTGTAGTTCATCAGCGTCGACATCTCGCCGAACCGCCCGCCCATCAGCTCTTGGACGACGCTGGCGCCCGCTACGTCCGGCGTCGAGGGCGGCGGCAGCTCGACGGCGAGGCGATCGATGCGCTGGATCATGGGACTGCTCCTCAGGGTGGTGGCAGGCTTCCGCCCGCGCTACCCACCCGGTCAGGCGCCGAAGACGTCCGGGTCGGGACCCACCCGCGAGTTGGCGTCGAGCGCCTCGATCTCGTCCATCTCGGACTGCGAGAGCTCGAAGTCGAAGACGTGGAGGTTCTCCTCGATCCGCGACGGCGTCACGGACTTCGGGAACACGACGTTGCCGAGCTGGATGTGCCAGCGCAGGACGACCTGGCCGGGCGTGCGGCCCTGCGCCTCGGCGATCCGGGTGATGACGGGGTCGTCGAGCACCTCGCCCTGGGCGAGCGGGCTCCAGGCCTCGGTGACGATCCCGCGGTCGCCGTGCTCGCGCCGCAGGCCCTGCTGGGTCAGCCGCGGGTGGAGCTCGATCTGGTTGACCGAGGGCGTCACGCCGGTCTCGTCGATGATCCGCGCCAGGTGCGGCGGCTGGAAGTTCGACACGCCGATCGAGCGAACGAGGCCCTCCTGCTGCAGCTCGACGAACGCCTTCCACGTGTCGAGGTAGCGGTCGTTGGCGGGCACGGGCCAGTGGATGAGGTAGAGGTCCAGGTAGTCGAGCTCGAGCCGGTCGAGGCTCTTGCGGCACGCCCGCTTGGCCTCCTCGAAGCCCTGGTCGGAGTTCCAGCACTTCGTGGTGATGAACACCTCGTCGCGCGGCAGCCCGGACGCGCGCAGCGCCTGGCCAACCTCGCCCTCGTTGCCGTAGATCTTCGCCGTGTCGATGTGGCGGTAGCCCACCTCGAGCGCGTGCGCGACCGCTTGGACCGTCTCCTCCGGCGGGATCTGGAAGACGCCGAAGCCCATCTGGGGGATCGCGCCCGCGTCGCGCAGCTCGATGCGCGGGACCTGCTCGATGATCGAAGCCATCCCGGGGGGCTGCCCGCTAGGCGGGCCGCCGGAACAGGACGAGCGCGAACCCGAGCGACGAGCGCCCGCCGGGGCCCGTGTAGCGCCGCCGGGCGCGGTCGACCCACTCCAGCAACGGCGGCGTGAGCGGGTCGTCCGGGTGCTCGAACGCCCAGCGCTCGCCGTTGGCGATCAGCGACCACTCGTAGCGGTCCCAGTCGTCCTCGCTGCTCGTGATCGTCCACACCGGCCGCAGACCGGCCGCCGCGCCCGCGGCGTGCAGCCCTGACAGCTCCGGCAGCTCGTCGCGCGTCGCGCCGCCGAGCGCCTCGAGGTACTCGTCCGGCGGGTCGGACCGCCAGTAGCCGTCGCCGAGGAGCACGAACCCGCCGGGGCGGGCGAGCTCGGCCAGCCGCGCCAGCGTCGGCTCGAGGCCGCCGAGCGCGTGGCTCGAGCCGATGCAGATCCCCAGCCCGAACGCCCCGGCTTCCAGCGGCGTCGCCGCCGCGGCCTCGCAGCGCAGCTCGAGCTGGGCGTCCGGGACCCGCTGCGCGGCGCGCTCGCGGCCCGCGAGGATCGCCGGCTCGGACAGGTCGTTGCCGATCGCCGACAGCCCGAGCGACGCGTGGCGCTCGAGCAGCCGGAGGAGCACCTCGGCCTGCCCGCAGCCGATGTCGATCACCCGGTCGCCGGCGCGCAGGTCGACGCGGTCGAGCGTCTCGTCGAGCTTCGCCGGCGCGACCGGGTTGTGGAGGGCGAGGGCGCCGTGGGTGATGTGGGTGATGCGGTCGCGCTCGGCCGGCACTGAAGCGGAGCCTCAGGCCGGCGCCGGCGCGGCGAGGTTCGCGTACACCGCCATCTCGAAGCCGACGAGCGTCTCGACGACGCCGAGGTCGAAGAACGGCAGCACCTGCGTCATCAGCGCGGCGGCGATCCCGCTCGACCGGTCGACCCAGAAGTAGCAGTTGAACAGGCCCGCCCAGTTGCCGGTGCCCGCACGCCGCATGCCGGGGATGTCCTCGAGGACGAGGTTCAGCCCGAGGCCCCAGCCCTGCTCGAACGGCAGCTTCGGCACGGGGTTCGTCAGGTCGGGCCGCGCCGACTCCATCGTGTCCGGCAGCGGGACGCCGTCGAGGTGGTCGGTGAACAGCAGCTCGCACGTCGCGGGCTCGAGGATCCGCGCGCCGTCCAGCTCGCCGCCGCGCAGCAGCATCCGCAGGAAGCGGCCGTAGTCGTGCGCGGTCGAGAACGCCCCGCCGCCGCCGAGCTGGATCTCCGGCTCCGCCGGGAACTCGAGGTCGTTCGGCACGAGGCTGCCGTCCTCGCCGCGGCTCATGAGCGGCATCCGCCGGGCGAGCACGTCCTCGGTCGGGTGGAACCCGGAGCGCGTCATGCCGAGCGGACCCCACACGTGCTCGGAGAGGTACGCGTCGAGCGTCTGCCCGCTCAGCTTCTCGACGACCTGCCCGAGCCAGTCGGTGCTCACCCCGTACTCCCACACCTGGCCCGGGTCGTGCACGAGCGGGATCTCGATGCACGCGCGCTTGGCGCTCAGCGGGTCGGGGTTGCCGGTCAGCTCGTGCCAGCGCAGCAGGTCCGCGTGGGCGAACCAGTAGCTCAGGCCGGACGTGTGCGTCATCAGCTGCTTGATCGTCGGCTTCGTCGCCGGCGGGCGCAGCCGCGGCGTGTCGCCGTCGAAGCCCTCGAGCACCTGCAGCTTGCCGAACTCCGGCAGCACCGACTCGACGGTCTGGTCGAGCGAGAGCTCGCCGCGCTCGATGAGCTGCAGCGCGGCGACGCTCGTCATCGCCTTCGTCATCGACGCGATCGCGAACGTCGTGTCCTGGTCGAACGGCCGGCCCTCGGCCTCGCCGGCGGCGCCCTCGTACAGGACGCCGTCGGGGGACACGACCGTGGCGACGAAGCCGGGAGCGGCTCCCTTGTCGACCGCGGTCCGGAGCAGCTCGTCAAGCGCGGGGAGGGACATGGGCGGCGACGGTACCAGCGACCTCGCCCAGCAGCGCGTCCCAGTGGCCCGCGATCGCCTCGAGCGAGAACTCGCCCGCCTTGCGCGCCGCGGCCGCGCCGAGCGCGCGCCGCTCGTCCGCGTCCTCGATGAGGCGCACGAGCGCATCGGCGAGCGCCTGCTCGTCGCCGTCGGCCACGAGCAGCCCCGTGACGCCGTCCTCGATGATCTCGCCGGGCCCCGTCGGGCAGTCGAAGCTCACGACCGGCAGCCCCTTGCCCATCGCCTCGAGCATCACCATCGGCAGGCCCTCGAAGCGCGAGCTGAGCACGTAGACCGACGCGCGCTCCATCTGCACGCCGAGGCGCTTGACCGCGCCGGGCAGGACGACGTGGTTCGAGAGGCCGTGCTCGAGCACGAGCCGCCGCAGCCGCCGGCGCTGCGGGCCGTCGCCGAAGATCCGCAGCGTCCAGTCCGGGTGGCGCTCGGCCACGCGCGCGAACGCGGGGATGAGCCGGTCGAAGCCCTTCTGCCGCACGAGCCGCCCCGCGGCGATGACGACCGGGCGCTCGAGCGCCGCGAGCGCGCTCGACCGCATCACCGGCACGGCGTTGGGGATGCGCTCGAGCCGGATCGCGTCGCCGGCGACGCGCTCGTACGTCGCGCGGTCGTCGTCCGTGAGCACGACGACGGCGTCGGCCCGGGGGTACGTGCGCAGGATCGCCGCGCGCAGGTCGGGCGCGTGGCTGTCGAGGTTCATGTGCTCGGCGACGACGGCGCCGCGGCCGGGCCGGCGGGCGGCGGCGGCGAGCAGCCCGAGCGCCGGCCGGGTCGCCACCAGCGTTCCCGCGGGTACGGCCGCCAGCCGCTGCAGCAGCAACCGGTCGGTCCACAGCGACACCTTGTTCGCCCCGCGGTCGGCCGGGTGGAACAGGACGCTGCCCCGTCGCGAGAGCCAGCCCCGCAGCCGGCCGCGCGGGCCGCGCTGCGCCCCGACGCCCTCGCGCAGGTCGTGCGCGGCGGTGACGCGCACGCCGCGCGGGAAGCGGAAGAACGGGTCCTCGGCGTTGCGGACGACGCTCAGGACCTCGACGTCGTGGCGCTCGGCGAGCTGGCCGGCGAGGCTGAGCGTCGTCCGCACCGTCCCGCCCATCCCCCACGCGTTCAGCAGCAGGAACGTGATCCGCGGGCGGCCGCTCGGCGCCGGGCCGGGCGCGCGGCGCCGCAACCGCCACCCGGCGAGCGCGAACGCCACGCGGTGCGCCGCCCGCCGCAGCACGGGCGGCCGCGGCGGAGCCTCCGGCGCAACAACGGGGTCAGGCACCGTGCGTGCAAGCGGGCGCGCCCGCGGGGTGACGGACCGCACCGCGAGGTTCGAGCGCTGAGTCAGGTACGGGCGCAGCCGGCGGCCCGGCAGCTCGAGCGCCGGGAAGACGTACGCCTCGTGGCGATGGGGCACGTCGTCGAGGCGTCGCGCCAGCCGCAGGCGCGCCCCGCCGGCGACCAGGAGCGACAGCTCCCACCACTCGGTCTCCTCGCCGGCGGGCCGGAGCCGCGCGAGGTCGAGCGTCGCGGCGAAGCTCGCGCCGTCAAGGACGACCTCGGCGTCGACGCGCTCCCCGTCGCCGCGGCGGACCGCCACGAGGGTCGCGTCGCCCGGCGGCTCGCCGGCCAGCCGGGCGAGCGCGCCGTCGATCCGCAGCACGGTCCCGTCGAGCGTGAGGCGCTCGACCTCGGCGTGCGCGCGCGGCGAAGCGGCGGTGGTCGGCACGCCGAACACGCTACGCGCCCGGCCGCGGCGGGCGTGCTAGACGCGCACGCCCCGGTCCGCCAGCCAGTCCTGGACCGGCAGCGGCGGGTCGCCGGCGAACTCGGCCCGGGCGGCGAGCGAGAGGATCTCCTCGTCGTCGTCGTCGATCTGGTCGCGGCGGTGCGCGAGGTAGAGGACGACGGCCTGGGCCATGATGACCGAGGGGTCCTCGTCGGCGCCGAAGCCGATCCGCTCCTCGAGGTTGTCGATGCCCGTGACGGGATCGTCGGCGTCCTCGTAGCGCTGCTCGAACTCGGCGACGACCGCGTCGCCGCTGTCCGGATCGACGATCGCGGCGGCGCGGCGGACGAGCTCGGAAAGGATGACGGGCTCTGCTCTGCGACTCGCGTTCTGGGCCATGCCGGGGACCTACCCGGTGAGCACGGTGTCAGTCGTCGCGAAGTGCAGCTTCGCGACCTCGCCGAGCAGGTCGCGCCCGCCCCGCGCCGCCAGCCCCCGGGCGGCGGCGACGACCTGCGGCGAGGCGCCGCGCGGCAGGTCCGCACCGACGCGGGCGCCCGCGCGCTCGAGCCAGTCGACGAACGCCTCGCGCGCGAGGATCGAGGCGGCGGCCACCGCGACGTCGGCCTCGGCGCGCGGGAACTGCACGATCCGCAGCCCGCCCACGCGGTCCTTCGCGGCGCGGTCGATGACGCGCGCATCGGCGAACTGGTCGACGATCGCGTACGCCGGCCGCTCCCCCTCGCCCTCCAGCAGCTCGGTCAGCGACCGCACGTGCGCCCACGCGAGCAGCTGGTTGAGGCGCTTGCCCTCGCGGCGGAACTGGGCGTAGAGGTCGTTGTAGCGCGGGGGCGCGAGCGTCGTGCGGGTGTGCCGCGTGCGGCGCCGGATCTCGGGCGCGAGCGCGCGCACGCGCTTGTCGGTGAGCTTCTTCGAGTCGCGCACGCCGAGCGCCTCGAGCTCCGCGGCCGCCGCCGGCGTGACGAGCACCGCCGCGCTGACGAGCGGCCCGAAGTAGTCGCCCTTGCCCGACTCGTCGATGCCGACCCACGGCCGGTCGCGCTCCAGCCCCGCCATCGCCGTCGTCGCGCGCGCCTCCGCGCCGCCCGGATCCGGGGCCGGGACCGAGAAGTCGTCGACGAGCGCCTGCAGCAGCGGCGCTCCCTCCCCCTTGCCCTGCACGCGCACCGTGCCGGTGCGCCACAGCGTGACGGTCGCGCCATCGAGCTCGTAGCGCCAGACCTCCCCGCTGCCCTTCGCCTCGCGCTGCGTCGCGCCGGAGCGCTCGAGCGCCTCGCGCAGGGCCTGCCGGCGGTCGGAGCCGACCCTACTCAGCGTCGATCGGCGGGAACTCGCCGGGGATGCGGGCGCGGCGCCGGTCGCGGATCGTCCGCTGGCCGCCGGCCACCTCGTCGCCGCGGCGCTCGGCCTGGCGGCGATCGATGATGACCTTCACGTTCGGGTCCTCGGCGTAGTAGTCGTTGAGCCGGTCGTACAGCTCCGGCGCGAGCTCCTGAGGGACGACGCAGTAGATCATCGGTACTACGGATTCTACGCAGCGGCGAGCGCAAGACTGCCGGTGTCGTCGGCCGCGCCGTTCGGCACCCGGTCGACGTCGTCGAGCTCGGTCAGCTCGGTGCCCTGCGCGATGACGCGGACGCCCGCCGCCTCGTCGGCGAGGTCGACCTCGTAGCGGTACCACGACAGCTCCCACGCGACGGTGATGCCGACGACGCTGCCCTCGGTTGCCGACGGCCGGACCGCGACGAGCGGGCGGCCGAGCGAGCGCGACACGCCGGCGACGGTGCGCGGGTGCTGGGAGCCGTTGAAGAGCTCCAACGCGCGGGTCATCTTCAGCTCAGCGTTCGTGGGAACGGCGTGCACGTTGCGCGGCGGCTCGTAGGCGGGCGCGACCTCGTCGGAGCGCTGGACGCGCGGGTCGGCGGCGGCCATCGCCTCGAGCAGCCGCTCGCCACCGCGGGCGGGCAGCGCCTCGTGGCCGTTCTCGCGGCGCGGGCGCAGGCGGCCGAGCAGCGAGCGCCGACGGCCGTCGCCGCTGCGCCGGGCGCCCGCCGAGAGGTCGAGCCCCTCGCGGATCCAGCCCTCGTGCGTCGCGCGCGCGGTGCACAGCTCGCAGACCATCCGGCGCGCGCCTCCGGAGAGGAACACGTCGAACTGCTCGCCGCGCAGGAGCGTGCGTCCGCAGACATCGCACGCCACGGCCGCATGCGAAGTGGTGATCGACTTCCGCGTCAAGGCGCGATCGAGCGTAGCAACGGCTCGGTCGCGCCAAGCAACGCTCTATGCGACCCCCGCGCCCTCTTCCTCGCGGGTCTTGCTGACCACCTTCTGGGCGATGTGCTGCGGCACTTCCTCGTAGCGCAGGAGCTCCATCGTGTAGTCCCCCTGCCCGCCCGTGAGCGCCCGCAGGTCGGGCGCGTACGCGAGCATCTCGCTCATCGGGACCTCGGCCTTGATCTCCGTCATCAGGCCCGCCGGCTCCATCCCCTGCGGGCGGCCGCGGCGGCTGTTGAGGTCGCCGATGACGTCGCCGACCGACTCCTCGGGGACGGCGAGCGTGACCATCATGATCGGCTCGAGCAGGACCGCTCCCGCGTTCGCCATGGCCTCCTTCATGGCGATCGAGCCGGCCATGCGGAAGGCCTGCTCGGACGAGTCGACCGTGTGGTACGAGCCGTCGGTGAGCTTCACGCGCACGCCCTTGACCGGGCAGCCCGCGATCGGACCGCTGGCCATCGCGTCGCGCACGCCCTTCTCGACCGCGGGGATGAAGCCCTGCGGGATGACGCCGCCCTTGATCTGGTCGACGAACTCGAACCCGTCGCCTTCCGGGAGCGGCTCGATCTCGATGTGGCAGTCGCCGAACTGCCCGCGCCCGCCGGTCTGCTTCTTGTGGCGGCCGTGGGCCTTCGCCGGCCGGCGGATCGTCTCCTGGTAGGGGACCCGCGGCGGCTTGAGCTCGACCTCGGCGCCGAAGCGCTCCCGCAGGCGGTCGACGATGACCTCGACGTGCATCTGCGAGAGGCCGGCGACGATCTGCTCGCCCGTCTGCTCGTCGCGGTGCAGGTCGATCGTCGGGTCCTCCTCCTGCAGGCGCCGCAGGGCGGTGAAGACCTTGTCCTCGTCGCCCTTGGACTTCGGCGTCATCGCGAACGCCATGACCGGGGCGGGTAGCTTGATCGCCGGCATGCGGATCGGCTCGTCGCGGTCGGCGAGCCAGTCGCCCGCGCGCGTCTCCTTGAGCTTCGCGACGGCGCCGATGTCGCCGGGCCCGAACTCGTCGGCCGACTCGTTGTCGCGACCGTGCGAGGTCAGCAGCTGGCCGATGCGCTCCTTGCTGTGCGCGCGCGTGTTGAGCACCTGGCTGTCGTGGTGCATGACGCCCTGGTAGACGCGGAAGAGGTTGATGCGTCCTGCGAACGGGTCGGCGCGCGTCTTGAAGACGTAGGCGTACAGAGGCGCGCTCTCGTCGGGCTCGAGGGTGACCTCCGGCAGCTCCAGCGCACCGTGCTTCACCGGCGACGGGAGGTCCTCGACGATCGCGTCGAGGAGGCGGTTCGTCGCCAGGTTCTTCGTCGCCACGCCGCAGGTGACCGGGAAGATGTCGCCGTGGTTGGTGCCGTCCTTGAGGGCGGTGACGATCTCGTCGTGCGAGATCTCGTCGCCCTCGAGGTAGCGCTCCATGAGCGCCTCGGAGACCTCGGAGACCTCGTCCATGAGCTGCTCGCGGTACTGCTCGGCCTGCGGCAGCAGCTCGTCGGGAATCGGGATCTCCTTGCAGTTGTCCCGGGTGGGTGGGGACTGGTCCTCGTACTCGTAGGCCTTCATGTCGACGAGGTCGATGACGCCGCGGACCTCGTGCTCGCTCCCGATGGGGATCTCCGTGGCGACGACGTGGCGGCCGAACGCGTTCTTCAGCGACTCGAGCGTGCGGAAGAAGTCGGCCCGCTCGCGGTCGAGCATGTTCACGAAGATCAGCCGCGCGATGTCGAGCTCCTCCGCGCGCTCCCAGAGGCGCTGCGTGTTGACCTCGACGCCCATGACCGCGTTGACGACGAACACCGCGGACTCGCACACGCGCAGCGACCCGAGCGCATCGGCGACGAAGCTGGGCTCGCCGGGCGTGTCGATGAGGTTGATCTTCCGGTCGTCCCACTCGAACGAGGCGACAGTCGCGGAGATGGACATCTGCCGCTGCTGCTCGTCGGGCTCCTGGTCGGAGGCAGTCGTCCCTTCCTGGACCGAGCCCAAGCGGTTGATCGCCCCGGCCTGGAAGAGCAGCGCCTCGTTCAGCGACGTCTTGCCGCTTCCGCGGTGACCGACCAGGGCGACGTTGCGGATGCGATCGGCACGGTGGTGCACGACCTGACCTCCTTTGCCTCGGGGCAGAGCGAGTGCGCAACGCTAACGACGATCGTCACGACCCGCCACCTCCCTGCGGAGGCCCGGACGGCCGGCTACTCGCCGGCGAGGCGGGAGCGGAGGCGGAGGACCGCCTTCGTGTGCAGCTGGGAGACGCGGGACTCGGTCACGCCGAGGACCTCGCCGATCTCGCGGAGGGTGAGGTTCTCGTAGTAGTAGAGCGCCACGACGAGCTTCTCGCGCTCGGGGAGGCGGGCGATCGCGTCGGCGACGCGGTCCTTGAGGTCCGTCGCGTCCATGACCTCGGAGGGGTCCGGGGCGTCGGGGTCCTGGAGGGTGTCGAGCAGCGAGACCTGGTCGCCGGACGAGTCCGAGACGGTCCACAGCTCATCCAGCGCGGCGACCGTCGAGTTGGAGATCTGGAGCAGCGACTCCTGGAACTCGTCGACGGAGATGTTCAGCTCCGTCGCCATCTCCTCGTCGGTGGGCGCGCGCTGGTACTGGTGCTCGAGCTTGGAGTTGGCGCGCTCGATCTCTCGCGCGCGGGAGCGGACGGAGCGGGGCACCCAGTCGAGCGACCGCAGCTCGTCGATGATCGCGCCCTTGATGCGCGTGATGGCGTAGGTCTCGAACTTGATCTCGCGATCGAGGTCGAACCGCTCGATCGCGCTGATGAGGCCGACGAGCCCGTACGAGATCAGGTCGGACTCCTCGACGTGCGCGGGCAGACCGGACGCCATGCGACCCGAGACGTACTTGACCAGCGGGGAGTACGCGACCACGAGGCGCTCACGGGCCTGCACGTCCCCCGTCGCCTTGTAGCGGCGCCAGAGGTCTCGTAGCTCGATTGCCTTGACGTTGGTCTCCAAAGTCGGCCCCCTCAGGCCCGCGGATGGCTCCGGGCGTACACGGACCTGAGCCGCGCTGAGTCTACTCGCGTGTAGATCTGCGTCGTTGACACTGACGAATGTCCAAGTAGCTCCTGGATGGCCCTTAAGTCGGCTCCTCCCTCCAGAAGATGAGTCGCGAAGCTGTGGCGCAACGCGTGGGGCGACAGATCACCGCTCGCATCGGCTTGGCGCTCCCACGTTCTCAGGCGCCGCCTGACATCCGAGGTGGACAGGCGCTTGCCGGACTTCGAGAGGAACAGGGCGGCCTCGCCGTCGCCGGCGGCCAGCGCGGGCCGGGCCCGCTCGAGGTACCGCGACAGCGACCGGGCCGCCGCCTCGCCCACGGGTACCACCCTAGTCTTCTGCCCCTTCCCCTCCACGCGGACCTCCTCGGCGTCGAAGTCGAGTGATCCGACGTCGAGGTTGACGAGCTCCTCGGCCCGCAGGCCGCACGCGTAGGCGAGCTCGAAGAGCGCCCGGTCGCGCATCTCGAGCGGGCTCGCGGCGGGGATCCGGTCGAGCAGCTCCGCGACCTCGTCGGGCTTGAGCGCGCGCGGCAGCTTGGCCGGGCGCTTCGGCGCCGGCAGCAGCTCGGCGGGGTTGTGCGCCACCCACCCGTGCTCGCGCATCACTCTGAAGAACGCGCGGATGGCCGCGAGCTTGCGGGCGACGGTGCTCGCCTGCGGGCGCGAGTCCCCGAGGCGCGCCGCGTAGCGCCGCAGCGACTTCATGTCGACGTCCTCGGGCGCGACGCCCTGCGCGCGCGCCCACGTGGCGAGCTGGCCGAGGTCGGTCGCGTACGCGCGCCGCGTCTTCTCGGCGGCGCCGCGCCGGCGCAGGTCGGCGTCGAACAGGCGCAGGGCTTCCGCCCAGCGCGCGCCGCTACGGTCAGCCTCCATGGCGGTCTTCTTCATCGACACGTCGACCGGGCGCATCGCAACGCACCGTCAGCTCGTGGACGCGGGGATCGCGAACGGGGTCGATGCGCCGCCGCGGCCGTGGCATCGCATCCAGGGCACGAACGACGCGACGACCATGTGGTACGCCGTCCTGCGGCGCCGGGAGAAGAGCGTGTTCATCGGCACGCTGGTCCTTCGACACAGCGACCACTACGCCTCCCTGCTCGAGAAGGGCTGGGAGGAGGTCGAGGTCGGGGACATCGCGCCCCCGGAAGCGTAGCTAAGACCGATCAGGCGATGTAGACCGCCGAGCCCACGGGCACGCGGTCGTACAGGTCGATGACGTCCGGGATGTGCATCCGGATGCAGCCGTGCGAGGCGTTGGAGCCGATCGACGCGTCGTCAGTGGTGCCGTGGATGCCCGCGCCGCCGATGATGCCCATCCAGCGCGCCTTGATGGGGTTCGTCGGGCCCGGCGGGATCACCTGGCCCGCGAGGTCCCCCGCCCAATCGGAGTCGGGGACGTGCCAGTACGGGTTGACCTGCTTGTTCTCGATGTCGTACAGCCCCGCGGGCGTCTCGAGCCCCGCCATGCCGACGGCGATCGGGTACGTCTTCTCGAGCCGCAGGTCCTTGTAGAGCCGCAGCACGTGCGAGCCGCGGTCGACGATGATCGCCGTGCCGTACTTCGAGGCGAGCTCGTCGGTCGTCACCTCGGGTTGCACCTTCCGGACCCTCGCGTGGACGATCCGCTGGTTCTCGCCCGGGCGCAGCAGCGCCGCCTCGACCCGCGTGCGCAGCTTCGCCCGGTCGACCGCGTAGCCGGTGTGGCCCTTGACGGTCTGCAGCCCGGCGGCGGTGAACTGCACGGAGGCGTCCTTGGCCTCGCTGTCGACGTGCCGGCGCACGCGCGAGACGAGCCTGCCGACGGCCTCGCTCGAGTACGTCACCTTCGGCTGGAGGTTCGCATGGACCTCGCCGCCGGTCACGCCGCGCAACGTGCGGCTGAGGATGTTGCCGTCGCGGCCCCTGGCGACCGCCTCGCGCACCATCTCGTCGATGTTCGCTGCGATCTTCGCCTCGCGGGCGGTCAGGTGGAACGTCTTGCCCCGCGCCCGGACGGTGACCGGCGAGGAGAGCGGCTGCAGCAGCTCGGCCTGCAGCTTGGCCCGCGCCTCGGGGGCGTGCATGCCGGACAGGTCGATCCCGCCGACCCGGACGCCCTTCGCGATCTTGTCCTCCCGACCGTGGTCGTACGCGTAGACGGCGGCGGCGCCGATGCAGAGAAGTGCGATCGCAACGGCGACGCCTATGAAGGACCTCGGACGCATACGCTTCAGGTGTCGGCGAGTGTATGCCGCTGATCAAGGGTCAGGAAGCGCTGCAAGCTCCTCTGCGTGCTCTCCGGGCGCCAAGTTGCGCAATCTCGAACCGGAGCCGCGGACGCTCGGGCTGTACCGCAGGAACTCCTCCACCTCGCGCTCGTAGCGGTAGCCGTCGGTTCCGGTGTCGAGCATCGGCTCGAGCCGCAGGCCCTCGCGGAACTTCAGGACCGCCTCGCGCGTCGTGTAGCGGAAGCGGTAGCCCGTCTCCTTGATGAGGCGGTTGTCCAGCCCGCGCCCGAAGCGCAGGAGCTGGACGATCTCGGGCGGCAGCTCGACCCCCAGCCGCTTGAGCTGCGGCGCGACGAGCCCCGTCCCCCACGGCGGCAGCACCGGCGCGTACGGCTTGCCGAGCAGACTGCAGATCTCGCTCCACGCCAGCACGCCGTCGGCGGCGCCGTTGAAGACGCCCTCCAGGTCGTTGCGCGCCGCGTGCTCGAGCACGCCGACGATGTCGTCCTCGTGGATCAGCTGCGTGCGCGGGTCGAACCCGAGGATCCCCGGGACGACCGGCAGGCGCAGCAGACGCGTCACGGGGTTGCGCATGCTCGGGCCGATGCCGCTCGTGAAGCGCAGGATGCAGACCTTGATGTCCGGCTGCGAGTGGGCGAACCCCTGGACGGCCTCCTCGGCCTCGACGATGTCCTTCTCCAGCCGCGTGCGGGCCGGGTGCGGCCGGCGCATCTCCTCGGTGAAGAACGCGGGGTCGTCCTGCTCGGCGCCGTAGAAGTGCGCGCTCGACTTGAAGACGAAGCGCTTGACGCACGTGTCGTCGCCGCCGCACGCCGCGAGGATGTTCGTCGTCCCCATGACGTTGTTCTCGTGCGCGCGCTTGGGCGACGTCACCGTCGAGTCGACGACGAGCCGCGTGTCGATGACCGTGTCGATCTCCGCCGCCTGCACGATGCGCCGGATGAGGCTGTGGGCGTCGGCGACCTGGACGAACTCCGTGCGCTCGAGCGCGACCTTCGGCGGCCTGCGGTCGATCCCGATGATCGCCTCGACCGACGGGTCCCGCTCGAGCGACTGCGCCAGGCGGCCGCCCCAGTAGGTCGAGAGCCCGGTGATCAGCAGTCGCATGCGGTCTCCCTACCCGAACCAGACCGACTCGCGCTTGCCGACCATGTCGAACAGCTGCTCCTGGATCCGCGCGCGGACCTCCTGCGCGTAGGTCTGCACGAGCGCCCGGTTCTCCCACGCGTCGGCGGGCAGGTCGTCGGTCGGGATCGGCTCGAGGAAGCGGATCGTGAACTTCGCCGGCAGGTAGAAGAGCGGGCTCACCGGCGCGTAGATGAGCCCCGTCAGCCGCTTGAGCGCGGTGATCTGCGCGAAGACCGGCTGGGCCTCCTCGGCGCCGACGACCGCCACGGGCACGATCGGCGCCTTGGCCTTCATCGCCGCCTTGACGAACCCGCCGCGGCCGAAGCGGCGCAGGCGGTAGCGGTCCTTGAAGAGCTTCTCGGTCCCCTTCGCCCCCTCGGGGAAGACGAGCACGAGCTGCTGCTCGTCGCACAGCAGCCGGTGCACGTTCGCGGGATGCGCCGCCACGCCGCCGAGCTTCGGGATCAGCATGCTGAAGCCCGGATAGCCCTTGAAGAAGTGCTCGACGGTGAGGTGCAGCGGCCGCGGCCGGCTGTGCTCCTCCTTGATCGCCTTGGCGATCATCGCGGCGTCCGGCGGCAGCGCGCCCGCGTGGTTGGAGACGAGCAGCGCGCCGCCATCTGCGGGGACGTGCTCGATGCCCTCCACGTCGACGCGGAACCAGAGCTTGTAGAGGAAGTCGTAGACCGTCCGGTCGAGCAGGCCCTCGACGCGCTCGGAGCGGCCCCAGTCGGTCAGGCGGCGCTCCGGCTCGAGGCCGGGCAGGAGGTCGCGGCGGGGTTCGAGGTCCGTCGTCACGCCAGGAACGGTGCCAGCTTGCGCTCGAGCTCGTCCCAGTCCCCGGCCGCGACCACGTCCTCCTCCTCGATGATGTCCCGGTTCCACGGGTGCACGAGCGTGGCGGCGACCATGCCCGCGTCGAGCGCGCCGCGGAGGTTCACGGGGCTGTCGTCGATGAGGACGTCGATGCCGAGCTCGCGGGCGCGGGTGATCTTGTCGTAGGAGCAGTGGAGGTCGTCGAACGGCAGGCCGATCCGGTGCAGCCAGTCGGCGGTGTGGTCGTGCGCGTCGACGGCCCGGTGGCTGGTCACGTGGATCCAGTGGCCGGCCTCGTGCCAGCGGCGGACGACCTCGACGGCGCCGGGGTACGGCTCGGCGTTGAGGACCACGTCGGGGGCGTGCGTCTCGGCGATGCAGGCCTTCAGCTGCTCGGGCTTGAGGCGCTCGATCGCCCAGGTGACCTGCTCGTCGTAGGGCAGGCTGACGCCGAACCGGCGCTTCGCCGCGGCGGCGAAGTCGTCCCAGTAGTGATGCAGCGTCGAGTCGATGTCGATGGCAAGCTTCATGCGATGAGGTGGACCGAGATCACGTGGCGCGATCACCTGAAGTGGGTCGACGTCCAAGGTAGCCCGGCGAACGTGCTCGACATGGGGGACGGCCCTCCCCTCGTCTTCGTCCACGGCCTGTCCGGCTGCTGGCAGAACTGGCTCGAGCAGCTCCCCGTCTTCGCCGAGTCGCACCGCTGCATCGCGGTCGACCTGCCCGGCTTCGGGGCGTCGCCGATGCCGACGGAGAAGATCTCGATCTCGGGCTACGGGCGCTGGCTGGATGCGCTGATGGACGAGCTCGGCATCGAGGCCGCGGCCGTGGTCGGCAACTCGATGGGCGGGTTCATCGCGGCCGAGACGGCGATCAAGTTCCCCCACCGGGTGGAGCGGCTCGTGCTCGTCTCCGCCGCCGGCCTGTCGATCGAGGACCAGCGCGACGAGCGGGTCCTGCGGCTCCTCGAGGTCACCGAGAACACGGCGCAGTTCCTCATGGCCCACTTCCTGTCGAAGTCCGAGGCGCTCATACGGCGCCGGAGGGGCCGCAAGGTGCTCATGTGGTTCGTGGCCGCCCATCCCGACGAGCTGGACCCCGCGATCGTCAGGGAGCAGATGAGCGGGGCGAACAAGCCCGGCTTCGTGCCCGCGCTCGACGCGCTGACCGACTACCCGATCCGCGACCGGCTGGCGGAGATCGCGTGCCCGACGCTGATCGTGTGGGGACCGAAGGACCGGCTCGTGCCGGTCAAGGACGCGTACGAGTTCGACCGGCTCATCAGCGACTCGAAGCTCGTGATCTACGACGACACGGGCCACGTCCCGATGCTCGAGCGGCCGGGCCGCTTCAACGCCGACCTGCGGCGGTTCCTCGCGGCGCAGCCGTCGTCGGAGGTCGAGCGGGTCGCCGCGGCGGCCGGCGCCCGCGAGCCGGAGCCCGCGGGCGTCGAGGCGGAGGACTCCGACGCGGCCTAGGGCGCGGGCTCGACGACGGGCCCGACCTCGGGCTCGACCGTCGTCTCGCCGGGGTGCCCCGGCGCGGACGGGTTCGTCACCGCGCCCTCGCTCGCGCTGCTGACGAGCGCGGCGTACTTGGCCAGCACGCCGGTCGCGTCGGGGTTCGGCGGCGGCGTGTAGGCGGCGACGCGGTCGGCGATCTCGCCGTCGCTCAGCGCCACGTCCATCCGGCGCTGGTCGACGTCGATGGTGATCTCGTCGCCGTCGCGGATCGCGGCGATCGGGCCGCCGTGGACCGCCTCCGGGACGACGTGGCCGGCCATGAAGCCGTGCGTCGCGCCGCTGAAGCGCCCGTCGGTGAGCAGCGCGACGTGCGAGCCGAGGCCGGCGCCGTTGATCGCCGCGGTGACGGCGAGCATCTCGCGCATGCCGGGGCCGCCGGCGGGGCCCTCGTTGCGGATCACGACGACGTCGCCCTCCTCGATGCCGCCGGCGAGCAGGCTCGCCATCGCCGCCTCCTCGCCGTCGAAGACCTTCGCCGGGCCCTTGTGGAAGCGGCGCTCGTGGCCGCTGAGCTTCACGACGCTGCCGCCGGGTGCGAGGTTGCCGCGCAGGATCGCGAGGCCGCCCGTGGCCTTGAGCGGGTCGCCGAGCGGGCGCACGACGTCCTGGCCGGGCGTCTCCTCGGCGCTGTCGGCGTGCTCGCCGATCGTGACGCCCTCGACCGTGATCGCGTCCTCGTTGAGGAAGCCGCCCTCCTTGAGGCGCTTGACCACGACCGGCACGCCGCCGGCGGCGTAGAGGTCGGTGGCGACGTAGCGCCCGCCGGGGCGCAGGTCGCACGTCAGCGGGGTCGACTGGGCGATGCGATCGAAGTCGTCGATGTCGAGCTCGACGCCCGCCTCCCGCGCGACCGCGAGCAGGTGGAGCACGGCGTTCGTCGACCCGCCGCTGGTGGCGACGGCGGCGATCGCGTTCTCGAGGCTCTTGCGAGTGATGACGTCGCTGGGGCGCAGGCCGCGCTTGAGCACGTCGAGCACGAGCTTGCCGGTCTCGACGCCGACCTGCGCCTTCTTGCCGTCCTCCGCCGGGACCATGCTCGATCCCATCGGGCTGATGCCGAGCACCTCGAACGCCATCGCCATCGTGTTCGCGGTGAACTGGCCGCCGCAGGCGCCGGCGCCGGGGCTGGCGACGCGCTCGAGCTCGGCGAGGTCCTCGTCGCTCATCTGACCGACGGCG
This sequence comes from Parviterribacter kavangonensis, assembly GCF_056863335.1. Lineage (NCBI taxonomy): Bacteria > Bacillati > Actinomycetota > Thermoleophilia > Solirubrobacterales > Parviterribacteraceae > Parviterribacter > Parviterribacter kavangonensis. The sequence goes on along the minus strand of NZ_JBXPJA010000001.1, from coordinate 637,789 downwards.
TGCTTGCCGACCGCCTCGAAGACCTCCATGATCGAGACGTCGCGGCCCTCGAACCGGCCCGGGTGGATCGACCCGCTGTAGAGCATCACGCCGGGGATGTCGAGGCGCGCCATCGCCATGACGGTCGCGGGGATCGTCTTGTCGCAGCCGCTGATGCAGACGATCGCGTCGAAGAGGTGGCCGCGCGCGACGAGCTCGATCGAGTCGGCGATGACCTCGCGGCTGACGAGGCTCGTCTTCATGCCGCTGGTGCCCATCGTGACGCCGTCGGAGATGGCGATCGTGTTGAGCTCCATCGGCGTGCCACCGGCCTCGCGGATGCCCTCCTTGACCTTCGCGGCGAGCGCGCGGTGCGTGAAGTTGCACGGCATCGTCTCGATCCAGCAGTGGGCGACGCCGATGATCGGCTTGCTGAGCGACTCGGCGTCGAAGCCGATGCCGTGGAGGTAGGAGCGCGCGGCGGCCCTGGCCGGGCCCTCCGTCAGCGCGCGGGACTTGTGCTTGACATCGAAGCTCATCGGTCCCGCGATGCTACCGGCGGACCGCGCGGCCGCCGGGGACCCGTCCGGCCAGCCGGCCGATCGGATCGAGCGCCTCGCCGAGCCCGTCGATCACCTGCTGCAGCTGGCCGACCTGGCTGCCGAGCTGGTCAAGCGTCGGCTGCAGCCGGTCGAGGTTGCCGACGGCGCGGGTGACGAGCTCCTCGACGGCGCGGACGCGCGCGGGCAGCTCGGGCAGGGTCTTCGCGGCGGTCGTCAGCTCGGGCAGCGACTCCGTCGCCTGCGCGAGCGTGCCGAGATGCTCGCCCGCCGAAGCAATGCGGTCGAGGCTGTCGGCCGCGGCGGCGAGCTGCTCGAGGCTCTCCCCCACCTTCGCGAGCTCCTCGAGGCTGGTGCCCACGTCGGCGATCCGCTCGAGCGTCTGGTCGAGCGTGCCGAGCTGGCGCAGGCTCTCGTCGAGGTTCGCGAGGCGCTCGAGCGTCTCGGAGACGTCGACGATGCGGCTGAGCGGTCCGTTCGGCGCCTGCAGCTGGCGGAGCGTCGTGACGACGTCGACCATGTTCTCGTTGAGCCGCCGCAGCTCGTCGACGATGACGGCGGGCAGGGCGAGCGCCCGCAGCGGCAGCGTGAGGAGGCTCGCCACTGCTGCTCGTTACGCGGGCTGGCTGCTGGAGGAACCGGCGTTGCGGCGGCGGTCGTCGCCGAGGCGCTGGCGCTCCCACTGGCCGAGGCGCCAGAGGTCGCGGCGGACCTGCTTCGGGTCGACCTGGCGGCCGGGCAGGTGCATGTTGGCGGTGTTGATCAGCCGGCGCTCGTCGCCCGTCAGCGCCATCCACTTCGCGAGGACGTCGTCGGAGTCGGGCAGGCGCGTGCTGCCGTACGGGCGGGTCTCGTCGGGGAACTCGACGCAGTACTCGTTGAGCAGCACGCCGGTCTGCGGGAGGTAGGCGAGGATCGGCTTGTGCGGGTAGATGAGGTAGCCGTACTCGACGCCCTCGTTGCCCGCGCGGCCCCAGACCCGGATGAACCCGAGGTCGCGGTACATCGCCCACTCCTCCTCGTTGACGCACGACTTGAGCAGGGCGCGGGCGCGCTGCTCGGCCCGGCGCTCGCGGCCGGGGTCGTGGTCGTAGCCGGGGACGCGGCGGCGGCCGGCGCGGCGGCGGTCGAGCCACTCCTCGACGCGCGGCATCATGACCTCCCAGAGGAGCACCACGATGACGATCGCGGTGGCACTGAGGGCGAGCAGCACGGTCGTTCGCTCCGTGTGCTCAGCAGCCGCCGGCGGCGCGCGGGAAGAAGATCACGCGGTCGGCGTCGGTGGGGATCTCGTCGTACGTCTTGACCATCTGCGCCTCGCGGCGGCCGGCCGTGCCCGTGAGCGGCACCGCGGCCCACATCCCGACGTCGAGCTGCGCGCGGAACGCCTCGATGAGCGCCTGCTCGTCCTCGGAGACCTCGGGGTCGCCCTCGGCGATCAGGACCTCGCCGTGGCCCGGCTTCATGCGCAGGAACTTGAGGTGGCGGCGTGCAGCCGCCGGCCGGGTCTCCTCCCGACCATGCACGACCTCTCCGCCACCGGACTTCACGAGCGTGATTATGGCAAAGCCGGGAGGCCCTCCCGGCGGGTTCCGTCATCTTCTGACGCGCGGCGGCGCTCGAGCCCGAGGACGTCGACGGGGCCGGCGCCGGCGCCGAGCTCCCGGAGGCCGTCGCGGACGGCCTCGGCCGCGACGCGCTTGGCGTGGCGGGCAGCGGTGACGACGTCGTCGCCGAGCGCGAGCCGCGCGGCCAGCGTGCTCGAGTGCGTGCACCCCGATCCGTGCGCGGCGCCGTCGGGGTGACGCTCCCCCGGGATCTCGGTGATCGTCGCGCCGTCGAACACCAGGTCGGTGACCTCGTCGCGGTGGCCGCCGGTGACCATGGCGTACGCCGGGCCGAGCCGGTGCACCGCCCGGACGAGCTCCTGCGCAGTAGCGGTCTCCGGCAGGCCGGTGAGCGCACCGGCCTCGGGGACGTTCGGCGTGACGACGGTCGCCCGCGGGATGAGCACGTGCGCGAGCGCGTCCTCGGCGTCGCGCTGCAGCAGCCGCGCGCCGGACTCCGCCACCATCACCGGGTCGATGACGACCGGCGTGCTGTGCGGCAGCTCGCCCAGCGCCTCGGCGACCGCCTCGATCGTCGCCGCGTCGCCGAGCATCCCGATCTTCACGGCGTCGACGCCCATGTCCTCGGCCACCGCGCGGATCTGCGCCTTGACCATCTCCGGCGGCACCGGATGCACCGCGGTCACGCCGATCGTGTTCTGCGCGGTCAGCGCCGTGATCGCCGTCGTCCCGTGAACCCCCTGACGCGCGAACGCCTTCAGGTCCGCCTGGATCCCGGCGCCGCCGCCGGAGTCCGACCCGGCGATGGAGAGCACGACAGGAACGGGCCGATCGGTCACGAGCCCCACGGTAGCCCGCCGCCGCCAGGTCACAACGCCACGAGGTAGTGGCCATCTTCCCGACGACGGAGGAGCCCTCGCACCTCGAGCCGCGAGAGGGCGATGAACGCGTCGTCGATCGAGAAGCCGGTCGCGGCGGCGAGGGCTCCTGCGGTGGCGTTGCCGGAGGCGACGGCTTCGAGGGCGGTGGCGAGCTCCGGTTCGAGGTGCTCGCCCACGCGGTGCACGGCCGGGGCGGCGCCGACGCCGAAGAGCGCGTCGAGGACGTCCTGCGCGCCGCGGACGACCGTCGCGCCGTCGCGCAGCAGGGCGTTCGCGCCGGCGCTTGGCGGAGACGTGACGGAGCCCGGGACGGCGGCGACCTCCCGGCCGAGCTTGAGGGCGAGGTCGGCGGTGATGAGCGAGCCGGACCGCTCGGCCGCCTCGACCACGACGGTCAGGTCGGCGAGCCCGGCGATCATCCGGTTGCGCGCCGGGAACGACCAGCGCCACGGCCGCGCTCCCGGCGGCGCCTCCGACACGACGAGCCCGCGTTCGAGCAGCCGCCGGTGCAGGTCGCGGCGTGAGCGCGGATAGGCGACGTCGGCGCCGCCCGCGAGCACCGCGACGCTGAGGCCGCCGGCGTCGACGGCTCCGGTCTGCGCGGCCGAGTCGATCCCGAGCGCCATGCCGCTGATCACCGGCACGCCGGCCGCGGCGAGATCGCGCCCGAGCGCCCGCGCGACGTCCAACCCCGTCGCCGTCGGCCGCCGCGTCCCGACGATCGCCACCGACCGCTCGTCCTCGTCAGCGATCCGCGCGAGCGCGCGCAGAGAGCCGCCGACGTGCAGCACCGCCGGAGCGTCCCGCGCCTGCAGAAGCCGCGGCGGATACGCGTCGTCATGACGGCACACCGCCACCAGCCCCGCCTCCGCGACCGCCCGCCGCGCCGCCGAGACGTCGAATCGCTGCCACGCCCGACGAACGACGCCATCGCCGTCGAGCGCCGAGAGGAGATCCTCCTCGGGCAGCGCCAGCACCTCCGGCAACCGCTGCTCGTCATGCCGCGCGATCTCGATCCGCCCGGAGAGGCGCGCGATCAGATCGCACCGGCGAAGACACGACTCGCAACTCGTCACCGAGGTTCCGATCCGGTCGGTGATGGGCGGAGGGACCCGGCCCCGCGCCGAGAGCGGCCGAGAGGCGCGCTCACGCGGCCTCCTCGCGGTGCGCGCCGGTCTCGAAGCGCAGGCTCAGGGCGGTGGCGACGTGGGCGCCGGAGATGCGGTCGGCGCCGGCGAGGTCGGCGACGGTTCGCGCGACCCTCATCACGCGGTGGTGGCCGCGGGCGCTGAGGGTCCCGCGCTCGTAGGCCTCGGTGAGCATGCGTTCGCCGCCTCCGTCGATGCCGGCGTGGCGGCGCAGGCCGGCGACGGATAGCTCGCTGTTGAGCATGCCCTGGCGGTGGAGCTGGCGCTCGCGGGCGTCGAGGACCTGGGCGCGGGCGTCCGCGGACCGCTGGGCGGGGCCGGCGCCGGCGAGCTGCTCGGCCGTCGGGCGGCCGACCGAGACCATGATGTCCATGCGGTCGAGGAGCGGGCCGCTGAGCTTGCGGCGATGCAGCGCGAGCTGGGTCTCGCCGCACTTGCAGCGCCGCTCGCCGTAGTAGCCGCACGGGCACGGGTTCGTCGCGGCGACGAGCATGAACCGCGTCGGGTAGATCGCGACGCGCTGGCCGCGCACGATGACGACGCGGCCGTCCTCGAGCGGCTGGCGCAGCGCCTCGAGCGGCGGCCGCGAGAACTCGGAGAGCTCGTCGAGGAAGAGCACGCCGTTGTGGGCGAGCGAGACCTCGCCGGGCACCGGGGTCGAGCCGCCGCCGACGAGGCCCGAGGCCGAGATCGTGTGGTGCGGCGCGCGGAACGGCCGCTGCGTCACGAGGCCCGAGCCGGGCGCGAGGCCGGCGACGCTGTGGATGCGCGTGACCTCGAGCGCCTCGCGCTCGAGCAGCGGCGGCAGCAGCGACGGGACGCGGCGCGCCAGCATCGTCTTGCCCGTCCCCGGCGGGCCCTTCATGAGGACGTTGTGCGCACCGGCCGACGCGACGACGAGACCGCGGATGACGTCGTCGTGGCCGCGGACGTCGCCGAGGTCGAGCAGAGGCTCCTCGACCGGATGCGTCGCAAGCGTCTCCGCCGAGGCGGTCGGCGGCACCGGCAGCTCACCGGTGAGGACGCCGGCCACTTCGCCGAGCGTCGAGAGCGCGGCGACCTCGATGCCGGGGACGAGGGCGGCTTCGGGGCCGCGGGCGCGCGGGACGACGAGGCCGGCCATGCCGCTGCGGGCGACGCCTTCGGCGACGGCGAGCGTCCCGCCGCAGGGGCGGAGCTCTCCGCCGAGGGAGAGCTCGCCGAAGACGGCCCAGCGGGCGAGCGCCTCGGGCGGGAGCTGGTCGCTGGCGGCGAGGATGCCGACGGCGATCGCGAGGTCGAAGCCGGGGCCGGCCTTGCGGAGGTAGGCCGGGGCGAGGTTCGCCGTGATGCGCTTCTGGGGGAACTCGAAGCCGGAGTTGAGGATCGCGGCGCGGACTCGCTCGCGCGCCTCGCGGACCGCCTTGTCGCCGAGGCCGACGATCGAGAACGCCGGCAGCCCGAGGCGGACGTCGACCTCGACCGTGACGCGCCGCGACTCGATGCCGTCGATGGCGAAGGTGATGACGCTCGACAGCACTCAGAACGCCCCCTCGAGGTGGTCGAGCGCGACGAGCGCGCCGGTGGCGTCGACCGTGACGCCGATCGCGTCGAAGCGCAGCTCGCGCGCCCGCGGGCGGTCGGGCACCTCGATGAGGTAGGCGGCGGCCATGCGGCGCACCTGCTTGCGCTTGCGCTCGTGCAGGTTGTCCCACGGCCGCCCCGCGCCCCGGCGCGCCTTGACCTCGACGAAGACGAGCGTCTCGTCGTCGCACGCGATGAGGTCGATCTCGCCGTAGCGCGTCCGGTGGTTGCGCGCGACGACGCGGTAGCCGAGCCGCTCGAGATGCGTCGCGGCGAGGTCCTCGGCCGCGCGGCCCAGGACGTGTCGGGGGTCGGTGGAAGGCACGCCGGCGACTGTGAGGCCGCCGGCGTGTCATGAGTGCTGAGAAGTGCGTCGACTCAGTTGCGGCCGTGCGCGGCGACCTGGGCGTACGCCTCAGCCGAGGTCGTCGTGTCGGCGATGCCCGCCGGCTTGCCGGGCGTGTAGAGCCACGTCTGGAAGAAGCCGCTGAGGTCCTCGCCGGCGATCTGGGACGCCATGGAGACGAACTCGGGCGTCGAGGCGTTGCCGTACTTGTACGCCGAGTACCACCCGCGCAGCAGGGCGAAGAACTTCGGGTCGCCGATCCGCTCGCGCAGGGCCTGCAAGGTCATCCCACCGCGGACGTAGATCGTGCCGTCGAAGAGATCGGCCGGATCGCCCGGATCGCCCGGCGGCGGGTTCCAGAACCACGACTGGGAGGCCGGCGTGCCGAGCAGCTGATGGAGCTCCTGCGAGGCGGTCTTGTTGCCCTGGCGCTCGGTCCAGTACCACTCCGACCACGTCGCGAAGCCCTCGTGCAGCCAGATGTCCGGCCACTGCCGCAGCGTCACGGCGTCGCCGAACCACATGTGCGACAGCTCGTGCAGCACGGTCACCTCGTCGGGCGCGTACGCGAAGACCGGCTTGGTCTGCGTCTCGAGCGAGTAGCCCAGCGACGGCGCGTCGTCGACGATCGCGCCCGCGTTCTCGAACGGGTACGCGCCGTACGTCTCGACGAGGAAGTCGACCATCCCGGGCAGCTTGCGCATGTTCGCGGCCGCGGACGAGGCGAGCTGCGGGTCGACCGCGATGTACGTCGGGATCCCGCCCGGCGTCGTCCCGGTCGTCACGTCGAACTCGCCGACGGTGATCGTCACGAGGTACGGCGCCATCGGGTACGTCTCGCGCCAGCGCCACGTCGAGCGACCGCCCGACGACGACTGCGACGCCAGCAACCCGTTGCCGATCGCCTTCAAGCCGGCCGGCACGGTCATGGAGACGTCGTAGGTCGCCTTGTCGCGCGGCGTGTCGTTCGCCGGGTACCAGCCGGGCGAGCCCTGCGGCTCGTTCACCACGACCACGCCGTCGTCGGTGTAGACGAAGCCCTCGGACGACCCGTCCGGGTCGATGACGGTCTTCGGCACGCCCGAGTACGGCACGACGACGGTGAAGCCCGAGCCCTTGCGGATCGGAGCCGCCGGCGTGATCTGCAGCTCGTGCGTGCCGGACCGCGCGACCTTCGCGGCGCGCCCGTCGACGGTCACGGTCCCGAGCGTGAAGCCGCGCAGATCGAGGTTGAACCGCGACAGGTCCTGCGTCGCCTTGACCGACAGCGTCGCGGTGCCCTTGAGCAGCCGCGTGGACGGCGTGAAGTCGAGAGCGAGCTTGTAGTTGAGGACGTCGATCCCGCCGTTCCCGGCGCTCGGGAAGAACGGGTCGTCCACGCCGGCGGACCCGGCGGTGAACGCGGCCGAGGCGGCCGACGGCAGTGCACAGGCCACGATCGCGGCGAGCGCGGCGGCGGCGAGACGAAGATTCGGCAACGGAAGGGCCCTCCTGCGATCGGAAGAGCCGACCGTACACGCTGCGCTGAGCAAGCGTGAACGACGAACTCAGAGCGTCAGCTGCTGATACGCGAGCGACTGGAACGACATCCGGTGCAGCGGGGAGACGCCGCTGCGCCTGATCGCCTCGCGGTGCTCGGGCGTCGAGTACCCGACGTGGGAGTCGAAGCCCCAGTCCGGGTGCTCGACGTGGATCCGCCGCATGTACCGGTCGCGCGTCACCTTCGCGACGATCGACGCCGCGGCGATCGCGGCGCTCTTGGTGTCGCCGTCGACGATCGGGCGGCACGGGTGCGGGAAGTCCTTGCCGAGCGCGAACCCGTCGCTGAGGCACAGCACGCCCGGCACCGCCACGCGGCACAGCGACTCGCGCAGCGCATCGAGGTTCGTCCGGTGCAGCCCGCGCGTGTCGATCCGCCGCGGGCACCGCGACACGACGCTGACCTTCGTCGCGATGCGCATGACGATCGGGTAGAGCTCCTCGCGCGACTCCTCGGTCTGCTGCTTGGAGTCGTTGAGCTTCCCGAGCGCGCGGACGTCGCGCGGCGAGAGCCGCTCGAGGTCGAAGAGCACCGCCGCCGCCACGAGCGGGCCGGCCAGGCAGCCGCGGCCGGCCTCGTCGGCGCCTGCGACGAACCGCACGCCGAACTTGCGGTCGTGGATGAAGAGCTTGCGGCCCTGCGAGCGGGAGGGGCGCTTGGGAGCGGGTGGAGCGACGGTGGCGGCCACGGCGCCGTCCATGATGACCGAGGAACCGGCGAGAGCCGGAGCCGAAGATCGCGGAAAGTGCGGGCTGAAGCCCTAGAGGAGCCCGATGCGGTTCGGCGGCCAGTACGTCGCGAAGGCCTCGCCGATGATCCAGTCCCGCGGGACGGGCCCCCAGAAGCGGCTGTCGTCCGACGCGCCCCGGTTGTCGCCCATCATGAAGTAGTGGTCCTTCGGGACCGTGATCTCGCCGTCGTAGGTGCAGCCCGATCCGCTGCCGCACTCCTCGGCGTAGGGCTCCTTCAGCGCCTTGCCGTTCACGATCGCGTGGCCGTCGCGGATCTGCAGCTTGTCGCCGGGTCCCGCGATGACGCGCTTGATGAAGTTCACGTCGGCCTTCTCGTCCGTCGGCTGCGGGCAGATCTGCCGCTCGGACACCTGCACGCCGCAGGACATCCCGTTGCCGTCCACGGCCCCGCTCGGCGGGTGGAAGACGATGATGTCGCCGATCGACGGGTCGCTGAAGTTGTTGCCGATCCGGTTGACCAGCACGCGCTGGTTGATCTCGAGCGTCGGGACCATCGACTCGCTCGGGATCCGGTACGGCTTGACGAGGAAGGCCTGGATGCCCAGAGCCAGCCCGAGCGCCACCGCGACGATGACGACGAGCTCGACGAGCGAGTTGCCCGTCGACTTCTTCCTCGTGGCCACTAGCCCTGCTGGTCGTCGGCGGGAGTCTCGCCGCCGGAGGCCTGCTCGCCGCCCTCGGGAGCCTCGCTGGGCTCGTCGAGCGGAGCGTCGGCGGAGCTCTCCTCCACCCGGGCCTCGGCCGCCTCGGCAGCGGTGTCCTCGGCGACGGCGCCCTCGGCGTCGACGGCCTCCGGAGCAGCGGCGGCCTCGGCCTCGAGCTGCGCCACGGGATCGTTCAGCAGACCCGGCTCGATGACCTCCTCCGGGCCGACGTAGCGACGCTCGCGCACGCGGGCGCGCTTGCCGACGCGCTCGCGCAGGTAGTAGAGCTTCGCCCGGCGCACGTCGCCGCGGGCGGCGACCTCGATGCGCTCGATCTTCGGCGAGTGGAGCGGGAACGTCCGCTCGACACCGACGCCGAAGGACTGCTTGCGGACGGTGAAGGTCTCGCGCACACCGTGGCCCTGGCGCTTGATGACGACGCCCTCGAAGACCTGGGTGCGGCGGCGGGTGCCCTCGATGACCTGGAAGTGCACGCGGACGCGATCGCCCGCCTGGAACCGGGGGACGCGGCGCAGCTGTGCGCGCTCGAGGGTGTCGATGACTCCTGCCATGCGGCGAGTCAGGGTAGCGAACCGAAGGGTGGGGGCTGGGTCGACTGGCCGCGTTCTTGCGACCGGGCCCTCCGCCAGTTGCCGATCTCCGCATGATGGCCGCTCAGCAGCACGTCCGGGACCCGCCATCCGCGGTACTCCGCGGGGCGCGTGTAGTGGGGGTACTCGGGGTTGCCGCCGAGCGCCTTGGAGAACGACTCCTCGACCGCCGACTCCTCGTGCCCGAGCGTTCCCGGCAGCTTGCGCAGGATCGCGTCGCAGACCACCATCGCCGGCAGCTCGCCGCCGCTGAGGACGTACCGCCCGACCGACAGGACGTCGGAGCAGAAGTGCTGGACGATCCGCTCGTCGAACCCCTCGTAGCGGCCGCACAGCAGCGTGACCGCCTCCTCCCCCGCGAGCTCGTCGACCCAGGCGTCGTCGAGCACGCGCCCGCCGGGCACCAGCGCGATCACGCGCCGCTGCGTCTTCAGCTCGACGGGGTCGACGCCGTAGAACCCGCGCAGCGCCGCGTCCATGACGTCGACGCGCAGCACCATCCCGGCGCCGCCGCCGAACGGCGTGTCGTCGACGACCCGCCCGCTCAGCGTCGAGTGGTCGCGCGGGTTGAGCGCGCGCAGCTCGTGGCCGGCCTCCAGCGCGTTGCGGACGTGCCGCACGCCGCGGAACCACTCGAACCACTCGGGGAACAGCGTGACGACGTCAAGTTGCAAGGCCGAGGAACTCCCCGTTCACGGCGATCGTCTTCGCCTCGATGTCCACCTTCACGATCGCGTCCCTGACGAGCGGGACCACGACGTCGGAGCCCTCGAGCAGCAGCGCCTCGCACGACGGGAGGCCGAGCAGCTCGCGCACGACGCCCAGCTCCCGCTCGCCGTCGAGGACGCGGCAGCCGACGAGGTCCTCCGCCCAGTACTCGTCGTCGTCGAGCGGCGGGCGCCGGTCGTCGGGCACCTCGATGTCCGCACCGCGCAGCGGCTCGAGCTGATCGCGGCCGGTCGCGACGTCGAGGCGGACGATGAGCCGGTCGTCGGTGCCCTTGCGGGCGAGGACCTTCGCGGCGCGGCCGGCGACGACGACCTCGGCGCCCACGGTGAAGACCGCCGGGACCGCGTCGGCGACGAGGAAGCTGCCGTCGAGCCCATGCGGCCGGCCGACACGACCGGCGCGCACTAGTCGACGATGTCGACGAGGACCCGCTTGTGGTCCTTGACCGCCGACGCCTTGATCACCTGCCGCAGCGCGTTGGCCGTCCGGCCGCCACGGCCGATGATCCGGCCGTAGTCGTCATCGGCCACGGAGAGCTCGAGCACGACGGTCCCGTCGTCCTCGGTGAACTGCTCGACGGAAACGCGCTCGGGCTCCGAGACGAGCAGCCGAACGAGATCCTCGAGCAGGTCCTTCAGGACCGGACGTTGGGGTCGATGCCCTGCGTGCGCAGGAGCTTGCGGACGGTGTCGGAGGGCTGGGCGCCCCGGGCGAGCCACCCACGCACCTTGTCCTCGTCGATCTTCACCGTCGACGGGTCGGTCTGCGCGTTGTAGTGCCCGAGGATCTCGATGACGCGGCCATCGCGCTTGGAGCGCTGATCGGCCGCGACGACGCGCCAGACCGGATCCTTCCGGCCGCCGATGCGGGTGAGTCGAAGACGGACTGCCATAAGCGGCGACAGAAGATAGCGGGTGTCAGCGCGACTGCCGCATGAGCGACTGGAGGTCGGGCATCCGGCCGCGCCCCAGCTGCTTCATGACCTTCTGCATCTGGCCGAACTGCTTGACCAGCCCGTTGACCTCCTGGACCGACGTGCCCGACCCCTTCGCGATGCGCGCGCGGCGCGAGCCCTTGATCAGCTCGGGCCGCCGGCGCTCCTCCGGCGTCATCGACAGGACGATCGCCTCGACGCGATCGAGCTGCCGGTCGTCGACCTTGATGTTGCGCATCTGCGCACCGAGGCCGGGGATCATCCCGAGCAGCGACGACAGCGGCCCCATGCGCCGCATCATCTTCAGCTGGTCGAGGAAGTCCTCGAAGGTGAACTGGCCCTTGCGGAGCTTCTTCTCGAGCTCCTCGGCGCGCTCCTCGTCGACCTGCTTCTCGGCCTTCTCGATGAACGACAGGACGTCGCCCATCCCGAGGATCCGCTGCGCCATCCGGTCGGGGTGGAACTTCTCGAAGTCCCCGAGCTTCTCGCCCGTCGACGCGTAGAGGATGGGCTTGCCGGTGACGGCCTTGACGCTGAGCGCGGCGCCGCCGCGGGCGTCACCGTCGAGCTTGGACATCACGACGCCGTCGAAGTCGACGGCCTCGGCGAACTGCTCGGCGACGTTGACGGCGTCCTGGCCGGTCATCGCGTCGACGACGAGGAGGATCGCGTGCGGCTTGACCGCCGCGCGGATGCGCTTGAGCTCCTCCATGAGCGCCTCGTCGACGTGCAGGCGGCCGCTCGTGTCGACGATGAGGACGTCCTTGCCGTCCATCTTCGCCTTGTCGAGCGCCCACCGGGCGATGTCGACGGGGTCGCGGTCGGTGCCCTGCTCGTAGACCTCGGCGCCGGCCTGCGCGCCGACCTTGATCAGCTGGTCGACCGCCGCCGGGCGGTAGACGTCGCACGCGGCGACGGCGACGCTCGACCCGTTCTGCTCCTTGAGCAGCTTCGCGAGCTTGCCGGTCGCGGTCGTCTTGCCGGAGCCCTGGAGGCCGGCCATGAGGATGACCGTCGGCGGGCGCGGCGAGAACGAGATGCCGCCGGCCGCGCCGCCCATGAGGTCGCGCAGCTCGTCGTTGACGATCTTGACGACGGTCTGGCCGGGGTTGAGCTGGCCGATGACCTCCTCGCCGAGCGCCCGCTCCTTGAGCCCCTTGGTGAACTCGCGGACGACCTTGAAGTTGACGTCGGCCTCGAGCAGCGCGAGACGGATCTCGCGCATCGTCTTGTTGACGTCGTCCTCGGTCAGGGTCCCCCGCTGCCGGACGTCGGCGAGGGTCTCCTGGAGGCGCTCTGAAAGGGCGTCGAACACTGGGGCCAGTCTAGGCCCGGCGGATCAGCGTGACGCCGTCGCGGACGGGAAGCAGCACCTGCACCGTCCGGGGATCCCCCGCGACGTGCTCGTTGAAGCGCGCGAGATCGGGGTTGCGTTCGTATCCCAGCGTGTTGTCGGCGGCGATCAGCCCGCGCGGCGACAGCTTCGGCAGCACCGCCTCGTAGTAGTCGACGTAGCCGTCCTTGTTGGCGTCGATGAAGACGAAGTCGAACGGCCCGTCGAGCGACGCGATCGTCTCCATCGCGTCGCCCTCGCGCACCGAGATGCGGCCGTGGCGCTCGATGTGCCGGCGCGCGAACGCGGCGCGCTCGGGGTCGGCCTCGCACGTGATGATCCGCCCGCCCGGCGGCAGCCCGCGGGCCATGCTGAGCGCGCTGTAGCCGGAGTACGTCCCGATCTCCAGGACGAGCCGCGGCTGCAGCGTCCACACGAGCAGCTCGAGCAGCCGGCCGACGACCGGCCCGCTGAGCATCTGCGGGCTCGTCAGCGCCTCGCGCGTCTCCTCGGCCAGCCGCTGGAGGTACGGCTCCGCCGGCGTCGTGAGCGCCTCGGCGTACTCGTCAGGGGAGCTGCTTGGCACCGTTGTCCGGCCCACCGCCGAGCTTCGCCGACAGGTTGCTGAGCGCCGTCGTCACCTCGCTGGGGATGACGAAGATCTTGTTCGCCTCGCCCTGCGCCAGCTGCGGAAGCATCTGCAGGTACTGGTAGCTGAGGAGCTCCTGGTCCGGGCGGCCGTCGTGGATCGCCTGGAAGACGGTCTCGATCGCCTTCGACTCGCCCTCGGCGCGCAGGATCGCCGCCTGCTTGGCGCCCTCCGCCTTGAGCACCGCGGACTGCTTCTCGCCCTCGGCCGTGAGGATCTGCGACTGCTTGAGGCCCTCGGCGTTGAGGATCGCGGCGCGGCGGTCGCGCTCGGCCCGCATCTGCTTCTCCATCGCCTCCTGGATGGTGGCGGGCGGGTCGACCGACTTCAGCTCGACGCGGTTGACGCGGATGCCCCACTTGCCGGTCGCCTCGTCGAGGACCGACCGCAGCTGCGAGTTGATCTGGTCGCGGCTGGTCAGCGTCTCCTCCAGCGTGAGGCCGCCGATCACGTTGCGCAGCGTCGTGACGGTGAGCTGCTCGATGGCCTGCAACGGGTTCGCCACCTCGTAGGTGACCGACCGCGGCTCGGTGATCGTGAAGTAGAGGACGGTGTCGATGTTGACCGTCACGTTGTCCTTCGTGATCACCGCCTGCGGGCGGAAGCTGACCACCTGCTCGCGCAGGTCGATGAGCGGCTTGACGCGGTCGACGAAGGGGATGACGACGGCGAGGCCGGGGTCGAGCGTGCGCTGGTAGCGGCCGAGCCGCTCGACGACGCCGGCCTTGGCCTGCGGGATGATCCGGATGGTGCGTGCTGCGAGGAACAGGGCGAAGAGCACCAGCACCCCGACCACGATCAGACCTGCCACGGCTTCGACTCCTTACTCGCTGACCAGGGCGGTGGCCCCGCGGATCTCCATCACCTGCACGCGCGCGCCCGGCTCGATGGCGTCCTCGTCCACGTAGGGCCGGGCGGTCCACACCTCGCCGTCGATCTTGACGCAGCCCCCGTCGCGCGTCACGGGCTCCACGACGGTGGCCGTCCTGCCGACGAGCGCGGCGGTGTTCGTCCGCAGGTGCGCCGGCGTGCGCAGGTGGCGCCGCACGACCGGGCGCAGCGACGCGAAGACGACGCCCGAGGCCGCGAGGAACACGAGCCCGGAGACGACGAAGCCGGCGCCGGCCGCGCTGACGATGCACGCGACGAGGGCGCCGATCGCGAACGGCCCGAGGAAGAACCCGAGCGTCCCGATCTCCCCCACCGCGAAGACCACCGCTGCGATCAGCCACCAGACCCAAGCGTCCATGTCGGCGCCGAGCCTAGTCCCCGGGGCGGCGGCTGACTAGAGACGCGGCGTCATGAGCGCGACGGGGATCCCCAGCCCCGCCTCGCGGCGCATCGTGGCGATCCGCCGGCCGGGCTGGACGGCGTCTCCGGGCTCCCCGAGGAGATCGCCGAGCCGGGCCTTCGCCGCGTCGAGGTCGTCGACGACGAGCGTCAGGCCCCAGAAGCGCGGCTCGGTCTCGACCGGGCCGCCGAGCTCGAGCAGGCAGGGCCCGAGGACGAAGAACGCCTGCCGGCGGCCGCCCCCGGCGTCGCGGTCGCGGCGGTGGTCGAAGCCCGCGTTCGTGAGCGCGTCGCGGGTGCGCTCGAAATCGGGCGTCAGGGCGACGACGTGGTCGATCCCCTCGACGGTCGCCGCACCGTCGGCGGCGACGATCGGCAGCCCGTCGACGTCCGCTCCGGGGTCGAGCCCGGTGACGGCGATCTCGAGCCGCTCGGCGCCGAACGTCAGGCCGGCGCGTGCGAGCCCGGCGGCCTGCCACGGCTCGCGCGGGCCGGGGACCCGGACCTCGGCGAGCTCAGGCCGTGAGGAGGGCGCGGGCGAAGTCATCGGCGTCGAACGGGCGCAGGTCCTCGAGGGCCTCGCCGATCCCTATGAGCTTGACCGGGATGCCGAGCTCGCTGGCGATCGCCAGCGCGATGCCGCCCTTCGCGGTGCCGTCGAGCTTCGTGAGCACGATGCCGTCGACCTCGACGGCCTCGGCGAACAGCTTGGCCTGGCGCAGCCCGTTCTGCCCCGTCGTCGCGTCGACGGTCAGCAGCGTCTCGTGCGGCGCGTCGGGCATCTGCTTCTGGATCACACGGCGGATCTTCGTCAGCTCGCTCATGAGCTGGTCCTGCGTGTGCAGCCGGCCGGCGGTGTCGATGAGGACGACGTCGACGCCGAGGCGGCGGCCCTCGGCGATCGCGTCGAAGGCCACCGAGCCGGGGTCCTGGCCCTCCTTCTGGGGCGTGACGATCGGGACGTCGGCGCGGCGCGCCCAGCCCTCGAGCTGCTCGACCGCCGCGGCGCGGAACGTGTCGGCCGCGCCGAGCAGGACCGTGAGCCCGAGCTCGTTCTTGAGGTGGTGGGAGAGCTTGCCGAGCGTGGTCGTCTTGCCCGTGCCGTTGACGCCGACCATGAGCACGACGGCCGGCTCGTGGCGCAGGTCGATGTGCTCGTCGCCCGTGCGGGCGATGCCCGCGAGCAGCTCGGTGAGCCGGCGGGTCAGCGCCTCGCCGCCCTCGATGTCTCCCGCCTCGGCCTCGCGCTCGAGCTTCTCGACGACCTCGGCGGTCGTCTTCGCCCCGACGTCGGCCATGATCAGCGCCTCCTCAAGGCGCTCCCACGTCTCGTCGTCGAGCGACTCGAACAGCGTCGCCTGGACCTCGGCGGCCAGCGCCTGCCGGGTCTTCGACATGTTGTCGCGCAGGCGGCGGAAGAACCCGCGGCGGCGCTGGCCCTGCTCCTCGTCGGAGGAGTCGGCCTGCGCGGGGGCCGCGCCGTCGGTGATGAAGAGCTCTCGCCAGTCCCGGGCCACGTCGGCGGGCGACGATAGCGAGCGCTACGCGGCGGACTTCGGTGCGGCCGCGATCAGCTCGGCCGGCTCGACGGTGTCGCCGGCGTTCGCGCTCGCCTGGTGGAACACGACGGTGCCGTCGGTGTCGATGACGGCGGCGCCGCCGAGCTGGGCCGCGTCGCCGATGATCCGGCCCTGCATGACGCCCGAGCGGCGGGCGTGCTTCAGGCCGGACATCACCGACTGCGGGCCGAGCAGCTGGCCGACGTTCGCGCGCTTGAAGCCGGCGATCTTGTACGTGCGCCGGTCCTCGTCGGCGAGGACGTCGATGTCGTCGAACTCCAACTTGCGCCGGAACGCCGTCGCGTGCCGCGGCGTCGCCTGGCCGATCAGGACGAGGCCGAGGCCCGCCTGCTCGAACTGCTCACGAGCGCGGTGCAACTGCACCGCGTGGTCGCGGCAGTGCACTCACCCGTAGTGGCGCAGCCAGACGATGGCGACGGGGCGGTGCTCCCACAGGTCGCCGAGCCGGATGTCGGTGCCGTCCTGGTTCGGCAGGACGACGTCGGCGAGCTCGCTGGACTGCATGGCCCGGACCGTACCTCAGGACAGGGTGAGCTTGCGCCGCGTGACCGTCGGAGCCGCGACCTCGCCGCCGGTGGAGACCTGGACGGTGACGAGCAGTCGCTTCGCGCGCCGGAGCTTCCGGGCGATCGCGGCCTTCGGCTTGAGGTTCAGAGTGAAGGCGCCGGCGGCCGCGCGGGTGGTCGTCTTCGTCGCGAGCGTGCGCTTGACTCCGTAGCGCTTGGCGTCCCGGGCGGTGAGCGTGGCCGTCCCGGTCACGGTCGCCGGGCCGTCGAGGCTGAGCGGCAGCGCGAGGCCGGACTTCAGGACGCTCGTGAGCTTCCGCGCCCCCGCGCCGCCGATGGTGACGACGGTCTGGACGGGGCCCGGGCTGACGTCGCTGGGCGAGGGGTCGTCATCGGTCTTGGCCGGCGCGGGCGCGCCGGACGCGGTGCGCGCGGTGAACTCGATGGTGCGCATGCAGCTCGTGACGCCCTCGCCGATCTTGAACTTCGAGGTCGCCGCGTCAAGCGTGCCCTTCGCCGACCGGGCGTCCTCGAAGACGCCCTTCATCTCCAGGCGCGGGCTCGCGTCCTCGTCCTTGCCCGAGATCGCGCCGCCGGCCACGTCGAACGCGCCCTTCGAGGCGATGCCGTAGATCTCCACGCCGCCCTCCGGCCCGACGCAGGTCAGCGGGGCGCTCGTCACGACGTTCGTGATCTTCGTGCCGTCGGAGGAGACGTCGAACGCGAACGGCGAGCCGGTGTCGGTCGTGCCCTCGTAGTGGGCTCCGGGGACCGGGTCGGCGGCGAGGGCGGGCGCCGCGAACGCAAGGCTCGCGACGGCGACGGTGAAGGGAACGGTGAACGCGCGCATCGCTCCGATCATCGGAGTGACGGCGGGTCATGTTCGATCGGACATCCGTCCGCCACCATGTCGGGCATGGAGTTCCGCACCGTCGATCCCGCCGTCCCGCCGGCGACCGAGCTCGTGGAGGCGATGGTCGCCGAGATGGAGCCGCTGTACGGCCGCATCGACGTCGCGGGCGCGCCGACGGCGACGCCCGAGGACTTCTCATCCGCGCGCGGCGGCGCGTTCGTCGTCGGCTTCGACGGCGACGAGGCGGTGTGCGGCGGCGGCGTGAAGCGCCTGCCCGACGGAGCGTGCGAGATCAAGCGGATGTACGTCGTCCCCTCGGCCCGCGGCCGCGGGCTGGGCCGCGACCTGCTCGTCGCGCTCGAGGACGCGGCACGGTCGCTCGGGTTCACGATCGCCCGGCTCGACACCGGGGAGCACCAGCCCCACGCCGAGCGGATGTACCGCGACGCCGGCTACCGCGAGATCGGCAACTTCAACGCGAACCCGTTCGCGTCGTTCTGGGGCGAGAAGCGCCTCTAGGTGGTGGTGTCCGGCAGGTGCCGGCCGACGTGGCCGACGTAGACGCCGCGGGGGACGTCGCCGTTGCCGTCGGCGAGGTGGAGGTAGATGCGGGCGACGAAGCCGGCTCCTGACCCGCTGCCGAGGGCGAGGTGCGGCCCGAGGTCGAGCGTGTGGCCGTCGTAAGCGACGACGTAGTGCTTCGCCCAGCGGGTGCGGGCGAGCTCCGAGACCCCGGCGCGCCAGGTCAGGCCGATCTCCTGGGCGGCCTGGCCGAGCGAGGTGCCCATCTGGCCGGCGGTGTACCGCTCGGCCAGCGTGTCGAGCTTGCGCAGCGCGTCGAGGATCTCGACCGGGCGGCGGTACGGGCTGTCGGCCGCTGACTCGAAGGCGGACTCGGTGAAGACGAGGTGCGGCGACGTCTCGGCTGCGATCCGGACCGCCTCGAGGACGGACTTCGGGTCCTCCTCGGCCTGCGGCTCGTCGGCCTCCGCGGGGGCGCGGTCGCCGAGCGCGGCCGACAGCTCGGCGATCGCCTGGCGGTCGCGGCGCGCGTCCTCCTCGAGTCCCTCGACGCGCCGCAGCAGCTCGTCGCGGTGGGCGCGGACGGCCTCGAGCTCGGCGAGCGCCGCCTCATGGGCCTTCAGCCAGTCCTCGCTGACGCCCTCGCTCGGCGTGACGCTCTCCTGCGCGGCCGCGCGGCGGTCCTGCAGGACGGCCTCCGCCCGGTCGGCGCGCGCCTCGGCGTCGGCGAGCGCGCGCTCGGCCCGCGTGGCACGGCCGGCCTCCTCGTCGCGCTCGCGCTCGGCCTCCTCGCGGCGGCGGCGGGCGACGTCGAGCTGGCGGCGCTGGTCGGCGCTACGCTGCTGCTCGCGCTCCACCTGGCGCTCGCGCGAGTCGAGCTCCTTCTCGCGATCCTCGAGCGTCCGCAGCCGGGCGAGCAGCGGGCTGTCGGCGAGCTGCGAGTGCTCGAGGAACTTCTGCCAGGACCCGAAGACATCGGCGACGGCGTCGGGGTGCGGCATGTCCTCCCGCGGCAGCCAGTCGCGCGCCGTCGGCACCTTCCCCTGGAGCAGCGTCCAGCGGAAGAGGTGGTAGAGCATGTCCGCCTCCTCCGCGTACGCGATGACCTCGCGTAGGCGCGGATCGGCGATCTGCTTGCGTGGTCGCTCGCCCTCCGCGGGCTCGGACGCACCAGGGCTCTCGGCGTCGGCCGGCGCACGCGCCGGCGCGTCATCGCCCAGCAGCTCCTTGACGGCGTCGGGGCGGTCGTCGCTGCCGGGGCCGTCCTGGCCCTTGCGCCGCGCGCGCTTGCCCATCAGGCGGCGGCCGCTTCCTTGACCTCGCGCGGCAGGCGGCGGGAGACGACCTTCGAGACGCCGTCGTCACCCATCGAGACGCCGTAGAGCGTGTCGGCGGCCTCCATCGTGCGCTTCTGGTGCGTCACGACGATGAACTGCGCGCGGTCGGCGTACTTCTCGAGCAGGGTGAGGAAGCGCCCGATGTTCACGTCGTCGAGCGCCGCCTCGACCTCGTCGAGGATGTAGAACGGGCACGGGCGGGCGAGGAAGACGCTGAAGAGGAAGGCGATCGCGGTCATCGACTTCTCGCCGCCGGACAGAAGCGTCAGGCGCTTCATCGACTTGCCGGCCGGCGTGATCTCGATCTCGACGCCGAGCAGGTCCTCTTCCTCCTCCGGGCGCTCCTCCGCGTCGGCGGCGTCCTCGGCGGCCTCGGCGGCGGTCTGCTGCTCCTCGGACGCGTCCTGACCGCCGATGACCGGGCGCGGGCCGGCGTCCTCGCGGACGAGCCGCAGCCGGCCGCGGCCGCCGGGGAAGAGCTGCTCGGAGAGCTCCTCGAAGTTCTTGGCCGCCGCGTTGAACGTCGCCTCGAACGTCTCCTTGATCTGGCGGTCGGTCTCGCGGATGACCTGCTTGAGCTCGCGCAGCGCGGTCTCGAGGTCGGTGCGCTGCGTCTCGAGCTCCTCGACGTGCGCGATCGCCTCGTCGTACTCCTGCTTGGCGAGCGGGTTGACCGGGCCGAGCTGCTCGCGACGGCGGGCGAGCTTCTCGATCCGCTGGCGCAGCTGGACGGCCTCCTCGGGCGCGAGCGCCTGCTCCGCCGGCTCGGCCGGGAGGCCGAGGCGCTCGGCGAGCTGCCCCAGCTCCTGCTCGGCCTCGGCGGCCTGGTCGCGCGCCTGCTGCGCGCGAACCTCGGCCTGCGTGACCGCCTCGTTGCGCTGCCGGAGCCTGCCCTGGACCTGCGCCTCCTCCTGCGCGCAGCTGCGCAGCTCGGCGGCGACGCCCTCGCCCTCGGCGCGGTCGGCGGCCAGGTCGGCCTCGAGCGTCTCGAGCCGCGTCGCGGTCGCAGCCTGCAGCTCGGCGAGGACCTCGACGAGCCGCTGGGCCTGCGGGACGAGCTGCTGCTCGGCCTCGAGCTGGCCGGCGAGGACGAGGATCCGGCGCGTGCGCTCGGCGCGGTCGCGGGCGGCGCGCTCGGCGACGCGGCGCTCGGCCTGCAGCTCGCCGGTGATCTGGGCGCGGCGGACCGCGGTCTCGCCCTGCTCGGGCTGCTTGCGGCGCTGCTCGATGACCCAGGCGGCGCGGCGTTCGTCCTCCTGCGCCTGCGAACGGGCCCGGTCGGCGTCGCGGCGCGCGCGGTCGGCGGCGTCGCGCGCGGCGTCGGCCTCGGAGACCGACGACTCCGTGCCCTCGAGCTCCTTGTGCGCGCGGTGCTCCGCCTGGACCGCCTTCTCGGACTCGCCGACGAGCTTGTCGCGGCGGTTGCGCTCGGCCAGCACGCGCTCCGCGCCGCCGCCGGCGACCCGCCGCAGCTCGCGCGTCGCGCCCGACCACGCGCGGCCGTCCTGCGTGACGGCGAGGCCGGAGAAGCCCTCGAGGCCGTCGAGCGACTCGACGACCCACGCGTCGGAGAGGAGGCGGCGAGCAGCGGAGAGCGCGTCGTCCGGCCCCCGGACGAGATCGAGGAGACGACGCGCCCCCTCGACATCCGGGATGGAGGAGATGGGCGTCTTCTCGCCGCCGCCGACGACGAGGACTCTCGCTCCGTCGCGGCCGCCCTTGTCGAGCAGCGCCGTGCCGGCGGCGAGGTCGTCGGCGAGGACCGCTCCGAGCCGCGTGTCGAGCGCGGCCGCGAGGGCGAGCTCGTAGCCGGCCTCGACCTCGAGCTCGTTCGACAGCGCCCGGGCGCCGCCGGGCGCGGCGGTGTGCGAGCGCAGGAACTGGTTGACCGCGGCGAGCTCGGCGCCGACGCGGGCGGCCTCGCGGCGGGCGGCCTCGACGGCCTTCTCGAGCTCGCGCCGCGACGCGCGGGCGGCCTCGCAGGCCTGCTCGGCCTCGGCGAGCTCCGCGCTGCGCAGGCGGACGGCCTCGGCCGCCTCGGCGGACGCCGCCGCAGCCGCGGCGCGCTCCTCCTCGAGCCGGGCGACCTCGCGCTCGAGCTCCGCCTCGCGCTCCTCGTCGAGGCGCACGAGCTCGGCCTCGAGCTGCTCGATCCGCTCGCGCCCCGCGTCGTCGGGGGCGTCGGCGGCCTCGGCTGCCCGCAGCGCCTCCAGCTGCGCGGTCCGGGCGGCCACCCGCTCCACCAGCGACGACGCCGTCGCGGACGCCTGCTCGGCCCGCATGTCGATCCGTTGCGACGCCGACCGCGCCGCGTAGACGCGCTTGGCCAGCGCCTCGCGCCGCTCGGTCCGCGCGGCCAGCGCCTCCTCGGCGGCCTCGCGGCGCTGGGCGACCGCGGCCAGCTCCGCCTCCGTGTCCGCCTGCAGCTTGTGTGCCTCGGCGGCGGCGCGCTCGGCCGCGGACAGCGCCTCGCGCGTCGCCCGGGAGCGGTCGCGCGCGAGCTCCCACCGCGCCTCGACCGACTGGCGCTCGAGCCGC
The DNA here is from genome assembly GCF_056863335.1 of Parviterribacter kavangonensis. Classification (NCBI taxonomy): domain Bacteria; kingdom Bacillati; phylum Actinomycetota; class Thermoleophilia; order Solirubrobacterales; family Parviterribacteraceae; genus Parviterribacter; species Parviterribacter kavangonensis. Next base: position 615,926 of record NZ_JBXPJA010000001.1, on the reverse strand, counting down.
TCGTGCAGCTCGGCCGCGTCGGCCTGGCGCTTCAGCGGCCGCAGCCGCGAGCGCGCCTCGCGCTCGACGTCCAGGGCGCGATCGAGGTTGTCCTGCGTGCGCTCGAGCTTGAGCTGCGCGCGGCGGCGGCGTTTGCGGTGCTTGGCGAGCCCCGCGGCCTCCTCGATCAGCAGCCGGCGGTCGCGTGGCTTGGACGTGACGATCGCCTCGACGCGGCCCTGCGAGACGACGGAGTGCATCTCCTTGCCCAGGCCCGTGTCCGACAGCACCTCGAGCACGTCGACCATGCGGCACTTCGCGCCGTTCAGCCGGTACTCGCCCTCGCCGTTGCGATCGAGGCGGCGGAGGATCGAGATCTCGCCCACCGGCAGGTCGACGGTGCCGTCGCCGTTGTCGAGCACCAGCTCGACCTCGGCCGACTGCCGCGCCTGCACGCCGCGCCCGCCAGCGAAGATGACGTCCTGCATCGACTGGCCGCGGACCGCGAGCGGCGACTGCTCGCCCATCGCCCACAGCACCGCGTCGGTGACGTTCGACTTCCCGGACCCGTTCGGCCCGACGACGACCGAGATGCCGGTGCCGAACTCGAGCCGCGTGCGGTCGGGGAACGACTTGAAGCCCTTGAGGGTGAGCGACTTCAGGTGCACGTCACTCGTCCTCCGGCTCGGTCAGGACGGGGTCGTCCAGCTCGTCGGCGTCGTCCTCCTCGAGGCTGTCGAGCGCGAGGCGGGCGGCCTCCTGCTCGGCGTGCTTCTTCGAGCGCCCCGAGCCCCTGCCGACCTCCTCGTCCTCGACGACCGCCACGACCTCGAACGTCCGGTCGTGCGGCGGGCCGAGCTCGGCCACCACGTCGTAGATGACCGTGCGCCCGCGGCGCGCGAGGCGCTCCTGCAGCGTCGACTTGAAGTCCACCGGGTTGGCGAGCGCCTGCTCGATCTCCGGCATGAACGCCTCGACGACCGCCGCCGACGTCGTCTCGTAGCCGTTCTCGAGGTAGCACGCCCCGATCACGGCCTCGATGACGGAGGCCAGCACGCGCTCGGTCTCCACGAGCGTCGCGGCGCTCTGCCCGACGCCGTCCGGCGCCGTCTCGATCAGCCGCGTCTGCACGTCGAGCCGCTCGGCCACCGCGCGGCACGAGGGTCCCGAGACGGCCTGGGCGCGGATCTTCGTCAGCCGGCCCGCGCCGAAGCGCTCGGCCTCCAGGCGCGGGTAGAGGAACGTCGTCACCGCGAGACCCAGCACGGAGTCGCCGAGGAACGCCAGCCGCGAGTACGAGTCCGAGCGCCGCTCGGTCCACGAAGCGTGCGTGAAGACCTGCCGGTGGAGCTCCTCGGGCAGGTCGTCGAGCAGGGCGCGGAGCTTCTCCACCTAGTCAGGAGGGTCGGACCTCTTGGGCAAGCACGAAGTCGACCGCCTGGCCGACGGAGAGGATCCTCGATGCCTCCTCGTCGGAGATCTTGACCCCGTAGGAGTCCTCGAGCTCCTGCACCAGCGTGTACAGGTCGAGGGAGTCGGCGTCCAGGTCCTCCTTGAACCGCGTCGACTCGTCGATCCGCGCGGGATCGACGTCGAGCTCGTCGGCGAGGTGGGACTGGATCAGCGAGAAGACCTCTTCGCGGGTCATCGTGCTCACAAGCTAGACACGCCGTCGGACGCCGGGATGCGGCGCAGTGCGCCCGCGGCCTCCAGCGCGGCGTACGTGCGGTCGATCAGCTCCTCGCGGACGCCCCGGTCGGCGCGGACGATCGCCTCGCACACGCCGCGCGGGCCGAAGGAGCCGTGGGGAACGACGGCGAGCCGCCGCAGGCCGAGCAGGTACGCCCCGCCGCCGGCCTCGGGGTCGATCTCGTCGCGCAGGCCGTACAGGGCCGGCTTGAGCAGCGCGCCGCCGGCCTTCGCGCGCGACGACGACATCGCGGCGCGGCGGACGAACCCGATCATCGCCTGCGAAACGCCCTCGGCGACCTTGAGCGTCACGTTCCCCGTGAAGCCGTCGGTGACGATGACGTCCGCGACCCCCGCGGTCACCGCGAAGCCCTCGACGTTGCCGATGAAGTCGAACGCATCGCCGACGCGCTCCGTGAGCGCCGCGTGCGCCTCGACGACCTCGTCGCGCCCCTTGCCGGCCTCGGTGCCGTTGGAGAGCAGGCCGACGCGCGGGCGCTCGATGCCGAGCACGGCGCTCGCGAGCGACGCGCCCATGAAGGCGAACTGGACGAGGTGCTCGGGCCGGACAGCGTCGTTGGCGCCGACGTCGAGCAGCGTCACCGGCGCGCCGGGGACCGGCAGCGGCAGGGCGAGCGCCGGCCGGTGCACGCCCTTCGCGCGCTTGATGTTGAAGAGCCCCGCGGCGAGCGCCGCTCCGGTCGAGCCGCCGGCGACCATCGCGTCGGCGCGGCCCTCGGCGACCGCGCGGGCGGCCTGGACGATCGAGGCCTCGGGCGTCGAGCGCGCGGCCCGCGCCGGGTCCGGATCCTTGGCGATCGAGACCGGGGCGTCGACGACCTCGATGTTCGGATGCGAGGGCGCGACCGACGCCGGGCCGAAGAGCAGCACGCGGAGGCCGCGCTCCGCCGCGAGGCGAGCGCCCTCCGCCGCCGCGGACGGGTCGTCCGCGCCGTTGACGTCCACGGCGATGATCGGGGAGCGCTGCTCGGCGCTCACCGTGACCGCCTAGTGGTCGTGATCGTGGTCGTGGTCGTGCGCGCTGGGGGCGACGACCGTGCGACCGCCGTAGCTGCCGCAGACGGGGCACACCCGATGCGGGCGGCGCGGGCTGTGGCAGGTCGGGCACTCGTTGACGGTCGGCACCGCCGCCTTGTGCGTGGCCCGGCGCTTCGCCGTGCGCGCGTGCGACTGCTTCTGCTTCGGGACGGCCATAGGGCGCAGCAGGATAGAACACGCGGTCCGCATGGAGATCAGACCGCTCACCGCCGAGGACGTGCCGGCCGTCAACGAGGTCATCAAGGTCGCCCTGCCGGTCCCGCCCGAGTGGGACGAGGACGGCGGCGCGACGCGTGAGGCATGGCTCAACGTCCGCACCGCGCACCTGCTCGACCACGACGGACGGGGCTGCTGGGTCGCCGAGGACGACGGCGAGATCGTCGGCGGCGCGATGGCGATCGTGCGGGACGGGATCTGGGGGCTGTCGATGCTCGCCGTCCACCCCGACCGCCACGCGCGCGGCGCGGGCGGCAAGCTGCTCGACGCGGCGCTCACGTACGCCGACGGCACGCGCGCCGGGCTCATCTGCTCCTCGACCGACCCGAAGGCGATGCGCCTCTACGCGCGCGCGGGGTTCGACCTGCGCCCGTGCGTCTCGCTCGCCGGCATCCCGAACCGCGGGGCGATCCCCACCGGGCTGCGCGCCGCGCCGTCCGACGACTACGAGGCCGCGGCGGCGATCGGCGCGGCGGTGCGCGGCGGCGCGTACGGGCCGGTCGACCTCCAGATGGTCAGCGAACGCGCGGGCTTCGGGATGCTCGCCATCCCCGGCCGCGGCTTCGCGATCCACCACCCCGAAGGCAGCCCCGCGATGCTGCTGGCCACCGACGAGGAGGCGGCGCTCGACCTGCTGTGGTCGTGCCTGGCCGCCGGCCCGAACGGTGCGACGGTGCATGTCGACTTCGTCATGGCCGGCCATGACTGGTGCGTGCAGGCGGGCCTGCGCGCGCGGCTGATGCTGTCGCCGGAGGGGCCGTTCTTCACCCGTGGCGCGCTCGGCCCGCTGCGCGCCTTCCTGCCGTCAGGAGCGCTCCTCTAGGCGCAGGTCGCGCAGCTTGGCCCAGCGCGGGTCGGGCTCCTTCTCGTGCTCGTGCGGCTCGGCGTTGAGGTCCTTGCCGCACTGCGGGCACAGCCCGGCGCACTCGTCGCGGCACAGGATCTGCGCGGGGAGCACGAGGGCGAGCGCGTCGCGCGCCCAGGCCTGGAGGTCGAGCTCCTCCCCGTCGACGTAGGGCGAGCTCATCTCGTCCCCGCCGCCGGGCGCGTCGATCTCGCGCGAGTCGACCTCGAACGACGGATGCGCGGGCTGCAGGCAGCGCATGCACGGGCCGTCCAGCTCGGCGGCGAAGCGCAGCCGCAGCGAGTACCCGCCGCCCGTCATGCGGGAGACGTCGAGCGTGACCGGCACCTCGCGCGTGGCCACGGCGTACTCCTGCCCGCCGAACCCGAAGGCGTCGACGTGCACGGAGAGGTCGAGACGACGCCCCTCACCGGGGCTGAGCGAGAGGCGCCCGAGGTCGAAGATGTCGGTGCGGGCGGCCATACGCTCAGCGTATCCCGCGCACCCGTTAGCTCTTCGCGGGTTCCTCCGCGGCCTTGAGATCCTTCTTCACGATCTTGCCGGTCGCGTTACGCGGCAGCTCGTCCATGAACTCGATCTCGCGCGGCACCTTGTAGCCGGCGAGGTTCGACTTCACGTGACTCTTGAGGTCGTCCTCGCTGACCTCGCCGCTCTTGACCACGAAGGCCTTCAGCCGCTGGCCGAACTTCTCGTCGTCGACGCCGATGACGGCGACCTCGTCGACGTTCGGGTGGTCGTGGAGCAGGTCCTCGATCTCGCGGGGGAACACGTTCTCGCCGCCCGAGACGATCATCTCGTCGTCGCGGCCGTCGACGAACAGCCGCCCGCCCTCGTCGAAGTGCCCGACGTCGCCGGTCGACATCAGCCCGTCGACGACGTCCTTGTTGCCGCCGCCGGTGTAGCCCTCGAAGAGCATCTCGTTCGCCACGAAGATGCGGCCGGTCTCACCCTGCGAGACCTCCTTGCCGTCCTCGTCGAGGAGCTTGACGATCGTGCCCCGCGGCGGCCGGCCCGCGGTGCCCGGCGCGGAGCGCAGGTCCTCCGGCGTCGCGATCGTCGCCCACGCGACCTCGGTCGAGCCGTAGAGGTTGAAGAGCACGTCCCCGAAGGCGTCCATGACCTTGACCGCGAGCTCGCCGGGCAGCGCCGACCCGCTCACCGCGATCACGCGCAGCGACGACGTGTCGTACTTCTTGATCGTCTCCTCGCCCAGGTCGAGGATGCGCTGGAGCATCACCGGGACGACCGCGAGCGTCGTGCACTCGTGCTGCGCGACGTCGCTCAGCGTCAGCTCCGGATCGAACTTGCGCCGCAGGACCAGCGTCGACGCCAGGCCCATGCCGAGCGTGAAGTGCGCGAAGCCCCACGAGTGGAACATCGGCGCGGCGATCATCGTGTTCTCGCGGACCTTCAGCGGGATCTTGCTGAACAGCGCCGCGGCCGGGTCGATGTTGTCGGGCTGCTTGCGCGAGGCGCCCTTCGGCGTGCCGGTCGTGCCGGACGTGAGGATCACGACGCGGCCCTTCTCCATCGGCGGGTCGACGTCGGCGTCGTCGCCGTCGGCGATGAGGTCCTCGAGGATCTCGACGCCGCGCGGCTTCTTCGGGCCCTCGAACCAGCCGATGAACCGCTTGCGGCCCTTCGAGCCGTCCTTGACGAGGTCGCTGAACTCGTCGTCGTAGATGATCGCCGCGGGCTCCTCGCGGGCCATCACGTCGGTGATCTGCGGCCCGGCGAACATCGTGTTGAGGAACAGCGCGTGCGCCCCGAGCTTGGAGCACGCGACCGTCGCGTCGACGAAGCCGCGGTGGTTGCGGCACATGATCGCGACGCCGTCGCCCTCCTTGATGCCGCGCTCGGCGAGCGAGCTCGCGAGCGCGTTGGAGCGCTTGTGGACGTCCTCGAACGTGAGCGTCCCCAGCTCGTCGATGATCGCCGTCTCGTTGGGGAACCGGATCGCGGCGGCGGTGTAGCCGGCGGCCGGCGTGGGGCCCCAGCGGTGCAGCGCGAGACCGATGCGGACGAGCTTGTCCGGCCGGGTGGGACGGATGACGCCCGTGCCCGCCATGGTCCAGGCGACCCAACCCTTGTGGACGACTTGGTCGAACACGTTCATGACGCTGGATCGTGTCACGTTCGCGGCAGGCGTAGACCCACAGGCAGCGTGCCGTCGTCGATCAGACGGCGGATCTCACCGGCCTTGCGCGGGTTGAGGAACACGTGGCGCTGGCCGACGCTCGGCTTCTCGGCGAGCAGGCCGGCGGCGAGCAGCGCTTCGCCCACCTCGTCGGCCAGCGCGCGCTCGTTCCCCGCGAAGCCGCGGGCGAGGTGGGCGAAGTCGGTGTGGTAGCCGCCCCACTTCCCCATGCCGTCCAGCCTCTGGAGGATCCGGCGGGCGACGCGGCGGGCGCGATCCGGGTCGTCGTGCGGCCGCGCGGCACCGTTGTTCGTGCCGAGGAGGGCGAGCACCGCCTCCTCCTGCTCATCGGTGGGGTTGGCCGGGTCGCCGCCCATGCGCGCGACGACCTCGGCGACCTTGAGCGGATGGGCGGGGCCGATCGGCTCGCGGCCGTCGGTGCCGTCGAGGACGTCGGGCGGGAGCGTCACGGCGGCCGCCCTGAGACGGTCGACGCCGGCCGTCGCCTCGTCGAACGCGAGCGCGGCGAGCTCGGCGTCGAGGGGCTCGCCGAGCGTGAGGACGAGGTGGCCGGCGTGCTCGCTCGCCTTGAGGCGGAGGTCCTGCGGGCCGTTGGGTGCCGGGAGGTCGGTCGCCTGCTGGAGCGCACCGACGGCGGCGGCGACGACGGTCCAGGCGCGGTCGTCGACCGTGTGGGCGTCCGCGCGGAACGCCTCGGGGACCGGCAGTGCGGCGGCTCCGTGGCTCGTGAACGCGACGAGCACCGGGTCCTCGTATCCGGACCGCTTGCGGCCGAGCTCCTGCTCCCCGCGCTCGAGCTCCTGCCCGAGCAGGGTCCGCAGGCGCGCGGCGCCGGTGGCGGGATCCTCGAGGGCTGCCTTGAGCGGGTTCATGGTGCGGCTCCTCGACCCAGGCTAGGGGCCGTGAGGTTCCGTCAGGAACGGCTGCGACCCTCCGACTCCATCCACGTCATGGAAGCTGCCACCCCTCTCCCCTTCTCCCAGGTCGCCGTCCGCAACGGGCGGCTGGCGATCGAGTGGCTGATCGTCGACGACGACGCCGTCGTGCGGGGCGCCGCTGACGCGTCCGACGCCGCGCGGTACGTGCTCGACGCTCTGGGCGTGGGCGCGCGCGTGCTGGAGCGCGAGGGCGTGTCGGCCGAGACCGACGTGATCCGCGCGGAGTTCGAGCGGATGCGCAGCGAGTTCACGGAGCGGTCGAAGGCGGTCGCGGACCGGCTGGACGAGAAGGTCGAGCAGGTCTTCGCGCCCGACGAGGGCCACGTCTCGCGCGTGTTCGCCAAGCACTTCGGCGACGAGTCGTCGGCGGCGGTGCAGCACAAGGTCCGCGCGGTGGTGGCCGAGCTGGCGGGTCAGATCCGCGAGGACGTGCGCAAGCAGTTCACGTCGGACACGCAGGACAACCCGATCGTGGCGATCCAGCGGGCGTCGCTGAAGGTGATCCGCGACAACGCCGACCAGCAGGCGCAGCGGCTGGCCGCGATGGACGCTCGCCTCGAGGCGATGCGCGTGCAGATGGCGGAGCTGAAGGCCGAGAAGGAGAAGCTCGAGGAGGTCGCCGCCGAGGCGTCGCGCGGGACCGCGAAGGGGCGCTCCTACGAGGAGGCCGTCGCGGACGCGCTGGACGTCATCGCGGTGGCGCAGGGCGACGACTGCGATGCGGTCGGCGACGTGAAGGGCGTCGGCGGCAAGAAGGGCGACGTCGTGATCGCCCTGGACGCCTGCGCCGGGCCGGCGCGGGGGCGGATCGTGGTCGAGGCGAAGAACTCGCGGATGTCGAAGAACCAGGCGCTCGCCGATCTGGATGAGGCGATGACGACGCGCGACGCCGACTACGCGCTCTTCGTCGTGCCGTCCGAGGACCGCCTGCCCGCGCGGACGCATGACCTGCGCGAGTACAACGGCAACAAGCTCTTCGTCGTCTTCGATCCCGAGGACGGGTCGCGGATCTCGCTGGAGGTCGCGTACAAGCTCGCCCGCGCTCGCGTCTTGATGGCCCGCGGCGACGGCGCCGGCATCGACGCCGCGGCGGTGCGGTCCGAGGTGGAGCGCGCGTTCGCCGCCATGGAGGACGTCCGCCGCGTGAAGTCGCAGCTGACGCAGGCGACGACGTACATCGGCGAGGCGACGCGGATCGTCGACACGCTCGCCTCCAACGTCCGCGGGCACCTCGGCCAGATCGACGCGCTCCTGCGTCCGGCCGACGAGGACGCCTCCTCCGACTGATCTCCGGCACCATGACCGGGTGGCCGTCGTTGCCCGTCGAGTGGTCGTGAGGGGTCGGGTGCAGGGAGTGTTCTTCCGCGACTCCGCCCGCCGCGAGGCCGAGCGCCTCGGCGTGGCTGGATGGGTGCGCAACTGCCGGGACGGATCGGTCGAGGCGCACATCGAGGGCGATCCCTCCGGCGTCGTCGCGTTCGAGCGCTGGATGGCCTCCGGTCCCTCGCGCGCGGAGGTCGCGTCGGTCGAGGCCGACGACGCGGGCGTCGAGGGGCACGACTCGTTCGCGGTCCGATGACGCCGCGATGATCCTCCGCGACGACGGTCTCGGCGTGCCGCAGACGGCGCACTCGGCGCTCACCGGGCGGATCGCGGAGGCGTGGCGGATCGACCCGAACCTCCCGGCCGACGACCTCGTCGTGGCGGCGACGATCCACGATCTCGGCTGGACGGACTGGGAGCGGGACCCGCCGATCGATCCGTCGACCGGCCGCCCGCCGCCGTTCTTCGCGCTCCCACCCGCCGACCACGCCGCGATCTGGACCGCCGGGACCGACGCGGCGGCGACGTTCGGCCGCTGGATCGGCCTGCTCGTCTCCATGCACTGCACGCGCCTGATGGGCTGGCGGCAGCAGTCCGGCAACAGCAGCGCGGAGATCGACGCGCTCGTCGAACGCGAGCGGTCCCGCCAGGCCTCCCTGCGGTCCGGCCTCGACGACGCCGTCGTCGACCGCGCGAGCGGCCTCATCGCCACCTGGGACGGCCTCTCCCTCGACCTCTGCGGCGGGAAGACGCCGACCTTCGACGACTGGCCGTTCCGCGAGGACGCCGTCGAGCTGACGGTCGACGCGCGACGCCTCGACGGCGACGAGTGGGAGACCCTCGCCTTCCACCTCACCCGCTGACGGCCGGAGGCGCCATCACGCTTCCGCCGGCTGCGGCGCGGGCGTCGCTCCGGCGTTCCTCCCCGCGCGCGGCGCCTTCACCTTCCCCGGCCGCGGGAGGATCCGCATCACGAAGAGGAAGAGGATCGGGGCGCCGGTGACGACGAGGAACGCCCGCAGCCAGCCCTCGCCGGCGTCGGTCCCGGCGCCGACGGTGTGGAGGACGGAGAGGACGTAGACGACGATCGTCGCCCGGTGTGCCTTGCGCCAGCGCTGGACGCCGACGCGCTTGCGGGCGTAGAAGGTCAGGCCGAGCAGCGCGGCGAGCCAGCCGCCGATCACACCGATGCCGACCCACAGCGGCCGGTAGTTCGACGCGAACGGAACGGCGATGTCGGCGACGCCCGCCTTCAGCCACCCGTCGCCGAGCAGCGTGATCCCGTGGACCGCGATCGCCACGAGGCCGGCGAGAGCGGCGTGCTCGTGCACGGCCATGAGCACGCGAGGGAGGCCGGGCTTCTGCGACACCCGCCCACCGAGCGCGAGGCCGAGCCCGATCGAGACGGTGATGCACAGCAGCGCGGTGAGCCCCGACGCGCGCGACGCCAGCCACCAGCCGTACTCCATCGGCGCCGGCCCGGTCACGCCAGCACCCCCTGCCGGATCCAGCGAAGATCTCCGTCCGCCCCGACCGCGACGCCGCCCCACGACTCGAGCCAACCGAGGTCGCCGGTCATCAGCGCGGCCTTCGCCAGCGTCTCGGCCTCGAGGACCGTCGGCGCGAGAGCCGTCGCGGAGATCAGTCCGGTGTTGACCGGCCGTCCCGTCGCGGGATCCAGAAGATGGTGGGCGAGCCCCGATCTATCTCGCCAGTCTTGGTCGACCGGCGAAGACGCATCGGGCCGCCGCGGCTGCGCGTCGGAGGTTGCGGCCCGCCACGAGCGGGCGTGGATGGAGGACGTGGCGACTGCGCCGTGGTGGAGGTGGAGGGTGGTGATCTCGGTGCCGTCCGGGCCGGCGATGGCGACGGCGTGGGAGGTGCCGGGCGCGCCGCCGACCCTGAGGTCGCCGCCGCAGTCGATGGCCCAGCGGTCGGCGCCGTCGAGGATGCCCGCGACGAGGTCGGCGACGTGGCCCTTCCCGGTGCCGCCGAGGTCGAGCCCGGCGCCGGGCGGCCTGACGATCGTTCCCGTCGGCTCGTGCACGACGATCGCGGCCCACGCGCGGTCGGGATGCGGCCGGGCGGCGACGCGCGGTGAGGCGGCCGCCCACTCGCGGACCTCGTCGAGCGGGACGGGCGTCGCGTTCGCACGCGAGGTCGCGTACCCAGCGTCCTCGAGCGCGCGGAGGAGCGTCGGATCGACGATCCCGCCGGTCCGCCCCGCCGCCCACAACGCCGCGCGGACGGCGTCGCGGAGCAGCGCCGAGGCCCGGACGCGCCGGCGTGGATCGGCGTTGAGCGCGCAGAGCTCCGAGTCGGGCCGGAAGCGCGAGAGCCTCCGGTCGTAGTCGCGCACGAGAGCCTCGGCCTCGGCGGCGCGCTCCTCGGCGCCCGGTCCGGAGACCGCGATGCGGACGGTCGTCCCCATCGCCCGGAAGGAGCGGTCGACTTGGTCGCGGAGAACGACATCCTCGGCGTTGCCGGCGGCGCCCTCGCGGAGCGGCGCGGGAAGAGCGTGGGTCATGACGCGCGGGAGACGACGGGGGCCGGTGTGGGAGCCGGAGCCGGAGCGGGTGCCGGGGCCGCGACGGGGGCGGGAGCCGGCGCCGGGGCGCTCGTGCGGACGGCAGGCGCCGAGGGCGTCAGCGGCGCCGGGCCGGCGACGCTCGTCTCGGGCGGGTCCTCGACGACCCGGGTGATCACGACTCGGCGGCGGATCACGACGGGGCGGCTTCGCTCCTTCGGTGCGGCGGCGGCGACCGTCGTGCGGGCCGGGCCGATCGCGGGGTCGTCGCCGGCGCGGACCTGATGGGCGAGGAACCCGAGCGAGGCGAGGAACGTGGCGGTGGCGCCGCCGATGGTCACGGCGGCGCCGGGCGGCGTGAGCCGCCCGGCACGCGGCCGGTCAGTCATCGTCGCCGCCGCGCCCCCGACCGCGGCCGCGGCCGTGACCGCCGTCGTCGTCGCCGCCGCCCTCGAAGTGGTCGTCGTCGTCGACCTCGAAGCGGTCGTCGTCGAAGCGATCGTCGTCGTCGCGCTCGAAGCGGTCGTCGTCGAAGTGGTCGTCGTCGTCGCTCTGCGGGACGGTGGCCGTCACCGGGCTCGGCTGGACGGCGGGCGCCGGCGTCGAAGCCGCGGCACGCGCAACCGGCGCGGCGCTCGCGGCGGCGACCGGCGCCGCAGCCGCGGCCGCGGCGCCGGAGCGATGCCGGCGCTTGCTCTTCAGGTGCACGGTGCGGCGGACGGCCTCCGTGCGGACGACCGGCTTCTCGGTCGTCGTCGTCCGGTCGGCGGCCTGCGTGGCGGACGCCGCGGGCGGCTGCGTCTCCCCCGGCCGCGCGGCAAGAGCGACGGCGGCGAGGATCCCGAGGGCGAGGAGCGTCACGACCGCGGCGACGCGAGAACGGCTGAACTTGGCGGGCATGACGGCCACCCTGGAGCACGACCCGCCAAGCCACCGCGAAACGGGAGCAAAGGTTCGGCAAAGGGTCTCGCGGGGGATCGGGCCGCCCGACTACGCTCCGGCACGCCGATGAGCGCCGCTGCCCCACGCATCCTGCTGGTCGAGGACGAGGCCTCGATCGCCGAGCCGTTCGCGAAGCTCCTGCGCCGCGAGGGGTTCGACCCGGTGCTGGCGGCGACCGCCGCGGACGCGCTGGACCTCGCGCGCAGCGCCGACCCGGACCTGGTGCTCCTCGACCTCATGCTGCCCGACGGCGACGGGCGCGACGTCTGCCGGACGATCCGCGCCGAGTCGGGGGTGCCCGTGATCATGGTCACCGCGCGTGGCACCGAGACGGACAAGGTGGTCGGGCTCGAGATCGGGGCCGACGACTACGTGGTCAAGCCGTTCTCGGGCGCCGAGGTGATCGCCCGGATCCGCGCCGTGCTGAGGCGGTCGGCCGGGAGGAACGAGACCTCGGCCGCGCAGCCGGTGCTGGAACCGCTGCAGGCGGGCGGACTGGAGATCGACCTCGCCGCCCGCCGTGTCCGGCTCGACGGCAGGGAGATCGAGCTGAGCCGCAAGGAGTTCGATCTCCTCGCCGAGCTGGCCCGGCACGCCGGCCGCGTCGTGACCCGCGAGGACCTCATGGCCCGCGTCTGGGACGAGAACTGGTTCGGGTCGACGAAGACCCTCGACGTGCACATCGGCTGGCTGCGCCGCAAGCTCGGCGACGACCCCTCCGCGCCGCGGTTCATCCACACCGTGCGAGGGGTCGGCTTCCGGTTCGCCACGGCCGAGGACGAGGGAGCGCAGCCGTAGGCCTTCGCGCCCGCCTCACGCTCGCGCTGTCGTACGTGCTGGTGCTGGCGGTCGTGGCGCTCGGCGTGCCGCTCGGGTCGGCGCTGGCCGACCGGGTCGACGCGGAGGTCCGGTCGGAGGCTCGCGGGCAGGCCGACGTCGTCGCCGCGTCCGCATCCGACCTCATCGGCCCCCCGCAGCCGCGCGAGCTCGACCGCCTCGTCCGCACGGCGGGCGCGGCGACGCGAGCCCGTGTGGTCGTCGTCGACGGCAACGGCCGGCTGCTCGCCGACTCGGCGGGCACGGGGATGGGGCGCTCGTACCGCTCGCGCCCCGAGGTCGCCGCCGCGCTCGCGGGCCGCGCCGACCAGCGCGAACGCCGGTCCGACACGCTGAACGAGACGCTGCTCGCCACCGCCGTGCCGGTCGTGCGCAACGGCCGCCCCGTCGGCGCCGTTCGCGTGACGCAGAGCATGGACGCCGTCGAGCGCGCGGTGCGCCGCGCGTGGCTCGGCCTCGCCCTCGTCGGCGCGCTCGTGGTCGCGCTCGGGCTCGCGGCCGGGTGGCTCATCGCCGGCGGCGTCGCCCGGCCGCTGCGCCGCCTCGACGTCGCGGCGCACCAGGTCTCCGAGGGCGACCTCACCGCCCGTGCGCGCGTCGAGGGCAGCGCCGAGCAGCAGTCGCTCGCGCGGACGTTCAACAAGATGACGTCGCGGCTCGGGCGGCTGCTCGACTCGCAGCGCGAGTTCGTCGCCGACGCGTCGCACCAGCTGCGCACGCCGCTCGCCGGCCTGCGTCTCAGGCTCGAAGCGGCCCGCGCGGAGTCGAGCGAGCCCGAGGTGCACGAGGAGCTCGACGCCGCGCTCACGGAGGTCGACCGGCTCGCGCAGATGGTCGGCGAGCTGCTCGAGCTCAGCCGGGCGGGCGAGCGCGAGCTGCCCGGCGAGCCCATCTCCCTGCGCGAGGTCGTCCAGCGCGCCACCGCGCGCTGGCAGCACGAGGCGGACGTGCGCGACCACGCCCTCAACGCCGAGCCATCCGCGGGCGGCACGGTCTGGTGCCACCGGGCCGACGTCGACCGCATCGTCGATGCGCTCGTCGAGAACGCCCTGCACTACTCGCCGGCGCGCACCACGGTGACGATCGCGGCGCGCGAGAGCGGGCTGCTGGTGCTCGACGAGGGACCGGGGCTCCGCGAGGACGAGGAGGAGGCGGTGTTCGAGCGCTTCCACCGCGGAACGGCGGGCCGCCGCGGCCCCGGCGGCACCGGGCTGGGGCTGCCGATCGCGCGCGAGCTCGCGCGTCGCTGGGACGGCGACGTGGTCCTGCGCTCACGCGACGACGGCGCCCCCGGCGCGGTGGCGGAGCTGCGCCTGCCACCCGCGCCGTGATCCCTCCACCCTTTGCCGGATCTTTCCCCGGCCCGGACTAGGCTGGCCCGCAGTGCGACGCCTCCTCACCCTGACCGTGGCCGGGCTGGCCGGGCTGGCGCTTGCCGTCGGCGTGACGATGGCCGCCAGCCACCTCACGAACGAGGACATCGGGCTGAACTCGGAGCCGCTGACGGCCGGCCGCGAGCTCGCCCCCGACGACGCGCGCACCACCGCCACGACCGCGAAGCGCGCGCGGGCGAAGAAGACGCGCACGACGACGACCTCCACGACGCGCACGTCGGCGCAGACGACCACGACGCAGGCCACGCCGCCGCCGGCGACGGCGCCGGCCACCACGGTCGACGACGACGACGGCGGATCCGACGACGACAGCAGCGGCCGCGGGCGCGGCCGGGGTCGCGGCGGCGACGACGACTCAGACGACGACTAGGCGCTCAGCGCGGCCTCGAACGCCGCCACCGCGTCCGCCCCGCGCACCGCGAAGACGACGCGCTCGAGCCGCGAGCCGCTCTCGAGGTGGCGGCGGACCTCCTCGACCTCGATCTCCGCGGCCTCGGCCAGCGGGAACCCGCCGACGCCCGTGCCGAAGGCCACGAGCGCGAGCGACCGGGCTCCCAGCTCCTCCGCCTTCCACAGCGTCGCCGCGGTGCAGCGGCGGACGACGTCGGCGTCCGTCGTGCCGCCCGGCGAGACCATCGTCGCCGCGTGGATCACCCAGCGCGACGGCATGTTCCCCGCGGAGGTCGCGACCGCGGACCCGAGCGGGATCGGCGCCGCCGCGCGCGACTCGCGCTCGACCGCTTCGCCGCCGGCCCGTGCGATCGCCCCGGCGACGCCGCCGCCATGCAGCAGCGACGCGTTCGCGGCGTTGGCGATCGCGTCGACCTCGAGGGTCGTGATGTCGGTGTCGAGGACCTCGACTGAGGGGGCCAAGAAGCGAAGGCTAGGCGACGTCGGCCGTAGTGGCCTCGTCCTTGCCCTGCAGGCGCTCGCGGCCGCGCTGGACGGCAGCGATGAACTTCGTGAGGTTGACCTCGAGCGTGTTGAGGATCTCGTCGGCGTAGTCCTCCGCGCCGAGACGGATCTCACGCTCGCGGGCGCGGGCGTCCTCGATGATGTCCTCGGCGGCGCGCTCGGCCTGCTTGGTGATCTCCTGCTCGGAGACCAGCCGCGCCTGGCGCTCGCGCGCCTCCTTGACGATGCGCTCGGCCTCGCGCTTGGCCTCGGCGAGCATCTCCTGACGCTCCTTGACGATCCAGCGCGCCTGCTTGATCTCCTCGGGGATCGTCGCGCGCATCTGGTCGAGGATGTCGTAGATCTCCTCCTTGTCCACACGCACCTGGTCGGTCATGGGGACCGACTTCGCGTTGTGAACGAGATCGTCGAGCTTGTCGATGAGAACGAGGACGTCCATGCGGATCAGCCTTGGATTCGGCGGCGCTGCAGCTCTTCCTTCAGACGTTCTCCAACTCCTTCGGGGACCAGGTCCTCGATCTTGCCGCCGAACGTCGCGAGCTCCTTGACACCGCTTGAGCTGAGGAAACTGTACTGGGGCGACGCCATCAGGTAGAGCGTGTCGATCCCGGGGGCCTCGCGGCGGTTGAGCTGGTTCATCTCCATCTCGTACTCGAAGTCCGAGATCGCCCGCAGCCCCTTGACGATCGCCTTCGCCCCCACGCGCTGGGCGAACTCGACCACGAGGACGTCGAACGGCTCCGCCCGGACGTTGCCGAACTGGGCCGTCGCCTTCTCGATGAACGCGAGGCGATCCTCGATCCCGAAGATCGCGTTGCTCTTGCGCACCGACTGGTTCACGACGGCCACGATCACCTCGTCGAACAGCTGCGAGGCGCGGCCGATGATGTCGACGTGGCCCATCGTGATCGGGTCGTAGGACCCGGGGCACACGCAACGGCGGGTTTCAGGACTCATGGAATCGGAGGAGCGTGTCGCCGTACCGGCGTTCGTCAGTGAGCGGGAGGTCGAGGTGGAGGGGGTGACGCCGGTCGCTCTCCGTCACCACCCGCGCGCCCTTGGCGAGCACGGGGCCGAGAGCGCCCGACAGCGAGGGCCCCAGACCGGCGGCGAGCCGGTACGGGGGGTCGCAGAGCACCAGATCGTAGGAGGCGCCGCGCCGCGATGCGTCCCGGAGCGCCACGAGCACGTCCGCCTGTCGTACCTCCGCCTCGATCCCGAGCGCTTGGAGGTTGCTTAGAAGCGCTTTGACCGCACGCGCGTCGCGCTCCACGAACGTCGCCGTCTCCGCACCGCGCGACAGCGCCTCGATCCCGAGCGCGCCCGATCCGGCGAAGAGGTCGAGCGCGCGGTCGCCGTCCAGCGGCCCCAGGATCGAGAAGAGCGCCTCGCGGACGCGGTCGGACGTCGGGCGCGTGTCGCGGCCGGAGGGAGTCGTGAGGCGTCGGCCGCCGAACCGGCCGGCGATGACCCTCACGCCGCCACGGGCTCCGCCTCCACCGCGCGGAGACGGTCGCCGAGGAGCACGTGCTCGGGCCGCTCGAGCGCGGGGTCGGCGGCGAGCAGCAGCTCGGCTCGCCTGCGTGCGCGCTCGAGGAGGTCGGTGTCATCGGGCAGCAGCGCGAAGCGGAAGCGGGCCATGCCGGACTGGCGCGTGCCGAACAGCTCGCCCTCGCCGCGCAGCTCGAGGTCCTCCTCGGCGAGGCGGAACCCGTCGGAGAACTCGGCGAGCGCCTTCAGGCGCCGCGAGTCCGTCGGGCCGAACAGCAGGCACAGCGACTTGTGCGCGCCGCGGCCGACGCGGCCGCGCAGCTGGTGCAGCTGCGAGATGCCGTAGCGCTCGGCGTCCTCGACGAGCATCACCGTCGCGTTCGGGACGTCGATGCCGACCTCGATGACCGTCGTCGCGACGAGCACGTCCGCGGCGCCGGACGCGAAGCGCTCCATCGCCTCGGCCTTCTCGCGCGGCTTCATCTGCCCATGCAGCAGGACGACCTCGAAGTCGACGAGCTCGGTCGTCTTCAGCCGCTCGTACTCGGCGGTCGCCGCGCGCGCCTGGACCGCCTCGGAGTCGCTGACGAGCGGGCAGACGACGAACGCCTGGCGTCCGGACCGCAGCTCCTCCCGCATGCGCTCGTAGGCCCGCTCGCGCGCTCGCTCGCCGTCCGCGACGAACGTCTCGATCGGCTGGCGGCCGCGTGGCAGCTCGCGCAGCGTCGTCACGTCGAGCGCGCCGAACGACGTCAGCCGCAGCGTCCGCGGGATCGGCGTCGCGGTCATGTGCAGGACGTGCGGCGCCAGGCCGGGCGGCGCCTTCGCGTCGAGCGCCATGCGCTGGCGGACGCCGAAGCGGTGCTGCTCGTCCACGACGGCGACGGCGAGCGACCGGAACTCGACCGCCTCCTCGATGAGCGCGTGCGTCCCGACGACGAGCGCCAGCTCGCCGCTCGCGAGCTTGTTCAGCACGTCCGCCCGGCGCGACGCCGTCGTCGACCCGGTGAGCAGCGCGGCGGGCACGGTCCCACCGGGCATGAGCGACTGCACGGTGGCGAAGTGCTGCTCGGCCAGCGTCTCGGTCGGCGCCATGAGCGCGGCCTGCATCCTGTGCTCGACCGCGCGCAGCATCGTCCACAGCGCGACCACCGTCTTGCCGGAGCCGACCTCCCCCATGAGCAGCCGCTGCATCGGCCGGTCGCGACGGAGGTCCTCGTCGATCTCCTCCATCGCGCGCCGCTGGTCGCCCGTCGGCGCGAACGGGAGCTGCCCCGCGAGCCAGTCGGCCGTCAGCGAGGGCGCGTCCGTCAACGCGGGCGCGGCGACGCCGGCGCGGCGCTCGGCGCGCAGCCGCAGCTGGCCGATCTGGTCGACGAGCAGCTCGTCGAAGGCGAGCCGCCGCCGGCCGCCCTCGCGGTCGCCGAAGTGGGCGGCCGCGAGCGCGCCGGGCACGTCGGGCAGCCGCTCGTCGACGAGCACGCGCGCGGGCAGCGGGTCGACGGCGTCGAAGATCGCGTCGCGGTGCTCATGCACGAGCGCGGCGATCCGCGTCGAGTTCAGGCCCTTCGTCGCCGGGTACGTCGCGACGCCCTCGACCTCGCCGCCGACCTTCTCCGTCCGCGCGTGGAACGCGACCTTGAACCGGTTGCGCGCCTCGAACTTGCCCTGCAGCATCAGCCGCGTCCCCGGCACGTACTGGCGCTCGAGCCACGGCTGGTTGAAGAACGTCACCTTCATCACGCCGGTGCCGTCGACCACCGTCGCCTCGACGAGCGGCTTCATCCCGCGCCGGCGCACGGGCCGCGAGATGATCCCGCGGACCTCGACGAGCACGGTGGCCGACTCGCCCGGCACCAGCTCCGCGATCGTGCGCGCCTCGCCCGAGTCGCGCGGGAGGTGCTGCAGGAGGTCGCCGACGGTGTTCAGGCCCAGCGACGCCGCGGCCTCGGCCGCGACGGCTGGCTTGACCTCCAGCGGCTCCTCCAGCCGCGAGGGCTTCGGCAAGCGGACGGTGACCGCCTCGAGATCGAGCGGCTCGGAGGACGCGAAGGAGGTCGGACCCACGCTCCGAAGGATGATGGTTGGCCCGGTCGGCTACTCGGCGGCGAGGAGCCACCAGTACGCCGGCTGGCCGCCCTCGCGGACCTCGAGCTCGACGCCGTCGGGCGCCATGCCCTCGACCTGCGCGTCGTCGAGCGGCGCGCCGTCGCCGGAGATCGCGGTGATGAGCTCCGCGTCGCGGCCGAGCGAGCGCAGGACCGCGGCGAGCGTCGGCTCGGGCGAGCCCCACGCGATGATCTCGTCGTCGACGAACCCGACCGCGTCGCCGGAGACGAAGCGGCCGTGGACGTCGTCGCGCGCGGCCGGCGCGACGGAGCCGATCCGCAGCTCGACGATCGCCTCGGTCATCGCCTCGGCGTTCTCGGACGCGCCCCGCGTCGGATCGAGCGCCACCGACGCCGTCAGCCCCGCCTGCGGCGAGCGCGTCGGCACGACGATGACGTCCTTGTCCGACAGCTCCGCGGCCCGCTCGGCGGCCATGATCACGTTCGAGGAGTTCGGCAGCACGACGACCTCCTCGGCGTGGACCGCGTGGATGCCGGCGAGCAGCTCGTACGTCGACGGGTTGAGCGTCGGGCCGCCGTCGATGACGTGCGCGCCGAAGGACTCGAAGAGCGCCCGCATGCCGTCGCCGTTGGCCACCGCGACCGCGCCGCAGCGCTGCGGCTCGGCTTCCGCCGACGCGCCGTTGCCCGACAGCCGCGCGGCCCGTTCGGTCACCTGCGCGTGCATGTCGGCGACGTCGAGGTGCGAGACCTCCCCCACGCCGTCGAACAGCGCCGTCGCCGACGCGGGGTCGTCGGTGTGCACGTGGACCTTCAGCGTCCGCGCGTCGCCCACGACGAGGATCGAGTCGCCGACCGCCTCGAGCTCCTGGCGGTACGGGACCGGGTCGAGCCCCTCCCCCGTCACCGCGAAGTTCGTGCAGTAGCGGTACGTCTCGGACGCATGCTCCGGGTGCGTGAGCTGCGCGGGCGCCGCGTGGCGCTCGACCTCCGGCGCCGCGTCGCCGCGCAGCGCCGCGATGACGCCCGCGACGAGGATCGTCAGCGCGTAGCCGCCCGCGTCGACGACGCCGGAGTCGCGCAGGACGGGCAGCAGCTCGGGCGTGCGGCGCACGGAGTCCTGGCCGGCGTCGAGCGCCCGCTCGAGGATCGTCGCGATCGCGTGGTCCTGCTTGCCGGCCGGCGCGTCGGCACCGAGCCGCTGGTCCGGCATGTGGGCGAGCTCGGTGGCGATGCGGTGCGCCATGTCGCGCGCGACGGTGAGGATCGTCCCCTCGACGGGGGCGCGGACCGACGCGTAGGCGCGGTCGACCGAGCGGGCCATCGCCGAGCCGACCAGCGTCGGGTCGACGAGCTCGCCGGGGCGGCTGGCCAGCTCCTCGGCGGCGCCGCGGATGAACTGCGAGAGGATCACGCCGCTGTTGCCGCGCGCGCCGAGCAGCGCCGCGCGGGCGACGGCGTCGACCAGCTCCTCGCGCCCGATCTCGTCGACCGAGCCGCCCGACGACGACGCGCTCAGGCGGTCGAGCTCGGCGAGCACTGAGCGCAGCGTGAGCGCCATGTTGTCGCCGGTGTCCCCGTCGGCGACGGGGAAGACGTTGAGGTCGTTGACCTCCTGCCGGCGCGCCTCGAGGTGCGCCAGGGCGGCGGCGACGACCGCTCTGAACCTGCTGAGGTCCGTCTCCTCGGGCACCCGGGAGAGCGGATCAGACGGCCTTGATGACCTTGCCGGCCTTGAGGCAGCGAGTGCAGACGTAGGCGCGCTTGGGCGAGCCGTTGTCGAGGATCCGGACCTTCTGGAGGTTCGGGTTGAAGCGACGCTTCGTCGCCACCATCGAGTGGCTGCGGCTGTTCCCGAACGCCGGACCCTTGCTGCAGACGTGACAGACCTTGGCCATGAGGCGCATGAGGATAGCGAGGTCGTCGCTGATACCCGGGCGGCGTTCCCGGGTACGGTCCTGAGGTGCCGGATACGCACGTCAGCGTGAACCTCCCGGAGCGGTACAAGGTCGTCCGCCACGTCGCCAACGGCGGCATGGCGTCCGTCTGGGCCGCCGAGGACTCCGTTCTCGGCCGCCAGGTCGCGGTCAAGCTGCTCGCCGAGCACGTGGCCGCCGAGCCGCTCAGCCGCACGCGCTTCGAGCGCGAGGCCCGGACCGCCGCCCGCGTCTCCAACCACCCGAACGTCGTGACGATCTACGACGTGGGCGAGGAGGGCGGCCGCCCCTTCATCGTCATGGAGCTCTTCACCGGCGGCAGCGTGGCCGACCGGCTCCGCGGCCGCCAGCCCATCCCCTTCACGCAGGCGGTGCAGTGGCTGCGCGAGACCGCCGCCGCGCTGGACTACGCGCACGGCGAGGGGATCGTCCACCGCGACGTCAAGCCGGCGAACCTGCTGCTCGACGAGCGCGGCCGCGTCGCCGTCGGCGACTTCGGCATCGCCCGCCTCGCCGATGACACCTCGCTGACCCAGGCCGGCCAGGTGCTCGGCACCGCCGCCTACCTCTCGCCCGAGCAGGCGATGGGCCAGTCCGCCACCGACGCGAGCGACCGCTACTCGCTCGGGATCGTCGCCTTCGAGCTGCTGACCGGCCGCCGCCCGTTCGAGGGCGAGCACGTCGCCGCGCAGGCGCGCCAGCACGTCGAGGACGACCCGCCCTCCACCGGCCTGGGCCGCGAGGTCGACGACGTCATCGCGCGGGCGATGGCCAAGGATCCCGATGCGCGCTACTTCACCGCCGGCCAGTTCGTCGACGAGCTGCAGCAGGCGGTCCGCCGCGCCGACGGGCCGCGGACTGCGTCAACGCGCGTTGCCCCCGCCGCGCCGCCGGCCCCGACGCCCGCGTCGCGCCGCCTCGATCCGGTCGCGGCCGCCGCGCCACCGTCGCGCCCCGCGCCGCCGGAGCGCCGCGCCGCGGATGGCGGCCGCCGCAACGGCTGGCTGCTGCTCGCCGCGCTCGGAGCCATCGCGCTGATCGTCGCCGCGGTGGCGATCGCCGGCCTGTCCGGCGGCGACGGCGGCAGCGGCGGCGACGAGAGGGCCTCCACGCAGCCGAAGCCGACCGCGACCACCAAGAAGAAGAAGCCGAAGACGTCGACGAGCACGCAGCCGCAGCAGACCGCCACGCAGGAGGCGCCGGCCCAGACCGCGCCGCCCGCCACGACGACGACGACGACGACGCAGCAGCAGCAGCAGGCGACGCCCGCCGGCAACCCCTCGGCGCTCAACGACCAGGGCTACGCGAAGCTGCAGGCCGGCGACGCCGCCGGTGCCATCCCGCTGCTGCAGCAGTCCGTCTCCGGCTTCGAGCAGCAGGGGTCGAACGCCAACCCCACGACGTACGGCTACGCGCTCTACAACCTCGGCGACGCGCTCATGCAGGCCGGCCGCCCGTCCGAGGCGATCCCGTACTTCGAGCGCCGCCTGCAGGTCAGCCCGGACGACCGCCCCCAGCTGGTCAAGCAGCGCATCAAGGAAGCGAAGAAGGCCGCGAAGGACTAGGCGTTCTCGCGCTGCGGCGCGCGCTCGGGCACGTGGTCCGGGCGACGCGGGCGGCGGTAGTGCTCGGCGATGCGGCCGGGCTCGCGCAGGCGGACGCCGGCCTGCTCGGCGGAGGGCAGCGGCGGCAGGAGCTCACCGCCGCCGGGGACGGGCGCGTCTTCGGGCTCGTCGGTGCGCGGCTCGCCGCCGTCGTCGCCGTGGTCGGCGGGCTTCGTGCGGAAGATCTCGATCATGTCGCCGCCGGCGAACGCGAACAGCGCCACGATCCCGATGAAGTGGACGACGGTCAGCAGGATGATCGCCAGCAGCGGCCCGCTCTCCATGACCGGAAGGTTAGCTCCGATCGGAGAAGTCAGGAGGGCGCGGCGAGCTCCCGGCGCAGGGCCGCCAGCGTCATGACCGCCTCGGCCGCGTGGCGCCCGGAATCGCGCTTGCCGCCGCCGGTGCGGGCGAGCGCCTGATCGAGGTTGTCGACGGTCAGGACGCCGAACGCGCAGGGCACGCGCGTCTGCAGCTGGACCTCCTGGATGCCGCGCGCCGCCTCACCGCAGACGTAGTCGTAGTGGTCGGTCTCGCCGCGGATGACCGCGCCGAGGCAGGCGACGCCCTCGTAGCGGCCCGACTCGGCGGCGTAGCGCGCGGCCAGCGGCAGCTCGTACGCGCCGGGGACGTCGAAGACGTCGGCCTCGCCGTGCCCCGCCTCGGTGAACGCGGCCTGCGCGCCGTCGAGCAGCCGCTGCGCCAGGTCCTCGTAGTAGCGCGCGATGACGATCGCGAACGTGCTCATCGGGCGCGGTGGTCCCGGACGTTCTCGTCGTGGACCATCTCCTCGTCGAGCGCGAGGCCCTGGTGGTGCAGCATGTGGCCGAGCTTCTCCTTCTTGGCCCTCAGGTACGCCTCGTTGTGCGGGTTCGGCGTGTGCTGGATCGGCACCTGGTCGGTGACCGACAGCCCGTAGCCCTCGAGGCCGCGGATCTTCTTCGGGTTGTTCGTGAGGATCCGGATCGACGTCAAGCCGAGGTCCGACAGGATCTGCGCGCCGATGCCGTAGTCGCGCAGGTCGGCGGGGAGCCCGAGCTTGAGGTTGGCCTCGACGGTGTCGAAGCCCTCCTCCTGCAGCTTGTAGGCCCTGAGCTTGTTGAGCAGGCCGATGCCGCGGCCCTCCTGCGCGAGGTAGAGGAGCACGCCGCGGCCCTCGCGCTCGATCATCGACAGCGCGGACTCGAGCTGCTCGCCGCAGTCGCAGCGCAGCGAGTGGAACACGTCGCCGGTGAGGCACTCGGAGTGCACGCGGACGAGCACGTCGTCCTTGCCGTCGACGTCGCCCTTGACGAGCGCGACGTGGTGCTTGTCGTCGACGAGCGCGCGGTAGCCGACCGCGGTGAAGTCGCCGAACTCGGTCGGCAGCCGCGTCGAGACGACGCGCTCGACGAGCTTGTCGTTGCGGCGGCGGTACGCGACGAGGTCGGCGATCGTGACCATCTTCAGGTCGTGCCGCGCGGCGTACTCCTCGAGGTCCGGCACGCGGGCCATCGACCCGTCGTCGCGCATGATCTCGCAGATCACGCCGGCCGGGATGAGGCCCGCCAGGCGCGCGAGGTCGACGCTCGCCTCGGTGTGGCCGACGCGCTCGAGCACGCCGCCGGGCTTGGCCTTCAGCGGGTTGACGTGGCCGCCGATGATGATGTCCTCGCGGCCCTTGTTCGGGTCGACGGCGACCTGCATCGTCTGTGCGCGGTCGGCGGCCGAGATGCCGGTGGTCACGCCCTCGCGCGCCTCGATCGTCACCGTGAACGGCGTCTCATGCGGCGACTCGTTCTTCGAGGTCATGAGCTCGAGCCCGAGCTCGTCGCAGCGCTCCGGCGTCAGGGCGAGGCAGATCCAGCCGCGCGCCTCCTTGGCCATGAAGTTGACGGCGTCGGGGGTGACGAACTGCGCGGCCATGACGAGGTCGCCCTCGTTCTCGCGGTCCTCGTCGTCGACGACGATGACCATCTTGCCCGCGCGGATGTCCTCGATGGCCTCCTCGATGGTGGCGAACCGCGTGCTGGTGGCAGTCATGTCCGTGTGGCTCCGATCAGCTTCTCGACGTACTTCGCGAGCACGTCGACCTCGAGGTTGACCACAGCGCCCGTCTCCGCCCTCCCCAGGGTGGTGCGCTCCAGCGTCTCGGGGATGAGCGAGACGTCGAAGCTGGTGCCGTCGACGCGCGCGACCGTCAGCGACACGCCGTCGACCGCGATCGAGCCCTTCTCGACCACGTACTTCAGGAGCTCGGGCCCGGCCTCGATGGTGACGATCCGGGCGAAGCCGTCCTCGCGCGAGCCCGCGACGGCGCCGATGCCGTCGACGTGGCCCTGCACGACGTGGCCGCCGAGCCGGTCGGCCGCGCGCAACGGCAGCTCGAGGTTCACCGAGGAGCCCTGCTCGATCGCGCCGAGCGACGAGCGCCGCAGCGTCTCGTGCATCACGTCCGCGCCGAACCGCTCTCCCTTGCAAAGGCCGACCGCCGTCAGGCAGACGCCGTTGACGGCGACGGAGTCGCCCTCCTTCAGCTCCGCGGCCAGCGGCGACTCGATGGCGACGCGCACGCCATCGGTCGTCTCGTGCACCTCGGCGACCTTCCCCAGGTCCTGGACGAGCCCCGTGAACATCCGCTCACCACTCCCTGAGGCGTGCCGTGACGAGCAGGTCGTCCCCCAGCGACTGGCAGTCCATGGTCAGCGCGCGCAGCGCGTCGCCGATGCGCTCGACGCCCTCGCCCTCGAGCGGGTCGCGCGCCGTGCGACCGCCGAGCAGGATGGGCGCGAGGAAGAGGCGGACCTCATCGATCTCGCCGGCGTCGAAGAACGCGCCGGCCAGCCGCGGCCCGCCCTCGAGCAGGATCGTGGTGATCCCCTCGTCGCCGAGCTGGTCGAGCGCCGAGCGCACGCGGGCCTGCTCGTTCTCGCCGGTGGCGACGATGACCTCGGCGCCGGCCATCTCGAGCGCGTCGGTGTCCGCGCGCGGCGCGGCGCGCGAGACGACGACGGTCAGCGGCGGGTCGGGCGCCATCTGCACGAGCTGCGAGTCGAGCGGCAGGCGGCCGGTCGAGTCGAAGACGACGCGGCGCGGCTGGCGGCTGACCCCCTCGATGCGGGCCGTCAGCTGCGGGTCGTCGGCGAGCGCGGTGCCCACGCCGACCGCGACGGCGTCGACCGCCGCGCGCCAGCGGTGCGCGAGCTCGCGCGAGTCGGTCGATGAGATCCACTTCGAGTCGCCCGTCCGCGTCGCGACCTTGCCGTCCAACGTCATCGCGGACTTGAAGAGCACCCACGGCCGGCCGGTGCGCGCGTGCTTGCGGAACGCCTGGTTGAGCCGTCGCGCGTGGGCGGCGAGCTCGCCGTCGGCGACCTCCACCTCGACGCCCTCGTCGCGCAGGATGCCGAGCCCGCGGCCGGACGCCTTCTCGGTCGGGTCGTCCGAGCCGACGACGACGCGGCCGATGCCGGAGCGCAGGATCGCGTCGGTGCACGGGGGCGTCTTGCCGGTGTGGCAGCACGGCTCGAGCGTCACGTACATGGTCGCGCCGGTGAGGTCCGCGTCGCCGGCGTCGGCGATCGCGTTGACCTCCGCGTGCGGGCCGCCGTACTCCGCGTGCCAGCCCTCGCCGAGGACGACGTCGTCGCGGACGATGACCGCGCCGACGATCGGGTTCGGCGACACGTGACCGAAGCCGCGCTGCGCCAGCTCGATGGCGCGTGCGAGGTGCCCTCGGTCGGTGTCGGTGCGCAGCGCCATCCGCAAGCGAAGTCTACGACGGATGACGGGGGCGTCAGGGAGCGCAGCGACCCTCCGTGAGCCGGTAGATCGACATGACCGGACCCGGGCGATGGTACGCCAGCGGGTAGTAGTCGAAGGTCCAATCGAAGTTGAACTCGACGGGGCCGCGGCCGCGCGCGTACGGCGACGCCTCGTACGCCAGGCGCGACCGCTCCTCCAGCCGCTTGTAGTACGCGATCGCCTCCGGCACCTGGTCGGGCTCGGCCTCCGCGCGGCCGCGCTGCGTCGAGCCGACGACGACCCAGCAGAAGCCCTCCTCCTCGTAGCGGTCGACGAGCGACGGGACGAGCGTGCGCTCGAAGTCCTCGATGTGCACGACCTGCCCGGGCGGCGGGAGCAGCGGGCCGTCCGGGTCGTCGATGTCGATGCGCGTCCTCGACGTCGGGAACTTGACCCAGCGGTTGCCCGTCGAGGTCAGTCGCGACGGGTTGCCGATGTCCTGCGCCCACGCGTCCGGCACGACCGGCTCGACGACGACCTTCGTGCGCGGCGGGACGTGCGTCTCCATCCAGTCGCGGGCGAGGTTGCGCGTGTCCTCGCGCGACAGCACCTGGCCGATGTGCAGCGAGTAGACGAGCCCCTGCGCGCACAGCGCGATGACCGCCAGCGCGACGATCGTCGGGCGCAACGCCGGCCGGCGGTCGGCGAGCCGGTCGGCCGCGGTGAGCGCCGCGTACGCCGCGAGCAGGCAGACGAACGGGAACACCGGGATGAGCCAGCGGCCGAAGAAGCGCTCCTGCGTGCCCATGAAGAGCACGAAGAGCACCGGCGCGGGGATGAGCACCCAGCTCAGCGGGCGGCGCAGGCGCCACAGCAGCGGGATGGCGGCGATCGCCGCGAGGAACGGCACCCAGCCGAGCCCCCAGGTGAACGACCACAGGTAGTAGATGAAGCCGTTGTCGTAGTCGAGGCCGAGCTTGCCGTTCGCCTCTCCGGTCGCGCTCGACTGGTGCGTGATGCCGTCCCACACCGCGCGGAAGTCGAGGAGGACGTACGGGTTGGCCACGACGAACGCGGCGATCGCGGCGCCGGCCGCGACGAGCAGGCCGAGCAGCGCGTCGCGCCGCAGCCGCGGGTCGGCCGCGCGCACGGCGGCCGCGCCGAGCAGCGGCAGCAGCACGATGCCGCCCGTGTACTTCGTCGCGCACGCCAGCCCCAGACCGATGCCGGCGACGGCGTAGTCGAGGCGCCGCCCATCGCGGACGACGCCCGCGACGCCGTAGAGCGCGAGCGTCAGCGGCGCCAGCGTCGGCACGTCGTTGAGCGCGAGGTGCGCGTAGAAGACGGGCAGGAACGCGACGCCCATCACGCCCGCAGCGAGCAGGCCCATGCGCCGGTCGAAGAGCCGCGCGCCGGTCAGGTACAGCAGCCAGACGGCGACCGTCCCGAGCACCGCGGCGGTGTGGCGCGCGACGACCCACACCTCGGTCGGGTCGGTGGCGAACTGGTTCGAGACGTCCTCGCGGCCGCCGAACCAGAGGTGGAAGACGACGTGCAGGACGTACGTGTAGGCGGGCGGGTTGACGAAGTAGTCCGGGTTCCACCCGTGGCCGTAGAGCCCGATCGCGTGCGGCACGAAGTGGCCGTTCTCGTCGGCGTTGTACGAGTACGGCAGGCCGTGGTCGGCGCCCCACAGGCGCAGCAGCAGCGACCCGAGCAGCACCAGGCCGACCGCGGCCCACCACGGCCACGGCGTGGCGCCGCGGGACGCGGGCCGCGGCGGATCGGGGTCGAGGAGGTCGACCTCGTCGTCCACCGGCTCGGCGATCACGCGTTGCTCAACAGCGGACATACGCCGCGTAGTAGCCGTTGCCCGCTTCACGCGTGTAGCCGGGCAGCGGCAGCACGGTCGCGGGATCGTCGTTGTCGGTCACGAGCGCCTGGCGCAGGAGCGCCGCGCGCTGGACGGGGTAGATCGCGACGCCGCCGCGCGCGACCTCGCGGCGCACGCGGCGCGCCTTGCGCCCGTGCCCGGTGACGCCCTGGCTGCGGGCGACGACGCCGCCGTCCGGGAGGTCGAGGATCCAGCGGACGTCGGGGATGAGCTTGTGGTTCGGCACGCTGACGACGCCGCAACGCTGCCCGTCGGCGACGGCGCGCGTGTCGAGGACGTCGTGCAGCGCGCGGTGGGCGTCCCCGCGGAAGCGCAGCTCGTTGTCCAGTCGCGTCACGTTGACCTTGATGGCGGTGAAGACGATCCCGAAGCAGACGAAGAGGCCGGCGCTCACCATCCACGCGGTGCGCAGCCGGCCCGCGCGGAGCATCGTCCACCCCGCGAGCGTCACGGCGCAGAACACCATCATCATCAGCGAGCTGACGAGCAGGTAGCGGTCGATGACGCTGAACCCGCCCGCGCCGACGAGCGCGAAGGTGCCGATGCCCACCGCCAGCAGGATGAGCGGCACGAGCGAGCGCCGCGGCACGAGCCAGACCGCGAGCACGAGCCCGATGATGCCGCCGAGCAGGACCGGCAGCTTGTCGAGCTTGATGAGGAACTCCCACGTCGCGGCGGGCACGCCCTGCGCCCCCTTCGCGCGCCCCAGCTCCTCCGCGAAGCTCGACGTGTACGTCAGCGAGTACGTCGGGTCGCCGGTGACGATCCAGTC
The DNA here is from genome assembly GCF_056863335.1 of Parviterribacter kavangonensis. Lineage (NCBI taxonomy): Bacteria > Bacillati > Actinomycetota > Thermoleophilia > Solirubrobacterales > Parviterribacteraceae > Parviterribacter > Parviterribacter kavangonensis. The sequence goes on along the minus strand of NZ_JBXPJA010000001.1, from coordinate 587,594 downwards.
GGTGCCCGCCCACAGCACCGGCCCGAGCGCGGCGAGGACGGCGAAGCGCAGGCGCTCCGCCCACGACGCGCGCCAGCTCACCCACAGCCAGTACAGGCCCGCCATCACCCACGCCTCCGGCCGCAGCAGGCCGGCGATCGCCAGCAGGACGAGCACCGGCGTCCCGCGCCGCGGCCGGCCCGCCTCGAGCACCGCCGCCCACACGACGAGCGCCATGTAGCCGATGTCGATGTAGCCGCGGGCGGCGTAGAAGGCGAAGTCGAACCGCGTGATCAGCAGCAGCGCGGCGACGAGGCCGATGAGCGGCGTGAACGACCGGCGCGACAGCTGGAAGACGCCGGCGACGAGCGCGACGAAGGAGGCGACGCAGAGGAAGATCCAGACGCGCTCGGCCTCGTGGCCCAGCGGCGACAGCACGGCGCCGATCGCGATCGCGAGCGGATGCGGCGTCGGCGCGCGGTAGGCCTCGAAGACCGGGAGGTGCCCGTCGAGCAGCTCGCGGCCCCACAGCAGCGAGTAGTACGAGTCGTAGTTCGGGTAGGTCGGGAACGCGAGGAACCCGGCGAGGGCGGCGAGGCAGAGCAGCGCGAAGCCGGCGACGACCCAGCGGTCGGTCCTCCGGTGGCCGTCCGCACGGCCCGGGGCAGGGGCGACCGCGCGGGGCCGGGTCAGGGTCGCGCCTTCCATGAAGGGAAGTAGGCTAGAGCCGCCCGTACGCCATGAAGCTCATCATCCAGATCCCGTGCTTCAAGGAGGAGCAGACGCTGCCCTCCACGCTCGCCGACCTCCCGCGGGAGGTGGCGGGCTTCGACGAGGTCGAGTGGCTCGTCATCGACGACGGCTCCCCCGACCGCACCATCGAGGTCGCGAAGGCGCACGGGGTCGACCACATCGTCCGGCTGACGAACAACAAGGGCCTCGCGTACGCCTTCCAGGCGGGCTTGGACGCCGCCCTCAAGCTCGGCGCCGACGTCATCGTCAACACCGACGGCGACAACCAGTACAACGGCCACGACATCCCCAAGCTCGTCGCCCCGGTGCTGGCCGGCGACGCGGACATGGTCGTCGGCGACCGCGAGGTCATGAACATCGAGCACTTCTCGCCGCTGAAGAAGTCGCTGCAGCGGCTCGGCTCGTGGGTCGTGCGCCAGGCCTCCGAGACGAGCGTCCCGGACACCACGTCCGGCTTCCGCGCGTACAACCGCGAGGCCGCGATGCAGCTCATCGTCGTCTCGAAGTTCACGTACACGCTCGAGACCATCATCCAGGCCGGCAAGCAGTTCATCGCCGTCCAGCACGTCCCGATCCGGACCAACCCGAAGACGCGCGAGTCGCGCCTCTTCCCCTCGATGTGGTCCTACGTGCGGCGCAACGCGGTCTCGATCTTCCGCATCTACACGCGCTACGAGCCGCTGCGCGTCTTCATGACGGCGGCGATCCTCATGGTGGTCCTCGCGTTCGCCGTCTGGGCGCGCTACGCCTACTTCTACATCGACGGCGACGGCAAGGGCCACGTCCAGTCGCTCATCCTCGGCGCCGTCCTCTTCAACGCCGGCATGCTGCTCGCCGCGCTCGGGATCATCGGCGACCTGCTGCAGGCGAACTCGAACATGGTCCAGCGCGTCTTCGAGCGCGTGCGGCGCATCGAGCTGCAGCTCGGCACGCCGCCGTCGCACTACGAGCCGGGCAACCCCGACGGCAAGCAGCCGGCGACGACCGGCGCGCACGCCGGCCCCCAGCCCACCGAGGAGCGGGAGGCGCTCGAGGTATGACCCCCACCGTGACGGTCGACCGCGAGGGCACGGTCACCGGCAACACCTACGACAAGTACGGCTCGACGAACCCCGTCGTGAAGCGGCTCATGGCCGGCTTCGAGCGGACGCTCGACGAGCTGTTCACGCAGGCCGCGCCGGGCTCGCTGCTCGACGTCGGCTGCGGCGAGGGCGTGCTCACCGAGAAGTGGGCGCGGCGCATCGACGGGCGCGTGGTCGGCATCGACCTCGACGACCCGCAGCTGCACGCCCAATGGGAGCAGCGCTCGGCGCCGAACCTCGAGTACCGCGTCATGAAGGCGGAGAACCTGCCGTTCGCCGACGACGAGTTCGACGTGGCGACGGCGATCGAGGTGCTCGAGCACGTGCCGGATCCCGCGCACACGGTCGCCGAGATGGCGCGCGTCGCCTCCGGCCACCTGCTCGTCTCGGTCCCGCGCGAGCCGCTGTGGCGCGGCTTGAACATGGCTCGCGGCGCGTACTGGAAGGACCTCGGCAACACGCCGGGGCACGTGAACCACTGGTCCAAGCGCAGCTTCGTGCAGCTCCTGTCCAGGCACGGCGACGTCGTCGAGGCGCGGTCGCCGTTCCCGTGGACGATGCTGCTCGTGCGTGTCGGCTGAGCGCAGCGACAAGCCGTCCTCGTACGGCGCCGGCGCGCGGATCCTCTCGGTCGGGATCGCGACGACCGGACTGGTCACGTTCGCGTACTTCGCGATCGCGGCGAACGTCCTCGACAAGGCCGACTACTCCGGCGTCTCGCTGCTGTGGTCGGTGCTCTTCATCGTCACGTCGGTCATCTACCGGCCGATCGAGCAGCTCCTCAGCCGGTCGATCTCCGAGGCGCGGGCGCTCGGCCACGAGGCGCACGCGCTGCGCACGCCGCTGCTCATCCAGGCGGCGTTCGCGACGGCCTTCGTCGTCGTCGCGCTGATCCTGCGCCCGTGGCTCGTCGACGACGTCTTCAACGGCGCCGAGACGCTGTACTGGGTGCTCGTCGGCGGCACGGTCGCCTACGCGGCGTCGTACTTCGCGCGCGGCTGGCTGGCGGGCAACGGGCGCTTCGGGCTCTACGGCGGGCTCGTGCTGCTCGAGTCGCTCACGCGGGTGCTGTTCCCGCTGGCGGTGGCGGTCGGCATCGCGTCCGGTCAGTCGGCGGTCGCGCTCGGCATCCTCGCCGCGCCGCTCGTCTCGCTGTCGGTCGTGCCGTGGGCGCTCGGGCGCCATCAGGCCGCGTCGGCCGAGGGCGCCACCCGCGCGGCCGGGCCGTCGTTGCGAGCGGGCGGCGGCTTCGCGGTGGCGGTCTTCGCGGTCGTGCTGAGCGAGCAGGCGCTGCTCAACGCGCCCGTGCTGTTCGGCGATGCGGTGTCGAGCGACCCGAGGACGGCGGGCATCGTCTTCAACGCACTGCTCATCGCCCGCGCCCCGCTGCAGCTCTTCCAGGCGATCCAGACGTCGCTCCTCCCCCACCTGACCGCGGCGGAGGCGACCGCGGACCGGGCGACGTTCCGCCGCGCGATCCGCACGACGCTGCTGGCGATCGCGGGCTTCGCGGCCGCCGTGTCGCTCGGGCTGCTCGTGCTCGGTCCTTGGGCGATGGATCTCCTCTTCGACCACGAGTACGGCCGCTGGGGCCTCGCCGTGGTGGGCATCGGCATGGGCTTCCACCTCGCGGCGGGGACGCTCAACCAGGCGGCGCTGGCCCGCGGGCTGCAGCGGCCCGCGGCGTTCGCGTGGCTCGGCGCGGCCGTGCTGCTCGCCGTCTGGCTCGTCGTGCCAGTCGTCGACGACGTGCTGCTGCGCAGCGAGCTCGGCTACGCCGGCGCCGCGGCCGTGCTGTGCGCGGCGCTCTTCGCGCTCACTCGGCCGGCCGCCGCACGGTGAGGGCCACGAGCCGCGAGACGACCATCGCGACGTAGCCCAGCCCGGCGATCTGCTGGAGCATGTTGACGCTGCGGGCGAACGGCGCCGTCGGGACGATGTCGCTCAGCCCGGTGCTCGTCAGCGTCGTGAAGCTGAGGAAGAGCAGGTCCATCCAGGAGCGGTGCGCGTCGCCCAGCGCGCCCGGGTCGACCTCCTGCACGACGGTGTAGACGTAGGCGAACCCCCATGCGGCGAGCGTGAACGCGGCGCCGACCGCGAACAGCTCGTCGCGGGTGATCTCGTGGTCGGCGAGCATGTAGGCGATCATCGCCCCGGCCGCGTAGAAGTAGATCGCGGCCTCCAGCCCGCTCGACCATGCCAGCAGCGCGTCGTCGCCGGTCACAGCCTGGATGAGCAGCAGGACGGTGGCCGGGACGCCGAGGAGCAGCACGACCGAGGTGAGGAACGGCGTGTCGCGAACGGCGAGGACGACGAGCCCGAGCACGAGCACGCCGAAGAGGCTGAAGAGCGATCGCTGGACGGCGCTGCCCTCGAGCGCCGGGTACAGCAGCACCGCGAGGAGCTGGACGGCGAGCAGGACCGCCGAGGGCTCCCGCTGGATGAAGCTGCGCACCGGCGCACCGTACCGGCGGCACCGGCGCGCAGACCTCGTCCGACGGCTACTCGTAGGCCAGCGCTCTGAGCACGTCGATCCGCGACGCCCGCCGCGCCGGGCCGATCGCCGCGATCACGCCGATGATCGCCGCGACGACCAGCAGCAGGAACAGCGTGCCGACGGGCAGCTCCAGCGTGAAGCCGTCGTCGGCGAGCGGCCGGCTGACGATGATCGCGAACAACGTGCCGAGCACGAGGCCGAGGACCGCGCCGATGAGCGCGGTGATGGCGCTCTCGTAGCGGACCGTGCGCCGCACCTGCCGCCTCGACGTGCCGATCGCGCGCAGCATCCCGAGCTCCCGCGTTCGCTCGTGGATCGACAGCGCCAGCGTGTTGACGATGCCGAACAGCGAGATGAGCACCGACAGGCCGAGCAGCGCGTAGATCAGCCCGAGCAGGCCGTTGATCATCCCCGCCTGCGCGTCCTTGACCTCCTCGCGGTCCTGCGCCTCGGCGATCGGGAACTGCTGGTCGAGCAGCTGGTCGACCTGCTTGCGGCCGTCCGCCACGGCGACGCCGTCCTTGAACTTGACGAACACGAACGCGTCGCGCTGCTGGTCCCAGTCCCGCGACAGCGCCTCGTTCGAGACGAGGATGCCCCCGCCGAGCAGGCCGGTCTGGCCCTCGTCGAGCTCGCCGACGACCTGCTTGGTCACGCGTTTGCCGGCCGTCGTCAGCATCGCGAGGCGGTCGCCGACCCCGACGCCGTGGTCCTCGCCCCAGTTGTGGTCGACGATGACCTGGTCGGCGGTGAGGTGCTCGATCGTGGCGTCGTCGCCCTTCTCCCACTTCACGTTGTAGACGCCGTCCAGCGAGGTGGGATCGACGCCGACCGTGAACGTGTCGTCGCCCTGGATGCCGCTGTTCGAGAAGCGCACGCCGCTCGCCGACTGGACGGCGGAGAGCTTGGACAGCTCCGGCTGGATCGATCGCGGGATCGACGACCAGCCGTCCTTGTTGCGGACGGTGAGGTCGCCCGCGAACGCCCGGTCGACGGCGCGGTCGATCGACCCGCGGAAGCCCGCGGCGAAGATGGTCACGAACGTGACGAGCGCCAGCCCGATCATCAGCGCCGCCGCGGTCGCCGCGGTGCGGCCCGGGTTGCGCGCCGCGTTCTCGCGGGCGAGCCGGCCGGGCAGCCCGCCGACGCGCTGCAGCGGGGTGCCGACGGCGAGCGCCAGCGGCGGGACGAGCAGCGGCGAGAGCAGCGCGGTGGCGAGGAAGATGAGCGCCGCGCCGAGGCCGAGCAGCGCCGCGGACGACCCGCCGTCACCGCCGCCGAAGAGGCCGACGAGGAGCGCCGCGAGCCCGCCGAGGCCCATGAGGCCCGCGATCGCGAGGCGCACGCGGCCGGTCCGCCGCGTCGACACCGCGACCTCACGCATCGCCGCCATCGGCGGCACGCGCGTCGCCCGCAGCGCCGGCGCGACGCTCGCGATGACGGTCACAACGACGCCGACGAGGAGCGACACGACGATCGTGCGCGTGGCGATGACGGTGTCGCCGGTCGGCAGGTCGAACCCGACCGTCCGGAAGAGCCCGACGATCCCCTTCGCCACGAGCAGGCCGCCGGCGAGCCCGACGAGCGCCGAGGTCCCGCCGATGAAGAGCGCCTCGAGCACGACGCTGCGCAGGACCTGCCGGCGGCTCGCCCCGAGCGTCCGCAGCAGCGCAAGCTCCCGCGTGCGCTGCGCGACGGTGATCGAGAACGTGTTGTAGATGACGAACGAGCCGACGAAGAGGGCGATGCCGGCGAACACGAGCAGCGCGGTGCGCAGGAACCCGAAGTCGTCGCCGATGTCCTGCTGCTCCTGCTCGGCGTTCTCCTGGCCGGTGCGGACGTCGACCTGCTCGCCGCGCAGGGCGACCTTGACGCGGTCGCGCAGCTGCTCCGGGCTGACGCCGGACTGCGCCGCGGCGGTGATCTCGTCGAAGCGCCCGACCCGGTCGGTCATCTCCTGCGCCTGGCGCAGCGTGAGCAGCACGACCGTGGCGCCGGCCAGCGACTTCACGTCGCCGTACTTCGCGATGCCGACGATCTTGTACTTCCGCGTCCCGGGGTCGCCGGACACCGACAGCGTGTCGCCGACGTCGTAGTTCTCGTCCTCGGCCGTCTTCTGGTCGATGGCGGCCTCGTCGTCGGTGCGCGGCAGCCGGCCCTCGGCGGCCTCGAACGGCTCGAAGCGGTCCGGGCCGACGGAGGCGGCGAACATCGGCACGCCGTTCGTCCGCAGCGGCTCGCCGTCCTTCTTCAGCACGGCGACGCTCGAGAACACGTCGCCGGCGGCCTCCTCCACCCCGGGCGTCGCCTTGACGCGGTCGAGCAGGCGGCCGTCGAGCGGGATCTCCTGGACGTCGTTCTCGTTGTCGATCGCCTGCCCGGGCGTCACCGAGACGTCGACGCCCTCGGCGGCCTTCTGGAAGATGTCGCCGAACGCGCGGTCGATCGTGTCGGTCAGGACGTAGGTCCCGCTGATCATCGACACGCCCAGCACGACCGCCATGGCGGTCAGGACCGTGCGCAGCTTGCGCGTGGCGAGCGAGCGGAAGGTGAGCCGCGTCATGCCGCCGCGGCCTCCGCGGAACGGTCGCTGACGATGCGGCCGTCGGCCAGCTCGACGATGCGATCCGTCACCGCGGCGGCGTCGGGGTCGTGGGTGACCATGATCACCGTCTGGCCGAAGTCGTCGACGGCGCGCCGCAGCAGGGCGAGGATGTCCGCCGAGGACTTGGAGTCGAGGTTGCCGGTCGGCTCGTCGGCGAAGAGCACGGCGGGACGCGTGACGAGCGCGCGGGCGACCGCCACGCGCTGCTGCTGGCCGCCGGAGAGCTCGCTCGGCCGGTGCGTGAGGCGATCGCCGAGCCCGACGGCGTCGATGAGCGTCGCCAGCCACTCGCGGTCCGGCCTGCGCCCCGCGATCGACAACGGCAGCGTGATGTTCTCCTCCGCCGTCAGCACCGGCAGCAGGTTGAAGGCCTGGAAGACGAAGCCGATCTTGTCGCGGCGCAGCTGGGTCAGGCGGGCGTCGTCGAGCTTCGTCAGCTCTGTCCCGTCGATGACGACGGTGCCCGACGTCGGCTTGTCCAGCCCCGCGAGGAGGTGCATCAGCGTCGACTTGCCGGAGCCGGAAGGACCCATCACGGCGGTGAACTCGCCCTGCGGGAACCCGACCGTGACGCCTGCGAGCGCGTCGACGGCGGCGGGGCCCTCGCCGAAGCGGCGGGTCAGGTCGGTGGCGGAGACGATGGGGGGCATGGCGGCAGCTTCCGTGGTCGGGGGGTCTCCGCGCAATGGGGGATCGCCCTTAGTGGGCGACTAATGGGCGCGGACGTAAGTGAGGACCGCCAGCACGCGGCGGTGGTCCTCGGCGGCCGGGGCGAGCCCGAGCTTGGTGAAGATGCTGGTGACGTGCTTCTCGACGGCGCGCTCGCTGACGACGAGCGCCTCGGCGATGCCGGCGTTCGACCGGCCCTCGGCCATCAGCTGCAGCACCTCGCGCTCGCGGGGGCTGAGTGGCTCGAGCGGGTCCTCGCGGCGCTTGCGCCCGAGCAGGCGGCTGACGACCTCGGGATCGAGCGCGGAGCCGCCGTCCGCGACGCGCCTCACAGCCTCGACGAAGCGGTCGAGGTCGCCGACGCGGTCCTTGAGCAGGTAGCCGAGGCCGTCGGCCCCGTCGCCGAGCAGCTCCAGCGCGTAGGCCTCCTCGACGTACTGCGAGAGGACGAGCACGCCGGTGCCGGGGAAGCGCTCGCGGATCTCGGCGGCCGCGCGCAGGCCCTCGTCGGTGTGGGTCGGCGGCATCCGGACGTCGACGACCGCCACGTCGGGCTTGTGGGCGCCGACCTTGCGCAGGAGGTCCTCGGCGTCGGCCGCCTGCGCGACGACGTCCATCCCGGCGTCCTCGAGCAGCCGTGCGACGCCCGCGCGCAGCAGCATCTGGTCGTCGGCGAGGACGACCCGCAGCGGTGCGCCGGTCAGTTCGGGCACGGCACCCTCGCGCGAACGACCGTCCCGCGGCCGGGCTCGCTCTCCACCTCGAGGCGGCCGTCGAGCGCGGCGAGGCGGTCGGCGAGCCCGCGCAGGCCCGTGCCCGCCGCGGGATCGGCGCCGCCGATCCCGTCGTCGCGGACCTCGACGAGCGCGAAGCCGTTCTCGCGGCCCACGCGGACCTCGGCGTGGGAGGCGTGGGCGTACTTCGAGACGTTCGTCAGGGACTCGGCGACGACGAAGTAGGCGGCGAGCTCGACGGACGCGGGCAGGCGCTCCTCGGGCAGGCGCTCGACCTCGACGGGCAGCGGGGCGCGGTCGGCGAGCGACTCGAGCGCCGGGCCCAGCCCGCGGTCGGTCAGCACGGCCGGGTGGATGCCGCGGGCGAGCTCGCGCAGGTCCTCGAGCGCCGAGCGCGCCTCCTCGCGCGCGCCGTCGAGCAGCTCGCGCGCGGCGGCCGGATCGGCGTCGAGCCGGGTGTTGATGAGGCCGAGCTGCAGCGACAGCGACACGAGCCGCTGCTGGGCGCCGTCGTGGAGGTCCCGCTCGAGCCGGCGGCGCTCGGCCAGGCCGGCTTCCACGAGCCCCCGGCGCGAGCGTTCGAGCTCCTCGACGCGGGCGCGCAGCTCGGCGTCGAGGCGAGCGTTCTCCAGCGACAGCGCCGCGGCGCTCGCGACGGCGACCACGAGCGCGGGGTCGTCGTTCAGCGCGGCGTCGTAGATCAGCCCGCCGACGAGCCGCCCCTCGTGCTCGACGGGGATGCAGGCGCGGTCGTCGCCATGCCGGTTCAGCTCCGCGCGCCGGCCGTCGCTGTCGACGAAGTGCTCGCGCTCCGGCAACCAGTACACGACCTCGAGCGTCGGGTCGCCGAGGGCGTCCGAGAGCGCGTGGCGCAGCCGCTCTTCGCTGGGCGCCGCGCCGAGCGCGCCGACGACGTCGAGGATCGCGCCCGCGCGCCACCAGCGGCTGCGGGCCAGCCCGACGAGGAACGCGAACGGGACCGCCGCGAACGCCGTGAGCATGATCAGGCTGACCATCTTGGCGGCCGTCGACTCGACGCCGGGGCGGTTGAGCGCGAGCGCTGCGGCGATGGTCGTCACCAGGGCGGCTCCCGTCCACAGCACGGGCGCGAGCTCGCGGCGCCCGCCGGGGCTCGCCCGGCGCCAGCGGTCGATGAGGACCTTCGCGACGGCGACGACGAGCGCGATGCCGATGAGCGACCCGGCGATCTCGATGGTGTCGGCTAACGCCGGGACGTCGTGGATGAGGAAGACGTTCTTCGGCGGGTCGTCGATGCCGCAGCGGCAGTCGGCGCGGAAGAACATGATCCCGACCGGGACGAGCGTGGCGAGCGCGTAGATGCCGTACACGAGGCGCTGTTGGTACGGCTGCTCGACGCGCCCGGTCGGGTACGCGAGCAGCATGTGCACGGCCACGGCCAGGCAGAGCGCGTTGAAGGCCAGGCCGATGCTGAAGACCAGCGGCGCATCGGAGGCCACGAGCGCCGAGAGGAAGAACGCGAAGCCGACGGCGACCATGTAGAAGCCGATCCGGTTCGCCGGCCGGCGCGCCCACGCGAACAGGCCGGTCCCGATCCAGGCGGCCATCACGGCGCCGATCAGGATCGCGTCGACGACCGGGGCGTCCTCGGTGTCGCTCGTCGCGACGATCGCGATCTCGGCGGCCATCAGCATGAGGCCGAGCAGCCCGATGGCCAGGAGCGCGCGCCGCAGGCCGGTCACCGGTGCGCCGCCCCCTCCGCGGGATCGCCCCCGAGACCGGGTGCCGGCGCGAGCAGCGCGCGGATCGCCGCCCCGCTCAGGTCCGCCTTCGCCACGAAGCCGCGCGCGCCGCTGCGGGCGATGAGCGGGCCGAAGTCGCACGCCTCGCGGCTCGAGACCAGCACGATCGCGGGCGCGGTGCCGTTCGCCGTCAGCCGCTCGGCGACCGCGAAGCCGTCGAGATCGGGCAGGTTCACGTCGAGGAGGACGACGTCCGGCCGCAGCTCGTGCACCGCGGCGATACCGGAGGCCCCGTCGGCCGCCTCGCCGACCACCTCGAAGCCGTCGGCCATCAGCAGCAGCCGCGCGGTGGCGCGGAAGCTCGGGTGGTCGTCGACGATCAGGACGGTGGGCGCCATGGTGAACCACCATCATCGCCCGCCGGGCGGCGTCCGTGGGTGGGGCTAACCACACCCCGCCGCGGCGGCGATCTCCCGGTACGCCGCCGCGGGGTCCGGCTTGCCGAAGATCGCCGAGCCCGCCACGAACGTCGTCGCCCCGGCGCGGGCGCACGGCCCGGCGGTCTCGGGGTCGATGCCGCCGTCGACTTCGACCGCGACGTCGTCGCGCACGCGCTTGCCCAGCGCGCGGATCCGGTCGACCGAGCCGTCGATGAACCGCTGGCCGCCCCAGCCGGGGTTGACGGTCATGCAGAGGACGAGGTCCGGGTGGACCGCGAGCGCCTCGGTCGCGGTGCCGGGGTTGATCGCGACGCCGGCGGTCGCGCCGGCCTCGCGGATGAGGTTGAGCGTGTAGTCGACGTGCGGCGTGGCCTCGACGTGGAAGGTCACGTTGTCGGCGCCCGCCTTGACGAAGTCGACGACGTGGCGCTCCGGCCGCTCGATCATGAGGTGCACGTCGAGCACGGCGTCGCCGGGCAGCGCGTCGCGCAGCGCGCCGACGACGTTCGGGCCGAAGGTGATCGGCGGGACGAAGTGGCCGTCCATGACGTCGCAGTGGATGAGCCGCGCGCCGGCGGCCATGACCTCCTCGACGTGAGCCGCGAGGCGGGCGAAGTCGGCCGAGAGGATCGAGGGGGCGACGCCGCGCAGGCGCTCCGGCGTCACACCGGGCACAGCATCGAAGCGCCGCAGTTCATGCACTCGGTGTTCGCCGTCGTGGACATCCGCACGATCGTCGCATGCTCGCCGCAGTCGGGGCACACCGACCGCAGCTCGTAGCGGTGCAGGCAGTTCACGCAGCGGAAGCGCCCCGGCAGGTTGGTGGGGCGCAGCCACGGCTCCGCGCAGTTGGGGCACGCCATGCCGAGCTTGACGTCGTCCGCGCTCACCCGGCCACCCCGGTTCTCGCGCCGCCGGCGCCGGCCACCCCGATGCTCTCTCCGCGCGCGCTCATCCAGTGGACTCTAGGACCGAGACCTCGAAGCCCGCTGAACGCGTCTCGTGCGGCCAGAGGATCTCGGAGGTCCGGATCTCGAAGCGTTGGAGGTCGTGCAGGAGCGCGCTGTTCTCGGCGGGGTCGAGCGTGCACGTGGACCACACCAGCACCCCGCCCGGACGGACGGCGGCGGCCGCGGCGGCGAGGATGCGGTCCTGCTCGGCGATGAGCCCGGCGATCCGGTCCGGGTTCATCCGCCAGCGCAGGTCCGGCCGCGCCTGCAGCGTCCCGAGCCCGGAGCACGGCGGATCGGCGAGCACGCGGTCGAACGGGCCGTCGGTCCGCGGCTGCGCGGCGTCGGCGACGTCGATCGCCGCGATCGTCACGCCCATCCGCTCGCACGTCCGGCGCAGCCCGTCGGCCCGGTCGGCGTTGCGCTCGACGGAGACGATCTCGCCCTCGTCGCCCATGAGCGCGGCGAGATGCGTGGTCTTGCCGCCCGGCGCGGCGCAGAGGTCGAGCACCCGCTCCCCCGGCTGCGGAGCGACGAACCGGGAGATCGCCTGCGACGAGCGCGACTGCGGCATGAAGTGCCCCTCCGCCCACAGCGGGTGTGCGAAGGCGTCGAACGCGCCCCGCACCACCACCGCATCCTCGCTGCCGGCGATCTGCGGGGAGGGGCTCCCTCCCCCTGCGACGACCTCCGAGGAGGGGCTCCCTCCGCCTGCGACGACCTCCGAGGAGGGGCTCCCTCCGCCTGCGACGACCTCCGGGGAAGGGCTCCCTCCCCCTCCGCCGGCCTCCGGAGGCCGGTCTCCGCCCGGGACCTCTCCGCCGACCGCCGCCGCCAGCTCTTCGGGCGTCGTCTTCAGGCGGTTCGCCCGCAGCGCGAGCTCGGGCGGCTCGTTGAGGCGCGTCATGAGCGCCGTCGCCGTCTCCTCGCCGTACGCGGTGCGCCACAGGTCGGCGAGCCAGGTCGGGTACGACAAGCGGGTCGCCTCGTCGTCGATGGCGGCGAGGATCTCGGGCCCCTCGCCGGCGGCGCGCCGCATGATCGCGTTGACGAACCCCGTCGCGGCGCTGTTGCGCACGAGCGCGACGGTCTCGTCGACGGCGGCGTGCGCCGGAACGGCGTCCATCAGCAGCAGCTGGAAGACCCCGAGCTGGAGGGCCGCCCGGACGGGCGGATCGAGCTTGCGGCGGCCGGCGAGCTGCCCGATGACGTGGTCGAGCGTCCGGCGTCTTTGGATGGTTCCGAACGCCAGCGCGCGGGCGAAGGCGCGGTCGCGGGGTTCGAGGTCGCGCGCCTCCGCATGCAAGGCCTGATCGGCGAAAGCGCCCTCCTCGAAGACGCGCCGGACGACGCGCAGAGCGGCCCGGCGAGCGGGTGAGGCGGCACGGCCGGACACCCCACCGAGGGTACGAACGCGCCGTTGTGGGTACCCCCCGGGGCGCATGTTGTGGTGGAAAGACGACCGTTCGATGGCCTACGCGATCCTCGAGCAGGGGCGCGCGATGGCGGCGCGCGCCCGCGATGCCGCGGACGACCCCGCCGAGCTGCTCGCGCTCGACACGGCCCATCGCGGCTTCGGGCGGGCCGCCTACCTCATCTCCGAGGACCTGCTCCCCGGCGTCCGGCCGGCGCTGTGGCTGATGATCGACGAGGCCGGCCCGGCCGCGCTCGGCGGCCCCTCGGGCCCCGCGCAGGCGCTGCTCTTCGCCATCCACGGCTCCGTCGCCGTCGAGCGCTGCCTCGACGACGACCAGGACCTCTCCCGCGTGCAGGACGCCCACCGGGCCGTCCGCGAGGCGCACACCGCCCTGACCGCGCTTCTCGGCGTCCCGACCGCCGCCGCGCTGACGATCGAGGCCGCCCGCGAAGGCCGCCTCACGCGCAACTGGCAGCGCGAGCACCTCCGCCCGCCGCGCCTCGACGAGGTCCTCACGCGGCAGGCCGCGACGCCGCTCCCGAAGGCCGCCTAGAGCCCGAAGGCCGCCTCCGGAGGATCGTCTCCGGAGTCAGAGGCCAAGGGCCTTGCGCGCGGCGCCGAGGCCGGTGGCCGACGCCGCGATGTCCGCCCACGGATCCCCTTCGCGCTCGAGGCGCGCGGGGACGTCGCGCAACGTGAAGCCGTCGGGGCGCAGGGCGTCGTCGGACAGCTCCTCCCAGCGCAGCGGGGTGGCGACCGGCGCGGACGGCTTCGCGCGCAGCGAGTAGGGGGCGACGCCGGTGTGGCCCCAGCGGACGCGGCCGACGTCGACGTAGATCCGGTCGCCGCGGTTCGCGATCTTGAACTCGCCGGTCACCTCGTCCGGGTGGCGGTCGATCAGCTCGCGGCCGATCGCGCGAGCGACCTCGGCGACCTCGTCATGCTCCGACGTGCGCCGCAGCGGCGCCACGACGTGGATGCCGCGTGAGCCGGTGACCATCGCGAACGGCTCGAGCCCGCACTCGCGGTACAGCTCGCCGCACGCGAGCGCCGCCCGGCGGACTGCGGCGAAGTTGTCGACCTGCGGATCGAAGTCGATGATCAGCCGGTCCGGGCGGTCGAGCTTGTCGGCGCGGCTCGTCCAGGCGTGCAGCGCGACCGCGGCCTGGCCGGCGAGGTAGACGAGCGTCGCAGCGTCGTCGGCGACCACGTGCGTGACCGACCCACCCTGCTTCGGCACCGTGGCGTGCGAGACCCAGTCGGGGAAGTGCTTCGGCATCGCCTGGGTGAAGAGCCCGCGCCCCTCGACGCCATCCGGGTATCGGTCGAGGTTCAGCGGCCGGCCGCGCACGTGCGGCACCATCGCCGGCGCGACCGCCAGGTAGTACTCGGCGACGTCGAGCTTGGTGACGCCGGGGAAGAGCTCCTTCGCGGGCCGCTTGACCTCGACGGAGCGGCGACCCGCGCGGAGGGAGACGGCGTCGCCGCTCACCGACGCCTCACGGAGCCGGCCCCCACGATCATCGCCGGTGCCCTCGCAGCCAGTCGGCGGCCGCCATCGGCTTGCCGCCCGGCGGCTGCACGACGGTCAGCGCGAGCGTCCCGTCGGCCGTCTGGACGTTCACCGCGTCCTCGCGCGCCCCCACCGCCGCGCCGCGGACGCCGAGCAACGTCCCGTCGTCCAGCGCGATCCGCGCCCCGATGTGCGGGGTGAGGGCGCGGACGACGCGCTCCAGCTCGGCCGCGGTCCCGGACGACGGGTCGAGCGTCCGGTCCTCGGCCGTGATCTTCTCGGCGTACGTCACGCCGACGTCGGGCTGCTCGACGAACTCCGGGTCCTCGTCGAGCACCCGCAGCAGCAGGTCGCCGCTCAGCGTCTCGAGCCGCTCGCTCAGCGTGCCGTACGTGTCGTCGGGACGGATCGGCTCGACGCCCGTCGCGGCCACGGGCCCGTCGTCGAGCCCCGGCGTCAGCGCCATGATCGACACGCCCGTCTCGGCGTCGCCGGCCATGATCGCCCGCTCGACCGGCGCCGCTCCGCGCCAGCGCGGCAGCAGCGACGGGTGGACGTTGCGGATCGGTCCGAACCGGCTGAGCAGCGGCTCCTTGATCAGCGCGCCGAACGCGCACAGCACGACCGACTCCGGCGCGTAGGCGGCGATCTCGTCGACCGCCTCGGGCTCGTTGACGCGCTCGGGCTGGAGCAGGTCGAGGCCCAGCTCCCGCGCCACGACGGCGACCGGCGGCGGCGCGAGCTTGCGCCCGCGGCCCTTGGGAGCGTCCGGCCGGGTGACGACGACGGCGGGGCGGTGCGGCGAGTCGGCGAGGCGCCGCAGCACCGCCGCGGCGAAGTCCGAGGTCCCGAGGTAGGCGGTCCTCACGCGAGCGACTGCTCGCGCTCGCGCTCGCGTTCGCGGAGCGCGCGGATCGCCTCCTTGCGCTGGTCGCGGCTCGTGCGGTCGAGGATCAGCACGCCGTCGAGGTGGTCGATCTCGTGCTGGATCACCCGCGCCTCCAGGCCGCTGGCCTCGACGAGGATGTCCTCGCCGGTGCCGTCCTGCGCGCGGACGCGGATGTGGATCGGCCGCTCGACGTCGACGACGATGCCGGGGATGCTCAGGCAGCCCTCCTCGCTGATCTCCTCGTCGCGGCTGGACCACTCGATGTCCGGGTTGACGAGCGCCTGGACCGGGCTGTCGGGCTCGACGCGGTAGACGAGCAGCCGATGCGACACGCCGATCTGCGGGGCCGCGAGGCCGATGCCGAGCGAGTCGTGCATGAGCGCTCCCATCCGCCGGATCTCCTCGCGCAGCTGGTCGTCGAAGGCCTCGATCGGACGGGCCTTCGTCTTCAGCACCGGGTCGCCGAACTGGCGGATGTGCGCCATCGCCGCCTCGCGGCGCGCACGGGTCTCGGGGTCGAGCGCGGGCGGGCGCTCGGTCTGCTGGTCGTCCTCGTCGGCCATCGAGGCCTCAGTGTAGGTTGGCGGCGCTGTGAGCGAGCACGACGACGAGCATCAGATCGGCTACAAGGTCCTGCCGCGCGGCACCCCGGTCTTCGCGTCCGACGGCACCGAGGTCGGCAAGGTCCACCGCGTCCAGGACAACGTCCGCGAGCACATCTTCGACGGCATCGTGATCGTCACGTCGGAGGGCAAGCGGTTCGTCGACGCGCCCGAGGTCGACCGGATCACGAACAAGCGGGTGACGCTCACGATCGCGGCGAAGGAGGTCGACGACCTGCCGGCCCACAAGGGGATGCTCGGGCACATGGAGCAGCGGCTGCAGCGCAGGGCGAACCGCTTCAAGCGCCGGTTCGAGCGCCCGTGAGCGCCCGCCGCGCCATCTTCGTCGCGCCCTTCGGCGAGCTGTTCGACCCGCGCGTCGTCGCCGACCTCGCCGCGCGCGCCGAGGACCGCGGCTGGGACGGCTTCTTCCTCTGGGACCACATCCGGTACTCGCCGCCGGAGCTGCCGGTCGCCGATCCGTGGGTGACGATGGCGGCGATCGCGACGGCGACGGAGCGGGTGCTCATCGGCCCGCTCGTCACGCCGGTCGCGCGCCGCCGGCCGCACAAGCTGGCGCGCGAGACGGTCACACTCGACCACCTGAGCGGCGGGCGGCTCGTGTTCGGCGTCGGCCTCGGCAGCGACGGGCACGGCGAGTTCGTCGACTTCGAGCCGGTCGTCGAGCCGAAGGAGCGCGCGAAGCTGCTCGACCTCGGGCTCGCGCGGCTGCAGAACTACTGGGAGGGCGCGTTCCAGCCGCCGCCGGTGCAGAAGCCGCGGATCCCGGTCTGGGTCGCCGCCCGCTGGCCGAACCGCCGCCCCGTCCGCCGCGCGCTGCAGTGGGACGGCCTCTTCCCCATCGATCTCTCCTCCCCCGACGAGCTCGCGCAGCTGGCCGGGGAGGTGACCGAGCAGCGCGGCCGCGACGCCGGCCCGTTCGACCTCGTCGTCACCAACCCGGCCGACGTCGACCCCGCGCCGTGGGCGGCCGCCGGCGCAACGTGGTGCCTCACCGGCTTCGGCTCGCAGCCCGAGCTCGCCGCCGTCACCGCGGCGATCGACGCCGGCCCCTGACGCACCATCCGGGGACAGACCCCAAGCGGTGCGGTCACTGCGGGTCGACGTCCACGCTGATCGCGACGTCCTTCGCGACCTTCGTCCCGGCGATCGCGTCGACCGCGTCGCCGATCGCCTTGACCGCGCGGGCGCGCTTGGCCGGATCGGCCTTGATGACGAGCTGGAAGCGGTCGCGGCCGCGCAGGCGGAACAGCGGCGCGGGGCCGAGCAGCTTCGGCGGCCCGACGCCGAGCCGGTCGCGGAGCGCGGCCGCGGCGGCCGCCGCCGACGCCGCGACCGGCGACGAGCAGACGACCTTCACGAGGGTCGCGTACGGCGGGTAGCTCAGCGCCTTGCGGCGCGCCAGCTCGCCCTCGAGGAACGCGTCGGCGTCGTGGTGCGCGGCGGCGCGGATGCTCGGCGCGTCGGGCGCGAGCGTCTGGACGAGCACCTTCCCGCCCGCGTCGCCGCGGCCCGCCCGGCCGGCGAGCTGCGCGACGAGCGCGAACGTCCGCTCCTCCGCCCGGAAGTCGGGGAACCGCAGCGTCGCGTCGGCGTCCAGCACCACCCCGAGCGTCACGTCCGGGAAGTCGTGGCCCTTCGCGACCATCTGCGTCCCGACGAGCACGCCCGTGTCCGCCGCCTCGAACGCGCGCAGCACGTCGCCCGGCCGCGCCACGTCGGCATCCAGGCGCCAGACGGGCAGGCCGGCGGCCGCGAGCTCGGCCTCGAGCTTCTCCGTGCCGGCGCCGTGGCGCGCGACGCTCGTCGACCGGCACGCGGGGCACGTCTCCGGCACGCGCGCGCGGTGGCCGCAGTGGTGGCAGGCGAGCAAGCCGTGCGCCTTGTGGAGCACGAGCGAGACGTCGCACTGCGGGCACATCCACACGTGCCCGCAGGTGCGGCAGGTCAGGAAGTTCGACCAGCCCCGGCGGTTGAGCAGCACGATCGTCTTGCGCGCCGCGTGCAGCGCCTCGACGGTGTCCGGGTGCAGCGCGGCGCTCTCGCCGCGCATGTCGAGCACCTCCACGGGCGGCAGCGCGCGGCCGTCGACCCGTTCCGGAAGGCGGATCCGCCGCAGCGCCGCCATCGACTCCGGCCGCGGCGTCGCGGACCCACAGACGAGCGTCGCCCCGCGGCGCTCCGCGACGTGTCGGGCGTCGTAGCGCGGGTCGCCCTCGTGCTTGTACGACGGGTCGTGCTCCTCGTCGATGACGATCAGCCCGAGGTCGCGGATCGGCGCGAACACCGCCGACCGCGGGCCGACGCACACCCGCGCCTCCCCGCGCCGCAGCCGTTGCCACTCGTCGTAGCGCTCGCCCTTCGAGAGCTTCGAGTGCAGCACCGCGACCGTGTCGCCGAACCGCGCGACGAAGCGCGCCACGATCTGCGGCGTCAGCGCGATCTCCGGGACGAGCACGATCGCGCCCTCCCCCCGCTCGAGCAGCTCCTCGACGGCGTGCAGGTAGACCTCCGTCTTCCCCGACCCCGTCACCCCGTGCAGCAGCAGCCGCTCCCCCGGCGCCGCGCGGACGATGGCGTTGACGGCGCGCCGCTGGTCGTCCGTCAGCCCCGGCCGGCCACCGCGCGCGCCGACGGGAAGATGCACCGGAGCCCGCCGCTGCACCCGCGGCGAGATCTCGACCAGCCCCCGCTTCTCCAGCGCGCGAAGAGAGGCAAGATCGCCGCCCGCGAACCGCGGCAGCGACTCCATGACCGCTCGCTGCTTCTGGGTGAGCCTTTCATCCGGGGAGATGGGGCGGGCGATCTCCGCCCACAACGCCGTCTTCGCGCGGGCTCCCGTCGGCGGCATCACGAGCTGCAGCGCGCGGGCGAAGGTGGAGCAGTACTCCGCGGCCATCCACTCGGCGAGATCGACGAGCTCGGGCGGGACGCGCTCCTCGAGCACGCGGCGGGGCTCGACGAGCTTGTCGGCGGGGACGTCGGAGCGCTCGGCGACGTCGACGACGACGCCGGTGACGTCGCGGCGGCCGAACGGGACGACGAGCAGCGACCCCTTCTCGACCCCGTCGGGCTTCAGGTAGTCGAACGGCCCGCGCAGCGCTCGCGCGGTCGTGAGCGGCTCAACCCGCGCGATCACTGATCCACTGCCGCCAGTCGGGCAGCAGCCCCGGCGCCTCGAGCAGCTCGGGCAGCCGGTCCTGGTCGATGAGGATCGCGTGGGCCATGAGGCGCATCGAGACGCGATGGTCCGGCTGCGAGACGACCTCGACGCGATCGCCCGCGGCGACGGTGCCCTCGGTGACGATGCGGAGGTACGCGCCCGGGCGGCCCGCCTGGCCGAACGTCTTGACGAACCGGGGGTCGCCGAACTTCAGCCCGAGCTTGAAGCACGGCAGCCGCGGCTGGACCACCTCGAGCAGCAGGCCATCGTCGCCGACCTCCCACCGCTCGCCGACCAGAGCGCCGCTCGCGTCGATCCGCGACAGCGTCAGGTTCTCGCCGAACGCCCCCGGACCCAGCACGCGGCCGAGGCGCCCCTCCCAGAACTGCGTGTCCTCGCCGGCGTAGGCGTAGATCGCCTTGTCGGGCCCGCCGTGGACCGAGCGGTCCGCCTGGTCGTCGCCCTCGACGTTGACGCCGCGGACGGCGACGCGGCCGTCGACGGGCTCCTTCCAGATCGCCGTCGAGACGATCCGCTTGCCGGTGTCGACATCCCGCGGCCGACCGACGTTGACGCTGACGACCCGGCCGATCACGGCCCCGCAGGCTAGCCGCGGGGCCGGATCGCGAGGCCGGGGTCAGGCGCGCTTGGGCTTCGTGCCGCCCTTTCCAGAGCCGCCACCCTTGCCGCCGTTCCCGGAGCCGCCGCCCGACGACGTCGAGCCGCCGCTCGACAGGCTGCTCTCGCACGGCGCGGGGCCGGACTGCGACAGCGTCCCGTCGGCGTTGACCTGCGAGAACTGCGACCCGAGGAACTGGAGGATCGCCGTCGTCCGCATGCCCGTCAGCATCCCCGGCGTGTAGAAGAGGTCGGGGTCGCTGATGATGATGTGCGTGAAGTTGCCGGCCGACCGGTTGTCGGAGATCGTCACGCCGCTGCCCGAGTCGCCGGGGAAGCCCGCGCCGTACCAGCCGTAGCCGTCGCTGTACCACGTCGGCGCGAGGCCGCCCTCGGGCTTGCCCTGCGCGACCGCGACGCCGTAGCCGTGGCCGTAGTACTTGACGACCTGCGGGTCGCAGCCGTCGTAGACGCCCTGCGGGCCACCGGTCGGCGCCGCGGGGTTGACGCCCCACTTGGCGGCGACCTCGGGATGGACCTTGATCAACGCGAAGTCATCGCCGGGCTCCTCGCGCGCCGTCTGCTTGTAGACGGTCCCGACCTCGGCGAGCGTCGTGGAGTCGACCTGCATGATCACCGGCTCGCCGTTCGTGTCGGCGCAGTGGCTCGCGGTGCCGATGTACGGCTGCGTCCGCCAGTCGCTGCCGTCGCTGAAGATGAAGTTCGCGGTGCACCCGTACGGCGCGACGATGCAGCCGTTCGCGCTCACGCCCGGCGCCTGGTAGCCGGGGCAGTCGGTGTTCAGGTGCTCCTCGGCGACCTGCACGCCGTCGGCGCCCGCGGCGTGGATCTGCGCCCGCAGGTCGTCGGTGAGCCAGGAGGGTGCGGGCGCACGGAGGATCTCCGTCGTGGCGGCGTGGGCCGCGGGTGCCGCGACCAGCAGGCAGGCGGCGACGGCGAGCAGCAGGGACAGCGTTCTTCGCATGGCAGCGCTCCCTCGTGGGTCGGTCCCCATTGGACCGGGTTCTGGAGCGGACGGTTACCCGACCCGCTCCAGCCACGAACGAGCGCTGCGGTACGAGAAACGGACTACGCGGTCGCGGGCGCGCCGGACAGCCCGGCGGCCTCGCGCAGCACCTCGGCCTTGTCGGTGCGCTCCCACGTGAAGTCGTGGTCCTCGCGCCCGAAGTGACCGTAGGCGGCGGTCTTCTGGTAGATCGGCCGGTGGAGCTTCAGGTACTCCCGGAACGCGCCCGGGCGCAGGTCGAAGTGCTCGTCGACGAGCTGGGCGATCGTCCCGCGGCCGACGTGCTCGGTGCCGAACGTCTCGACCATGACCGAGACCGGGTGCGCGACGCCGATCGCGTAGGCGACCTGGACCTCGGCGCGGTCGGCGAGGCCGGCCGCGACGATGTTCTTGGCGACGTAGCGCGCTGCGTACGCGGCCGAGCGGTCGACCTTCGACGGGTCCTTGCCGGAGAACGCGCCGCCGCCGTGGCGGGCCATGCCGCCGTAGGTGTCGACGATGATCTTGCGGCCGGTCAGGCCCGCGTCGCCCACCGGGCCGCCGATGACGAACCGGCCCGTCGGGTTCACGAGGAAGTTCTTGCGGAGCTTCTTCGCGTCGTAGAGGTCCTTCGGCAGGATCGGCTCGACGACGTGCTCCCACAGGTCGTCGGGGATGAGCGACTCGGCGCCCTCCTTGTGCTGCGTGGAGATGAGGAGCTTCTCGATCTCCACCGGACGCCCGTCGCGGTAGCGGACGGTGACCTGCGTCTTGCCGTCAGGGCGCAGGTACGGGACGACCTCGGCCTTGCGGACGTCGGCGAGGCGCTTGGCCAGCCGGTGCGCGAGCGCGATCGGCAGCGGCATGAGCTCGGCCGTCTCGTTCGAGGCGTAGCCGAACATCATCCCCTGGTCGCCCGCGCCGGCGACGTCGAGCTCGTCGTCGTCGGCCGGGTCGGTGCGCGTCTCGTACGCCTTGTCGACGCCCTGCGCGATGTCGGGCGACTGCTTGTCGATCGCGTTGAGGACGGCGCAGGAGTCGGCGCTGAAGCCGAGGTCCGCGTCGGTGTAGCCGATGCGGCGGATCGTGTCGCGGGCGATCTCCTGGATGTCGACGTAGGTGTTCGTCGAGATCTCCCCGGACACCACGACCAAGCCGGTGTTCACGAGCGTCTCGCACGCCACGCGGCCGGTCGGATCGTCCTTCAGGACGGCGTCGAGGACGCCATCGGAGATCTGGTCGGCGACCTTGTCGGGGTGCCCCTCCGTGACGGACTCGGAGGTGAACAGGTACTCGTTGTCGGCAAGCGGCTGGGTCATGGGATCGAGAAGCGGATCTCCGCGGTCGTCTCCTCCTCGCCACCGGTCGAGCTGATCCCCACCGCGCGGATCTTCTGGAGATCGTCGCGGGCCGCGAGGTACGCGCGGCTGTCGTTGAGACCTGTCTGCTCGCCGAGCTCGAGGAGCTGGCTGAAGTCGAGGAAGCCTAGCGACCCGACCTCTTCGGGCCGCCCGGCTGTCACGTCCTTGAAGGCATCGGCGTCCTCGAGGCTGCCGTCGTGGTCCTTGAGGCGCTTGATCGCGTCCGGGCTCGTGGAGAGCACGAGCCGGCCGTCGAACACGGCGTAGCTGAGGGCCGCGCCGCTGGGCAGCTGGAGCGTGTGGGCGGTCACCGCGTCGCCGAGGTCCTTCTTCGACCAGGTCGGCGTGCTCTCGCCCTTCGGGCGCAGCAGCTTGGCCACCGGCTGCTCGAGCTGAGCGAGCGTCCGCGCCGTCGCGTCCTCGTCCGGCGTGCGGGCCATGACGCTGAGGCTGGGTGCGGGAACGCTCTTGAGGACGACGAACGCGACCTCGCCGTCGAACAGCTGCAGGAGGTCGCGCTCCAGGCGCCCGCCCGTGCTCTTCTGGAGCTCCTTCTGCAACGTCGCCAGCACGGGCCCGAGGCCGCCCGCGTTCGCCCCGCCGACCGACGCCGACAGCACGCGGCCGATCGGGCCGGAGATCCCGTGGACGCCGAGGTAGACCATCGCGTCCTCCGGGACGTCGGAGAGCAGCTCGGGCGAGAACGGCTTGCCCACGCCCTCGCGCTTCTTCTCCGCGGCGTCCAGCGCGCTGTGCACCGTCAGCGTCGCGTTGTCGTCGCCGGTCTCCAGCGCGACGGCGACGCTCTGCAGGGCGGGCTGGTCGAAGAGCACGGCGGCGGTCCCGAGCAGCCCCTGCTGCGGGACGAGCAGGCGGCGCAGGCCGCCCTCGGTCGCGTAGACCGTGGCGACGCGGCCGTCGGGCAAGCCGTCGACGGCGCGCTTGTAGAGCGCCTCCTCGTCGAGGCCGGGCGCGCGGTCGTTCAGCCCGTCGAGGCCCGCCTTGATCGTGCCGCTCTGCCCGATCAGCAGCCAGCCGTCCTTGATCGCGACGGTGAGCGAGCCGTACTCGGTGTACTCGTCGTCCTTGTACTCGCCGCGCGCGGTGGCCTTCGAGTTCGAGGCCATGAACTTCTCGGCGCGTGCCTCGTCGGTGACGGCGATCATGACGAGCGAGCCCGCGGTCGCCGTTCCGGCATCCGTGAGCGCCAGCGCGGCCTCGTCGCCGACCCACGGCAGCACGTCCTTCTCGGCGTCGACGTCCTTGCCGGCTCCGGCCAGGCGCCGCAGGATGGCGTCGCGCTGGGCGTCGTAGCTGTCGAAGCGCTTGAGCAGCTCGCTCGCGCGCTTGACGGCCAGGCGGTCGCCGTCGGTCGACAGGTCGGCGAAGACGATCGTGTTGCCCGGCGCGATCCGCGCGGCGTCGCTGCGCGGCGGCGCGTCGTCGCCGCCCCCGCACGCCTTGACCACGACCGCGACGAGCGCGACGAGGACGAGCACGCCGACCGCCAGCGCCGCCCGGCGGCGCCGCACGACGCTAGGCGGCGACACGGTCGCTCCGGCGCTGCTTGCGCTCGTTGAAGTCGATGATCACCGGGACGCCCGCGAAGCCGTAGCGCTCGCGCAGCCGGTTCTCGATGAAGAACGCGTAGTCGCGCGTGACGCGGGTGCGGCTGTTGACCTGGATCGCGAACCGCGGCGGGCGCTCGCCGATCTGCGCCATGTAGATGAGCTTGAGCCGGTGGCCCTGCTTCGCCGGCGGCTGGCGCGCCTGCGTGACCTCGCTGAGGAACCGGTTGAGATCGGACGTCGGGATCCGCGTGCGCATGCGGTCGCCGAGAGCGATCGCCTCCTGCAGCACGCGCTGGACGTTGCGGCCGCTCTTCGCGCTGGCGGTCAGCACCTTCGGGCGCAGGCGCAGCTTGCGGTGGACCTTCGCGCGCTCGTGGTCGAGGTCGTGCTCCTCCATCGCGGCGACGTCCCACTTGTTGAGCACGAGCGCGGTGGCGCAGTTGGCCTTCATCGCCAGCTCGGCGATCCGCAGGTCCTGCGACGTCACGCCGTCGGCGGCGTCGCACACGACCAGCGCGACGTCGGCACGCTCCGCGGCCCGCTGGCTGCGGAGCGCGGTGTAGTACTCGACCGACTCGCTGACCTTCGCCTGCCGGCGCATGCCCGCCGTGTCGACGATCACCAGGCGGCGGTCGCCGACGACGATCGGGAGGTCGATCGAGTCGCGGGTCGTCCCGGCGACGTCCGAGACGATCACGCGCTCCTGGCCGAGCACCTTGTTCACGAAGCTCGACTTGCCGACGTTCGGCCGGCCGATGACGGCGAGGCGGATGACGTCCTCGTCCTCCTCGGCCTCGTCCTCGTCGGGCAGGTGCTCGACGACCCCGTCGAGCAGGTCGCCCGTGCCGAGGCCCTGCGTCGCGGAGACCGCGATCGGGTCGCCGAGCCCCAGCGCGTGGAACTCGTGGGCGAGTGGCAGCGACTCGACGCTGTCGATCTTGTTCGCGGCGAC
The DNA here is from genome assembly GCF_056863335.1 of Parviterribacter kavangonensis. Lineage (NCBI taxonomy): Bacteria > Bacillati > Actinomycetota > Thermoleophilia > Solirubrobacterales > Parviterribacteraceae > Parviterribacter > Parviterribacter kavangonensis. The sequence goes on along the minus strand of NZ_JBXPJA010000001.1, from coordinate 563,051 downwards.
GAGCACGGGCTTCGGCCAGCGGCGCAGGAGGTCGGCGAGCTCGTCGTCACCGGGTCGCAGGCCGGCCTTCGCGTCGACGACGAACACCGCGGTGTCGGCGTCGTTGAGCGCGGCCTGCACCTGCTCGCGGATCGAGCCCTGCAGCGGGTCCTCGTCGGCGAAGTCCACGCCGCCCGTGTCGATGAGCACGAACCGGCGGCCGTTCCACTCCGTCTCGATCTCGTTGCGGTCGCGCGTGATGCCCGCGCGCTCGTGCACGACGGCCTGGCGCGTCTGGCTGAGCCGGTTGACGAGGCTCGACTTGCCGACGTTGGGGTAGCCGACGACGGCGACCTTCCTCATCGCGCCAGCTCCACGATCCGCTCGACGACCTCGTCGATCGTCAGCCCCGTCGTGTCGACCTCGTGCGCGCCGTTGGCCTTGACCAGCGGCGAGTCGGCGCGCGTCGTGTCGCGATGGTCGCGCTCCTCGACGTCGCGCAGGACCTTGACGACGTCCTCGCCGGTCTCCTTCGCGCGGCGCTCGGCGCGCTCACGCGGGTCGGCCGTGAGGAAGACCTTCACCTCGGCGTCGGGCTTGACCACGGTCCCGATGTCGCGGCCCTCGGCGACCCAGTCGCCGTCGGCCAGCAGCCGCTGCTGCTGCTCGACGAGCGCGCGGCGCACCGTGGGGTCGGCGGCGACGCGCGACGCGCGGTCGCCGGCCTCCGGCGTGCGGATCCGGCCCGTGACGTCCTCGCCGTCGAGCAGGACGCGGTCGCCGTCGAGGTCGATCCGGGCGCTCACCGGGTCGTCGGCCAGCCCGGCCGCGCGGTACATCGCGCCCGTGTCCAGGTACGCGAAGCCGAGCGCGCCCGCAACGCGGCGCGCGACCGTGGACTTCCCCGCGCCCGCGGGCCCGTCGATGGCGACGACCATGCCGCCTCACAGTAGTGGCGGGGTCGTCACTGAGCGCGCAATGCGAGGACCGCGAGGTCGTCGCGCTGCCGGCCCCGCGACACCTCGAGGGCGAACTCCTCGATGAGCCGCGCGGCCTCCGGCGCCGAGCGCCCGGCGGCCCGCGACGCCGCGTCGCAGACCTCGTCGTCGTCGAGCAGGTGCCACGGCGCGCCCGCCTCGGTGACGCCGTCGGTGTAGATCAGCAGCAGGTCGCCCTGCGCGAGCGTCACCGACGACTCGGCGATCGTGACGTCGCGGAACGCGCCGGCGATGCCGCCCGGCCGGCCCACCATCTCGGTCGTCCCGTCGGTGCGCACGACCACCGGCAGCGGGTGCCCGGCGTTCGCCAGCGTCACGTCGATCGACCGGTCCGCCACCTCGAGCTCGGCGGCGACGAGCGTGCAGAACGCGTCGCGCGGCGTCTCGGTCAGCAGCACCCGGTGGACGTCCTGCACGACCTCCTCGGCGGTCGCGCGCCGGGCGAGCGCCCCGCGCGCCGTCTGCCGGGCCAGGCCGCCGGTGACCGCGGCGGCGGCGCCCTTGCCCGCGACGTCGCCGAGCAGCACGGCGCAGCGCCCGTGGCCGAGGTCCACCGCGTCGTAGAAGTCGCCGCCCACCTCTGTCCCGCGGCCGGCCGCCCGGTAGCGGACGGCGAGCTCGACGCCGTCGAGCGCCGGCAGCGACGGCGGCAGCAGGCCGCGCTCGAGGATGCGGGCGACGCTGTCGCGCTCGGAGTACAGCCGCGCGTTGGCGATCGACACGGCGGCGCGGCGGGCCAGCTCCTGCGCCGACTCGACCTCCGCGGCCGAGTACGCCCCGACCTCCTCGGAGGCGATGAGCAGCAGCCCGAGCACCTCGTCATGGGCGATGAGCGGCACGATCATCGTCGAGCGGATCCCCGCGTCGCGGGAGAGCCGGGCGCCGGACTCGCGCGACGCGCGCCGCTGCAGCTCCTCGCCCTGCCACAGGTCGTCGACGACGACCGGCCGGCGGGTGCTCAGCGCCTCCGCGATCCAGCTGCCGCGCAACGGGCGCGCCGCGTACTCGCTGCGCGCCGCCTCGGCGAGCGCCTCGTTGCGCGGGTCGCTGTTCGCGACGACCGCGCGCCGCAGGCCGCCCTGCTCGACGAGGTCGACGAGCACCCAGCCGCCGAAGCGCCCGAGCACGAGATGGGCGAGCGCCCGCAGCGCGACGTCGAGGTCGAGCGTCGCGTCGAGGACGACGCTGGCGCCGGCGAGGAACCGGAGGCGGTCGCGCTCGGCGACGGCCTGGGCGCGGGCCCGGTGCTCGGCGGCCACGAGCTCCCGCCGCTCGCGGTCGGCCTCGCGCAGGGCGGCCGCGACGCGCGCGGGCTCGACCGCGAGGCCCTCCTCGAGCTCGGCGAGCACGACGTCCGCCAGCCGTGGCGCGGATGGCGTGGAGACGGAATCCGGTTCCTCCACAGAGGTGCACCCTACGGGTAGAGTCGACCGCGATGGAAGAACGGGCCAAGGAGGGCCTTGCGCGTAGCGAGGCCGCGTTCAGGGAGCTGAACGAGCTCTTGGCGCCGCAGCACTTCGCCTGCGAGTGCGCGTCGCCGACCTGCTTCGCGACGCTCGAGCTGTCGTCGGAGCAGTACGAGGCCGCCCGCAGCCACCCCCGGCGCTTCATCATCCGGCCCGGCCACGAGTCCGGCGCGATCGAGCGCGTCGTCGAGCGCCACGAGAGCTACTGGATCGTCGAGAAGGTCGGCACCGCCGGCGAGCTCGCGCTCGAGCGCGACCCGCGCGGCTGACGCCGGTCAGGCCGCAGCCGTCAGCGTCGCCAGGTCGGCCTCGAAGCCGGGGTACGACACCTCGGCGGCCTCCATCCCCACGACCTCGACGCCCTCCTCGGACGCGAGCCCGGCGACCGCGCCGAGCATCGCCAGCCGGTGGTCGCCGTGCGCCTCCAGGGTGCCGCCGCGCAGCCTGCCGGTGCCGGTGACGACGAATCCGTCCTCGGTGGCCTCGATCTGAGCGCCGAGCCCGCGCAGCCCGTCGACGACGGTCGCGATGCGGTCGGACTCCTTGAGGCGCAGCTCCTCCGCGCCGCGCACGACGGTGCGGCCCTCGGCGAACACGCCGAGCAGCGCCACGAGCGGCAGCTCGTCGATCGCCAGCGGCACCTCGTGGGCGTCGACCTCGGTGCCGACGAGCGGCCCGGCGGTGACGTCGAGCTCGGTGATGGGCTCGGTGCGCGGGATGTCGTCGCCCTGCTCGGGCTCGAAGTCGCCGACCACGACGCCGCCCATCCGCTCGAGGATCCGGAAGAACCCGGTCCGCGTCCAGTTCACGCCGACGCGCTGGACGACGATGCGCGACCGCGGAACGAGCACGCCCGCGGCCACCATGAACGCCGCCGACGACGGATCGCCGGGGACGACGATCTCCTCCAGCTCCAGCTCGTCGGTGTTCGCGACGGTGACGAAGCGGCCGTTGCGGTGGATCGCGACGCCGGCGGCGGCGAGCATGCGCTCGGTGTGGTCGCGGCTCGGGACCGGCTCCTGGATCGTCGTCGCGCCGTCGGCCATGAGCGCGGCGAGCAGCACGCACGACTTCACCTGGGCGCTGGCGACGGGCAGCTCGTAGGAGATCGCGCGCAGCCGCGCCCCGTAGACGCGGAACGGCGGGAAGCGGTCGTCGCGCGCCTCGATCGTCGCGCCCATGCGGCGCAGCGGCTCGGCGATGCGGTCGACGGGGCGGCGGCGGATCGAGTCGTCGCCGTCGAGGACCCATGCGCGCCCCTCCTGCGCGGCCAGCCAGCCCGGCAGCAGGCGCATGAGCGTTCCCGCGTTGCCGACGTCGATCGGGTTCGTGACCTCGCGCGCCTCGCGCAGGCCGACGCCGCGCACGACGAGCTCGTCGTGGCCGCGCTGCTCGACGAGGGCGCCGAGCCGCCGGCACGCGTCGAGCGTGGAGTTCGTGTCGGCCGCGTCGAGGAAGCCCGTGATGTGCACGGGGTCGGCCGACATCGCGCCGAGGATCGCCGCCCGGTGCGAGAGCGACTTGTCCGACGGCGCGACGACGCTGCCCTTCAGCGCGGGTCCGGGCCCGAAGCGGGCGTTCATGGCTGTCCCCTCACCCGCGGGCCACCGGGAACCCGAGGTCGCCGATCAGCTCGAGTGCGCGGTTGGCGTGGTCGTCGCCGCTGACCCAGAGCGACACGCGTCCCTGCCGGAAGTCCGCTGATGGGCTGAGCGCCATGTCCACGATGTTGACACCCGCCCGGCCGAGAGCGAGGGCGAGGTCGGCGATCACGCCCGGGCGGTTGGGGACCGAGGCGCGCAGCTCGTGGACGTCGCCGCCCTCCAGGCCGGCCTCGAGCAGCGCCTTGCGGTCCTCCGCGGCGGCGTCGTTCCACGCCACGATCGCGTCCCGGTCGCCCGTGGTCAGCGCCTCGCGGACCTCGGTGAGCTTCGCGATCGTCGCGTCGATGCCGCCGACGAGCGCGTCGCGGTTGTTGAGGTAGATGTCGGCCCAGATGCCGGTGTTCGCGCCGGCGACGCGCGTGGCGTCGCGGAACGACGGGCCGGTCGGCGGGACCGACTCGCCGCCGAGCGCGCGCGCCGCCTGGTCGACGAGCACGTTGGCCAGCACGTGCGGCAGGTGCGAGACGCTCGCCATCAGCCGGTCGTGCGTCTCGGCGTCGATCGCCCGCGGCCGGGCGCCGAGCGCCGCGACCGCGCGGTGCAGGCGCTCGAGCAGGATCCCCGAGGTCCGGCTCGTCGGCGTGAGGTACCAGATCGCGCCCTCGAACAGGTCGGCGCGGGCGTGCTCCACCCCCGCCGTCTCGGCCCCCGCCAGCGGGTGGCCGCCGCAGAAGCGGGGGTCGTCCGCGACGACCGCGCGCTTCGTCGAGCCGACGTCGGTGACCGCGCAGTCCGCGGGCGCGGCCTCGAGGACGTCGCGCACCAGGCCCGGCAGCGCGCCGACGGGCGCGGCGACGAACGCGAGCTCCGCGCCGTCGAGCGCCTCGGCCAGCTCGGCGCACCCGGCGTCGATGGCGCCGCGCTCGCGCGCGGCGCGCAGCGCTTCGGGGTCGCGGTCGTACCCGCGCACCTCGGCTCCGAGCCGCTCACGGGCGGCGAGCCCCACGGACCCGCCGATGAGCCCGACGCCGACGACCGCGATCCGCAAGCTCAGGCGGCGGGCGCCGGGGCGCGCATGCTCTTGCCGACGATGTTCGCGGTGCGCTCGAGCTTGTCGGCGTACGCCGCGAACCCGTCCGCGAAGAGCTGCTGCGGGCCGTCGCAGATCGCCTCGTCGGGGTTCGGGTGGGTCTCGACGATGATCCCGTCCGCGCCGGCGGCGGCCGCGGCCAGGCTCAGCGGCTCGACCAGCGACCGGCGGCCCGCCGCATGGGACGGGTCGACGATGACCGGCAGGTGCGTGAGCTCCTTGAGCACGGGGATCGCGGTGAGGTCGAGGGTGAAGCGGTACGCGGTCTCGAACGTGCGGATCCCGCGCTCGCACAGCATGACGCTCGGGTTGCCCTCCTTGAGGACGTACTCCGCCGCCATGAGCAGCTCCTCGATCGTGCTCGACAGCCCGCGCTTGATGAGCACGGGGACGCCGGAGCGGCCGACCTCGGTCAGCAGCGTGTAGTTCTGCATGTTCCGGGCGCCGAGCTGGATGACGTCGGCCACCTCGGCCGCCGCCTCGATGTCGCGGGCGTCCATGACCTCGGTGACGACCGGCAGGCCGGTCTCCGCCTTCGCCTCCGCGAGCAGCCGCAGCCCCTCCTGGCCGAGCCCCTGGAACGCGTACGGCGACGTGCGCGGCTTGTACGCGCCGCCGCGGAACATCGTCGCGCCCGCCGCCTTCACGATCCGCGCCGTGTCGAGCACCTGGTCGCGCGACTCGACGGTGCACGGGCCGGCGATGAGCGCGAACGTGTCGCCGCCGACGCGCCGGCCGGCGATGTCGAGCACCGACGCCTCGCCCCGGTTCATCTGCAGCGAGGCGAGCTTGTACGGCTTGAGGATCGGCATCACGCGGTCGACGCCGTCGTAGGCCTCGAGCCCCAGCTCGCTGACGGCCTGCTCGTGCTCGTGGTCGCACACGGCGCCGATGAGGGTCACCTCCTCACCGCGGCTCAGGTGCGCGCGGGCCCCCGTGCCCTCAATGCGCTGCACGACATGCCCGATCTGGGTCTCGGTCGCGTTCGGTCTCATCACGATCATCACGGTCCTTCGATTCCTCTCTCAGCTACGCGAATTGGTGTTTCGCCTCTCACCCTCGTTCCTCGGGTAACCGGCGACGTCACGTTTGCCCTGCTGCTGACGACGCCCGGCCGCGGCGTCATGCCGACGCGCGGAGTTCTGGCCGGACGCCTAGAGAAATCGCCAGGCGTAGGAGAAGCCCGCGGCATACCAAGTACGGCTGGTGGCGGGCTTGACGCTCATGGCTGCGGCCAGTCTGGCAGAAAGCCGCGGCCGCGGCTAGGCGCGCAGCAGCTCGGCGAGCGTGTCGAGGAAGCGCTGGTTCTCCTGCGGGCGGCCGTACGTGACGCGCATCGCGCCCTCGCGGCCGAGCGCCGCGCCGGCCCGGACGAGCACGCCGCGCTGGGTCAGCCCGTCGATGATCGGCTTCTCCTCGACGTCGTCGGGCAGGTGCAGCCAGCAGAAGTTCGCGTGCGACTCGGCGACGCGCAGGCCCAGCTCCTCGAGGCCCGACTGCATCTCGACGCGGGCGACGACGGCGCGCTCGACGCGCTCGGCGACGGCGTCCTGGTGCTTGAGCGCCTCGATCGCCGCGGCCTGGGCGGCGGCGTTGCAGAAGAACGGCTGGCGGACCTGGTTGACCGCCTGGACGAACTTCTCGCTGCCGCACAGCGCGAAGCCGACGCGCAGGCCGGCGAGGCCGTAGACCTTCGAGAACGTCCGCAGCAGCACGAGGTTCGGGTGCTTGTCGAGCAGCTCGAGCGACGCGTCGGGGTCGTCGAGCAGGTTGAACTCGCAGTACGCCTCGTCGAGGACGAACGCGACGTGGTTCGGGACCCGCTCGGCGAACGCGGCGATCTGCTCGAGCGGCAGCGCCGTCGACGTCGGGTTGTTCGGGTTGCAGACGATGACCATCCGCGTCGCGGCGGTGATCTCGACCGCCATCGCGTCGAGGTCGTGCTTGTCCTCCGCGTCGAGGTCGACGGTGATCGCCCGCGCGCCGCTCGCCGCGGCGAGGTGCGGGTAGACGGAGAAGCTCGGCCACGCGTACACGAGCTCGGCGCCCGGCTCGAGCAGCGCCTCGCCGGCGGCGAGCAGGATGTCGCAGGAGCCGTTGCCGATCGCGATCCGGTTCGCCGGGACGCCGTAGCGGTCGCTCAGCGCGCCGCGCAGGCGGGCGTTCGACGGGTCCGGGTACCGGTTCAGCCCGTTCAGGGCCTTGGTGATGGCCTCGACGACCTGCGGCAGCGGCGGGTCCGGGGACTCGTTGGAGGCCAGCAGGGCGACGTCGTCGGGCAGCGCGTAGCCGCCGGCGACGGGGTAGACGGGGATCCGGCGGATCCGCTCGGCGAACTCGAGGGCCATGCGCCCCATTCTCGCACTCGAGTTCGAACCCACCGCTGGACAGGTCCCGGTCCGTCGGGCATCATCGATCGCTCGTGATGTCCCGTCTCGCCTCGTTCGCCGCTCACATGCCCGCCATCGCTGCGGGTGTTCCGGCGTACGCACTCGCGGTCGAGACGATCAAGTCCAACGACCAGCGCACGCGCCGCTAGCGGACGGAGGCCACCTTGTCCCCGTCCGCGATCGTCGCGGAAGGGGCTCGGAAGCCGACCCTCACCCGCGACCAGGTCATCGAGAGGATCCTTCGCTGGAACGCGCTGTACGGCGAGCCGCCGTGCACCGCAGACTGGAACCCGTCGCTCGCGCGCTGGCGCGCCCAGGAGTGGCGCATCGAGCGCTACTACGAGGGCGATCCGGAGACCGGCGAGGCGTGGCCCGCGCTGAACACCGCCAAGCGGCTGTTCGGCGGGTCGTTCGCCGCCGCGGTCCGCGACGCCGGGCTCGTGCCGCACCGGCCGGGCCCGCGCCGGCGTGCGCCGCGCGCCGCGCTTCCCGACGTCGAGCAGCGTGCGCCGCGGGCGCCCCGCGACATCGAAGCCGAGCTGACCGCCGCCGCCGAGCGCGTGGTCGAGGCCGAGCGCCGTGCCCTGCGGGCCGAGAAGCGCACCCGGCGCGCGTTGGCGCGGGCCGAGCGTGCCGAGGCGCAGGCCGGCGAGGTGCGGGCGCGGGCGGCCGAGCGGATCGGCGAGGCGCGCGAGCACGCGCGGCGTGTGCATGCGGCCGAGCGGCGGCCGTCCCCGGCGGCCCGCGAGGCGGAGCGCCGGGCGCGCGACGCGGAGCGGCGGGCGGCGCTGGCCGAGGAGGCCGTGCGCGAGCTCGAGTCCCGCACCGGCGCGCTCGAGCGCGAGCTGGCGATCGCCGAGGCGGAGACGCGGGCGGCCAACGCGCGCGCCGAGGCCGGCATGTCGGTCAACGGGCATGCGCGGGCGGCCGAGCGGCGGGCGATCGCGTCGGCGTCGGCGTCGGCGGCGCGGCGGGCCGAGGAGCGGCTGGCCGCGCGGCAGGCCGAGGCCGAGCGCGACCGGGCGATCGCGCGCGCCGAGGCGGCGGAGCGCCGGCTGCGCGAGCTGACCGGCGCGGCGTCGCTGCCGGCGTCGGAGCTCGCCGCGCTGCGCCGCGGCCGCGGGGCTGTGGGCCCCGGCCCGCTCGGCGACGCGCTCAAGCTGGTCGCGGCCGCCCGGTCCGCCGAGGACCGCGCCGCGCTGCACGACGCGCTTACGCAGGCCGCCTCCGCCGCCGTCCGGTGGAGGGACCGGCTGTGAGAACCCGACGGCAGGGAAGGACCAACGCCGATGATCAGGGTCTTCGGCGACCACGACGACAAGACGGTCCAGCAGCTCGAGCGCTGCGTCGCGGCCGAGGACGGCTCGCGCGGCGTGCTCTGCGCCGACGGGCACCTCGGCTACTCCGCGCCGATCGGCGGCGTGATCGCCTACCGCGATCACGTCTCGCCGGCGGCGTGCGGGTACGACATCGCCTGCGGCAACAAGGCCGTCCGCACGCCCTTGCGCGCCGACGACCTGCGCCCGGACCTGCCGCGGATCATGGACGCGGTCGTCGACCGGATCGAGTTCGGCGTCGGCCGGCGCAACACCGAGCCCGTCGACCATCCGGTGCTCGACCGCATCAAGGCGGCCGACTTCGCGCCGCAGCGGTCGCTGTACGACCTGGCGGCGCCGCAGCTCGGCACCGTCGGGTCCGGCAACCACTACGTCGACCTCTTCTCCGACGAGGACGGCTTCGTGTGGGTCGGCGTGCACTTCGGTTCGCGCGGGTTCGGCCACCGGACCGCGAGCGGGTTCCTCTCGCTCGCGGCCGGCGGGCGCTTCGGCGACCGCGGCCGCGAGGGCGGCATGGAGTCCGCGCCGGCGCTGCTCCACGTCGGCTCCGAGCTCGGGCAGGCGTACCTGAGCGCGATGACGCTGGCGGGCGAGTACGCCTACGCCGGCCGCGACGTCGTGGTCGACGAGGTGCTCCGCCTGCTCGGCACGCACGCCGTGGACGAAGTGCACAACCATCACAACTACATCTGGCGGGAGCGCCACGGCGGCGAGGACTGGTGGGTCGTCCGCAAGGGCGCGACGCCCGCGTTCCCCGGCCAGCGGGGCTTCGTCGGCGCCTCGATGGGCGAGCCCGCGGTCATCCTGGAGGGCGTCGAGAGCCCGCTGAGCGAGGAGGCGCTGCGCTCGACCGTCCACGGCGCGGGGCGCGCGATGTCGCGCAACGCGGCCGCCGGCAAGCTGCGCAAGCGCCGGGTGAACGGCCGGACCGTGCGGGTCCGTGAGGGCGGCGCGATCGACTGGTCCGCCGTCCGCGAGGACCTGCGCCGCAAGGGGATCGAGCTGCGCGGCGGCGCCGCCGACGAGGCGCCCGGCGCCTACAAGCGGCTCACGGAGGTGCTCGCCCACCACGAGGGGACCGTGCGCGTGCTCCACACGCTCACCCCGCTCGGCGTCGCGATGGCCGGCGAGGACACCGTCGATCCCTACAAGGACTGAGCGTCTACTGCGCGGATTCGAGGTCCGCTCGCAGCGAGCGGGCCTCGCCCAGGTAGACGTGCTGGGTCACGTGGTTGTCGGGCGCGTAGTAGTGCATGAGCACCCGGATGACCATCGGCAGCGAGCCCGGCACGGGGACCTCGCGGGCGCACAGCAGCGGGACGCGGTCGAAGCCCAGGTTGCGGGCCGCGACGGCGGGGAACTCGGCGTCGAGGTCGTCGGTGAGCGTGAAGATGCAGCTCACCACGTTGTCGGGCGCGAGCTCGTTGCGCTTCATGATCTCTCGGAGCAGCCACTCGGTCCCACCGACGATGGCGTTGGCGTCGTTGCGGTCGACCGTGGTCGCGCCGCGGAGGGCGAAGAGGCGCATGGAAGTGGGCGGTTCTATCAAGTGCGGCCGGCCTTCCTCAGTCGTTCGATCTCCGCGGGCGTGAGCCTGCGCGCCTTCCCCGGGCCCATCCCGTCGAGCGACAGCGGGCCGAACCGCTCCCGCCGCAGGGTCACGACACGGTGCCCGACAGCGTCGATCATGCGGCGAACCTGGCGCTTGCGCCCCTCGTGGATGGTGATCTCGAGCTCCCCCGGCCGTGTCTGCCGGACGCGCGCCGGCGCGGTCATCCCGTCCTCCAGCCGCACGCCCTCGCGCAGCCGTCGCATGGCGCTCTCGCGGACGGGCATCGGCTCCACCTTCGCCACGTACGTCTTCGGCACCTCGTAGCGGGGGTGCATGAGCCCGTTCGCCAGCTCGCCGTCGTTGGTGAGCAGGATGAGCCCGGTCGTCTCGGCGTCGAGGCGCCCGACCGGGTAGAGCCGCGCACCCTTCGCGTCGACGAGCTCGACCACCGTCGGGCGGCCGTGCGTGTCCTTCGCGGTGGAGACGACGCCCGCGGGCTTGTGAACCGCCCAGACGACGGGCTGCTCGGCGCCCGCCACGGGCGCGCCGTCGACCGCGACGCCGCTCGTCTCGTCGACGTCGTGCGCCGGATCGGTGACGATCTCTCCCGCCACGGTCACGCGGCCCGCGCGGACGATCTCCTCCGCGCCGCGGCGCGAGGCGATGCCCGCGTGGGCGAGGAACTTCGCCAGCCTCATCCGCTTCTACGCTAGACGGGTGGACCTCGCGCTCCTCGAGCAGACCCTGGCCGAGACCGGTCAGCCCGCCTTCCGCGCCAAGCAGGTGTGGGAGTGGACGGCCCGTGGGGCGGCCGGCTACGAGGCGATGACGAACGTCCCGGCGGCGCTGCGCGCGCAGCTCGCCGAGCGGGTTCCGTTCTCCTCGCTCGAGGTCGTCCACCAGGCGCAGTCGGTCGACGGGACGATCAAGACGCTCTTCCGCACCCACGACGGCCGGCCGGTCGAGGCGGTGCTCATGCGCTACCGCGACGGGCGGCGCTCGATCTGCGTGTCGTCGCAGTCGGGCTGCCCGCTGACGTGCACGTTCTGCGCGACGGGGCGGATGAAGTTCGGCCGCAACCTGACCGCGAGCGAGATCCTCGACCAGGCGCTGCACTTCCGCCGCATCGAGGACGTCGACCACCTCGTGTTCATGGGGATGGGCGAGCCGCTGATGAACTTCGACGAGGTGCTCGCGGCGGCGCGGAGGCTGCCCGACATCGGGATCACGCACCGCCGGACGACGGTCTCGACCGTCGGCTGGCTGCCCGGGATCGAGCGGCTCATCGAGTCGCCCGAGCCGATCCGCCTCGCGTTCTCCCTGCATGCGCCCGATGACGCGCTGCGGTCGCAGATCATGCCGCTGAACGAGCGCTACCCGCTGGCGGACGTGCTCGCCGCGTGCGATCGCTGGTACGACCGCAAGCACCGCCGCGTCTTCATCGAGTACGTGATGCTGGCGGGCGTCAACGACCGCTTCGAGCAGGCGCTGCAGCTGGTGCGGCTGCTCGATCCGGCGAAGTACAAGGTCAACCTCATCCCGTACAACCCGACCGACTCGCCGTACGAGGGGTCGGGCCGCGAGGCCATCGCGGCGTTCAAGGCGGTGCTCGAGGAGCACGGCCTGCCGGCGACCGTCCGGCTGACCCGCGGACGGGACATCGACGCGGCGTGCGGGCAGCTGGCCGCGGCGCGCGCCTGAACCGGCGCATCGCGACCGCCGGTGAGGGCACCATTCCCCGCCGTGGAGAGCGGGGGGTTCTGGGGGCTGCTGGCAGACGCGCGAACTCTCGGGTTCGGCGACATGGAGGACGAGGCCGACATGCTCGGCTCGATGCTCTCGCGCCTCGAGCCCGAGGAGATCGTCGCCTTCGCCCGGATGTTCCGCGAGCGCGACCGTGAGCTGTACCGCTGGGACATCTACGCCGCCGCCCACATCCTCAACGGCGGCTGCGACGAGGCGTGCTTCCAGTTCTTCCGCTGGTACGTGATCGGGATGGGGCGCGAGATCTACGAGGGCGCGGTCGCCGACGCCGATTCGCTGGAGCTGCTGGCCAAGCTCAGCCTCCACCAATTCGCCTACGACGCCGAGGCGCTCGGCTACGCGGCCTCCGAGGCCCACGAGCGCGTCGCGGGCGAGCCGCTCCCCGACCTCGGAGAGCCGTTCCCGATCGAGCCCGACGGCGAGCCGTGGGACCCCGAGACCCCCGAGGTCGTCGTGCCCCGCATCGCGCGAGCCGTCGGTTGGAACGAGGTCTAGTCCTCTTCGCCGGCGCCGGCGTCCCCGTCATCACCGAGGTCTTCGGCGCCGCCGGCGCCCCCGGTGTCTTCGGCGCCCGCGGTCTCATCCGGCTCGGAGGTGAGGGCGGCGACGCCGGCGCGGGCCTCTCCGGCGCGGAGCAGGCGGTCGCGCAGCTCGCCCTGCTCCTCCGGCGTGGGATCCCATTGCGACGGATCGGGCAGGTCGTCGAGGCCGTTGAGGCCGAAGAGCTTCAGGAAGAGCGGGGTCGTCCGGTAGAGGACAGCGCCGAACTGGCTGCGGCCGGACTCCTCGATGAGCCCGCGCTCGAGCAGCGTGGCGGCCGCCGAGTCGCTGCTGACGCCGCGGATCCGGGCGACCTCGGGCCGCGAGACGGGCTGGAGGTAGGCGACGATCGAGAGCGTCTCGGCCTGCGCGGGCGACAGCGGCGGCGTGCGCGGCTTGGCCAGCAGGCGGCGGGCGGCGGGCTCGGCGATCGGGTCGCTGGCGAGCGTCCATCCGCCGCCGACCTCCTTCAGCACGACCCCGCGCGGATGCCGCCCGTACGCCTCGCGCAGCTCGCCCAGCGCCCAGTCGACGTCCTCGATGCCGACCTCGCACGCCTCCGCGAGCGCCTCGAGGGTCACCGGCTCGGGAGCGAGGAACAGCAGCGCCTCGACGACCCGGGCGAGATGCGCGTCGGGGTTCGGCATCCGCGGCGCCGGCGTCTCCTCGCCGGCCTGCTCGGCCACGACCTCGTCGCGCTCCTCTTCCATCACCGCGTCGCTCATCCGGTTCCCTCCGCGGCCGCAGGGGCGACGTCGCGCGGGGCGATGCGGATCTCGCCGAAGGGCTCTTCCTGCGTCCACGTCGCCTCGCCCTGCTTGTACATCTCGAGCAGCGCGAAGAGCGTGATGCAGACGGTCACGCGGTCGCCGTCCTTGACGACGTCGTCGAAGGTGACCGCGCCGCGGCGCAGCATCGACCGCAGGTGGCGAAGGCGATCCTGCACGGACACGCGCACCTGGCCCATGTGCGTGACGTCCACGCGCGGCGGATGGCGCAGCAGCGCGCCGAGCGCCGCGCCCAGGCGGGCGGGCTTGTAGACGCCCTCGCCGAGATCGGACATCTCGGTCGCCTTGCGCAGCCACGCGGGCGGCGGCGCCTGGCGGTAGCGGACGCCCTCCTCGGCCTCGAGCAGGCTCCGCAGGTGCTCGGCCGCGCTGCGGTACCGCCGCGCCTCGAGCATCCGGGCCAGCAGCTCCTCCGCGGCCTCGACCGGCTCGACGTCGATGAGCTCGGACTCCTCGCGCGGCAGCATCAGCCGCGACTTCAGCTCGAGCAGGGCGGCGATGAGGACCAGGAACTCCGTCGCGGCCTCGAGATCCAGCTCCCCGCGCGCCTCCAGGTGATCGAGGTAGGCGAGCACCACGTCGGCGAGATCGACTTCCAGGAGGTCCACCTCCTCGCGCAGCACGAGGGTGAGCAGCAGGTCGAACGGCCCGGAGAAGACCTCCAGGTCGAGCTCGAGATCGGCGACGGTCATGGCTTGGCCGGAGGCTATCGCCGGCCCCCGACGACCCGGCTCTCAGCGAGGCCGGCCGACGCCCATGACCTCGCGGACGTCGGCGAGCGTCGCCGCCGCGAGATCGCGGGCCTTGGCGGCGCCTTCCGCGAGCACGGCCTCCAGACCGGCCTCGTCGGCGCGCAGCTCCACGTAGCGCTCGCGCACCGGAGCGAGCCAGTCGGCGACCGCCTCCCCAACCGCGACCTTGAAGTCGCCGTACCGCGAGTCGGCGAACTCGGCGACGACCTCGTCGACGCCCACGCCGCGGACCACCGACAGGATCTCGATCAGGTTCGTGATGCCGGGCTTGTCGTCGGAGACGCGGATCGACGGCGGGTCCTCGGAGTCCGTCACGGCCCGCTTGAACTTCTTGACGATCACCGGCGGCTCGTCCAGCACGAGGACGGTGCCCTGCGGCGTCCCGCCCGTCGTCGACATCTTCTTCGTCGGCTCCTGGAGATCGGTCACGCGCGCGCCGACCGTCGGGATCCGCATCTCCGGCACCACGAGGACGTCCTCGCCGAAGCGCCGGTTGAAGCGCTCGGCGACGTCGCGCATCAGCTCGAGGTGCTCGCGCTGGTCCTCCCCCACCGGCACCTCGTGCGCCCGGTAGGCGAGCACGTCGGCGGCCTGCAGGACCGGGTACATGAGGAGCCCCGCGGAGACCAGCTCTCGCTGCGCGACCGACTTGTCGCGGAACTGGTGCATGCGATTCAGGCGGCCGAGCTCGGTGACCGACGACAGCAGCCAGCAGAGCTCCGCGTGCTCCTGCACGTCGCCCTGGCGGAACAGGATGCAACGCGCCGGGTCGAGCCCGGCGGCGAGCAGGATCGCGGCCGTGTCCCACACGCGCTCGCGCAGCTCCACCGGGTCGTAGGAGACGGTGACCGCGTGCAGGTCGACGACGCAGTAGATCGCCGGGTCGCCCCGGTCCTGTCCGTCGACGTACTGCCGGATCGCGCCGATGTAGTTGCCGAGGTGCTTGCGCCCGGTGGGCTGGATGCCGCTGAAGATCCTCATGGTCAGGCGGTGGAGCGTATTGCGGGCCCGGGGCGACGGGCGTAGGGTCCGCGCCACCGTCCCCCGGGAGAGGAGAGGTGTTGTCCAAGAGGGTCCCCGTTCGCCTCACCGTCAACGGCGAGCAGCACGATCTCGTGGTCGAGCCACGGCTGCTCCTCGTCCATGCGATCCGCGATCAGCTCGGCCTGACCGGCACCCACGTGGGCTGCGACACGTCCAGCTGCGGCGCCTGCACCGTCCACGTCGACGGCCGCGCGGTCAAGAGCTGCACGCTCCTCGCCGTCCAGTGCGACGGCGCCGAGGTGACCACCGTCGAGGGGCTCGGCACGCCCGATCGCCTGCACCCGGTCCAGCAGGGCTTCTGGGAGCAGCACGGCCTGCAGTGCGGCTACTGCACGCCCGGGATGATCATGTCGGCCGCCGACCTCCTGCAGCGCAACCCGAGCCCGTCCGAGGAGGAGATCCGGACGGCGCTCGAAGGCAACCTCTGCCGCTGCACCGGCTACCACAACATCGTCAAGGCGGTGCAGTGGGCGGCGGAGCACCCGGAGGGCGGCGCGGTGCCGGAGCCGGAGCCGAGCGAAGAGGGCCGCGAGGCGGCGCAGGCCGTCGCGAACCAGGGGCTGGGGGCATGAGCGCGACCACATCGGCGAACGGGGGCTGGGTCGGCCGCGCGATCAAGCGCAAGGAGGACCCGCCGCTCATCACCGGCCGCGGCAACTACGTCGACGACATCGCGCTGCCGGGGATGCTGTGGGCGGCGTTCGTCCGCTCTCCCGAGGCGCACGCCCGCATCGTCAGCGTCGACACGTCGGCGGCGAAGGCGCGGCCCGGCGTCTACGCGGTGCTCACCGGCGAGGACCTCACGCTCGAATCCGGGCTGCCGATGGCGTGGGTGCCGCCCGGCATCGAGGTCAACGCGCCCGAGCACTGGCCGCTCGCCAAGGGCGCCGTCAAGCACGTCGGCGATCCCGTCGCGGTCGTCGTCGGCGAGGACCGCTACGCGGTGACCGACGCGGTCGAGGACGTGCTCGTCGAGTACGACCCGCTGCCGGTCGTCGTCGATCCCGAGGCGGCGCTGGCCGACGGCTCGCCGCTCGTGTGGGACCAGTTCGGGTCGAACAAGATCCACGAGTGGTCGCTCGGTTCCGAGCCGGACGCGATCGAGCAGGCCCTGCGCGACAGCGAGGTCGTGATCGAGCGGCGCGTGGAGAACCACCGCACGACCGGCGCGGCGATCGAGCCGCGCGGCGTCGTCGCCGACTTCCGCGGCACCGACCTGACGATCTACAGCGCCACGCAGGTGCCGCACTTCCTCAAGCTCTTCCTCGCGCTCATCCTCGGCATCAGCGAGGAGCGCATCCGCGCCGTCGCGCCCGACGTCGGCGGCGGCTTCGGCGGCAAGCTGCAGATCTACGGCGAGGAGATCACGCTCTGCGCGCTCGCGCGGCAGCTCAACCGCCCCGTCAAGTGGATCTCGACGCGCAGCGAGGAGATGCTCGCGGCGCATCACGGGCGCGACCAGGTCGCGACCGTGCGGATCGGGGCGAACCGCGACGGGACGATCAACGCCCTGCACGCGAGCATCGTCGCGGACATGGGGGCCTACCTCATGCTCCTCACACCGACGATCCCGTCGCTCGGGGCGTTCGTGATGAGCGGGTGCTACAAGATCCCGCACGTCCGCACGGACATCACCGGCGTCTTCACGAACAAGATGGCGACGGACGCGATCCGCGGCGCGGGCCGGCCCGAGGCGACCCACATGATCGAGGTGTGCGTCGACCAGCTGGCGCAGGAGCTCGGCATGGCTCCGGTCGAGCTGCGGCGCAAGAACTTCATCCCGAAGGAGGACTTCCCCGCGGAGGTCGCCACCGGGGTGATCTACGACTCGGGCGACTACCACCGGACGCTCGACCTGCTCCTGCAGCACGTCGATCCGGCGGCGATCCACCGCGAGGCGGAACAGCTGCGATCGCAGGGCATCTACCGCGGCATCGGGTTCTCGACGTACACGGAGATCTGCGGCCTGGCGCCCTCGCGCGTCACGGGCCCGAGCGGCTTCGGCCTGCAGACCGGCCTGTGGGAGTCGGCGATGGTCCGCGTCCACATCACCGGGTCGGTGACCGTCTACACGGGCACCTCGCCGCACGGGCAGGGCCACGACACGGGGTTCGCGCAGATCGTGGCGGACCGGCTCGGGGTCGACCCGCAGCAGGTCGAGGTCATGCACGGCGACACGGCGACCGGGCCCCAGGGCCTCGGCACCTACGGGTCGCGATCGCTGGCGGTCGGCGGCGAGTCGATCGCCAAGGCGACCGCGAAGGTCGTCGAGAAGGCGAAGCGGATCGTCGCCCACGAGCTTGAGGCGGCGCCCGAGGACATCGAGGTCCGCGACGGGAAGTTCTCGGTGAAGGGCTCCCCCGACAAGGGCATGGCGCTCGCCGAGGTGGCGGGCGCGGCGTACATCCCGGAGAACCTCCCCGAGGGGATGGAGCCGGGGCTCGAGGAGACCGCGTTCTACGACCCGGAGAACTTCGTGTTCCCGTTCGGGGCGCACGCGGCGATCGTCGACGTCGACGCCGAGACCGGGAAGGTGCAGGTCGTCCGGTACCTGGCGGTCGACGACTGCGGGCCGGCGATCAACCCGATGCTCATCGACGGCCAGGTCCACGGCGGCATCGTCCACGGGATCGGGCAGGTGCTCTACGAGCGCGTGCACTACGACGAGGACGGCCAGCTCGTGACGGGCACGTTCGTCGACTACGCGCTGGCGAGCGCGGCGGAGCTCCCGTCGTTCGAGCTCGACCGCACCGAGACGCCGTCGCCGACGAACTCGCTCGGCGTGAAGGGGATCGGCGAGGCGGGCACGATCGCGGCGTCCGCGGCGGTGACGAACGCGGTCATCGACGCGCTGCGGCCGCTCGGGGTGACGTACCTCAACATGCCGCTGACGCCGATGCGCGTCTGGGAGGCCATCGAGGAGGCGAAGGGGGTGGCCGCATGATCCCGGCCGAGTTCGACTACGAGGCGCCCGACACGCTCGAGGGCGTGTTCGGCGCCCTGGCGTCGGGTGGCGAGGACGCGAAGCTGCTGGCCGGCGGGCACTCGCTCGTGCCGCTGATGAAGCTGCGGCTGGCGGCGCCGACGCTGCTCGTCGACCTGCGGCGGGTGCCCGGGCTGTCCGGCATCTCGCGGAACGGCGAGACGCGCATCGGGGCGATGACCCGGCACGTCGAGACCTCCGGTGCCGGCCTCGGGCTGCTGTCGGCGGTGGCCGGCACGATCGCCGACCCGCAGGTGCGCCACTGCGGGACGATCGGCGGGTCGATCGCACACGGCGATCCGGCCTCGGACCTCCCGGCCGCCCTGCTGTGCGCGGAGGCCGTCGTGGTCGCCCGCGGGCCGGGCGGCGAGCGGACGATCCCCGTCGACGAGCTCTTCGTCGACTACCTGACGACGTCGCTGTCGGCCGACGAGGTCATCACGGAGATCCGCGTTCCGTCGCTGGCGGGCTGGGGCTTCAGCTACCAGAAGTTCAACCGGCGGGCCGAGGACTGGGCGATGGTCGCCGTGCCGGTGCTCGTCAAGGCGAGCGGCGGCGTCTGCGAGGACGTCCGGATCGGCCTGACGAACATGGCCGGCCGGCCGCTGCGCGCGACGGCGGCGGAGAACGCGCTGCGCGGTCAGCCGCTCGACGCGAGCCACATCTCCGCCGCGGCGGCGCTGGCCGCCGAGGGCACCGACCCGCCGGGCGACCTCAACGCGACCCCCGAGTACAAGGCCCACCTCGCGTCGGTGCTCTGCCGCCGCGGGCTCATGGAGGCCGCGGGCCAGGGGTGACGTTCACGACGGTCGAGGAGGTCGAGCGTGCGCTGGCCGGCGAGGCCTACCTCGCCGACCGGCCGCTCGCGCTCAGCGTCTTCCTCGCGCTCACGCTCGACCAGCCGCTGCTGCTGGAGGGCGAGGCGGGGGTCGGCAAGACGGAGGTGGCGCGGGCGCTCGCGTCGGCGATGGGGACGCGGCTCGTGCGGCTGCAGTGCCACGAGGGCATCGACGTGCATCACGCGCTGTACGACTGGGACTACCCGCGGCAGCTGCTGGCGCTGCGGGCGGCCGAGGCGGGCCAGGACGTGGAGGGCGAGCTCTTCTCGCGCCGGTTCCTCCTGCGCCGGCCGCTGCTGGAGGCGCTCGAGGCCGAGGAGCGCGTCGTGCTGCTCATCGACGAGATCGACCGGGCCGACGACGAGTTCGAGGCGTTCCTGCTCGAGCTGCTCGCGGACTTCGCGGTGACCATCCCCGAGCTGGGGACGATCCGCGCGAAGGCCAAGCCGCTCGTGGTCCTCACCTCGAACCGCACGCGGGAGCTGCACGACGCGCTGAAGCGGCGCTGCCTCTACCACTGGATCGAGTACCCGACCCCGGAGCGCGAGCGCGAGATCGTCGCCGCCCGCGCCCCCGGCGTCGCCGACGCGATCGCGCGCAGGGTCTGCGAGGCGGTCGCCCGCCTCCGTCGCGAGGAGCTGTACAAGGCCCCCGGCGTCGGCGAGTCGATCGTCTGGGCCCGCGCACTGATGGCGGTCGACGACCTCGACGCGACCCTCGGCACCGTCCTCAAGGTCCGCGAGGACGTCGAGCGCGTCCGCGAGAAGGGCGTGCTCGAAGGTGTCTGAGGCCGAAGACCTCCGGCGCGATGGCCGCGTCGTCGGCGACGCCTCCGAGGCCGGAGAACCTCTCGGCGGCGGCGGCGTTGCGGAGCGGCTCTCCGCGCTCTCCGGCCACCTTCGCGCGGCCGGCGTGCGCGTCGGCGTGGGAGAGGTCGTCGCGGCGACGCGGGCGCTCGGGGCCGTCGACGCGTTCTCCCGCGAGGACGCGCGGCTGGCGCTACGGGCGACGCTGTGCGCCGGGCGCGAGGACCTCGCGGCGTTCGACGTCGCGTTCGAGGCCGTCTTCGGGGCGGGCCGTCCGATCGGGGCGCCCGCGGGGATGGACGACGTGATGAAGCTGGCGCTGCCGCGGACGGGCGTGCCGGGCGACACGCCGCCGCCGGACGCGCCGGCCGAGCCGCCAGCGCCGCTGCCCGCCGCGTGGTCGCGGGTCGAGCTGTCGCGGGAGAAGGACTTCGCGGAGTACACGGACGCAGAGCGGGCCGCGGCTCGCGTGCTGCTCGAGCGGCTCGCGCGGCGCGGGCCGCGCCGGCGGTCGCGGCGGACGGTGCCGGTCCGGCGCCGTCGCGGACACGCGCCCGACCTGCGCCGGACGGTCCGTGCGTCGCTGCGCCACGCGGGCGAGCCGCTCGAACGCCACTGGCGCGCGCCCACCGACCGGCCGCGCCCGCTCGTGCTCGTGTGCGACGTCTCCGGCTCGATGACTCCGTACGCGCGGATGCTGCTGCAGTACCTGCAGGCGAGCGTCGCCGCGCGCCGCCGCGTCGAGGCGTTCGCGTTCGGGACGCGGCTGACGCGGATCACGAACGAGCTGCGCGGCCGCGACCCCGATCGCGCGCTCGACCGCGCGGCCGCCGCCGTGACGGACTGGTCCGGCGGCACGCGGATCGGCGAGTCGCTGGGGACGCTCAACCGCGAGCACGGCCGGCGGCTCGGCCGCGGCAGCGTCGTCGTGATCCTGTCCGACGGCTGGGACCGCGGCGACCCCGAGGTCCTCGCAGCCGAGATGGCGCGGCTGCGCCGCGCCGCCCACCGCGTCGTCTGGCTCAACCCCCTCGCGGCCCACCCCGGCTACGCGCCGCTGACGAGAGGCATGCAGGCCGCCCTCCCCCACACCGACCGCTTCCTCCCCGGCAACTCCATCGCCTCGCTGGAGGAGCTGGCCGACTTGCTGGAGGGAGACGCGTGGTGAGCCCCGGCGGAGACCAGCGCCACAGCCGCGAAGACGCGCGCGGCGGCGGCGGAGACCCTCGCCGCGCGCCGGCGGAGACGCCGGTCTCCGCTCTGATCCTCGCCGCCGGCGCCGGGTCTCGGTTCGGCGACGCTCCGAAGCTGCTCGCCGACCTCGAGGGGCGGCCGGTGCTCGATCACGTCGTCGCCGCGGCGTGCGCGTCGGCGGCGGAGCGCGTGGTGGTCGTGCTCGGTGCGCGCGCGGACGAGGTCGCGGCGGGGATCGACCGGCGGTGCGCGGAGGTCGTGGTCTGCGACGAGTGGGACGAGGGGCAGGCGGCGTCGCTGCGACGCGGTCTCGCAGCGGCCGGCGACGCGCAGAAGGTGCTCGTGCTGCTTGGCGACCAGCCGCTCGTCACGACCGCGGTCATCGACCGCATGGCCCGCGAGCCGCCGGGGTCACGGGCCTCCTACGGCGGCGTCCCCGGCCACCCGGCCGTCCTCGGCCCGGACGAGATCGCGGCGGCGAGGTCGTTGCGCGGCGACGCCGGCTTGCGCGATCTTGCGTGGCGGCTCGTCGAGTGCGGCGATCCCGCGGCGGGCAGAGACGTCGACACCCCCCAAGACCTGGAGGCGATCCGTGAAGCTCGAGCAGTCCTTTGAGGTCGACGCGCCGCTGGAGTCGGTCTGGGCGGCGCTCATCGACGTGCAGCGCGTGGCGCCGTGCCTGCCCGGCGCGGAGGTGACCGAGGCGACCGACGACGGCACGTACCACGGCACGTTCAGCGTCAAGCTCGGCCCGGCGACGGCGTCCTACCGCGGCACGCTGAAGATGGAGGAGGTCGACGAGGCCGCGCACCGCGCGACGATGCGCGCGAACGGCACCGACAAGCGCGGCCAGGGCGGCGCGCACGCGCTCATGGTCTCGTCGCTGCGCGAGCGCGACGGCGGCGGCACGCACGTCGACGTCGAGACCGACTTCACGATCACCGGCCGGCTCGCCTCGTTCAGCCGCGGCGGGATGATCAAGGACATCTCGAACCGGCTGCTGCGCGAGTTCGCCGAGTGCCTGCAGGAGACGCTCAAGCAGGAGCAGCCGGCGCCGGTCGAGGCGCCGAGCCCGATCGGTGCCGCCCCGCTGGCCGCCGGCGACCCGACCATCCCGGAGCCGGCGCCCGTGGTCATGCCCGAGGCGGCGACGGCGAGGGCGACGACATCGACCCCGCCGCGCGCCCGCCCGGCGAAGCCCATCTCCGGGTTCCGCCTGTTCTTCGGGGCGCTGATGGACCGGCTGAAGCGGATCTTCAAGCGAGGCTAGAACCGCCCCGGAACGCACACCGGCCGCGCGATCGCGCGGCCGGTGAAGACTTCCTCCGTCCCGTGCCCGGGACTCGATCGGCGGTCGCTAGAACCTACGTCCGAGGCCGTAGCCGCCGCTCGGGATGCCGGCGAGCAGGACGAGGATCGCGGCGACGATGCCGACGATGGCGGGGAGGCCGATCGCGACGCAGATCGCGTAGACGAGAGCGGCCAGAAGGATCGCGATGAGAACGCCGATCATGGGTGGTTGTCTCCTTCCCGTACTTCCTTGACAGGTGACTGACAGGTACCCGGCAAAGCGACCCCACCATGCATGAGGCTGTGCGCGTCGTCACGAGTTGACGGTGTTCCCCCGCCTCCACCCGTGGGTAGACGCCGCACGGAACATGGATCCCGTCAACGACACCCCGACCGAGCCTGTCGACTACGCCGCGATCAACGCGGTCTGGGCAGCCCTGCTGGGAGGCGTGCTCGCCTCGACCCGCGGCGACGCGCCCCCGTTCAAGGAGCTGCCGGCCTACGGGCTCGCGAGCTTCGCCATCACGAAGGCGATCAGCAAGGAGAAGGTCGGCACCTGGGTGCGCGAGCCCGTGCTCGACGACGCCGAGCGCCGACCCAAGGGCAGCCGCCTGCGCTACGCGGTGGGCGAGCTGCTGAGCTGCACGCGCTGCCTCGGCACGTGGAGCTCGCTGGGGCTCATCGGCCTCCACGCCGCCCGCCCGCGCGAGGCGCGCATCGTCGTCGGCATCCTCGCGACCGCAGGACTGAACGACTGGGCGCACGCCGGCTTCAGCTGGATCTGCGCACGCTCGAACGTCGAGGGCAAGCTCGCCGAGGCGTCGCTCGAGGACCAGCGCTTCACGCGCAGCCCCGGCTGAGACGTCTACAGCGGCTGGCGGATGACCGGCTTCTTCGCCGCGCCCGCCTCGTCGAGACGGCGCACCGGCGTGGTGTACGGCGCGTTGCGCGCGACCTCGGGATCCTCGCGCCCCTCGCGCAGGATCGAGACGATCGCGTCGACGAAGCCGTCGAGCGTCTCGCGCGTCTCGGTCTCCGTCGGCTCGACCAGCAGGGCCTCGTCGACGAGCAGCGGGAAGTAGACCGTCGGCGGGTGGTAGCCGTGGTCGAGCAGCCGCTTGGCGAGGTCGAGCGTCTTCAGCCCGAGCTCGCGCTTCATCGGCGCGCCCGACAGCACGAACTCGTGCCCGCACAGCCGGCCGTAGGCCAGCGGCAGCAGGTCGAGCACGCCCTCCTGGCGCAGCCGCGCAAGCAGGTAGTTCGCGTTCAGCACCGCGATCTCGGACGCGTCCTTCAGTCCCGGCGCCCCGAGCGATCTGATGTACGCGTAGGAGCGCACGAACGTGCCGTAGTTGCCCTGGAAGCCGCGCAGGCGCCCGATCGACTTCGGGTGCTCGTCGAGCCCGGCGAGGTCGAACACCGGCCGCGTCGAGCCGTTCGACCCCTCGGTGCCGCGCTTCACGACGCGCGGCGTCATGAGGTACGGCTCGATCCGGTCGGACACCGCGATCGGGCCCGAGCCCGGACCGCCGCCGCCGTGCGGCTGCGTGAACGTCTTGTGCAGGTTGAAGTGGACGATGTCGAAGCCCATGTCGCCCGGGCGCGTGTGGCCCATGACGGCGTTGAGGTTCGCTCCGTCGTAGTAGAGCGTCGCCCCCACCCCGTGCACGATCTCGGCGATCTCCTCGATGTTGCGATCGAAGAGCCCGAGCGTGTTCGGGTTGGTGAGCATGAGGCACGCGACGTCCTCGTCGGCCTTCGCGCGGAGGTCGTCGAGGTCGACGCCGCCGTCGTCGTTCGTGCCGACCTTGACGACGGTGTAGCCCGCCATCGTCACCGTCGCCGGGTTCGTCCCGTGCGCGGTGTCGGGCGTGAGCACCTTGTGCCGCGTCTCGCCGCGGTCCTCGTGATAGGCCCGCGTCAGCAGGACGCCCGCGAGCTCGCCGTGCGACCCGGCCGATGGCTGCAGCGACACGTGCGGCAGGCCGGCGACCTCGGACAGCGCGCGCTCCAGCTCCCACATCAGCTCCAGCGCGCCCTGCGCGCGCTTCGGGTCCTGCAGCGGGTGCAGCCGCGCGTGGCCGGGCAGCGCCGTGACCCGCTCGTGCAGGCGCGGGTTGTACTTCATCGTGCACGAGCCGAGCGGGTAGAAGCCCGAGTCCAGGTCGAAGTTGCGCTTCGAGATGTTCACGTAGTGGCGGACGATCTCGCGCTCGGACACCTCGGGCAGCCGCGGCGCCGTCCGGCGCCGGAAGCGCTCGGGCAGCAGCTCGTCCTTCGGCTTCTCGGGCACGTCGAGGTCCGGGCACACGAACGCGCGGCGGCCGGCACGGCCCTTCTCGAAGATGGTCGCGACGTGCTCGCTCTCCTTGGGGGGAGCGTGCACGGAGGCGTCGCCGTAGGCGGCGGAGGCGTAGGAGTCCACGAGCTCGCTCTCCGGATCGATCGGCTGGTTCATGCCCCGACCTCGACCGACACGCGGCCGCGTTCGACGGCGACGGCCTCGCCCAGCACCTCGGCCAGGCGGTCGATGTGGGCCTTCGTCCGCTGCTCGGTCAGCGCGATCAGCAGCGCGTCGCCGAGCTCGTCGTAGGAGCGGCCGAGCGCGTAGCCGGGGTTGATCCCCGCCGCGGCGCACCGCTCGATGACCGCGTCGACCGGCGCGTCCAGGCGGACGGCGAACTCCCGGACGACGGGCTGCTCGTGCACCAGCGTCACGCCGTCGATGGCGGCGAGCTTCTCGCGCGCGTAGGCGGTGCGCTGGAGCAGCAGCTCGCCGATCTCGACGATGCCCTCCTTGCCGAGCCACGTGAGGTAGACCACGCCGGCGAGCGCGTTGAGCGCCTGCGACGTGCAGATGTTCGACGTCGCCTTCTCGCGGCGGATGTGCTGCTCGCGCGTCTGCAGCGTCAGCACGAACCCGCGCTTGCCGTCGACGTCGTGCGTCTCGCCGGCGATGCGCCCGGGCATGCGGCGCAGGTACGCCTCGGTGGCGGCGAAGAAGCCGAACGACGGCCCGCCGAAGTCGAGGCGGTTGCCGAGCTGCTGGCCCTCGCCGACCGCGACGTCGACGCCGACCTCGCCGGGCGCGGCGAGCACGCCGAGCGTCAGCGCGTCGACCTGGGCGACGACCACCGCGGGCGAGTCCTTCGCCGCACCGGCCAGCGCCTCCGCGTCCTCGACCGCGCCGAGGAAGTTCGGCTGCTGGAAGAAGACCGCGCTCGTGTCGTCGTCGATCGCCGCCGTCCACGCGTCGAGGTCCGTGACCCCGTCGCGCATCCCGACCTCGACGACCTCGACGCCGTAGCCCTTGGCGAGCGTCACGAGCGTCTCGCGCGAGTGCGGGTGCACGGCGCGCGAGATGACGAACTTGCCCTTGCCGTTGGCGAGCTTGGCGAGGTAGCCGGCGGCGGCCAGGGCGCTCGGGCCCTCGTAGACCGACGCGTTCGAGACCGGCAGCCCCGTCAGCTCGGAGATCGCCGTCTGGTACTCGAACATCACCTGGAGGTTCCCCTGGGAGACCTCCGGCTGGTACGGCGTGTACGGGGTCAGGAACTCCGACCGCGTCGTGAGCATGTCCACGATCGCGGGGACGTACGTGTCGTACATCCCGGCGCCGAGGAAGGTGATCTCGTCCTCCGCCGACACGTTGCGCGCGGCGAGCGCGCGGAGGTGGTCGTAGACGTCCTGCTCGGGGAGCCCCTCGGGCAGGTCGATCTCGCGCCCGAGGCGAACGCCCTCGGGCACCAGCTCGGCGAAGAGCTCGTCGATCGAGCCCACGCCGATCACCTCGAGCATCTCCTCGAGGTCCTCGGGTGTGACGGCGGTGTAGCGGCTCATTCCAATCCGGATACGTACGTGGCCTGGTCCTGGAGCGACTCGGTCTCGGACGGATCCGACAGCTTCACCTTGACCAGCCAGCCCTCGCCGTACGGATCGGAGTTGATGGTCTCCGGCGCATCGGCGAGCGCGGTGTTCACCTCGACGATCTCGCCGGACAGCGGGGCGATGACGTCCGAGACGGCCTTGACGCTCTCGACCTCAGCGTAGGACTCGTCCTTGGTGACGGTCGCCCCCACCTCCGGCGGGTCGAAGAACACGACCTCGCCCAGGGCGTCCTGCGCGAACCACGTGATGCCGAACGTCGCGACGTCCCCGTCGATCGTCGCCCAGTCGTGCTCCGGGTGGTACAGCAGGCCCTCGGGGTAGGTGCCGTCAGCCATTCAGTCCTCCGCTCGGTAGAGGGGCTTGCGCTCGATCCGCGCCTCGCGTTCCTTGCCGCGGACGTCGATCGTGATGGTGGAGCCGGGGTCCGCCTTGTCGGCGGGGAGGTACGCCATGCCGATGCCGACGCCGAGGCAGGGCGAGAGCGTGCCGCTCGTCACCTCGCCGCCGCCGGCGATCGGGTTGCCCTGGCGGGCGATGCCGGGGCCGGTGAGCACGAACGGGACGAGCTTCTCGCTCGCGCCGCGCTCGCGCTCGGCGCGGACGGCGTCGGAGCCGATGAAGCCCGTGTCCTCCTTGCAGCACCAGCCGAGGCCCGCGGCGATCGGCCCGCGCTCCTCCATGAGGTCGTTGCCGTAGAGGTGGAAGCACACCTCGAGGCGCAGCGTGTCGCGGGCGCCGAGCCCGACCGGCGCCACGCCCTTCCCGAGCAGCGCGTCCCACACCGCCGGCGCGTCGTCCGGCGCCAGCAGCAGCTCGAGCCCGTCCTCGCCCGTGTAGCCCGTCCCGCACGCGAGCGCCTTCGCGCCCGCGATCGTGATCTCGGCCGTGCGGAAGCGCGCCGGCAGCTCGTCGCTCGTCAGCTTCGCGATCGCCGCGCGGGCCGTCGGGCCCTGCACCGCGAGCATCGCGTAGTCCGCGTGGCGGTCGACGACCTCCGCCTGCGGGAACTCGGCCGCGTGCTTGCGGAACCACGCGAGGTCCTTGTCGTGGTTCGACGCGTTCGTGACCGTGAGGTAGCGGTCGTCGGCGAGCCGGTACGTGAAGAGGTCGTCGAGCACGCCGCCGTCCTCGCGGCAGAGCACGCTGTACTGCGCGCCGCCGACGGCGATCTTCTCGACGTCGTTGGAGAGCAGGCGCTGCAGCAGCGCGAGCGCCTGCGGTCCGCGCGTCTCGATCTCGCCCATGTGCGAGACGTCGAAGACGCCCGCGTCGCGGCGGACGGCGAGATGCTCCTCCCGGACACCCTGGTACTGCACCGGCATCTCCCAGCCGGCGAACGGCACGATCCGTGCCCCGGCGGCCTCATGGCGGCTGAAGAGCGGGGTGCGCCGGAGGGTCTCGGACGGGGCGGCCATGGGCCCCGCGAGGCTAGCAACGGAGGGGGTCGATCAGGCGGCCGTCGGCGCCCGATCGCGACTACCCGTTCTGGGCGTCCTTCGTGCGGTACACGTGGCAGAGCAGGTCGGTCAGCAGCTCGTCGAGGTCGTCCCGCGACGCGTTGGCCAGGAGCGCCAGGTGGTCGCTCAGCTCCTTCTCGGTGATCTGCGGCTTCTGCACGACACGGACCCTTCCAGAGGAAGAGGTACGCGTGCAATACCAAGAACTGGGGACCCGGGTCGGTCGTTCGTCCGTTGACGCGGAGTCGGCCTCCGCACGTTGCGGACTACCGGTCGCGCAGGAAGGGCGGGATGTCGATCTCGTCGTCCGAGATCTCGAGCGACGACCGCTGCCGGTCGCTCATCCGGGGGCTGCGGTCGCGGGGCCCGGGCGCCTCGTCGCGCTGGGTGCCGCGGGCCTGGCGGCCGAAGCCGACCGGGCCGCGATCGAAGCCCGTCGCGATGACGGTGACGCGGACGTCCTCGCCCATCGTCTCGTCGATGACCGCGCCGAAGATGATGTTCGAGTCGTTGCTCGACGCGCTCTGCACGATCTCCGCGGCCTCGTTGACCTCGAACAGGCCGAGGTCGCGGCCGCCGGTGATGTTGAGCAGCACGCCGGTGGCGCCCTCGACCGACTCCTCGAGCAGCGGGCTCGAGATCGCCATGCGGGCCGCCTCGCTCGCGCGCTGCTCGCCCTGGCCGGTGCCGATGCCCATGAGGGCGGAGCCGGCGTCGGTCATGATCGTCCGCACGTCGGCGAAGTCGAGGTTGATCAGGCCGGGGATCGTGATCAGGTCGGTGATGCCCTGGACGCCCTGGCGCAGGACGTCGTCGGCGAGCCGGAACGCGTCGAGGATCGACGTGCGCCGCTCGACGATCGCGAGCAGCTTCTCGTTCGGGATCACGATCAGCGTGTCGACGACCTCGCGCAGCCGCGCGATGCCCTCGTCGGCCTGGCGCGTGCGCTGGGTGCCCTCGAAGCCGAACGGCTTCGTGACGACGCCCACGGTCAGCGCGCCGATCTCCTCCTTGGCGATCTCCGCGATGACCGGCGCGGCGCCCGTGCCGGTGCCGCCGCCCTCGCCCGCGGTGACGAAGACCATGTCCGCGCCCTTGAGCGCTTCCTTGATGTCGTCGCGCGACTCGTGCGCGGCCCCCGTGCCGATGTCGGGGTTCGCGCCGGCGCCGAGACCCTTGGTCAGGTCGGTGCCGATGTTGAGCTTGATGTCGGCGTCGCACATGGCGAGCGCCTGCGCGTCGGTGTTCGCCGCGATGAACTCGACGCCACGAAGGCCCGCGTCGACCATGCGGTTGACCGCGTTGGTCCCGCCGCCGCCTACGCCGACGACCTTGATGACGGCGAGGTAGCTGCCGCTGGATTCCATGGTGTGTCGTCCGACCTTCGAGTTAGCGTTGAGGGTTTGGCACCGGGAGACCCGGCTGCCCGCCGAATCCACGGTATGCACGGGAATCGGGGAAAGTCAACGCCGAGTCTAGCCATGCAAGCATCGTTGCGAAACGGCGAACTCTCGACCGGTGCAGGAGAAACCGGTTCAAGGTGCCCTCAAGCTCCGGTTGAGGGTGAGGGAACGGGCGTGGCCGGAGGTTCTTCCGTCTGATCGGGCGCGACGAGCGGCGCGAGCCCTCCCACGGCTGCGCGATCGGGGACGCGGACGTCGACGTACTGGGCGCCCTGCGTCGTCGGATCGGCGAGCACGCGCGCGACCGCGAGCCACTTCGCGCGCAGGTCCTCGGCCGTCCCGAAGATGAGGTCGGGGCCCTCGTTCATCGTCAGCGTCAGCCCGTGCTCGGTGAGCGACGCCTTCGTCGCGCGGCGGCGCAGCTCGGCCGGCGCGGTGGCCACGACGGAGAGGAGCCGGCGGTCCTTGACGGCCTGGATCCGCGTCGAGGGCGGCTCGTCGAGGGAGATCGACGGCAGGTCGTCGGCGGCGGTGGCACCGCGCAGCACGCGCCCGTCGGCGGTGATCGGGACGCGGCGGCCGGCGATGGTGGCGACGGCGACCGGCCGGCGCTCGAGGACCGTGATGCGGACGCCGTGCGGGAGGTCGCGGTGGACCTCGAGGCCGCCGACGATCGGGAAGCTCGCGACGGTGTCCTCGAGCGCGCCCTTGCGGATGTGCAGCGTCGTCATGTCCCGGGCGGCGCTGCGCAGCGCGGACTCGATGCGCGGGGCGTCGGGCCCGCTCGCCCCCGTCACCTCGACCTGGCGGACGCTGACGAACGAGGAGTCGCGCACCCAGAAGTACCCGGCGACGAGCACGACGGCGAGGACGGCGGCCGCGATCGCGCCGGTGCGCAGGCCCACGGAGGGAGCCGGCAGGCGACGGAGGGCCCGGCCCTTGCGGGACCGGCGCGGCGGCGATGGGACACGGCGGCGCATCCGGGTCGGGACTTCGACGCCGGCGCCCGCGTTCCTGCGGTGTTACGGAGCGCCGGCCGCCAACCGGCGCCCGAGCGCATCGACGTTCCCCGCCCCCATCACGAGGCAGATATCGCCTGGCTTCAAGAAGCGGTCGGCGGCCCGGGCGGCGTCGTCGAAGCTCGGCAGCCAGTGAACCGGCCGGCCGTGCGCGGCGTCGGCGGCGTGCTCGGCGATGAGCAGGCCGGACACGCCGGGGAAGTCCTCCGCGCGCTCGCGCGCCGGGTAGACGTCCAGCACGCCGATGACGTCGGCTTGCGCCAGCGCGGCCCCGAACTCCTGCGCGAGGTGCTGCGTGCGACTGAAGAGGTGCGGCTGGAAGAGCGCGACGACCCGGCGAGGCCGCGGATCGCGCGCGGCCGCGATCGTCGCCGCCACCTCGGTCGGGTGGTGCGCGTAGTCGTCGACGACCCGAGCGCCGCTCGCGTGCGTCCCCAGGACCTCGAACCGCCGTCCGGCCCCGCCGAACGTCGCGAGCGCCCGCGCCGCCTCCTCCCGGTCCGCCCCCGCCAGCACCGCCGCCTCCAGCGCCGCCGACGCGTTGCGCCGGTTGTGCTCGCCCGGCACCGCCAGCTCCGGCCCGGTCCAGGCCCCGAAGAGCACCGTTCCATGAAGGGTCTGTCCCCCAACATGAAGGGACTGTCCCCCAACGTGAAGGGACTGTCCCCCTTCTTCCCGTTCTTCTCTGAGGCGGCGGACGGCGGCGTCGTCCTCCGGCAGGACGGCGGCCGGGGCGCCGGCGAGGAACTCGCGGAAGGCGCTCTCGAGGTCGGCCTTCGAGCCGTAGGTGGTGTGGTGATCGAGCTCGACGTTCGTGACGACCGCCACGTCGGTGTCGAGCGCGAGGAAGGACCGGTCGGACTCGTCGGCCTCGACGACGAGCCAGTCGCCGTTCCCCCACGCCGCGTTCGTGCCGGTCGTCCGCAGCGTGCCGCCGATCAGGTACGCGGGATCGAGGCCGCAGGTGAGCAGCGCGTGGGCGAGCATCGACGTCGTGGTCGTCTTCCCGTGCGCGCCCGAGACGGCGATCGTCCGCTTCTCGCGCGTCAGCTCGGCGAGGAACTCCGCGCGGGCCATGACGCGCAGGCCGCGCTCGCGCGCCACGACGACCTCGGGGTTGCCGGCCGGGATCGCGGTCGAGACGACCAGCTCGACGTCGTCGCCGGCCGGGACGTTCGCCGCGTCGTGGCCGATCGCCGGCTCGATCCCCGCCTCGCGCACGCGCGTCAAGTAGGGCGACTCGCCCGCATCCGAGCCGGTGACGGTCGCGCCGAGCGCCCGCGCGGCGATCGCGTAGGCGCTGAGCCCGGCGCCGGCGATCCCGACGAAGTGCAGACGGCGGTCGGTCCACGACATCGGGGAGAGACCCTAGAAGCGCCCGCGGCGGTGGTCGCCTACTGGTGCAGCCGCTCGCCGCGCTCGAGCATCGCGACGAAGGTGGCGATCCGCCGCTCGCGGGTCTCGGGCCGCTTGGCGGTCTGGACGCGGTGGAGGATCGCGTAGCGGTTCCGCCCGTCGAGCGACGCGAACGCCTCGCTCGCGCGTGGGCTGGCGTCGAGCGCGCGTTGGAGGTCGTCGGGCACGGTCGCCGTGGCGGGCGCGTCGTACGCCGCGTCCCAGCGACCGTCGGCCTTGGCCCGCTCGACCTCCGCGAGGCCGGCCGGCCGCATCCGCCCGGCGGCGATCAGCCTCTCGGCGCTCGCGCGGTTGATCTTCGACCAGACGCTGCGCGGGCGCCGCGGCAGCCACCGCCGGCGGAACCAGGCGTCGTCGATCCGCTGGACCTTCCCGTCGATCCAGCCGAAGCACAGCGCCGCCTCCAGCGCCTCGCGCGAGGAGACGGACGTCTGCCCCGACCCCTTCTTGGC
The DNA here is from genome assembly GCF_056863335.1 of Parviterribacter kavangonensis. Taxonomy (NCBI): domain Bacteria; kingdom Bacillati; phylum Actinomycetota; class Thermoleophilia; order Solirubrobacterales; family Parviterribacteraceae; genus Parviterribacter; species Parviterribacter kavangonensis. The sequence continues at coordinate 531,000 of NZ_JBXPJA010000001.1, read as the reverse complement.
GATCCGCAGCCAGACGCCCTCGGGGTGGTCGGCGTGGTGGGCGTCGAGCCACGCCTCCCACTCGGCGGCGCTGGCGAAGACGAGAACCGGAGGGTCGTCGCTCACGCGACGGCGGCGGCCGCGCGGCGCTCGGGCGCGACGGCGACGCCGTGGATCATCGGGCGGACGAAGGCGGGGGCCTTCGGCAGCTCGCCCTCCTCGAGCTCGTCGACGGTGAAGCCGGCCGCGGCGATCTGCGCGGCGGTGTCACGGTTGGGGTGGCAGCCGTGGCCGAAGCGCTTCTGCAGCGGCGTCAGTCGGTCCTGCCACTTCGCGCTCTTCGGCTCGTGCGAGCGGACGTGCTCGAGGAAGAGCAGCTGCCCGCCCGGCACCAGCACGCGCGCGATCTCGCGCAGCGCGGCGCCCTGGTCGGGGACGGTGCAGAGGACGAGCGTGCAGACCGCGGTGTCGAAGCTGTCGTCGGGGAACGGCAGCGCGTCCGCCGGGGCCTCGACGACGCGCGCCGACGAGGCCGCCTTGGTGCGCAGCCGGCGGGCCATCGGCTCCTCCGGCTCGGTCAGGACGAGCTCGGTCACGCCGGGCCCGTAGACGTCGAGGTTCGCGCCGGTCCCGGCGCCGATCTCGATGACGCGGCCCTTCGCCTGCGCGAGCAGCGCCCGGCGCTTGTCGTGCAGCCCGGCCTTCTCGGTGCCGGCCATGAAGCGGTCGTAGCCCGCGGCGAAGACCCGCCCCCAGAGGCTCACGTGCGCGCCGCCCCGCGAACCTCCGCGGCGATCGCCTCGGCGGCGTCCGGGCGGGCGAGCGACTGCGACGCAGCGGCCATGGACGCCAGCCTCTCACGATCACCCAGCAGCGTGTCAACCTCGGTGCGCAACCGCTCGGCGGTCAGGTCGCCGTCGGCGATCACGATCGCGGCCCCCGCGCGCTCCATCCACAGCGCGTTGCCGGTCTGGTGGTCGGCGGCCGCGTGCGGGTACGGGACGAGGATCGCCGGCTTCCCCGCGGCGGCGACCTCGAAGACCGAACCGCCCGCGCGCGCGACGCAGAGGTCGCAGGCCAGCAGCGCCTCGCCGAAGCGGTCGATGTACGGATGCAGGTCGTAGCGCCCGCCGTCCGGCACGCGCGGGAGCAGGCCGTCGTAGTCGCGCCGCCCCGCCGCGTGCAGCACCCGGTACGGCGCGCCGGCGAACGCCTCGATCGCCGCCTCGTTGATCGTCCGGGCGCCGAGCGACCCGCCGAAGACGAGCACGCACTGCTCATCGGGAGCCAGCCCGAAGCGCGCCCGCGCGGCCGCGCGGTCCGTCGCCGGCGCCGGCACCGGCCGCCCGGTGACGAGGTACTTGCCGCCGGTGCGCCCCTCGATCGGGAACGCCAGGCAGACTCGCTTGGCGAACCGCGCGAGCAGCCGGTTGGCGATCCCGAGGTGGCTGTCGGCCTCGGTCAGCACGAGCGGGCGGCGCAGCGCCACGGCCGCCGCACCGACCGGCCCGGCGACGTACCCGCCGCCGCCCATCACGACGTCCGCGCGCTCCTCGCGCAGGATCCGCCTCGCCGCCGCGGTCGCACGCACCGCCAGCACGGCGGCGCCCGCCGCGGCCACCGCGTTCGTCCGAGAGAGCCCGCGCACCCTGATCGGACGCAGCTCGAAGCCGGCCTGCGGGACGAGCTCGGCCTCCGCCCGCTCGCCCCCGACGAAGACGACCTCGGCGCCCTCAGCCCGCAGCGCGCCGGCCACCGCCAGCGCGGGGACGACGTGCCCCGCCGTTCCCCCGGCTGCGATCACCACGCGCATCGCCGCGGGAGGGTACGGGCCGGACGATGCTCCTGCCGCCCGAGGCGACGTTCAGCAGCAGGCCCATGCCGCAGAGCAGCACGATCAGCGAGGACGAGCCCGACGAGATGAACGGCAGCGGCACGCCGGTCAGCGGCGCGAGGCCGAGGACGGCGAAGACGTTCAGCAGCGCCTGGCACACGATGAGCGACGTGATGCCCGTGGCGACCAGCTGCGCGTAGGCGCCGCGCGCCCGCCGCGCGGTCCGCAGGCCGGCGTACGCGATCAGCCCGTAGAGGAAGAGCAGGCCGATGATGCCGACGACGCCCAGCTCCTCGCCGATGACCGCGAGGATGAAGTCGGTGTGGGCCTCGGGGAGGTAGAAGATCTTCTGGACCGACTCGCCGAGGCCGCGGCCGAAGAACCCGCCGGAGCCGAGCGCGATCTGGCCCTGCACCGCCTGGAACCCGGCGTCGCCCGCGTCCTTCCACGGGTCGAGGAACATCGTCAGGCGCTCGCGCCGGTAGGGCTCGAGCACCGCGAAGATCGCGACGAGCCCCGCGGCCGTGCCGCCGACCTGCGCGAGCAGCCGTCCGGGCATCCCGGCCGCGACGAGCAGCGCGCCCATCGTGAAGCCGCAGACGAGCGCCGTGCCGAGGTCCGGTTGCGAGGCGATGAGCAGGCAGGCGCCGCCGACGACGAACAGCAACGGGCTGACGATCGTCCGCAGCGACAGCACGAGCTTCGGCCGGTCGGCGAGCAGGTGCGCCGTGTAGAGCACCAGCGCCAGCTTCATGATCTCCGACGGCTGGAACGTCAGCGGCCCGGCGCCGAGCCAGCGCCGCGCGCCGTTCACGCTCACGCCGATGCCGGGGATCTTCACGAGCAGCAGCAGGACGAAGGCGACGCCGAGCAGCGTCGGCGTGAACGAGCGGATCCGGTCGAGCGACTGCCGCGCGACGACCTGCATCGCGATGAACCCGAGCGTCCCGTACATCGCGTACTTGACGAGATACGCGGTGCCGTCGCCCTGGCCCTCGAGCAGCGTGCGGGCGCTCGAGGCCGAGTAGACCATCACGGCGCCCGCCGCCAGCAGGCAGAGGGTCGCGGTCAGGAGGATCTGGTGTTCGAGGGGTTGTGCCCGCTTCTTCGCGGGCGGCCGGCGGCGGCGGCTCACCCGGCTCCCTTCGACACCCGGAGACCATCCCCTCCGCCCTGCGGGAGAAGGTGGCGTTCGGCCTCAGCCCGTGATCCTGCGGACGATCTCCTTGAACGCGTCCCCCCGCGCCTCGAAGTCCTTGAACTGGTCGAACGAGGCGCACGCGGGCGACAGCAGGACGACGTCGCCGGGCAGCGCGAGCCGGCGCGCGTGATCGACCGCGCGCTCGAGGTCGCCGTCCTCGAACCCGCCCCCGACGGCCGCCCCGATGACGGGCCCGTCGTCGCCGATGAGGTGCACGGAGGCGCAGCGCGCGGCGACCTCGCCGGCCAGTGGGCTGAAGTCCTGACCTTTGCCACGGCCGCCCAGGATGAGCCTCACTCCGGACGGGAACGAGCGCAGCGCCACGAGCGTCGACTCGACGTTCGTCGCCTTCGAGTCGTTGACGTAGAGGACGCCGTCGAACGTCCCCAACTCCTCCATCCGGTGCGGGACGCCGGCGAACGTCGAGAGCCCCGCCACGGGGTCGACGCCGACCGACAGCGCGCACGCCGCCGCGACCATCGCGTTCTGGACGTTGTGCAGCCCGCGGATGCGCAGGTCGGACACCGCCATCAGCCGCTCCCCGTGCCACCACAGCGCGCCCTCGTGCAGCCGCAGGTCCGCGGTCGGCGCGCCGCCGAAGCGCACCCGCCGCCCCTCGCCCGGCGCCTCGAACCCGTCGGGCAGCACCGCCACCTGGTCGGGCGTCTGTCGGACGAACATCTCGAGCTTCGCCGCGCGGTACGCCTCGACCGTGCCGTGGCGATCGAGGTGGTCGCTCGTGAGGTTGATGAGCGCGCCGACGTCGGGCGCGAACTCCAAGGTGTCCTCCAGCTGGAACGACGACGCCTCGGCGACCACCAGCGTCTCCGCCGGAACACGCAGGGACGAGAGCGCCGTGCCGACGTTGCCCGCCACCACCGCGCGGTCGCCGAGCACGTGCCCGAGCAGCTCGGCCGTCGTCGTCTTGCCGTTCGTCCCCGTCACCGCGACGAAGCGGTTCGGGAGCATGCGCCAGGCCAGCTCCAGCTCGCCCAGCACGGTCAGCCCGCGCGCCAGCGCCGCCTCGACGACCGCCGCGCTGCGCGGCACGCCCGGCGACTTGACGACGGTCCGGACGCCATCGAGCAGCTCCACCCCGTCGACGCCGAGGTGCACGCCCTCGAGCTCCACCGGCGGCGTGCCGCTGTCGACGCCGATCACGTCGAACCCGCGCGCACGCAGTGCCTCGATCGCGGCGACGCCGGACCGCGCGAGGCCGACGACGAGGTACGGCCCCTCCGGCAGCGAGGGCCGCGGCGCGCTCACTTGATGAGCTGCTGGTACAGCGTGAACCCGATCGCGCTGCAGATCGCCGCGACGATCCAGAAGCGCAGGATGATCTTCGTCTCCGACCACGCCATCAGCTCGAAGTGGTGGTGGATCGGGGCCATCAGGAACACGCGCTTGCGGAAGGTCTGGAAGCTGAAGACCTGGATGAGGACGCTGAGCGCCTCGACCACGAAGATCCCGCCGAGCAGGATCAGCAGCACCTCGGTCTTCGTCATGATCGCCAGGCCCGCGATCGCGCCGCCGAGCCCCAGCGACCCCGTGTCCCCCATGAAGATCGTCGCCGGGAACGCGTTGAACCAGAGGAACCCGATGCACGCGCCGACGACGCAGCCGGCCAGCAGCGACAGGTCGGTCTGGCCGGGCGTGATGTACGTGATCCCGATGTAGGCGAGCAGGACGATCGCGGCGCAGCCCGCCGCCAGCCCGTCCAGGCCGTCGGTCAGGTTCACCGCGCTCGTCGTGCCGGCGACCACGAGGTAGATGAGCAGCAGGTACGGGATGCCGCCGAGCAGGCTCAGGTCGAGCTGGTAGTCGACGACCCGGAAGCGCAGCGTCTCCGCGAGGTCGGCCTGGCGGGTGGCGACCCACCACAGCCCGACGGAGATCGCGATCGTGATCCCGAGCTTCGTCCGTGCGCGCAGGCCGAGCGACCGGCGGCGGACGATCTTCGTGTAGTCGTCGGCGAAGCCCAGCAGCGCGCACGCCATCGCCGCCCCGTACACCCCGACCGCGCGCCAGTCGTAGTCGCTGAGGAGCAGGAACGGGACCGAGATCGCGAGGAAGATGATGATCCCGCCCATCGTCGGCGTCCCTGCCTTGGAGTGATGGCCCTCCGGCCCCTCCTCGCGGATGTGCTGGCCGAACTGGTTCAGCTGCAGGAACGAGATGAACTTCGGGCTCAGGAAGATGCAGATGAGCAGCGCGGCGGTGCCGCCGATGAGGATCTCGCCCACGCGCTACGCCTCCGCCCGCTCGGCCTGCAGCGTCTCGGCCACGACCTCGAGGCCCACGCCGCGCGAGCCCTTCACCAGCACCGTGTCGCCGGGCTCGATCAGCTCGGGCAGCAGCGCGGCGGCCTCGGCGGCGTTGCCGACCGCCTGATCGCCGTCCATAGCCGCGGCGCGCGGGCCGACGGTCACGAGCAGGTCGACGCCGCGGGCACGGGCGTGCTCGCCGATCTCGCGGTGGAAGCGCTGCTCGCCGGGCCCGAGCTCGAGCATGTCGCCGAGCACGGCGACGCGACGGCCGGGGGCCGCGGCGACCAGGTCGTCGAGGGCGGCCCTCATCGACATCGGGTTGGCGTTGTAGCAGTCGTTGACGATGGTCACGTCGCCGGGGAGCACGATCCGCTCCCCACGCAGGGCGCTCAGCGTGACCTCGACGCGGCCGTGCGGCTCGACGCCGACGGCGCGCGCTGCGGCCAGCGCGGCGGCCGCGTTGAGGCGCATGTGCGCGCTCGTGAAGCCGATCTCGAGGTCGCCGAGGTCGTCGCCGGGGCCGAACGTGACGACCTCCAGGTCGTCACGCAGGTGCGGTTCGAGGAGCGGCTCGTCGCGCGGCACGATCGCCGTCGCGCCCGGCTTGAGCGCGTCGAGGATCGCGGCCTTCTCGGCGGCGATCGCCTCCAGCGAGCCCATCTGCTCGAGGTGCACCGGGCCGACGTTCGTGATGACGGCGACGTCCTGCTCGGCGATCCGGCCGAGCTCGGCGATCTGCCCGTGTCCGCGCATCGCCATCTCGAGGACGAGCACCTCCGTGCCGGGCGGCGCCTCGAGGATCGTGAGCGGCAGCCCGATCTCGGTGTTGAAGTTCGCGCGCGTCGCCACGGTCGCCTTCGCCTGCCCGCACATCGCGGCGATGAGGTCCTTCGTCGACGTCTTGCCGGTGGAGCCGGTGACGCCGATCACCTGCGCGCCGAGCTCGCGGCGCCACGACGTCGCGAAGTCCTGCAGGGCGCGGAGCGGGTCGTCGGCGACGAGGACCTCGCCGGGGAGGTCGCGCAGCGCAGCCTCGTGCTCGGGCTTGACGAGCACGCCCCACGCGCCCTGCTCGAGCGCCTGCGCGGCGAACCGGCCGCCGTCGACGTTCTCGCCGACGAGGCCGACGAAGAGATCGCCCGGACCCGCCTCGCGCGAGTCGATGACCGCGCGCTTCCACTCACGCATGGGCCACGCTCCGCAGCGCCTCGCGGGCGACGGCGACGTCGTCGAACGGCACCTTCACGCCGTCCGCCAGCTCTTGGCCCTGCTCATGTCCCTTGCCCGCGATGACCACGACGTCGCCGGGGCGGGCGGCGGCGATCGCGTGCTCGATCGCGGCACGGCGGTCGGTGATCCGCACGGCGTCCGCGCGCATCCCGGCGGCGATCTCGTCGATGATCGCCTCCGGGTCCTCGGACCGCGGGTTGTCGCTGGTGACGATCGCCAGGTCGGCGAGCTCGCCGGCGATACGGCCCATGATCGGCCGCTTCGCGCGGTCGCGGTCGCCGCCGGCGCCGAAGACGCACAGCACGCGCCCGCCATCGGCGAGCCCGCGCGCGGCGCGCAGGACGTTGTCGAGCGAGTCGGGGGTGTGGCTGTAGTCCACGATGACCGCGAAGTCCTGGCCCTCGTCGACGGGCTCGAAACGTCCGGGCACGCGGCCGATCTCCGGCAGCGCCGCGGCGATCACGTCGTCGCCGACGCCGAGCGCGCGGGCGACGTGGATCGCCGCCAGCCCGTTGAGGACGTTGAAGGCGCCGGGGTGCGGGGTGCTCAGCTCGACGCCGCCGAGCCGGAAGCGCGAGCCGGCGTAGTCGATCTGCAGGTTCTCCGCGTCCTCGAGGCCGTACGAGATGACGCCATCCCGCCCACCCCACTCATCGAGCAGCCGCCGCCCGTACGCGTCGTCGCGGTTGATCACCATCACCCGCGGCCCCGTCGCGAACAGGCGCCGCTTCGCCTGGAAGTACGCCTCCATCGTCTCGTGGAAGTCGAGGTGGTCCTGCGTGAGGTTCGTGAAGACCGCGACGTCCCAGTCGATCGCGTCCGCGCGACCGAGCTCGAGCGCGTGGCTCGAGACCTCCATCGCGCACGCCTGATCGCCGCGCCCGACCATCTCGGCGAACGTGCACTGCAGGTCGATCGCCTCCGGCGTGGTGCGGACGGTCGCCCGCTCCTCGCCGCCCACGAAGGACGTGACCGTGCCGAGCAGCCCGGTCCGGATCCCGCCCGCCTCCAGCAGCGACCGGACCATGAAGCACGTCGTCGTCTTGCCGTTCGTGCCGGTGACGCCGACCATCTTCAGCCGCTTGGTCGGCTCCCCCGCCAGCCGCGCGGCGGCGGGCGCCATCGCGGCGCGGACGTCGTCGACGAGGACCTCGGGCACGCCGAGCCCGAGCGGCCGCGCGACGACGAGCGCCGCGGCACCGCGCTGCACCGCGTCCGGCGCGAAGTCGTGGCCGTCCCGCGTGAAGCCGGGCACGCAGAAGAAGAGGGTGCCGGGCTCGACGCGCCGGTTGTCGTAGGCGAGTCCTTCGATCTCGACGGGCGGCGCGTCCGGGAGGCCGAGGACGTCCCCGAGGAGCATCGCGTCGAGACTACTGCGGGGTCTACTCCGGCGGGATCCGGAGGTAGTTCAGCGCGAACGAGGTGATCTTCTGGAACGCCGGGGCGGCGACCTGGCCGCCGAAGATCTCGCCCTGCGGCTCGTCGACCATGACCGCGACCAGCAGCTTCGGGTTGTCGGCCGGCGCGAAGCCGACGAACGACGCGATGTACCGGCTCTCCGAGTACAGGCCCGTCTTCTCGTCGACCTTGTTCGCGGTGCCGGTCTTGCCCGCGAGCTCGTAGCCGGGGACCTTCGCCTCGGTCGCCGTGCCGCCGGGCGCGAGGACGCCCTTGAGCATGTCGCGCAGCGACGCGGCGGTCGCGGTCGAGATCACGCGGCGGCCCCTCGGCTGGGGCGTCGGCGTGCCGCCGACCTCCTTGACGACCCGCGCGGGACGCAGGATGCCGCCGTTGGCGATCGCGGCGTACGCCGTCGCCATCTGCATCGGCGTGACGCTGATGCCCTGGCCGATCGGCAGGTTGCCCATCGAGGAGCCGGAGTACTTGTCGAGTGGCAGCACCTGGCCGGCCTCCTCGCCCGGCAGGTCGACCCCGGTCGGCTTGCCGAACCCGAAGCGGCGGACCCAGCGGTCGAACTCCCGCGCTCCGAGGCGCTGGCCGATCTTGATCGCGCCGACGTTGCTCGACTGGGCGAGGATGTCCGCGGTCGACAGCGTCACGTAGCCGCGCGCGTGCGACTCGCCGATCGTCCGGTCCGCCACCTGGATCTGCGGCGGCAGGTCGAACATCGTGTCCGGCGTGACCTTCCCGTCCTCGAGCGCGCCCGCGACGGTGAACGCCTTGAACGTCGAGCCAGGCTCGTAGTTGAAGCCGACCGCGCGGTTCTGCTTGGCGTAGTCGGGCATCTCGCCGACGTTGTTGGCGTCGACCCGCGGCCAGTTCGCCAGCGCGAGGACCTCGTTGCTGCGCGGGTCCATGACGACGGCGGTCGCGCCCTTCGGGCGGAAGGTCGCGCCGGTCTGGGCGAGTACCTCCTCGACCTTGTCCTGGATCGCCGCGTCGATCGTCAGCTTCAGCGCCTCGCCGGCGCGCGCCGGCTGCGGATCGCGTACCTCGATCGGCTGGCCGAGCGCGTCGCGCACGATGCGGCGCACGCCGTCGGCGCCGCGCAGCAGGTGGTCCTCGGAGTACTCGATCCCCGACAGGCCCTTGCCGTCGATGCCGACGGTGCCGAGCAGCTGCGAGGCCAGCCACTCGCGCGGGTACTCGCGGCGGCTCGAGGGCGTCAGCGTAAGCCCGGGGATCTTGAGCTTCTCGACCTGGCGCGCCTTCGATGAGGGCAGCGCGCGGGCGAGGTACGCGAAGCCGCTCTCGCGGTCGGCCATCTTGGCGAGCAGGTCGCCCTCGCTGACGCCGAGCAGCGGCGAGAGCTGCGCCGCCGCCTTCGCCGGCTGGCGCACGAGGTACGGGGTCACGGAGACGTCGTCGGCGGGCTCGGCGACCGCGAGCTGCACCCCGCGGCGGTCGAGGATCGCGCCGCGGCGGGCGGGCACGTGGACGTCGGCGGCCTGCTGCGTCGCGGCCGCCTGCGACAGCGACCCGTTCTTGATCACGCCGAGGTACGTCGCGCGGGTGGCGGCGACGACGAGGAGGACGCAGAAGACGCCGGACAGCAGGCCGATGCGCTTCTGGATGAGGTTCACGGCTGGGTGGTCGCTCCGGCGGGGGCGGCGGTCGCGCCGGTCGGCGCGGTCTGCTGCTGCTGCGTGGTGGCCGCCGGCGTGGCCGTGGTCGTCGGCTGCGCCGGCGTCGTCGTGGCGGCCGGCGTCGCGGTCGTGGTCGCGGTCGGCTCCGCCGTGGTGGAGGCCGCGGGCGTCGCCGTGGTCGCCGGCTCCGCGGTCGTCGTCGCGGTCGGCGTCGTCGTCGCGGTGCCCGCCGCCGCGGTGCCCGTCGTCGTCGTGGCGGCGGCCACCACGGTCGGATCGACCGGATCCGGCGCGCGCATGACCTTCGCGGCCTTGCGGGCGTCCTCCGCCCCGCGCGCCCGGAGGTACCGGACGTCGCCGGCGGGCGGCATGACGAGGCCCATCTTCGCGGCCTCCTGCTGGATGCGCTCCTCGCTGGAGAGCTGGGAGACCGAGGCGCGGAGGTCCGCGTTCTGCCGCTCGAGCGTCGTGCTCTTCTCGACCGACGCGCCGATGCCCGCGTTCATCTTCAGGAGCGAGACCTGCAGCGCGACGATGCCGATCAGCGCGACGCCGATCATCGCCACCCACGTCTGGCCGCGCAGGAGACGGTCGAGCCAGCGCGCCTCGGGCAGGCGCTTGACCGCGTCGAGGATGCGCGGGATCGCGATGGGACCGGGCGCGGGCAGCGCGACGGCCTGCGCGCGGGCGGTGCGCGGCGGCGCCGTGCGCGGGCGCGTGGTGCGCGCCGGGCCGCTGACGCGGCGCGGGACGCGCGGCGCCGGCGAGCGCTGGACGCGCGGGCGGTGGACTCGGGCTTCGCCGACACCGGCGCTCATGACGTGACCTCCAGCTTCCTTGCCGCCCGCAGGCGCGCGGACTTCGCTCGCGGGTTCCCCGCGATCTCCTCGGGCGTGGGGACGATGCCCCCACGCGTCAGCAGCTCCGCCTCCGGCTCGTGGCCGCACACGCAGACCGGCAGCTCGGGCGGGCAGACGCACCCGCGTGCACGATCGGCGAGGAAACGCTTCACGCGGCGGTCCTCCAACGAGTGGAAGGAGATGCCGGCGAGACGTCCGTTCGGGCGGAGGATGTCCCAGGCGGTGGGCAAGGCGCGCTCCAACTGGCCGAGCTCATCGTTCACCACGATCCGGACGGCTTGGAACGTGCGCTTGGCGGGATGGCCGCCGCCGAAGCGCGCGCGGGTCGGGATCGCGTTGGTGATGACGTCCACCAGCTGCTGGGTCGTCGTGATCTCGTGCTCGCCGCGCTCCCGCGCGATCGCACGCGCGATCTGGTTCGCGTAGCGCTCCTCGCCGAGCTCGCGGAACGCGCGCGCGAGGTCGCGCTCGTCGAACGTGTTGATGACCTCGTGGGCCGACAGCTCCTGCTCGGGATCCATCCGCATGTCGAGCGGCGCGTCGTAGACGTAGGAGAAGCCGCGCTCGAGCGTGTCGACCTGCATCGACGACATCCCGAGGTCCATGTAGACGAGGTCCGCGTTGACGCGCTCGGCGCGGAGCTGCTCGAGCCCCTCGGCGAACCCGGCCCGCAGGAAGCGGGTGTGGCAGTGGACCTCGGCGGCGAGCTCGGCGAAGCGCTCCTCGGCGACCGGGTCGCGGTCGATCGCGATGAGCGTCCCCTCCGGGCCGATCCGCTCGGCGACCACGCGCGCGTGCCCGCCGGCGCCGAAGGTGCAGTCGACGGCGGTCTCGCCGCGACCCGGCTGGGTGACGTCGATGAGCTCACCCGCCAGCACGGGGATGTGGGCGGCCGTCATGTCAAGAAGCAGCATGGCTCACGCGGGCCCTGATCTCGCGGACATCGGTGACGAGCTGGTCGTTCATCGAGGCCCACCGATCGCGGTCCCAGACCTCGATGCGGTTGCGGGCCCCGGTCACGACGACCTCCTTCTTGAGGCCGGCGTGCTGCAGGAGGAACGGCGGGAACCCGACGCGCCCGGCGCTGTCGAGCTCCGTGTCGTGGGAGTTGGAGGCGTAGAAGCGCTCGAGCTTCTCGCGCTCCTCGGAGAAGGGGTGGTACGTGCTGAGGATCGACTCGGTGAACTCGTCGTAGGAGTCCGGCACCCAGAGGGCGACGCAGGGATCCGTCCCTTTGACCATCACGACCCCCTCGGCCAGCGCCGCCCGGAACTTGGCCGGGACGGTGAGGCGGTTCTTGGCATCGAGGGTGTAGTCGAAGGTGCCGCGGAAGGAGGCCACGGGGTGGGTCCTGCTGAAGGGGGAACGGATCGAGGTGGAGGAGTGGGAGGAGCCCCTCCACCCCGATCCGCAGTCGGCAAGCTACCCCACTCTCCCCCACCTGGCAACCCCGATTGCACACGATCCTCCACATGGCCGATGCTCTCGTCCTCTGAGTGAGGCGAAATCGCCGATGAACACTGGGTGGGGCGAGGTGGGAGACCCCGTCGGACGGAACGTTGCAACCGCGCTTGCGAGTACGGTCCGCGGTGCCTCATGAACACACGGATGCGTTTCACCACCCCACTCGCCGCCACGGCGGCCGCTCTCGCCCTCGTCGCCGCCGGATGCGGCAGCGGGTCGAGCGAGTCGGCCGACACCGATCCCGCCTCGCTCGCTCCGGCGCGGGCGCCCGTCTACGTCGAGGCCACGCTGAAGCCCGACGGGGAGCTGGCGGACGACGTCAAGGCCCTGTCGCAGAAGCTCGCCGGAGTCGACGATCCGGGCAAGGCGCTGCAGGAGGCGTTCGAGAAGGGCGTCCGCGACGAGGACCCGGACTTCTCGTACGAGGAGGACGTCAAGCCGTGGCTGGGGGACGAAGTGGGGCTCTTCGTCACGAACATCCGGGCGTCGGGTCTGTCGGCCGCCGGTTCCTCGTCGTCTTCGAGCGCGGATGCCGACGCGGCGGTGATCGCTCCCACCAAGGACGTGGACAAGGCGCGGGAGACGCTGTCGAAGGCGCTGCGGACGGCTGACAAGGGCAAGCCGGCGCCGAAGGTCGTAAAGAAGACGTACCGCGACGTGGACTACGAGCTGTCGCAGGGCGAGGACACGGCGCTTGCGTTCGTGGACGACACCGCGCTGTTCGGCACCGACGCGGGCGTCCGCGCGGCGATCGACGTGTCGAAGGGCGGCGAGAAGCTGTCCGACGTCGACGCGTTCAAGCAGGCGCGCGACCAGGTGCCCGACGAGAAGGGGCTCGGGTTCGCGTACGTGCGCGTGTCGACGCTGCTGTCGGGGCTGGGGCCGCAGGGCGCCGCGGTCCAGCCGCTGCTGGGCGGGCTCGGCGAGACGCTGGCGCTGTCGCTCGGCGGCGACGAGGACCAGATCGACGTCGACGGGGCTTCCCTGGGCGTCCGGTCCGAGGACGCCGGGTCGGGACCTGGCTCGGTCCTCCCCTCGGTCGCGGGCGACGCGTGGCTGGCGGCCGGCACGGCGGACATCGGCGCGCAGATCGACCGGTCGCTGCAGCAGATAGGGCAGCTCGGGGCGTTCGCGGGCGTCGACGCCGATCAGATGCTGTCGCAGATCGAGCGGCAGACGGGCCTGAACCTGCGCCGCGACCTCATCGACTGGATGGGCGACGGCGCGATCTTCGTCCGCGGCTCGTCGCTCGCGAACATCGGCGGCGCCCTCGTGGTCGAGTCGAAGGATCCGGCGGCGACGCGCCGCGCGATCCCCAAGCTGGTGCGGTTGGTCCGCGGCGCCGCCCGCGACGTGCGCGTCGCGGCGCTGTCGCGCAGCGGCGTCCGCGGGTTCACGCTGCGGTCGTCGCAGGTCCCCGTCCCGATCCACGTCGGGCTCGCCGACGACCGGTTCGTCCTCGCCGTCGGCGACGCCGGGCTGGAAGGCGCGGCCTCGCCCTCGGGCGCCCTCAAGGACTCCGCCGCGTACAAGGACGCGCAGGAGCGCCTCGGCTCCGGCCTCGAACCCGGCTTCCTCCTCGACGTCCCGCCGGTCGCCCAGCTCCTCAAGGGCCTCGGCCTCGCCAACGACCCCGAAGCCAAGCCGGTCATCTCGGCGATGGACCACCTCACCACCGTCTCCTCCGGCTCCCGCCGCCAGGGAGACGTCAGCCGCTGGAAGGTCGTCGTCGGGGTGAAGTAAGCGGCGCGGCCTCTTCACCGGGCCAACGCGGCGAGGAGCCCTGCCGCGACGAGGAGGAGCACCGCAGGCACCAGCAGGAGCGCGACCACGAGCTGGATCTGCGGCGCTGCCTTCGCGGCCCGCTCGCGGGTCCGGCGCGTGTGGTCGGCGCGCGCGTCCTCCGCGAGGGCCTCGAGGGCCGGCGCCAGCGGCGCACCGTGTCGGTCGGCGCGCTCGACCGCCGCGGTCAGCGCGGCGACGCCGCCGATCGGCACACGTCGTCTCAGCGCGGCGAGCGCCTCGGCCCTCGGCTCTCCGAGTGCGACGCGATCGGCCGTCCGCCCGAGCTCCTGCGCGAGCAGGCCGGGATGCCGCCGCCCCACCTCCGCGAGCGCGCGCGTCGTCGGCAACCCCGCCGCGACCGCGACCCGCAGCAGGTCGGCGACGTCCGCGAGGTCGTCGCGCATCGCCTCCCCGCGCCGCCGAGCGGCCCGCCGCAGCGCGAGGTCCGGCAGAAGGAACCCCGCGACGGGCGCGCCGACGAGCGCCACGACGCCGAGCCGCCCCGGCACCACCCCACTCACCGGAACCGCGAGCAGCCCGGCCGCCACCGCCATCCCAAGCTGCATCGCCACGACGTCCTGCGGCCGCAACCCGAGAGGCGCTCCCGCCGCCTCGAGCCGCGCGGCGAGATCCCGCGACGGAGCCGGAGCCCCCAACCGCCGCCCGAGTGCCAGCGCACCCTCGGCAACGAGAGGCCACCACCCACGCCGCCCCACGGCGGCATCACCGCTCTCGCGCACCCTCCGCCCCGTCTCCGCGAGCTCGACGATCGCGGCCGCGGCGAAGACCCCCGCAAGAGCGGCGAGCACGACGCCGGCGCTCATCGCGCCTCTCCGCCAGCCCCGGCCGAAGACCTGTTCCGGCGATCCTCCGGATGGCACCCGCGAGGTGCGGCCGACGCCTTCACCGCGCGATCCGCCGGATGGCGACGAGGGCGATGGCCTGGAGGACGGCGGAGGCGGCGAGGAGGCCGGCGCTGAGGGGTTCGGTGAGGAGGTGGGCGAGGAAGCCGGGGGCGGCGGCCTCGGCGAGGAGCGCGCCTCCGGCGGGGAGTGCCGCGACGAGCCAGGCCGTGAAGCGGGCCTGAGCGGTGAGCGCGCGGGCTTCGCCCTCGGCGCGCCGGGCCGCTTCGAGGCGGCCGGCGAGGTCGCGCAGGAGTCCGGCGAGGTCGCCGCCGGCTTCGCGTTGCAGCCCGATGGCGGCGACGAGCGCGTCCCAGGAGCGGCTCGCGGCCCGGCGGCGAAGGGACTTGAGGACGTCGGTCGTGCGCTCGCCGAGCTCGAGCGCCGCGACCGCCCTGCGAAGCTCGTGGCCGGCCTCCCCGGGGACGCCGCCGGTCCGCGCGGCCTCCGCCATCGCGCCGCGGATCGCGTGCCCGCCCGCGAGCGCGTCGGCCAGGGCTCGCGCAGCCGCAGGCGCGCCGGCTTCGAGATCGGCACGCCGCCGCGACCGCCTCCAGGTGAGCGCCTGCCGGACGGCGAGCGGCGCGCCCGTGGCGAAGAGCAGGCCGATCGCCAGCCCTCCGATGAGCCAGCCGCACGCGGCCGCGGTCGCGGCTCCGACGATCGCCAGCCGCCGGCGCTCGACTGCCGTCGGCTCGCGCCCGCTCCGCAACGGCGCGAGCCACCGCGACATCAAGCGAACCGCCGCGCCGCCCTCGACGAACGCGACCGCCTCCCACGCCGCGAGGACCGCACAGACGCCGGCGAAGAACGCGGCGAGGGTCGCCGCGCTCACGGTGCCGGAGAAGATCCGGGAGGCCGCGGAGTCCTGCGGGGTGACGGCGGCGACGACTCTCGCCCGGAGAGGGCGCGGGCGAGGGCGCCTCCGGGGCGCGGGGTTCTCCAGCGGGGGTGGCCATCTCGCCACGCGAAGACCTCGTGGGCGATCGGTTCTCCCCGTTCCTCGACGACCTCGGCGACGCTGACGACGCGGCGGCGGCCGTCGCCGCAGCGGGCCTGGTGGACGACGAGGTCGAGTGCTCCGGCGACCTGCTCGCGGACCGCGCGGTGCGGGAGGCCGAGTCCGGCCATCAGCGCGAGGGTCTCGACGCGACGCAGCGCCTCCGCGGGTGATCCGGCGTGGACCGTCGAAAGCGACCCGTCGTGGCCGGTCGACATCGCGGCGAGCATGTCGAGCGCCTCCGGGCCGCGGACCTCGCCGACGACGATGCGGTCGGGGCGCATCCGCAGGGCGGCGCGGACGAGCTGGCGGATCGTCACGCCGCCGCGGCCCTCGAGCGACGCCGGGCGGGCCTCGAGGCGGACGACGTGGGGCTGCTGCAGGCGCAACTCGGCGGCGTCCTCAATGGTGACGATGCGCTCGCGCTCGCCGATGAACGCCGACAGCGCGTTCAGCGTGGTCGTCTTGCCGGACCCGGTCGCACCACTCACCAAGATGCTCATCCGGCCGCTCACGGCGGCGGCGAGCAGGGCCGACAGCTCCGCCGTCCACGACCCGTTCGCGACGAGGTCGGCCGGCGACAGCCCGCGCCGCCGGAACCGGCGGATCGTCAAGGCGGGACCGTCGAGCGCGAGCGGCGGGATCACGACGTGCACGCGGGAGCCGTCGGCGAGGCGGGCGTCGCAGAGCGGCTCGGCCTCGTCGACGCGGCGTCCCAACGGCGCGAGGATCCGTTCGATTGCGTGCCGCAGCGCGTCCTCCCCGGCGAACGCGACACCGGTCTCCTCGAGCGCGCCGCCACGCTCCACCCACACTCGCCCGGGTCCGCTCACCATGATCTCGTCGACCGACGGATCGGCCATCAGCGGCTCGAGCGGCCCCAGGCCGAACGACCGCTCCTCGACGCGCCGCGCCAGCTCGTCGCGGGCGGGCTCGTCGAGCATCCCCGCCTCGCGCTCCACGAGCGCCCGGATGCGCTCCCGCACGTCGTCGCCGGCTCCGGAGGGCTCCGCGAGCAGCCGCTCGCGCAGCGAGGCGGCCAGCGCTTCCATCGGGTCCATGAACGCAAGAGGGGCGAGACCTGTCGGCCTCGCCCCTCTGGACGGCGTTCCGTGTTTCCGGGACGGAGCTAGCGCGGCAGCGGGTGCTGCGGCGGGTACGACTGGCTGATGCCGAGGCTGCCGCCGTTCCAGACCTCGTTGCCGTAGAGCGCCTGCTCGTACAGCGGCCAGCGCGGCAGCGGCGGCTTCTCGGCGTTCGGCAGCTTGAACGGCCGCCAGACCTCCTCGCCATCCAGCGGGATCGCGTCGGGGCAGGTGCGCGACTTGATCGCCGGGAGGCAGGGGTTGAAGGGATCGACCCACAGGCCCTCGCGATGGCCGGTGTCGAGGTCGTCCTTCGTGCGCGCCTGGAAGATGCGCAGGTCGGTCATCTCCTCGACGTTGAGGAAGTCGTCGTGGTCCTGGTCGTCCAGGCCGTCGACCACGCCGTCACCGTCGGAGTCGGCGTTCAGCCAGTCGGTGCCCGCGTAGATGACCCAGAAGAGCGGCTCCTCGAAGCGGGAGTTCCAGTACTCCGGCTTGGACAGCGACTCGTACGCCTCGGTCCAGTTGTTGAGGAAGTCGCCGTCCTCGTCGCGCTCGCCGTCGTTGAGGCAGCCGTCGTGCGCGGACTGGCCCATGTTGTCGAGCGTGTAGTGCTGGTAGGCAGCGGTCGTGACGTCCGGGTAGACGCCGTTGTAGAGGAACTCGGGGCGCGCGCCGTTGCCGTCGAACGGAGCCGGAGCGGTGAGGCCGCGGCAGCCGTCGGCCGGGTTGCTGTCCTGGCTGGACTTGAGGCCGGCGCTGTACCAGAGCGGCTGCGCGAGGTCGTAGGGACCGTGCTTCACGGTCGCCGTGTACTCCTCCAGCGTCGTCAGCCAGTCGCCGTCGAAGTCGACGCTGGCGTCCTTCGCGTCGAGCGGGTTCGGGTACGGGCGCTTGCTCGGGTACGGCAGGGCGGCCGCGCACGGCGTCGGGTACTCCGCCGCCTGACACGAGCGCTGGTTCAGATCGACGGCCGACTTGTACTCGTAGGCGTCGCTGATCTGATCGCCGTCCGTGTCGGCCTTGCACGGGTCCGTGCCGATGGCGGCCTCGGTCGTGTCGAGCAGCTTGTCGTTGTCGTCGTCGGCGTCGACCGTGTCGGCCTGGCCGTCGGCGTCGCAGTCCGCGGGAGCGGTCGGGCCACCGGGGGCGGTCGGGTTGTTCGACCCGCCGAGCGGGTTGAGCGCCTCGGGATCGATGAGCGGCGACCTCGAGGTCTTGGTGTACGTCTTGCCGAAGCGGCGCGCGAGGATGCGGATCCGGAAGCGCGTCGCGATGGTCCGGCCGTCGGCGGCCTTCGCCATCCACGGCTTGAGCTTGTCCGGCACGGTGACGGTGAGCTTCGTCTTCGTCGCCGTCGACGCCTTCGCGAAGACCGCACGCTTGCCGTCGCGCTTGAACACGACGGTGTTGCGGAACTTGCCCGCGAGGAAGTTCTTGCCGGTGATCGTCAGCGGATCGCCGACGCCCACCTTCATCGGGGTCACCTTGGTGACGGTCGGGTAGAGCGTCGACGCCTTCGCCTTCTTGGTGGCGGCATCGGCGCTGCCGGCGAGACCGAGGATGGCCACCGCCGCAAGGGAGCTGATCTTGAGCACGCGCGCAGTCATGGGGTCGCTTTGGGGTTTCGGCGCCGGTGCGCGCTTCTTGAGGTGACCTCAGCGTGTGGTGGACGATCGACCCACCTCCCCGGCCGGCCGCACCAGCAGCCGGATCTCGCTCGCGAACCCCTGCGCGGCGGCGAGGTAGACCGCCTGGCGCAGCGTCACGCGCAGCGACGCGCGCACGCGCTGGCTGCCCGCGTCCGTCGGCGGAGCCGCCCGCGCCTGCAGGACCTCGACGTCCTCGAGCGCCAGACGCGTTCCCGCGGGAACGCCCGGCCGGTCGTCGCGGCTGACGAGCACGTCGACCCGAGCGCCGGCGACGACGAGCTCGGGAGCGCCGGTGGCGAGCACCTCCGCGATTCGCTCTCCGCGTTCGACCGGCGCGCCGACGGGCTCGGCCGCCGGATCCTCGAGAGCCGCCGCCGTCACGTCCGCGCCCGCCGCGATCGAGGCGGCCGAGCGCTGGCCGGCGACTTGGCGGGGATCTGCGAAGGCCCCGTGTGGAGCGAACCGCTCCGGCACGGCGCGTGTCGTCAGGTCGCCGCGCCGGATGACCGAGCCGGCGTCGATCGGCGCCCGTGCGACGACGACGGAGACCGGATCCCCGATCCGCGCGTCGATCGCGGCCTCCCGGCCCGCGACGTCGCTGGCGGCGAGGCCGCCGAGGAGGAGCGAGAGCCCGGCGAGCGCGAAGGCCCGGCGGCGAGAGCTCCGCATCAGGCGGCGGAGAGCGGCGTCTCGGGCGCCGCGGCCGCGGCGACCGCCGTCCTCGGCGGAGCGGCCGGGAGGTCGATCACCACGCGCGCCCCTTTCGCCGACGGCACGGCGGTGAGGCGGCCGCCATGGCGCTCGGCGATCTCGGTGGCGATGGTCAGGCCGCGGCCGCGGCGGCCGTTCGGCTTGAAGGTCACGCGGTCGAGGCCGGCGCCTTCGTCGGTCACCTCGATCCGCACGCCGCCGGCCGCCCGTTCTGCGCGCAGGGCGATGCGGCCTCCGCCGTGCTCGATCGCGTTGGCGAGCAGGTTCCCGACCGCCTGCGCGATCCGCACCGGGTCGCCGGTGACGACGAGCCCCGACGGGGCGGCGACGCGCAGCTCGCAGCCGTTCGCGCGCGCGAAGGGCTGCCACGCGAGCGCCTGCTGCGCGAGCAGGCAGCCGACGTCGACGGTCGCGTGGCGATCGCGCGCGCGGCGTCCGGCCCGTGCGGCGTCGAGGTCCTCGAGCGCCCGTCCCGCCCGGCGCAGCTCGAGGTCCACGGCGGCAAGACGAGGCGCCGCCACCTCGCGCGTCGCCGTGTGCAGAGCGAGACCGGCCGCGTTCAACGGCCCGGCGAGCTCGTGGCACGCGCGGGCGATCAGCTCGGCCCGCCGTCGCAGCATCAGCAGCGTCACGACGACGCAGGCCAGCGCCGCGCCCCAGCCGGCCGCGGCGACCGCCTCGATCCCTTCCATCGCTCCTCCTTCGGTGTGGTTCACCGATGAAGAGGTCAGGAAAGGGGCGACTTCGCCCCCTCCCGCCGCGAGATGTGATCGAGAGGCGGGTCTCCGGCGGGGACGACGATCTCTCCGAAGCTCCGCGTCCTCCCCGCCGCGTGCTCGCGCGCGGTCAACGCCGCGGCGAGGGCGTCGCGGTCGTCCTGGCCGAGGCGGCGATCCGGCAGGCCGTGCAAGGCGAACCGGTCGAGGACCTCGGCGGACCACGCTCCTCGCCCACGACCGCCGCGCGGGCCGCCCCACACCGTCCACGACGCCGTCGGGAACACCTCGAGGACCTCCCACGGACCGCCGGCGAGCGCCGCGTGCAGCTCGAGCCCGTGGAGCACCCACGCGTAGTACGGGTTGCCGTCGAGCTTGTCGCGCGACGGCGTCCACCGGATCCGGCAGACGGAGCGCGCCAACGCCCGCTCGTCCTCGCGGACCGTCGCGCCCGGAGGAGCGGTCGCGCACGGAGCGTCGACGCCGATCACCGCCGGCGCCCACGACCGCATCAGCGAGACGACCTCGCCGACGCCCCCGACGCGCGACGGGCCGAAGACCACCCCATCGCCGGAGAGCACGGCGACGTGGAACCCCTTCGCCCGCCCGCCGACGTCGATCCCCGCCCACACGGGGACGATCGTCCCATTCCGCCCCGCCCGCCGAGGTGTAGCGTCGGCGCAAGCGACG
The DNA here is from genome assembly GCF_056863335.1 of Parviterribacter kavangonensis. NCBI lineage: Bacteria > Bacillati > Actinomycetota > Thermoleophilia > Solirubrobacterales > Parviterribacteraceae > Parviterribacter > Parviterribacter kavangonensis. Next base: position 510,577 of record NZ_JBXPJA010000001.1, on the reverse strand, counting down.
GATCGGAGGGACCATGTCCCGGCTGCTCAAGGTGCCGTGCCTGACCGCGCTGCTCGTGCTGGCGGTGGGAGGGCCGTCCGCTCGTGCGGCTGGGCCGGTCGAGACCGGGCACGTGAAGCTCACCGACACGTTCGCTCCGATGGTCGTGACCGACCTCCCGTGCTTCGAGGGCAAGGAGTACTTGGTCAGCGGCGGCGTCACGTTCCAGGGCTCGTTCGTCGCGACGGACACGTTCTTCCACTCCCGCGGCATCGAGCGCTTCTTCGGCACCGCCGTCCCCGTCGACGGGATCGGGCCGACCTACGTCGAGCGCGGCAGCGCCGACACCGGCACGTTCGGCGGCCGTGTCGTCGACGGCGGCGTCCTGCTCTCGCGCAACCACGTCAACAACGACATGTTCTTCGCGTACGTCGACGGCAAGCTCGACGCCTCCCAGACCATCCGCATCCACGAGATGGAGCACTGGCGCGGCATCGACACCGACGGCGACGACGTCCCCGACTCGTTCTCCCTCGACATCGAGGTCAATCGCGTGACGTGCCCGGACTGAGGACCCCGTCGACGAGCCGGTAACCGACGCCCCACACGTTGATGACGAAGCGATCCCCGTGCAGGCCGAGCTTCCCGCGAAGCCTGCACGCGTGGGAGTCCAAAGTTCGAGTGACGCCAAGCGATCTGAACCCCCACACCGATCGAAGGAGCTCCTCCTTGGTGTAGACGCGCGTCGGCTCGCTGGCCAGCGCGCGCAGGAGCGCGTACTCCTTCTGCGACAGGTCCACGAGGTCACCTCGCACGCGGACCTCGCGCGTCGACGGGTCGATCTCGAGCGGTCCGACGCGGACGCGGCCCTGGCCCGGCCGCGACTGCGAGCGGGCCAGGTGGACGGCAACGCGCGCCCGCAGCTCGCTGTAGAAGAACGGCTTCACGAGGTAGTCGTCCGCGCCGCGCTCGAACCCGCGCAGGCGGTCGAGCTCGGTGCCGCGGCCGCTGACGAGCAGCACCGGCGTCGAGGGGTCGACGCGCGACGTCACGCCGTCGGCCTCGCGCAGCCGCCGGACGAGGTCGAGGCCCGAGCCGTCGGGCAGCGACACGTCGACCAGCACGAGGTCGGGGAACTTCGCGTCGAGCAGGCGCCAGCCGTCGCGCACGGTGTCGGCGATGAGCAGCGCGTAGCCGTCCGCGCTGAGGTTGTCCGCGAGGAACGCCCGCGTCGCGGGATCGTCCTCGACGACCAGGATCGTGCTCGCATCGTCGCTCATGACGACACGAGGCGAGCGGGGGCGCGGACTCGCCCCCGGCCGGCTCAGCCCGCTTGCCGCGTGGGCACGACCATGACCTCGGACAGGTTGACCCGCTCAGGCTGCGACAGCACGAAGACGACCGTGTCGGCGATGTCGGAGGCCTGCAGCAGGCCGTCCTCGCCGATCTGCTCGCGCACCTTGCCGATCGCGTCGACGACCATCGGGTTCGTGTTGTGGCCCTGCAGCTCGGTGTCGACGTAGCCCGGCTCGACGACCGTCACGCGGATGCCGGCGTGCAGCGCCTCTTGGCGCAGCCCCTCGGAGAACCCGACCACGCCGAACTTGGTCATGTTGTAGACCGCGCTGCCGAGCCGCGCCCGGCGCCCCGCGACCGACGCCACGTTCACGATGTGGCCTCCCCCGCCCGCAGCCATCACCGGCAGCGCGGCGTGCGTGCAGTACAGGAGGCCGAGGCAGTTGACCTCGATCATCTGCCGCCACTCGTTCACGTCGGCGTTCGTCACCGGGCCGAGCAGCATCAGCCCCGCGTTGTTGACGAGCCCGTGCAGGCCGCCCAGCTGCTCGTACGCGTGCTGGATGAACGCGCGGGCCTCGTCCTCGACGGTGACGTCGGTCGGCAGCGCGACGGCGCGGCCGCCCTCGTCCGCGATCCGCTCGACCAGCGCGTCGAGACGGTCCGAGCGGCGACCCGCCAGCGCGACGCTCGCCCCCGCCCGCACGCACGCGAGCGCAGTCGCCTCCCCGATCCCCGAGGTTGCTCCCGTTATGGCGACGGCCTTGCCCTGGAGGTCCATGCAACTTCCCTTTCAGCCCGCGAAATGACGAAGGATCCGCGCCTACTATGCCGACGCCCCGGGCACAGGGACAGCCGTCCCCTTGGCCTTCAGCGACGCCATCGCCCGGCGCACTCACTTCCCCATGGACACCACGAAGCGCGGAAACTACGACAGCGGAGACGACTTCGTCCTCGAGTACGGGGAGCTGCGCTTCACGTTCAACGAGCGCGACTTCAGCGAACGCTGCGAGCAGGCGGCCCGGAAGCTCGGGTTCGTCCGCGAACCGCTCGGCGATCACGAGCGCGAGGATCTGGTCAACCTCGCCGTGAACGGCGAGATCTCCGAGCCGGCCTCCGGCCTCGGCGACCACGTCAACGACTGCTGGCCGGAGCTCGTCGGCCCGGCCGACCGATCGCTCGTGCACTGGCTGCGCCGGCTCGTCTTCCGGTCCGCCTGGCTCGACCAGCGCGTGAAGGAGGGCGAGCTGTCGATCGCGTTCGACGAGCGGTCGCTGCAGTTCGCCTACGTGCAGCCGGACCGCAACGACGAGCCCATCCAGCTCGCCCCCGAGCCGAGCTGGTCGCGCGTGGCGTACGCGCGACGAGCCCGCCCGTAGAACCGGTTCCCTAGCCCAGCGCTGCGGCGCGCGCCTGCCCGATCGCGTCGGCGCCCGCGTCGCCCACCAGCAGCTCGGGCCGCAGCGTGCCCGACACGACGAGGTCGAGCGCCGGGAACCGCCCGGTGCTCGTGAGCGCCTGGTCGAGCGCGATGACGGTCGTCTCGCCGCCCACCGGCGCGTCGGCCGTGGCGACGATCGTCAGCGACCCGCCGTCGACGATGTTGCGCGCGGCCGCGAGCAGCCGCCGCGCCTGCGGCGCGTGCACGTAGGTGAGCGCGTCGACGAGCACGACCGCGTTGCCGCCCCGGGCGGCGACGCGCTTGGCGGTGTCGACCGCGCGCTCGATCGCCTGCGCCTGCGCGTCGGGCGACGCCGACAGCGACAGCACGCTGACCGGCGCGATGCCGATCGCCTTCCACTCCGCGATCTCCTCGGGCCGCACGCCGGCGAGCACGACGCTGACGTCGAGGCCCTCCTGCTCGGCCAGCGCGCCCGCCAGGCGGCGCAGCGCCTCCGACTTGCCGGCGCGGGCCGGGCCGACGATCGTCGCGCGCGACCCGCGTCCGAGCGGCGTGAGCCACTCGATCGCCTTCAGCGTCGGGTCCTCCGCGCCGAGCGCGAGCCGCTCGGTCGGGAACGTCGCCGGCAGGTCGTCGAACGGCGTGCCCTCGGACACCTCGTCGGCCGGCGTGCCGTTGATCGTGTCGATGCGGATGAGCGACGGGTAGCGCTCGGAGCGCCGCGGCGGCCGGACCGGGCCGGTGACCTTGTCGCCCGAGACGAGCTCGCAGCGGCGGATCTGGGCGGCGGAGATGTAGACGTCGTCGTCGGAGGGCTCCGGCGGCGAGACGCGCAGGAAGCCGGACCCGTTGCCGAGCAGCTCCACGACGCCCTGGGCGACGCGATCCTCGGCGGGCTCCTCGGCGGCCTCCTCACGGTCGGCGTCGCGGCTGCGGCCGCGCCCACCGCGCGAGCGGCGCGGCTTGCGCTCCTCCTCCGCCTCCTCCTCGACGTCGGCCGTGTCCTCGTCGGACGAGGCGACGGCGTCGGCCTCGGCCTCGGCGTCGTCGCCGTTGCGGCGCGAGCGGCCGCGGCCGCCGCGGCGCCCGCGGCGCGGCTTGCGGTCCTCCGCCTCCTCGTCAGTGACGGCGTCCTCGACGACGTCCTCGACGGCCTCGTCGGCAGGCTCCTCACCGCTCTGGCGGGCGATGATCGCGTCGATCAGGTCGGCCTTGCGCAGACGGCGGAAGCCGTCGATCGAGAGCTCGCCGGCGATGACGTGCAGATCGGCGAGGGGGCTGTCCTCGAGGGCGGAGCGGGACAGAACGGCCATGGTGGTCCTCCTGGGGTTGGGATCGGTGGGCGTCCGCACCGCGTTGGACAGCGAGCGGCGAACCAACTGAGACGTTATCGAGCCGGAAGACGGAACATCCCTTCCCATGCGCGTCCGGCCGCTCGTCCTCGTCCCGCTCGCCGCCCTCGCGGTCGCCGCCGCACCCGCCCCCGCGGCCGAGCGGATCGTCCGCCTCGACACCGCGAAGACGACCCGCACGGCGTTCGCCAAGCGGGCGGAGCGGCTCGGGCTCGACGTGCGCGCGCTGCGCCGCCTGCCGTTCGCCGCGGTCAGCGGCCCGGCGCGGCTGCTCCCCCGTGTGCGGCGTGTCCGCGGCGTGCGCTCGGTCACCGCCAATCGCCGTCTCGCGTTCCACCTGCACGAGTCCGCGCCGCTCGTCTTCGGCGGCGAGCAGCCGCGCGCGTCTGCGCTGGCCGCCGGGCTCGACGGCCGCGGCGCGACCGTCGCCGTCGTCGACACCGGCACCGACGGGCTCCACCCGGACCTGCGCGATCGCGTCGTGCGCAACGTCAAGGTGCTCGGCACCGACGGCATCGCGACGACCGGTGTCTTCCACACGTACGTCGAGTGCCCGGTCGCGTGCACGACCGACACGAGCGGCGGGCACGGCACGCACGTCAGCGGCATCGTCGCCGGCGACGGCACCGCGTCGGACGGCTACTACACGGGCGTCGCGCCCGGCGCCTCGCTCGTCGGGCTGTCGATCGGCGACGCCGCGGCGACGTTCCACGCGCTCGAGGCCTACGACTGGCTGCTCGCGCATCCCGAGCTCGGCGTCACCGCGGTCAACAACTCGTTCGGGCCGAGCGGCGGCGCGCGCTTCGACGCGACCGACCCGATGAACGTCGCCACGAAGGCGCTGCACGACGCCGGCATCCTCCCCGTCTTCAGCGCCGGCAACAGCGGCACCGGGCCGGGCACGGATCCCGAGGGCGCGTCGGACTGCTCGCCTCAGGGCGCGGCGGACGCCTGCAAGATGAACCCGTACGGCGTCGCGCCGTGGGCGATGAGCGTGACGAACACGCGCAAGGACGCGCCCGGCGGCGCGGGGGCGCAGCCGCTCAACCTCGGCTCGTCGCGCGGCGACCCGGTGCCGCGCACGAGCGTCGACGGCTCGATGACGATCGACTACCGCCCGACGCTCGCGGCGCCGGGGACGAACATCCGCGCGGCGCGGTCGCTCAACGGCGTCGCGGGCCTGACCTGCGGCGCGTCGGCCGAGCTGCCGTCGTGCGTTCCGCCCAAGCCCGAGGCCGAGCTCTACTACGCGCCGCTCTCGGGGACGAGCATGGCCGCGCCGCACGTCGTCGGCGCCATCGCGGTCGTGCAGGGCGCGGCGAAGCAGCGCCTCGGCCGGTTTCTCACTCCCGACGAGGTGCGCAAGCTCCTCGTCGAGACGGCGACGCCGATGACCGCGATCGATGCGCTCTACGACTTCCCGTGCGGCGCGACGCCGTTCCTCGCGTGCGGCGCCGACTCGACCGGGCTGACGGGTCAGCCCTACGCGGCGTGGCAGGTCGGCGCGGGCGCGCTGAACGTCGACGCCGCGCTGTCGCAGGTGACGACGAAGCGCTTCAAACGCCGTCAGCCGCGCTCGTGACGGATGTCCTCGGTGAGCCGCAGCTCGCGGTCCACCGGGCCCTCGCCGCGCAACGCCTGGCGAACGGTGAGGAAGTCCGCCGCGGCCGCGACGTCGTGCACGCGGAAGATGTGCGCGCCGCGGTCGGCGGCGTCGGCGAGCGCGGCGAGCGTCCCCGCTCCGCGTGACGCGGGCGCGCGCCCGGTGAGCGCGCCGATGAAGTCCTTGCGCGAGATCGCCATGAGCACCGGCCGCCCGAGCGCGAGCACCTCCTCCAGCGCGCGCAGCACCTCGATGGTCTGCGACGGCGTCTTGGCGAAGTCCGGGCCGGGATCGAGGATGAGCTGCTCGGCGTCCACGCCGCGGTCGAGCGCCACCTCCATGCGCTCGCGCAGGAACCCGACGACGTCCGCGGTGACATCCGCGTAGTGGTCGGGGTCCTGCAGCCGCTGCTTGGGCGCGGCGCGCGTGTGCATGACGACCAGGCCGGCGCCGGTGCGGGCGCAGACGTCGGCGAGCGCCGGGTCGCGCAGGCCGCTGACGTCGTTGACGATCGCCGCGCCCGCCGCGACCGCCGCCTCGGCGACGGCCGGCTTGTACGTGTCGACGGAGACGAGCGCCCCGAGCTCGCCGACGACCCGCTCGATCAGCGGCACGACGCGGCGGATCTCCTCGTCGGGCTCGACCGCGGGGCGGTTCGTGATGCCCGACTCGCCCCCGATGTCGATGAGGTCGGCGCCCTCGGCGAGCAGCTCTCGCGCCCGCTCCACCCGCGCGTCGAGCGTCGCGTAGCGGCCGGCGTCCGAGAACGAGTCGGGCGTCGCGTTGACGATGCCCATCAGCCACGGGCGCTCGCCGAGCTCGTACGTACGGGACCCGGCGCGGACCCGCACGGGGACTACACCCGGATCGACTTGTCGACCCGCGCCACGTTGCCCGCCTTGTCGATGCTGCGGATGCGGACGTTCACGCGGCCCCTGCGCTGGTACGTGTGGACGTACTTGGTCCCGAAGCGGACGAACTCGCCGGTGCCGACGTCGATGACGTTGCGGTTCACGCCGCTCGGCGCCGTGCCGCGATCGCGGGCGCTGACGGTGAACGTGACGGTGCGCCCGCGCTTGCGCGTCCGGACCGAGAGCCTCGGCGGGGTGTTGTCGACGCGCAGCGGGCGTTCGACCGACGCGGCCTGCTGCAGGCGGCGGTCGATCGTCAGCACCTGCCACTCGTGCGTGCCGTCGGCGACGGTGCCCTCGGGCACGACGAGCTCGGGGACGAGCGTGTCGCCGATCGGCTGGCCGTCAACGAGGACGCGGTAGGTGACCGCGCCGAAGACGTTGATCGACGAGCTCCAGCGCAGCCGCTCGAGACGGCGCTTGTTCGTCGTCGTGTAGCCGATCGCGCGGCTCGGCAGCTTGTCGTAGACCCCCGCGACGAGCCGGCGCTGTCCGTCGGGCGTGGCTTGGATGAAGACGGCCGCGAGGTCGCCCGCACGGCTGGCGGCGGCGTCGAGGCCGCCCGACGGGTCGACGGCGCCGAAGGCGGGGTTCGACAGCGTCGTGTCCGGCTCGGGCGTCTGGACGCTGAGGCCCTGGCGGCCGCTGTCGAAGAAGCGCCCGCGGACGACCGCGTCGGCGGCCGAGCCGCCCTGCATCCAGATGACGCCGCCGTCCTCGTTCTCGCCGAGCGCCGGCGCGGTGAGCGGGTCGACGCCGTTGCCGCCGTCGAGCCGGACGACGGAGCGCAGGTCCTGCTCCCAAAGCGTGCCGAGCAGCGCCTCGTTGGCGGCGCCGGTGCCGCCGATGAGCGCCTCGCCGCGGCCGGTCATGTCGATGCGCGCCCGCGAGCCCGCGAAGCCGCCGTCGACGACCTTCGGCGCGTCGAACGACGAGCCGACGAGCCGGCGCACGAGCAGCCGCGGACCGCCGGCGGTCTGCTGGCGGAACGTGACCTGGGCGTAGCTCGAGTCGTCCTCGATGTCGAGGTCGGGCGTGTCGGCGTCCGTCGCGGTGCTGCCGTTGACGTCCGGGACGTTGAGGTCCTGCGGGGACTGCGACAGGCGCAGCTCGAACAGGCGGCGGGCGTAGACGTGGTTCTTGCCGTCGCCGCCCTGCTCGCCCCACACGACGACCGCGCTGCCGTCGGCCGAGACCGCGACCTCGGACCGGTTGCGCGCGCCCTCGCCGGCGGACTTGCTCTGGTCGACGTCGACGGGCGCCGGGAGGACGGTGAACTGGGCCGTGTCGCGGTTCGCCCGCGCCGCCCAGACGTTGCCGCCCTGCGTCCACGTCACGTAGACCGCGCCGTTGACCGAGAGGTCGATCGAGGGGTTGCTGATCGCGCCCTCGGCGATCGCGGTCGGGGCCGCGAAGCCCGTCGCGCCCTTCGGCCGGACCTGGGTCCAGAGCTTGCCGCCGTTGACGTACGCGAGCGCGATGCGCCCCTCGAAGCCGGTGGCGACGACGGGCTGGCTCGATGCGGGAGCGAGGCCCTGGTCGACGCGCTCGGGCGGCAGGAACGCGCCGTCCTGGAAGCGGCTGATGAAGACGTGCTCGGCCCCCTGGTCGCGCTTGAGGTAGATCGCGGCGCCGACGCCGTCGCGGCTCATGTCGACGTCGCCGACCGAGACGAGGTCGGCGTTCGGGCCGTCGATGACCTCGGCCGGGAACCAGGCGGCGTGGGAGGTCGCCGGCGCGGCGAGGGCGGCGAGGAGCAGGGCGGCGGGGACGAGACGGCGCATTGGACGATCGCAACAGCGCAGGTCGGGGGAAGTTGCGCGCGGCGCAGGGTAGCCGGACGGCCCGACGTCGCTCAGGCGGCGCCGACCACGATGCCCTCGGCCGCGGCCTCGGCGCTGAAGCGGCCGACCTCGTCGTCGATGCGCCGCTGGTCCCAGCCGTGCTCCCTGGCCAGGGCCTCCGCGACGCGGCGCACGGCGGCGGCGTCGTCGTCGAGGAGCTCGCGGGCGGCGAGCAGCCCGAGGCGCGTGCGTCTGAGGAGGACGTCGGCGACGCTGCCCGCCTGCTCGCGGCGCGCGCTGAACGTGGCTTCGGCGAGGAGGTCGGGAAGTCCCGTGACGATCGGCTGGGCCAGCTCCCCCCGCTCCCCCGCGACCCGCAGGACGTCGTGGGCGGCGTGGCCGTAGCGGCCGGCGAGCGCGCCGTAGGTGTGCTCGGGGACGCCCTCGACGCGGGGCAGCTCGTCCGGCGAGACCGCGAGCCCGAGCGGGATCTCGTGCGTCCGGCACGGCGCGTCCTGGTTGTCGCGCTCGACCATCCGGTCCACGGCCATCTTCGCCATCCGGCGCCACGTCGTGAGCTTGCCGCCGGTGATGGTGATCATGCCGCTGCTCGTCTCGTACAGCTCGGCCTTGCGGCTGATGTCGACCGACTTCTTGGGGTCGCCGGTGGAGATGAGCGGGCGGACGCCTGCGTAGGCGCCGGTGATGTCCGTCGGGCCGAGGCTGGTCCCGAAGTAGCTGTTGGTCGCCTCGAGCAGGTACTCGATGTCCTCGGCGCCGGGCGGGATGTGGTCGAGCTCGTCGCTGTCGTAGTCGTTGTCGGTCGTCCCGATGAGCGTGCGGCCGAGCCAGGGCAGGGCGAAGATGCTGCGCCCGCCCCCGGCCGGGACGATCGCGCCGGCGACGAGCGGCAGGTCCTCCGTGGCGAACGTGATGTGCGTGCCGCGGCTCGGGCGGATGATCGGCACCTCGGCCTCGTCGTGCAGCTCCTCCGGGCGCAGGCGGTCGGCCCAGACGCCCGTGGCGTTGATCACGGTGTCGGCCTCGATCGCGAAGGTGTCGCCGGTGTGGACGTCCTCGACCTGGACGCCGCGGGCGCGGCCGTCGCGCTCCACCAGCTCGAGCACCTTGACGCCGTTGGCGATGACGGTGCCGAAGCGCTCGGCCTCGCCGAGGACCGTCAGCACGAGCCGGCTGTCGTCGGTCTGGCAGTCGTAGAAGAGGTAGCCGGAGCTGGGCTCGCGCTGCTCGAGCGCCGGGATCAGGCGGACGACCTCGTCGCCGGCGATGATCCGGTGGCGGTCGGGGCTCCACTCCGCGGGCTCCTCCGCGCTGTTCGTGCGGAATCGTCTCGGTCGACGTGAGCGGAGGCGGTCGACAGCCATGACGTCGTAGAGGTTCAGGCCCATCCCCACCATGCGGTCGGGGCGCTGGCCGTCGAACGCGGCGACCACGAGCGGCAGCGGATGGACCAGGTGCGGCGCGAGCGCGACCATGAGCTGGCGTTCGAGCAGCGCCTCGCGGACGAGGCCGAGGTCGAAGTTCTGCAGGTAGCGCAGGCCGCCGTGGACGAGCTTGGACGAGCGGCTGCTCGTCCCGCTGGCGAAGTCGGCCTTCTCGACGAGGGCGACGCTGTAGCCGCGGGTGGCCGCGTCGAGCGCGCAGCCCGCGCCCGTGATGCCGCCGCCCACGACGACGACGTCGAAGTGCTCCTGGGCGAGGGCTTGGAGGGCGTCCTGGCGAGCGATCATCGCCCGCGGGAGTGTGGCAGTTAGGTCGGGATGAGCGGGCGCTCCCAGTCGCGCCGCGCCCGGTCGAACTCGTCCCAGTCGAGCGGGCCGTCCCCGTCGTCCGGGTCCTCCCCGCCGCCGCCTCCGCCGTCGTCGCCTCTCGCGTACCAGAAGGCCACGCACAGGGCGAGCACGCCGAGGCCGACGAGGAACGGGGCGCTGTCGCGTTCGGAGAACAGGGCGTAGATGCCGGCGAGGTACAGGACGCCCGCCGCGGCGCCCCACAGGCGAGCCGTCCCCATGTCCTTCTCCTCGGGCGGGGGCCCGAAGAAGGACCACCAGATCGTCGCCGCGAGAAGCGCGACGATCGCCGCTTTGATGATCAGCGGCCCGACGGCCATGTGCTGATGATCTCTACCCGAGGGGGGTCAGCGCAAGCCCTCCGCCGGCTGTTCTTGCCGAGATGGACAGGATCCTGGCGTTCTGAGCCACACGGATCGTCTTCCGGAACCGCCCGAACCGCGCTGTCGTCGTCGTCTTGAGCGTCTTTCTGCCCTTCAGGCGGACGGTGATGAAGACGCGCCACACGAATGCCCTCGGAGCCGTCCCGGTGACCCTCACCCACCGTGTCCGCCCACGCTTCACGAGCTTCGCCGTCGCGGTCAGCCGCGTCGCCGCGGTCGCGATCGGCGTCGTCGGCGCTTCCACCGCCACCTCCGGAACCACAACCGCCGGCGCTCCGTCCGCCGGCGCCACCGCCGCTGTCACCGCATTCTCCACCGGAGTCACCGGCTCCTCGATCGAGCCAGAGGGCTCAACCCGCTGCCCGATCACCCAAGCCGACGTGTTCCAGGGACTCACGTTCCCCAACGAATCCGTCGCCCGAGCCCTGAACCGGTACCACCACCCGGCCTGAGCAACCACCGGCTCGCCATGAGAGGTCCACTCCCCCGTCCCAACCTGAACCTGCGTCTCGGTCGAAGCCACACCCACCCGAGCATCCATCGCGGACAGCACCGGCTCTACGAGAGAGCCGGCATCCACGCTGACGTCTTCGCGCGGCCCGAGATCCACCACCGGCCCGGTGCAGTCCACCTTCACGCTCACCGCCGCCGAGCTCACCGCCCGAGTCCCCCCGGTGTCCGTCGCCGAACCCCGGATCGAGTGAACCCCATCCCCCCAAGCACAGGCATCGGGAACGGGAACCGCCCGAACCCCGTTCAACCCCCGAGACCCAAGACAAGGCTGCGTGTACGAGTACGCCTCCCCCACACCCGGCTGCCCACAACCACCCGCCGAAGCCCCCGGAGCGACCGAAACCGCCCGCTCCACGGCCCCCTCCACCAACCGCCGCTCCCGAACGCCAGTGTTGTCCGAAGCATCGAACGTCACCACCCCACTCCCCCGATGCCACGCCCCATCCGCCAACCCACTCGCAACGGGAGTCCCAACCACCGGAGCCTCCAAGTCCTCCAACGTCACCGTCGCGGTACGAACCACCACCCACGCCTCGTGCAGCGTCACGCCGTTCGGGCATGAATCCCACACCGTCACGCATCTCAAGCCATAGGCCACTGACCCCGCGCCCGCGAATTCGGAGTCAAAGGTTCCCAGTAGGCGGCAGTAAGCCTGGCCGATCGGCCGCACGCAGCTCTCGCTTGAAACGTCTGAGCTGTCGACACGCGCGTAGGGCTTCCAGTAGTCGTCGCGATTTCCCACGTCGCGAAACAGCGAGACGCGCCTGATGGTCGTCCCACTCGGAGCGCCAAACCGGATCTCCGCGAAGCGTCCGTCCGAGAGGGTCTGATGTGCTCCGAGGGCGTCCGCCACACCTAGTCCCGACAACGCCGTCTCGTACGGATTGAAATCCGTTTGCCCACAGTTCGTGCTCGTCTCAAACCATGCTGTCGACGACGTCGCGACGACCCAGGAGCGGTTCTGGACGCCATCGCACGCACGGACTTGAAACGCCGCCGCAGCCTCGCTTCGCAGCGACAGGATCGGGATCCAAAGACCACTAGCACCAGTCAGCAGCAACAACACCCGCGCTGCGCACCCCCGCACCCCCAACACCGGGGATGCCTCGTCATCTCGAAGTCCTATCTCAAGGATTTCTGCCTAACACCTGACGAGCGTCCATCTGGAAACAACTCGCCCGAGCCGAAAACGCACCTTCAGACGCGCCGCCGGTCGTCGCCACAGACGGATCGGACTTCGCGTCTTCTGAAGGGTCTCGCCGCTAGGCCTGCGGACTTGAATGCGAACACGAGGCGCACGCCGATCGACGATCAGCGAGCGAACTCCTCGAGGCGACGCCGGGCGAGCACACCTTGCAATAGGTGGCCCCAAGCGCGCGGTCCTATGACGCCCCTGAACATCCAGGGGTCGTGATGCCGAGACGTCGGATATGGGTGGGGATCTAGGAGACGGCGGCGCGACCGCCGTGAGGAAAGACAAGTCCATCACCCCGTTGGCGGACGCATGCTGGATGAGTAGCTCCTCAGCCGCAGCGGCAGTCGCAGCAGGCCGGTAAGCCCGAATTCCAGCAAGGGCGCCCGCGACCATTGGTGCAGCGAAGCTGGTGCCGTCGAAGACTCGAGGAGCGCCATCCCAGCCGGAGGCGGGCAGCCCGCAGCCGGGCGCACCGATATCAACCATCTCCCCGCGCGCGGTGAACACGCAATAGCCATTCGAGCTATCTACGCCGGCCACTGTGAACGCCGCCGGAAAGCGCCCAGGGAAATCAACGGCCGCGGCTCCGTTTCCCGCCGCGACCACGACTGACGTGTCATCCAGCTCGCGAGCGCGACGAATCTTGTTTTCGAGCTCGTCCGCCTCAGTCGGCTCGATGTTCTGTCCGCCTAGCGCCATGAGCACCACGCGCGTCCGTCGGTCTATCCGCTGGCATCTATCGAAAGAGGTGATGTAGTCCTGCCACTTGGCTCCTCCTCCGTCTTGGGGGAACACTCGCACTGAGGCGATTCGGGCGTGGGGGAAGATCCCCGCTCCTCCCCAGCCGTTGACTGCGGCGGCGGCGAAGTGGGCGACGGTGGTGCCGTGGCCGGGTTCGCCGGGGGTTGCGGTGATGTCGTCGAGCGTTCCTCCGTCGAACGCGTAGCGGGCGGTGATGTCCAGGTCGGGGGTTGGAGTGACCCCCGTGTCGACGACGCAGATAGTGACCGGGTTCGGAGGTGGTGGTGCGGTGAGGAGCGCCTCGGCGTGGACCTGGCGGTGCCAGGCGGTGGGGATCGCGTCGGGCCAGGGCTCCTGTGCGGAGGCCGGTGTGGCGGGAAGGAGGAGGGCCGCCGCCACGGCGAACGCGGCGGCGGCCCGGAGAGGCCACGGGAGGGAAGCCGACCCCGCGGGGCATGCGGGGGCGACGGGAGCCCGTGGGTTCGATGTCTCTTCCGCGGGGCATGCGGCGGACATCTGGCTCGGCTCAGACTTCATCGGGTGGGTCGGACGGATCGGGAAGGCGATCCCCATCCGATCATTCATCCGCTGATTCGCTTGGCGCAAGCGCCGGCGCAAGAAGGAGGGGCGGGCGCCGCCGCCGCGCGGGGACGCGGCGACGGCTGAGAGAGCCCGCTTGAGGGACTCCACGGCCGCGGGAGGGGCGGCCGGGGAGGTCGGGGTTCGGTGGGGGGTCACCGGACCGTCTTGGTGACGACCTTGGAGGTCGTTGCGACGTAGGGCCAGCCGGACTCGCCGATGACTCGGACGCGGAACTGGAGGCGCGTTCCGGGGCGGCGGACCTTGAGTCTGTAGCGGCCGGAGAAGGTGCCGCTCTTCACCTTCGCGCGGCGCGAGGCGAACGTCTGCCAGTGGCCGCCGCGGGCTCGGCCCTGGACGACGACGAGCTTCCCGGACTTGGGGAGCGACGCGGCCAGCACGCGCCCGCTGTACTTGACCGCGCTGCCCTTCAGGCGGACCGCGAGCTTCACGCCGGCGCGGACCTTCAGCGACAGCGTCGCGGACGACGAGACCGCGCCGCCGCGCAGGTGGCGGTAGGAGAACGTGAGCTTGCGGGTGCCGCCGCGACCCGCGATCGAGTATCGGAAGGAGCCGTCGGAGCCCGTCACCGCCGCCTGAAGCGCCGCGCTCTTCGCGCCGCGCGAGGCGACCAACGACGTCACGTCGACGATCGCGTCACGGATCGGGCGGCCCTCCTCGTCGACCACGCGCCCCTCGACCACGGAGGAGCGGCCGAACGGCACGGTCCGCGTCGGCTTCGTGGCGCCGTTCCAGCGCACCGTCAGCACGGCACGCGACGAGGCACCCTGTCCGTTCGCGGCACCGTCGACCGAGGCGACGACCGCGGACGTCGGGAGAGCGGACGGGCGCAGTGCGCTGCTGCCGCCCGAGGACGGCGTCGCGGTCGACGACCCCGAAGAGGAACCGGAGCCGGACGACGGCCCGGTCTCCCCCGGCTCGTCCACCTGCCCGTCACCATCGTTGTCGACTCCGTCGTTGTCCACGGGCAGCGTCCCGTCCTCACGGGTCACGACCGCGGACAGCAGCGACGCCGCCGACGTCGAGCCCTCGGCGTTCGAAGCGGTCTCCACCACCCGCACCCGCCGGTTCAGGTCATCGGAACCGAGCGTGTACGTCATGCCGGAGGCACCCGGGATGTCGGAGCACGACGACCCATCACGCAGGCACCGCTGCCACACGCGCGAGACCGACAACGCGCTCGACGCCCCGTGCGAATCCCAGACAGCCGCCGTGACGGCCAGCGAGCTCGACCGCCGCGCCACGCCGTCGACGACCGGATCGGACACGACGCTCGGAGCCGGCACGTTGTCGACGACGACCGACCGGCTCAGCACCGTGGTCGCGTTCCCGCCGGCGTCCTCGACGACGACCTTCAAGTTGGCCGCGCCCTCGGGCAGCGTCGTCGTGTCGAACGAGTACGTCCCGCCGGCGGACAGCTTGCACGGCCGCCGGTCGGTGAACTCGTACGGATCGCCGTTCGTCGGCACCACGTCCGCGCACCGCCCGCCGTTCGCGTCGATCACCTGCGAAAGCCGCGCCACGCCATCCAGCAGGAGCCGCACGCGGTACACGCCGGAGCCGACGTCCGAAGCGTTGACCGTCACTTCGCCGACACCCCGGACCGCGCCGCTCTCGGTCAGCGAGCCCGAGGGCGTGCCGGAGACGGTCGGGTTCGACGCATCGTCCAGCAGCACCCGCCCGCCGAACAGCCGCAGCCCGCGCGAACCGTCCGACGAGCACGACCACGTCGAGTCCGGGATGTCGCACAGCACCGAGAGGTTGAAGCCGTTCGTCTCCTCCGTGCCGGCACCGATGTAGAGCCGGTTCCCGCTGACGAACCCGTCACCGGATCCGAGCGACGAGCAGCCCGCGTCGCAGCGCTCGTTCCACGGCGACGCCCAGGCCGAGCTCCAGTCGCCCCCGCGATGCACGAACAGCGACCAGTTCCCCACGTCGAGGTACCGGCGGTAGAGCGTCGCAGAGTGGAACGTGACGCCGCCCGCCCGGTACACGAGGGACGCGCCCGTGTAGGGCGAGCTCGTGGAGGCCGCGGCCGGCAGCGGGATGCCGCCGCCGGTCCCGCACCGCGCCAGGGACGCCGACGCGGTCATCACCGCGAACGTGCCCGGGTTGCTCATGCCGTCCGGCAGGGCGCCGTCGCCGAGCACGCTGCGCCCCGACTCGGGGTCGACGCACAGGACCTGGGTGAACGTGCCGCCCGAGGCCGAAGCGAGGGTCGGGGCGACGGCCGCGCACGCGAGCACGGCGACGATGCCGGCGGCGAGCCGCCGGCCGGGGCGAACGAACATGGAACTCCTCGGGCGAGTGAAGGGAACGCGCTCGACGGGTGTTGAGCGACGACGCCCGGAAGGGTCGCAGGAGCTTCCCGCGCTGTCTGTGGGACAGAGGTCCAGACGCATGCCGGCACGAGGCCGGCATGCGCCGAAGTTCGCCCCCCCTAGATGTTCGCCAGCTCGGAGGTGACCTCGGAGACCGAGGCCTTCGCATCGCCGAAGAGCATCGCCGTCTTCGGGTTGTAGAAGAGCGGGTTGTCGATCCCCGCGAACCCGGACGACATCGACCGCTTCAGCACGATCACCGAAGCCGAGTCGTCGACGTTGAGGATCGGCATGCCGTAGATCGGCGAGTCGGGCTTGGAGCGGGCGTCGGGGTTGGTGACGTCGTTCGCGCCGATGACCAGGGCGACGTCGGTGCGGCCGAACTCGCCGTTGATCTCGTCCATCTCCTTGAGCTGGTCGTACGGCACGTCGGCCTCGGCCAGGAGCACGTTCATGTGCCCCGGCATGCGCCCGGCGACCGGATGGATGCCGAACTTCACCTCGACGCCCTTCGCCTCCAGCGCCTTGGTCAGCTCGCGCACCGCGTGCTGCGCCTGGGCCACCGCCATGCCGTAGCCCGGCACGATGACCACCTGACGCGCGTAGGCCATCTGCACCGCGGCGTCCGCGGCGCTCGTGGAGCGCACGGTCCCGCCGGTCGTGCCGCCGCCGGGGCCCTCGATCGCGGGCGCCTCGCCGCCGAAGCCGCCCATGAGCACGGACACGATCGTCCGGTTCATGGCCTCGGCCATCTGCTGCGTGAGGATCGTGCCGGACGCGCCGACGATCATGCCCGCGACCATCAGCGCGATGTTGTCGAGCGCGATGCCCGCGGCTGCCGCGCTGAGACCGGTGAACGCGTTCAGCGTCGAGATGACGACCGGCATGTCGGCGCCGCCGATCGGCAGCACGAACGTGTTGCCCAGGATCGCCGCCGCGACGAGCATGAGGATGAACAGGCCCTCGGAGTTCGATCCGGCGAGCAGCGCGATGCCCGCGCCGACGGCGATCGCCAGCAGCAGCCCGTTGAGGATCGCGCCGCCGGGGATCTTGATCGGCTTGCCGCTGATGACCTCCTGCAGCTTGCCGAACGCGATGTTCGAGCCCCAGAAGGAGATCGAGCCGATGATGGCCGCGAAGACGAGCGGGATCCCGATCTGCAGCTCGCTGAGGTCGCCCTCCGCGGTGCGGAACTCGGCCCACGCGATGAGCGCGACCGCGCCGCCGCCCACGCCGTTGAACAGCGCGACCATCTGCGGCATCGCGGTCATGCGCACGTTGCGCGCGCTCGGGACGCCGACGGCGGTGCCGATGGCGACGCCGATGACGATCAGGACCCAGTCGCCGACGTACGGGTAGAGCAGCGTCGCCACGACCGCGATCGCCATGCCGACGGCGGCGATCCGGTTGCCCCGCACCGCCGTCCTCGGCCCTGTCAGCCCGGCGATGCCGATGACGAAGAGGCTGAAGGCGACGATGTAGAGCGCCGTGATGAAGTCGTTGTCCTGCAGGAAGGAGGCGAGGACCATCAGGCTTCGCCCTCCGTCTTCGGCGGGTCCTTGCGCTTGAACATCTCGAGCATCCGGTCCGTCACCAGGAAGCCGCCGACGACGTTGATCGTGCCGAAGGCGATCGCGATGACGAGGATCAGGTCGTTGAGGAACCCGGTCGCCGTCCCGATGACGAGCAGGCCGCCGAGCAGGACGATGCCGTGGATCGCGTTCGTGCCCGACATCAGCGGCGTGTGCAGCGTGTTCGGCACCTTCGAGATGAGCTGGAAGCCGAGGAACCCGGCCAGCACGACGATCGCGATCTGGATGATGAGCGGGGTGCGGCCCGCGGTCTCCGCCGCCAGGATCAGCGCGCTCATGCGGTGGCCTCCGTCTGCTTGGTGATGCAGGCGCCGGCGATGATCTCGTCCTCGTAGTCCAGCGCGACCGCGTTGTCCTCGCCGACGATCAGCTCGAGCAGCGACAGCACGTTGCGCGCGTACAGCTGCGACGCGTGCTCGGCCATCTCCGACGGGAGGTTGATCGGCGAGACGATCGTCACGTCGTGCTCGACGATGGTCTGCCCGGGCTGCGTGAGCTCGCAGTTGCCGCCCGACTCGCCGGCCATGTCGATGACGACCGAGCCCGGCTTCATCGACCGCACTGCCTCGGCGGTCACGAGCACCGGAGCCTTGCGTCCCGGCACGTTCGCCGTGGTGATCACGGCATCGAACGAGGCGATCGCGTCCTGCAGCCCCTTCTGCTGCTGCGCGCGCTCCTCGTCGGTCAGCTCGCGGGCGTAGCCGCCCTCGCCGGCCGCCTCGACCCCGACGTCGAGCCACTTCGCGCCGAGCGACTGCACCTGCTCGGCGACCTCGGGCCGCACGTCGTAGCCGGTGACCTGCGCGCCGAGGCGCCGCGCCGTCGCGATGGCCTGCAGGCCCGCGACGCCCACGCCGAGCACGAGGATGTTCGCCGGGCGGATCGTGCCCGCGGCGGTCATCAGCATCGGGAAGAAGCGCTGCAGCGACGTCGCGGCGAGCAGCGCCGCGCGGTAGCCGCCGATGTTCGCCTGCGAGGACAGCGCGTCCATCGCCTGCGCACGCGTGATGCGGGGGATCGACTCCATGGCGAACGCCGTCACCCCGGCGGAGCGCAGCTGCTCTGCCAGTCCGGGGTTCGTGAGCGGGCCGAGGAACCCGATGAGGATCGTGCCGTCCTTGAGACGGGCGATCTCGTCCGCGCTGGGCGCGGCGACCTTGACCACGACGTCGGCCGACCACGGGTCTCCCGTGGTCGCTCCCGCGTCCGTGAAGAGCTCGTCGGGCAGCAGCGCGCCAGCGCCGGCACCGGGCTCCACCACCACGTCGATCCCCTTCCCCGTCAGTCGCTTCACGACCTCGGGGACCAGGGCGACGCGGTGCTCGTTCTCCGCCGTCTCGGCGGGCACACCGACCTTCATCCGGCGCGGGAACCTACACGACGAAGGGAGCGAACAGCATCGCCGCCAGCGCGCCGGCTCGGCGGGCCTCCACCAGCGCACCGGAAGCAGGAGCGACCGGCAGCGGCTTCCGCGCCAGAGCCGCGAGCGCCTGCGAGGTGACCCATGTCGGGGTCTGGTCGCTCGTCCGGGAGTACCTCACGCTGCCGTCGGCGCCCTGCAGCGAGGTCAGGTACGCGACCGGGCTGCGGGAGCCCTTGCGGCGCACCTTCGCGGGGTCGCGCTTGGCGGCGACGAACGCCTGCACGGCGAACGCCGTCGACTGCGCGTTGGACGGCTCGCCCGGCTGGAGCCCGAAGCCGCCGTCGGCGTTCTGGCGGCTCGCGAGCCATCGCACCGCGCGCTTGACCGGCGTCGTGTCGCGGCGCCCCGCGGCGACCAGCGCCTGGATGACGGCCGCGGTGTCGTCGGCGCCGGGACGCCCGCCGGCGCCGAGGCCCCAGCCGCCGCTGCGCTGCTGGCGCTTGAGCAGCCAGGAGATCGAGCGCGGATCCGGCTTGCGGCCGGCCGCCTTGAAGACGAGCACGGCGAACGCGGTCCGGTTGACGAGCCCGTCGTACGCGCCGCTCTTCGACCGCTTCGCAGCGAGCCGCGCCGTGATCGCCTTGATGTCCCCGCCGGCGGCGTGCAGCGCGAGCGCCGTGCGCTCCATGTCGCCGATGTCGCTGACCCGCTCGGCTTCCTTCGTCAGGTAGCTCGTGGTCGCCGAGCCGGGCGAGCGCCCCGCGGCGGCCAGGCCGATCGCCGCCCAGCCGGTGTAGATCGGGTCGGCGGTCCTGGAGCCGCTCTTCTCGGCGAAGCCGCCGTCGGCGGTGCGCGCGGCCTCGACGTAGTCGGCGGCCTTCGTGACGTTCCGGTTCGTCGCCGCGAGCGCGAGCGGCGCCGCCAGCGCCACCGTCGCGACGAGCGCGCCCGCGATCGGCAGCGGATGCCAGCGGATCTCGAAGCGCCGTCTGAAGCGCTGCAGCGCGGCCACGAGCGTCGGCCCGAACGCGAGGCAGAAGACGACGTTGCCGGCCGCGTGCGCGAGGTTGAACGGCAGTCCGCGCCCGGCGAGCACGCCGTACTCGCCGGCCGTGTGGCCCGTGTAGAGCAGCCAGAGGTGGAAGTCCATCCAGACGCCGTACGCGAGGCCGGCGGCGCCGCAGACGAGCGCGAGCGAATAGCGGCCGAGGCCCTTCGGCAGCAGCGCGCCGAGGATCCCGATCGCGCCCCAGCCCGCCATCTGGAACGGCGTGTACGGGCCCTGGCCGAAGAAGAAGTTCGAGGTCAGCGCGGCGATGGTCCCGACCGCGAAGCCGGGCGCGCCGCCGAGCACGTAGCCCGAGAGCAGCACGATGTCGGTCGTCGGCTTGATGTTCGGCAGCGGCGCGAACGCGAGCCGCCCGAGGGCGGCCAGCGCTGCGAGCGTCGCGACGAGCGCCACCACCTTCGCGGGCGGCTTGCTGCGCTCGTACCAGGCGAAGCCGGCGGCGAGCGCGATGACGAGGAGCGCGAACGACGCGGCCTCCCAGCTCATGGGGTCACCTCCACGGTGAGTCGGCGGCGCAGCAGCTCGGCGCCCGCCTCGGGCAGGAGCGCGCCCTCGACGATGCGCGCGGTCTCCGTTGCGAAGTACCAGCCGCCAGTCAGGACGTCCGTCGTCGGGCCGTCGGCGATCACGCGGCCCTCGGCGAGCAGCACGACGCGGTCGGCGAACGCCGCCGCGAACTCGGGGTCGTGCGTGGCGACGATCACGGCGCTGCCCGCGTGCGCGAGCTGGCCGATCCGCGATGCGAGGTCGCCCTTGGCGCCGCGGTCGAGCCCACGGGTCGGCTCGTCCAGGCAGACGACCGGTGGCAGCTCGCCGGCACCGAGGACCACCGCGAGCGCGAGCCGCTGCCGCTCCCCGCCGGAGAGGTCCCGCGGATGGCGATCGCCGGCGACGTCGAGCCCCGCCGCGCGCCGCGCCGCCTCCGGCGCCTCCTCCGCGACCGTCTCGTGCAGCACGTAGTCGCCGGGGTTCTGCAGCAGCAGCGCGACCCGCCCCGCCGTCTCGACCTTGCCGCGCGTGGGCGCGAGAAGGCCGGCGGCATGCCGCAGCAGCGTCGACTTCCCGGCGCCGTTGCGCCCCATCAGAGCCACCCGCTCCCCGGGCGCGAAGCCGAGATCGACCGCCCGCAGCACCGTTCGCCCGTTCGGAAGCTCATGCCACACCCCATCGAATCCCAAGGCGACCGGCCGCCGCTCGCGCCGCCCCAAGAGACCACGAGCCCGCCCGCGAAGAGACGTCCCATCGCGTCGGGGGGTCTCGTCGCCGGCGGGATAGCCGCTGCTAGCGGATTCGCTAGCAGCGGCTAGCCCTCGCGAGATCGAGGACGGCGACGGCGGATCGGGAGCGCCGTCTTCGGCGAGGAGGCCATGGGCGCGGAGGGTCTGGCGGGCTTCCTTCACGCCGGCGGGCGGTGGGCGGAGGCCGGCTCGGGTGAACAGGCGGGCTCCGGGGGTCTGCAGGGCGGGGACGGCGTCGGCGGCCCACTCGAGGAACGCGCGCGGCGCGGCGTCGCAGGCGAGGCGGCCGCGGTCGAAGGCGAGGACGCGGTCGGCGGCGGCGAGGCAGCGCTCGAGGCGGTGCTCGGCGAGGACGACGGTCGTGCCGTGCTCCTCGTTGAGGCGACGCAGGAGCCAGATGAGCTCGTCGCCGGCGACGGGGTCGAGCTGGGAGGTGGGCTCGTCGAGCAGGACGAGCCGCGGGCGGCCGGTGAGGGCCGCGCCGAGCGCGACGCGCTGCAGCTCACCGCCGGAGAGCTCGTGGGTCGGGCGGTCGAGGAGGCCCTCGATGCCGAGCGCCAGCGCCGCCTCCTCCACCCCGCGCGCCACCGCGGCCGGCGCGGCGCCGCGGTTCTCGAGCGGCAGCGACAGCTCGGCGCGGACGGTGTTGAGGACGACCTGCGTCTCGGGGTCCTGCAGGAGCGTTCCGGCGACGGCGGCGATCTCGGCGGGGCCGTGCTCGCGCGTGTCGAGGCCGCCAACGACGACGCGGCCCCCGAACTCGCCGCCGTGGAAGTGCGGCACGAGCCCCGCGGCGGCCCGGATCATCGTCGACTTGCCCGAGGCGCTCAGGCCGGCGACGACGCAGAACTCGCCGGGCGAGAGCGCGAACGAGACGTCGTCGAGCGCCGGCGCCGGCGCGTCGGGATAGGCGAACGTGACGCCCTCGAAGCGCAGCACGTCGCTCACCGCGACGACCTCTCCGGGGTGGCGCGGCTCACCGCTCGATCCCCTTCCGGTCGGCGAAGGGCAGGAGGGCGACGGCGACGAACACGGCGCACCAGATCCAGAGGACGGCTCCCCCGTCCATCTCCAGGGACGGGTACGGCGTGAACGACGCGATGCCGGCGACCTTGGCCCCGACCACCATCGCCGTGAGCACGACCGCGGAGGCGGCGAAGGCGAGGTCGTGGCGTGACCACGGCGCGCGGGAGGTCCGGGGCTTGGCGCCCGTCCGGTAGCCGCGCAGCTCGAGCGTCGCGGCGACGTCGGCGGCTCGGTCGAGCGCGCCGGTCGCGACCGCGCGCAGGACGGTCACCCGCGAGGTCGTGTCCTCCGCGCGGCAGCGGCGCGCCTCGGCCAGGCGCTTGCCGTCGCGGTGCAGCACCGGGACGAGCCGCACCGCGAGCGCGCCGGTCAACGCCGAGCGGAAGGAGACGCGGCGGAAGAGGCGCAGCAGCTCGTCGGGGTCGACGGTCGCGCTCAGCAGCCCGGCCGCGAGCATGATCAGCAGCGCGCGGGCGCCGAGGATCCCGCCGTACGCCAGCGCCTCGAGCGTGATGTCGACCTCGCCGAACGGCGGGATCTCCCCCAGCCGCGCGATGACGGTGAGCCCCTCGCGGACGACGAACGGGTTGACGAGCGCGATGAGCAACGCGAACGGCAGCGCGTACTTGAGCATCGACGTGACGCGCCCGAGGACGCCCGCTCCCGCGGCCGCACCGAGGACCGCGATCAGGATCGCCAGCAGCACGAGCGGATGCTCGAACGCGAGCGCCGCCCCGACGAGCGCCAGCGACCACAGCGACGCGATGCCGGCGCGGGTGACGTGAAGCGGGCTCGCCCGGCGCAGGTACACGGGATCAGGGCTCCTGCATCGGCAACGCGATCGGCTTGCCGTTGCTGATCGCGACCGCGAAGCGGTTCCGCAAGGTCGTCTCGTCGAGCGCGCTCGCGGCGGCCTGGATCCCCGCGGGGTCGGTGCCGGTGACGATCCACGTGGGCGGCTCGTCGCGGTAGCGCGTCGCGGCGATGAGACCCGACCCCGGCCCGAGCGTCGCGACCGACCTGCCGCGCGCGTCGAGCACCTCGAGCCGGCGCCCGTCGGACGACGGCTTCGCGTAGACGCCGCTCCCCTTCGGGCCGCGGCCGAGCAGCGCGCCCGCTCGGTCCTGCTTGATGAGCGGCCACGAGCCGAGGATCAGCCGCAGCGAGTCGCTGCCGGCCTCCGTCGGCAGCTTCGACCGCCCGGACACGACGCCGGCGTCGGCGAGCTTGCGCGCCGCGGTCCGGCACGCCTCGTCGAGGTCCTCCTCGCACTCGACCCGCGTCGGCAGGCGCTTGCTGTCGGCGGGACCGTGAAGGAACGGCTCGGGGAACGCGCCAACGACGGCCGGCACCTTGTCGGTGACGCCCCAGTCGTGGCGGTCCCACCAGATGAAGTCGCCCGGCCGCACCTTCGTGGCCGCCGCTCCCTCCTTCGCCAGCTCGCCGTTGACGTAGTAGAACCAGTCGACCGGCCGCCCGCCCGTCCGGCCGCCGGACCGGCCGTCGATCGTCTGGACGAACCCGCCGCCGTACTTCGTCTCGACCTTCGCGTTGCGCTGCAGAAGCCGCATGACGGTGTCGCTGCCGCTCACCTCGGCCGATGGCTCGCCGACCAGCCGCTCACGCCCGAAGCCGTCGGTGACGGTCAGCCGGACGTCCTTGGGCGTGTCGCCGGCGCCGACCCCGCATCCCGCGAGGACGGCGCACAGCAGGAGCGCGAGGACGGGGCCGGCGCGCCTCACCGCACTCGCACCGCCCGTGGGTAGGCCGGGACCGTGCCGCCCTTGCGGGCGGTGAGCCGGATCCGGTAGCCGCGCCGGGTGCGGAACGACGCGACGCCGCGCGAGTTCGTGCGCACGCTGAACGTGCGGCCCGGCCGGCGCACGCGGACGGTCGCGCCGGCCATGCGGCGCCCGCGCCCGAAGTCGTCGTAGCCGGTGACCCGCACGGTGACCTTGCCCGACCGCGAGCGCACCGACGTCGACAGCGTCCGCGGGCACGACGCGGCGCGCGGGCACCAGAACCACGTCACGTGCGCGCCCGTGCGCACGCGCGCACGTGAGGAGCTCGCGCTGACGCCGGGCAGGCGGCGGCCGACCTTGTAGACCCAGCCGGACTGGCCGCGCGCCTGGTCGCGGCCGACCTTGTAGACGTAGAGCGCGCCGCACGACCCGCGCGTCGAGAACGGCTTGCCGAACGCCCGCAGCACCGCGATCGGCAGCCCGCCGCTGAGCGAGCACGACCCGACCCGCAGCGGCGAGAGCGTCACCGTCCGCGGGCCCGTCACGCCGCCGTCGCGCCACGCGATCATCGCGTGCACGCGCGGCGACGCCGCGGGCGCCGTCGCCGGCGCGACCAGGGCCGCGCCGGCGATGAGCAGCAGGGCAGTCCGCCTAGCGGACAACGAACACCACCCGGTTGGACCCGCGCCGCCGCGCGTCGTCGCGGTTGTACGACCGGTCGATGGCGTTGACGTCGAGCACGTAGCGCCCGCGCGGCAGCCGGCTCGGCAGCAGGTAGCTCCAGTCGGCCTTGTCGCCGATCTTGAAGAACCACCCGTTCGCGACGCCGCACGGCCGCTTCACGAACCGCTCCTTCGACGAGCTCCACGTCCAGCAGCGCCCGCCGACCTGCCGCGTCAGCCGCAGCTTGACCATCAGCAGCGACGACACCTCGTCGATGTGCCCCTTCAGCTCACGCGGGCCCCGACCCCTCTTGAAGACCTGGCCGTCCGAGATGCCGTCGATCGCGGAGAACGGCGAGGTGTGGTCCGGCGTGCCGCAGCGCCCGTCGCCGCCGTTCGTCGCGCACGGGGGCCCGGACGGCTGCTCGGGCGCGGGCTGGACGGTCTGGCCCTGCGGCGTCTGCGTGCCGCAGTAGCCGTCCGCCCCGTCGGTGGAGCACGTGGCCACCGGCTCGGACCGCTCTGCGCCAGAGCCCTTGCGGGCCTGCACGCTCAGCGCACCGCGCTGCGAGACCGTCAGCGTCGCCTTGCCGTCGGAGCCGACCGTCGCCGACGCGTCGCCGGCCGTGACCGTGGCGCCGGTCGCCGGCTGCAGCGTGCCGGTCCCCGACTCGTAGCCGTAGGGGCCGGTCGAGGGGACGCTGTGCTGGACGGTGACCGTGAAGGGCGTGCGGGGCGTGATCCGCGTGGGGACGTCGCGAACGTAGATCGGCAGGTCGTTCGGGTTGTAGGACGCGTCGTAGCCGCCCGCCGTGAAGAGGATCTCGTCGCCCTCGTGGATGTTCTCGTAGCAGGCGCCGAAGCCGTACTTGCCGTTGACCCACTCGTACCAGCCGGAGTTGTTGCCCGCCCCGTGGAACTCGCCGAGGATCGTCTGGACGAAGTTCGACTTGTCCCAGTTGCCGTTCGTGCCCTTGTGCAGCGCGCCGGCGGGCTCGTTCCACTCGCAGTCGGTCGAGACGCCGTCGCCGATGTCGCCGCTGTCGGGGAGGGTGACGGTGGTCGCCGGGAGCAGCGTCTGGGTCGCTCCCTCGATCCGGATCTTGACGGTCAGCGCGTCGGCGGACGCGGGCGCGATCAGCGCGAGCGCGAGGAGGACCGTGATCGGTCCCCGGGACAGCATCTTCTTCATCGGGAGCCACCCTTTCCACGAGGGCTTAGAGGCTTCGGCCGGAGGCAGGTCTCCTGGCTCCCGGGAGCGACCCCTCCGCACCTTCCCGGAGCGACGCGGGTCGCTCCAGTGGTTGCCTCCGGCTTGCGGGGGGCTTCCCCGGTCACAGTGGCGGGTCCGCGCCGGATTCACACCGGACTTCCCTCGACCACCGACCTTGGACGCGTGCAATCCTAGCGCTGGTGAGCGTCAACCTGACACGGATCTACACCCGCCTCGGCGACAAGGGCGAGACCCATCTCGGGGACATGAGCCGCGTCCCGAAGACGCACCCGCGCATCGAGGCGTACGGCGACGTCGACGAGCTCAACAGCCAGATCGGCGTGACGCTCCACGCCGACGCGCTCCCCGACCGGTACGCCGAGTGGTTGCGGCACATCCAGAACGACCTCTTCGACGTCGGCGCCGACCTCTCGGTGCCCGAGACCGAGGACAGCGATCGCTCGCGCCTGCGGGTCAAGCCCGAGCAGGTCGCCTGGCTCGAGGAGCGCTGCGACGAGGAGAACGCCGAGCTGCCGAAGCTGCGGTCGTTCCTGCTCCCCGGCGGCTCCGAGGCGGCGGCGCACCTGCACGTCTGCCGCACGGTCTGCCGGCGCGCCGAGCGGCGCGCGCTGCTCGTCGAGGGCGCCAACCCGGAGGTCGTCCGCTACCTCAACCGGCTGTCGGATCTGCTCTTCATCCTGAGCCGCGGCGCGAACCGGGGCGGCGAGGAGCCGCTCTGGGAGCCGGGCCGCTTCCAGTAGCGCCAGTTTCCGGCTGATCGTGCGTTCCGAGAGGAATGCCACGCCTGTCCCCCGCGTTGCTCGGGGCGGCGCTCCTGCTCGCGCTGCCCGGCTCGGCCCCTGCGGCCGACGTCTTCGAGACCCTCACCGTCCCGACCGTGGACGGGGCGAAGGTCAGCGTCGAGATCGCCCGTCCGGAGGGCCGCACGGACCTCCCGGTCATCCTCACGTACTCGCCGTACAACTCGCTCAGCGACCCGGCGGCGCCCGGCGAGAACATCGCCAACGACAGCCTCTACCGGACCTACGGGCCGAAGGGCTACGCGCGCGCCTTCGCCGACGTGATCGGGACGCGCAACTCGAGCGGCTGCTGGGACTACGGCGGGACGAAGGAGCAGCAGTCGGGCGTCGACGTCGTCAACGCGCTGGCCAAGCTGCCGTGGTCGAACGGGCGCGTCGGCATGATCGGCGCCTCGTACGAGGGCACGACGGCGAACATGGTCGCGGCGCGCGGCGCGGACGTGCCGGGGCTCGCCGCGATCGTGCCGCAAGCCGCCATCAGCCACTGGTACGGCTACGCCTACCAGGACGGCGTGCGCTTCTTCGGCAACTCCGTCGAGCCGACCGACGAGGGCGTCGACACGCCGCTCGGCTTCGACCTCGGCTTCGGCCGCACGCCGCCGAACCGGCCCGACGAGCAGTCGCTCGAGGCGCTGCAGGCGCGGCTGAGCCCGTGCGACATCGACAGCCACACCGCCCACGGGTACGACCGCACGCCGGACTACGACGACTTCTGGCTGCAGCGCGACTACGCGAAGGACGGCGCGAAGGTGCGGGTGCCGGCGCTCGTCACCCACGGCTGGCAGGACTACAACGTCAAGCAGGCCGAGGGCATCGACATGTTCGCCTCGCTGACGAACGCGCCGTTCAAGAAGCTCTTCGTCTACCAGGGCCCGCACGGCGTTCCGTCGCACAAGCAGTACGCGGCGCTGCTCGACCGCTTCTTCGCCCGCACCCTGAAGGGCGAGCGCAACGGCATCGAGGACGAGCCCGAGGTCTGGACCGAGGGCCGCGACTTCGACGCGAAGGTGCCGCTGCGGACCGAGGAGTCCTGGCCGCCGCCCGGCACGCGCGCCGTCGCGCTCCCGCTGACGCGGGACGCCGAGGGAGCCGGGGTGCTCGGCGCCGGCGCGCAGTCGACGGGCGAGGACGCCTGGTCGGACGGGTCGGCGACGAGCGAGGAGGCGGTGCTGCAGGACCCGTCGTCCGAGCGGTCGTGGCGCTGGTACACGACCGCGCCGCTGACCGAGACGGTGCGGATCGCGGGGAGCGCCGTGCTCGACCTGCAGGTCAAGGCGAGCGCCGACCACGGCCAGCTGTCGCCCACGCTGGTCGACATCGCGCCCGACGGCTCGACCGTGCCGATCGCGCGCGGGCACCTGAACCTCCAGTATCGCGACGGCCTCGCGAAGGCCGTGCCGCTGCCGGCCGGCAACGCGGTCCGCGCGCGGGTGCGGCTGGCGCCGCAGGACCAGACGGTCGAGAAGGGCCACCGGATCGGCCTCGTCGTCGCGTCGTCGAACGTGATCTGGGCGCTGCCGGACGACCCGGCCGACTACGCGCTCGTCCGCGGGTCGTCGCTGCTCGTCCTGCCGCTCGTCGGGCCCGTGCCGCCGAAGGCGATCGCGGGCGCGCAGCCCGCGCCCGCATCGACGCCGGCGCAGGCCGGCCCGACCGCACCGTCCGCCGCCCGCGCGGGGATCCGGGCGACGAAGCGCGTCCGCCTGCTCGTGAAGATGCGCCGCCGCGGTTCGCGGATCGTCGTCAGCGGCCGCGCCGCCCGCGGCCGCGTCGTCGTGCTGTCGCTGCGTCGCGCCGGCTCGCGGCGGGCGGTGACGCGGAGGGTTCGCGTCCTCGCCCGGGCGGGCACGTTCCGCGTCGTGTTCAAGCCCGTCCCACGCTCCCGTCGCGTGACCCTGCACGCGCGGTTGATCGGCCAGCGCGGCACGGTCGTCCGTCGTCTCGCGGCGGTGCGCCGATGAGCATGCCGATCAACGCGCGGACCGCGCGCGGCATGGCGCGCCACCAGGTCGCGACGATGGCGATCGGCCTGGGGCTCGAGCTGACGCTGCAGCCCGAGAAGACGATCGAGACCGACGTCGGCTGGGTGTTCTTCTACGACACCCGCGAGTTCGTCGAGACGGGCGACCAGAGCCAGGCGCTCATCGGCAACGCGCCGCTGCTCGTCGACCGCGTCACCGGCTCGATGCACCTGCTCGGCACCGAGCGCCCGGTCGAGGCGTACCTCGACGACTACCGCAGGTCCGGCGACCCGTACGGCGCCACCGCGACAGAGCTCGGCGGCTGAGCACCGCTACCGGGATTCGAACCCGGGTTTCCGCCGTGAGAGGGCGGCGTCCTAGTCCCCTAGACGATAGCGGCGTGCAGGAGGCCGTCAGGGTAGCGCGAGGCGCTTCCGGCCGGCCATGCGGATGAGAGGACTCGAACCTCCACGGGGTTGCCCCCACAGGCACCTGAAGCCTGCGCGTCTACCAATTCCGCCACATCCGCGGGCGGCCAGGGATGGTAGCGAGGGCGCATACGCACGCGATTGGCTGCTGACGCCAGCGGGAACTCCTCTAAGCTGGAATGCGCTCCTCTCTCTACGCGCAGACCCGGATGACTCTGGACGTCGAGATCCCTCGCTCTACCAAGGCCCCCTGGCACGCTCGACGCGCCGTCGAGGAGCTGGGCCCTGCGATCGATCCGGCGGTGCGCCCGGACGTGCTCCTGCTGGTGTCCGAGCTCGTCACGAACTCGGTGAAGTACGGCAGCGAGGGCGCGGTGCGGCTGCAGATCGAGGCGCCCGCCCCGAAGCGCGTGCGCGTCGAGGTCGTCAACCAGGGCGCGAGCTTCGAGCCGAAGGCCCGCGACAAGCCGGTGACCGACGTCGGCGGGTGGGGCCTGCATCTCGTCGAGGAGCTCACGGACCGCTGGGGCGTCCATGAGGGCTCGACGCACGTCTGGTTCGAGATCGACCGCGGCTGACCCGGCCGCGGCCGACCCCGATCCCGACTCCGCGCCCTAGCGGTCGCGGTTGACGATGTCCTTGACCTTGTCGGCGGCGTCGCCGACGGCGGACTTGATCGACGCGCTGGCCTGGTCGACCTTGCCCTCGTTCTTGAGGTCGTCGTCGCCGGTCAAAGTGCCCGCCGCTTCCTTGACGCGGCCGGCGGCGTCCTGGGTGTTCTCGCCCATTGCTCCGGATGCTCCTTCGTTCGGTGTGCGAGTGGTCGGGTACCCGGCGCACCGTCCCCCTACCCGCGGCTGACTACGGAGCGGCCCTGCGGCGCCAAGCCGATGGACAAGAGCGCCGTCGGGCGTAGCGTCGCAGGCGTGGACACCAGCTAACGGAGGCGTGTCATGAAGATCCTCGTCGGCGTCGACGGCGGCGCGCAGCAGCCGGACGCCCTCTCGCTCGGCGCGCAGCTCGCCGGCCTCGAGCCGGAGCAGCTGACCGTCGCCACCGTGTACGCATGGTCGAAGTGGTCGGAGAGCCTCGGCAACGCCTACGAGGTCACCGTCCGCGAGGAGGCCGACGCGATCCTCGCCGAGGCGCGCGAGCAGCTCGGCGACGTCAAGGCCGAGACCCTCGCGGTTCCCGACCTCTCTCCCCCGCGCGCCCTGCAGCGTCTCGCCGGCGCACTCGAAGCGGACGTGCTCGTCGTCGGCTCGTGCCACCGCGGCCCGATCGGCCGCGCGATGTTCGGCGGAGTCGGCGACCGCGCCGCGACCGGAGCACCCTGTGCAGTCGCCGTCGCGCCCCGCGGCTACCACGAGGCCGCCCACGACTCGATCCGCCGCATCGGCGTCGCGTACGACGGGTCGCAGGATGCGAAGACCGCGCTCGCATGGGCCGTCAAGCTCGCGAGCCGGGTCGGCGCCGAGGTGCGCCTGCTCGGCGTCGTCGAGCCGGGCTCCGCCGGGATCTACCCGGCCGCCGCGGCCTACGGCTACGCGTACCTCGTCGAGGAGCTGACGCGCCACACGCGCACCGAGCTCGACGCGGCCGCCGCGACCATCCCGGAGGAGCTGCATCCGCAGATCCGGGTCCTCGAGGGACCGGTGGCGCGGGCGATCGCCGACGCGGGCGAGGAGCTCGACCTGCTCGTCATCGGCTCGCGCGGCTACGGCCCGCTCGGCCGCCTGTTCCTGGGCAGCACGTCGCGGCACCTCACGCACATCGCGCACGTGCCGGTCGTCGTCGTGCCCCGCACGAAGGTGGCGAACGAACCCGAGCCCGGCCCGACGCCGGGACGAACCGAGGTGACGACGTCATGACTGGCACGACACCCATCGCGACCGCGGCCGAGGAGTTCCTCGCGCAGAAGCGGATCGCCGTCGCCGGCGTGTCGCACGACAGCAAGCAGCCGGCGAACCTCATCTTCCGGCGGCTGCGTGACAGCGGCCATGACGTCGTCGCGGTCAACCCGGCGGGCGACGAGGTCGAGGGCGTGACCGCGTACGCGCGCGTCTCCGACATCCCCGGCCCGGTCGACGGCGTCGTCGTCGTCACGCCGCCCGATGCCGTCGACGAGGTGGTCGAGGACGCCGTGCGCGCCGGCGTGCCGCGCGTGTGGCTGCACCGCGGCATGGGCCCGGGCAGCAGCTCGGACACCGCCGTCGCGTTCTGCCTGGAGCACGGCGTCGATGTCATCCCGGGCGGCTGCCCGTGCATGTTCGGCGCGACGTCGGACCCCGGCCACCGCGGCATGAAGGTGATGCTGCAGCTGACGCACCGGATCCCGCGGGCGATCGACCGCGCCGGCTAACGACCCAGAACGGTGAACGCCGCCTCCCGGCCCGCCTCGAGTCCGGCACGGACCACTGCGATGTCGCGTTCGAGGCGGCCGGGCACGGGCGAGCCGGCCGCCGGGCGCACGGAGAGGATGGCCGGCGTCAGCGCCGGGTCGGCGTCGTGGCGGCCGAGCAGCTCCTCGTCGGCGTGCTCGCGCTCCACCCGCGTCACGAACCCCTCGCGCAGCGCGGGCGAGAGACGGCCGAGCGCGGCGGCGGTCAGCGTGCCGCTCACACGGCCGGGCGCGGCGACCGCCTCCCCCTCGCGGCGCGAGCGCAGCACCAGCACGTGCGTCGCGCCATCCGCGAGCGCCGCCCGGAACGGGATCGCCGCCGACAGCCCGGCGTCGATGTAGCGCCGCCCGTCGAGCGCGATCGGCGGGCCCGCGAGCAGCGGCAGCGCGGCGGAGGCCCGCAACGCGAGGCGCAGCGTGCGCTCGTCCTCGATGCGGGCATGCAGGTCGGTCGCCTCGCCGCTGTCGACATCGGTCGCGATCGGGTGGAGCTCGGTGCTCGCGTTCAG
This sequence comes from Parviterribacter kavangonensis, assembly GCF_056863335.1. Classification (NCBI taxonomy): domain Bacteria; kingdom Bacillati; phylum Actinomycetota; class Thermoleophilia; order Solirubrobacterales; family Parviterribacteraceae; genus Parviterribacter; species Parviterribacter kavangonensis. Next base: position 478,661 of record NZ_JBXPJA010000001.1, on the reverse strand, counting down.
CACCGCGGAGAAGAGGCCGGGCGAGAGCTGCTCGTAGCGCCGCTCGACGAGGGTGCTGACGTCGACCACCGGCCCGCGCCGCAGCAGCGCGCGGCGCCGGTCGATGAGCGCGTGGACGAGCGACGGATCGGTCCACGTCGGGATCCCGTCGCGCAGCCGCCCGCTGACGAGCCACATCGCGTTGAGCGCGCCCGCCGACGACCCGTACGCCGCGTCGAACGCATCCGCGAGCCCGAGCTCGTCGAGCGCGAGCGCCATCCCGCCCGACACCGCGCCCCGCATCCCGCCGCCCTCGACGACGAGCGCCAGCCGGGCACCCGGCGGCCGGTCGCGCAGCGCTTCGAGGACGGGATGGGCCATGGTCGTGGGAGGCTACGGCCCATGACCTCCGAAGCCGTCCTGATCACCGGCTGCTCGACCGGCATCGGCCGGGCGACCGCGCAGCGTCTCGCCGCGGGCGGGCACACCGTGTACGCGACCGCGCGCCGGGAGGAGGCGATCGCCGACCTGCGCGACGCCGGGTGCAAGACGCTGCAGCTCGACGTGACCGACGAGGCGTCGATGCGGGCCGCGGTCGACCGCGTCGTCGCCGCGGAGGGCGCGGTCGGGGTGCTCGTCAACAACGCCGGCTACTCGCAGTCGGGGGCGATCGAGACGATCCCGATGGACGAGCTCCGGCGCCAGTTCGAGACGAACGTCTTCGGCCTCACGCGGATGTGCCAGCTCGTGCTGCCCGGGATGCGCGAGCAGCGCTGGGGGCGCATCATCAACATCAGCTCGATGGGAGCGAACTTCACGTTCCCGGGCGGCGGCGCGTACCACGCGACGAAGTACGCGGTCGAGGCGCTCAGCGACGCGCTGCGCTTCGAGGTCAAGGGCTTCGGCGTCGAGGTCACGATCATCCAGCCGGGCCTCATCCGCACCGAGTTCGCCGCCACCGTCGATGCCGGCGTGCCGCAGGCCGAGGGCCCGTACGCCGACTTCAACGCGAGCGTCGCGAAGGCGACGAAGGACGTCTACGAGCACGGCCCCGCCGCGAAGCTCGGCGGCGGACCCGACGCCGTCGCCAAGGCCGTCGAGAAGGCCATCAAGTCGCCGAAGATCCGCATGCGCGTCACCCCCTCGGCCCACCTCCTCGTCGGCCAGCGGCGCGTCATGCCCGACGGCCTCTGGGACCGCTTCCTCGCGACCCAGTTCCCGCGGCCCGGGAAGGGCTGATCAGGGCTCGGAGAGGTCCGCGAAGTCGCTGTAGCCGCACTGCTCCACCGCGGCCGGGAGGTCGAGCCGCGCCCGGTGGCGCCCCGCGACGATCACCGTCGCCCGCGCGCCGGGAGGCAGCACCGCCGCGAACATCGGCGTGCCGGCGACCACGAGCGTGCGCGGGACGACCGTCCCGCGATCCGTCCGGATCCGGATCCGGCCCGGCGCCGCACCGGCGACGACCACCCGCGGGCGCGGCCCGCATCGCGCCTCGACGAACGCCATCGGCGAGAACATCGGCTGGCAGAAGCCGTTCATGCGGACGCAGACGTCGGGCGTGAAGCGATCCCGGTCGGACGATCGGCGCTCGACCCGTACCACGCCCCCGTTCATGTGCACGCGCCGCGTCGCGAGCGTGCGCGGCTCGAGCGTGTCGAACACCGCGGCGCGGTTGAGGATCCGGCCGGACGACGCGAGTAGGCGACCGGCGCGGACGAACGACGACGCCGGGAGCTCCACCGCGAAGAACCGCACGCGGTCGCGGTACTGGCCGCCGTACCCCGGCAGGTCACCGGTCGTCGGCAGCCGCCGGATGAGCCCGTCCACGTCCAGGTCGACGAACGCGACCTCGGCGGGCAGGACGCCGGCGACCAGCGCGCGGCCGCCTGACCGGCGGACGTCGAGGTAGGTGTACGCCGCCTCGAGCGGCGGCAGGGCGCAATCGCGCTGGCGCGGATCGAACTCGCCGAGCGTGAAGCAGAGCCGCGCGCCCGCGTCACGGGCGGACGCGCGCAGGGGCCCGCGCCGGCCGCTGTTGGACACGAAGGTGACGATCGCCTGTCCGGACCCGCCCATGCTCACGCCACGCCCGCACCGGTCGGGTGGCGCTACGCCCAGCGACAGGACCTTCACCAGCCGGCCGTCGGCGCCGAAGCCCTCGAGCCGGCGGACGGCCGTCGGGCCACGGACCGTGAGCGCGCCGGCGTGGGAGCCGAACGCCGCCAGCTCGTCGCGGAGCCCGACGAGCGGGACCGCGACGCGCCGCCCGGTGCCGAGCACGGCGACGAGCCGGACGACGCCCCCGCCGGCCGTGACCGCGATCGTGGTGCCGGAGCAGTGCTGCGTCGGCGAGGCCTCGATGCGAGCCGGGATCGGCGCGTCGTCCGACGTGCACGGTCCGCCCGACCAGTCGGAGCCGGCGACGACGCTCAGGCACGTCTCGCGGATGACCCGCCCGAGGTCGAGCGGCGTGCCCGCGTGCTTCAGCCGAGTGACCGCGACCATCCGCGAGCCGCCTGACCCGCGTGCGAGAGCGGTCGGCGGGGCGACGACCGGACCCTCGGGGAAGTCGCTGTGCGCGGCGAGCGCGGTTCCATCCGCCCCCGCGTACGTCGTCAGCCACGGCGTCTGCGACGGCCCTTCGGCCAGCCAGAACCGAACGCCGGCGACGGACGGCGCCGTCGTGTCCGCCTCGACGAGCTCATCGCGTTCCACGTCCTCGCCACGGACGTCGACCGCGAACCGCAGCCGCACCCGCGCGACCTCCGGCGGAACCATGCCCGCATGCGCCGCGAGGCCGGCGCCGTCGTCTCCGTAGAGGGCGAACGAGCTCGACGCGCGCGCCGGCGGCCCGGCACACCGGACGTCGTCGACAGTGGCACGCGCGAAGCGGATGACGACGCAGACCTCGTCGCGGCGCTCGAACGCGAGCAGCCGGGCGCCGCTCGGAGTCGGGCCGGCGACCACCTTCGCGCCGGCCGGGACGCGGACGGCGGCGCCGGCGGCCGGGACCGCGAGCGCGAAGACGGCAGCGAGGACGGGAAGCACGCGCCACATGGAGGCGCGATGATAAGCCGAACTTCAGTGGTCCGCGAGGATCTCGTCCACCGCGAGCTCGACGACGACCTCGCGGCCCTCGAGCGGGATGAGCGTCGCGAGGGCCTCGTCGGCGAAGACGTCGACGCGCGTGATGCCGCCGAACACGAGGCCGCGGAAGACGTCGTGGGGTGCGGTGACGTCGGCGGCGTAGGCGAGCGACGGGGCGATCCAGACCGGGATGCCGGCGACCGAACCGGCGGCGACGTGGTGGGTGTGGCCGCAGAGGACCAGGCGGACGTCGCTGCCGCGCAGCACGTCGGCGATCGCCTCGGGTCGCTGCAGCCCGATGTGGTCGAAGAGCCCGACGGGCGAGGACCGCAGCGGCGGGTGGTGGATCGCGAGCACCGTTCCGTCGGGCGCAGGCGACGCCAGCTCGGCCGCGAGCCACTCGAGCTGCGCGTCCGTCACCTCGCCCCGCGCGTCGGCCTCCATCGAGCTGTCGACCGCGACGATCCGCGCGCCGCCGAGCCACGTCACCGAGTCCATCGGCTCCGGCGTCGCCGGAACGCCGAGCACGTGCTCGCGCAGCAGGGCCGGCACGTCGTGGTTGCCCGGGATCACGACGAGCGGCACACCCAGACGCGACAGGACCGGCTCGAGCAGCGACCGCACGGCGCGGTAGTCGTCCGGCTCGGCGTCGTTCGTCAGGTCGCCGCTGACGAGCACCGCCTCGGGCGCGACGTCCATCGCCTCCACGAGGTCAAGCGCGGCGCGCACGCGCGCGTGGGTGTCGACCTTCCCGTACAGCGGGCCGGCGGCGTTGACGTGCAGATCGGAGAGCTGGACGAACGTGTGCAGCGCCTGGCTCACCGGCTCATCGTGCCAGGTAGCCCCCATCCAGCGGGTAGACGCCGCCGGTCGCGAACGCCGCCGCGTCGCTGACGAGCCAGAAGACGAGCTCCGCGACCTCGTCGACCGTGCCGAGCCGCCCCAGCGCGTGCAGCTGCGCGACCTCCTCCTCGCTGTGCGAGCGCTGCTTCGCCGGCACCGAGATGAACGCGGGCGCGACGGCGTTCACGCGGATGCCGTCCGCGGCGTGATCCAGCGCCGCCGCCTTCGTCAGCCCGATCACCGCGTGCTTCGAGGAGACGTACGCGGCATGGCCGGGGAACGCGACGCTGCCGAGCACCGACGCCATGTTCACGATCGCCCCGCCACCGCGCTCGACCATCGCGCCGACCTCCTCGCGCACGCAGTGGAAGACGCCGTCGAGGTTGACGGCCAGCACGCGCCGCCACAGCTCGTCGTCCATCGCGAAGACCGGTGTCGACGGCTCCGACACGCCGGCGTTGTTGATCGCGATGTCCAGGCCGCCGAGCCGCGCGACCACCTCCCCCACGACGGACGCCACGGCGACCGGGTCGGACACGTCGAGCGCCAGCCCGATCGCCCCGCCGCCCACGGAGGACGCGACCGCTGCCGCGCCCTCGCCGTTCACATCGGCGACCGCCACGACCGCGCCGGCGGCGGCCAGCCGCCGCGCGCACGCCTCCCCGATGCTCTGCGCCCCACCCGTGACGAGCGCTACCCGGCCCGAGAGCGAGCCGGGTTCGTTCATCGCCCGTCGTACTCGGGGTACGCGTCGACGTCGGCGAACCAGGCGCGACGGTCCTCGAACGGGACCGAGACGTACGCCTCCATCGCCTTCTTCGCATCGTCGGAGAGGATCAGGTCGAGCAGGCCCGCAGCCTCGATCTCCAGGCCCGCCCGGAAGTGCGTGTCGCCGCCCTGGTAGACCGCCCGCTTGATCGCGGCCACCGACCGCGGCGGCAGCCGGGCCAGCTCGCCCGCCAGCGCGACCGTCCGCGCCAGCGCGTCGTCGACGACCTCGTTGACGAGCCCGATCTCCAGCGACTCCTCCGGCGTCAGCAGCCGGCCGGTCAGCATGAGGTCGATCGCCTTGGCCTGGCCGAGCAGCCGCACGAGCCGCTGCGTCCCCGACCCGCCCGGCAGGATCCCGAGCCGCACCTCGGGCAGCCCGACGGCGAAGTCGCCGCGCTGCGCGATCCGCAGGTCGCACGCCATCGCGAGCTCGAGGCCGCCGCCCATCGTCGTGCCGTTCATCGCGCACAGCACCGGCTTCGGCATGTCGCGCAGCGCGAGGCGCAGCTCCTGCCGGAACCGGCCCCACGCGACGCCGCGGATGCGCAGCGCCTCGCGGTCCTGCACGGCGTCGACGAGCTCCTCGACGCTGAAGTGCGTGATGAAGGCGTCCGCCGCCGGGTCGCCGGTGAGCACGACCGCCCGCACGGACGGGTCGGCCCAGTCGCCGTCGATGAGGGCGCGCAGCTCCTCCCACGACGCGCTCGTCCCGTAGTTCATCGGCGGGTTCGAGTAGGTCGCGACGACCACGCCGTGGTCGCGCGCTTCGACGCTCCAGCCCGCCATCGGCTCAGCCCGGCAGGAGGGAGCCGCCGTCGACGACCAGCGTCTGGCCGGTGATCCGCTTGCCGCCGTCCGAGCAGAAGAACGCGACCGCGTCGGCGATGTCGTCCGGGTCCATCACCGTGCGCAGCGGCGCGCGCTCGGCGCTGACCTCGGCGATCGACTCCCAGTCGGGGATCGCCTTGAAGAGGTCGGTCAGCACGACGCCGCCCGACACGCAGTTGCAGCGGATGTTGGACGGCCCCAGCTCGACCGCGATGTACTTGACGAGCACCTCGATCGCGGCCTTGCCCGACCCGAACGCGGCGTAGGCGTCGAAGGCCCGCTGCGTGCCGAGCGAGGAGATCGCGACGATCGCGCCGCCGCCGTTCTCCTTCATCGACTTCGCGGCCTGCTTGGCGAGCGCGAAGAGGGCGCGCGGGTGCGCGGCCATCGTGCTGTCCCACTCCTCGATCGTCATGTCCTCGACGGTCGCGAACGTCCCGTTGGCCGCGTTGGACACGAGGTAGGTGAGCGGGCCGAGCTCGGCGACCGCGGCGTCGACGGCGGCGGCGCACGCGTCCGCATCCGCGACATCGAGCTGCTGCACGTGGGCGCGCCGGCCGAGCGCGCGGATCTCGTCCGCCGTCTTCTCGGCCGCCTCGGCGTTCTCGACGTACGTGATGGAGACGTCGGCGCCGCCGCGGGCGAGCGCGAGCGCGCAGGAGCGCCCGATCCCTCGTGACCCACCCGTGACCAGCGCGTTCCCGGAGAGCTCGCTCATGACCGGGACACTTCCGTACACCGGTCGCGCGGCGAAGGCGCCGGGGGCCCGGATGCTGGAGGAAGCGACAAGGGAACCGACCTCCCGCGCGCGCGAAACGGACCCGCCGCCGTACGGTCGCGCCGTGAGCACCGAGATCAGGCGTCCGGGGGCGGTCCGCCGATCCGTCTTCACCGACGAGCACGACCTCTTCCGCGAGTCGGTGGCCGCGTTCGTCGCGCGCGAGATCATGCCCCGGCGAGACGAGATCAGGGCCGCCCGCAAGATCCCCCGCGAGGTCTTCCGCACCGCGGGCGACCACGGGTACCTGGGCCTGCTCGTGCCCGAGGAGCACGGCGGCATCGGCGCCCCCGACTTCCGCTTCAACGCGGTGCTCCAGGAGGAGCTGGCGCGCGCCGGGATGGCGTACGCCTCGGCCTTCCAGGTCCACGCCGACGTCGTCGCGCCGTACCTCGTCGAGCTTGGGACGCCCGAGCAGCACGAGCGCTGGCTGCCCGGCTTCTGCACCGGCGAGGTGCTCACCGCGATCGGCATGACCGAGCCGGAAGCGGGATCCGACCTCAGGTCGCTGCGCACGACCGCGACGCCGGACGGCGACGGGTACGTCCTCAGCGGCTCGAAGACGTTCATCACGAACGGCACCGGCGCGGATCTCATCGTCGTCGCGGCGCGCACGCCCGAGGGCATCACGCTGCTCGTCCTCGAGGAGGGGATGGAGGGCTTCGTCCGCGGCCGCAAGCTCGAGAAGACCGGCCAGCACGAGGCCGACACGGCCGAGCTGTTCTTCGAGGACGTCCGCATCCCGCGCGAGAACGTCCTCGGCGAGCCCGGCAAGGGCTTCCGATACATGATGGAGCGGCTGCCGGGCGAGCGGCTCGGCTCAGCCTGCTCGAACCTCGCGCACGCGGCCCACGCGCTCGAGCTGACGCTCGAGTACGTCCGCGACCGCCGCGCGTTCGGCCGGCCGATCGGCAGCTTCCAGGCCAACCGCCACCTGCTCGCCGAGCTGACGACGAAGGTCGAGGTCACGCAGGCCTACCTCGACCGCTGCCTGCAGGCCCAAGCCGACGGCCGCCTGCCGGACGTCGACACCGCGAAGCTGAAGTGGTGGACCGCCGAGGTCCAGAACGAGGTCCTCGACGGCTGCGTCCAGCTCTACGGCGGCTACGGCTACATGACCGAGTACGACGTCGCGCGCGCCTTCGCGGACGCGCGCGTGACGAAGATCTGGGCGGGGTCGAACGAGATCATGAAGGAGCTCATCGGGCGCTCCCTCGGCCTCGGCGACCCCACCCCGTGACGCGTTACGGCAGCGGCCTCCCGAGCCACCCCTCGTAGAAGCCGTTCAGGTCCGGCAGGTACTCGTGGATCGCCGGGTAGCCCGGCGGCACGGCCTCGGTCTCGAGCAGCCGCCCGGAGGCCGGGCAGTAGTACTCGCGCAGCTCCATCCACTCGCCCTCCGGGTGGCCGAGCTTCGGGTAGACCTCCTCGTAGAGCTCGTCGGTGTCGCGGACGAACACCGGGACGTGCATCTTCCAGTTCTCGTCCCACCGGCACAGGTCGGCGCCGGCGTCGGTGCGGATGACCAGCTCGCCGTCGGACTGCCGGCGGACGATGTTCATGCCCTCGCCGTACGGCAGGACGATCGGGTCGTCGTACGAGACGCGCTCCTGCAGCAGCGCGACCCAGGTGTCGAACCGGTCGGGATCCTTGATGCCGGACTGGATGTCCTTGACCGCGCGGCGCGAGAGCTTCTCGTCGACGAGGTCGGCGAGCGTCTCCTTCGTCATCTGCGTCGTCACCGGGACGTGCACGTGGTCGGGCGCCTGGAAGACGTCCGAGTCGCGCAGGAACGCGGCCACCGACTCCTGCGGCGTGACCTTGCCCGGCGCCGCGCGCTGCACGGGGATCGTCGGCGTCACGACGTCGAAGTCGAAGTCCTCCGGCAGGTCCCAGAACCCGCGGAACTCCGCGGCCCAGCCCGGCTCGAGGCGCATCGACTCGCTGTACATGACCTTCACCGGCTCGATGAGGTCCTGGCGCAGGATGCGCTCGCGCTGCTCGGCCCACCACTCCTGCGCGGGCCGCGCCCGCTCGAGGCGCGCCTTCACCAGCGCGTCGCGGCTGCCGCGGCCGTACGCCCGCTCGGCGAACTGCGGCTGCAGGTGCCCGCCGGCGATGTCGGCCTCGATCGCCTCGTCGCGGCGCAGCAGCGGGTCGCCGAGGCCGCCGCCGCCGCGGCCGCTCGACAGGTACAGGTCGCCGCTCTTGACCGCGAGCATCATCGTGTACGGGTCCTGCTTGAGCATGTGCTCGCCCGCGAACGCGTTCATCTCGAGGTCCTGGCCGCTGACGTCCGCGACGGGGTACGCCTCGCCGTTCGCCGCCTGCTCGTAGATGTCCGAGCCGAAGACGTTGTGGACGTACGCGCTCGGCGCCGGGTAGCCGCCGAAGATGCCGGGCGAGGTGAACATCCCGCCCGCGCCGATGTTCTCGATCTCGAAGTCGGGCGTGTTGTGGACGAGCAGCAGCGTCTCGAACGACGAGCCGCCGCGGTGCCGGCCCCAGCCGCCCGTGTTCGGCTTGATCCGCCGGCCGAGGTAGATCATCGGCTTCACGAGCTCCCACATCTCGATGTCGCCCATGTCGCCCTCGGGGTTGAACACCGCGGCGCCGTAGTCGAGCCCGTCGAGCACGTACTTCCCGCCCTGGCCCTGCGCGCCGATCTCGAAGTTCATGAACCCGGAGATCTGCCCGTACTGGTCGATGCCGCCGCCCTGCGCGACGTTGCCCGGCACGGTGTAGGTGCCGACGACCTCCTCGATGTACCCGCGCGACTGCAGCGCGCGCGACACCGCCCGCAGGTACCCGACGCTCGTGCAGAACATCGGCATCCACGGGAACGACGACGAGCACGGCGCGTCACCGAGGTTCGCCCATGAGCCCTCGGTCAGCTTCAGCTCGGTCGCGTAGTACGCGCCGTCGTTGACCTTGTCGTTGCAGATGAGCGTCTGCGTGAAGAGGATCCACTGCATCCCCTGCTGGGCGGCCGGCGTCGCGTTGAACGAGTGCCACCCCCACGCCGACGCGCCGCGCAGGTCGGTCGTCCACCGCCCGTCGCGGTCGACCACCGCCTCGTACGGGCCGTGCTGGATCTGGTCGCGCTGCGCACGCCGCGGCAGGTTCACCTTGTCCGCGTACCGGGCCTCGTTGAACCCGACCGCGCGGTAGCGGCCCGGCACGAGCATCCCGCGCACGCGCGCCTTGAAGTCGCGCCGGCCGTCCTCGACGACCTCGCGCATGAACTGCTTGACGGTGTCGACGCCCTCCTCGAGGACGAGCCGCTCCACCGCGTCGCGGATCATGTGGCAGCCGGCGAGGCGGGTGCGCTCGTCGAGCAGGTACAGGCCCGGCGCGCGGCTCTGCATCGACACGCGCTTCGTGTGCCACGCGGCGATCGTGTCGTTCTCGCCGATCTTCATCGCGTGCAGGTCGATGCCGTCGTCGAAGCGGGTCGTCGGCGCGACGCACACGCCGCCCGGCGTCGACGCGCCGATGTCCATGACGTGGATGACGCCGCCCGCCCAGGCGATCAGCTCGCCCTCGTGGAAGATCGGGACGAACGTCTGCACGTCGGCGTTGTGGACGTCCCCGATCGTCGGCTGGTTGTTGGCGAAGATGTCGCCGGGCTGGATGCCCGGGTTGTCCTCCCAGCCGTTGCGGACCATGAACTTGATGGCCTCGCTCATCGTGTGGACGTGGACGATGATGCCGGTGCTCAGGGCGACGTTGTCGCCCTCGGGCGTGTAGAGCGCGAAGCAGATCTCGCCCAGCTCGCGGACGATCGGCGACGCGCTGATGTTCAGCGCCGTCTCGCGCGCGGTGACCATGCCGCCGCGCACCCGCGAGAAGAGCTTCTCGTAGTGCAGCGGGTTGGCGTCCTTCATCGCGAGCTGCTCGAGGCCGTGGTAGTGGCCGGTCTCCTCGAAGAGCTTCTCCGAGTGATCGAGCATCTCCTTGAGCGTGTGCCCGTCCCACCCGATGGCGGGGCGGCTCGGCTCGAAGGCGCGGACCTTGTCGATGGTGGCCATGGAGTCAGGAACCCTTGTTCTCGAGGTGGAAGATGCCGTGCTCGTCGAGCGTCGCCCGGCGGTCGGGCGGGATCGGGAACGTCGTGGACTCGGCCTCGAGGACCGCGGGGCCCTCGATGACGTGGCCGCGCTGCACGTCGTCCATCTCGTAGATGTCGGTGGCCACGAAGCCGTCGTGCCACCACACGTCGCGCGTCGCCTTCACCGGCGGCGAGCCCTCGACGCGCGGCATCTGCGGCAGCGTCGGCTTCTCGATGTCGACCGAGCCCTTCACGATCGCCTTGGCGACGAGGTAGCCGAGCTCCGGCGACGACGCCGCGCGCGCGTACATGCGCGTGTACGTCTGCTCGAACTGCTCCTTGAGCGCCTCGACGTCCTCGGCGGTCTCGATCGCGGCCTTCGGCGCGTCGAGCTCGATGTCGACGAGCTGGCCGTAGTACTGCATCCGGACCATGTGCGTGAACGTCACGTCCTCGGGCCGGTAGCCGGACTTCTCGAACTCCGCCCGGACGCGCTCCTCCAGCTGGCGCCACGCCTGGGTGAGCAGCCAGCCCATCTGGACCTGCTCGGCGCTGTCCTGCGTCGGTAGCAGCGGCAGGTCGACCTGGCGGTCGAAGCGGTACTCGAACTCCGCGCACGCGCAGCCGAAGGCGCTGAAGCCCGCCGCCCACTCGGGCACGAGCACCTGCTGGTACGGCACGCCGGCGGTGTAGCCGGCGACGTGCAGCGGGCCGCCGCCGCCGTAGCAGAGCAGCGTGTAGTCGGCGGGGCTGTAGCCCTTGCCGAGGATGCGCCCGACGGCCTCGTTGCGCAGCGACGTCTCGAACAGCTCGATGACGCCGGCGGCGGACTCCTCGATGCCGAGGCCGAGCGGCCCGGCGACCTGGCGCTGCACCTCGTGGCGGGCGCGCTCCATGTCGAGCTGGACCTGACCGCCGAGGAAGTAGTCGGGGTTCAGCCGCCCGAGGACGAGGTTGAGGTCGGTGATCGAGACGGTCTCGACGCCGCCCTCCGGGTACGCGGTGCCGATCATCGCGCCCGCGCTGTCGGGGCCGATCTCGGGCCGTCGCGCGTTCGGGTCGATCCGGACGTACGAGCCGCAGCCCGCGCCGACCGAGTCGATCTGCACGAGCGGCATGTTGAGCAGGAACTTCGCCATGTCCGGGGTCGTGGTGACCTCGTACTTGCGGCCCGTCAGCAGCGCGATGTCGAACGACGTGCCGCCGATGTCCGTGCAGAGCACGTTCGTCAGGCCGATCTTGTCGGCGAGCCACTTCGCGCCGACGACCCCGCCGATCGGGCCGGACACGAGCGTCGTGGCGAGCTGGTCGGCGTCGATCGAGATCGTGCCGCCGTGGCTGGCCATGACGCGCAGCTCGAAGCCGGCGCCGCGCTCCTTCGTGCGGTCGCGGACGGCGCGCAGCGTGCCGCGGCTCGGCTCGGCAGCGTAGGCCTCGATGACGGTCGTGTTGAGGCGCGGGAAGTCGCGGCGGCTCGGGTACAGCTCGGAGCTGACGAAGACGGGGCAGTCGCCGTTCAGCCCGCGCTTGGCCTTCTCCTCCTCGACGATCTCGCGGACGCGCTGCTCGTGCGCGGGGTTGCGGTAGCTGAAGATGAAGCTGATGACGATCCCCTGCACGCCCTCGTCGAGCAGCTCGTTGACCGCCTCGCGCGCGTCCTCCTCGCGCAGCGGCAGCGCCTCGGCGCCGAAGAGGTCGATCCGCCCGCGCACGCCCTTGACGCGGTCGCGCGGGATGAGCGGGTCGTTGTGGTGGTGCGTCGCGATGTGCAGGCGGTCGGCGTAGGAGAACCCGAGGTAGGTCTGGATCCCGCGCTCCATCTGCAGGACGTCCTCCTGGCCCGCGGTGACGATCGCGCCCACCTTCTGCCCGCGCCGCGTCAGCAGGCGGTTGAGCATCGCCGTGCCGCTGAAGACCGCGGACTGGATCTTCGGGAACCCCTCCTCCGGGGTGCTGTCCCACTGCCGCAGCGCGTCCTCGGCCGAGCTCATCAGCCCGACGGACTCGTCCTGCGGCGTGGTCTGCGCCTTGCCTACGACGAAGTGGCCGGTCTCGTCGACGATGAACGTGTCCGTCATCGTCCCGCCGGCGTCGATCGCCAGCACGCGCGGGTTGTGCGTGGTCGCCATGCCAGCGGACGCTAGGTGCGGGGGTCCTCCGTGTCGTCGTTCCGACCAGCCCATGTGCGGATGGGATCTTGTGGCCGGACCACAAGAGGCGTACGGTCGGCGTCGTGCTGTCCCAAGCCGTCGCGCCGTCGCGTGTGGCACGCGAGGAGATCGACGCGCTCGTCTCCTCGATGGGCGCCGAGCTCGACGCGCTGTCGCGGCTGCTCGCCGACGCGATCCACGAGCACCTGGACGAGCTGTTCGACGACGTCTACGTGCAGACGCTGCAGAGCTGCCGCGCGAACCTCGGGCTCATCAACACGCTGCTGCGCGACGACGCCGACCCGCGGTCCGCGGTCGTCCCGAGCGAGGCGCTGTCGTACGCGAAGGCGTACGTGCGGCTCGGGCTGCCGTTCGAGCTGCTGCAGCGCGCGTACCGGATGGGCCAGAAGACGCTGACCGCGCGGTGGCTCGAGCAGCTGCGCGCCGCGTCGCTTGATCCCGACACCTTCGCGTCGGCGCTGCAGTACTTCAACGACTGGCTGTTCGCGTACGTCGAGACGATCGAGCGCCAGCTCACCGACTTCTACATGCGCGAGCGCGAGCAGTGGCTGCGCGGCGCCGAGGCGCTGCGCGCCGAGGCGGTGCGCTCGCTGCTGGACGGCGGGCCCGTCGACGCCGGCGAGGTCGGGCTGCGGCTCGGGTACGCGCTCGACCGCGACCACGTCGCGTTCCTCGTGTGGTCCGACGAGGCGGGCGACGCGCAGGAGCTGTTCGCCGACCTCGAGCGCGTCGCCGCCGCCGTCGCGAAGCGGCTGGGCGCCGTCGGCGTGCTCTCCGTCGCGCGCGGCCGTCAGCTCGCCTGCTGGGCGGGCGTCGACGGCGACGCCGGCGCGCCGTACCGGCCCCGCCGCGGCGTTCACGTCGCCATCGGGACGCGCGGCCACGGCGTCGACGGGTTCCGCCGGTCGCACGCCGAGGCGCACCTGGCGATGCGCATCGCCGGCCTCGCGGGCGGCCGCGCGGTCACGCACTTCGACGAGGTCGGCCTCGACGCGCTCATGACCCACGACCTCGACGAGGCACGTCGCTTCGTCTCCGCGGAGCTGGGCCCGCTCGCCGCGGACGACGACGCCACGCGCCGCCTCTCCTCCACGCTGCGCGTCTTCCTCGAGGAGGGCGCCTCCTTCGTCCGCGCCGCCCGCCGCCTCGGCGTCCACGAGAACACGGTCACCTACCGCGTCCACCGCGCCGAGGAGCTCCTCGGCCACCGCGTGGCGGAGAGGCAGCTCGAGCTCCGAGTCGCCCTCCGCCTCGCGCGGCTCGTCTGACGCTCAGGCGGGGACGAGCGACAGCGCCTCCTCGGCGCGCTTGATCGCCTCGTCCTGGTGCGGCTGGAGGTCCTGGTAGGCCATTCCGGCGAAGACGGCGGTGAAGGGGTCCTCGACGCGGTCGGACTCGGGGATGCCGAGCAGCTCCTCCATCACCGCGACGCCGCAGAACGGGACGTGCGCGGAGGAGTAGCCGCCCTCGTGGATCGCCAGCAGCCGGCCGTCGCAGACCTCGGCGGTCACGTCGAGCAGGATCCGGGCCATGTGGGCGTAGCCGAAGCTCGTGACCATCATGATCGCGAACGGGTCGCACATGCTCGCGTCGAGTCCGGAGGCGACGAGCACGATGTCCGGCTTGAAGCGCTGGATCGCGGGCGCGACGACGCGCTCGAACGCCGCCTCGTAGGCGCCGTTGCCCGACCCGGGCGGCAGCGGGATGTTGATCGTCGTACCGGCTCCGTCGCCCGTCCCCGTGTCGGTCACGCGGCCGGAGTCGGTCGGGTACAGGTTGTCCTGATGCAGCGAGATGGCGAGCACGCTGCCGTCCTCGTAGAACGCGTGCTCGGTCCCGTTGCCGTGGTGGACGTCCCAGTCGACGATCGCGACGCGCTCGGCGCCGAGCGCGTGGCGCGCGTGCAGAGCGGCGAGCGCCGTGTTGCCGAAGATGCAGAACCCGCGGCCGAGGTCGCGCTCGGCGTGGTGGCCGGGCGGGCGCACGAGCGCGTACCCGTTGTTCACGGTGCCGTTCATCACGGCCTCAGCCGCCGTCATCGCACCGCCCGCGGCGAGCGCCGCGACCTCGTAGCCGTTGGCGCCGAACGGGGCGAGCTCGCCGCCGTCGCCGCCGCCCGCCGCGCTGAGGTCCTTGATCCGCTGCACGTAGTCGGGCGCGTGCAGCCGCAGGATCTCCTCGTCGGTCGCCGGCCGCGGCTTCAGCTCGACGCACTTGTCGAGCAGACCGGTGACGTCCAGCAGGTTGCGGAAGCGCCGCTTCGTCGCGGGGCTCTCGCCGTGCATCTCGGGCTCGACGAGGCCGCCGGCCGACATGAACCCCGAGCCGGTGCCGGTGTCGTGCCAGGCGTACCGCTCGTCCCAGAGGAAGCCGGTGCTCATCGATCCGGCTCCGGCTGCGCCCAGTTCTTGCGCTCCTCGAGCGGCGTCGCCACGTACTGGCGCATGAGCTCGAGGCCCTCGTCGGACGCCATCGTCTGCAGGAACGCGTCGGTCTCGATCTTCAGCCCCTCCGCCAGCGGCTTGTCGACGCCCTGGTAGACGGACCGCTTCGCCTGGGCGATCGCGACCGGAGACATCGCGGCCAGCTCGTGCGCGATCTCCAGCGCGCGCGCCTTGGCGTCCGGCACCGCCTCGTGGACGAGCCCGCGCGCCTCCGCCTGCTTGGGCGTGAACACGCGGCCGCGCATGACGATGTCGATCGCCGCCGCGTGTCCCAGCATCCGCGCGATGCGCTGCGTGCCGCTGCCGCCGGGGATGATCCCGAGCTTCGTCTCGAGCAGCCCGATGCGGTACGGCCCGTCCTCGGCGATGCGGATGTCGGCCGCCATCGACAGCTCGAACCCGCCGCCCATCGTGTCGCCCGTCATCGCGACGATGACCGGCTTCGGCAGTGCGCGCATCTGCTGGAGCAGCGCGTGGTAGCCGTCGGTCAGCGTCGGGCAGACGGTCGGCAACGCCTCGCGGTCCTCCGCGACGGACACGAGCTCCTCGACGCTGTAGTGCGTGAGGAACTTGCCGGGCACGTCGCCGGTCAGCACGACCGCGCGGACGGCCGGGTCGGCCCACGACTCGACGAGCTCCGCGAACTCCGCCGCTCCGTCGGCGAAGAAGTAGTTCATCGGGTCGTTGCGGTACGACGCGACCTCGACGCCGTCCGGGTGGCGCTCGACGCGCCAGTGCTGCTTGGTCTGCTGGACTGTGCTCATGACGTGACTGCCTCCGAGGTGGTGGTGTGGGTGCTGCCTGCGGCCCGCTCCGCCACGCGGACGAGGAGCTTGCCGGTGTTGCGGCCGTCGAAGAGGCGGGCGAGCGCGTCGGGCGCGTTCTCGAGCCCGTCGACCACGGTCTCGTCGTAGTGCAGGCGGCCCTGCCCGAGGAGCGTCGCCAGCTCGGTGATCGCGTCGCCGAACTTGTCGGCGTGATCGAGGACGAGGAAGCCGGTGATCGTCGCGCGCTGCATGATCAGCTGCGAGACGTTCGTCAGCCCGAACGCCTGCGACGCGCCGCCCTCGTCGAACGCGTTGTAGTCGCTGATCATCCCGCACAGCGCGACGCGCGCGCCGATGTTCAGCCGGTACAGGATGTGGTCCATGATCGGCCCGCCGACGTTCTCGAAGTCGACGTCGATCCCGTCCGGCGTCGCCGCGTCGAGCTGCTCGCGCCAGTCCGGCGCGCGGTGGTCGACGCAGACGTCGTAGCCGAGCTTCGCGACCGCGTGCGCGCACTTCTCCGGCCCGCCGGCGATGCCGACGGCCCGCGCGCCGCGCGCCTTGACGAGCTGTCCCGCGACCGAGCCCACGGCGCCCGCCGCGGCCGAGACGACGACGGTCTCGCCCTCCTTCGGCTTGCCGATCATCTCGATCCCGAGCCACGCCGTGATGCCGGTGTGGCCGAGGGCGCCGAGGAACGCCTCGACCGGCCCCGGCAGCGGGTCGGGCAGCACGGTGAAGCCGCTCGACGCGTCGGCGACGACGTAGTCCTGCCAGCCGGTGAACCCGCTGACGAGCGCGCCCTCGGGCAGCGCGTCGGTGCGCGACGCGACGACCTCGCCGATGCCGATTCCGCGCATGACGTCGTCGATGGGCACCGGCGGCATGTAGCCGCGGATGTCGCTCATCCAGATGCGGTTCGTCGGGTCGAGCGACAGCAGCAGCGTCCGGACGAGCGCCTGACCCTCCTGCAGCTCGCCGACGGGCTCCTCGCACAGCTCGAGGTCGCCCGGCTTGAGCGCGCCGACGGGTCGGCGGCGCAGGCGGTGGACGCGGTTGACGGGCATGGTGCTCACCAGACCTCCCAGTGGATGACGTCGTCGGGCTCCGGGCGCAACGCGGGCTTGAAGTCGGTGCCGATCGTGTACGCGACCGGGGTCAGCGCGCAGATCGTCACCTCGTCGAGCGGGACGCCGACGATCTCCGCGGTGCGCGGCTCGTCGTTCAGCGAGACGCCGGTCCAGCACGTCCCGAGGCCGTGGAGGCGGGCCGCGAGCATGAAGGACCACAGCGCCGGGTGGACGCTGGCGGCGAAGTTGATCGCGCGGAACGATGGCGAGCCGTCGGGCACGCGGCCGGCGCCGCACGCGAGGACGAGCGCGGGCGCGCGGTGGATGTTCTCGGCGAGGTGCTCGGCCGAGCGCGCGGTGCGCTGCTGCTGCTCGTTGGCGTCCTCGTCGCCCTTGTCGAGCTTGCCGATGTACATGGCCGACGCCTGGTAGCCGGCCCAGGCGTCGCGGTAGGCCTCGCCCAGCGCGTGGCGGCGCTCCCCGTCGGTGACGATGACGAACTGGACCGGCCAGCGGTTCGACCCCGACGGCGCCTGCAGCGCGAGCCGGACGCACTCGGTCAGGACCTCGCGCTCGACGGGCCGGTCGAAGTCCAACCGCTTGCGCACCGCGCGCGTGGTGGTGAGCAGCTCCTCGGGCGTCATCGCCGCAGCTCCATCCCGAACTGCTCGGTCTGCACGCGGACGTAGGGCGTCTGCACGGTGGCGATGAGCTGCTTGAGCTCATCGACCTCCGGCGACGTCAGCGGGTAGTCGCGGCGCACGGGCCCGTTCGCCTGCATCGCGGCGATGTCCGGCTCCGGGATGAGCGCCTTGAGGATCAGCAGATCGTCCTCCCCTTCGTGGGTGCCGTGGCGCTTGCGCAGGTCCTCGAGCGTCGGCTGCTCGGGCGGGTTCGCGACGACCCGCTCGGCGTTCTCGGCGCTCATGATCCGGTCGAGGACGTCCGGCTCGATCGGCGCGGGCGGCTCGCCGTAGTGGCCGGCCGCGTACGCGACGACCTGGTCGGGAACGAGCTCGTAGCGCTTGCCCGTGACGACGTTCAGCACCGCCTGCGTGCCGACGAGCTGCGAGAGCGGCGTCGCCATCACCGGCCAGCCGAGCTCGCGCCGGACGGTGCCCGTCTCCTCCAGGACCTCGTCGAGCCGGTGGGTCATGCCGTGCTGCTCGAGCTGCGCCTTCAGCGTGCCGACCATGCCGCCCGGCACCTGGTGGGTGACGTTGAAGAGGTCGTACTCGGAGACCTGGTCGACGAGGTAGCCCGCCGCCTTGCCGACGGCGCGGAAGTGCTCGTCGACCTCGGGCAGCAGCGAGAGGTCGACCGAGTGCGTGCAGCCCATGAGCTCGAGGTTGCGCGCGACGCTCTGCACCGACGGCACGGACGGCCCGTTCGCCATCGCGCGCGTCGACGTGTGCAGGACGGTGATGCCGTGGCGGACCGCCTCGACGTACGTCAGGCCCGACGTGCCCATGAGGTTGTTCGCGTGGATCTCGACGTACTTGGGCGCGGCCGCCTCGACGATCTTCGGGACGAGCGTCCGGATGCGGTCGGTGTGCAGCACGCCGGCGGTGTCGTAGAAGAGGATCCCGTCGATCTCGGGGATCGCCGCGAGCGCCGCCGCCTTGCCGGCGAGGTACTCGTCGGTGTGGACCGGCGACTCGGTGTAGAAGACGGTGCCGACGACCTCCGAGCCCTCCTCCTTGGCGACCTTCGCCAGCCGCGCGAAGTTCTCGATGCCGTAGAGGACGTCGTAGATCCAGTACGAGCGGACGCCGTGCGCGTTGAGCCGGCGCATCCACAGGTCCATGAGCGCGGGCGGCGAGACGCCGAACGAGATGCACGCGTTCGCGCGCATGCCGCCGCGCAGTGGGGTGCGGTGGATCCTGCGCCGGATGAGGTCGAGCCCCTCCCACGGATCCTCGCGCTGGTACTTGACGAGCACCTCCATCATCGAGCTGCCCGCGAAGTCGACGACCTTGTAGCCGGTGCGGTCGATCGTGTCGGCGACCGGCAGCGCCATGCCGGCCTGCATGCGCATGCCCCACAGCGCCTGCTGGCCGTCGCGCAGGGTCTCGTCGAGCAGCTCGACGTGCGTCATCGCGCGTCCGCGCCGGTGACGCTCGCGCGCAGGTCGCGCTTGAGCACCTTGCCGACCGTGTTGCGCGGCAGGACGTCGACGACGTGGTACTCCTTCGGCCGCTTGTGGCGCGCGATCTGCTCGAGGCAGAGCGCGTCGAGCGCGGCCGTGTCGACGGTCGCACCGGGCTCGCCGACGACGAACGCGGCGACGCGCTCGCCCCACTCGTCGTCGGGCAGGCCGACGACGGCGGCCTCGGCGATGCCGGGCGCGGAGACGAGCACCTGCTCGACCTCCTGCGAGTAGACGTTGTAGCCGCCGGTGATGATCATGTCCTTCGCGCGGTCGACGAGCGTCAGGCGCATGCGCTCGTCGAAGCGGCCGAGGTCACCGGTGTGCAGCCAGCCGCCGCGCAGCGCCTCCGCGGTCGCCTCGGGCAGGTCGAGGTAGCCGCTCATCACCGTGGGTCCGGCGACGACCACCTCACCCACCTCGCCGGGCGCGGACGCGATGCCGGCACCGTCGACGACGCGCACGCTGCAGCTGAACCGCGCGACGCCGACCGAGGCGAGCGCGTCCTCGTCGTCCTCGGCCACCGCGGCGGCGATCGCGTCGGGCTGGTGCGCGGTGATCGTGCACGGCGACTCGCCCTGGCCGTAGCCGTTCCACACGCGCGGGCCGAACGCGGCGACGCCGGCGCGCAGGTCGTCGGGCAGCACGGGCGCCGCGCCGACGAGCAGCCGGCCGAGCTTCTCGACGTCGAGGCGGCCGACGTGCTCGGAGACCGCGAGGCGGCGCAGGAGGACGGGCGGGACGAAGAACGTCGAGCGGTGCGACGCGTTGACGAGGTCGACGAGCTCGCCGGCGTCGAAGCCGCCCGAGGCCGGCAGCACCTGCGCCGCGCCGCGCGCGATGAACGGGATCCCCATCAGGCCCGACGCGTGCGACAGCGCGGCGGTGTGGATCATGCTGTCGCGCGGGCCGACGAAGTCCGAGTCGGCGTAGTAGGCGGCGCTCATCGCGAACAGCGCGCCGTGGCTGAGGCGCGCGCCCTTCGACCGGCCGGTGGTGCCGGAGGTGAAGAAGATCCACGCGTCGTCCGTGAGCAGGCGCGGCACCGGCGGCCGCGGCTCGTGGCGCTCCCAGCCCCGCTCGTCCATCGCGATGACCGGGCACGGCGCGTCGAGCTGCTCGCCGAGCGTCCCGGTCGTGAAGCAGGCCTTCGCGTGGGAGGCGACGATCAGGTCGCTCGTCTCGCGCGGGTGCAGGCGGCTCGAGATCGGCACCGCGACGGCGCCGGCGTGCCAGATGCCGTACAGCAGCTCGATGTACTCGGGGCAGTTGTCGGCGTAGAGCGCGACCGCGTCGCCGGGCGTGACCGCGAGCGACTCGACGAGCGACGCCGCGCGCCGGGCGACGGCATCGGCGAGGCCGGCCCACGTGCGGATGACCTCGTCGCCCACCAGGACCGCGGGCTCGTCCGCCGACCAGCGAGCCGGTCCGTCGAGCAGGCCCGCGAGGTTCCCGCCGCTCACGTGGCTCTCCCGTCGTAGGGCACGGGTGCGACGCTCCCGGGTGCGGTCGGCCCGGACAAGGCCTGGCGCGGAGGTGGTGCTCGACTTCCACAAAGCGCGGTCCGGAGGGGTGGAACGGCCGTCATCGCGGAGCTACGCTCGGCTCGTCGAGACGGGAGGGCCGTACGAGATGACCGACTGGATCGCCCAGACGCAAGCGGGCGTGGATCGCTGGCTCGAGACCCAGCGTCAGTGGTGGGACACGATCCTCGGCGGAGGGCCGCACACGCCCGGGCACGGGCTCGAGAGCGGCGCGGTCGAGGACATGCAGAAGCGCACCATCGAGGCGTGGCGCCACGCGGCGTACAAGGCCGTCGACGCGCAGTCCGAGATGCTGCTCGGCGCGGTCCGCGGGCGTCCCTCGGCCGACACCGAGGCGCTCGTCCGCCAGTGGACGGACGCGCAGCGCGAGATGTGGCAGGGCTGGCTCGCCGTCGCCAACCGCGGAGAGGGCGGCACGAGCCAGCAGGACCTCGCCGCCGCCGGCCGCGAGATGGTCGACTCGCTCCGCGAGGCCGCCGAGCGCCTCGTCAAGTCGCAGTCCGAATGGGCGAAGGCCTGGAGCACCGGCGCGCCGCCGCCGCACCGCAACGAGGACGAGGAACCCCGCGGCGGCCCGTGAGCCGCACCGACCGGAGGTCTTCGCCGGCCTCGGCCGGAGGCCGGTCGTCCCTCTTCGCCCGCCGCCCTCAGGCCGCGTCGCGGAGGGGGTCTTCGAGGAAGCGGAGCTCTCGCCACGCTCCCTTCTTCGCGCGCGCGATCGTCGACGCGCGGACCCGCTCGACGACGGGCGTGCAGCGGCCCTCGTCGAGGACGTCGATGCCGGAGAGCTTGCCCATCGTGCGGAGGTCGCCGGCGTTCGGTTCGATGACCGCGACGGCGGTGCCGGTCGCGCGCACCTTCGCGACCTCCTGGACGAGCATGCGGCGGCAGGCGGAGCGGATGAACCAGTCGGCGTGGTCGGTGACGGCGCCGGGCGTGCCGGTCATCGGCGAGACGACCACGACGAGGTCGAGGCCGCGGCCGGCGAGGACGTCGACGTTCGAGGGCGACCAGCCGCCGCCGTCGACGTACACGCCGTCGCCGATCTCGACGGGCGCGAACACGCCGGGGATCGCGCAGGACGCCTCGACCGCGCGGCCGACGGGCGCCTCGGGCGCGCCCTTGCGCCCGAACACGACGCGCTTGCCGCGGTCGAGGTCGATCGCGACGGTCCAGAACGGCTGCTTCGGGAAGGCGTCGCCGCCGAGGAGCCAGTGGACCTGATGGGTCAGCCACGACGCGGAGAGGCGGCCGGGCGACATCGCGATCGAGGTCAGGACGCCGGGGCGGATGCTGCCGGGCGCCATCGCGGCCTTCGCGATCAGCCGGCGGAACGCGCGGCGCGCCCGGTCGTGGTCGACCTCGACGTCGTGCGCGGGCGTCTGCGGCGGCGGACCCAGCTCCTGCAGCAGCCGCCGGCCCTCGTCGCTGAACGGCGCGCCCTCCCGCCGTGCGGCCATGTCGCCGCCGGAGAGGCCGGCGCGCAGCTCGGCGCCGCTCGCCGCGCCGGCGGACGTGCCGACGACGACCTCGGCCTCGCGCGGGTCCCAGCCCGTCGCCTCGTGCAGCCCCGCGAGAACGGCGCCGTGGTAGGCCTGCCCGACGATCCCGCCGCCGCCGAGCACCAGCCCGACGCGCGGCGCGCCGAGCGCACCCACTCGGGGTGCCATGGACCGCATCGCCGCCCGTTGCAGCTGCAACATGTCGCGGACCCTACCCCCGGAGCGGTCGGAATCATCGCTGTTGCGCTCAACGCGGCGATCTTGGCGCCGATCACTCCATCGATCGCGTGCTTGATATAGTACGCAACGTCGCCCACCCGATCGACTGGAGAGAGATCATGTCCACCAACGCCGAGCTGCAGAACCAGGTCCTCGACGGCATCCGCCAGAGCCAGACCGCGGTCGTCGATGCCGTGCGCACGCTGACCGAGCAGTCCGCTCGCTTCACCCCCGAGCTGCCCGAGACGCCGGCGCCGCTCGCCGACCTGCCCTCGCCCGGCGAGCTCATCGCCGGCTCGTTCGACTTCGCCGAGAAGCTGCTCGCGAGCCAGCGCGCCTTCGCGGAGGAGCTCGTCGCCGCCGCGACGCCCGACCGCGCCGAGGCCTGACCGGAAGCTGCGCGCGCCCGTGATGACCACGCCGAACCCCTGGGAGCCTCAGCTCGACGCCCTCGGCGAGTTCATCCGGGCGCAGCGCCGTCACGCGAACCTGTCGCTGCGCGAGCTCGCGGCGATGACGCAGCTGTCGAACGCGTACCTCAGCCAGCTCGAGCGCGGGCTGCATGAGCCGTCGGTCCGCGTGCTGCGCTCGATCTCGTCCGCGCTCGACGTCAGCGTCGAGAGCCTGCTGACGCAGGCCGGCCTCTTCTCCGACGACGGCGACCCGCCGCCGGAGGGCCACGGCGCCACCGAGGCGGCGATCCGCGAGGATCCGCGCCTCTCCGCCGAGCAGAAGGACGCGCTGCTGGCGGTCTACCGCACGCTGGTGGCCGAGAGATGAGCGGCGCGGGACGCGATCGGCCGTGGCTGTCCAGCTACGACGAGCACGTCCCGCCCGACGTCACGCCGCTCTGCGCCAGCGGCGTCGAGCTGTTCGAGCGCGGTGCGAAGGAGCAGCCGGACGACCCGGCCGTCCTCTACTTCGACACCGCGATCTCGCATCGCGACCTCGGCGCGCACGCCCATGCCTTCGCGGCCGCGCTGCGCGACGACCTGGGCCTGCGGCCCGGAGACCGGGTCGCGCTGATCCTGCAGAACGTCCCGCAGATGGTCATCGCGATCCACGCCGTGTGGCTCGCCGGCGGTGTCGTCACGACCGTCAACCCGATGAGCAAGCGGCGCGAGCTTCTGCATCACTTCACCGACGCCGGCGTGCGCATCGCGGTCTGCCTCGAGTCGCTGCACGACGTCGTCGCCGGCGTGCGCGGCGACACGCCGCTCGAGCACGTCGTCACCGCGTCCGAGCTCGACTTCCTCGACGAGATCCCGCGGGCGCTGGCAACGCACGAGCGCATCGACTGCCCCGGAGCGCTGCGCTTCACCGACCTGCTCGACCGCCACGAGGGCGAACGGGTCGAGCCCGCGACGCCCGACCCCGGCGACCCGGCGTTCATCACGTACACGTCCGGCACGACCGGCATGCCGAAGGGCGCGATCAACACGCACCGCGCCGTCGTCCAGAACGCCGAGGTGATGACGCGCTGGTACGGCCTCGGCCCCGGCGACGTCACGGTCGCGATGGCGCCGCTGTTCCACATCACAGGCCTCGTCTGCCACCTCGCGACGGCCCGGCGCAGCGGCACGCCGCTCATCCTCCTGTTCCGCTTCGAGGCCGGCGAGGTCCTGCGCCTCATCGAGCGCTGGCGCGGCACGTTCATCATCGGCCCGCTCACCGCGTTCATCGCGATGCTCGAGCACCCGGACTTCGCCACCCGCGACCTCGCGACGCTGACGAAGGTCGCCTCCGGCGGCGCGCCGGTCTACCCGAGCGTCGTCGAACGCTGGGAGGAGAAGACCGGCGTCTACCTGCACAACACGTACGGCCTCACGGAGACGACCGCGCCGAGCCACCTCGTCCCGATGGCCGCCCGCGCGCCGGTCGACCCCGACAGCGGCGCGCTCAGCGTCGGCGTCCCCACGCCCGGCACGATCGCGAAGGTCATCGGCGTCGAGGACGGCGCCGACCTCGCGCCCGGCGAGATCGGCGAGATCGTCACGAAGGGTCCGCAGGTCACGCCGGGCTACTGGCAGCGCCCCGAGGAGACGGCGCAGGCCCTCACCGACGGCTGGCTGCACACGGGCGACGTCGGCAAGCGCACCGAGGACGGCTGGTTCTTCCTCGTCGACCGGATCAAGGACATGATCAACGTGTCCGGCTACAAGGTCTGGCCGCGCGACGTCGAGGACGTCCTCTACCAGCACCCCGCCGTCTTGGAGTCGTGCGTCGTCGGCGTCCCCGACGACTACCGCGGCGAGAGCGTGCGCGCCTACGTCGCGCTCAGGGACGGCGCGGCGGCCACGCCGGAGGAGCTCATCGCCCATTGCCGCGCGCTGCTCGCGGTCTACAAGGCGCCGCGCGAGGTCGTGCTCGTCCCCGAGATCCCCAAGACGATGAGCGGCAAGGCGCTGCGCCGGCAGCTGCGCGACGAGGCGCGGTTGGAGAAGCTCCAGACCCTCGAGCCCCCGTCGGCCGACCCGGCGTCACCGGCGGCTTAGCGTTCCCGGCGAGCAGGCGATGGTGACGTTCGACACGCTCTCGGCCTTCGACGCGCAGTTCCTCTACTGGGACTCCGACGCGACGCCCATGAACATGGGCAACATCTGCGTGTTCGACGGCGGACCGCTGCACGACGAGCAGGGGCAGTTCCGGCTCGACGACGTCCGCCGCGCGCTTGAAACGCGGCTGCACCTCGTCCCCCGCTACCGCCGCAAGGTGCTCGAGG
The DNA here is from genome assembly GCF_056863335.1 of Parviterribacter kavangonensis. NCBI lineage: Bacteria > Bacillati > Actinomycetota > Thermoleophilia > Solirubrobacterales > Parviterribacteraceae > Parviterribacter > Parviterribacter kavangonensis. The sequence continues at coordinate 453,736 of NZ_JBXPJA010000001.1, read as the reverse complement.
TACCCGGCGGCTTCGCGCACCCGGTGCTCATCGACGACCCCGCGTTCGACATCGCGAACCACGTCAAGCTCATCACCCTCGACCCGCCCGGCAGCGAGGAGCAGCTCAAGCAGACGTTCTCGAAGGTGCACGAGGGCACGCTCGACCACAACCGGCCGCTGTGGGAGATCACGTTCGTCAACGGCCTGCAGGACGGCCGCGTCGGGATGATCCAGAAGATCCACCACGCCCCGTTCGACGGCGCGTCGACCGTCGACGTGATGGACCTGCTCTTCGACGATTCGCCCGATCACGAGGACATCGAGGCGCCGCCGTGGCGCCCGGCGCCGCCGCCCGACCCGTGGACGCTCATGGGCGCGAAGTGGGGCGAGCAGGTCGCGACCTTCTGGGGCACGATGCTCGGCCGCACGGCGCCCGAGGCCACGCCGCCCGAGCCGCTCGGCGAGCTGACGGAGGCGCTCGACGCCGTCGGCAAGATCCCCTCGCCGCCGGAGACGTCGCTCAACCGCCCCGTCGGCCCGCGGCGGCGCTTCGACTGGATCCCGTCGACGCTCGCCGACGCGAAGGAGATCCGCGCGCTCGTCCCCGGCTCGACCGTCAACGACGTCATGCTCGCCGTCATCGCGGGCGGCCTGCGCGACCTGCTCGCCAGCCGCGGCGAGAACGTGGACGAGCTCATGCTGCAGGTGATGATCCCGGTCTCGCTGCGCACCGACGCCGCGAAGGCCGACGCCACCGGCAACCAGGTCACCGGCTTCGTCGCGCCGCTGCCGATCTGCGAGGCCGACGGCGTCGAGCGGCTCAAGCGCATCCACGCCTCGACGAAGGAGCTCAAGGAGGGCCGTCAGGCGCTCGGCGTGCACCTGATGACGCAGGCCGTCGACTTCGCCCCCGCGGCGCTCATGGCGGCCGCCGGCCGGGCGTCGATCGAGCAGAGCTCGTTCATGAACCTCACGGTCACGAACGTGCCCGGCCCGCGGCACGAGCTCTTCCTGCTCGGCGCCCGGATGCTCGAGCTCAACCCGATGGTGCCGATCGGCAACCGCCTGACGCTGAACATCGCGGTCGAGTCCTACGTCGGCAACCTGAGCATCGGGCTCGCGGCGGACGCCGAGGCCAACCCGGACCTCGACGTCCTGCGCGAAGGGATCGTGCGCGCGCTCGGCGACCTGCTCGAGCGCGCGCGATCCGGCGGCTAGGTCGTCGCGAACTCCGCGCCGCGGGCGGCGTCGGCGAGGTCGGAGACCTTGCTGTCCTCGGGGTGGAACTTCTCGTACGTGTCGTCGTCGTAGTGGCGCAGCTCGTGGGCCCGCGGCCGGAACTCCTTGGCCAGGCGGTTGTTCTCCTCGAGCGTCAGCTTCCCGCGGGTCGTCGTCCACTTGCCGGTCTTCTCCGGCAGCGACGTGCCGCCGCCGCGGATGGGGCCGACGCTGGACGTCCACTCGTCGTCCTCGAGGATCGAGTACGGGATCGGCGTCCACATCTCGTTGCGCGCGTCCGAGTAGCGCGCCATCCGGTACGGCGACCGGTGCTGCGTCGTCATCGACACGAGGCCGACGATCTCCGCGATGAGCGCGCCGCCGTACTCGTCGTTCATGAGCGGGTAGAAGCGCCGCACGCGGTCCTCGACCTTGAACCAGTCGTCCTGCTCGTAGACGCCGGCGAAGTGCGCGAGGTCCTTGATGACGTCGGCGTAGACCAGTAGGCCGGCCTCGATCATCTGCTCGCGCGACCAGCCCGCCATCGACTTCCACATCTTCGCCGTCGCGTCCTCGAGCTCGTCGGTGAGCGTGGTGAGGAACTCCGTCAGCGTGCCCGCGTTGTCCATGTGGAGCGGGATGTAGCCCTCGGACAGGTGGTCGGACGTGTAGAGCCCGACGGCGACCATGTTGTTCGCGTCGTAGCTCGGGGTCGCCTCGAAGCTCGCCCAGTCGTCGACCATGTTGAAGTGCGTGTCCTTCATGATCACGCTGGCCGTGATGTTGTTGACGCCGATGTTGGCGGCGACGCCGTCCATCCACGGGTAGTCGCACTCGGCGAGGTCGAGCGCGTCGCGCACGAGCATCTCGCGGTCGTCGCCGATCTTGTACGGCCCGTGGTTGTTGAACGACAGGCGGCACTCGCAGTGGCTGAGGAAGCCGTACGCCGAGAGGCTCGCCATGAACCGGTTGAACGCGGTGTGCAGCTCGTCCCCGGGCGTAACGCCGAGCGCCGCGTCCTCGAACGCCTTCGTCTGACGCGCGCTGTGGACCTGGTTCCGGTGGCCGGCGTCGCTCGGGATGATGTGCGCCGAGTTGCGGTGCAGCGACATGTTGATGCGCTGGCCGAAGTCGAGGACGAAGAGCACGTCGTCGATCGCGTCCGTCGGCTTGATCATCCCCATGTCCATGAGGATCTGGCGGCCGCCGAGGTAGAACTGCGGGATGAGGCCCATCGTGATCGTGTTCACGTAGGTCCCGACCTGGCGGGCGCGGTCGCCGATCTCCTCGGCCGGCATGGCCGCGTCGATCTTGCGCAGCAGCTCCGGCCAGCGGTACCACGCCTGCAGGTACGACAGGGAGATGTACGGGTTGACCGGGAAGAGCTTGGACTCCTGCACCGTGCGCGTCGTGCACTGGAAGAAGAAGGAGTCCGCCGCCTTCTGCAGGTAGTGGTTCGCGCGGAGCAGCTCCGCGTAGCTGTGGTTCGCAGGCATCGTGTTCCTCAGGAGACCTTGATGATCCGGGCGCGCGCGGCCGCGGCGGTCGCCTCGTCGGCGTACGCGTCGGCGGCGGGCTTCGAGTACTCGACCGTGATGCGGTCGCCGTCGGCGAGGCCGTCGAGCTGGGCGTTCATCAGGCACGGCACGTTGTACTCGCGCGTGAGGATGCCGAGGTGCGAGCGGACGGTGCCGCCCATGCAGACGACGGCGGTGAAGTCGCCGAGGATCGGCGCGGTCAGCGTGCCGCCCGAGTCGTCGATGACGGCGATCGTCTCCGGCGGGACGCCCTCGGTGAGCAGCGTCATGACCTTCTCGACGTCCGACACGTAGACGGCGGTTCCCTCGACGTCGCCCTTCGCCTGGAAGACGTTGTCGCCGGTGCCGACGATCTTGCGGCCCTGCTCGTCGGTCTCCTGGTTGCCGGAGTCCTGGATGCCTTCGACCGGCTTGTACTTGTCCGGCTCCTCCTTCAGGGAGACGATCGCGGACATCTCGAAGCGGTAGCCCGTCGCGAGCAGGTCGGCCTCGATCTTCTCGAAGTCCTCGCGCGTCAGCTCGAGCGACTGGTCCTGGACGGCGTCCTCCCAGGACTTGCCCGAGGCCTCGAAGCGTTCCTTGACGAGCTTGCGGACCGCGGAGTGGTAAGCCTCGACGGTCGGGGTCGCGGACTCCCGCGCCCACTTGTCGGGGAACGGCCGGTCAGCCGGCGCTGTGGTGGTCACCGGGTTCTCTCCTCCTCGTGGTGGTCCATCTCCTGCACCAGCCGCAGCAGGAGCGCCGCGGCCGGCTGGCCCGGGACGGGCACGACGACGGGCACGCCCGCCGCGAGCACCGCCCGCGCCCCATCGGCCGTGCCGAGGACCGTGCCGCGCGCCGCGGGGGCGCCGCGCAGGTGGTCGATCAGCACGGACACGTCCGCTCCCTCGCCGTCGAGCCCGATGCCCTCGTCGTCGAGGTCCACCGTGCCCTCGGGGGCGACGTCGGCGACCTCGACGGGCGACAGCTCGCGCGCCCAGCCGAGCAGCTCCTCGAGGCCCGGCACGTCGCCGACGTGCACCTCCTCGGTGGGCAGCAGTCCCGCGTAGACGACGCCGGCCGACCCGTCGACGGTGATCTCGCGATCGACGAGCGGGCCGGTCTCGCCCTCGCCGACGCCGACGACGCTCGGGCGCCCGAGCGCGCGGCTGACGACCGCGGCGTGCGACGTCGACCCACCCTTCTCGGTCACCACGGCGCGCGCGGCGATCATGCCGGCGACGTCCTCGGGGCTCGTCGTCGGGCGGACGAGCACGCAGTCGCCCTCGGCGGCCTCGGCCGCGTCGCTGTCGCCGACCCCGATGCCGGACGCGACGCCCGGGCACGCCGCCGTCCCGCGCGCGAGCACCTCGGCGCCCGCGACGACGTCCTCGGGCAGCCGCGGCGCGAGGATCGTGGCGAGCTGCTCGGGCGTGACCCGGCGCACCGCCTCGCGGTGGTCGATGGCGCCCTCGTGCGCGATGTCGACGGCGGTGCGCAGCGCGGCGAGCGGCGCCCGCTTGGCGACGCGCGTCTGCAGCAGGTAGAGGGTGCCGTCCTCGATCGTGAACTCGATGTCCTGGACGTCGCCGTGCTCGCGCTCGAGCAGCGCGGCGGCGTCGAGCAGCTTGCGGTGCGCGTCGGGCATGGACTCGCCGAGCGCGCCGAGCGGCAGGCAGTCGTGGGTGCCCGAGACGACGTCCTCGCCCTGGCCGCCGGGCAGCCACTCGCCGTACGGCGCTGCCGCGCCGCTGAGCGGGTCGCGGCTGAACATCACGCCGGTGCCCGAGTCGCCGCCGAGGTTGCCGAACACCATCGCCTGGATGATCACGGCGGTGCCGCCGTCGTCCGAGATGCCCCAGTGCTTGCGGTACGCCTTCGCGCGGCGCGAGGACCAGGAGTTGAAGACGGCGTGGATCGCGGCGCGCAGCTGCTCGTGCGGGTCGCGCGGGACGTCGTCGCCGGTGTCGTCGGCGACCGCGGCGCGGACGTCGTCCGGCGCGGCGTCGGGGGCCGGCTCGTCGAGGTCGGCGCCGAGCACCGTGTGGCCGAACTCGTGGATGAAGCGCACATGGGTCGAGCGTGCGAAGTCGGGGTCGCCCGACAGCTCGGCCAGGCCGGCCTGGACCTCGTCGGTCATGCCGAGGTTGAGGATCGTGTCCATCATCCCCGGCATCGAGACCGCAGCGCCCGAGCGCACGGAGACGAGCAGCGGGCGCGCCGGGTCGCCGAGGCGCCGGCCCGTCTTCTGCTCGATGCCGGCGACGCCCTCGAGGACCGCCTTCCACACGTGGTCTTCGAGCTTCCCGCCGACCGCGTGGAAGCGGCGGCACTCGTCGATCGGCAGCACGAACGCGGGCGGCACCGGCAGCCCGAGACTGAGCATCCGGGCGATGCTCGCCCCCTTGTTGCCGACGGCCTCGCGGTCCGGGACCGACGAGCCGTCGAGCACGACGACGTGGCCGCTGCGGACCTCGGAGCTCACGGTGCCTCCTCGCGCTCCCGTCCGAGCATGCGCAGGAGATCCTCGTGCAGCTCGAACCACACGGTGTGGTAGCTGTCGATCTTCGCGCCGGAGACCCAGTCGTGGTCACCGGCGAGGACGCGGTCGTACGCGGCGTCGAGGCGCTGGCGGTAGACGGCGAGCCGCGGATCGAGCTCCGCGAAGCCGTCGAGCACGCGCTCGGCCCGCTCGTGCAGCGCGCCGAGCCGGTCGATGATCTTGTGGTCGTAGTCGGCGTCCGAGTGGTCGTTCGGGTGCCGCTGGCCGCCGGCCCCCGGGACCATCTGCCAGTCCGTCATGAGCGTGAGCAGGTCGCGGTTGATCCGCTCGAAGCGCTCGTAGGTCTTCGTCGACTCCGGGTTGGAGCGGAAGTCGGCGTACGCCTGCGGGTACTGCTCGTCGAGCCACGACCGGCCCGCCGGGGTGACCATGAACGTCCCGCGCGCGCCGATGGCGTGCCCCGCTCCGACGGCGGCGTCGAGCGCCGGCGTCACCTCGTCCTCCTGACGCCCGAGCACGTCGGCGATCGCCGCCGCTCCGCCCGCCTTCTTCACGGCGAGCCCGTGCAGGGCCAGGAGCTCCATGTCGCTCACAGCGCGATCCTCTCTTGGTCGTGCATGACGATGCGCGCCAGGTCCTCGGCGCTGTCGGCGATCGCGGTCGCTCCCGCCTCGCGCAGCCCGTCGGTCCCGAGCGGCCCCCAGCTGACGCCGATCGGCGCGACGCCGGCCGCGAGGGCCGCGTCGACGTCGACGGACGTGTCCCCCACCATGACGCTGCGCCCCGGCTCGGCGCCGAGGCGGTCGAGGGCGAGCAGCACCGGCGCCGGATCCGGCTTCGGCGTCGCCACGTCCTCGACGCAGATCGCCACGTCGTAGGCGCCGGCCAGCCCGATCCGGTCGGCGTCGATGTGCAGGCGCTTGCGTGCCTTCGAAGTCACCACCGCGATGCGCACGCCGGCGCGTCGCAGGTCGGCGAGCAGCTCGGCCATGCCGGGGTAGGCGGTCACGGCCAGGCTCGTGCGTTCGTACTGCGGGTGGAACGCAGCGCCGAGCCGGGCGCCGAGCTCCTCGTCGCCCGCCACCATCGGGAAGAGCTGCTTGCCGGGCAGCGTGAAGACGAGCCGCTCGCCGTCGGCGTCGTCCGGCCAGCGTCGGCCGAGCACCTCCTCGGTCGCCGCGTGCCAGGCGCCCAGCAGCGCGGCCCGCGAGTCGGAGAGCGTGCCGTCCCAGTCGAAGAGCGCAGCGTCCGTCATCGGCTTGGCGGGCACGCTAGATCCCGGCGTGGCGCGGCTGCGTCCGGCCCGCGCCCGGCGTTGTGGACGACTCCAACGCGGATTTCAGGCTGCGACGCGCGCCCAACGGCGGAGCAGCGCCTCGGCCGTCTCCTTCGGCCTCTCGAACGGCCACCAGTGGCCGCACTCGAGCACCACCAGCTCCGCCTTCATCCGCTCCGCGAGGCGCTCGCCGAACCCGAGCGGGACGTACGGGTCGGTGCGGCCCCAGATGACCATCGCCGGAACGGTCAGCTTCTCGAGCTCGGGCTGCCACTCGCGGCCGATGTGGACGGCGGAGCGGTAGAGCTTGAGGATCGTGTCCTTGCCGTGCGGCGTCGTCCAGATGTTGCGCTCCGCATCCTCCTGCGGCACGCCGTTCTCGACGAGGTGCGCGATCCCGAACTCGTCGGTGAGCTCCTCCTCCATGTACCGCTCGCCCTCGCCCGGCGTCTGCCACACCTGCGCGAGCGGGTGCCACGGGTAGTCGGCGTCGACCGCCGCGCCGCCGCACGTGACCGTCGCGAGCACGTCGGGCCGGATCGAGGCGACGCGCTGCACCAGCAGCGAGCCCCAGTCGTGGCCGACGAGGTCGACGTCGCCGCCGAGCTCCTCGCACTTGGCGACGATCCAGTCGACGTACTCCTCCTTCGTGCTGCCGAAGCCATCGGGCGCGGGATGCGCGAAGCCGGGCAGGTCGGCCGCGACGACCTCACCGCCGTAGGGCCCGAGGTGCTCGCGGACGCGGTCCCACAGATGCGCCGAGTCGGGGTTGCCGTGGATGAGCAGCGCGGGCATGCGGCCTCCTTCGTGGGTCAGCCGGCCGGGCCGGTCGTGACGGAGAGGTGGGAGATGTCGTTGAACGAGCGCAGCAGCCAGCGCCCGTCGGACTGGACGACGATCCGAGAGATCGACCCGTTGTCCGAGTGGACGAACGCGAACGGCCGCGACTCGGTCGCCTGCCGGCACAGCTCGCCGATGACGGCGCCGTGGGCGACGACGACCGCCGTCGCGTCCGGCCCGGTGCCGGCGACGATGTGCTCGATCGCACCCCGCACGCGGCGCCCGAGGTCCTCGAGCGACTCCGCGCCCGGGATCGCGTCCCAGCGCTGCTCGGCGAACACCTGCTGGATGATCGGGTCGTTGCGCCCGGCGCGGATCCGGTACTCGCCGCCCTCGAACTCGCCGAGGCCGACCTCGGCGAGGTCGGCGAGCACCTCGGGCTCCATGCCGGTCGCCTCGACGAGCGGCGCCGCGGTCTGCTGCGTGCGGGTGAGCGTCGAGACGAAGAGCCGCTTGAACGACTCCTGCCGCAGGCGCTCGGCGACCGAGCGCGCCTGCGCCTGCCCGGCCTCCCCGAGCGGCGGATCCGAGCGCCCGTCGATCAGCGGGAACTTCACGCCGACCTGCGCGGCCGCCGACGCGCCGTGCCGGACGAGCACGACCTCGGTCGCGCCGGCCGGCAACGCGTACGGATGCTGTTCGAAGCTGTCGCGGTCCGCCACGGATCAGTGCCCGTTCGGCGTGACGAGCACCTTCAGCGAACGGTCCTTCTCGAGCTGCACGCGGAACGCCTCGGCGATGTCGTCGAGCTTCTCGCGCTGGGTGATGAGCGGCTGCGCCTTCGCCTTGCCCGACCGGAGCAGCTCGATCGCCTCGGCGAAGTCCTCCGACGTGTAGGCGATCGACCCGGTGATCGTCACCTCGCGCTGGACGAGCGACGTCGGGTTGAACGAGACCGGCTCGTCGTAGAGCGCGAGCACGACGATCGTGCCGGCGGCGCGGACGGCGTCGATCGCGCCGGCGGCGAGCGCGGGCACGCCCGAGCACTCGAAGACGACGTCGATCTCCTCGCCCTCGCCGAGCGCATCGGCGACGACCGCCTCGAGCCCCGGCGAGCCGTCGCGCGCGTCGGCGCCCAGCTCCTTGGCCGCCTCGAGGCGCAGCTCGGACAGGTCGACGCCGATGACGCGCTTGGCGCCGTGGGCGTTCAGCACCTGGACGACCTGCTGGCCGATCGTGCCGAGGCCGATGACGAGCGCGGTGGCGCCCTGCACCGACGGCGCGAGGTGCACGGCGTGCACGCCGACCGCGAGCGGCTCGATCGTGGCGCCCGCCTCGTCGTCGACGGCGTCGTCGAGCTTGAAGACGTTGCCGCCGAGCTTCGCGCCCGGGATGGTCACGCGCTCGGCGAACGCGCCGGGCCGCCCGTAGGCGATGGCGGTCGTCCACGTCACGGCGCAGAGGTTGAAGCGGCCCTCGCGGCAGCGCGCGCACTCGCCGCACGGCACGATCGGCACGCCGGTCACGCGGTCGCCGACCGCGATGCCCTCGACCCGGTCGCCGACGGTGACGACGGTGCCCGCGAACTCGTGGCCCATGACCTGGCCCGGCTCGACGAACGAGCCGTGCAGGTAGGTGTGCAGGTCGGACCCGCAGATGCCGCAGTCGCTGACCTGGACGACGATGTCCTCCGCGCCCGCCTCGGGCTCGGGGACCTCCTCGACGCGGACGTCCTCGACGCCCCGGAACACCGCTGCCTTCATCGCCTCGCCTCCGAGATCGGATCCATCGACGTTCGATGCTGGACGATGCCAGGGCGCCGCCCGGCCGCCCTCCCGCGGCCGGTTTGGAGGAACCGACATCGCACGGGGTGGCCGCCGTCCGGGGCGCCACGAGGAGGGTGAAGCAACGCCCCGGACCGGCGACCGGTTTGAGGCCCGGCCTACGGCGCCGTGTAGCCGCCGTCGACGCTCATCGCCGTCCCGGTGACGAACGACGCCTTGTCGGAGAGCAGCCACGCGACGGCGGCGGCGATCTCCTGCGGCTGGCCGAAGCGGCCGATCGGGTGGTTCGCCCGTGCCGCGGCGATGAGCTCCTCGTCGTTGCCGAGCGCGTCTTCGAAGAGGTCCTTCTCCACCATCGGCGTGATGACGTACGACGGGCACATCGAGTTCACGCGCACGCCCATCGGCGCGTACTCGAGCGCGGCCGACTTCGTCAGGCCGACGACGCCGTGCTTGGCCGCGACGTACGCCGACGCCCCGGGCCAGCCGATGAGGCCCGCGGCCGAGGCCATGTTCACGATCGAGCCTGCGCCCTGCTCGGCCATGACGCGAAGCTCGTGCTTCGTGCAGAGGAAGACGCCGCTGAGGTCGACGTCGAGCACGCGCTGCCACGCGGCGAAGTCGGTGTCGCCGACCGTGCCGAGCGCGTCGAGGATCCCGGCGCAGTTGAACGCGCCGTCGAGCCGTCCGAGCTCGGACACGGCGCGGTCGACGAGCGCGCTCACCGAACTCTCGTCGGTGACGTCGCAGTCGGCGTAGACGGCGGTGCCGCCCTGGCCGCTGATCTCCTCCGCCAGCGCCTCGCCCTGCTCGTCGTTGACGTCGGACACAAGCACCCGTGCCCCCTCGGCGTGCGCCTCGAGCGCGGTGGCGCGGCCGATGCCGCTCGCCGCACCCGTGATGAGGACGGCCTTGTCGTCCAGGATCCCCACGTCGTCTCCCTCGTTCAGGCCGGCGCCGCGCTCTGCATGCGGGCGCGGAGCGGCTTCTTGTCGATCTTCCCCGTCGACGTCTTGGGCAGCTCGTCGACGAGCTCCCACGTCGTCGGCACCTTGTACTTCGCCAGGCGCGCCCGGCAGTGCTCGGCCAGCGCGTCGGCCGACGTGCCGCCGCCGACGGCGACCACGGCGTGGACCTCCTCGCCGCGCACCTCGTCCGGCCGGCCGATGACCGCGGCCTCCTTGACGTCCGGGTGCTCGAGCAGGACGTCCTCGATCTCGCGCGGGTAGATGTTCTCCCCGCCGCGGATGATCATGTCCTTCTTGCGGTCGACGAGGAAGAGGAACCCGTCCTCGTCGCGATAGCCGACGTCGCCGGTGTGCAGCCAGCCGTCGCGCAGCGTCTCCGCGTTCGCGTCGGGCCGGTTGAAGTAGCCCTGCATGACGTTGTCGCCGCGGATGCAGACCTCGCCGGCCTCGCCGACGGGCGCCACGCGGCCGGCGTCGTCGACGACGACGACCTCCTGGCCGCGGGTGGGCAGGCCGATCGAGCCGATCTTGCGCGGGCCGTGGAACGGGTTGATCGTCGAGCAGCACGTGCTCTCGGTCAGGCCGTAGCCCTCCATGATCTTCAGGCCGAACTTCTCCTCGAAGCGCCGGAAGAGCGCGGGCGACAGCGGCGCGGCGCCGCAGATGACGAACCGCAGGGTGTTCGTCTCGGCCTCGTCGGCGCCGGGCGCGTGGAGCAGCGCGGCGAGCATCGTCGGCACGGCCGAGAACGTCACCGGCTCGAAGCGGGCGACCTCGGCCCAGAACTGCGACGCCGAGAAGCGCTCCCACATCGCGATCTGCGCGCCGAGGAAGAGCGGGATGACCGTCGTGACGATCTGGGCGTTCGCGTGGAAGAGCGGCAGCACCATGCCCATGACGTCGCGGCGCCCGACGGGCAGCGGCTCGCCGAGCTGCCACGCGTTGGCGAGCACGTTGGCGTGGCTGACCATCGCGCCCTTCGGGCGGCCGGTCGTGCCCGACGTGTAGACGAGGTGCGCGACGCGCTGCGCGTCGAACGCGGCCGGCTCGTCGACGGTGCCGTGGCCGCGCAGCGGCGCCGCCGCGTCGCGGTCCTCCGCGACGAGCACGTCGCGAAGCGCGGGCAGCTCGTCGCGGTGCTCCTCGAGCCCCGCCGCGGCCTCGGGCGTGCACACCACGCAGACGGCGCCGGAGTCGGACAGGATCCCGACGGCCTCGCGCGCCGTGAGCGCGGGGTTGACCGGGTTGAACGTCGCGCCGAGCCACAGGGCGGCCCACCAGACCTCGAGGTAGTGCGGGCTGTTCGGGAGGATGACGCCGACGACGTCGCCCTCCTTGACGCCGATCGCGCGCAGCCCGCCGGCGGCCTCCGCGACGCGGTGCGCGAACTCCGCGTACGTCCACGACTGGTGCGCGTCGCGGACGAACCGCTCGTCGCCGATCTCGCGGGCGCGGACGCGCAGGAGCTCGGGCAACGTCGACAGCTCGGTCGCGAGCACCCCGCTCATGTCGCGGCACCCTCGCACGGCCCCGGGGCCGCGGCGCGGGCCCGGCGCGGGGGCGTTGTGAAGGCTCCAAGCCGCGTTGCTCAGCCGGTCGTGAGGATGGTCACGCCCACCACGGCGGACTCCCCCGTCCACGCCGGCGCGGTCGCCAGCGCGAGGCCCGCGCGGGCGCCGGCGACCTGGCGGCGGCCGGCCTCCCCGCGCAGCTGCCACGTCAGCTCGCAGAGCTGGGCGAGCGGCCCGGCGGCGACGGCGTCGCCCTGCGCGAGCAGTCCGCCGCTGGTGTTGACCGGCAGGACGCCGCCGCGCGCGGTGAAGCCGCTGTCGACGAGGTCGGGCCCCTGCCCCTCGGGCGCGAACTGCAGCGCCTCGTAGGCCTCGAGCTCGCCCGCGCTCGTCGGGTCGGCGATCTCCGCGCAATCGACGTCGTCGGGGCCCAGCTTCGCCGTGCGGTAGGCGAGCCGCGCCGCGCGGGCGGCGACGTCGAGCGCCGCGCCGTCGCGGTCGGCGGCGCCCAGCGCGATGCACGCGCGCACGCGCGGGGCGCGCGCGCCGGGGCGGCGCTCGCCGCGGTCGGCCGAGACGAGGACGACGGCGGCCGCGCCCTGAGAGGGCTCCGCGACCATGAGCCGGTGCAGCGGCCATGCGAGCACCTCGCTCTGCAGCACCGTGTCGGCGTCGACCGGCGTGGTCAGCAGCGCGCGCGGGTTGTCGGCGCCCTGCAGGCGGCAGTTGGCGGCGACGCGGGCGAGGTGGCGCTCGGTCGCGCCGGACGCGTCCATGTACGCGCCGGCCGCCCGCGCCAGGTCGGCGATCGGGGGCGCGTGGTTGGTGCCGGTCCGGTCGTGCCCGACGCACAGGACGACGTCGTGCGCGCCGCTCGCCACGGCGTCCCACGCGCTGTGCAGCGCGCCGACGCCCGACGCGCTGGCGACGTCCAGCACACGGCGCCGGGTGCCGGCCAGCTCGCCCAGGTCCTGCGCGGCGACGCGGCCGCCGGTCAGGACGATCGCGCCCACGTCGGCCGGCGCGACGCCCGCGTCGGCGAGGGCCGCCGAGGCAGCCTTCTGCGCGACCCGGCCCGCTGCTCGACCAGCGCCCGTGAAGGACGTCGCCCCGACCCCGAGGACGTGGACCCCGCGCACGGCACGACGATAGGGACGGGGCCGCCGCCCGCTGCGACGGCACCGCCCGACGAGCTTGTGCGTTCCTACATCAGCGCTACCGGACGACCTCCAGCGCCGGGCGCGGCGGCTCGACCTGCTCGACGCCGACCGGCAGGCGGCCCTGCAGCAGCAGCACGAGCAGCGAGAGCCGCGCGCGCAGCTGCGCGTCGGGGTCGTGGGTGACCGCGAGCCCGGTGAGCTCCTCGATCCGCGACAGGCGGTAGCGGATCGTGTTCTCGTGGAGGCTCAGGCTCGCCGCCGTGCGGCGGATGCTCGCCATGTTCTCGAAGAACGAGCACAGCGTCGTGAGCAGGTCCGCCTTCGACGGATCGCTGACCATCCCGCCGAACGTGTCCTCCGCGAAGCCCGTCACGAGCTCAGCGTCCGACGTGGCGAGGAACAGGCGCCCCGCGCCCAGCTCGCCCGCCGAGAGGATCGACGGCCCGTCAGCCGGCGCGTAGCGGCGGATGCACTCGACGACCTGCCGCGCCTCGGCGAAGCCCGTGCGGTAGCCGTCGTGGTCGACGTGCACGGCCGAGATGCCCGCCACGAGGCGGTCGCCGCGCGGGAGCCGCTGCACGAGCGCCTCGAGCGTGGCGCGCTGCTCGGCGATGAACGCGGCCTCGTCGCCGCCGGACGGCAGCTGCGTCAGCACCGCGACCGTCCCGCGGACGACGGCGGCGTGGACGGTGCGCTCGGGCGCGATCTCGCGCAGCGCGGAGGCCACGGCCCGGAAGTCGGGCAGGCCGCGCTCGTCGCCGTCGCGCGTGCCGAGCACGAGGACGGCGCGCGGGACGTCGAGCCGCACGCCGAGGTGCTCGGCGCGCCGCTGGACCGCCGCGGCGCCGGAGTGCCCGCCGAGCAGCTCGGCGACGAGCGACGAGCCGGCGTCGCAGTCGGCCTCGAGCGCGCGGCGCTCCGTGCTCACCTGCACCGCGACGAGCGTCGCCGCGCGGCGCAGCGTGACCATGTCGCCGCCGGTGAAGCGCGTCTTGTGCTCCATCACCACGAGCCGGCCCCACACCTCGTCGTTGACGACGACGGGCGCGACGACGTGGCGGTGCAGCACGCCGGCCGCCGGCAGCGGGCCGACGACGAACGCGCGGCTGCCGTCGTGCTCGGCGAGTGCGTCGCGGACGGCGGGCTGGCGGACGATCTGCGGCTCGAGCAGGCGCGGCGCGATGCCGTCCTGCGTGCCGGGCGGCACCGCGGTCGCCACGCGGGCGCCGTCGGCGTCGAACACGGCGCACGGCTTGCCGAGCAGCTCGGCCAGCGTGTCGAGCAGGTGCTGCAGCGGCCGGCCGTGCAGCACGAGGTCGCTGAGCCGCTCGTCGACCGCGGCGGCGCGGCGCAGCGCCTTCAGCTGGCGCCGCGCGCCCTCGACCTGCGCGCACAGGTCGACGTGGTCGCGGGCGTGCATGACGGCGACCGCTGCGAGGCCGGCGAACACTGTCGCGACCTCCTGGTCCTCCTCCGTGAAGTCGTGCATCCGGTCGACGTCGTCGAGGTAGACCACGCCGACGACCTCGCCGGCGAAGACCATCGGCACCGCCATGATCGAGCGGATCTTCCAGAACCGCATCGTCGCCTTGATCATGCGCGGGTCGTCGTTCGCCCGGCGGATCACGACGGCGCGGCGGGTCTCGAGCACCTCGCGCGTCATCCCGTCGGCGGGGCCGCCGGCGAGCGAGCGCTTGATGTCGTCGCTCAGCGGCACGTCGCCGCTGCAGCCGACGCAGCCGCGGAACGTCCCGGTCGCTTCATCGCGCAGGTGGATGCTGCACCGCTCCACGCCGACGAGCGCGGTGATCTCGCGCGCGACGGCGTGCAGCAGGTCGTCGACGCTCGCCGTCTTGCCGAGCAGCGCGGCCACCTCGGAGAACGAGGCGACCGCACGCCGCAGACGATCCTCGGACACGACGGTGGTCCTCACTTCACCCGCGTTCGCCGCGGGACGCTCCAGCACAGCGCTCACTGACCCTGTCCCTTCATCGCTACTTGACCCTCCTCCTCCGACCCTCTGTCCCTGCCAGCCGCCCCGGCGCTTCCTAGCGCAGGAGATCCAGCGTCGCCTTGGCGTAGATCTGCGCCGCCTCGGCGACCTCGCTGATGGCGATGTGCTCGTCCACCGCGTGGGCCTGCTCGAAGTCCCCCGGCCCGAACGTGATGACCGCCGGCGTCTGGAAGCCGTCGGGGCCGTCGCGCATGAGCTCGACGGCATCGACCCAGCCGCCGTTGAACTTGCGCACCTCGCCGGGCGTGCCGCGAACCTCCTCGACCGCCCGCTCCATCGCCGCGACGCCCGGCGCCTGCGGATCGGACTCACCGGGACGCAGCCACAGCCGCCCGGCGCCCATCGGCAGCACCTTGAACTCGTAGCGGACCTCGCCGTCCTCCTGCTCCAGCATCCGCAGGAACTTGGCGATCGCGTCCTGCACCTCGGGCAGCGTCACCCCGGCGGGCGACATGACCGAGATCACCGCGTCGCAGCGGCCCGGGATCGTCCAGCCGCCGCCCGGCAGCGTCCGGATCGCCTGGATCGTGTGGCGCGGCTCGAACCACTGCGACGTGCCGCGCGGCGTCTCCAGGCGCCCCGCGTCGACGGCCTCGACGAGCTTGGCCATCTTCGTCACCGCGTTGATGCCGTTCTCCGGCTCCGTCGGGTGCGCGGTGCGCCCGATCGCCGTGACCTTCCACGTCGAGATGCCGGGGTAGGCGATCTCGATGCCGGTGTTGCTCGTCGCCTCGGCCGAGAAGATCGTCCCGACGCGCTTGACCACGCCGAGGTCGGCCAGCAGGGTCGGGCCGCGGAAGCCGTCCTCGCCGTCGGAGTCCGACATGAAGTAGATGGGGCCGCCGCGCCGCTCGCCGGAGGCGACGACCGCCTCGAGCGCCGCGAGCATCGCGACGTGCGTGCCCTTGCTGTCGACGGCGCCGCGGCCGTAGAGGACGCCGTTCTCGACCTCGCCGCCCCACGGATCGCGCGACCAGTCGGTCGGGCGCGCGTGCACGGTGTCGAAGTGCGCGTCGAAGAGGATGCCCGGCTCGTTGCCGTCGCCCTCCAGGACCCCGAGCACGAGCGGGGCCTTGCGGCCCTCGACGCTGAAGTGCTCGACCGTCATGCCGAGCTCGCGAAGCCGGGCGGTCACCCACAGGTGCGCCGTCGTGTCCTCGCCGACGACGCTGCGGATGCGCACCATCTGGCGCAGGAGGTCCTCACAGCGCTCCTGGCTGATGGTGAGCAGCGGCTTCTGGTCGGTGGCCATGTGTCAAGGGTCCTTTCAGGGTGTTCCGGTCTTGGTGGGGTGGAGCAGCTCGGGGTGCTCCTTGAGGCTCATGCCGCCGTCGACCGGCAGCGAGACGCCGGTGACGTGCCGCGCCTGCGGCGAGGCGAGGAACGCGGCGACGTCGGCGATGTCCGAGCCGTCCGCGATGCGGCCGAGCGGCGTCTGCTTGATGAACGCCTCGCTCACGCCGGGGCGGTCGAGCTGGGGCGCCATGAGCGGCGTCCGGACCACCCCGGGGAGCAGGGCGTTGCACCGGATGCCGCGGGCGCCGAGCTCGAGCGCGGCGGAACGCATGAGGGACTCGCCCGCCGCCTTCGCGGCGGAGTAGTGCGAGAGCCCGGCGACCGGGTTGCCGGAGTCGATCGACGAGATGAGCGTGAACGAGCCGCCCGCCGGCATGTGCGGCACGGTCGCCTGCAGCGTGTGGAACGCGCCGGCGAGGTTGACGCCGAGCACGAGGTCCCACTCGCGCTCGGAGATGTCGAGGATCGAGGTGACGCGCGCGGTGCCGGCGGCGTAGACGACGGCGCCGATGCCGCCGTGGCGCGAGGCGACCTCGTCGGCGGCGCGCACAACGGCGTCGCGGTCGCGGACGTCGAGCGCGATCGCGGTGTCGTCGCCCTCGGCGGGCTTGAGGTCGGCGACGACGGTCGGCCAGCCTGCGGCGAGCAGGGCGTCGGCGCACGCACGGCCGATGCCGGAGGCACCGCCGACGACGAGCGCGGCGCCGGTCACGTCCGCCATGCCATCGCCCCCTCGAGCAGCTCGGCGAGCTCGGAGAGCGCCCGCGCCCCGGTCGCGCCGTCGACCGTGCGGTGGTCGAGCGTCATGGTCAGCGTCAGCGCGGGGATGACGGCGAAGCCGCGGTCGCGCGGGACGACCTTGTCGACGGTCCGCCCGACGGCGACGATCGCCGACTCGCCGGGGTTGAGCATCGCGGTGAAGCGGTCCACGCCGAACGACGCGAGGCTCGAGAGCGAGATCGTCGCGCCGGTCATCTCGGCGAGATCGAGCTTGCCGGCGCGCGCCGCGGTGACGAGGCGGGAGCGCTCGAGCGCGAGCTCCCCCAGAGTGCGCTCGTGCGCCCGGCGGATGACGGGGACGAGCAGGCCGCGGTCGGTGGCGACCGCGAGGCCGACGTCCGCGCCGGAGCGGCGGCGGACCTGCGGGCGGTCGCCGTCGACGAAGGAGGCGCCGAGGTCGGGGTGGCGCGCGAGCATCTCGGCGAGCGCCTGGATGAGCAGGTCGTTGACGGTGACCTTCACCGGCCCCTCGTCCGTGAGCCGCTTCTTCTCGGCGAGCAGCCACGTCGCGTCGATCTCGCGGTCGAGCGCGAACTGCGGGATCCGCTGCGACTCGGTCATCCGCCGGGCGATCGCCCGGCGCGTCGCCGACATCGCCTCGAGCGCCTCGTCGTCGCCCGCGACCGCGGGAGCGGGAGCGGCGCCGTTGCCGTTCCTCTTCCCGGCGGCGGCCTTCTCGACGTCGCGCAGCGTGATGCGCCCGCGCGGGCCCGTCCCGGTGATCGACGCGAGCTCGAGCCCGTGATGGCGAGCGGCGCGGCGCGCGACCGGAGCCGCCTTGATCTTGTGCGCGCCGCGAGTTGGCTCCTCGTCGGCGCCAACTCCCACGAGCACCCGGTCGGAAGAGACGGCCACGTCGCGCCGGGCCTGCCCGGTGGCGTCTCCTGCCACCGGGGAGACATCTCCCTCTGACGCGAGGACGTCTCCACCCTCACGCTCCGGGGAGGCGGAGAGGGCGGGAGAGGACGGGACCGCGTCGGCGGAGTCGCCGATCCGGACGAGCACGGCCCCGACCGGAACGGTGTCGCCCTCCTGCACGTCGAAGCCGAGCACGACGCCGTCGCACGGCGCGACGACGTCGGTCAACGCCTTGTCAGTCTCGACTTCGAGCAGCGGATCGCCCTCGGCAACGGAGGAACCGGCGGCGACGTGGAACGCCACCACGGTCCCCTCGGACACCTCTAGACCCATCTGCGGCAGCACGACGTTCGTGACCACGCCTGAGTGACCCTCGTCTTCCCTCCTCCACAGACGGTCCGGATGACCGTCTGACAATCCACAGTCGCAGCCGCCTTCGACCTTGTCAAGGGGCCCGCCCGACGGTATTACTGTCCGACAATCAGACCTTAGGGGCGGTATGAGCACTGAAGTGACCACCAGTACGAGCGGGGCCGGAGCGTCCGTGGACGTGCGCGCGCTGTACGGCACGATGGCGCTCATCCGCGCGTTCGAGACGAGCGTCGCGGCGCTCTACCGCGACGGCGCGATCCCCGGCTTCGTGCACACGTCGCTCGGCCAAGAGGGCGTCGCCGCGGGCGTCGGCGCGGCGCTGCAGGACGACGACTACCTCGCCACCACGCACCGCGGGCACGGCCACGTGCTCGCGAAGGGCGTCGACGTCGACGGGATGATGGCCGAGCTCTTCGCGCGCGCCGACGGCCTCTGCCGCGGCAAGGGCGGCTCGATGCACGTCGCCGACCCGAAGCGCGGCGTCCTCGGCGCCAACGCGATCGTCGGGGCGAGCATGCCGCTCGCCGTCGGCGCGGCGCTGTCGAGCAAGCTCCTCGGCCAGAACCGCGTCGCGGTCGCCTACTTCGGCGAGGGCGCGGTCAACCAGGGCGCGTTCCACGAGGCGCTCAACCTCGCGGCGATCTGGGACGCGCCCGCGCTGTTCGTCTGCGAGAACAACCTCTACGCGGAGTTCACCGACAGCCGCACGATGGCGCGGCTCGCGAGCGTCGCCGAGCGCGCCCGCGGCGGCTACGGCGTCGAGGCGCACGTCGTCGACGGCAACGACGTCGAGGCCGTCCACGCCGCGGCGGCCGCCGCGGCCGCGACGTGCCGCGAGGGCCGCGGCCCCGTCGTGCTCGAGGCGGAGACCTACCGCTGGCACGGCCACTACGAGGGCGACGCCCAGCCCTACAAGCCCGAGGACGAGTCCACCAGCTGGCGCGAGCGCGACCCGCTCGTCCTCCATGGCCGCAAGCTCATCGAGCGCGGCGACGCGACCGAGGACGAGCTCAAGGCCGTCCGCGACGAGGCGACGCAGCGCGTCGAGGCCGCCGTCGAGCGCGCCCGCTCCCTCCCCGCCCCCGACCTCGAGGAGGCCTTCCAGCATGTCTACGGCGACTGACGCCCCCGCGAAGGCCGCGCGCTACATCGACGCGCTGAACGCCGGCATGGCCGACGCCATGACCGAGGACGAGCGCGTCGTCCTGCTCGGCATCGACGTCGGCGCGGGCGGCGGCATCTTCACCGTCACGAAGGGCCTGCACGAGCGCTTCGGCTCGGACCGCATCATCGACACGCCGATCAGCGAGATGGGCTACGTCGGCGCGGCCGTCGGCGCCGCGATGACGGGCCTGCGCCCGATCGTCGAGATCATGTTCATGGACTTCGTCGGCGTCTGCCTCGACCCGATCCTCAACCAGGCCGCGAAGCTCCGCTACATGACCGCTGGGGCGCTCGAGATCCCGGTCGTCTTCCGCACGCAGACCGGCGCGGGGCGCGCCGCGGGCGCGCAGCACTCGCAGAGCCTCGAGGCGTGGTTCGCCCACGTCCCCGGCCTCAAGGTCGTCATGCCGGCGACCGTCACCGACGCGCACGACCTGCTCGTCGCCTCGGTGCGGGATCCGAACCCCGTCGTCTTCGTCGAGAACCGCCGCCTGTACGGCATGCGCGGGGAGCTGGACGTCGACCCGCTGCCGCTCGGCAAGGCGCGCGTCGCCCGCGGCGGCGAGGACGTCACGCTCGTCACCTGGGGCCAGACGCTGCGCGAGTGCCTGAAGGCGGCCGAGGACGACGAGGTCTCGATCGAGGTCATCGACCTGCGCTCGCTGGCGCCGCTCGACATGGACACCGTCATCGAGTCCGTGCGCCGCACGGGACGGCTGCTGATCGCCCACGAGGCCGTGCAGGACTTCGGCGCCGGCGCCGAGATCGCGGCCCGCGTGGCGGACGAGCTGTTCGACGAGCTGCGCACCCCGGTCAAGCGCGTCGGGGCGCCCTCGGTGCCGATGCCGTTCAGCCCGGAGCTGGAGGCGTCGCTGCTGCCCGGCGCGGCCGCGATCAACCGGGCCGCGCATGACCTCCTGGCGGAGGGTTAGTCTCTTGGCGACCGATGCACAGCCGCTCCTCATGCCGCTGAACGGTCGGGTCGTCCAGACGGTCAAGGTCGCCCGCGCCTACGAGCAGCTCGCCGACCTGCTGCGTGAGCGCATCACGTCCGGCGACCTGCGCGAGGGCGAGCGCCTGCCGTCCGAGACGGCGCTGGCCGAGCAGGCCGGCGTCAGCCGGTCGACCGTGCGCGAGGCGCTGCGCACCCTCGAGCAGGCGGGGCTCATCGCCCGCGCCAGCCCGCGCGTCATGGTCGTGGCGTCGACGACCGACGAGGATCCCGCGTTCCGCGAGCTGCGGCACGAGCTCCGCCGGCGCAACGTCACGTTCCACCACCTGCACGAGGCGCTCGTGACGCTGGAGCCCGAGCTGGCGCGCCACGCGGCGATGCGCGCCGACCAGTCGGACATCCGGGCGCTGCGCGAGAACATCGTCGCCCAGCAGGAGCACCTGCAGCACTACAAGGAGTGGAGCCGGCTCGACGTCGAGTTCCACCTGATGATCGCGGAGATGACGTCGAACCCGGCGCTCATCATCGCCCGCGAGCCGATCACGCAGCTGCTGCTGCCCACGCTGCATCGCTTCATGGACTCGACGGACATGACCGAGCACGCGACCCGCTACCACCGGCGGATCGTCAACGAGCTCGAGGCCGGCGACCCCGACACCGCCGCGGCGGTCATGCGCCGCCACATCAACGACTTCCGCACCGCCTGGGAGAAGCGCGGGTTGGACTTCCACCAAGAGATCATGCAGCTGGACTCGGTGGACGAGCTGGCCCTCGATTAGCTTCGGCCTCCCCCGTACCAGGAGGCAGTGATGGGCTTCGTCAAGCGCCCCGATGAGATCGCGCGCATCGAGCACGCGCTCAGCCACCCGCGCTTCGTCAACGGCGAGATGCTGTTGGTCGACTTCTTGACCGACGAGTCGGTCGTTGCGGCGATCCTGCCGCCCCCGCTCGAGCCGGCGGATCAGCCACGGGTGACCGCGATGGTCGGCCGCTGGCAGTCCAACTGCGTCGGCGACTTCGACGGCGGCGCGATCTACGTCGCCGCGCGTCACGAGGGCGTGGACGGCGACTACGTCCTCTCGATGTGGATGGACGGCGACGTCCCCACGATCTACGGCCGCGACCTCTTCGGCGAGCCGAAGAAGCTCGCGAGGAGCACGCTGCACCGCCACGGCGACGCGCACCACGGCTACCTCGAGCGCAACGGCGTCCGGCTGCTGGAGCTGCACGGCATGCTCAGCAAGCCGATCGAGCCGGTCGAGGCCGAGGGCGTCAACTACAACTTCAAGGCACGCCCGTCGGCCGACGGCGTCGGCCTCGAGGAGGACGCGATCCTGACGAAGGCGATCTTCGACACGCGGATCTCCGGCGGCCGCGAGGGCGCCGCGAGCGTCGTCCTGCGCGGCACGGTGCACGACCCGCTCGACGAGCTGCCCGTGCGGCAGGTCATCGGCGGCCGCTTCATCGAGGTCGATCTGATCGGCCAGTGCCGGGCGGTCGCGACGACGCCGGCGGACGTGTTCCTCCCCTACCACTACGGCCGCCACGACGACTGGAGCGCGCTGGACACCGAGTCGGCCGCGCTCGTGCCGGTCGCGTAGAGCCATGGCGGCGACCGAGCCTGTCATCGTCGCCGGCGCGGGGATGACCAAGTTCGCGAAGTCGCCGCGCACCCTCCGTGACCTGGCCGGCGAGGCGGTGTCCTCCGCGCTCGCCGATGCGGGCGTCGACGTCGCCGCCGTCGAGGCGGCGTACGTCGGCAACGCCGTCGCCGGCCTGGTCACGGGGCAGGAGATGATCCGCGGGCAGGTCGTGCTGCGGCCGCTCGGGATCGAGGGCATCCCCATCTTCAACGTCGAGAACGCGTGTGCGTCGGCGGCGAGCGCGCTGCACCTCGGCTGGCAGGCGATCACGACCGGCCTCAACGACGTCGTGCTGTGCGTCGGGGCCGAGAAGCTCTCCACCGAGGACAAGGCGGTGGGCATGGAGGCGATCGGCACCGCGATCGACGTCGAGATGCGCGCCGAGCTCGCCGAGGAGGTCCGCGTCGAGGGCGACGAGGGCGGCAAGCGGTCGTTCTTCATGGACCTCTACGCCGACATGGCGCGGCGCTACATGCGCGCGTCCGGCGCGACGCAAGAGCACCTCGCGATGGTCGCGGTGAAGAACCAGCACAACGGCGCGCGCAACCCGCGCGCGCAATACGGCAGCGAGCTGACCGTGGAGGACGTCCTGGCCAGCCGCAAGGTCGTCGAGCCGCTGACGCTGCTCATGTGCTCCCCCATCTCCGACGGCGCCGCGGCCGTCGTGCTGATGAGCGAGCGCGCCGCGCGGGAGGCCGGCCTCGGGTCCGGCCCGCGCATCCGCGCTTCGGTCGTGCGCTCGGGCAACCGCCACGACAAGGACGACCCCACGGCGGGCTCCGCCGCGCGCGCGGCGCGGGCCGCCTACGAGATGGCGGGCCTCGGGCCCTCCGACCTCGACGTCTGCGAGGTCCACGACGCGAGCGCCCCCGCCGAGCTCATCGTCTACGAGCAGATCGGTCTGGCCGAGCCGGGCGGCGCCCCCGACCTCATCGCCTCGGGCGCCACTTCGCTGGACGGCCGCCTGCCCGTGAACACGAGCGGCGGCCTGCTCTCGAAGGGCCACCCCATCGGCGCGACCGGGATCGCTCAGATCTGCGAGTCGACCTGGCAGCTGCGCGGCGAGGCCGGCGACCGCCAGGTCGACGGCGCCCGGGTCGCCCTGACCCAGAACGGCGGCGGCTGGCTCGAGGGAGACTCGGCCGCCATGGCCGTCCACATCCTCACCGCCGACTGAGCTCGCAACCTGAAGGGAGATGCGAGGGGGCGTCCGCCGGGACGCCCCCTGCCTCTCCGTAGAGAGCCCTGGAGGAGGGTCCTCTCAGGCTTGTGAGGCGAGCTTCTCCTCGCCCTTCTCGACCGAGGCGTTCGTGAGGTACGCCTGCTCGACCTCGTCGATGCGGCGGCGCGCCTCCTCGCCGGGGAGGTCGAGGACCACGCGGCCGCGGCGCAGCACGATCGCCCGGTCGGCGTAGCGCAGCGCCTTGTGGGCGTGCTGCTCGACCATCACGACGCCCGTGCCGTCCTCGTCGGCCGCGCGCCGCACGGCCTGCAGGAGGCGGTCGACGACGAGCGGCGCGAGGCCGAGCGACAGCTCGTCGGCCAGGAGGATCCTCGGCTTGCGGGCCAGCGCGCGGGCGAGGGTGAGCATCTGCTGCTCGCCGCCCGACAGCAGGCCGCCTCGCACCGACATCCGCTTCTCGAGCTCCGGGAAGAGCTCGCACGCACGATCGGGGTCGACGCCGCCGACGCGGAGGTTGTCGCGCGTGTTGATGCCCTTGAACACCGACCGCTCCTCCGTGACGTAGGAGAGGCCGTTGCGCGCACGGCGATGGAGCGGGGCCTTCGTGGCCTGCCCGAACATGTGCACCTCGCCGTCGATGAGCGGCAGCTCACCGCTGAGCGACAGCATCGTCGTCGTCTTGCCCGCGCCGTTCGGGCCGAGGAGGCAGACGACCTGCCCCGGCTCGACGTCGAAGCTCAGGTCGTGCACGACGGGCTGGCCGGCGTAGCCGGTGCTCATCCCGCGGACCGACAGGCACGTCATGCCGCACCTCCCTCATCGATGGCCACGCTGCCCGCCTTCTCGCGTTCCAGGGGGATCGCCCCATCGTCCTCGCCGAGGTAGGCGGCGATGACCGTCTTGTCCCGGCGGATGTCGACCGGCGCGCCCTCGGCGATCTTGCGGCCGAAGTCGAGGACGACGAGCTCGTCGCAGACCGACATGACGAAGTTCATGTCGTGCTCGACCAGCAGCACCGCCATCCCCCAGTCGGCGGCGAGCCGGCGCACGAGGTGCGCGAGCTCGGCCGTCTCGACGTCGCCCAGGCCCGCGGCCGGCTCGTCGAGGAGCAGGACGCTCGGCTGCATCGCGACCGCGCGGGCGATCGCCAGCAGCCGCCGCTTGCCGTACGGGAGGTCCTCGACGTTGCGCCCGAGGTCCTCCTCGAGGCCGAACTCGCGGATCGCGGTGACGACCTCCGACGGCAGCTCCGGATCGGCCGGCCACACGATGTCGCGCATGTACGAGCCGCGGTCCCGCGGATCCGCCGCCGCCCGGATGTTGTCGAGCACCGTCGAGTCCTCGAACAGCTCGAGCGACTGGAACGATCGCCCCATGCCGGCCCGCGCGCGCTTGGCCGCGGTCCAGCCGTGGACGTCCTCCCCGTCGAGGACGAGCGAGCCGCCCGGCGACATACGCGTGAAGCCGGTCACCGCGTCGATGAGCGACGTCTTGCCGGCGCCGTTCGGGCCGATCAGGCCGACGATGCGGCCCGGCTTGACCGTCAGCGAGACCTTGTCGACCGCGGTCGTGCCGCCGTACTGGACGGTGAGGTCGCGGACCTCGAGCGTCTTCGGGGTGACCTTCGACGCCTTCGTCTCCGCCGGCAGCTGGAACGGCTTCCGCGGCCGCGGCCTGAGGAACGCGAGCTTCGCGCCCAGCTTGCTGCGCACCCACGCGACTTGGTTGATCGACTCGCGCATGATGCCGTTCTGGTTGGCGAGCACGAGCAGGATCACCGACACGCCGCCGATGAGCTGGATGTAGCGGCCCAGATCCTCGCTGATCTCGGTGAGGATCTGCTGGTTGAGCGCGCCCGGCGCCAGCGTCGCGCCGATGACGGCGCCGAACAGGTAGCCGATGCCGCCGATCATCGCGAACGCGACCATCGTGATCGACGTGAACGCGTCGAACACCGTGTACGTGATCGACGGGCTGCGGAAGGCGAACAGGATGCCGCCCAGGGCCGCGATCGCCGCCGACAGCGCGAACGCGTAGAACTTCGCGCCCGCGACCGAGATGCCGAGCGCCGCCGCGGCGCGCTCGTTCGTGCGCACCGCGATGAGGCGGCGACCCGACCGGCCGCGGCGGATGTTGCCGACCGCGAACGCGACGAGCACGAGGCAGAACAGGGCGAACAGCCCGTATCGCGTGGGGTGCGCAGTCGAGTCGATGTCCCACCCGAACACGGTGATCGAGTCGACGATCGTGCCGCCGAAGCCGCCCGTGTAGTCGGTGTTGCCGAACAGGATGAGCTCGAGGCAGGTGCCGAGCCCGAGCGTCACGATCGCGAGGTTGATGCCGCGCGTTCGGATCGCCGGTGCGCCGAACAGGACGCCGAGCGGCAGCGTCGCCGCAACGCCGATCACCGCCCCGAGCAGGAACGGGAGGTCCTGCGAGGCGCAGAGACGGCCCGCGACCCACGCGCCGAAGCCCGCGAACGCGAACTGGGCGAGCGACAGCTGGCCGGTGTAGCCGGTGAGCAGGACGATCGAGAGCAGCACGATCGCGACGCAGATCGTGACGGTGATCGCGTCGATCCAGATCGGCGGCGTCCTCGCCAGGAGGAACGCGGCGACCGCGACCGCGAGGGCGAGCCCGCCCCAGTTGATCTTCCCGGTGCCGACCGTCGGCAGCCGCTGCAGCAGGTAGTCGCGCAGCGGGAGCGCCTGGCCGCGGATGAGCAGCCACAGCACGATGAGCAGGAAGGGCACCGCCGTTCCCACGCCCGGCTGGTGGACGTAGCGGTTGACCTCGGTCTGGATGATGCCGATGACGAGGCCGGCGGCGAGCGCGATCGGGAACGACCGGAACTGGGCGACGAGCGCCGCAGCGGTCGCCGCGAGCACGAGGTTCGTCAGCACCGCGGGCTGCAGCGTGACGATCGGGATGATGAGGATCGCGGCGAACCCGGCGAGGCCGCAGCCGAGCGCCCAGTTCATCGTGGCGATCCGGTCCGGCGACCAGCCGAGCGCCGAGGCGGCGCGCTCGTTCTCGGCGACCGCGGAGGTCGCGAGCCCGAAGCGCGTGTACCGGTACAGCGCCCACAGCGCGGCGGTGATCACGCACGCGATGCCGAGCAGGATGAGCCGGTCGGCCGAGATGACGATGTCACCGGAGATCGTGACCTTGTCGGTCGGGAGCTCGCTGGTGATGAACTTCGGCGTCGACTCGTAGCGCAGGATGGCGATGGCCTGCAAGGAGATGAGCACGCCCAGCGTCGCGATGACGCGGACGAGAGGGGCCGCCTGCCGCAGCGGCCGCATGATGAGCAAGTGGACCAGGGCCCCGATGAGCGCGGCGAAGATGACGCCGGCGATGAGCGCGGGCCAGTAGCCCCACTCGTGCTTCTCGGTGAGCTCCCACCACAGGTAGGCCGCGGCCATCCCGATCGCGCCGAGCGCGAAGTTCAGGACGCCGGAGCCGCGGTAGATCGCGATCAGGCCTTGGGAGGCGAGCGCGTAGAGCGCGCCGACGCCGAACCCCAGCAGCGCGAACCGGATGACCTCTTCCAAGACCTCTTCCTCCCTTGCGTACTTCCGTCCGACCTGCCGGCCCCGGGCACGCGCCCGGGGCCGGCTGGATCAGAGTCGTTCGATCAGCCGCAGTTCTGCGGCTTGGTGCCGCCCGCGATCTCCGAGACGTCCTCGAACGTCTTGGTGAGCGGGACGACGTCGCCGTCCTTGATCTGGCTGAAGATCACGCAGCGGTTGAACAGACGGTCGAATCCCTTCGGACCCCCGTCCTCCGCCCACGGCTTGCTGAAGTCGATCGGCGGGAGCATGCCCCCGAGACCGTCCGGGAACTTCGACTTCGGGACCTGCGCGAGGAACGTCTCGGACGTGATGTCGCCCGACATCTCCTCGACGATGGTCTGGAAGCCCTTGTACGCGGCCCACGTGCCCATCCCGCCCAGGGAGTTGTAGTCCTGGTCCGGGTCGGCCTTGTAGGTCTCCAGCGCGCTGCGGTAGTCGTCCCACTGCGGGAGCGACAGGTCCGGGTACATGCCGGCCACGACGGCGCCCTCGGCGGCCGCCTCGTTGCCCTTGACGGCGACCTTGTTCAGGTTGCCCTGCGGGCCGTACATCTTCGCGTCCGAACCCGACTGCGCGTACGCGGACATCCAGGCCACGTACGGCGTCTCGGAGACGATCATGATGATGCAGTCCGCGCCACCGCCGGTCGCCTCGGCGACCTGCGGGCTGTAGTCACGGGCCGTACCCGGCAGCGTGATGTACTTGGTGATCTTCGTGTTGAGGTTCTTCGCCGCGTTGTCGAGGAGCGGCTTGAACGCCTCGGCGCCCTCGATGATGACGCCCGTCATCTTCTTGCAGCCGTCGTCGACCGCGCGCTTGACGAGGCCCACGCCGTAGAGCGGCTGGTTGCCCATCGGGAACACGCTCTTCGTCGTCAGCTCCGCCGGCGCGATCGCGCAGCAGTTGCCGAAGTACGAGATGCCCGCCTTGTCGAGGATCGGCACGATGGCGTCACCCGTGAAGGTGAAGTTGCCGACGACCGCGACGGCCTTGTCCTGGACCGCCTTGCGGGCGCACGCGGCCGCGTCGGTCGGGGTGCCCTTCGCATCGCAGAACTTCGCCTCGAGCGGACGGCCGGCGATGCCGCCGTTCGCGTTGACGAACTCGGCGAAGACGCGCTCGGTCTCCTGGATGTTCTTGTACTGCGGGCCCTCGGTGTTCACGTCCGTGATCGTGTAGGTGACGATCGGATCACCACTGGGCTTGTTCCCGGAGTCCGTCTGGGCCTGCGACGCGGTGTCGCCGCCCGAGGCCGAGCCGGAGTCCTCGTCGTCGTCGCCGCACGCGGCGAGACCGAGGGTCAGCGCCGCAAGAGCAGCGGCGAGGATGTACGTCCACCGCCACCTTCGTGGCTCAGCGGAAGAACGGGCATGCTCCTTCATGAACGGCTCTCCTCCTGGGGTAGCGACCCAACTGGCGGCGCAAGCGTAAGTTCGGCCCGGAAGCGCACGGATGGGCTTTCGCGCCGCGGCTTGGAGAAACCGCAACAGCTAGAGCACCCGGTGCACGCGGTATTCGACGATCGGCCCCGGATGCAGGCGGCCTTCACCGACGAACAGCGTGCGGTTCACCCAGGCGTAACGCTCGTCGCCGGTCTCGAGCCGCGGCGCCGTCCGGAAGTAGTGCTCGTGGAAGTCGCTCGAGCGCTCGCCGGCGTTGGCGGCGTGAGCCGCGTCGTTGTACTCGATGACGCCGAAGTACTGGACGTAGAGGTACGCGTCGTCGTGCGTGCGGATCTGCAGCCGCACGTCGAGCCGTCCCCAGCCGTCGGGCCCGACGAGCACCCAGTCGGCGCCGCCGCTGAGCACGTCGCCGCGGATGCGCTCCCCCGTGACCTCGCCGCCGGTGACCTCGCGGACGCGGCGCGTGCCGAACGGCCCGGGACCCACCGGCACCGACGGTGCGAGGACGGCGGTGTACGTGAACTCGTGCGCTAGCTCCATCGCCCGACCATCGCGCATGCCCGCGCGGGCGACGCGCGCCGCGCTGTGGGAACCACGGCCCCCTCCGGACCTCGCGCCCGGACACGGGCCGCCGGGCGGCATCCTCCCGGCATGACGTCGCTTCGCGGACGCATCGATCCCGAGCTGCTCGACGCGCTCGACGGCTTCCTCGCGGCGAGCGGCCCGCGGGGGCTCGCCGGCATCGCCGACCCGGTCGCCCGCCGCGCCGCCTTCGCGGCGATGATGAGCGCCGGCGCCGAGGACGCAACGCCGCCCGACGACGGCGTGCGCACCGAGGACCTGACCGTGCCCGGGCCCGACGGCGCGCCGCCCGTCGCGGTCCGCGTCTACCGCCCGGCGGCCGACGGCCCGCTGCCCGGCCTGCTCTACATCCACGGCGGCGGCTTCGTCATCGGCTCGATCGAGACGGAGGACCCGATCGCGCGCATGGTCGCCGCGCAGGTGCCCTGCGTCGTCGTCTCGGTCGACTACCGGCTCGCGCCGGAGCACCCGCATCCGGCGCCCGTCGAGGACTGCTACGCCGCGCTGCGCTGGCTGGCCGGCGAGGCGAGCCCGCTCGGCGTCTACGGCGGCAGCGCCGGCGGCGCGCTGGCCGCGGGCGTCGCGCTGCTCGCCCGCGACCGCGGCGGCCCCGAGCTGGCCGCGCAGATGCTCCTCTACCCCATGCTCGACGACCGCGCCGACAGCGCCTCGTGCCGCGAGATCGACGACATCGGGATCTTCGACGGCTGGGCGACGCGCGAGGGCTACGAGGCGCTGCTCGGCGACGCCGCGCGGACCGACGCGGTCGACGCGTACGCGGCGCCCGCGCGCGCGACGGACCTGAGCGGCCTGCCGCCCGCGTACATCGACACCGGCGAGCTCGACGCGCTGCGCGACGAGGACGTCGACTACGCGATGCGCCTCCTGCGCGCCGGCGTCTCGACCGAGCTGCACGTGCATCCCGGCGCCTACCACGGCTGGGACGTCTTCGCGCCCGCCGCCGCGGTGTCGCAGCGGACCGTCGCCGAGCGGCTGGGCTTCCTGCGCCGGACGCTCCACGCGCGCGTGGGAGCGGTCGCATGAGCGCGGCGAGCGCCGCCTCGACCGACGTCGAGCTGGCCACCGAGCTCTACCGGCTCGTCGCGCTGACGCGCGCCGTCGAGCTGCGCCTGCAGCACCACATCGCCGAGCACGGCTTCGGCGGCTTCTGGCATCCGGGCATCGGGCAGGAGGGGCTGCAGGTCGCCGGGTCCGCCGCGCTGCGCGAGGACGACATCCTCTTCTACGCGCACCGCGGGCTCGGCTACGCGGTCGGCAAGGGCATGCCCGTCGCGGCGATGCTCGGCGACCTCTTCGCGCGCGTGACCGGCAGCACCGGCGGCAAGGGCGCGGGCACCGTGCACTTCGTCGACCCCGAGCGCGGGATCCTCGGACAGGGCGGGACGCTCGGCTCGAACTTCACGCTCGGCGCCGGCGCCGCGGTCTCCGCGCAGCTCAAGGGCACCGACCAGGTCGTCGGCATCTTCTTCGGCGACGGCGCCGCGGCGCGCGGCACGTGGCACGAGTCCGCGCTGCAGGCCTCGGTGTGGAAGCTGCCCGTCGTGTGGATCTGCGAGAACAACGGCTGGGCGCTGTCGGCGCCTATCACCGAGCAGAGCCCGACCGAGAACATCGCCGACCGCGCATCCGCGTACGGCGTCCCCGGCGTCGTCGTCGACGGCCAGGACGCGCTCGCGGTCCACGCCGCGGTCAGCGAGGCGGTCGCGCGGGCGCGCGCAGGCGAGGGCCCGACGCTCGTCGAGGCCAAGACGCTGCGCATCCGCGGCCACTACGAGGGCGACCGCCAGCAGTACCGCACCGATCTGACGGAGGGAGTCGAGATCCCGCGCGACCCGATCGACATCCTGCGCGAGACCGTCCCGAAGGACGTCGCCGACGAGCTCGACGACCGCGCGCGGGCGGAGGTCGAGGAGGCCTACGAGGCGACGCTCGCCGCCCCGCGCGCTGACGAGTCGATCCTGCTGAAGGACGTGTGGGCGTCATGAGCGCCGAGACGCAGGCCGCCGCGGAGCAGCAGGCCGAGACGAAGGTCATCGGGTACGCGTGGGCGATCAACCACGCGCTCGCCGAGGAGATGCGCCGCGACGAGCGCGTCTGGATGATGGGCCAGGACGTCGGCCGGATGGGCGGCGTGTTCGGCGTGACGCGCGGGCTGTTCGACGAGTTCGGCCCCGCGCGCGTGCGCGACACGACGATCAACGAGACGTTCATCGTCGGCGGCGCGGCCGGCGCGGCGATGACCGGCACGATCCCGGTGGTCGAGCTGCAGTTCGCCGACTTCCTCCTGATCGCCGGCGACGAGGTCTTCAACAAGCTCGCCAAGTGGCGCTACGTCCACGGCGGCAAGCTGCAGCTGCCGGTCACGCTGCGGCTGCCGAGCGGCGTCGTCGGCGGCGCGGGCGCCGAGCACTCGGCGAGCCTCGAGGCGATGGCGATGCACACGCCCGGACTGAAGGTCGTCCTCCCCGCCACCCCGGCGGACGCGAAGGGCCTGCTGAAGACGGCGATCCGCGATCCCGACCCGGTGCTCTTCTTCGAGCACAAGGGCCTGTACCGCACGAAGGGCGAGGTGCCGACGAGCGACGAGCACCTCGTGCCGTTCGGCCAGGCCGCGATCCGCCGCGCGGGCAAGGACGTCACGGTCGTCGCGACGGGGCTCATGGTCGGCCGGGCGCTGCAGGCCGCCGAGCAGCTCGCCGGCGAGGGCATCGACGCCGAGGTCATAGACCCGCGCACGCTCGTGCCGCTCGACATGGACACGATCGTCGCGTCGGTCGAGCGCACGTCGCGCGCGCTCGTCGTGCACGAGGCGGTCCGCACCGGCGGAGCCGGCGCCGAGATCGCCGCGCAGATCTCCGAGCGCGCGTTCTTCAGCCTCGACGCGCCGGTGTGGCGGCTCGGCGCGCTCGACACGCCCCTGCCGCAGGACCCCGAGCTGGAGCAGGCCGCCATCCCGTCCGTCGACGACATCGCGGGCGCGCTCCGCGAGCTCATGAGGATCTAGATGACCGAGCTGGGGACGGACAGCGGCCGCCTCGACGACCGCATCGCGTTCATCACCGGCGCCGGCAGCGGCATCGGCCGCGCGATGGCGCAGGAGATGGGCGCGCGCGGCGCGCGCATCGCCGCGTGCGACCTCGACGTCGACGGCGTCGAGACGACGCGCGGGCTCGCGCTCGAGGCGGGCGCGCCGGACGCGATCGCCATCCGCGCCGACGTCGCCTCCAACGAGGAGGTGGTTCGCGCCGTCGAGCACGCGATCGACCAGTTCGGCCGCATCGACGTCCTGTGCTCCAACGCGGGCATCCTCGACGGCTACGCGTCGGCGCTCGACGCGACCGAGGAGGACTGGGACCGCATCATGGCCGTGAACGTCAAGGCGACGTGGCTGCTGTCGCGCGCGGTCCTCCCCGGGATGCTCGACCGCGGCGACGGCTGCATCATCGTCACCGCGTCGGTGGCGGGCATGGTCGCGGGCGGTGGCGGCGTCGCGTACACGACGTCGAAGCACGCGGTCATCGGCCTCACGCGGCAGATCGCGATCGAGAACGCCGCGAAGGGCATCCGCGTGAACGCGATCTGCCCCGGCGTCATCCAGACCGGCATGACCCAGCCGCTGTTCGACGACCCGGACTCGAAGGTCTACGAGTACATCCCGAAGATCCCGAGCGCGACGTGGGGCCAGCCGCTCGAGATCGCGAAGGTCGCCGCCCTGATGGCGTCGGGCGAGGTGGCCTTCATGCATGGCGCCGCCGTCGTGGTCGACGGCGGCTGGACCATGCAGTAGGCGCTACTCGCTGATCACCACGTCGTGCAGCGGCGGCTGGTCGGCGCGGGCGATCTCCGTGTCGATCCGGTAGCCGGTGACCGGGCAGAGGAACTCGCGGAAGACCATCTTGTCGGCCATCGCCTGCGCGTACTCGGGCACCGCGAACTCCGGCGCGATCTCGCGCGCGCGGACCTCGCGCATGACCGTGCCGTCCTTGTAGTTGCCGCTCACCGGGCCGAGGTCGGCACCGTTGCACCACCAGCGGCCGTCGACCACGTGCAGCAGCTCGCCGACGCGGCGGGCGCCGCCGGGCGCGGCGGCCTCGTCGCCGGCGTCCTTGCCGTCCAGGCGCGCCGACCGGGCGGCGCGGCGGACGTCGCGCGTGCCGTCCGCGTCGACCGCGCCGTCGCGGACGACGACGCCGTAGATGCGCTCCGCGGCGGCCTCGTCGAGCAGGTGCTCGCTCACGTCGGCGGCGACGAGCTCCGGGTCGCGGCGCAGCGGATCGCCGTAGCCGCCGGCGCTCGGGAAGATGAACTCCCACACGTCGCCGTCGGCGACGTCGAACGGCGCGACCTTCGGCTCGACCTCGACCTGCTCGCCGGTCAGCTCGTCGATGCGGGCGGGGACGTCGCCGGCCTTCAGGCGGTCGAGGACGTCGGTGCCCTTCTTCGAGAGGAACGGCGCGACCGAGCCGGGGTTCGCCCCGAACGGGCCGTAGCCCTTCGCGAACGAGTCGCCGAGCGCGAGCGCCATGAGCGTGCCGCCGGACTTCCAGTGCATGGTGCCCTCGACGAACCCGAGGCCGCCGCGGTGACGGCCCGCGCCGTCGGCGCCCGCGTCGAGGTTCTTGCGGTACAGGACGAGCAGCGGGAACTGCGCCTCGACGTCCTCGACGTTGTTCCCCAGACCCTCGGGGATCCAGAAGTGCCCGCCGGAGTCGACGCCGTCGCGGTTCGGCATGCCGCCGAGCGCGCCCATCATGCCGTTCGTGTTCGGGAACAGCCACGGGTTGCCCTCGAGGTCCACGCCGCCGCTGATCGTGCAGTACCAGTGCGGGATGCACGGGCCGAGGATGAGCTCGCGCGCCGCCTCGTCGCCGCACGAGAGCATCTTGGCGACGACGTTCACCGCCGCGTGCAGCTGCACCTCGGTCGTCGTCGCACCGGACGGGCTGACCGCGGCCGGGTGCTCGGCGCAGTTCAGCAGCCCCGGCGTCGGGCGGAAGTCGATGCGCCGGTAGACGCCGCCGTACGCGCCCGCGAGGTCTGAGGTCATCGACTGCGTGATCGCCGCGAGCACGGCGCCCGAGAACGCCGCGTACGTCACGTTGATCGACCCCGCCTGCGGGTCCGTGCCCTCGTTGTCGACGATCAGGCGGTCGCCCTGCTTGGTGATGTTGACCTGGTACGTGTAGATGCCGTCGTCGCCCGGCAGCGCGGACTCCGCGTAGCCGCGATGGCTCCAGCGGCCGTCGGGGATCGACTTGAGCCGCTCGGCGAAGAGCGCCTCGGCCGCGTCCATCGTGCCGCGCATGACCGCCTTGATCGCGCCGGCGCCGTAGCGCTCGACGAGCGCGAGCACCTTGCCGCGCGTCGCCTCGACGCCGGCGATCGCCGCGCGCATGTCCATCTCCACCGCGGAGGGGAACCGGCTCTGGCGGCCGAAGAGCTCGAAGACGTCCTCGCGCATCTTGCCGGCGTCGAACAGCTTGACGGGCGGCCAGCTCAGCGGGTCGTGGAACGTGTCCTCCGCGTCGAGGCAGAACGATCCGGCCGTCGATCCGCCGACGTCGGCGTAGTGCAGGGTGTTGGCGACCCAGCAGAACAGCTCGTCGCCGACGAACACGGGGGCGAGCAGCGCGGTGTCCGGCTGGTGCGGCGCGCCGACCCACGGGTCGTTCGACAGGAAGACGTCGCCGGGGTTGATGCCGCCGAGCGTCTCGGCGCGCTTCTCGAGCACGTACTTGATCGACAGCGAGTGGCTGTTCGAGAAGTACTGGAGGTTCGGCCCGAGGAACACGAGGTCGCCGACCTCGGTCAGCAGCGACGTCTGGAAGTCGCGCGTGAGCATCGTGATCGGCGAGACGCACAAGCGCTGCAGCAGCGCGGAGTGCTCGAAGTTCGCCGCCAGCAGCGCGTAGCGGACGACCTCGTGGGTGACCGGGTCGACGTCCGCGTCGGTCGTGTCGTGGAGCTTGATGCTCTCCGGGATGTCGAGCTCGGGACCGGGGATGTAGCTGCGCATCCGCCCGTCCCAGAAGCCGGGCTCCCGAGTGGACGGAACCGCCCCGGCGGTGGTGGTCTGCTCAACGTCGGTGATGGCCATGGTGCCTCCGTCTGGCTCAGGCGACGGTCAGGATGAGGTTGCCGACGCCGTCGCGCCGGAGCTCGCGGCCCGCAGGGACCGCGACGGACGTGTGCGGCAGCTCGACGACCGCCGGGCCGGCGACCGTGTCGCCGTCGGCGAGCGTCCGGCCGTCGTGCACGGCGGTGGTCAGCCAGGAGCGCTCCTCGGGCCAGAACACCTCGCGGGTGTGCTCGCCCTCGCGGGCGGCGCCACCGGCGCCGTTCGTCGACGCCTCGGGGGCGAAGCCGAGCGGGACGCGGGCGGTCACGCGGATCGCGAAGACCTCGCGGGCCTGGAACACCGCGCGGGCGCCCTCGCCGTAGAGGCGCGCGTACTCGGTGTCGAAGCGCTCGGCCAGCTCGGTCGCCGCCGCGTCGTCGATCTTGCCGTTCGGCAGCTCGAGCGGCAGCTCCTGCAGCAGCTGCTCGGCGTAGCGCGTCAGCGCCGTGCGCTCGAGCACGACGCCGTCGCGGTCGAAGCCCGCGGCGCTCAGCGCGTCGAGCGCGGTCGTCTCGACGTCGTCGACGACCGCCTGCAGCGCCGCGGGATCGAACGGCGCGCGGACCTGGCACTCCTGCTCGAACGTGCGGACGACGTCGCTGGCGGCGATGCCGTACGCCGACAGCGTCGACGCTCCGTTGCCGAGCGGGATCACGACGTCCTGGACGCCGAGCTCCTGCGCGAACGCGAACGCGTGCACGGGGCCGGCGCCGCCGAACGCGTAGAGGACGAAGTCGCGCGGGTCGAGCCCCTGCTCGATCGTGCGCTGGCGGATGAGCGTCGCCGCGCTGAACGAGTTGACCTGGATGATGCCCGCCGCCGCCTCCTCGGCGCTGAGGCCGAGCGGCTCGGCGACGCGCTGCACCGCGCGGACCGCGGCGTCGCGATCGAGCGGCATCCGGCCGCCGAGGAAGTGCTCGGGGTCGATGAGGCCGAGCACGACGTCGGCGTCGGTGACCGTCGGCTCGGTGCCCTTGCCGTAGCAGGCGGGACCGGGGTCCGAGCCCGCCGACTCGGGACCGACGCGCAGGCCGCCCGAGTGCGGATCGACGCGCGCGATCGAGCCGCCGCCGCACGCGATCGACCGCAGGTCCAGGTGCGGCATCTGGAAGGTGTACTGCTCGAGGATCTCCTCGCTGGCGAGCAGCGGGGCGCCGTCGATGACGAGCCCGACCTCGAACGACGTGCCGCCCATGTCGGTGGCGATGACGTTCTGGTGGCCGCTCGCGGCCGCGATGAACGCGGTGCCCGCCAGGCCGCCGGCCGGCCCGGAGCCGATGGTGGTCAGCGGGCGCTGGCGCGCGACGTCGACCGGGACGACGCCGCCGTTGGCCTGCATGATGAACGGCGCGCGCGCGAGCCCGTGCTCGCCGAGCGCGTCGGCGAGCTGCTCGAGGTAGCGGCTCGACGCGGGGCCGACGTATGAGTTGATGACGGTCGCGACGGTGCGCTCGTACTCGCCCTGGCGCGGCGAGGTCTCGTGCGACGTCGAGACGAACATGCCCGGCGCCTCCTCCTCGACGATCTCCCGCAGGCGCTGCTCGTGGACGGGGTTGCGGAACGACCACATGAGCGCGATGGCGATGGCGTCGACGTCGCCGCGCGAGAGGAGGCCGCGGACGGCTTCGCGGGCGGCGTCCTCGTCCATCGGGGCGATGATCTCGCCGTCGCTCGTGACGCGCTCGGAGACCTGCGCGGTGCGCCCACGCGGGACGAGCGGCACCGGCTTGTCGGTGCGGTGCACCGAGTAGACCTGATCGATCGCGATGCCCGCGGTGCGCCCGGCGCCGCGCATCATCAGCAGCGCGTCGTGGTGGCCCTTCGTGGCGAGCAGGCCGACCTTCGCGCCCTTGCGCTCGACGACGAGGTTCGTGCCGATCGTCGTGCCGTGCGAGAGGCGGTCGGCGTCGGCGAGGAGCTCCTTGGTGGCGACCCCGGCCTCCTCGGCGAGCAGCTCGAGGCCGGCGAGGACCCCGTCGACCGGCGTCGTCGAGTGGGTCGAGGGCGTCTTGGCGTGGAACACCCGCCCGCCGTCGTCGACGGCGACGCAGTCGGTGAACGTGCCGCCGATGTCGACGCCGAGGAAGTACGTCATTGGTGGGTCTCCTCCAGGGGTTCGATGCCGCCGTCTGCGTAGAGCGCGTCGATCTGCGGCGCGTACTTGCCGGCGATGGGCCGGCGCTTGAGCTTCGAGGTCGGGGTGAGCTCGTCCCCACCCGGCTCCCAGTCGTTGGGCAGCAGGGCGAAGCGCTTGATCTGCTCGACGCGGGCGAGCCGCTGGTTCGCGCGGCCGACGCCGCGGGCGACCTCCGCGATCACCGCCGGGTCGGCGGCGAGCTCGGCGGTCGTCGCGTCCGGGCGGTTCGTGGCCTGGCGCGCGGCGTCGGTCTCGAGCGTCACGAGCGCGACGTTGTACGGGCGGCGGTCCCCGACCGCGATCGCCTGGTCAACGAGCGGGCTCGACGTCTTGAGCGCCGCCTCGATGTTCGCCGGCGACATGTTCTTGCCGGCGGCGTTGATGATCAGCTCCTTCTTGCGGTCGACGACGTGCAGGAAGCCGTCGTCGTCGAGCCGCCCGATGTCGCCGCTGTGCAGCCAGCCGTCGGCGTCGATCGCCTCCGCGGTCGCGTCGGGCTGGTTGCGGTAGCCGGCCATGATGTGCGGCCCGCGCATGAGCACCTCGCCGTCGGACGCGATGCTCACCTCCATGTCGAGCATGGGCGGGCCGACGCTGCCGATCCGGATGTCGGCCGGCCGGTTG
This sequence comes from Parviterribacter kavangonensis, assembly GCF_056863335.1. Taxonomy (NCBI): domain Bacteria; kingdom Bacillati; phylum Actinomycetota; class Thermoleophilia; order Solirubrobacterales; family Parviterribacteraceae; genus Parviterribacter; species Parviterribacter kavangonensis. The sequence goes on along the minus strand of NZ_JBXPJA010000001.1, from coordinate 416,316 downwards.
TGGGTGCCCACGCCGCTGGCCTCGGACATCCCGTAGACCTCGGCGAGCTTGATCCCGATGTCGTGGAACCACGTGATGACCTCGGGCGGGCACGGCGCCGCGCCGGTCGCGCCGAGCACGAGGTGGTCGAGGCCGAGGCGCTCGCGCAGCTTCGCGGGGTCGCGCTCGCCCGTCAGGTCGCCGGCCGCCTTGAGCTTCTCCCAGATCCGCGGGACGCCGAAGAAGTAGCTCGGCCTCACCTCCGGCAGCACCTGCTGGATCGCGCGCGGGTCGGCGCACGTCGTCACGTGCGAGCCGAGGAACATCGGCGCGTAGAGCGTCACGAGGCGCTCGGCGATGTGGGCCATCGGCAGCCACGACACGAAGCGGCCCTCGTCGGGCAGGTTCCACGTGTCGGCGAACGATCTGATCGCGGCCACGATGTTGCCGTGGGTGAGCTGGACGCCCTTCGGCGGGCCGGTCGTCCCGGACGTGTAGATGATCGTGAGCAGGTCATCGGAGCCGATCGCGCGCCACGCCGCGTCGAGGTCGAACCCCGGCTGCGCGCGCTCCTTGACCTGCTCGAGCGTGAGACCGCCCTCCGGTGCCTCGCCGTCGACGACGACCACGTGCTCGGCGCCCGCCTCGGCCGCGGCCGCGCAGACGACGTCGAGCTTCGCCTGCTCGGTGACGACGACGTTCGTGCCCGCGTCGCGCAGCAGGTGGACGATCTGCTCGACGGGGTACGTGCCGTAGATCGACCAGGCGACGGCGCCGAGGTGCATCGTCGCGGCGTCGACGACCTGGAACTCGGGCCGGTTGGACATCATCGTCGCGACGGTGGACCCGCGCTCGACGCCGAGCGCGGCGAGGCCGGCGGCGACGTCGCGCACCTCGCGCGCGTAGTCGTTCCACGTGAGCACGAGGCTGTCGTCGCGCGTCCGCATCGCGACCGCGTCTCCCCGCCGCTTCGCCGTCGCCTGGAACACCGAGGCGACGCTCGCGTGCTCGACGCCTACGAGGGCCACGCTTCGAGCTGCTCCTTGATCCGCACGACGCAGCGCGTCGCGTACGCGCCGTCGATCACGCGGTGGTCGAACGTGAGGGCGAGCCGCATGATCGGCCGGATCGCGATCGCCTCGTTGCCGTCGGCGTCCGTGACGACCCACGGCAGCCGCTGCGTCGCCGGCATGCCGAGGATCCCGACCTGCGGCTGGTTGATGATCGCCATCGCCGACGCCGCGCCGACCGACCCCGGGTTGGACAGCGTGAACGTCCCGAGCGCGACGTCGTCGGGCGTCAGCGCGTTCGACCGCGCGCGCTTGGCGACGTCGCGGACCGACTCGGCGATCCCCTCGACGTTCAGGCGCTCACAGCCGTGGACGACGGGGACGATGAGCCCCTCCTCCGTGTCGACCGCGATGCCGAGGTTGACCGGCTGCCAGCGGATGAGCTGCTCGCCGTCGAAGCTCGCGTTGAGGTCCGGGTACTCGCGCAGCGCCACGCACAGCGCGCGGGCGACGAACGACAGCGGCGTGATCCGGCGCTCGCCCCGCGCGCGCAGGACCGCCGTCATGTCGACGTCGGCCTCCGTCGTCATGTGCGCCGCCGTCTGGCGCGAGCGGATCATGTGCTCGGCCATCACCTTCCGGCGACGGGAGAGCGCGACGACCTCGTGCGGCACGCCGTCGTAGCCGCGCGGAAGACCACCGGGCGCGGCCGGCGCGGAGGCCGGCGCGGGCGGGGCCGCGGGCGCGGGCGCGGCGGCGGGCCGCGGCTTCTCCAGCGCGGCGAGCACGTCCGCCTTGCGGATCCGCCCGCGAAGCCCGGTTCCCGAGACCGTCGAGAGATCGATCCCATGCTCGGCGGCGATCCGCCGCGCGACCGGCGACGACGCCCCTTGCCCGTTCGAGGGCACGACGGCCGCCGCCGCGGCGGCCGGATCGAAGACCTTCGGCCCGACGCCCGCGGGCGACGCCACCTGCGTCTCCGCCGCGACTTCGCGGCGCGTCTGCGCGCCGCCGGCGGGCGAAGATGGCCCGGCGGGCGCGGACGCGGCGACTGCCGCGCCTCCGGCGAGGGACTCGGCCGCGGCCGGGGAGCCTCCGGCCGGCGCGGCCGAAGACGCTTCGGCGGCGGCCGGTGGAGCGGTCTCCGCCGGGGCCTCTCCCCCTTCGCCGGTCATCTGCGCGAGGGGCTCGCCGACCGGGACGGTCTCTCCCTCGGCGGCGACGATCTTCGTGATCACGCCGTCGGCCGGGGCCACGACCTCGGTGTCGACCTTGTCGGTCGCGATGTCGCAGACCGCCTCGCCCTCGCGGACCTCGTCGCCCTCGGCCTTGTGCCACGCGACGACGGTTCCCTCCTCGACGGAGACGCCCATGTGGGGCATGACGATGTCCATCAGAGCTCCACCAGCACCTTCACGTCGTCTCCGGGGCGCTCGGCCATGCCGGCGAGCTGATCGGGCAGGTCCTCGAGGCGGATCTCGCCGGTGATGAGCTTCTCCGGGTCCAGCGTCCCGGCCGCGATCATCGAGGCGGCCCGCGGCAGGTCGTGCGCGTAGCCGAGCGACGCGACGACCGACCGCTCGTAGAGGACGAGCTGGCGGGCGAAGTCGATGGCGGGCGGCCTCTTGGGCAGGCCGACGAGCGAGATGCGGCCACCGCGGACGGTCATGTCCGGCGCGGCCTCCAGCGCAGGCGGTGCGCCGCTGGCGTCGACGACGACGTCGGCGCCGCCGTCGGTCAGCTCGCGGATCGAGCGGGCGACGTCGCGCGGCGTGCCGCCCGGCTCGTGGACGCGGAAGCCGAGGTCGAGGGCGCGCTCGCGCCGCTCCTCCCCCGGCTCGGACACGAGCACGTCGAGGCCCATCGCCCGGCCGACGATCGCGCTGCAGGCGCCGATGGCGCCGAAGCCGAGCACGACGCACACCTCGCCCGCGCGCGCGTCGACGCGGTCGAAGGCGTGGACCGCGACGGCGAGCGGCTCGAGCATCGCACCGGCGCGATCGCTGACGTTCTCGGGCAGCGGCACGGCGCAGTAGGCGGGGAACCGGACGCGCGGCGCGAACCCGCCGTCCGAGCAGAGCCCGATCGACCCGCTGAGCGGGCAGAGGTTGTACTTGCCGCTGCGGCACGCACGGCAGCGGTTGCAGCGCCAGCACGCGTCGGCGGCCACGCGATCGCCGATCGCGACCTCGGTGACGTCGTCGCCGACCGCCACGACGCGGCCCGACAGCTCGTGGCCCAGCGTGAGCGGCGGCGCCTGGCCGCTCAGCGCGTGGACCCGGTTCGGCCGGATCGCGAACGGGCCGTGGGCGAACTCCGCGAGATCGGAGCCGCAGATCCCGCAGAAGGCGACCTCGACCTCGATCATCCCGGGGTCGAGCGGGAGCTCGAGGTCGACCTCCTCTACGCGCACGTCGCGGTTCCCGTGCCACCGGCCGGCCTGCATGGAGGCGACTCTAAGTCGGCGAACGCGAGTTCCAACGAATTGCAGTCAGGCGTCTTAGGGTCGTCCACAATGCCCCTTGCTGACAGCCGCTTGTCGCACTGGGTCCCGGACCCGGATGCCACCCCGCAGCTGCGCAACCTGACGGTCGGCGCGCTGCTCGACGAGGCCGCCGACCAGTGGCCCGACCACGAGGCGATCGTCTACAGCGCCTACGACGACATGGGGATCGCCGCCCGCTGGACGTTCGCCGAGCTGCGCGAGCGCGCCCTCGGCGTCGCCCGCGCGTTCGCCGCCGACGGCATCGAGGCGGGCGAGCGCGTCGCCGTCTGGGCCACGAACCGGCCCGAGTGGCTCGAGGTCCAGTTCGGCGCCGCCTACGCCGGCGTCGTGCTCGTCCCGCTGAACCCCCTCTACCGCGCCGACGAGATCCGCTTCGTCCTCGGGAAGGTGGGAGCGACGGCCTGCTTCGTCGAACCGCACAACCGCGGCACCTCGCTGTGGGACATCCTCGACCGCGTCAGCGGCGACCTGCCGGACCTGCGCCTGCGCGTGGCGTTCGGCGACGCGCCCGACGAGACCGGGCCGTCGCTGCCCGAATGGGTGGACGGTGCGCGCTCGCACGCCGCCGCGACCGACGCGGTGCAGCGCCGCCGCGCCGCGGTGCGCCCCGAGGACATCGCGCAGATCCAGTTCACCTCGGGCACCACCGGCTTCCCGAAGGGCGCGACGCTGCTGCACGGCGGGCTGACCGACAACGCGCGGATCTTCGCCGACCGCGCCGGCTTCCACCTCGGCGGCAAGCACTGCAGCCCGATGCCGTTCTTCCACTGCGGCGGCTGCGTCATGTCGACGATGGGCTCCATCGCCGCCGGCGGCGCCCAGCTGCCGACGCTCACGTTCGACGCGCCGCGGATGGTCAGGACGATCGACGCCGAGCAGGCGACCTCGTGCAGCGCGGTGCCGACGATGCTCATCGGCCTCGAGGAGGAGGTCGACCGCAGCGGCGGGTCGCTGCAGTCGATCGACGTCGTGGTCAGCGGCGGCTCTCCCGTGCCGGTCGACGTCGCCCGCCGCTGGGTCGAGCGGTTCGGCGTGCGCTTCGCCATCAGCTACGGCCTGACCGAGGCGTCGCCGGTCATCACGCTGAGCGACCCCGACGACCCGCTCGAGCTCCAGATCGCCACCTGCGGCCCGCCGCTGCCCCACGTCGAGGTCGACATCGTCGACGTGTCGACGCGCGAGCGCGTCCCGCTCGGCGAGCAGGGCGAGCTGCGCACGCGCGGCTTCCTCGTGATGGACGGCTACTGGGACGAGCCGGAGGCGACGGCGACGACCATCGAGGGAGGCGAGTGGCTGCGCTCGGGCGACCTCGCGCAGATGGACGCGAACGGCTACATCGCGATCACGGGCCGAGCGAAGGAGATGATCATCCGCGGCGGCGAGAACATCTACCCCGCGGAGATCGAGGACGCCCTGCGCCGCGTCCCCGGCGTGCTCGACGCAAGCGTCGTCGGCGTCCCCGACGAGCGCTACGGCGAGCAGGTCGCCGCGTTCGTCCGCCTCGCCGAGGGCCACACGCTCACGCTCGAGCAGATGCGCGCCGCGCTGCAGGACCGCATCGCCCGCTACAAGATCCCGCGTGACCTCACGGTCGTCGAGAGCTGGCCGGTGACGCCGAGCGGGAAGGTGCAGAAGTTCAAGCTGCGCGAGCAGTGGCTCGCCGCTAGAGGACGCTCTCCTTCGGCGGTATGACGACCGCGTACCCGTCGGCGACCACGTCGCCGTCCTGGTTCGTCCACGTCAGGGCGACCTTCACGCGCCGGCGCTCGGCCTCCAGCTCGCTCACCTCGCCGCGCGTGGTGATGGTGTCGCCGACGAAGACCGGGCGCTTGTACTCGATGTGGTTGGAGACCGCGATGGTCCCGACCCCCGGCAGGTGCATCCCGAGCACGCCGGCGGCCAGCGCGAGGGTCAGCGGGCCGTGCGCCACGCGTGCGCCGAAGCGCGACGCTTTCGCGAACTCGGCATCGACGTGCACCGGGTTGAAGTCGCCGCTGATGGCGGCGAAGAACGCGATGTCGGTCTCGGTGACCGTCTTCGTGAAGCGCGCGGCATCGCCGATCGCCAGCTGCTCGAACGTCAACGAACGCATCCGGAGGTCCTTCCTATGAGCTCAAGGGTCGCGGTGGTCACGGGCGCCGCGCGGCGCGGCGGGATCGGCCGCGCGATAGCCGCTCGCCTGCTGCGCGACGGCCTGCGCGTGGTCGTGTCTGATCTCGAGCGCCCGATGGCGTCGCACCCCGAGTACCAGTCGGCCGCGCCGACGGAGCTCGCCGACGCGGTGCAGGAGCTGTCGGCGCTCGGCGAGACGCACGGCCTCGGCTGCGACGTGCGCGACACCGCGCAGGTCGAGGCGCTGATCGACGGCACCGTCGAGCGCTTCGGCCGCATCGACGTGCTGATCAACAACGCCGGACTCGCGATCGGCCTCGCCCCCGTCACCGAGCTGAGCGACGAGGACTGGGAGGTCAACCTCGACGTCATGGCGTCCGGCGTCTTCCGCTGCTCGCGCGCGGCGGCGCGGCGGATGGTCGAGCAGGGCGACGGCGGGCGGATCGTCACGGTCGCGTCGCAGGCCGGGCTCGTCGGCTCGCCGTGGCTGGCCGCCTACTGCGCGGCGAAGTTCGCGGCGATCGGGTTCACCCAGTCGCTCGCCGGGGAGCTCGGCCAGCACGGGATCACCGTGAACGCCGTCTGCCCCGGCACGGTGATGACGCCGCTGCTCGACGTCCCCGGTGGGATCTTCGACATGTACCCGAAGAAGTTCGGCATCACGAGGGAGCAGTACGAGCGCAAGGTGCTGCGCTCGATCCCCCTCGGCCGCTTCGAGACGCCCGAGGACGTCGCGAACGCGGTCGGGTTCCTCGCCTCCGACGACGCGGCCTACATCACGGGCGAGGCCCTGAACGTCAGCGGTGGCCAGACGATGCACTGAGCGCAACTGTGGCATTCCACGAACCGGGTCCCGGCGCGACGTGCGGCGGGGCGCTGTGGGTTCGACCATGGGCGTGCACCGCATCCAGGAGGCGCGCATGAACCACGACGAGCTTCGGAGCTCGTTCTCGCTCCCCATCGGCCCCGGCGTCGGGTATGGACCACCTCCGTACCTCTACCGCGGCGTCGAGGACATCTTCATCGCCTACGAGGCCGATCCCGCCGGCGTCGAGGCGCTGCTGCCGCCGGGGCTCGAGCCCGCCGACGAGGTGCCGACGTGCATCGCGTGGGGGCGCTGGGTCCCGTTCTCCTCGTTCGGCCCGTACCACGAGGCCTACGTGATGATCCGGGCCAAGCTGAACGGCGAGGTCTACCTCTACCAGCCGTTCATCTTCACCGACAACGAGATCCCGCTCATCGCCGGCCGCGAGATCTGGGGCTACGCGAAGAAGCTCGCCGTCATGGAGCGCCACTCCGGCGGCTCGGGCTCGCCGTTCGGCGAGCAGATGCTCTTCACCGTCGAGCGCCCGCGCGGCCAGCGGATCATGACGATGGCCATCACGTGCGAGCAGACGTACGACCCGGCCGAGATGGAGGACCTGCCGGTCCTGTCGACGCGGATCATCCCGAACTGCGAGCCGGGCCCGCCGTCGGTCGCCCAGCTCGTCCGCCTCGACGTCGAGGCGCCGATCCACAAGAGCGCCGGCGGCGTGCCGATGCTCTTCACCGGCCGCGCGTCGCTGACGATGGACGCGCAGTCGCAGGTCGACCCGTGGCACCTGCTCGCGCCGACGAAGGTGCTGCAGGGCTGGTACGGCGTCTTCGACTTCGACCTCGGCTACGGCAAGGTCGTCAAGGACTACCTCGCCGAGGGCGAGGTCTACAACGGCACCCTCGCCGCGGCGGGCGCGGGCGCCTGAGCCTCCTCGCTACGGCCGGCCGGCGTGCGGGACGTCGACGGTCGTGGTGAAGACCACCGACGGGTGCTCGTCCTCGGGTTGCTCCTCACGCCAGTCGGGAGCCGCCGCGAGGGCGAGCGTCCGCCCGTCCTCGCCGCCGAGCATCGCGCCGTAGAAGACGAGCCCGTCGGGGCACGGGATCTCCTCGAGCAGCTCGCCGCCCGGCGCGATCCGGCCGGCGCGGTGGTGCAGTGAGTCGCCGGCCCAGATGCAGCCGTCGGCGTCGAGCGTGCAGCCGTCGGGCGCGAACTCGACGGCCGAGTAGCGCTCGTCGTGCGACTCGAGGGGCGGCGTCGGCGCGACCTGGCCCCACACGCGACGGTCACTCAGAGAGCCGTCGTCGCCGATCGTGAACGCGGAGAACCGCGCGGCGATCGTCTCGGCGACGATGAGCGTCGTGCCGTCCGGCGTGATGAGCGAGCCGTTCGGGAAGTGCAGCCCGTCGGCGACCGGCGTCGCGGTGCCGTCCGGGTCGACGCGCACGAGCGTCGCGCCGGTGGGCGGCTCGCGCAGCGAGAGGTCGTAGCCGTAGTTGCCGATGTACGCGCGGCCGTGCGCGTCGACCACCATGTCGTTCGCGGCGCCGCGCGACCACTCCGACAGGTCGGCGTGCAGCACCGCCGTGCCGTCGCCGTTGGCGCGGAAGACCGCGTGCTCGCTCATCGAGACGGCGAGCAGCGTCCCGTCCGGCAGCCAGCCGAGTCCGGACGGCACCGGCACGGAGAGCACGTCCTCGGCCTCGCCGTCCGGCGTGACCGCGACGACGCGGTCCGCGTAGAAGTCCGACACGAACCAGCGTCCGTCGTGCCAGCGCAGCCCCTCGAAGAACGTCCCGCCGTCGAGCAGGACCTGCAGGTCGCGGCTCACCGGCGCAGGGTGACGCTGATGTCGCCGCGCGTCGCGCTGAGCGAGCGGCCCTTCGTCGTCGCCATGACGTCCTTCAGCCACGACAGCCCGCGCGCGCCCGACATCGGGTAGACGGGCTCGATCGGGTTGTTCGCGGCGTAGACCGCGTCGACGTCCGGCCCCGGGATCAGGTAGCGCAGGAGCAGCTCCTCGTCGCTGAGGCTCTCGCCGTACTGCTTGCGGATCTCCTTCAGCGACGGCTGCGGCGCGTGCGGCTCGGCCATGATCGCGCGGCCGCGCTCGGTCTGCGACGCGCGGTCGAGCAGCTCCTCGTCGACCTTGCCCGGCGGCGTGCCGTACCAGCCCGACAGGTACATGAGGTTCTCGTCCGGGATCGTCTTGTACCGCTCGCCCTGCACGACGTTCAGCAGCGCCTGGATGCCGACGAGCTGCGAGAACGGCGTGGCCATGATCGGCCAGCCCATCTCGCTGCGCACCACGATGGCCTCCTCGAGCACCGCGGGCAGCTTGTCCTGCATCCCCACCTGGTCGAGCTGGTTGCGCAGCGTGCCCATCATGCCGCCGGGGAACTGCTGCTGGATGTTCGCCACCTGGTACTCGACGGGCGCACCGGTCGGGTAGCCCTGGTCCTCCGACAGCCCGCGGAAGTGCTCGGCCACCTCCTCGAGCCGGCTGTCGTCGATCGCGACCTCGTGGCCGAGGCGGCGCATGTTGTCGACGGCGACCTCGGTGGACGGCATCGACACGCCGTTGGCGAGCGTGGAGATCGCCGTGTGGATGATCGTCACGCCCTCCTCCACGCCGATGATGTGGTTGAGCGGCGCCATCCCGGTGCGCGCGTGGAAGTGCATCTCCAGCGGCACGTCGTGCGCGTGCTCCTTCGTCTGGCGGATCCACCTGCGCGCGCGCTCGGGGCCGAGCACCCCGGCCTCGTCGCCGAGGACGATCGTCTCGACGACGCCCTTCTGCGCGAAGAGCCGCTCGCACAGCCCCGCGTAGTACTCGTCCGTGTGGACCGGCGACTCGGAGAAGTTCAGCTGCGGCGACGGCTCGATGCCGGCGTCGCGCGCGACCTTCGAGACGCGGAGCATGTTCTCGATGTCGTGCAGGCAGTCGAAGATCCAGAGGCTGCCGATGCCGTGCTTGCCGAGCGTCTGGATCCACAGGTCGACGATCGCGTTCGGGGTGACGTTCATCCCGACGATGCCGTTCGTCCGGCTGCCGGCCCGGAGCTTGCAGCTCGGCAGCGCCGCGCGGACGGTGTCGAGGCCCTTCCACGGGTCCTCCTGGCGGAAGCGCACGAGCACCTCGAACATCGAGGAGCCGGTCAGGTCGACCGTCTTGTACCCGGCGCTGTCGATCGCGTCGGCGACCGGCAGCATCTCGCCGGCCTTCATGCGCATGCCCCAGTAGCTCTGCTGGCCGTCGCGCAGCGTCTGGTCGATGATCTCGATGCGGGCCATTACGCGGCCACCTCCTGCGGGATGAAGTCCTCCTCCAACCACCGCGTGTGCACGCGGCCCTCACGAACGTCGGGATGGGCGAGCACCTCGGCCGCGAACGGCGCGGTGGTGTCGACGCCCTCGACGCGCAGCTTGCCGAGCGCCTTGAGCATCCGGTCGATCGCCTGCGGGCGGTCGGCGCCGCCGACGATGAGCTTCGCGAGCAGCGAGTCGTAGTACGGCGACACGGTCCAGCCGGGGAACGACGCGGTGTCGACGCGGACGTCGCTGCCGACCGGCGGCACCCAGGTCGTGATCTTGCCCGGCGACGGCATGAAGCCGCGGTCGGGGCTCTCGGCGTTCACGCGCACCTCGATCGCGTGGCCGGTGATCGTCACGTCGTCCTGGCCGACCGACAGCCCCTCGCCGCCGGCGATGCGCAGCTGCTCGCGCACGACGTCGATGCCGGTGACCATCTCGGTGACCGGGTGCTCGACCTGCAGGCGCGCGTTGATCTCGAGGAACCCGTGCGTCCCGCGGTCGGCGTCGACGAGGAACTCGCATGTCGCGGCGCCGTGGTAGTCGAGCGCCGCGATGAGACGGGTGGCCGACGCGAGGATGCGGTCGCTCAGCGCGTCGTCGAGGCCGTACGCGGGCGCCTCCTCGACGAGCTTCTGGTAGCGGCGCTGCAGCGTGCAGTCGCGGTGGCCGAGGTGGATGACGTCGCCGTTGGCGTCGCCGAGGACCTGCACCTCGACGTGCCGCGCGTGCCGCACGTAGCGCTCAACGAAGATGCGCGGGTCGCCGAACGCCTGCTGCGCCTCGCCCGTCGCCGCCGCCCATGCGCCGGGCAGCTCCTCCGCGCGCTCGATGAGCCGCATGCCGCGCCCGCCGCCGCCGCCGGCGGCCTTGAGCAGCACCGGGTAGCCGATCTGCTCGGCCACCGCCTGCGCCTCGTGCTCGGTGGCGACCACGTCGGAGCCGGCGCCCACGGAGATGCCGAGGTCGCGGGCGAGCGCGCGCGCCGTGGCCTTGTCGCCGCTGCGGCGCATCGCCTGCTCGGACGGGCCGACGAAGACGATCCCCTCCTCCGCGCACGCGGCCGACAGCTCGGGCCGCTCCGAGATGAAGCCGTAGCCCGGGTGCAGCGCGTCGCAGCCGGTGACCTTCGCCGCGGCGATGACGCGGTCGATGTCGAGGTAGCTCTCCGACGGGCTCGGCGGCCCGATGCAGATCACGCGGTCGGCGAGCTGCGCGCCGAGGCTGCCGCGGTCCGCGTCGGAGACCACGAGCACGCTCTCCAGGCCCTCGTCGAAGCAGGCCCGGATGAGGCGCACGGCGATCTCGCCGCGGTTGGCGATGAGGACCCGGCGCAGCCGGCTCATGGCGGTGGCTCAGGCCTCCGGGTCGACCACGACGATCGCCTGGCCGAACTCGACGGCGGCGCCGTTCTCGGCGAGGATCGCGGTGACGACGCCGTCGACCGGCGACACGACGTGGTTCATGAGCTTCATGACCTCGACGATCGCCACGGTCTCGCCGGCGGCGACGCGGCCGCCGACCTCGACGAAGGGCGGCGCGCCGGGTGACGGCGCGCGCCAGAAGAGGCCGACCGAGGGCGACTCGATGACGGTCCCGCCGGCGGGCGGCTCGGCGGCCGGGGCGGCGGCGGGCGCGGCCGCGGGAGCGGGCGCCGCGGCGGCGGGCGCGGGCGCGGCGGCGGGAGCCGGCGGCGGAGGAGAAGGCGGCGCGGCCGCGGCCGGAGGCGGCGGCGGGACCGCCTGGGCGGGGCCCGTCCCGTTCAGCTGCGGCTCGTCGCGCGACACGTGCAACCGGTCGGTGCCGATCGTCACGGTCATCTCCTGCCAGTCGCTTCGGTCGAAGGCGTCAAGCAGGGCGCGGATGGTGTCCGGTGTCATCTCCATGGCGTTGGCCTCCGGGTCCGGCGGGCAGCGCGGACGTCCGCGACGATGCCTGCGTGAGGATCGACTTCCAAGGTCAGTTCACGGCGCCGCCGGGTGCCGCCGACGTGCTGCTCGTCCGTCACGGCTCGGTGGACGCACCCGCTCCGGACGGCTTGATCGGCGGGCGCAGCGACCCGCCGCTCAACGCGTCGGGCGTCAGCCAGGCCGCCGCGCTCGCGGACCGGCTCGCCGGCGAGCCGCTGTCGGCCGTCTACGCCACGCCGCTGCGCCGCAGCCAGGAGACCGCAGCGCCGATCGCCGAGCGGGCCGGCGTCGAGGTGACGATCGAGCCCGATCTCAACGAGATCTTCCTCGGCGACTGGGAGGGCCACGAGATCAACCGCCGCGGCGCGACCGGCGACCCGGAGTTCCTCGCGATGGTGGCCGGCGGACGCTGGGACGTGATCCCGAACGCCGAGGCGCAGGATGCCTTCGCGGCGCGCGTCGACGCCGGCCTGGAGCGGATCGCGGGCCTCGCCCGCGATGGCGAGGCGATCGTCGCCGTGACGCATGGCGCGGTGGTCGCGGAGGCCCTGCGGAAGGTCACGAACAGCGAGCCCTTCGCGTTCCTCAACTGCCAGAACGGGTCGATCAGCCGCATCGTGCGGATGGCCGACGGGCGCTGGGTGCTGGTGTCCTTCAACGACACCTCGCACCTGCGGGTCAAGAGCAGCTGAGCACGGGCCGGTCACGGTCGATGGCGACGGTACCTCCGCATGGGCGTCGTGCGCAGCAGGACCCCCGCACCTGCTGTGGATCCGAACAAGGGCTGTGGTCTTCCACAACCCCACCGGGGCGGGCACCGGAGCGTGCCGGAGGGCGCACCTAGCATCGCCAACACCGACCTGCAGCACGAGGAGAGCTCAGTGACCACCAGCACGCAGGACGCCCCGGCCACGCGGGGCCTTGGACGACTCGCCGGCAAGGTGGCGATCGTCACCGGCGCGAGCAGCGGCATCGGCAAGGCGACCGCGGAGCTGTTCGGCCGCGAGGGCGCGAAGGTCGTGGCCACCGCGCGCCGCGAGGACAAGCTCAAGGAGACCATCTCCAACATCGAGGCGGCCGGCAGCCAGGGCATCGCCGTCGCCGCCGACCTCGAGGATGAGGCCGCGGGCGACAACATCGTCAAGGCCGCGATGGACGCGTACGGCAAGATCGACGTGCTCGTCAACAACGCCGGCGTCGGCTGGCAGTACGGCCTCGACAACCCCGGCACGATGGGCGGCATCCACGAGGCGTCGCTGGAGAACTGGCGCGACATCATCGGCGGCGTGGATCTCGAGGGCTACTTCCTCACCATCCACGCGGCGCTCCCGAAGATGATCGAGCAGGGCAGCGGCGCGATCGTCAACGTCGCGAGCATGGCCGGCATCACGGGCCTCTACGACGCGCATGCGTACACGGCCGCCAAGGGCGCGCTCGTGAACCTCACCCGTTCGATGGCGATCACGTACGTCAAGAACGGCATCCGCACGAACTGCATCTGCCCCGGCTTCATCGACACCCCGATGATCGCCCCGGTCGTCGGCGCCTTCGACGACGAGGCCACCGCCGCGGCGCTGTCCCCCATGGCCCGCCCCGGCCGCGCCGAGGAGATCGCCGGGCCGGCGCTCTTCCTCGCCTCCGACGAGGCCAGCTACGTCAACGGCGCGATCCTCGTCGTCGACGGCGGCTGCACCTCGCGCTCCTTCCCCGGCTAGACCCCGGGACCGCTTCCCCGCAGGGCGCCGGCGCGCCCTGCGGGGGCAAGCGCGGCTCAGTGGTGGGCGTGCACGACGGCGTGCCCGCGGCCGCGCGCGATCAGCCAGCGGTTCACGGGCAGCGCCGCGACGAACGCCACGCCGAGCGCGAAGGCCAGCGCGCCCCAGAACAGCGGGTCGCCGAGCCCCGCGTCCATCGCGCCGGGGACGAGCAGCATGATCGCGTTGTCGACGATCTCCATGACGACGATCGAGAAGGTGTCCGCCGCGAGCGCGATCGGGACGACGGCGCCGAGGGCCAGGCCCGACCGCAGCAGCGGCAGGCTCGTCAGCGAGTAGCCGAAGAAGAACGCCAGCACGACGGCGAGCACGATCGTCTGGAGGTCGGACAGGCCGGCGGCGGTGCCGATCACCATGCCGAGGACCTCGCCGATGGCGCAGCCGGTCAGGCAGTGCAGCGTCGCCGAGACCGCGACGCGCGTGAGCGCGGCGCCGGAGGCCGCAGCCTCGTGGTGCTCGTGCGCGCTCATCGCTCGGTCGTGAAGCGCCGCAGCCGCAGCGCGTTGAGGACGACGGACACGCTGGAGAACGCCATCGCCGCGCCGGCGATCACCGGGTTGAGCAGTCCGGCCATCGCGAGCGGGATCGCCGCGATGTTGTAGCCGAAGGCCCAGCCGAGGTTCTGCTTGATCGTGCGCAGCGTCGCGCGGCTCAGGCGGATCGCGTCGCCGGCGGCGCGCAGGTCGCCGCTGACGAGGGTCAGGTCGGAGGCCTCGATCGCGACGTCGGTCCCGGTGCCGATCGCCAGGCCGAGATCGGCCTGCGCGAGCGCCGGCGCGTCGTTGACGCCGTCGCCGACCATCGCGACCACGCGGCCCTCGGCCTGCAGGCGCTTGACGACGTCGACCTTGTCGGCCGGCAGCACCTCGGCGATGACCTCGTCGATCCCCGCCTCCGCGGCGACGGCCCGCGCCGTGGTCGCGTTGTCGCCGGTCAGCAGCACCGGCCGCAGCCCGAGCGCGCGCAGGGAGGCGACGGCCGCGGCCGACGTCGGCTTGATCGTGTCGGCGACGACGAGGATCGCGCGCGCCTCGCCGTCCCAGCCCGCGGCGATCGCCGTGCGGCCCGCGGCCTCGGCGTCGCGCCGCGCCGCCTCGAGCTCTTCCGGAAGATGCATCGCCCAGTCCTCGAGCAGCGCCGGGCGCCCGACGATGAGCGCGTGGCCGTCGACGACGCCCTCGACGCCGAGGCCTTCGCGGTTCGCGAAGCCCTCGACGGCGGGCAGCGGGCCCTCGGCCGCGGCGGCGCGGGCGATCGCCTGCGCGATCGGGTGCTCGGAGGCGTGCTCGAGCGCGCCGACGAGGCACAGCGCGGTGGCGCGGTCGGTCCCGGCCGCGACGACGACGTCCGCGAGCGACATGCGACCGGTCGTGACCGTGCCGGTCTTATCGAGCACGATCGTGTCGACGCGCCGCGTGGACTCCAGGACGTCCGGGCCCTTGATCAGCAGGCCGAGCTGCGCGCCGCGGCCGGTGCCGACCATCAGCGCGGTCGGCGTGGCGAGCCCGAGCGCGCACGGGCAGGCGATGATGAGGACGGCGACCGCCGCGGTGAACGCGAAGCTCACCGACTCGCCGGTGCCGAGCCAGAAGCCGAGCGTCGCGACGGCCAGGCCGATCACGACCGGGACGAAGATGCCGGACACGCGGTCGGCGAGCCGCTGCACGGGCGCCTTGCCCGACTGCGCGTCGTTGACGAGCTTCGCGATCTGCGCGAGCGCGGTGTCGCTGCCGACGCGCGTGGCCCGGACGACGAGCCGCCCGCCGGCGTTCACGGTCGCGCCCGCGACCTCGGCGCCCGGCGCCACCTCGACCGGCACCGACTCGCCGGTGAGCATGCTCATGTCGACGGCGGAGGTGCCCTCCTCGACGACGCCGTCGGTGGCGACCTTCTCGCCGGGGCGCACGACGAAGCGCTGGCCGGGCTGCAGCTCCTCGACGGGGATGCGCCGCTCGGTGCCGTCGGCGTCGAGCACCGCGACGTCCTTCGCGCCCAGCTCGAGCAGCGCCTCGATCGCCGCGCCGGCGCGGCGCTTGGCGCGCGCCTCGAAGTACCGGCCCAGGAGGATCAGCGTCGTCACGACGGACGCCGTCTCGAGGTAGATCTCGTCGGACCCGCCGCCGCGCTCGGGCAGCACGTCGAACGGCATCCGCATGCCGTTCATCCCGGCGTCGCCGATGAAGAGCGCGTAGAGCGACCACAGCCACGCCGCGAGGACGCCGAGGCTGACGAGCGTGTCCATCGTCGCCGTGGCGTGCTTGGCGTTCTGCCAGGCGGCGCGGTGGAACGGCCAGCCGCCCCACAGCACGACCGGGGTCGCGAGCTGCAGGCTCAGCCACTGCCAGTTGTCGAACTGCAGCGCCGGGATCATCGCCAGCAGGAGGACCGGCAGCGACAGGACGGCGGAGACGATCACGCGCCGCTTGAGCGCGACGGTGGGATCGGCGGCGGCCGCCGCCGCGGGCAGCTCCGGCTCGTCCTCGGCGCGTGGCAGAACGGCCTGGTAGCCGGCCGCCTCGACGGCGCCGACGAGGTCGTCCGGCGCGACCGACTGCGGGTCGAAGTCGACCGTCGCCTTCTCGGTCGCGAAGTTGACGGTGGCGGAGACGCCATCGAGCTGGTTGAGACGGCGCTCGACGCGGTTCGCGCACGACGCGCACGTCATGCCGGTGATCGGAAGTTCGAGATGCAGTGCGCCGCTCATGCCTTCATAGTACCCCCTCGGGGTATCCGTGCATACCTCCTGTGGGTATGATCACAGACATGGCAGCCGACACGACATCAGCACGCGGCTACTCCGCGACGAAGGAGCAGCTGCAGAAGCGGCTGCGGCGCATCGAGGGCCAGGTCCGCGGCGTCGAGAAGATGGTCGACGAGGACCGCTACTGCATCGACGTGCTGACGCAGATCAGCGCGATCCAGGCCGCGCTCGACAAGGTGGCGCTCGGGCTGCTCGACCAGCACGCCCGCCACTGCGTCGTCGAAGGGCACGGCGAGGGCGGACCCGAGGAGCTCACCGACGAGCTGATGGCCGCCGTCGGGCGGCTCATGCGCCGCGGCTGAGCCGCCGCGTCAGGCGGCGGGGGCGAGCGCCGTGAGCGTCGCCAGCGTCGCGCCGAGGTGGTACGCGAGCATGCGCACCTGGTCGACCTCCGTCGGCGTCCACGGGCGCGGGCTGCGCCGGTAGATCTCGAGCAGGCCCACGGTGGCGCCGCCGTGGATGATCGGCGCCATGAGCACGGCGCCGTGCCCGCTCTCCTCGAGCAGCGCGAGCTCCGCGGCGTCGGCCGCCGGGTCGCCGCGCACGACCTGGCCGACGAGCTGGTCGGCGACGATCCGCTCGGTCGACGGGTACTCGGCGAGCGGGTACACCGCGCCCGGGTTGCCCCAGTCATGGACGCTGAGCGTCTGCACGCCGGCGCCGTCGCGCGTCACGCGCGAGAGCGCCGCCTCGTCGGCGGCGGCGTAGGTCGTGATGAGCGGCACCACGTCGCTCAGCCCCTCGGGCGAGTCCACGCGCACGAGCGCGTCGACGACGGCCCCGAACGTCGGCCGCGCGCCATCGGTGCGCTCGGCGTCGGCGAGGCGCATGCCGTCGCGCGCGGGCGCCGTAGCGACGGCGACGACGGACCGGTCGACGCCGGCCCACTCGGCGGACGGCCGTGCGAGCGCGAAGCCCTGGGCGTACGTGACGTCGAGGCGGGCCAGGGTGCGCAGCTCGGCCGGCTCCTCGATGCCCTCGGCGCACACGGCCGAGCCGGTGGTGGTGGCGAAGCGGGCGAGCGCCTCGACGAGCGCGGCCTTGGCGCCGTCGGCGTGGATGTCGCGGATGAGCGAGCGGTCGAGCTTGAGGATGTCGGGCTTGATGCGCACGAGCTGCGGCAGGCCGGCGTAGCCCGCGCCCGCGTCGTCGACCGCGACGCGCGCGCCGCGGGCGCGCAGGTCGGCGAGCGCGTGGTCGAGCGCCTCGTCGGTCGAGAACAGCTCGTCCTCGGTGAGCTCGATGACGAGGCCGCCCAGGTCGCGCGGCAGCACCGCGGCCACCTCGTCGGAGAGCAGACCGGCGGGGCTGACGTTGAGGCTCAGGTAGGCGCCCTCGGGGCGGCCGGGGACGGCGAGCGCGCGCTCGATCGCCTTCGCCTCGAGCGCGTTGCCCAGGCCGCACCGGCGCGCCTGCGCGAACCACACGTCGGGCGGGCGCACCGGCTCGGTCACGAGGAAGCGCGTCAGCGCCTCGTAGCCGGCGACGCGGCCGGTGGCGAGCTCGACGATCGGCTGGAAGACCGGCGTCAGCGCGCCGGGGTCGTCGAGCACCTCGCGGACCTGGCGGTGCTGCTCGGCGCTCGACAGCAGGACCATCTGGGTCGGGTCGTAGCGGCGCACCTGCGCACGGCCGTGCTGCTTGGCGAAGTACAGCGCGCCGTCGGCGAGCTCGAGCAGGCGGCGGCCGTCCTCGTCGTCGGCCGGGTACGACGCGACGCCGCCCGAGCAGGAGATGCGCGTCCCGTGCACCTCGATGTCGCGCACCGCGAGGCGCGCGCGCTCGGCGATCGCGAACGCCGTCTCGCCATCGGAGCCCGGCAGCACGAGGGCGAACTCCTCGCCCCCGACGCGGCCCACGAGGTCGGAGGAGCGCAGCTCCCGCGTGAGCGTCCCCGCGATCGCCTGCAGGATCGCGTCGCCCTCGGCGTGACCGAAGCTGTCGTTGATCGCCTTGAAGTGGTCGATGTCGAGGGCGACGACCGCGAGCGGCGTGCCGGCCCGGCGGGCGCGGTCGAGCTCCTGCTCGAGGCGCTGGTGCAGCGTCCGGTGGTTCGGCAGCCCGGTCAGCGGGTCGGCGGCGGCGAGGCGGGCGAGCTGCGCCCGCTGCCCGCGCAGCCAGCCGAGGGTGACGGCGAAGCGCACCACGATGACGACGAGCGAGGCGAAGCCCAGGACCGCCGCGAGCGGGTTGAGGTCGACGAACAGCGCGATGCCGACGTCGACGAGCGCGATGCACGCGAAGAAGACCGGCATGAGCACCCGCTCGGTCTGCTGCTCGCGGCGGAGCACCGTCCGCCGCGGCGTCACCCACGCGGCGGCCGCGATCAGCATCGTCGCGCCCGCGTACGGGAGGTCGAGCACGTCGCCCGGCTGCCACGTCCCGTGGGCGGCCTCGACGACGTAGAAGCCGTCGGCGACGGCGAGGAGCGCGAACCCGGCGCCGAGCAGGATCCACATGCGGTCGGCACGGCGCCCGCTCATCCCCCACACCGCGACCGCGAACCCGAAGCAGAGCAGGTCCCCGAGCGGGTAGGCGAGCCGCACCACGCTCGCCGGCCCGTTGGCGAGGGTGAGGTCCAGCACGGGGTCGAAGACGACCGTCGCGGCGAGCGCCGCCACCACCCCGCCGCAGATGATCCCGTCGAGCCACAGGACGCCGGCGACGTTCGCGAAGCGAAGGCGCACGAGCAGGCCGAAGCTGGCGAACGCCACCGGGTACATCAGGACCCACATCACGTCGGCGGCCGATGGGAACGGCACGACGGCGGCGTCGGCGTACATGAGGTTGAAGAGCACGCTGCCGCCGCCGTAGACGATGAGGCCCGCCCCGAGCAGCGACCAGGCCGCCTGCGCGGTCCGCTCGCGCGGGATGCGGGCAAGCACGAGCAGCCCGCAGACGAGGAAGACCGAGGGCTGGTACCAGAGCGCGAACGTCCGACCGCCCAGGCCGGTCAGCTGATGCAGGCCGGAGAGCGCGAGCACGGCGAGGCCTGCCCCCAGTTGGGCCCGGCCGCCCAGCTTCATGCGATGACGTGCGTTCACGTTCCCCTTCGTTGTCGGTCGCACCCGGGGGCCCTTGACCGAAGACCGGCCGATCGACCGGCATCTGCAAGGCTCCCGCCCCATGCCGTCACCGCTGAAGGGCCGAACCGTCGTCATGTCCGGAGGGAGCCGGGGGATCGGCCTCGCGATCGCCGTCGCCGTCGCGCGCGAGGGCGCGAACGTCGCGATCATGGCCAAGAGCGACCAGCCTCACCCCAAGCTGCCGGGCACGATCCACACGGCCGCCGAGGAGATCGAGCAGGCCGGCGGCCAGGCGCTCGCCTTCGTCGGCGACGTCCGCGACGACGCGCGCACGGAGGAGTTCGTGGCCGCCGCGAAGGAGCGCTTCGGCTCCGTCGACATCGTGGTCAACAACGCCAGCGCGATCAACCTCGTCCCGATCGCGCAGCTCGAGCCCAAGCGGTACGACCTCATGCTCGACATCAACACGCGCGGGACGTACCTGCTGACGCGCGCCGCGATCCCCCACCTGCGCGAGTCCGACCACGCCCACGTCCTGACGCTGTCGCCGCCGCTGAGCGCGGACCCGAAGTGGCTGCGCGGGCACGCGCCCTACACGGTCTCGAAGATGGGCATGTCGATGATCACCCTCGGCGTGGCCGCCGACGAGGCCGAGCACGGCATCGCCGCGAACGCGCTGTGGCCGCGCACGCTCATCGCCACCGCCGCGGTGCAGAACCTCCTCGGCGGCGACGCGGCGATGGCCCGCTCGCGCACGCCGGAGATCATGGGCGACGCGGCGAAGGTCATCCTCGAGCGTGACCCGAAGTCCTGCACGGGCAACACGTTCATCGACGACGAGGTGCTGGCCGACGAGGGCGTCACCGACCTCTCGAAGTACGACGCCGCGCCGGGCGCCGACCTCGGTCTCGACCTCTTCGTCGACGGCTGGCCCGAGAAGCGCGGCTAAGCGGCCGGGACGAGCCGCGTCGCGGCGGCCTTCCACACGGCGCGCACGGGCGCGCCCGGGTGCAGGGCCAGGTCCGCGACCGCGGCCGCCGTCACCTCGGCGGTGAGCGGCTCGGCGGCCGCGACGGCGACGCGCACGCGGCCGCCGATCGCGGTCACGGACGTCACGTGCCCGTCGAGCTGGTTGCGCGCGGAGCCCGCCGGCGACCGGTCGGCCGGCTCGAGCGTGATCTCCCACGGGAAGACGGTCGCGGCGACCGGGCCGGTCGCCGCGTCGGTGCTGCGGATCTCGGCGCCGTGGGCGAGGCGCACGATCGTGCTGCCGTCGCCCGCCGGCGTCGCGACGCCGCGCAGCACGACCGCGCCCGTGAAGTCGGCGACGAACGCCGAGGCCGGGCGGGCGGCGAGGTCGCTCGCGGTCCCGCGCTGCACGACGCGCCCGCCGTCCACGACGACGACCTCGTCGCCGAACAGCGCCGCCTCCGTGAAGTTGTGCGTCACGAGCACCGCGGGCGCCTCGGAGGCGCGCAGCACGTCGGCGAGCTCGCGGGACGCGCGCGCGCGTGTGCGCGTGTCGAGCGCCGACAGCGGCTCGTCGAGCAGCAGCACGTCGGGGCGTCGCGCCAGCGCCCGCGCGAGCGCCACGCGCTGGCGCTCGCCGCCCGACAGCGTCTGCGGCCGCGCGTCGGCGCGGTCGGCGAGGCCGAAGCGCTCGAGCCAGTCGTGCGCGCCGGCGCGCCGCTCGGCGCGCGGCCGGTCGCGCAGCGCGTAGGCGACGTTCTGCCACGCGCGCAGGTGCGGGAAGAGCGCGAACTCCTGGAAGACGTAGCCGCACCGCCGCTCCTCCGGCCGCAGGTCGACGCCCGCCGCCGTGTCGAGCCACACGGCGTCGCCCGCGGTGACGCGGCCGTGCTCGGGCCGCAGCAGGCCGGCGGCGACGCGCAGCGTCGAGCTCTTCCCGGCGCCCGACGGGCCGGCGACCGCGACGCAGCGCCCGGCCCCGACGTCGAGCGCGACGTCGAGCTCGGTGTGCTCGCCGAGCCGGGCGCGGGCCTCAAGGCGCAGCGACACGCGCGGGCCCGGTCCGGAGGGCGAGCTTGACGGCGAGCAGGATCGCGCCGGAGACGGCGACGAGCACGGCCGACAGCGCGAGCGCGCCGGTGAAGTCGGTGGCGAAGCGCTCGTAGATCGCCAGCGGCACGGTCTGGGTCACGCCGCGGAACGAGCCCGCGAACATGAGCGTCGCGCCGAACTCGCCGAGCGCCCTCCCCCACGCCAGCGCGAGCCCCGCGACGAGGCCCGGCACCGCGGACGGCACGGCGACGCGGGCGAACGTCGCCGCCTCGCCGGCGCCGAGCGTCCGCGACGCATCCAGCCACGAGCGGTCGAGCGCCGCGAACGCGGCCTCGGCCTGGCGCAGGTAGAACGGCGCGGCGACGAACGTGAGCGCGAGGACGACGCTCGTCGTCGTGAGGACCACCTGGATGCCCGCGTCGTCGAGCGCTCCGCCGAGGAGGCCGTTCGGCCCGAGCGCGGCGAGCAGGCCGATGCCGGCGACGGCGGGCGGGAGCACGAGCGGCAGCTCGACGAGCGTCAGCAGGAGCTCGCGGCCGCGGAAGCGGCGCGTCGCGAGGAAGTACGCGGCCGGCGTGCCGACCACGACGATGATGAGCACGCTCAGCGCGCTCGTCCACAGGCTCAGCTTCAGCGCGTCGACGGCCGCCGGGTCGTCGAGGCTGGCCAGCAGGTCGGCCGGCGGCGTGTCGACGAAGATCGCGACGATCGGCAGCGTGAGGAACAGCAGCGCGACGGCGAGCGCCGCGGCGAGGAGGACGCCGAACCAGCTGCGCCGGCTCACGTCTCCGGGCGCGGCCCGAACCCGTTCTCCTCCAGGGCCGTCGCGCCGTCGCCGTCGAGCAGGCCGTCGACGAACGCCTTCGCGGCGTCCGGGTGCGGGGCGTCCTTCACGACGGCGACGCCGTACTGGACCGTCGGCTTGAGGTCGTCCGGCAGCTCGATGGCGCGCAGCTTCCCACCCGCCCCGGTCACATCGGAGCGGTACACGAAGCCGGCGTCGACGGCACCCTGTGTCAGCTTGCCGACGATGCCGGCGACGTCGGGCTCGTTGGAGCGCACGCGGTCGAGGATGGCCGCGGCCTTCGCGCCGGGCAGGCGGTCGAGGACCGTCCTCGTGTAGTCGCCGACCGGGACCCCCTCCGCTCCGATCGCGAGCGACACGTCGCCCTTCGTCACGTCGTCGATGCTCTGGATGGCGTCGTCCTTCGCAGGCACGGCGAGCACGAGCTCGTTCGTCGCGAAGACGACCGGCTGCTCGACCAGGCCGTCGGCCGCGAGCTCGCGCGGCAGCTTCGTGTTCGCCGCGGCGAAGACGTCCGGCTTGATGCCCTTGCGGATCTGCGCCGCCAGCTCGTCCGAGCCGGCGAACGAGAGCTTCACGTCGGCGTCGGTGAAGCCCTCGCCGTAGGTCGTGAACGCCTTCTTGAGCGAGGACGCGGCCGAGACGACGACCACCCCCGAGCCGCTCGCGTCGTCGCCGCCGCACGCGGCGGCGACCGGGCAGAGCGCGATGATCAGGCCGATGGCGAGCAGGCCACGCACGGCGCGACCGTATCATCGCGCCCAAGCAATGCCTATGCACGAGGTGAACGATGGCGGATGAGGCATCGTGGCTGCGGATCGGTGCCGCCGCCGCCGCGCTGGGCGTGAGCACCGACACGCTGCGGCGCTGGGAGCGCGCGGGCCGCGTGCAGTTCGAGCGCCGCGGCGGCCAGCGGCACCTGCCGGCCGAGGAGGTCGCGCGGCTGCTGCGCGAGCGCTCCCCGCAGCGGCGCTCGAGCGCGCGCAACCGGCTGCCGGGCATCGTGCTGTCGGTCAAGCGCGACACCGTCATGGCGCAGGTCGAGATGGCGTGCGGCCCGTTCCGCGTCGTGTCGCTCATGTCGCGCGAGGCGGCGGACGAGCTCGGCCTGCAGCCGGGGTCGAACGCCGAGGCGGTGATCAAGTCCACGGGCGTCGTGGTCGAGACCGCGCCGTCTTCCCGCGCGGCGCGCGAAGATGCCGGGTCATGAGCGACCTGACCGCGAGCTGCGCGTGCGGCGCCATCCGCATGGAGATCGAGGGCGAGCCGGTGGCGGCCGGCTACTGCCACTGCACCCGCTGCCAGAAGCGAACGGGCACGGCCGCTTCGCCGTCGGTCGCCGTCTCCCACGGGGCGATGCGGATCGTCGCCGGCGAGGACGCGCTGTCGGTGTGGGCGCCGGACGGCGGCTTCGAGAAGGCGTTCTGCTCGAAGTGCGGTTCGCACCTCTTCGCCCGCAGCCCGGACGACCCCGGGGTCGTCGCGATCCGGATGTCGGCGTTCGACACGCCGCCGGACGTCCGGTTCACGTGGCGCCAGCACCTCGCCTCCGCGGCCGCATGGGAGCCGATCCCGGACGACGGCACCGAGCGCTTCCAGCGGGGGCGCGGATGACCGACGTGGCCGCCGTCCGCACCGCGCTGCTGGCGTTGCACCGCGAGCTGCTCGCCGAGCAGCGGATCGACATGGAGCGCTTCACCGGCCGCATGAGCGGCGGCGAGACGCTGCAGGCCGCGATCGAGGACCCGCGGTTCAGCTGGCTGCGGTCCCTGTCGGAGGTGCTGACGCTGCTCGACGAGGCCGAGGACGACGTCGAGCGCGACGCCGTGCTCGTGCGCCTGCGCGCGCTCGTCGACCCGCCCGACGAGACGACGTCGTTCGGCCGCACGTACCTGCGCTCGCTCCAGCGCCATCCGGGCGTCGTGCTCGCCCACCCTATCTGACCGCCGCGCTGGCGCAGTGACGGCCGGCGTTCGCGTCGAGGAGCACACCGGGCCGCGCGAGGCGCTGCGCGCGTCGTTCGCGCTGGCGGAGGACTCCGAGCGCGAGCTCGCCACGTACTTCGGACTCGGGCGCGTGCTCGTCGCGCGCGACGGCGACGGGCGGCTGCTCGGCCACCTGCAGCTCGCCGGCGACGAGGTGAAGAACATGGCGGTCGCCGAGGACGTGCGCGGGCGCGGGATCGGACGCGCGCTCATCGACGCCGCCGTCGCGCTGGCGCGGTCGGAGGGCGTGGCGCTGCTGCGCGTCGCGACCGCCGCGGCCGACGTCGGGAACCTCCGCTTCTACCAGCGCCTCGGCTTCCGGATGCAGTCGGTCGAGCGCGACGCGTTCACCGAGGCGACCGGCTACCCGCCCGGGATCGAGGTCGACGGGATCCCGCTGCGCGACCGCGTCTGGCTCGACCGCGCGCTCTAGAAGACCACGGTCGTGTTGCCGTGCCGCACGACGCGGTCCTCGCAGTGCCACTGCACCGCGCGAGCGAGCACCGTGCGCTCGATCTGCGCGCCCTCGCGCTTGAGCTGGCCGACCGACGCCTCGTGGGTCACCCGCGCGACGTCCTGCTCGATGATCGGGCCGGCGTCGAGCTCGGCCGTCACGTAGTGCGCCGTCGCGCCGATGAGCTTGACGCCGCGCTCCTTGGCCTTCTCGTACGGCCCCGCGCCCGCGAACGCCGGGAGGAACGAGTGGTGGATGTTGATGACCGGCAGGCCGAGCCGGTCGAGGAACCCCTCGGACAGGATCTGCATGTAGCGGGCGAGCACGACGAGGTCGCACGTGCCGCGCAGCAGCTCGAACAGGCGCTCCTCCGACTCGGGCTTGCCTCCCGGCGGGACGGGAACGTGGTGGTAGGGCAGCCCGAACGCGGTGGCCGCCGGCTCGAGGTCGGCGTGGTTCGAGGCGACGAGGACGAGCTCGGCGTCCAGCTCGTTGCGCCGCCAGCGCCACAGCAGCTCCTGCAGGCAGTGGTCCTCGCGCGAGACGAGCACCGCCACCCGCTTGCGCGTCGCGCTGTCCCACAGCCGCCACGTCATCCCGAACGGCTCGGCGACCGCGAGGCCGAAGCGCTCCGCGAAGCCGGCGCGCCGGTCGGCGCCGAGCGTGAACTCCATGCGCAGGAAGAACGTCCCGCCCTCGGGGTCCGTCGAGTACTGGTCCGAGCGCACGATGTTCGCGCCCGACTCGAAGAGGAACCGCGACACGGCCGCGACGATGCCCGGCTTGTCCGGGCAGGAGATGAGCAGCCGCAGCGTGCCGGGCGCGCCGGTCACGCCGCCCCGAAGCGGTCGCGCAGCAGCGGCAGGACGTCGGCCGCGAACTGGTCGAAGAAGCGGCGCTGGTCCTCCCCGGGCGCGTGGAGCACGAGGTCCTGGAAGCCAAGGTCGACGTACGGGCGGATCTTCTCGACGACCTCCTCCGGGTCGTCGGAGACGATGAACCGCGTGTGCGCGCGGTCGGCGTTCTCGTCGGCGACGCGCTCCATCTCGATCGGGTCCTCGATGCCCTCCTTCTGCTCGGGCTTGAGCGCGAGCGCGGCCCACCACCGGCACGCGTCGAGGGCGAACTGCCGGTCGCGGTCGTAGGAGACCTTGATCTCGATCATCCGGCGGATCTGCGACGCGTCGCGGCCCGCCTGCTCGGCCCCCTCCTCGACCTTGCCGAGCAGCTCGCGGTAGAGGTCGGGGTCCTTGCCGCTCGTGCAGATGAAGCCGTCTCCCTCGCGGCCGGCGAGCTTCGCCGCCAAGGGACCCGAGGCGGCGATGAAGATCGGCACCGGCTCGTCGGGACGGTCGTAGACCGTCGCCTTGGAGGTCGTGTAGTAGTCGCCCTGGAAGTCGACGCGCTCGCTCGTCCACAGCTCGCGGATGAGCTTGACCGCCTCGGCGAGCCGCAGCCGCCGCTCCTTGCGGCCCGGCATCTCCGCGCCCGTCGCCGGTGTCTCGTTCATCGCCTCTCCCGAGCCGACGCCGAGGAACACGCGGCCGGGGTTCAGCACGCCGAGCGTCGCGAACGCCTGGGCGATCATCGACGGGTGGTAGCGCAGCGTCGGCGTCAGGACGCTCGTCCCCAGCGTCACGCGCTCGGTCGCCTGGCCGACCGCGCCGAGCCAGGTCAGCGCCGACGGCGAGTGCCCGCCGTGGTGGCGCCATGGCTGGAAGTGATCGGAGACCGAGACGACGTCGAGGCCGTGGCGCTCGGCCTCGACCGAGAAGTCGAGCAGCTCGCGCGGCCCGAACTGCTCCGCCGACGCCTTGTAGCCGATGCGGATGCCCATGGGCCGCGAACAGTAGCCGCGGCCCCGTCGGCGCACGGTCCACCTTGTCGCGGTGCTGCGGAAGCTCCTGATCAGGCCGCGCTGATGCACCGCTCGAAGGAGCTTTGGCAATGACCATGGCGGTCCGCGTAGCGTCCCGCCATGCCCGTCCGCTTCTCCTCCCCCCGCGCGCTCAACGCGCTCGCGCTCAGCATGGGCGCCCTCGCCCTGTTCATCTCGCTCGGCGGCGACGCGCTCGCCACCAAAGCGGTGTCCGCCGTCTTCAAACCGGGCTCGGTGAACTCGAAGACGATCAAGGACCGGTCGATCCAGACCAAGGACCTCAGCCGCTCCGCCGTGCGGAGCCTGCGCGGCGCCGCCGGCCCGGCCGGCGCCGCCGGCGCCGTCGGTCCCGCCGGTCCCGCCGGCCCGGCCGGTCCCGCCGGCGAGAAGGGCGCCAAGGGCGACCCGGGCGACCCCGCCTCGCTCGCCGATGGCGCCGTGACCACCGCGAAGCTCGCCGACGGCGCGGTGACGAACCCCAAGCTCGCCGCCAACTCGATCGTGAGCGGCACCGTCTTCGACGGCACGCTCACGGCAGCCGACCTCGGAGCGGACTCCGTGAACTCCGCCGAGATCGCCACGGACGCCGTGCAGGCCACCGAGATCGCGAACGACTCGATCGACGGCGGCGAGGTCGTGAACGACTCGCTCGGCGCGGGCGAGCTCGCGACCAACTCCGTCGCCGCCGACGAGATCGCGACCAACGCCGTCGGCGCGGACGAGCTCGCGAACAACAGCGTCGACAGCGCCAGCGTCGTGAACAACTCGCTCACCCTCGACGACCTCACGGGGACCGAGCTCAACGGCGGCTCGATCAGCATCGGGGCCGGCAGCATCGCGGTCGGCCAGTGCAAGGAGTACGACATCGGCGTGGGCGGCGCGCAGCCCGGTCAGGCCGTCGTGCTCTCGTCGAAGGAGGACCTCCAGGACGGGATCATGCTGTACGGGCAGAGCGTCGTGACGGTCAACCAGGTGGTCATGTACGCCTGCAACTTCTCGGGTGTGGCGCAGCAGGCGCTCACCGACGTGCAGCTGCACGTCGTGACCTTCGACTGATCCAGGGTCAGGCCCGGGGAACCCCCCGATGCGACGGACCACGTCCCGGTGCGACCGTCCGGGACGTGCTCCATCGAAACGCAAGGACGCTCCCCCTCGCCGCGGCGCTGGCCGCGCTAGCCGCGCTGGCACCGAGCGCGCAGGCCGCCTTCGAGTTCGGCTCGGCCGACACGTGGCCGACCGGAACCGCGCCCCGTGACGTCGTGCTGGCGAACCTGAACGGCGACGGCGTGCCCGATCTCGCCGTCGCCAACAGCGGCAGCGCGAGCGTCACCGTGATGCTCAGCCATCGCCCGGCCGGCGGCGGCGTGCCCGACTACACGCCGGTCGTCGTCCCGACGGCGACCAAGCCGATGACGGTCGCCGCGGGCGACGTCAACGACGACGGCCGCGACGACCTCGTGGTGGCGACCTCCGACACGACGTCGAAGGTCCAGGTCGTCATGACGAGCGACGCCGGCGGCGCGCCTTCGTTCGCCGTCACCGACGTCGGCACCCTGTCCGGCGGCGCCGTCGACGCGGTCGTCACCGACCTCAACGGGGACAACAAGCCGGACGTCGCGCTCGCCCAGCTGAACGCGAAGCTGACGGTGCGCATCAACCAGACCGCGCCGCAGTCGGCGACGCCGGCGTTCACCGGCGAGACCGCGTTCGACGGGACGGCGGCGCTCAACAAGCTGGCGGCCGGCGACGTGGCGGGCGACAGCCGGACCGATCTCGTCTCGGCGTACGGGCCGGGCGGCGGCGCCGCGTGGGTCAACACCACGACGAACGGCGCAACGACGCCGGTGCTGACGCGGACGAACTTCGACAACGGCTCGTCGTCGTCGGTGTGGGTCGGCCAGCTGAACGGCTCGGGCAAGGACGACGTCGTCGGCGGCGGCGTCAACGTCGGCTCGCTGCCGGCCGGCCACGACTCGATCGCGGCGGTGGCCAACCTGACCACGAACGGCGACGCCACGCCGGCGTTCGCGGCGCCGATCCACACGGACCTCGGCGACGTCTCCCCCGTCGACGTCACCGGCTCGATGCTCCCCGGCAGCGGGTCGGGCGAGGACGTCGTCGTCGGGACGCTCGGCGGGCTGCGCGTCCTGCGCAACACGACGCAGGGCGGCGGAGCGATCTCGTTCGGCGCCCCGATCGCGCTGCCCGGCCCGTACAAGCCGCTCGACGTCGAGATCGGCTCGCTGAACGGCGACAACCGCGGCGACATCGTGACGGCCGGGAACGGCGACTCGACGCTGGCGATCCTCGAGCAGCGCGGCGACGCCTCGCTGACCGCCGGCCCGATCGGCTTCGGCACGCAGGCTGTGTCGACGTGGAGCGCGCCGCAGACCGTGACGGTCACGAACACCGGCTTCGCGCCGCTGCATCCGAGCGGCGTGAAGGTCGCCGGCGCGAACGCCGCCGACTTCATCGTCGCCGCGGACGGGTGCATCGGCGCGACCGTCGACACGAACCAGACGTGCTCGCTGCAGGTGCGCTTCGCACCGTCGGCGGCGGGCGCCCGCTCGGCGACGCTCTCGCTGCTGAGCGACGACCCGAACGCGCCCGCTGCGGTGACGCTGACCGGCACCGGCGGCTCGCTGCCCGCGGGCCCGGCGGGCGCCGACGGTGAAGACGGCGCGGCCGGTCCGGCGGGTGTCGCGGGAGTCGCGGGCCCGGTCGGCCCGGTCGGCCCGGCGGGCGCGCGCGGAGCCGCCGGCCGCGACGCGGTCGTCACCTGCAAGCTCGCCAGGGTCAAGCGCAAGCAGGCCGTCAAGTGCACGGTCCAGCTGGCCGGCACGAAGGCGCGCGCCGCGTCGCTGCGCGTGCGACTCGTCCGCGGCCACCGCACCGTCTGCTCCGCGCGGACCCGCACGGCGCGCACGGTGACCCTCCGCGCCCCGCGCGGCCGCTACCGCGTCGTGGCGACGATCGACACCGCCGACCGCACCACGGTCGCGACGAGCCGCGTCACGGTCCGCTGAACCCGGCAAGCGGTGCCCGACCCCGCACCAACGGGGTCAGGCACCGTGCGTGCACGGCGATGTCTTGAAAACGAGTTCGAACCATGGAAGGTTCCCGCACCAATGGGTGTGCACCTTCGGTCGCTGATGATCGTCGGCGTCGTGGTGGTGATCGCGGCGGTGCTCGGCTACCGCGAGCGAGGCGGCCGGCCCGACATCGCACCGAACACCGGCCGAGCCGAGCGGCTCCCCACGTACGGGTGCCCGAACGCGAACGCCATCCCGACGAACCGCAACCGCCGCGCGATCGAGCGATCGACGCTCTGCCTGCTCAACGCCGAGCGGCGCCGGCACCACCGGCGCCACTTCGCCGAGGAGACGCGCCTGGAGGCCGCGGCACGTTCGCAGGCCCGCGACATGCTCCGCCGGCACTTCTTCGCGCACGTCAACCCCGACGGGCGCTCTCCCGGCGACCGCATCCGCGCGGCCGGCTGGCGCGGGCCGGGGATCGTCGGGGAGAACCTCGCGTTCGGCGAGCGTGCCGGGGGCACGCCGGCGGAGATCGTCGACGGCTGGATGCACAGCCCCGGCCACAGGGCGAACATCCTTCGCGGGCGCTTCACGCAGATCGGCGTGGCCGTCGAGCCCGAGCCCGTCCGCTCCAAGGTGCCCCGCGCCGCCGGCGGGACGTACGTCACGACGTTCGGCGGCCCACCGAGCCGATGAGCCGCCGCTGGGCCCGTGTCAGCGGGTCTCGCCGCGGAAGGTGCCTCCGTGGCGCTCGGCCTCGCGCTCGGCCGCAGGCCGGCCGGGGTTGTCGAGCGGGAGGTCGTGCGGCGTCATCTCGTCGTGCGCCTCGGGCGTGTCGCCGAGCGGGGTCTCGGAGTCCGGCGTCGCCGGCCCGAGCGGCTCGGCGTGCCGGTCGTCGTGCGGCGGCGCCATCGGGGCCGACTCATCGTGCGAAGGCGACGCGACGCTCGGCGTCCCGGCGGCCGGCATCTCGCCGCGGCCCGCGCGCGGCACCGGCCGGGCGTCGGGCGCCTCGGTGAGCTGGCGCGAGTGCAGGATCCGCTGGACGCCGAAGAAGACGACGCCCAGCACGACGATCACGAGCAGCGCGACGGTGATCGGCGAATCGGGCAGCACGAACCAGAGCGCCAGCGCGATGACGGGAACGGCGAGCATGAGCCACCACTGCCGGAACGGCATCGGCGAGCGCTTGGGCAGTTCGTAGGTCTCTCGCAGATCGGACATGGTTCCGAGGGCCTACCCACGCTCCCGGACCGGGGAACGGACTGCACGGCGCCACACGCGCTGGGGCATTCAGGGGATCCGCAGCTCGCGCACCTCGTGCGCGGTGGTGCGCTCGGCGACATACGGGGGCAGCAGCAGCAGGGCGGCCTCGGCGTCGGACGCCTCGACGAACCACCAAACGTGATGGCCCCCGGCAGCGCAGGAGCCGAGCGGACGGCTGCGGCGCAGCGGGCTCGCGTAGCCCTTCCAGGCGGCGACGGAGATCGCGCACTCCTCCGGGCGGTGAGCGTGCGACAGGACGAAGATGGGCACGGAGCTGAGGCTGGCGGCGCCTGCGCTCCGGCGGTATCCGGGAACCTCCGGAACCGTCCCCTGAACCGCTCGTGGACCCGCCCGTCCCGTAGGCGTAGGCTCGCGGCGAGGCGCAGCGGTGGCCACGACCCAACGACAGCTCGTCGGCCGCGACCGGGAACTCGCCGAGCTGGAGCGGTCGCTCGACCATCTCGCCGCCGGCGGCCGGCGCGTCCTGCAGCTCGCCGGCGAGCCCGGCATCGGCAAGTCGCGCCTCGCGGCGGAGCTCTCCGCGCGCGCCGAGCAGCGCGGCTGGCTGGTGCTCGACGGGCGTGCGGCGGAGTTCGAGCGCGACATCCCGTTCGGCGTGGTGATCGACGCGCTCAACGACTACTTCGGCGCGCTGAAGCCGTCGTTCCTGCACGCGCTGGGCGACCCCGCCGTCGCGGAGCTGGCGGCGATCTTCCCCGGGCTCTCGCCGATCGCCGCGGCCGGCGTCGCGTCGCGCGATCAGAAGGACCGGCTGCGCGCGCACTACGCGATCCGCGCGGCGCTCGAGCGCGTCGCCGCCGAGCGGCCGCTCGTCCTCCTGCTCGACGACGTCCACTGGGCCGACGACGCGTCGATCGAGCTGATCGCGCACCTGGTCCGGCGCTTCGGCGCGCCGCTGCTCGCGGTGTTCGCCTTCCGCCGCGCGCCGCCCGCGCTCGTCACGGCGCTGGAGGCGGCCGAGCGCAGCGGCTTCGGCGTGCGTCTCGACCTGCGCCCGGTGAGCGAGGAAGCGGCGGCCGAGCTGCTCGATCCGCGGCTCGATGCCGCGACGCGCGCGGCGCTGTACCGCGAGAGCGGCGGCAACCCGCTCTACCTCGAGGAGCTGGCCCGCGACGCGCTGCGTCCGGGCGCGGCTCGCGCGCTGCGGGCCGAGCCGGAGGTCGCCGAGTTCACCGTCCCGCCCGCCGTCGCCGCCGCGATCCGCGCCGAGCGCGACGCGCTGCCCGACGCCGCGCGCACCGTGCTCGACGCCGCCGCGGTGGCCGGCGAGTCGTTCGAGCTCGGGCTGGTGGCGCGGGTTGCGGAGACGCCCGAGCCGCTCGCGCTCGCCGCGCTCGACGAGCTCCTGGAGGCGGACCTCCTGCGCCCCACTGCCGCGCCGCGGCGGTTCCGGTTCCGCCATCCGATCGTGCGGCGGACCGTGTACGACGCGCTGCCCGGCGGCTGGCGACTCGGGGCCCACGCGCGAGCGGCCGCGGCCGACGGCCCGCTCGGGACCCGCGCGCATCACGTCGAGCGATCGGCCGGCGTGGGCGACGAGCAGGCGATCGCGCTGCTGACCGAGGCCGCCCACGCGGCGGCGCCGCGGGCGCCGCGCACCGCGGCACGCTGGCTCGCCGCCGCCGTGCGCCTCCTGCCGCCCGGCACCCCGCCGGCCCGACGGCTCGACCTCATCACGAGCGCGGCGTCGGCCTTCTGCCGCGCGGGCGCCTACGACGACGCGCTCGGGCTGCTCGAGCAGGGGCTGCCGCTCGTCCCGCCCGACCAGCTGAGCCGCCGCGCCGCGATGGTCGTCGAACTCGCAGCCGCACGGCGGCAGACGGGGCACCCGCTGGAGTCCCGCCGGCTGCTCGAGGAGACGCTCGCCGCGCTCGACCGCCCGGACGATCCCGAGGCCGTGCGGGTGCGCACCGAGCTGCTGCTGGGGCGGTACTTCGGCGGCGACTTCGCCGAGCTCGAGCAGGCGGCGCGCGCCATGCTCGGCGAACGCCCGGAGGACCCGCTGTTCACGAGCCGGGCGGCGGCGCTCGCGAGCGTCGCCGCGACGACGCTCGGACGCCCGGAGGACGGTGCCCGGTTCCTGGACGAGGCCGCCGCCGCGTTCGGCAGGATCCGCGACGAGCGGCTGGCGGCGGACGTCGACCTCTGCGGCTGGGTCGGCCTGGCCGCGATCCGGCTGGAGCGCGCCGACGACGTGCTGGCGTACACGCACCGCGGCCTCGAGACGTCGCTGGAGACCGGGCAGGACTCGGCGCCGGCCGGGCTGCTCGGCCTCCAGGCTCAGGCGCTGCTGCTCAAGGGCCGCGTGTCTCAGGCCGTCGGCCTGTCCGAGCGCGCCACCGACGCCGCGGTGCTCACCGGCAACGCCCAGATGCTGGTGTGGACGCTCCAGACCGCCTCGACCGCCGCGATCTGGGCCGGCGAGATCGACCGGGCGGTGTTCAGCGCGCGCGAGGCCTTCGCGCTGGCGGAGCAGCTCGGCGAGGGGCTGTTCCGCTCGCTCGCCCGCGTCGTCCTCGCCGGCGCGTTGCGCGCCGCCGGCGACGCGGCCGGCGCGCGGGAGCAGCTCGCGGGGCTCGACTCCGGACCGGTGGCCTCGCTGCTCGATCTCGGCGCCGCGCGCGGGTGGGAGCTGCTGGCGCTCACCCATCTCGAGCTGGGCGACGTCGACGCCGCCGACGACGCCGTCACCCGCGCGGAGGCGCGCTCGGCGACCGGGCAGCTCCCCCAGCAGGACGCCACCACGCGCTGCGCCCGCGCCGCCGTCCTCCTCGCGCGCGCCGATGCCGCCGAGGCTGCGGCGGTCGCGTCCGTCGCAGCGGTGCTCGCCGAGCGGGCCGGCAACCCGCTGCTCGCGGCGCGGGCGCGGGCGTTGCACGGTCGCGCACGGGTGGCGCTGGGAGAGCGCGACGACGGGATCGCAGACCTCGAGCGCGCCCACGCGACCTTCCTGGACTGCGGCGCGTTGCGGGAGGCCGACGCGGCCGCGCGCGACCTGCGCCGCCGCGGGCGCCGCGTCGCGCGGCCCGTCCGCGGTCCGGACGGCGGCGGCATCGCCGGCCTCAGCGCGCGTGAGCGCGAGGTCGCCGAGCAGGTCGCCGCCGGCAAGACGAACCGGGGGATCGCCGAGACGCTGTTCCTGAGCGAGAAGACGATCGAGAGCCACCTCGCGCGCATCTACGACAAGCTCGGGGTGCGCTCGCGCGTCGCGCTCGCGGGGCTGGTCGAGCGCGAGCGCGATTCGGGGACCTGACCGCCCGGTTCAGGGTGCCGTTCAAGGGATCCCCGGATACCCCGGCGCCCGCGCCGCTGTGACGATCGCCTTCGTCCACCCACCGCGCCAGGAGCTTCCTCATGACCCGCCGCAAATGGGCCGCCGGCCTCGTGCCCGCCGCCGTCATCGCGATCGCCGCCGCCGGCTGCGGCGGCGACGGCGGGGGCGGAGGCGGCTACAACAACGACACCCGCCCGGCCGCAGGCACCGCGCCGGCCGCGAAGACGTCGGCCGCCACGGTCGCCGCCCGCCGCGTCGGGCTCGGCACCGTCCTCGTCAACGGCTCCGGCCGCACGCTCTACCTCTTCGAGAAGGACAAGGGCGGCACGAGCGCATGCGACGGTGCGTGCACGAGCGCCTGGCCGCCGGTGACGACCGGCGGCGCGCCCGTGGCGGGCCCTGGCATCGACGCCACCAAGCTCGGTACGACGAAGCGCGGCGACGGCACCACCGAGGTGACCTACGCCGGGCACCCGCTCTACCTCTACGCGGGCGACGCCAAGCCGGGCGACACGAGCGGCGAGGGCCTCGATCAGTTCGGCGCCGAGTGGTACGTGCTCGGGCGCACCGGCAGGAAGATCGAGGACGAGGGCTGATGCCGGATCCCGATCCCGGCGAGCCGCTGACCCGGCGGCGGCTGATGACGCGGACGGCGCAGGTCGCCGGTGCGGCTGCCGTCGCCGGGATCGGGCTCCCGGTGCTCGGATTCGCGGTCGCGCCGATCTTCGACCGCCTGCCGGAGATGTGGCAGAGCGTCGGCGCCGCGTCCGGGTTCGGAACGGGCACGTGGCTTCCGGTCGTGATCCGCCTCACGCCCGATCCGATCGGCGTCGCGGGTCAGTCCACCGCCTACATCCGCCGCCGCGACCCGGCGATCGACACCGAGCCCGGCGATCGCTGGAACCGCTTCATCGCGGTGAGCTCGCGCTGCGCCCACGTCGGCTGCCCGGTCCGGTACGTGGGCGCGGCGCGCTCGTTCGTCTGCCCCTGCCATGGAGGCGTCTACGACTTCCGCGGCGTCCGCGTCGCCGGTCCTCCCCCGCGCCCCCTCGACCGCTTCCTCACCCGCGTTCGCGATGGGCAGCTCCAGCTCGGACCGCGCTACAGCGTCAACAGCGAGCTGAAGCGCTTCTCGCCGCGCAACCCGGGCGAGACGCTCGACGGGATCGGGCCGATCCTGTACCCGCCGCGCTTCTCGACCGCGCGGCTGCCCGGCGGCGCGTGAGGATCCTCACCGGACGGCGCGCCGTATCTCGCCTACCACCGAGGACGCGGGCCGCGATGATCGTCGCTCATCCGAGGCCAACGGGAAGGAGCGCACATGAAGCGCACCATCGCCACGTTCGTCGTCGTCGCCGTGCCGGCCCTCGCCGCAAGCCCCGCGGTGGCCGGTCCGTCGTCGAGCCCGAACGCCGAGCTGCTCACGGTCACATGCAGCAACGGGTTCACGGGGACCGTCATCGGCACGAGCCCGGTCGGGCACCTCGAGGGCGGCGCCGCGATCGGCGTCCTGAAGGAGATCAACGGCGAGCGGATCAGCGGCCAGGGCATCGACGCCTCGAGGCTCGTCACCTGCACCGCCGCGGAGGAGCCGGGCGTGATCTTCGGCGTGTTCCCCGTTCCGCAGGGCGGCTGAAGCGCCTTCGCCCGTCAGCACGTCGGTCCGAGACGACGAAAGCCTCGATGGCAGTCGGGGCTTTCGGACATCGGTGACAGGAGTCGGGCCCGCGACCGCCCGGCTCACAGCGACAGCCCGGGGCGCTCTGCTGGGTGTCAATCTCAGCATGCGGATTGCATCTCGGAGTGCGGCGCAGATGGGACCGGAATTGAGCCCGACGTGTCCCGGCACTGCACGTCAGGGCGCGCCGACATACGCTGCCGTCTTTGGCGCCCTGCTTAGCCGGGTGTAACTGTCGACCTACTCAGGGAGACGCGCACGCCTTCGTGCCGACCGCGGCGCCCGAGGAGACGGACGTGCTGCCGGTCGGATTCAAATCAATCGTCACTCGGCTAGACGCCGGCACGCTGACCGTGCTGATGCGAGCACTCCTCCAAGCGGAAGCCGATGCGATTGGACTAGGCGCGAACGCGGTCGTCGTGTCCGAGGCGCTGACCGAGGGAGATGGGGGCCTCGACGCCCGCATAGATGCGGCGCCAGACGACAGCCACACGATCCCGCCAGGGCTCGCCGGGTTTCAGTTCAAGGCGTATAAGGCGAAGACGATCAGCAACACGGAGCTCGCAACGGAGCTGGCGAAGCTGGGGCCGACCCGCATACTGAATGACGGCGGCACGTACATCCTCGTGTGGCAGGCGGATCTCAATGATCGTCAGCGGACCAACGCCGAAGAGAAGCTTAGGGACGAAGCCTCCAAGATCGTCGACAACCCAACAGTCGAGATATGGGATGCGAGCACGATTGTGGCCCTGGCGGAGAGATATCCGGCGGTTGTCGAGGGACTCGAGCTCGTCGAGTTCGGCGCGGTACGTGGTTTGCCGGAGCTCGAGCGGACGCTCCGCATCGAGGAGCGCCGTTATGAACCCGATGACAATCGGTTGCAGGCGATAGAGCAGATTCGAGCCCGCGCGAGCGAGGACAGCGACGACGCGATCGTCGTCACCGTCAACGGGCTGGCTGGCACAGGCAAGACCCGCCTTGTCGCCGAAGCACTAACCCACGAAGGTCTGCGCGACCGAACGTTGTACGCAGACTCGGCAGATGGGCTGCACACCTTCATCTCACGAGTCGTCAAAGACGAGCGGACTAGCGGGATCTTGGTCGTCGACGAACTTGACGAGGCAGATCGTCAGTCGATCTACAGCCGTTTCGCGGCCACACGAGGGCGCTGGCGTCTTGTTGCCATCGTTCCGCAAACTAGCCACCGGCTTCGACCGTCCGGCCAAAGGGACATTGTGCTTTTTCCTCTGGAGGCCGACGCCACCCGTCGGTTGATCGAGGAGACCTCAGGACTGGCGGAGCCAGATGCCCGAATGGTTGCGGACGTTGCTCGCGGGTTCCCGGAGCTCGCGTTTCGGCTCGCCGAAGAACTCGTTCTCAATCCTGATCTCGATCTAGTTCGGCTCGCTCATCTCGAACGCCCGCACGATGTTCTGCGGCGGGCTCTCCCAGACGAAGATCTCCGCAACGGCCTTAAGCCTTTGGCCCTGTTCACAGGGTTAGGCGTGGTCGGCGACCTTGCGTACCAACTCGATGAAGTAGCTGAGGCATTCGGTCGCGACGCGTCATCACTTCGCCATGTGATTGAGATCGAGCTGTCCCGCCACCGATTCGTATCGGCCGCTGGACGATACCGCTCAGTATCACCAACGCTGGTCGCAATCTGGCTCGCCGTCGAGCTAATCGATGAGACGCCCACCCTTGACCGGGTTATCTCAAGCCTTTCCGGCCCCGTGCAGGACGCGTTCTTCGCTCAGCTGGAGCTTTTCGGTCCCGAGGCCGGCCAGCTCGCACCGGCCCTTGAGCGATTGCTTGACGCGGAAAGATTTCGAAGGCCAGAAGCTTTTGACGGGGCCGCAGGCCGCTTCCTGCGGGCGTCTGCGGCAGTGGTGCCCGCGCAGGTGGCCGCCGCAATTGACGAGATCCTCAGCGCCGCGACGAGCGATCAAATCAGATCGCTCCCAAGGCGAGACCTCGTCTGGGCGCTCCAGATCCTCCTGTGGTGGCCGGACA
Organism: Parviterribacter kavangonensis; assembly: GCF_056863335.1. Taxonomy (NCBI): domain Bacteria; kingdom Bacillati; phylum Actinomycetota; class Thermoleophilia; order Solirubrobacterales; family Parviterribacteraceae; genus Parviterribacter; species Parviterribacter kavangonensis. The sequence goes on along the minus strand of NZ_JBXPJA010000001.1, from coordinate 378,676 downwards.
CCTGGGAAGTTGCGGTTCGGAATCTGTATCGGTTCGCGCGCGACGAAACAGAGTCATGGGCGAACAATGCAACTGGGCAGTTCAAAGACGCGTTCAGCGTCTATCTGTCTGGATCCACGGTTCCGTATGCAACTCGTATTGGTTGGCTGGCGGAAATCATCGCGGATGCGAATGAATCAGAACTGAAGCTCTTGGGCGAGGCTGCGGCTCAGGGCCTAGAACGCCACCACTTCCGCACCGTCGTCGGATTCCGCGGTGGAGGCGAACCCGACGATTGGCAGCCCTCGACCATCGCGGAACTACAGGACGCGCGACGTGCCGCGTGGCGTCAGTTGTTGGTAGTCGTCGACCAGTTGACCGGATCAGCGCGAGCTGAAGCCGTGACGACGCTCGGTGGCGCGACGTGGACGATGGTGTTCGACGGCTTATTCGCCGAGGTCGACGCGGACGTGCGATCTCGTCGATGGTCCAGCGTTGAGCGCGCACAGCTTCTGGGTGACGTTCAGCGCTTGTTGCGGGGCGACGACATCCCGCAGGACACCGCCGAGGGGCTCACAGAACTCCGGAGGTGGCTTGAGGGCGAGTCCACCGAGGAGCGGCTAACAACAGCTCTCGCTGCGCCTCTATGGGAACTCCACGATGAAGAGACCGCGTTGGCTGGAGATCCGCCTATCCTCGTAGAATTGGCGGAGGAAGTCACGCGGCGCAAGCAGGGACTGCAGGACGCAGTCACTATCGGGCGCGAGACCGCAGACTCCAATACTCGGTTCTCATTTCTGAGGCTTGTTGCTCAGCGGGTAGGGGCCGAGCCGCTGGCTACGGCGGCTGGCAAGGGGTCGCTCGACCTGGTGGTACTCGCCGCGGCGATTTCGGTCGCGGACAGTTGCGGCGAAACCGAATGGGTCGACCGGACGCTGCTCGAGCTGTCGGCAAGTGACCCGGCGGCCGAGAGCCTTCCGCTCATGGTGTCGTACGCGAGGGTGACCGACGAGAGGATCGCGCTGGCTCTTGACGCAGTCGAAGCTGGCCGCGCGTCTCCGCAACCCTTGACGAACCTGCGCGGCGGCGCTCGTTTTCTCTCCCTTTCGCCGAACGTCGTGTACCGGTTGCTTGTCGCTCTTGGAACGGCTGGTGCGTTCGAAGGTGCACTTGGCATGACGCTGCAGATGGCCGAGGCCGATATCGACCATCCCGAATGGTTCTCGCGGGTGACCTTGGATCTCGCCCGTGCCGCGCTCTCGGCGGAATCCCATGACGTGATGATCGATCACTACGTCAAAGAGCTCGTACGCAGAGAGGTGTTCGATCCGGCCGCTCTCACTGAGCTATGGAGCCTCAGGATGAGAACGCGATCCGGCTTGATCAGTGAACTCGATCGAGTGCTGACCGCGAAGACGCTCGACGTCGCCCCGGGAGAAACGCTCGAACGCGTTGTCGCTCTGATCCGCGACGAGGCGAGTGGGGAATCCTCGTTCTCGCTGTTCGCGTCGCGCGATCTCGCGCTGCTAAGCCGTGTCGCGGAGCGCGCCGGCGTCGACGCAGTGTGGGACGCGATCCAAGGCTTGACCAAACATGAGTTCCGCTTGGCTCTTCACCACATGCGATGGAGCGGAGACCGGCCGGATCCCTTGGTCGCCCGGTTCCTTTCATCGTCAAGGCTCGCCGGTTATGAGACCGAAGCATTCACTACCTTCTTCAACACGCTCGGCGTCGTGTCGGGCGACTACTGGCGTGCCCTTGTGAGAGAGCGCGACCGTGCTCTCGCCTGGCGCGACGCTCTCGACGACTCATCCGCGCGCAAGTGGGCCCAAGAGCTCGTAGCTCGCTACGAACATGACATCGAGTGGCAGCGCGCGCGCGAGGAGGAAGAGGACTTTCGACTCGGCCGGTGACGCGAGTTCAGGTACCGGCGACGTGAGGCCGCGGACCACGCGGATCCGGGGGGCCCGGCGCGCCGAGGTATCTGGACACGCCACGACGAGCGCCCCGTTGCTTCGGTCGCTGCGTTCAATTGGCGATCAGATGAAGAGCTCGAGAACTTCGCCGCGACTACCAGATCGTGTGGCAACGCCTTTTCAATTCCCTAGCGGTTTCGCTCGAAGACGCCGCGCTTGTGCCGAACGAGCGCGCGGCAAGTACGGCGACGGGAGGCACAGGCCCCGCGCGCTGTCTCACCGGTGACAGCTTGCAGCCCGCCAGGCGTCAGACGTCAACTCAACGGATCTGAGAGAGAGTTCCTAGATTCCGCGGCTCTCGCAAAGTCAAAGAGGCGTGGTTGGGGGGGCGGGCGGGCCGCCCCGGAGGCGTCGTCGGACGGCGGGTGCGGCCGGCGAAGGCCCGGACGCCGTCCCGAGTCGGGGAGACAGGATTTGAACCTGCGACCGCCCGGCCCCCAGCCGGGTGCGCTACCAGACTGCGCCACTCCCCGAGAGGCACCGATCCTACTGCGTTGTCGTCCGAAGTCGGTGCGAACATGCGTTCGTGTCGGAGACGGAGCTCAGGCGATGCGCTCGGTGCGGGGAGAGCAAGCCGTTGGACGCGTTCGCATCGCGGCGGCGCAAGCTCGGACAGCTGGACACGTACTGCCGGCCGTGTCGCTCCGCGTACGGGAAGGAGCACTACGCGAGGAACAAGCAGCGGTACATCGATCAGACCGCCGTTCGCAAGCGCGCGCTGGCGGACGAGCGGACGGCTCGCCTCATCGACTTCTTCGCTTCGAACCCCTGCGTCGACTGCGGCGAGGAGGACCCGGTCGTCCTCGAGTTCGACCACGTCGGCGAGAAGGCGTTCAACATCGGCGCCAAGCTCGTCAACCACCCGTGGAAGGTCATCCTCGACGAGATCGCCAACTGCGAGGTGGTGTGCGCGAACTGCCACCGACGCCGCACCTCGCGGCGCGCGAACTTCAGGCGCTACCGGTTCGGTCTCGGGTAAGCGCGCGACCGGGCTCGAACCGGCGACCCTCTGCTTGGAAGGCAGATGCTCTACCAACTGAGCTACGCGCGCACGTGGCGGCGAGGATAGAGCCTCGGCGACGCGCTATCCGGCGGGGCGGGCGGGCTTGCGGCGGGCCTCGGTGGGAACCTGGCCGTCCTCGTCGATCAGCGACGCCGGCGGCCACGGGCCGTACCAGTTGTCGCGCGCGCCGTCGAGCGTGACGACGGAACCGGAGAAGGCTCGGCCGAGGGGCGTGGCGAGCAGGGCGACGAGCCATGCGTGCTCGCGCTCCTCGCCCAGGCGGCCAAGCGGGACGGTGGCGCCGGCCTCGCGGCGCACGGGCTCGGGGTACTTCTTGATCGCCTCGGTCTCGAAGTGGCCGGCGGCGACCGCGACCACGGACACGCCGTCCCCAGCCAGCTCGGCCGCGAGCTCCGACGTCAATCCCTCGACCGCGGCGCGCGCCGCGGACGAGTGCGTCATGCCGGCGAGTCCGTGGTGCGGCGACAGCGTCACGTTGACGACCGTCCCTCCCCCGCCCTCGCGCATCGCGCCGTCGACCGCGGCGCGGGTCATGGTCAGCGTTCCGCCGACGTTCAGGCGCCAGACCGCGTTCCAGCCCTTCTGCGCGATCGACTCCGCCGGCACGAAGTACTGGCCGCCCGCGTTGTTGACGAGCAGGTCCAGCCGGCCGAAGCGGCCGGCCGCGACCGAGACGACCCGCGCGGCGTCCTCGGGCGAGCGGATGTCCGCGGTGACCGCCGTGCACGAAGGCCCGAGCTCGGAGACCGCCTCCTCGAGGACCTCCGCCCGCCGCCCGCAGATCACGACCTGCGCGCCGCAGGCGATCAGCTCCCACGCCGTCGCCTTGCCGAGGCCCGTGCCGCCGCCGGTGACGATCGCGACCCGCCCCTCCAGCACCCCGGGGGCGAACACGCGCGACGGCCCCGGGCTCACAGCCAGCCGGCCTTCTTGAACCGCGTCCACAGGAAGAAGCAGATCACGACCATGAGCCCGATGGCGCCCGGGTAGCCGACGCGCCAGTGCAGCTCGGGCATGTGCTCGAAGTTCATGCCGTAGATGCCCGCGACGGCGGTCGGGACGGCGAGGATCGCCACCCACGCGGAGATCTTGCGCATGTCCTCGTTCTGCTGCACCGTCACGCGCGTCAGGTTGGCCTGCAGCAGGTTGCCGAGCAGTTCGTGGGTCGCCTCGACCTGCTGGTGCACGCGCATCAGGTGATCGAGGACGTCGCGGAAGTACGAACGCAGCGACTCGTCGACGCCCGGGACCTCGCCCGTTGCCAGCCGCTCGACCGGCTGGACCAGCGGCGAGACCGCGCGGGAGAACTCGAGCGTCTCGCGCCCCAGCTTGTAGATCCGCTGCGTGGCACCGCCGCCGGCGCTGAAGAGCTGCTCCTCCACCTCGTCGACGTCGGCCGACAGCCCCTCCATCACCGGCTCGTAGTCGTCGACGACCTTGTCGAGGAGCGCGTGCAGCGCGGCCATCGAGCCCATCCTCGTGTGCTCCTCCTCCTCGTCCAGCCGGGTGCGCAGCCCGGTCAGATCGGTGCCGGAGCCGTGGCGGACGGTGATGAGGAACCGCTCGCCGGCGAAGGCGAGGATCTCGCCGAACGAGACCTCCTCGGTGGCGTCGTCGTAGCACGCCGTCTTCAGCACGAGGAAGAGCACGTCGTCGTAGCGCTCGAGCTTCGGCCGCTGATGCGACTCCAGCGCGTCCTCGACGGCGAGCGGATGCAGCCCGAACTCCTCCTGCGCCGACGCGAACTCGTCAGGCGTCGGCTGGAACAGGTCGATCCACACGAAGCGGCCCGGCTCGCGGGATTCCTCGCAGGCGCGATCCAGCTCGAGCTCGCCCTCGCGCCGGTGGCCCTGCTCGTACAGCGCGCACTCCACGCTCACGGCGCGGAAGGCTACGAGATGGAGCTGGTCGCGACGAGCGCCAGGACGACGACGCCGAGCACGATCCGGTACGCGACGAACACGCCGGTGGTGTGGGTCACGAGGTAGTTCAGGAGGAACGCGATCGAGAGGTAGCCGAAGATGAACGCGAAGACCGTCGCGATGATCGTCGGGATCGGCCCCGCGCCGCCGCCCTCGCCGAGGTCCTTCAGCGAGAACAGCCCGGACAGCACGACGGCGGGAACGGAGAGCAGGAACGAGAAGCGCGCCGCGGCGGCGCGGTCGAACCCGAGGAACAGCCCGGCGGTGATCGTCGCGCCCGAACGCGACACGCCCGGGATCAGCGCGCACGCCTGCGCGAGGCCGATGATCGTCGCGTCCTTGACGCCGACGGTGTGGATGTCCCGGTCGCGCTTCGCAACCCGTTCGGCGCCCGCCAGGATCAGGCCTGCCACGATGAGCGCGATGCCGATCAGCGTCAGGTTGCGCGCGCCCGTTTCGATCTGGTTGCTGAAGGCGAGCCCGAAGATGCCGATTGGGATGGTGCCGATGATGAGGTACCAGCCCAGGCGCCATCCCTCGCTCGAGCGCTGCCGCGGATCGCGCAGCCCCTTCAGCCAGTCGGACGCGATCGAGATCAGGTCGCGCCGGAAGTACAGGAGCACGGCGGCCATCGTCCCGAGCTGCACGACCGCCGTGAACGCGGCGCCCGGGTCGTCCCAGCCCATGAAGGCGGGGACGATGCGGAGGTGCCCGCTCGACGAGATCGGCAGGAACTCCGTGAGCCCCTGCACGATGCCCAGCACGATGGCCTGGATCGCGTCCATGAAGCGGCGGAGCGTAACGCGATGAAGGTCAAGCTCTTGTCAACGTCGCTGCTGCTGCCGGCGCTCGTGGCGATCGCCGCCTGCGGGAACGACACGGACGCCTCGAGCGTCCCGGCGCGCGCTTCGATCGCCGACTGGCGCTGGGCGCCGCGCGACGGGTTCCCGCAGCCGAAGCCGGCCGAGAAGGAGCCCGCGGCGAAGCCGAAGCCGAAGCCGGCGCCGAAGCCGGAGCCGGTGCACGAGGAGCAGCAGCCGGTGATGCAGGACCCGGCGCCCGAGCCGGTCCCGCCGCCGACACCGCTCCCCGAGCCGTCGAGCGACGACCAGGCGCTCATCAAGGCCGAGGTGCTGAAGAACGGCGTCGCGCTGCCGCCGCTCGAGGCGCCGTCCGCGGTCCGCGCGATCTTCGAGGCCGGCAACACCATCGCGCGCTCCCCGTACAAGTGGGGCGGCGGCCACGGCAAGTGGCAGGACACGGGCTACGACTGCTCGGGCTCCGTGTCGTACGCGCTGGCGGCGGCGGGGCTGCTCGACGGGCCGCTCGCGTCCGGGCCGCTCATGCACTGGGGCCGCCCGGGCAAGGGCAAGTGGGTCACGATCTACACGAACCCCGGCCACGTCTTCATGGTCGTCGCCGGCGTCCGGTTCGACACCGTCGCGCGCGGCCAGACCGGATCGCGGTGGATCAACGACATGACGTCGACCGCGGGCTACGTCGCACGACATCCCCCGGGCCTCTAGCGCCGTTTCGGGTACAACCCGAGACCCATGGCCCCTCGCTCGATCTGGAACGGCGCCGTCAGCTTCGGCGCCGTCAACGTGCCGGTCAAGGTGTTCGGCGCGATCCAGAAGCAGTCCATCCAGTTCCGCGAGCTGCACGTCAAGGACGGCAGCGAGATCGCGCACCGGCTCGTCGGCCCGGACGGCGACGAGATCCCGCGCGACCGCGTCGCGAAGGGCTTCGAGGTCTCCGAGGGCGAGTACGTCCTGATGGAGAACGACGAGATCAAGGCGGCCGACCCGGCGCGGCGCAAGGCGGTCGAGCTCGAGGAGTTCGTGCCGGCCGACCAGGTCGATCCCGTCTACTACGACAAGCCGTACCACCTCGCTCCGCAGAAGGGCGCCGAGCAGGCGTACCGGCTGCTCGTCCGCGCGCTCGAGGAGTCGGGGCGCGTCGGCATCGGCCGCGTCTCGCTGCGCCAGCGCGAGCAGCTCGTCAGCGTCCGCCCCGTCGACGGCGCGCTGCGGATGCAGGTCATGCGCTACGACAAGGCGCTCGTGCGCGGCAAGGACCTCGACGTCGACGACCCGAAGAAGGCGCCGACGAAGAAGGAGATCGACATGGCGGCGACGCTCGTCGAGTCGCTGACGGGCTCGTTCGACCCGTCGAAGTACGAGGACACGTACCGCGACCGGGTGCTCGAGCTCATCAAGCAGAAGGAGGCGGGCAAGGAGATCGACCTGCCCGAGCCGGAGAAGGCCGAGCCCTCCGACGACCTCGCCGCCGCGCTGGAGGCATCGCTCAAGGCGATGAAGAAGAAGTAGATGCCGCGCTCGCTTTGGAGAGGCTCGCTGTCGTTCGGGCTCGTCAACGTGCCCGTGGCGATGTTCTCGGCCGTCAAGGACATCGACATCCACTTCAACCAGGTCGACCGCGAGACGGGCTCGCGCCTGCGCGTCGAGCGCGTCTGCAAGGAGGAGGACGTCGAGGTCGCCTACGACGAGATCGCGTCCGGGTACCCGAAGTCCGACGGCGACGGCTACGTGCTGCTCACCGACGAGGAGCTCGCCGCCGCCCAGCCCGAGAAGACGCGGACGATCGACATCGACGAGTTCGTGCCGCTCGAGGAGATCGATCCGATCTACTTCGACCACCCCTACTTCCTCGCGCCGGTCGGCGAGGGCGACGGCCCGCTGCGCGCCTACAAGCTCCTCGTCGAGGCGATGTCCGCGGCCGGCGGCAAGGTCGCGATCGGCCGGTTCGTCCTGCGCTCGAAGGAGTACCTCGTCGCCCTGCGCGTGCGCGACGGGCTCATCCAGCTCAACACGATGGTCTTCCACGACGAGGTCCGCTCCACCGACGAGCTCGACCTCCCGTCGGGCAAGAAGACCGAGCCGTCGAAGGAGGAGGTCGAGCAGGCCGTCGCCCTCGTCGAGCAGCTCGCCACCGACTGGGAGCCCGCCAAGCACGAGGACCGCCACACCAAGCGCCTGCGCGACATCGTGAACAAGAAGCGCAAGGGCCAGACGATCAAGGCGCCCGAGGAGCAGGAGGTCCCGGCCGCCGTCCCCGACCTCATGGCCGCGCTGCGCGAGTCGCTCGAGGCCGCGAAGGCCGACGGCAAGAAGAGCAAGGCGAAGGCCTCGTCGTCCGCGAAGTCCTCGTCGGGCGGGTCGAAGGCCAAGGAGAAGGCGAAGGCCTAGCTGCGGCGGCGCTCTGAAGCGGGGGAGCCGGGATTCGAACCCGGATTCACGGTTTTGGAGACCGCGCGCATAGCCGTTAACTCACTCCCCCAACTGAAGCGACGACCGAGTGTACCCGCGGGTGTCGGGCGCGAGCTAGGCGGCGGCGCGCTTCGCCGCGGCGGGGCGGCGGCGGGTCTTGCGGGCCGGCTTGGGGAAGACCACGCCGTCGCGGTCGCGGCGGCGGCGGAGCTGCCGGGCGGTCGTGCGGACGGCTCGCTCGATGACCTCCTCGCGGCGGTCGCGGGCCATCAGGTTCGGGCCCATGACCGCGAGGTCGTCGGCGGTCGGCTGGAGGATGAGGACCTCGGTGCCGCGGGCGCGCAGCTTCTTGGCCTCGTGGCCGAGGCGCTTGCCGGCGGAGGTGCGCATCCGCGCGGCGAGGTGGTCGGCCGCCGAGCGCGGCGTGATCTCGGCGAGCGACGACATCGGGTTGAGGCACACGACGAGATCGAGGCCCTCGTCGCAGAGGACGTCGAGGTTCGACGTGGAGCAGATCCCGCCGTCGACGTAGCGGCGCCCGCCGATCTTGACCGGGTGGTAGAAGCCGGGGATCGAGCAGGAGGCGGCGACGGCGTCGCCGACGCGGGCCGGCGGCGCGCCCTCGCGGCCGAAGCAGGTGCGCTTGCCGCTCGAGTAGTCCGCGCAGACGGCCCAGAAGTTCGGGTGCGACGGCCACGAGTCGTCGACGAAGCGCTCGACGAGGTCGCTGATCGGCCGCGTGGAGATGAACCCGCGCGGCAGCCAGCCGCTCAGCACGGCGGACGGCGCGTGGCGCGTCGGGCGCAGCAGCGTGGAGAGCGCGAGGCGCCATGAGCCGGGCCCGATCGGCGGCAGCGCGCGCTGCAGGCGGAACGTGACCTCGTTGTTGGGCAGGTGGTCGAGCATCCGCTGCTCGAGGTGCTCGGCCTGACCCGCGATCTCGGCCAGCTCGTCGATCTGCCCGCCGCCGATGTACGCGGCCATGAGCGCGGGCGACAGACCCGATGCGGTCAGCGCGCCGACGACGGACCCCGCGGACGTGCCGGTGATGACGTCGGCCGAGGACGGCTGCCAGCCGGTCTCGGACTCGAGCGCCTCGAGCGCTCCGACGAGCCACGAACCGCCTACAACGCCTCCTGCGCCCAGCACCAGCCCGATCCGCATCGTCCCGATGTCACCTCCGCTCAACGGAACGCCCACGGGTGATCTACCCGGAAGAGGGGGCGTTCCTGGGTCCCGGCGTCACTACCCCTTGACATGTGGCCCAAACGTGACGCGGTCGTCAGGCAGGAACGGCGTGTTGGACTGCAACTCCGCTTTCCTGACCGACGTCCACCTCGCCGCGGACCCGGATGAACGCTTCCGCGACCGCCGGATCGAACTGCGATCCGGCCGCGCGGCGCAGCTCGGCGAGCGCATTGAGGACGGGCAGGGCGGCGCGGTACGGGCGGTCCGTCGTCATCGCGTCGAACGCATCGCAGACGGCGACGATCCGCGCGCCGAGCGGGATCTCGTCGCCCGCCAGCCCGTCCGGATAGCCGCGCCCGTCGATCCGCTCGTGCGACGCGCGCACGAGCTTGGCGACCCCGCCGAGCGCCGGCGCGGCGCCGACGATCCGCTCGCCGATGATCGTGTGGCGCCGCATGAACGCCCATTCGGAGACGTCGAGCGCTCCGGGCTTGGCCAGGATCTCCTCCGGCACGGCGACCTTGCCGATGTCGTGCAGCTCGGCGGCGTGGACGACGTCGCGGACGTCGTCGCCGCGCAGGCCGAGGTGCTCGGCGACGCGGCGGACGAGCTCCGCCACCTTGCGCGTGTGGCCCTCGAGCCCCGGGTCGCGCTCGGTGATGACGCGCAGCAGCACGTCGGTCGACTGGCGTCCGACCGGCACGCGGCCGCCGTGCTTCTGCGCGTACATGCGGTGGTCGGCGACGCGCAGCGCCTCCTCGGCGTCGCGCACCTCGGCCGGGATCGACACGACGCCGAACGAGCAGCCGATCGTGAAGCCCTCGCCGCGCGCGACCAGCGCTTGCGCGGTCAGCGCGGCGAGCCGCTCGGGCGCGTCGTCGCGCGCCTCCAGCAGCGCGCAGAACTCGTCGCCGCCCATCCGGTACGCGCGCCCGCGGCCCTCGACGACGCGGCCCAGCGCCGCGCCCAGCCGGGCGAGCAGCGCGTCGCCGGCCGGGTGGCCGAACGAGTCGTTGTAGTGCTTGAAGCCGTCGAGGTCGAACAGCGCGAGCACGTACGGCTCCTCGGGCGTCGCGCGCCGGCACGCGGCCGTGAGGTCGGCGGTCAGGCGCCGCCGGTTCCCCAGGCCGGTCAGGGCGTCGCTTGCCGCATCGTGGCGGCTCAGCCGCAGCAGGTCGGCGTTCAAGAGGTAGGCGAGCATCAGCCGCACGAGGACGGCCAGCATCGACAGCGTCGCGAGCGTCCCGGCCAGCGGATCGATCGACGTGACCGCGCCGTAGCCGAGCAGCGACAGGCTGACGAGCGCGAAGAGCATCGGCACCACGACCGAGCGCAGGTCGGCGACCGTCTCGTGCTCGCGGACGATCGCGCCCGGCGCGGCGATCCGCGTCCACGCGGCGAGCGCCCACAGCAGGAACGCGGCCGTCCAGCCGGCGTCGAACCAGCCGCCGCTCTCGTACGTGCCGTTCGCGTTCGTGAGCAGGTAGAGCGAGTCAGTCGCCCAGAAGAGCAGGACGCCGAGGCCGAGCAGCGCCCAGTCGCGGCGCAGGCGCCAGCGCGCGAGCGCGAGGACGCCGATGACGACCGCCAGCAGCGCGAGGTCGCCGATCGGGTACGCGAGGTTCGTCAGGACCTCGCCGACCGACCCGTCGACGCCGTCCGTGACGCGCCCCACGACCGCGGCGGCGCTGGCGGCGGCCGCGGCGAGCGCGGCGATCAGGCCGTCGATCCACAGCGTCCGCGGCACGTCCTCCAGGCGCTCGCGCGCGAGGAGCACGAAGCCGGCGAACAGCAGCGGCACAGCGAGCAAGTAGCCGGCGTCGGCGGGCGACGGCACCGGGATGCTCTCGAGGTCGTACAGGATGAAGGTCCAGTACAGGTCGCCCCCCGTCCATGCGAGCATGCCGACCGCGATGAGCAGCCACGCGGTGGATCTCCGCCGCAGCGCGGCCGCGAGGGTCAGCAGCCCTGCCGACGCGAGCACGACCTGGCTCGCGAACTTGCCGAACAGCACGTCGGGCAGCCCGGCGAGCACGGTGTTGTGCAGCTCGAAGCCGGCGAGCCACGCGAGCGCCAAGATGACGACGAGTCGGTGCACCCCCGGTTCTTCGGCCGATCGACCGATGAGCTTCAGGAACCGGCGCACGGGCCGTCGCACGGACGACTTCTCTGCATCCGGCGGTGGGCGGGGCCGGTGAACGCGGACGCCGACGAGGTCATCCGGGAGGAGCCGCGGCGGATCGCCCGCCGCGTCGCCCTGTTCGCCGCCGTCGGCGCCGTCGTCGTCCTCGCCTTGCTGACGCTGCCGGGCGTCGAGGAGGTCCGCGACCGCGTCGTCAACGGCGACCACCTCTGGATCGCCGTGACCGCGGCGTGCTCGCTCGGCTCGATGCTCGGCTTCGTCGCGGCGCTCGCGGGCGCGTTCGACCGCGTGATGCCGTGGCGGGCGGCGGTCGTCCTCGGCTTCGCCGAGCAGGGCACGAACGTGCTGCTGCCCGCGGGCGGCGCCGGCGGGCCGGCGTTCGGGACGCTCGTCATGCGCCGCGCCGGCGTGCCCGGGCCGATCGCCGCGGCGCGCCACGCGGCGCTCTTCTTCGCGACGAGCGCGGTGAGCTTCGCCGCGCTCGTCGTCTTCGGGACGCTCGTCGGGCTCGGCGTGCTGCCCGGCGACGGCGTCTCCCCCGTCGGCGCGTGGCTGCCGGCGGCCGGCGCCGCGCTCGTCCTCGGTCTGGCGTACCTGTTCGCGCGAATGGGAGCGCCCGTGCCGCGCCCGCCCGACCACCGCGTGCTGCGGCTGCTGTGGCGCGCGCGGCGGTTCGTGCATGGCGGGGTCCGCGATGCGCTCGTGCTCATCCGGCGCGGCGACCCGTTCCTCGTCCTCGGGGCGGTCGCGTACTACGCGCTCGACGTCGGGGCGCTCGGCGCCGCGTTCCAGGCGGCCGGCGGCGGCGCTCCGCCGCTCGGCGTGTTCGTCCTCGCCTACACGCTCGGTCACGCGGGCGCGCTCGCCCCGACCCCCGGCGGCGTCGGCGGGACGGACGGCGGCCTCATCGGCATGTTCGTGGTCTACGACGCGGACCTCGGCCTCGCCGCGGCGGCCGTGCTCGCGTACCGCGTGTTCCAGCTCGGGCTGCCCGTCATCCTCGGCGGGCTGAGCCTGCTGCGCATCCGGCAGCGCCTGCGCGGCGCGCCGCTGCCCGAGGAGGTCGCGGCGCGGTACGAGGCGCTGCGACGCTGACAGCGATGCGTGAGCGCGCGTTCGTCCCGAGCCTCGTGGCCGTCGGCCTCGTCGTCTCGATCATCAGCTCCCTCGGCGCGCCGCTGATCCCGGCGATCGCGGGCGAGCTGCACGCCAGCCTCGCGGCGACGCAGTGGTCGCTGACCGCGACGCTGCTCGTCGGCGCGGTCGCGTCGCCGGTCGTCGGCCGGCTGGGCGACGGGCCGCACCGCAGGACCGTGCTGCTCACGTGCCTGACGGTCGTGACGCTCGGCGGTGCGATCGCCGCGCTGGCGGGCAGCCTGGCGCTGCTCGTCGCGGGCCGGGCCATGCAGGGGCTCGGCCTCGCGCTCATGCCGCTGACGATGGCCTCGGCGCGCGACCACCTGCGGTCGGCCCGCGCCGGCGAGGTCATCGCGCTGCTGTCGGTCATCGCGGCGGTCGGCGTCGGGCTCGGCTACCCGATCACCGGCTTCGTCGCCGAGCACCTCGATGCGTCGGCGGCGTTCTGGTTCGGCGCGGCGGCCAGCGGCGCCGCGCTGCTCATCGCCGCGCTGTTCATCCCCGCCCCCGCCTCGCCCGCCCGCCACGAGGCGCTCGACGTCCTCGGCGCGACGCTCATCGGCAGCGGCGTGCTCGCCCTGCTGCTCGCGCTCGAGAAGGGCGCCGACTGGGGCTGGCTGTCGGGCTCGACGCTGGGGCTGCTCGCTGCCTCCGCCGTCCTGCTGACCGGGTGGACCCGGCACGAGCTGCGCGTGGCCGAGCCGCTCATCGAGCTGCGCCTCGTCCGCCGCCGCTCGGTGCTGACGGCGAACGTCACCGGCCTCGTGCTCGGCGTCGCCATGTACCTCGGCATCTCGCTCATGACGCAGGTCGTCCAGGGACCGCAGGGCATGGACGCCTCGATCTTCGTCGCCGGCCTGACGCTCGTTCCCCTGTCGGCGCTGTCGACCGCGTCGAGCCGCCTGCTGCCCGCCGCGCGCCGGCGCATCGGGGCGCGCGCGACGATCCCGCTCGGCTGCCTCGTCATCGCGGCGGCGATGGCCTTCTTCGCGCTGACCGGCGACGCGTTGTGGCAGGCGTTCGTGACGATGGGCTTCGTCGGCGTCGGCCTCGGCTTCACGTTCGCCGCCCTGCCCGGGCTGATCGTCGGGTCGGTGCCGCAGGACGAGACGAGCAGCGCGATGAGCTTCTACCAGGTGAGCCGGTACGTCGGGTTCTCGATCGGGAGCGGCCTGGCGGTGACCGTGCTGCGGGCGTTCTCGGGGTCCGACGTGCCGACGTCCGGCGCGTACTCGGCGACGTTCGCCGTCGGCGGCGCGTTCTGCGTGGCCGCCGCTGCCGTCGCGTGGGTGCTCCCCGGCCCGGCGCGGCCGGGCGCGGTGGCCGACGACGAGCGCGCCATCGAGGAGGGCGAGCTCGGCGGCGCCGGGCTGCTGCGGCTCGAGGAGGACTGACCAGCGATCACGGGGACCGATCCCCGGGATCTCCCCCATGCCACGGGTGCGCCCCGGCGCGAGGCTCCTCCGTATGGAGATCACACCCCGCCATCGCGACGCCCTGCCCCAGCTCGAGGGCGCGCTGTTCCTCACCGACGGCGGCATCGAGACGAGCCTCATCTACCACGACGGGCTCGATCTGCCCCTGTTCGCCGCCTTCGTGCTGCTCGACGACGAGCCCGGAACGGCCGCTCTGCGCCGCTACTACGAGCCGTACGCCCGGATCGCCGCCGAGCGCGGCACCGGCTTCGTCCTCGAGACGCCGACGTGGCGGGCGAACCCGCGCTGGGCCGCCGAGCTCGGCTACGACCACGACCGCCTCGCCGCCGCGAACCGCAACGCCGTCGCGCTCATGGAGGAGATCCGCCATGCCCACTCCGACGGCGCCGGCGCGATCGTCATCAGCGGCTGCGTCGGACCCCACGACGACGGCTACCAGCCCGGCGTGGTGCTGACCGCCGACGAGGCGCAGGCCTACCACGCGACCCAGATCGGCACGTTCGCCGGCACCGCCGCCGACCTCGTCACCGCGGTGACGATGACCTACTCCGACGAGGCGATCGGCGTGACGCGCGCCGCGGTCGATGCCGGCATGCCCGTCGTCATCTCGTTCACCGTCGAGACCGACGGCCGCCTGCCGAGCGGCGAGGCGCTGAGCGAGGCGATCGAGCGCGTCGACGCCGAGACCGGCGGGGCGCCCGCGTACTACATGGTCAACTGCGCGCACCCGACGCACTTCGACGGCGTGCTCGCGTCCGACGGCGCGTGGAAGGAGCGCATTCGCGGCGTCCGCGCCAACGCGTCGATGATGTCCCACGAGGAGCTCGATGCGAGCGAGGAGCTCGACGCCGGCGATCCCGTCGACCTCGGCGCCCGCTGTGCGGCGCTGCGCGACGTGCTGCCGTCCCTGAACGTCGTCGGCGGCTGCTGCGGCACCGACCACCGCCACATCGAGTCGATCTGCGCGGCCTTCCAGGCCTCGCCGGTCGCCCTCCGCTAGCCGTTCCCCCCGCCTTGCGCGGCGGCCGCTCCGGCGGTCGCCGCGGGCGGGATCGGGAAGTTCTGGTCGAAGACCTGGTCGGGGTCGTAGACCGCCTTGAGCTCCCGCAGGCGGTCGAGCGTCGGGGCGGGGAACGCGTCGTGCAGGCGCTGCGGCCGGGTGTCGGTGTCGAAGCTGAGGTACAGGCCGTCCATGTGCGGCGCCGCCAGCTCGTCCCACACCGGGTTGAGCCGGTCGAGCGTCGTTCCGACCGCGCCGACGCTGAAGTTCTGGTGGCGGTGCGCGTACGCGGTCGCCATCGGGTCGACGTCGTTCGTCGCGCCGCCCGTCGCGCGCAGCTGGATCCACGGCGCCTCGCCCGACATGAGGACCGCCATGAGGTCCTCGGCAGCGCCCGGTGTGACGTGCTCGAGCAGGCCCGCCCTGAGGGCCGGCTCGCGGCCGCCCCGGTGGACGCCGCCCTGCGGACCCACGACCGCGGCGTACGGGATGCGCTGCGCGTGCTGGTCGAGCACGCGTCCGGTCTGCAGCAGCGGCGTCAGCGCGTCGGTCGCCGCGAGGGCGTCGTCGCCGGCGTAGACCGCGTAGGCCTGCGCGATCGCGGTGTCGCCGCGCTTGATGACGTTGAGGAAGCTCGTCAGCTCGCGCGGCGCCTGCTCCACCGCCTCGCCCCAGCGCTCGAGGAACGCGGGGTCGGCCTCGTGGACGAAGCGGGCGAAGACGACGTCGCCGACCGGGTAGGCGTCGAGCTCGACCGCCGTGACGATCCCGAAGTTGCCGCCGGCGCCGCGGAGCGCCCAGAGGAGGTCGGGGCGCTCGTTGGCGTCGGCGCGGACGAGCGAGCCGTCGGCGAGCACGACGTCCGCCGCGACGAGGTGGTCGATGGTGAGGCCGTGCTTGCGGCCGAGGAAGCCGATGCCGCCGGTGGTCGCGAGCCCGCCGACGCCGACGTCGCCGTAGTCGCCAGAGCTCATCCCGAGCCCGTGCGGCGCGAGCGCCTGCGCGACCTCGCCCCAGCGGGCGCCCGCGCCGATGCGCGTCCGGCCCGTCACGGGGTCGAGCACCTCGACGGCCTTCAGCGCGCCGAGGTCGATGACGATGCCGCCGTCGTTGGTCGAGCGGCCGCTGATGCCGTGGCCGCCGCTGCGGATCGCGAGCGGGACGTCCTGCTCGCGCGCGTACGTGAGCGCCTCTTGGACTTCGTGCGCGTTCTGCGGACGCAGGACGAGGCCGGGCGAGCCGGACCGCATGTACGTCGAGCGGACCTTGTTGTACGCGCGGTCGCCCGGCTCGACCGCCGTCGTCGTCAGCGGTTCGGGAATCGCGTCGTAGTCGATCCCGTCCGTGCGCAGCGCGAGCGCGCGCGGGCCGCGCACCGGCCCGGTGGGCGTGCCCGTCGTCGCGCGGTGGGCGGCGAGCGCCTCGCGCAGCGCGGGCGCGACCTCCTGGCCGAAGAGCGCAAGCGTGCGCGGGTCGTCGCCGGCGACGATGAACGTCGCGAAGCCGAGCTCGGTGACGAGCGGCAGCAGGTCGTCGACCCACTGCTCGGGCGAGCCCTGCAGGAACCCGTCGCCGGCGCCGAAGACGCCCTGGACGTTCAGCATGCGGCGGATCTCGCGCGGGTCGCGACCGGCCGCGAGCGCGGCTTCGTCGATCGTGCGGTTCGACGCGGGCGCGTCCTCGAGGTCGAGGTAGCCGAGCGTGGGCAGCCAGCCGTCGGCCTTGCGCGCCGTGAGCCTGAGCATCCGCGGCTTGTAGGCGCCGAGCCAGATGGCGATGTCGTGCGCCGGCTCCGGGCCGCGCTTCGCGCCGCGGACGTCGTAGTGCTCCCCGCGCACGCGCACGCCCCCGCGCGCCGCCGTGTCCCAGATCCCGCGGATGACGTCGATCGCCTCGCTCAGCGCGTCGACCGACTCGCCCGGCGTGCGCTTCGGCCCGCCCATCGCGGCGACCGCATCCCAGAACGCGCCGGCGCCGAGGCCCAGCTCGACCCGGCCGTTCGAGAGCAGGTCGAGGCTCGCGGCCGCCCGCGCGAGCACGGCGGGCTGGCGCAGCGGCAGGTTGATCACGTTCGGCGCGAGCTTGATCGTCTCCGTCCGCGCCGCGACGAACGACAGCAGCGTCCACGTGTCGAGGTGCCCCGCGTTGTACGGGTGGTCCTGGAAGGTCACGAGGTCCAGGCCCGCCTGCTCGGACAGCTGCGCCAGCGCCACCACGTCGTCGGGGCGGCGGTTGTCGGGCGTGATGAAGCTGCCGAAGGTCAGGTCGTGTCCGTAGTCCGGCATCGCCGGGCGTCCTCTCCAGTCGTTGCGCACGCAACTGTATCGTGCGCTCGGCGGGACCCGTACGGTGCCGCGTCATGCCCGACGATCTCTCGCTCGAACGCCGCGACGGCGTCGCCATCCTGACCCTTCGCGCGCCCGACCGCCGCAACGCGCTGAACGTCGCGATGGCCGACGCCATGGTCACGGCGTGCGAGGAGATCGACGCGGACCACTCGATCGGCGCGGTGATCGTCACCGGCGAGGGCTCCTACTTCTGCGCCGGCGGAGACCGCGCGCAGCTGCGCGAGGCGGGCGAGGACCCCGCCGAGCCCGGCCGCTACGACGCGCTCGGCCGCATCTACAACGCGTTCGCGCGCGTGGGCGCGCTCGAGCCGCCGACGATCGCGGCGATCCGCGGCGGCGCGGTCGGCGCGGGCCTCAACCTCGCGCTCGCCACCGACCTGCGCGTCGTCGCCGAGGACGCGAAGCTCCTCTCCGGGTTCCTCCCCATCGGCCTCCACCCGGGCGGCGGCCACGCGACGCTGCTGACGAGGCTCGCGGGCCGCGAGACCGCGAACGCGCTCCAGCTCTTCGGCGCGACGGTCACGGGCACCGAAGCCGTCGCGCTCGGCCTGGCGTGGGCGGCCGTCCCCGCCGACGTGGTCGAGGCGAAGGCGCTCGAGCTCGCCGCGGTCCCCGCCGCCGACCCCGAGCTCGCCCGCCGGACGGCCCGCTCGATGCGCGCCGTCGCCGGCCCACCCGCGCTCCCCTGGGCCGCCGCGCTCGAGCTCGAGCGCTCGTCGCAGATGTGGTCCATGCGCCGCAAGGACCTCGCGTCGTCCTAGCGCGGGTCGTCGGCGAGCAGGCCGAAGTGGACGCCGTCCTGCCAATCGCCGTGGCGGTCGTAGGCACGGCGCCGGACGCCCTCCTCGGCGAACCCGGCGCGCGCGAACGCGCGGCGGGCGGCGGCGTTGAAGCCGTAGACCTCGGCCTCGATCCGATGGAAGCCGTGCTGGTCGAACAGCCGGCGTGACAGCTCGCGCAACGCGCCGACGGCGAGGCCCCGCCCCTGCCGGCCGGGATCGATCGCGACGGTGTGGATCCCCGCGATGCGGCTGCGCCGGTTCTTCCTCGTCCAGCAGGCGACGCCGGCTCGTTCGCCCTCGTCCTCGATCACGAGCACCTCGCTCTCCGGGTCGTCGAGCGCCTGCTCGGCGAGCGTCGACAGCGACGCGGCGATGCGGTCGTCGCGCAGCAGCGCGACCATCCACTCGCGGTCCTCGCCTGTCGCGGGGCGCAGCTTCACGCGGCCGCGTCGAGCTCGGCGACGAGCTGCTCGACCCGGGCGCGGATGTCGTCGCGCGTGGCGCGGACGTCGTCCACCGAGCGGCCCTTCGGGTCGGGGAGCTCCCAGTCGACGTAGCGCTTGCCCGGGATGTACGGGCACGCGTCGCCGCAGCCCATCGTCACGACGACGTCCGCTCGTTCGGCGAGCTCGTCGGTGAGCCGCTGCGGCCGGCGATCGGAGAGGTCGATGCCGAGCTCGTCCATCACCGCGATCACCGGCGGGTGGAGGTGGGCGCCGGGGTCCGCTTCGCTGCCCGCGGAGTCGGCGGTGTGCCGGCCGGCGGCGGCGCGTTCGAAGAGCGCGCGGCTCATCTGCGAGCGGCCGGCGTTGTGCAGGCAGACGAAGAGCACGTGGGCCATCAGGCCTCCCCTCGGACGAACTGGTAGGCGACGGCGCCGAGGCTGGTGCCGAGGACCGGCCCGACGATCCAGATCCAGAAGTCGTCCCACGCCCCCGACGCGAGCGCGGGGCCGAACGAGCGGGCCGGGTTCATGCTCGCCCCGGACACGCCGCCGCCGACGAGGATGTCGAGCAGCACGACGCCGCCGATCGCGATCGCGGCGCCCGCGCCCACGGCGCGCGTGTCGGTCGCGACGGCCATGATCACGAACATGAGCAGGGCGCTCAGGATCGTCTCGACGACGAGCGCCGAGCCCGTGCCGACGCCGATCGCGTTCGCTCCCAGGTTCCCCGGCCTGTCCGGCCACACGGCGAGCAGCAGCAGGCCCCCGAGCGCCGCTCCGGCGAGCTGGCCGCCGATGTAGGACGCCGCCTCGCGGCCCGGGAAGTGCCGCGTCAGCGTGAACGCGATCGTCACCGCCGGGTTGATGTGCGCACCCGAGAGATGCCCGACCGCGTAGACCAGCGCGAGGATCGCCAGGCCGGACACCGCCGCCTGAGCGGGGAGCCCGAGGTCCGCCTTGCCGGCCGCCGCCGCGGCCGCCGCTCCGCCGACGCAGAAGATGAGCGCGAACGCCGCGATCGCCTCCGCGGTCACGCGCCGCGCGAGGGTCGGCCTCGTCACGCGTGGACCCCTACGTGGAGGTGGCGCAGCAGGCTTCGACGGTCGAGCAGCACTCCGACTCGCTCTCGCCGCCGCAGCCGCACGACGCCTGCTCGGCCATCGCGAGGCCGCCCTCGCCGTGCTCCTCGGTGTCCTCGTGGGTGGCGAACACCTCCCACGGCGTCCCGTCGGGATCGCGGACCCAGATCTTGTCCTGGCGGGCGTAGCAGCAGGTCGTGTCCATCTCGTCGAAGGCGGCCAGGCCGGCGGCGACGAGGCGCTCCTTGGCGGCGAGCACGTCGCCGGCGCTCTCCACCTGGATGCCCGCGTGGTTGAACGCGCCGAGCTCCGTGCGCTGCCCCTGCGTGAGCGTGAAGTTGAGGGCGGGGTCGGCCACCGAGAACTTCGCGTAGCCCGGCTTGCGCTTCTCCGGCTCGACGCCGAACAGCGCCTCGTAGAACGGGATCGAGCGCTCCACGTCCGTGACGGTCAGCGCCAGGTGAGGTCTCAGGACAGCCATGCGCGAAGCACCTCCAGGGCGTCTTCGTTGATCGAGTAGTAGGCCCACTTGCCGCGCCGCTCGACCTCGATGAGCCCGCCCTCGCGGAGCTTCTTGAGGTGATGCGACATCGTCGGCTGCGAGACGTCGAAGAGCGGCTGCAGATGGCACTGGCAGACGTCGCCGTCCGCCTCGCGCAGCAGGTCGAGCACCTGCACGCGGATCGGATCGCCGAGCAGCCGCGCCACCTCAGCGACACGCTCGGCGCGCCTCGTCATATCGACGGTCTTCGATGGGACCACGCCGGGAAACGTTCCATAGACGATCGTCTATGTCAACGTCCATGAGAGGATCGGCGAGCCGATGGAGATCGCCTACGTCGTCTATCCGAAGTTCACCGCGCTCGACCTGGTCGGCCCGTACGAGATCATCAGCCGCTGGCCGGGCGCTTCGGTGCACTTCGTGGCGAGCTCGGCCGACCCCGTGACGACCGATCGCGGCATGACGATCGTCCCCACCGACACGCCGGAGACGCTCCCACAGCCGGACCTCATCGTCGTCCCCGGCAGCGAGGACCCCTTGTCCGTGCTCGAGGACGACGTGCTCATCGGCTGGCTCCGGGCCGCCGCACCCGGCTGCGCGTGGACCGCATCGGTCTGCACCGGCGCCGGGCTGTACGCCGCGGCTGGGCTGCTCGAGGGCAAGAGGACCACGACCCACTGGGCGTTCCGCGACAACCTCCGCGCGATGGGCGTCGACGTCGTCGGAGACCGCGTCGTGTGGCAGGGAACCCACGTCAGCGGAGCGGGCGTCTCCGCCGGCATCGACATGGCGCTGTCGCTGACCGACCGGGTCCACGGCCGCAAGCTCGCCGAGGCACTCCAGCTCGGCATCGAGTACGACCCGCAACCCCCGTTCGCCGCCGGCTCACCCGACACCGCCAGCGCGAGCACGCTGCGCCTCGGCCTGAAGATCATGCTGGGCGACCGCCCGCTCTCGCAGGTGCGCGCGTACAGCCGTCACATGTTCGGCGCCCGCGCGACGCGCCTGCGCCGCCGCCTCCCCGGCGGCAGCGCCTGAACGCCGTCACGTGCGCAGCGGGGCGCTTCCGAAGGGGGCGCTGAAGGCGCGGCACCAGATCACGACGGTGGTGTCCGGGACGCGGGCGGTGGCCGGGAGGTCGTACTGCTGGTTCCCGCGGTTGCCCTTGAGCGGTCCGAGGTCGAGGACGCCGTCGGCTCCTCCGTCGTGGCCGTCTCCGGGGACGAGCCGGACGCGGAGGTCGGGGCCGGCCGACGTCTCGAAGCCCTGCAGCGTCAGGAAGCGGCGGCCGTCCGGCAACCGGACGACCGCGGCGGTGCCCGTCGTCGAGTGCTCGTGCGACACGAAGTCGCCGCGCGCGACCGGTGCGCCGGTGACGATCCGCTCGTCGACGACGCGGTCGCGCAGGGTCGTGACGCCGAGGTAGGCGGTGACGAGCGCGGCGGTGAGCAGGTAGCCCGCCCAGACGCCGAAGCGCACCGTGCGGAAGCGCCGGCCCAGGACGAAGGCGGCGGCAGCGGCCGCGAGGAACCACGCGCCGGTGAGCGCCATGGACAGCCGGTAGTCGTCGGTGATGACGCCGCCGGCGACGAGCACGCCGGCGATGACGATCGCACCGACGCCGGCGAGGCAGACGAGGTTGAGCGCGAGACGCATGCATCACCGTCCGGAGCAGCGCCGGTGACGTTACGCCGCGTAACGCCCGGGTGCCCCGGCGCGACGAGGCGCCATGGCCACCGTCCGCAGTCGCCCGCTCGTCGAGACGCTTCGCGCCGCAGCGCTGGAGGCGTCGTTCGCTCCGGAGGCCGGCCTGCTCGGCACGTCGCTGCGCCACGACGGCGAAGAGCTGCTCGGGCCACTTGGCATCCCGTTCCTGCACCCGTGGGCGAACCGCCTCGAGAGCGACGTCTACGTCGCCGCCGAGCGCTTCGCCGAGGTCCCGCCGGACGCCCCGCGCGACGAGCACGGCCTCCCCATCCACGGCGTGGCGCCCCGCGCGTTCCGGGTCACGGGCCGCTCGTCGTCGTCGCTCGAGGCGGTCCTCGACTTCGACGACCCGGCGTTCCCGTTCCCGCACCGGGTGCAGCAGCGCGTCGAGCTGACGCCGTACGCGCTGCGGATCTCGACGACCATCCGCGCGACCGCGGCTGGCAGCGTCCCGGTGGCGTTCGGCTTCCACCCCTACTTCGCGCCGCCCGGCGACGCACGGCCCGACTGGCGGGTCTCGCTGCCCCCGCGGCGCCGGCTGCTCGCGGACGCGCGGCTCATCCCGACCGGCGAGCGCATCGCCGAGCCCTTCGAGCGCCGCGCGCTCATAGAGCGGACCTTCGACGACGGCTACGACGGCCTCGGAGGCGGCGCCGCCTTCGCGGTGGAGAGCGGCAGCCGGCGCATCGAGGTGGTGCTTGAGTCCGGCTACCCGTGCGCGCAGGTGTACGCGCCCGCGGACGACGGCGTCATCTGCTTCGAGCCGATGACCGCGCCCGCCAACGCGCTCATCTCGGGCGACGGCCTGACCGTGCTGGCGCCAGGCGCCGTGTACCGCGCCGCGTTCGCGATCCGGGTCATGGGGTGAGCGCCATGGATGCCCCCTCCTTCACCGACCTCCTCGTCGTCTGCGCCGTCGCCTTCGCGGCCCCGTTCGCACTCGGGCTGGCGCCTCGCGTCCGCGTTCCCAGCGTCGTCATCGAGATCGTCGCCGGGATCCTCATCGGCCCGTCCGTGCTCGGCTGGGTCGTCGTCGACCAGACGATCGAGGTGCTCGCCCTCATCGGCCTCGCCTTCCTGCTCTTCCTCTCCGGTCTCGAGATCGAGTTCGATCGCCTCAAGGGGACGGTGCTGCGATTGGCCGCCATCGGCTGGGCCGCGTCGTTCGCGATCGCCGTCGTCGTCGGCCTCGGGCTGAACGCCGCCGGGCTCGTCGATTCGCCGCTGCTCGTCGCGATCGTCCTCTGCGCGACGTCGCTCGGCGTCATCGTCCCCGTGCTCAAGGACGCGGGCGAGATCGGCTCGTCCTACGGCCAGCTCATCGTGGCCGCGGGATCTATCGCCGACTTCGGCGCGATCATCCTCCTGTCGCTCTTCTTCTCCGGCGAGGGCGGCGTCGGGTCGACCGTCGTCCTGCTCGTCGGTCTGGCGCTCGTCGGCGCCGCCGTCTTCTTCGCCGTCCGCCGAGCCGAGCGCTCGCACGCGGTGATGAGCGACCTCGTGCGCCTGCAGGACACGACCGCGCAGATCCGCGTGCGCGGCGCCGTCGTGCTGATGGTCGGCTTCGTCGCGCTCGCGGAGTCGCTCGGCCTCGAGGTCATCCTCGGCGCGTTCATGGCCGGCGCCATCCTGTCGCTGCTCGACCGCGACGAGCTCATGACGCACCCGCTCCTGCGCACGAAGCTCGAAGCCGTCGGCTTCGGCTTCCTGATCCCGATCTTCTTCGTCGCCAGCGGCGTCCGCTTCGACCTCGACGCGCTCCTCGACAAGCCCTCCAACCTGGCGTTGGTACCTGTGTTCCTCGCTGCGCTTGTCGTCGTGCGTGGTCTCCCCGCTCTCCTCTACCGCGGGTTCGTCGGCGGACGCCGCTCGGCGGTGGCCGCGCTGCTGCAGTCGACGTCGCTGCCCTTCATCGTCGCTGCGACGGCGATCGGCACCGACCTCGGGCTGCTCACTGGCGCGCAGGCCGCCGCGCTGATCGCCGCCGGTCTGCTGAGCGTCGTGCTGTTCCCGGCGACCGGGCTGGCGATCCTGAACGGCACCCGCACGGAGCCGGCGCGCACGCCGCCCGACGCCGTCCCGGCATGACGCCCGGAAGCGCAGGGCCGGTGCGCCTCGTCGCGCGCACCGACGCGCACGAGGGCCCGGTCGTGCTCGATGGCCATCTCCTGTTCACGAGCGTCCGCCGCGGAGCGCGCGTCGACGTGCGCAAGGTGGACCTGGAGACCGGAGCGGTGACCACCGTGCGGCGCGACGCCAACGTGGCGAACGGCATGGCGCTCGGCGCCGACGGCCGCCTCGTCGTGTGCGAGCAGGGCACGCTCACCACCCCCGCGCGCATCGCCGCGCTCGACCCGTGGACCGGCGCGACCGAGACGCTGACGGACGCGTGGCGCGGCCGGCCGCTCAACTCGCCGAACGACGTCTGCGTCGCCCGCGACGGGACGCTCTGGTTCACCGACCCGTCGTACGGCCACCTCCAGGGCTTCCGCCCGCCGCCGCGGACCGGCGACCACGTCTACCGCGTCGATCCCGGCGGCCGGACCGTCCTCGCCGCCCGCGGCTTCGCCAAGCCGAACGGCATCGCGCTCGCGCCCGACGAGCGCACCCTGTACGTCGGCGACAGCGAGGCGTGCGTCATCCATGCCTTCGACGTCCGCCGCGGCCGGCTCAGCGGGCGCCGGCTCTTCGCGCGCATCGCCCCCGGCTACCCGGACGGCCTCAAGGTCGACGCGCGCGGCCGCGTGCTCGTGACCTACGCCGACGGCTTGCTCGTGCTCGACCCGGCCGGCCGCCGCGTCGGCGCGCTGCATCTCCCCGGAGCCGTCAACTTCGCGCTCGCCGGCGGCGGGCGCCTCTACGTCACCACCGACACGGCGGTCTGGACCGCCGAAGAAGGAGCGATCCCATGACCGCGATCCGCACCCGCCGCACCATCGACGCCGCAGGCGCCGCAGCCGTCATCGAGGCCGCCGAGGCCGACGCCGACCGGCGCGGCGCCCGCGTCGTCATCGCCGTCGTCGACCCGTCGGGCGAGGTCGTCCGGCTCGGGCGCACGGAGGGCGCGCAGGCGGCCTCGTCACGCGTGGCCGTCGACAAGGCGCGCACCGCCGCGATCTTCGTCCGCCCGAGCCGCGACATCGAGGAGCAGGTCACCGGCGGGCGCCTCGGCGCGCTCGCCCTGCACGGGGCCGCCGCGCTCATCGGCGGCATCCCCCTCACCGTGGACGGCGAGGTCGTCGGCGCGATCGGGACGAGCGGCGAGACGCCGGACGAGGACGAGGCGATCTCGCTCGCCGGCGCGAGCGCGCGCTTCACCGCGAGCGCCGTCCCCGCGCTGACGCGGGAGGGCGCGCAGGCGATCGCCAACGCCGCGGGCGCCATCGCGGCCGAGCGCGGCGTCGCGCCGGTGGTCGCAGCCGTCGACGCCGGCGGCGAGCTGCTGTACCTGCACCGCCCCGACGCCGCGCAGGTCGCGAGCGTCGGCGTCGCGACCGACAAGGCGCGGACCGCGGCCATCTACCGGCGGCCGAGCAAGGACTTCGAGGACCAGGCGACCGGCGGGCGGCCCTCCGCGCTGCACCTCGCCCGCGCGGTGCCGTTGCAGGGCGGCATCCCGGTCGTGGTCGACGGCCACGTGGCCGGCGCGATCGGCGTCAGCGGCGCCTCGTCGGCCGACGAGGACCAGGAGCTCGCGCTCATCGGCGCCGCCGCCCTCGAGCGCGCCGAGGTGACCGCATGAGCGCCACGGTCACGCCGGCCGCGACCGTCGCCCCCGTCCCCCGCCCGCCCGAGCTGCTGCCCGGCCGGCCCGAGGCCGTCGTCGACCTGCAGACCGGCGCGGGCGCCGCGCTCGTCGGCGCGCAGTGGCGCTGGTGCGACGCCGAGGTGCGCGAGATCGACTTCGTCGAGGTGGGCGACGACCTCGGTCCCGGCCGGACGCCGGCGCGCACGTACGACGTCATCCCGCACGCGGAGGACCCCGCCTTCGACGACTCCGGCTGGCGGCTCCTTTCCCCCGAGGAGACGATGCTCCGGCTCGGCCACGGCCGCGTGTCGTTCGGCTGGTACCGCCTCTCGGTGACGATCCCGGAGCGGTTCGCCGGCCACACCGCCGTCTTCGAGATCGTCGTCGACGACTACGCGGAGGTGTGGGTCGACGGTGAGCTGCCGCTCGCGCTCGGCACGACGGGCGGCCAGGTGGTCGGCGGGTTCAACGCTCCCAACCGCGTCCTCCTCACGCGCGAGGCCACCGCCGGCGAGACCTTCTCGCTCGCGGTCTTCGCCATCAACGGCCCGATCTCGGCCTCGCCGCGCAACTACATCTGGGTGCGCTCCGCCACCCTCGAGCTCCACGCGCCGCCCGCCTTCGAGCAGGCGCCGCTCGAGGTGGAGGGCGCGGAGCTCGAGCAGCTGGTCGGCGGCGCGCCGCTCGAGCGGATCGCGACCGGCTTCGAGTTCACCGAGGGCCCGGTCTGGTCGGAAGCCGACGGCACGCTGCTGTTCAGCTCGCCGAACACGAACGCGATCTACCGCTGGTCACCGCTCGGGCGCGTCGAGGTGTTCCGCACGAAGAGCGGCTACACGGGCATCGACATCGGCCGCTTCCACCAGCCGGGCTCGAACGGCTTGACGTTCGACCCGGAGGGGCGGCTGACGATGTGCCAGCACGGCAACCGCCGGATCCTGCGCGTCGAGCCGCACGGCAACACGACCGTGCTCGCCGACCGGTACGACGGGCGGCGCCTGAACTCGCCGAACGACCTCGTCCACCGCTCGGACGGCGCGGTCTTCTTCACCGACCCGCCGTTCGGCCTGCCCGGCGTCTTCGACGACCCGGACAGGGAGCTGCCGTTCTCCGGCGTCTTCATGGTCCGCGACGGCGAGGTCGTGCTGATCGACGACATGCTCACCGGCCCGAACGGGATCGCGTTCTCGCCCGACGAGCGCTTCCTCTACGTCGGCAACTGGGACGCGGAGGCGAAGGTCGTCGTGCGCTACGAGGTCGCGCCCGACGGCGCGGTGCGCTCGCGCGACGTGCTGTTCGACATGACCGCCGCGCCCGGCGAGGACGCGATCGACGGGATCAAGGTCGACATGGACGGCCGCCTGTACGTCTGCGGCCCGGGCGGCGTCTGGGTCCTCTCGGCGGCGGGCGAGCACCTCGGGACGCTGCGGCTGCCCGAGGCCCCGCACAACCTGGCGTGGGGCGATGCCGATCGCCGCACGCTGTTCATCACGGCGGAGACCAGCGTCTACCGCATCCGCCTCGACGTGGAAGGAGCGCCCCGATGAGCATCGGCCTGCGACCGGGCGACGTGCTGCCCGATTACGCGCTGCCCGACGAGAACGGGCACGTGCACCGCCTCTCGACGCTGCAGGGCGACGACCTCATGGTCGTCCACCTCTCGCGCGGCGAGCACTGCCCCTCGAGCGCCAGCACATGAAGGAGCTGCTGCGCCTCCAGGAGTGGGTGCCCGTCGCGTTCACCACGCTCGTCACGATCATGCCGAACACCCAGCACGACGTGTTCCGGATGAAGGCGGCGACGGGCGCGTGGTGGACGTTCCTCTCCGACGACGAGCACATCGTGCAACAGCGCCACGACATCCGCGAGTACACCGACCTCCACCACGACAACGCGGTCGTGCCGCACACGCTCGTGCTCGGCCCCGGCCGGACGATCGAGCGGACGTACTGCGGCTACTGGTTCTGGGGCCGGCCCTCCTCGTACCAGCTGTGGGCCGACTTGCAGGACGTCACCCGTCGCGTCAAGGCGGACTTCGACCCGACGACCGACGAGGCCCGCGCGGCGTTCGCGCCCGCGGCGCTCCACACCTGAATCCACGCCGGGCACGCGAAAGGGGCCGGGGCGCCAAGCGCCCCGGCCCCTTCTTCTTGCGCGGGTCCGGCCGGACTAGATCGCGGCGGCGCCCGTGATCCCCGTCGCGGCGGGCGCGCTGGTGAGCTCCGTCAGCGAGCCGTCATCGCCGATGCGGTAGCCGACGATCCGGCCGCCGGTCTGCGCGTTGCCGGTGCTGACCGCGTAGAGGAAGCGGCCGTTGCGCGACACGTCGAGGTCGCGCGTCGCCGGCAGCGCGACGGGCAGACCCTCGGCGTCGAGGGCGCTCAGCGCGCCGTCGGACGCCACGCGGAACCCGCTGATGCTGCCGGAGGCGTTGCCGGTGTACGCGTACTTGCCGCTCGGCGTCACGGCCACCCAGCACGCCGCGCCGCGGCCGACGAGCAGCGACGACGTGATCGAGCTCAGCGCGCCGCCGGCGCCGAGGGCGTAGGACGAGAACCCGCTCGGGCCGGCCTCCGACACGAGCACGTGACCCTCGCGATCGATCGCGAAGCCGAACGGCACGGCGCCGTTCGACGGCGTGGCGACGGGGGCGCCGAGACGGCCGGACCCGTCGACGGCCAGCGTCTCGAGGCGGTTCGAGAGGCGCTCGCTCACGACGAGGGCCTCGCCGTCGGGCGTGACCGACACCTGCGCCGCCCCGAGCGCGCCGGGCAGGTCGCGGCTCGCGCCGTCGATCTCGGTCAGCGAGCCGTCGTGGCGGGCGCGGAAGCCGGTGACGTTCGCCGTCGCGCCGGAGTTCAGGACGTAGACGCGGCCGGCGCGCTCGTCGATGCTGACCGGCGCCGTCCCGCCCGACGCGACGGTGTCGCGCAGCTCGAGCCCGTCGCGCGTGACGCGGAAGGACGAGATCGTGTTCGAGCCGGCGTTGACCGCGTAGAGCTCGCGGCCGTCGCCCGAGAGCTCGACCGCGCCCTGGCGGCCGCCGAGCGTCGCGAGCCCGGCGCCGCCGGTCGAGAACGTGCCGGCCGGGCTCAGGCGCCCGTCGGCGGACCGGTCGAACTTCTGCACGGCGTTCCCGGCCGGGTCGTTGGTCTGCGTGAACACCGCGCCGGGGTCCGCCATCGCCGGCGCGGCCGTCACGCCAAGGCAGGTGATGGCGGCCGCGGCAAGGCAGGCGCGGCGAGTGAGAGAACGGGACATGGAGGACCTCCAGAAGGGATGGACGACAGGTCCCGAACAGTCCGCCGCGCCGGACTGCTGTTACGCCGTGAAGGCGCCAGTCAGCGGTCGAGGAGCTGGTACGCCAGGCCGGTGCCGACGGCGTAGACCGCGTGGTGGAACCCGTCGATCGCCGCCTCCTCGCGCCCCCACACGGTGATGGGCGGAGCGACGTGCAGCGCGGGCAGCATCACCTGCTCCGAGCCCCACACCGCCGCGAGATGCGTCGCCGTCGCCCTCGCCGGCGAGAACCCGAGCGCGCTGAGCATCCCGCGCGTCGCGCCCCAGCCGGTGCCGTAGCCCCAGTGGACGAGGTTCGAGAACCGGGAGTGCGCGGGCTCGCCGGTGAACGACGAGATCCCGAGCACCTTCGCCGCCGCGTCGGCGGGCGCCGTGGAGAACGGGCGGCCGCGCAGCTTCGCCTCGATCGTCGAGGAAACGGTCATCGCGGCGGTGCCGGCGAGGCCGGCGACGATGCCCTTGCCGAGCGACTCGGCGACGGTGCGGGCGCCGGGGCGGGTCATGCGAGCACCTCCTGCGCGGCCGGGGCCGTCGCACCGAGCCGCTCGAGCAGGTGGTCGCCCACTCGCAGCGCGTTGGCCATGGCCGTCAGCGCCGGGTTCACCGACCCGGACGACGGGAAGAAGCTCGTGTCGACGACGTAGAGGTTGTCGAGCTCGTGCGCGCGGCAGTCGGCGTCCAGGGCCGACGTGCGCGGGTCCTCGCCGAAGCGGACGGTCCCGCACTGGTGCGCCACGCCGGCGAGCGGGATGCGCCCGTCGCGGACCACCGTGTTCGGGATCAGCTTCGGGTGCATGCCGAGCCTCGGGATCAGCCGCTCGAAGCGCCGCAGCAGCCGCTTGTGCGCCTCGAGGTTCGTCTCGGAGTACGCGACGCGAATCCGCCCGTCGCGCTCGAGCGTCACGCGGTTGGCGGGCGACGGCAGGTCCTCGCTCGTCACCCAGAAGTCGACCGCGTGCTTGGCCATGTAGTCGAGCACGAACTTCGGGACGCCGGCCGGCGCGCCGGCCTTCAGGACGTTCTTGTCGCTCTTGGCCAGCATCTGCACGTGCCCGAGCGGCAGGTCATCGCCGGGCGAGCCCGCGTACCAGTCGTTGAACCCGAGGGTCTTCTGGAACCTCGTCGGGTTCGGCTCGCGCGAGATCGCGATGACGGCGCTGTTGTAGTGGCACATGTAGTTGCGGCCGACGACGCCGGAGCCGTTGGCCAGGCCGTGCGGATGCTGGTCGTTCGCGCTGCGCAGCAGCAGCGCCGCCGAGTTGATCGCGCCGCACGCGACCACCACGACGTCGCCCGTCACGCTCGAGCCGTCCTCGAGCACGACGCGCTTGACCGACCGCCCCGCGGGCGACGTCTCGAGCCGCTCGACCTTCGCGTGGCGGCGCAGCTCGACGTTCGGATGCGCGAGCGCCGGGCGCACCGCGAGGACGTGGGCGTCCGCCTTGCCCTCGGTCGGGCACGGGAAGCCGTCGAAGTACTCGCAGCGCACGCAGGCGCTGTTCTCGCGGTCCGCCTCGTCGAGGCGCACGCCGACCGGCAGGTGGAACGGGTGCAGGCCGGCGCGCTCCAGGTCCGCGTGCAGCTGCTCGATGCGCGGCTCGTGCGACACCGCGGGGTACGGGAACGGCTCGCTCGCCCACGGCTCGGTCGGATCCTCGCCGCGGGTTCCGTGCACGTGGTACAGGCGCTCGGCCTCGCCGTAGTACGGCTCGAGGACGTCGTAGCCGATCGGCCACGCCGGCGAGACGCCGCCGAAGTGCCGGACCTCGCCGAAGTCGCGCTCGCGCAGCCGGAAGAGGATCGCGCCGTAGAACTTCGTCTGGCCGCCGACGTAGTAGTGCTGGTGCGGGCGGAACGCCTCGCCGTGCTTGTCGAGCCAGCGCTCCTCGGTCGGGTAGCGCTCGTCGAGCACGACGGCCTGCGTGTCCCAGTTCTCCGGTTCGCGCGGCACGTAGCCGCCGCGCTCCAGCAGCAGGATGCGCTTCCCGGACGGCGCGAGCCGGTGCGCGAGCGTGCCGCCGCCCGCGCCGGTGCCGATGATGATCACGTCGTAGTCGCTCATGGGTCCTCCTTCAGACGAGGGCGAGCGGGGTGCACCAGGCGCCGGTGGCGCCGCGCAGCTTGGGGAAGGTCAGGACGAGCACGAACTCGCGCACACCGTCGGCGGCGAGCGCCGCCGTGTCGAGGTTCTCGACCACGTAGACGCCGTGGTCGACGTTGAGGAGCTGGGGCACCTCGAACGGCCGGGCGGGGTCCTCCGCCGGCACGGGCCCGTAGCTCCAGGTGTCGCAGCCGGTGAGCGCGACGTCGCGCTCGGCGAGCCACCGCGCGACCTCCAGGCCGGGGCCGGGCTCGCCGTCGAGGTAGCGGTCCGGCTCGTCCCACAGCGCCCCGTGCCCGGTGTGGAAGAAGACGGCGTCGCCCGGCTGCGGGTCGATGCCGTCGAGCGCGTCCACGCCGATCACGTGTCCGGCGTCGCGGGCGTCGACGAGCCACCCGCGCGTGACGAACTGCGGCGCGGTCTCGATGCCGTGGCGCGTGGCTCCCTCCGGCGTCGTGTCGGCCCCGAGCGACCAGCCGTCGTGGCCGCGGTCGCCGCGGCGCAGGTGGCAGAGCGCGTCGAGGTGCGTGCCGACCTGCATCGTCGCGGTGACGAGCTCGATGGTCCAGTCGACCTCGTTCTCCCCCAGCCGCGGGCCGGGGTTCGGCGCGAGCGTCTGCTTGAAGTACCGGCCGGGGAACACCGGGATGCCGTCGTGCAGCTCCCGGCCGAGGTCGTAGACGCGCGCGCCGAGCAGGCGGCTCACTCCGACGACCACGGCGTCGCGAAGCTCGGGTACAGCGTCAGGCCGCCGTCGACGAAGATGGTCTGCCCGGTGATGTACGCGCCGTCGTCGCTCGCGAGGAACGCCGCCACGCCGGCCATCTCGTCGGCCTCGCCCGCGCGCCGCATCGGGATGTGCTCCTCGACGGCGCGGCGCTTCTCCGGATCGTCGATCCAGGCGCGGTTGATCGGCGTGACCGTCGCGCCGGGACCGATCGCGTTGACGCGGATCCCCTCGCCGGCGTACTCGAGCGCGAGCGTGCGCGTGAGGTTGTGCATCCCGCCCTTGGAGACCGAGTAGCCGAGGTAGCCCGGCTTGGGGATCTCCTCGTGGACCGACGAGACGTTGACGATCGCGCCTCGGGTGGGTGGGCCTGATCCGCGGAAGTGGCGGATCGCCTCGCGCGCGCAGAGGAACGCGCCGCGCAGGTTGACGTCGATGACCCGGTCGAAGTCGCCGTTCATCAGCTCGTGCGACGGCTTCGAGACCTGGATCCCGGCGTTGTTGACCAGGACGTCGAGGCCGCCGAGCTGGTCGACGGTCTGCGCGACCATCGCGACGACGTCGTCCTCCTTCGAGACGTCGCCGCCGACGAGGACGTCCCTGACGCCCATCTGGCGGACCTGCGAGGTGCACGCGTGCACCTGCGCCTCGGTGTCGGCCGCCTCGCCGGGCTGCCGCAGGTAGTTGATGGCGACGTTCGCGCCGTGCTCGGCGAACCGGACGGCCATCGCCTGGCCGATCCCCGACGTGCCGCCGGTGACCAGGACGTTCTTGCCTTCAAGACCACGCATGGGGCTCCGGTCCGCCCGGGGCGCCGGGCGTTACGCGCGTAACGGCCGGGCCCCGCCCGCGACAGGGAGCGCATGACCGATGTCCTCGTTCCCGCGTCCGTGCCCGCGCCCGGCGCCGCGCCGCCCGCCGACTTCCGGCCCATCGCCGACTACGGGCTGCTGGCCGACTGCACGTCGGCGGCGCTCGTCGACCGCGCCGGCTCGATCGACTGGCTGTGCCTCCCCCACTACGACAGCCCGGCGGTGTTCGCGCGGCTGCTCGACCCGGACGCCGGCCACTGGTCGATCACCCCCTCGGGCGAGGTGACGGTCGAGCGGCGCTACCTGCCCGGCACGCTCGTCATCGAGACGACGTTCACGACGGCGACCGGCACGGCGCGCCTCGTCGACGCGTTCGCGTTCCGCGAGGGCCAGCGCGGCCACGACCTCGGCCGCGACGCGCCGCACGAGCTGCTGCGCCTCGTCGAGGGCGTCAGCGGCACCGTCGGCTTCGCGATGGAGCTGGCGCCGCGGCCCGAGTACGGGCTCGTCCGCCCGCTGTTCCGGATGGAGGGCGACGGCGGCCGCACGTTCGGCGGGCCGAACCGGATCGCCATGCGCGCCGGCGTCCCCGTCACGGTGCAGGACGCGACGATGACGGCCGCGTTCTCGGTCGGCGCGGGCGACCGCGTCGGCTCCTCGCTGCGGTGGGCCGCGCCCGACGACCCGGCCCCGCGCCCGACGGCCCCCGAGTACGTCGCCGGCCGGATCGACGACGTCGCCGAGGGCTGGCGCTCGTGGGAGGCCGAGCACGACGTCTACGACGGACCGGAGCGCGAGCTCGTGCGCCACAGCGCGCGCGTCCTCAAGGGCCTGACCTACCGCCCGACCGGCGCGATCGTCGCCGCCCCGACGGCCGGCCTGCCGGAGACCGTCGGCGGCGAGCGCAACTGGGACTACCGCTACGCCTGGGTCCGCGACGCCTCGCTGACCGTGCAGGCGCTGTACATCGGATCGTGCTCCGACGAGGCCGAGGAGTTCATCTCGTTCATGACCTCGAGCGCCGGCGGCCGCGTCGAGGGCGATCTCCAGATCATGTACGGGATCGACGGCCGGCACGACCTGGCCGAGCGCGAGCTGCCGCATCTGCGCGGCTGGCGCGACTCGAGCCCCGTGCGCGTGGGCAACGGCGCGTGGGGCCAACGGCAGCTCGACGTCTACGGCGAGCTGCTCGACGCGATCCACCTCTACCGCGACGCCCTCGGCGAACTGCATCCGGAGATCCAGCGCTTCATCGCCGACCTCGCCGACGCGGCGGCACGCCGCTGGCGCGAGCGCGACGCCGGGATGTGGGAGATGCGCGGCGAGCCGCAGCATCACCTCAGCTCGAAGGTGATGTGCTGGGTGGCGCTCGACCGCGCGATCGGCCTCGCCGACCGGCTCGGCATGCACGCGAAGGTCGACGAGTGGACGGCCGAGCGCGAGCTCATCCGCGCGGCCGTCCTCGAGCGCGGGTGGAGCGAGGAACGCGGCGCGTTCGCGCAGGCGTTCGGCTCGGACGAGCTCGACGCCGCCGCGCTGCTCATGCCGCTCGTTGGGTTCCTCCCGGCCGACGACCCGCGCATGCGCGCGACGATCGACGCGATCGCCGACGAGCTGACGCAGGACGGGCTCGTCCTGCGCTACCGCAACGACGACGGCCTCAACGCCGACGGCCTCACGGGCGAGGAGGGCACGTTCGTCCTCTGCTCGTTCTGGCTCGTCTCGTGCCTGGCGCTCGCCGGCGAGGTCGACCGCGCCGAGGCGCTGTTCGCGATGCTCACGGGCTACGCCAACGACCTCGGGCTGCTCGCCGAGGAGGTCGACGTCGCGGCCGGCGGCGAGCTGCTCGGCAACTTCCCGCAGGCGTTCAGCCACATCGGCCTCATCGTCGCCGCGTGGCACCTCGACCGGGCGCGGGCGTCATGAGCGCCTACGACGCGATCGTCGTCGGCGCCGGGCCCGCCGGCGAGGTCTGCGCGGGCGCGCTCGCCGAGGGCGGCCTGCGGGTGGCGGTGGTCGAGCGCCAGCTGGTCGGCGGCGAGTGCTCCTACTGGGGCTGCATCCCGTCGAAGACGCTCGTGCGGCCCGGCGAGGTCGTGGCCGCCGCGCGCGACGTGCCCGGCGCGAACGCCGGTCCCGTCGACCCGGCCGCGGCGTTCGCCTGGCGCGACTTCATGGTCTCCGAGTACGACGACGCCGGCGCGACGACCTGGCTGACCGACCGCGCGATCGACGTCGTCCGCGGCGAGGCGAACGTCGTCGGGCCGGGCATCGTCCGCGTCGGCGACCGCGTCCTCACCGCCGAGCACGTCGTGCTCGCGACCGGCTCGGAGCCGGTCGTCCCGCCGGTTCCCGGCCTGCGCGAGCTGCCCGGCGTCTGGTCGAACCGCGAGGTCACCGGGCTGCGCGAGGTGCCGCGCCGGCTGCTCGTCCTCGGCGGCGGCGCCGTCGGCGTCGAGATGGCGCAGGCCGTCGCCCGGCTCGGCGCCTCCGTGGTCGTCGTCGAGGGCGGCCCGCACGTCCTCCCGCGCGAGCCCGCGGCGATCGGCGAGGCGGTGCAGGAGGCGCTCGGCGCCGACGGCATCGAGCTCGTCCTCGGCATGCACGCGACCGCGGCGCGGCTGGAGGACGGCGAGTACGTGCTCGCGTTCGGCGACGGCAGCGAGGTGCGCGGCGACCGGCTACTGGTTGCGACCGGTCGCCGGCCGCGGCTGCCCGCCGGCGTCTCGGAGGTCGTCGTCGACGACCGCATGCGCGTGGCCGACGGGCTCTGGGCGGTCGGGGACGTGACCGGCATCTGGCCGCTGACGTACGTCGGCAAGTACCAGGCCCGGATCGCCGCGGCGAACATCCTCGGCGGCGACGCGCGAGCGTCGTACGACGCGGTGCCGCGCGTGGTGTTCTCCGACCCGCAGGCGGCCGCGGTCGGTGTCGCGGACGGGCCGTACAGCGCGACCGTCGCGCTGCGCGACGTCCCGCGCACCGCGACGTACACGCGCGCCTACGACACGACGCCGGGGTTCCTGACGCTGGTGTCCGACGGCGAGGTGCTGACCGGCGCGTACGCCGTCGGCCCCGACGCGGGCGAGTGGCTGCAGCAGGCGACGCTCGCGATCCGCGCGCGCGTGCCGCTCGCGGTCCTGCGCGACACGATCCAGCCGTTCCCGACGTTCTCCGAGGCCTACGTGGAGGCGTTCAGCGCCCTCGCGGCGCGCGTCCCGGTCGAGGTGTGAGGTGAACGCCTGCGCGCCATTCGCCCGGCGGCCCTGCTGCGCGAGGCCTGCCCGGCGCTCGGCGCGCAGGATCACCCGGGTGAGCTGCGTTGACGCGTCACCCGGGCGCGCGAGAGCCTTGGCCGTGATGGTGACCAAGGCAACGCGCACGACGATCGGCACCGGCGACGCGGCCGTGGTCGCGGGGCTGCGCGCGGGCGACGAGGCGACCTTCCTCGCGCTCGTCAAGCAGCACCATCCGCTGATGCTCCGCGTCGCGCGCGGCTACGTCGCCGACTCGCGCGCCGCCGAGGACGTCGTGCAGGAGACGTGGCTGGCCGTGCTCGAGGGCATCGACCGCTTCGAGGCACGGGCGTCGCTGAAGACGTGGATCTTCCGCATCCTCGTCAAGCGGGCGATCACCCGGGCGATGAAGGACCGCCGCCAGGTGCCGTTCAGCTCGCTCGCGAGCGAGGACGACGACGGGCCGACCGTGGACCCGGATCGCTTCCTGCCGGCCGATCACCGGTGGGCCGGGCACTGGTCGGCCGCGCCGAGCGACTGGAGCGCGCTTCCCCACGACCGGCTGGTGTCGCGTGAGACGATGGCGGTCGTGCGCACGGCGATCGAGCACCTCCCCGAACGTCAGAGGACCGTCATCTCGCTGCGCGACATCGGCGGCTTCAGCGCCGAGGAGGTCTGCGCCGCGCTCGACCTCAGCGAGGGCAACCAGCGTGTCCTGCTGCATCGCGCGCGGGCCAAGGTGCGCGAGGCGATCGAGGAGCGGCTGGGCGCTTGATGGGACCGGACGACATCAAGTGCGACGAGATCGTCGAGCTCGTCACCCAGTACCTCGAGGGCGGCCTCGACGAGGCGACGCGGACGCGCTTCGAGCTGCACATCCTCACGTGCCGTGGCTGCGAGAACTACCTCGACCAGATGCGGCGGACCGCCGACGTGACGGGCCACGTCAAGGTCGAGGAGCCGACGGAGGAGCAGCTCGGCCCGCTCCTCGACGCGTTCCGCGGCTGGAAGCGGCGAGCGCTGGAGGAGCAGGGATGATCGCCTTCAAGATCCTGCGGGCCGGCGGTGTCGGGCCGTTCAGCCTCGTTCGGTGGCCGCTCCCGGAGGGCGACCGCCCCGGCGCCTGGGTCGGGTCCGCGACGGGCGCGCCGGCGACGTGCCGCGCGGGCGTCCACGCGTGCGCGATCGAGCACCTGCCGTTCTGGCTCGGCGAGGAGCTGTGGCGCGTCGAGCTGCGCGGGCCCGTCGCGGAGAGCGGGCCGAAGCTCGTCGCGTCCGAGGGGCGCCTGCTCTCGCGCGTCGAGGCGTGGAACCGCGAGACGGCGGGCGGGTTCGCCGCGGCGGCGGCCGAGCGGATCCGCGAGTACGGCGTCGCCGGCTACGTCGAGGACGCGTCCGTGTTCTGCTCCCCCGAGGCGGCGGAGCGCGATCCTTTCCGCACCGCCGCGGTCAGCACCGTGCTCGCGGTGGAGGCCGCGCGCGCCGCGGGCGGGTCGGACGCCGTCGTGGCCGAGCGGGCGCTTCAGAGCGCGTGGCTCGCCGACGAGCTGCGGCTCACCCCGGGCCCCGCCCGCTGAGCAGGCCGCGTTCGCGCGCCCGGGCCACCGCGTCCTCGCGGCCCGACGCGCCGAGCTTGCGGCACACGTGGCGGACGTGCGTCTTGACGGTGTTCATCGAGACGTAGAGGGCCTCGCCGATCTCGCGCTGGGTGAGCTCGGAGGCGAGCAGCCGCAGCACCTCGCGCTCGCGCTCGCTCAGCTCCTCGCCCTCGCCCGGCTCCTCGCGGCGCCGCTCCGCCGCGGCGAGGCGCTCGAGCACCAGCCCGCCCGGCGCCGGGCAGCCGGCGAGCACCTCGCGCGCCCGGCCGACGAGCGCCGGGTCGGCGAGCACGTCGGCGCCGACGAGCAGCGCGTTCGCCCGGTCGCCCGGGACGCCGCCGCGCTCGGCCAGCGCGACGAGGCGTGCGGCGTGACCTCGGTCGCGGTCGAGCAGGGCGAGGGCGACGTGGGCGTCGAGCGAGACCCAGTGCTCGGCGAAGCGATCGGCGCCCTCCGTGAAGGCCGCTTCGGCGTGCCGGCGAGTCGCCTCTTCGTCGCCCGCCTCCGCCGCGAGCAGCGCCAGCGACGCATGCGAGTGCACGACGCCCAGCAGCAGGCCGCGCGCCGCGCTCGCCTCGAGCCAGTCGCCGAACGCCTCGTGCGCGCCCTCGGTGTCGCCCGACCATCGCAGCGCGTGCGCGCGCACGCCGTGCGGCAGCGCGACCCACGGCGAAGCGACGTCGCCGAGCGCCAGGGCGCGCGTAGCGGCCGCGAGCGCGGTGTCGACGTCGCCCGTCTGGAGCGCGTTGGAGGCGCGCGCCGCCGCGACGTCGAGGCGCACGTGGGTGGGCGTGCGGTCGTCGACGAGCTGCTCGGCGCGTTCGATCCAGGGGCGGACCTCGTGGGCGCGTCCGAGGCTGTGGCCGGTGAACGTCATCGCGACGCAGAGCCGGGGGTCGCGCTCGACGACCTCCCGCGGCAGCGCCTGCAGCCACGCGTCGATCGCGCCGTGCTCGCCGCGGGCCAGCAGCCAGGACGGCCAGTGCTCGACGATCAGCTCGACGGCGGCGTCGACCTGGCCGGCGGCGACGGCGTGGCGGATCGCCCGGTCGACGTCGCCCTCGGAGAGCAGGTGCGCGAACGCCCGCGCGTGCAGCTCGGCCGCGAGCGCGGGGTCGAGCTCGCGGCGCAGGAGGTCGCCGAAGAGGTGGTGGTACCGGTAGACCTCGCGGCGGTCGTCGAGCGGGACGAGGAAGAGGTTCGAGCGTTCCATCGCCCGCAGCCGCGCCGCGCCGTCCGTCGTTCCCGCCACCGCGTCGCAGACCGGGCCGGTCAGGCGGTCGAGGACCGACGTGCGCACGAGGAACGTGCGCACGTCGTCGTCGAGGCCGGCGATGACCTCGTCGGCGAGGTAGTCGACGACGAGGCGGTCGCTGCCGGAGAACGCCTCGATGAACGCGTCGCGGTCGGCGCGGTCGCGCAGCGACAGCGCGGCGAGGTACAGGCCGGCCGCCCACCCCTCCGTCCGGCGGTGGAGCATGTCGAGCTGGCGGTCGGTGAGGCCGAGGTTCACGACGCGGTTGAGCAGCGAGGCGGCCTCGCCGGGGCTGAAGCGCAGGTGCGCCTCGCCGACCTCGAGCAGCTCGCCGCGGGCCCTGAGCCGGCCGAGCGCCAGCGGCGGTCGCGTCCGGGAGGCGATCGCGACCTCGGTTCCCGGCGGGAGGCGCTCGACCAGGTACTGCACGCCGTCGCGGATGGCCGTCGACGAGACGACGTGGAAGTCGTCGAGCACCAGCACGGCGGCCAGGCCGCTCTCGGCGAGGTCGTTGATCAGCCGCGGCACGACCTCGGCGGCCGTGTCGACGCCGGGCACGGCGAGCAGCTCGAGCGCCGGCGCCCCGAGCCGCGGATCGAGCGTCCGCAGCGCCGCTACGACGTAGCGCCAGAACCGCGTCGGCTCGTCGTCGGCGGGGTCGAGCTGCAGCCAGGCGAACGGCCGGCGCTCCGCCGGGCTCGTCGCCCACGCCGTCAGCAGCGTCGTCTTCCCCCACCCCGCCTGCGCCTCGATGATCGACAGCCGCCGCGGCGGCGCCGACGCGAGCCGCTCCACCAGCGCCGGGCGCGGCACGAGATCGCGCGGCGGAGGCGCCTGGACCTTCGTGACGAGAACGGTCCCGGAGTCGGTGGGACTCGACACCCGCCGACACTACCTGAGGCAGTTGAGAGAGGATCGACGTCCATGAGCTCCGCGGCTGCTCCGGACCCCGACCGCATCCACCCCGTCGCGGGCCAGGACCGGGTCGTCTTCCTCAGGCCGCTCGTCCGCGACCCGCGCATCGAGGTCGGCGAGTGGACGTACTACGACGACCCCGACGACCCGCTCGCGTTCGAGCAGCGCGCCGTCCTCTACGGCTTCGGGCCCGAGCGGCTGGTCATCGGGCGCTTCTGCGCGATCGCTTCCGGCGTCCGGTTCCTGATGCCCGGCGCGAACCACGCCGACCTCGGACCGTCGACGTTCCCGTTCGGCATCTTCGGCGAGCCGTGGGCCGAGCGGACCATGGACCTCGTCATGAGCGCCCCGAGCCGCGGCGACACGGTGGTCGGCAACGACGTCTGGTTCGGCTACCAGGCGCTCGTCATGCCCGGCGTGACGATCGGCCACGGCGCCGTCGTCGCGGCGGCGAGCGTCGTCGCCTCCGACGTGCCGCCCTACGCGATCGTCGCGGGCAACCCGGCGCGCGTCGTCCGCCGGCGGTTCTCGGACGACGACGTCGAGCGCCTCCTGCGCGCCGCCTGGTGGGACTGGCCGCTCGAGCTCGTCACCGAGCACGCCCGCACGATCATGGCCGGCACCCCGGCCGAGCTCGAGGCGATCGCCGACGCGCACAGGCTGCTCCGCGACAGCTGAGGTCATCCGATCATCCACAGCACGAACGGATGCGGGCGGCCGCGCGAGGACTCACGCTCGCCGTCGCCGGGCGCGGAGCCGACCGCCCCGAGTCCGAAGGTGCAGGCCAGCACCGCCGCCGCGCCGGCGATTCGCCGGGCAAGGGCGGCGCTCATGAGACCGCGGCCGGACGTGCGCATCGCTCTCGCCTCCCCTCGCTACTCGACCGACGCCGTCTTCGGGTCCGAGCCGTCGACCCAGTAGACGTGCGTCGTCGTCGCGTCGCTGTCGGCGATGGCGAGCGAGCGCGGGTCGATGGCCTCGCCGCTGCCCAGGACGACGTCCGCGGCGGCGGTGCGGGCGTGGACGGAGCGGGTCTTGAAGCGCTCGCTCACCCAGACGACCGTGCCGGTCCGCCGGACCTGGAGGCCCATGGCGTTCGCCGCGCGAGCCCGCCGGCGCACCTTCCCCGATCGCGCGTCGATCGAGAGCACCGCGACGCCGCCGCGAACCCGCCGTGCGAACCCGACGTAGTTGCCGTCGACGTCGATGAGGAGGCTGGACAGCTTCGTCCCGAGCGCCGTCCGGTGCCCGGTCGAGCGCGACCTCGCGACGTACTCGCCGTCGGCGCGCTTCGTCACCTCGACCGAGGCGTTGGCGATCACGACGCGATCGCCGGCGGAGGCTCGGCCCGGAGCGGCACC
The DNA here is from genome assembly GCF_056863335.1 of Parviterribacter kavangonensis. Classification (NCBI taxonomy): domain Bacteria; kingdom Bacillati; phylum Actinomycetota; class Thermoleophilia; order Solirubrobacterales; family Parviterribacteraceae; genus Parviterribacter; species Parviterribacter kavangonensis. The sequence continues at coordinate 337,725 of NZ_JBXPJA010000001.1, read as the reverse complement.
GGGCAGCACGGCGGCGCCGGTGATGGCGAGGGCGAGCAGGACAGGCTTCGTGCTCATCTTGGTTCCTTCCCGTTGGGTTGCTTCAGGCAGTGCGCTGCAGCACCAGCTGCGCGCGGACGTGGACAGGGGTGCCGAGCGGCGACGGCGCGTCGCCGAACTGCCGCGGGTCGATGACGGTCGTGAGCACGAGGGTCAGCGTGCGCGCCGCGTCCGTCTCGGCGACGGACCCTGCGGCGGTGATCGGGAGCGTGCGCCCTCGGACGGTGAGCAGGCCGTCGACCTCGAGGCGGTCGGCCGTTCGGCAGACCTCGGTTGAAGCGAAGCTTCCATGGGCGTGGGAGCAGGCGAGCATCCCGCCCGTTCCGGAGTCGGGCACGGCCAGCACCGCGTCGTACCCGGCGAGCAACGCTGCGCCCACGGCGACCGCGGAGTCCGCGTGGCGGACACGCCACGTGCCTTCCGGAAGTCGACCCTGCGTTGCCATGGCTGCCACTGTCACGGCGGCGCGCGTCCCGGACATCGAGGCGGGACCCCAAGACGCACCCTGATCTTCACCAGGCGACTCGGAGTCATTACGGTCTGCCGGTGTCCGTCTTCTCCTCTCGCCCGGTGCTCGTCGAGCGCGAGCGCGAGCTGGCCGAGCTCGACGCGGCCCTCGGGGCGGCGTCGGAGGGGCAGGGCGGCGTCGTGGTGCTCGAGGCGCCGGCCGGCCAGGGCAAGACCGCCCTGCTGCGTGCGCTGCGAACGCTGGCCGACGAGCGGGGCTTCCACGGTGTCATGGCCGTCGGATCGGAGTTCGAGCGCGACTTCTCGTTCGGCATCGCTCGCCAGCTGTTCGAGACCGCTGCGCACGGCCCCGACCGGAACGCGCTGTTCGCCGGGGCGGCCGAGGGCGCGCGGGGCGTGTTCTCTCCGTCGGCGGACCCGACGCCGGGCACCGATCTGTCCTTCGCACGCCTCCACGGCTTGTACTGGTTCACCGCCAACCTCGCCGCGAGAGCTCCGCTGCTCGTCGTCATCGACGACGCCCACTGGGCCGACGCGCCGAGCCTGCGCTTCGCCGACGTCTTGGCCCGCCGCATCGAGGATCTTCCCGTGGTGCTCGCGATGGCGGTGCGCAGCGGCGAGCAGGCCACCGATCCGGATGCGCTCGATCAGCTCGCCGCGTCCCCCACCGCGCGGATCATCCGGCCCGAGTCGCTCAGCGACGCTTCGGTCGGCGCGATCTTGAGCGATGCTCTCGGCGCCGACGTCGATGACGCCGTCGTCGCGGCCGCCGTCGAGACGACCGCGGGGAACCCGTTGTTCGTCCGTGAGCTCGTCCGCTCGCTCGCCGAATCGGGAAGCCTCGCGGTCGAAGATCCGGACGCGGTCCGGCGGGCGGTGCCGAGCACGATCGCGCGCTCGGTCGTCGGGCGTCTGCGCCGCTTGTCCCCGGACGCCCTGGCAGTGGCTCGGAGCCTTGCCGTGCTCGGCGAGCGCGCGACGCTCGCCCGCGTGGTCAGCCTCGCCGAGGTGCCCGAGAACGATGCGGTCGCGGCGCACGCGACGCTCGTCCGCGCCGATCTGATCGATGCGGACGCGATGCGGTTCCGGCACCCCATGGTCCGTGCGGCCGTGCATGCCGACCTGATCGGCGGCGAGCGGTCGCGCTGGCACCGACGCGCCGCGACGCTCCTGGCGGAGGACGGCGCGGACGCCGGCGAGGTGGCGGCGCACCTGCTCCTCACCGAGGCGAGCGGCGACGGCCGGGCGGCCCGGGCGCTGCAGGCGGCCGGCTGGCGCGCGCTCACCGACGGCGCCCCCGACGTCGCTCTCCGTCTGCTGCGACGGGCATTGGCCGAACCGCCGGACGACGCCGACCGTGCGGAGGTCCTGCTCGGGCTCGGTCAGGCGCGAGCCCGCACCGGCGAGTCGGGTGCGCTGGAGGACCTCGAACGAGCAGCGGAGGCCAGCGAGGGCGAGGTCGCACTCCGCGCCGATCAGGCCCGCGCGCGCCTGCTCGTCTTCCACGACCGTCCCGCGGAGGGGTTCGACGCCTTGCGGCGGGCGCTCGACGCCGCGACCGCCGCCGGCTCACACGCCATCGCGGAGTTGCAGGACGACCTCATCGACGTCCTCGCGCACCACCCCGCCATGCGCGACGAGTACATGCGGCTGCTCGAGGATGCCGCCGAAGCGGACCGCCCGACGGCCCTCGCGCACCTGGCGTTCGCGAACGCCGTCGGCGGCGCGCCGGCAGGGGACGTCGTGGCCCTCGCGCTGCGCGCCCTGCGCGCCGGCGGCTCGGAGCGCGGCGCGTTCGTCCACTGGTACGCCATCGAGTCGCTCATGGCCGTCGAGGCGGCCGCCGAGGCAGCCGATGCCCTTCGCGCGGCCCAGGTCCTTGCTCACCGGCACGGATCGCGTCTGGCGCCGGGCCCGCTGACGTACATGACGAGCGCGTGGTCGGCGTGGGAGCGCGCGTTCGGCGACCTGCGCGCGGCGGAGGACGAGGCTCGCCGGAACCTCGACCTCGTCGACGCCGTCGGCGCCGAGAGCGCCGCCGTCGGTCTCGGCTCGACGCTCGGAGCGGTGCTGCTCGACCGCGGGCGGATCGAGGAGGCCGACGCGCTCCTCTCAGGCCTCCCGAAGGAACGTCCCGGGGCCATCCGGGAGGCGCACGGCATGCGTGCCCGTCTGCGGCTCGAGCAAGGCCGCGTGCCGGAGGCGCTGGAGGAGCTCGAGACGGAGCTCGCCCACGAGCAACGGCGCGGGTGGGTGACCTCGAACCGCGAGCCCAGCCGCCAGACGCTGGTCAGGGCGCTGGTCGCAGCCGGGCGGGCGGACGAGGCTCGCGAGGCCGCCGACGAGCAGGTCCGGATCAACGAGGCGCGCGGCGTCCACGGCGCGATCGCGCGCGCTCGCCTGGCGCGGGCGCTGGTCGTCTCGCCCGACGCGGCGCGCGACGAGATCCATGCAGCCGTCGAAGCTGCCGAGCGCTCGCCGTCGGCGAAGATCCGCGCCGAGGCGCTCGCCGAGCTCGGGATGAGCTTGCGTCGCGCGGGACGGCGGGCGGAAGCGCGGGAACGCCTGCGCGAGGCACGCGAGCTCGCGTACAAGTGCGGCGCGGACGGACTCGAGGCACGTGTTCACGAGGAGCTCGTGATCGCCGGCGGCCGCCCGCAGCGCGTCGCCCTCTCCGGCCTCGCGTCGCTGACCGCCGCGGAACGGCGTGTCGCCGGCCTGGCGGCGGAAGGGCTGCGCAACCGCGAGATCGCCGAACGGCTCTTCGTCACGCTCAAGACCGTCGAGGTGCACCTGCGTCACAGCTACGACAAGCTCGGCATCCAGGGCCGCTCGCAACTGGCTGATGCGCTCGCGAACGAGGCGGCCGCACCGAACCCGTAGGGCAAGGCTTCGGGTTCCGCATCGATGCGCCGCGCTCGGGCGGGCGAGACCGTTGCGCCATGAACGCCACCCGAGCCGAGGCCTACACGGCCCTCATGCAGACGCTGCGTCAGCGCGCCGCCGGCGTGCTGCACGACCGCGAGGTCGCGCGGATCAGGACCGCCGCCGACGATCTCCTCTTCGCGAACGACCGCCACGCCCCGGCGGTCCTCGAGGCCTTCGCCGACATGAGCGCCCTGCTCACGGACGTGATGGAGCGCGGCGGTTGGTCGGAGGATCGGATCGACCGCGTTGCGCTCACGCTCGAGCTGACGGCTCCACCGGTCTGTGACGTAGCTCCCTCAATACCCCCTAGGGGTATGTGTACTGTCACGGCATGATCAAGCACCAGCGCACGTACACGGTCACCGGCATGACCTGCGGCCACTGCGTCATGTCCGTCAACGAAGAGGTGGCCGCCGTCGCCGGCGTGACCGAGGTCGACGTCGACCTCGCGTCCGGCCGCCTGACCGTCACCGGCCCTGTTGTCGACGACGCCGCCATCGCGGCCGCCGTCGAGGAAGCCGGCTACCGCGTCGCGTAGACGCGCGCCGGACCCGCTCCACGTCCAAGAGGAAGGACCCCTGTCATGCAAGCCGCGCATCCGCGGCGCTGGGTGGCGCTCGCCGTCATCGCGCTCGCGCAGTTCATGGTCATCATGGACACGTCGATCATCGGCGTCGCCCTCCCCGAGATCCGGACGGACCTCGGCTTCAGCCCCGAGGACCTCTCGTGGGTCTTCAACGCCTACGTCATCGCCTTCGGCGGGCTGCTGCTGCTCGGCGGCCGGCTGTCGGATCTTCTCGGCGCCAAGCGCGTCTTCGCCGCCGGCTGGGCGGTGCTCCTCGGCGGCTCGATCGGAGCCGGCCTCGCCGACTCGACGACGATCGAGATCGCCTCGCGTGCCGTTCAGGGCGCCGGTGCAGCGCTCATCGCACCCAGCGCGCTGACGCTCTTGATGATGCTCTTCGGGAGCAACCCCAAGGAGCTCATGAAGGCGTTCGCCATCTACGGCGCCGCGGCCCCGGCCGGCGGCACCGCGGGCGTGTTCCTCGGCGGCGTCATCACCGAGTGGATCTCGTGGCCGTGGGTCTTCTACATCAACGTCCCGATCGCGCTGCTCGTGCTCGCGCTCATCCCGTCGCTCATGCCCGACGCGCCCGCGCGCCGCGGCTCGATCGACGTCACCGGCGCGATCACCGCCACCGCCGGCCTCGCGCTGACGGTGTTCGGCATCGTCCGCGCGCCCGAGGAGGGCTGGAGCTCGAGCGCCACCCTGCTCGCCATCGGCGGCGGCCTCGCGCTGCTCGCCGCGTTCGTCGCCATCCAGGCCGGCAAGCGCGAGCCGCTGATGCGCCTGTCGATCCTGCGGACCCCGAACCTGGCGGCGGCGAACATCGCGCAGCTGCTGCTCGGCGCCGCGTGGATCCCGATGTGGTTCTTCCTGAACCTCTACCTGCAGCAGGTGCTCGGCTACGGCGCGTTCGAGGGCGGCGCCGCGCTGCTGCCGATGACCGGCGCGATCATGTTCCTCATGGTCGTCGTCGCGCCGCGCGTCATCGCGCGGTTCGGCCCGAAGGTGCCGACCGTTGCCGGCCTGCTGACGCTGTCGGCCGGCATGGTGGTGATGTCGCTGGTGCGGCCCGACGGCTCGTTCCTCGTCGACGTCCTGCCCGCGTCGCTGATCGCCGCCACCGGCATGGCGCTCGCGTTCATCCCGTCGCTCGGCACGGCGATCCAGTCGGCCAAGCCCGAGGAGGGCGGCCTGGCCTCGGGCATCGTCAACACGAGCTACCAGGTGGGCTCGGCGCTCGGCCTGGCGGTGATGACCGCCGTGGCCACCTCGGAGGGAGCGGATCAGCTCGGCGACGTCGCCGCCCTGACCGACGGCTACTCCGCGGCGTTCCTCGGCGCGGCCGCCGTCGCGGCCGTCGGCGGGATCCTGGCCGCCGCGCTCCTGCGGACGTCGAAGCCGACGCAGGAGGCGAGTTCGACCGAGCTCGCGCCGGCGTAGTCCCTCCCGACATCCGCTTGAACCTCGCGCGCGACGCCCCGGCGTCGCGCGCGTCGTTCTGCCGGGCGCCTCGAGTGTGCGCGGCCTCTCATGTCATCGACGACGGCAGCGCCGAGGTGACCAGGGGCGGAGGCTACGCCCGCGGAGCGCCACCCGCTCGCCGGCCCGCCCGGCCCGCCGATTCGGAAGCTCTCAGGCGGCCATCGCGCGGCACGACTCCGCACATCGCCGGCACGCCGCGGCGCACTCGCGCATCGCGTCGTCGTCGGGGCCGATGCGCTCGCAGGACTCCGCGCAGCGCTCGCAGGCGTCGGCGCAGAGGCCGCAGTAGGCACGGTGGAGATCCGAGCCGCGCAGCATGAAGTCCCGGCTCGCGTCACACGCCTCCGCGCAGTCGAGCATCACGCGTATGTGCGCGGGGGAGGCGTGCTCTCCTCCCCTCACGAGGCAGTGCTGCACCGTCGCCAGGCAGGTGTCGTGGCACTCGCTGCAGTTCGTGATGCAGTCGTGCATCGCCTCGTCGATGTGCTCGACCGCAGAGAGGTGATGGCTCATGCTCCACCCCTACCCGCGCTGCGTCTACGCGACGTCGTATCCGGCTTCGTCGATCGCCGCTCGAACCGTCGCGTCGTGGAGCTGGTCGCCGATGACGGTCACTCGCTTCAGGTCGAGATCGACGTCGACCGTCTCGACACCGGCAACGCTCTCGACCTCGGAGGTGATCGCGCTGCGGCAGTGCGCGCAGCTCATGCCCGGCACGGAGTACGTCAGCTTGTCGGCGGTCTCGCTCATGGTCGTCGTCCTCTTGCCTCGGGCGCTTCCCAAGATACCCCGCCTCCGTATCGGTACTCGGCGGTTCACCGAAGCGGATCCGCGCGACTACGCTTCGTTCCGTGCTTCCCGTCCTCGTGCTCGCCGTCTTCGTCGGCCTGGTCGTGCTGTTCGCGCGGTGGTCATCGCGTACGGGGCGCGGCCCGAGCACATGCTGCTCGCGGCACACGTGGCCGCCGGACGACCTCACGGGTCGTGACCTCTAGCGAGAGCTCAGCCGCGGAACGGCGCGAGCCGGATCGTCAGGTCGGTCAGGGCGAAGCGGTGCAGGTACCACGCCCGACCGCGCGGAACCCGCTTGGCCTCGGTTCGCCACAGGCCGGCGAACTCGCCCTTGAAGCCGAGCCGCGGGAACTCGCGGACGACGTTCCTGCGTAGCTCGTCGGGCAGCTGGTCACTGCGGGTCGACCCCGGCGCCGGCGGAGAGCAGGAAGGCCTCGGCGCCGCGGTCGGGATCCACACCGGGCGTGTGATGCATCGCGATCGCGTTGGCGATGAGCTCCCGGCGATCCGGCGGCACGCCATGGCCGGTGGCGAACTCGCGTGCGATCTGCGCGCTGCGGACGGTGAAGTCGACGTGCGGGACCGGGGTCGGCAGCCCGGTGTCGTGGAGCATCGCCGCGACGTACAGCAGCTCGCGATCGAACTCGATCCGCTGCAGCGCGGCGATGGCCGCTCCCCACGCGTACGCGCGGTGCGAGTGGTTCAGCACGGCAGGCGTCAGACGGTCCGTGGCCGCCGCAACGGCGTCTCGTGCGATCGACGAGTCGGGAGGCACGAGTCGGGCCGGATCGACGAAGCTCCGCCGCCCCGAGTGCCGGCGCAGCACCATCGCGAGGAAACCCGCGGTGATCCGGAACTCGTCGCGCAGCAACGCCGGGGCGAGCGACAGGCCTTCGCGCAGGGTGAGGACCCCGCCGGTGCGCTCGGTCCATCCGATCGAGCCGACGGGATCGGTGGAGTGGGCGATCACGCTGCGGCGGAGCTCGCAGACGCCCGAGCCGCCTCCGAGCGGCTCCCCGGAACGTTCTCGGCGATCCGCTCCGCGATGTGCTGCGCGTCGTCCTTGACCCATCCGAGGAGCGCCGAGCCTCGCGTGTGCTGCCACGGCAGGCCGAGGAAGAACAGCCCGGGCACCTCGGTGACGCCTCGCTCGTGGCGGACGCGCCCCGCCTCGTCGAAGACGGGCAGCTGCACGAAGGAGTGGTCGAGCCGGTAACCGGTCGCCAACACCACGCCGTCGACCTCGAGCTGCGAGCCGTCGGCGAACGTCACGCGGCGGCCCTCGGCCGCCGTGGCGCGCGGCCGCAGCCGGATGCCCTGCTTGCGCGCGCCGCGCGGGTTGGAGCCGATGAGCGTCTCGCGGTCCTTGAGCCGTTGCCCGAGGCGCGAGTTGACGTTCCTGCGCATGACGCCGGTGGCCTCCAGATAGCGGAACAGGTCCCGCCCGAGGATGCGCTGCGGCAACGGCGTCTGGCGAGCGCCGATGGCGAGATGCACCTCGCGTGAGCGCACGAGCTCCTCGGCGATCTGGTAGCCGGTGTTGCCGCCGCCCACCGCCACGACCCTGCCCGCCGGCAGGTCCTCCGGGGATCGATACCGGCTGCTGTGCAGCTGCACGACGTCGGGGCTCAGATCGGCAGCCATCGGTGGCGTGAACGGCACTTGGAACGGGCCCGTGGCGACGACGACCTGGTCGGCCTCGTACGTGCGGTCCGCGAGCTCGATGGCGAACCCGCCGCCGTCACGCCCGCGGATGCCGCGGGGGTGAAGAGCCTCAGCGAGTCCCAGCGCTGGCGCCATGCGGCCGCCGGCTCCCCGGCCGCCTCCAGGATGACGAACCGCCGGCCCTGCCGATCGAGAAAGTGGCCGACGGCCAGGCCGGCCTGCCCGCCGCCGACGACCGCCACCTCGTAGTGCGCGGCGCTCATGCGGTCACGTCGAACGAGAACATCATCCCGCTCTCGTGGTGCTCGGCGATGTGGCAGTGGGCCATCCACCGCCCCACGTTGGTGACGTCGAGCACGATGTCGACGGTCTCGCCCGTGCGCACCAGCACGGTGTCCTTCCACACCAGGTTCGGCTCCATGACGCCGTCGCGAGCCAGGATGAGGAACCGGCCCGCCCCGTGGATGTGGAACGGGTGGTGCATCGGATGATCGGAGTCCGTCTCGTTCACCAGCCGGATCTTCACGCGGTCGCCGACGCGGAACTGCCACCGGATGTCCTGGTTCTCAGCGTCGTTCGAGCGGTCGACGAGCTTCCAGCGCATGTTCGCCGGAGTGGTGAGCTTGTTGACGTCGACCATGTCGTCTTCCCACTCGATGCCATCGGCGGTCGCGTGGTCGTGGCCGTGCGCGTGCTCGTGCTGCTCGGCGTCGGGCTCGCCCATGTCCATCTCCGCCTGGAACGCGAGGGTCTTGTCCGGCGGCCCGTCGAGCAGGGGCGTGAGCCGCTCGCGCTCCACCGCCAGCTCCGGCGCAGTGCGCAACTCCGAGAACGCATCGGCCAGCGACGGCGTCGCCGGCTCCTCGCCAACCGTGATGCCCGCGAGCCTGTACGTCCGGCCGGGCGTTCGGTGCTCCAGCGCCAGGTCGCCCGGCGTGTCGAACAGCACGTCGACGGTGATCCGCTCCGACGGCGCGACGACGACGTCCTCGACGGGGTGCTCATGTTCGACGCGGCCGCTGTCCCCGCCGACGAGCTTCATGCGCGCGCCGGGCAGCGCGACCCTGAACACGCGGGTGTTGGCCGTGTTCGTCAGGTGCAGGCGCACGACCTCGCCCGCCCGCGCGGTCAGCTCGAGCTCCGGCTCGCCGGCGGTGAGCAGCACGTTGCCGAAGCGCCCCATCGCCGCGTAGGTCGTCTCGTCGGGGCTGAAGGCGGCGATCTGCCCGTCCTCGATGAGCACGTCATCGAGCGTCAGCGCGAGCTCGCGATGCGCGGGCGGCCAGTAGTCGCGATCGGCGGGGACGACGATGAAGTTGCCGTACAGGCCCAGCTCCTGGCCGTAGTCCTCGCGGACGTGCGGGTGGTACCAGTAGACGCCCGGGTCGGGGAACGCGACGCGCGCGGTGTAGCGGCCGCCGACCGGGATGAGCTCCTGCGTCTCGTGCGTGCCGTCGTACTGGTTCTCCAGCCGCAGCCCGTGCCAGTGGACCGTCGCCTCGAGGTCGCCCTCGTTCACGATGTCGAAGAGGACCTCCGCGCCTTCGGGCACGCGCAGCGTCGGGCCCGGGATGGATCCGTTGTAGGCGAGCATGCGGACCGTCGCGTCGCCGATGCGCTTCGTCACCGGGGCGATGCGCAGCGTGTACCGGTCGCCGTCGGCGAGCTCGACCACCGGGGTCGCGACCGCGGCGGGCAGGCCGGCCGTCTCGCGCGAGAACTTCTGAGTCGGTGTCGACATCCGGCCTCCTCGGGAGCTGGGTTCAAGCCGCGATCCCTGCCGAGCGACCCTACGCTCGGCGGATGATGCGATGCACGCCAACTGACTCCGCGTCGCCTCCACCGGCCTGCGCCCGAGCCGGTCACTTCCGCTGATGCGGGCGGAGGGACTCGAACCCCCACGGCTTGCGCCACCGGCACCTAAAGCCGGCGTGTCTACCAGTTCCACCACGCCCGCAGATCGCGCGGCGGTGGGGAACCGTCGCGCTCCGCGGCGCGGGATTGTATGGTCCGCCGCGCTATGGCCGCTGTGGGCAATCGCCGGCGCGACGACTTCATCGTCGAGTACCCGAACCGCGAGAAGGCTTCGTCGAAGACGGTCAAGGCGATCGTCGTGCTGCTGCTGATCGTCTCCGCCGCGCTGATGGCGATCGTGACCTTCGGCGGCTGGGACGCGCTGCAGGGCGTGAAGGTCCTCAGCATCGCCTTCATCCTCGTCTACCTCATCCTCGCGTTCTTCATCGCGCGGTGGCGCAGCGGCATGCTGCCCGTCGCGGCCGCGCTCGGGACGATCCTGCTCATCTTCGCCGCCGTCTCGGCGCCCGAGTGGTTCGCGCGCGACAAGGACGGCTTCACGGATCCCGCGATCGCCAGCGAGATCCTCGGGATGATCACCGTGATCATCGTCCCGGTCCAGATCCTCCTCATCGCGTTCGCGATGTCCGGCTTCCGCCAGAACTGGCAGGTCGAGGTCGAGCGCCGCCGCGACGACGCCGACGACCGTCGCGACCGCCCGTCGCCCGGCGGAGCAGTCGCCGCTCCCGCCTGACGCGTCTACGATCCTCACCGCCCGCCCGGGTGGTGGAACGGTAGACACGGAGGCCTCAAAAGCCTCTGCCCCTCGTGGGCGTGCGGGTTCGAATCCCGCCCCGGGTACTCGCCGCTGTCCGTGTCCGGATCGCGTACTTGATAGATCGCTCTACTGATGCGACGATGCCCGCCATGGCGACGGCGCGGGAGAAGGTCGGCACTCGCGAGCGGATCCTGTACGCGAGTGCGGAGCTGTTCCGCAGGCAGGGGTACGCCGGGACCGGGTTGAAGCAGGTGACCGCGGAGGCGGAGGCGCCGTTCGGGTCGCTGTACCACTTCTGGCCGGGTGGGAAGCAGCAGCTCGCCGACGAGGTGCTGCGGACCGGGGGACGGTTCTTCCTGGCCCTGTACCGCCAGATCATGGGCGAGGCGCCCGATTTCGTCTCGGGCATCGGCGCGTTCTTCGAGGGCGCGGGGCAGACGCTCGTCGCGACCGACTACCAGGACGCCTGCCCCATCGCGACCGTCGCCGGGGAGATCGCGAGCACGGACGACGTGCTGCGGCAGGCGACGCAGGACGTCTTCGAGCTCTGGCTCGCGGCGCTGCAGAGCGACCTCGAGGAAGCCGGCGCCACGCCAACGGAGGCGCGGGAGGCCGCGCTCGGGGTGCTCGCCGCGCTCGAGGGCGCGTTCCTCCTCTCCCGCTCCCTCCGCAGCATCGAACCCATGCAGGCCGCCGGCCGCGCCGCGGTCGACCTCGTCAACCGGACACTGGAGGCACCATGAGCAGCAAGAGCACCGTCCTCGCCGCAAGCGCCGGGGCCGCCGCGGCCGTCGCGACGCGCAGCCTGTTCGTGAAGGCGATCCGGTTCAAGCTCGAGCGCGACCTCGCCCGGATCAACGAGGGCGACTACGGCCCGCTGCTCAGCGGCTACGCGGACGACGCGACGCTCGTCTTCGCCGACGGCGACCACCGCTGGGCCGGCCGCCACGAGGGGAAGGCCGCGATCGAGCGGTTCTTCAAGGACTTCGTCAACGCCGGTGTGAAGGGCGAGATCAAGGACGTGCTGATCGCCGGACCGCCGTGGGCGATGCGGATGCACGTGCGCTTCGACGATGGCGTCACGACGCCGGAGGGCGAGCAGCTCTACCGCAACCGCACGGTGCTGACGATCCGGACGCGCAACGGCAAGATCATCCTGCACGAGGACTTCTACGAGGACACCGAGCGGATCGCGCAGCTCGACCGCGCGCTGATGCAACGCGACGTCGCGCCCGTCGCCGCCTGACGACTACCGCCGCGTCTTCGTCAGCCGCGCCGTGACCGCGTCCATCACGCGGTCCGGCAGCGTGCTCGCGAGCATCGCCTGGATGCGCGCGTCGGGCCCGACCAGATAGCGCGTCCGTGGCCGTCGAGCCGTCAGGGCGTGGAGGATCGCGTCGGCGACGTCGACCGGCTCGATGCCGCGCTCGGCCGTCTTGCGCGCCGCCTTCAGCAGCCCCTCGAGCCGAGACCCGTACAGCGCATGGCCCTCGGGAGGGAGCGCGTCGATCAGGCGGCGGCCCTCCTCCTCCCCCTTGCGCCAGATCTCCGTCCGCACGCTGCCGGGCTCGATCAGCGAGACGCACATCCCGAACGGCTTGACCTCCATCCGCAGCGCGTCCGCGACGCCCTCCAGCGCGAACTTCGACGCGTGGTACGGCGAGACGAACGGCAGCGCCATCCGCCCGCCGATCGAGCCGAGCAGGACGACCCGCCCGCGGGAAGCCCGCAGCGCCGGCAGCAGCGCGCCCGTCAGCACCATCGGCCCGACGACGTTGACCTCGAACTGCCGCCGGATCTCGTCGGCGTCGAGGTACTCGATCGGCCCCTGGACCGTCACGCCCGCGTTGTTGACGAGCCCAAACAGCGGCCCGTGCTCGGCCACGATCGACCGGGCGACATCGGCGACGTCGGGCGAGCTGACGTCGAGCCGCACCGGCACGATCCGCGCCGGGGACATCGCCTGGACCGCCTCGCCGTCCTCCAGCCGCCGCACGCCCGCGAGCACGCGGAAGCCCTTCGCGGAGAGGTGCACCGCAGTCGCGCGGCCGATGCCGCTCGACGTCCCGGTGATGAGCACGGTCCGGCGCTCCATGGCGCGCGACACTACCCACGGAATGGCCGCTCACCTGAACGTTCGCCTGCAGCCCCGCGCACGCAACGACCAAGTGGTCGGAGAGCGCGACGGGGCCTACGTGATCCGGGTCAAGGCACCGCCCGTGGACGGCCGGGCGAACGACGCGCTCGTCGCCTTCATCGCCAAGCGGGCGGGCGTCCCGAAGGGGTCGGTCAGCCTCGTGCGCGGCCACCAGAGCCGCGACAAGCTCGTACGCGTCGAGGGCGTCGACGAGCAGACGCTGCGCCGATCGCTCACCGCGTGAGCGACGGGCTCAGCCGTTCTGCGCGGCGAGCGTGCCGTAGACGTGGCAGAGGAGGTCGGTGAGCAGCTCGTCGCGCTCATCCGGCGACGAGGTGCGGACCTCCTCGACCGCGCCCTTGGCGGTCTTCGTGTCTGGGGTGGCCTTGGGCTCCATGTCTTGCTTCGTGGTCGGCTTCGGCTCAGGGGCCTTGAGCGTCTCCCCGACCAACGTCCAGGCTTGTTGCGCGCTAGGGCGCGAGGGCGGTGATCTGGTCGAGGAGCGCGGGGTGGCCCGCGAGGACACCGTAGGGCATGCCGTCCCGTTCCACCAGATCTCTGACTTCCAGGCCGGATCGACGGCAAAGCAGGGTACCCGCCGCGATGTCCCACGGCTGGACCGTGCGCTCGAAGTACGCGTCGTAACGTCCCGCGGCCAGCCACGCGAGGTCCAGCGCGGCCGATCCGGCCCGCCGGATGTCGCGCACGCGCGGGAGCAGCCGGGCGATCACCTCGGCCTGGCGCGCCCGCACCGCGGCGTCGTAGGCGAACCCGGTGACGACGAGCGCGCGGTCCAGCGGCGCCTCCTCGCGAGGAGCGACGACGGAGCCGTTCAAGGTCGCCGGCCCATCGAGCGTCGCCGCGAACAGCTCGTCGCGCAGCGGATCGAACACGACCCCGGCGAGCGTCCCCCGCTCGTCCTCGCACGCCACGCTGACGCACCACTGCGGGATGCGGAACAGGAAGTTGATCGTCCCGTCGAGCGGGTCGACCACCCAGCGCACGCGGCCCGGCTCGACCTCGCGGGCGCCTCCCCCCTCCTCGGCCAGCAGCGCGTCGTCGGGGCGGCGCCGGGCGAGCAGGTCGCGGATCGCCGCCTCGGCCGCGAGGTCGGCCTCCGACGCCAGGTCGGTCGGCGTCGACTTGCTGTGGATCGCCCGCTCGTGGCCGGCCTCGAAGCGCTCCCGCAGCAGGCCGCCCGCGAGCCGGGCCGCCTCCTCGGCGACCGGCAGCAGCTCGGAGGGAGCGCTCACGCGGCGAACGCGGGACGGCGGTCGGCCCAGGGGTGCGCGCGCTCGAGCTGACCGCCGAGCGACAGCAGCAGCGGCTCGCTGTCCGGCGGCCCGACGAGCTGGACGGTGAGCGGCAGGCCCTCGGCGCTCATCCCGACCGGGACGACCATGCCGGGGTTGCCGAGGTGGTTCCACGTCGCGGTGTACGGCACCCACGACGCCACGCCGTTGAACGTCCGCAGCGCGCCGGCGCCGGTCCACTTGCCGACCGGGGCGGGCAGCGACGCGAGCCCGGGATGGACCACGACGTCGACGTCGTCGAAGATCGCGAGCACGCGCTTGGCGTCGGCGGCCTCCTGCGCCCGCGCCCGCGCGAGCCCGCGGGAGCCGACGATCGCGCCGAGGCGCGCCATCCCCTTCGTCCGCGGCTCGAGCCGCGACGGATGCGCCATCGCCTTCGCGTCGTCGTAGATGCCGCGCAGGTACCGCGCCATGAAGCCGAACGCGGCCGTCCCGTAGTCCGGGTCGCGCTCGATGACCGTGTGGCCGAGCGCCCGCAGCGCATCGCCCGTCTCGGCCAACGAGCGGGCGACCTGCGGATCGACCTTGCCGAGCGTGCCGGGCGGGAACCCCGCCGACAGCGCGATCCGCAGCGGCTTGGGATCGGCGGCGGCCGCCTCGACGTACGGCTCGTCGGTGACGGCCTGGTAGGCGAGCGCCGCGTCGGCGACCGTCCGCGCCTCGAACCCGAGCACCGACAGGCCGTGCCAGTGCTCCGCCAGCGGCGTGTACGGGATGCGCCCGCGCTGCGGCTTGAGCCCGACGAGCCCGCAGCACGCCGCGGGGATGCGGATCGACCCGCCTCCGTCGGACGCGGTGGCGAGCGGCACGAGCCCCGCGGCCACCGCCGCGGCCGACCCGCCGCTCGAGCCGCCCGGCGTGCGCTGCAGGTCCCACGGGTTGCGCGTGAAGCCGAACGTCGCGGTCTCGGTGAACGGCCAGATCGTCAGCTCCGGCACGTTCGTCAGGCCGATGACGATGGCCCCCGCGGCACGCAGGCGGCGGACGATCTCCCAGTCCTCCTCCTCCGGCCCGCCGTGGGCGTTCGAGCCGAAGGCGAGCACCTCGCCGCGCACGCCCATCTCGTCCTTGATCGCCACCGGGAGGCCCAGCAACGGCCGCTCGTCGCCCGCCTTCAGGCGCCCCGCGGCCTGGTCGGCCTCGATCAGCGCGCGCTCGGCGAGGACCTTGCGGAACGCGTTCAGCTCGGGGTCGTAGCGCTCGATCCGGGCGAGGAAGAGCTCGACGAGCTCGCGCGGCGACACCTCGCCGGCGCGGAGCAGCTCGCGGAGCCGGACGGCACCCGCGAAGGCGAGATCGGACGTGTCTGAGGCCACGAACCGACAGGCTATGGGACGTGGACCCGACGAGGATCACCGACGAGCTCGCCGCCATCGAGGGCCGGCGCGGCTGCACGGACGCCGAGCGGCGCGCCGCCCGGGCGCTCGCCCGGCACGTGAAGGCGCTCGGCCGCCGCGCGCGGATCGAGACGCACTGGGTGCGCCCGCAGTGGCCGCAGATCTGGCTGCTGCATGCCGTGCTCGGCATCGCCGCGAGCGTGGTGAGCACCGGCTCGGCCGCGGTCGGGCTGGGCATCGCGGCGGTCGCCGCGGTCAGCGCGCTGGCCGAGCTGAACGGCCGCATCGCGCTGCTGTCGCTGCTGTGGCCGCGCCGCGCGACGCAGGACGTCGTCTCGGCCGGCGTCGGCGACGCGCCGGTCCGGCTGCTCGTCACCGCCGCGTACGACGCGCCGCGGGAGCGGACCGCGCTGGTCCGCGGCCTCGGGCGCGCCGACGGCGCGATCCGCACGGCGCTCGGCGGGCACTGGCCGCACCCGCTGGCGCTGCTGGCGCTCGCCCTGATCGGGATCGCCGCCTGCGCGGGCGTCCGGCTCGGCGGCGCGGAGGGAACCGCGATCGGCGCGGTGCAGCTCGTCCCCACCGCGGTGTGCATCGTCGCGGTGGCGGTGCTCGCCGACCTGTCGGTGGCGAGGACGGCGACGGGCCGCAACGCCAACGCGGGCGCCGCGGCGATCGCCCTCGCGCTGGTCGAGGCGCTGGAGCGGCGCGCGCCGCACCGCCTCGCCGTCGACCTCGTGCTCGCGGGCGCCTCGGACGGCCCCGCCCTCGGCTTCCGCGCGCACGTGCGCGCCCACCGGCGCGCGACGCGCGCCGAGGAGGTGGCCGTGCTCCACGTCGAGGCGCCCGGCGACGGCAAGGCGGTCGTCTGGACCCATGCCGGCCCGCTGCTCGAGTGGCGGATGCACCCGCGCCTCGTCGCGCTCGCCGCCGACGCGGGCGGGGCGCGCGTGCGGACCCGGTCGACGAGCGCGGCGCTCGAGGCGCGGCGGGCGCGCTGGCCGGCCGTGGCGATCGGCGCCCGCGACGGCTCGGCGCCGGACCCCGAGGCGGTCGACCCCGCGGCGCTCGGTGGCGCGTTGCAACTGGGCCTCTCGCTGGCGCGCGCGCTCGACCGCGACCTGGCTGGACGCTCGTCCTAGGCGCGCCACCCCGTCCGCTCAACCGGCCCCGGGGGCGCGCCGATGACGCGGGTGCTCGTGACGGTGCTCAAGAAGTCCAAGGCCGCGGCCAAGAAGAAGAAGAAGAAGAAGCCCAAGCTGACCTGCAAGGTCGTGCGGGACAAGAAGACCGGCAAGAAGCGCAAGGTCTGCAAGCCCGTCGCCAGGAAGAAGCGGGCCGCCAAGAAGCCCGTGGTCAAGGTGCCGGCGCCGAAGCCCGCGCCGATCCCGGCCCCGCTCCCGAACCTGCCGGTCCCGACCGCCGCCGCTCCGCCGGTCGTGCCGCCTCCGCCCGCCACGCCCGCGCCGGTTCCGGTTCCGCCCGTCGTCCCGCCGTACGACGCAAGCGGGCCGCTCGAGCCGCCCACGCCCGTCCAGGCGACGTTCGGCCCCCGCGAGGCCGAGCGGCTGCTGTGGCGCGCCGGCTTCGGACCCACGCCGGGCCAGGTCGCGTCGTTCGCCCAGCTCTCCATCCGCGACGCGGTCGCCTCGCTGACCCGCGTCAGCGGGACGGCGACGCTGGACGGCCCGGCGCCGCGCGACGAGAACGGCAACCCGATCGACCCGCGCAACGCCTGGGGCCACGACCACGTGTGGTGGCTCGATCGCATGGTCCGCAGCCGCCAGAGCCTCGTCGAGCGCATGACGCTCATCTGGCACGACTGGTGGGCGACGACGAACGCCGACATCGGCGACCAGGGCCTGATGCTGCAGCAGAACGAGGTGTTCCGGGCGAACGCGCTCGGCTCGTTCGCGCAGCTCGCCTCGGACGTCACGACGAACCCGGCGATGCTGCTGTTCCTCAACGGCATCGACAACCGCAAGGGCAGGCCGAACGAGAACTACGGGCGCGAGCTGATGGAGCTCTTCACGCTCGGCGCCGACCGCGGGGCGTACACCGAGACCGACGTGCGCGAGCTCGCCCGCGCGCTGACCGGCTGGCGCGCGGACTGGAACGACGGCTGGGGCAACTTCCGCTTCGATCCCAACCGCCGCGACACCGGCATCAAACGCCTGTGGGCGGGGACGGCGTACGAGAAGTCCGGCGACTTCGGCTGGCAGGACGCCGTCCTGCTGTGCCTGGCGAACCCGTTCCACCCGTCGTTCTTCGTCCGCAAGCTGTGGTCGTACTTCATCCCGACCCCGCCGGACGCGTCGACGCAGGCCGCGCTCGAGGAGCTCTACGTCAGCCGCGGCTACGCGATCCGCCCCGTCGTCGAGGCGATCCTGCTGCACCCCGACCTCTACACCGGGCCGCCGCTCGTCAAGCCGCCGGCCGTCTACCAGGCCGGCCTGCTGCGCTCACGCGGCCGGACGATCACCACGTCGTGGTGGTCGTGGCTCGGCGCCAACGCCGGCCAGCAGCTCTTCTACCCGCCGAACGTGTCGGGCTGGAACGACCAGGCCTGGCTCGACACGTCGACCATCAAGGGCCGCTGGGAGGTCGCCTACCAGGTGCTGCGCGACGAGTACGTGCAGCCGAGCTCCACTTACGACCCCACCGAGACCCCCGAGACGGCGCTCGATCGCGCGCTCGCCTTCTGGGGCCGCCCGGCGCTGAGCACGGAGACGCGCGCCGAGCTGCTGCGCTACGCCGCCGCGGCGATCCCCTCCGGCATCCAGCAGTGGCAGCAGGGCTACCTCCGGGCCCAGCGCCAGAACGCCCTGCGGCACCTCATCGCCACGTCCCCCGACTTCCAGACCTCCTGATGCACGACACCCACCGTTCCTGCGCCGACTACACGCGCTCGCAGCTGCTGCGCAGCGGCGCCGCCTCCGCCGTCCCCGGGCGCGGCCTGCCCGCGATCGAGACCGGGATGCCCGTCCCGGCGGGCACCGGCATGAGCCGCCGCGGGTTCCTCCTGCGTTCGGCCGGCGTCGCGCTGTCGGTCTACGGCGCGGGCAAGCTGGCGCCCGAGGCGCTCGAGGAGGGCATCGCGATGGCGGCCGGCGGGACGCCGGAGCCGGTGCTCGTGTCGATCTTCATGTCGGGCGGCATCGACTCGCTGAACGTGCTGGCGCCATGGCAGGACGCGAACTACCGCGCGTGGCGCCCGACGCTGGCGCTGAACGGGGGAACGACGTTCAGCGCCGACCCCCGGCTCGTGTGGCATCCGTCCGCGCAGCCGCTCGCCGACCTGCACGCCGCGGGCAAGGTGACCGTCGCGCCGGCGATGGCGTACGACCACCCGAACCAGTCGCACTTCACGTCGCGGCACTTCTACGAGACGGGCACGCTCGACGTGAACGCGCGGACCGGCTGGCTCGGCCGCTGGCTCGACGTCGTCGGCGATCCGAACAACGCGATCCAGGGGCTCAGCCTCGAGTCGGACCTCTCCCCCGCGTTGGCGACGACCCGCGTCGCCGTCGCGGCGACGTCGTCGCCCACGAGCTACACCTTCGACTCGCCCGGCGTCTGGGACACGCCGGCGAAGGCCGCGATGCTCGAGAGCTTCGGCCGGCTCGGCGGTGTTCCCTCGACCGATCCGATCATGGGCCAGGCGCGCCAGGCGCAGGCCAACGCGGCGATCCTGCGCGGCCAGCTCGCGACGCTGCCCGCCGGCTCGACGACGGTCCCGTACCCGAACAACAGCGTCGCGTCGCGGCTGAAGAACCTCGCGAACATGCTGTCGGCCGGGCTGCCGATCCGCGTCGCCACGCTGAACGCCGTCGGCGGCTACGACACCCACTCCGGCCAGGCCGGCTCGTTCGACCGCAACCTCGACGGGACCGCGAAGGCGATCGCCGCCTTCCAGGCCGACCTCGAGGCCCGCGGGCTTGCCGACCGGGTGCTCGTGCACCTCTGGAGCGAGTTCGGCCGCCGCCCGCAGGAGAACGGCTCGCAGGGCACCGACCACGGCGCCGCCGGTGTCGGGTTCCTCATCGGGACGAAGGCGTCGGGCGGTCTCATCGGCGAGTTCCCCGGCCTCGGAACGCTCGACGGCGACGGGAACCTCCGCGCCACCTCGGACTTCCGCGGGCTCTACAAGGGCCTCATCGACGACTGGCTCGGCGGCGCGTCGTCCGCGGACGTCCTCCCGAACGCGGCGTCGATCACGAAGTACACGGTCGTCAAGTGAGAGCGCTGGCCCTCGCGATCCTGATCGTCTTCGCCGTCGCCGCGCCCGCGCAGCCGGCCCTCTCCGCGACCTCTCCCGCCGCCCTCGCCGCGTCTTCCGCCGCGGCCCTCTCCCCCGCGAAGCTCGCCGCGGCGAAGAGGCGCGTTCTCGCCAAGCGGCGGTGCCTCAAGCGCGCGAAGACGAAAGCCGCGCGCCGCCGCTGCGTCGCGCCGGCGAAGAAGAAGCAGGTCGTCAAGAAGCCCGGCGTCGCCGCGCCCGTCGTCGCGACGACGCCTGCGCCAGTGGTCCCCACGCCCGCGCCGACTCCGGACGTCCCGGTCGAGACGGCGCCCGTCACCACCGCGCCGACCGTCACCGCGCCGGCCGCCCCCGCGTGCGACCCGTCGCCGTGGATCAAGGCGACGGCGGAGGACGCGGGCGGGGCGTTCCGGCTGCGGCTCAGCCGCGACTGCCTTCCCGCCGGCCGCGTGCTCTTCAGCTTCCTCAACACCGACGCGCAGCCGCACAACCTCTGGATCGCGGGCGTCTCGCCGGCCGTCCCGGCGACGCGCGTCATCGACGACACCGACGGCGGCGCGACGGGCGCCGCCGACATGACGGCGGGGACCTGGCGGGTCTACTGCTCGATCCTCGGGCACGAGGCCATGACGAAGACGATCTCCGTCACGGCGCCGTAGTCCGCGCGTACTCGACGAACCAGTGGAGCGCGGCGGGGTTCGCGAGCGACTCGCGGCTCGCGGCCTTCTCCGGCGCGGTGCCGGTGAGGATGCGCTTGACCGGCACCTCGAGCACCTTGCCGCTCAGCGTGCGCGGCACCTCGCTGATCTGCACGACCTCGTTGGGCACGTGCCGCGGCGAGCAGTCCTCGCGCACCTTCTTCGCGATCTTCTTGATGAGGTCGTCGTCGAGCGTCGCGCCCTCGGCGAGCACGACGAACAGCGGCATCCAGCCGTCCGTTCCCTCGCGCGGGAGGTCCACGACGAGCGCGTCGACGATCTCGTCGAGCGACAGCACGGCGGAGTAGATCTCGCTCGTCCCCATCCGCACGCCGCCGCGGTTGATCGTCGAGTCGCTGCGGCCGTAGATCACCGACGTGCCGCGCGACGTGATCTCGATCCAGTCGCCGTGGCGCCAGACGCCGGGGAACATGTCGAAGTACGACTCGCGATAGCGCTCGCCGTCCGGGTCGCCCCAGAAGAAGACGGGCATCGAGGGCATCGGCTCGGTGATCACGAGCTCCCCCACCTCGTCCGTGACCGGGCGGCCCTCCTCGTCCCACGCCTCGACCTTGGCGCCGAGCGCGCGCGCCTGCAGCTCGCCCTCGTGGACGGGCAGCAGCGGCACGCCGCCGACGAACGCTGTGCAGACGTCGGTGCCGCCGCTCGTCGAGAAGAGCCACGTGTCCTCGCCGACGTGGTCGTAGATCCAGCGGAAGCCCTCGGGCGCGAGCGGCGAGCCTGTCGACCCGACACGGGTGAGCCGGCTCAGGTCGCGACCCCCGCCGGCCGGTTCGATGCCCTGCTTCATGCACGCGGCGATGTACGCGGCGCTCGTGCCGAACGTCGTCATGCCGGTCTCGCTCGCGAAGTCCCACAGCACCTCGCCGGCCGGGTTGCCGTCGAAGAGCAGGATCGCGGCGTCGGTGAGCAGCACGCCGACGAGGAAGTTCCACATCATCCACCCGGTCGTCGTGAACCAGAACACGCGGTCGCCGGCCTGCGCGTCGAGGTGGAGGTGCATCTTCTTGAGGTGCTCGAGCAGGATGCCGCCCTGCGAGTGCACGATCGCCTTCGGCAGGCCGGTGGTGCCCGAGCTGTAGAGCACCCAGAGCGGGTGGTCGAACGGGACGAGCTCGAACTCGAGCGGCGCGTGCTCGCTCAGCAGGTCGCGCCAGGTCATCTCCGCTCCCGCGCCATCACCCAGGTACGGCACGGTCACGACGTGCTGCAGCGTTGGCATCGCGTCGCGCAGCGCCGCGACCGTGTCGGCGCGGTCGAAGTCCTTGCCTCCGTAGCGGTAGCCGTCGATCGTGAGCAGCGCCTTCGGCTCGATCTGCGCGAAACGGTCGATGACGCTCTTCGCGCCGAACTCCGGCGCGGCGCTCGACCAGATCGCGCCGATCGACGCCGTCGCGAGGAACGCGACGATCGTCTCGGGGATGTTCGGCAGGTACGCCGCGACGCGATCGCCCGGCTCGACGCCGAGCCGCCGCAACCCCGCCGCGCACCGCGCAACCCCGTCGCGCAGGTGATCCCAGGTGATCTCGCCGGTCTCGCGCAGCTCGCTGCGGTGGACGATCGCGACCTGGTCGCCGGGGTGGTCGCGCAGCAGCTTCTCGGCGTAGTTGAGCCGCGCGCCGGGGAACCACTCCGCCCCCGGCATCGAGCGGTCGCCGAGCACTGCGTCGTACTCGGCGCCGACGTCGAAGAACTCCCAGATCGACGCCCAGAACCCCTCGAGGTCGTCGACCGACCAGCGCCAGAGCTGGTCGTACTCGGTGAACCCGCGGTCGAGCGAGCGCATGTAGCGCGTGATCGTCGCGCGCTCCTTCAGCGCGTCGGACGGGGTCCACAGGAGGTCACCTCGAGCCATGGCCGAACCCTTCCACACCGGCCCGCGATCTCGTCGTCTGCGGCGGTCAGCGGTTGTCGCCGCGCACCACCGCCGCGCAACATCGGAGCGCCCCGACCGTTCCGGGTTCGCTGTGCGAGGTGCCCTGCTCCTCTCCGCGCTCCTGGCCTGCCTCCTCCCCGCGGCCGCGGCCGCCGCGCCCGCGCCGCGGTCGATCTTCGAAGACGACGCGTTGCTGCTGCGCTCCGGCGATCTCGCGCGCGAGCGGGGTCTCGACGACATGCGGGCCCTGGGCGTGGACGCGATCCGCGTGCTGGTCGTGTGGCGCGACTACGCGCCCGCGCGCCGACCGCCGGGCTTCGATGCGGCCGCCCCGGACGCCTACCCGCTGGGCGCGCTCGACGCCGTGATCGCGGGGGCGACGGCCCGCGGCATGGACGTGCTGCTGACGCCGACCGGACCGGGCCCTCGCCGGTCGCCGTTCGACCCGAAGGAGTTCGGGCGGTTCGTCACGGCGCTCGGCCGCCGGTACCCCGATCAGCGCCACTGGGCGATCTGGAACGAGCCGAACAACCCGCGCTGGCTCCGCCCGCAGTACGTGCGGCGCCGGCCGGCGTCGCCGGGGCGCTACCGGCGGCTCGTCCTCGCGGCGGCCGGGGCGCTGCGGGCGACCGGGCACGGCGGCGACGAGCTGCTCGTCGGCGAGACCGCGCCGATCGGCCATGTGACCGGCCGGACCGCGACGACGCCGATGATGCCGGCGCCGTTCCTGCGGGCGCTGCTGTGCCGCGGATGCCCGCGGGTCCCGGCGACCGGTCTGTCCCATCACGCCTACACGCGCGGCGGCAGCGCGGCGCCGCGGACGCGCGGCCTGCCCGGCGAGCTCGGAGTCGGGCAGCTCGGCGAGCTGGTCCGCCTGGCGCGGGGCCTTCCCGTGCACCTGACCGAGGGCGGCTGGCAGACCTCGCCGCCCGACGTGCTCTTCGGCGTCCCGCTCGGGCGCCAGGCGATGTGGATGAACGAGCTCGAGTGGATGGCTCGCGCCCGCCCGCGCATCAAGAGCGTCCCTCAGTACCTCCTGTACGACGAGCTCGCCAACGGCGGGTTCCAGAGCGGCCTGCGGTTCCGCAGCGGGCGGCCCAAGCCCGCGTACGCGGCGTACCGGCTGCCGGTCTGGGCCGTCCGGCGCGGTCGCACCGTGACCGTCTGGGGCCGCGTCCGCCCCGCCGGTCCGGGCGGCGACGGCACGGTGGCGATCCAGCGCCGCCTGGCCCACGGGCACTGGCGGACCCTCGCCACGACCCGCGCCGACGACGACCTCGTCGTCCGCCTACGCGCCGCGAGCGGCCACTGGCGGCTCGTGTGGCGCGGGATGAGGAGCCGGACCGCCGCGGAATCGCGTCGCTGATGCCGGCCGTCGGAACCTTCTCGCTCCCTGAACGTTCAAGAGCCACCATGCTCGCGCGCACCGCCCTCGTCGCCTTCGCCGTCCTGCTGCTCACCGCGCCGCTCGCCGTGGCGCGCCCCGGCGACCTCGATCGCTCCTTCGGGACGCGCGGACTCGCCGGCACCACACGGGTCGACGGCGGCACGACCGCCTTCCTCCAGCGCAACGGCCGGCTCGTGGTGGCGGGCGGCAGCGACAAGCCCGGCGTCGCTCGGTTCACGACGCGAGGACGGCTCGACCGAAGCTTCGGCAAGCGCGGCATCGCGCGGCTGCGGGGCTTCTCCACCGCGGTCTTCGGCATGACGCGGCGTCCGAACGGCTCGATCCGCCTCGCGGGCCGCGCGTTCGACACGTACCAAGCGGCCGTGTCGCTGGCGTCGATGTCCGCCGGCGGGCGCTCGGTCCGCCAGCTCCACCACCCCGGCTTCATCCCCGGCCCGATCGGCGAGACCGCGATCCGCGCCGAAGGCGGTGCGTACGTCACCGACATCGACCAGAAGGTCCACGCGATCGCTCCCGACGGCAGCGCGAAGACGGCCTTCGGGGCCGGCGGCGTCATCGACCCCTGCGAGTTCGTTCCGACGGGGCCCTCGTGCGTCATCGCCGGCCTGGCAACGGCGCCGGGAAGCAAGCTGCTCGTGGCCACGGTCGACTTCACCTACGCCCGGCCCTACGCGATCCTCCTCCGGTACACGCACGCCGGCACCGTCGACTACACGTTCGGCAGGGCGGGCTGGGTGACGCTC
This sequence comes from Parviterribacter kavangonensis, assembly GCF_056863335.1. NCBI lineage: Bacteria > Bacillati > Actinomycetota > Thermoleophilia > Solirubrobacterales > Parviterribacteraceae > Parviterribacter > Parviterribacter kavangonensis. The sequence continues at coordinate 313,420 of NZ_JBXPJA010000001.1, read as the reverse complement.
GCGCTCGCTCCGCGGGGCGTGCGCGTCGGCCCGGACGGGATGATCCTCGCGTACGGAGAGCTCGGGACCTCGGCCGCGATCCAGGCGTTCGGCGGCAGCGGACGGCGCTGGACCAGCTGGGGCGACAACGGATGGGCGCTCGCCGGCCCCGGGTCCGGCTCGGGCGACATCCAGGACGTGACGCTCGACCGGGCGCGGCGCGCGGTGTTCCTGGTCAGCCCGGGCAACTCGACGTTCCCGATCGTCATGCGGACGGCGAGCAACGGCTACCGCGATCCCCGGTTCGGGCGCCGGGGCCGTCGCGGGCTGCCGCGCCCCGAGGACCACGAGGCGGCCGAGGGCCGGCAGGTGCTCGTCGACCGCCGCAACAGGATCATCGTCGTCGGGAAGGCCTACCAGGACGGCACCGACGACCCCAGCGACGGCTCCTGCGGCGACTTCCGCGACGACTTCTGCGCGACGAGCGTCGACCTGCGCGTCTGGCGGCTGACGCGCAGGTAGCTGCGCTCAGCGGCCGAGGCCGGGGTTTGCGACGGGGTCGCTGCCGGACCAATCGTAGAAGCCCATGCCGGCCTTCCGGCCGAGCCACCCGGCCGCGACCATCTTGCGCAGCGTCGGCGGCGGGGCGAAGCGCTCCTCGCGCAGCTCGTCGTACATGTTCACGCAGGTCTTCATGAGCGTGTCGAGGCCGACGAGGTCGTTCAGCATGAGCGGCCCGACGGGGTAGCCGGCGCCGCCCTTCATCGCCGCGTCGATCGCGTCGATCGTCCCGATCCCCTCCTCGAAGCCGCGGATCGCGTCGGCCATGTACGGCACCAGCAGGCGGTTGACGATGAAGCCCGCGGTGTCGCGGGTGCGGACGGGCGTCTTGCCGATGCTCGTGACCCAGGCCTCGGCGGCGTCGACGGTCTCGTCGCTCGACGTCACCGCGCGCACGACCTCGACGAGCGGCATCCGCTGAGCCGGGCTGAAGAAGTGCAGGCCGACGAAGCGGTCGGGACGCTGGGTCGCCGACGCCTGCTCGACCACGCTGAGCGCCGAGGTGTTCGTCGCGAAGACGGCCTCGGGGCGGACGATGCCGTCGAGCTCGGCCCACAGCGCGCGCTTGAGGTCGAGCACCTCCGGGATGGCCTCGAGGACCATGTCGCGGTCGGCGAGCGCGTCGAGGTCGGTCGTGCCGTGGATGCGCCCGCGCGTCGCGTCGGCGTCCTCCTGCGCGAGCGTTCCCTTCTGCACCGCGCGCGAGAGCTGCTGCTCGACCGCCGCGATGCCCTTGTCCACGACCGCCTGGTCGATGTCGCGCAGGACGACGTCCTGCCCCGACTGGGCGGCGACCTGCGCGATGGCGTGTCCCATGAGCCCGGCGCCGACGACGCCGAGCCGCTTGATCGGATCCATGGCGCGCCACGGTACGAGACCGGTGCCGCCCGGGGTCTTCGGGTCGCACCGAACTCTGGGGGAACCCCCGATGTGCTCCCGCGGCGCATCGCCGATGGTGCTCGCATGCCCGGAAGCCGCCTCCGTCCGCTCCTGCTCGCCGCTCTGGCGCTGGGAGCGTTCGCCCCGTCCGCCCACGCCGCCGCGACCGCCGCCGTCGACGGCACGTACGTCCACGTCAGCTCCGCCGCCGAAGAGGTCAACGACCTGAGCGTCGAGCTCGAGAACGGCAAGCTCGTCGTGCGGGAGCACGGCTCCTCGTCGCTGCTCGCGGGCGCGGGCTGCTCCTCGGCCGGCGCCGGCGTCGTGAGCTGCCCGGGGCTCGACACGGTGGTCGCGGAGCTCGGGCCCGGGAACGACGTCTTCCGCGGGTCCGTCAGCGACGCGCTGGTGCGCCGGGTCGTGCGCGCCGGCGATGGCGACGACACGCTCACCGGCGGGCGCGGCGACGACGCGCTGAACGGCCAGGGCGGCGACGACGTGATCGACGGCGGCCGCGGCGCCGACGCGATGAACGGGGGCGCGCACGTGCTGGGCGGCGACACCGTGCTGTTCCTGTTCGACCGTGGCGCGGACGAGGGCGTCCGGGCCGACATCTCGTCCGCGTACGACGTCAGCGGGCAGGGCGCGTGGACCGAGAACGACGCGCTCGGCGCGTTCGAGAACGTGGTCGGCAGCGAAGGTTCCGACACCATCCGGGGCGGCAGCGGCGCGAACCGCCTCGAGGGCGGCCCCGGCAACGACTCCTTCTGGGGCGGCGGCGGTCCCGACGAGATGGTCGGCGAGGACGGCAGCGACTCGTTCTACAGCGAGAACGGACTCGACGGGAACGACGTCATCTACGGCGGAGCCGAGGGCACGGACGACGACGGCTGGGGCGACCGGGTCGCGTACAACCGCCCGGGCGCGCAGCGCGTCGTGCTCGCCGACGCCGGAGGGACGACGAACAACGGCGACATCGCCTCGAACGAGGACGACGCGCTGTACGGGATCGAGTCCGCGATCGGCGGGGCGGGCGACGATCAGCTCGCCGGCGCGGACGGCCCGAACCGCTTCTGGGGCAACGGCGGCGCGGACATGCTGGAGGGCGGCGACGGCGCCGACGTCCTCGAGGGCGCCGCGGGCGCCGACTCGCTGTCGGGCGGGCCGGGCGACGACCGGATCGAGGCGCGCGACGGCGATGCCGACGCGTCCGTCGACTGCGGCGAGGGCGTCGACGGGGCCCGGATCGACGTCGCGCTCGAGGGAACGCCGCGGCCGGCCGGGTGCGAGACGCTCGCGTCGGTGTTCGCGTCGCAGCCCGCCCTGACCGGCGAGCTGAAGGCCGGCAAGACGCTGGGCACCACGACCGTCGAGGTGCTCGGCGATCCAGGCACGCTCACGGTCCAGTGGTGGTCGTGCCTGACCGACGCGGCGTACGAGGACGCGCTGCAGCAGAGCGAGGACGGCGACCTTGACCAGTGCATCCAGCGCCCGAACGGCCCGAGCTACACGCTGACCGCGGCCGACGTCGGCCGCCAGATCTACGCGGGCTTCGACGTCGGGAACGCGGCCGGGTCGGACTGGCAGGAGACCGACTGGTCGGTCCCCGTCGCCGCCGCCCCGCCCACCCCGGCAGGCTCGAGCAACGGCTCGGACGGCTCCGCTTCCGGGCCCGGCGGCACCGCGTCCGACGGCTCCTCCCCGCCCGCGCCGTCTCCCCCCTCGGGGCCAGGCACCACGGTGCCTGGTACCTCGGTGCCAGGCACCCCGGTACCTGGCACCAACGTGCCTGGCGCCTCGGTGCCAGGCACTCCGGCGAGCGTCGCGCGGAAGCTGCTCGGCGCGAGGGCGAAGGCGATCGGCGCCGCCGGGCCGCTACGGCTCTTCGCGGCCGGGCGCAAGCTCGCCGTCGTCTGCGCGACCGGGACGTGCAAGGGGACGCTGACGGTCGGCCGCAAGCAGCGGCGGGTCTCGCTGCGCAAGCTGCGCGGCGTCGTCGTCTCGCTGCCGCGCACGCGGACCGCGGTGACGCTGCGAGCCGGGACGAAGGTGCTCAGGCGGAAGGCCTGAGCCCGCGCGCGGCCGCTTCGGCGAGCCGCGCGCACCGCTCGACGCAGGCGACGTCGACGTGCTCGGGCAGGTCGTCCATGCGGTGGTAGCGCGTGTACATCCCGGTCTCGGGGTTCACGCTGAGGACCGAGACGGCCGGGATGCCGCGGTGCTTCGCGAGCACCGGATCCGTCCAGGCGCCGACCCGCCACCGCTCGGGCGGCTCGAGGCCCTCGCGCCGCACCGCCGTCTCGAACGCGGCGAGGTCCGCCTCGCGGTAGCGGCCGAGGAGCGCGCCCTCGGCGCGGGCGAGGATCGGCTCGCCCGAGCCGACCGTGTCCAGCCCGACCACGAACGTCGTCGCGGGGTCGAGCGCATGCGCGTCGAGGAACGCGCGCATCCCGCCCATACCCGCCTCCTCCGCACCGCAGAGCAGCACGACCACCTCGACGCCCTCGACCGGATCCGCCGCCAGCCGCCGCGCCACCTCGAGGACCCCGGCGACCCCGCTCGCGTTGTCGTTCGCCCCCGGCACCGTCGGCCGCCGCAGCGTGTCGAGCATCGCCGCGATGCTCACGAGCGCCACCGGCCGCAGCCGCAGCGCGAGCCCGACGAGCAACGGCAGCGACGCCGGCGACATCGCCCGCCGCTTCACGCGCCCCTTCCGGCCGGCCTCGATGATCGCCGGAGACCACATCCACCCGGCCTTCTGCGCGTCGAGATGGGCGACCAGGACGACCGTCCGGAGCGGCCCGGCCGAGGCGGAGACGCGCGGCGGGGCACCGTCGCCGGCGGCGGCGGTCGAGGCGGCGGCGCGCGGCGGGGCACCATCGCCGGCGGCGGCGGTCGAGGCGGCGGCGCGCGGCGGGATCTTCGCGACGACGTTCGCGCCCTCGCCCTTCGGGAGGAGTCGCGGCAGCCATTGGAAGCGGCCGCTCGACTCCAGCTCGTAGGAGACGGCGGCGAGGGCGGAGAGCCAGCGGGGGCCGAGGCCGGCGAGCGCGTGGAGGAGGTGCGTCCGCGCGTAGGTGCGGGGCCAGCGGTAGCGCTCGACGGCGACGTCCTCGATGCCCGCCTCGCGGAGACGGGCGGCGGAGAGGTCCGCGGCGGCGCGCTCGCCCGGTCCGGCCGAGTCGCGCGTCAGGGCGGCGAGCGCGGCGACGTCCTTGGAGATCGCCGTCCGCACGGCGGTCGTCGCGCCGGTGGCGGGGTCGCTCACCCGTTCCAGACCACGGGCCCGGCGACGAGCGTGTGGCTGCCGAGCGGCCGGCCGAGCACCTGTTGCGCGCGGCGCGCCATCGCGACGACGGCCTCGAGGTCGATGCCGGTCTCGATGTCCATCTCGTGGAGCATCGAGACGAGGTCCTCGGTGGCGATGTTGCCGGTGGCGCCCTTCGGAACGGGGCAGCCGCCGAGCTCGCCGAAGCTCGACTCGAACGACGAGCACCCGCCCTCCAGCGCGGCGAGCACGTTCGCGAGCCCCTGGCCGCGGGTGTTGTGGAAGTGCGCGGTCAGCTCGACGTCGTCGCCGAGCTCAGCGCGCGCCTCCTGGAAGAACGACCGCACCTGCAGCGGGTTCGCCATCCCGGTCGTGTCGCCGAACGCGATCTCCTCCGCGCCCGCGTCGCGCAGCCGCCGCGCGATCGACCAGACGCGCTCGCGCGGGACCTGCCCCTCGTACGGGCAGCCGAACGAGACCGCGATGACGCCCTCGGCCCGCAGGCCCTCGGAACGAGCCCGCCCGAGCACGCGCTCCAGGCCGGTCAGAGACTCCTCGATCGTCCGGTTGACGTTCTTGGCGTTGTGGGTCTCCGACGCGCTGAGGAAGCAGTTGACCTCGTCGAACCGGTCGCGCTGCGCGAGCGCGTTGTCGAGGCCACGCTCGTTCGGGATGAGCACCGTGACGTCGACATCGTCCGGCACGTCCATCCGCGCCAGCACCTCGGCGCCGTCGGCCAGCTGCGGGATCACGTCCGCGCGCACGAAGGACGTGACCTCCAGCCGCTTCAGCCCGGTCCGCGCCAGCCCGTTGACGAGCTCGACCTTCGCGTCGGTCGGGATGACCTCCGGCTCGTTCTGGAACCCGTCGCGCGGCCCGACCTCGCGGATCCGCACCGACGATGGAAGCTCGCTCACGACCGACGATGCTAGGACGCCGGGGCCCGCTGGACCACGCGGCGTTCGTGGGTCCCGACACCTAGGGTGCGGCCGCCTTCGCGCACCTCGACGTCGAAGCGCCACTTGCGCCCGTCGACGACCTCGCGGAGCGTCGCCGTGGCGGTGCAGTCGGCTCCTTCGAAGGCGCCCGCGACGTGCTTGATGCAGACCTCGAAGCCGACGGTCGCCTGGCCGTCGGGGAGGTGCTCTAGGGCGAGCATCGCCGCCGTGCGCTCCATCATCCCGATCATCCCCGGCGTCGAGAGCACCTTGACCGGGAGCGTCCCGCCGACGTCGGTGAGGAGGTGGTCCTCGGCCTTGAAGCTGTCGGTGCGGGTCGCGCCCTCGGGTCCGCTCACGGGGCGGCACCCTACACTCGCGGCCTCGATGGCCCCCTCGCGCGCACCGGTCGTGGTCCTCGCCGGCGGCACCGGCGGCGCGAAGCTCGCACGCGGGATGCTGGACGTCCTCGGGCGCAACGAGCTCGTGGTCGTCGCGAACACCGCCGACGACGTCGAGATCTACGGCGCGTACGTCTCGCCGGACCCGGACCTCATCACGTTCTGGCTCGCCGATCGCATCGACGAGCGCGGCTGGGGCCTGCGCGGCGACACGTTCAACGTGATGGAGCAGCTGCGCGAGCTCGGCGACGACATCTGGTTCAACCTCGGCGACCGCGACCTCGCGATCTGCCTCAAGCGCAAGCGGCGGATGGAGCGGGGCGCGCGGCTGACGGACACGCTGCACGAGCTGGGGCTCGCCCTCGACCTCGGGGCCCGCGTCCTCCCCATGACCGACAAGCCGGTGCGCACGCGCGTCAAGGCGGGCGGCGAGTGGTGGCCGTTCCAGAAGTTCATGATCCGCCGCCGCGGCGAGGGACCGGTCGAGGACGTCGCGCTCGACGGGATCGAGGACGCGCGCCCGTCGCCGGAGGTGCTCGAGGCGATCGCGCGCGCCCGCGCCATCGTCATCGGGCCGAGCAACCCCGTCATCTCGATCGGCCCGATCCTCGCCGTGCCGGGCATCCGCGAGGCGCTCGACGAGTCGCCTGCGCCGATCGTCGCCGTCAGCCCGATCGTCGACGGCGAGGTGCTGAAGGGCCCGACCGCGGCGTTCCTCGCGCACACCGGCCAGACGATGGACGCGCCCGGCATCACGAGCACGTACGCCGGGCTGCTCGACGGGATCGTCACCGACGAGGACGTCGCGCTGCCGATCCCCGCGCTGCGCACCGACACGCGGATGGCGGACGCGGAGAACCGCGAGCGCGTGGCACGCGAGACGCTCACGTTCGCCGAAGGCCTCGACCGGTAGGGGCCCGGTAGCCTCGGCCCGGTGACGACGACCGTCGCGGTCCTGCCGGTCAAGCGCTTCGCGCACGCGAAGTCGCGGCTCGGCTCGGTCCCGGACAAGACGGCGCTCGTCCGCGGCATGGTCGGCGACGTCCTCGATGCGCTCGCTCACGCCGCCCGGCTGGACCACGTCGTCGTGGTCACCGCCGATCCGGCGGCGCGCGACGCGGCGATCGCGAACGGCTTCGTCGTCGTCGACGAGCCCGTCCCGCTCGGCCACTCCGGCGCCGCCGAGCTCGGCATCACCCGCGCCGAGGAGCTCGGCGCGGACCGCGTCCTGCTCGTCCCCGGCGACTGCCCGCTGCTCACGGCCGCGGACGTCGACGGCCTCGTCGACCGCCACCCCCGCCCGGGCGTGGTCGTCGTGCCCGACCGCCACGGGACCGGCACGAACGCGCTGCTGCTCCACCCGCCGCGCGCGATCCGGCCCGCGTTCGGGCCCGGCAGCCGCGAACGGCACGAGCGGCTCACCGCCGGCGCCGGCGTCCCCTGCACGATCGACGCGGTCGAAGCGCTGCTGCTCGACGTCGACACGCCGGAGGACCTCCAGCTCGTGTCGCTGGCGTGATCAGCGCCGCGGCGATCCCGGGCCTCCCGGAGATCCGCGAAGGCGACGACCTCGCCGCGCTCGTCCGCCCGCACCTCGCAGACGGCGACGTGCTCGTGCTCGCCCACAAGGCGGTCTCGAAGGCCGAGGGCCGCGTCGTCTCGCTGGACACGGTCACCCCGACCATGCGCGCGATCGACCTCGCCAACGAGCTCGGCAAGGACGACCCGCGCCACGTGCAGGTCGTGCTCGACGAGACCGCCGAGGTTGTGCGGGCCGAGCGCGGCGTGCTCATCTGCCGCACCCACCACGGCTTCGTCTGCGCGAACGCCGGCGTCGACGCGTCGAACACGGACGAGGGGACGCTCGTCCTCCTCCCGCGCGACCCCGACCACTCCGCCCGCGAGCTGCGCGAGCAGCTCCATCCCCTCCACGTCGGCGTCGTCATCACCGACTCGTTCGGGCGCGCCTGGCGCCACGGCCAGGCGGACGTCGCGATCGGCATCGCGGGGCTCCAGCCGCTCGACGACTGGCGCGGCCGCGCGGACCGGACGGGCCGGGAGCTGAGGGCTACGTGGATCGCGCTGGCCGACGAGGTCGCGTCGGCCGCCGATCTCGCCCGCTCAAAGGCCGGAGGCCAGCCCGCCGTCGTCATCCGTGGTTTGGACCGCTACCTGACCGGTGACCACGGATCGGGAGCGGCCGCGCTCGTCCGTGCCCGCGAAGACGACCTCTTCGCCTGACGAGTTCCAACGCGCCCAGTTGCGCGTGCAACGTCCTGAAGCGGACCGAGGTCCGTTTCTCGTGCTACAGTTGCATACGCAACCGGACCACAGTCCGGTTTCGGAACCCCAAGCGTCTCCACTCCACGGGAGGACACCCCAATGGCCACCGCCACCCAGCTCCAGGGCACCTACACCGCCGATCCGGTCCACAGCTCCTTCGGCTTCGCCGTCCGCTACCAGGGCGTCTCGCTCTACCGCGGCACGCTCACCGAGGTCAACGCCCGCCTCGCCGACGGCACCCTCGAGGGCTCCGCGAAGGTCGAGTCGATCTCGATCACGCAGCCCGAGCAGTTCCGCGCTCACGTCCTGTCGCCCGAGTTCTTCGACGCGGCCAACCACCCCGAGGTCACGTTCCGCTCCAGCGACGTCGAGCTCAACGACGACGGCACCGCGACCGTCAAGGGCGAGCTGACGATCAAGGGCATCACCAACCCGGTCGAGGCCACGGGCCACTGGACCGCGCCGGCCGAGGACGCGTTCGGCAACACCCGCGGCCACCTCAACCTGACCGCGACCATCGACCGCACCGCGTACGACATGAACTGGAACGCCCCGCTGCCGAGCGGCGGGAACGCGCTCGCCAACGAGGTCGAGCTCGACGTCCAGATCTCGCTCGTCGCCGACCAGGCCTAGTTCGATGCGGATCCTCGGCATCTCCGGGAGCCTGCGCCGGGGTTCGCACAACACGAAGCTCATCCGGGCGGCGGCGGAGACGCTGCCGTCCGGGACCGAGCTCGTGCTGTTCGACGGCCTGCGCAACGTCCCGCCCTACTGCGAGGACGACGATCGCTTCAACGCGATGCCGTCCGTCCAGGTCCTCCGTGACGCCGTCGAGGCGGCGGACGCGGTCCTGATCAGCACCCCCGAGTACAACCACTCGATCCCGGGCGTCCTCAAGAACGCGCTCGACTGGGCCTCGCGCCCGTTCGAGACGAACGTCTTCCGCGGCAAGCCCGTCGCCGTCATCGGCTCCAGCACCGGCCTCTTCGGCGCGGTCTGGGCGCAGGCCGAGACGCGCAAGGTCCTGAACGCCATGGGCGCGCGGGTCCTGGAGGACGAGCTGCCCGTCGGGCTCGCCGACACCGCCTTCGACGAGGACGGCGGTCTGGTCGACCCGGAGCTCGCGAACCGCCTCGAGGAGCTCATGCAGGGCCTCGTCCGCGAGGTCGAGGCGCCGGTCGAGGACACGGCGGCCGCCTAGGAGGAGATGATGGGCGCCGTGACCGACGACCTCATGCTCCCGATGGCGGGGCCGGCGCCCGAGGTGACCGAGCGCGTGGATGCCGCGCGCAACCGGATCAAGATCCTCGCGGCGGCGGAGCAGCTCTTCGCCGAGCGCGGGATCGAGCACGTCTCGGTCGACGACGTCGCGAAGGCGGCGTGCGTGGGCAAGGGCACGATCTACCGGCGCTTCGGCGACCGGGCGGGCCTGGCCATCGCGCTGCTCGGCGAGCAGGAGCGGGCCTTCCAGGACCAGCTCATCCGCGGCGACGCGCCCCTGGGTCCGGGCGCGCCGGCGCTGGAGCGGCTCGCCGCGTTCGGCGAGTCCTACCTCGACGTGCTCGAGGAGCACGCCGATCTGCTCGCCGCCGCCGAGGTGGGCGGCGGCTGGCGCGGGGGCACCGGCCCGATCGCGTTCTACCGGACCCACATCACCGTGCTGCTCGCCGAGGCGGCGCCGCACGCCGACGCGGGCCTCTGCGCCGCGCTGCTGCTGCACAGCCTCTCCCCCGCGCTGTTCCTCCACCTGCGCCGGGTCGAGGGGATGCCGCTCGAGCGGCTGAAGGCCGGCTGGCGCCGCCAGGTCGCCGGCTACGCGGCCGCCTGAGCGCCCGCCTCGCTAGGCCGCGACCGCTTCGAGCGGGTACCGGCGGCGGATGCCGTAGAGCGTCGTGCGCTCCGCCGCCGGGCGGCCGGCGCGGTGCGCGGCGGCGATCAGCTCCGGCGGGTCGAGCCTGACGCCGTGGTAGGAGCCCGCGAGACGGGAGATGTTCTCCTCCATCAGCGTGCCGCCGAGGTCGTTGACGCCCCAGCGCAGCGCCTCGGTGGCGACGTCGAGGCCCATCTTCACCCACGAGGCCTGGACGTTCGGGATCGTCCGGCCGAGCGCGAGGCGGAACACGGCGGTGTGCTTGAGGTTCTCCTCGCGGCTGATCTCCTCGACGCCGTGCGTGCGCCCGAGCAACGTGTGGAACGGGATGAACGACAGCGGGACGAACTCGGTGATGCCGCCGGTGCGTTCCTGCAGCTCCCTGATGACCCGCATGTGCTCGGCGAGCTCCCACGGCTCCTCGATGTGGCCGAACATCACGGTGCTGGTGGAGCGCAGGCCGGCGTGGTGCGAGGCCTCGATGATCTCGACCCAGCGCGCGACGGGAAGCTTGTTCGGGCTGATGCGCTCGCGCACGCCGTCGTGGAGGACCTCGGCCGCGGTGCCGGGGGTCGAGTCGAGGCCGGCGTCGCGCAGGCGCGCGAAGACCTCCGACGGCGGGAGGCCGGAGACGTCGACCATGTGCGCGATCTCCATCGGCGAGTAGGCGTGGAGATGCAGCTGCGGCGCGCGCTCCTTCGCGACGCGCAGCCAGTGCAGGTACTCGTCCAGGCCCCAGTCCGGGTGGATGCCGGACTGCATGCAGATCTCGGTGGCGCCGTACGCGACGGCCTCGTCCACGCGGCGCTCGAACTCCGCCCGGTCGTGGCTGTAGGCGTCCGGTGAGCGCCGGCCCTGACCGAAGCCGCAGAACGCGCAGCCGACGATGCACACGTTCGAGACGTTGATGTTGCGGTTGACGACGAAGGTGACGGTCTCGCCGGCCAGCTCGGCGCGCAGCTCGTCGGCCGCCTGGCGCATGTCCTCGATCGCCTCCGGGCGCGTCTCGGCGAACAGCGCGGTCAGCTCGTCGGCGGTGAGCTGCTCGCCGTCGCGGCCCTTCGCGATCGCGCCGGCCACGAGCTCGGTGCGGATCGGCCGCTCGTCGCGGCGGCCCGAGCCGCGCCGCGGGATGAACGACCAGAACTTCGTCTTGATGACGTCGAGCACGCCCTGCGACAGCCACTCGGGGTCGATGTACTGCGGGTAGACGCAGAGCCGTTCGGTCAGCGCGACGCCGTCGGCCTGAAGCCGCTTGCGGACCTGGTGGGGCGAGGGGAACGGGTGCTCCGGCGAGATGTGGTCGCCGTTGGCGGAGAGGCCGCCGAGGTCGGTGGCGCCGGCGGCGACGAGCTGCGGCCACCAGTCGCTGAGGTTGGGCGGCACCTGGATGCCGACGTCCGGCCCGAGGATCGCGCGCGCGTCGCGGACGAGCTGCTCGAGCTCGGCGATCGTCACCGGTGACGCCCAGGCGGGCGCGGGCACCGCCGGGTCGTCGTGCAGGCCGGTCCGCCAGAAGCGCTCGGCCGCCTCGGTCGCGATCTCGGCGGGCTCCTCGCCGTAGTACCGGCGGTGCGGGACGAAGTTCTGGAGGATGACTTCCTGGAGGTGGCCGTGCTCGGCGTTGACCTCCGCGAGGGCGCGCAGCGCGTCGAGGCGGTCCTCCGGCGTCTCGCCGATGCCGACGAGGATCCCGCTCGTGAACGGGATGCCGAGCTCCCCCGCGGCGCGGATCGTCCCCAGCCGCAATTCGGGCAGCTTCGTCGGCGAGCCCTGGTGCGCGACGAGGTCGTCGCGCGTCGACTCGAGCATGAGCCCCTGCGACGCGGTGACCTCGCGCAGCCGCTCCAGATCGCGCTTCGAGAGGGCGCCGAGGTTGGTGTGCGGGAGAATGCCCCGCTCCAGCGCCCGCTCGCACGCCCACACGACGTAGGCGACGAAGTCGGGGTGGCCGAGCTCGGCGAGCTTCGCGCGCACGCCGGGATGGTGGTCGGGCTCGTCGCCGGTGAGGACGAGCAGCTCCTTGACGTTGCGCTTCGCGACGTGGTCGAGGAGCGCCATGACCTCCTCGGGCTCCTGCAAGTGCGGCTGGTGCGTCTGGAACGCGCAGTACTTGCAGTGCGAGACGCACGTCCTCGACAGCGACAGCGTGACGTTGCGCGAGAACGTGACTCGGCGGCGGGGAGCGCCCACGCAGCCGAGTCTAGGACGGGTCGTCGCGGTCCGGCGGGCGGGTGGTGTCGAGCAGGATCTCGCCGCCGCCGGGTGAGGCGACGGCCGCGGCCGGCGGCTCGCCGGCGCGCTTCGGCGCGAGGGTGAGCGCAGTGGTCGCGAACCCCGCGAGCACCGCGCCGACGAGCGGCCCGAGGACGTAGACCAGCAGGAACGTCCCGACGCTCTCGCCGCCGCCGACCAGTGACGGCCCGAACGCGCGCGCCGGGTTCAGCGCGCCGCCCGTGAGCGGCCCGAAGACGAAGACACCCGCGGCGAGAGCCCCGGCCGCAACGAAGGGGTCAGGCACCGTGCGTGCACGTGCACGCACGGTGCCTGACCCCGTTGTTGCGTGGAGGTAGGCCCAGACGAGGACGAAGGTGCCGATCAGCTCGCAGGCGAAGCCCGACAGGGCCTTGCCGTCGATGAGCGGCGAGAGGACGGGCGCGCCGTAGCCGACCGGATCGCCCTCGTTCTCGAGCAGGAGCTTCACGACGAGGGCGCCGACGAGCGCGCCGAGCAGCTGGAGGACGACGTAGATCGCCGCGTCGATCGGCGCGATCCGGCGCAGCATGGCGAACGTGACGGTGACGGCCGGGTTGAAGTGGCCCCCCGAGACGCCGCCCAGCGTGCGCAGCAGGACCGCGAGGACGAAGAGGTGCAGGAGGCCGATGACCGCCCAGTCGGTGACGCCGATGCCCGCCGCGTTGTGCAGCGAGAGGACCATCCCGATGAAGAGGACGAGCAGGAACGTGCCGATGAGCTCCGCGACGTACGCGTCCGCGCCGCGCCGTTCCTCCGTCGTCGTGCTGTCCGTCACCGGTCCTCCCTCGATCTCGGCACACTGCCCCGCGTGCGCCGCACGCTGCCGCTCCTCTTCGTCCTCGCGCTGCTGCTCCCTGCCTGCGGCGGGACGCTCGAGCCGGACGTGCGCCGGGCGACGCTCGTGCTCGACGGCGCGCCGGCCGCAGTCCACGCCGGCGCGTACGTCGCCGTGGCGCGGGAGTTCGATCGCGGCGAGGGAGCGACCCTCCGGATCCGGGCGCCGCGGCCGGGCAGCGATCCGGTGCGGCAGCTCGAGACCGGGCGTGCGCAGCTGGCGCTGCTGGGGATCGACGAGCTCGCCGCCGCGAGCGACGACGTGGTCGGGGTGATGGCGCTCGTGCAGGCGCCGCTCGTCGGCGTGCTGAGCGATGCCCGCCGGCCGCGCGAGCTGGAGGGCGAGCGGGTCGCGGTGGCCACCGGCACGACGTCGGCGCGGGCGTCGATGCGCGACCTCGGGCTGCTGCGCGCCGTGGTGGACGGCGACGGCGGTGACCCCGCGGAAGTGCGTGCCGTCCCCGCCGAGCATCCGGCGAGCGATCTGACGGACGGCCGCGTCGCCGGCGCCGTCGCACGCTGGGACCTCTTCCCGGACCGCGACGTCCTGCGGCCCGACGACTACGGCGCGCCCACGTTCCCCGGCCTCGTCCTCGCCACGACGCGCCGGACGCTCACCGAGCAGCCGGACCTCATCCGCGCGACGATCGCCGCGCTGCGGCGCGGCTACGACGAGGCGATCCGCGACCCCGAGCTGGCGGTCGAGACGCTCATGCGCGACGGCCGCGCCCGCGACCGGGCGGCGCTGCTCGCGCAGCTCCGCGCCGTCTCCCCCGCGTTCCGCGAGGGCGGCCGCCGGTTCGGGACGCTCGACCCCGCGGTGCTCGAGCAGTGGGCCGCGTGGGCCGCGAAGTACGGCGTCGTCGCGCGCAAGCCCGACGTCGCCGAACGCTTCGTGACGCGCTTCAGCGGCTGACGCCCGGCGCCGGCGAAGAGAGGTCGCGGGGGGCGAGAGGCGTCGCCGGGGGGCGAGAGAAGTCGCGGTGGGCGGGCGTCCGGGCAATGCGGCCCCGCGCTCAAGGCTCGTCGCGAGGCGCCGATCTCCCGGCCATGCGCCGTCTCCTGTCGCTCGGCGCGGTGCTGGTCTCGCTTGCCGCCGCGCCCGCCGCCGACGCCTTCCGTCTCCCCGCCGTCCTCGGTCCCGTCCAGGGCAACCCCGCGAACGTCCTGGCATCCGTCGAGCCCGATCCCGAGCACTACGACCCCGCCACCCGCTGCACTCCGAACGCCTCGCGGCCGGGGATCGTGCGGCTGACCGCCTGGCTGCAGCGCAACGCCGGCGGCGTGTTCTGGGGGTCGTACCGCTGCGAGAAGTGGGGCAAGCACTCGGCCTCGCTGCACGCCGAGAACCGCGCGATCGACTGGCACCTCGACGTCCGCGTCCCGGCCGACAAGGCGAAGGGCCGCGCGCTCATCCGCCTGCTGCTCGCACCCGACAAGCTCGGCACGCCGCACGCGCTCGCGCGCCGGATGGGCGTCGAGGAGCTCATCTGGGACTGCTCGTACTGGGGCGCCGGCATGGACCAGTTCCAGCCGTACGACCCGTGCTACGGCAAGAGCGGCAAGCGCAAGCGCGGGGTGAACCCGACCGTCGGCCACCTCGACCACATCCACATCGGGATGAGCAAGGCCGGCGCCGCCGCGCGCACGACCTTCTGGAAGCGCTGAGCGCGCGCGCGGCTAGAAGCCGCGGAGCTTCCGGAACTCCTGGCGCACCGACTCGGGGCGCCCCCACATGGGGTTCACCTCGGCGCGGCCGACCTTCACCGAGCGGACCGCCAGCTCGCCGGCGATCCCGGCGTCGTCGAGCATCTTCAGCGCGGCGTGCGTCGGGGGCACCGCCGCGGCGTGGCCGAAGCGGTGGGCGACCATGATCCGCCAGTGCCAGTCGTGCTTCGAGTACGGCTGCGGGTAGATGATCGTCAAGTACGTCGCGGCCTCGATGTAGCGGTCCTCGTCGAAGATCCGCAGGTCGAGGTCCATGTCGCTCCAGTCGTCGGAGAGCGAGTCGACGATCTGCTGGAAGGTGTCGGCGAGGCCCATGAGGGTCCCAACAGTACCCTCGAAGGCGTGGCTGTCACCGACTCGCTCGCTTCCGACCACGCCACGCTGACCGGCGCCTGCGGCCTGGTGGACCGGTCCGAGCGCGGCAAGCTCGCCCTCACCGGCTCCGAGGCCAAGACGTTCCTCAACGGCCAGGTCTCGAACGACACCGAGGCGCTCACGGCCGGCCACGGCCTGTACGCGGCGTTCCTCACGCACAAGGGCAAGATGCTCGGCGACGTGCGCGTGCTTGATGTCGGGGACGAGCTGCTGCTCGACACCGAGCGCGTCTCGCTGCAGGCGCTGTTCGACATGGTGCGGCGGTCGAAGATCGGCTTCGACGTCGAGCTGCACAAGCGCACGCTCCAGCGCGGGCTGCTGTCGCTGATCGGCCCCAAGGCGCGCGAGGTGTGCGGCGCGGAGACGGCGCTGCTGGGAACGGCGGAGCACGACAACGCGACGGCGTCGGTGGGCGGCCGCGACGTGCTGCTCGTCGTGACCGACGTCGGCGTCGACGTGCTGTGCGACGGCGACGACACCGAGGCCGTCGCCGCGGCGCTGCGCGAGGCCGGCGCGCGCGACGTCGCCGAGGAGGTCGCGGAGATCGTCCGCGTCGAGCACGGCCGCCCCCGCTACGGCATCGACCTCGACGAGGGCACGATCCCGCAGGAGGCGGGCCTCAACGACCGCGCGGTCAGCTTCACGAAGGGCTGCTACGTCGGCCAGGAGACCGTCGCGCGCCTCTTCTACAAGGGCAAGCCGAACCGCCACCTGCGCGGCCTCCGCCTCTCCGCGCCGGCGGCGACCGGCGATGAGCTGCGCCTCGGCGAGAAGGTCGTCGGCCACGTCGGCAGCGCCGTGGTCTCGCCCGTGCACGGCCCGATCGCCCTTGCCCTCGTCCGCCGCGAGGCAGAACCCGGCGCGACGCTCGCGGTTGGCGATGCGGGCATCAGCGCAACGGTCGAAGAGCTTCCGTTCGAGGGCTGACGGCCGTCTCCGCGCCGGGCGCGGAGCGGCGTCTCACGAGGCCGCGAGAAGCGCGACGAGCAAGGCGACGATCGTCAGCCACCCGACGACGATCGCGCCGGCGACGAGCGGTGGGAGGGTGAAGGCGGCCGGCGACGCGGAGGCCGGCGCCGGCGGGGAGATCTCGGCGTGCGCCGGCTCGGGCGGCGGGCGGCGCTCCTCGAGCGGGCGGGGAGCCTCGCGGCGATCGAAGTCCGGCATCGGCTCGCGCGGCGAGGAGATGACCTCGACGCGCGCCGTCCCCGGCGCGGGGAGAGGCGCGGGCGCGCGACGAGGCGCCGGCGGCACCACCACGGCGACGACCGCATCGGGCTCGTCGGCGGCCGAGAGGTCCTCGTCGGACGCGAAGGAAGGCGACACCGGCGAGTCGGGCGGGGAGACCGGCGTCTCCGGCAGGTCGGCCGCGGAGAGCGGCGTCGGCGGGGCCGGCGGCTCGTCCTCTTCGGCGCTGAGGCCGCGCTCGACGGCCTGCAGGACCAGGCTGAGATCGCGGTGCAGGCAGCGCAGACGATCGGCGTAGGCGTCGACCGCCTCGCCGGGTCGCGGCAGGAACGCCCTGATGTCGGCCGAGGGCTCGACCTGGTGCTGCTGGCTCATCCGTGATCTGACCTCTCGGCCCACCCGGCGCCGGATCCGTCCGGCATCGGTCAGGGCAGGTTCCCCGGATCATGGAGCGAGCAAGCGATCAGCGCGAGTCCGACATCCGTCCACTGGCGTGGGGATCGGCGCAAGTTCCTCGATGCCGGCACGTTGCGCGAGCGCCGCGAGGGACCCGCGCGCCGGCGGTCGCCCGAGGTCCAGGACGGGCGGCTCGTTGGCCGCCAGCCACGTCGCCACGATCCGCATCTCGTGCACCTCGTCGGGCGGGACGAACGGCTCGGCGGAGCGCCGCAACGCAACGGCGGTGCGGTCCGCGAGCTCGTCCACGCCCCCGTCGACGGGCCCCCAGTCGACGACGCGCCCGCCGACGAGCCAGAACGCGTCGGCGCCTCCCTCCCCCGGCGCCAGCACCAGCCGCGGATGCGTGTGCGCCGCGCGCAGCAGCGGGCCCAGACGCTCGAGCAGGTGGCGCAACCGGCCGTGACGGCGGCGCAGCCACGCCGCCCGTTCGTACGCGCGCGCGTCGGCGGCCTCGCGCATCTGGCGCTCGACGTGCGCGAGCAGCGCCGCTCCCCCGTCCCCGCGGCCGGTGAACAGCGCGAGTGCCTCGTCCAGCCGCCGGCGATAGAGGTTCGGGTCGAGGTCGCCCAGGCACGGCGACAGGCAGCGGCCCATCTGCCCGTACACCGACGGATGGTCGCGGCGGTGCAGCTTGCGCCCGCAGTGGCGCAGGCCGAAGAGCGAGTCGAGCTGCTCCTTCAGCTCGACCGCCGTTGCGCGCCCCCGCAGCGGCCCGACGTTCACCGAGTGCCCCGCCGCCGGCTCGTCGGCGATCTCGAGCACGGGGAACGACACGTCGAACCGGCAGCGCAGGTAGACGAACGGGTCGACCTTCTTGAGCTTCACGTTGCCCGGCGGCCGCAGCGACTTGATGAGGCGCGCCTCCAGCAGCAGCGCCCCCAGCTCCGACCGCGTCGGCCGGTGGTCGACGATCGACGCCTGCGCGGTCCAGTCGCCGGTCGGCGCCGACGGCGCGAAGTGCGATCGCGCGCGCGTGCGCAGGTTGACCGACTTGCCCACGTACAGCGGCTGGCCCTCGGCGTTGCGGAAGATGTAGACGCCCGGCGTGTCCGGCAGGTCGGCGAACTCGGGGCGGTTCGTCGCGCGGCGGCGCGGGAGGTCGGGCTTCGACGCGGACCGGCGCCGCGTCGGCCGCAGCACCTCCAGCGCCTCGCCCACCGTCGACGCGTGCGCGCACAGCCGCGGGAACAGCGCGCAGAACACGCGCGCGCACGTCTCGGCGTCGGCGAGCGCGCGGTGCGCGACCTCGACGTCGATGCCGAGCGAGCCCGCCAGCGCGACGAGCTTGCGCTGGCGCGCGAGCGGCGCGAACCGGCGTGCCAGCGCGACCGTGCACAGCGCCGGCGGGTCCTCCCACTCGAGATCGGCGCGTTCGAACGCCTGACGCAGCACGCGCCGGTCGAACGAGACGTTGTGGCCGACGAGGACGCGGCCGTGGAGCTGGTCGGCCAGCTCGGGCAGGACCGCCTCGGCGGCCGGCGCCTCGTCGACCATCGCCTGCGTGATCCCGGTGAAGCGCTGGATCCCGCGCGACAGCGGCGCGCGCACGCCGACGAGCGTCTCCCAGCGCTCGTGCAGCTCGCCGCCGCCGACGAGCACCGCCCCGACCTCGGTCAGCTCGCACGCGTCGCCGGCCTTCCCGTTCGTCTCGGTGTCGACGACGAGGAACTCGGTGCGGGCAAGCGGGGCGTCGAGGAGGTCCATGGGCGGACCGCGCGTTGTACGCCCCGGGCCAGACGGCTCGCATGCGCGATTGCACTCCGCCGCGGGGAGTAGCATCGGGCCATGCCCGCGCTCGCCCCCCTCACCGCCGAAGAGCTGCGCCGGGCGTGGGACGAGTACGCCGAGGCGACCCGCGGGCTCGAGGGCGCGGAGTACGACCGGGCCGAGGCGGACGCCTGGCAGCGCCTGCAGGACGTGCTCGCCGGCATCGCGCCGCCACCGGCGCTTCGCCGCCCGCCCTTGGGGTAGGGTTCGCGCGACTCGGGTCCGCCGGACCCGCGAGGAGAGGTCTCAAGAGCTTTGCACCGGGTCCGTTCGCTGATCCCCGTCGTCGCGCTGTCCGCCGCGTTCGTGGCCGGCTGCGGCGACGACACCGACTACGAGAACAACCCGCGCCCGCCCGCGCCGATCGTCATCAGCGCGTCCATCAACGGCGGCGAGGTCTCCGTGTCCCCGCGCTCGTTCGGCGCCGGGCCCGTCACGCTCATCGTCGCCAACGAGACGCAGAAGGCGCAGGAGATCACGCTCGAGACCGACGAGCTCGGCGGCAGCAACCCCGGCATCCGCCAGCGCACCGGCCCGATCAACCCCGGCGACACCGCGTCGCTGAACGCGGATCTCAAGCGCGGCACGTACAAGGTCGCGGTGGCCGCCAACGGCATCAAGGCCGCGGCGCTGAAGGTCGGCGCCGAGCGCGAGACCGCGCAGAACGACCTGCTCCAGCCGTAGCGACGGCAGCGCCCCGCGGCGGCGCTCCCACTAGTCTCCGGGCCTGCGTTCTCTTGAAGCGAGCGAAGGAACCCGAACCCCAGTGGCCGTTGATCTGAGTCAAGTCTCCACCGTCGACACCGAACCCGGAGAGCTGCCCGCCACCATGGCGGCGTGGGTCATCCGCCAGGAGCGCGAGGGCGAGCCCACGGACGCCTTCCAGGTCGAGGAGATCGAGGTCCCGGAGCCCGGCGCGTTCGAGGTCATCGTCCGCGTC
This sequence comes from Parviterribacter kavangonensis, assembly GCF_056863335.1. NCBI lineage: Bacteria > Bacillati > Actinomycetota > Thermoleophilia > Solirubrobacterales > Parviterribacteraceae > Parviterribacter > Parviterribacter kavangonensis. The sequence continues at coordinate 293,694 of NZ_JBXPJA010000001.1, read as the reverse complement.
ATGGCCGCCGGCGTGAACTTCAACAACGTCTGGGCGGCGCTCGGCCAGCCCGTCTCGGTGTTCGGCTACGGCGACCATCCCGAGTTCGGCCATCACATCGGCGGCTCGGACGCCTCGGGCGTCGTGTGGAAGGTCGGCTCGGGGGTCACGCGCTGGAAGCCGGGCGACGAGGTCGTCATCCACTGCAACATGACCTCGTACGAGGACCCCGAGGTCCACGGGCTCGATCCGATGGCGGCGCCGTCGCAGCGGATCTGGGGCTATGAGACGACCTGGGGCTCGTTCGCGCAGTTCACGAAGGTCCAGGCGCAGCAGCTGCTTCCCAAGCCGAAGCACCTCGCCTGGGAGGAGGCCGCGTCCTACGGCCTGACGTACTTCACGGCGTACCGGATGCTCATGAACCGGGCGAACCTCCAGTCGGGCCACAAGGTCCTCATCTGGGGCGCGGCCGGCGGCCTCGGCGTCTTCGCCGTGCAGCTCTGCAAGCTCACCGGTGCGGACTGCGTCGGCGTCGTCTCCTCCGAGGAGAAGGGCAAGCTCGTCGAGCAGCTCGGCGCGGTCGGCTACATCGACCGCAACGAGTTCAAGGAGATGATGCGCAAGGGCGGCGAGTCGCCCGAGGAGGAGAAGGCCCGCTTCAAGGCCTCGCGCGCGTTCTCCAAGCGCGTCAAGGAGCTCCTCGGCGACGCGCCCGACACGGTCTTCGAGCACGTCGGCAAGGCGACGTTCCCGACGTCCGTGCTGACGGTCAAGACGTTCGGCAAGGTCGTCATCTGCGGCGCGACCTCGGGCTACACGCTCGACTTCGACGTCCGCTACCTCTGGATGCGCCAGAAGGAGATCCTCGGCTCGCACTTCGCGAACGCGTGGGAGTGCAACCTCGCCAACGCGCTCATCGAGGAGTCGAAGATCCGGCCGGTGCTGTGGAAGACGATGCCCTTCGAGGACGTCGCGAACGCGCACCAGCTGATGCACGAGAACAAGCACCTCGGGAAGATCGCGGTTCTCGTGGGTGCCGAGAAGGAGGGCGAGGGCCGCACCGCCGAGGGGCCCGGCGCCATCCGCGCGGAGGTGGGTGCCTGATGGCCGGCAGCGTGCACATCCCGTGGTACGCCACGGGCTTCCGGGCCGACTCGATGGAGGCGGCGCTGGCGGAGATCGCGCCGCTCGCGGTCCGCTTCGGCGCGACGTCCTACGCCGTCTACCGCTACCGCGACGACCGCTACAAGTTCCTCCAGGTCGCGACCTTCGAGAGCAAGGTCGACTGGGAGCGCTACTGGAACGGCCCGGACTTCGTGCGCTGGCGTGCGAAGCACTCCGGCCACTACCAGATCCCCGTGCTCTACCAGTGGGCCGACATCGCCACCGAGGGTCACCTGCCGAGCGATCCCGGCTACGGCGGTGAGCCCGCCGCCGTCCACGCGAACGGCGACCCCGGCGAGACCGGGGACGCGCAGGCCGGCTGACGCGCTAGGCCGCGTCCGCGCGGCCGGAGCGCTCGATGTTCATCCGCAGGCGCGCGAGCGCCTGGCGGATGAGCCGCGAGACCTGCATCTGCGACACGCCGATGCGGCGCGAGATCTCCGTCTGCGTGAGGTCCTCCTCGAAGCGCAGCCGCAGGATCTCGCGGTCGCGCGTGGTGAGGACGTCGAGCGCGCCGTCGATGAGCACGCGGATCTCGGCGCGGCCGAGCTCGGGGTCGACGCTGCCGATCGAGTCCGCGAGCGTCGCGTCCTCGCCGATGGGCTCGTCGAACGAGCGCGCGCGCCGCGCGTCGGCGCTCTGGATGGTCGACAGGACGTCCTCGAACGGCGCGTCCACCTTCTTGGCGAGCTCCATCACGGTCGGCGAGCGGCCGAGCTCGTTCGTCAGCTCGTCGCGCGCCTTGGCGACCTGCAGCTGGAGCTCCTGCGTGCCGCGCGGAACGCGGACGGCCCACGTCTTGTCGCGGAAGTGGCGCTTGATCTCGCCGAGCACGGTCGGCGTGGCGTAGGACGAGAAACGGACGTCGCGGCTGAGATCGAACCCTTCGATCGCCTTCATGATCCCGACGCAGGCGACCTGCACGAGGTCGTCGAGCGGCTCGCCGCGACCGGCGTAGCGGCCCGCGAGGGCGCGCGCCAGCGGCAGCATCTCCTCGGCGAGCTGATCCCGGGCCCGGGTGTCCCCGGACTCGTGGTAGCGGCGCAGAAGCACACGCTCGCGATCGCCTCGTGGCTCCCCCGCGCGTGCCTCCCGGCCGAGCTCGTCGACGCTGCGGCGCACCTCCTGCACTCTACGGGGTCAGGGCCCCAACCCCTTCGGCGGGGCGTCAGTCACGTTCGAGAGGAGCCATCGTCAGCCCCTCGTCGCGCAGCAGCTCCCAGTAGAGCTCGGCCTGCTCGCGCAGCCCGCTCCACACCACGGAGCGACCCGTGTTGTGGATCGTGTCGGCGATCGCGTAGCCCTGGCTGACGTTGATGCCAGGGATGTGGCGGGCGAGCGCGAGCGCGACGTGGTCGAACGTGTTGTGGTCGTCGTTGAGCACGATGACCTTCCAGTTGCCGCCCAGGCCCGCCTCGGGCCCCGACGTGCGTTCGATCTCGACGGTCTCAGGTCCCATCGCCACCAGTCTCTACCCGAGCCAGGGCGCGCTCCAAGCCCGGGTACAGCTGGTCGGGGGGCATCCCCTGCTCGTACGCGGCGATCGTCTCGGCGTCCGTGCGCTGACGCAGGAAGTGCCCGAGGCGCGCGGCGTAGAGGTCGACGTCGTGCAGCTCGCGCGCCCATGCGAGCGCGCGGTCGAGCGCCTCGCGCAGCTCGTCGAGCTGCGCGTCGACGTCGTGCCAGAGGCCGAAGTGGGTGATCGCGAGCTGGTCGGGCTCCCAGTCGGCGATGACGTCGATCGACTCCTGCCAGGCGGCGGGGTCGATGTCCGGCGGCGGGGTGGGCGGCAGCACCGGCCCGTCGGGCGGGATCCGCACGCCGCCAGTGTCGCCGACGAACGCGGTCCCGGTGCGGTCGTGCAGGTAGGAGACGTGGTGCGAGGCGTGCCCCGGCGTGTAGGCGACGTGCCAGCCGGCGATACGCTCGCCGCCCGTCAGCACGCGCAGGTTGCGCGCCGGCACCGGGACGACCTCGCCCCACAGCCGGTCCATGTCGTCGCCGTAGAGGCGCCCCGCGCTGGCCAGCAGCTTCGTGGGGTCGACGAGGTGCGGCGCGCCGCGCTCGTGCACCCAAACCTCGAGGTCGGGCCAGCGCTGCACGAGCGACCCGGCCGCGCCGGCGTGGTCGAGGTGGATGTGCGTGAGCAGCAGGCGCGCCGGCCGCTCGTCGCCGAGCCCCTCGAGCAGCCCGTCGAGCGCCGACGCGGGGCCGCAGTCGACGAGCGACCCGTCGACCAGGTAGCTGGCGATGACCCGTTCGCGGCCGAGATGCCGCACGTCGATCGTCCTCATGACTGCTCCTCCTTCCCGTCGCGCCGCTCGAGCACGACGAGGTCCTGGAACGACGTGAACGCCTCGCGCCCGCACCACGAGCCGGGATGGGTCGGCTCGACGACGTCGAGCCCGTGGCGGGCGACGTGGTCGTAGACCCAGCCCTCGTCGAACGCGACGGCCTCCTCCGGCAGGTCCTCGCTGAGCACTGCGACGGGCTCGTGCGCGTCGATGAACGCCAGGCCGCTGCGGCCCTCGGCGATGTGGCGGCGCGACTCCTCGTCGAGCAGGAACCACGTCGTCACGGCGCGACCGCCCGGCTTGAGCACGCGCCCGAGCTCGGCGAGGTAGTGGTCGGCCTCCGCCTCGAGCAGGTGCGTGAACACCGAGGTGGCGATGGCGAAGTCGAACCGCGCGTCGTCGTACGGGAAGCGGTACTCGGTGGCGGCGTGCTCGCCCGTCGGGTTGTAACGGCGGTTGTAGAGGTCGGCGACCGTGAAGCGGAAGTTCTTGAAGCGGCCGTAGTGGCGCCGGCACCAGCCGATGCCCTCGCGGTTGACGTCGAAGCCGTCGTAGCCGCCGTCCTTCGACAGATAGCCCGTGAGCGGGCGGGCCATCCGGCCGATCCCGCAGCCGACGTCGAGGACGTGGTGGCCGGGCTGCAGGCCGCCGACCTCGACGAAGTGCGTGAGGAACTCGTCGCCGGTCTCGACGAAGTCCGAGTGCCCGACGAAGTCGAGCCTGCGCGGCGGCACGAGCCGGTCGGCACGGCCGCTCAGCCGGTCCTTGAGGTCGAGCGTCCTGAGCTTGAGCGAGTCGCGAACGCGTTCTCCAAGTGGCTGGCGCACGGGGCTCGCATCGTAGGATCTGCGGCATGAGCGTGCGCCTGGACCAGCCGGATCGACCCTGGATGATGCGGACCTACGCGGGGCATTCGACCGCCGCGAAGTCCAACGAGCTGTACCGGCGCAACCTCGCGAAGGGCCAGACCGGCCTGTCGGTCGCGTTCGACCTGCCGACGCAGACGGGCTACGACGCCGATCATGAGCTCGCGCGCGGCGAGGTCGGCAAGGTCGGCGTGCCGGTCGCCCATCTCGGCGACATGCGGACGCTCATGGAGGGCATCCCGCTCGACCGCATGAACACGTCGATGACGATCAACGCGACGGCGGCCTGGCTGCTGGCGCTCTACGTCGTCGCCGCCGAGGAGCAGGGCGTCCAGCAGGACGCGCTCGCCGGCACCACGCAGAACGACATCATCAAGGAGTTCCTCGCCCGCGGGACGTACGCGTTCCCGCCCGGCCCGTCGATGCGGCTGATCGCGGACATGGTCGCCTACACGGTGACCGAGATCCCGAAGTGGAACCCGATCAACATCTGCTCGTACCACCTGCAGGAGGCGGGCGCGACGCCGGTCCAGGAGATCGCGTACGCGATGTCCAACGCGATCGCCGTGCTCGACGCCGTCCGCGACCGCGTCGACCAGGACCTCATGGGCCAGGTGTTCGGGCGCATCTCGTTCTTCGTCAACGCCGGCGTGCGGTTCGTCGAGGAGCACGCGAAGCTGCGCGCGATGGGCCAGCTCTGGGAGGAGCTCGGCCGCGAGCGCTACGGCGTCAAGGACGCCAAGCACCTCCGCTTCCGCTACGGCGTGCAGGTCAACTCGCTCGGCCTCACCGAGCAGCAGCCGGAGAACAACGTCCAGCGCATCGTGCTCGAGGCGCTCGCCGTGACGCTCGGGCGCGACGCGCGGGCGCGCGCGATCCAGCTGCCGGCGTGGAACGAGGCGCTCGGCCTGCCGCGGCCGTGGGACCAGCAGTGGTCGCTGCGCCTGCAGCAGGTGCTCGCCTACGAGACCGACCTGCTCGAGTACCCCGACCTCTTCGAGGGCTCGAAGGTGATGGAGGGCCTCGTCGCGGAGCTCGTCGAGGGCGCGCGGGCCGAGATGGCGGTCGTGGCCGAGCACGGCGGCGCCGTCGATGCGGTCCCGTACATGAAGGCCGCGCTCGTCGACTCGCACCGCGAGCGGATCCGCCGCATCGAGGACGGCGAGCAGATCGTCGTCGGCCTGAACAAGTACGTGGAGACCGAGCCGTCGCCGCTGACGAGCGACGCCGAGGGCGGCATCCTCGTCGTCGACCCGGGCGTCGAGGCCGAGCAGCGCGCCGCCGTCGAGGAGTGGCGCTCGCAGCGCGACCAGGCCCGTGCCGACAAGGCGCTCGAGGAGCTCAAGCGCGTCGCGGGGTCGACGGAGAACATCATGCCCGCGACGATCGAGGCGGCCCGCGCGGGCGTCACGACCGGCGAGTGGGCGGCCGCGCTGCGCGACGTCTTCGGCTCGTACCGCGCGCCCACCGGCGTCGGCGAGGCGACCGGCGAGCCCGCGGGCGAGACGCTCGAGGAGGTGCGCGAGGAGGTCGAGCGCGTGTCGGAGTCGCTCGGCCGGCGCCTGAAGATCCTCGTCGGCAAGCCCGGCCTCGACGGCCACTCCAACGGCGCCGAGCAGATCGCCGTCCGCGCCCGCGACGCCGGCATGGACGTCGTCTACGAGGGCATCCGCCTGACGCCGGCGCAGATCGCGAAGAGCGCGCTCGACGAGGGCGTGCACGTCGTGGGCCTGTCGATCCTCTCGGGCTCGCACCGCGAGCTCATCCCCGGCGTGATCGCGGCGCTGCGCGAGCGCGACGTCGACGTGCCGGTCGTGGTCGGCGGGATCATCCCCGAGGCCGATGTCCAGCCGCTCAAGGACGGCGGCGTCGCCGCGGTCTACACGCCGAAGGACTTCGACCTGACGAAGATCATGCGCGACATCGTGACGCTCGTCGGCGAGCGCCACGGCGTTGCGGCTTGACCGCTTCGGGCTCCGATCTCGGCCGCCGCCTGCGTGAGGGCGACCTCTCCGCGGCGCCCGCTGCCCTGAACCTCGTCGAGTCGCGGACGAAGGCGGACGACGTCGCCGCGCTGCTGCGCGAGGTGTCCCCCGCCGCGATCGGCGCCGAGCCGAAGGGCCACCTCATCGGCGTCACCGGGCCGCCCGGCGCGGGCAAGTCGTCGCTGCTGTCCGCGCTCGTCAAGCACTGGCGCGACGACGGGCGCAGCGTCGCGGTGCTCGCCGTCGACCCGTCGTCGAAGCGCTCCGGCGGGTCGCTGCTGGGCGACCGCGCGCGGATCGAGTTCGACCCCGAGGACGCGAACGTCCTGATCCGGTCGACGGCGGCGGGCGGGCGGCTCGGCGGGCTGGCGCCGGCGACGCGCGCGGCCGCGCAGGCGCTGAGCGCCGCGTTCGACGTCGTCGTCATCGAGACGGTCGGCGTCGGGCAGTCGGAGACGGAGATCGCCGAGGTGGCCGATACGGTCGCCGTCGTGGTGCAGCCCGGCTCCGGCGACGCGCTGCAGTTCATCAAGGCGGGGATCATGGAGGTGCCCGACGTGCTCGTGGTGACGAAGGCCGACCTCGGCGACATCGCGATGCGCGCGCGCCGCGACCTCAACGCGGCGCTGCGCTCGCTCGGAGAGCGCGGCACGCCCGTGCTCGCGGTCTCGAGCCTCGCGCCGCCGAGCGGCGTCGACGAGCTCGCGGCCGCGCTGGACGAGCACCGCGAGGGGCTCGACCTGGGTACGCGGCGTGCCGAGGCGCGGCGCGCCGGCGCGCTCGCCGACTTCGCCGCCGAGCACGGCGAACGCGGGGTCCGCGCGCTCGGCGGGCGCCGCGCGGCGCTGAAGCTGCTGGGCGAGCAGGACGAGGGCCTCGACGTCGCGGCGCTGACCGCGGTGCTCGAGGAGAAGGCGCAGGAGGCGGCGTCATGAACCGCGGCTTCCTGGTCGACGCGGCGATCGCCCTCGGGGTCTTCGTCGTCGTCACGATCATCGCCGAGCTGGCGGGCGCGACGAACCTCGGGACGGCGATGACGTTCGGCGTGATCGCGTTCGCCGCGACGGTCGTCGGGCTCATGCTCCGCTCCTCCCCGTAGGCGTAGAGTCGGGTCGTGTACGTGTCGCTCTCCCGCCTCCGCGTGCCCGCCGACCGCGCCGACGAGCTCGTCACCGCGTTCCGGGCCCGCGCCCGCCTCGTCGACGCCTTCGAGGGGTTCGTCGACCTCCAGGTCTGGCAGTCCGACCGGGACCCCGGCGAGCTCGTGATGGTGAGCCGCTGGCGCGACCGCGAGTGCTTCAAGACGTACATGAAGAGCAGGGAGCACAAGGTCAGCCACGACCGCATCGCCGCCGACCTCGACGCCGCCATCAAGCTCGAGCGGCTCGAGCACATGCACGTGGTGGCCGAATGAGCCGGACCGCCCCGCCCAGCGGCGCCGCCGCCCCGATCGACGTCACCGCCCCCGACGGCACGACGGTCGACGTCCGCGACCTCGCCCGCGACGTCTGCGAGCGCTACCGCCGCGAGTTCCCCGACGAGGAGGAGCGCTACGGCGACGCCGGGCACCAGTGGTGCGTCCACGACAACCAGTACCTCATCCACTGGGCGATCCTCGACGTGGAGGGCGCCACGCGGATCGAGCAGCAGGTCGGCTGGCTCGCGCGCGTGCTCCATGCCCGCGACTTCCCGCTCGAGCGGCTGCGGCGCGACCTCGAGATCGCCGCGGACGTCGTCGAGGGGAGCGGCCGGCCCTGGTCCACCGAGGTCGCCGACCGGCTGCTGGCGGCGCGCGACGCGGTCCACGCGTGAGCGCGCCATCGCCCGCGGCAGAGCGCGCCGAGCAGCTGCGCGCGCTGCACGCCGCGCCCGAGCTGCTCGTGCTCGTCAACGTCTGGGACGCCGCGAGCGCGCGCGTCGTCGCCGCGCGGCCCGCGACCGCGGCGATCGCGACGGCGAGCTGGGCCGTCGCCGCCGTCCACGGCTACGCCGACCACGAGGAGATCCCGTTCGAGCTCGTGCTCACGTCGCTCGAGCGCGTCGTCGCCGCAGCGGGCGACCTCCCGGTGACCGCCGACCTCGAGGCCGGCTACGGCGACCCGGGCGCGACCGTCCGGGCCGCGCTCGAGGCGGGCGCCGTCGGGTGCAACCTGGAGGACCGCTGCGAACCGCTCGGCGACGCCGTCGCCCGCGTGGCCGCCGCGGTCGCCGCGGGCGAGGAGGCCGGCGTGCCAGTCGTCGTCAACGCCCGCACCGACGTGTTCCTGCGCGCGTCCGACCCGCGCGACGGCCTCGACGACGCGCTCGCGCGCGGCCGGGCGTACCTCGACGCGGGCGCCGCGTGCTTCTTCGCGATCGGGCTCAACGACCGCGACTGCATCCGCACGCTCGTCGACGAGCTCGGGGCGGTCAGCGTCCTCGGGTCGCCGCGATCGCCATCGCTGCGCGAGCTCGCGGCGCTCGGCGTCCAGCGCGTCTCCTTCGGACCGGGCCCGTTCGGCGCCGCCCTGGCCGCGCTCGGCCGCACCGCCGACGCGCTGCACGACCACGCGCACGTCCCCGCCGACCTCGCGTTCCGGCCGCCGCCACCCGTCGAGTAGCGTCCGGCCGCATGGCCGTGGGTTGCTTCGTCTCCGTGGGCCGCTCGCTCGAGCAGGCCGTCCAGCGCGCCGAGCTCGCGGAGGAGCTCGGGTACGAGTCGGTCTGGATCACGCACATCGCGGGGCGCGAGCCGCTCGCGGTGCTGCAGCACTACGCGGCGCACACGAAGCGGGTCGCGCTCGCCACCGGCGTGACGCCGATCTACACCCGCACGCCGGCGAACATGGCGCAGGCCGCGGCGACGGTCGACGAGATCAGCGGCGGGCGCTTCCGCCTGGGCATCGGCGTCTCGCACCGGCCGGTCGTGGAGGGCTGGTTCGGGCAGACGATCGACAAGCCGCTCGCCGAGACCCGCGAGTACGTCGCGATCCTGCGCGCGATCTTCCGCGGCGCGGACCCGCCGGCCGGCGAGAAGTGGCGCACCGGCTTCCGCCTGGCGATGCCGGTCAACCCCGACCTGCCGATCTACGTCTCGGCGCTGCAGCCGCGGATGCTCGAGCTGGCCGGCGAGATCGCCGACGGCGTCGTGCTGTGGCTGTGCAACCCGAACTACGTCCGCGACGTCGTGATGCCGCAGGTGCGCAAGGGGCGCGAGAAGGCGGGCAAGACGCTCGACGGGTTCGATGTCGTCGCCGCCGTGCCGTCGGCGCTGACGGACGGGGTGGGTGGGGTCGAATCCGCCTTCGACGCGCAGCGCCGCGACCTCCTGACGTACTTCAGCCTGCCCTTCTACCGCGCGATGATCGAGAGGAGCGGCTTCGGCGACGACATCGCGGCGTTCGACGCCGCCGCGCAGGGCGGCGACGCGGAGGCGATGGCCGCGGCGATCTCAGACGACTTCCTCTCCGTGCTGACCGCGGTCGGCGGCGAGGACGAGGTCCGCGCCGGCGTGCAGCGCTACCTCGACGCGGGCGTGACGTCGCCGTGCGTCGGGCCGATCGCCAGGACGGACTTCGAGGCGACGCTGCGCGCCGCCGCGCCCGGCTCCTCCTCCTAGGCCTTCTGCTCGGACCCCGCGCGGGCCGCCGCGGCGCCGCCGGCGCCGACCGGGCGGAACACCGCGTCGGCGCCGCGCTGCTCGAGCTCCTCGGCGAGCTCGCGCTCGATCGTGGGGATCGCCGGACGGATCGCCGGCTCGGAGATCGGCTGCAGGAGGCCGCGCAGCGGCAGCATCGCGCGCACCCACCACGGCACGACGATCAGCCGGGCGCGCTTCTCGATGCCGTCGACGGTCCGCTCCGCCGCCAGCGACACGGGATAGGTCTTGGCAAGCGGCCCCTTCAGCGTCCCGCGCAGCGTGCGGAACGCCCGGTGCTCCTCCCCGCCGCGGACCATGTCGGTGTCGATCCACGAGTAGTAGACGCAGCCGACGCCGACGCCGTGGTGCTTGAGCTCCACCCGCAGCGTGTTGGCGATCGCCTCGGTCGCGGCCTTGCTCGTCGAGTACGCGCCCATGCCGGGGAAGCCCGTGACGAGCGCGGCGATCGACGCGTTGATGAGCAGGTAGCCGCCGGACTCGCGCAGGTGCGGGATCGCGGCGCGCGCCGAGCGGAACGTGCCGAGCACGTTGACCGCGATGACGCGGTCGAACGCCGCCGGGTCGATCTCGGCGAGCGTCCCCGCGGACGCGATGCCGGCGTTCTGGAAGACGACGTCGATGCGACCGAAGCGGTCGGCGGCCTGCTGGTAGGCGTCGGTGATGGCGTCGGGGTCGGCGATGTCGGCCTCGATCGCGAGCGCGTCGGGCCCGCACTGGGCGGCGACGCCGCGCAGCTCGTCCGGCTCGAGGCCCACGAGCGCCAGCTTCGCGCCGCGCGCGGCCGCGCGCCGCGCCGTCTCGGCGCCGATCCCGCGCGCCGCTCCCGTGATGAGGACGACCTTGCCGTCGAGCGTGCTCACTTCGATCCCTCCTCGGACGACAGCGAGATGATGCGCCAGTCGCCGCTCTCCCTGACGAGGCCGACGTCGTCCTCGGAGGCGGGCTGGTTGGCCGCCGCGGTCCGCACCCGCGCGGTCGCCTTGTCGCCGTCGACCTTCACGCTGATGACGCGCAGCGTCGGCTTCTGCGCGTCGCCGAGGCTCGAGTTCTTGAGCGCGAGCTCGCACGGCACGGCCTGGTTGACCTTGTCGACGAGCTGCTTGGCGAACACCTGGTCGCAGATGGCCTGGAAGTCCTTGGTCGACGTCGCCTTGGCGAACGCGTCGAGCGTCGTGCGGACCCCGTCCTCGGGGTCGTCGCGTCCGCACGCGGACAGGGCGAGGGCGAGGGCGAGCAGCAGGGCGGCCGGGAGTCGGGCGGCGGGCATCGGCGGCAGGCTACGCTCCCCGGTGATGCAGCGCGACCAGTTGCGCGACGGGCACGGCCGGGTCATCGGGGACCTGCGGCTCTCGGTCACCGACCGCTGCAACTTCCGCTGCCAGTACTGCATGCCGGCCGAGGGGCTGCCGTGGCTGGATCGCCAGAGCGTGCTGACGTTCGAGGAGATAGCGCGGCTCGTCGGGCTGTTCGCGTCGATGGGCGTCCGGGACCTGCGGCTGACGGGCGGCGAGCCGCTCGTGCGCCGGGACTTCCCCGGGCTCGCGGCGATGCTCGCGCCGCTCGTCGACGACCTCGCGGTGACGACGAACGGGTACCTGCTGGAGCGCGACGCCGAGGCGCTCGTGCGGGCCGGCGTGACGCGGTTCAACGTCTCGATCGACTCGCTGCAGCGCGACCGGTTCTTCGCGATGACGCGCCGCGACGCGCTGCCGCGCGTGCTCCGCGGGCTCGAGGTGCTCGGGTCGTTCCCCGAGGCGCACCCGATCAAGGTCAACGCGGTCGCGATGCGCGGGTTCACCGAGGACGAGGTGCTGCCGTTCGCGCGCTTCGCCCGCTCGCATCCGTACGAGGTTCGGTTCATCGAGTTCATGCCGCTCGACGGGTCGCGGTCCTGGGACATGACGCAGGTGCTGACGGGCAAGGAGATCCGCGCGATCATCGCCGCCGAGTTCGAGCTGGAGCCGGAGCCACACGAGCCGAACGCGACCGCCCGCGTCTGGCGCTTCGCGGACGGCGTCGGCCGGATCGGGTTCATCAACCCGGTCAGCGAGCCCTTCTGCGGCGACTGCAACCGCATCCGCCTGACCGCCGAGGGCAAGCTGCGGACCTGCCTGTTCTCGCTGCACGAGACCGACCTGCGCGACCCCCTGCGCGCCGGTGCGACCGACGACGAGCTCGAGCGGATCGTGCGCGACGCCGTCTGGCGCAAGGAGCTCAAGCACCGGGTCAACGAGCCCGGGTTCGTGCAGCCGGCGCGCACGATGAGCGCGATCGGCGGATGACCGCGAGCACCTCCTCGCACCGGGCCCACCGAGGGTCCGCGGCCGGCTGATGGATCTCGGGTTCTCGGGCCACGGCGTGCTCGTCACGGGCGCGTCGGGCGGGATCGGCTCGGCGGCGGCGCGCGCGTTCGCGGCGGAAGGCGCGCGGGTCGCGGTCCACTTCCACTCCAACCGCGGGGCGGCGGAGGAGCTGGCGGCCGAGATCGGCGGCGTCGCCCTCGGCGCCGACCTGCGCGACGAGGCCGAGGCCGACGCGCTCGTCCCCCACGCCGTCGAGGCGCTCGGACGGCTCGACCACTGCGTCGCCAACGCCGGCGTCTGGCCGAGCGAGGACGTCGCCGTCGCCGACATGCCGCTCGAGCGCTGGCGCGCGACCGTCGACGCCAACCTCACCGCCACCTTCCTCACCGCCCGCGGCTTCGTGCGCCACGTGCGGGCACGCGAAGAGCCGATCGGCGCCGACGTTCCGGGGGCCGCCGCGCCGGTCTGCGACGAGATGTCGCCGGCCGGAGAAGCGGCGCCCCTCGCCGGAGGGGCCTCGCCGGCCGCCTCGCCCTCGCTTGTCCTCGTCGCGTCCACCGCGGGGCTCTTCGGCGAGGCGGGGCATGCGGACTACGCGGCGGCGAAGGCGGCGATCGCCTACGGGCTGGCGCTCTCTCTGAAGAACGAGGTCGTCCGGGGCGTGCCGCTGGCGCGCGTCAACGTCGTCGCGCCCGGGTGGACGGTCACACCGATGGCGGCCGAGGCGCTCACCGAGGAGACGCTGAGCCAGGTCACCGCGACGATGCCGTTGCGGAAGGTCGCGTCGCCGGAGGACATCGCGCGGGCGATCGTCATGCTCGCGTCGCCGACCGCGGCGGGGCACGTCACCGGGCAGGTCGTCACGGTCGCGGGCGGCATGGAAGGCCGTCTGCTGAACGACCCGTCGGCCGGCTGAACGTCAGATGGCCCCGCCTGTTCGGCGGAGCCATCGTTGGCGCAGGCGTCCCCGTATGCGGGGACATCCATTCGCGCACCGGCCGCGGGCTCAGAGCGAACTGCGCCTGCGGGCGCGCCCGGCCAGCAGCGCGGGATCGTTCCGCCAGCGGGCGACGTCCGGGTACGCGGTGACGTAGACGCCCGACGGAACCGGCTCGCGCAGGGACTCGAGCACGAACCCGGACCGCTCGAGCGCGCCGGTCAGCGCCGACAGCGGGCGGTGCGTGTCGGTGAACGTCATGGCGAGGCCGTCGCGCTCGCGGCGCTCGCTGTACACCGCCTCGGTGAAGTACGCGCGCTCGTCACCGAGCAGCCTGCGCAGCGAGCCCAGGGAAGCGTGCGGATGGACCGTCACGAAGCAGAACGCCCCGCCGGGAGCGAGGACGCGCGCGACCTCGGCGATCGCGCGGTCCAGCCGGGCGATGTTGAGCAGGGCCATCGAGCTGACGACGAGGTCGGCGCAGCCGTCGTCGAGCGGCAACCGGGCGGCGTCGGAGACGAGCACCTGCACCGGCGGGTCCGCCTCGCGCGCGGCCGCGGCCAGCCGCGGCGAGCGCTCGATGCCGAGCACGCGGTGCCCGCGGCCGATCAGCTCGCGCGCGAGGCGCCCCTCGCCGCAGCCGATGTCGATCGTCAGCTCGCCGGGCTCGGGAGGCAGCAGCGCCATCAGCTCGGGCAGGACGAACGACCAGAAGAAGTGGTCGTGGCCGGGCGCGCGCGCCCACTCGATCCACTCGTCGGCGCCGTGCTCCCACAGGTCGCCGGGGTCGATCCGCAGCGCGGCGAGCTCCTCGGCGCGCGCGAGGTCGGCGGGCTGGTTGACGTTGAGCATCAGCTCCCCCACCCCGTCGGCCTGGATGACGGCGGGCCGCAGCCGGTCGAGCGTGTGCTTCAGCGGCTCGTCGTCCGGTGCGGCCGCCAGCGCGTCGAGCGCGCCGGCCGCGTAGGCGGCGCAGAGCGGCTGGAGGTGGCCGCCCGCCTCCGGGATCGCGGCGAGCCGGCCCGCGTCGATCTCGGCGAGCAGCGTCTCGAGCAGCGCCGCCGGCACGAGCGGCATGTCGCACGGCACGACGAGCACCGGCCGCCCGTTCGCCCCGCGCAGCGCGCTGACGAGCCCGTGGCGCGGGTGGAAGTCCGCCGGCTCGGACCGCAGCACGCGGGCGTCGGTGGGCGGCAGCGGCGTGTCGGGCTTGGCGATGACGACCACGTCGTCGACGACGTCGCGCAGCAGCGAGACGGTCCAGTCGAGCAGGGTCCGGCCCTGCAGCTCGGCCATCGCCTTACGACCGCCCAGCCGGGAGCCGCGCCCTCCGGCGAGCACGGCGCCGAGGGCGTTCCTCATGCCGTGCGCGGGCCCTCGCCGTAGTCCCCGAACGGCGCGTCGCGCTCGCGGACCGTGCCGCGGACGTCCTGCATCGCCCGCCGCGAGAAGTCGACGCCCTCGGGCGTGTGCCGGGCCGCGCCGTCCAGCAGCGAGCCGACGAGCTGGGTGCTCGACAGCCCCATCTGCTCGATGACGTTGTTGACCAGCAGCTTCATCATGCGGAGCTGGTTGCGGGGCATCTGCGCGACGCGCTCGGCCAGCGCCATCGCGGCGTCGTCGAGCTGCTCGGCGGGAACCGCCTCGCTCGCCAGGCCCCACTCGACGGCGCGGGCGCCGGAGAGGGCGTCGCCGGTCAGCAGCAGCCGCTTGGAGCGCTCCAGCCCGAGCCGGTACGTCCACATCATCGTCGTGGGCGAGCCCCACACCCGCGCCGGCGGGTAGCCGATCCGGCAGTCCTCGGCGCAGACGATGAGGTCCGAGCAGAGCGCGAAGTCCGTTCCGCCGCCCACGCAGAAGCCGTGGACCTGGGCGATCACGGGCTTCGGCGAGCGCCAGAGCCACATGTACGCGTCGACGAAGCGGGTGATGTTGTCGTAGTCGGCGATCGGGTCCCAGGGCCGGTCGCCCTCCGCCTCGGCCATCCACTCGGCGCCCCAGCCGATGTCGTAGCCCGCGCAGAACGAGCGCCCGGCGCCGCGCAGGCGGATGGCGTGGATGGCGTCGTCCGCCCAGGCGTCCTCGAGCGCCAGGCGCAGATCCCCGATCAACGTCGGGGTGATGGTGTTCAATCGCTCCGGGCGGTTGAGCGTCAGGGTCGCGACGCGCCCCCCCTTGTCGGTGACGACCTCGGGCACACCTAGAATCGAACCATGTCCCACGAGATGTCCCCGCCCTGGCTGCGCTGCTACCGCTGCTGGTCGCAGGACCTCGAGGTGCAGGTCCACTACGAGGGGATCCACAAGATCGACCCCGTCACGGCCGAGCGGGCCGACGTGGTCGACGAGATGCAGGAGGCCGTCGTGCAGTGCCTGGAGTGCATGCACGACCAGCCGCACCTCGGCTTCGCCAACGGCCGGGTCGAGCCGGTCGAGGACCGGTGGGAGCGGATGATCGTCGGCACCCCGTGGGTCGCCTCGGTCACCGTCACCGTCGAGGCCGACGACGTCGACAGCTGCTCGGGCCCCGAAGCGAGCGACGCCCTGTCGTTCGCCGCGTTCGGCGACTACGGCACGCGCGAGTTCTTCACCCACGTCCGCTTCCACAAGCACGAGGAGGACAAGATCGTGGTGCACCTGCTCGTCGAGCTGTACGCGCGGTCCCAGCAGGAGGCGACCGAGGTCCTGGAGGCCGCGTCGCGAGGGGCGCTGGCCATCACCTCGCTGGCCGAGGAGTCGCGTCCGCCGGCCTCGAGCACGGACACGCATCCTCGATGAGGATCGCGCTCGCCACCGCCCTGGCCCTCCTGGTCGCCGCGGCGGGGGCGGGCGGAGCGCCGGCCAAGCAGCAGCTGCGCCAGGCGCCGGGCATCGCGCCGGCGGGAGCGAACGACTACGGGTGCCGCAGCATCGCGCACCCCGTGCCGGTGATCCTCGTGCACGGGACGTTCGGCGACATGACGGTCAGCTGGAACGCGCTGGCGCCGGCGCTGAAGGCCGACGGCTACTGCGTCTTCGCGCTCGATCTCGTGCGCCGCGGGGCCGCGCCGATCGACCAGTCCGCGGACGCGCTGACGGCGTTCGCGCTGGACGTGCTGCAGCGCACGGGCGCGCCGAAGGTGTCGTTCGTCGGGCACTCGCAGGGCGGGCTGCTGGCGCGGTACGTCGTCAAGACGCGCGGGCTGCTCGACCGCACCGACGACGTCATCGGGCTCGCGCCGTCCAGCCACGGCACCGCGTCGCCGGCCGCGGGGTACGCCGCGCGCTGGTTCGCGTGCGAGGCGTGCGCGGAGCAGCAGGCCGGGTCGGTGTTCCTGCAGAAGGCGAACACCGTTCCCGAGGCGCCCGAGCCCGCCTCCTACACGGTCGTCTCGACGCGCTACGACGAGGTCGTCACGCCGTTCACCTCGCAGGCGTTGGCGGGCTCGACGGTCACGAACGTCGTCCTGCAGGACAAGTGCGCGAACGACATCAGCGACCACCTCGGGATCGTCTACGACCCGGTCGCCATCCAGTGGGTGCGCGACGCGCTCGGGCGGCCGGGCCCGGCCGATCCCGCGTTCGCGCCCGACTGCACCGGCATCAAGGCGGTCGGCGGCACGGCGCGCAACGGCGCCGGCGGCGCGGCCGGCCCGACCGATCAGCCCGTGCGCCGCGCCGAGGTCGCGCGCAAGCCGGTGCGGCTGCACGACGCCGAGCGCGTCGGCGTGCACGTCAAGTGCGTCGGCGATCTCGTCTGCGAGGGCGTGCTCGAGCTGCGCCGCGGGTCCTATCGCGCCGGCAAGACCGCGTTCTCGATCCCCGCCGGCACGAAGCAGCTCGTCACCGTCCTGCTCAGCCAGCGGTCCGTGCGCTCGCTGCAGAAGGCGCGGATGCCGGAGCTGGCCGGCAGCGCGTTCGTCGCCCGCACCGGCGGCGTGGCCGAGAAGGTCGACACGAAGTTCGCCGTCCGGGTGTGACGTTTCGGCGACCGGCCTGTCCGGGCACCAACGGCTTCATGCGTCCCGTCGCGCTGTGCCTTGCCGTGCTCGCTTCCCTGCTCGTCGCCGCGCCCGCGAGCGCGCTCGTGGGCGGCACGCCCACGCAGCGCGACCTGCCGCACATGGTCGCGATGGAGTTCCGCGACTCGCCGAGCGCCTCGGAGTGGTCGTTCCGCTGCGGCGGCAGCCTCGTCGCCCCCGACGTCGTCCTCACGGCGGCGCACTGCGTCTCCGGCGACGAGTCGATCGGCGAGCCCGACACGCTGCCGGCCGCGCAGTTCCGGTTCCTCGCGGGGACGAAGGTGCGCAGCAGCGGCGGCGAGCGCATCGGCGCCGTCGAGATCCGCGAGCACCCGGCCTACGACGACGACGTCAACGGCGGCCACGACGTCGCGCTGATCAAGCTCGAGCGGGCGTCGACGCTGGGCAAGCCGATCCGCGTCGCGAGCGCCGCGGACGCCCCGTTCTTCGCGGCCGGCAAGGACGCGGTCGTGACCGGCTGGGGCGCGAACGCCTTCCAGGTCGGCATGACGGCGGACCAGCTCGAGGAGATCGTCATCCCGATCCGCAGCGACGCGGAGTGCCAGCTGTCGACGATCTACGGCTACGACCCCGCGACGATGCTGTGCGCCGGCGAGACGATGGGCGGCAAGGACTCCTGCCAGGGCGACTCCGGCGGCCCGCTGATGGTCCCCGACGCGACCGGCGCGCTCGTCCTCGTCGGCGACGTCTCCTTCGGCCTCGGCTGCGCGTTCCCGACGCAGTACGGGATCTACGGCAAGCTGCCCGCCGACGACATGCGGTCGTTCGTCACCCAGGGCATCGCCGAGCTGTCGGCCGCGAAGGCCTCGTCGCCCGGCACGACGACGTCCGGCCCGACCACCGGCTCGTCGACCCCGGCGCCGCGGCGCCTGACGCTGCCGGCGACGGTCGGGAGGTCGCTGCGCGTGACGGTCCGCAGCAGCGAGCGGCTGCGCGGCGTGAAGCTCGTCCTCGTCCGCGGCGGCCGGACGCTCGCCGCCGGCAGCACCAAGACCGTCAGCGGCCGCAAGACCATCAAGCTCCGCGCCCGCAGGTCGTTCGGCGCCGGCCGCGCGACGCTCCGCGCGACCGCGAAGGACGGCGCCGGCAAGACCGTGAAGGCGTCGCGGCGGGTCGAGGTCCGCCGCTGAGAGGCTCCGGCGGGGCGCCCCGCCGGGGTCACGCCGTGAGGGTCTCCTCCTCCTCGGGCGCCGCCTCCGCTCGTCTCGCGAGCCGGCCGTAGCGGCCGCCGAGGGCGATGAGCTCGTCGTGGGTTCCTCGCTCGGCGATGCGGCCTCCGTCGAGGACGACGATCTGGTCGGCGTCGCGGATGGTGCTGAGGCGGTGCGCGATCGCGATCGTGGTGCGGCCCTCCGCGAGGTCGTCGAGGGCGGCCTGGACGGCGCGCTCGGTCTCGTTGTCGAGGGCGCTCGTCGCCTCGTCGAGCACGAGCACCGGCGGGTTGCGGAGGATCGTGCGGGCGATGGCGATGCGCTGCTTCTCGCCGCCGGAGAAGCGGTAGCCGCGCTCGCCGACGACGGTGTCGTAGCCGTCGGGCAGCGACGCGATGAGGTCGTGGATGCGGGCGGCGCGCGCGGCGTCCTCGATCTCGTCGTCGGTCGCGTCCGGCCGCGCGAAGCGCAGGTTCTCGCGCACCGAAGCGTGGAAGAGGTACGTCTCCTGCGACACGAGCCCGACCGTGCTGGCCAGCGAGGCGAACGAGACGTCGCGGACGTCGACGCCGTCGATCGTCACCCGCCCGTCGTGGACGTCGTAGAGCCGCGCGACGAGGTAGGCGAGCGTCGTCTTGCCCGACCCCGTCTCCCCCACGATCGCGGTCGTCGTGCCGGCCGGCACCTCGAGGTCGATGCCGTCGAGGATCACCGCGTCCTCGCCGTACGCGAACGAGACGCCCTCGAAGGCGACGTCGCCGCGCACCGCCGCCGTGTCGAGGTCGACGGCCTCCGGATGCTCGTCGATGTCCACGTCGAGGTCGAGGTACTCGAAGATCCGGTCGAAGAGCGCCAGCGACGTCTGGACGTCGACCTGCACGCCGAGCAGCGACTGGATCGGGAAGAACAGCCGCGTCTGCAGCGTCGTGAACGCGACGAGCGTGCCCAGCGTGATCGCCGCGTCGCCGTTCGCCATCGTCAGCCCCGCGAACCAGTAGACGAGCGCGGGCATGACGGCGAAGCTCATCTGCACGCTCGCCATCCGCCAGCGGCCGGCCATGCGGGAGGCGACCTCGAGCTCGGCGAGCTCGCGCGACTCGCCCTCGAAGCGGTCGGCGAGGTTGGGCGCGCGGCCCATCGTCTTGCCCAGCAGGATCCCGCTGACGCTGAGCGACTCCTCGACGAGCGACGAGATGTCCGCCATCCGGCCCTGCCGGCGCGCGGCGATCCGCTTGCGCTCCTGCCCCACGCGGCGCGTCAGCCAGACGAAGAACGGCAGCAGCGCGAGGCTGAACGCGGCCAGGCGCCAGTCGAGCAGCACCATCGCGACGATCGTCGCCAGCACGGTCGTGGCGTTCGAGACGATCGACGTCGCGGTCGACGTGACGACGTTCTGCACGCCGCCGATGTCGTTGGCGATCCGCGACTGGACCTCGCCGGTGCGCGTCCGCGTGAAGAAGGCGAGCGACATCCGCTGCAGGTGCCGGTACACCGCCGTGCGCAGGTCGTGCATGACCCGCTGGCCGACGCTGTTCGAGAGGAACGTCTGCCCCACGCCGATGATGCCGGTCGCGATGGCGACGCCGATCATCCCGGCGACGAGCCACGTCAGCAGGCCCGTGTCGCCCTCGGGGATCGCCTCGTCGAGGACCGCTCGGAGCAGGAACGGCGACAGCATCCCGAGCCCGGCCGAGACGAGGATGAGCGCGAGCACCGTCGCGAGGCGCCCGCGATACGGCCGGAAGAGCCGTGCGATGCGGCGCCCGTCGGTCGTCCCTGCGCGGTCGTCAGATGCTTGCAAACCTCAACTAGTTTAGCCGAGGGCGCGCCGGGCGCGAGAAGTAGGCGCGTCTCAGCGCCGGACGGCGACGGCTGCGGCGCGCGCGAAGGACCGCAGGAACCGGCCCGAGCGCTTCTGCAGCGAGACCGACGCGCGGACGGAGGCCGACGGCGCACGGAACACCGCGGTCATCGGCTTCGGCCGGCTCGCGCGGCGCAGCGTCAGGCGCTTCGTGGCGCACCCGGCGCCGGTGACGCAGGCCTTCACGCGGTACGTGCCGGCGGGCAGCCGGTTCGGGCCGATCGTCAGCAGGGCGACCCAGCGGCCGTCGCGCCTGACGACGTCGACGTAGACGGTGCCGACCTTGCGGCCGCTGTTGCCGCGCAGCGGGACCTTCGTGCGCGTGCTCGTGCCGGTCGGCGACGTGGTGGTCGTCGTCGTAGAGCTTCCGCCAGGGCTCACGGGCGCCGTGGGAGCCGGGTCGGCGATGGCGACCTTGGCGGTGGCCGTCGCGCTGGCGACGTGCCCGGCGCCGTCGGTGACGGTCGCGACGACCGTGTGCGCGCCGTTGGTTCCGACGGTCACGCTCGCGCCCGATCCGGCATCGGCGCCGTCGACGGTCCAAGACTGGCTCGCGACGCCGCTGCCGGCGTCATCCGCGGCGACGGTGCACGACACGGGTCCCGACGACCAGGCCCAGGGGCAGGAGACGCTCACCGACGGCGCAGCGGTGTCGACCAGCACGGTCTCGTCGCGCCACGCCGACCAGTTGCCGGCGACGTCGCGGACGCGCGTGGACAGGGTGTGCGTGCCTTCGGCGTCGACCGTGGCAGCCTGCGTCGTGCGGATCGTCCCGCCGTCGACCCGCCAGTTCCAGCCGACGACGGCGCCCTCGGCGTCCGACCCGTCGAGCGTCACCTGGTAGGCCGAGGTCTGCCAGTCGGCCGGCGCGGCGGTCGTGGTGTTCACCGGCGGGTTCGTCTCCGACAGCGTCGTGCCGCAGGCCACGCCGAGCTCGGTCGTGCACGAGCCCATGAACGTCGACGAGAAGAGGTTCCAGTGCGTCGCGAGGTACGAGCCGGGCGCCGGGGCCGGGTTGAAGTAGTCGTCGCCGCCGCAGTCCCACGTCTCGTTCATCTCGCCGTCGATCTTCGGGCAGGCGACGTACGGGGCCGACTGGGAGCCGCCGTCGGCGTAGCACATGACGTCGTAGCGGTCGTTGCAGTGGCCCGCGCCGGACGTGTGCGGCGCGCTGCTCTGGACCGCGCCGAGGTTGTGCGACATCTCGTGGAGCATCACGCTCGGCCACGCGTAGGCCGACGACGGCAGCGTCGACGGGCCGTAGACCTGGGCCATCATCCGGCCCGAGTTGTGGATCGTCGCGCCGGCGCTGTCGTCGCCGTACTGGACGGCGGTGCCCGCGATGCCCGTCGACGAGGAGTAGAAGCCGTCGAGGTAGACGACCCAGTTGCGCGGGCCGCTCTGGCTGGTGACGTACGGGGCGACGGCGCTCTTGATGGTGTTGAACTGCGGGACGCCGTTGATCACGTAGGTCGAGCGCGGCGACGGCAGCGCGACGACCTGGATGTCGACGTAGGAGGCGCCGCACGAGGTGCCCATGTCCCAGCGCAGCGTCTTGCGCGCGCCGGACTGGTCGGCGGCGAAGCGGCTGATGATCGAGACGTTCGCCTGCAGGCGGTCGTCGAGCGTCGCGAAGCGGTTCGGCTGGTCGGACGCGTACGCGTAGACGACCTTGAACTGCGGCGTCGACGACGGCGCCGCGGCGTTCGCGGTGTCGTCGGTCGTGCGCTCGCTGCCGCACCAGGTCTCGGGCAGCCCGGCGGAGGAGATCGCGGCGGGCGTCGCGGGCTCGACCGACGCGGTCTCGGCGGCGGCGACGGGCTGCGTGACGAGCTCGTCGGGCAGGGACGCGCGCGGGTCGCCGTGGTACGGCTCGGCCGCCTCGTCGTGGCCGCTCGCCAGCGCGGGCACCAGCGCCAGCGCGACCAGCACCGCGCACAGCGCGCGGGCGGCCCGGGCCGTGCGTGTCCGAAGAGGCGTCACCCGGTGCTCTTCGGAGCCCTCCTCCCGAGTCTTGACGCGCCCCGGGCGGCCCTGGACGGCCGGTCATGCACGGCCGCGCCGCGGAGCGGTCTCCGCGGCGCGGCCGGCGCAGAGCTAGGCGCCGAGCTTCTGCTCGAGCTGCTCGAGCTGCGAGCGCAGCTCGGACGGCAGGCGGTCGCCGAACTTCTCGAGGTGCTCGCGCACCTGGGGCAGCTCGGCCTTCAGCGCCTCCTCGTCGACCGTCAGCAGCTGGTCGAGCGCGCCGTCGGCGATGTCCAGGCCGGAGGTGTCGAGGTCCTCGCGGCGCGGCACGAGGCCGATCGGCGTCTCGTCGGCCTCGACCCGGTCCTCGCAGCGGCGCAGGACCCACTCGAGCACGCGGGCGTTCTCGCCGAAGCCCGGCCACAGGAACTTGCCGTCGGCGTCCTTGCGGAACCAGTTGACGTAGAAGATCCGCGGCAGCTTCGCGCCGTCCCGGCGGCCGATCTCCAGCCAGTGCCGGAAGTAGTCGGCCATGTTGTAGCCGCAGAACGGCAGCATCGCGAACGGGTCGAAGCGCAGCGCGCCGACCGTGCCGAACGCCGCGGCGGTCATCTCGGACGACATCGTCGCCCCCATGAACACGCCGTGCTCCCAGTCGAACGCCTCGCGCACGAGCGGCACCACGGAGGCGCGGCGGCCGCCGAAGAGGATCGCGTCGATCGGCACGCCGGCCGGGTCCTCCCACTCGCCGGCGATCGACGGGGCCTGGTCGGCCGGCACCGTGAACCGCGCGTTGGGGTGCGCGGCCGGGTGGTCGGCCTCGGGGGTCCAGTCGTTGCCGTGCCAGTCGATGGCGTGCGCCGGCGGCTCGGGCGTCATGCCCTCCCACCACACGTCGCCCTCGTCGGTGAGCGCGCAGTTGGTGAAGATCGTGTTCCGCTCGACCGCCTTCATGGCGTTCGGGTTCGTGTCGTAGCCGGTGCCCGGCGCGACGCCGAAGAAGCCCGCCTCGGGGTTGATCGCGTACAGCCGGCCGTCGTCGCCGAACTTCATCCAGGCGATGTCGTCGCCGACCGTCTCGACCGTCCAGCCCTCGATCGAGGGGATGAGCATCGCGAGGTTCGTCTTGCCGCAGGCGCTCGGGAAGGCGGCGGCGATGTACTTCGCGTCGCCCTCGGGCGAGGTGATCTTGAGGATGAGCATGTGCTCGGCCATCCAGCCCTCGTCACGGGCCATCGCCGAGGCGATGCGCAGCGCGAAGCACTTCTTGCCGAGCAGCGCGTTGCCGCCGTAGCCCGAGCCGTACGACCAGATCTCGCGCGTCTCGGGGTAGTGGACGATGTACTTCGTCTCGGCGTTCGTCGGCCACGGCACGTCGTCCTGGCCCTCCTCCAGCGGAGCGCCGATCGAGTGCACGCAGGGGACGAACTCGCCCTCGTCGCCGAGCACGTCGAGGGCGCCCTTGCCCATGCGGGTCATGATCCGCATCGACACGGCGACGTACGCGCTGTCGGTGAGCTGGACGCCGATGTGGCTCTTGTCCGACCCGAGCGGGCCCATCGAGAAGGGGACGACGTACATCGTGCGCCCGCGCATCGAGCCGGAGAACAGCGGCTGGAGGGTGTCCCGCATCTCCTGCGGCGCCTTCCAGTTGTTCGTCGGGCCGGCGTCCTCCTCGCGCTCGGAGCAGATGAAGGTGCGGTCCTCGACGCGCGCGACGTCGCTGGGATCGCTCCAGGCGAGGTACGAGTTGGGGCGCTTGGCCTCGTCCAGCTTGCGGAACGTCCCCTGCTCGACCAGCAGCCGAGCCAGGGCGTCGTACTCCTCGGCCGAGCCGTCGCACCAGTGCACGTCGGCCGGCTGGGTCAGCTGTGCAACCTCGTCCACCCACGCGAGGAGCTTCTTGTGCTTCGTCGGGACAGACGTCGTGCTCACTGGTTCAGGTCACTCCTCGGGAAGGTCGCCACGTCGTGATGATGTCGGATCAGTCGCCGGAGGGCGCAGCGACGTTCTCGCCCACCCCATCGTTGGAACTACCCGCCTGCCCGGGGTTCTTCTTGGGAACGAGCACCAATCGCTTGAACTCGGCGACGAGCGTCCCGTCCTGGTTGAAGACCCTGGTGTGGACCTTCACGGTGCCGCGGTCGGGCTTCGAGCGCGACTCGCGCTTCTCCAGCACCTCCGACTCGACGAAGAGCGTGTCGCCGTGGAAGACCGGCGCCGGATGCGAGAGCTCCTCGGTGGCGAGGTTCGCGATCGCCTTGCCCGACACGTCCGACACGCTCATGCCGAGGGCGAGCGAGTAGACGAGCGGCCCCACCACCACGTTGCGGCCCTGCTGGCTCTTGCCCGCGTACACGTCGTTGATGTGCAGCGGGTGGTGGTTCATGGTGATGAGGCAGAACAGGTGGTCGTCCGCCTCGGTCACCGTCTTCGCGGGCCAATGCTTGTAGACCGCGCCCTCCTCGAACTCCTCGAGGTACCGGCCGTAGGCGTGCGCGCCGGAGGCCTCCCGCTCCCGCTGGTCGGTCGTGAAGTGGTGGGTCATGCGCGAGGACACTACCTGATGTAGGGTTACATCGCGTGGCACACCGGATGCAGATAACGCTGGACGACCAGCGCTACGACCGGCTACGCCAGGAGGCGGAGCGTACGGGCGCATCGATCGCGGAGCTGATCCGCCGTGCCGTCGATGCCAAGTACGGCCGTGACCTGACGCTCGACGAGAAGCTTCGCATCCTCGATGAGACGGCGGGGGCCTGGGCGCCCGAGTGACGTTCCTCCTCGACACGTCCGTCCTCCTCGACCACCTCCACCGCAACGACCGGGCGACGTCCGTCATCGCCGAGGCGCTCCGGTCCGGGCGCCGCGTGGCGGCGTCGGTGCTCACCCGCGTGCAGCTCCGCGAGCAGGCCGGCGCGGAGCAGTCGTCGGGCCTCGAGGCGCTCGAGCGCCTGGTGGAGTGGATCCCCGTCGACCACGCCATCGCGGCGATCGCGGCCGAGCTGGCCGAGCGCTACAGCCGCGACGGCGGCACGGCCGAGGTGATCGACTACGTCGTCGCCGCCACCGCGCAGCGCGTCGACGCCGAGCTCCTGACCTGCGAGGTCGACCGCTTCCCGATGTTCCCGGCGCTCAAGGCGCCCTATTGACCCCGAACTGGAAGGATCCCGCGCCTCATGCGTAGCCCCCGAGACTTCTTCAAGCCCCTGGCGATCGACGCGCCCGAGCCCCTGCGGGAGATCCCGTTCCTCCCCTCGCGGATGATCCACTTCCTCGACTTCTCGAACGAGAAGATGGTCGCCAAGGTCCCCGCCATCGCGCCGACGGTCGACATCCTGCTCGGCAACCTCGAGGACGCGGTGCCGGTCGATCGCAAGATCGCCGCGCGTGAAGGCCTCATCCGCGTCGGTCGCGAGATGGAGCTCGGCGAGACGCAGCTGTGGACGCGGGTGAACTCGCTTGAATCCCCCTGGGTCCTCGACGATCTGACCCAGGTCGTCGAGGCGATCGGCAACAAGCTCGACGTGATCATGGTCCCGAAGGTCGAGGGCCCGTGGGACATCCACTACGTCGACCGCCTGCTCGCGCAGCTCGAGGCGAAGCACGGGATCGAGAAGCCGATCCTGATCCACGCGATCCTCGAGACCGGCCAGGGCGTCGTGAACCTCGAGGAGATCGCGACGGCGTCGCCGCGCATGCAGGGCATGAGCTTCGGCCCGGCCGACCTCGCCGCCTCGCGCCGCATGAAGACGACCCGCGTCGGCGGCGGCCACCCCGGCTACCGCACGATCGAGGACCCGGTCAACGGGGACATCGAGGGCGCGCGCGGCTCGTACATGCAGGATCCGTGGCACTACTCGATCGCGCGCATGGTCGACGCCTGCACGAGCGCCGGCCTGCTGCCGTTCTACGGCCCGTACGGCGACATCAAGGACACCGTCGGCTGCGAGACGCAGTTCCGCGCTGCGTTCCTGCTCGGCTGCGTCGGCGCCTGGTCGCTGCACCCGGTCCAGATCGGGATCGCGAAGAAGGTCTTCTCCCCCGACCCCGACGAGGTCCTGTTCGCCAAGAAGGTCATCGAGGCGATCCCCGACGGCCGCGGCGTGCACATGATCGACGGCAAGATGCAGGACGACGCGACGTGGAAGCAGTGCCGCGTCATGGTCGACCTCGCCGAGATGCTGGCTCGCAAGGACCCCGAGCTGGCCGAGGCGTACGAGCTGCAGACCGCCTAGCGGTCGACGTCCTCCACGGACTCGATCCGCCCCTCCGGGGGCGGATCGTGCTCCAGCTGCACGACCTCCTTGCGCACCGGGATGGTGCGGGTCTCCTCGTCCTCGACGAGCACCTTCTTCAGCCGGACGCGCTCGGCCGGCCGCATCGGGCCCTCGCCGATGCGCACCTCCTCCTCGGACCGCGTCATCGCGTTGTCGTCGGTGAGCCGCGAGTCGTCGTCGCCCTCGCCCTCGCCCTCGCCGGGCGCCGGCGCGTCGTCGCCGATGCGGGCGTACTCCTGGCCGTAGTGGCTCCAGAGCGCGGCCTCCTCGTCGGGCGTCAGCGCCGCCTCGGGGTCGATCTGCGGAGCGTCGCGGACCTCCTCCTTGGTGAAGGGCACGCGAAGCTCGTCGTCGACCTCCTCCATCCGCTCGAGCGGCACGTAGCTCTCCTTCGTGCCGAAGAGCCCCGTCCGGACGCCGGCCCACGCCGGCCGGTCGGTCTCGCTGTCGAGGAAGAGGGAGCCGAGCTTGCCGATCTTCTCTCCCTCGGCGTCGCGCACGGTGCGTCCGCGCCAGCCGAGGACCGTGTCGATGTCCGCGTGGTGCATGGTGGACGAGTACCCGGCCCTGCCGCACGGGTAGTCCCCGGCCGTGGACACCATCCTGATCATCGTCATCGTCGCCGTCGTCCTGCTGGTGCTGGCGCTTCTGCTCATCCCGGTGCTGCGGCGCCGCAGCGAGCGCGTCAACGAGCAGCGACGCGTCGAGGCCCGCGCGCGCACCGCGCAGGCGAGCCGGCACGAGGAGCAGGCCGAGGTCGCGCGCCGGGGCATCGAGGAGGACCGCGAGCGCGCCGAGCGCGAGCGCCTCGCCGCCCGTGAGGCCGCGGAGCGCGCCGAGGCACTCGAGCGCCGCGCCGAGGAGCGCCACGGGCTCGCCGAGCAGGAGCGCCGCGCGGCGGCCGAGCAGCGCGAGCGCGCTCTCGACGTCGACCCCGACCGCGACTGAAGGAGCGCGAGCGGCGGTAGCGCGCCCTCGCCGGGGCCGGGAGCGTTAGGGTCCCGGCCCGCATGAGGTTCTTCGAATACGAGGCCCGGGAGGTCGTCAAGCGCGCCGGCATCCCGGTCACCGACTACGGCTTCACAACGGATGCGGGCGAGGCGCGCAGCATCGCCGAGCGCATCGGCGGCCCCACCGTGATCAAGTCCCAGGTTCTCACGGGCGGCCGCATGAAGGCCGGCGGCGTCAAGTTCGCCGACACGCCCGACGAGGCCGAGCAGCACGCCCGGGACATCCTGCAGCTCGAGATCAACGGGCACATGCCGCGCGGCGTGCTCGTCGACCCGAAGGCGCAGGTCAAGCAGGAGTACTACGCCGGCGTCGTCTGGGACGGCACGCGCAAGCAGCCGGTGATGATCTTCTCGCCGGTCGGCGGCATCGACATCGAGCAGGTGGCGGAGGAGCAGCCCGACAAGGTCGGCCGCAAGCACTTCTCGAACATCCTGCCGTTCGGCGACTTCGAGGCGAAGGAGGTCATCGCCTCCACCGGCGTCACCGGGCGCCAGCTCACGCGGCTGGTCCCGATCCTCGCCCGCCTGGCGAAGCTCTTCGTCCAGTACGACATGACGCTGGCGGAGATCAACCCGCTGGCCGAGATGGAGGACGGCTCGTTCGTGGCGCTCGACGCGCACATGGACATGGAGAACGAGGCCCGGCCGCGTCAGCAGAAGCTGCTGAAGGACCTCGGCGTCGGCGACGAGGAGACCCGCCAGGCGCGCGAGGCGACCGAGTTCGAGCTCGCCGGCGAGGCGGTCGACGCCATGGACCACCGCGGCGTCGCCGGCAACGTCACCGAGTTCGACGGCGACCTCGGCCTGGTCATCGGCGCCGGCGGCGGCTCGCTGACGCTGTTCGACGCGGTCCGCAAGTACGGCGGCAAGCCGGCGAACTACTGCGAGATCGGCGGCAACCCGTCGGTGCGCAAGGCCAAGGGCCTCGCCAAGCTCGTGCTGCAGAAGCCGGGCGTGGACAAGATCGCCGTGATGATGTCCATCGTCTCGAACACGCGGGTCGACATCGTCGCGCGCGGCGTCATCGCCGCCTGCCTCGAGCTCGGCTACGACCCGGCGGAGAAGATCTCGATCTTCCGCATCCCCGGTGCGTGGGAGGAGGAGGGCTTCAAGATCCTCGAGCGCTACGGCGTTCGCTACGCCGACCGCAAGACGTCCATGCACGAGGCCGCGAAGATCGCGGTGGGAGCGGGTTCATGAGCATCCTCGTCGACGCGGACACCACGTTCATCGTCCAGGGCATCACGGGCCGCGAGGCCGTCAACCTGACGCGTGAGTGCCTCGACTACGGCGCCGGGGCGAAGGTCGTCGGCGGCGTCACCCCCGGCCGCCTCGGCCGCGAGGTCCACGGCGTGCCGGTGTTCGACACCGTCCAGCAGGCGGTCCGGCACCACGGCGGCCCGATCGACGGCTCCGTCGTCACGGTCCCGCCGGCGTTCACCAAGGACGCCGTCTTCGAGGCGATCGAGAACGGGATCAAGCTCATCGTCATCGTGACCGAGCGCATCCCGCGCGCCGACGTCGCGCAGATGGTCGAGCTGGCGAGCCTGCGCGGCGCGCGGATCATCGGCCCGAACTGCCTCGGGATCATCGTCCCCGACGTCATCAAGATGGGCGGCATCGGCGGCCCGGCGAAGGACGCCGCGAAGGCGTACTCCCCCGGCCCGATCGGCGTCATCTCCCGCTCCGGCGGCATGACGACCGAGATGAGCTCGACGCTGACCGCGGCCGGGCTCGGCCAGTCGACCGCCGTCTCGATCGGCGGCGACGCGATCATCGGCTCCTCGTACGCGGAGCTCATGCCGCTCTTCGAGGCCGACGAGCAGACCGAGGGCATCGTCATCTACACCGAGCCGGGCGGCCGCATGGAGGCCGAGCTGGCGCGCTGGGTGACCGAGAACGACTCGCGCCTGCCGATCGTCGCGTTCATGGCCGGCCGGTTCATGGACGAGATGCCGGGCATGTCCTTCGGGCACGCCGGCACGATCGTCGAGGGCAAGGAGGACACGGCGACCGAGAAGATCGCGCGGCTCGCCGAGGCCGGGATCACCGTCGCCGAGGAGATCTCGGAGATCCCCGACATCCTGCGATCCAAGATGCGCGAGAGGAGCGCCGCCTGATGCGAGACGACGCCACGTTCATCGGGGTCGAGGTCGACGACGCGATCGCCGGCGACGCCGACCTCGCCCAGAAGCTCGAGGACGCCTGCCCGGTCGACATCTACAAGAACGCCGGGGGCCGCGTGGAGATCGTCCACGACAACCTCGACGAGTGCATCCTCTGCGAGCTGTGCATCCAGGCCACACCGCCGGACACCGTCAAGGTGCACAAGCTGTACAGCGGCGAGGTGCTGCCCGCGTCGTGATGGCCACGCTGCGCCACCGGCCCCGGTCGGTGGCGCTGCTGCGCCTCGCCTACCGCGCGGCCTACCGCGCGCTGCAGGTCTGGAGCTTCGCCCGCCGCCCCCGGGTGCGCGGGTCGATGGTCTGCCTGCTCGACGGCCACGGGCGCGTGCTGCTCGTGCGGCACACCTACGGCGACCGGCGGCGGTGGGAGCTGCCGGGCGGCTGGGTGAAGTCGGGCGAGCCCGCGCAGGACGCCGCGGCGCGGGAGGTCGAGGAGGAGCTCGGCGTCAGCGTCGAGGTCGTCCCGCTCGACGTGCTCGAGGGCGACTGGGACTTCAAGCGCGAGCAGCTCGCCGCCTTCGTGGCCGGCTGGCCCGGCGGCTTCGCGCGCTGGGATCCGGTCGAGATCGCCGAGGCCCGCTGGTTCGCGCGCGACGACCTGCCGCCCGGCACCGGCGCGGGAACGATGGCGGTCCTCGACCGCCTCCGCGCGACCGGCCTCTGAACTCCGGCGTCTTCGCGCCCGGCGCGTTCCTACCCTCTTCCTCGTGCCCGAGCTCCCCGAGGTCGAGCGCGCGAGGGCGCTCATCGAGGAGCGTGCCCTCGGGCGCCGGATCACCGCCGTCGACGACTCCGACACCTACGTCTGCCGCCCGCACGCGCCGGGCGAGCTCTCGACCGCGCTCGTCGGCCGGACGCTGACCGAGGCGCACCGGATCGGGAAGTCGATGTGGGTCGAGACCGACGGCGGGCCGGCGCTCGGGCTGCACCTCGGGATGGCCGGGCGGATCGTCGTCGACGACGCCGCCGAGGGCGATCCCGCGCCGAACGGCGAGAAGGTCGCGCCGGTCTGGGACCGCTTCGCGCTCGACTTCGAGGACGGCGGCCGGCTCGTGCTGCGCGACAAGCGCCGACTCGGCCGCGCGGTGCTCGACCCCGACCTCTCGCACCTCGGCCCCGACGCCGCGGTCGTCGGCCGCGACGACTTCCGCGAGCGCGTCGGGCGCGGCGACGCGCCGCTGAAGGCGCGGATCATGGACCAGTCGGTCATCGCCGGCGTCGGCAACCTCCTCGCCGACGAGGCGCTGTGGCGCGCGCGCCTCTCCCCCCTTCGCCCCGCCGGCGACCTCGACACGGACGAGCTCGACCGGCTGCGCCGCGAGATCCGCGCCGCGACCCGCTCGGCCATCAAGCTCGGCGGCGTCCACACCGGCGACCTCATCGTCGACCGCCGCCGCGGCCAGGTCTGCCCGCGCTGCGGCGCCGAGCTCGCGCGCGAGACGGTCGGCGGGCGCACCACGTACTGGTGCCCCGAAGAGCAGGGGTGAACCGGGCAGCGACGAACTTGTCGGGCGTGTCCTGGTACGAGCTGCTGAAGACCCTCCACGTCCTCTCGATCGCCACCTGGTTCGGATCGGGCGTCGCGATCACCGTCATCGGCATCCGGACGCTCGCCCAGGGCCGGCAGCTGTTCTCGACGTTCGCGGTGAACGCGCGCTCGTGGGCCGGGAAGGCTCATCCGGCGGCGGGCGTGCTCCTGCTCATCACCGGCTTCGCGATGGTCGCCGACGCGGACATCTCGGTCGGCGAGACGTGGATCTGGCTGGCCATCGTCGGCCTCGTCGTGTCGATGGCCCTCGGCGGCGCGCTGGTCGGCAGGACGGCCGAGGAGCTGACGCAGTCGATCAAGGCGAAGGGCGGCGAGCTCGACGACGAGGACGCCGCGGACGCCCGGAGGCTGCTGCTCTACACGCGGATCGAGCTCGCGGTGCTCGTGCTCGTGATCGCCGAGATGGTCGCGAAGCCGGGCCTCTAGCCTCCGAACCGCTCGCGCAGCGCGCGCAGTTCGCCCGCGAGCATCGCCCGCTCCGCGCCGCCGGCGGCCAGCGGGAGGCGGAGCTCGGCGGCGCGCAGGGCCGCCGGTCCCGCGTGGCGGCGGGCGTGGGCGACGACGAGGTTGTTGAGCATCCGCAGGGCGATCTCGCGCGGCACCCAGGGGCGGACGTCCTCCGCCGGGCCGCGGTAGCCGATCCGGGCTCCGCCGTGGAAGGGGTCCAGCAGCAGCGGCTCGCCGTCGCCGAAGCGCCCGCAGACGAAGTGGCCCGGCAGCCCGACGCCGGCGAGCGGGATCCCCGCGCGACGGGCGACCTCCGTGTAGACGACCGACAGGAGGATCGGGAGCCCTCGCCGGCGCTCGAGAACGAGATCGAGCATCGAGTTGCGGGGGTCGTCGTACTCGTCCTCGTCGCCGCGGAAGCCGGCCTCGTCACCGAGCACGATGGCGCAAGCTGCGACCTCGGCCGCCGGCGTGCGCTCGCCCATCCGCTCCAAGCGGTCCGCGACTACGTCGCCGAGCCCGTCGAGCGCCGCGATCGCCGCCTCGTCGTCCACCGGCCGGAAGGCGCTCGCCAGCGCGAGCGCGAGGAGGTCCAGCCGGGGTGACGGCTCGGCCGCGAGCGCCTCGAACGGCGGCAGCGGCACCTAGTGCTGCTTGGCGCGCCGCTGGCGGGCGCGCTCCTCCTGCTTGGCCACGACGCGCTCGATGAGCTGGAGGATCTGCGTCGGGCCGGTCGCCTTCGCCTGGCCGTAGGTGAACGCCTCCCGCCAGTCGGCGACCTTCGCGTCCTTCGCCATCTCGTTGAAGAACTCGCGCCGCATCTCGACGCGGACCTTCGCGTCGGCGGCGATGTCCTTCGTGACCTCGACCTCGGGCAGCTGGAGGCGGAAGTGCTGCGTGTCGCCACGGCCGTGCAGCTGGATGCCGACGACGAGCGTCATCGGCTTGAGCGCCGGAACCTCTTCGAGGAAGCGGTGGACGGTCTGCTCGATGAGGGGGATCGCGTCGCTCGCCATTGAGAACGACCCTATCGGGCGAGCGCGAAGAGCCTCCACGACCCCTCGATCCCCTTCAGCTCGTGCTCGCCGCGGTCCTCGAGCGGCAGGCCCGACCCGACGACGAGGTCGCGGACCGTGCGCGAGACGAGCACCTCCGACGGCGCCGCCGCGCCGCCCACGCGCGCGCCGATGTGGACCGCGACGCCGGCGAGGTCCTCCCCGCGGAGCTCGCACTCGCCGGTGTGCAGCCCGGCGCGCACCTCGATGCCGAGCGGCCGCATCCGGTCGACGATCGCCGACGCGCAGCGGATGCCCCGCGCCGGCCCGTCGAACGACGCGAGGAAGCCGTCGCCGGTGTGCTTGACCTCGCGGCCGCGGTGGCGGTCGAGCTCACGCCGGACGATCTCGTCGTGCTCGGCCAGCACGTCGCGCCAGCGCCGGTCGCCCAGAGCGGACGCGGTCTCGGTCGACCGCACGATGTCCGTGAAGAGGATCGTCGCCAGTACCCGGTCGGGCTCCTCATCGCCGCGCGTGCCGGTCAGCAGCTCCTCGATCTCGGGGATCCACATGTCCGGGTTGCCCGCGAACGCCAGGTGCGGTCCGGGCGTCTCGACGAGCCGCGCGCCCGGGATCTTCTCGACGTAGTAGAGCGTCTGCTCGCGCGGCACGAGGACGTCCTCGGTGCGCGAGATGACGAGCGTCGGGACCGACACGGAGGACAGCGCGCCGCGGACGTCCTGCTCGTACCAGGCGTCCACCATCCGCCTCAGCCCGGAGAGGCTCACGCCGGTGCGCAGCAGCTTGGCCCAGAAGGCCTCCGCGCTCGGATCGCCCCGCCACTCGGGCGCGAAGAGGTCGAGCGCGACCGGGCCGCCCCACTGCGTGCGCCACAGCTCCCACACCTGCTCGATCAGCGACGGGTCATGGCCGATGGGGTAGTCCGGCGCCTGCACGATGCGCGCACCCGACGGCATGAGCAGCGTCAGCGCCGAGACGCGCGACGGATGCGAGGCCGCCAGCACCGTCGCCGCCGGCGCCCCCTCGGACGAGCCGATGATCGCCGGGCGCTCCATGCCGGCCGCGTCCATGACCGCGAGCGCGTCGTCGGCGACGTCCTCGAGCGTCGCGAGGCGCTCCGGCCGGTCCGACAGCCCCTGGCCCCGCTTGTCGAACAGCACGACGCGCGCGAAGCGGCCGAGCCGTTCGAAGATCCGGCGGACGTGCGGCGACTCCCAAAGGACCTCGGTGTGCGACACGAAGCCCGGGATCCACAGCACGTCGAGGTCCCCCTCGCCGACCACGCGGTAGGCGAGGGACACATCTCCGTTGGACGTGTACTGAACGGTCGGCGCCTCCACGAGCGCCGACCCTCTCAGATCTTGTAGCGCTGCAGGAGCTTCTTGCCGATGACTATGCGCTGGATCTCCGACGTGCCCTCGCCGATCAGCAGCAGCGGCGCGTCGCGGTAGATCCGCTCGATCTCGTACTCCTTGGAGTAGCCGTAGCCGCCGTGGATGCGCAGCGACTCCTCGGCGCAGAAGCGGCCGGCCTCGGAGGCGAAGAGCTTCGCCATGCCGGCCTCGATGTCGGACCGCTCGCCGGCGTCCTTCATGCGCGCCGACTTGATCACGAGCATGCGCGCGGCCTCGATCTGCGTCGCCATGTCGGCGAGCTTGAACTGGATCGCCTGGTGCTCGGCGATCGGCTTGCCGAACGTCTTGCGCTCCTGCGCGTAGCGGATCGCCAGCTCGAAGGCGCGCTGCGCGAGGCCGACGCCGCGGGCCGCGACGTTCACGCGGCCGAGCTCGAGCGCGTCCATCATCTGCGCGAAGCCCTTGTTGAGGCCGGCCGCCTCGCCGCCGAGGATGTTCTCGGCCGGGCACTTGTAGCCGTCGAAGACCAGCTCGGTCGACTCGACGCCCTTGTAGCCCATCTTCTTGATCTGCGGCGGGACGGTGAACCCGGCGTACTCGCCGGTGTTCTCGCTGACGCCCGGCTCCTTCTCGCAGATGAAGCAGGTCATGCCCTGGTGGCGCTTCTCGGCATCGGGGTTCGTCTTGACGAGCGTGAAGACGAGCCCGGAGCGCAGGCCGTTGGTGACCCACATCTTCTGGCCGTTGATCTCGTAGGCGCCGCCGTCGACCTTCTTGGCCGACGTCTTGATCGCCTGGACGTCGGAGCCCAGCTCCGGCTCGGACAGCGAGAACGCGGCACGCAGCTCGCCGGTGGCCATCTGCGGCAGGTACTTCTGCTTCTGCTCGTCGGTCCCGAACTTGAGCAGCAGGTACGTGCCGATGAAGTGGGTGTTGATCACGCCGGAGATCGAGATCCAGCCGCGGGAGAGCTCCTCGACGACCATCGCGTAGGTCGTGAGGTCGAGGCCGAGGCCGCCGTACTCCTCGGGGATGGTGATCCCGAAGAGCCCGAGCTCCTTCATCTGCTCGACGATCGGCTCCGGGAACTCGTCGGCATGGTCGTAGTGCTCGGCGTTCGGGATGATCTGCTCATCCGTGAACTGGCGCACCATGTCGGTGATCGCCTTCTGCTCGTCGGTCTTGTCAAGAGTCAGGGTCGCGGCCATGTGACGAAGTCTACGTCCGCGATGACCGCGGCCGTGCCGCTCTAGCGCCCGACGTCGCCGAAGTCGTTCGTGTACGTCGCGGCCTGCGAGCCCTTCATGCCGGGCATCCCCACGACGACGCCCATGCCGGCGACGTCGTAGCCCTTGTCGAGCATGTTCGCGCGGTGGGCGCTCGACAGCCACCAGCCCTGGACCGTCTCGGCCGGGGACGCCGCGGTGAACGAGCCGGCGGCGATGTTCTCGCCGGTGATCCAGTTGCCCTTGCGCGGCAGCCAGCGCGCCTTGCGCAGGCGCTGGTTGAGCGTCCCGCCGGTGGGCGACACGTGGGCGAAGTAGCCCTTCGAGATCATGTCCTTCGAGTGCGCGACCGCCGCCTTGGACATCTTGCGGTCGAGCTTGAGCTTCTTCAGCCCGCGCGACTTGCGGATCGCGTTGACGAGGCACAGCGCGGCCTTCGCCGCCCGCGTCGTCGTCCGCTTCGACGGCTTGAGCAGCGCGTCCTTGCACGTCCCCTTCGTCTTCGCCGCGGCGAGCGCGTGGAGCCCGCTCAGCTCCTGATACGGATCGTTCGGCAGGCCCGGCAGCGTCGGGACGAGCGGCGGCAGCGTGGGCACGTCGATCGGCGGGACCGGATCGATCGTGATCGGGCCGATCGTCGGGATCGACGGGATCGACGGCACCTGGACGCCGGTCGGCGTGGTCCCGGTGCTGTTCTGGTTCGTCGAGGGCGGCTGCAGGTTCGGCAGGCCCGCGAGCAGCCCCGCGGCCGGGCCGAGCAGCGACGCGTCGGGCGTGCCGCCCGCCGGGACCGCGACCTGCTTGTCGGGCTGCAGCTCGGGGACCGCCTTGCCGGCCTGCGGGGTCACCGCGAACGAGGTGAAGAGCTGGCCGCCCTTGCGGTCCTCGCAGCCGCCGGTGTCCAGCCGCGTGAGCATGAGCCGCGTGCCGGTGCCGGAGAACTCGTGCGGGAACGCGATCGTGACCGGCGTGTTGGGCTGGAACTGCGAGCCGTGGACGTCGCCGTCGGCGCCGGGCGGGCGGCAGGCGCTCGACCCCGCGGCGCCCTCCCCGTCGAAGACCACGAAGCCGCCGCTGACCGGGCGCTCGGTATCGGTGCCCGTCAGCGCGATCGCCGGGGCGCCGCCCGACGCGCCCGGGATGAACCGCGCGTCCTTCAGCTCCGGTGTTGATGCACCGCTGGCCGGTGCGACGACGAGAGCGCTCACCCCCAGGGCCGTGGCGAGCACGGCGAGGCATCCCTTCCTCATGGAGCGACTCTAGGGCCAACGACCCCTCCGGAGCAAGCGGATCGTACGCTCGGTGCGCACATGAACTTCGCCCGCACCGTCGTCGACGCCGCCGATCCGAGCCGCCTCGCGCTCGTCGAGCTGACCCGCGAGGGCGACCGGCGCGAGTGGACCTTCGGCGACGTGGCCGACAGGTCGGCGCGGCTGGCGGGGCGGCTCGAGGCGCTCGGCGTCCGGCGCGGCGACGTCGTCATGACGCTCATCGGCAACCGCCCCGAGTGGGTCCTCACGATGGTCGCCTGCTTCCGGATCGGCGCGGTCGTCCTGCCGTGCACCGAGCAGCTGCGCGCGAAGGACCTGCGCCTGCGCATGGACGCGACGCGGCCGAGGGCCGTCGTCGCCGACCACCGCAACCTCGCCGTGCTGGAGGAGGCGGGGACCGAGGCGATCGTGGTCGCCGTCCCCGACGAGCGCCTCTACGACGGCGAGCCCTCGCACCCCGCCGAGCTCGAGGACGAGGACCCGTGCCTCATCACGTTCACGAGCGGCACCGCCGGCGAGCCGAAGCCGGTCCTGCACGCCCAGCGCTACCTGCACGGCCAGCGCGTCCAGGCGCACCATTGGCTCGACGCCCGCCCCGGCGACCTCGTGTGGTGCACCGCGGCGAGCGGCTGGTCGAAGTCCGCGCGCAACGTCTTCATCGCGCCGTGGATCCGCGGCGCGGCCGCGCTGCTGCACGACGCCCGCTTCGACCCGGCCGAGCGGCTCGAGCTGCTCGCGCGCGAGCGCGTGGACGTGCTGTGCATGGCGCCGACCGAGTACCGCGTCATCGCCAAGCGCGTCACGCTCGGGCCGCTGCCGAGCCTGCGCGGCGCCGTCGCCGCCGGCGAGGCGCTCAACCCGGAGGTGCTGCGCGCGTGGCGCGAGGCGACCGGGCTCGAGATCCGCGACGGCTACGGCCAGACGGAGACCGGCCAGCTCACGGGCGCGCCGCTCGGCGAGCCCGTCCGGCCCGGCTCGATGGGCCGCGCGCTGCCGGGCGTGAAGCTGTGGATCGAGGACGGCGAGCTCGTCGCCGATCCCGCCACGGTCCCCACGTTCTTCCGCGGCTACGGCGACGACGTCGCGCCGCGCGACCGGCCGTGGCGGACGGGCGACCGGGTCCGCGAGGACGAGGACGGGTTCCTCTACTTCGAGGGGCGCACGGACGACGTGATCATCTCCGCGGGCTACCGGATCGGGCCGTTCGAGGTCGAGTCGGCGCTCGTCGCGCACCCGGCCGTCGCCGAGGCCGCGGTGGTCGCCGCGCCGGACGACGAGCGCGGGTCGGTGGTCCGCGCGGTCGTGGTCCTGCGCGACGGCTACGCGCCCGGCGACGACCTCGTCAGGGAGCTGCAGGAGCACGCCAAGCGCGAGACCGCGCCCTACAAGTACCCGCGCATCGTGGACTTCGCCGACGACCTGCCGAAGACGCCGAGCGGCAAGGTCCGTCGCGCCGTGTTGCGTCAGTGAAGAAGGTTCGACTTGCAGGCCTTCAGTGGGGTAGGGTCGCCCCTCATGGAAGGCGCGACCGCACTGGGAGCGGTCTTCGAGCCGGTACAGCCGCTGACGACGTTCGAGGAGACCGTCGAACGGCTCGGCACGGCGATCAGGTTGGGGCTGCTCTCCCCCGGCACGCGGCTGCCGCCCGAGCGCGAGCTGGCCGACCAGCTCGGCATCTCGCGCTCGACGTTGCGCCAAGCCCTGACCACGCTCGTGCAGAGCGGGCACCTCATCTCGATGCGCGGCCGCTCGGGCGGCACGTTCGTCTCCGAGGCGCCGCCGATGGCCCGTGGGAGCGGCGCGCTGCGGCCCGACTGGCGCGAGGTGCTCGACCAGCGCGTGGCGGTCGAGTGCGGCGCGGCGCTGCTCGCCGCCGAGCGCGGCCGCGAGGACGTCTTCTGCCTCATGGAGGAGCTCATCGAGCAGATGGAGGAGCGGCCGGACTTCGAGACGTACCGCCGCGCCGACGTCCGCTGGCACATCGCCCTCGCCGAGGCGACCGGGACCCCGCGGCTCGTCGCCGAGATGACCGAGGTCCAGGGCCAGATGAGCGAGCTCATCGCGCTCATCGCCCACCCCGACACGGTCCTCGGCCACTCCAACGAGGAGCACCGCCGCGTCGTGCGCTGCCTGCGCGAGGCCGACGGCATCGGCGCCGTGAAGATCCTCCGCGGTCACCTCCTCGGCACCGAGCACATCATCGCCGGCCTCATCCCGGCCGACGCCGCCGCCTGACGGCCGGCGGAGCCATCTTGCGGGCCCCGCCCGCCGGCGGTAGCCTCGATCGCGATCATGCGCAAGCGCTAGAGCCCTTCCCGCCTCGGCCGGTCTTCGCCGACGCCTCGCTCTCGTCCCGCCCGCCTCGACGCGCGGCTGCGGACACCCTGATCGCTCTCAAGTCCTCCGAGGAGGCCCACATGCAGCGCAACCCCGGTTCCCGTCCGGCGCCCAACCGGCACGTGATGCGACCGCAGCCCAAGAAGGTCGTGCGACCGCTCCCGCCGCGCAGGCGGCCGTCCAAGAAGCCGATGAGCTAGCCGCGGACGCGGTCGCCCGCGGGGTCGAAGAGCGGCTCGCGGGCGACCTCGCCGCGGACCCACTCGCCGAAGACGTCGACCTCGACCTCCGTGCCGATCTCCGCGTCGGGCGGGAGGTACGCGTAGGCGATCGAGCGCTCGACGGTGTAGCCGTAGCCGCCGCTCGTCACGCGGCCGGCCACGTCTCCGCCGATGCGGACCGGCTCGTTGCCGAGCGCGACGGCGCGCGGGTCGTCGAGCACGAGGCAGCGCAGCCGCTTCTCGACCTCGCGGGAGCGCAGCGCGTCGCGGCCGAGGAACTCCTTGTCGTCCTTGACCGCGAACCCGAGGCCCCCCTCGTGCGGCGTCTCGTCCGGTGTGATGTCCGCCGCCCAGACGCGGTAGCCCTTCTCGAGCCGCATCGAGTCGATCGCGCGGTAGCCGCCGGCGACGAGCCCGTGCGGCTCGCCCGCCTCCCACAGCGCGCGCCACAGGCCGGCGCCGTACTCCGACGGGCAGTAGAGCTCCCACCCCAGCTCGCCGACGAACGTCACGCGCAGCGCGCGGACCGGCACGTCGGCGACCGCGAGGTCGCGCATGGTCATGTAGCCGAAGTCGAGCGGGTCGCTCGTCAGCGGGCCGAGGACGTCGCGGGCCCGCGGGCCCCACAGCGCGAAGCACGCCCATCGCGACGTGACGTCGCTGATCCGCACCGACCCGTCGTCGGGCACGTGGCGGCGCAGCCACGCGAGGTCGTGGCCGCCGAACGCGGTGCCGGTGACGATCGAGAACAGCTCCTCGCCCACGCGCGTCACCGTGAAGTCGCACTCGATGCCGCCGCGGCGGTTGAGCATCTGCGTGTAGGTGATCTGGCCGACGCCGCGTGCGACGCGGTTGTCGCAGAGCCCCTCGAGGAACTCGGCCGCTCCCGGCCCCTCGATCTCCATCTTCGCGAACGACGACTCGTCGAACAGCGCGGCGCGCTCGCGGCAGGCGCGGTGCTCGGCACCGATGGCGGGCGACCAGTGCATGCCCGCCCATCCGCGCGGGCGCAGGCCTTCGTCGCCGTCGGCCTCGTTCGCCGCGTACCAGTTCACCCGCTCCCACCCCGACTTCTCGCCGAACGCCGCGCCGTGCGCGCGGTGCCACTCGTAGGCGCTCGAGACGCGCAGCGGCCGGCCGGCCTCACGCTCGTGGCCGGGGTAGCGGATGTCGTAGTACGTCTCGTAGACCTCGCGCGTGCGCTTGAGCGCGTACGACGGCGACCGGTAGTGCGCGCCGAAGCGGCGGATGTCCATGTGCCAGAGGTCCAGCGACGGCTCTCCCTCGTGGATCCACTCGGCCATGACCCGGCCGATGCCGCCGGCGCCCGCAAGGCCGTGCGCGCAGAACCCGGCGGCGACGAAGAAGCCGCGCACCTCCGTCTCGCCCAGGCAGAACTCGCCGTCCGGCGTGAACGCCTCGGGGCCGTTGATGAGCTTCGTGATCTTCGCCTCGCGCAGCAGCGGCACGCGCTCCTGCGCGTTGCGGACGATCTCCTCGAAGCGGTCCCAGTCCTCCTCGAGCAGGCGGCCGTTGAAGTCCGGCGCGATCGCGTCGAGCCCGTGGTCGTCGAGCGCCCACGGCGCCGAGTGGCGCTCGTAGCCGCCCCACACGAGCCCCTCGCCGTCCTCGCGGTAGTAGACGAGGAGGTCGGGGTCGCGCATCGTCGGCAGCCGCCCGACCTCGGCCCGTGAGAAGCACGGCTGCGTGACGACGTACTCGTGCGCGAACGGGATGATCGGCACGCGCACGCCGGCCAGCCGCGCGATCTCCGCGGCGTACATCCCGCCCGCGTCGACGACGACCTCGGCCTCGACGTCGCCCCACTCCGTCCGCACGCCGCGCACGCGCCCGCGGCCGACGTCGATCCCGGTCACCCGCGTGTGCGTGAAGATGCGGCAGCCGCCCTCGCGCGCCCGCTCCGCGAGCGCGTACGTCAGCTGCGACGGGTCGAGGTAGCCGTCGGTCGGCAGGTGCACCGCGCCGAGCACGCGGTCGGTCGTCATGAGCGGGAAGAGCGCCTTCGCCTCGTCGGCGGAGACGAGCTCGAGCGGCAGGCCGAACGTGCGCGCCCATGCCTCCTGGCGGCGCAGCTCCTCCATCCGCTCGGGCGTGGAGGCCAGGCGCAGCGAGCCGACCTCCTGCCAGCCGCATGCCTCGCCGAGCTCCCGGTACAGGTCGACCGAGTGCATCATCATCTTCGTCAGCGACACGCTCGAGCGCAGCTGGCCGACGAGGCCGGCCGAGTGGAACGTCGACCCGCTCGTCAGCTCGTTGCGGTCGAGCAGCACGACGTCGCGCTCGCCGAGCTGCGCGAGGTGGTGGGCGATGCTCGTGCCGCCGACGCCGCCGCCGATGATCACGACGCGCGCGCGATCGGGCAGCTCCCGCGGGCGCACCATCAGCCCCGCACCTCGCCCAGCCACGTCTCGACGCGCGGGTCCTCGGCCTGGCGCAGCAGCCGGTCGAAGTACTTGCGCGCGTACGCCTCGTAGTCCTCGTCCAGCCGCGAGATCGCCGACTGCACCACGCCCCACATCGCCTCGCGCACGTCGGAGACGATCCGCATCAGCCGCAGCGCCGCGAAGCGCCGCGGCGTCGCCGGCTCGCCGAAGTAGCCCTCGAGCAACGCCCGGTCCTCCTCCTCGGTCAGCTCGTTGTTGACGGCCAGGTTGCCCAGGTCGAAGAAGCGGTCGTTCTGGCCGGCGTACTCCCAGTCGACGATCCGCAGGCGGCCGTCGGCACCGGCGAGGAAGTTGCCGGGCAGGAGGTCGTTGTGGCACGGGACGGGCGCGTGCTCGGGATGGCCGGCGACCGCGTCCGCGATCCGGTGCGCCAGCTGCGAGATCGTCGCGTAGCCATCCGGCACCGGGGCGCCCCGCTCGACGGCGATCGCGTGATGGCGCTCGGCGATCTCGAACACCGCGAAGTCGCCGGGCAGCGGCGGCAGCTCGTGCGCGCGGCGCACCGTTGCGGCGACCTCGGCCAGGCCGGCGCGCACCGCGAACGGCCCGCCGGGCACCCAGTCGCAGACGAGCACGTCGTCGTCGTCGAGCGTCGCGAGCAGCGCCGGGCCGATCCCCGCCTCCGCCGCCCGCCGCGTCGCGACCTTCTCGGTCGCGCGGTCGATCCCGAGGATCTCGGTTCCCGGCTCGCACAGCCGGACGACGACGTCGCGGCCGCCGAGACGCACGCGGAAGTTCCGGTTCGTGAAGCCGCCGTCGAGCGCGACGGGGTCCCCCTCGGACGTGCCCAGCTGCGGTTCGAGACGGGCGATGGCCGCGTGCACGTCCAAAGGTGGCACGAGCAGACCGTAAGCCCTGGCGCAGCGCCCGGGCAAGCCGTAGGGTGCTCGGCCCATGACGCTGGAGGAGCTGAGGGCAGCCGCCGAGCGCGGCGAGGTCGACACGGTGGTGATCGCGCTGTGCGACATGCAGGGCCGCCTGCAGGGCAAGCGCCTGAGCGCGCAGTTCTTCTTGGACGAGGTCGCCGACCACGGCGCCGAGGCCTGCAACTACCTGCTCGCGGTCGACGTCGACATGAACACCGTCGAGGGCTACGCGATGTCCTCATGGGAGCGCGGCTACGGCGACTTCGAGATGGTCCCCGACCTCGAGACGCTGTGCCTGCTGCCGTGGAACGAGGGCACCGCGTTCCTCATGGCGGACCTGCAGTGGGCCGACGGCTCGCCGGTCGTCGCGTCGCCGCGGCAGATCCTGCGCCGCCAGATCGAGCGCCTGCGCGAGCACGGCCTCGAGGCGTACGCGGGCACGGAGCTCGAGTTCATCGTCTTCCGCGACACGTACGAGGAGGCGTGGGACAAGGCGTACCGCGGCCTGACGCCGGCCAACCGCTACAACGTCGACTACTCGCTGCTGGGCACCGCCCGGGTCGAGCCGCTCATCCGCCGCATCCGCAACGAGATGGCCGCCGCCGGCCTGCGCGTCGAGGACTCCAAGGGCGAGTGCAACTTCGGCCAGCACGAGGTCAACTTCCACTACGGCGAGGTGCTCGACTCCGCCGACGAGCACGCGCTCTACAAGGAGGGCGCCAAGGAGATCGCCGCCCAGGAGGGGATGGCGATCACGTACATGGCGAAGTTCGACGAGCGCGAGGGCTCGTCGTGCCACATCCACCTCTCGTGCAGGCGCAACGGCGAGACGTGGGACGACACGACGTTCCACCGGTTCGTCGCCGGGCAGCTCGCCTGTCTGCGCGAGCTGACGCTGCTCTACGCGCCGAACGTCAACTCGTACAAGCGCTACGCGAAGGGCTCGTTCGCCCCGACCGCGATCGCGTGGGGCAACGACAACCGCACGTGCGCGCTGCGCGTCGTCGGCCATGGGGCGTCCAAGCGCGTCGAGAACCGCGTGCCCGGCGCCGACGTCAACCCGTACCTCGCGCTGTCGGCCATGATCGCCGCGGGCATCCACGGCATCGAGAACGAGCTCGAGCTCGAGCCCCCGTTCGAGGGCAACGCGTACGAATCGGACAAGGAGCGGGTGCCGAACACGCTCTACAAGGCGCGCGAGCTGTTCGCGGCCAGCGAGGTCG
Organism: Parviterribacter kavangonensis; assembly: GCF_056863335.1. Lineage (NCBI taxonomy): Bacteria > Bacillati > Actinomycetota > Thermoleophilia > Solirubrobacterales > Parviterribacteraceae > Parviterribacter > Parviterribacter kavangonensis. The sequence goes on along the minus strand of NZ_JBXPJA010000001.1, from coordinate 250,076 downwards.
CTCGCGAGGCGTTCGGGCAGGAGGTCGTGGACCACTACTTGAACTACGCAGACGTGGAGCTCGAGGCGTTCGAGGCGGCGGTGACCGACTGGGAGCGGTTCCGCGGGTTCGAGCGTCTCTAGGGAGGCCCGTCTTCCGGCAGCCGGGCCATTGACTTCCGTCTTCCGCGCGACATAGGCTCGCGCACCACACCTTTCTGTCGAGGAGGAGAGGCGAGGATGGCCACGACGACGACGCCGGGTCGCGACGAACAGCGGCTCGCGGAGCTGGGCTACAAGCAGGAGCTCTCGCGAAGCTGGAGCGGGTTCCAGAACTTCGCGATCTCCTTCACGATCATCTCGATCCTGGCCGGCTGCTTCACGACCTACGGGCAGGCGTGGAACAACGGCGGGCCGGTCGCGATCTCGTGGGGCTGGCCGTTGATCTCGATCCCGATCCTGATCATCGGCTTCTGCATGTCGGAGCTCGTCTCCGCGTACCCGACGGCGGGCGGCATCTACTGGTGGGCGGCCAAGCTCGGCGGCGCCGGCTGGGGCTGGTTCACCGGCTGGTTCAACCTCATCGGCCTCGTCGCCGTCACCGCGTCGGTCGTCTACGGCTCGGCGACCTTCATGAACGTCACGTTCGGCGCCTTCGACTTCAACCTCTTCAACGGGGTCTCGGGCGACTTCTTCTCCGGCACGTTCTGGCTGTTCGTGATCATCCTGCTGCTCCACTCGATCATCAACATCGCCGGCAGCCACCTCGTCGCGCGCATCAACGGCGTGTCGGTGTGGTGGCACGTGATCGGCGTCGCGGTGATCGTCCTGGTGCTCATCTTCGTCCCGGACAACCACGCGTCCGCGGACTTCGTCTTCACCGAGCGCTTCAACAACTCCGGCTTCTCCGACGGCAGCGTCGGCAGCGGGATGTTCTGGTTCTACGTGCTGCCGCTCGGCTTCCTGCTGACGCAGTACACGATCACCGGCTTCGACTCCTGCGCGCACATCTCCGAGGAGACGCACGAGGCCGAGATGGGCGCCGCGAAGGGCGTCTGGCGGTCGATCTTCTACTCGGCGATCTTCGGCTGGCTCGTGCTGCTGGCGATCACGTTCGCCGCCACGAACGTCGACGCGGTCAACGAGGCGGCCGCCGGCGGCACGTACGTCGCAGTGGCGATCCTCGACGGCGCGCTCGGCTCGGGCTGGTTCAAGCTGGTGCTCGTCATCTCGACGGTCGGCCAGGTGTTCTGCGGCGCCGCGTGCCTCACCAGCGCGTCGCGCATGTGCTACGCGTTCAGCCGCGACGGCGCGATCCCCGGCTGGCGGATCTGGAGCCGGGTCAACGCGCGGCGGATCCCGTTCAACGCCGTCATCTTCATGGCGGTCTGCGCCGCGTTGATCACGGTCCCCGCGTACTGGCCGGCGAGCAACGGCGTGCCGGTCGCGTTCTTCGCGGTCGTCTCGATCGCCGTCATCGGCCTCTACATCGCGTACGTGATCCCGATCTACCTGCGCTGGCGGATGGGCGACCGCTTCGAGCCCGGCCCCTGGAACAACGGCGCGAAGTACAAGTGGATGAACCCGCTGGCGACCGTCTGGGTGGCGATCATCACGATCATCTTCATCCTCCCGACGAGCCCCGGCGGCGTGCCGTGGAACGACGAGTTCGACTGGAAGCTCGTCAACTACGCGCCGCTCGTGACCGGCGGCGTGATCCTCGCCGTCGCGATCTGGTGGTTCGTCAGCGCGAAGAACACGTTCACCGGCCCGCGCCACACGGTCAGCGAGCTCGACGCGGAGCTCGGCGAGCCCCACACGGGTGGCGACGCGCCGCCGCCGTCGGGGCCGCCCGCGCCGCAACCCGCCGGGTAGAACGCGCGACGTGACGACGACGATCAGGGTCATCGAGCCCGCCACCGAGGCGGTGCTCGAGGAGGTGCCGCGCGCCGAGATCGGGGACGCGGACGCCGCCGTCGCCCGCGCCGGGGCAGCGTTCCCGGCGTGGCGGGCGATGGCGCCGGCCGACCGGTCCCGCCTGCTGCACCGGCTGGCGAACCGGCTCGAGGAGGCGCACGAGGAGCTGTCGGTCCTCGAGGCGCGCAACGCGGGCAAGCCGATCGGCGACGCCCGCGGCGAGATGGGGATGGTCGTCGACACGTTCCGCTACTACGCCGGCATGCCGGAGCGGATCCTCGGCGACACCATCCCAGTCGCCGGGGGTCAGGCGTTCACGATCCGCGAGCCCCTCGGCGTCGTCGCGCTCATCACGCCGTGGAACTTCCCGCTGACGATCGCGTCGTGGAAGATGGCCCCGGCGCTGGCGGCGGGCAACACGATCGTGCTCAAGCCGGCGGAGCTGACGCCGCTGACGGCCGTGCGGTTCGAGCAGCTCGCGCTCGAGGCGGGCCTGCCCGAGGGCGTCGTCAACGTCGTCGTGGGCAAGGGCTCGACGGTCGGCCAGCGGCTCGTCGAGCATCCCGACGTCGCGAAGGTCGCGTTCACGGGCTCGACCGAGGTCGGGCGCTCGATCGCGGCGGGCGCCGCGCAGACGATCAAGCGCGTGACGCTCGAGCTCGGCGGCAAGTCGGCGAACGTCGTGTTCGCCGACGCCGACCTCGAGAAGGCGGCCGCGGCCGCCCCGGGTGCGGTGTTCGGCAACGCGGGCCAGGACTGCTGCGCGCGGTCGCGCATCCTCGTCGAGCGCTCGTGCCTGGACCGCTTCATGGCGCTGCTCGAGGAGCACGTGAAGGCGATCCGCGTCGGCGACCCGCTGAGCGACGACACCGAGATGGGCCCGCTCATCTCGGCGGGTCAGCGCGAGACGGTCGCGAGCTACGTGCCCGACGAGGCGAACGTCGCGTTCCGCGGCAGCGCCCCGGACGGGCCGGGCTACTGGTACCCGCCGACCGTGCTCGTCCCCGAGGACCGCCGCGAGCGGTCGGTCACCGAGGAGATCTTCGGCCCGGTCGCGGTCGTCGTGCCGTTCGCCGGCGAGGCCGAGGCGATCTCGCTCGCCAACGACACGATCTACGGGCTGTCCGGGTCGGTCTGGACCCGCGACGGCGCGAAGGCGATGCGCGTCGCCCGCGCGCTCGAGGCGGGCAACCTGTCGCTGAACTCGAACACGTCGGTCCGCGTGGCCACGCCGTTCGGCGGCTTCAAGCAGTCGGGCGTCGGCCGCGAGCTCGGTCCGCACGCGACCGACCACTACACCGAGGTCAAGACGATCTACATGGCGACGGAGGCCTGACCGAGATGCCCGGACGTCTGCAGGACAAGGTCGCCGTGATCACCGGCACCGCGAGCGGCATCGGCGCGGAGACCGCGAAGCTGTTCCGCGAGGAGGGCGCGAAGGTCGTCGGCGTCGACCTCAACGAGTCGCCCGACGTCGACCTCTCGCTGCAGGTCGACGTGACGGAGGAGTTCGCGGTCAGGGCGATGTACGAGCAGGCCGTCGACGCGTTCGGTCACGTCGACGTGCTCTTCAACAACGCCGGCATCTCCCCCAACGACGACACGTCGGTCCTCGAGACGTCCTACGAGGCGTGGCAGCGCGTGCAGGACGTCAACCTCAAGTCGGTCTTCTTCTGCTGCAAGCACGGCATCCCGCATCTGCTGCGCAACGCGAACGGCGGCTCGGTCATCAACACCGCGTCGTTCGTCGCCGTGCTCGGCGCCGCGACGTCGCAGATCTCCTACACCGCCTCGAAGGGCGGCGTGCTCGCCCTCTCGCGCGAGCTCGGCGTGCAGTTCGCCCGCAAGGGCGTGCGCGTCAACGCGCTGTGCCCCGGGCCGGTCGACACGCCGCTGCTGCGCGAGCTCTACGCCAACGACCCGGAGGCCGCGCAGCGCCGGCTCGTGCACATCCCGATGGGTCGCTTCGCCGACGCGAGGGAGATCGCCAAGGGCGTCCTGTTCCTCGCGTCGGACGACAGCTCGTTCGTGACGGCGTCCGAGTTCCTGGTCGACGGCGGGATCAGCGGCGCCTACGTCACGCCGCTACCGGGCGAGTAGGCGACCCGACGGTCGCCAGGTAGCGCAGCTCGTGGCGGCCGACGGCGACGACGTCGCCGTCCTTCAGCACCCGCGCGGTGATCCGCATCCCGTTGACGTGGACGCCGGGGCCGCGGTCGTCGAGGACCCGGACGACGTTCCCGTCGCGGATGAGCAGTGCGTGGCGGTTGCCGACCGACGGATCCTCGAACCGGATGTCGGCGGTCATGCTGCGGCCGATCCGCGACGTGCCCTGCTTGATCTCGACGACCTCCTCGTCGATCTCGAACCAGCTCATGTGCGTCCCCCCTTTCGCATCGGCGCGGGGGATGTTCCGGCCGCTTCCTAAGCCTCTGCTCAAGAAGCGGGAAGGATCGTCACCGAAGGATGCGCGTTTCGTACCCGGCGTGCGAGATCGCGTCGAGGACGGCGTGCGCATGGTCACGGCCGCGAGTCTCGAGCACGAGCTCGACCGCGGTCTCGCGGACGTGGAGGTCCTCCAGGCCCTCGCGCACGTGCGAGACCTCGATGAGGTTCGCGCCGGCGTCGCCGACGAGGGCGAGCAGGCGGGCGAGCGAGCCGGGGCGGTCGCTGATGCGGCTCAGCACGACGAGGCGGCGGCCGTGCTGGGTCTCCTGGCGGCGCGCGACCTCGGCGAGCAGGCCCGCGTCGACGTTGCCGCCCGAGAGGACCGCCACGGTCGTCCCGTCGTTGGCCGCGCCGGTCTTGCCGGCGAGCAGGGCGGCGACGCTGACCGCGCCGGCGCCCTCGACGACGAGCTTCGCCTTGTCGAGCAGCAGCGCCATCGCCTCGGCGGTCTCGTCCTCCGAGACGGTGACGATCTCGTCGACCCACGTGTCGAGCAACGGCCCGGTCACCGATCCCGGGTGCTTGACGGCGATGCCGTCGGCGATCGTCAGCGGCTGGCGCTCGATGCGGACGCCGACGACCCGCGTCGCGGGAAGGGCGCTCTTGACGGCGATCGCCACGCCGCAGGCCAGCCCGCCGCCGCCGACCGGGACGACGACCTTCGCGAGGCCCGGCACGTCGTCGAGCAGCTCGAGCCCGAGCGTCCCCTGCCCCGCCACGACGTCCGGGTCGTCGAACGGGTGGACCATCGCCATCCCGTGCTGCTCTGCATGAGCGGTCGCCAGCTCGATGCAGTCGTCGACCGAGTCGCCGCCGAGGCGGACGTCGGCGCCGAGCGCCCGCGCCCCCTCGATCTTCGTCAGCGGCGCCTGGACCGGCATGAACACCGTGCACTGGACGCCGAGCGCGCGGGCCGAGTGCGCGAGCGCCTGGGCGTGGTTGCCGGCGCTCGCCGCGACGACGCCGCCGGCGCAGCGCTCGCCGAGCGCCTTGACCTTGTTCGTCGTGCCGCGGACCTTGAACGAGCCGGTCCGTTGCAGGCTCTCGGCCTTCAGGACGACCGGGGCGCCGAGGCGGTCGGTCAGCGTCGCCGACGGCAGGACGGGCGTCGTCCGGGCGACGCCCATGATCGCCTCGCGGGCGGCCTCGATGTCCTGTTCGGTGACGACCGCGGTCGTCACACGGCCACCACGGCGTCGATCTCCACCTGCGCGCCCTTCGGCAACGCCGCGACGCCGAACGCCACGCGCGCGGGCGGGTCGGACGGGAAGAACTCGCCGTACGCCTCGTTGACCTCGGCGAACGCGCTCAGGTCGGTCATGTAGACCGTGCAGCGCACCGCGCGGTCGAGGCTCGTCCCGGCGGCCTCGCAGACCGCCTGCAGGTTCTTCAGGCAGCGCACCGCCTGCTCGGCCGGCGTGTCCCCCGTCAGCTCGTTCGTCTCCGGGTCGAGCGGGATCTGGCCGGAGCAGAAGAGGAGGTCGCCGGTCCGGACGGCGTGGCTGTACGGCCCGACGGCTCCGGGCGCGGCGTCGGCGTTGATGACGTTGCGGTCGGCAGGCATCGGCGCGAGGCTACTCCTCCAGCCGCCCTCGACTCGATCCTCGGGACCTCTCGAACGCTCCCGGCTTCTCCCGATACCGTGCCCTCCTTGCCGCTCCGCCGCCTCCTCCTCGCCGCCGCGGCGCTGGCCGCTGCCGCGCTTCCCGCGCCGGCCTCCGCCGCGATCGGCTTCTCCCCCTGCGCCGACAACGCCGTCTTCGAGTGCGGCACCGTCACGGTGCCGCTGGACCGCTCCGGCGCGGTCTCCGGCGACGTGCCGCTGTTCGTCAAGCGGCTGCGACCGGACGGCGCCTCGGGCCAGACCTCCACGGCGCTGCTCGCGCTCGCCGGCGGCCCCGGCCAGGCCGCGACGCCGATCGCCACGTCCTTCGCGATCGCGCTGGCCCCCGCGCTGCGGACCCGCGACCTGCTCGTCGTGGACCAGCGCGGCACCGGCCAATCGGGCGCCCTGGACTGCCCGTCGCTGCGCAGCTCGTCGACCGGGACCTCCGCCGTCACGCAGTGCGCGTCGGCGCTCGGCTCCCGCCGCGCGTTCTACCGGACCCTCGATTCGGTCGAGGACATCGAGGCGATGCGGGCGGCGGCCGGCTACGACCAGCTCGCGATCTACGGCGTGTCCTACGGAACGAAGGTCGCGCTCGATTACGCCGCGAAGTACCCGCAGCGTGTGGAGCGGCTCGTGCTCGACTCCGTCGTCCCGCCGGAGGGCCCGGATCCGCTGCTGCGGTCGAGCCTCGTGGCCTCGCGCCGCGTCCTGCAGGAGCTGTGCGCGAACGGCGCCTGCCGCCGCGCGACGCCCGACGTCACCGCCGACGTCAAGGCGCTCGCGAGCAAGAGCGTCGCCGCGCGCGGCCGGTACCTCGACGGCCGCGGCAAGTCGCACCGCGCCTCGCTGCGGGGGTCGCTCATCTACTCGATGTTCCAGGCCGGCGACCTCAACCCGGCGATCCGCGCGCAGCTTCCGGCGGCGCTGCGGTCCGCGCGGCGCGGCGACGCGACGCCGCTGCTGCGCCTCGCCGTCGACGTCTTCGGCGCGCCGAACGGGTCCCAGGTCCCCGACAGCGGCACGAACGACGCCGTGTTCCTCGCCACCACGTGCGAGGAGGCGCGCCTGCCGTGGGACCGCAACGCTTCCCCGTCGGTGCGCGAGCAGCAGGCCGCCGACGTCCTCATCGCGCAGCCGCAGTCGGCGTTCGCGCCGTTCACGCGCGCGACCGTGATCAACGTTGGGATCCTGCGGCTCTGCCAGGGCTGGCCGAACGCCACGCCGCCGCCCGCGGACCCCGCGCCGGTGCCGGACGTCCCGGCGCTCGTGCTCAACGGCACGGCCGACCTGCGCACGCCGCTCGAGGACGCCCAGCGCGTCGCGACCGCGTTCCCGCGCGCGCAGGTCGTCGGCGTCCCGTTCGTCGGGCACTCGGTGCTCGGATCGGACCCGAGCGGCTGCGCCGGCGCCGCCATCGCCGGCTTCTTCGGCGACGGCGCCGTGCAGCAGTGCCCCGTCGCCCGGCCGGTGATCGCGCCGATCGCCCGCGCGCCGCTGTCGGTGCGGAGCCTGAGCGGGACGGGCAACGTCCGCGGCGCCCCCGGCCGGACGCTGACCGCGCTGCTGCGCACTCTCGACGACGCGCTGCTGCAGGCGCTCAGCGCGCAGCTCGGCAGCGGCGCGACGCGCATCGGCGGCCTGCGCCACGGGTCGATCGTCCTGTCCGGCGAGACGGTGCTGCTGCGCGGCGACGAGTTCGTCCCCGGCGTGCGGATCACGGGCCGCGTCGCCTCCGACCGCTCCGCCCGCTTCACCGTCACCGGCAAGCGCGCGGCCCGCGGGAAGATCACGATCGCGACGAGCGGGGTGCTGAGCGGCCGTCTCGGGGGCAATCGGATCCGGATCGAGCCGAAGGCGACCGCCGCGTCGCTGCGCATGGAGCCGCGCGACGTCCTGCGGCTTCCCGCGCTCGTCCGCGGGTAGGGCCGGGGCGCGATGACCAACGCGCTCGCCAACGAGACCTCGCCGTACCTCCTTCAGCACAAGGACAACCCCGTCGACTGGCTGCCGTGGGGCCCCGAGGCGCTGCGCCGCGCGCGCGAGGAGGACAAGCCGCTGCTCGTCTCCATCGGCTACAGCGCGTGCCACTGGTGCCACGTCATGGAGCGCGAGTCGTTCGAGGACCCCGCCACGGCGCAGGTGATGAACGAGCGCTTCGTCTGCGTGAAGGTCGACCGCGAGGAGCGCCCCGACGTCGACGCGCTCTACATGGAGGCCGTGCAGTCGATGACCGGCAGCGGCGGCTGGCCGCTCAACGTCTTCGCCACGCCCGAGCAGGTCCCGTTCTACGGCGGCACGTACTTCCCGCCGCAGCCGCGCCACGGCCTGCCGAGCTGGACCCAGGTCTGCATCGCCGTCGCGGAGGCGTGGGCCAACCAGCGCGAGGACATCCGCCAGCAGGGCGAGCGGATGGCCGCGCGGCTGCAGGGCGGCGCGCTGCTGCGTCCGTCGGAGGAGCCGCTCGACGCGCGGTCGCTCGACACCGCCGAGGTCGGGCTCGGCCGGCTCTTCGACGCCCAGTGGGGCGGCTGGGGCGGCGCGCCGAAGTTCCCGGCCGCGTCGACGATCGAGCTCCTCCTCGCCCGCGGCGAGACGCGGATGACGCTCGCGACCCTGCACGCGATGCGCAGCGGCGGCATCTTCGACCAGGTCGCCGGCGGGTTCGCCCGCTACGCCGTCGACCGCACGTGGACGGTCCCCCACTTCGAGAAGATGCTCTACGACAACGCGCTGCTGGCGCCCGCGTACCTGCACGGCTGGCAGGTCAGCGGCGACGAGCGGCTGCGGCGCACGTGCGAGGAGACGCTCGAGTGGATGGCGGCCGAGATGCGCGGCCCGGAGGGCGGGTTCTTCAGCGCGCTCGACGCCGACTCCGAGGGCGTCGAGGGCAAGTACTACGTGTGGACGCCGGACGAGATCCGCGCCGCGCTCGACGACGAGGACGACGCCGAGGCGGCGATCGCGTGGCTGGGGGTGACCGACCGCGGGAACTTCGAGCACGGCACGACCGTGCTCGAGTCGCGCGGCCCCGAGCCGCCCGCCGACCAGCGGGCCCGCATCCGCGCGCGCCTGTACGAGGTGCGCGAGCAGCGCGTGCGGCCGGGTCTCGACGACAAGCGGCTGGCGGCGTGGAACGCGCTGGCGATCGCCGCGTTCGCCGAGGCGGGCGCCGTGCTCGAGCGCCCCGACTGGCTCGACGTCGCGCGCGGCGCGGCGGACTTCGTGCTGGGATCGATGCGCGTCGACGGGCGGCTGATGCGGACGTGGAAGGACGGGCGGGCGCGGTTGAACGCCTACCTCGAGGATCATGCGTTCCTGCTCGAGGCGCTGCTGCGGCTCTACGAGGCGACGTTCGAGGAGCGCTGGTTCACCGAGGCCCGGGCGCTCGCCGACACGCTCATCGAGCGCTTCGCCGATCGCGAGCAGGGCGGCTTCTTCACGACCTCCGACGACCACGAGACGCTCGTCGCCCGCCGCAAGGACCTCGAGGACCACCCGATCCCGTCAGGCGGGTCGAGCGCCGCCTTCGGCCTGCTGCGCCTCGCGGCGCTGACCGGCGACGCGGTCTACGAGGAGGCCGCCCTCGGTCACCTCATGCTGCTGCATGAGCTCGCCGTCAAGCACCCGAACGCGTTCGGCCACTTCCTGCGCGCGCTGGACTTCCACGTCAACCCCGTGCGCGAGGTGGCGCTCGTCGGCGACGACGTGACGCCGCTGGCGCGCGTCGTGCGGTCGCGGCTGCGCCCGCGGGTCGTGCTCGCGGGCGGCGCCGGCGGCGGCGCCGTGCCGCTGCTCGAGGGCCGCACGGCGATCGACGGCGCGGCGACGGCCTACGTGTGCGAGCGCTTCGCGTGCCAGCGGCCCGTCACGACGGCCGACGAGCTGACGCGCCTGCTCGGCTGAACTTGGCGCGCGCCTCGTCCGTACGATCCGTCGATGGAGCGGCTCCTCACCTTCCCGGCCACGCCGAAGGGCAAGTGGATCGTCTTCGCGGTCTGGATCGTCGGCCTCTTCGGCGTCCTCGCCGTGAACCTGCCGGGCAAGTTCTCCGACGCGGAGGAGAACGAGTCGCGGTCGTTCCTGCCCGGCGACGCCGAGTCGACGGCGGCGCTGGACGTCACCGAGAAGCTGCAGGGCGCGGAGACCGCGCCGACGGTCATCGTGTTCCGCCGCGAGCGCGGCCTGACCGCCGCCGACAAGCGCGCGATCACCGCCGACGTGCGCGAGCTCAGCTCCGCCACGCGCGCGTTCTCGAACACGACGCCGTTCGGCAACCCGGCCGATCCGGGCGGAAGCGTGCCCTTCCAGGTGTCCAAGGACGGCTCGACCGCCCTGATCGGCAACGTCATCAAGTCGACGGGCAGCGGCGACAGCGACGAGATCCTCGATCCCGTCGACAAGTACCGCGAGATCGTCGGCGAGGGTCAGCCCGAGGGTCTCGCCGTCCGCGTCACCGGCCCGGCCGGCATCTCGGCTGACGCGATCAAGGTCTTCGAGAACATCAACGGCACGCTCATCATGGCGGCGCTGCTGCTGGTGATCGTGCTGCTGATCATCATCTACCGCAGTCCGGTCTTCTGGTTCTTCGCGATCCTCGCGGTGATCTTCTCCGAGATCGCCGCCCGCGGGTTCGGCTACGCGCTGACCGAGGCGGGCGTGACGGTCAACGGGCAGTCGTCGTCGATCCTCTCGATCCTCGTCATCGGGGCCGGCACCGACTACGCGCTGCTGCTCGTCGCGCGCTACCGGGAGGAGCTGCACCGCCACGAGGACAAGCACGAGGCGATGGCGCTGGCCCTTCACCGCGCCGGGCCGGCGATCCTCGCCTCCGGCCTGACCGTGATGGTCGCGCTGCTCGCGCTCATGCTGGCGAAGGTGAACGGGACGGCGGGCCTCGGCCCGACGGGCGCGATGGGGATCGCCGTCGCGCTGCTCACGATGCTGACGTTCCTGCCCGCGCTGCTGACGATCGTCGGGCGGCGCCCGTTCTGGCCCTTCATCCCCTACGCGCCGGGCGAGCAGCCGAAGCCCGCGCGATCGTTCATCGGGCGCTTCGAGCACCGGATGCACGCGCGCGAGCGGACCGTCGACGAGACGCACGGCTTCTGGCGGCGGATCGGCGAGCGGGTCGCCGCGCGACCGCGGCTGATCGGCGGCGCCGGCGTGCTGCTGCTGGTCATCCTTGCGCTCGGGCTGCTCAACTTCTCGACCGGCCTGACCCAGTCGAACTCGTTCCGCGACAGCGTCGAGTCGATCGAGGGCCAGGACCTGATCGCGGAGGCGTTCCCCGCCGGCCAGGCGTCGCCCACGGACATCGTCGTGCCCCCGGACGAGAGGGACCGGATCGGCGCCGTCGTCACGGCGGCGCAGGGCGTCGACGGCGTCAGCGCGGTGCCGGAACGGCCGGTCGCGTCCGGGCCCGAGGGGGTGCAGCTGGCGGCGTTCCTGCGGATGGACCCGTACTCGACCGAGGCCTTCGACGTGATGCCGAAGCTCCGCCGGGCGGTGCGCGCGGCGGCGCCGGGCGCGCTCGTCGGCGGGCCGACCGCGGTCGAGTACGACCTTCGTCAGGCGGCGGCGGACGACACGCGGCTCATCCCGCCGATCACGCTCGCGATCGTCCTGCTCATCCTCGTCGTGCTGCTGCGGGCCGTCGTCGCGCCGGTGCTGCTCGTCATCACCGTCGTCCTCTCGTTCCTCGCGGCGCTCGGCGTCGGCGCGATCGTGTTCGACGTGATCTTCGGCTTCCCCGGGAGCGACCCGTCGCTGCCGCTCTTCGCCTTCATCTTCCTCGTGGCGCTGGGGGTCGACTACAACATCTTCCTGATGGCGCGCGTGCGCGAGGAGACGCTGCGCCACGGCACGCGCAACGGCATGCTGCGCGGCCTCGCCGTCACCGGCGGCGTCATCACGTCGGCGGGCATCGTGCTGGCGGGCACGTTCGCGGTGCTCGCGGTCTTGCCGCTCACCTTCCTGACCGAGATCGGGTTCGTGATCGCGTTCGGCGTGCTGCTCGACACGTTCATCGTGCGGTCGATCCTCGTGCCGGCGCTGGTCTTCGACCTCGGGCCGCGGATCTGGTGGCCGTCGCGGCTGGCGCGCGAGGACGGCGGCGAGGTCAGAGCACCGGCAGGTAGCGCCGAAGCTCCCACGGGGTGACCTGCACCCGGTAGTCCTCCCACTCCTGCCGCTTGAGCTCGATGAAGCGGTTGAACATGTGCTCGCCGAGCGTGCGGAGCACGAGCTCGGACTCCGCCGCGACCTCGATCGCCTCGCCGAGCGTCTCGGGCAGCTGCTCGATGCCGACCCGGCGCCGGTCGTCCGGGGCGAGGTGGTAGAGGTTCTTCTCCATCGGCTCGGGCAGCTCGTAGCCCTTCTCGATCCCCTCGAGGCCGGCCTGCAGCAGCGCCGCGAACGTCAGGTACGGGTTGCACGCCGGGTCGGGGCAGCGCAGCTCCATGTGGGCGGCGCGCGGCGGGACGCGGACGAGCGCGGAGCGGTTGCGGCGGCTCCACGCGACGTAGACCGGCGCCTCGAACCCGGGCACGAGCCGCTTGTACGAGTTGACCCACTGCGCGAAGACGGCGCTGAGCTCGCGCGCGTGGCGCAGCTGTCCGGCGATGAAGCCGCGGCCGACGGCGGAGAGGCCGTAGGGGTCGTCCTCCGCGACGAACGCGTCCTTGCCGTCCTTCGTGAGGCTGAGGTGCGTATGCATGCCGCTGCCGTTCTCGCCCTCGAGCGGCTTGGGCATGAACGTCGCGTGCCAGCCCTCGGCGATCGCGTACTCCTTGACGGTGATGCGGGCCGTCATGACGTTGTCGGCCATCTGCAGCGCGCCCTCGGACGACAGCGCGATCTCGTGCTGGCTCGGGCCGCCCTCGTGGTGGGAGCTGCCGACGTGGATGCCGAGCTGCTCGAGCGCGAGGACCGTCTCGCGCCGGACGTCGGTGCCGGCGTCGAGCGTCGTGAGGTCGAAGTAGCCGCCCTCGTCGAGGGGCTCCGCGGTCTGGCGGTCGCGGAAGAGGAAGTACTCCGGCTCGACGCCGACGTTGAACCCGTCGAAGCCGAGCGCGTGCATCCGCTCGAGCGCGCGCCTGAGCACGTGACGCGGGTCGCCCTCGTACGGCGTGCCCTCCGGCGTGAGGACGTCGCAGAACACGCGCGCGACGCCCTGCTCCTCGGGACGCCACGGGAGGATCGCGAACGTCTCGGGGTCGGGCATCGCGATCATGTCCGACTCCTCGACCGGGTTGAAGCCGGTGATGGAGGAGCCGTCGAACGGGACGCCGTCGCGCATCGCGCGCTCGATCTGGTCGCGGCCGACGCTGAACGACTTGAGCTGGCCGAGGATGTCCGTGAACCACAGGCGGACGAAGCGGATGTCGCGCTCGTGGACGAGCGAGAGCACGTGGGCGGCGCTCGGCATGGCGCGAGAGAGTAGTGGGCGGCGGCGCCTCGCCGCGAGCGGGCTAGTGCTGCGCGGCGTCGACGGTGACGACGAGCGCGGGCGCCTGCTGGGCGGCCGCGGCCGTGTCGATCGTCGCGGCGTTGGCCTTCGGCGTGCCGATCGCGGCGATGGCGATGAGCAGCAAGCCGAGCAGGAACGCGTAGAGCGCGATCCGGTCCGGGCGGCCGGCGAGCCGGTCGGCGGGCGAGCGCGAGGGACGCCGGCGGCCGGCGCCGGCGGGCACGCCGCTGGCGCGGGCGGCGGGGACCGCGGGGACGCCCGCGAGGCCGTCGGCCTGGCCGCGGATCTCGATCGTCTTGCGCGTGCCGGGCGGGGGCGGCTCGGACACCGTCCAGTCGTCGAGGTCCCACCCGCTGGCGCGGTCGTCGTCGGTCAGCCAGGCGCGCTGGTCGTCGAGCGGCTTGGCCTGCGACGTCTCCTCATCGAGATTGAGCCACGACTCCGTCGCCGGCGCATGGTCCGCGCCGAGATCGATCCACTCGAAGCGGCCCGGCTCCTCCGTCTTCGCCGGAGGGTCGAGCAGCGAGGCGAGCCCGGCGTCGAAGTCGAAGTCCACCTTCGGGCGGCGGCCCGTCTCGGCCACCAGCTCGCGCGTCTCCATCATCTCGCGAGCCTCCGCGAGCGGCGCCGTGGCACGGCGGAAGCGGCCGGTCGGCGCGTGCTGCTTGGCGCCGTCGGCGACTGTCCCGCTCTCCTGCGGGCGAAGGTGCTGCACGTCCTCCCACCAGGGGCGGTCCGTGGTCTCGCTCATGCCGGTGTCGTCTTCCTCGTTCCTCGTGCTTACGGGGTTAGCTGACGGGCTCGCGCCGGAAGAGCAGCGCTACTCCTTGCCCGGAAGGCAAGACGATTCGCCCCAACAGTTGGGTCCCCCGCTCCAGTCGGTACGTCCGCATCCTCACGAACGCCCCGGATGGACTCAGCGGTCTGACGCGGCGGGATCGTAGCAGGGGCCGAAGTTCCTGCAAACGCACCGGAGTTATGAAGTCCTGCAACCCCGCATGTTGCGCGGTTTCGTCACCGCGCCCGGGTGTTCGGGACGTCTAGCCGCGGCCCGCGGTGGCCGCCACGAAGTCGGCGACCTTCTCCGCGTCGTTGCCCGTGAAGAGCAGCGCGGGCATCTGGCCGCGACCCTGCGCGCGGCCGTTCTTGATGGCGTCGAGGATCAGCGCCTTCGGCGGGCGGAGCGCGTCGAGGTTCGGCCCGACCCGGCCCGTCGCGTGCGCTGCCTTGAGCGTGTGGCACTGCTGGCAGGACTGCGAGAAGAGCTTGCGCCCCGCCTCCTGGCCGGCGTTGAGCTTCACCGGGCCGGCCTCCGCCTGGTCCGCGCCGTCGATGCCGACGGCAAGCGGGATCGCGACGGCGAAGAGCAGCACCGACAGGCCCGTGAGGACGTACACGGCTCGGCGGCTGCCGCGGCCGGGCTCGCTCGAGGACGTGCGGCCGCGCCCGGCGCGCATGGCGGCGAGCACCACGGCAAGACCGAGCAGAACGAAGGCAAGGACGAAGATCGCGGTGGCCATCGGAGCGGGAACTTACCCAGTCGGGCCGACGCAAGTCGCGCGGGTCGGCCGGATCATCGCTTCCTCCCCTGGGTGAACGACAAGACCGGCGGGGCGACGGCGCGGAAGTCCCCTCCGCCCCCTGCGGCGGCGACCTTCGGCAGCTCCTCCTCGCGCTCGCCGCCGACGATCGCGAGCTCCGTGACCTCGGCGGCGATCCGGTCCGGCGCCTCGAGCGCGGTGAGGCGGTCGACGACGACGTTGATCGCGCCGCCCGCCGAGGCGAACTTCTCGACGCGGCCCACGGCCATCACGAGCGGCTCGGACCGGACGGCGAGGCGGTCGCGCTCGTAGACGTTCGGCGGCACGACGAGGTTCACCGTGCCGAGCTCGTCCTCGAGGAGGATGAACGCGACGCCCTTCGCGGTCCCCGGCCGCTGGCGCGCGACGACGAGCCCGCCGATCCGCACCTGCTTGCGGTGCGGCAGGGACTCGAGGTCGCGGCTCGACACCGCGCCGCGGCCGGACAGCGCCTCGCGCATGAGGCCGACGGGATGGACGTCGACGCTGATCCCGGTCGTCGCGTAGTCGGCGATCATCTCGTCCCACGCCCCGAGCCGCTTGAGCTTCGGCGGCGCCGGGAGGTCGAGCCCGAGCGACAGCTGCACCGCCGACCCGTCCCGCTCGAGCTTGCGGCCGGGCGCGGCGATCCCGAGCCGCCACAGCGCCGTCCGCCGGTCCCCCGCCAGCCCGTCGCACGCCCCCGACCACGCGAGCGTGTCCAGCGCCGACCGCCCCGCGCCCGCGCGCGACGCCAGGTCCTCCAGCGACCGGAACGGCCCGCCCTCCTCGCGCGCCCTGACGAGCTCCGCGACCTCGTCCGCCCGCACCCCGAGGACGTAGGCGAGGCCGACGCGGACGCTCTCCTCCTCGATCGTGCAGCCGACCGCGCTGCACGCGATGTCGGGCGGCCGGACCTCGATCCCACGCCGCTGCGCCTCGTGGATGAGCGCGTCGGAGGGGTAGAAGCCCATCGGCTGCTCATCCAGCAGGGCGCAGAGGAACTCGAGCGGATGGTGGACCCGCAGCCAGGCCGACTGGTAGGCGAGCAACCCGAACGCGGCGCCGTGCGCCTTGGGGAAGCCGAAGCCGGAGAAGCCGACGACCATGCTCCAGACGCGCTCGGCCAGCTCGGGCGTCACGTCGTCGTGCCGCGCCTGCGCGCCCGCGACGAAGGCGTCGTGGTGGGCCATGATCGCCGCCTCGGACCGCTTGCGGCTCATCGCCCGGCGCAGCCCCTCGGCCTCGCCGGGCGAGAACCCGGCGAACGCCATCGCGACCTCGATGACCTGGTCCTGGAAGATGATCGCGCCGAGCGTCTCCTTCAGCACGGGCTCGAGCGACGGGTGCTCGTAGGGCACCTCGAACGACGGGTCCTCGCGCAGCCGCTGGCGGCGCTCGATGTACGGGTTGACCGCGCCGCCCTGGATCGGGCCGGGCCGGACGATCGCGACCTGGATCGTGATCTCCTCGAGCGTCTCCGGCCGCGTCCGGCGCAGCGAGGCCATCTGCGCACGGCTCTCGATCTGGAAGACGCCGGTGGTGTCGGCCTCCTGGATCGACGCGAACGTCCCGGCGTCGTCGTACGGGATCTGCGACAGATCGATGATCTCGCCGGTGCGCTTCGCGATGAGGTCGACGCAGCGCTCGACCGCCGAGAGCATCCCCAACCCGAGGAAGTCGATCTTCAGGAACCCCGCGTCCGAGCACGAGTCCTTGTCCCAGTGGACCATCTGCCGCCCGGTCATCGAGGCCGGCACGACGGGGCAGCAGTCGACGAGCGGGCGGGTCGCGACGATCATCCCGCCGGAGTGCTGCGAGAGGTGGCGCGGCAGACCGTGCGCCTCCTCGGCCAGGCGCGCGAGCCACCCCCACCGTCCCTCGCCGCGCCCCTCGCCGAGCGCGACCTCGATGTCCTTCTCCACGTCGTTCGCCCACGCCTCCGAGCCGCGCGCGACCCGCTCGATCTCGCCGGGCGGCAGGCCGAGCGCCTTGCCGATCTCCCGGATCGCGCCGCGCGCCTTGTACGTCGGGAAGGCGGCGACGAGCGCCGCGCGGTCGCGGCCGTAGCGGTCGTGCACGCGCGGCAGCAGCACCTCGCGCACGTCGCGCGGGAAGTCGAGGTCGATGTCCGGCAGCGACACGATCTCCTCGTTGAGGAAGCGGCCGAGCAGCAGGTCGTTCTTCACCGGATCGACGTGCGAGAGGCCGGTGAGGTAGCAGACGATCGACGAGACGCTGGACCCGCGGCCGCGGCCGGGCGGGAGCACCTGGCGCGCCGCGCTCGGCCCCCGGACCTCGCAGGCAACCTCCCGCGCGAGCTCGAGCAGCTCGTGATGGAGGTTGAAGAACCCGGAGAGGCCGAGGTGGGCGATCAGCCGCAGCTCCGTCTCCAGGCGCCGCTGCGCCTCGGCCCGGTGGCGGCTGCCGTGCGGGTAGCGGCCGTCGAAGCGCGCGTCGCAGATCTCGGCGAGCGTCCGGTCGGCGCGGTCGTCCTCCGCGCCGGGGTAGCGGTAGCCGAGGTCGCTCGTCAGGTCGAACGTGAGCGTCTCGGCGAGCCGCACCGTCTCCGCCAGCGCGTCCGGGTGGTCGGCGAAGCGGGCGGCCATCGCCTCCGGCGAGGCGAGCACGTGGGCGTGGTTGCCGCGGCGCAGCGGCTCGGACGCGTCGAGCGTCGTGTGCTCGCGGATCGCGACGAACGCGTCCTGCACGAGCGCGCGGGCGCGCGTGTGCGCGTGGATGTTGCCGGTCGCCACGCACGGCACCCCGAGCCGGGCGGCGAGCGAGGCGAGTCCGCGGTTGAGCGCGCGGTCGTGGCGCTGGTAGGGGCGCTGCAGCTCCACCCGGAAGGCGTCGCGGCCGAACGCGGCGAGCAGGCGGCGCATCGTCGGCTCGTCCCGGATGCCCTGCCGCGCGCAGCCGCTGAGGCAGACGAGCCCGGCGGCGTGCTGCTCGAGGTCGTCGAGCGTCACGCGCGGCGCGTCGACGACCGGCCCTCCCGCGGGCGCGCGCGTGTGCGCGTGCGCCTTCGTGAGCAGGCGGCACAGGTTCGCCCACCCGGTCGCGTCGCGGACGAGCAGCGTCACATGCCGCGACGGCGGCGCCTCCCCGCGCAGGTCCGCCGTGGCCGAGCGCCCGGCCGGCCGCACCCACGGCGCGTCGATCACGTCGACCTCCGCGCCCTGGATCGCGCGCAGCCCGAGCGCCGAGGCCGCCTGCGCGAACTCCATCGACCCGTAGACCCCGTTGTGGTCGGTCAGCGCCATCGCCGAGTAGCCCAGCCGCGCCGCCGCGGCCGCCAGCTCATCCGGCTGCGAGGCCCCGTCGAGGAACGAGAAGGCCGAGTGCGCGTGGAGCTCGACGTAGTCGGTCATGAGCGAACACATGTTCGCATGCCCGGAGGACGCCAAGACGACACGTCGGCAACGCCCGCGAGGCTCGTCGGGCGGCGAGGTCGGACTCAGGCGGCGAGCAGGCAATCGAGCCGCCGCGACCACCCCATGCCCGGCTCCCTCCCCGCCGCGGCGATCAGCCGGGCGGTGTCGACCGTGCGGATCTGCTCGTACCCGACCTTGGCGCCGAGGCCGACGGCGGCGCCCTTCGCCGACTCGTCGTGCGTCGTCGCGTAGACCCGCACGTCGACGCGCGCGCGATCGGCGAGCCGCGCGGCCGCGGCCGGCGTCGGGCGGTGCAGCAGCCCGGTGGCGAGCGCTCGCGTCGCCGGATCGGCGAGGTCGATCCGCGCCTCGGCCTCGACCCGGCCGCCGCCCGCGACGTCGAACGGGCCCGCCTTCGCCGCGCCATCGGCCCGCCCCGTCGCGCCGACGACGAGCGCCGCCGGCCGGTTCTCCCGGTCGAGCGTGATCTCGACGGTGCCGTCGCGCGCGAGCCCGCCGGTCGCGCGCACGAGCGGCGCCTTGAGCGCCGCCACGACCGCGCGGTCGCGGGTGAGGAAGAACGTCCGCTCCCCCGTCCGCCGGTCGACGCGCACGCCGGCGGCGACGTCGGCGATCGCCGACCCCGTACCGCCCATCCCCAGTGCCTTGAGCGCCGCCAGCGCCTCGCCGCGCCCGCCGAAGTGCACGAACCGCTCGTCTGCGTCGCCCTCGCGGCCGGCGAGGAAGCCGGCGAGCCCGCCGATCCCGCCGCCGAGCTCGGCGTCCTCGTGCGCGAGCCGCGCGACGAGCCGGTCCGCGGCCGCCGCGTCGGGGAGCACCCAGCGGCGCCCGTCGCCGGCCCGCCCGCTGAACACCGCATCGACCGACGCCTTGAGCGTCCTGCCGCCGAGCGTCATCTCCGCGCCCCCGGTCACTGCGCCGCCCGCCTCGTCGAAGCGCACCACGGTGACCGCGACCGTCCCGTCCGACCGCTCCTCCCGCAGCACGGACCGGCCGTCGCCGAGCCGTGCGACGAACGCCGACAAGCGCGTCTCCCGCCCCCGCTCGGTGCTCGACACGACGCACGGCCGGGGCCCGCCCTCGCCGTGGCAGTCGCCTCCGGAGACGAGGCAGAACCCCCGCTCGACCGCCGCCGCGACCGCGCGCGGCACGCCGGTCGCCGCGTCCGGCACGACGCCCAGCGCGCCGGCGAGCAGCACGAAGAGGACCGCCACGACGGCGACGTACTCGAGGCTGGCCTGACCGCGTTCCACGTCCGCGACGTTCGCCGACGCCGGCGCGCGCGGGCTCCACGGATCGCAACGAGACTGCGGAGATCCCGCCCTACCGCCCGACGGCGCGCCAAGACGCCTCACCGCTCAGCGTGTGGAGGTCCACCCGACGTAGATTCCGCGGAATGGTGAGCGACCCCGATGAGGTCGAGCGGATCCTCGGGCGGCCCGTCCGGCCGGTCGCGATCCCGGGGACCGAGGAGGTCGCGTTCGTGAGCGACATCGCGGTCGACGAGATCCTGCCCGCGTGGCAGCAGGCGCGCGAGCACGTCAGGGCGCTCGGGCGGTGGCCGGTGGTGATCGCCGGCTTCGGGTCGGGCGCGGTCGACGAGGACGTGATCGCGCTCGGGTGGCCCGAGGGCCACGCGCCCGCGGCGATAATCGAGGACGCGCTCCGCACCCCGTTCGAAGACGCGCTCGCCACGTTCCGCCCGTCCTACGAGTGGTGGCAGGGCGAACGGTGGCCGACGTGGGTCGAGCTGCAGCTCGTCGGGACCGCGCGCCGCCTCGGGACGGCGCCGTCGCTGCCGGAGGCCCTGTCCGCCATCGAGCCGCCGGACGTGCTCGCGCTCGAGCGCTGGCTGGTGGCGTGGGAGGAGGAGCGGCGGCCGACCACGGACGCGGAGCCGGGCGACCACCTGATCTGGTTCGAGCCGCCCGAGACCGACGGGCTCGCCGTGCTGCTGCTGCCCGCGCTCGCCAGCGAGGACGTTGCGGTCTTCGTCCCCTGCCTCGAAAGCGTCTACACGGCCGAGGGCCGGATCGCGCTCGCAGCCGTCCTGCGCTCGTGGCGCGAGCGCTTCGGCGCTGAGGTCGTCGCGTCGTGGGGAACGATGCTGCAGCTCATCGTCTCGCGGCCGCCGCGGGCGCTCGACCAGGCGCTCGAGCTCGCGATCGAGCAGGACCGCGTCGCCGGCGACACGCTCGCGGGGCGCGTGGAGCTGCGCAACCACGCCCGCGCCCTGCTCGGGCGCAAGACGTGGTTCCTGCACTCGCGCCCCTGACGGCGCTCAGGTGGCGAACGGCACGGCGGCGATCGTCGCTGCCGCGAGGACGACGAGGACCGCGTCGCGGTGGCGCGCGCGCAGCTGCGCCGGCGGGACCTGCGGAGCCTCGCTGGCGGCGTGGCGGCCCGCCTCGCCGGCGACCCAGTCGAGGACGGCGTCGGTGAGCGGGACCGGCTCGGCCGGGACCCCGCGCAGCCGCGCGAGCAGCCGGCGCCCGGAGTCGGCGAGCGCGGTGGTCGAGCCCAGCCCGTCGAGGATCGCCGACGCCTGCGGCACCGCGGGGACGAAGCGCAGGCGGTGCAGCGCGCGGCGGAAGACCTCGCGCAGGCCGGCCTCGCCCGCGGCGTACCGCATCCACGTCGCGACGAGGACGAGCAGCGCCACGCGCAGCGTGCGGCGGATCGTCTCGTCGAGCCCGATGCCGCCGATCACGCCGGCCACCAGCGCGCCGCCCGCGAGCACCGCGGTCAGCGCGAGCCCCGCCCGCACGACCGACTGGTCCCCGCGCGCGGTCACCCACGCGAGCGCGAGCCACAGCGCGACCGACCCGAGCAGCAGCCACTCCGTGCCGGACAGCAGCACCGCGAACGCCACCGCGGCGGCGACGACGATCGCGCGCGGGTCGAAGCGGGCGCCGGCGGGCGGGTCGCCCGCGGCCTGCAGCGGATGCTGCTCGGCGTCCTCGGGGTCGGCGGGCCAGCGCGTCAGGCCGCGGCGGTAGACGATCGCCTGGACCGCGCTGGCGAACCCGGTCCACGCGAGGATGCTGATGATCGACATCAGCAGCGCGCCCGTCCGTCCCTCGGGGAGGAACGGGATCCAGCCGAGCAGCCGCTCGTACGTCCCGGTGTACGCGTCGATGCCGACGAGCACGAAGATCGCGAACGCCGCCCCGATCGTGTTGTGGACGATGCGGATCGCGGCGGCGGCGAAGGCCTGCGCCACCGTGCCGCGGCCGTGCGCCTCCATCCGGCCGAGGACCGGCGCGGAGATCGCCTGCGTCAGCGGGACGCCGAACCGCGACGGCCCCATGATCGCGACGGTCTGGAGCATCACGGCGATCGCCGCACCCCAGCCGGCGCGCAGCCCGAACCGCTCGGCGACGCGGGCCAGCGCCACCCCGCCGGCGAGCGCGACGGCGAAGCCGCCGCTGGGCGCGGCGCGCGAGGCGAGGAAGGACGCGGTGGCGACGTGGGCGAGACCGGTCTGCGGCACGGCGAGATCGTGGCACGCCCGGGTGAGCGTCAGGTGAAGACCGCGTCGCTCACCGCTGGCGGAACCATCCGCCCCCGAGGAGGTCGCGGAACACGACGAGGTTGCGGCCGTCGACGGTGACGACCTCCCAGTAGCGCCGGCGGATCGGCGCGTCGGTCCACCAGCGGTCCTCGACCAGCCACGTCTCGGCGACCGACATCACCTCGAGGCGGTCGACCTCGAGCGGGCGGCCGCCGGGGCCGGTCCACACGCGCGCGGGCTGCGGGACGTTGAGGCGCCGCGGCCCGCCGGGGGCGCCACGCGAGACGGCCGCCATCGATCAGGCCTCGAACGGCGTGAGCACCGCGCGGCGCTCGGGCACGCGCGAGTCCGCGTCCGTCTCGAGCACGCGCAGCGCCGCATCCGGTCCCGCGGCGGCACGTGCCTGGCGGACGGCCTCGCGCAGCCGCGCGCGCCGCTCCACCGCGCCCTCCTCGAAGAGCGCCGCCCCGCCGGCGTGCGCCGGGCCGAGCCGGTCGGCCGCCAGCCGCAGCGTCTCCGCCGGCGCGGGCAGCAGCGCCAGGCGCCCGCCGAGCGCGAGCCGCATCCGCGTCGCATCGGCCGTCGCCTCGCGGAACGTCACTCGGTCGCGCCACGTGCCGCCCTCGACGAGCCGCGCCGACAGCACCGCGGCGCGGATCGTGCGGCCGCGCCGCTCACGCCGCGCGAGCAGCCGGTCGACCAGCAGCGCCAGCGCCCGGTCGAGCTGCAGCCCGTTCGCCGCCTCCGGCAGCTCCAGCGTCTCCTCCAGCCGCTCCCCCGGCACCCGCGGGCGCAGCGGGTCGTCCAGCCCCGAGGCGAGCTCGTGCGCGCGCACGCCCGCGACGCCGAACCGGTCGGCCAGCGCATCCCGCGGCAGCGCCGCCACGTCGCCCAGCGTCTCGAGCCCGAGGCGCTGCAGCTGCTCGGGCAGCGTGGCCAGCTCGGCCCGCGAGCGCAGCAGGGTCACCGGCCGCCCGGCGAGGAACGCCACCGCTCCGCGCGCGTCGACGATCACCGGCCGCCGCGCCCGCGCAGCCGACGCCGCCGCCAGCGCCGCGAACCGCGTCGGCCCGGCGCCGAGCCTGGCCGGCCGCCGCAGCGCGGACCGCGTCGCCGCCAGCACGCCGTCGAGGTGCCCGCCGTGCAGCCGCCGCAGCCCGCGCGCGTCGAAGAGCGCCTGGCCGGGCACCGGCGCCTCGACCGCCGCGCCGATCCCCTCGAGCCGCGCCAGCGTCGCTTCCCATGCGTCGGCCACGCCGACCGGATCGGGCGGGACGAGCGCCAGCCGCGGGCAGCGCGCGAGCGCCTCCCCCATCCGCATGCCGGGGTGGATCCCGAACGCCTCGGCGGCGGGCGAGACCTCGCCGACGAACTGCTCGCGCCCCGGCTCGGGCGCCAGGGCGGCCGGCTGCTGCAGGAGCCCCTCGCGGTCTTGGGCGGCGACGGTCAGGGCGAAGCGCGGAAGGAGGACGCAGACGATCATCGAAGCGAACACATGTTCGCACGTACCCCCTGAGGCGGCAACCGATGAACGCCGAACCGGCGCGCCGGGACAAGCGGGCGCGTACGGTCCGCGCGTGCTTCGCCGAACCACGTTCCTCGCCGCTCTGCTCGCCCTCGCCCTGCCGGCCGCCGCGAGCGCCCGGATCATCGACGCCGAGGCGGTCCTGCCGCCCGGTCAGAGCGGCTTCGTCTCCACTTCCGGCATCGCCGACGGCACGGGGTCGCCGCACCTCACCGACCAGACGCCGCTCTTCCTCGACTTCAAGCGCAAGCCGTTCATGTTCGACCAGCCGGGCCAGGTCGAGAACCCTCGCGGCGACGTGCGGATCGTCCGCGACGCGTACGGCGTGCCGCAGATCACGGCGCAGACCGACGAGGCCGCGTGGTGGGGAGCGGGCTACGCGGTCGCGCAGGACCGGCTCTTCCAGATGGAGCTGTTCCGCCGCGCGACGACGGGCCGGCTGGCGGAGATCCTCGGCGAGTCGTACCTCGACGACGACCTCATCGCGCGCCGCGACTACTACACGGCGGCGGAGCGCCAGCGGATGCTCGATGCCGTCGACCCGCGGCTGCGCGCGCGGCTGGTCGCCTACCGCGACGGCGTGAACGCGTGGATCTCCCACCTGCGCTCCAACCCCTCCGACACCCCGGGCGAGTTCACCGCGCTCGGCGTGCCGCTGACCGACTGGACCGAGGACGACAGCGTCGCGATCGGGATCTACCTCGCGCGGACCGTGCCGCAGTCGAGCGGCGCGGAGCTGGCGAACCTGCGCACGCTGCGCGAGATCGGCCCGTCGGCGTTCGACAAGCTGCTGCCGCTGCGCGCGCCGGGGCGGCTCGCGACGATCCCGAAGCGCAACGGCACGTTCCCGTCGGACCCGGGCCGCACGCGGGCGCAGGAGCGCGCCGCGTTCCGCCGCACGCAGAAGGCGCAGGGCGCGTGGGAGCTGCCGAGCGAGGGCGCCGTCGCGGCCGCGCGCGCGAACGTGGCGGTCGGGCTGATCGGCCACGTCGGCGGGTCGTCGATGTTCGCCGTGCGGGCGCCCGGCAAGAAGGCGTACCTCTTCAACGGGCCGCAGCTCGGCTACTCGATCCCCGAGCTGTTCGTGGAGCTCGAGGTGCACTTCCCCGGCTACGACGCCCGCGGCGTCACGGCGGCCGGCGTTCCGCTCGTCGCGATCGGCCACAACGCGCACGTCGCGTGGGGCTACACGAGCGGCCTGTCGGACATCGACTCGCTCTACGCCGAGAAGGTCGGGTCTGACGGCGAGACCTACGAGTTCAAGGGCGCGTCGCAGCGGATGGACTGCCGTGACGAGACGTTCCAGTACCGGTCGGCGACGACCGACCTGCTCGCGATCACGGATGGCACGGTGCCGTCGGTCAGCGCGGGCTCGAAGACCGAGCGCATCTGCCGCACGGTCCACGGCCCCGTCGAGCTGCGCGCCGGCGGGACCGCCTACGCGCGCAAGTACGCGGTGTGGATGCGCGAGCTCGAGACGATCAGCGGGCTGAGCGCGCTGAGCGAGGCGAAGGACATCAAGGGCGTCGACGCGGCGATGCGGCAGGTGACGTGGAACGAGAACGTCATGGCGGCCGACGACCGCGGCAACATCGGCTACTGGCATCCGGGGCTGCATCCGCTGCGGCCGCGCGGGTGGGACGAGCGGCTCCCGTACCCCGGCACCGGCGAGGCGGAGTGGCGCGGGCTGCTCGACCGCTCGCGCACGCCGCGCGTCATCAACCCTCGGCAGGGCTGGCTGGCGAACTGGAACAACGTGCCGTCGCTCGGGTGGACGTCGGGTGACGGCGAGGCGCGCGAGCGGCAGACCGCGCAGTTCCATCGCGTCGGCTGGCTGATGCAGCTCGTACGGGTCTTGAAGCGCAAGCCGTCGTGGCAGAACGCGCGCGCGACGATCCAGCGCGAGGGCTCGACGGCGCAGCAGCGGCCGCTGGCGAGCGCGCGGCTGCGCAAGGCCTCGCGGGGCGCTTCGGGTCGTGCGAAGGCGGTGCTCGACGCGCTGCGGGCGTGGGACGGCAGCTACACCCGCGTCGACGGCGAGGGGACCGTCGATCCGGGCGTCGCGATCTGGGAGCAGTTCAAGGACGACGTCGAGCGGCTTGCCATCGACCGGCTCGGTGCGACCGCGTTCGAGGGGTCGAAGGAGGTGCGCGGCGAGCCGGGCTCGTCGCACGTCTTCGACATCTCGCTCGGCGAGGCCTACGGGCTTCGGACGCTCGGGTCGGCGGGGCTGCGGCGCGCGGCGTCGGCAACGTTCAGTGCCCTGGCGACGAAGTACGGCACCGAGGACGTGTCCAAGTGGCGCGAGAAGCGGCGGATGTACGACGTGACGGCGCAGGGCGCGGCGTCGGCGCCCGACCTGCCGTTCTTCGATCGCGGCACGTGGGAGCAGCTCATCGAAGTCGGGCCCTGAGCGGCTCCTCGACCCTGACCGTTCGTTCGTGGTCGCCCACGCGGGCGGTCACGTAGGCGTAGGCGAGCCGCTCGGCGCAGTGCCCGAAGCCGAGCGACCCGCCGACGCCGCCCATCCCGAAGTCGCCGCGGTCCTCGAGCCAGACGCCCAGGCCCCAGGTGATGTGCTCGCCGGTGATGCGGTCGAGCCCTGTCGCCTGTGGCGTCAGCATCGTCGTGACGGTCGATGGGTCGACGAGCTGCGCGCCGTCGAGCGTGCCGCCGTTCGTCAGGCCGGCGTAGAAGCGGGCGATCGCCTTGGCGTTGCCGTGGCCGTTGACCGCGGGGATCTGCGCCCGCCGCCAGGCGGTGCCGTTGACGACGTCGAGGTGCAGGGCGCCGGGCGGGCTGTCGAGCACGGGGCGCCAGCGGTCGTTCTGCCGCATGTGGCGGGCCCAGCTGCCGTTCGGGTCGGTGAGGTCGTGGACGCGGTGCAGCTCGCTGTCGGGGACGCCGATGTGGAAGTCCAGGACCCACGGCTCGGCGACCTCCTCGCGCCAGAAGGTCTTGAGGTCGCGGCCGTCGGTGCGGCGGATGACCTCGCCGACGAGGTGCCCGTACGTGAGCGCGTGCTCGCCGTGGTCGACGCCCGGCTCCCAGTGCGGCGGCTCGTCGGCGATCCGCTCGCACATCGCGTCCCAGTCGAAGAGCACGTCCGCGGGCGGCGGGTTCGCGAGCGCGGGCACGCCGGCCTGATGCGCGAGCACGTGGCGCAGCGTGGTCCGCTCCTTCCCGTGACGCCCGTACTCGGGCCAGACGTCGGCGATGCGCTGATCGAGCCGCAGCTGTCCGCGGTCGACCAGGATCAGCGCGCAGAAGGCGACGAACGGCTTGACCACCGAGTACGTGTTGACCAGCGCATCCGCGGCGAGCCCGGCGCGGAGGTCGACCACCGGCTCCCCGTCCACGAGCGCGCAGACCTGCCCGGCGTCCTCCGCGCGATCGTCGACGAGCTGCTCGAAGACGCCGAGCACGGGCTCGAACCCCTCGGCGACGTGGCCGGTGATCTGCGGGCGGTCGTCCTCCACCGCGCCGACGGTAGCCACCGCGTCCGACGCCGCCCGGGCACCCTCTCCCGGGATGAGCCGACGCCGCCGCGCAACGACGACGCCGTCACCCCCTAGACTTCTCTGCGCGAGCCAGGCAGTCGCGGAGGTGCTTTCGCCTTCGAGGAAAGTCCGGACATCACAGGGCAGGGCGGTCGGGACACCGACCCGGGGAAACCCGCGGGAAAGTGCCACAGAAACACACCGCCGATGGCCGCGGCCGAGGACGTCCCGGTCGTGGCACAGGCAAGGGTGAAAGGGTGCGGTAAGAGCGCACCGGCGTCACGGTGACGTGGCGGCCAGGCAAACCCCGTCCGATGCAAGGCCAAGCAGGACCGTTCGCAGGTTGCCCGCCGAGGTCCAGGTCGGCCGCAGAGATGGATGGCTGCTCAACGACAGAATCCGGCTTACCGGCTCGCTAAGGGAAGACCCCGCCTCGGCGGGGTCTTCCTATGAGAGCTCGGTGCCGCAGTCGGTGCAGGCGCCGGCGACGGGCTTCGGCCCCGCGCCGTACCGAGGACGGACGTCGCCGCCGCAGACCAGGCACGTACCGGCATGCGCCGAGGCCAGGCCCTCCCATGCGGCGACGACGACGTCCTCGAAGGTCCGCCGCTCCGGCGCCGGAGCTTCGGGCGTCGCGGCGACGGTGAACCGCGGCCTCTCCGGGCGCGGTTCCTCGAGCTGGTCGAGGAGCGAAGGCTGATAGGCGAGCGCGGCCACCGTCACACGCTGCGGAAGAGGCCGACCACCCGCCCGAGCACGCGAACGTCGCGCGAGCGGATCGGCTCCATCGTCTTGTTCTCGGGCTGGAGGCGGATGTGGTCCTCCTCGCGGAAGAACCGCTTGACCGTCGCCTCCTCCCCCACCATCGCGACCACGATCTCGCCGTCCGTCGCGGTGTCCTGCTCCCGCACCACGACGAAGTCGCCCTCGAGGATCCCGGCGTCGATCATCGACTCGCCCTTGATCCGGAGGATGAACTGGCCGCTGTCGCCGCCGGCCTCCGCCGGCACGCTCACGTAGTCCTCGATGTTCTCCTCGGCGAGCACCGGAGCACCCGCGGCGACCTGGCCCACGACCGGCAGCCCGCTGTTGCCGACGATCGACTGGACACCCTCCGAGACGGCGTCCCGGACCCCGCCGATCGCACGATCGAGCAGCTCGATCGCGCGCGGCTTCGACGGGTCGCGGCGGAGAAGGCCGGCCTTCTCGAGGTTCGCGAGATGAGCATGCACCGTCGAGGACGAGGCCAGCCCGACGGCCTTGCCGATGTCCCGCACGGTCGGCGGGTAGCCATGCTTGCCCGAGTACGACTTGATGAAGTCGAAGATCTCCTGCTGGCGCTTCGTCAGGTCCACGGGCGGGCGCTCCTCTGCTGGGGTTTCGACGACATGAGCGAACATGTGTTCGGGAAGGTAGCGAGGCCTGCCGACGGAATCAACCGCGCTAGGATGATCCGCCCACGCGCCGGTGGCGGAATTGGTAGACGCGCAAGGTTGAGGGCCTTGTGGGGGATAACCCCGTGGAGGTTCGAGTCCTCTTCGGCGCATGTTCAAGCGGGCCCGCGAAAGCGGGCCTTCTTCGTTGAGCGGCCGGTCCGAGACCGCCCCTCTCGGGGCCTCGAGAATCGAGTTCGTTCCACGCAGGTCAGCAAGGTCAGACCGTGCACGGATGTAGTCCTCTGTAGGGCGCGGAGCCGACCGGAGTTCCGTCGTCCGGTCGCTGATGGTCAGACCGAGACGGGCAACTCGGCGATGACGACGGTGCCGGCGCCGGGTGGACTATCGACGCGCAGCCGTCCTCCGAGCGCCGCTACCCGGTCACTCATGCCCACGAGCCCGTTACCGCTTGGATCGGCTCCGCCGACGCCGTCGTCACGGATCTCCAAGCGCAGTACGTCGTCGGAAAGGACGGTGGTCACCCGGGCCGTCGTGGCCTGCGCGTGCTTGACGGCGTTGGTCAGTGCCCCGGCGACGATGAAGTAGGCGCTCGCCTCTATGTCAGGCGGAAGCCGAGTGCGCGTCACCTGCGCTTCGACGGGAAGGCTGAGCCGAGACACGAGGCCCTCGACACCCGCGGCAAGGCCGCCGCGTGCGAGGACCGCAGGGAGAAGGCCGTGCGACAGCTCGCGGAGCTCGGCATGGCTCTGCTCCGCTGAGTCCAGCGCCTCGCCCAGCAGGGCTGCGGCCTCGTCCGGGTCCTCGGCGAACGCGCGCCGTGCGAGCTTCAAGGTCAGGATCGTGTGCACCAGGCGCTGCTGGGCCCCGTCGTGCAGGTCGCGCACGACCCGCCGCCGCGCCTCGTTCCCGGCGGCCAGCACACGCGCGCGCGATGCGGTCAGCTCATCTCGGCTGTGGGTGTTCGCGATCACCGTATCGATCAGCTCCGCGAACTCCCCCACGCGTCGCTCGGCCTCCGCGGACGGCTGCTCCTCTCCGACCCAGCTCGCGGTGAGCACGCCCCACACCCGTCCCTCGACGGTGATCGGAGCGCCGACCGTCACGTTGAGGTTCGCGCGACGAGCGAGCTCGGCGGGCAGCCTCGTCCCTTCGTGCCCCCAGTCGATCCGCGACGACCGGCCCGTTCGCAGAACCCGCCTGCTCACGCTGTCGCCGTCGAGCGGCACCCGGTCCCCGACCGTCGGGATCCCCGGCGACCCGCCGAACGTGGCGAGGAAGAAGACCGACTCGGGGACGTCGAAGCGGGCAAGGGCGACGTGTCCGCCTCCGAGGATCTCCGCCATCTCGAGGCAGACGGCCTCGAAGACCTCCACCGGAGGCCGGCCCTCGGCGACGAGGGTGGCGACCCGCCGCAGGGCTGCCTGCTCGTCGGCGAGGCGTTGCGCCTCGGCACGGGCTGCCGCGTTCGCGATCGCGGTCGCCACGAGCTCCGTGAACTGCGCGAGGCGCCGCTCCGTGTCGGCCGGGAACGGCGCGGCTTCGTAGTGCGCTACGACCATCGCTCCCCAGAGCCCGCCCTGCACGAAGATCGGCGCACCCACGGCGGAACGGATCCCGTGGACCTTGGCGTGGTCGGCGATGGCGCCGTCTGCTGCGGCGTAGTCGTCCACGCGCACCGGCCGCTGTTCGTGGAACACCCTGGCGGTGACGCCGCTGCCATCGACGGGGAGCCTCGCGTCGACTCGGATGCCCGACGGTGGCTGCTCGCCCCACACGGCCACGACTGTCGCCTCGCGGTCGCGTCCGTAGCGGAGGATCGCGGCGTCGACATGCGTTCCGAGAAGGGTCGCCACCTCCTCGGCGACCTTCGCCATCACCCGATCCGGCGACGACGCCTCGGCCACCAGCATCGCGACGCGCCGCAACGCCGCCTGCTCCTCGGCCATCCGCGCCAGGCCTGCGCGGCTTTCCGCGTTCGCGATCGCCGTCGCCAACAGCTCTGTGAACGCCGACAAGCGCGTCTCCAGGTCCGCCGGGACCGTCTCCGCCCCCGATACGCCGGCGGTCATCACGCCCCACACCTGGCCATCGATCACGACCGGCGCGTCGGCCGCCGAGCGGTCTCCCCCTCCGCGCTCGGCGGGACCCCCCGCGCTCCAGCCCGCCAGGTGGGTGATGGCCCCCTCCGCTTCGTAGCGCCCCAGGCTCGCGTGGTCGACCGGGAGGACGCGGCCGGCCTCCTCGACCACCGCGGCGAACACCTCTTCGGGCGGCGCGCCGCGCGCCGCCAGCGTCGCGATGCGCCGCACCGCGGCCTGCTCCTCGGCTAGCCGCCCAGTCGTCAACGCGTCGGCCACTTCGGCGCGAATGCTACGTCGGGGAACGCGCTCCGATCGACCCTGCCGGTTCCGCCTCCCGAAGGAGGCGGAACACCGCAGGTCCGCGGAGTGGCCGGTGGGTCTGCGAGCCAGGGCCGGCCCGCTCGAGGCGGGTTCGGGCCGCGTGGCCGATCCGGGAGACTCGCGCAACCGCTCCTGTCTCCGGATGCTCCCGTCGCGGACGCCGAAGTCGATCGGGGCCGACGCTCGATCGATGCCCGGTGCCGATCAGCGGTCCGTCACGGCGGCGAGACGAGCGGGCGGTAGCGCTCGCGGAGGCGCATGTCGCCGCATTCGCGCAGGAAGGCGAGCCGCTCGTCGCGGGCGCCCGTCCACTCGCCGTCGGCCACGCGGCTCTGGCGCTGGACCCAGCCGACGCGCGCGCGACGGCGAGCCTGGAACCGGGCGAGCGCCTCTGTCCCGGCGCAGACGGACTCCGCGAGGACCACGGCGTCCTCGAGCGCCATCGCCCCTCCCTGCCCCATGTTCGGCATGGTCGCGTGCGCGGCGTCGCCGACGAGCACAGTCCTGCCGCTCGGGTGGTCGTCGAGCTCGACGGTCTCGATCGAGGCGACGTGCACCTGCTCGTCACGGTCAAGCGTCGCGAGGAAGTCGCGCACGATCCCCCCGAAGCCGGCGAAGCTGTCCCGGAGACGCCGCAGCCGGCCTTCGAGCGGGTCTTCGAGCGCAGGGCGCTGGATCACGCCGAAGGCGCTCGTCGCGCGGGCGCCGATCGCGAGAAGCCCGAAGAAGCGCCCGTCGCCGACGAAGGTCGCCAGCCCATCCAGGTCCTTCGGACGCCAGTCGGCGACCGCCCGCCACACCATCGCGCCGGCGTAAGCCGGACGGCGATCGCGGAGACCCGAGTGGACGCCGTCCGCCCCGACCACGAGGTCGAAGGCGTCGAGGTCGACCTCGCTGACATCGACCCCGAGCCGGCACGGGACGTCGCTCGCGGCGTCGATCAGGATCTCGTGCAGGCGGGGTCGCGCGATGCCGATCGTGGGCCCGGTGTGCTGCCACATCAGGTCGAGATCGGTCTCGAACAGCGCTCGATCGTGGGCGTCGCGGAACGTCCACCGGCGGAGCACCGCCCCGTCGCGCTCGACCGCCTCGCCGACGCCCAGCCGGTGCAGGACCCGCATCGCGTTCGCGTGCATCACGATGCCGGACCCCGCCCTCGGCCAGGACCGCCGGCGTTCGATCAGCTCCGGGGCCAGGCCGGCCTGGCGCAGCGCGATCGCAGCGGACAGCCCGGCGATGCCTCCGCCGACGATCAGGATCCGCATGCACCGCAGCGTCGACTCAGGGCCCGGTGGCGTCGACACTCAAGACCGTGTGCTCGATAGCGATCCGCGATCGCCCCGGCCGGCGGGCGGGCGTAGCGTCGAGGCTGTCCGACTCTCGAGGAGGCCCTGATGTCCAGCTCCGGCACCGGCGAGCAGGTCACGACCGTGCTCGACTTCCCGTCGCGCGACGGGCTGTCCGTGCAGGCGGCCCGTGTGGACTACGACCCGGGCGGCTTCACCCGCGGCACCCATCGGCATCCAGCCGGCGCGTACGTCTACGTCCTGAGCGGCAGCGTGGAGTTCGGAGTCGACCGGGGCGCACCCTTCGTCCTGCACGCCGGCGAGTCGTTCTTCGAGCAGCCGGGAGCGCTGCATTCGATCTCGCGGAACGCGAGCGAGGACGCGCCCGCGAGCCTCATCGCCTTCTTCGTGCTCGGCGACGGCGAGGAGCCGACGGTCGCCGAGGGCGACTGAGGCAACGATGCGCGTTCTCAGGCTGCGCCCGCCCGGAGGCCTCGCCGATCTGGCGGTCGAGGCGGCCGCGCGCCCCGACCCGCGCGACGGACAGGTGCTCGTCCGGGTGCACGCCGCAGCGATCACGCGCGGCGAGCTCGAGTGGCCGGCCGATCGCCTGCCGGCGATCCCCTCGTACGAGCTGTCGGGCGTCGTCGAGGAGACGGGGCCCGGCGTCACCGCAGTCGCAGTGGGAGACGAGGTCTTCGCGCTCACCCCGTTCGACCGCGACGGCGTCGCGGGCGACTACACGGCGCTGCCCGCGTCCGTGCTCGTCGCCCGGCCGCGTTCCGTCAGTCATTCCGAGAGCGCCGCGATCCCGTTGCCCGCGCTTACGGCGTGGCAAGCGCTCTTCGACCACGGCCGGCTCCGCGCGGGCGAGCGCGTCCTCGTCCATGGGGCCGCCGGTGCGGTCGGCGCGCTCGCGGTGCAGCTCGCCCGCGCGCACGGCGCGCACGTGATCGGGACCGCGAGAACGGCCGATCTGGAGGCGGTCCGCGACATCGGCGCCAACGCGGCCCTCGACGCGGCGACGTGGTCGGACGACCTCGACGCGCACGTCGATCTCGTCCTGGACACCGCCGGTGGCGAGCGGCTGACCCGCTCCGCCGACGCCCTTGGCACGGATGGGCGGCTCATCTCGATCGCGGAGCCCCCGCCCGGCGACGGCGTGTTCTTCATCGTCGAGCCCAACGGCGACCAGCTCGCGTCGATAGCGCGGCTCGTCGACGGCGGCGAGCTGCGTCCGCCGCGCATCGAGGCGTTCCCGCTCGAGGCGGCACGTGACGCGTTCGAGCGCAGCCTGCAGCCCGGGCCGCACGGCAAGGCGGTGCTGACGCTCTCCTGACGGCGCCTTGTGCGCTCAGGCCGCGTCGGAGCCGAGCGGCTCGCGCGTGCATGGTAGGCGCGCGGTCAGCAGCGTCCCGCCGCCGGGCGGGCTCTCGATCTCGAGGCGCCCGCCCAGCGCGTCGACGCGGTCGGCCACGCCCATGAGGCCGTGGCCGCCGGGCTTCGCGCCGCCGACGCCGTCGTCGCGCACCTCGAGGACGAGGTCATCGCCCTCGAGCTCGGCGCGCACGCTCGCCCGCGTCGCCCGTGCATGCTTGACGACGTTCGTCAGCGCCTCGGCGACGATGAAGTAGGCGCTCGCCTCGATGTCCGCAGCCAGCCGCCGACCCGAGACGGCGAGCCGCACCGGGATGCTCAGGCGCGAGACGAAGGCATCGATGCCGTTGCGCAGCCCGCCGTCCGTGAGGGCCGCAGGCAGGATCCCGTGCGCGAGCTCGCGCACCTCCGCCGTGGCCTGCTCGGCCGCAGCAAGCGCCTCGGCGAGATGCCCCTCGGCGTCGCCGTTGCCCTGGCGCAGCGCCCGCTGCGCGAGCTTCAGCGTGATGACGGTGTGCACGAGCCGCTGCTGGGCGCCGTCGTGCAGGTCGCGGACGACTCGGCGCCGCGCCTCGTCGCCGGCGGCGAGCACGCGGGCGCGCGACGCGTTGAGCTGGTCACGGCTGTCGGCGTTGGCGATCGCCGTGTCGAGCAGCTCGGCGAATCCGGCGAGCCGGTCCTCCGTGTCCTCCGGCGCCGTGCGGCCGGTCCAGATCGCCACGAGGACGCCCCAAGTCCGGCCCTCGACCACGACCGGCGCCGCGACCACCGAAGTCGCGCCGGTGCCGCGCGCGTACTCCCCGATCTCGCCAGTCGCCTCGGTGTAGTCGTCGAGCCGCGCGGCCCGCCCCGTGCGCACGACCTCGGAGGTGACGTTGATGCCTCCGAGCGGGTAGCGCCCGCCGACCTCCACGAAGTCGGCGCCCCGCGTCGCGACGACCGTCAGCTCGTCGTCGTGGGAACGTGCGAGCGTGACGGCCTCGGCGCCGAGGACGCCGGCGACCTCCGCGGTCACGGCGTCGAAGACCGCACCGGGCGTAGCCCCCTGCGCGACCTGCGTCGCGATGCGGCGCAGCGCCGCCTGCTCGTCGGCCAGACGCGCGACCTCGGCACGCGCGTCCGCGTTCGCGATCGCCGTCGCCATCAGCTCGGTGAACTGGCCGATGCGCTCCTCCGTCGCCGCGTCGAACGGGGTGTGCTTGGACGTGGCGATCATCACGCCCCACGTCCGCCCGCCCACCACGACGGGGACGCCGATCGAGTACCGGATCCCCAGCCGGCGGATCGTCTCGGCGATGGCCCCCGCGGCGCCGTCGTAGCTGTCCATGCGCGCCGAGCTGCCGGTGCGGAGCACCCGCGCTGACACGCTGTCGCCCTCGAGCGGGAAGCGCGCTCCGATCGGGACGCCGGGATTGCTGCCCCACTGCGCGACGCTGACGACGGCGCTGTCCGCCTCGTAGCGCCCGAGGTGCGTGGCGCCCACGTTGAGCACCTCGCCCACCTCCCGCCCTACGGCGGCGAACACAGCCTCCGGCGAGGTCTCCTCGGCGACCAGCGTGGCGACCCGCCGCAGGGCGGCCTGCTCGATCGCCGCGCGGCGGGCGTCGGTGACGTCGCGACCGGCTGCGTAGAAGAGCCCCTCCTCCGGGACGACGCGCGTGCTCCACTCGACCCACCGCACCGACCCGTCCTTGCAGACCACCCGGTTCTCGATCGCGACGATGGGCTCCCCCTGCGCGAGCGCTCCCGCAGCCTCGTCCATGCGCTCGCGATCGTCGGGGTGGGCGAACTCGACCCACGGTCGCGACATCAGCTCCTCGCGCGAGTACCCGAACACCTCGAACGCCGGGTTGAACCGCCTCAGGTACCCGTCGAAGCCGGCGACGGCGAGCAGCGCCGGCGACATCGTGAAGATCTGCTCGGCTTCGCGCTCGGCGCGAAGGCGACCGGCGTGCGAAGCGTCAGTGTCCCGCGGATCCCCGTCTTCTGCCAACGCGATGGCCCCCCCCAAGTGGCTCCCGTGAGCTGCCGGGATTATGCCCGACGTCAACACCGATCACCGGATCGTCATCCGCTCTCGCCGGACGCCCGATCGCGGTGCAGCGTTCGACCGCATGACCACCATCGCCGGCATCCCGATCCCCGACAGCACCATCGCACGTGAGGCGACCGAGGTCGTACGCGACGCGGCGAGCAAGCTCCTGTTCGACCACTCGCGGCGCGTGTTCCTCTGGGCCTCGCTGCGGGCCGAGAGGCTCGCACTCGAGTACGACCCCGAGCTGCTCTACGTCAGCGCGATGTTCCACGACCTCGGGCTCGCCGAGGGGCACCGGTCCGAGCACGAGCGCTTCGAGATCGACGGCGCCAACGCGGCGCAGGACTTCCTCGAGCGCCACGCCGTGCCGGCGGAGCACGTGGCGGTCGCCTGGGACGCGATCGCGCTGCACACGACACGCGGCATCCCCGCCTACAAGCAGGCAGAGGTGAGGCTGGTCCAGCTCGGCGTCCAGTACGACGTCGTGGGCGAGGGCTACGACGAGCTGTCCGCGCAACAGCGGCAGGCGGTACTCGACGCGCACCCGCGCATCGACTTCAAGCGAGGCATCGTCCAAGCGTTCTCGGCGGGCTTCTGCCACAAGCCCGAGACCACGTACGGGACCATCAACGCGGACATCCTCGCGGCCACCATCCCGGGGTACGTGCGTCCGGACTTCGTCGACCGCATCAACCGGGCGCCGTTCGAGTCCTGAGCTCGCTGCGGCTCAGAAGGGGTACCGCGACCGGCGCGGGTCGTACACGACGAGCACGGGGACCGGGCTGTGGTGGAGCAGGTCGTGGCTGACGCTGCCGAGCGGCGCGGAACGAAGCCCGTCGTGGCGGCGCGAGCCGACGACGACCAGGTCGTGCGCGCCGTCGCGGATCTCGTCGAGCACCGCCCGGCCGACCGGCTGGCCGCGCTTCACGACCGTCGCGACCTCGACGTCGCGCGGCACCAGCCGGCGCGCCCGGTGCAGCACCGCCTCGGCGGCCGCCTCGGCTTCGTGCAGGACGGTCACGACCAGGCTGCCCGCGAGCGCGAAGCCCGCCGCCGGCAGCGTGGCGGCCACGCTCATGAGCGTGAGCCGCGCTGCCCCGGCGCGCGCCAGGCCGACCGCGTGCGCGAGCGCGAACTCGGCGTGCCGCGAGCCGTCGAGGGCGATCAGGATGTCGCGGAAGGCGCGCCCTCCCGGCGTCATGCGGCGTTCACCTCGAGCAGGGCCGCCGCCCGCTCCTCGTCGTCGACCGCCGCGCGGTACGCCGCGTAGGCGCCCGCCTTGTGCGCCCGCGGCGCGTCGGACCAGGCCTGGTAGAGCGCGGTCGCGACGTGCGCGGCCAGCAGCCAGCTCTCGTGGAGGTCCGCCGCCGAGCGGCCGCAGCCGGTGTCGCGCAACGACGTGATCAGAAGCGGCGTGGGGAACGGGCGTCCGTCACTGAGCACTGGGGGACTCCTTCGTCGGGGATGCCAGGTCTGTGTGCAGCCGGTGATCGAAGGCGCCGGCGAGCTGGCCGACTGCGCGGCCCGTGCCGTTCCCGAGCTGCTCGACCGTCCCGCCGAGGTGATCGACGAGTCGGAAGAGCAGCTGCGGGTTGCGATCGATCGTCTCCATGACCCGGTCGACCATCTGCGCCACGTGGGCGAGGCGCACCTTGAGCGTCGCCTCGGCCTCCACGCCCTGGATCCCGAGTCGCACGCGCTCGAGCGACACGTCGGCGCCGACGTCGATCCGCAGCAGGTCGTGGACGTGGGCCTGCAGAGCGACGCGGGCCTGGAGGCCGTCGACCTCGAGGTCGATGTCGCTGACCTTCAGAGAGGGGACGTCGAGCAGGACGTCGGGCTCGCCGGCTGCGGCGGGCACGACCGGCACGACAGGCGCGCTGACGGGCTCGGGGGCGCGGGTGGCGTGGGTGACGTGCCGGGTGCGATAGGCGCGGTACCTCGCGTGCGCGGCGGTCACGAGATCGCCGAGGGCTGGACGGCGCGTCTTGAAGGGAAGCTCCACGTGCAACAGCGTCGACGCGTGGAGGCGCGGCGCAATCGTCCATGGGAATCACGTCGTCGGCGGTCGCGCTCGGTGCGGGGGGCGGGCGGACCTAGCGTCGCCGGAGCGGCAGACGCCGCACCGTCGGCAACAACGAGAGGAGCTGCACCATGGGCATCATCGCCTGGATCATCCTCGGCCTCCTGGCCGGGGCCCTCGCCAAAGCCATCATGCCGGGGGACGACCCGGGCGGGTTCTTCGTCACGCTCATCATCGGGATGCTCGGCGCCGTCATCGGCGGCCTGATCGGTGAGCTGGTCGGGTTCGGCGGCCTCGGCTCGTTCTTCGAGCTGCGCACCTGGATCCTCGCCGTCATCGGATCGCTCGTGCTCCTCGCGATCGTGCGCGCGGCGACGTCGGACCATCACCACCGCGGCCCGCTGACGCAGCGATGATCGACGGCATGCTCAAGCGTCGCCGCGCGCGCAGGCGGCGGAAGAACGCGATGAAGGCCGTGACCGCCGCCGCCGGGACCGCCCGGCTCGCCCTGCACCACGCTCGGACCAAGCTGGGCACCTGACCAGGCAGGCACGCGCCCTCCCCGCCCGCCGGCCTCGCGGCCGGCGGGCGGCGCGCGCCGTCCTCCAGGCCTTTACCGGGCCGCGCGCGAAGCGCGAAGATGGCGTTCTCGGAGGGCTCCTGGATGAGGCCGCGAAAGACACTCGCCGTCAGGCGCGCGCTCGCCGCCGCCGCGGCGGCCCTCGGCGCCGGCCGCGGGCGGCGCGCGAGGACCCGGGCCGACCTCGATCGGCTCTTCGTGCTCTCGACCGACCTCGTCGCGATCGCCGACTTCGACGGGCGCTTCATCCGCGTCAACCCGGCCGTGGAGCGGATCCTGGGCTACACGCCGGAGGAGTTCCTCGCTCGTCCGTACGAGGAGCTCGTCCACCCCGAGGACATCGAGCGGACCGCCGCCGAGATCGGCTCGATCACCGCCGGCAGGACGACGGTCTCCTTCGAGAACCGCTACCGGCGCAAGGACGGCGCGTACCGGATCCTCGAGTGGAAGGCGACGCCGGTCGTCGAGGACGGGCTGATGTACGGCGTGGGCCGCGACGTGACCGAGCGGCGGCGCATCGACGCGGTGCAGACCGCACTGCGTCGCGTGGCGACGCTGGTGGCGCGCGAGGCGTCGCAGGGCGAGGTCGTCGCCGCGATCGCGGATGAGCTGCAGTGGCTGCTCGGCACCGAGGAGTTCCGCATCGTGCGCTACGACGAGGAGGGGACCGCCGCCGTGGTAGCGAGCACGGGTGCGCTGGCGGCGCGATTCGGCGTCGGGTCGCGGCTACCGCTCGGCGGGCACAACGCGACCTCGCTCGTCGCCGGGACGGGGCGGCCCGCGCGCATCGACGACCAGAGCACGCTCAGCGGGATGATCGGCGCCGAGATGCGGGCAATCGGCATCCGCTCGGTAGTGGGCACGCCGATCACCGTCGAGGGCTGCCTCTGGGGAGCGATGATCGCGGGGACGACCCGCGGCGAGCCGCTCCCGGCCGACACGGAGGCGCGTCTCGGGGCGTTCACCGAGCTCATGGCGAGCGCGATCGCCAACACCGAGTCGCACGCGCGCGCCGAGCGGCTGGCCGCCGAGCAGGCGGCGCTGGGCCGGGTCGCGACGCTCGTCGCCTCCGGCTGCGCACCCGACGAGATCCTCGCCGCGGTCGGCGACGAGGTGCGCGCGGTCGTGGGCAACGAGCTGACGAGCATGTTCCGCTGTGAGCCGGGCGACATCCTCACGCTCGTCGCGGTCCGCGCCCGCGGCCCGGTCCCCGACGGCCTCGTGGGGAAGCGGCTTCCGATGCGCGGCTCCTTCGCCGCGTTCCTGGAGGCCGGCCGTCCCGTCCTGCTCGACGAGGAGGCAACGGCGCAGTGGATGACCGACCTGCCGGAGGCGGCGCCGCTCGCCCTGAGGTCCGCGATCGGCGTCCCGATCATCGTCGGGGGACGTCCCTGGGGCGCGATCTTCGTCTGCGACACGAAGGCCGACGGGCTGCCGCGGGAGGTCGAGAAGCCGTTCGTGCAGTTCACCGAGCTCGTGGCGACTGCGATCGCCAACGCCCAGGCGCGTTCGGAGCTCCGCATGCTCGCCGAGGAGCAGGCGGCGCTGCGGCGCGTCGCGACCCTCGTGGCGGAGGACGTCGCGCCCGAGGAGCTCTTCACCGCGGTCGCCCGCGAGGCCGGGACCCTGCTCGGCGGCGACCTGTCCGGGCTGGGCCGCTTCGAGGGCGGCGACGTCATCGCGGTGGGCGTGTGGGCCGCGGACGGCCGGCATCCACGCTATGCGCCGCGCTGGCACATGCTGGAGAACGACCCGGCGTCAACGGTGGCCGCCACGGGCCAGGCGGTGCGCCGGGACGACTGGAGCGAGGCCACCGGCTTCGTCGCCAAGCTCTTCCACAAGGCGGGGATGCGGTCCTCGGTGGCGACGCCCGTCGTCGTCGAGGGGACGCTGTGGGGAGCCCTCGCCCTCCACTCGCGGCGGCCGGCCGCCTTCGGCGCGGACACGGAGACGCGCATGCGCCAGTTCACCGACCTGCTCGGCACGGCGCTCGCGAACGCCCACGCGCGCGGCGAGCTCGCGCGGCTCGCGCACGAGCAGGCGTCGCTGCGGCGGGTCGCGACGCTCGTCGCCGAAGGGGCGCCCCCCGCGGCGGTGTTCGACGCCGTCACGGCCGAGATGCTCGCCGTGCTCGGCGCGGACGACGTGACGCTCGGCCGTCACGAGCCGGACGGCGGCGTGAGCGTCGTCGCGCACCGCGGATCGGGCCCCGCCAAGGACGATCGGCCCCCCGTCACCGTCAGTGCGCCGATCGTCCTCGAGGGCAGGCCCTGGGGCGTCTTGACCGCGAGCTGGCGCGGCGACGACCCGTTGCCCGTCGACACCGAGGCGAGGATGGCTGAGTTCGCCGAGCTGCTCGACACGGCGATCGCCAACGCCGACAGCCGCGAGCAGCTCACGGTGTCCCGGGCGCGGCTGCTCAGCGAAGCGGACGACGCCCGGCGGAAGGTCGTGCGCGACCTGCACGACGGCGCGCAGCAGCGGTTGGTGCACACGATCCTGAGCCTGAAGCTCGCGCAGCGCGCGCTCCGCGAGGGCGACGGCTCGGCCCACTCCGTGCTCGACGAGGCGCTGGCGTCGGCGGAGCAGAGCAACCGCGAGCTGCGCGAGCTCGCCCACGGGATCCTGCCCACCGTGCTCACGAGCGGCGGCCTGCGGTCCGGCGTCGAGTCGCTCGTGGAGCGCCTCGATCACCGCGTGGACGTGGATGTGACAGGCGAGCGATTCGCGGCCGAGATTGAGGCAAGCGCGTACTTCATCGTCGCCGAAGCGCTGACCAACGTCGTCAAGCACGCGGGCGCTCGGCGCGCCGCCGTACGGGCGTCCGTGCGCAGTGGCGCGCTCCGGGTGGAGATCGCCGACGACGGCGCCGGCGGCGCGGACCTGAGCGGTCACGGGCTCGTCGGGATGAGCGACCGCGTCAGCGCGCTCGGCGGCCGGCTCTCGATCGACAGCCCCGTGGGGCGTGGGACGGTCGTCGTCGCGAGCCTGCCTCTGATCTGCGGGCCCGATCGGGCGATCGCGGCCGCCTCTTGAGGCCCGCCGGGCCCGCCTCAACGTGATCGGTCTGTGACCCGTCTGAGGAGCCGGCCCGAATGATCCTCCGCTACGACCGCCTCGGCGTCGACATCCCGTCCGGCGACCCGGATCCCGCGGGCGCGATGGCCGTGCAGGAGCTGATGGGCGGGCGCTTCGGCGAGATGTCGACGCTCATGAACTACACGATGCAGTCGTTCAGCTTCCGCGGTCGCAGGGAGCTGCGGCCGTTCTACGACCTCATCGCCAACATCGCCGCCGAGGAGTACGGCCACGTCGAGGCGGTCGGCGCGACGATCACGTCGATGCTCACCGGCGCCGACGCACGCGAGATCGTCCGCAGCGGCAACCCGGCCCACGCCCTCAAGTCGGGCAAGGGCGTGTTGCCGGTCGACTCCGGCGGCGCGCCGTGGACCGGCGACTACGTGTTCTCCTCCGGCGATCTCGTCGAGGACCTCACGCACAACTTCTTCCTCGAGACCGGCGCGCGCAACGGCAAGCTGAAGGTCTACGAGGCCGTCGACCACCCGGCGGCGCGCGCGCTGACCGGCTACCTGCTCGTCCGCGGCGGCGTCCACCAAGTCGCCTACGCCCGCGCGCTCGAGCTGCTCACCGGCGTCGACCTGACGAGGTCGTTCCCGATGCCGCGCATCGCGACCGAGAAGATCCCGGAGTGCCGTCCGCACCTCGCGCGCGGCTCGCACCGGACGCTCTACCGGTTCTCCCCCGAGGACTACGTGGAGCTCACCGCCGTCTTCAAGGGCACGCATCCGGAGACCGGCGAGGAGCTCCGCGTCGAGCATCCCGCGCCGGAGGGGTTCGCGTGGCCCGAGCAGCCTGCGGAGACCGACGTGTTCGCCCCCGACTACGCGCCCGACGAGATCGCCGAGATCGCCCGGCGGCTGCGCCGGGAGGCCGGCTTCGGTGACGGCACAACACGACGCGCCGCGTAGGTCGCTCGGCGCCGAGGTCGCGGTCGCGCTCGCCGTCGGCCTCGCGGCCTTCATCGCCGTCTCCGTGACGCTCGCGGCCGCCGAGTCGGACCTCGCGGCGGTGCCGCTCGGCCTCCTCTCGGTCGCCGCCGTCCTGGTGCTGATGCGCGCCGGAGCCGCGGTCCTCGCGATCCCGGTCGCGATCGCGGTCCTCGTCGGCTTCGACTGGTACCGGTTCCCGCCGACCCACGCCGAGGCGCTGCCGGACGCGCAGAACCTCTTCACGCTCGGGGCCTACCTCCTCACCGGGGTAGCCATCGGCCAGCTCGCGATCCGCGCCACGCGCCGCGCCGACTTGTCCGAGGCGGCGCGCATCGAGCTCGCAGATGAGCAAGCCGCGCTGCGCCGCGTCGCGACGCTCGTCGCCCAGGGCGCGTCGCAGGCCGACGTCTTCGCGGCGGTTGCCCGGGAGACGCGCGACCTGCTGGGCACAGAGGAGAGCAGGCTGTGGCGCTACGAGGACGACAAGCGCGCGGTGATCGTCACCGGGGCCGGCGAGCTCGCGGACCTGCTGCCCACCGGCACGCGGGTCGAGTTGGTAGACGAGAACGCCACGTCGATCGTGCACCGGACCGGCCGGTCGCTCCGGATCGACGGCTACGGCCGCGCCACCGGCGGGCCGGTCGCAGAGGCGGTGAGCTCTGCGGGCATCCGCGCCGCCGTGGCCGCCCCAGTCGTCGTCGACGGGCGGCTGTGGGGCTGCGTCGTCACCGCAACGACGCGGGGCGACGTGCTGCCGCCAGACAGCGAGCTGCGGCTCGCGGAGTTCACCGAGCTGATGGGGATCGCCATCGCGAACGCTCACAGCTGCGACCAGCTCATGGCCTCGCGCGCGCGTCTGCTGACGGCCGGCAACGACGCGCGGCGCCGTGTCGTGCGCGATCTCCATGACGGCGCGCAGCAGCGGCTCGTCCACACCGTGGTGACGCTCAAGCTCGCGCAGCGCGCTCTGCGGGCCAACGCCTGCGGCGACGCGCAGCGCCTGCTCGCCGAGGCGCTCGAGCAGGCCGAGGCCGGCAACGACGAGCTGCGCGAGCTCGCGCACGGGCTGCTACCAGCGACGCTCGCGCGCGGCGGCCTCCTGGCCGGCGTCGACGCCCTTGTCTCGCGGCTGAGCGTCCCGGTTCGCGTCGCCATCCCGTACGACCGCTTCCCGGCCGAGATCGAGGCGAACGCCTACTTCATCGTCGCCGAGGCGCTGACGAACGTCGTGAAGCACTCGCGCGGGTCGCGCGGAGGTCGACGTCTCGGTGTGCGGAGACAGGCTGCAGATAGAGGTCCGTGACGACGGCATCGGCGGCGTCGACCCCTCGGGCCAAGGGCTCGTCGGCCTCCGCGACCGCGCCACGGCGCTTGGCGGCCACCTCGACGTCGGCGCCGGCCCCGACGGCGGGACGTGCGTGGCCGCGATGCTCCCGCTGCCGCCGCGCTGAGGA
The DNA here is from genome assembly GCF_056863335.1 of Parviterribacter kavangonensis. NCBI lineage: Bacteria > Bacillati > Actinomycetota > Thermoleophilia > Solirubrobacterales > Parviterribacteraceae > Parviterribacter > Parviterribacter kavangonensis. The sequence continues at coordinate 206,596 of NZ_JBXPJA010000001.1, read as the reverse complement.
TCAGCGCGGGTCGTGCACGATCAGCACGGGAACCGGGCTGTGGTGCAGCACGTCGTGGCTCACGCTGCCGAGCAGGGCGGACCCGATCGCGCCGCGACCCCTCGACCCGACCACAACGAGATCGTGACCGCCGTCGCGGATCTCGCGGATGATGGCGGGCGCAACGGGCTCGTCGTCGGGCGCGACCGTCCCGACCTCGACGCCGGCCGGGACGCGGTCGCGCGCCCGCTGAACCAGCTCCAGGGCATCGATCTCGGCGTCGTGCATCGCCGCGACGGCGATCTCGCCGCCGCCCGCGATCGGGTATCCGGTGGCGGGGATCGACGAGACGACGTTGATGATCGTCAGGCGCGCGTGCTCGGCGCGGGCGAGGTCGATGGCGTGCGACAGCGCGAGCTCGGCGTGCGACGAGTCGTCGACCGCCACCAGGATGCGGTGGAACATCAGGCCGCGACCGGGACGGAGGGCGCCGACTCGACGGCGCGCAGGCGCGCGGACGCGGCGACCGTGCTGAGGAGGCGCTCGGTGACCGGGCTCGCTGCGTCCGGCCGTGTGAGCACGGCGGTCTGGAACGCGGGCTCGGCGGTGGCGAGGTGGACGAAGTGCACGCCGGGTGCGCGGTACCGGTCGGCGGCCGCCTCCGGGATCAGCGCCACCCCGGCGCCCATGGCGACGCTCAGCAGCGCGTCCTCGACCCGCGGTTCGGCCGCCTCGACGAAGGTGGGCGACAGGCCGGCGTCGCGGCACATCGAGACCACCGCGCTGTGGAAGGCGGGGTTCGCGTCGCGGGGAAGCACCACCACGCGTTCGGGCGCGAGCTGCTTGAGGCCGATCGACTGCGCGAGGGCGCTCGGGTGGCTGAACGGGAGCGCGGCGACGGCGCACTGCGGCGCGAGCGGCGTGACGCGCAGGCCCGCGACGGGGACGGGCAGGGCCGCGATGACCGCGTCGAGCTCGCCGTTGCGCAGGCTCTGCACGAGCCGCAGCGCCGGGCCGGTCTCGAGTTCGACGTCCATCGCCGGGAACGACGAGGCGACGACGCGCAGCGCGCGTGGCACGCTCGCCGGCAGCGAGTCGGCCAGGTAGCCGACGCGCAGCCGGAGCGCCGCGCGGTCGCCGGCGCTGCGGGCGACCTGCTGGGCGACGTCGGCGCCGCGCAGGACCCGGCGGGCCTCTTCGAGCATCGCGGTGCCGGCGGGCGTCAGCGCGACGCTGCGCTGCGTGCGGTCGAACAGGCGCACCCCGAGCTCCTGCTCGAGCTTGCGGATCTGCTCGCTCACCGCCGGCTGCGCGACGTGCAGCCTCTCGGCCGCCCGCCGGAAGTGCAGCTCCTCGGCGACGGCGACGAAGTACCTGAGATGACGGAGCTCCATGACGTCTGCTCAGATCCGGCGACGCGGCGGCCGGGGCGGCCGGGGCGTCATGCCGTCGAAGGTGTGGGCGCTGCCGCGCCGGGTTTCCACGACCTTGCTGTCCTGCATCCGGTCTCCCCCTCGAGCACATCCGATGACCATGCCGGAAGCGTCCATCGCGGGGGCCGACCTCGGAATGCCCGCGTGCCCGAGACGTTCGTGGGGCGTCCCGGAACACGAGGTCGGGCTAACCCGAACTGGGAGCCGAAAGCTTCGGGTTGTCCCTACCCAGCGGGCTCCCGGGGGGTGGGATGATCCCCCCATGGAGGTGTCGGTGCTGGTCGTCGACGACGACCCCGTCTTCAGGGGGCTCGTCCGGCGTGTCCTCGACGGCGGGCGGCTCGTCGTCATCGGCGAGGCCGAGACGATCGCGGAGGCGGAGCACGCGGCGTCCGAGCTGCGACCCGACGCGGTGCTCGTCGACGTCGGCCTGCCCGACGGCAACGGCATCTCGCTCGCGCGCTGGCTCACTGCGCAGCCGTGGTCGCCGCGGGTCGTGCTGACCTCGACCGACCCCGACGCCGCGTCCGCCGAGGACGTGCGCGACGCCGGAGCCGGCGCGTTCGTCGCGAAGTCCGACCTGCCGAACTCCCGGATCGAGGATCTCCTCGCCGGGACGTCCGAAAGCTGAGCGGGTGTAGGTAGAGTCGCGTGATGTCGGTCTCGCTGCGTGTGGTCATCGGTGAGGACGACGTGCTCCTGCGCGAGGGCATCGCCCGGCTCCTCGGCGAGGCCGGCCACGACGTCGTCGCCAAGGCCGGCGACGCCGATGACCTGCTGCGCAAGGCGCTCGCGCACACCCCCGACGTGGTCATCGCCGACGTGCAGATGCCGCCGCACCACAGCGACGACGGCCTGCGCGCCGCGCTCGAGCTGCGGCGCCAGCGGCCCGAGACGGGCGTGCTCGTGCTGTCGCAGTACTACGAGGAGCAGTACGCGCTGGACCTGATCGGCGAGCGGGCCGAGGGCGTCGGCTACCTGCTCAAAGAGCGCGTCGGCGACGTCGACGCCTTCCTGCAGGCCGTCGAGCGCGTGGCCGGCGGCGGCAGCGCGCTGGACCCGGAGGTCGTCGGCCGCATGCTCGGCAGGCGCCGGCCGCGTGGCCCGCTCGAGAACCTCAGCCCGCGCGAGCGCGAGGTTCTCGCCGGGATGGCGGAGGGCAAGTCGAACCACGGGATCGCCGAGACGCTCGTCGTCAGCGACGCGACCGTGGAGAAGCACGTGACGGGCATCTTCCAGAAGCTCGACCTCGGCCCCACGCCGCTCGAGCACCGGCGCGTGATGGCCGTCCTCACCTACCTGCGCGACTCGCGGAACTGATCACGCGAGAGGCGACGCCTCTCGCGCGCCCCCGCGCCCGTGCGTACGTTCGGCGCATGCAGCGATCGGCCGGTGGGGTGGAGTACCCGTGGTGGCAGCCGACGGCATCTCGCACGTCCACGAGCGACCTCGCGGCGGTCGCCGGCCGGCCTGCGCCCGCTCCCGCCCCGCCCCCGTTCGGGTCGACGGTCGCCGACGCGGTGGAGGCGTTCTCCGCCGCCGCCGAATCGGGTGGCGTGCTCAACCGCAGCGGCCGCCCGTACCTCCCGAGCGCGCTGCGCGACGTGCGCGGCGCGCTGCGCCACCACGTCGTGCCGGCGCTCGGGCAGCGGCCGCTGCGTGACGTCCGCCGCGAGGACATCCAGGCGCTCGTCGACCGCCTCGGCGCCGAGGGGCTGTCGGAGAGCCGGATCCGGTCCGTCGTGAGCGCCCTGCGCGCGCTCTACGGCTACGCGATCGAGCGCGGTGATGCGGCGGTCAGCCCCGCCGACACGCTGTCCATGCCGGCGGTCGGGCATGCCAGGCCCTCCGAAGACTGGACCGGCTGGGACGACCCGTCCCGGGACGAGGCCACCGACGTGCGCCCGCCGCCCGCGCGCGCCGAGCGCCCGCGCGACGACGCCGCCTTCAGGCCGGTCGTGGAGCTGCCCGCGACGCTGCTGAAGTACGCGCTGCGCAGCGTCTTCGTGCTCTTCGTCGTCGCCGCGCTCGTCGCGCTCCTGGGTTCCGCCTGACGCCCGATGGCCGTCTGGCGACCCGCCACCGCGCCGCCCGGGAGCGGCAGACGGCCGTGCGCTCGCACGGCGTCGCGTCCGCGGTCGCACGCCGCCGCGCGTCCGGCGCTGCCGCCGGTCGCGGCAACGCCGGGCTGGCAGAGGCGTCTCGGGCTGCTCGCCGCCTGCACGGCGCCCGCGGTCCTGCTGCGGATCGGCGGCGCGCACGTGCCGCCGATGCTCGCGGTGCTGGTGTTCGGCGGGGCCGTGATGGCGGCCGCGTTCATCCTCGCCGCCGCGGCCGAGGCCGCCGAGGTCGACCTCTCCCCCGGACTCGCCACCGCGGGCGTGGCGTTCGTCGCCGTGCTGCCGGAGTTCATCATCGAGGCGTACTTCGCGCTGACCGGCCAGGTCGAGTTCGTCACGGCGAGCCTGACGGGCAGCACGCGCCTGCTGCTGAGCTGCGCGGTCGGCATGCCGGCGCTCGCGTCGCTCGTGCTCGTGCGGCGCGGCAAGGCGCCGGTGCAGACCGTCACCCTGCGTCCCGAGCGGCGCCTCGATCTCGCGGTGATCGGGGCGGCGTCGCTGTACGCGCCGCTCGTCGTGCTGCGCGGGCACCTGGCATGGCAGGACGCGATCGTCCTCCTCGGGCTCTACGTGCTGTACATGCGACGGGCGAACTCCGGCGAGCCCGAGCCGCCACATCTCGTCGGGATCTCCGCCGAGCTCGGCCGGATGCCGGCGGCGCGCCGCAAGCGGTGGGTCTCCGGGCTCATGGCGTTCGCCGCGGTCACGGTGCTGCTGACCGCCGAGCCGTTCGCCCACGCGGTGATGATGAGCGGCCAGTCCGCGGGCATCAGCCCCTACCTGCTCGTCCAGTGGCTCGTCCCGCTCGCGACCGAGACGCCGGAGCTGGTGATCGCCTTCGTGCTCGTCCTGCACGAACGCGCGGGGCAGGCGGTCTCCGTCCTGCTCGCTTCGGCCGTGAGCCAGTGGACCTTCGCACTCGGCACGCTCCCGGTCGCCTACGCGCTCGGCGCAGGGCAGGGGCCGCTGGAGCTGCTCGCGCGCGAGCGCGTCGAGGTGCTCCTGACGACCGGGCAGGGACTGCTCGCCGTCGCGGTGCTGATGACGCTGCGCCTCGGCCGCCGCGACGCGGTCCTGATGCTGGCTCTCTTCGTGGCGCAGCTGGCGATCCCGATGGTCGCCGTCCGCGCGATGCTGACCGTCGCGTACCTCACGCTGGCGGCGGACATCCTCGCGTCGGAGCGGCGGGCTATCCCGTTGCTGACGGCTGCGCTGCACGGGCGCGATCCAGCGCCTCGCCGAGCGTCGGGCCGTAGCCGACCTGACCGTTGAGGTGGACGGCGACGAGGCGCAGCCGGGTCACGCCGGTCGCCTGTGAGGTCACGTAGAACGGCTGCGCGTAGAGGAAGCCGTCGCCGATCGGGACGACGCGCAGCCGACCGAGCTGGACGGTGTTGACCGCGCGGTCGCGCAGGTCGGTCGTCTCCTGGTTGAGCAGGCGCAGGCGCTCGCCGATGCCGGGCGCCGCGAAGATCTGGCGGGCCGCCTGGGACGGGCCGAGCACCGCACGCGAGCGCGGGAGGCTGAGCTCGGTCAGCTGCGGGCTGCCCGCCCAGTCGACGCTGCCGGCCAGCCAGCTGCTCATGTTCTCCTGGTTGTGCGGCGTGAACGGCGTGGCCAGCACGAACCGGCGCCGCTGCTCGCCGGGCAGGCGCGCCAGGAGGATCTCCGGGGCCGCGGCGCCGGCGGCACGGCTGACGCGGTTCGCCACCGTGCCGACGCTCTGCACCGCGCCTGAGACGTCCGGCGGGCGCTGCAGAGCGTCCGCGTTCGTGTAGTAGCGGTCGACGTCGGTCGCGTGGTAGGTCTCCCACATCCGCGCCTGGAGGTCGAACAGGGCGCCCGGGTAGCGCAGGTGCGTGCGGAGCTCGGCCGGCATCTCCTCGGAGGGCGTGAACAGCGTGGGGAACGCGCTCGCCCACGCGTGAAGGATCGGGTCCTCCCCCACGCGCGCGTACATCGTCACGGCTCCGCTGGCGGCGTCGACGGTCGCGTCGACCGCCGCCCGGATGTAGTTGACGCGCCGGTGGCCGAGGCTCGTCCGCTCCGAGTAGGGGAACGTGTCGCTCGTCGTGTAGCCGTGGGTGACGTAGACGATGCGTCCTTCGAGCACGACGACGTCGGGATCGGGCTCCCACGTCAGGAACGGCGCCAGCGTGCGGAGCCGATCGCTGACGTCGCGGTGCAGGACGATCCGCGAGCCGGCGGTGAGCGTTCGCGACAGCAGCACGTTGAGGTCGCCGAACCGCAGCGCGAACAGCGCCCGGTGCACGACACGGCCGAGCCCGATGCCGCCGCGATCGTCGTAGTGGTACGGCGTCTCGGGAGCGTCGCCGGGAGCCGGCTGCTCGACCTCGTCGCGATGGCTGTCGGCGATCACCCACGGCTGCGCGAGCCGAGGCTGCTCGCCGAAGTAGACCCGAGGCTGGCGCACCAGCGTCGCCCCCTCGCCCTGCCCGAAGCCGGCGTTGAGGAACGTCGGCTTGCCCGCAGCGTCGACGCCACCCGCCGGCACCGCGACGACGCCGTAGCCGTGCGTGTAGGCGAGGTGATCGTTCGCCCACGTCCGGCCGTCGCGGTTGAGCCGGCGGAGGTCGAGCTCGCGGGCGGCGAGCAGCACCGTCCTGCGCTCGCCGCCGGCGACGCGGTAGCGGTCGGTCGTGACGCTGCGGAAGCGGTAGTACGAGCCGAGCGACTGCTGCTGGTCGATCTCCCGGCGCAGGACGTCCTCGTCCCACAGCGACAGGTCCTCGAGGACGTCTCGGTTCGCGGCGAGCTCCTCCTCCGACACGACGCCGCCGGCGACGTCCGCACGCTCCGCCACGCGGTCGAGGCCGTACGCGAGGCGGGTCATGCGGATCGAGTCCGCGAGGTAGGGCCGCTCGCGACTCAGCGTCTGCGGATCGACGAAGACGCGCTGGACGACCGACGACAGCATCGCCGGGTTCAGCAGCTCGGCCGCGACCACGACCACCACGACGACCGCGGGGATCGCACGCGACAGGCGGACCGCGGCGTACACCAGCGCGGCGGCGCCCAGCGCCATCATCACGACGAGGGCGCGCATCCATGGCAGGCGGACGTGGATGTCGGTGTAGCCGGCGCCGTTGGCCATCCCGTCTTCGTGCGGCAGCACGAGCCCGAACTGCCGCAGGCGGTGCTGCCACGCGAGGACGAGCAGCAACGCGGCTCCGAGCAGCAATACGTGCCGGTGGGCTCCGCGGTTCGCCGAGACCGGCGGAGGCCTGAGCCGGATCGCGCCCGTGGCGGCGTGTCCCGCGATGGCGACGGCGAGCGCCAGGCCGAGCGTCAGCAGCAGCCACGCCGTCACCTTCTGCTCGACCGGCAACGTGAAGACGTAGAAGCCGGCATCGCGATGGAACAGCGGGTCGGTGACGCCGAAGTCGCCGCGGTGGCGCCACAGCAGCAGCTGCTGCCACGTCGCGTGCCCCACCTCGAGCGTGACGAACACGCCCGCGCCGGCAGCGACGGCCGCACAAGCCGGAACGAGCCCGCGCCGCACGGACCGCGACGGACGCCGGGGCGCGGCGCGCACGACCATGCGGAGGTTCGCGAGCAGCAAGCCGGTGGTCGCGAGGCCGAACGCGATCCCCGCCACCCACCGGCTCGCGATGATCGTCCAGTAGCCGCGCTCCTGGCCGACCTCGCGGAACCACAGCCAGTCGGTCTCGACCAGGGCGATCATGCGCCCGACCAGCGCCAGCAGGCCGAGCACGAGGAGCACCACCGCGGCCCGCCCGCGCGGGCGCAGCCACCACGGCCTTCCGCGACGCGGTCGCTGGTGATCGGCACGGCTCCGCATCGGCGTCACGACGATGCTCGCGCCCGCACGTAGGCGCGCCAACCACCGCTGGTGATCGCGTGATCGGGGCGCGTTGTTGCCGCGTGGGCGAGGCGCGGTTTGCTGAGCGGAGTGGTCGCCGAGAAGCTCGAGCTCGTCCTGGCAGACGGCAGGCGGGTGGCGCTCGCGGAGGGCGCCACGATCGGCCGCGCGCCCGGCAGCACCATCCAGATCCCGGACCCCTCGGTGTCCCGGCAGCACGCGCGCATCGCGCGCGCCGACGATGGTCGCCTCCTGCTCGAGGACGCCGGCTCGACCTACGGGACGTGGGTCGACGGGCGCCGTGCGACCGGGCGGGTCGAGCTGCACGACGGCACGACGATCGCCCTCGGCGACGTGGAACTGCGCGTCGAACGCACGAGACGGGCCTCGGAGGCCGGGCTCACGCTCGTCGTCCCGGCCGATGCGACCTCGCCCGGGCCCCATCCGCACCTACGGCCGGGGTTCGCGCTGAAGCGGCTCGAGGCGTCCGAGGGCGAGCGGCGTTGGGTCCTGCGGGACCTGGGCTCGGACCGGTTCGTGCGGATGTCGGGCGCCGACGCCGAGCTGCTCCGGCTGCTCGACGGGCGGCGACCGCTGCCCGAGCTCGTCGCGGAGGCTGCTCGCCGGCAGGGCGAGCATGGTCCCGCGCGGCTCGCGCGACTGCTCGCGGAGCTCGGCGAGCGCGGCCTGCTCGCCGGCGTCGAAGGCGAGCAGGCGGCGGATGGCGCGCGCGGCGGCCGCGTGAGGCGGCTCATGACACCCAGGTTCTGGACGTGGCCCGGCGCCGGAGAGACGTTCGACCGCCTCTACCGCGGCGGTGGCCGCGTGCTGCTGACGCGGCCCGCGCTCATGGCCATCGCCGCGGTGGCGCTGGCCGGCCTTGTCGTGTTCCCGTGGCTCACGATCGCGCGGTACGGCACGCCGTTCGTGGTCGCGCAGCGCGTGGGGTTCGGCGCGCTCGTGTTCCTCGTCGGGCGCTTCGCGCTCGTGGCCCTGCACGAGACCGCGCACGGCCTCGTCATGCGCCATTACGGACGCCGTGTCGACCGCGCCGGCGTGAAGATCGTCGGGATCTTCCCGTACGCGTTCGTCGACACCTCCGAAGCGTGGTTCGAGCCGCGCCGGCGGCGCATCGCGATCTCCGGGGCGGGGCCGGTGTCGGACTTCACCGCGGGCGCCGGCTTCGCGCTCTGCTGCCTGGCAACGCCGGCCGGAAGCCTGCGCGACGTGTTCTTCCAGCTGTCGTTCGGTGCGTACCTCGGCGGGTGCCTGAACCTCAACCCGTTCGTCGAGCGCGACGGCTATCACGTGCTCGTCGACGTGCTGCGCGAGCCCGGCCTGCGCAAACGGGCCCGCTCGCAGCTTGCGCGGCGGCTCGCCGGCGCCGCCGGCGCGGACGAATCCCGCGTGCTGGGCCGCTACGCGGTGTTCGGCTTCGCGTGGTCCGTGTTCACGGCAGGCCTGGCCACGGTGGTCATGGCCGGGCGCGTGCACATGGTGGCCGCAACGGCCCCGCCGGAGGCCGTTTGGGCGGTCGCCGCGAGTTCCTGTGCACTGCTGCTCCTGCCGACGCTCGCGCTGGTCACGGTGTCGCTGCGGGCCCGCCGGCGACTCCGGAGGTCCAGCGCGTGACGGCTGGGCAGGCCGAGGCGGCAGCCCGGCTGCTCGAGCGCCTGCTCTCCGATCCCGGCTACCGCACGCAGTTCCGCCGGAACCCCGTCATCGCCTCGCGGGCGGCAGGCCTGGACGAGCTCGCCGACGAGCTCGCCGTCGGCGGCGCCCGGCCGTTCCAGACCCTCGACGACCGCGAGTCGCGCTCCGGACTGGCCGGCGTGTTCATCGCGGCCGCGCTCGAGGGAGCGGCGATCTTCGAGCTCTCCCGTGAGATCCTGCCCGACATCGGCGACCTTCCGCCCGCGGTCGGCGACGTGCTCTCGCACCTCCATCTGCCGGCGGTCGCCGAGGCCCGGGCCGCGACGTACGACCGCCACGCCGCAGGCCAGTTCAGGGCGGTTGCGGCCGCCGACCCGCCCCACGGCGGAGGGTCGGGCCACGGCCTCGCGGCCGCGCTGCTGAACGACCACCAGGTCACGCTGGACGCCAGCGGGCTGGCCGACTTCCGTGGCGGTCACATGGACAGCCGCCTCGTCTCGGTGCTCGAGAGCATCGCCCGCGATCACCGCATCACGGTCTCGGCGACGAAGTCCGACCACCCGAAGTTCACGACCGGCGGCAGCATCTCCAACCACTTCTACGGCCGGGCCGTCGACATCGCGACGATCGACGGCCGGCCCGTCGGGCCCGGCAACGAGACGGCGCGCAGGATCGCGCTCGCGCTGTCGAAGCTGCCCGCGAGCATCCGCCCGACCGAGATCGGCTCGCCCTGGGCGCTGCCGGGAGCGGCGTACTTCACCGACGCCGCCCACCAGAACCACCTCCACGTCGGGTTCGACGACCCAGTGCCGGCGGGCTGGAAGCCGCCCGAGCAGGTCGCCGCCGACTCGGTGGCGACCGACGACGACTCGGGTGACGTGCCCGACAGCGACACGCCGAACGACGATCCGCCGCTGCCCGCCGACGACGACGAGCAGCCTTTGCGGTCGGCGCTCGGGCCCGATGAGGGGCCCAGCCCGGAGGACTCGGACGACGAGGACGACGAGCCCGGCGGCCTCGAGGACCCCGGCGGCGACACCGACGCGGAGGCCGACGACGAGTCCGACTCAGACGAGGACGGCGAGTCCGGCGACGACGAGGGATCCGGTGACGACGAGGACGAGGACGAGGACGAGGACGACGAGCCCGAGGAGGACGACAGCACCGACGGCGACGACGGCTCCGACGGCGACGACGCGGACTCCGGCTCGGATGGCGACGACTCCGACTCGGACTCGGACGCGCCCGACGCCGATGCGGACGTGCCGGACGAGCCCGACCTCGACGCCGCCCCGGGCGACTACCCGGGCGACGACGCCGGGCGGTCCGACCTGGCCGCGTGGATGGCGGCCGCCGCGAAGCGCCGAGGGCTACCGCCCGAGCTGCCGGTCATGGCGGCACTCGTCGAATCCGGGCTCGCGAACCTCGACCACGGTGACGCCGACTCGGTCGGGTTCTTCCAGATGCGCACGAGCATCTGGGACAACGCGGACTACGCCGGCTATCCCGACGAGCCGCAGCTGCAGCTCGACTGGTTCCTCGACCACGCCGAGGCGGTCAAGCAGCAGCGCCTCGCCGCCGGACTGGCTGTCGACGACCCCTCCGCCTACGGCGAGTGGATCGCCGACGTCGAGCGTCCCGCGGCCCAGTACCGCGGGCGCTACCAGCTCCGGCTCGCCGAGGCGCGTGGCCTCCTGAAGGGCTAGTCGCCCTCCTCGTCGTCACTCGGATCGTCCGAGCGCGAGTCGCCGACGCCGGAGTCGTCGGAGCCGGACCGGTCCGCCGGCGTGCGCTGCTCTCTCGTGGCCGGCGGGCCGGCCTGCGGCACGACCGCGAGCACGGCGTCGAGACGGGCGCGGGCGGCCGGGATCTCCGCGGTCGCCGCGAGGTAGGCCTTCGCATCGTCGGAGCGCGCCGCGCGGGCGGCGCGCCGGTAGACGGAAGCCCCATCGCGCAGCGCGGCGACCAGCTCGACGTTGGCGTCGCGGCCGGGGGGCCCGGGGTCGAGCCGCGAGAGCTGGTTCGCCACGGCGTCGTACACGCCGGCGAGCGTCCGCGCCGCAGTGGCCCGGGCCGCGGGGTCAGGTGCGGACGTCAGCCTCGGCCCCTGCGTTCGCTCGACGTCCTGCAGGCTGCTGCTCGCGGAGGCCACGGCACGCGTGTACGAGGCCCCGGTCCCGCTCGTCGGTGCCTGTGCTTCGGCCGCCGTCTCGCGCGCGGGCGTCACCGCCGCCGTCCGCTCGGGTCCCCCCGCCGTCCTCCCAGCGCCACCCCCCGTGCCGCCGAACGCGGCAGCGGCAACGGCGGAGACGGCGAGCGTGCCGATCGCGATGCGGCGGAGCCTGCGAGCGCGACCCGGGCCCGCCGAAGGCTCGGCCGGAAGCGGCGCCGTGGCGGGCGTCTCGGCGGCAAGCGGGCGCAGCGCCCGGCGCGGGGCGACGGTCGCCGCAAGGGGCGCGACCGCCTCGGGGGGCGGCAGCAGGTGCGGCGTGATGGCGGCTGCCCGGCGCCAGCGCGGCCCGGCCAGGTGCAGCGCGATCTCCTCGAGCTCGTCCCACGCCCGGGCCGCCGTCTGCGTCCGCTCCGCGGGGTCCTTGCGGACGAGCTGGTCGATCCACGCCGACAGCTCCGCCCCGGCCGAGGGCTCGACGTCGCGCACGGACGGGACCGGGTCGTTGACCTGCCGCATGAGGACGCCCATCGGGTCGTCGGTGTCATCGAACGGCGTGCGGCCGGCGATCAACTCGAAGGTGAGCATCCCGGTCGAGTAGAGGTCGGTCCACGGCCCCACCTCCTTGCCCATGGCCTGCTCCGGCGCCATGTACAGCGGCGTGCCGACCGTGTTGCCCGCCACCGTCAGCGACGCGGTCAGCGCCGCAGCGCCGGTGGCCTTGGCGATGCCGAAGTCGGCCACCTTCACGCGGCCGTCGGAGGTCAGCAGGACGTTCTCGGGCTTGAGGTCGCGATGGACGATGCCGCGGCGCTCGGCGTAGGCCAGCGCGGAGAGGATCCCCTCCAGGACGCCGGCGATCTGCGGCAGCGACAGGTCGCCGACCAGCGGGCGCAGCGACCCGCCCTCGACGTACTCCATGGCGATGTACGGAACGCCGTCGGACTCGAAGTAGTCGTGGACGGTGACGACGTTCGGGTGGCCGAGCGATCCGGTCAGCCGCGACTCGCGGAGGAAGCGGCGGACGGCGTTGCCGTCGGCGCGGCGCAGGCCGCTCAGCTCCTTGAGCGCGACGATCCGCTGCAGGTCGAGCTGACGGGCGCGGTACACGGTTGCCATCCCGCCCTCGCCGACCACGTCGAGGATCTCGTAGCCCCCGACCGTCCTGGCCGACACGCCGTCGCGACGACGCGATAGCTCGCGCTTGTTGTCACGGGTCCGGGCGCCCGGTTCGCTAGAAGGCATGCCCGCGCCTCGCTCCCTCTGGTTCTTCAAGCACGCCGTCGCGATGTGCCGCATCACGGCGTCGCGGCGCACGCTCGTGGGCGTGGGGTTGCTGGCGGTCGCGCTGGCGGTGGTCGCCCATGCCGTCGGCGCCGACACCGCCGGCCTCGCCGGCCTCCAGCCGGCCGCGCTGAGCAGCGTGCTCGCCCCCGCCGGTGACGAGTAGGCCGTTCATCGGCGCGCCCGCTCCCGCGCGCCGCCCGCGACGTCGCGCGCGTAGTCCCACGCCTTGCGCGACTGCTCTGCGACGACGTCGCGCCACACGCCGAAGCGGCGCAGCATCCGCCGGACCCACACGGCAGCGATCGTCACGACGGCGAGCATCAGCCCGAGCGCGACCAGCCCGAGCCACGTTGGGAGGAGGGGCGCTGCCGACTGGTTGTCGTCCTGATCGTCCGGGTCCGCTCGGCCGCCGGTGCCGTCGCTGTTCTCCTGCTCGTCCGGCTCGTTCTCGTCCTCCTCGCCGAACAGCCAGTCAAGGCTGATAGCCGCGGGCGCTGCCGCGGCCGGGGGGACGGCCGTGGCGGACGCCGGCGTCGCGCCCCGGACGCAGACGGCGATCGCGAGGACGACGGCGGCGACGGCTCCCGCGGTGCGCAGAGGGCTCACGTCTCGCTCCGCCGCGTGGCGAACACGATCGTGTTGTCGCGGTAGTGGCCCGTCTGCGCGTCGAACGAGCCGCCGCACGTGATGAGTCGCAGCGCGGCCGGGCCGACGGCCCGGTAGACGCGGTGCGTCGGGAAGCGGTCCTTGGGCCAGCGTGCGACGCCGTCGACGCGGTAGAGCAGCGTGCTGCCGTCCGCGCGCCGGACGTAGATCGGATCGTCGCGGCGCAGCTCTCCGAGCCGGTAGAAGACGGCGGGGCCGGACGTCGAGTCGACGTGGCCGGCGATGACGGCGGGGCCGTGCTCGCCGGGGCGGGGACCGCCGGTGTACCAGCCGGCGTTCTCCCAGCTCTGCGGCACCTCGAGCTGGTGGTCAACCGTGAGCCCGAGCGGGACGAGCGACGCGTCGACGCCGATGGTCGGGATCCGGATCGACCGCGGCAGCGACGCTCGGCGGCGGCGTGCCAGGACGGCGCGCGGCTCCTGTGCCCCGACGTTCGATGCCTGCGGTGCCGCGCCGGTCGGGGCCGTCACCGCTGCGGGGGGTGCCACCGGCGGTACGGAGGCGGGGACGTCACCGGCCGACCACCGCCCGACGAGGCCGGCACCGGCCAAGGCGACGGCGCCCGACACCGCCAGACTCGTAGCCCGGCGGTGTCGGAGCAGGCGGGCGGGGGGCAGGCTCACGCCTGCGTGCGCCGCCGCGGGGTCAGCGTCAGCGCGCCGCCGGCGACCCCGAGCAGGAGCAGGCCGCCGCCCGCCCCGAGCAGCGCCGCGGGCGCGTCCGTGTCGCGTGCCGAGGTGCCGCCGGCGCCCGCGCCGACGCCGCCATGCGGGACGACCGACACTTGACGCGCGACCGGGACGAACCTCGCCTGCGGGCTGGCGGGAGTCCGCGTGACCGGCCGCGCCTTCGGGGCGGGCTGACCCGCCTTCGGGGCGGGCTGACCGTCGCGGGTGACCGGCGCGTTCGTCGTCCGCAAGGGCTTCGGCGTCTCGACCGGCAGCGGTGCTGCCGGGGCCGGCGTGGGCGTCTGCTCCGGAGGCTGCACCGGCTGGGTCACGACGGGGACCGGTTGCTCGGCGGGCGGCGGCGGGGGCGGGGGCGACGCGTCGTCGTCCTCGCCGGCGTACGCGTGAGGCGCGAAGGCCATCGAGAGCGCTACCGCGACGGGCGTCGTCGCCGTGAGAATCTGCCTGAGCATGGTGCCTCCTGTGAGCATCGGAAGATCGACGCTACGGGCGCTCGGGCGCACAACAAGACGCCGCGAGTCTCACGTGATCGGTCCTACCTGCGCGGAGGGTCGATTCGCAGGATCCGGTCGTCGCCGGGGTGCACGACTCCGCGCCCGTCGCGATTGCTCGTCAGCGCGTACAGCGCTCCGCCCGGCCCCTCGACCACGGTGCGCAGACGTCCGTAGCGCCCGGCCAGCAGCGGCTCGTCGTGGACGATGCGGGCCCCTGAGAACGTGAGCCGGCGCAGCTGCGCGCCGCGGAGGCAGGCGAAGACGAACGAACCCGTCCATGCCGAGCCCGGACCGGTCACGAACGTCGCGCCCGACGGAGCGACCGCATCGCGGTAGAGCTCGAGCGGAGCCGCGAAGCCGGCCTGACCGATGCCATGGGCACGCGGCCAGCCGTAGTCGGCCCCCTCGGCGATCGCGTTGACCTCGTCATCTGCGGAGACGCCGTCGACGTCGTCGCTCGGGCCGTGGTCCGTCGCGAGGAGACGGCCGGTCCCGGGCTCCCAGTCGAAGCCCTGGGGGTTGCGCAACCCACTCGCGATGATCACGGGTCGTCCTCCATCGCCGCGGTACTCGTCCGGTGTCAGCGCCAGCAGCTTGCCGTTGAGCGAGTCCGGCCGCTGGGCGAGCTCGCCGTCGCCCGCGTCGCCAGTCGCGATGTAGAGGCGCTCATCCGGCCCGAACGCGATCCGGCCGCTGTCGTGCACCGCCCCCGCCGCGATGCCCTCGACGAGCGAGCGCTCCCGGTGCAGCGTGCCGCCGGCGAAGCGCCGGCGCTCGAGCCGCATGCCCGCGGCCGTCGTGTAGTAGAGGTAGACGAAGCGGTTCGTGCTGAACCGCGGGTCGACGGCGAGGCCGAGCAGGCCGCCTTCGCCGCGGGCGCTGACGCGGACGGTCGCCACCGGCCGACGCTGCAGCCTGCCGTCACGGCTCAGCAGCCGAACGCGGCCGGGCCGCTCGTTGACGAGCGCGCGGCCATCGGGCAGGAACGCGATGTCCCACGGGATCGCCAGCCCGCGCGCGACGGTCCCCACGCGGGGGCGCGCCTCGAGGTCGCAGCGGTCGGTCTCCGGGCAGCTGCGCACGACCCGCACCTCCGGGATGCCGTGACGCCAGCGCAGGTCGAGCAGCAGCGACGCCGCGTTGTTGCCGTAGTAGAGCTCCTGCAGCCGGCGGTCGGCGTTGACCTCCTGGACGAGGACGTACCGGCCGGCCGCCAGACCGGAGAGCAGCAGGTACTGGCCCTCGAGGTTCGCGTCGTAGTCGTCGCCCCACCCCACCGAGATGCCCTCCTGGATGCCGAGCAGGCCGGTGTCGCCGAGGCCGCAGCGCCCGCGCCAGCGCGGGCGCTCGGACGCGGACCCGGGGACGCCGTCGCTCTTGGGGTAGCGGTCGCCCACGCAGAAGCCGGTCTTCTTGTCCTGCACGACCGCAGCCGCGCTCCCGGCCCTGCGCAGCTCGTAGCGGTCGAAGCCGAGCAGGTGCCAATGGCGGTGGTCCCGCGAGACCGTGAACCGCAGCGTGGCCACCCCGGGGACCACCCGCCCGGGTGCGCCGTCGCGCTCGACGATCTGGTCGCCGGTCATCATGGGCTCGCTCGGTGAGCGGTGGCCGTCGATGATGAGGGGGCCGTCGCCGACGTTCGCGATCGCCGAGCGGAAGCCGAGCCGGTACACCGGCTGCTGCACGCTGCCGCCGCGCGTGATGACGAGGTCCGACGGCGTCGCCTGGTCGAGGTCGGGCAGGCGTTCGCCGCCAGCGGCGCCCGCGGCGGTGCGGCCGGCGAGCAGCAGGACGGCGGCTCCCGCGGCGAGCGCGGCGAGGGTTGGCAAGAGGCGCAGGGCGAGGACTCGCGTCATGCGGCGCGACGCTAGATCGCGGTGCTCGCGCCTTGGGGGTGGCGAAGCCCCCCAGGGCTCCCGCAGGGGCGCGTCCGCGCGCGGGGCCGCCTTGAAGCTTGGGTTCACGGCCGTCAGGACCGGCCAGATGCACGACCACCACCCAGGATCTCGCGAAAGGAGACCGACCCATGGTTCGACTCAGAACCGTTCTCCCGCTGGCCGCCGGCGCCGCGCTCGCCCTCCCCGGGGCCGCCATGGCGGGCAGCGACGCCCCGCCGACCCTGCCCGCGATCGTCAACGTGCCGATGGTGCGCACGGCGGCGTCGCTCGACGATGCCTCGAGCGCGGTCGAGTCCGGTGACGGCGCAGGCGCGGTGAACCCGCTGAAGGCCGTACGCCGCAACCTCATCCGCTCGTACCTCGGCGCCCGGTACATCCTCGCCCACCCGCCGGCCCCGCCGGCCGAGGAGGGGCGCGCGAGGGCCGCCACCTACAAGTTCATGGCCCGCAGGGCCATCCGCAAGTCCCACCGCCGGAACTTCCGCGGCGGCAAGCACATCAGCTGGATCACCGCGCGCAAGAGCGACGACGGCCCCGCCGGCCCCGTCATCGCCGACGGCCCAACCGCGGTGTTCGCCGTGCTCACCAACCAGTACGAGGCCGCGACGACGGCGGTCAACCTGATGGGTGACACGACCGGCGCGCTGCTCAACCGCGTCCAGACGACGCTGAACACGTCGATCATCCTCCGCAACCGCCTCGTCAACGCGGTCCACGCCGCCGAGCCGGCTCCGCCTGCCGAGGAAGGCCGCGCCCGCGCCGCCCAGGAGGAGGGCGAGGTCCCGACCTACGCGCCCCTGATGCCGGGCCTCAACACGCTGATCGACGACGAGATCCAGCAGATGCAGGCGGCGGTCGAGAACACGACGACTCCGGCTGCGGCGAAGACCGCGCTGGCCGCCGCCATCGCGGCGGACAAGCAGATCGAGGCCAAGGTCACCACGTGGTGGCCGCCGGCGCCCGCCGAGGGCTGATCCCTCCGCACCTACCGGAACGTCGAGGCCCCGGGGCTCAGGCCCCGGGGCCTTCTTCATGCCCGCTCACCGCAGCGCGGCGGCGGCGTCGACGAGGCCGTTCCCGTAGGCCGGGTCGAAGCCGGGCGCGCCGGCGTCGCGCGCGGTCTGCTCGATGCGCTGCTCGACGGCGTCCGGCGACGGGTGGCCGCCGAGGCGACGCGTGCCGAGCAGCAGCGCGGCGATGCCTGTCACGTGCGGCGTCGCCATCGACGTCCCGTAGTAGCCGGTGGGCAGCGAGAAGCTGTCGCGGTCGAGCTCGGAGGCGAAGGTCTGCTGGTAGATCGACGACGGCGCGGCGCCGGGACGGCAGTGCGTCGCGTCCCATCCGTCGGCCCCGGGCTCCGCGTCCTTGCCGCCCCCCGGCGCAACGACGTCAACGTCCGGGCTCTGGTTCGAGTACGACGCCCGGCAACCGGTTCGCGTCGTCGCGCCGACCGCGATCACGTGCGGCGCTCGACCCGGGTAGGGCACGCGGGTCCCCCGTCCGTTGCCGGCCACGGCAACGACCACGATGCCCTCGCGGTACGCGAGCCGCAGCGCCGCCATGAGGTCGGGCAGCTGTCGCGCACCGACGCTCGCAGGGAACTCGAGGCTGAGGTTGATGACGTCGGCGCCATGTGCGACCGCGTACCGGATGCCACGGGAGATCGTGCGCGCGTCGCCGTCGCCCTGCTCGTCGAGCGTCCGCACCGGCATGATGCGCGCCTCGTACGCGATGCCCGCCGTGCCGATGCCGTTGCCCGTCGCGGCGGCGATCGTCCCGGCCACGTGCGTCCCGTGGCCGTTGAGGTCGAACGGGAACCGGTCGTCATCGACGAAGTCGCGGCCGGGAACGAACCGCTCGAGATCGGGCGCGCGGCGGTACCGGGCGAACTTGCGGTACGCCACGCCCGTGTCGAGCACCGCGACCGTGACGCCGCTGCCGCCAGGAGCGCCACGCTGCGCGGCCATCTGCCACGCGTCCGGCACGTCGATCCCGTACTGGTCCCAGAAGTTCCACTGCAAGCGGTATCCAGGGTCGTCGGGCTCGAGGCCGCTCGCGTGCGCCAGGTAGTTCGGCACGGCGGTGGCGACGCGCGGGTCGCGGCGCAGCCGTGCGGCCGCGGCGTCAACGGTCTCGCCACGCCGCGTGGCGACGGGGACCGGCGCGGCCGCATCGCGGTACCGCACGAGAACCTCGCCGGCGACATGGGTGGGCGTCGCGGTGGCCACCGCAGGCACGAGCAGCGACAGCGCCAGCGCGGCGCCGAGGAACGCGGGCTTGGAGCGAAGCATGCCGTCGAGGCTCTCGCGCACGCCCGCGCGCGCGCGAGCCTCCACACCCCTTGGGAACCGGCAGGAGCCCTGCGTCGGTGCGGTTTCCGCACGGTTCCCGCACGAGTACCGCGTCCTGCGGAATCCGTTCCGCTGCGGACTCGAAACCGCGCGGATTCCGTCGGGCGCGAGAGACGCCTCGAGGAAGCCGTGCAGCTCCGCCGGAAGACTCAACCTCGACCAGAACCTCAAGGTCGGAGCGCCGTGGACCTTCGGTATCGCCTGAGAAGGGCGCCGGATCGAAGGCCTGCGCGACCGGACTTACCGTCGAGCGCGACCCCCGAACAACGGAGAAGCGCCCATGAGCAGACGACCTCTTCTTGCCCTGGTGGTGTGCGCGCTCGGCGTCGGCCCTGGTGTCGCGACGGCGACCGCCTTCGCCGCCGCCTCGGTACCGGACACCCTCGCCTCTGGCGCGGCGGTTCCCGCGGATCCCGCACCCACGAGCGGCGTGGCGGCGACCGATCCGGCGGACCCGCCGGCCGACGACCTCGGTCTTGGTGACCTGACCGACATCGATTCGACCGCTCCCGGTGCCGACCCGGTCATCACCGACCCGGGCGTCGACGTGACGGACTCCGGCACGGATCCGACGACGGACGCCGGGACGCCGGACCCGGGCACGACGGACCCCGGAACCGACCCCTTCGCGGACCCGGACACCGAACCGACCGCCCCGGCGACGGACACCAGCTGCGACGACACCGGCCTCGGCGGTCTCGAGACCGGCGACCTCGACGGCACGACCGCGGCCTGCGACCCGGCGGCTCCGCCCGACCCGACGCCCGCCACTCCCGCAGAGCCAGCCGACGACACCTCGCTCGGCGGGCTCGACCAGGGCGACCTCGGTCAGCCGGTCGACGACACCACGACGCCGGCGGCGCCGGCGGACGCGTCGGGCACCGGAACCCCGATCGAAACCGGCGTGCAGCCGGAGACGGACGACACCGGCCTCGGCGGACTCGATACCGCCGACATCGGCACGGCCGTCGACACGACGCCCACGAACGACCCGGCGCCGCCGCCGGCCGCCTCGCAGCCCCCGGCCGCTCCGGCGCCATCGATCGCTCCGGCCTTCCCTGCCCCCATCATCGTCGTGAGTCAGCCTGCGACGACCCCCGGCCCGATCGCTCTCGCGCAGCCGAAAGCCAAGAAGAAGCCGAAGAAGAAGGCCCACAAGAAGCACCGCAAGCACCGCACGCACGCCCACAAGAAGGCCAAGCACAAGAAGGGCCGCAAGGCGAAGCGCCGCCCGAAGCGTAGGCAGTCAGCGAGGCGCTGATCCGCTCCCGGGATCCGACAAGACACCGAGGGCGCCGGTGCGGCGCCTTCGGTGTCAGCCGTGGAGGTGGCCCGAGAGCGCGCCGCGCAGCGAGGCGATCTCGGTGACGGCCGCACCGATGAACGCCTCGGTGCACGCGGCGATGTCGCGCTCCAGGTCGGCCATGTACGCCGCGCAGCCCTCCAGCCCGACATCGCGCGCGTCGAGTCGCTCGATCTGCAGCTGGTTCAGGCGGAGCCGGGCCTCGTTCGCGGACATGGCCTGCACTGTCTCCGCGCTTCGGAGCCCTGTCGATCGGACGGCGGTGTCGGTTGAGCGCCGCGGCTTGTTGCCGGTCCGCCGGGTCCGCGGTTGAGTGCTGGACGGCATGAACACCGCCCAGCATCGCCCCCACGACCACACCGACGTCACTGAGTTCGAGATGGTCACCGGCACGCGCCGCGCCCTCTCGATGATCAGCGGCAAGTGGTCGGTCGAGGTCCTGTACCTGCTTGCCACCGGGACCCGCCGGTACAGCGAGGTCCTCTACGAGGTCGGCGAGATCTCGAAGAAGACCCTGACGCAGACGCTCCGCTCGCTCGAGCGGCACGAGCTCATCGCGCGTCGCGCGTACGCGGAAGTTCCCCCGCGCGTCGAGTACTCGCTCACGCCGCTCGGGTGGAGCCTCACCGGCCCGCTCCTGGCGCTCTACGAGTGGTCGGCGCAGCACCCGACGCCCGTCGCGCAGCGGCACCTGAGCGTCGTACCGCCGGCGGCCTGAGACGCGCCGCCCGCCGCGGCCCTCAGTCGGTGAGCTCGATGCGACGCGCCGTGAAGGTGGGCACCGCGTCACCGTCCTCGTCGTGGGCCCACAGCCGTGGCCGCCGCAGGCGCGCCTTCCTGACCAGCGCGGTGTCGGCACTCGCGAGCGCGTTCATGGCCGCCCTCCCGGTCACGACCCGGCCGCCGGCCGCGACTGTCGTCGTCGCGCGCACTCGGACTACGCCATCGCCGCCGGCGAGCCTGCCCGCCTGCTTGGCGAATGCCTTCGGCAGGTCGCAGACCTCCTCGATCGAGATCGGGAGGTCGCCGCCGTCGAGGCCGTCGAGCGAAGCGTCGAGCGTCATCGTCCGCGCGTAGAACGCTCCGCTGAACTCCGGCGGCCCGTCACCCTCGTCGTCGGCGGCGCGCGCCTCGCCGCCCTCTTCCTCACCGACGCAGTTGCGGCCGGCCGGCTTGTCTGTTCCGGAGCGCGCCGGTGTGGCGGGAACGAGCGCGATCGCCGCCACGGCGAGCAGGACGGCGGTGCGGACCGGGACCATGCGCCCGCCCCTCAGCGGTCGAGCGCCCGCCGGCTCGGCGGACGCTTGTGCGCCCGCCGCAGGGCCCGCTGCTTTCGCGCCCGCGACGTGTTGCCCCGGCACTGCCGGATCGGCCCCGTGTAGTAGGCCCACATCACGTCGCGCGGGTCGGGCGAGTGCGGGTGCCCGAGGAGGTGCCCGACCTCGTGGACCATGACCGTGCAAAGCATGGGAAGGTCGAAGTCCTGACGCGCGTTGAACTGGATGACGCAGTGCGTGTACGTCTCGGGACGTGTGATGTCGGTGGCGCGCCAGCGGGAGACGGCCCCCGTACGTAGCCATTGACGAGTCCAAGCGACCCTCACGCTGCCGCCGCAGGGAGTCTCGCCCCAGAACCTCAGCGCGGTGTTCCAGGACGCGCTCATCGCGCGTCCGCCAACGGGGTAACGACCGGCCGACGACGCCATTGCCGAATGCGCCGACACAGCACACGACATCGAGACGAGGACCACTGAGGTCAGGCGGCGGAGAAGGGTGGCGACGGGCATGCCACCGAGTCTCCGGACGCCCTGCTACACCGCGAGCGGAGCTCATGCTCATTCGATAAGCGTGAGGCCTTCGGGTTGTCCCGCCCCGCTCGGTGCCTCATTTCCGCAGGGAACGTCGGGTCCCGGACGACCACGACGACGCGCGACGGCGACGGGCGGCGGGCCAACCCGAAACCGAGCGACTCGCGCTCGTGTCCTTGGCCGAGTCGTCCGACGCGCGTGCGTGGACGCGCGGCGAGTTGGCCCGGCGCAGCACGAGCGCCCCCGATCGCTGTCAGCGCCCTCCGCCCACGCGCCGCTGGCGGAAATTGGTAGACGCGCAAGGTTGAGGCCTTGTGGGGGATAACCCCGTGGAGGTTCGAGTCCTCTTCGGCGCATGTTCAAGCGGGCCCGCGAGAGCGGGCCTTCTTTCGTTGAGCGGCCGGTGGCGCGAGCGGGCCGCGCCAACTCCGTGACGATGCCTCGCCGGCCGGGATCCACGTCCTCATCGCTGGCGGAGGTACTCGAGGACCGCCAGGACCCGCCGGTGGTCCTCCGGAGTCGAGGTCAGCCCGAGCTTGGAGAAGATGCTCGTCACATGGCGCTCGATCGCCGCGACGGTCACGACGAGCTCCGCCGCGATCCCCTGGTTCGACCGGCCCTCCGCCATCAGCGCCACGACCTCGCGCTCGCGCGGCGTGAGGTCATCGAGGGCGGACGTGTGACGCTGCCGGCCCACCATGCGCTGGACGACGTCGGCATCGAGCGCGGTCCCGCCGGCCGCGACCCGTTGGATCGCCGAGATGAACACGCCGAGGTCGCCGACCTTGTCCTTGAGCAGGTAGCCCACGCCGCTCGCACGGTCGCCGACGAGCTCGATCGCATAGCGGTCCTCGAGGAACTGCGAGAGGACGACCACGGCCACGTGCGGGAACGCCTCACGGATGGCCAGCGCCGCCCGGAGCCCGTCATCGGTCGAGTCGGGCGGCATCTGGATGTCCGTGATGACGAGGTCGGGCTTGTGCGCCTTCGCCTTGCGGACGAGGTCCGGTCCGTCGGCGGCGACGCCGACCACCTCGAAGTCGTGGTCCTCCAGCACGCTGACGATGCCCTGACGGACGAGCGGGTTGTCCTCACCGACCACGACGGTCGTCATCCCAGCCACCTCGACAGGTCGGTGACGCCAAGCTCCGTCTTGCTCACGAAGCCCGCTGCACCCGTGTCGCGCAGCGCGCTTGGCATGCCCGCGTGCTGGTCGGAGGACGTGAGGAGCACGCGCGGCGGCTGAGCGCCACCGGTGATCTCGGCGGAGAACGCGTAGCCGTCGCCGTCCGGGAGGTTGATGTCCAGCAGGATCGCGTCCGGCCTGAGCCGGGCGACCGTGCGGCGTGCGGCGGCCACGTCCCCGGCGGTCCCCACGACCTGGAACCCCTGCCCTTCGAGCAGGTCGGTCGCGGCCTCGCGGAACGTCGCGTCGTCGTCGACGACGACCACCCGCCTCACCGACACGCTTCCTTCATGGACACAGAGCGATTCTGACGGCGGACCAGCCGACGAGGCCATGGGGTTGTCCCTAGGTCGGCGAGGCCCGGAGAACCCGACGCAGGCGTGCAGTGCGCCCCATCGTCCGGGCCGCCCGACGGCCGTAGCGTCGCGGGCATGCCTGGCACCCTGACCGCACCACCGTCGGGCGATCCGCGCCCGCGCCCCGCCGGCGACGTGCTGACCGCAGTCGGGCTCGCGCTCGCTCCCGTCATCGCACTCGGCTTCTCGCGCTTCGCCTACGCGCTCCTGCTGCCACCGATGCGCGACGATCTCGGGTGGTCCTACACCGCTGCCGGCGGGATGAACACCGCCAACGCGATCGGGTACGTGATCGGTGCCGCGACCGCAGCAGCCGCGGCCAAGCGCTGGGGCACCAGACGCATCTTCGTCGTCTCGCTCGCGCTCAGCGCCATCGCCCTCACCGCGACGGCGCTCGGCTCCAGCTACGACGTCCTGATGGCGTTGCGCGGCATCGGAGGCGTGGCGACGGCGGTCGCCTTCGTCGTCGGCTCGTCGCTCGCCGCGCGGCTTCGGCCGTCACTGCTCGCCGTCTACTTCGCCGGGGTCGGCGTCGGCATCGTCGCCAGCGGCATCGTCGTCCCGCTCGCGCTGTCCGGCGACACGCCGGACGACTGGCGGGTCGGCTGGGCGCTCCTCGGCGGCGCGTCGCTCGTGGCGCTCGTGCCGGCATGGCTCGCCGCGCGCAGGGTCCCCACCGTGGCGGGAGCGGCCGTCGCGCGACTCGCACGAGCGGACTTCCGCAAGCTCGACGCCACGCTCGTCGCGTACGTGCTGTTCGGTGCGGGCTACGTCAGCTACATGACCTTCGTCGTCGCGCTCCTGCGCGAAGGCGAGCTCGCCGCTTGGGTCCCGACCGTCTTCTGGCTCGTGCTCGGGGCGTCGTCGGCCGCGTTCATCGCACCATGGGGCAGGCGGCTCGCGCGGTGCCGCGGGGGCAACGGCGCAGCCGCCGTGTCCGCCGTCGTGCTCGTCGGCACCCTGCCGCTGCTGCTCGAAGCGACCGCCTTCACGGCACTGCTGTCCGCCGTGGTGTTCGGTTCGACCTTCATGGCCGGTCCCACCGCCGTGACGACGCTGTGCCGGCGCGTGCTCCAGCCCGAGGGCTGGACGGCCGGGATCGCGCTCATGACGACGGGATTCGCGCTGGGGCAAGCGGTCGGACCGCTGATCTCCGGCTGGCTCTCCGACAGCAGCGGCGACCTTCGCACGGGGCTCTGGGCATCGCCTGTCCTCTTGGCCGCCGCGGCGCTGGTCTCGCTGCGTCAGGCACACCACCCGCATCACACGGAGGCGCTCGAAGCTGCGCCCGATGACAAGTCGGCGGTCATCGCGAAAGCGGCCTGAGCTGGGGAGCTACAGCGGGATGGTCGCTTCGACGACGGTCCCGCAGCCCGGTTCGCTGTCGACCACCAGCCGCCCGTTGAGCGCGGCCATGCGATCGATCAGCCCGGACAGCCCTCGGCCCGGTTCGATCCGTGCGCCACCCCTCCCGTCGTCCGCGATCCGCACGACCAAGCCCTCCGCCGATGGCTCGACCTCCACGCGCGCCTTCGTCGCAGCTGCGTACTTCGCGACGTTCGTCAGCGCCTCCGCGGCGACGAAGTACGCCGCCGACTCGACCGACGGCGCGAACCGCTGCTCGGCGACGGCGATCTCCACGGGGATCGGCGCGCGGTCGGCGAGCGCCTCGACCGCGGCGACCAGCCCGCGGTTGGTGAGGATCGACGGATGGATGCCAAGCGCCAGCTCGCGCAGGTCGACGATCGCGCCCGAGACGTCCTCGAGCGCCGCTGCGACGAGCGATCGGCCGCGAGCGTTGCCGGAGTCGTCGACGTTCAGCCTCTGCAGCGTCATGACCGCGTGGACGAGGCGCTGCTGCGCTCCGTCGTGGAGGTCGCGCACGACGCGCCGGCGCTGCTCGTCCGCCGCCTCGACGATGCGCGCCCGCGAGGCGACGAGCTCAGTCCGACTGGCCGCGTTCGAAACCGCCGTGGCGGTGAGCTCGGCGAACTCGGCGAGGCGATCCTCGGTGCCGGCCGGCAGGGGGTCCGACCGGTCCACACCGACGATGAGAACGCCCCAGACCGCACCATCGACCATGACGGGCGCAGCGACCTGCGAGCGGATGCCGTTCGCGCGCAGGATCGCCGCGACCTCACCCTGCTCGTCGGCGTAGTCGTCGACGCGGGCCGGCGAAGCGGTTCCATACACACGTCCGTCGAGCGTGGCGTGATCGATCGAGAGCCGCGTCCCGGGTGCCACGTGGACGCCGCGCAGGCTCCACCCCGCAACCGTCACGCGCACGCCCTCGGTCCAGCGCACGAGGTTCGCGGTCGTGGCGTCGAGCAGCCGCGCGGCCTCTTCGCAGACCGTCGAGAACACCTCCGCCTCCGTGGCGCCGTTCGCCACGAGCACGGCGACGCGACGAAGCGCCGCGTGTTCGGCCGCAAGGTCGCGTAGGTCCGCGCTCGCCTGGGCGTTCGACACGGCCACGGCGACCAGCTCCGTGAACTGAGTCAGCGCGTGCTCGACGCCCGCGGGAAGCGGCAACGGCGCGGGGGTCCCGACCGCGATCGCTCCCCACACATCGCCGTCGACCACGATCGGCGCCGCCGCGGTCCCGCCGACCATCAACGGGATGTCGCCGCCCTCACCCGACGCGGAGATCCAGCGTGCGCCGTCGACGCGTGCCGGGCGGCCGCCGCGCCGGACGATGGCCGACGCGCTGTCGTCGTCGAGCATCAGCACTCGCCCCGGAGCATGCGGATGCGCGCCGGCCGCGCCCACCACGACGGCCGTCGCTTCCTTCCCGAACCGCGAGACCGTGCACAGCGGCAGGTCGAGGACGTGGCTCACCTCGAGCGCGACCGCGGAGAACACCTCCGCAGGGGCCGTCCCGCGTGCGACGAGGGTGGCGACGCGCCGCAGGGCACCCTGCTCGTCGAGCAGTCCTCTGCGCTCGTGCGCCGCCTGGACGCTCGCCACGGTGACGCCGGCCAGCTCGGTGAAGGCGAGCAGGCGCTCCTCGGTCCCCGGCGGCAACGGTTGGCGCCGGTCGGTGATCGCGATGACCGTCCCCCAGGTTCGCCCGTCGACGACGATCGGTGCCCCCACCGCCGAACGAGCGCCCGCCGCCCGAGCGGCGCTCGCCATCGTCCCTTCGAGTCCGCTGTAGTCGTCGATGCGAGCCGGCGCTGCGGTGCGAGCGACCTCCGTCGTCACGCTCGTCCCGGTCATCGGCCAGTTCTCCCCCACGTCGAACGCGTGGTCGCCGTGGAGCCCGACGACGGTGGCGGTGCCGTCCTCCTCGAAGCGCAGCGCCTCCACGAGCGGAACGTCCAGGAGCCGTCCGACCTCGTCGCACAACGCCGAGAGGACGTCCTCGATGCGCGCCCGCTCCCCCACGAGCAGCGCAAGGCGCCGAAGTCCCTCGTGCCCGTCGTCAACGCTGCGGACTTCGCGCGAGCCGGCCGGCTCGGCCTCGAGCAACCGTGCGAACGCGCCGAGCCCGACCTCGCAGCCCTCGTCGAGCGAGGTGCCGGGGCGGCAGGTCCCGACCAGCGCGCCCCACAGGACCTCCGCCCGGAAGACCGGGGCAGCCGCGGCGCGGTCCGCAACGCGCACCGGGCGCGGTGCGGCCGAGATGCGTCGGCACAAGGCTGCGGCGTCGGCCGAGAGGCGCGCCGCATCCGTCGTCGGCCACCGCGCGATGCAGTCCGCCTCGTCCGACGGGCCGTAGCGGCACAGCTCGACGACCCCGAGGTCGAGGACCGTCCCGCACGCGGCAGCGATCTCATCGACGAAGCGCCGAGCCGAAAGCTGCGCGTCGTCTTGCGGTCCAGTGCTCGGCACACCACCAGGCACGCTCGGCTTCACCCCCTTCGTGTGCAACCTACTCCTGCCCGACGCCTCCGGTGCGCCGATCCCGGGCGGGCGTGGGGTTCTCCCGATCCCGGTGTCCGGGGTGTCCACAGCGACGATGTGCCGTCGGCCCGCTGGTCCGGAGGCCCAGTCGCGAGGACGCTCGATGTCGTGCCGATCGCCAGCCCTCAGCAGTACGCCGACATGCTCGACCGAGCGGATGCGGGCGGCTATGCGCTCGCCGCGATCAACGTCACGTCGTCGCAGACGCTGAACGGCACGCTGCGCGGGCTGGTCGATGCCCGAGCCGACGGCATCGTCCAGGTGACCGTCGGCGCCGCGCGGTACCTCGCGGGACCGGGCGGCAACGCTGCGTCCGGGGCGCGCGCCCTCGCCGAGTACGCCCACGCGGTCGCCGCCGACGTCCCGGTCGCGGTCGCACTGCACACCGACCACGCGACGCCGGCCGATGCGGCCTCCTTCCTCCACCCGCTGATCGACGAGTCGCGCCGCCGACGCGCGCGCGGCGAGCTCCCGCTGTTCGGCTCGCACATGCTCGACGGCTCGGCATTGCCGCTGGCCGAGAACCTGCGCGTGTCACGCGAGATGCTCGATGCGCTCGCACCGCTCGGGGTCGTGCTCGAGATGGAGGTCGGTGTCGTCGGCGGCGAGGAGGACGGGATCCGCGGCCCAGACGCCGGGCGGCCCGAGCTCTACACCACCGCCGACGACCTCCTCGAGGTCGCAGCTGCGCTCGGCACCGGCGAACACGGGCGCTACCTAGTCGCCGCCACGTTCGGCAACGTCCACGGCGTCCACGCCGGCCGGCCCGCACGACTCCGGCCGCGCATCCTCGCCGAGGGCCAGAACGCACTGCGGGTCCGGGACCGGCGTGCCCGGTTCGCCTACGTGTTCCACGGCGCGAGCGGCGCGTCGGAGGACGACGTCCGCGCGGCCGTCGGGAACGGAGTGGTCAAGGTCAACCTCGACACCGACGCCCAGTACGCGTTCACGCGCGGGATGGCCGGCCACGTGCTGTCCGAGTACGACGGGGTCCTACGCCTCGACGGCGGACCCGGACGCAAGGCCTCGTACGACCCCCGCTCGTGGGGACGCAAGGCGGAGGCCGCGCTCGCCGAGCGCGTGGTGACCGCCACACGGCTCCTCGGCTCGGCCGGAAGGAGCGTCCTCGCATGAACCCCCTGCAGCGCTTGCAGGCCCTCGGCACCAGCGTGTGGATCGACGGCCTCGCCTCGCCTTTCGCGCTCGCGCGACTGGTCGAGCGCGACGGCGTGACCGGTCTGACGACCAACCCGGCCATCCTGCGCGCTTCGCTGCTCGATGTCCCGTCGGTCCAGATCGACGCGCGCCGACTGTAACGCCTCGGCCCGGAAGGCGTCTACGAGGTGCTCGCGGTCGCCGTCATCCGGCAGGCGGCCGACGTCCTCACGCCCGTCTTCCGGCGGTGCAACGGACAGGACGGCTTCGTGAGCATCGAGGTGCCCCCGCTGCTCGCCTACGACGCTCCGGCGACGGTCGCCGCCGCGCTCGACCTGTGGGAGCGCGTCGGGCGTGCGAACGTCATGATCAAGGTCCCCGCCACCGCAGCCGGCGTCGCCGCCTTCCGCGACCTGACCGCGGCCGGAGTCAACGTCAACGTCACGCTCCTCTTCGACGCGAGCACGTACCGCAGCGTCGCGCACGCCTACCTCGGCGGGCTCGAGGAGCGGGTGTCGGCCGGGCAGCCGATCGACGACGTCGCCTCGGTCGCGAGCTTCTTCGTGTCGCGCATCGATCACGCGGTCGATCCGCTGCTCGAACGCAGCGGCCGGGACGACCTCCGTGGCCGCGCCGCCATCGCATCGGCGCGCGCCGCCCACGCCGTCGCGCAGGAGCACCTCGCGTCGCAGCAGTTCGCTGACCTCCATGCACGGGGCGCCCAAGCCCAGCGTCTCCTGTGGGCTTCGACGAGCGCGAAGGATCCGGCCTACTCGGACGTGAAGTACATCGACGCGCTGGCCGGCCCCGGGACGGTCAGCACGATGCCGCTCGCGACGCTCGAGGCGTACAGCGACCACGGCGATCCCCGGGACCGGCTCAGCGGCTCGGCCGAGCACGCCTCGAGCCAGCTGCTCGAGATCGCGGCCACCGGCATCGACCTCGGCGCCGTCTCGCGCGAGCTGCTCGCACGTGGCGTGGACGCCTTCCGCAAGGCCCAGCTCGACCTGCTCGACGAGATCACCCACCGGGTCCTGAGGAGCGCGGCATGAGGCGACTTGCCGACATCGTGACGCGCCACCCCTGGCGAGTCCTCACCGCATGGCTTGTCGTCGCCGCAGCAGCGATCCTCGCGACGCTGCCCGGCAGCGTCGCCGAGCCCGGTGACGTCCTGAAGTCCGAGCCGTCGAAGTTCCTGCCCGACCGGTACGAGTCGGTTCGGGCAGCCCAACTGGAGGAGCGGGCGTTCCCCGCGCCCGACGGCGCGACGGCCACGGTCGTCGTCCGGCGCAAGGACGGACGCCCGCTGGCAGCGGGCGACATCGACCGCGCCCGCGGCTTGGTGGACCGGCTGTCGTCGACCGCAGGCGTGCGGGCGGCCGTCGCTCCGCCGGCCGCGGTGTCGCCGAACCACCGCGTACTCCTTGGCACCGTCTCCTTCGAGCGGACGCAGTTCGACCCGCTCATCACGCGGGACGTCAACCGGCTGCGCGATCGCGCCGACGCCGCGTTCGCGACGACGGGCCTGCGCGTCGGCTTCACCGGCGGCGCCGCCACGCGCGCTGACGCGACCGAACGTGAGGGCGTGACGTCGCAGCTGACGATGGTGCTGATCTTCGTCCTGCTGCTCGTGCTCTTCCGGAGCCTGGCCGTCGCCTTGGCTGACGTGCTGCTCACCGCGATCGTCGCGGCCATCGCCACAGGCATCGTGTACGTCGGGGCGAAGGCCTTCGACGTCCCGCTGTCGCCCGACGTCACGGGGCTCCTGCCGATCGTGATGCTCGGTGTCGGAACGGACTACGTCGTGTTCCTGCTGTCGCGGTACCGCGAGCACCTGCGCGCAGGTCAGGAGCCGCACACCGCGATGCGAGGCGCCGTGGAACGCGTCGGCCCCGCGATCGGGTTCTCGGCCCTGGCGGTCGCCGTCTCGCTTTCGGCGATGCTGCTGTCGTCGATGTCCTCGTTCAGGACGCTCGGCCCGTCGTTGGGGCTCGGCGTGCTCCTGACCTGGCTCAGCGCACTCACGCTCATGCCCGCGACCGCTGTGCTGCTGCGCCGCGCGTTCTTCTGGCCGCCTCGTCGCCGCTGGACGACCGCCGCCGCGCAGCCGAGGGCGACGCGGGCGGAGCGGCTGGTCTCCGGACGACCGGTCGGGACCGCGTTGGCCGCGGCCGCCGTGCTGCTTGCGCTCGCCATCCCGTCGCTCGGCTTCAAGGCCAACTACGACGTCGAAGCCTCGGTGAGCGGCTCGCCGTCCGAGGAAGCGCTCGAGGACCTCGAACGCGGGTTCCCCGGGGGCGCCCTGGAGCCGACCGAGGTCATGGTCGCCTCGACGAACGGCGCTGCGCTGAGCTCGTCGGCGACAGATGCGGTGGCGAACGCGGTCCGCCGCGCGCCGGGAGTCGGCGACGTGCTGCCCGCGGTGACGTCCGAGGACGGGCGCGTCGCCCGGATCGACGTGCTGCTGAGCTCGCCGCCGTTCACGAAGGCTGCCCTCGACACCGTCGAGGATCACGTCCGTCCCGTCGTCGCCGCCGCGACACCGACCGGGACGGACGTCGAGGTCGGTGGCTCCACCAGCGCGTACGCCGACGTCCGCGACGCCATCGCCGAGGACCAGCGGATCATCTTCCCGGTCGCGGCGATCCTCGTCGGGCTGATCCTCGTCGTCCTCCTGCGCAGCATCGCCGTGCCCGCGTTCGTCATGAGCGGCGTCGCCCTCGGGTTCGCGGCCACCCTCGGAGCGTCCGTGGTGGTGTTCGACTGGATCGGCGGGGCCGACGGCCTGACCTTCCAGCTGCCGCTCGTCGTCTACCTGTTCGTCGCGTCGATGGTCAGCGACTACGCGATCCTCATCCTCACGCGCGTGCGCGACGGGCTGCGTGCGGGACGGTCGCCGCGCGATGCCGCCGCCATCGCTGTCAGGACGGCCGGCCCGTCCGTCACCGCGGCGGGCGTCATCCTCGCCGCGAGCTTCGGCGTGCTCGTCCTGTCACCGTCGCTCTCGCAGATCGGGTTCGCCGTCGGCTTCGGCGTCCTCATCAGCGCCTTGCTCACCGCTCGCCTGCTCCTCCCGTCGTTGACGGTGATCGCCGGCCGGCGGGCGTGGTGGCCGGGCCTGCGGTCTCACGCCGCTGCGCGCGAGGGCCACGGCCCAGTGCCGTCGAGTGAGAGGCGCGCCGCCGAGAGCGCCTGACCGCTGTCCGCTTCGGTCCCGCGGCGCTCCGCTGAGCGCCGCGTGGACCGGTGGCTCGAGCGCCTCCGGCTCAGCGCACCTGGACGTTGCCCGCGACGATGTTGTTGAAGGCGGCCGACGGCAAGGCGTCGTTGCAGGTGAGCGGCTCGTTCTCGGGGATCCCGGTGGTCCGATCCCGCGGGTCGTCGGGGCCCTCCCCGTTGTCCTGCACCGCGAAGTGAACCTGCTCGGTCGGGGCGAACACGGTCGGGTCGCTGGTGTGCGTGACCGTCCCGCTCATGTGGGCGATGTTCCCGTCGACGGCCAGGCAGTCGATCGCGATGTGCGCGAAGGCATCGAGTGAGCGGGGGTGGACCTCGGCCTGCCACGTCGTGGTCCCGTCGGCTCGCCGCGTGGCGCTGAACGAGAGAGACCGAAGCTCACCGCCGCTGATGCGATGCCCCGACCCCGTCGCCGACTCGACGACCGCATCCGGAGTGCCCGCGGCCGGTGACACCAGGACCAGCACCGCGGCAATCGCAGAAAGCCCGAGACACCATCTCATCATCTGCCTCCGCTCCTTCGCACCGCGCCGAGACGTCTGGCACTGCTCACGTATGGCGTCGGCTGGATCGAACCGACCCCAGCCGCGCGCCCGCGGCCGGGTCAACCTTCCGGCGCCGTCCGAACGTCGTCACGGAACGTCAGCCACTGCGGTCGAAGCGTCTCGACTGGATGGGCGAAGGGAGTTGCTCGGCTCGCATGATCGCGGCCGTCGTGCGAGAGTCGGTCGAGGAGCGGCTGATGGCTGTCGAGAAGCAGGCCGGAGGGATCGCGGGCGGTCCCTACGAAGCCGCGGTTCGGCCGGCGTCGGCGCGGCGCTCGGGACGCGAGACCGCGGAGATGGTCCTTGCCAAGTACGGCGTTCTCATCGCCTTCGTCGTGATGATCGTCGTGTTCAGCCTCGCGCGCTCGCGATCGTTCCCCACGTGGGAGAACGCCAAGTCGATCCTCACGGCGGCCTCGCCGATGTTGGTCATCGCCGGCGGGCTCACGGTCATCCTGGTGATGCGGGACTTCGACCTCTCGTTCGGCGCGATGATCGGCCTTGCCGCGGGGGCCGCCGTCGCGCTGATGGCCAACGACGGCTGGAGCTGGCCGATGGCTTTGATCGCCGCGCTCCTCTTCGGGATCACGGCCGGGGCCGTCAACGGGTTCCTCGTCTCCTACCTGGGAGGGCCCTCGTTCATCATCACCCTGGCCATGGGAACGGTCCTGACCGGCGTGGAGTTCGCGCTGACGGACCAGAAGACGATCTTCAGCGGGGTCGCCGGGGGCTACGCCGACATCGGCCAGAACTCGTTCCTGGGTCTCAACAACGTGGTCTGGATCGCGACCGTGATCGCGGTGATCCTGTGGGCGCTGCTCGACCGGACCGAGGTCGGCCGGTACATGTACGCCATCGGCGGCAACCCGGAAGCCGCGCGCCTGGCCGGCATCCGGACGCGGTTCCTGCGTTTCCTCGGGTTCGTAGTGGTCGGGCTCGCCGCGGCCGTGGTCGGCGTCCTCATCAGCTCGCAGTCGGGCGCGTACAGCCCGTCGCCGGGCCTCAGCTTCCTGCTGCCGGCCTTCGCCGCCGCGTTCCTCGGGTCGGCGGTCTTCCGGCCGGGCGAGTTCAACATCCCGGGGACCGTCATCGGGGTGCTGTTCCTGGGCGTCATCCAGACCGGGCTGACGATGCTCGACCTCGAGACCTACGTCATCAACCTCGTGCAAGGGGGCGTCCTGATCTCCGCCGTCCTGCTCAGCCGGCTCGGGCAGCGCGTCTCGTGACGACGACGTCGCTCCCCCACCCCGTCGAGGTCGCGACCGGCCCCGAGCCGTTCCTCGTCTTGCGCGACCTCGTGAAGCGATATCCCGGGGTGCTCGCGCTCGACCACTTCAGCGGCGCCATCCGCGCCGGCGTCGTGCTTGGCCTGCTCGGCAAGAACGGTGCCGGCAAGAGCACGGTCATCAAGGTCCTCGCGGGCGCGCTGAAGCCGGACTCCGGCGAGATCCTGATCGACGGCGAGCCGGTCGCCATCCACGGCCCGCACCACGCGAGGCAGCTCGGCATATCCGTCGTCCACCAAGAGCTCGCCGACGTGCCCAAGCTGTCCGTCGCCGAGAACCTCGAGCTTGGCCTGGGCTATCCCGCGAAGGCCGGGATCTTCGTCGACCGGAAGCGCCTGCGCCGCAAGACGCGCGAAACCCTCGAGATGCTCGGCGCGGGCCTCGACCCCGACGCGCTCGTCTCCAGTCTCAGCATCGCGCAGCGGCGGATGGTGATGATCGCGCGGGGTCTCGCGGCGAACGCACGCCTGCTCGTCCTCGACGAGCCGACCGCGTCATTGGCGGATGCAGAGATCGACCACCTCCATGGCATCGTGCGGACGCTTCAAGCGCGCGACGTCTCGGTGGTCTACGTCACGCACCGCCTCGACGAGATCTTCGGGATCACCGACCACCTCGCGGTCATGCGCGACGGCCGCGTCATCCACTCCGGGCGCACCGCGGAGCTCACCAAGCAGGGGCTGATCGAGCACATCACCGGGAGTGTCCAGGCCATGCCCGAGCGCCGCCGGCGTCGCGTCACCTCGCAGGCAGTGGTCAACGAGGAGCTGTTGCGGGTCGAGGGCCTGACCGTGCCCGACGTAGTGGACGACGCCAGCTTCAGCCTCCGCCGGGGCGAGCTCCTCGGGATCGCAGGGCTCGTCGGCGCCGGCCGCAGCGAGTTGATCCGGCTGATCTACGGCGCCGACCCGCACGCCTCCGGCCGGATCTTCATGCACGGCCGGGAGGTGACGATCGGGTCGCCGCGCGACGCACTTCGCGCGGGCATCGTCCTCATGCCGGAGGAGCGCCGACTCCAGGGCAGCATCGCCGACTTCTCAGTGCGCAAGAACATCACGTTGCCCGACCTCGCGCGCCACCGGACACGCGCTCGACTGCCGGTCCCCCACAACGGCCGCGAGCGCGAGTACGCGCGATCCGTCATCGAGCGGCTGGACATCAAGGTGGTCGACGAGGAGCACCCCTTACGCCACCTTTCCGGCGGCAACCAGCAGAAGGTCGTGCTGGCGAAGTGGCTGGACAGCGGCGCCGATGTCTTCATGTTCGACGAGCCGACGCGCGGGGTCGACGTCGACGGCAAGGAGGAGACGTTCCGGCTCATGGAGGAGCTGGCGCTTGCCGGCAAGGGTGTGATCTTCATCTCGTCGGAGTTCACGGAGCTCGTGGGCGCGTGCAATCGCGTGATCGTCATGCGAGAAGGACGGCTCGTCGGAGAGCTCGAAGGGGACGCGATCAGCGATGCCGCACTTGCGGAGCGGTGCTACGCGGCATGACGCAGCGCGACCAACCGTCCCGAGGAGGGGAGGCACGCATGAGGCGCTTGCAAGTCCTCAGCATGGCGACCCTCGCCGTGCTCGCCATCGTCGCGGCCGGGTGCGGCGGCGACGACGACAACGGCAGCGAGAGCGCCGGCAGAGCCAAGGTCACCGGCGTCCAGGCCGGCACCGGATCGCGCCGTGACGAGGCCGCAGAGGCGGGCAAGAAGGCGGCCGAGGCCGCCGGGGGCGACGTCCAACTCCCCAAGAAGAAGGCCGGCATCCTGCAGATCCTCGGCGCGGTCGAATCGGCGCAGCGGGCCGAGAACACGTTGACCGATGCCATCAAGAGCGTCGGCTGGACCACGAACGTGTGTGACGCCCGGGGGGATCCGAAGAACATGGCCGCCTGCGGCGACAGCCTCCTGGACCGCAACGTCGACGTCATGTTCGTCATCGGCATCGAGCCGTCCCTCATCAAGGGCCAGCTACGCAAGGCCAAGCAGCAGAACGTCCCGGTGGTGGAGATCAGCGGCCAGGTCACCGCCGATCCGCTGTGGTCCGGCACGTACTACCCCGACGAGGAGAAGGCCGGCCGCATCCTCGCGGAGAGCCTCATGAAGAAGATGCAGGAGGTCGAGGGAACCGCGCACATCGCCGTGGCGGACTACCCCGCGATGTGGGCCTCCGCGCGCACTGATCAGCTCACGCGGGCCGTGAAGGACTCGAGGGGCGAGGTCAAGATCGCGGCCACGTCGGTGACGGATGCGACGAACCTGGTCCAGGGCACGCAGAAGACGGTGACCGACCAACTCACGCAGAACCCTGCGCTGAAGGGCTACTGGTTCGCGTTCGATTCGGCGGGACAGGCCGGCGGGCCGGCGATCCAGGCGAAGTTCGGCGGCAAGATGTTCCCCGACAAGCCGTGGGTCGTCACGTTCCACGCCGACCTCGGGACGCAGGACCTCATGCGCAGGGGCGCCATCGACGTCGTTCTTGACGTCCCCTACGACGCGGCGGGCTGGGTCGCGGTCGACCAAGCGGCGGAGTTCTTCGCGCGGGCGAAGGCGTTCGACCGGAGCCCCGCCCCCGACTACGGAGGCTTCGAGGTCTACGACTACGCCCTGGTGACCAAGGACGACCTGCCGCCGAAGGGCCAGTATCGGACTCCGAAGAACGACTTCGTGACGTTCTTCAAGACGAAGTGGCAGGACGAGTTCGGCACCGCCGGACCGTGAACGGCAGGGCGACGACGTCGTGCCCGTGTCATACCGGGGTTCTCACTGGGATCGGCGCAGCTCGCGTGCGCGAACGCGATGTTGACCCGGATCGCGCGCCATCAGCGCGGCTGACCCACGGGGAGGCCGAGCACGCGACCCGGGGCTCGGCCCACGTCACTTCTCAGGCGCGAGCGGTCCCACGCGGCGCGACGCTTCGGTCATGGTCGAAGGACCGTCACCTCTCCCGCATTCGAGCGACAGGCCATGAGCGCCCGGCAGTTGTTGGCCGGACTGGTCGACGAGGTGCCCCCGCCGGAGCCCGTCGAGCCGTCGGCGTTCATCGAAGACGAGCTCCTACCGCTGGCGATGGCGCCCGTCGAGCCGGCCGCGTTCGTGCTCGCGTGCGTCAAGACCGCGTGGGGACCCCGGGGGCTTCGGAACTGACTGGCTCGGGAGCGATCCGCCGAAGACGCTGGGCAACATCACCGAGCTGTTCGGCCGCGAGCCGCGAGCAGTCGCGCGCCCGTACGCGCTGGGTTACGATCGGTCTGCCGATGGACAGCCCACCTCGCGGACCGGTCCAGCGCATGGACCTGCGCGGGCGGGCGCACGAGTGCGCGCTGCTCGACGACCTGGTCTCGGCGATACGTCGCGGCGACAGCCGGTCGCTCGTACTGCGAGGCGAGGCTGGGATCGGGAAGACGGCCCTGCTCGACTACCTGATCGCCTCGGCGTCTGATCTGACGGTCGTAAGAGCAGTCGGCGTGGAGTCGGAGATGGAGCTGGGCTTCGCCAGCCTGCACCAACTGTGCGCGCCGTTGCTCGACCGGCTCCGCGCGCTCCCGGATCCCCAGCGGCGGGCGGTGGAGACGGTGTTCGGGCTGAGCGCCGGCCCCGCTCCCGATCGGTTCTTCGTCGGGTTGGCCGTACTGGGCCTCCTCGCGGCGGCATCCGAACAGCGTCCATTGCTGTGCGTCGTCGATGACGCGCAGTGGCTGGACCAAGCTTCGGCGTTGACGCTGGCCTTCGTCGCGCGTCGCCTGCTGGCGGAAGCAGTCGGGATCGTGTTCGCCGCGCGTGAACCGGGAGAGGAGCTTCGACACCTCCCCGAGATGGAGGTGCGCGGCGTCCGCAATGGCGACGCCCGGGCGCTGCTGAGCTCGGCCGTCCGATTCAGGTTGGACGACCGAATCCGGGATCGCATCCTCGCCGAGTCGCGCGGGAACCCGCTGGCGCTGTTGGAGCTGCCGCGAGGCTTGACGGCCAGGCAGTTGGCGGGCGGCTTCGGCCTGGTCGAGGCGCAGGGGCTCGCAGGGCGGATCGAGGAGAGCTTCGTTCGTCGGGTTGAGACGCTCTCCGGCGACACGCGACGCCTGCTGCTGGTCGCGGCGGCCGAGCCGGTAGGCGATCCTCTGCTGCTGGTGACTGCATGCGAGCGGCTGGGGATCGCCGTCTCGGCCGTGGACACGGAAACGGAGGGGCTGCTCGCAGTCGCCGAGCGCGTGACGTTCCGTCATCCGCTGGTGCGCTCCGCCGTCTACCGGACCGCGACCAGAGAGCAACGCCGCGAGGTCCATCTGGCCTTGGCAGAGGCGACCGATCGAAGCGTCGACCCCGACCGTCGCGCATGGCACCTGGCCATCGCCGCAGCGGGGCCGGACGAGCCGGTCGCCGCGGCGCTCGAGCGGTCCGCCGGCCGCGCCCAGGCGCGCGGTGGTCTGGCCGCGGCAGCAGCGTTCCTGCATCGCGCCGTTGTTCTGTCGGGCGATCCTGCCCAGCGGGTGCGACGTGCGCTTGCCGCTGCCCAAGCGAGCTTGCATGCCGGCAGCTTCGAGGGCGCGCTCGCGTTGCTGGCGCTGGCCGAGGCGTCGACGCCCGACGAGCTGCAGGCGGCGCACGTGGAGCTGCTCCGCGGTCAGATCGCGTTCGCGTCGAGCCTGGGGACCTCGGCGCCGCCACTGCTCTTGAACGCTGCCAAACGCCTCGAGCAACTTGACCCGGAGCTTGCCCGCGAGACTTACCTCGACGCGTGGGGAGCTGCGTTGTTCGCCGGTCGTCTGGCCTCCGCGGGCAGCATGGTCGAGGTCTGTCGTGCCGCCATGTCGGCTCCGCGGCCGACCCGGCCACTCCGTTCATCCGATCTGCTGCTCGACGCCCTCGCCACCCATGTCATCGAAGGCCGGGCGGCGGCGGCGCCACTGCTGAGACGGGCGACGGCCCTGATGGTGAACGAAGCGTCACCGCGCCCGGAGAACCTCCGCTGGGGTTGGAGGACGCTGCTCCCGCCCATCCTCATCTGGGATGACGACAGCTGGCACGCCATCAGCGGGCGCCACCTCAGGGAGGCCCGCGAGGCCGGCGCGCTGTCCAGGCTGCCGATCGACCTGATCGACTGGGCCATCTGCGTCATGTGGTCAGGCGACTTCGGTGCTGCAACGGTCACGATCGCCGAGGCCAATGCGATCACGAAGGCGACCGGGACCCACATGGCGCCCTACGCCCAGCTGTTGCTGTCCGCGCTCCGCGGTCAAGAGGACGCCTCGCCGTTGATCGAGTCCACCATCCGTGACGCCGGCACAGGCGGACAAGGGCTCGGGGTCCAGTTCGCCGAGTGGGTGAGCGCGATCCTCTTCAACGGACTGGGCCGCTACGAACGGGCGCTCGCCTCGGCCCAGCGAGCTGCCGAGCAGGCACCGCTGCTCCACGTCTCACCCTGGGCAGCGATCGAGCTCGTGGAGGCCGCGGCCCGCTCAGGGAGACCCGATGTGGCCCACGATGCGCTCGAGCGCGTGACGGCAGCCACCGCGTCCTGCAACACCGATTGGGGTCGGGGAGTGCAGGCGCGCTGCCGGGCACTGGTGAGCGAGGGCGATGGTGCGGACCGCCTGCATCGCGAGGCGATCGAGAGGTTGGCGAGGACCCGCCGGCGTCCCGAGCTTGCCCGGGCTCATCTTCTCTACGGGGAGTGGCTGAGGCGCGAGAACCGCCGAGTCGACGCGCGCGACCAACTGCGCACGGCCCACGAGATGCTGGCCACGATCGGCATGGAGGCGTTCGCCGAGCGCGCCCGCAAGGAGCTTCAAGCCACCGGCGAGAAGGCGCGGCGGCGGACCGTCGAAACTCGCGACGACCTGACGGCGCAGGAGCGGCAGGTCGCGCTGCTTGCCGCCGATGGGTTGTCGAACCCGGAGATCGGGGCGCGGCTCTTCCTCAGCCCGCGGACCGTCGAGTGGCATCTGAGCAACGTGTTCACCAAGCTCGGGATCCGTTCCCGCCGGGAGCTGGTGAACGCACCACCGGGATCGGAGTCTCGACTGCTCCGCGCCTGAGTCGAGGGGCCCGTCTCGGCAGCGCGGGGATCGGCCGGGAGCGGCCCGGTGGGCAGACCCGGGGTCTTCAACGGGTGCGTCACATCCATCAGGCCTTCAGGTTGGGTGGCGTCACCGAACCGTCCCCAGGAGGACCACATGGCTGTCACAGCGGACACGGCCGCGGGCAACACCGCCATCCGGCCGTTCACGATCGACGTCCCCGAGGAGGATCTCGAGGACCTGCGCGCGCGCATCGCCGCCACGCGCTGGCCCGAGAGGGAAACCGTCGACGACGCGTCGCAGGGCGTGCAGTTGGCGACGCTCCAGGCGCTCGCGAGCTACTGGCTGAACGAGTACGACTGGCGCAAGTGCGAGGCCAAGCTCAACTCGGTTCCCAACTTCATCACCGAGATCGATGGGCTGGACATCCACTTCGTCCACGTCCGCTCCAAGCACGAGGACGCGCTGCCGCTCATCGTCAGCCACGGATGGCCGGGCTCGGTCATCGAGCAGCTGAAGATCGTCGACCTGCTCACCGACCCGACCGCGCATGGCGGGAGCGCCTCGGACGCCTTCCACGTGGTGATCCCCAACATGCCGGGCTACGGGTTCTCCGGCAAGCCGGCCGCGACCGGCTGGGACGCGGTGCACATCGGGCGCGCCTGGGTCGAGCTGATGAAGCGCCTCGGCTACGAGCAGTTCGTCGCGGCCGGCGGCGACTGGGGCGGGATCGTCGTCGATGTGATGGCCGCCGGACCCGACGCCCCGCCGGAGCTGATCGGGATCCACAGCACCTTCCCCGGCGTGTTCCCGGCGGATGTCGAGAAGGCGATCCAGACCCATGGGGACCTGCCGGCCGACCTCTCGGCCGACGAGCGACGCGCGGTCGAGTCGCTGGCCAGCGCCTACGGGTACGCGGGCCAGGCCGAGATGGCCTGGCATCCGCAGACGCTGGTCGGACTGGCCGACTCGCCCGTTGCCCTGGCGGCCTGGCTGATCGACCACGACCCGATCAGCTACGAGACGCTGATCGCCCCGGCCTTCGTGGAAGGACGCGAAGGAGGCCTGACGCGTGACGACGTCCTCGACAACGCCACCATGTTCTGGCTGACGAACACCGGGGTCTCCGCGTCCCGCATCTACTGGGAGCACAAGGCCAGCTGGGCGTCCGTCAGGAACGTCTCCGTGCCAGTGGCCGTGAGCATGTTCCCCGACGACGTCGTCTACGCGCCGCGGAGCTGGAGCGAGCAGGCGTACCCCAAGCTCGTCCACTACAACGAGGTGGACCGGGGCGGGCACTTCGCCGCCTGGGAGCAGCCCGAGCTGTACGCCTCCGAGCTGCGCACGGGTTTCCGATCGCTGCGCTAGGTGAGAAGGGAGACGAGATGCAACCAGAAGCCGACTCCCGGGACCGCGAAGCGACAACCGGCCGTTTCGCTCTCGCGCTGTACGCGGTGGCCGAACTGCTCTGCACCGGAGCGGTCGTCGCGCTGGTAGTTGACTGGATGTAAGCCGAAGGCCCGCGACGTCGCGGGCCTTCGCCGTTCTTGGGTGTGCGGAAGCGCTACCGCTGCATGAGCATCGCGTCGGTGCCGTCGGGCAGCGTCTGCGTGCCGATCGAGTCGAACTTCGCGGTGAGGTCGCCCGACACCGTGCCGGTCGCCATCGTGCCCATCGACTCGCCGGCGAACTGGAGCGTCCCGGTGAGGAAGCCGCCCGCGCCCTTCGCGGTCGCCGAGGAGAGGTCCGAGGCGGCGGTCAGGCCGGCGTCGCCGGTCTGCGCGGTGATCATGTGCATGACGGTCGCCGGAGCGGTCGCCGAGTCGGCGTCCATCCGCATGAAAGACTGGCTCACCTTGCCGCCGGTCTTGCTCATGCTGACCATGAGCTGGCCGTCCTGCTGCTCGAGCGAGCTCGTGAGCATCAGGCCGCTCGTGCCCGACCCGCTGCCGGAGCAGTCGAGCTTGCCGGCCTTCAGGATCTGCGCCTTGAGGCTCTTCGGCGCGACGGTCTTGAAGAAGCTCGTGTCGAGGACGAGCTTCGTCTTGCCGGTCAGCTGGCCCGACCGAGCGCTGCCCGCGGTGCCGGTGCACCCGGCCGGGACGACGCCCTTGCCGGACTTCCCGGCGTTGACCTTCGCGTTGATCGAGCCGTACTTCCCGAGACTCCCCTTGATCGTCGCCTTCGCGCCCTTGATCGAGACGTCCACGCCCTGGAAGGACCACATGTGCATCTGCGTCGACGGCCCGGACTTCTTCGAGGCGACGACGGAGAACGAGTCAGCGGAGCCGTCGGTGGCGGTCAGGCTCACCGAGTAGCCCTTCACCTTCACGGGCCCGGCGACGAGCGTGGAATCGGCAAGCGCGGCCGTCGGAGCGACGAGCAGCCCGGACGCGGCGACGGCGGCGAGCAGGGAGGAGCGGTTCATGGCGGCCACTCTGTCGGCCTGAGACGCCGCTCACATCGGGGATCCTCCTGAACCTCCGCTCCCCGGTCCGTCGGGGCACCCCGATCCGGTTGGGGACGGCACCTGACCGCAACCTGTGAGACGGTCGGCGCATGGCTGTCATCGAACGACTCGACTTCCTCGGCGTCCCGACGCAGGACCCTGAGCGCGCACGGACCTTCTACCGCGACGTCCTCGGCATGCGGCCCGACGAGCACGCCGAGTGGGAGCAGTGGGCCGGCGAGACGTGCTTCGGGATCTGGGAGCCCGAGAAGCAGGGCATGCCGTTCATCCCCCAGAAGGGGAACCCGTGGCCCCTGCGCTGCGACGACGTCGCCGAGATGCGCAAGGCGCTCGAGGCGAAGGGCGTCGAGTTCACCGGCGACACGTTCGACACGGGCGTCTGCCACATGGCGTTCTTCACCGACCCCGACGGCAACGAGCTGATGCTCCACCGCCGGTACGCGCCCTACCCCTCCTGAGGTGCTCCGCCCGCGCAACGACCTGCGCCAGTACGACGACCTCGCCGCCGAGTGGTGGCGGCCGCGGGGCGAGTTCGCGGCGCTGCACTGGCTCGCGAAGGCGCGGGGCGCGCTCGTGCCGCCGCCACCGCACCCGGGCGCCCGGCTGCTGGACATGGGGTGCGGCGGCGGGCTGCTCGCTCCCCACCTGCCGCCGGGATGGCGCCACGTCGGCGTGGACCTCAGCGAGACGGCGCTGGCCGAGGCGGCCCGCCATGGCGTGGAGCCGGTGCACGCCGACGTCGCCGCGCTGCCGTTCGACGACGCGTCGTTCGACGTCGTCGTGGCCGGCGAGGTCCTGGAGCACGTGCCCGACCTCGAGGCCGTGGTGTCGGAGGCGTGCCGGGTGCTGCGGCCCGGCGGGACGTTCGTGTGCGACACGATCGCCGACACCGCCTTCGCGCGGCTGACGCTCGTGACCATCGGCGAGCGCGTGCCGGGCGGCCCGCCGCTGCACTGCCACGACCCCGCGCTGTTCGTCTCGCCCGAGCGGCTGCGCGCCGCGTGCGCGCGCGGCGGCGTCGACCTGCGGCTCCGCGGCCTGCGCCCGGCCGCGCTCCAGTTCGCCGCGTTCCTGCTGCACCTCCGCGACGAGGTCGCCATGGTCCCGACCCGGCCGCTCAACGGCGTGATCCAGGGAACCGGGCGCAAGCGCGGCTGAACGGCGCGCGGGGCGTGCCACCATGCGGTGATGGCGTTCGCCCACCCGCGCACGGCCGACGGCCCGCGGTTCATCCGCCGCCCGACCGCCGGCCTCGCCGGCCACGGCGCCGCGTTCCCCGCCACGCGCGGTCAGCGCGAGCTGTGGGACGGGTTCTTCGGCGAGCACTACGGCCACGCGAAGAAGTCGCGCGCGGTCTGGCTGCGCTGCGGCGTCGAGCAGCGCCACGGCGTCGCCGATCCGTTCAGCGAGGACGTCCGCGGCTGGTCGACCGGCCGGCGCATGGAGCGCTTCGCCGAGACCGCGCTGCCGCTCGGCGAGCAGGCGATCCGCGCCTCGCTCGACGACGCCGGCGTCGACGTCGGCGACGTCGATCACCTCGCCGTCGTCACGTGCACGGGGTACGGGACCCCGGGGCTCGACATCCGGCTCGCCGACGCGCTCGGCATGCGCGCCGACGTCCAGCGCACGCACATCGGGCACATGGGCTGCTACGCGGCGATCCCCGGTCTGGCGACCGTCGCCGACGCTGCAGTGGCGCGGTCGCGCGTGTCGGTGATGCTGTGCATCGAGCTCACCAGCCTGCACATCCAGCCGCCGACCGACGATCCGGAGCAGCTCGTCGCGCACGCGCTCTTCTCCGACGCGGCGGTCGCGGTCACGGTGGTGCCGGATGAAGGGGCGTTCGAGGTCGTCGACATCGCGGCACGGACCGACCCGTCGACCGCGTCGTACATGACGTGGGACGTCACGGACCTGGGCTTCCGCATGGGGCTGTCCGCGCGCGTGCCCGAGGTGCTCGACCGCCACGTCGAGGGCGTGGTCGATGAGCTCCTCGCCCGCCACGGCTGGACGCGCGACGACGTCGCCGGCTGGGCGGTGCACCCGGGCGGTCCGCGCATCGTCGACGTCGTCGCCGACCGGCTCGGCCTGGATCGCAGTGAGGTGGACGCCTCGCGCGCCGTCCTGCGCGACCACGGCAACTGCTCGTCGGCCACGGTGCTGCTCGTGCTGGACGAGCTGCGGCGGACGACCCCGATGCCGGCGGGCGCGCCCGTCGTCGCGCTCGCGTTCGGCCCCGGGCTGACGCTCTACGCCGCGCTGCTGCGCGTCCGGTAGATGGCGTCGCGCGCGGAGGCGTGCGACGTCCTCGTCGTCGGCCTCGGCCCGGTCGGCCTGCTGCTGACGGCGCTGCTGCGCCGGTCCGGCGTGGCGGTGCTGGCGGTCGAACGCGACGCCGTCGCACCCGACCTGCCGCGCGCCGCGACGCTCGACGACGAGGCGCTGCGCGCGCTCGCGACGGTGGGCTGCGCCGCGCCGGTCGTGGAGGCGGGCGTCGTCCTCTCCGAGGCGCGTTTGCGGTTGCGGGACGGCCGCGCGGTCACGCTCATGCGCACGCCGGCCGCGACCGCCAACGGCCACCCCGCGCTCGTCGGCATCCACCAGCCGCTCGTCGAGGAGGCGCTGGCCGCGCACGTCGGCGACGCGGCGCGGCGGGGGATCGAGCTGCGCGCGCTCGAGCAGGACCGCGACGGCGTCCTCGCCCGGCTGTCCGACGGGCCGCTGCGGGCGCGGTACGTCGTCGGCTGCGACGGGGCGCGCAGCGCGGTGCGGGCGGCGGCCGGCATCCGCTTCGGCGGCACGACGTTCGCGCAGCGCTGGCTCGTCGTCGACGCGCGCGTCGCCGAGCGTGGTCCCGCCGTCGCGGAGTTCGTCGGCGATCCGCGCGCCCCCGCGGTGACGCTGCCGCTCGGGGAGGCGCGGCGCCGCGCGGAGGTCATGGTCGCCCCCGGAACGTCCGCCGACCCGGCGTTCGTCGCGCGCCTCGCCGGCCCGGGCGCCGAACCGCACCGCGCGGCGGTCTACACGTTCCACGCCCGCAC
The DNA here is from genome assembly GCF_056863335.1 of Parviterribacter kavangonensis. Lineage (NCBI taxonomy): Bacteria > Bacillati > Actinomycetota > Thermoleophilia > Solirubrobacterales > Parviterribacteraceae > Parviterribacter > Parviterribacter kavangonensis. The sequence goes on along the minus strand of NZ_JBXPJA010000001.1, from coordinate 161,714 downwards.
CGCCGAGCGCTGGCGCGCCGGCCGCGTGCTGCTCGCCGGCGACGCCGCGCACCTCATGCCGCCGTTCGCCGGCCAGGGGCTCGGCTCGGGCCTGCGCGACGCCGTGAACCTCGCCTGGAAGCTTGCGGCCGTCGTCGGCGGCCACGCCGGCGAGGAGCTGCTCGACACCTACGAGGCCGAGCGCCGGCCGCACGTCGTGCGCATGACCGCGCTCGCGCGGTTCGTCGGTGCGCTGGTCCAGACGCGGCGTCCCCGGCTCGCGCTCGCGCGCGACGCTTCGCTCACCGCGCTCGACGGCACCGCGCTCGCCGCCTGGCTGCAGCGGGGCGCGCCGAAGCCGCCCGCCACCCTCCCGCGCCGCTTCGTGACCCGGACCCCCGGCGCCGGCCGGCTCCTTCCCCAGAGCGACCCGCGGCTCGACGAGGCGCTCGGCGGGGGCTGGTCCGTCGTCCGCGCGGCCGAGGTCGCCGACGACCTCACGGCCCGCTGGCTGCGCGAGCACCACGCCGACTGGGCGGTCGTGCGGCCGGACCGCCACGTGCACGCGACCGGCACCGGCACCGGACCCGGCGCGCCAACACCGGGTCCCGTACAACGTGCGACTTGACACCAACGCTCAAGTAGGAAGAGGATCGGCGCCCCTTGAAGACGCGGGACCCGCAAGCACTCCGCGAGCACGTGGCGGACATGGACCGAGCGCTCGGGCTCGAGTGGCCACCGCTCGAGCTCAAGCAGCACATCTCGGCGTACCTCGTGCCGCAGGACGGCGACGCGCAGGCGACGATCGACCGGTTCCTGCTGGCGGTGACGCGCGGCGGGACGCCGTTCCGCGCCGCGGCCGACCACTGGCGGACGAAGACGGCGCGCATGTACCTGCTCGAGATCTACGACGGGCGCCACGTCGCGCTGCTGAGCGCCGACGACCAGGCGCTCATGCCGGCATGGCACGCGGCGCACGAGCCGCAGCCGCACGCCGTCAGCCGCTTCGAGGCCGGTGCGCTGCTCCCCGGCTCGAAGAAGCGCGCGCCGCGGCCGACGCTCACAACGAGCTGAGGATCTCCAGCGCCTCGTCGCGCGTCTCGGCGATCAGCACGAGGCCGCCGGTCTCGCTGATCTCGAGCATGTGCCCGACGTAGTCCGGCCGCGCGACGACGACGATCGCGCCCGCCCCGATCGCGAGCGAACGAGACGCGCGCACCAGCCCGTCGAGGAGCTTCGAGTTCAGCACCGGCAGCGAGGAGAAGTCGACGACGATCCCCGCCACGCCGGACGCGGCCACCGACTCGACGGCGCCGGCCAGCGACTCGGCCGCGAAGCCGAGCGTGTCGCCGCGCACGACCACCACCGCCGTGCGGGCGTCGACGTGCTCGACGGTGACGGGCCCGTCGCTCAAAGCATGCGCGGGAGGTGGCTCCACGCCTCCACCGCGATCGGGTCGCCGATGTGCATCCCGCTGTCGTCGATCGTGTACTCGCGCAGCGCCTTGTCGTGGTCCGAGCCGCGCATCTTCAGCACGTTCAGCGCTCGGCGGACCTCGGATCCCGCGCCCACGTACTGCAGCAGGATGACCGTGTCGCTGACGGTCGACACGTGCAGCGAGCCCGTCGACAGCCCGCCCTCGAGCCCCTCCGCCGCCGCGGTCACCAGCCCCAGCGCCGCCCGCGACTTGATCTGGGCCGACAGCCCCAGCAGGTACTCCCGGAACGACTTGGCCGTCGCGACGCGCTGCAGCGCGGTCAGCGAGTCGATCGCCACCCGATCGGGAGCGAAGGCGTTCATCTCGTCCTTCATCCGCAGCAGGTGGTCCTCCAGAGGAGCTCCCTCGGGCGCGGCGGCGACGATCCGCAGCTGCCCGCTCGCCTCCAGCGCATCGAAGTCGAGCCCCCACGCGGCTGCATTGCGGACGATCTGGTCGCGGCTCTCCTCGAACGAGAAGAGGACCGCCTTGTCGCCGCTCGCCATTCCCCCGGCGACGAAGTGCGCCGACAGCAGCGACTTGCCCGTGCCGGTCGCGCCGTTGACGAGCACGAGCGACTGGTCGTACAGGCCGCCGCAGAACATGCGGTCGAGCTCGGCGAGCCCCGACGACAGCCGCCGCCGCGACGAGCTGTAGGCAATGGTCGGGCTGACCTGGGGCACTGCGACCATCCCGCGCTCCGTGCGGATCGAGAAGAGGTGCTCGCCCCGCAGGTGCGACCCGCCGCGCAGCTTCAGCACCTCGACGGTGCGCCGCCGCTTCTCGGCGTCGAGCGCGTTGCGCAGGATGATGACGTTGTCGGCGACGAACTCCTCGAAGCCGTGGCGCGAGATCGGCCCGTAGTCGTCGGGCCGCTCGGCGGTCATGATCGTGGTGACGCCGAGCGCCTCGAGCTCGGACGCGATCTGGAAGAGCGCGCGCCGCGCCGCCATGTTGTTCGAGAACTGCTCGATGAGCGAGCCCGTCGAGTCGAGCGCGACGCGCTTGGCGCCGACCTGCTCCACCGCGTGCCGCACGCGCACGACCAGCGACGCGAGGTCGTAGTCCCCCGCCACCTCGACCTCGTCCTCGTACCGCGGGGCCGCGTCGACGAAGGTCCAGGTCCCCTGCTCCTCCCAGGCGGGGATGTCCCACGCGAACGAGCCGAAGTTGCGGCGGATCGCCGACGGGCGCTCCTCGAAGGTCACGAAGACACCCGGCTCGACCTGCCGGATGCCGTCCGCCAGGTACTGCACGGCCAGGACGGTCTTGCCGCTGCCCGCGGTGCCGGCGACGAGGGTCAGCCGCTCGCGCGGCAGGCCGCCGCCGGTGATGTCGTCGAGCCCCTCGATGCCCGGCGAGAGGCGCGGGATCTCCCCTGCGATCACGGCGTTCCTCTCCCGAGGCCGAGCGACCAGATGACGCGCTCCGGGTCCGACAGGTCGCCGGCGATGCGGCGGACCGGCGGCGGATCGAGGCGCACGAGCAGCGGCGTGGCCAGGATCCGCTGCTCCTCGGCCAACCGGGGCTGGTCGCGCAGGTCGATCACCTCGACCGACGCCAGGTCGCCGAGCTGCTCGCGGAGGCGGTCGAGCGATCGCAGCGCCCGCTCGGACGCCTGCGTTCCCCCGACCACGTACAGCCGGAGCTCGGTGATGGTGCCTTCGCCGATCGGCGCACCCTACCCGCGACTTCGGGTCAGGATGCGAGCGCGAGCGTCTGGCGCTGCTGCGCGAAGTCGGCGCCGACCTCGCGGAGGATGCCGAGCATCGCCTCGACCGCGGGCGTGCGGTAGCTGCCGCGCAGGGTGGCCGCCTGGATGCGTCGCAGCGGCGGCCGCGCGCCGAGCGACCGGATCGCCACGTCGTCGCGCACCGCCAGCAGCGCCAGGTCGGGGATGAGCGCCACGCCGACGCCCGCCGCGACGAAGCCCTGGATCGCCAGGTAGTCGTCGGAGTGGAACGCGATCCGCGGCTCGAAGCCCGCTGCGTTGCACGCGCGCAGCAGGATCATCGTGTCCGGGCAGCCGCGGCTGGAGCCGCCGATGAAGGCCTCCTCGCGGACGTCCTCCAGGCGGATGCGCGCCTTCCCGGCGAGCTTGTGGCCGCTCGGGAGCGCCAGGTACATCGGATCGTCCAGCAGATGGACGCCGTCGACCTGCTCCTCGTCGATGGCGCAGAACGGCGCGTCGATCGTCAGCGCGACGTCCACCGTGCCCGCCTTGAGCTTGTCGATCGCCTCGTCCATCTCGGCCGGCTCGAGCGTCAGGTCGACCGCCGGGTGGCGCTCGCGGAACAGCGCGATCGCGCGCGGCATGATCGTGGCCCCCGCCGAGGCGAACGAGGCGAGGCGCAGACGGCCGCCGCGCAGGCCGGCGATCGCCTCCAGCTCGGCCTCCGCGTCGGCCAGCCGGGCGAGGATGATCTCGGTGTGCCGGACGAGCGCGCCGCCCGCCTCGGTCAGCCGGACGCCGCGCGCCGAGCGCTCGACGAGGCGCGTGCCGGCCTCCCGTTCGAGCGCGGCGATCTGCTGGCTGACGGCCGACTGCGTGTAGGCGAGGGACTCCGCCGCGGCGGAGAAGGACCCGCACGCCGCGACCTCCCTGAGGACCCGGAGACGCTTGACGTCGAGCATCAGCTGATCTTATCCCAACGATGAAGAGATGTCACTTGAGCTTCTGGCCCAAGCGTCCGACTATGGAAGGGGGAGAGACCAAGAACAACACGAGACCCGGAACAAGCCATGACCACCCTCACCACCCCTGTCATCTCCATCCGCGCCGCCACCGACGCCGACGAGCGCGCACTCAACCGCCTCGCCGCGCTCGACAGCGCCGCGGTCCCGACCGCCCCGGTCCTGATCGCCGAGGTCGACGGCCGCCCCGAGGCCGCGCTGTCCGTGGTGGACAGCACCTCCGTCGCCGACCCCTTCGCCCCCACGGCCGAGCTCGTCGACCTGCTGCGCGTGCACGCGCTGCACCTGGCCGCGTAGTCGAGCCCCTCGATGACGCCGCCCGCGGGGCTAGGCTCCGCGGGCAATGCGTCCCTTGTCGGTGGCGTTCTTCGAGCGAGTCGCCGCCTCCCCCCAGCGAGCGCTCCTGCGGGTCGCGGGTCGCATCGACCCGGACGTCGCGAACGGCGCCGAGCCCGCGCTGCTGGTCGACGACGGGCGCCGCGCCCACCGCTTCGAGGCGCTCGGCGCGCCGGATCGCTTCGATCCCGTCACCGGCGCCTTCGTCCTCCCCTTCGCCCCGCCGGCGTCGATGCTGACCGGCCGGGTCGCCTACGCGCTCGACGTGGGCGGCGACGTCCTCGACCTGCCCGCTCCCACCGAGCGGCGCCTCGTCTCGCCGCGCGCGGTGCCGGCGCCGGCGCCCGAGCGCATCGCCGCGGCTCCCTCCGACGACCCGCTGCTGGCCGCCGCCGACCGCGTCCGTGCGCTCGAGCAGCGGCTGCGGATGCTCGAGAGCGAGCGCGAGTCGGTCGACGACGCCAAGCGCGACGCCGAGCTGCTGCGCCAGCGCGTCGAGGAGGCCGAGCGCGCGCAGGAGGCGAGCAAGCAGGAGGAGCGCGACCGCCGCGCCGAGCTGACCGCCGCCCGCGACGAGCTGCGGCGCGCGACGGAGGAGGCCGCGCGCTCCGCCGCCGAGCTGGCGAACGCCGTGGCCGCCCGGCAGGCCGCCGAGGAGGCGCGGCGCTCCGCCGAGACCCGCGGCGCCGCAGCCGCCGAGGCGCGCCAAGTCGCCGAGCTGCGCGCGCGGGAGGCGCTCCGCGCTCGTGAGGACGCCGAACGGGCGGCCCGGGAGGCCCTCGCCGCCACCGAGGCGATGCATGACCGCTTCGCGCACGTCGAGTCGGTCGAGCAGGAGCTGCAGGAGGTCCGCAAGCGCGCCGCGCGCCTCGAGGCCGACCTCGCCCGCGCCCGCGAGGCGGCGACCGGCGCGGAGGCCGCCGCGGCGGAGGCCGGCCGGCTGCTCGAGCGCGAGCGCGGCGCCCGCGAGGAGGCCGAGCGGCGGATGCACGACCAGGTCGAGGCGATCCGCGAGGAGGCCGACCGCCGGACCGCCGCCGTGCGCGAGGAGGCCGACGCCCGCGTCGCCGCCGCGGAGTCGCGCATCGCCGAGCTCGAGCAACGCGCGATCCAGGGCCTCGCGGACGAGGAGGCGCTGCAGGCGCTGGCCGACGCGCGCGAGACCGCGCGGATCGCCGAGCAGCGCGCGCAGGACCTCGAGAGCTCCCGCGACGAGCTGCAGCGCCAAGCGGCCGAGGCGCGGCGCGCGGCCCACGAGGCGGCGGGCAAGCACGAGCAGGCGATCGCCGAGTCCGCCGCGCTCGAGGCGCAGCTCGACCAGGCGCGGCACGAGCTGACGCGGCTGCAGGAGCGCCTCGCCGCCGCCGAGCGCGCCGCCAGCAGCGAGAGCGGCGTGCTGCGCGAGGAGCTCGAGGCCCGCGCGCGCGAGCTCGAGGACCTGCGGCTCGTCTCCGAGGCCGCCCGCGCCGCCGAGCGCGAGGCCGCCGCGCGCGCGGCGGCGGAGACCGAGGCGGCGCAGGCGCTGCGCGTCGATGTCGAGTCCGAGCGCGAGCGGCGCGGCCGCAGCGACGAGAAGGTCGAGGAGCTGCTGCGCACCGTGGAGGTCGAGCGCCGGCGCGCCGGCGACGCGCAGGAGGCGCTCGCGAAGGCGCACGACGAGCTGCGGTCCCTCGAGCAGGCGCGCGGGGCGATCGAGGTCCAGGTCGCGCGGCTGGCCGAGGTGGAGGCGCAGCTCGACGCGAGCCGGACGGAGGCGGAGGAGCTGCGCGTCGAGCGCGAGCGGCTGCTCGCCGAGGCGGCGGGCAGCGCCGAGCGCGTGAAGCAGGTCGAGACGCTGGAGCGGCGCCTCGAGGAGGTCCGCGCCGAGGCGACCACGGCCGAGGAGGAGCGCGCGGCGCTGCAGGAGCGGCTGACGAGCGTGACGCTCGTCGTCATGGAGGGCAGCCAGCGGACGCGGGACCTCGAGAGCCGGGTGATGCGCCTGCGCGGGGCGCTGCGCCTGCACGCCGGCGAGCACATCGCCACGCGCGAGCGCGCGGAGGCGTTCGAGCAGGCGCGCGACCGCATCGCCGAGGGCCTCGCGGCCGCCGACGCGATGGAGCGGCGGGCCGCCGAGCTGCTCGAGCGGATCGCCGATCCCGACGTGAGCAGCCGTCAGCGCAGGTAAGCTCGCCGGAAGATGGAGGAAGGCCGCGAGGACGACCGCGAGGTCCTGGACCAGCTCTCGATGCTGGCCGACGACCTCCTGCAGCAGGCCGGCGACATCCGCCGCCAGTGGACGGAGCTCGCCGAGGTGCTCGGGGCCGAGCTGCCGGCCGATCCCGACCGCGCGCCCGCCGCGATGCCGCCCGCGCGCCGGCCGGCTCCCGCCCCGCAGCCGCCCGCCGCGCCGGAGGACGACCCGATCCGGCTCGTGGCGCTCGACATGATGCTCTCGGGCCGCTCGCGCGACGAGGTCGCCGAGTACCTCGACGCCACGTTCGGCGGCGGCGAGTACGACGCGGTGCTCGACGAGATCTTCGCCCAGTACGGGTGATCGACCTCCACTCGCATCTCCTCCCGGGTCTGGACGACGGGCCGGAGGACATCGCGGGCACGCTGACGATGGCCGAGGTCGCGGTGGCCAACGGCATCCGCACGATGGTGGCCACGCCGCACATCCGCGAGGACCACCCCCGCGTCGACCCGTGGCGGCTGCCGGAGCTGGCGATGGCGTTGGAGGCGGAGCTGGCGGCGCACGGCATCGGGCTCCACGTCCTGGCGGGCGGCGAGCTGGCGCTGACGCGGGCGGTCGACATGAGCGACGACGAGCTGCGCGCCGTCACGCTGGCGGGGAACGGCACCGACCTGCTGCTCGAGACGCCGCATGAGCCGTTGCCGTCGCTGTTCGAGCCGATGGTCGAGCGGCTCATGGAGCGCGGGTTCCGCGTGACGCTCGCGCATCCGGAGCTCAACCCCGACTTCCAGCGCGACATCGGGCGCCTCGCCGCGCTCGTCGACCGCGGCGCGCTGACGCAGGTGACCGCCTCGTCGCTGGAGGCGCGCTGGTCGCGGCGCGGGCGCTTCGCGCGCAAGGCGCTGAAGGAGGGGCTCGTGCACGTGGTCGCCTCCGACGCCCACTCGGCGACGTGGCGTCCGCCGGACCTCGGGCCCGCGCTCGCGCTGGGCGAGATCGGGCGCACGCTGACGCAGACGGCGCCCGCGGCGATCCTCGCCGGCGACCCGCTGCCGCCGGCCTAGCGGCGCCGCGCGGCCCAGAGCTCGTCGTAGAGCTCGCCGAGCAGGCGGGCGGTGACGTCGAGGTCGAAGCGCTCGCGCCGGCGCTCGCGGCCCGAGCGGCCCATCGCCGCCGCGCGGTCGCGATCGGACAGCAACTGGCCGACCGCCGCGGCGACTGCGGCCGGGTCGCCCGGCTCGACGAGCAGCCCGTCCTCGCCGTCGCGGACGATCTCGGGGATGCCGCCGACCCGGGTGGCGACGACCGGCAGCCCGGCCTCCATGTACTCCATGACCGACAGCGGGCTGCCCTCCCGCTGCGAGGTCAGCACCGCGACGTCGAGCGCGGGCAGCAGCTGCGGGACGTCGGTGCGGATGCCGGTGAACACGACGGCGTCACCGAGACCGAGGTCGCCGGCGAGCGCCTCGAGCGCGGGGCGCCCGTCGCCGTAGCCGATGATCACCACGCGCAGGCCCGGGTGGTCGGCGCGCAGCAGCGCGGCGGCGCGCAGCAGCACGTCGTGCGCCTTCTCGGGCCGCAGCACGCCGACGGTGCCGATGACCGGCGCGTCCGGCGCGAGGCCGAGCTCGGCTCGCACGTCGCGCGCGGGATCGAGGGTGGGCGCGGCGATGCCGTTCGGCAGGACGCGCGCGCGGGACGCCGGGACGCCGCGCTCCACGAGCAGGCGGCGATCCCGCTCCGACACCGCCAGGTACGCGTCGACGCCGCGGCCGAGGACCTTGCTCTCCGCGAGCAGGCGCGCGCGGCCGAGGAGCTCCGGCGAGCCGTGCTCGTGGGCGACGAGCACCGGCACCCGCGTGACGCGGCCGAGCAGCGTGGCCCACAGCGACGAGCCGAACATGTGCCCGTGCAGGACGTCGATCTCCCTGCGCCGCACCCGCGCCACGAGCGGGCGCCACGCGGCGAGGTCGAAGCGGCCGCGGCGGCCGAGCTCGACGACCTCGACGCCGTGATCGGCGAGGTCGGCCAGGGCCTCGGCCTTCGTGTCGCCGGGGAAGTGGTCGCGCGTCTCGCGCGTGACGAAGAGCGTGCGGCGGAAGCGCGCGGGATCGAGGCGGGCGACGACCTGCATCGTGAACCGCTCGGCGCCGCCGGGGTTCAGCTGGTCGATCAGGTGGGCGACGCGCAGGCGATCGGTCACGCGGCGCGCACGACGTCGTCGTAGACCTCGCGCAGGCGCCCGGCCCACGCCTCGGCGCTGAACTCAGCCTCGAAGCGGGCACGGCCCTCGGCGCCGATCGCCGCGCGGCGCGCCGGGTCGGCGAGCAGCGGCTCGATCGCCCCGGCGATGACGTCCGCGCGCGGCGGCGCGGGGACGAGCACGGCGCCGCGCTCCTCCCCCGTGATCTCCGGGATGCCACCGACGTCGGTGGCGACGACGGGCGTCGACGCGGCGAGCGCCTCGATGACCGACGTGGGGAGCGCGTCGTACGACGGCGCGTGCAGCAGGACGTCCGTCGCGGCGAGCAGCGCCATCACGTCGTCCCGGTACCCCGCGACGATCGCTCCGTCACCGAGCGTCGCGGCCGCCTCGTGGACCGCGTCGCGCGACGGGCCGTCGCCGGCGATGAGCAGCCGCACGCGCGGATCGCGTTCCCGCAGCATCCGGATCGCATCGACGGCGATCGCGTGCTCCTTCTCGGGGCGCAGCGCGGCGACGATCGAGACGACGAGGTCGCCGGCGGCGATGCCGAGCTCGGCGCGGACCGCCGCGCCGTCCGCCTCGCTCGCCGGCTCCCCCGCGATGCCGTTGCGGACGGTGACGACGCGCTCCGGCCGCTCCCACCCGGTCTCGAGGTAGCGGTCGCGCGCGATCGTGGACACGGCGATCACGCGGCGCATGCCGACGCGGCGGCTGACGGCGAAGAGCCGCTCCTTGACCCCGTCGCGGCCGCGCCGGTCCCAGCGCATCTGGTGCAGCGTGGAGACGGCGGGGACGCCGAGCGAGCGGGCCGCCCAGCCGCCGGTGAAGTCCGACGTGCCGAGGTGCGTGTGCACGACGTCCGGCTTGACCTCGGCGATGTGCCGCCGCAGCGCGGCGACGGCCCTTGGCTCGAGGTGGCGGACCGGCACCAGCGCCGGGTCCACCCCTCGCGACCTCAGGCGATCGGCCGCCGGCGTCCCGTCCCGGTCCGACAGGTACGCGACGCGCATGTCGATGCCGGCCTCCGGGGCGACGGCGGCCAGGTGCGGCAGGAGCATCTCCGCTCCGCCGCAGGCCATCGAGTCGACGACGTGGAGCGCTCTCAGCACGTCCCGCGCGACACGCACGGGTCCACGACCCGCAGGCGCGAGCGCCAGTCGACGCCGTCGCGGATGTTGTAGACGAACACGTCGTCGGGAGCGTAGTACGGGACGCCGTTCTGCTCGGCGTACGTGACCCACGGGTCGGGCTGGCCCCACGCGGTGTGGCTGAGGCCGGACTCCTCGGCGATGCCCCAGGCGCCGCCGGTGTCGCCCATGATCATCCCGTACTCGGCCATGGCGTGGAAGATCGTCTTCCGCCACTTGGGAACGTTCAGCGCGTCGATCTCGGCCGCGGTCATGTCGAGCTGGACGCGGGCCCCCATCGGCGGCGCGTTCAGGTTCGGCTCGCCGATGTCCGAGCACGAGCGGCCGGGGTTCGAGCCGGCCGGGTAGACCGTGCCGCCCGACGAGCACTTCGCGACCAGGAAGAGCGCGTGGTCGATGCGGCCGGCCTGCAGCTCCTCGATGCGGAGCTTGCCGGCGAGGTTGCCGTACTTGCCGGCCGTCGCGTCCGAGCCGAGGCCGTCGCCGTCGATGCGCGTGCGCCCGCCCCAGCCGATGTCGATGCGGCCGCCGCTCGGGTCGCGCGGGCGGACGGTCCAGAAGTCGTACTCCCAACCCGTTGACTGGTCGATGACCGTCATGTGGCCGTCGCTGTCGCCGGCCGGCTGCGCCTGGACGGGGATGCGGATGACGTGGCCCTCGATCGCGCAGGTGCCCCAGCGCTCGAGGCAGTGGATCGTGAACTGCGGGTCGGTCGGCTGCGACCAGTAGACGGGGTCGCCCGCGTCCTTGTCGGTGCCGGCGACCTTGCCGCGGATGTGCTGCGCGGGGCCGAAGCTCGTGATGCGGTCGACGATCTGCTGCGAGTTGCTCAGCAGCGGGGCGGTCGCCGGGATCCTGCGGTTGAACGGGCTCGCGTCCGAGTACGGCCGCCAGCACGCGCCGGGGACGATGCCCATGCCGAACGTTCCGTAGGCGGGGCAGTCGCCGCCGAGCGGCGTGCTCGGCGCGGGCGCGGGGGCCGGCTCGGGAGCGGGCGCGGGGTCCGTCGGCGTGGGCGACGTCGGCGCGGGCTTCGTCTTCTTCTTGGCGGCGACGATCGTCTCGGTGGGCGACGTGGTCGGCTCGAGCTCGACGCGGCGGTCCTCGATCTTCAGGACGAGCGTCGGCGCGACGGGCGCGCTGACGACGCCGGTCGCCGGCTTCTTCGCGAGCTTCGCGCGCAGGCGCACCTTCAGGACGCCGCGGGCGGCGGCGCTGCGGACGGCGCGCAGCGGCAGCGCCTGCTGGCGGCGAGCGCTGGCGCGCAGGCGGGCACCGCGGATCGTGCGCGGGTGGATGCCCTTGATGCGGTAGCTGACGAGCTTGCCCTTCTTGACGGCCGCGCTGTAGGTCTTGACCTTGACGGCGGGGCGCGCGTCGGCCGGCTGGGGAAGCAGGCAGATGAGCAGCAACAGGGCGCTTGCGAGCAGCGCGAAACGGCAGCGCAAGCTGGGGAACGTGATCGGCGGCAACGTCTCTCCGGGTGGTCATGGCACCGCCCACTTCTCCTTCGGCGGCCCGGCTGACTCGATGGGGGACGAGTCCCGTGACTTTGCGGACCCGCCTCGCGACGGGGGTGCCTTTTCGGGAGGTGCCGATTCAGTTGTGTGTCCACGCACACCCTCGGGCCGGGACGGTCCAACGCCGAGCGGTCAGCGCTCCTTGTGGACGTCTGTCCAGCACCGGGTCGACACCTGTTCTAGGCGTCCGGTGAGAGCTTCAGTGCGGGCCGTCAGCCGGCGCGGCGCAGCAGCGCGCGGCGCACGTCCGGCGGCACCGCGCGCACGCCCAGGCCCGCTGCCGTCGCGGCCAGTCCCGCCGTCGTGCGCGGGACGGCGAGCACCTCGAGGCCGGGATCGAACGCGGAGAAGCGGCCCTTGTACTCCTCGCCGCCGCGCAGCAGCCGGTACTCGCGGACGCCGTCGTCCATCGCGGCGCGCACCGTGTGCGAAAGCAGGACGAACCCGACCGACTGCTTGTCCCACGCCGGGTCGCGGCCCGACTGGTAGTACCACTCGTACTCGGCGTACCGGAAACCCTGCCAGGCGGCGACCGCGACACCGTCGACCTCGAGCAGCCACAGGCGCAGCCAGCCGCGCTCGAGCGCGACGCGGGCGAAGTCGCGCTGGAACGCGCGGGCCGGCCCCTCGGCGAACGTGTTCGAGGCGCCCTGCCAGCGGGCCTCGTGCAGCGCGTGCAGCGTCGTGAGCGCGGCGTCCAGGTCGGCGGGGTCGGTGACGAGGCGGAACGCGACGTCGTGGCGCTTGCGCAGCGCGCGCTCGCGGCGGCGCACCTGCTCGCGGAAATTGCGGCTGCGCGACGCGAGGAACGCGTCGAACGTGAGGCCGGCGGCCGGGAGCACCGGACTGGGCTCGCGCCGGAGCGTCACCCCGCCGAGCAGCCCCGCCCACCCCTCGTCGGCGGGCAGCTCGTCGGCGACGAGGAGGTCGGGCCGCAGCTCGCCGAGCGCGTCGCGCAGCGCCGCGGCGACGCGCACGCGATCCTCCGGCGCGCACACCGGCGCGATCCGATCCGCCGGCCCGTGCCCCACGAACCGCACGAGGTCCACGGGCCGCCGAGCCGCCCGGTAGAGCGGCAGGATCCCGACCGTCTCCCCCGCGTCGCGGCACGCGAGGAGATGCAGCGGCCGATCGCCGCCGAAGTGCCGCCACCACGTCTCCGCCCACTCGATCGTCGTGAAGAGGTTCGCGTTCGGAACCTCCGCCCACGCTCCGCGCGCGGCGGAGAAGTCGCCGAGAGGCTCGACCGTGCACGCACGGTGCCTGACCCCGTTGTTGCGCGACGCCTTCGCCGGCGCCTCGCCCGGCGCGTTCTCCGCCGCCGCGCCCCACGAGGTCTCCACGGCCGCGCCCCGCGAGGTCTTCGCCGGCGCCGCGCCCCGCGGCGCCTCCACGGCGACGGCGACCCTCTCGACGTCTTCCGGCGTGAGGTGGTGGTGGCACGGGAGGCCGATGAGGCGGTCTCCGAGGCGGACCGCGTGGATCTTCTGCGCGCGGAGGCGGGTGAGCTCCGCGTCGGCGTCTTCGACCTCGAGGGGGACGACGAGGGGGGCGGCTCCGGGGGACGGGTCGCGGAAGCGCTCGGGGACGCGATCGCCGAGGGCGGCGGCGAGCGCGAGGTGGTGACCCAGGCGGCGCGACTGGAAGGAAGGGTGCGCGAGGCCGGGCAGGACGGCCGCGATCGCGCGGGCGCGGCGGTCGGGGGCGACGTCCTCGCGGTCGGCGACCGCGGAACCGCAGACGACCGCTCCGCGCAACCCGAGCGTCGGGCCGAGCGCGAAGACGGCGACGTCTCCGACGCTGCCCACCGGACCGCGCTCGCTCCACGCGCCGATGGCCTCCGTGCAGTCCTCGATCACGGGGTGCTCGCCGGCCGAGACCTCAGCCGGGTGGCCGAGCTCGTGGCGGACGACGACCGCGTCTTCGCCGACCGCTTCGAAGGCGAGGGCGAACGCCTCGGCCACCGAGGCGCGCACGAGGTGCGGGCCTCCGAGGGGGAAGACGGGTGGCGACGTGGGCGCCGCGACGAGGAGCGCCGGGCGGGCGGGCGGCCGTGCGGTGATCGTGGAAGCGGCCATGGCTCGTGCCGCGACGGCGCTTCGGGCGGCGCCGGGCGGGCGAGTACCCTAGCCGCGCGCGGGGACCCCCATCCGACGGCCCCGCCGATGCGCCGTGACCGACGTGCTCGTCCTCTGCTACCACGCGGTCAGCCCCACCTGGCCCGCCGACCTGTCCGTGACCCCGGACGCGCTCGAGCGCCAGCTCGGCGGCCTCGTCGCCCGCGGGTACCGGGGCGCCACCTTCGCCGACGTCGTCGCGAAGCGCCCGGCCGGCAAGACGGTCGTCGTCACGTTCGACGACGCGTACCGCTCCGTGGGGACGCTCGCGAAGCCGATCCTCGACCGGCTCGGCCTCCCCGCCACCGTCTTCGTGCCGACGAACTGGCCGGACGCAGGCGAGCCGATGGCCTGGCCGGGCGTCGACCACTGGCTCACGACCGAGCACCGCGACGAGCTGCTCCCCCACTCGTGGGACGAGCTGCGCGCGCTGCGCGACGCCGGCTGGGAGATCGCGTCGCACACGCAGAGCCACCCGCACCTCACGACGCTCGGCGACGACGCGCTCGCGCAGGAGCTGCAGCAGGCCCGCGCGCGCGTGGAGCAGGAGCTCGGCGCGCCGTGCGCCACGATCGCCTACCCCTACGGCGACCAGGACGCCCGCGTCCGCGACGCCGCCAAGGAGGCCGGGTACGCCGGCGGCGCCGCGCTCGGCCGTTCGCTCAGGGAGGGCGATCCGCTCGCCTGGCCGCGGGTCGGCGTCTACCACGGCGACGACGACCGCCGCTTCCGCGCGAAGGTCAACGTCCCGCTGCGCCGCATCCGCGCGTCCGGCGCCTTCGAGCGCGCGATGGCTACCGTCGACGCCCGGCTCAGGAAGCGCGGCGGCGGGGCCGACTACTCGGATCGATGGCAGAGCGCGGGCTGACGCGCCGCACGGCGGTCGGGATGGCGTGGGCCTATGGCTCCTACGTCGGCGGCCGCCTGCTCGTGCTCGTCTCGACGGCGATCCTCGCCCGGATCCTCACGCCGGGCGAGTTCGGCCTCGTCGCGCTCGCGCTGACGTTCACGGCGCTGCTCGACATGCTCAAGGACCTCGGCGTCGCCGAGGCGCTCATCATCGTCGACGAGCAGGAGGTCTCCGACAAGGCCGACACGGCATGGATCGTCATGCAGCTCGGCGGCCTCGTGATCCTCGCGATCACCGCCATCCTCGGGCCGGTCGTCGCCGACCTCTACGACGAGCCGGCCCTGACCGGGATCCTCCCCGTTCTCGGCTCGACCTTCGTCCTGCGGTCGCTCGGCTCGGCGCACTACGCGCTCGCGCAGAAGCGCCTCGACTTCCGGTCGCGGACCGTCGCCGAGATGGCCGACGTCGTCACGCGCGGCGTCACCGGCATCACGCTCGCGCTCGTCGGCGCGGGCGCGTGGAGCCTCGTGCTCGGCTACGTCGCGGGCACGGCCGCGATGACGCTGACGCTGTGGCTGCGCGTCGACTGGCGGCCGCGCTTCCGCGCCAGCCGCGGCCACCTGCGCGAGCTGCTCGGCTTCGGCGGCGCGCTGACCGGCGTGACCCTCGCCGGCGCGATCCTCGGCAACGTCGACGCGCTCGTCATCGGCCACGCGCTCGGCTCGTCGGACCTCGGCCTCTACTCGCTCGCCTCACGGCTGCCCGAGCTGCTCATCATCAACCTCTCGGTCGTCGCCGGCCAGGTGCTCTTCCCCGCCTTCGCCGCGGTCGGCAAGGACGCGCTGCCCAACGCGTTCCTCTCGTCGCTGCGCTACGCCGGGATGGTGTCGCTGCCGCTTGCCGCGTTCCTCTTCGTCCTCGCCGACCCGCTCATCCTCGCCGCGTTCGGCGACCAGTGGGAGTCCGCGGCGACCGTGATGCAGCTCTTCTGCCTCTACGCGCTGGCCTCGCCGGTGACGCTCGTCTGCGGGACCGTCTTGAAGGCGAGCGGCCGCGCCGGCCTGCTGCTGCGCGTCGCGATCTTCCAGGTGATCGTCGTCGTGCCGAGCGTGCTGATCGCCGTCGACGGCGGCATCAACTCGGTCGCGACCGTCCACGCGGCGGTCGCCGGCGTGATCCTCGTGCTGCAGCTCGGCCTGGCGATGCGGCTCGTCGGCGTCTCGCTCGGCCCCGTGCTCACCGCGCTGTGGCCGCCCGTCGCCGGCGGCCTCGCCGTCGCCGCGGTGGCATGGGGCGTCGACGAGCTCGTCGACGGCACGTGGGCGGTGCTCCTGATCGCGGCCGTCGCCGCCGCCGTCGTCTACGCGCTGACGCAGTGGCTGTTCGCGCGCGACTCGCTGCAGCGCCTGCGCCAGTCCGTCGTCCCCTCGCCCGTCGCGGCGCCATGACGGCGCCCGCGGTCAGCATCACGATGCCCGCCTACAACGCCGAGGCGACGATCGGCGAGGCGGTCGCCAGCGTGCTCGCGCAGACACGCGACGACTGGGAGCTCGTGATCGTCGACGACGGCTCGCGCACGCCCGTGCGCGAGGTCCTGCAGGACGTCGACGACCCGCGCGTGCGGATCGTCGAGCACGACCGCAACCGCGGCCTCGGCCGCACGCGCAACACCGCGCTGCGCTCCAGCGCCGCGCCGCTCATCGCCCACCTCGACGCCGACGACCGCTACGAGCCGGAGTACCTCGAGGCGCTCCTCCCGCGGCTCGACGACCCCGCGGTCGGCCTCGCGTACTGCAACGCGCGCGTCTTCGGCATGCACGAGCACCTCTACATCGAGGATCCGTCGGGGCATCCGCTCGACCACTTCCCCGCCCTGGCGCTGCGCAACGACATCCCGAACTTCGCCCTGGTCCGCAAGTCGGCCATCGAGCGCATCGGCGGCTACGCCGAGTTCACCTGGGGGGCGATGGACTGGTACCTGTACCTCCGCCTGGCGGGCGCCGGCTGGCGCTTCGCGTACGTCGACCGGGTCCTCGCGAACTACCGCTGGACCGGCCAGTCGATGAGCCAGGACTGGGACAAGGTGCAGGACTCGAACCTCCACGTCCTGACCCGCTTCATGCTCCATCACCCGCTGCGCCGCGGCCCGCACCGCCGCGTCCTCAAGCTCGCCGTCGCCCAGGGCGGCAAGCGCATCCCCGGCGTCGCGCGCGTCAAGCGCGCCGTGCTCGACCGGAGGGCCGCGTAGATGTGCGGCATCTGCGGCATCCACGAGCGCGACCGCCCGGCGGACCGCTCGGCGCTCGAGCGCATGAACGAGACGCTGCTGCACCGGGGTCCCGACAGCGCCGGCGTGCACGTCGACGTGCCCGTCGGCCTCGCGATGCGGCGGCTGTCGATCATCGACCTCGAGGGCGGCAGCCAGCCGATCTTCAACGAGGACCGCACGATCGCGGTCGTCCAGAACGGCGAGATCTACAACTACCGCGAGCTGCGCGACGAGCTGATCGGCCGCGGGCACACGTTCGCGACCCACAGCGACACGGAGGTGCTCGTCCACCTCTACGAGGAGCACGGCCCGCGCTTCGCCGAGCGCCTGCGCGGCATGTTCGCCGTCGCGGTGTGGGACGCGCCGAAGCAGCGGCTCGTGCTCGCGCGCGACCGGTTCGGGATCAAGCCGCTGTACTGGCGCGAGGAGGGCGGCACGCTGTCGTTCGCCTCGGAGCTGAAGGCGCTCGTCCGCCAGCCCGGCTTCTCGACCGACGTCGACCCGCGCGCGCTCACCGCGTTCCTCGCGCTCGGCTGGATCCCGACGCCGCTGACGATCTACCGCGAGGCGCGCAAGCTGCCGCCCGGCACGCTGCTCGTTCACGAGCGAGGGAGCACGACGCTCGAGCGCTACGCGCGCCCCAAGCCGGTGGCGCGCGACGAGCTGCGCGGGGAGAGCTTCGACGTGCTCGCCGCCGAGTTGCGCGAGCGCCTGCGCGAGTCGGTGAAGGCGCACATGGTCGCCGACGTCCCCGTCGGCGTGCTGCTCTCGGGCGGCGTCGACTCCTCCGCTATCGCCGGCCTCGCCGCCGAGCACGCGAGCGGCCGGCTGAAGACGTTCTCGATCGGCTTCGAGGAGCGCACGTTCAACGAGCTCGACCGCGCGCGCATCGTCGCCGAGCGCTACGACACCGACCACCACGAGCTCGTCGTGCACCCGAACTCAGTCGAGCTGCTGCCGAAGGTCGTCGCCGCCTTCGACGAGCCGTTCGCCGACTCGTCCGCGCTGCCGACGTACCTCGTGGCCGAGCTGGCCGCGAAGGACGTCAAGGTCGCGCTCGCCGGCGAGGGCGGCGACGAGCTCTTCGGCGGCTACTTCACGTACACCGCCGACCGGCTCGCCCCGTGGCTCGGCCGCCCGGCCGCGCTGGCCCGGCCGCTGCTCGACCGGCTGCCGAGCGGGTCGAGCTCGCTGCGCCTCGACGACAAGGCCAAGCGCTTCGCCGCCGCCGGCGCGCTGCCGCCGCTCGACCGCCACGTCGGCTGGACGACGTACCTCGACGGCGACGCGCGCGGCGGGCTGCTCGCCGACGAGCTCCTCGTCGACTTCGATCCCGTCGACCTCTACCGCGAGCGCTTCGCCGAGACCGAGGGCGCGGAGATGCTCAGCCGCCTGCAGGACGTCGACCTCGCGGTGAACCTGGTCGACGACCAGCTCGTCAAGACCGACCGGTCGAGCATGGCCCACTCGCTCGAGGTGCGCGTACCGCTGCTCGACACCGCGATCTCCGACCTCGCGCTCGCGATCCCCGCCAAGCACAAGGTGCGCCGGCTGGAGAAGAAGCGGCTGCTGCGCGCCGCGGTCGAGCCGCTCGTCCCCGACGAGCTGCTGCAGGCGCGCAAGCAGGGCTTCTCCATCCCCGCCGCCGCGTGGCTGCGCGGCGAGCTGCAGCCGTTCGCGCGCGAGGTGCTCTCGCCGGCGACGATCCGCGAGCAGGGCTTCTTCAAGCCGGAGGCGGTCACGGCGCTGCTCGACGAGCACGTCAGCCGCCGCGCCGACCGCAACCGGCAGCTGTGGGCGCTGCTCGTCTTCACGATGTGGCGGCAGTGAGCGAGGACGTCCTCGTCTCCGTCCTCGTGCCCGTGCTGGACGAGGAGCGCCACGTCGAGCGCGCGCTCGAGCTCATGCGCGGGCAGGAGGGCCTCGACGGCGCGCTCGAGGTGCTCGTCGCCGACGGCCGCTCGTCGGACCGGACACGGGAGATCGTCGAGCGCATCGCCGCGGAGGACCCGCGCGTGCGGCTGCTCGACAACCCGGCGCGCAGCACGCCGAACGGGCTGAACGTCTGCCTGCGCGCCGCGCGCGGGCGCTACGTCGCGCGGATGGACGCGCACACCTGGTACCCGCCCGACTACCTCGCGACCGGCATCGCGCGGCTGCAGCGCGGCGACGCGGTGTGGGTCGCCGGCCCGCAGCTCGCCCACGGCGAGGAGGGCTGGTCGCGCCTCGTCGCGCTCGCGCTGAGGACGCGCATGGGCGTCGGCGGCGCCGCGTTCCGCACGGCGACCGAGGAGGTCGAGGCCGACAGCGGCTTCACCGGCGTGTGGGAGCGCGCGACCGTCGAACGCCACGGCGGCTGGGACGAGGGCTGGCCGATCAACCAGGACGCCGAGCTCGCCGCCCGCATCCGCGCCGAGGGCGGCCGCATCCTCTGCGTGCCGGAGATGGCCGCGCAGTACGTGCCGCGCGACAGCCTCAAGCGCCTTGCCCGGCAGTACTGGCGCTACGGGCAGTACCGCGTGAAGACGAGCGTCCGGCACCCGTCGAGCATGCGCCGCTCGCACGTCCTCCCGCCCGCGCTCGTCCTCGCCGCGCTGACCGCGCTGCTGCCCGGCCGCCTCGGCCGCGCGGGCAAGATCGCCCTCGCCGCCTGGTCGGCCGCCGCGCTCGCCACCGCCGCGCAGGCGGCCGAGGACCGCGACGACACCGCGAAGCTGCCGGTCGTCTTCGCGGCGATGCACTTCCCATGGGGAGCCGGCTTCCTCCTCGGCTGCGCACGATTCGGCGTGCCCGCGAAGGCGCTCCGCCGTCTCGCGGGCGGAGAGAGCGCGGAGGGCGCCGGCGGAGACGCCACGGCGGCGGGCGGCCGATGACGCGTCTCGGGCTGTACATCGACGCGCCGTATCGCATGGAGGGCGGCACCGTCTTCACGAGCGCGGAGACGTACCCGTTCCTGCAGTTCGGGTGCGAGGTGGGAACCCACGCCGACGAGCTCGTCCTCTTCGGGCGCGACGCCCCGCCGCACGCGGGCGCCGACTTCCCGCTCCCCGGCTCTCCGCGGCTGGCGCTGCTGCCCTGGTACGACGACCTCGCGAACCTCCGCGCCCTCGCAACAACGGGGTCAGGCACCGTGCGTGCGCTCTGGCGCGGCCTCGACGACGTCGACGTCGTCTGGGCCTTCGGGCCGCACCCGTTCTCGTTCCTGCTCGCGCTCTTCGCGCTCGCCCGGCGCCGCCGCGTGGTGCTCGGCGTCCGGCAGGACACGATGGCCTACTTCCGCAGCCGCCTGCGCTCGAGACGGGCGACGCCGCTGCTCGCGCCGCTGTGGGTGCTGGACAAGGCGTGGCGGCTGCTCGCGCGGCGCGTCCCGGCCACCGTCGTCGGGGACGGCATCGAGCGCTCCTACGGCGGCCCGCGCCGCGGGCTGACGCGGATGACGGTCTCGCTCGTCCGCGACGCCGACCTCGCCGCGCAGCCGATCGACGGCACGAGCGACGGCGCGCCCCGGCTGCTCACCGTCGGCCGCCTGGATTGGGAGAAGAACCCGCTGCTCGCCGTCGAGGCGCTCGCGCAGCTGCGCAGCGGCGCGCGCCTGACGTGGGTCGGCACCGGCCGCTTGGCTCAAGACGTCCGCGAGGCGGCCGAGCGACTCGGTGTGGCCGATCGCGTCGACCTCCCGGGCTTCGTGCCGATCGGGCCGGAGCTGCTCGCCCGGTACCGCGACGCCGACCTCTTCGTCCACGTCGCCGTCACCGAGGGCACGCCGCAGGTCCTGCTCGAGGCGCTCTCGACCGGCCTGCCCGTCGTCGCGACGGACGTCGGGGGCGTCGCCGCGCTGCTCGAGGACGGCGCGGCCGGCACGCTGGTCCCGCCGCGCGACGCCGGGGCGCTCGCCCGTGCGATCGACGGCGCGCTCGCCGACCGCGACGGCCGCCTGACGCGTGCTCGCCGCGGGCTGGAGGTCGCGCGGGAGCACACGCTCGAGTCCGAGGCCGCGCGCGTCGCAGCGGCCGTGATCCGCCCGGGCCGCGACTAGGCTGCCGCACCGGTGCGCCTTCCCCACGCCGCATCACCGCCGCTGCCGCGCGCGTCGGCGCTGCTCCCGATCGCCGCGACCGGGGCCGCCGCGTTCTTCGCGCTGCTCATCGGCATCGGCACCGTCGCGCAGACGCCGAGGGCCATCGCGCTCGCCGCGCTGGCCGTCTTCGCGCCGGTCACGCTCATCAGTCTCCCGCTGGGGCTCGCGCTGTGGGCGACCACGCTGTCGCTCGGCCACGTCGCCGGCCTCGGCCTGGCCTCCAGCATCGGCGGGCTCGGCCTGATCGCGGTCTGGTTCGCCGTGATCAGCGGCCGGCGCGAGCGGTTCCGCGACCTCCTCGGCGCCGCCGGCCCGGCCCTCTTCCCCGCGCTCGGGCTGCTGCTGTGGCTGGCGATCACGCTCGCCTGGGCGCGGAAGTCCGACCTCGTCGAGGGCGAGCTCCTCTACTGGGCGCTGTGCGTGCTGCTGCTCGTCGTCGTCGCCACCACGCTGCGCACGCCGCAGCAGGTGCGGCTCGTCGCCGCCGGCTTCGTGACCGGCGCGGTGTTCTCGGTGATCGTCGGCGCCGCGATGGGCGACCTCACGACCGGGCAGTCGGCGATCAAGACCGCGCAGGCCACCGAGGGCCGCTTCGAGGCCGCCGGCAACGACCCCAACGAGCTCGCCGCAGGCCTCATCGCGGCGATCGCCGTCGCGGTCGGCATGCTCGCGGGTGCCCGCGGCCCGCGCCGGATGCTGCTGATCGTCTCGCTCGGGATCATGGGCTTCGGCGCCGCCGCGACCCAGTCCCGCGGCGGCCTCGTCGCGGCCGGCGTCTGCATCGTCGCCACGATCGTGCTCGCACGCGGCCACCGGCTGCAGGCGCTGGGGCTTGCCGCGCTCATCGGGATGATCGCGACGTTCGCGCTCGCCTCCACGCCGGGCGCGCTCGACCGGATCACGTCGTTCGACGGCGGCGGCAACGGCCGCAGCGAGCTGTGGGCGATCGCCTGGCGGATGAGCGAGGACCACCCCATGACGGGGGTCGGCCTCAACCAGTTCCGGGAGGAGTCGACCACCTACGTACGCGACCTGCGGAACCTGCAGTACGTCGACCTGATCGTCGATTCACCCCACATCGTGCACAACACCTACCTGCAGCTGCTGGCCGAGACCGGGGTCATAGGCCTGCTCGGCTTCCTGCTGGTCAGCGTGCTCGGCCTGTACACGACGTGGCGAGCGGCGCGGGCGTGGGAGCTCCGCGGCCGCCCCGACCTGCAAGCGCTCGCCCAGGGCCTCCTGATCGGTCAGATCGGTTTCCTCACCGCGGCGTTCTTCCTCTCCATCGGCAACAACTTCCGCCTCTGGCTCCTGCTGGGTCTCGGCTCGGCGCTCCTGGCAGCGGCACGCAAGGAGGATCGTGGCTCGCCCTACAACGCCCGGACCGCTCGGTAGCCTCACGAACGTGGCAGCCGACCTCGGTCCCGTCACGCCGCCCTCCCGTCAGAACGACAGCGGCTGGGCGCCGTACGTGCGCGCGATCTCGGCGCATCGCATCCTCGTGCTGGTCACGACGCTCGCCGCGCTGCTCGGCTGCGTCGCCTGGCTCGCCCAGCGCACCGAGCAGTTCGAGACCACCTCGGAGATCCTCGTGACGCCGCTGCCGGAGGCCGACGTCACCTTCCAGGGCCTGCCGTTCCTCCGCGACTACGGCGACGCCACGCGCACGATCCAGACCGCCGCGACGCTCGTCGACTCGCCGGCCGCCGCCGCGCTGACCGCGCGCCGCCTCGGCAACGGCTGGACGCAGTCGCAGGTCTCGGGCGACATCGAGGTCGGCCCGCAGGGCGAGAGCAGCGTGCTCGCCGTCACCGCCAAGGCGGACAGCGGCGAGAAGGCCGCCGCCCTCGCCAACACCTTCGCGCGCGCCGCGCTCGACGTCCGCACCGAGGCGCTGCGCCGCGCCGTCGTCAGCGCGCTCGACCGCCTCGGCCGCCAGCAGGCCCGCCTGACGCAGGCCGGCCGCCAGGAAGCCGCCGCCGAGCTCGCGCAGCGGATCGGAACGCTCGAGTCGGTCCGCGACGGCAACGACCCGACGCTGTCGTTCTCGGAGCGCGCCGCCGTCCCGGGCTCGCCGCTCGGCACGCCCGCGTGGATCCTCGCGCTGCTCTCCATCCTCGCCGGCTTCGCGGTCGGCAGCGGCGTCGCCCTCCTGCTCGAGCTGCTCGAGCGCCGCGTTCGCGACGAGGACGAGCTGCTCACCGTGCTGCCGGCGCCCGTGCTGGCCCGCGCGCCGGTCATGCCGCGCCGCACGCGCCGCGGCGTGCTCAGCCCGTCGGACATGCCGCCCGGCGTCCGCGAGGCGTTCCGCACGCTGCGCGTGCAGCTCGAGCGCCAGCCCGGCACCCACCGCACCGTCATGCTCACGAGCGCGTCGTCCGGCGACGGCAAGACCACGTCCGCGGTCAACCTCGCGCTGTCGCTCGTCGGCGGCGGGCACCGCGTCGTGCTGATCGACTTCGACCTGCGCAAGCCCGACCTCGCCCGCGTCCTCGGCATCCAGCCCCGGCGCAGCCTCGTCGCGACGTTGACCGGCACGCCGCTGGCCGACCTCCTCACCCCCGCGCCCCAGCTGCCGCCGCTGCAGATCGTGCCCGCGGCAAGCGCCGAGGGCGACGTCGCGCTGCTCGAGTCGCTGCGCCGCAAGATGCCGGCGATCCTCGAGGAGGCGCGCACGCTGGCCGACTACGTCGTGCTCGACACCGCGCCGCTCGGCGAGGTCGCCGACGCGCTGACGATCGCCGACCAGGTCGACGACATCATCCTCGTCGCGCGGCCCGGCCACACGAACCGCGCCAACCTCGAGGGCGTCCGCGACCTGCTCAACGGCGCCGGGCTCGCACCGACGGGCTTCCTGCTCGTCGGCCAGCGCACCCGCGGCGCGAACTCGTACCACGCCTACGGCGTCACGCCGCGTGACCGCAAGGCCTCGCGCCAGCGGCCCGTGGCGGCCCGTACGCCCGACCGCTGAGCACCTCGCGCCCCTTGGCGACGCCATCGCCCCCTGCCGCCGAGCCGTTCCCGCCGGACCTCGCGCGCCCGCACGAGCCGCTGACGGGCCGGCGCGCGCAGGCGATGCTGCTGCCGGGGCTGCTCGTGCTGGCGGCGGCGCCCGTGCTCGGGGCGTTCGGGGGCGGCTTCGAGGAGACCGTCTGGTACCCCGTCGCGCTCTTCGCGCTCGCGCTGCTCGTCCTCGTGCTCGTCGTCGCGCCGCCCGCGCGCCAGGACCGCTCCCGCGCGTTCGACCTCGCCGTGGCGGCCTTCGGCGCGTTCACGCTGTGGTCGTTCCTCTCGATCTTGTGGGCCGACGTCCCCGGCGACGCGTGGCAGGGTGCGAACCGCACGCTGCTCTTCTGGCTCGGCTTCACGATCGTCGGGTTGCGCCCGTGGCCGGCCGGGACGGCCCGCGCAGCGCTCTCGATGGTCGCCCTCGGCGTCGGCGCGCTCGCCGTCGGCCTGTTGATCGTCTCCGCGACGAAGGACGACCCCAGCACGCTGCTCGTCGGAGGGCGCATCGCCGAGCCGATCGCCTACGCCAACGCCACGGCGAACCTCTGGCTCATCGCCTTCTTCCCCGCGCTGCAGCTCGCCCTGACGCGCGAGCTGCGCCTGCCCCTGCGCGCGCTCGGCCTCGGCGTCGCCGTCGTCCTCATCGAGACCTCGCTGCTCTCGCAGAGCCGCGGCGCCGCCGCCGGGTTCATCGTCGCGGCGCCCGCCTTCGTCCTGTTGCACCCGCGCCGCTGGCCGGCGCTCTTCGCGCTCGCCGTCCCCGTCGGGCTGCTGGCGCTGAGCTGGAGCACGCTCACCGACGTCCGCAACGTCAGCGACAGCGGCGCGCTCGAGGCGGCGCTGTCGGACGCGCGGCGCGTCATCGCGATCGGCGCGGTGGTCGCGATCGCCGCGGCCGTCGTCGCGCTCACAGCTGCCCGCCTGCTGGAGCGGCGCGGCGGCGTCTCGCCCTCCGCGCGCCGGACGGCCGACCGCACGTTCCTTGGCCTCGCCGGCCTCGCGGCCGTCGCCGGCGTGGTCGTGCTCGCCGGGTCGACGGGCTGGCTCGACGACCGCTGGGAGAGCTTCAAGTCCACGAGCTACGACCAGGTCGAGTCCGGCTCGACGCGCTTCACCGGCGCGCTGGGCTCGGGCCGCTACGACTTCTGGCGGGTCGCGCTGGACGAGTTCCGCGACCACCCGGTCGCGGGCATCGGCACCGAGAACTTCAGCGTCCCCTACCTCGTGCAGCGCAGGACGTCCGAGGCGCCGCGGTACGTGCACAGCCTCGGCTTCGGGATCCTCGCGCAGCTCGGGATCGTCGGAGCGGCGCTGTTCCTCGCCTTCTTCGGCGGCATCGCCGCCGGCTTCGCGCGCGTCCGCACCCGCGCCACGTCCGCGGAGGCGGGCCTCGCCGTCGCCGCGTTCGCGGGCGGGCTGATCTGGCTCGCGCACGGGATGGTCGACTGGCTGTGGGAGTTCCCCGCGCTGTCGCTGCTCGCGCTCGGCCTGTTCGCGATGTCCGGCCGCATCGGCGGCGGCTCGAGCGGCGCCGGCGACGACGTCCGCGGGCCGCTGCGCACGATGCCCGCGCGCGCCGTCGTCGCGATCGGCGCGATCGCCGCGGCGGTCTCGCTGGCGCTGCCCGGCGCCGCCGCGCGGTTCGAGCGCTCCGCCTACGAGGTCCAGCGCTCCGACCCCGAGTTGACGCTCGCCCGGCTGAAGCGCGCGGCGGACCTCGACCCGCTCACGGCCGCCCCGCTCGTCGGTCGGTCCGTCATCGCGCGGACGCTCGGCCGCCGTGCCGAGGCGCGCGCTGATCTGCAAGAGGCGTTGCAGCGCGAGCCCCGCAACTGGTTCGCGCACTTCGAGCTGGCGCTCCTCGACGGTCAGGCGAAGAAGTGGGCATCCGCCCGGCGGAGCCTGGCCGAGGCGAGGCAGCTCAACCCGCGCCAGCCGGTCGTCCGCGAGGTCGGGCGGCTTCTGGCGCGGAAGCAGCCGGTCGACCCCGCCGAGGCGGAGCGTAAGCTCGCCGAACAGCTCTCCTACCGGATCCAACCCTTCGACCCGGATTGAGGACCTTCCCCGTCCATCGGTGAGAACGCCTCCGTTCGTCCGTTCGTCCAGGGGGGTACGACGGCGGCAGATGAGCGGGTATTCTCTCCCGGCGCGCGGTGCGCCGCGAGCGTGGACACCGGAGTTCCTGTCAAGAGGTTTCACATCATGCGCATTGCCGCCACTGCACTGATCACCACTCTGCTGCTCGCCGTGAGCGGCCCCGTCGCGATGGGCGCCAGCCCGAGCGCGAAGGGCTACGACGAGACGCTGGGCGTCATCGGCGAGATCGAGACCCAGCAGCCGACGGAGACCACGTCGCCGCCGCCGCCGGCGACGACGCCGCCCGCGCCTGCGCCCACCCCGACCCCCGCACAGGAGTCGGGCACCCTCCCCTTCACCGGCCTCGACGTCGGCATCGTGGTCCTCATGGGCCTCGCGCTCGTCGGGACCGGCATGGTCCTCCGCCGGACCACGCGGCGCAGCGAGAGCTGACCGCTCCTCTCGTCCACGCTTGAGCGAAGGGCCCGGTTCGCCGGGCCCTTCGTCGTTCTACGTCGCGCGCCGCAGCCGCAGCCGGTCGCGCGCGTAGACGGCCGCGCCGAGCGGCGCCCCGGCGAGCCACAGCGGCCGGGCCGCCGGCCGCAGCGCCGCGACCTGCCTGCGCGGGCCGCGCCCGTCGTGCAGGCAGTTGCGCGTGTAGAGCGCGGACAGCCGCAGGTAGTCGAGCGGCGCCCACCGGACGAAGCGCAGGTGGTCGTTGAGCTGCTCGCCGTAGGCGTCCGCGAACATCGCCGCGTGCGCGCCGGGATCGCGGATCTGCATCGTCAGCCGCCCGGCGTCCTCGGACTCGTCGTAGACCTTCAGCGCCTCGTTGACGAACCGCGTGACGTAGCGGCGCGAGATCCGGTCCCACACGACGCTCTCGGTCACGAAGCGCACGCCCGGCGTCTCCGGGAACGGGTGGTCGCGCAGGACGTCGGTGCGGATGAAGCCCCACTTGTCGCCCGTGCTGCGATGCCGGTAGCGCAGCTCCAGCGAGGTCGCGTCCAGCGGGCTGCGCGGGAAGGGGTCGCCCACGAGCCGGCCGTCGAGGTCGCGGCAGAGCACCGTGACGCCGGCGAAGCGGTCGCGGTCGCCTTCGGGGATGCCCTCCCAGAGCGCTAGGAAGCGCTCGAGCGCCTCGGGCACGCAGCCGTCGTCGGAGTCCAGCGACAGGAAGAACCGCCCGCGCGCGTCGCGCACGCCGATGTTCCACGCGCCGTGCTTGCCCTCGTTGTTCTGGCGCAGGTAGCGGACGGGGACGTCGCTCTCATCCGCCCAGCCGGCGACGAGCTCCGGCGTGCCGTCGGTCGAGTCGCCGTCGACGACGAGCCACTCGAAGTCGCGCAGGGTCTGCGCGCGCAGGCTCTCCCACACCCGGTGCAGCGTGTGGGCGCGCTGGTACGTCGCCGTGAAGACGGTGAACGTCGGCGCCGCGGAGCTCATCTACGAGGTGGCGGGCGCCGACGCGGGCGCGGGATCCAGCGCCGTGCGGGTCGGCGCCAGGATGAAGTCGACGCTCGCCGGCTCGGCCGTGTACTGCGCGTCGGCGACGAGGGTGCGCAGGGTCTCGCAGAGGATCACGAGGTTGAGCCCGAGCGAGCGGTGCTTGAGGTAGTAGAGGTCGTGGCAGACCTTCCACGCCGACCCGATGTCCGACCCGGCGTAGCCGCAGCGGACCTGGGCCCACCCGGTCAGGCCGGGCTTCATCAGATGGCGCCGCTTGTAGTACGGGACGACGTGCTCGAGGCGGTCGACGAACGCGGGCTGCTCGGGCCGCGGGCCGACGACGCTCATCTCGCCGCGCAGGACGTTCAGCACCTGCGGCAGCTCGTCGAGGTGCGTCTTGCGCAGCAGGCGGCCGATCGTGGTGACGCGGTCGTCCGAGGCGACGGCCCACTCGCCACCGGCGCCCTCGCGCATCGTGCGGAGCTTGTAGATCGTGAACGGCCTGCCGCCCTCGCCGATCCGGACCTGCTTGAAGAACACGGGGCCGCCGTCGCGGCGGATGACCAGCGCGAGCACGCCGAGCAGCGGCAGCGCCAGCAGGCCGGTGATCCCGGCGACGACGAGGTCGAGCGCGCGCTCGCCCGGCAGCGCCTTCGCGCGGTACTTCGGGTGCACGATCCACTGGAACCACGCGGCGTTGATCTCCGCCACCGCGACGTGGCCGAAGACCTCCTCGTAGAAGCCGGACAGCTCGCGCAGGCGCACCGGCAGGTGCAGGCAGGAGCGGGCGACCTCCTCGAAGACCGCCATGCGCGGCGCCTCGCCGGTCATGAGCAGCAGGTCGATCTCGTGACGCTCGGCGATCTCACCGAGGTCGCTCAGCTCGCCGAGCAGCGGCACCTCGCCGCGCTCCTCGTCCGACGGGTCCTCGGGGAACGTGACGCGCCCGACGACGCTGTAGTCGCCGATCTCGGACAGGCGCAGCTCGCGGCCGAGCGAGTCGGTCGAGCGGGTCGAGCCGATGACGGCGACCCGGATCGTGCGGCGCCGCGCGGACGCGGACCGGGCGATCGGCCCGGCGACGAGCGCGAGCCCGACGGAGACGGTGAGCACGAGCCAGACGTCGCCCGACGTCAGGCCGGGCAGCCAGTCGAGCGCCTGCAGGACGAGCAGGAAGACGGCGCCGAGCAGCGGGCCGGCGGCGCGCGCCAGGGCGCCCATGAACGGCAGCAGGTTCGCCCACTTCGGCTCGCGGCCCACGATGAGCCCGCCGGCGAGCAGCGCCGCGAACGTGAGGCCCGTCGTCTCGAGCGGCGTGCCGCTCTGGCGCGCGAGGATCAGCGCGAGGATCGCACCGGCCACCGGCCCGGCCAGGCGGGCCGCTGCGGTGATCCAGGACGAGGACGACCCCTGCCCACGCGCGGGCGGCGCTTCCTCGACGGGGGCGCGAAGCTGATCGTCCATGATCTCGAGTGCCGGATCCGTGGCAGGTGGTGCGAAAGGCGGCAAAGGGTCTCTATCCGCTTATCGGGCGGCGCCGCGGCCACTTTACCCCCGGAGCGCTCACTAGCCTCGTGTCTCCATGGCCCGCAGCGCCCCAAACGCGAACGGCGGTCGCTTCGGTCTGGAACACGGCATGTCGGCGTTCGACGCGGTGGCCGAGTCGTGGGACGACTTCGCGGCGCGTCAACCCTCTCCTTTCCTGACACACGCCTGGCTGAAAGCGTGGTGGACCGCCTTCGGGGACGGCGAGCCGGTCCTTGCGACCATCCGCGGCGAAGATGGCGCGCTACGCGCGGGCGCCCTGCTGCGCCGGACCCGCACCGGCGGCCTTGCCGCCGCGGCCAACGACCACAGCGGCGACTGGGATGCCGTCGCGGCCGACGACGACGCCCACACGGCGCTGTGGGCAGGGCTGGCGGGAAGCGAGGCGCGGTCGCTGGTTCTGGGGCCGCTGCGCCCGGGCGGCCACGGCCTGCTGGCGGCGCGTCGCGAGCTGGAGGACGCCGGCCTGCGCGTGCTCGCCGAGCCGGGCGCCCGCAGCCCGTGGCTGGCGCTGCCGCGCTCGTACGACGAGCTGACGGCGGGGCTCAGCCGGAACCTGCGCTCGCAGGTCGGACGCCGGCGCCGCGCGCTCGAGAAGGAGGGCGAGCTCGTCTTCCGCACCACGACGAACGGCGAGCGGCTGGAGGCCGACCTCGACGCGTTCCTGGCCGTCGAGGCGTCCGGATGGAAGGCCGACGCGGGCACCGCGGTCCTCCGCGAGCCCGGCGCGGAGACGCTCTACCGCACGTTCGCGCGCGCCGCCGCCGAGCGCGGCTGGCTGCGCCTGCACCTGCTCGAGCTCGACGGCGCCGTGCTCGCCGCCGACCTCGGCATCGTCGTCGGCGACCAGGCGTTCCTCGTCAAGACCGGCTTCGACGAGAGCTGGAGCCGCCTCTCCCCCGGCCTCGTCCTGCGCGCCGACGTCCTGCGCGCGTCGATCGAGGAAGGCGTGGCCGGCTACGACTTCCTCGGCCCCGACGACGCCTACAAGCTGCGCTGGACCTCGACCGTCCGCCCGCGGGTGACGCTGCGCGCGTACCGCGGGGCGGTCGCGCTGCCCGCGGGGGTGTGGCGCCGCTACGGCCGCCCGGCGGTCAAGCGCCTGCGCGACCGCGTCGACGCAGCGCGCCGGTGACGCGGGCGACCAGCGGGCCGGGGTCGCGCGGGTCGAGCAGGCCGAGCTCGCGCACGCCGCGGTAGGAGCGCAGCAGCGCGCCGGCCGCCCGCGGGCCGCCGCCGTCGCGCAGCACGGTGAGCGCGGCGCGGGCCTCGAGCTCCGGGAAGACGAGCTTCACCCCCATCCGCTGGGCGGGCGCGGGGCCGAGCGACTCCCCGGCCAGCACGGCCACCAGCCGGCGCGACGCGTCCACGCCGCTGGCGTCGCCGAGCCCGAACTGCGTCGGCAGCCGGACGTTCGCCTCGATGAAGAACGTCTCGCCCGTGACGGCGTGGCGCTTGGTCTCGACGCCGGCGACGCCGACGAAGCCCGCCTCGTCGAGCACGGCCTCGGCCAGCGCCATCGACGCCGGGATCGGATCGGCGACGCAGATCGACGCGGCGCCGAACCCGCGCGGGTACTGGCGCAGCTTGCGGCAGCCGAACCGGACCGGGTAGCTGCCGTCGGCGGCCCGCACGACGATGGCCTCCTCGACGGCGTCGTCGCCGCCGGGCACGTACTCGGACAGCATCATCGCCATCCCGGCCACGAGCGCGGGGGCCGCCGCGGCGCGGGCCTGCGCCGCGTCGTCGACCACGAAGACGCGCTCCTCGCCGAAGCGGGCGCGGAAGACGTGCGACAGCTCCGGCTTGACGACGCACGGGAACGGGGCGTCCGCGGTGGCGGCTTCGAGCTCCTCCAGGCCGGTGACCGTCCGCTCCCACGGCACCCGCACCCCGGCCGCGCGCGCGATGGCGTGGCTCGTCGCCTTGGCGAGCAGCTCCGTGTGGCCGGATCCGGCGCGTTCGAACGTCCGGATCCGCTCGGGGAGGTCGTCGCGATGGGACGCGATCCACTCCGACGCCCGGTCGGCGCCGGCCAGCAGGAGCGCCGGACCGCCGCCCGCCAGCTCCTCGATCGCCGCCGCGTAGCCGCCCTCGGGCACCACCCGGCTGTCCGTCCCCCGGCTGCGGCGCATCCAAGCCATGCCGGGCGGGAGCACCAGGCCCGGCCGGTGCCCGGCGCGCACGAGCGAGCGCGCGACCGCGAGGCCACCGTTGTTCGGCTCGAGCAAGATGATCCGGAACCCGGCCTGGCGCACGGCGGCTGGACCCTACCCTCGAAGGAACATTCGTCCACTTCGGACGAATCGCAGTTGAGAAACGGCTGTTGACGGGGAGAATCCAGGTCCGCCCACCCGGAGACCCAGGACCCTGCCCTTGCCTCGCCTTCGCTTGACCCTGCTCGTGGCTGCGCTCACGCTGCTGCTCGCCCAGAGCGCCGCCGCCGCCACCGCGCTGTACCCCGACTTGCAGACGCTGCCCCCGCGCGACCTCAAGTTCGACAACACCGACGTGACCGGCAGCGGCACGTTCCACAACGTGCTGCGCTTCTCGAACACGACGTGGAACGTCGGGCAGGGGCCGCTCATGATCGGCGGCAACGTGCCGCCCGGCACGACGTCGGCGCCGGCGATCCAGACCGTGGTGTCCGATGACGGGAGCAAGAGCACCTACACCGTCGGCAACTACACGATCCACCCCGAGCATCAGCACTTCCACTACGACGGATGGGGCGAGTACGAGCTCTGGACGAAGACGGCGTACGACAACTGGCTGGCGGCTGGGCGGCCGTCGACCACGAAGCCGGACCTCGTCGGCACGAAGACGACCAGCTGCGTCCTGGACGAGGAGTTCATCCGCACGCTGCCGTCGACGCCCTACCCGCGCCGGTTCACCGACTCGGGCTGCGACCCGACCAAGACCGGCAGGATCGACTCGGGCCTGTCGATCGGCTGGGGCGACACCTACGACTTCTACCGGTTCGAGCAGTGGATCGACCTCGGCACGCGCAAGCTCGCCGACGGCACGTACGTGCTGCGCTCGGTCGCCGACCCGGACAACAAGCTCTACGAGAGCACCGGCAAGTCGGACTCGACCCGCGAGAGCCAGTCGGCCAACGAGGCGACGACGACCTTCCGCGTCTCCGGCGGGGTGCTCGTCGACTCCGACCGCCCGAGCGGCACGGTCACGATCAACGACGTCGCCAAGGCGACGACCTCGACGAACGTGACGGTGAAGGTGCTCGGCCGCGACGACGTGAGCGGCGTCGACTCGGTCCGCATCTCCAACGACGGTGTGTCGTGGAAGCAGTACACGTACGGCGGGTCGGGCTCGAGCCCGATGAGCATCGCCTGGGACCTCTCGGACACGCGCTACGGCGGCACCACGACCTCCGGCCAGCACACGGTCTACGCGCAGTTCCACGACGCGTCGGGCAAGTGGTCGGCGTCCGAGACGGACACGATCGACTTCACGACCGGCACGACGCCGCCCCCGGACGGCAGCAACTCGGCGTACCGCACCGCGGTGCTCGAGGCGCACCCGGTCGGCTACTGGCGGCTCGGCGAGACGAGCGGCGCGACGGCGTTCGAGGAGACGAGCCTCACCAACGGCACGTACATCAACGCTCCCGGCCTTGGCGCCGCGAGCCTCCTGAACTCCGACACGAACGCGTCGGTGCGCTTCGGCGGCTCGAACTACGTGCGCGTGACCGACAGCACCCGCTGGGTGCTCGGCGGCGCGATCAGCCTCGAGGCGTGGATCAAGCCGGACGCGCTGCCGGCGACGGGGCAGTTCGCCTCGATCGTCACGCGGCCGGAGGGCTACTCGCTGCAGTTCAACGGGCCTCGCCTCGAGTTCACGGTCATCCAGAGCGGCACGCGCCGCCGGCTGCAGGCGCCCGCCGGCGCGATCGCGACGGGCGGCGTCTACCACGTGGTCGGCACGTACGACGGGACGGCCGGGCAGCGCCTCTACATCAACGGCGTGCAGGTCGCGACCTCGACGCTCGCCGGCCCCGCGTCGCGCGGCTACGGCCTGTACATCGGGTCGTGGGACGACCAGATCGAGCGCTTCCGCGGCACGGTCGACGAGGTGGCCGTCTACGACAGCCTCCTGACCGGTCTGCAGGCCAAGCAGCACTACGACGCCGGCATCGCGACCGCCGTCGGCGTCGCCACCCCGACCGGCCTGACGGCGACCGCGGCGTCGTCCTCGCAGATCGACCTGCGCTGGACGGACGCGTCGAACAACGAGGCCGGGTTCACGATCGAGCGCAGCGCGGACAGCTCGTTCTCGAGCCCGACCGCGATCACCGTCGGCCCGAACATCACGTCGTACAGCGACACCGGGCGGCCCGGCGGGACGACGTACTGGTACCGGGTCAAGGCGACGACGAACACCGACAGCTCCGCGTGGTCGAACGTCGCCAGCGCGACGACGAGCACCGCGGGCGTCGCCGCTCCGTCGGCGCTCACCGCGACCGCGTCGTCCAGCTCGGCCATCGCGCTGCAGTGGACCGACAACGCGGCGAACGAGTCGGGCTTCGAGATCCAGCGCAGCACCGACAGCGCGTTCACGAACCCGGTGACGCAGAGCGCCGCCACCAACGCGACGTCGCTCGCCGTGTCCGGGCTGACCGCGTCGACGACCTACTGGTTCCGCGTCCGGGCGATGAGCTCGACGACGTCGTCGGCCTGGTCGAACGTCGCCAGCGCAACGACGCAGGCGGCTTCCACGCCGACGCCGGGCGGCGACTACGCGGGCGAGGTGACCACCGACGCGCCCGTCAGCTACTGGCGGCTCGGAGAGGCGAGCGGCGCCACGACCGCGGCCGACTCGCGCGCGCTGAACAGGGGCACGTACTACAACGGCGTGACGCTCGGGGCGGCCCCGCTCATCACGTCCTCGAACACCGCCGCGCGGCTCGACGGCACCAACGACCACGTCCGCGTGGCCGACTCGAGCAGCCTCGACTTCACGTCGGCGTTCAGCGTGGAGGCGTGGATCAAGCCCGAGACGCTGTCGCCCTCGTGGCAGTCGGTCGTCACGAAGTCCGAGGCGTACTCGATCCAGTTCGCCGGCGGCCTGCTCGAGTTCACGGTGATCCAGAGCGGCGTGCGCCAGCGCCTGCGGGCTCCCTCGGGGACGATCGCGACGGGCACGCGGTACCACGTGGTCGGCACGTACGACGGCGCGACGATGCGGCTCTACGTCAACGGCGTCCAGGTCGCGAGCAAGGCGCAGACCGGCCCGGCGTCGGTGACGAGCACGCCGCTCGAGCTGGGCAGCTGGGACGGCGGCTCGGAGTTCTTCCGGGGCACCGTCGACGAGGTCGCCGTCTACGGCAACACGCTGTCGGCCACGCGCGTCGCCGCGCACTGGACGGCCGGCAAGTAGCTCGGGGTCAGACGGCCGCGGGCGCGCGCTCGAGCAGCGCGCGCACGCGGTCGTCGGCGCCCGGTCCGGGGACCGGGCGGACGTCGCTCGCCTCCAGGCGCGCGCCGCAGCTGGTGCAGGTGCGGTGCTCGTCGACGCGGCCGCCGCAGTCGCGGTGCTCGAGGACGAGCGGCGGGCCGCTCTCGCCGGCGAAGTGGCGGTCGCCCCACTGCAGGAGCGCGACGACGGCCGGCCACAGGTCCCGGCCGACGTCGGTCAGCCGGTACTCGTAGCGCTCGGGCTTCTCGCGGTAGCGCGTGCGCTCGAGCAGGCCGTTCTCCACCAGGCGCTGCAGCCGCGACTGGAGCACGTTCCGCGCGATGCCGAGGCTGCGCTGGAAGTCGTCGAAGCGGCGGACGCCCAGGAAGGCGTCGCGGAGGATGAGCAGCGTCCACCGCTCCCCCACCACCTCGAGCGCCCGCGCCACCGAGCACGTCTGGCCCTCGTACGTGTTGTGGAGCACGAGCGCGATGGTAGCTCGACCGTTTCGTGATGGGACTCGCCGGGCCGGTAGCGTCCGGGCCTTGTCCGAGGACTTCACCTGGCAGGACGGCGAGCGCACGCTGCGCTTCGGCCGCGGCGCCGTCGCCGATGCCGCCGAGCTGCTCGGCGACGACTACGTGCTGCTGACCACGCCGCGGGCGCGGGGCGATGCGCCGGACGTCGTCTCGCAAGCCGCCAGCGTCCACGACGTCGGCCCCGGGCTAGTCGACGAGCTGGCGGCGGAGCTGCTGGAGGCGGTGCCGGCGGCGCCGCTCATCGTCGCGCTGGGCGGCGGCCGTGTCGTCGACACCGCGAAGGCGATCGCGGCGGCGCGGGCGGACGGGACACGCGCGGGCGCGATCCCCACCACGCTGTCGGCGGCCGAGATGACGAAGGTGCACCGGCTGCCGAAGGGCGTCGACGCGCCGCGGGTGCGGCCGGCCGTGGTCATCAACGATCCGGCGCTGTGCGCGTCGCAGCCGCCGGCCGAGCTGGCGGCGAGCGCGGCGAACTCGCTGGCGCACGCGGTCGAGGGCGCGGTGACGATCCACGCGAGCGTCGTGCCGCGGCTGGCGGCGGCGGAGGCGGCTTCCCTGACGGCGCGGGCGTACGACGGGGCGGGCGACGAGCCGGGCGAGAGCGCGCGCGACGACCTCGCGCTGGCGGCGTTCCTCTCGGGCTGGACGATCGACGCGACGTGGTACGGGCTGCATCACGTGCTCAGCCAGACGCTCGTGCGCGTCGGCGGCGTCGGGCACGGGCAGGCGAACGCGGCGATGCTCCCGCACACCGCGGCCTGGCTGCGGGAGCGGCGCGGCGACGGCGGAGTCGGCGACGTGGTGGCGCTCGCGACCGATCTCGCGGCGCGGGCGGGCGCGTCGTCGCTCGCGGCGCTCGGCGTCACGCGCGAGACGCTGGAGCGCTGCGCGGACGCGGCGTCGCGGCGCGACGAGCTCGCGTTCACGCCGCCGGTCGCGTCGCGCGACGAGCTGCTGGCCCTCTACGAGCGGGCCCTGTGACCGCCGAGCTCGACGGGCTCGTCGAGCTCATGTCCCTCGCGACGGGACGGTGCTCGTACGCGGAGGCGCGGCACGTCTCGCGTGAGGACGAGCAGCTCGGCGTGCGCAACGGGCTCGTGGAGGACGTCGAGCACGACGCCTCGGCCGGGATCGGCGTGCGCGTGCGCGTCGGCGGCGCCTGGGGCTTCGCGGCGACGCGCGACACGTCCCGTGCGGGTGCCGAGCGCGCCTTGGCGCGGGCGCTGGCGATCGCGGAGGCGCTGCCCGCCGCCGGCGACCGGCCGCGGACGTCCGAGACGCCGGCCCGCGGACACTGGGCCGGGCCGTGCGCGGTGCCGCCGTTCTCGGTTCCGCTCGAGGACAAGCTCGCGCTGCTGACCGCGGCCGAAGCCGCTCTGCGCGGCGATCCGCGTCTGGTGCGGACGGAGGCGGTCGCGCGGGCGAGCGTCGTGCGGCGCGCGTTCGCGTCGACCGAGGGCGCGGCGTGCACGCAGGAGCACACGGAGTGCGGCGCGGGCATTACGGTCTCGGCGGTCGCCGGGGACGAGCTGCAGGTGCGCTCCTTCCCGAGCGCGCACGGCGGCCACGTCGCGCAGGCCGGCTGGGAGCACGTCCTCGGGCTCGACCTCGTCGGCGAGGCGCCGCGCGTCGCCGCGGAGGCGATCGAGCTGCTCACCGCGCCGGTGTGCCCGAGCGGCCTCTTCACCGTCGTGATCGGGTCCGAGCAGCTCGCCCTCCAGATCCACGAGTCGATCGGCCATGCGCTGGAGCTCGACCGGATCCTCCTGGGCGAGGCGGCGTACGCGGGGACGAGCTGGGTGCAGCCCGGCGACGTCGGGTCGCTGCGGTACGGGTCCGACGCGCTGACGATCACGGCGGACGCGACGCTTGCGGGCGGGCTGGGGTCGTTCGGCTGGGACGACGAGGGCACGGCCGCGCACCGCACGGTGCTCATCGACCGCGGGTCGCTGCGGGCGGCGCTGAGCGACCGGGAGTCCGCCGCCTCGATCGGTCTCGGCGCGTCGGCCGGCTGCGCGCGGGCCGAGGGCTTCGACCGCCAGCCGATCGTGCGGATGACGAACGTGTCGATCGAGCCGGGCTCCGCCGGTTCGCTCGACGACCTCCTCGCGGACACGGGCGACGGCCTGTACCTCGAGACCAACCGCTCCTGGTCCATCGATGACCGCCGCCTGCACTTCCAGTTCGCCACCGAGACCGCCCGCGAGATCCGCGACGGCGAGCTCGGCCGGCTGTTCCGGAACCCCGTCTACTCGGGCGTCACGCCGCAGTTCTGGTCGTCGCTGGACGCGGTCTGCTCCGCCGACGAGTGGATCCTCCACGGCGTCACGAACTGCGGCAAGGGTGAGCCCGGCCAGATGATGGCCGTCTCCCACGGAGCCGCCCCCGCCCGCTTCCGCGACGTCCGGGTCGGCCTGTGACGCCGCTCGACCTCGCCGCCCACGCGCTGTCCTTCGCAACCGGCGACACGCAGGTCACCGTCACGCACGAGCGCTCTCTCCATACGCGGTTCGCGCGCTCGTCGCCGACGCAGGCGACGGAGGTCGACGACCTCACGGTGCACGTCGCGGCGCTGCGCGACGGCCACGTCGGAACCGCGACGACGAACGCGACGGCCGGCGACGACCTCCGCGAGGTCGTCCGGCGCGCCGAGGCGGCCGCGGCGTCGGCGGCCGCGGGCGGA
The DNA here is from genome assembly GCF_056863335.1 of Parviterribacter kavangonensis. Lineage (NCBI taxonomy): Bacteria > Bacillati > Actinomycetota > Thermoleophilia > Solirubrobacterales > Parviterribacteraceae > Parviterribacter > Parviterribacter kavangonensis. Next base: position 124,145 of record NZ_JBXPJA010000001.1, on the reverse strand, counting down.
CCGGGCGACTACCCCGGTCTCCCGTCGCCGCAGCCGGTCTCCGCGCACGCCGGCCACGACGCGGAGACGGCCGCGCTCGATCCGGCGAACGCGGGCGCCGCGCTCGCCAGCGCCTTCGCGGTCGCCGGCGAGCACGAGACGGAGGCGTTCGGCCTCTGGAGCACCGGCGAGGTCCGCACGGCGATCGCCTCCTCGAACGGGATCCACGCCGAGGATGCCGTCACCGACGCGTTCCTCAAGGTCATCTGCCGCGACGCCGACGGCCGCAGCGGCTACGCGGCCGCGATGGCCCCGTCCGTCGCCGGCCTCGACGCCGACGCCGTCGCCCGCCGCGCCGCCGCCCGCATCCCCCGCGGCGAGCAGGCCGAGCTCCCGTCCGGCGACTGGCCCGTCGTCCTAGCCGAGGACGCGATCGGCCTCGTCCTCGCGTTCCTCGGAGGCCTCGCCTTCAACGGCCTCTCCCACGCCGAGGGCCGCGGAGCCCTCGACGGCCGGATCGGCACGACGATCGCGCCACCCACGATCACCCTCACCGACGACCCGACGTGGGCGGGCACGCTCCCCCGCGCCGGCGAAGGCGTCTTCGGCGACGTCGCGGGAGGCGCTGCCTCCACCCTCCCCCGCGCGTTCGACGCGGAGGGCGTCCCGAAGGCGCCGCTCTCCCTCATCGAGGCCGGCGTCGCGCAGGGAGTCGTCCACGACACGCGGTCGGCGGCGCGGGCCGGCGGGTGGGCGACGTCCACCGGGCACGCGACGCTCCCGGGCGGATCGCCGTTCGGGCCGGCGCCGACGAACCTCGTCCTCGCCGGCGGCGACGCCACCGACGAGGAGCTGCTCGCGCCGATCGAGCGCGGCCTCTACGTGACGCGGTTCTGGTACGTGAACACGGTGCACCCGAAGGAGACGCTTCTCACCGGAGTCACCCGCGACGGGACGTTCCTGATCGAGGACGGCCGCATCACCCGCCCGCTCCGCGACGTGAGGTTCACCGACACCGCGCTCGGCGTCCTCGAGCGGATCGAGGCGCTCGGCGACCGGCCGCGCCTCGTCGGCGAAGGCGAGTTCTACGGCCGCCGGTTCGCCACCGGCATCGTGTGCCCGCCGGTCCGCGCGGCGTCCCTGCGGATCACCGGAGGGGCGCGATGAGAGCGCGGCGCGGCGCCGCTTCCCTCTCGGAGGCGGCGCGGCGATGAGCGCCTCGCTCCCGCTTCTGCCGGCGGGGTTCGAGGTCGGCCACCACACGAACCTGCGCGCGGCGACCGGCTGCACCGTGGTCCTCGCGCCGGAGCGCGGCGCCGTGGCGTCCGGCGAGGTGCGCGGCGGCGGGCCGGGGACGCGCGAGACGGACCTCCTCTCCCCCTCGTCGGGCGCGCGCGACGTCCACGCGGTGCTGCTGACCGGCGGAAGCGCCTACGGGCTGGCGGCGGCGGACGGCGTCGTGCGGTGGCTCGAGGCGAACGGGCGCGGGTACGCGACGCGGCTCGGCCACGTGGTGCCGCTCGTCCCGGCCGCGGTGGTCTTCGACCTCCCGCTGGGGGACGCGGCGGTCCGGCCGGGGCCGGTCGAGGGCGCGGCGGCGTGCGCGGCGGCGACCGTCGCGGTCGAGCGCGGCACCGTCGGCGCCGGGACCGGCTGCGCGGTCGGCAAGCTCCACGGGCCCGACGGCTGGACGAAGGGCGGCGTCGGGTTCGCGTCCGAGGACGTCGCCGGCTGCCGGATCAGCGTCCTGGCGGTCGTCAACGCGTTCGGCGACGTGCTCGCCGAGGACGGCAGCGTCCTCGCGGGCGTCCGGACCGCCGAGGGCTTCACGCCGACCGCCGACCTCCTGCGCCGCGGCGAGCATCCCGACATCTCGGCCCGCGAGGCCACGACGCTCGTGTGCGTCATGACCGACGCGCGCCTCACGCGGCTCGACGCCTGGCTCCTCGCCCGCGCCGCCAACACCGGCACGGCCCGCGCGGTCGACCCCGCCCACACCTCGGTCGACGGCGACGCCGCGTTCGTCCTCGGCGCCGGCGACGTCGAAGCGGACCCGCTTCTCCTCGCGGCCGTCATCCCGCACGTCGTCGCCGCCGCGATCAGAGACGGCGTCCGCTCCGCGACGAGCCTCTGGGGCTGCCCGGCCGTCTCCTCGCTCTGACAGCGAGGCCACTGATCGATCGCTCGCGCAGCCATCGTCGTGGCTGACGGCGCCGGCGGAGCGGGACAGTGCTCCGCACGGACCGATCCCGCCGGTGCCGTCAGGCGCGGCGAGGGCCAGTGAGAATCGATCAGTCGATCTTGATGAGGATGATCGAGTTCACGGCCCAGAGGACCGCGAAGAAGATCGTCCAGCGGTTCAGGTTGCGCTCGACGAGCGAGCCGCCGCCGAACGGACCCGAGCCCGTGCCCACGCCGAAGGCGCCGGAGAGACCGGTGTCCTTCCCCGAGTGCAGGAGCACGAGGAGGATGACGACGATCGACAGGGCGACCTGGACGACGGAGAGGATGGTGTCCACGGCCGGTCAGTGTAGGGCGTCGAGCTTGCGGAGGATCTCGATCGCCTCGCGGCGCAGCTGACGGTCCAGCGCCTTGAAGTCCTCGTCGGTCAGCTTGCCGGTTCGGTGGTCGAGCTCGAGCTCGCGGATCTCGCGGTACTTCGCGTCCCGTTCGGCCTCGAGGGCGTCGCGCTCGGTGTCCACCGGATCGTCGGCTTCCCGGTTGCCGCGCAGCAGCGGCGCACCGACCAGCCACACGACCAGCGCGAGCGCGACGATCACCAGCAGAGGCGCCACGGCGTCCACGTCACCAAGGCGCCGCTAGGCGCGGCCGAGGTCCTGCGCGACGCGTGCGGCGGCCCGCGCGGTGGCGCGCCGCCGGGCGGTGTCGGGCGCCGGCCACAGCGCGAGGATCCCGCCGCCGAACACCACGAGCGCGCCCAGCCAGATCCACGAGACGAGCGGCGAGGTGATGAGCCGGAAGGTCCCCGGCGGGGGCTGCTGCTCGAGGTAGGCGACGAGCCCGAACGCCGCGCGCACCTGCTGGTCCTCGGGCGCGTTCTTCACGCGCGCGTCCAGCGCGTCGACGATCCTGCGGATGCCCTCCTGATCGGGCTGGTACGCCGCCCAGAAGTCCCGGAACGCGCCCGCCTTCAGCGCGATCTCGCTCGTCGCCTCGCCCTCGAAGAACCGCCCGACCGGCCCCAGGAACGGGGCGTTCAGCGCCGGGAAGTACCGCCGCTCGGTCACCGCGGTGAACGGCTCGCCGTTCTTCGGCACGACCCGCAGCTGCGCGCCGATGCGGATCGCCTCGAGGCGGCCCTCGCGCTCCTGCAGCTTCGCCACGTTCTTGACGTACGTCACGCGGTAGTCGCCGATCGTCGCGGAGTCGCCCTTGCCGAGCCGCACGTCGCGCTCGTCCTGGAAGGCGGACGACGCGGCGACGCCCGCGAACAGCAGCGCCATGCCGACGTGCACGATGTAGCCGCCGTAGCGCCGGCGATTGCGCCGCACGAGGGACACCGCCGCCAGCGGCACCGCCTCGCCGGACATCGCCCGTCGCGCCCGCGTCCCGCGCCAGACCTCCTGCGCGACCGTCGCGAGCACCAGCGCGGACGCCCCGAACATCGCGACCGCCAGCGCCCGGTCGCCCAGCCCCGCGACGAGGCAGGCCACCACGGTCAGCGCGGCCGCGGCGAACGGCAGGGCGAAGGCGCGCCGCGCGCTGCGCCACGTCGCCCGGCGCCACGCGATCACGGGCCCGATGCCGCTCAGCAGCACCAGCGCCAGCGTGAGCGGCACGGTGTAGCGGTCGAACCACGGCGGGCCGACCGACTTGCGCTCGCCCGTCAGCGCCTCGGCGATCAGGGGGAAGAACGTCCCCCAGAAGATCACGAAGCACAGGCCCACGAGCACGAGGTTGTTGCCGAGGAAGACGGCCTCGCGGGACAGCATGGAGTCGAGCCGGTGCTCGGACCGCAGCGTGTCGCGCCGCGTCACCACCAGAGCGATCGACCCGGCGATCATCAGGCCGATCAGCGTCACGAACGGCACGCCCAGCGTCGACGCCCCGAACGCGTGGATCGAGTCGAGGATCCCGCTGCGCACGAGGAACGTGCCGAGGATGCAGAGCGTCCCCGTCGCGAGGATGAGCGACGCGTTCCACACCTTCAGCATCCCGCGCTTCTCCTGCAGCATCACCGAGTGCAGGAACGCGGTGCCCGTCAGCCACGGCATGAGCGATGCGTTCTCGACGGGATCCCAGGCCCAGTAGCCGCCCCAGCCGAGCTCGGCGTACGACCAGCGCGCGCCGAGCAGGATGCCGATCCCGAGGAACAGCCAGGCCGCGAGCGCGAAGCGGCGCGTGGCGACGATCCAGTCGGCGTCGACCCGCCGGCGCCACAGCGCTCCGATCGCGAAGGCGAACGGGATCGTGAAGAGCGTGTACCCCGAGTACAGCATCGGGGGGTGGATCATCATGCTCGGGTGGCGCAGGAGCGGGTTGAGCCCCGTGCCCTCCGGCGGCGCCGCGGCGACCTGCGTGAAGGGGGACGCCTTGAACGCCACCAGCGCGAGGAAGAACCCGCTGAACCCGAGCAGCACGGCGGTCGCGTACGGCACGACGTCGCGCAGGCGCTTGCGGGTGAGGAAGAGCGCCAGGCTCGACCACACCGAGAGCAGCCAGACCCACAGCAGCAGCGAGCCCTCCTGCGAGGACCACGCCGCCGCAGCCTGGTAGAACGGCGGCGTCGTCGTCGACGAGTGCGTCGCCACCACCTCGAACGAGAAGTCCGACCGCAGGAACGCGATCTCGAGGATCGCGAAGGCCGCGGTCAGCAGCGCGGCGATCGCGTAGACCGACCGGCGCGCGGACTCGATGAGGTCGCGCCGGCCCTTGTGGGCTCCGACGAGCGCCGCGCCGATCCCGTAGGCGGCGACGGCGAGCGAGAGCAGGATCAGCGCGCGGCCGAGCGTGCCCATGGCCTACCGCTAGCTCGGCGGCTTGGTCGTGAACTTCGAGGGGCACTTCGTGATGAGCGTGCCCGGCTCACCGACGAACGTCCCGTTCGCGTTCTTGCTGACCGTCACCGTGATGTTGCGGCCCTCACGGAACGGATCCGGCACCGACCCCGCGTAGCTCACCGGGACCGAGGCGGTGCCCAGCGGATCGCGCATGCGGAAGTACCGGACGTCGCCCTTGCGCTCCAGGGTGCCCTCGAGCACCCGGCCGGCGAGCCTGATCTTCTCGCCCGGCTTCGCCGTGCCCACCTGCGAGGGGATCTTCTCGGGCGACCCCGCGCTGAAGCTGGTGAAGATCAGCATCCCGGCGAGGACGAGGGCGGCAGTCAGGCAGATGACCAGACGGACTTTGCGCTTGCGAGCGGGATCCATCGCCACCCAGTATGACGAAGCCCTCGCGGCATCCCGGCCGGTGCCGGAAGGAGGTCGGGTTTGGACATTCGACGATGAAGGCTCAAGCCGGAGGGAAGGCCTTCCGAGACAGAGAGAGAAACTCCGAGTCAGCCGCCATGTTCACTCGGTAGGAAGCCATGAGAACTCGCACCCCGAACCGCTCCTCGAGCCGCCGCACGGACCGCCGCGCAGCCCGACCGGCGCCCCGCCGCACCGCCGTCTCCGGCGAGCAGCGCAGCCGCGAGGAGGGCGGGCCGCGCGACATCGCCTACTACGACTGCGCCTGCGGGCACGGGTTCGAGGGCGCGGTGTCGACGCACGTCGCCTGCCCCCACTGCGGCGCCGACCAGGCCTGGTAGCCGCGTCGCCGTCGTGGCGACCGCCGATCTGACCGTCATCGCGCTCGGGCGCCCCGACGCCTCCGCCAGCGCGTACATCGCCGAGATCCAGCGCCGCCTCTCGCGCCAGGACCGCGTCAAGTACCGGATGCACGCCATGGGCACATCGCTCGAGGGCTCGACGGCGGACGTCCTCGCGCTGGTGGGCGAGCTGCACGCCGTCCCGTTCGAGCTCGGCGTCCCACGCGTCTACACCGTGCTCAAGCTGGACGAGCGCCGCGACCGCGAGCAGACGCTCGACGACAAGGTCGCCTCGGTCGAGCGGCTCCTCGCCGAAGACGCCGGTTAACGACGACGAGCGGGCCTGTGGCCCGCCCGCTCGAATCCGTGTGATCAGACCCCACTAGAACTACGAGCCCCAGGACTGATGTGTGTGCCTGGGCGGCAAACACTCCCGGCCGCCACTGGCGACCGAGTGGGGGTCCGCCACGGATCACGACCCAGCCTAGCGGCGCGATGCCGACCTGTGGGAAAGCGTCCGGGGCGCGACTGGAAAGCGGTCCGATCGGGGATCAGTTGGTCGCTCATGAGCGCCGGGGAAGCACGAGATCACCTCCGCGTCGTCGACGGCGGCGAGACCGCCGCCGACCGCGACGACCGCTTCACGCGCCCGGACGAGCCGCCGCACGGCTCCCCCGAGCTGCGCGCCCTGCGCGAGCGGCTCGAGGCGATCTCCCGCTCCCTGCAGGCGTCGCACGATCTGCGCGAGGCCGTCATGAACGCGCGGGTCGCGACGGCGCAGGACCTCGCCCTGGCCGCGCCGGTCGCCGCGTCGAGTCGCCGCCGGCGCCTCGTCGCCGCGGGCGCCGGCCTGCTCGCCGCCGGGGCTTTCGGCGGCGCCGTGGTGACGGCCGCGACGGGCGGCGACGACACCTCCGCAGTCACACCCGCGCGCGCCGCTGCTCCCGCTGCCCCGCCGCCCTGCACCGACGGCACGACCGGCACGTGCATGACCGGGACGCTCCTCACGATCGCCGGGAGCCGCGGTCTGCAGCTCCCCGGTCTCGAGGTGCCGACGGCGCGCGCCGTCGCCGACAAGGCGGGCGTCGTCCTGCGCATGGAGCTGCGCAACACCGGGACGCGGACGGTCACGGTCGCCGGCGCGCGTGACCTGTGGCTGAACCTGAGCGGCAAGCGCCTGCAGCCGCTCGCCTCCACGGAGCCCGTCGAGCTCTCGCCCGGCGAGGGCGCCGCCGTCACGCGGAGGTTCCGGCTCGGCGCCGGGTCGCGGGCCGCTCTGCGCCGCGCGGGCAACCGCGTCGACGTAGGGGTCGTCCCGCCCCGCGCCGCGAGCGGCGATACGACACGCCGGCTGGGCGTCCTCCGTTTGACCGCGCATCGGTAGATCGGCGCGTCGGACCCATTGACGGACGCTGAGCGGCGCGGCTAGCGTCGCTCCATGAACCGCCGGCACGCCCTCGCGGGCGCCCTCCCCCTCGCCCTGCTCGCGTTGGGCGTCACGACCGCGGGCGGCGCTCCCGCGGCGAAGGACACGTTCTCCTTCTCGTTCACCACCGCGAAGGTCAAGTCGGCCGCCGGCTGGAGCGCGGAGGCCGAGTTCCCCGAGCAGCGGATCATCGACCAGATCACGATCGTGCTGCCGGCGGGGACCGTCGTGAACACCGACAACGCGCCGCAGTGCGCGGCCACCGACGAGCAGATCACCAACGCGCCGAACGGCGTCGCCGACGTCTGCCCGGCGAACACGAAGATCGGAACCGGCAAGGGCACGGCGTACATCGGCGACGGCCCCGACCCGGCCACGTTCGACCTCGGCGCCTACAACACGAAGGGCGGCCTGCTGCTCGACGAGGCCCTCGGCGGCAAGACGATCTACTGGTCGCGCGGGAAGTGGAACGGCCGCAAGCTGGTCACGCCTCAGAGCCTGACGCCGTCGCTCAACGCGCGCATCGTCGCCTTCGAGCTCGACGTGGAGAAGGCGGGCACCGCGAAGAAGCCGGTCTTCCGCACCCCGGCCACGTGCCCGAAGAAGAAGCAGATCAAGGCTTCGGTCATCGCCCGCGAGTACCAGAAGGGCTCGCGGACGACGAGCGACACCACGCCCTGCTCGCGGAAGAAGTAGCGCCTCAGCGGGTGGTCAGGCGCCTCCGATCCGGTCGACGGTCTCGACCGCCTGGTCGACGCCGGAGATCGCGAGAACGCGCTCGATCGGGCCGTGGCTCTTGAGCAGCACGAGGCGGCGATGCGCCCGGCGCGCCCGGGTGTTCGCCGCCACGAGCTCCTGCAGCCCGGCCGAGTCGAGGTACCGCACGGCGCGGAGGTCGATCACCAGGCGCTCGGGCGCCGCGGCCTCCTCCGTGCGGATCCACTCGGCGAACGAGCGCGCGGTCGCCAGCGAGAGCTCGCCGTCGACCACCACCGTGACGGTGCCGTCGCTTCGCGTCGTCGACAGCTCGAGGAGCTCGCGCTGCCCGGACGCAGCCGGCTGCGTCGCCGGCTCCTCGGGCGCCACCTGCGGCAGCCACTCGAGCCAGCGCGGCAGGTACCAGTTCCAGTCGCCGAGCAGCTTCATCGACGCCGGGAGCAGCACGGCGCGCACGATCGTCGCGTCGATGAGGACCGCGGTCGCGAGGCCGATGCCCATCATCTTGAAGTCGATCGCGCTCAGCGTCGCGAAGATGCCGAAGACGCCGACCATCACGATCGCCGCGCTCGTCACGACGCTCGCCGTCGACTTGATCCCGTGCCGGACCGCCTCGGACGTCGGCTGCCCCGCGTCGAAGGCCTCGCGCACGCGCGTGAGGATGAAGACGTGGTAGTCCATCGAGAGCCCGAAGAGGATCACGAAGAGGAACAGCGGCAGCCACGCCGTCACGCCGTCGATCGACTTGAACCCCAGGAGGTCCTCGAGGTGCCCGTACTGGAAGATCCAGACGAGCACGCCGTACGCGGCCCCGACGCTGAGCAGGTTCAGCAGGATCGCCTTGACCGGGATCACGATCGACCGGAACGTGACGAGCAGCAGCAGGAAGGCCAGCCCGAGCACGAAGAGGAACACGAACGGCGCGCGCTCCTTCAGGAGGTCGTTGAAGTCCTTCGATCCGGCGGTGATGCCGGTGACGTTGACCTCCACGCCGGGGATCTGCCCGAGCGTCCGCGGGATCAGGCGGTCGCGCAGCGTCGCCAGCGCCCGCTCGGACGTCGTGTCCGTGCCGTCGCCCACGATCGGCATCGACAAGACCGCGACGTGCCCGTCGCGCGAGTAGGTCACCGTCACGGGCTCGCGGACCTGGCCGGACTCGAGCCCCTGGTCGCGCAGGTCGCGCATCGCCTGGGCGACGCCGCGGCCGGTCGCCTCGTCGGCCTTCACGACCACGAGCGCGGGCAGCGGCCCGCCGGGGAACGCGGCCTGGATGCGGTCGTACGTCTTGACGACGTCGAGGTCGCGCGGCAGGCCGTTCGCGCCCGACGTCACGGTGTGCAGCGAGAACGCGGGGATCGCGAGCACGACGAGCAGCCCGCCCGCGAGGGTCGCCGAGATGACCGGCCGGCGCAGGACGCGATCGACGATCCACGACCACGCGCCCGCCTCGGCGTCCTTGCGCCGGTGGAGCCGGTCGAGCAGCGGCAGCCGCCCCTTCATCACGCGGTCGCCGAGCTTCGACAGCAGCGCCGGCAGCACCGTCAGCGAGCCGACCATCGCGGCCAGGACGACGATGATCGTCCCGGTCGCGAACGACGTGAACGTGCTGTTCCCGGTGATGTACATCCCGGACATCGCGATCACGACGGTGCAGCCGGAGATGAGCACGGCCCGTCCCGAGGTGGCCGCCGCGATGTCGAGCGAGTCCTCCGGGTCGTGCCCGGCCGCGCGCTCGTCGCGTTCGCGCCGGATGTAGAACAGCGAGTAGTCGACGCCCACCGCCAGGCCGATCAGGAGGATCACCGACGAGATCGCCTCGTCTACCGGCGCGATCTGGCTGATCGGCGCCAGCAGCCCGAGCGTGATCGCGACCGCCGACAGGCCGAGCAGGATCGGGAGCCCCGCGGCGACGAGCGAGCCGAACGCCAGGACGAGGATGAGCAGCGTGATCGGCAGCGACAGCGACTCCGCCTTGCGGAAGTCGTCCTCGAACGCCTTGGAGAGCGCCTTGTCCGCGCTCGCGTCGCCGAACTCCTCGACACGCGTCGTCGGATGACGCTGCTGGACCCCCGCGACCGCGTCGAGCACGGCATCGACCCGGTCCTGCGCCTCGTCCTCGTCGCCCAGGAGGTCGAACACGACGAGCGCGGACTTGCCGTCGCTGGAGAGCTGCCCCTCGTTGCCCGGCACCAGCGGCGACTTGACGTCGCGGACGTCCTGGAACCGGCGGAGGGTCGTGGCCGTGTCGGCGATGGCGGCCTTGACGGCGGGCGACGACACCGATTCGCCCTGCCGCGACTGGATCAGCACCTGCTCGGTCGCGCGGTCGAACAGCCCCGCGTCCGACTGGATGCGGTCCGCACGCCCGGACTCGCCGTTCCCCTGCTCGTCGCTCGTCAGCGTGTTGAGGCCGACGGACCCGCTGAGCAGCACGGCCACGACCACCGCTCCGAGCCATCCGAAGATCGCGATCTTGCGGTGGGTCGCGCTCCAGCGCGCCGCGCGCGCCGTGAGGTTGCGTCGTTGCATGGCCGCTCCTGACGTTCGCCTGCCCGGCCCATTCGAACATCGGACGGAGGAGCGGTGCAAGGTGACGTACGTGCCAGCACGCACGAAGACCCCCGTAGAGGCCGGGGGTCTTCGAAGCGGGATACGGGAATCGAACCCGTCTCTCGAGCTTGGGAAGCTCGCGTTCTACCGATGAACTAATCCCGCGAGGGGCGGCCAGTCTACCGCCCCTCGGGGACTACGCTGGTGGCGTGCGCCGTTCCGCCGTTCCGTTCGTGGTGATCGCTGCCGTGGCCCTGCTGGGGCTGCTGGTCTACGGCGTGCTGTCGGTCGGCGCGTCGACCACGCTGGACGACGCGGTCAAGCGCGGCGACCGGCCGGCGGCGCCGGATCGGACGCTGCCCAAGCTGGGCGGCGGGGAAGGCTCGATCGCCGATCTGAAGGGCCAACCGGTGGTCCTGAACTTCTGGGCGTCGTGGTGCGGGCCGTGCAAGGACGAGGCGCCGGCGTTGCGCCGCGCGCAGGCGAAGCTGAAGGCGATGGGCGGCACGGTGCTCGGCGTGACGGTCGACGACTCGAGCCCCGACTCGCAGGCGTTCGTCAAGGACTTCAAGCTCGACTACCCGTCGCTGCGCGACGTCAACGGCGACCTCGGCGAGGACTACGGGCGCACCGGCGTGCCGGAGACGTTCGTCATCGACGCCGACGGGCGGATCGTGGCGATGAGCCGCGGGCAGGTCGACGACGCGTTCTTCGACGACGCGCTGTCACGGGTGGCGCGATGAGACGCGCGCTCTTCGCCGCGCTGCTCGTGCTCGCCGCCTTCCCGGGCGCCGCCGCGGCGCAGCAGCCGCGCACGTCGATGCCGGACGTCGAGGACGAGGTCATGTGCGTCTCGTGCAAGGTGCCGCTGAACATCGCGGAGTCGACGCAGGCCGACCGCGAGCGCGCGCTGATCCAGAGCCTCGTCGACAAGGGCCTGACGAAGGACGAGATCAAGGACCGGCTGGTCGCCGAGTACGGCGAGAACGTCCTCGCGATGCCCGACGACGACGGCGTCGGCCTCGCCGCCTACCTCGTGCCGATCGCGGTGGTGCTGGGGCTGGTCGGCCTGCTGGCGGTGCTCATCCCCCGCTGGCGCCGGCGCGGCCCGCAGCCGATCACTACGGCGTCCGCGGGCGACGACGACGCGCCGATCGCCTCCGACGACGAGATGAAGCGCCTGGACGAGGAGCTCGCGCGCGCACGATGAGCGGGGGCGTCGACACCACCGTCTTCGCGGCGTTCGCCGCCGGCTTCGTCTCGTTCATCTCCCCCTGCGTGCTGCCGCTCGTCCCCGGCTACCTGAGCGCCGTCAGCGGCGTCTCGGTCATCGACCTCGAGGAGGGCGACCGGCGCAGCCGCGCGCAGGTGCTGCTGCCGGCGATCGTCTTCTGCCTGTCGTTCACCGCGGTCTTCGTCGCGCTCGGCATGGCCGCGACCGGCCTCGGCCAGACGCTGCGCGAGAACCGCGTGACGCTCGACCGCATCGCGGGCGGCCTCATCATCGTGATGGGCGTCCTCTTCGTCGCGTCCCTCTTCGTCACGCGGCTGAACGCCGAATGGAAGCCGCACGCGCTCATCGCGCGAGCCGGCTCGGGCGGCCCGCTCGTCGCGGGCGCCGCCTTCGCCATCGGCTGGACGCCGTGCATCGGCCCGACGCTGACCGCGATCCTCAACGCCGCGGCGATCAAGGACACCGTCGGCCAGGGCGCGATCCTGCTGGCGATCTACAGCGCCGGCCTCGCCATCCCGTTCCTGGTCAGCGCGGTGGCGTTCCACCGCGCGACCCACCTGTTCCGCTGGCTACGAGATCGCTACGTGATCATCACGGCGATCAGCGGAGCGGTCCTGATCCTCATGGGCGTCCTCATCTTCACCGGCGAGATGGCGACGCTGAACCAGAAGGCTCAGAACTGGCTCGACAGCATCGGGCTGGACGGGCTCTACAACCTGTAGAGCCCGCCGCGCCGCGAAGCTCACTCGTGGCTGTCGAAGCCCTTGGTCGAGATGTCGCCGTGGGCGCCGCCCATCGACTCCTCCGCGTCGTCCTCGGCCACGGGGCCGCCGACCTCGCGGTCGGTGCGCGCGCCGTCGCCGGCGGGATGGCCCTCCTTGGTCGACGTGTGGGCCTTGCCGCCCGCGTCGGCGTTGGGGGCGTCGCTCTCGATGTCCTGCTCGCTCACTGGTCGTCCTCCTCCGGGTTCTCCGCCACGTCGGGGGCGCCGCTCGGCGGGCTGGTCTCGCCGCCGCTGACGCCCTCGTAGTTGCCCTCTTCGGTCTCGGGCGAGACCGGCGCCTCGGGCGGCGCGCCTTCGGTGCCCTTCACCTCGTCACCGTCTTGCATGGCCGCCGCCCTACCCGCGCGCCTTCGCGGTCTCACGGTCGGAGTGGCGGCGCAGCGCGTCGACGAGCTCGTCCTTGGTCATCTTCGACCGCCCCTCGATGTCCGCCTTGCGGGCGTCGTCGAGCAGCTCGTCCTTCGTCTTGTTCGCGTTGACGCCGCCGGAGGTGCCGCCGCGCGAACGCCGCGCCGCGCGGCCGCTGCGCGCGGCCTGCTTGTCCGACGGGCCCTTCTCGTCCTTGAGCTCCCAGTGGTCGCCCTTCTTCTCGGCGACGTGCTTCACCGCGCTCCAGGCGGTGCGATGGGCACGCTCCTCGTTGCCGTCGTAGGTCTCCTCCGCGGAGTCGAGCGTCTCCGCGTACGTCCGCTGGACCTTCTTCGGCGAGCGCTGCAGCGTGCTCGGAAGATCGTCCTTCTTCAGTGGCATGAGGGGGTCATGCCCGCTGTTCAGAGCTCCGACACGACCTCCACGCCGAGGAGCGCGAAGCCGCTCTCGAGCAGCCCGGCCGACGCCTCGCAGAGCTGGAGCCGAACGGGGTCGTAGACGTCGCCGTCGATGACGCGGTGCCCCTCGTAGAAGCGGTTGAAGGCCTGGCAGAGCCCGAAGAGGAACTCGGCGACGTAGTTGGGAGCGGAGTTCGCGATGGCGGCCGCGACCGCGTCCTGGAACCCCGCGAGATGGAGGGTCAGGGCGCGCTCCTCGGCGGAGAGAGCCCGATCGCCGGCCGGAGCGGCGGTCGCGTTGGCGGCGGCTTCGACGATGCCTGCGATGCGCGCGTACACGTACAAGAGGTACGGAGCGGTGTTCCCGTGCAGGGAGACCATCTTGTCCAGCGAGAAGACGTAGTCGGTCATGCGGTTGTGCGACAGCTCGGCGTACCGCAGCGATGAGATGCCGAGGATGTGGCCGACGCGCTCGGGTGGAGCGCTGCCGCGTGCCCCGCGCGCCGTTTCGGCGCGCTCCCTGACGAAGACCGTCGCGCGCGAGACCGCGGCGTCGACGAGGTCGCGTAGCTTCGGCGTCTCCCCCGACCGGGTCCGCAGCCGCTTGCCGTCCTCGCCCAGCACGAGGCCGAACGGCACGTGCTCGAAGTGCACGTCGTCCGGGATCCAGCCCGCCCGCCGGGCCGTCTCGAAGACCATCTGGAAGTGCTGCGACTGCCCCGCGTCGACGACGTAGAGGACGCGCTTGACGCCCGTCCGGACACGGTGGCGGACCGCGGCGAGGTCGGTCGTCGCGTAGTTGAACCCGCCGTCGGACTTCCGCACGATCAGCGGCAGGGGCTCGCCCGACTTGTTCGTGAACTCGTCGAGGAAGACGACCAGCGCTCCGTCGTCCTCCACGAGCAGGCCGGCCTCCGAGAGGTCGTCGACGACCTGCTGCAGCATCGGCTGGTAGAACGACTCGCCCCGCTCCTCGACCCGCACATCGAGGAGGTCGTACAGGTGCTGGTTGGCCTCGTGCGACTGGGCGCAGAGGATGTCCCAGGCCCGCCGCGCCTCGTCGTCGCCGCCCTGGAGCAGCACGACGGCCTCCCGCGCGCGACCGCGGAACGCCTCGTCGGTGTCGAACCGCTCCTTCGCCTCCTTGTAGAAGCGATCGAGGTCTCCTAGCTGCACGTCCTGCAGATCGCCCGGCTGCTCGCGGAGGTGCTCGATGAGCATGCCGAACTGCGTGCCCCAGTCTCCGAGGTGGCTGATCCGCTCGACCTCGTGACCGAGTGCCTCGTGCATCCGCGCGAGCGCATCGCCGATGATCGTCGTCCGGAGGTGCCCGACGTGCATCTCCTTCGCGACGTTCGGGCTCGAGAAGTCGATCAGCACGTGCTCCGGCTGGTCGGCGGCAGGGAGAGCGGTGGACCGGGCCCGGTCGAGCAGCCACGGGTCCGACAGCGTGATGTTCACGAAGCCCGGACCGGCCGCCTCGGCGTGCGCGACCGGGCCGCCGAGCTCGTTCAGCTTCTCGGCGATCCCCGCCGCGACGTCGCGCGGCGGGCGCTTGAGCTGCTTGGCGAGCTGGAACGCCGCGTTGAGCTGGTAGTCCGCCGGCACGTCCTCCCTGGACTTCGCGAGCGTGCGGGCGACATCGAGGTCCTCGACGTCGTGGAGAGCGGAGATGGCGTCGGCGCACAGCCGCGCCAGCTCGTCGAGGAGGGTCAAAGGAGCGTCGGTCTCAGTAGTGGTAGGGCTCGTTCGCCAGGATCTTGTGAGCACGATAGAGCTGCTCGAGCAGGACGACCCGCGCGAGCTGGTGGGGCAACGTCATCTTCCCCAGCGACAGGCGGGCGTCGACGCGCTCCAGCTCCGGCAGCCCGAACGCGCCGCCGATCACGAACACGACGTCGCGGCCGTCCTGGCGGCGCTCCTCCATCCACGCCGCGAACGCCTCGCTGTCGTACTGCCGGCCCGGGGCGTCGAGGACGACGACGTAGGACCGCTCGGGGATGCGCCCCGGGACCTGCTCGTCCTCGCGCACCTCGACCAGCTCGAGCTTGACCGACCGCGACAGCAGCTTCGCGTAGTGCTCCACGTCGTCGACGTAGGGCGGGCGCAGCCGTCCGACGGCGAGGACCGTGCACTTCACGCTGTGCGATGCTACGGCGCCCATGGCCGGAGACCCCGAAGGCGCCGGCGGGCGTCACATCAACATCCACTTCTCGCCGGAGATCATGGCGGGCGTCTACGCGAACTTCGCGAACGTCAGCCACTCCGAGTACGAGTTCACGATCACGTTCGCACGCGTCGACCACGAGGTCGAGGAGGACGAGGTCCCCGGCGTCGTCGTGTCGCGGGTGAACCTGAGCCCCCGCTTCATGCGCGAGCTGATCGACGCCATGGAGGACAACTTCTCCAAGTGGCAGACGCGCGAGGGCATCCGCAACCTGCCCGAGGGCGGGCCGCCCGGCCCCGGGCCGGATTCGCCGACGGTCTGACCGAAAGCGAGCGCTCCGGCGCCATCGGGCACGGACTGTCGGACCGTCCGCGCCGATGAGGGACGTTCCTGCGACCGGAAGGTGAACTTCTGGCGATTTCACTTGACTCGCATGAGCGGGGGGCGCAGAGTCGCCCCTCATGGCCGCACCGATGGGCATCCTGCGGGACCGCGTCGCCGAGGCGATCGACGAGGGTGCGACGCTGCGTGAGATCGAGGACGAGGTGATCTCGGACGCCCCGCTCCCCGACGACCTGCGCGACTCGCTGTGGCTGTACGCGTGGGGGCTGACCGAGGAGCGGGCCGACGCGCTCATCCCCGCCGGTCCTCACCTCGCGCCGCGCTGATACGCCACCGCGATCCCGATCCGGTCGAGCGTCGGCGGATGCGTGGCGAGCAGCCACGTGCGCCAGGCGGGCGGGTCGGGGTCGCTGACGTTCCGGTCCGCGATGCGGCGCTCGAAGCCGATGAACGGCTCGGGCGCGTCCGTCAGGCGCAGCGAGTAGCTGTCGGCGCGGGCCTCGACCCGGCGCGAGAGCTGGTTCGACACGGTCGTGATCACCGGCACGACGATCGCCAGCGACAGCGCGAGCGCGGGGATCGCCCGCTGCGGCGGCGTCCCCTCCCCCGCGAACCGCTCGGTCAGGCGGGCGGCGGCGAGCATCCCGAACGGCGCGGCGAGCGCCAGCCAGAGGAGCCCGCGCGGGACGTCGCGGTAGTGCACGTGCCCGAGCTCGTGCGCGACGACCAGCCGGATCTCGTCGCGGGTGAAGCCCTCGCCCGCCGCCTCCCCGGCCGCGCGCGGCCGCTCCGGCGGCCGCAGGAGCGTGTCGTACAGCACGACCCTCTTCGTGTGTCCCAGGCCGGTGACGTACGCGTTCGCGGCGGTGGTGCGGCGCGAGGCGTCGACCTCGTAGACCTCGCCGACATCCACGCCGGCCTCCTTCGCGAGCGCGAGGACGTCGTCGCGGGTCTGGCCTGCGGGCAGCGGCTTGAACGTGTTGAAGAGCGGATCGAGGACGACCGGGCCGGCGTAGACGGTCGCGGCGGCGAACAGCAGCACCACGACGCTGCCGGGCGCCCACCAGCGGCGGCCGAACCGGCGCATCAGCACGACGACGAGCGCCCCGCCGGCGCCCGCGACCAGCGCGCCGATCCCCCAGCTCTTCGCGAGGTCGCCCGCGTAGCCGAGCCAGTCCTGGGTGACGAGGCCCACGTCCTTCGCCCGCTCCCGCATGACGGCGGCGACGGGCAGCTCGGCGACGCTCGTCAGGAGGCTGAGCGCGGCCGCCGCGCCCGCGCCCGCCAGCCACGGCCGACGGCCGGCGGCGAGCCACTTCGGCGGGCGCCGGACCACCAGCACGAGGACGCCGAGGCCGACGGCCACGCGGAGCCCGTAGAGGGCGACCTGCGGGTCCCGGAACGCCTCCGCCCGGGCCAGCTGCCCCGGCGCGAAGTACTCTGAGGCGCTCACCTCGGCGGGGTCGATGACCCCCTCGCGCGGGCGCAGCAGCAGGACGGCGGCCTCCGCCACCACCACCGCCGCCGCGAGCGTCAGAGGGAGCTTCAGCCGGTGCACGTCGCCATCGTCTCGGACATCCACGGTAATCGACACGCCTTCGAGGCCGTCCTCGCCGACGCCGCAGAGGCGGGCGCCGAGGAGATCTGGTGCCTCGGCGACCTGGTCGGCTACGGCGCCGAGCCGGACGCCTGCGTCGAGCTCGCCCGCGACCGCGCCGCGATCTGCCTGGCCGGCAACCACGACCTCGCCGTGACCGGCGCGCTGTCGATCGAGGACTTCTCCCGCGGCGCCGCGATCAGCGCCCGCTGGACGCAGGAGACGATCGCCGCCGACAACCTCGACTTCCTGCGCCGGCTCGAGCCGGCCGGCGTCGAGGAGCAGTTCGGCCTCTACCACGCGAGCCCGCGCGACCCGATCTGGGAGTACGTGCTGTCCGAGGCGCTCGCCGAGCGCTGCTTCGACGAGGCCGAGCAGCGCGTCTGCTTCATCGGCCACTCGCACGTCGCGCTCGCCTTCATGCGCGAGGGCGACGGCAGCCCGACCCGTGGCGCGGTGCGCGAGCCCGGGCAGACCGCCGATCTGCGCGAGGGCGCGTGGCTGCTCAACCCCGGATCCGTCGGCCAGCCGCGCGACGGCGATCCCCGCGCGGCGTGGCTGCTGCTCGACACCGTCGCGGCCCGCGCGGAGTGGCGCCGCACCCGGTACGACATCGAGGGCGCGGCCTCGGCGATCCGCGCCGCGGGGCTGCCGGATTCGCTTGCCGACCGCCTGGGGTACGGTCAGTGAGCGTGCGACCCCGCATCACGGCACTCCTCCTGGCGGTCGTCCTCGGCGTCCTGGCCGCCTACGCGGCGGCCTGCGGCGAGGAGGACAAGAGCCTCATCGCCTCCTCGCGCGCGGAGAGCATCAAGGCCTCGCTCGACGACCTCGACGAGTTCGTCGCCGCCGGCCGCTGCGAGCGCGCCGCGGCGACCCTGCGCGACCTGCAGGAGAAGATCTCGGCGCTGCCGCAGCGCACGGACGCGAAGCTGCGCCGCCGCCTCCAGCAGGGCGCCGAGAACCTCGCGCAGGTCGCCCCCGGCGACTGCCGTGACAAGGCGCAGACCGAGACGACGCCCACGACGACGGAGACCGTCCCGACTACGACCGAGACGGTTCCGCCGACGACCACCGAGACGACACCCACGGCGACCGAGACGACGCCCACCCAGACGACGCCGACGACGACCACCTCGACGACGCCGACCACCACCACGCCGACCACGCCGACGACGCCGGACGGGACGGGCGGCGGCACCGAGGCGCCGCCCGGAGGGACCGGATGAGCCCCGCCGAGCAGCTCATCGCCAAGCGCTACGAGGTCGGCGACCGGCTCGGCTTCGGCGGCATGTCGACGGTCCAGCTCGCGTTCGACCGCCGGCTCGAGCGGCAGGTCGCCGTCAAGCTGCTCGCCGAGCACCTCGCCGACGACCAGCAGTTCGTCTCGCGCTTCCGCCGCGAGGCGCTGGCCGCCGCGCGGCTCGTGCACCCGAACATCGTGCAGGTCTTCGACTTCGGCCTCGACGAGGCCAGCGGGCGCCACTTCATCGTCATGGAGTACATCCGCGGCAAGTCGGGCGCGGAGCTGCTGCGCGAGCGCGGCCGGCTCACCCCGGACGAGGCGATCTTCATCGTCGACCAGGCCTGCCGCGGGCTCGAGCACGCCCACCGCCACGGCGTCGTGCACCGCGACGTCAAGCCCGGCAACCTCCTGCGCAGCGACGAGGGCCAGGTCAAGCTCGCCGACTTCGGCATCGCCAAGGCGGGCGACTCGGTCAGCCGGATCACGCAGGTCGGCTCCGTCCTCGGGACCGCCGCCTACCTGTCGCCGGAGCAGGCCGCCGGCGAGGAGGCCACCGCCCGGTCGGACATCTACTCGCTCGGCGTCGTCACCTACCAGTTCCTCGCGGGCCGGCTGCCCTACGAGGCGCAGTCCCTGACCGAGCTCGCCCTCAAGCAGCAGCGCGAGCACCCGCCGCGCCTCGACGAGATCGACGGCGACATCCCGGTCGGGGTGGCGCAGACGGTCGAGCGGGCGCTCGAGCTCGAGCCCGAGCTGCGCTTCGCCAGCGCCACCGAGTACCGCGAGGCGCTCGCGGCCGGCATGCGCGGCCAGCAGTTCGACGACGAGCGGACGGCCGCGACCTCGTACATGAGCGCCCCCGATCCGACCTCGCAGACCCGGATCGCGTCCGGGACGGCGGCGCAGCCCGCACGCCCGCGGCGCCTGCAGCCCCAGCCCGGTGCCGTGCCCGCGGCAGCGGCGGCGACGCGCGCGCCGGTGGCCGAGCGCCCCGAACGCCGCCGCGGCGCCCGCAACGCGCTGACGACGTTCCTGCTCCTCCTCATCCTCGCCGGCGCCGCGATCGGGCTCTACCTCGCCCTCGCGACGGGCGACGACGGCGTCCAGCTCCGCCGCGTCGACTACGACAAGACGTCGCAGTCGGTCGACGCGATGAAGGAGCTGATCGACGAGAACACCCGCTAGCGCGGGGCGCTAGGCGGGCTGCGGCTCGGGGCGGTCGGTCTCGAACCGCCAGTCCGTCGCCGCGGTGCGCAGCTGGTCCTTGCCGGCGCGCTTGCCGGCGAGCAGGGCCTGGTCGGCCTTGGCGAGCAGCTCGGCCGGCGTCTCGGGGTCGGCCCACTCCGCGAGGCCGAGCGACGCGCTGATGGGCCGGCGGCCCTCGTCGGTGACGACGTGGATGTCGCGCAGGCGCCGCAGCGCGCGGCGGGCGGCGATCTCGGCGCGGGGACCCATCGCGTGCGGGAGGACGACCACGAACTCGTCGCCGCCGTAGCGGGCGACCTGGTCGTGCGAGCGGAACTCCGTCCGCAGGAGCGTGGCGACCTGGCGCAGCACCGAGTCGCCCGTTGCGTGGCCCCAGCGGTCGTTGATCATCTTGAAGTCGTCGAGGTCGATGATCAGGCAGGCGAGGCCCATCCGGTAGCGCTGCGCGCGGTGGATCTCCTCCTCGAGGCGGGACAGCATGGCGCCGTGGTTCAGCGCGCCGGTGAGCGAGTCCACGCGGGCCGCCTGGCGGGCCTCCTGCAGGGCGAGCACGGCAGCAGCCGCCTCGATCAGCGCGGCGCCGATCTCGATCTCCTCGTCCGACAGCCGCGTCGGCGCGTGGGTCACGAAGACGAGCACGCCGCGCCGGCGGCCGTCCACGATCAGCGGCAGCGACGGCCAGGTCTCGTCGACGTGGACCTGGAAGCGCACCTCCTCCACCTCGAGCGCGTAGGCCAGCTCGTAGCGGAGGGCACGGAGCACCGTGTCCTCGTCTCGCGCGCTGTGTGCCAGCGCAGCCAGGCGGCGCACGCCGCCCATCAGCTGTGCAGTAGATACTGCCCCGTTCATCGATGTACCCGCCGCTCCTGGACGCCTTCCGTGACGCCCGCCTTCGCGGCGGGAGCACGACTCTAGTCAGATGCCCCCCGACCCACCAGTAGGAAACCTGTCGAGAGCGGTCGACCGGTAGCGTCCAACGAATGGCCAGGGAGCACTACGACGTCCGAGGGCGGACGGCGCTGATAACGGGGGCGGCTCGGGGCATCGGCCTCGAGACCGCGAAGCGGCTGCACGGGCTGGGCGCGAACGTCGCGCTCGTGGGGCTCGAGCCGGACGAGCTGGAGCGCCAGGCGAGCGCGCTGGGCGACCGCGCGGCCTGGTTCGAGGCCGACGTCACGGACCTCGAGCAGCTCGAGGCGGCGGTCGCCGGGACGGTCGAGCGCTTCGGCGGCGTCGACGTCGTCGTGGCGAACGCGGGCGTGGCGCCGCACGGTTCGGTCGCCTCGGTCGACCCGGCCGCGTTCGAGCGGACGATCGACGTGAACCTGCTCGGCGTCTTCCGCACGGTGCGCGCCGCGCACGCGGAGGTCGTCAAGCGCCGCGGCTACTTCCTCATCATCTCGTCGGCCAGCGCGCTCGTGCACACGCCGCTCATGGCCGCCTACACGGCGAGCAAGGCGGGCGTCGAGGCGTTCGGCGACTCGCTGCGTGTCGAGGTCGCCCACACGGGCGCGAAGGTCGGCGTCGCCTACTTCTCGTTCATCGACACCGACATGGTCCGCCAGAGCTTCGACCGCCCGTCGGTGAAGGCGATGCGCGAGCGCGATCGCCGGGTGCTCGGCAACCCGATCCCGCTGCCTCAGGCGATCGACGCGATCGAGGCGGGCATCACGACCCGCGCGCGGCACGTCTGGGCGCCGAAGAGCGTGCGGCCGCTGATCTGGCTGCGCAGCTTCGTCCAGCCGCTCGCCGAGCGTCAGGCCAAGCGGTCGGGCATCGAGCAGACGCTCAAGATGGCCGAGCAGGAGGAGTCGACGCTCACGACGCCGCAGCCGGTGAAGGCGCCCGCGGGTCGCTGAGCGGCGCGACCGGGTCGGTCGACGGCGGCTCTCCCGCGCGGAGGGCCGCCGCCTTCGCGTCCAGGGTCCCGGTCTCGATCGCCTCGCGCAGGTCGCGCATCAGGCGACCGAGGTAGACGAGGTTGTGCAGGGTGAGCAGCCGCTGGCCGGTCTGCTCGCGGTTCTTGGCGAGGTAGCGCAGGTACCCGCGGCTGTGGCCGGCGCTGCAGGCCGGGCAGGGGCAGCCGTCCTCCAGCGGCTCCTCGCTGCTCTTCCACTTCGCGGCCGTGACGTCCATGCGGTACCGGCGGTCCGGGTCGGCGACCAGCGCGTGGCCGTGGCGGCCCAGGCGCGTCGGCGTGACGCAGTCGAAGGTGTCGATGCCGAGCTCGACGCCGCGGATGAGGTCGTCGACCTCGCCGATGCCGAGCAGGTGCCGGGGCTTGTGCTCCGGCAGCACGGCCGTCGTCCACTCCACGACCTCGTACATCTGCGGCTTGTCGGCGCCGAGCGAGCCGCCGATCGCCACGCCGCCCGCGTCGCTCGCCGCGATCGTCTCCGCGCTCTCCACGCGCAGGTCCTCGTGCACGCCGCCCTGGACGATCCCGTAGACGAGCTGGCCGTCCGGCCCGTGCTCGGCGTGCCAGTCCAGGCAGCGCTGCAGCCAGCGGTGCGTGCGCTCCGTCGAGCGGGCGGTGTAGTCGCGGTCGACGTGGAACGGCGTGCACTCGTCGAACACGAGGGCGATGTCGGACCGCAGGGCCGCCTGCACCTCCATCGAGGTCTCCGGCCCCATGAACACCTCGTCGCCGTTGCGCGGGTTGCGGAACGTCACGCCCTCCTCGGCGATCCCGAGCACCGAGTTGCCGCCGGGCCCCGCGCCGGTCTTCTTGATCTCCGCCGACACGTTGCCGTGGCCCATCGAGAACACCTGGAAGCCGCCGGAGTCGGTGATGATCGGGCGGTCCCAGCCCATGAAGCGGTGCAGGCCGCCGAAGCCGTCGATGAGCTCGTGCCCCGGCTCGAGCCACAGGTGGAACGTGTTGCCGAGCACCATGTCGTAGCCCAGCGCCGCGACCTCGTGGACGTCGATGCCGCGGACGACGGCCTTCGTCGCGAGCGGGACGAAGGCGGGCGTGCGCACGACGCCGTGCGCAGTGCGGAGCAGGCCCGCCCGCGCCCGGCTGGCCGGGTCGCGGGCGGTGATCTCGAGCGCGGGCGTCATCGCCCGCAGAGACTAGGAGGACTCGGACCCCTCGATGGCCTTGGGCCGGTCGCCCACGGCGATCTGCAGCCGGCGCGGCTTGCGCTCCTCCGGCTTCGGGATCCGGACCTCGAGCACGCCGTGCTCGAACGACGCGGCGATCTTGTCGGCGTCGACGCCCTCCGGCAGCGTGAGGCTGCGCGAGAAGGTGCCCGTCGCGCGCTCGACGCGGTAGAAGCCGCCCTTCTTGACCTCGTGCTCGGTCTTGCGCTCACCGGACACGGTGAGGACGTGGTCCTCGATCTCGAGCTTGACGTCGTCCTCGGTGAGGCCGGGCAGGTCCGCCTTGAGGACGAAGTGGTCGTCGGTCTCGACGAGGTCCATCGCCGGCATCCACCGGCGGTTGCCGCCGTTGCCCTCGGACGCCGTGACCGGCGTGTCGAAGAACGTGTTGAAGAGGCGGTTCATCTCGTGCTGGAGGCTGTTCAGCTCCCGCACCGGCTCCCAACGAACAAGCGCCATGTCTCCCTCCTACAGAGACGTGTTGATGAACGCCTCCATTGTAGGATCTCAGTCGGCGCGTATCAAGTTTGCTGCGCGTCGCAGGCGGGGGAGCCGCCGGCGGGAGCGATCGCCTCGAAGGCGTCGCCGAGGACCTCGAGCTCGCGGTCGCCCACGTGCTCCAGGAAGTGCGCGCGGACGCCGGCCAGGTGGGTCGCCGAGGCCTGCTCGAGCTTCGCTCGGCCGGCGTCGGTCAGCCGCGCGTACGCGCCGCGGGCGTCGTCGGGGCACGAGACGCGCTCGACGAGGCCGTCACGCTCGAGCCGGTCGACGAGGCGGGTCAGGCCGCTGCGCGACAGCAGCACCGACTCGGCGACGTCGCACATCCGCATCTTCCCCTCGGCCGTGCCGTGGAGGTGCAGGAGCACCTCGTAGGAGGTCAGCGCCAGGCCGTGCTCGGCCTCGAGCTCCGCGTCCAGCCGCTTGACCATGAGCGCGTGCGCGCGGAGCAGCCCGCGCCAGGCGCGAAGCTCGCGTTCGGAGAGGTTGCGGAGTTCGGTTGCGGACGTGGCCATGAGACGGGGCGACGGTAGCAGCGTTGGCGGCGCCTTCGCCAGAGTTGATTGCGTACGCAACTTAGCACGCGGGGACTAGGCTTTCGAGCGGTGACGCTCGAGGGTCTGCACCACGTCACGGCGATCTGCGCGGACGCGCAGGCGAACGTCGACTTCTACGCCAGCGTGCTCGGGCTGCGGATGGTCAAGAAGACGGTCAACTTCGACGCGCCCGACGTCTACCACCTCTACTACGGGGACGAGGCGGGCCATCCCGGCTCGATCATGACCTTCTTCGAGTTCCCCGGCGCCGCGCGCGGCCGCGCCGGCGCGGGGATGGTCCACACGGTCTGCTGGCGGGTCGGGTCGGCCGACGCGCTCGGGTTCTGGGAGGAGCGGCTGCGGGCCAAGGGCGTCGAGGCCGAGCGGACCGGCCGCGCGCTGCGCTTCGACGACCCCGAGGGGCTGCGCAACGCGCTCGTGTTCGCCGAGCTGCCGGACCCGCCGCTCGCCGCCGCCGCGCCGGACGTGCCCGCCGAGCACGCGATCCAGGGCTTCCATGGCGTCCGCGCCTACGCGACCGAGCGCGGGATCGAGGCGACCGTCCCGGTTCTGGAGGCGCTCGGGATGACGAAGGACGAGCACGGCCGCTGGGTCGCCGAGGGCGTCGACCGCCGCGGCCAGCTGCAGTGGGACGCGCCGCCCGCCGAGCCGGGCATCCAGGGCGCCGGCACCGTCCACCACATCGCCTGGAACGCCGCCGACGACAACGAGCTCGACCTCTTCCGCAAGCGCGTCCTCGACGCCGGCGGCCACCCCACCGGGATCATCGACCGCCAGTACTTCCACTCCGTCTACTTCCGCGTCCCGACCGGCGTGCTCTTCGAGCTCGCGACCCGCGACATCGGCTTCGACCTCGACGAGCCGCGCGAGCGCCTCGGCGAAGAGCTCCGCCTCCCGCCGCAGCACGAGCACCTCCGCCCGCAGCTCGAACGCCTCCTCACGCCCCTGAAGAACCCAAGGGTGCCGGCCTGATGAGCGGTGGGGGCGACGCCGCGCGAGGGAGTCGCGGCGAGTGAGCCCGCTCCCCCATCTTCTTCGCGAGCCCGACGGCGCGCCGCAGGGCGCGCTCGTCCTGTGCCATGGCCGCGGCACCGACGAGAAGGACCTCCGCCCGCTGCTCGACCTGCTCGACCCGCAGCGGCGGCTGCTGGGGATCACGCCGGGCGGGCCGCTCCATCTCCCTCCGGGCGGCCGGCACTGGTACTCCGTGCAGCGCGTCGGCTATCCCGACCCGGCGACGTTCGCCGAGGGCTTCGCGGCGCTGACCACGTTCACCGACGACCTGCTCGACGAGCGCGGGATCCCGTGGGACCGCGTGGTCGTCGGCGGCTTCTCGCAGGGGACGGTCATGTCGTACGCGATGGGGCTTGGCGCGGGCCGGCCGCTGCCCGCGGGGATCCTCGCGCTGAGCGGGTTCATCCCGACGGTCGACGGGTGGGCGCTGCGCGACGACCTCCCGCGCGGCTTCCCGGTCGTCATCGGCCACGGCGAGGCCGATCCCGTCATCTCCGTCGAGTTCGCCCGGCAGGCGCGCGCGACGCTCGAGGCCGCCGGCGCCGACGTCACGTACCAGGAGTCGCCGATCGGGCATCACATCGATCCCCGGTTCCTCGCCGGCCTGCCCGAGTGGCTCGCCGACGTGCTCGGCTTCTGACGCGCCTCAGCCGAGCAGCGAGCGGCCCGTCATCGCGGCGGGCTGCTCGATGCCCAGCAGCTGCAGCAGCGTCGGCGCGACGTCGGCGAGCACGCCCTCGTGCGGCAGCGTCACGTCATGCGACGTGACGATCACCGGCACCGGGTTGAGCGAGTGCGCCGTGTCGGGCGACCCGTCCTCCTCGAGCATCTCGTCCGCGTTGCCGTGGTCCGCGGTGATGAGCAGCACGCCGCCGCTCTCCTGCACCACCTTCACGACGTCGCGGAGGCAGGCGTCGACCGTCTCGACCGCGGTGATCGCGGCGGGGATGGAACCGGTGTGCCCGACCATGTCGGCGTTCGCGAAGTTGATGACGCCGAAGCGCGGGCCGTCCTCGCGCCATGCGGCGACGAAGGCGTCGGCCGCCTCGCGCGCGCTCATCTGCGGCTTGTGGTCGTACGTCGGGACGTCGCGCGGCGACGGCACGAGCTCGCGCCGCTCGCCCTCGTACGGCTCCTCCTCGCCGCCGTTGAAGAAGTACGTCACGTGCGGGTACTTCTCGGTCTCGGCGACGTGCAGCTGCTTGCCGCCCTCGCGCGCGATGACGTGGGCGATCGTCTCGGCCGGCCGCGACGGCGGGAAGGCCACCGCGAAGGTCCAGTCCTCCTCGTACTCCGTCAGCGTCGTGATGCGCTCGGCGTCCTCCGCCAGCGCGGTGACGATCTGGCGCATGCGGTCGGGGCGGAAGTTGAACGTCAGCACCGAGTCGCCGGGACGGATCTTCGCCTCGTCGCCGACCGTCGTGGCGGTGATGAACTCGTCCGTCTCGTCGCGGACGTACGCGGCGCGCACGGCGGCCTCGCCGGTGTCCGCGTGGTGCTCGGCCTTCCCCTCGACGAGCAGGTCGCGCGCGGCCTGCGTGCGCTCGGCGCGCTTGTCGCGGTCCATGCCGTAGTAGCGGCCGATGACGGTGCCGACACGGCAGCCGTCCCACGAGTCGACGCGCGCGAGGAACCCGGCGCCGCTGGTCGGCGAGGTGTCGCGGCCGTCGGTGAACGCGTGGACGACGACGTCCGGGACGCCCGCCTCGCGCGCGAGCCCGACGAGCGCCTCGAGGTGCTCGAGCGACGAGTGCACGCCGCCGTCGGACACGAGACCGACGAGGTGCAGCCGCTCGGTGTCGCGCATCGCGGCGTCGAGGACGTCGTTGGACTCGTGCTTCTCGACGAGCGCCTCGTCGATCCTCGTGAGGTCCTGCATGACGACCGCGCCGGCGCCGAGGTTGAGGTGCCCGACCTCGCTGTTGCCCATCTGCCCGTCGGGCAGGCCGACCGCCTTGCCGCACGCGATCAGCGTCGTGTGCGGGTAGGTCGACCAGAGCTCGTCGAACACGGGCGTGTCGGCCAGGTCGACCGCGTTCCCGGGGCCGGGCGGGGCGAGGCCCCACCCGTCGAGCACGACGAGCACCGCGCTCGGGAACGCCGGCGTGCTCACGGCTTCGCGGCCGCCACGATCGCCGTGAACGAGTCCGCCTTCAGCGACGCGCCGCCGACGAGCGCGCCGTCGACGTCCGGCAGTGCGAGCAGCTCCTCGGCGTTCTCCGGCTTGACGCTGCCGCCGTAGAGGACGCGGACGAGCTCCCCCTGGTCGCGCGAGCGGTCGGCCACGAGCGCGCGGACGAAGGCGACCGCGTCCTGCGCCTGCTCGGGCGTGGCGACGTTGCCGGTCCCGATCGCCCAGATCGGCTCGTACGCGATGACGACCTCGTGCAGGCGCTCCGTCGGGACGTCGCGGAGCCCTTCCTGCACCTGATGGCGCAGCTTGCGCTCGGTGTCGCCGCGCTCGCGCTCCTCCTCGGTCTCGCCGACGCAGAGCATCGGGACGAGCCCGGCGTCCAGCGCGACGGGGACCTTCTTCTCGAGCGCCTTGTCGCTCTCGGCGAAGAGCTCGCGCCGCTCGGAGTGGCCGAGCAGCACGCCGTCGATGCCGAGCTCGGTGAGCATCCGCACCGACACCTCGCCGGTGTAGGCGCCGGTGTCGGCCTCGTGCATGTTCTGCGCGTAGACGGCGAGCGCCGTGCCCTGCGCGGCCTCGGTCACGGCGGCCAGCGCCGTGTACGGGACCGCGACCGCGACGTCGACGCCGGGATGCTCCGTCACCGCCGGCAGCACGCCGGCGACGAGGTCGCGCGCCTCGGCGGTCGTGCCCCACATCTTCCAGTTGCCGCAGACGAGCGACTTGCGGTCGCTCATCGGAGGGCCTCCACGCCGGGAAGGGGCTTCCCCTCCAGCAGCTCGAGCGAAGCGCCGCCGCCGGTCGAGAGGTGCGTGACCCGGTCGGCGAGCCCGAACTGCGCGAGCGCCGCCGCGCTGTCGCCGCCGCCCACCACCGTGACGCCGGACGCCCTGGCGACCGCCTCGGCGACCGCGCGCGTGCCGGCCGCGAACGGCTCCAGCTCGAACGCTCCCATGGGGCCGTTCCAGAACACGGTGCCGGCCTGCGCGATGACCTCGCTGTAACGCTCGGCCGTGCGCGGCCCGACGTCGAGGCCCATCCAGCCGTCGGGCACGTCGACGCCGTCGAGCTGCTGCGTCTCGGTGTCGGCGGAGAACTCGCGGCCGAGGACGAGGTCCTGCGGCAGCACGAGCTTGTCGCCGCCGTCGGCGACCGCGCGCTTGGCGGGCTCGATGCCCTCCTGCTCGCACAGCGACGAGCCGACCGAGTGCCCGGCGGCGGCGAAGAACGGGAAGCACATCGCGCCGCCGATGAGCACGGTCTCGGCGCGCTGGAGGAAGGCGTCGAGCACGCCGATCTTGTCCGTCACCTTCGCGCCGCCGACGACGGCGACGAGCGGGCGCTTCGGATCGGCGAGGATCCCCTCGAGCGTGTCGACCTCGCGCTGCAGCAGCAGGCCGGCGGCGCTCGGGAGCAGCCGCGCGATGCCGTGGGTCGACGCGTGCGCGCGGTGCGCGGCGCCGAAGGCGTCGTTGACGTAGGCGTCCGCGAGCTTGGCGTAGCGCTGCGCGAGCTCGGGGTCGTCCTTCGTCTCCCCCGGCTCGTAGCGGACGTTCTCGAGCATCACCACGTCGCCGTCCGGGACGTGGTCGAGGTCGGTCGCGAGCGGCACGTCCACGCCGAGCAGCTCGCTCGTGCGCTTCGCGACCGGCTCGAGGCTGAACTCCGGCTCGCGGTCCTTCGGCCGCCCGAGGTGGGCCGCCAGGATGAGCTTCGCCCCGCGCTCGCGCAGCGCTTCCAGGGTGGGAAGCGCCGCGCGGATGCGAGTGTCATCCGTGATCGCGCCTTCCTTCAGGGGGACGTTGAAGTCGACCCTGACGAAGACGCGTTTCCCGTTGAGGTCCCCGAGGTCGTCGAGGGTCCTCACGACTTGGCGGCCGCCGGGACGAGGACCTTCTGGGCGAGCTCGACGCAGCGGTTCGAGTAGCCCCACTCGTTGTCGTACCAGGAGACGGCCTTGACCATCGTGCCGTCGATGACGCTCGTCAGCTGCGCGTCGAAGATCGACGAGTGCGGGTTCGTGACGATGTCGCTCGAGACGATCGGGTCCTCGGTGTAGGCGAGGATGCCCTTCAGGCCCTCGCTCTCCGCGGCGGCCTTCATCGCCTCGTTGATCTCCTCCGCCGACGTCTCGCGGTTCGCCTCGATCGTGAGGTCGACGACCGAGCCGGTCGGGACGGGCGCACGGACGGCGAAGCCGGAGAGCTTGCCCTGCAGCTCCGGCAGCACGAGGCCGACGGCCTTCGCGGCGCCGGTGGACGCCGGGATGAGGTTGATCGCGGCGGCGCGGGCGCGGCGCAGGTCCTTGTGCGGGAGGTCCTGGAGGCGCTGGTCGGCCGTGTACGCGTGGATCGTCGTCATCAGGCCGTGCTTGATGCCGACGGTGTCGTTGAGGACCTTGGCGAACGGCGCGAGGCAGTTCGTCGTGCACGACGCGTTCGAGATGACGTCGTGCTTGTCCGGGTCGTACTGGTCGAAGTTGACGCCGAGGCAGACCGTGATGTCCTCGCCCTTGGCCGGGGCGGAGATGATGACCTTCTTCGCGCCGCCCTCGAGGTGCTTGGACGCGTTCTCGCGGTCGGTGAAGCGGCCGGTGGACTCGATGACGACGTCGACGCCGAGGTCGCCCCAGGGGAGCTTCGCCGGGTCGGTCTCGGCGAGGACCTTCAGCTCGTCGCCGTCGACGAGGAGGCCGCTGCCCGTGTCCTCGACCGTGCCGGGGTACGGACCCAGGATCGAGTCGTACTTGAGCAGGTGGGCGAGGGTCTTCGAGTCCGTGAGGTCGTTGACGGCCACGAAGTCGATGTCCGCGTTCGCCGCCTTCGCCGCCCGGAACAGGTTCCGGCCGATGCGACCGAAGCCGTTGATGCCGACGCGTACGGGCATGGGTTCAGGTTCCTCCTGAGTCTTCTGTGCTGGCGCAGTGTCCGGCGACGGACCTTATCCGTCACGTTCGTGAAGCGGTTTCAGCACGCTCGCCGCGCGCAGCACGTCGGCGGGCGGCGCCGGGGACTGGAGCGCCCGGCCGCGCAGCGCGGTCGCGAAGTCGGCGCGCCCGGAGAGCAGGTCGTCGGCCGTCTCCGCCGCCGCGTAGAGGACGAGGTCGGCCTCGGCGTCCGGCGTGTCGAACGTGATCGCCGGCTCGTCGCCCTCCAGGTCGAGGAGCAACGCTGCGTCCGGGCGGTGCAGGCGCCAGAGGATCCGCACCCGCAGCCGCTGCGCCGCCCGACGCACCTCCGGCCTGGCGAGCCGGCGGCGCACCCGCTCGCCGAGCTCCGCGTAGACCTCGGCGTCGTCGGCGAACCGGGGCCGCTCGCGCTCCCGCTTGAGCGCCATGCGGACGTCCGCCGCCGACCGGACCCCCTCGGTCGCGCGCCACCACCGCGTCCGCAGCTGGGCGAACGGGTCGCCGTGACGCCCGAGGTCGCCGAGCGCCGCGGCGTACGCCCGCCGGCCACTGCTGCCCCACTCGACCTCCGCCCCCTCCTCCTCCCACTTCGAGGGCAGCACGAAGACCGCGTCCTGGTCAGCCTCGACGACGTGGCCGGTCAGCGGCGTCCTCAGCACCAACCCGTCGTCGCCGCCCCCCGACCGCAAGATCACGTCGCCCCGCCTCACCGGCGACCCGATCTCCACCGCCGGCCGCATCCGAGTCTCCCCAGCCGCGATCTCCTCCGCCACCGCCCCTCCGCGCCCCGGCGGCTGGAGGGCGCGGACCTCCGGGGTGGGCGCGAGCCGCACCCCTTCCGCCGTGAGGGTGACCTCGATGTGGTCGTCGACGACGGTGCCCGAGAGGCCGACGCGGGCGAGGGACGGGACGTCGGGCCGGTGAGTCCGCGGGCGGGGCGGGATCGCCTCGAACGGGATCGGGCGGCCGTGCTCGCAGGCGGTCTCGACGAGGTGGTCGACCGGGACGAGCGGCACGCGGTAGCGGCGGGCGGCCATCCGGAGGTCCTCCTCGTGGCGCGCGGAGCAGCGGTCGGGCAGCGTAAGCGCGACGATCGTCGCCAGCTCGGCGCGGAACCCCGTCCGGTGGACCTCGACGTCACCCCACGCGACGATCGCCCCGACGGCCTCCTGGTCGGGCCGCAGCCGCTCGTCCGCCGCGTCGGCGAGCGCGTAGAGCCCGCACGAGCAGGCCGCGACCGGCGCCCGGTGCGCCGGGTGGAAGAGGCACTTGGCCGTGTTCACCCCCGGCTCCCACGCCCCGGCCGCGCCCGCCGACCACGGGACGAGCACCCCCCGGTCGACCCTCCACGCGCGGAAGCCGACGAGGGGCTCGATGAAGTCCGGAGCCGTCACGCGGGCGCGGGCTCGCGCGCAGGCGCGGGCTCCACCGGCGCCGGCTCCTGCGGAGCAGGAGGCTCCTCGCGCGGCACCGGAACGACCAGAGGCTCGATCCGGATCCGCCGCGACGGCCCCGGGAGATCGAGGAGCCTCATCGCGACCCCGTCACGATCTCGAGGCGCAGCCCATCCGGGTCTCGGAGGTACGCCGAGTAGTACCTGGGGCCGTATTGGGTTCTTGGGCCGGGGGCGCCGTCGTCGCTCCCTCCCGCTTCGAGGCCGGCGCGGTGCGCCGCGTCGACAGCCGGCCGGGAGACGGCGCGCAGGGCGACGTGCCCGTAGCCCGGCGCGGGCGCAAGGCCGCGCTGGACGACCCAGAACGACGGCGCGTTGTCGCCCCACGCGACGGCGCCGGGCGATTGGAACTGCCGCCGGATCCCGAGCGCGAAGAAGACCGCGTCGTAGAAGGCCGCCGACCGGTTCAGGTCGGCGACCTCGAAGCCGAGGTGGTCGATCACACCGCCCTCACCGGGCGGTAGGCCTCGTTCGCCGCGAGGTGGACGTCGCGGTGGACGACCTCGACGTGCAGGCCGTCGCGGTCGCGGTACCGCTTGGCGAGGTGCTCGGCGATCGCGACGGACCGGTGCCGGCCGCCGGTGCAGCCGATCGCGACCGTCAGGTGCGCCTTGCCCTCGTGGACGTACTCGGGCAGGAGGAAGTCGAGCAGCGAGTGCAGCCGCGCGTAGAACTCCGACAGCTTCCCGTTGCGGCCGACGTACTGCACGACGCGGTCGTCGCGCCCGGTCAGCGGCCGCAGCTCGTCGACGTAGTGCGGGTTCGGGAGGAACCGGACGTCGAACGCCAGATCGGCATCGCGCACCGGCCCGTGCTTGAAGCCGAACGAGGTGAACGTCACCGACAGCCGCTGCGTCGCGTCGACCGGCAGCAGCTCGTTCGCGATCCGCCGCCGCAGCGACGCCGCGCTGAGCCCGGTCGTGTCGATCACCGCGTGCGCCCGGTCGCGCAGCGGCGCCAGCATCGTCCGCTCGGCCGCGATGCCGAGCTCGACGCTGCCCTCCGGTGCCAGCGGATGCCGCCGCCGGGTCTCCTTGTACCGCGTGATCAGCGCCGTGTCGTCGGCGTCGAGGAACACGAGCCGGTGCGGCAGCTGCAGCCCGTCGAGCGTCGCCAGCAGCGCGTCGAAGTACTCGCCCCCGCGCACGTCGCAGACGAGCGCCGCCCGCTCGACCTTCGACCCGTCGTGGCGGAACAGCCCGATGAGCGACCCGATCATCTCCGGCGGGAGGTTGTCGACGCAGAAGTACCCGGCGTCCTCGAAGACGTTCATCACGGTCGACTTGCCTGCGCCGGAGAAGCCGGTGATGACGACGAGGTCCTCGAACGGGGACGGCATGGGCACCTCCCACTATGCCGCGGACGGCGGACGCCGTCAGCGGTTCATGCGCAGGTGGGCGTGCAGGTCCCGGGCGACCTTCGGCGGGACGCCGGGCACCGCCTCGAGCTCCTCCCGCGACGCGCCGACGACCGCCTCGGGCGACCCGAAGTGCTTGAGCAGGGCGCTCTTGCGCGTCGGCCCGATCCCGGGCAGGCCGTCGAGCATCGACTCGGTCATCGCCCGGTCGCGCCGCGTGCGGTGGTGGGTGATCGCGAAGCGGTGCGCCTCGTCGCGCACCCGCTGCAGCAGCTGCAGCGCCGGCGTGTCGTGCGCCAGCAGCAGCGGATCGCGCCGGTCGGGAAGGAACACCTCCTCGATGCGCTTCGCCAGCGAGACGACGGCGACGCCGCGATCGCGGAAGCCCTGCAGCACGGACAGCCCGCTCGACAGCTGGCCGGGGCCGCCGTCGATGACGATCAGCGACGGGAGCGTCGCGAACGACTCGTTGCGCTTCGGGTCGTGCGGCGAGAGGTCCTGCTGGCGCTCCCAGTTCTCGAGCCGCCGCCGCAGCACCTCGGCCATCGAGGCGAAGTCGTCGGGCACGCCCTCCTCGCCCCCGCGCACCACGAACCGCCGGTAGTCGGACTTCTTGGGCGCCCCGCCCTCGAACACCACCATCGACGCGGTCGTGTGCGTGCCCATGAGGTTCGAGATGTCGAAGCACTCGATCCGGATCGGCAGCGCGTCCAGGCCCAGCGCCTCCTGCAGCCCGCTCAGCGCCTCGACGCGCTGCTCGCGCCGCCGCTCCTCCTTGAGCTTCTCGGTGTCGAGGGCGAGCTTCGCGTTGCGCACCGCCAGCTCGAGGATCCGCCGCTTGTCGCCGCGCTCGGCCCGGCGGATCTCGACGCGCGCGCCGCGCCGCTCGGTCAGCAGCTCCGCCAGCACGGGATCGGTGTCGTGCTCGACGACGATCTGCCCCGGCACCGAGGGCGCCTCGGTGTAGTACTGGAGCAGGAACTCCTGGAGCACCTCGGGCGCCGACAGCTCGCCCTGGTTCGTCAGGTAGAACGACTGGCGGTCCGACAGCACGCCGTCGCGCACCTGCAGCACCTGCGCGTTGGCGTCGACGCCGCTCAGGGCCACGGCCACCGCGTCGACCGACCCGACGCCCGCGTTCGCGATCCGCTGCTTCTCGAGCAGCGACCGCACGGCCTGGAGCCGGTTGCGCTCGATCGCCGCCTGCTCGAACTCGTGGACGCCGGCGGCGAGCTTCATCCGCTCCTCCAGCTCCTGCTCGACCTCGCGGTAGCGCCCCTGGAGGAACGCGACGACGCCGTCGATCGCCTGGCGGTACTCCTCCTGGTTGACGTAGCCGACGCACGGCGCCCCGCAGCGCTTGATGTAGTAGTCGAGGCAAGGCGAGCCGGACCGCCGCCCGGGCACCGTCCCCTGGCACGAGCGGTACATGAAGATCTTGCCGAGCGTGTCGAGCGTCGACCGCGTCCGCTTCGCGCTCGAGTACGGGCCGAAGTAGAGGCGGTCGCGCCGGTGGCGCTCGCGCGTGAAGTAGACGCGCGGGAACTCCTCGTCCATCGAGATCGCGATGAACGGATACGACTTGTCGTCGCGCAGCCGGATGTTGAACCGGGGCTGGTACTGCTTGATGAAGTTCTGCTCGGCCAGCAGCGCCTCGGCCTCGGTCCCGACCTCGAGGAAGTCGATCGACTCGGCCATCTCGACCATCTCGACCTCGCCGCGCGTGACGCGGTTCGAGAAGTGCCCGCCGACCCGCTTGCGGATCGACTTCGCCTTCCCGACGTAGATGACGGTGCCCCGCCCGTCGCGGAAGAGATAGACACCGGGCGCGTCCGGAAGGTTCTTGCGCTGCTCGGACAGGGAAGGACTTGGCACCGTTGCCCGAGGATAAGAACAGCCCTGCCCGGATCCGGGCCGTGGCGAAGGAGCGGCTCGGCTACGACGAGCTGAGACCCGGCCAGCTCGAGGCCGTCCAGTCGGTCGTCGGCGGCCGCGACACGCTCTGCGTCATGTCGACCGGCAGCGGCAAGTCGGCCATCTACCAGCTCGCCGGCTTCCTGATCGACGGCCCGACCGTCGTCGTCTCGCCGCTCATCGCGCTGCAGCAGGACCAGATGGAGGCGGTCGAGGAGGAGGCCGCCGTCGTCAACTCGACGCTGACCGACCGGCAGCGCGAGGAGGTCCTCGAGGACGTCGCCGAGGACGAGGTCGAGTTCGTCCTCCTCGCGCCCGAGCAGCTCGCCAACGAGGAGGTGCTCGCCGAGCTGCGCGAGGCCGGCGTCTCGCTCTTCGTCGTCGACGAGGCGCACTGCGTCAGCCAGTGGGGCCACGACTTCCGCCCGGACTACCTGCGCGTCGGCCCGGCGATCGCAGCGCTCGGGCACCCGCCCGTGCTCGCGCTGACCGCGACCGCGGCGCCGCCGGTGCGCGACGAGATCCTCCAGGTGCTGGGGATGGACGACGCCGAGGTGATCGTCAAGGGCTTCGACCGCCCGAACATCCGGCTCGAGGTCGACCGCCACGAGGAGCCCCAGCGCAAGCGCCGTGCGCTGCTCGACCGCGTCGAGGAGCACAAGGAGGGCCCCGGCATCGTCTACTGCGCGACGAAGAAGGGCGCCGAGGAGGTCGCGGAGGAGCTGCGCGAGCGCGGCGTCCGCGCGCAGCACTACCACGGCGGCCTGGGCGCGAAGCAGCGCCAGGAGCGCCAGGAGGGGTTCATGACCGGCGACGGCATCGACGTGATGGTCGCGACGATCGCCTTCGGCATGGGCATCGACAAGTCCGACGTCCGCTGGGTCTACCACCACGACATCAGCGAGTCCGTCGACTCCTACTACCAGGAGATCGGACGGGCGGGCCGCGACGGCGAGCCGGCCGAGGCGGTGCTCTTCTACCGTCCGCAGGACCTCGGCCTTCGCCGCTTCTTCGCCAGCGGCCGCGTGAAGACCGACGAGGTCGAGCAGGTCGCGCAGGCGCTGCTCGTCCACCGCGACCCGGTGCGGCCGAAGGAGCTCGTCGAGGAGCTCCCGCTCAGCGACACGAAGCTGGCCACCGCGATCCAGCACCTCGAGGAGGCGGGCTTCGCGCACGTCAACGACGACGGGACGATCGCGGCGAACCGGGAGAGCGATCTGATCGAAGCGGTCGAGCGCGCGGGCGAGGCCGAGGAGCACCGCGAGGCCTTCGACCGCTCGCGCGTCGAGATGATGCGCGCGTACGCCGAGACCGACGGCTGCCGCCGCGCGCTCGTGCTCGGCTACTTCGGCGAGGACTTCGACCCGCCGTGCGGCAACTGCGACGTCTGCGAGCGCCGCGGCGACGAGGTCGCGCGCGAGGAGGAGGCCACCCCGTTCACGGTCGGCGAGCGCGTCGAGCACGCCGAGTGGGGCGTCGGCACGGTCGGCCAGATCCAGGACGACCAGGTCACCGTCGTGTTCGACACGGTTGGATACAAGACGCTCGGCCTCGACCTCGTCCTCGAGCGCGACCTCCTCGCCCCCGCCGACCCGGCCACATGAACCCAGCCGACCCGACCGCCGTCCTCGACCACATCACCCCCGGCGCCGACGTCATCGTCCCGATGGCGTGCGGCGAGCCGGCGACGCTGCTCGACACGCTAGAGCAGCACAACGAGGAGCTGCGCGACGTCCGCGTGCACCAGATGCACGCGCTCTACGACCGGCCGTACATCCACGGCGCGTACCCCGGCCGCCTGCGCCACGTCAGCTACTTCCTCTCGCACGTGACGCGGCAGGCGTACTGGGAGGGTCAGTGCGACCTGGTCCCGAACAACTTCTCCGAGATGCCGGCGCTGCTGCAGTCGTGCACCGGCTGCTCGATCGTCCTGGCCGCCGCCTCGCCGCCCGACCGCCACGGCCACTTCAGCCTCGGGACGAACGCCGAGTACGTCGCGCGGCTGATCGGGCGCGTGCCCTTCTTCCTCGAGGTCACGCCGCACATGCCGCGGACCTTCGGGCTCAACCAGATCCACATGACGCAGATCGCCGGTTGGACGCAGACGGAGTGCGATCTCGTCGAGGTGCCGCCCGTCGTGCCGGGCCCCGACGACCACGCCATCGCCGCGCACATCGTCGAGCGCATCCCGGACCGCGCGACGCTGCAGATCGGGATCGGCGGGATCCCGAACGCGGTCCTCGGCTCACTGCACGGCCACCGGGAGCTCGGCATCCACACCGAGCTGCTCGCCGACGGGATCATGGACCTCGTCGAGCGCGGCGTCGTCACCGGCACGTACAAGGAGACGCGGCCGAACAAGGTGGTGACGACGTTCGCGCTGGGGTCGCGCGCGCTCTACGACTGGATGGACGGCAACTCCGCCGTCGAGATGCTGCCGGTCGACATCGTCAACGACCCGCGGCGGATCGCGCGCGAGAAGCGGTTCATCTCGATCAACGCGACGACGGAGGTCGACCTCTACGGCCAGTGCGCGTCGGAGACGATCGCCGGGCGTTACTGGTCATCCAGCGGCGGCCAGGCCGACTTCGCCCGCGGCGCGATGTACAGCGAGGGCGGCCACGCGTTCGTCGTGCTGCACTCGACGACGAGCAAGGGCCGGTCACGCATCCGCGCGCGGCTGACCTCCGGCTCCGTCGTCACGACGCTGAAGAACACCGTCGACCACGTCGTCACGGAGCACGGCATCGCGGAGCTGCGCGGCGTCCCGATCGCCGAGCGCGCCCGCCGCCTCATCAGCATCGCCGCGCCGGAGCACCGCGAGGACCTCGAGCGCGAGGCCCACGAGGCGGGCATCCTCGTGACTTGAGGGTCCCGACCAGGGGGTCTCCCCGATGCCACCGTCCGCGCGCGGTGGTGGTATGGGGGTCATGGAAGGACCGATCATCTACATCGACTGCGACATCCCCTCCGGGATGACGCTGCACGAGTACCGCCGGTCGCTGTGCTCCGACCGCGCCGCGCGCCGCCCGGTCTGGCGCCGCCTCCTCCGCCGCCGCTAGAACGCGCGGAGCCCGTGGCCGCCCCTCCCCACACCGGCGGGTGCAACTGCGGCGCGGTTCGCTACGAGGTGAGCGCCGAGCTGCTCGGCGCGAGCTACTGCCACTGCCGCC
The DNA here is from genome assembly GCF_056863335.1 of Parviterribacter kavangonensis. Taxonomy (NCBI): domain Bacteria; kingdom Bacillati; phylum Actinomycetota; class Thermoleophilia; order Solirubrobacterales; family Parviterribacteraceae; genus Parviterribacter; species Parviterribacter kavangonensis. Next base: position 86,247 of record NZ_JBXPJA010000001.1, on the reverse strand, counting down.
GGTGCCAGCGCCGGTCCGGCGCGGCGGCATCGCCGAGCGCCCATGCCGCCCCGGAGTCGTTCCGCATCCTCTCCGGCGAGGACGTGCTGAGGTTCTGGAAGCCGGACGACGGCGGCGAGAAGTGGTTCTGCTCGGTCTGCGGGTCGTCGGTCTTCGCGCGCAACGACAGACACCCCGACTGGATCGCCGTCCGCATGGGGACGTTCGACGAGGACCCCGGCGTCCGGCCGTCCGTGCGGTCGTGGGTCGGATCCGCCGCGGCGTGGGAGCCGATCCCCGAAGACGGCCTGCCGCGGCACGAGGGCAGCCGCTACTCCGCATCGCGCTGAGCCGTCGAAGAGCGCCAGCGTCACGCGCGCTCGCCGCCCGGCTCCCACCACGGCTTGCCGCGCTCGCCGAGCGCGACCTTCGCGGCGTGGACGCGGTCGCGAGCGGCGCGCTCGGCCTCGGGGTCGTTCGCGCGCTTCGCAGCGCCGACGGCGCGCCGGGCGGCCATGAGCTCGTCGACCAGCTCCTGGCGGCGCTCCTCGGGGAGGCGGGGGTCGCTCGCGCGCCAGCGGCGGCCGTCGATGACGACGTAGCGGCCGTCCGGTGTGCGTTCCCCGGCCACCCCGTCAGGGGTTCGGGAGCGCGGCCGCGAACGCCGTGAACGCGTCGGGGTCGCGCCATGGCGGACCGTGGCCGGCGCAGATGAGGCTGGGGCGCAGCGCGGCGAGCCGGCGGATCGAGGCGCGGTTGCGGACCGGGTCGGGCGTGAAGCCGGCCGGCGGCTCCTGCAGTCCCTTGCGGGTCGTGACGAGGCTCATCGTGTTGATGACGTCGCCGAGGATGAGGACGCGGTCGCGCGCGCGCCAGAACGCGACGTGGCCGGCGGAGTGCCCCGGGACCTCGAGCACCGTGAACTCGCCGACCGCGTCGCCCTCGGCGAGGGCGCGGTCGACGGGATGGCCGGGACCGGTCCAGAACCGCTTCTGGAACCGGTTGCGCAGACCCGGCTCCTGCCGCCGGGAGACGGCCTCGGGGCCGCCCTCGGCCGGCTCGACGTCGTCGCGCCCGACCCAGAACGGGACGCCGAACTCCGTGCACACCGCGCGGCTCGCGCCCTGGTGGTCGGGATGCGCGTGGGTGAGCGCGTGGGCCGAGAGCTTCCGCCCGCGCAGCTGACGCATGATCCGCTTCGTGCCCTGGCGCGTCGCGGCGTCGACGAGCACGTCGCCCGCGAGGTAGACGTTGATCGCGTTCGGCGGGAGGCCGCGAAGCCGGAAGACGCCGTCGGCGAGCTGCTCCATGCTTGAGACGCTAGCGGTGATCTGGACGCATGTCCGAATGCAACCGCGATTGACGCCCAGTACAAGGTGCTTGTGCCGTCCGGCACACCGCCGGAACGGACTCTTCGGCGGGGACACGTCCAGAGGAAGGTCACACATGACCGCACGTACGAAGGGCCTCGCCGGTCTCGCCGCGACGATGCTGGTGGGCGTCGCCGTCAACCCGCTCGGTTCAGGCGCCGCTCCGCTTCCGTCGAACTGCGTGAAGGTCCAGGGCCAGATCACGTGCACCACGTTCGACGGCCCGGGCAACAACCAGGCCGGCGTCGGCACGACGACCGTCGACGAGACGCAGGGCAACACGACCAACACGTCGCCCGCGCCGCAGGACCTCGACTCGACGTCGAGCTGCAAGCCGGGCAAGTCGCAGGGCAATCCCTGCAACTAGTGCCATGCGCCTCCGCCCGCGGCCGTCAGGCCGCGGGTGCGGGGGCCGCCGCGGCGACCGGCGCCAGCGTGACCGGGATGCCGTTCAGCACCGCCGTGCCCGACAGCGGGTCGAGCACGTCCTCGTCGGTGAGCTGGTTGGAGTTGCGCTCTCCCCATCCGTGAGGGATCGAGACGACGCCGGGCATGACGTCGTCTGTCACCTCCGCCGGGATCTCGAGCTCGCCGACGCGCGAGGCGACGAGCACCATCGCGCCGTCCTCGATCCCGTGGCGCGCCGCGTCGTCCGGGTGGACGAAGGCCGTGCACCGCTCCGGCCCGCCGGCCAGGACCGGCAGCCCGTTCATCCACGAGTTGTTCGAGCGCAGGTGGCGCCGGCCGATCAGCACGAGCTCCGCGTCCGTGCCCGCGTCGAGCGCGGCGTGCAGCCGGTCGACGTCGGCGACGAGCGGCTCGGGCGCCAGCTCCACCAGCCCCGACGGCGTCTTCAGCGCCTCCGGCAGCCGCGGCTCCAGCGGCCCGAGGTCGATCCCGTGCGGCGCCGCTTCGAGGTCGGCGAGCGACAGCCCGTACGCCCCCGCGCGCAGCATCAGGTCCACCAGCCGCTCCGGCCCGCGTCGATCGGCGGCCGGCTCCAGCTCCTCCCGCCGCGCGAGGTCCGCGGCGACCATGTCGTCGAGCGCCGCGACGTCCGCGGCCGGCCCGAGTCCCGCGACGATCCCGGTCAGCCGCAGCAGCGTCTCCCACTCGTCGGGCATCGACCGCTCGAGCACCGGCGGCGACCAGTTCGCGACGTTGCGCACGGCGAACCCGTAGAGCGCGAGGTCGTAGTGCGCCTTCTCGAGCGGCGACGGCACCGGCAGGATCACGTCGGCGTGGCGAGTGGTCTCGTTGACGTAGATGTCGACGCTGACCATGAAGTCGAGCGACGCCAGCGCCGCGTCCAGCCGGCCGGCGTTCGGCGTCGACACGACCGGGTTGCCCGCGACGGTGATGAGCGCGCGGACCTGGCCCTCGCCGGGCGTCTCGATCTCCTCGGCCAGGCAGGCGACCGGCAGCTCGCCGAACAGCTCGGGCGCCTGGCGCACGCGCGACGTCCAGCGGCCGAAGCGCGCGCCGCGGCCGGAGCCGGTGCCCCGCTTGGCGTGGGCGGGCAGCGGGAACATCGCGCCGCCCGGCCGGTCGAGGTTGCCGGTCAGCGCGTTGACCACGTCGACGAGCCACGACGTCGTCGTGCCGAAGACCTGCGTGGTCGTGCCGATGCGGCCGTAGACGGCGCTCGCCGGCGCGGCGGCCAGCTCGCGCGCGAGCCGCCTCGTCACGTCGGCGCCGATCCCCGTCGCGGCCTCGACCGCCTCCGGCGAGAAGTCGGCGGCCAGCCCGCGCACGACGTCGAGACCGTTCACGCCATCGACCGGCGTCGCCAGGTCCTCCTCGAAGAGCACGTGGACGAGCGCCATGAGCAGCAGCGCGTCCGTCCCGGGCCGGATCCAGACGTGCTCGTCGGCCACCTTCGCGGTGCGCGTCCGGCGCGGGTCCACGACCACGACGCGCCCGCCACGCGCCTGGATCCCGCGCAGCCGGCCGCGCACGTCGGGCGCGGTCATGAGCGACCCGTTCGACGCGAGCGGGTTCGCGCCGAGCATGAGCAGGTAGTCGGTGCGATCCAGGTCGGGGACCGGCACCGTCGCGCCGCTGCCGAACATGTACGCCGCCGCCATCTGCTTCGGGTACTGGTCGACGGTCGACGCGCTGAAGAGCGACTTCGACTGCAGCGCCTTCAGCAGCGCCCGCAGGTAGAGCAGGCCGCCGATGTTGTGAGCGTTCGGGTTGCCGACGTAGGCGGCGACGGCGTCGCGGCCGTCGCGCTCGAGGATCGGCGCGAGGCCGTCGTTGACCACCTGGAACGCCTCGTCCCACGAGGCCTCGCGGAACGTCCCGTCGGCCTGCTTGACGAGCGGCGTGCGCAGGCGCGCGGGGTCCTCGTGCAGCGACTTCAGCGACACGCCCTTCGGGCACAGGAACCCCTGTGAGAACACGTCGTCCGCATCACCCCGGACCTTCTCGACCGAGCCGTCGTCGGCGATCGTCACCGCGAGGCCGCAGGTGGCCTCGCAGAAGGGACACGTCCGGAAGGCAGTGCGCATGGGCGGACTCTACTCTTCGGCCCCCGATGCGCCCCGTGTACGTCACCGGCCACCGCAACCCCGACACCGACTCGATCGCGGCGGCGATCGGCTACGCGGAGTTCCGGACCCGGATGGACCGCGGGACGGAGTACATCCCGGTCCGGCTCGGCGACGTCAACGCGCAGACGAAGTGGGTGCTCGAGCGCGCGGGCGTGCCCGAGCCGCGCTACCTGCCGCACATCCTGCTGCGCGTCCGCGACGTGATGCAGGAGGACTTCGATCAGGCGGACGCCGACGAGTCCGTCCGCACCGTCGGCATCACGATGGCGCAGAAGGGGCTCGACCTCCTGCCGGTCGTCGACGACGACGGCTGCCTGGCCGGCGTCATGACCGAGCGCGTGCTCGCCCGCCGCTACATCCGCGAGTCCCGCGAGGCGTCCTCGCTGCAGGACGCGCCCGCGACGATCGCCGCGATCGTCGACGCGCTCGAGGGCGAGCTGTGCGTCGGCGAGGAGGGCGAGGTCGCCGGCCGCGTGTGGGTCTACGCGATGGAGGAGGGCTGGGACGACACCGGCATCGAGGCGGGCGACGTCGTCGTGATCGGCAACCGCGAGGAGGCGCAGAAGCGGATCATCGAGCTCGGCGTCGCGCTGCTCGTCATCTCGAACGGCCAGCGGCCGTCGAAGGACGTCGTCGAGCTCGCGAGCGAGAAGGGGACGCGGATCGTCCTGTCGCCGCTCGACAGCTACGTCACCGGCCGCATGATCACCCTGGCCGCGCCGTGCCGCTCGCTCATGGACGACGAGCCGCTCACCGTCCACCCCGACGACCTGCTGAGCGACGTCGCCGAGCAGGTCAAGGACGTCAGCTACGGCGCCGCCGTCGCGGTCGACCACGACCGCCCCGTCGGCCTGGTGACCCGCAGCTCGATCGTCAACCCCGAGCCGCGCCGCGTCATCCTCGTCGACCACGCCGAGCAGGGCCAGAGCGTCCACGGCATCGACCGCGCCGAGATCGTCGAGATCCTCGACCACCACCACATCGGCTCGATCGAGACGCGCATCCCGGTGCGCGCGACGTTCGACCCGGTCGGCTCGACGGCGACGCTCGTCGTCGAGCGCTTCCGCCAGAACGGGATGGAGCCGAGCGAGGAGTCCGCGACGGTACTGCTGGGCGCGGTGCTCAGCGACACCGTGATCCTCAACTCGCCGACGACCACCGACCGCGACCGCGCCGTCGTCGAGTACCTCGAGGGCCGCATCGATGCCGACGCCGAGGAGTTCGGCCGCGAGATGTTCGAGGCCGGCTCCGACGTCTCCGAGGCGACGGCCGAGGAGATCATCAGCCGTGACGCCAAGGAGTACGAGGTCTCCGGCGGGACGATCGCGATCGCGCAGATCGAGACCGTCGGCCCGGCGCTCGACGAGCGCCGCGACGAGCTGCTGGCCGCGCTCGAGAACGAGCGCACCCGCCACGAGCGCGCGATGAGCGCGCTGATGGTCACCGACATCCTCGCCGGCGGCACCACGCTGCTCATCTCGGGCGAGCGCGGCCCGGTCCACCGCGCCTTCGGCAACGACGGCGACGACGGCGTCGTCGACCTCCCCGGCGTGATGAGCCGCAAGAAGCAAGTCGCGCCGGTGATCCTCGGCGCGTTCTGAGCACGGTCGCCGTCTCTCCTCACGCCTTGGCTAGCCGTTGCTAGCGAATTGGCTAGCACCCGCTAGCCCGTGAGGCGGTGGAGGGTGCGACTAAGAGATCACGCCGTCGTTCACGAGCGCTTCCAGCACCGACGCCTGAGTTGGGAGGTGGATCCAACCCTCACGCGCCGCGACTGATGTGTCGTCCGGCCCGATGGTCTCCCCCTTCGCGCTTGCCCTGGCGACCAGCGCGCACAACAGCGCGTCGACGCAGACCCGTGACGATCCCCTCGCGCACCGCCGGATCCTGAGCCTTGTAGGAGGCGACGGAAGGAAGACCTTGTGGCCGGAGGTCGAACTGGCGAAGCGCTGCATCCGGATACCGGACGCGAGTGTCAGACAACCGGCGAGCCAGACGACCGGCCGTGGTTCGGGTGGCCGGGCGGGCCGTCGCCGCGCGGTCGACGGACGGCCGAGAGGCGTCGGCGAAGGCCCGGACGGCTACCCGAGGGGCGACGAGAGGAGGAGCTCGTCTTCGCGGACCGACCACTCCGGGCGGCGGTCGTGGCGGAGGGAGCCGATGCGGGGGAGCGCTTCCCGGAAGGCCTGCTCGGACTCCCAGCGGGAGACGGCGATGAGGCGGCCCTCGATCTCCGTGTCCCGCCAGCAGTCGAACATGAGGAGGCCCGGTGCTCCCTCGGTCGCCGCGACGACGTTGCGCATGTGCTGCGCGAAGGCGTCGACGTGCCCGGGCGCGGCGTGGTGGATGGCGATCGCCTGGAACACCGTCAGGCGACGGCGAGCGCCTCGTCGAGGATGGAGAGGCCGCGCTCGAGGTCCTCGTCCTCGATGACGTTGGGGACCAGGATCCGGATGACGTTGCCGTCGTAGCCGCACGACAGGAGGACGAGGCCGCGCTCGCGGGCCGCCTGCGTCGTGTTGAACGCCCGCTCGCGCGAGTCGACCTCCATCGCGAGCATCGGGCCGAGCCCACGGACGTCGCCGATGAAGTCGTGGCGCGACGCGAGGCCGTCGAGCGCGGACCGCAGCCGCTCGCCCAGGCGCTCGCTGCGTTCCCGGAACGCCGGCGACGCCACGAGATCGAGGGCCGCGTTCGCCGCCGCGCACGACAGCGGGTTGCCGCCGAACGTGCCGCCGAGGCCGCCCTTCTCCGGCGCGTCCATGATCTCCGCGCGGGCCGTGATCGCCGCCAGCGGCATCCCGCCGCCGAGCGACTTGCCGCTCACGAGGATGTCCGGCTCGACGCCTTCGTAGTGCTCGATCGCCCAGACGGGCCCCGTGCGGCCCATGCCGGCCTGGACCTCGTCGTCGACGTAGAGGATCCCGTGCTCGTCGCAGATCTCCTGCAGGCGCCGCGGGAAGTCGGGCGGCATCGGGATGAACCCGCCCTCGCCCTGGACCGGCTCCAGCACGACGCACGCGACGTCGGCCGGATCGATGTCCTCCTTGAAGATCGCGTGCAGCCCGGCGAGCGCGTCGTCGGACGTCACGCCGCGGTACGGGTACGCCGCCGGCGCGCGGTAGACGGCGCCGGCCAGCGGGCCGAACCCGTGCTTGTAGGGATGGACCTTCGTGGTCATCGCCATCGTCAGGTTCGTCCGCCCGTGGAAGCCGCGGTCGAAGACGATGACGCCGGGCCGGCCGGTGAACGCCCTCGCGACCTTCACGGCGTTCTCGTTCGCCTCCGCCCCGCTGTTCACGAGCAGCGACTTCTGGTCGCCGTCGCCGCGGCACGGGGAGAGCTCGGACAGGCGGCGGCAGACCTCGACGTACGGCTCGTACATCGCGACCATGAAGCACTGGTGCAGGTACCGGTCGGCCTGCTCGTGGATGGCGGCGACGATCTCCGGCGCGTCGTGGCCGAAGTTGAGGCAGCCGAGGCCGCCGGCGAAGTCGATGAAGGTCGTGCCGTCCGCGTCGGTGATCCGGGCGCCGGACGCGCTGGCGGTGACGATCGGCGGCGTCGCGACCGCGCTGGTGACGAAGCGCTGGCGCAGATCGGAGACGCGGTCGGCGGAGCTGGTCTCGGGGGTGGCCATGACCCGGACCCTACCGGTCGAGATCTACGCAGAATTCCGGATCTAGTCGCCGGCCGCCGCGCCGCCGCCGGCCCCGCTCGGCGACGGCATCCGCTGCTCGTCGCCGGCGTCGACGTGGCGGCCGCTCTCGTCGCCGGCGATCGGCCCGATGTCCGTGTGCGGGCCGGGTTCCTGCGGCGCCGGCGGCCCAACGAGCGCCTCGATCTCCGCGCGCCGCTCCTCGCTCCACGCCCCCCACTCCGGCGCATAGCCGAACACCTCGCCCAGCGACGCCGTCGAGTAGCGCTCGCTGACGATCTCCAAGTGCTCGGGCCTGACGAGCGCGGGATGGCGGACCCCGCAGCTGCGCGCCAGCGACAGCAGCTCGCCGCGCAGCGCGCGGACGTAGTTCGTCGCTCGCGGCGCCTTCTCGTCCGGGTCGAGCCCGCGCATGAGCCAGCGGTTGTGCGTCGCAACCCCGGTCGGGCAGCCGCCGGTGTGGCAGCGCTGCGCCTGGATGCATCCGACCGCCAGCATCGCCTCGCGACCGACGTTGACCATGTCGCACCCGAGGGCGAACGCGAAGAGCGCCGCGTCGGGCAGCCCGAGCCGGCCGCTGCCGACGAAGATCACGTCGTCGGCGAGCCCCGCCTCGCTGAACGTGCCGAACACCCGCGAGAAGCCGAGCTTGAACGGCAGCGACACGTGGTCGCTGTACGCCAGCGGCGCGGCGCCGGTCCCGCCCTCCGCACCGTCGATCGTGATGAAGTCCGGTCCCCCGCCCGTTGCCGCCATCCGGCGGGCGAGCTGCTCCCAGAAGCCCTGCTCCCCCACCGCCGACTTGATGCCGACGGGCAGGCCGGTCGCGTCGGCGAGCCGCTCGACGAACGCGATGAGCGAGTCGACGTCGTGGAAGGCCGTGTGCCGGGAGGGGCTGACGCAGTCCTTGCCCTCCGGGACCCCGCGGACCGCGGCGATCTCCGGCGTCACCTTCGCAGCGGGGAGCATGCCGCCGAGACCGGGCTTCGCGCCCTGCGACAGCTTGATCTCGAGGGCCCGTATCGGCGCCTCCGCGATCCGCTGCTGCAGCCGCTCGAGGCTGAAGTGCCCGTCCTCGTCGCGGCAGCCGAAGTAGCCGGTGCCGATCTGGAAGATCAGCTCGGCCCCGTGCTTGTGCGCCGGCGCGAGGCCGCCCTCGCCCGTGTTGTGCAGGCACGGCGCCTGCGCGGCGCCCCGGTTCAGCGCCTCGACCGCGGGCCGCGACAGCGAGCCGTAGCTCATCGCGCTGATGTTCACGACCGACGACGGCCGGAACGCGTGGCGGCGGCGGTGCGCCCCGCCGAGCACCTTCGCCGCGGGCAGGACGTACTCGGGCGCCGAGCCCGTCGTGCCGTGCCGCGGCGGCGCCGCCGGGAACGGCGTCTGCTTGATGACGAGGAGGTTGTCGACCTCCTCGAGGTCGTTGTCCGTGCCGAAGCCGAACGTGTTGATCTCGGCCTTCGACGACGCGTAGACCCAGCGGCGCTGGTCGCGGGAGAACGGCCGCTCCTCGTCGTTGGACGTGACGATGTACTGGCGCAGCTCGGGACCGACGCTCTCGAGCCAGTACCGGAAGTGCCCGACGACGGGGAAGTTGCGGATGATCGCGTGGCGCTTCTGCAGCACGTCGTGCGCCACCGTGCCCGCGACGGCGGCGCCGATGGCTGCGAATCCGGTTCGGCGCGTTCGACCCACATGCTGCGCTTACCCGCTGGGTAACGCCCACTCACTGAGCGCAAAGCGACGTTCGAGGGGTGGGGTCGTGCGGAAGGTCGGGGTCGTGGTCGCCGCGGTCGCGGTGCTGGTGGTCGGCGCGGTCGTGCTGCTCGGCGGGTCGTCGTCGGACACGTCGCCGGTGGGCGAGGCGGACGCGGCCGGGCTCCCGCCCGTCGGCGAGGTGATGGACCGCGTCGAGGACATCCGCGGCCTCGAGTTCAAGGAGCGGCCGAAGATCCGCATCGTCGCGGCGAAGGCCCTCGAGGGCCGGCTGAAGCGCGTCGACGCGCTGGCCGAGCGCAAGGCGGCCGGCGGCGCCAAGCAGCGCGCGCGGGCGCTGGAGGCGGCGTCGGTGCTGGTGACGACGATGACCGGGATCGTCGATCCGAAGAGGGACCCCGAGCTGCTGGGCGACGGCGAGAAGGGCGGCAAGGGCGAGCGCGGCAACGCCGTCGGCGTCGCGGGCCTCTACGTCCCCGAGGACGGGACCGTCTACATCGTCCGCGAGCTCGCGGAGAAGAACCCGGAGGAGGCCGAGGCCGTCCTCGCGCACGAGCTGACGCACGCGCTCGAGGACCAGTCGTTCGGCGGGTTCGAGCGCAACCCGAAGCCGTACTCGGACGGGGCGACCGCGCGCCACGCGCTGCACGAGGGCTCGGCGACGCTCGCCGAGGTGCAGTACCGGATGGAGCACCTGGGCGTCCGCGGGCCGGCCGACCGCGTGATCGAGCAGGTCATCGAACGCCAGACGACGGACCCGAACGCGCCTCCCGGCGTGAACGTGCTGCAGAGCTTCCCGTACGTCGACGGCGCGAAGTTCAGCGCCGACCTGCACCGCGAGGGCGGCTGGCGCCGGGTCGACCGTGCGCAGCACGACCCGCCCGCGTCCACCGCCGCGATCCTCCACCCCGAGGCGTGGCCGAACCGCGACGGCCAGCAGCGCCCGCGGTTCTCCGTCGGCGACGTGCTCGGCGGCGACTGGGCCCGGCTGGGCCGCGCCGACCTCGGCGAGGTCGACACGCTGGCGATCCTGCGCGCCGGGCTGTCCGAGGACGACGCGCGCAAGGCCGCCGACGGCTGGCGCGCCGGGCGCTTCGAGGCCTGGGCGGACGCGACGATCACCGACGACTGCAGGCCGCCGTGCCGTCCGCACACCGCGGCGGTCCTCGTGTGGCGGACCGCGACCGACGACGACGCGAGCGAGCTGGCCGGCGCGCTGCGCGAGGCGGTCGCGCGGGCGACCGACGGCGAGGAGGGCGACGACGACACGCTCGCCCTCGACGGCGGCGCGGGCGCGACGGTGCAGCGCGGACGGATCGTCGTCCTGGCGTTCGCTCCGACCGACGAGCTGGCGAAGCGGCTGGCGGAGGCGACGCCGCGGGAGCGTTAGACGGGCGGGCCGGCGCGTCCGGCCAGCCATCGCGTCCACGCCGGATCGTGGCCCGGGACCGCGAGGCCGTCCGGGGTCTCGCGCGCCCACGCGTGGATCGTGGCCAGCGAGGACAGGAACGCCCGGCGGTCGAGCATCGCGGTCGTCGGGCGCAGCTCGCGCAGCTGGACGCCCGAGCCGCACGCGTCGGCGCACAGCAGCACAGGCCGCTCCGCCGTCTGCACGAGCACCGACAGATGGCCCGCGCTGTGCCCGCGGGTCGAGACGAGCCGCACGGACCCGTCGCCGAAGAGGTCGTGGGTCGTTGCGAAGGGGCCGTGCCGCTCGCCCGCGTCGAGGTCGAGCAGCCGGCGCCGCAGGTGCCCGGCGAAGGCGGGCGGGTGGTAGCCGGTCAGGCCGTTGCCCTCCGTCGTCGCGAACGCCCACTCGCGCTCGTCGCACACGAGGTCGGCGTCGCCGAGCTCCTCCAGGCCGCTCGCGTGGTCGGTGTGGAGGTGGGTCATCACGACCGTGCCCGGCTCGGCGCCGAGGGCGGCGAGCTGCGGGCGCAGCGGGCGCGGCCGGTGCACGAAGAGAACCGCCGACAGCCGTCCCATCGTCCGCGCCGGATCGACGTCGGCGTCGGTCGCGTACGCCGCGTCGACGAGCACGTCGCCCTCGGTGGGATGGCGCAGCAGGTAGGCGGGCACCGGCGCCCAGTGGGTCCGGACGCGCGCCAGCTGCGCCACGATGCTGCGCGCCGGGCCGAGCGCGCCGTCCGGCGCGACCTCGAACCGCGCCGTCAGCTCGATCTCCCCGCCCAGCAGCGGGACCAGCTCGACCGTCACGCCTGCGCCCGCTCGACGGCCGCCGACACCGCCATGAACCGGTCGATGAGCGCGGCGCGGTCGCCGAAGTCGAAGATCTCGACGTGCTCGGCGATGAGGTCCTCGTTGACGCGGACGACCTGGAGCGCGTCGTTCGCCCACGCCCCGCCGTGCTCGCCGCGGCCGCGCATCTGCAGCGTCGTCGCCGCCACGAACGGGGCCGCCTCCAGCACCTCGACCGTGACCTCGATCTCGATCGCGTCGGCCATCCGCCAGAACGTGAGCAGCCGGTCGCGCCCGCTGAACTCGTCGCGCATGCCGGACCGGTGGTCGATGACGCGGCAGTCCGGCGTGTACCAGGCCGCCGACGCGTCGAGTGCCGCGAGCGCGTCGGTCCAGCGGCCCATCCCCTCCTCCCAGCTGCGGAGGAGCTCGAGCCGCTCGATGGCGGACTCGAGGGCGGGATGGACCTCGATGCGGCGGACGAGGCCGGCGGTGTCCGCGTGGAAGAGGAACGCCGCCTGCGTCCCGGAGAGCTCGACGGTGGAGACCAGCAGCCGCGGACCCGCGGTCCGCACCGGGTGCTCGCGCCAGCGAACGCCGGGTGCCTCGTCGACGATCGATCGCAGCAGGTCGAGGATCGCCGCGCGCCCCTCGCGGCGGCTCACGTGCTCCGGGCGGTGGTCGACGAGCACGGCGTCGTCGGCGTACAGCGCACCGACCGCGATCCAGTCGCGCGCGGCGAACGCCACGCCGAACGCCCGCCGGACGCGGACCAGCGGCGTCTCGGACGGGTCACGCGGGCCGCGGACCGCCGCGGCGGCGCCCTGCGGCCTCAGCGGCTCCGGAACGGGAGCGAGCCGGCGGCGCACCGTGTAGTGGTCGCGCAGCAGCTCGACGTCGTCGGGCAGCATCTCGATGCGGACGAACCGCCCGTCGCGCGCGACGACCACCTGGGCGTGGCTGGCCTCGACCGGCCCGCCGGCGCCGTGCGGGGTGCCCCGGAAGCGGTGGCGCGACGCGATGACGAGCGTGTCGCCCTCCCACGCGGCCGCGACGAGCTCCTCGTCGATCGCCACTTCGGCCGCCGCGTCGAGCGCCGCGAACGTCTCGGCGAACAGCGTCGCCTTGCCGCGCGCGTCCGGCAGCCCGAGCGGACGCCGGTCGACGCGCTCGACGTCCTCGTGCCACAGATCGCTGACCGGGGTCGGATCGCCGGCTACCAGGGCGAGCTGCGCGCGGCCGCGCAGCGCCACGGCCTCGGGCGCGATGGGCTCGCTCGCGTGCGGAGACAGCGTGAGGCCGAGCACCCGGCGGCAGACGCTGTCGAAGTGCGCGAGGACCACGTCGGCGTCGGCATCGACGATGTCGACGGTCGCCAGCCGACCGTCGTGGAGCACCTCGACGAAGCCCCACCCCAGATCCCACGGACCGCTGCCCGTGTCGCCGGTGAGCCGCTGGAACCCGGCGAGCACCGTGACGTCGCCGTTGCCGAGACCGCCGAGCAGCTCGGACGGCTCGAGGTGCGCGCCCGGCATCTCCTCCCGCATCGCGTGCGTCGTGGCGAGGAACTCGTGGCGCCCGATCGGCGCCCAGACGGTCCGCTCGCGCAGATCGCGCAGCGCGAAGTCGTCGGCGACCATCGCCGCGAACCCCTCGAAGTCGCGGCGGTTGAGCAGCTCCTGCGTCTCCTCGTGCCTTCGCTCCGCCTCCGGCGGGACCGGACGGCGTCGCGCATCCAGCTCCACGCGAGCCGCGAGCTCGCGGAAGCGCGCGTCGAACGCGGCGCTGTCGGGCTCGAAGATCTCCGCGCGGCGGATCCGGCTGTCGCGCACGATGGCGACCACGGAGTAGCGGACCTCCCAGTCCCCCACGCCCTCGCGCCCGCCCGCGGTGACGGTGAACGTCGAGGCCTCGATGTGCGGGTCGGTCCCGGCGTGGCGGAACGCGGTGATCGTGAACCGCACGTCGCCCTCGGCCATGCGGTGGATGTCGCGGACGAGCTCCACCCCCGCTTCGCGACCGACGATCGGCGCCTGGTTGAACCGATGGTCGACCAGCACGTAGTCGTCGCCGTAGAGCGCGGCGAGCGCATCGAAGTTGCCCGTCTCCGCCGCCACCTTCCATGCCGTCTGGGTGGGCAGCGCGTCGGCGATCTCGGTGGGGTCGTAGCCGCCATCCGGCAGCGCGAAGCCGTGTGCGTCCGTGTCCGAGCGCAGCAGCGCGTCGACCCGCGCGACGCCGACCTGGTGGTCCTTGGCCGCGTAGACGTCGCGGGCCTGCCGCGCCGCCTCGAGCGCCTCCGCGTGGCGGTCGGCCGCCTCCAGCACCTCGGCCAGCGCCAGCAGGGCGTCGGCGCGGTCGGGCAAGGCGTCGGTCGTCTCCGCGCGCTCGACCGCCTCGCGCGCGAGCGCGAGCGCCTCGTCGACCTCGCCGCGCCGGGCGAGCGCCTGCGCGCGGACGCCGCGCCAGCCCGTGCCGGACTTGAGGTCGTCGCCGGCGCGCATCTCGGTGAAGCGGGTCTCCTCCTCGGCCTCGGCGTCGCGGCCCTGCTCGAGCAGCGCGCGGGCGAGCAGCGCCGACGCGCGCGCCGCGTCGCCCTCCACGCCGAGCGCGACGAAGCCGTCGCGGGCGGCGCGCAGCTCGCGCTCGGCCGTCGCGGGGTCGCCGGCGAGCAGCTCGACGATGCCCGCGTACGTCGCCACCTCGTGCAGCTCGAGCGTCAGGCCCAGCTCCTCGAGCGTCGCGCGGCAGCCCGCGAGGATGTCGCGCGCGGCGTCGAACCGGCCGCGCATCGCCTCGAGCACCGCCTGCGAGCGCAGCGCCACCGCCTCGACGTGCCGGTTGCCGGGCGTCATCCGCAGGATGCGGACGACGTCGAGGCAGCGCCCGCTCGCGCGCACGACGGGCGACGGCCCCCACAGCGCCGCGCGCGGCGCGCCGGCGAGCACGGCGGTGACGCGGCGGCGGTCCTCGGCGCTGCGGGCCGCGACGAGCGCGTGGTCCAGCGACGCCTCCGCGGCGGCGACCTGCCCGAGCAGCGCGTGGCCGGTCGCCGCCACGTGGTGAGCCTTCGCGGCGCCGCGCGCGTCGCCCGCGTCGGCGAGGGTGGCGGCGGCCGCGGTCGCCCGGTCGATCGCCTCGCTCACGCCCGCCGCTCCGGCCAGCAGCGCGAGCTGGCAGGCGTACGCGGTCGCCCACGCCTGGAGCACGGGGTCGCGCTCGCTGCGCAGCGCCAGCTCCTCGATGACGTTCTCCGCCTCGACGGCGTCGCCCGCGGACACGAGCGCCTCGGCGAGGTCGATGAGCACGCGCGCGCGGCGCGGGTCGGCGGGGTCGAGCGGCCCGAGCGCGCGGCCCAGCAGGTTGCGCGCCGCCGGGAGGTCCTCGCGCTCGAGCGCGCGGCAGCCGGCGGCGTGCAGGCGGTCGGCGGCGCGCTCGCCCAGCGCGCGGCCCGAGGCATCGAGCGGGCCGAGCTCCTGCCGGTACGCGTACGCGCGCTCGAGGTGGAAGCCCGTCTGCTCGTCGACGTCGTCGCCCTTGCCCTCCAGCCACGCGGCGAAGCGCTCGTGCAGATCGGCGCGCGCTTCCTTGAGCAGCGACCGGTAGGCCGCGTCGCGGACGAGCACGTGATGGAAGCGGAACACGGGCTCGTCGAGCCAGATCGTCGCCTCGGGCGCGACCAGCTCCTTGCGGCGCAGCGCGTCGAGGTGCTCGTCGACCGTGGCACGCACCTCGGGCGGGCTCAGCTCCGCCACCGCGCCGCGGTAGAAGTGCTGGCCGATCACGGCGGCGCGCTCGACGACGCAACGCTCGGCATCGGACAGGCGCGCGATGCGGGCGGCGAGCAGCGCGTGGATCGTCGGCGGCACCGCGACGACGGACGTGTCGGCGGCGACCCACGAGTCGCCCTCGCGGCGCAGGACGCCGTCGTCGACGAGCATGCGCAGCATCTCGCCGAGGAAGAGCGGGTTGCCCTCGGTCGTCTCGAGCACGCGGGCGGCCAGCGGCGCTGGCAGGTCTGCCTCGCCGAGCAGCCGTCCGACCAGCACGCGGCTGTCCTCGCCGCGCAGCGGCCCCAGCTCGAGCACGTCGCTCGCCAGGGGGCCGGACGCCGTGAACGCGGGACGCACGTCGCGCAGCTCGGGCCGCGCGACCGCGACGACGAGCAGCGGCGCCTCGTGGCCCCAGCGGACGAGGTGCTCGAGGAGGTCGAGCAGCGTCGGCTGCGCCCAGTGGACGTCGTCGAGGACGAGCACGACGGGCTGCCGCGCGGCGAGCGACTCGAGCAGCCGGCGGACCGCCCAGAACGTCTCCTCGACGCCGACCGCCGGGCCGCCGAGCAGGCCGAACGCGCGGTCGACGATGCGGTCGCGCTCGTCGTCGCCCTCCACGAGCACCGCGAGCTTGCGGCGCGCCGTCTCCATCGTGTCGCCGTCGGCGATCCCCGCGGCGGCGCGGAGCACGTCGATGATCGGGAGGAACGTCAGGCCCTCGCCCTGCGCCTCGCAGCGGCCGCGCAGGACGAGCGCCTCGTCGCCGGCCTTCTTCGCGAACTCGCTCGTCAGCCTCGTCTTGCCGACGCCGGGCGAGCCGATGACGGTGACCATCCGCGTCGCGCGGGCGCCCGTGGCCGCGTAGAAGGCGGCGCGCAGCCGGGCGATCTCCGCGCCGCGGCCGACGAGCGGGGCCTGCATGCGCGGGCCGGGGTGGTGCTCGGGCCGCAGGCCGTCGACCAGCCGCCAGGCGGGCAGCGGTCGCGCCTTGCCCTTCAGGTCGAGCGGCGCAACGGGCTCGAGCTGGGCGGCGTCGCGGACGAGGCGGTACGTCTCGCCGCCGACGAGCACCTCGCCGTCGGCCGCCGCCTGCTCGAGCCGCGCGGCGACGTTCAGCGTGTCGCCGACGAGCAGGTCGGCGCTCTTCGTCGGGTCGACGACGAC
Organism: Parviterribacter kavangonensis; assembly: GCF_056863335.1. NCBI lineage: Bacteria > Bacillati > Actinomycetota > Thermoleophilia > Solirubrobacterales > Parviterribacteraceae > Parviterribacter > Parviterribacter kavangonensis. Next base: position 69,833 of record NZ_JBXPJA010000001.1, on the reverse strand, counting down.
CTCTCCGGTGTTCACGCCGGTCCGCAGCCCGATGCGCACGCCCCAGCGGCGGTCGAGGTCGTCGTTGAGCGCCCGCAGCGCGGATCGCATGTCCTCGGCGGCCTGCACGGCGCGCAGCGCGTCGTCCTCGTGGACGAGCGGCGTGCCCCACACCGCCATCACCGCGTCGCCGATGAACTTCGCGACCGTGCCGCCGCGCGCCTCGATCGCGTCGCGCATCTCCGCGTAGAAGCGGTCCATGACGCGGCGCAGCGACTCCTGGTCCAGGCGCTCGCCGAGCGACGTGAACCCGACCATGTCGGCGAAGAGGACGGTCAGCGTGCGCCGCACCTCGCGGGCGCCCGCGGGCTCCTGCGCGGCGATGGGCGTGCCGCACGCGAGGCAGAACCGCGCTCGCGCCGGATTGGGCTCCCCACAAGCGGCGCACCGCACATCCATCGTGGATCGATCCTCTCATGCACCGTCAAGTGGTCGGAAGGGGTGCGAGCGCGCCACTGGGGGGGCGGCTCGGTTAGGCTCGCCGCGGCGACGACCGAGGAGAGGCATGAACCAGAAGCGCTTGGCGGAGCTGGCCCTGTTCGAGGGGCTCGACGAGGACGCGCTCCGCACCATCGCGAAGACGGCCCACGAGCTCAGCGTGTCCGACGGCGCGGAGCTCGTCCGTGAGGGCGACTACTCCTACGACCTGACGATCATCGACGAGGGCCAGGCCGAGGTCACGCACGACGGCCAGGTCGTGGCGACGCTCGGGCCCGGCGACGTCTTCGGCGAGTCCGGCGTCCTGCGCAAGGACCTGCGCAACGCGACGGTGCGCGCCTCCACGCCGATGCGGCTCATCACCCTCACCGGCTGGGACCTGCGCCGCCTGCGCGGCCGGATCCCCGTGCTCGAGGAGCGGCTGAAGACGCTCGCCGCGGAGCGCCGCGGCAGCTAAGGGAGCGGGGTCGCGGCCGCCGGCCGCAGCCCGTCCATGACGATCGCGAGCGGCCGCCGCCAGTCCGGCAGGCGGCCGAGTCGGGCGAGCAGCGGGACGACGTCGGCGACGGTGACGTCGCCGCGGACCTCCCCGTCCGCCTGCGCGCGCTCGAGCAGCGGCGCGAACGCGGCCCGCAGGCGCTGCTTCGGCGCCTCGAGCTCGGGCGCCGAGCCGAGCTGGCGGTGGATCGCGTCGTAGAAGCCGCGGTCCTCGGCGACGCGCGCGACGAGCGTCTCCGCGGCCTTGCGTAGGTCGTCGAGCTCGGCGATCTCCACGACGAGCAGCTCGACGCGATCCTCGAAGATCGCGGCGATGAGCGTCTCCTTCGTCGGGAACCGCCGGTAGAGCGTCCCGACGCCGACGCCGGCCTCGCGCGCGACGTCGTCGACGCACACGTCGATGCCCCGCTCGCCGAAGAGCCTGCGGGCGGCATCGAGGATGCGGCGGCGGTTGAGCGCGGCATCGGAACGCAGCTGGGTGCTCGCTTCCACGGCCGCTAGGGTAACCGGAGTGTCGCCTCCGGATCCCCACCAGCCCGTCCGGACCGGCCCGGTCCTCGTCGCGCTGGTGCTCGCGGCGCTCTCGTTCTCGCTGATGCAGACGATGGTCGTGCCGGCGCTGCCGGCCATCCAGCACGAGTACGGCGCGTCGAGCTCGTCGGCGACGTGGCTGCTCACCGGCTTCCTGCTGTCGGCGTCGATCGCGACGCCGCTGGTCGGCAAGCTCGGCGACGTCTACGGCAAGGGCCGGATGATGACGCTGGTCCTCGTCGTCTTCGCGACGGGCTGCGTCATCGCCGCGCTCTCGACGTCGATCGAGATGCTCATCGCCGCGCGGATCTTCTCCGGCGCGGCGGGCGGCGTCTTCCCGCTCGCCTTCGGCGTCATCCGCGACACGTTCCCGCGGGAGCGCGTCGCGCTCGGCATCGGCCTCATCAGCGCGGTGTTCGGCATCGGCGGCGGCATCGGCATGCCGCTCTCGGGGATCATCGTCGACCACACGCACGTCAGCGTCATCTTCTGGACCGGCCTCGTCGCGCTGCCCGCCGCCGCGGCTGCGTGGCGCTTCGTTCCCCCGTCCCCGACGCGCGAGCGCACGAAGATCGACTGGGCGGGCGCCGGCGTCCTGTCGCTCGGCCTCGCGGCGCTGCTGCTCGGGGTCAGCAAGGCGAACGACTGGGGCTGGGGCTCCACCGAGGTGCTCGCGCTCATGGGCGTGGGCGTCGTCGTCATCGTCGGCTGGCTGCGCTTCGAGGCACGCACGCCCGAGCCCCTGATCGAGCTCGCCGTCCTGCGCCGCCGCGCCGTCCTCCTGACGAACGTCGCCGCGTTCGTCGTCGGCGTCGCGATGTTCAGCTCGTTCCTGCTCATCCCCCAGCTCGTGCAGATCCCCGAGGAGGCCGGCTACGGCTTCAGCGCGACGGTCACGCAGGCGGGCCTGTTCCTGCTCCCGAGCGCGATCGTGATGCTCTTCGCGGGCCCGACGGCCGGGCGGCTCGGCAGCGCCGTCGGCTCGCGCGTCGTGCTCGTCGCCGGCGGCCTGTTCTGCACGTTCTCCTTCGGCTGGCTGGCCTTCGAGCACAGCGAGGCGTGGATGGTGCTCATCTCGAGCGCGTTCATGGGCGCGGGGATCGCGTTCGCGTTCGCGTCGATGGCGAACCTCATCGTCGAGGCGGTGCCCGCGGGCGAGGTCGGCATCGCGACCGGCATCAACACGATCTCGCGCACGATCGGCGGCGCGTTCGGCTCGCAGGTCGCGGTCACGATCCTCACCGCCGAGACGATCGCCGGCGGCCTGCCCGCCGAGTCGGGCTTCCAGAACGCGTTCCTGATGGCGGCGATCGGGTCGTTCATCGCCGCCGCGATCGCCTTCGCGCTGCCGCGCGCCCGCGCGGCCTCCGGCGCGCTCGAGCCCGCGCGCGCCGCCGCCTAGCCGCGCCGCTGCGCGCCCGCCGTCGCCAGCGCGGCGTCGGCGCACGTCCGCACGACGTCCTCGGGCTCGATGCGGAACAGCTCGGGGATGCCGGGCGCCGCCTGCTTGATGCCGACGCGGATGCGTGCCAGGTGCATCGATCCGAGCACCTGGGTCCAGAGGACGTTCGCCGTGTACGCGACGTCGTCGATGGCGAAGACGCCGCTGCCGCGGCCCGCCTCGAGGATGTCGGTGACGTGCACGATGCAGGCCGCGATCCCCTGGCCGAGGCGGAACCAGACCGACTCCGAGAGCGCGTCGCGCAGCTCGGGCGCCGGCTTGTGCATGAGCGACAGCGCGCAGTCCAGGAACGCCGGGTAGCGCAGGCAGAAGCCGGCGTAGACCTCGGCCCAGCGCTCGAGCTGCGCGACCGGATCCAGCGCGTCGTCGCGGTTGGCGGTCAGCAGCGCGTCGAGCTCGGCGAGGTAGTCCGTGACCGTGAGGACGTAGAGCTCCTCCTTCGACGAGAACACGCGGTAGATGAGCCCGCGCGCGATGCCCACAGCGCGGGCGATCTCCTCGACCGGCGCGTCCTGCATGCCCCGCTCGTCGAACAGCGCGCGCGTCGCGCGGACGAGGTCGCGCTCGCGGGCGCGGCGCGGCGGCGCGGTGTTCGGGGCCATCGGAGCACGGAGTCTACGGTGCGCGGCGGGCGGACGAGAACATGCGTGAGACAGACGTTCTCACCTTCCGCTACGGTTCGCCGCCGTGGCGGAGAGAGGTGCTGTCCCGAAGGTCTCGGCCGTGCGTCGCAAGACGCTCGGCGCGATGCGCTCGCTCTTCACGCCGCTGCTGCCGGACGACTACCTCGAGCTGATCAACCCGCTCTGGTCGACGCAGGAGCTGCGGGGCCGCATCGAGCGGATCGGCAAGGAGACCGAGAACACGGTCACGATCGTCATCAAGCCGGGCCACGAGTGGCCGGGCCACCAGCCCGGCCAGTACGTCCGCGTCGGCGTCGTCGTCGACGGCATCTTCCACTGGCGCGCGTACTCGCTGACCTCGGACCCGGACCGCGGCGACGGCTGCATCGCCATCACGCCGAAGCTCGTCGAGGGCGGGAAGGTCACGCCGCATCTCGTCCGCCAGGCGCAGCCGGGGACGATCATCCGGCTCGGCGGCGTCGAGGGCGACTTCGTCCTCCCCGACCCGCCGCCCGGCAAGGTCCTCTTCATCAGCGCGGGCAGCGGCATCACGCCGATCATGTCGATGCTCCGCCACCTCGCCGCGTCCGGCGCGGAGACCGACGCGGTGCACCTGCACAGCGCGCGCACGGAGGACGACGTCATCTTCGGGCGCGAGCTGCAGGCGCTCGCCGACGGGCGGCCGAACACGCGCGTGCACCTCCAGCTCACCGGCGAGATGGGCCGCATGGGCCCGGAGGACCTCGACGAGCTGTGCCCGGACTGGCGCGAGCGCGAGGCGTTCGTCTCGGGGCCCGGCGAGCTGCTCGACGCGATGACCGAGCACTGGGAGCGCGAGGGCGACTGCGACCGGCTGCACATGGAGCGCTTCCAGCCCGTGCTCGGGCTCGCCGAGGAGGGCGAGGGCGGCACGGTCTGCTTCGCGAAGTCGGGCTGCGAGACCGAGTGCGACGGCGCGACGCCGATCCTCGTCGCCGGCGAGGAGGCGGGGCTGACGCTGCCCTACGGCTGCCGCGAGGGGATCTGCCACACCTGCGTCGGCAAGCTCAAGTCCGGCCAGGTCCGCGACCTGCGCAACGGCAAGGTGACCGGCACGGAGGGCGAGACGGTCCGCACGTGCATCAACGCACCCGAAGGGCGAGTGGAGATCGAGCTGTGACCACCACCACTGAGAACCCGATCAAGCGCCTGAGCGCCGAGCAGCTCGAGGAGCTGGGCAAGCGCTTCGACGCGATCCACGACGAGGTCTACGGAGACCTCGGCGAGCGCGATCGCAAGTACATCGTCTCGATGATCCAGATGCACCGGCGCCTGCTCGTCTTCGCGCGCGTCGAGCTGCTCGGGTCGCAGTTCCGCCCGCTCTGGTGGCTCGGGACGAGCTCCCTGGGCGCGGCGAAGATCCTCGAGAACATGGAGATCGGCCACAACGTCCTGCACGGCCAGTGGGACTGGATGAACGATCCCGCGATCCACTCGACGACGTGGGACTGGGACACCGCGTCGACGTCGGAGGCCTGGAAGCACTCCCACAACTACGTCCACCACACATACACGAACATCCGCGGCAAGGACAAGGACCTCGGCTACGAGATCATGCGGATCGATCCGCATCAGAAGTGGCACCCGGTCTACCTGCTGCAGCCGTTCTACAACGTGCTGCTCATGCTGTTCTTCGAGTGGGGCGTGGCGTTCCACGACCTCGACCTCGAGGCGGTGCGCAGGGGCGAGAAGGACCGCGAGCAGCTCGTCGAGGAGCTCAAGGGGATCGCCGGCAAGGCGCGCACGCAGATCGTCAAGGACTACGTGGCGTGGCCGCTTGTCAGCGCGCTCGCCGCCGGCGCGGTCGCCGCCGCCACCACGCGGAAGGGTCGCCGCGAGCGGTTCCTCGAGCACGCCCGGCGCACGTTCCGCAAGACCGTCACGGCGGACGCCACGGCGAACCTGGTGCGCAACATCTGGTCGAACGCGATCATCTTCTGCGGCCACTTCCCCGACCAGACGTGGACCTTCAGCCAGAAGGACGTCGAGGACGAGACGAAGGGCGCGTGGTACGTCCGCCAGCTGCTCGGGGCGGCGAACATCGAGGGCTCGCCGTTCTTCCACGTCGCGTCCGGGAACCTCGGCTACCAGGTGGAGCACCACCTCTTCCCCGACATGCCGTCCACGCGCTACGCCGAGATCGCGCCGCGGGTGAAGGCGATCTGCGAGGAGTTCGAGCTGCCGTACAACAGCGGCCCGTTCCTCGAGCAGTGGTTGATGGTGCAGCGCACGATCCTCCGGCTCGCGTTCCCCGGCGGGAAGATCCGGCCCAAGCCGGGTCCCTTCCGGGCCGACCCCGGTGAGATCGAGGCGGCGCTTGCGCACGTGCCGCCGCGCGATGACCGGCAGGACGGGGGTCCGGCGAACGAGAGCGGTCCGGGTCCCGAGCAGCCCGACGACGGCGTGCGCATGTCCGTCCCGGAGTGACGCCCCGCACACCCCCGGGGGTCGTTGCGCGAGCAATCGGGGGTCGGGTGTAGGGGTCCCCCCGATGCGGCAGGGGCGGCGTGGGCGGGAGCCTTGCGCCATGACCAAGACACAACGCTGGACGCTCGTCGTGGTGTGCGCCGCCACGGCGATGCTCATGCTCGACATCGCGGTGGTGAACACAGCGCTGCCGCGCATCGCCGAGGACCTCAACACGGGGCTCAGCGGGCTCCAGTGGGTCGTCGACGCGTACACCCTCGCGCTTGCCGCGACGGTCCTGACCGCCGGCTCGCTCGCCGACCGGCTCGGCCGCCGCAGGCTCTTCTTCGTCGGCCTCTCCCTCTTCACCGTCACGTCGGCCGCGTGCGCCGCGGCGACGGACATCACGATGCTGAACACCGCCCGCGCGGTGCAGGGCCTCGGCGCCGCGATCCTCTTCGCCGTCTCGCTGTCGCTGCTGGCCAACGCGTTCCCGCGTGCGAAGGAGCGGGCGACCGCGCTCGCGATCTACGGCGCCACGATCGGCGGCGCGTTCGCCGTCGGCCCGGTCGTCGGCGGCGCGCTGACGAGCGGCATCGACTGGCAGTGGATCTTCCTCATCAACATCCCGATCGGCCTCGCCGGCATCGCCATCACGCGGGCGTTCGTCGAGGAGTCGCGCGACCCGAAGCCGCGCCGGATCGACTGGGGCGGCCAGGCGCTGCTGACCGGCTCGCTGTTCCTGCTCGTGCTCGCGCTGCTGCGCGGCAACGAGGACGGCTGGACGAGCGCGGCGATCATCGCCGAGCTCGCCGGCGCCGCCGTGCTGCTGGCCGCGTTCGTCTGGGTGGAGCGCGTCGTGCGCGACCCGATGATCCCCGCCGGCCTGTTCCGCAACCGCACGTTCACCGGCGCGCAGGTCGCCGTGTTCGGGATCTCGGCGTCGTTCTTCGCCGTGTTCCTCTACACGACGCTCTACCTGCAGCAGATCCTCGGCCTGTCGCCGATCGAGGCCGGGCTCGTCTACCTGCCGGGCACCGCGCTCAACTTCATCATGGCCGGGATGAGCGCGACGCTCATCGAGAAGGGCCTCTCGGCGAAGACGATGGCGGTCGTCGGCCTCGTGATGGTCGGCATCGGGCAGATCACGATGGTCATCGCCGCGGTCGACTCGTCGTGGACGATCTTCCTGCCGGGCGAGCTCATCGCCCTGGCCGGCACCGGCATGTTCAACCCGTCGGTCAGCGGCCTGACGCTGAACTCGGCGCCCGCCGAGCAGAGCGCCCTGGCGGCCGGCGTGCACGACACGTTCCGCCAGGCCGGCCTCGCCGTCGGCGTCGCGGCGCTCGGCGCGCTGATCCCCGCGGGCGCGGCGTTCGGCGACGGGACGCCGCAGGCGTACGTCGACGGCATGCGCGAGGCGCTGGTGGTCGGCGGCGTGTTCGCGATGGCCTGCGCGGCGGTCGCCGGCGTGCTCTTCCGCAAGCGTGCCGCCGGGGGGCCGGCCTTCGAGCCGGCCGTGGAGCCCGCGGCGGCCTAGCGCCCGAACCGGCGCTTGCGTGAGCCTCGGTTTCGCGCCATGTGCGCGAAGCCGAGGCTCATCGCCACGTTCGCGGCGCCCGCGAACCACAGGCCGGCCTTCGCGCCCGGCCGGTTGACGGCGGGGGAGCGCGACCACAGCACGTCGGTCAGCCACTCCGTTCCCCGCAGCCACGCGAGCGCGTGCCAGTCGCGCGGCTCGTCGCGCCTGGCGGCGACGAGATGGGCGGCGGCGAACGTCAGCCAGATCGGGGCGCAGCGCTGGAAGAGGTGCTCGGCGTCCTCGCTCGGCGCGTCGTGGCCGAGGGCGCGCAGCGTCTTGCGCGGCGCGAGCAGCGCACCGCCGCCGAGCGCGAGGTCGAACGCGACCATGTTCCAGTTGACGGCGCGGATCGCCTCCTCGGTGGTCATGTGATCGCGACCACCTTCAGGGCGCGCTCGCCGCGCGGGGTCTGCACCTTCGCGGTCTCCCCCACGCGCTTGTCGCGCAGCGCCTGCGCGACGGGCGACTCGAACGAGAGCTTGCCCTCGGCGGGCACGGCCTCCAGCGCCGAGACGAGCGTGTACGTGGCGCGCTTGCCGCTGTCGTCCTCGACCTCGACGGTGCAGCCGAACGCGACGACGTCCCCGCCGGCGGCGGACTCCACCACCTTGGCGTTGTGGAGCTGCTCGCGCAGCTGGAGGATCTTCGTCTCCAGGTGCGCCTGCGAGCGCTTGGCCTCGTGGTACTCGGCGTTCTCCTTGAGGTCGCCCCATTCGCGCGCGGTCTTGATCTGCTGCGCGATCTCGTTGCGGGCGGTGGTCTCGAGGTGCTCGATCTCCGCCTTGAGCGCGTCGAGCCCCTCTTGAGTCATGACGACGTCGTTCTCCATCGGCCCCGAGGCTACGCGACCGTGCGCAGGTGGCGCCGCGGGGCGCCGCCGCGCAGGGCCTCGGAGACCTGCTCGACGAGGCTCTCGCCGAGCACGCGCCGGCCGTCCGTGACGGCGTCGACGACGCCGCGCTTGCCCTCCAGCAGCTCGGCGATCGTCTCGTCGATCGTGTCCGCGGCCAGCAGGTACCAGGCGGTCACGGCGTCGTGCTGGCCGATGCGGTGGCAGCGGTCCTCGGCCTGGTCGTGCTCGGCGGGCGTCCAGCCGAGCTCGAGGAACGCGACGTTCGAGGCGCGGGTGAGCGTGATGCCGTGGCCCGCGACCCTGGTGGAGCAGACCAGCAGGCCCGGTCCGTCGCCGTTCTGGAACCGGTCGACGGTCTCGGCACGCTGGGCGGTGGAGTCGTCGGCGACGAGGTGGCCGGCATCGGGAAAGCGCTCGAGCACCGCGCGCTGGACCTCGCGGTGGTGGGCGAACACGATCAGCGGCTCGCCGGACTCGAGGAAGTCGTGGATCCACGCGACGGCGGCGGCGAGCTTGCCGCGGGCCGCGAGCTGCTTGAGCGCGTTGAGCTGGGCGAGCCGCTCGGCCCTCAGCGTGCGGGCGATCTTCGCGTCGAGCTCGGAGAGGCGCTCGAACGGCTGGGTACGCAGCCAGGCGACGACGTCGCGCTCGGCGAGCCGGTACTCGTCCTCGTTGGTCAGCGCGACCGGGACGACGACGCGGCGCTTGGCCGGCAGCTGCGGCAGGACGTCCTTCTTCAGGCGGCGCACGAAGCAGCGGCGGCGCAGGTGCCAGTGCAGCCTCTCCTCCCCGCCGTTGCCCTTGAAGCGGCGCTCCAGCCGCGCGCCCGTGCCGAACTCCTCGAGCCGGCCGAGGATGCGCAGCTGCGGCACGATCTCGCCCGGGCCGTTCGTGACGGGCGTGCCGCTGAGCGCCAGCCGCAGGCCGTTCTCGGGCAGTCCGTCGGCGAGCTGGCGGACGGCCTTCGTGCGCTTGGCCCGCGGGTTCTTGCAGTAGTGCGACTCGTCGAGCACGAGCGCGCGCGGCCTTGCGCGGAGGAGCGAGCTGCGGTGGTCGGCGACGATGTCGTAGTTGACGATCGTCAGGTCGGCCCTCGGCGGGACCGACTGGCGGCCGCTGACGACCGCTCGCGTGCGGTGCGGCAGCCAGCGCTCGGCCTCGCGCTCCCACGTCAGCTTGAGGCTCGCCGGGCAGACGACGACCGCCGGGAACGCGTGGTCGGCCTCGAGCGCGGCGAGTGCTTGGACGGTCTTGCCGAGGCCCTGCTCGTCGGCGATGAACGTGCGGCGGACGTCGAGCGCGTAGCGGACGCCGGCCCACTGGAACGGCGCGAGCGTTCCGCCGAGCGCCGGCTTGGGGTCGGGCGGCTCGGCGGTGCGCGACCGGGAGCGGCGGATCGCCTCGGCGGCCGCCTCGTGCTCCTCGCGGAGCCGCTTCAACGTCGGGCGCGCGCTCGGCGCCACCTCGATGCCGTGGGTGCGCAGGAAGTGCTCGATGCCCTCGAGCGCCCACGCGTCGACCGGCACGCGGCTCGCCCGGGCGTCGGCGCCGGGGATGAGCCCGAACGCCGCGACCGCGTCGTCGTCCCACAGCTTGTCGAGCGCGAACATCGGCTCCTCGACGGTGTGCTCGATGACGAGCACCGCCGGCGGCGGGTCGATGCCGACGCGCAGCCGCGTCGCGCAGCCCGCCGACCCCGGATCGAGCTTCGCCCCCGCGTGCTCGAGCAGGAAGTCCGCGACCTCCTCGGCGAACGGGAGCGTGTGCGTCCGCGGGACGAGCTCGGTCGCGTGCGCCTCCAGTTCCTCCGGGAGCGGCCCGGCGAGCGTCCGCGCCACGAACTCGCCGCGTCCCTCGTGCTTGCGGGTGGTGATCCGCGCCAGCCAGCCGCGCGGCATTCCCGCGAGCCACTGCTGGACGCCGTCGGAGACGAGCAGCTGCGGCCACCGGTCGATGACGTCCGCGACGTAGATCGCCGTGACCTCGTGCTGCGGAACGAGCCACTCCTTCGCGTCCCAGTCGAACCGCCGGCCGGGGATCGCCCGCATCGCGTCCACGAGCGCGGCGTCGTAGGGGAACGCGAAGACGACCACCGGCTCCCCGCTCCGGGCGGCACCGAGCTCGACGTTGGGGCGCGGCGCAGCCAGCTCCACCCCACCCAGGCTATGACGGGCGTCAGCCGAGGAGCGGCTTCGCGAGCGCGAGGAGGAGCGCGTCGTTGGCTCCCTCCCCGATCTGCGTCTGCGGCGCGTCGCGGCGCAGCCGCGCGAGCTCGTCGCCCGCGGCGTAGGAGCGGCTGGCGGCGAGCCGCGCGGCCTGCTCGACGGCCTTGACCGCCTCGTCGGACGCGACCAGCTTCGCCGAGGTGGAGAGCTCGCGGGCGTCGTCGCGGCCGGCGTCGACGGCGGCGGCGGCTCGCTCGACGAGGGACTCGACGGCGCGGACCCGGGCGGCGATCTCGCCGACGCGCAGCTGGGCGTGGGTGTGCTCGCCGAGCATCCCGCCGCCGACCTCGCGCTCGGTGCACTCGGTGATCGCGCACGCGAGCGCGCGGTCCATGATCCCGAGCGCGCGGCAGGCGACGTTCACGCGGCCGACGTCCAGGGCGTCGAGCATGTGGCGCGCGCCGAGGCCGGGCTCGCCGCCGAGGACCTCTGCGTCGGGGGCGCGGTGGTGCTCGAAGCGGTAGGCGGCGGACTCGACGCCGCGGTAGCCGACCTTGTCGAGCTCCTCGACCTGCCACGTCGCGCCGCCGCGACCGCCGGTGGGCAGCACTACGCACGACGGCTTCTCGGCGCCCTCGACCTCGGCCATCATGAAGATCACGTCCGAGCTCACCCCGCCGGCGACCCAGCGCTTCTCGCCGTCCAGCACCAGCCCGCCGTCGTCGAGGCGCTGCGCGCTCGTCTCGATCTGCTTGAGGTCGCTGCCGGCCTGCGGCTCGGTGATCGAGAACGACGCGAGCACCTGGCCCTTCGCGATGCCGGGCAGCCAGCGCCGGCGCTGCTCGTCGGTGCCGTGGCGGACGAGCAGCGCGGTTGCGAGGCCGGTCGGGTTCACCGCGCCGGTCAGCGAGATCCAGCCCTGCGACAGCGTCCGCCAGACCGGGACGAGATCTAACGCGCCGAGCCCGCGGCCGCCGAACTCCTGCGGGACCATCGCGCCGGTGATCCCCAGCCCGACGACGCGGTCGAGCGCCCACTGCGGCAGGTCGTCGTCGCGATCCCAGTCCGCGACGTTCGGCAGGACGGTGTCGGCGACGAAGCGCTCGACGGCGGCGTTCAGCTCGCTCGGCGTCATGGCGCACCGGTTCCTGCCCGTTGCCGGCACGCCGCGAACGTGAGACCAAGCACGTAAGAGATCCGAACCGGGGTAGGGAGCGAGGATGCAGACGACCTCCGCGACCTCCTCCCTGTGGCTGACGAGCGCGCCGAGCGACGAGGCCCACCCCCGTCTCGAGGGCGACCTCACCGCCGAGGTCGCCGTCATCGGCGGTGGGATCGCGGGCGTCACGACTGCGCTGCACCTCCAGCGCGCGGGCGCCGACGTCGTGCTCCTCGAGTCCGAGCGGATCGGCAGCGGCGTCAGCGGCAACAACACCGCGAAGGTCACGGCGCTCCAGTCGACGGTGCTGAGCACGATCGTCTCGCGGCACGGCGACGAGACGGCCGCGACGTACGCCGCGGCATGCCGCACGGCGGTCGAGGACGTCGCCGCCCTCGTGGCCGAGCACGACATCGCGTGCGGGCTGGAGCGCCGGCCGGCCGTCACGTTCGCCCTCGACGCCGACGAGCTGGAGGCGGTCGCCGACGAGCACGACGCGGCGACCGCGGCCGGGCTCGCGGTCGAGTGGCGCGACGACGACGCCGGTCTCCCGGGCTCGGTCGGCGTCGCGGGCGCGGTGTGGCTGCACGACCAGCTCGTCATCCAGCCGGTCGCCTACGTGCGCGGCCTCGCGCGGGCGTTCGCCGCCGCCGGCGGGCGGATCTTCGAGGGCTCGCGCGTTCTGTCGGTCGCCGACGGCTCGCCGTCGGAGGTCCGCACGGAGGCCGGCACGCTGTCGGCCGAGCAGGTGGTCGTCGCCACGCACTACCCGATGCTCGACCGCGGCGGCTTCTTCGCGCGCCTGAAGGCCCAGCGCTCGTACTGCATCGCCGCGGACGTCGAGCCGTCGCAGCTGCCGCGCGCGATGGCGATCTCGGCCGGCTCCACCACGCGGTCGGTGCAGTGGTTCGACGGCAAGCTGATCGTCGGCGGCGAGGGCCACTCGACCGGAGCGTCGAACGTGACGCCCGAGCGGTTCGCGCACCTCGAGTCGTGGGCCGCCGAGCACTGGCCCGGGGCGCAGCCGACGCACCGCTGGTCCGCGCAGGACCCGATCCCCTACGACCACCTGCCGATGGTCGGCCCGCTCGTCCCGCGGTCCTCGCGCCTGTGGGTCGCGACCGGCTGGATGAAGTGGGGGCTGAGCGGCGCGACGTTCGCCGCGCGGATCCTCGCCGACGCCGTGCAGGGCGGCGAGCACGAGTGGGCGTCGACGTTCACCCCGACGCGGCTGTCGCTGCGCTCGGCGCACGAGGTCGCGCAGCTCGGGACGAAGTTCAGCGCGCTGATGGCGCTCGACCGCGTGACGCCGGCCGAGGTGTCGTCGGCCGATGACGTGCCGCCCGGCGAGGCGCGCGTCGTGCGCGACGGGCTCGGCAAGACGGGCGTCTACCGCTCCGAGGACGGCGTCGCCCACGCGGTGTCGCTGCGGTGCACCCACATGGGCTGCCTGCTGCGGTTCAACGGCGCGGAGCGCAGCTGGGACTGCCCCTGCCACGGATCGCGGTTCGACGTCGACGGCGCGGTCCTCGAGGGACCCGCGGTCAACCCGCTCGAGCGGCGGGACGTCGGCTGAGCGGCGCCGCTAGCGCTTGAAGCGCGGTGCCTGCGTGCGCCGCATGGCGGTCATCGCGGCGCGCGTGCGGTCGACGAGGCGGGTGAGGTCTGCGCGCTGAACCCGCGCGGAAGGCGGTGCGGTCGTCAGGGGAGCCGCGCTGGCGGCAGGGGCGGAGGCGTCGGCGCTGGGTGGCACGCCTCCCCTGTACCCCCTCCCCGGACTTCTTCACAGCTCGGACTCAGTCCTGGCACGAACGGGTTCGAAAGGGACCCACTCGTCGCAAGGACGCTCACTGGGAAGGATGCTCAAGCCGGTCGAGGTGGTCGCGGACCGCGCCGCCGGCGACGTAGTCGAGCATGACCTCGCTGCCGCGCGTGACGCGGTGGCACGGGAAGAGGATCGGCGCCGGGTTGGTGCCGAGGGCGAACCCGCACGCGTAGGGGTCGAGCGCGCCGTCGCAGACGTGGTGGTACGAGCGGCGGGCGCCCCACGCGACGCTCTGCGTCGCCTCGAGGCAGAGCCGCCCGGTGTCGCCCACGCGCCCCCAGTCGACGAGGCCCTCGAGCGGCGCTCGCTGGCCGCCCAGGTAGCCGCGGATCGCTGCCGTCAGCGTCTCCGCGGCGTCGCGGCCCGCGCGGCCGCCGCGGCGCGAGCGGGCGCGCTGCTCGAGGCTCGCGAAGTCGGCGTGGCCGGGGAACGCGACGCGCACGATCCCTTCCGTGGACGCACCGACGACGATCGGGCCGACGTCGCTGTCGAAGCGCACGCAGCTGAGCGCATCAAGCATCGACGCGTCCAGCTGCTCGTCGTCCGTCATCGCCTTCGCGCCGGCGGCGAGGCCGCGCCCGTAGTCGCGGCATTCCGCGCACACGCCCTCGGCGACGACCGCGACCGACTCGACCGCGAAGCCGCGCTTCCGCAGCGCGGCGGCGTCGAGCGCCGGCAGGTCCACGTCGAACAGGCGCAGGCACAGACGGCAGCGGAAGTGGTCGTGCGGGGCGGCGTTCGTCTCGTAGCGGATCGGGTCGTGATCGCCGACGGATCCGAGCAGGCCCGCCTCCGCGAGGTCGGCGAGCGTCGCGTACACGGTGCCGCGGCCGAGGCCCGCGATGCGCGCCGACGCGCGCGCGTGGATCTCCTCGGCCGAGAGGTGCTCGGCGGCGCCGCCGTCGAAGGCGGCGAGGATCGCGCGCCGCTGCGGCGTCGCGCGCAGCCCCTCGCGGCGGAGGTCGGCGACGAAGTCGCGCTCGGGCGGCCCGTCCGCCCCCGGCTGCGGTGAGGTCACGCCGACCCGCTCACGGTTGCGCGGGATCGTACCCCCGCGCGTGCGGCGACTACAGGGCGCCGACGACCAGCAGCGCGGCGGGGCCCGGCTCGCACGGGCCGATGCGGGCGCGGTAGCGGACGCCGAACGAGGCGGCGGGCCGCACGACCGCGGTGGCGGGCTCGTCGGCGACGCGGCGCGCGATGCGCGCGAGCTCTCCCGCGAGGCGGGCGCGTGCGCCGGGCGCGGCGTCGGCGGCGACGAGGAGCGCGTCGACCGGCTGCCCGACGATGCGGGTCTCCTCGACCTCGAAGAGGCGCTCGGCGGCGGCGGACAGCGCGCGGACCGTGAGCGCCGGGTCGATCACCGCGAACGCCTCGTCCGCGGCCGGCGCGAACGCCGCATCCGCGGTGAGCAGCAGGCCGAGACCGCAGCTCGGGCAGACGCGGCTCTCCCTCGGGTCCTCGGCGGGCCGCTTGCCGCAGTAGCCGCAGAAGACGACCGTCTGCGCGGGCGCCTCGCGCGGGACGGCGCGGATGTCGCGTGCGCGCTCCCCGCTCATCCCGCCGCCTTCCCGGAGCGGCTGTGACGCGGCGGCCCCGTGCCGGGCACCTCGCGCAGCGGCGTCGTGCGCGCCCGGCGGCGCTCGGTGTCGAGCACCTCCGCGAGCTGCTCCTCCGCCGCGACGGGCGACGGGTCGAGCATGCGCGCCCGCGCGTTCGGGCCGACGGCGTGGACGTCGCGGTGGAAGAGCGCGAGCGGCACCGACCCCGCCGCCGTCCGCGCCCGGTACGCCCAGCGCGCGAGCGTCTCGTCGTCGACGGCGCCGCCGGCGATGACGATCGCGTCGGGCTCGATCGTCCTGACCGCCTCGGCGATCCCGGCGGGATGCGTCACCGGCAGCGTCACGACGTGAGCACCGCCGCGGAGGCAGAAGAGCTCGAACGCGCGCACGTACGGCGTCGTGGTCTCGAGGTCGCCGCCGGTGGCGTCGCCGACGATCACGGTCAGCCCGCGCTGCGGAGACGACGCGAGCCGGCGTGCACGGCGCAGCCAGTCGCACACCCAGACGGCGGCGAACGCGGCGCGCGCGCTGTCGCCGCCGTCGCGGCGATGGATCTCGCGCAGCGACGGCAGCAGCACGTCCTCGACCGAGCGCTCGACCGACCGCAGCCCGAGCGACGCCTCCATGGCGCGGTCCGCCCGATCCGCATCGAGCGCGCCGAGCGCGCGCAGCAGCGCGTCGACGTCGCTGCTGAGCGCCTCGCGCGCGACGCTGACCGCCGAGGAGATCGAGAGCCCGTCTTGCAAGGCCTCTCGCAGCGCGACGATCTCGGCGTACGTGTACTGGCGGTGGTTGCCCCGCGAGCGCTGCGGGCGCGGGTAGCCGAACCGGCGCTCCCACACCCGAAGCGTGTTCGCCGTGACGTTCAGCATCGCCGCGGCCTCGCTCGTCTTCAACGTCCTCATCGCGGGCGCGTGATTACCGCAGGATCGGCGGCTTCGAAGCGTCTGCGGACGAACATCCGATCAACTTCGTGAACAGAAGCTGCACTGAAGTTGATCGTCTCCGTCCGGCGCGGGATGAAGGATCGCGTTTCGTCGCCCCGTTCGAGAGGAGCCATCGTCATGCGCCGTCTGAAGCTCGCCGTCCTGCCCATCCTCGTTGCCGCCGTGGAGTTCCTCGGCCCGTCGACCGCACAGGGGTACTTCCGCTTCAAGTAGGCGCCGCTCGGTACTTCGACATCCGCGCCGGCGGGGGTATGCTCGGCCGGCGGGATGTCAGAGACGAGTCCTCCCCGGTCGTCCGTCGTGGCCGCCGTGGCGGCGCTCGGCCTCGCGCTGGCCGGGTTCGCCGGCGGCGTCGATGACCGCGTCCTCTCCCCGCTGACCGCGGCGCTCGCGTGCGCCGCCGTCGTCGCGAACCTCATGGCCGTCCGGTACGACGGCTCGATGTGGGTGTCCGCGTCGTTCACCTGCTCCATGATCGCCGTTGCGGCGCTGGGCCCGGCGGCCGCTTTCGCGGTGGCGGCGCTGGGGGAGCTGGGCGCGTGGCTGTTCGAGCGCATCCGGCTGTACGCGCTGGCCGGGAACGTGCTCGCCGCGGGCGTCCCGAACCTGGTGGCGGGCGCGATGTTCGCCGTCGTCGCCCCGGTGCCGTTGCACGCGGTCACCGTGTCGCTGGTGCTGGCGCCGATCGCGGCGCTCGCGCTGGTGCTGAGCTTCGCGATCGCGCGGACGTTGAGCGCGCCGTCGCTGGGCGAAGGGCTGCGGGCGAGCCTGCACCCGCCGAGCCCGCTCGCGCCCGCGCTGCTGTGGGCGGTGATCGCGGCGGCCGGCGTCGCCGACCTGTACGTGCGGATGCCCGCGGCCGGCGCGGCGGGGCTCGCGCTCGTGATCGTCGGCATCACGTACATGCTGCAGCTCGTGGCCGCCTCACGCCAGCGGCGCGTCGAGCAGCAGGGGCTCGCCGGGGACCTGCTGCGGTCGCTGCAGGCGCGGGACGCCGAGAGCGCGCGGCACGCCGCCGCGGTCGCGACGTTCGCGGGGCGCATCGCCGCGGCGATGTCGCTGTCGGCGGACGCTCAGCGCGCGGCGCACACCGCGGGGCTCGTGCACGACCTCGGGCGGCTGAGCCTGTCGGACGTCGCCCTTGGCGCGTCGGGGGACCTGAACGACAGCGAGTGGGCGGCGATCCAGCGCCACCCCGAGGCGGGCGCGGCGATGCTGCGGACGCTCGGGTTCGACGACGACGTCGTGCGGGCCGTGGCGGCGCATCACGAGCGCGTCGACGGGCGCGGCTACCCGCTCGGGCTCGACGACGCGGCGATCCCGGTGCTCGCGAAGATCGTCGCGGTCGCGGAGGTCTACGACACGATCACGTCCGGCTCGTCGTATCGGCCGGGCGAGGGCATGAGCTCCTTCCAGGCGTTGACCGAGCTGCGCCGCGTCAGCGGGAGCCAGCTCGACCCGGAGTGCGTCGAGGCGCTCGCGTCGGTGCTCGCCGACCGGCCCGCCGAGGAGCGGCTCGCGACGAGAGCCGACTTCGACGCCGAGCTCGCGCTGCTCGGCCCCGCCACGCCGTAGCCCGCGGCGACCCACCGCCCACCGAGCCCCACCGCGCCGGGGCGTTCGCCTTCTTGCAGGTTCGGCCCGCAACGTTGAACGCTTCTTGCGCGGACGTCGCGTCCGTCCGGCGCGCCCGCGACCCTGCGCTCTCCGGCAGGGAAGGCCCGGTACGTGCCCAGTGCAACGCCGCTCATTGCTCGTCGTCGCGACTGCCCCCGCGGCGACGGGCCGCGGTGCGGCTCCAAGCTCCAGCGGGGCGGCGTCGAACGCCGGCGACCGGATCTTGTCAACCCCTCTGATCCGCTCGGTCCGGCCGTAGGCGCCGCCCCCTGGATCGTTCAGCGAACCAGGCGCACGGTCAGCGCGCCGGCCGCGACGTCGCCGGCGCCGCCGAGCAGGCCCAGGATCCGGGCGACGTAGCCCTGCGTCTCGGCGAACGGCGGGATGCAGCCGCACCGCTGCACCGGCGCCGGGCCGGCGTTGTACGCCGCGAGCGCGAGCGGCACGCTGCCGAACTGCACGAGCAGGTCATGCATGAGGTGCGCCTGAGCGTCGATCGCCTGCGCGGCGTCGTAGGGATCGCGGAGCCCGTAGGCCGCCGCGGTGCCGGGCATGAACTGCGCGATCCCCTGCGCACCGGCGCCGCTGCGCGCGAACGGGTTGAAGTTCGACTCGGCGTAGAGCTGCGCGGCGAGCAGCGCGGCGCCGACGTTCCACCGCTGGGCGGCACGGCTGATCGGGGCGGCGAACTGCTCGGGCACGAAGCTCGGCAGCGCGCTCTCGCCATCGCCCGGCCCGAAGCCGACACTGCGCGTGCCGGGCGAGCCCGTGAACCCGTAGTGCCAGGCCTCCCACGCGTACCGCTGCGTGAAGCCGAAGCGCTTCGCGTTCGCCGCCAGCCACCCGTAGGCCGACGGCGGCCCGAGATCGAGCTCGGTGCCGAGACGGTGCAGCGACTTGCCCGGCGGCGCGACCCACTTCGGGTCGGGATGCCGGGCGAAGAGCACCGCCTGCTCGGCGTTCGACCGGAACGCGCTCGCGATGACGAGAGCGACGCCGTCCTGCGCCGCGGCCGCGTTCATGCGGTCGAACGCGCGGGCGACGTCCGGTCGCATGCGCTTCCCCTGCCGCTCCTCCAGCGGACCGCGGTACTCGTCGCCACCGAGCCCGCCGCCGGTCAGCGAGGCCGGCGGGACGAGCTCGGCCTCCGCGACCGCTCGAACCTCAGCCGTGTCGTCGCCGACCCTGACGTCGCCGCCGACCTCCACGCGGATCCGGACCGGCGCGAAGCTCCGCGCATCGGGGAACGACGCCGCCGCGCTTGCAGCGCCGTTGCGCCGCGCGGTGTCGACCGCGCTCCTCCGGCCGATCTCCTCGTAGGCGCCGGCGGGAAGATGTCTCGGGTTCGGACGGCCGGCGATGAGCGCCGGTTCGAAGAGGCGCGGGTACGCGTCGCGCATCGCGGCCGCGCCCGCGAGCGCGGCGAGATCCGCCGCACGCTGCCGCTCACCCCCGACCCCGATCCCCCGCGCGATCCCGCCGATGACGAGCGCCGCGACGAGCGCGGCGCACAGCATCGCGAGCAGCACAAGCCCAGCCTGCCCCGCTTCGCTCGATCGGCTCCGCACACCCGGAGCCTTCCGACGGAAGTGCCGCGCGGGACGCGCGAAGTGCGCCGAGAGTCAGACGAGAGGCAGCTCGACGTACGACGCCCGGTCGGCGTCGCAGAACACCCGCTGACGCGCGGGGCGCAGCTCGGTCGCATCGACGCCGTGCGCGCCGGTGTTCGGGTTGCGGTCGTAGCGGGGGAAGTCGCTGGAGGTCACGAGGACGCGCAGCCGGCGGCCGGGCGCCAGCGCGATCGACGTCGCCCACAGGTCGATCTCGTAGCGGAGGACGGCGTCGGGCTCGACCAAGTTCGGACGCGCCCAGTCGCCGTCGCGGTACCGGGCGCGGAGGATCCCGTCGCAGATGTTCAGCGTCCGCCCGTCCGGGAGGACCTCGCAGAGCTTGACGACCCAATCGGTGTCGACGGCGCTCGTCGCGGCATGCAGCACGCAGCGAACGGGGCCGGTGATCTCGAGCCACTCGTCGTGCGGCTGCGACGTCCACACGACGACGTCGGGGCGCGACAGCAGCGGGGTCTGGTCGACGGGCCCGGGGACGTAGGTACGCGGCATGAGCAGCGTCCCGCCGCGGGTCGGGCAGGGATCGGCGGGGTCGTAGACGTACTGCGCGGGCTCGGCGTCGCTCGGCGGGCGCTCCGGCCCGAGGCCGCCCCCCGGCTTCAGGAACCACGGCGTCGGCCGCGCGCGGGCGAGCGGCCAGTCGTCCTCGTCGCGCCATCGGTTGCGGCCCATCACGAAGAGCTTCACCCGCGGCTCGTCCGGCTCCGCCGGCGGGCCGTCCCCCAGCCAGCGGTCGAACCAGCGCAGCTGCATCGCGGTGAGGTCCTCGCGCAGGTCGAGCAGCATCCCGCCGGCGCGCAGGCCGAAGTCGACCTCGCCGACCACCGGCAGGAAGACCCCGTGCGCCCACGGCCCGATGACGAGGCGCGTGTGCTCGCGCGCCTCGGGCGTGGCGGCGGAGCGGCGCATCGCCGTGAAGTGCGCGAGGTCGCCGCCGAGTAGGAGGTCGTGCCAGCCGGCGACGATCAGCGCGGGCACGCGGACGTCGCCGTGACGATCACGCGTCGAGCGCTCGGTGTAGAAGGCGTCGCGCGTCGGGTGGGCGAGGGTGTCGTAGAAGTACGGCAGGAAGGGGTCATCGGGGTCGCCGGCCGGCAGCGCGCTCGGCGGCAGGTGCCGCGCGAGGTCCTCGAACGCGTCGAGGTCGTCGACGAGCGCGCCGAAGTCGGCGGGCAGCGACGGCCGACCGCTCCGCGCGCGGAGGAGCGCGAGCAGCCCGAGGCTCGCCAGGGACCACATCAGGTGCGTGGCCCACAGCAGCGCGCCGCCGCGCCACAGGCCGTCGACGTACTGGTCGTCCGGCGCCTGGACCGGCGCGATCGCGCGCAGCGCCGGCGGCGCCGTCACCGCGGCCTGCCACGTGGTCCCGCCCATGTACGAGACGCCGTACATGCCGACCCGGCCGTTCGCGTAGGGCAGGCCGGCCGCCCACGCGACGGCGTCGTGGCCGTCGGCGAACTCGTCGCGGTACGGCACGAACTCGCCGCCCTCCGACGCGAACCGGCCGCGCGTGTCCTGCAGCACGACGACGTAGCCCGCTGCCGCGGCGCGGACCGGATCCAGCGACAGGTGGGTGAACTGGTGCAGGTGCTTGCCGTACGGCGTGCGCAGCAACAGCACCGGATGGCGTTCGTCGTCGTTCGGGCGGTAGACGTCCGCCTGCAGCACGGTGCCGTCGCGCACGCGGCACGGGACGCCGTGCTCGACGACGACCGACATCAGCGCCGCCGGAGGACGCGGCGGTAGAGCGCGCTGACGGTCCCCCACGGCTCGGCGCCGCGGCCGGCGCGGCGCAGCGCGTCCTCGACGTCGTCCTCGCCGATCTCGAGACCACTCGACCACGCCTCCGACTCGTCGTGCGCCGGCGCCGTGAGGAACTCGTGCACCATCGGCAGGGCGCGCCCGTGCTCGTCGAGCAGCAGGAGATGGCCCTCGTCCTCGAGCACCTGCAGGCGCGCCTCGGGCAGCCGGGCGGCGAGCATGATGCTGTTCACGGGCGGGGTCAGAGGGTCGTCGCCGCCGCACAGCACGAGCGTCGGCGTGCGGACGCTGCCGAGCCAGCGGATGCTCGACCAGCTCGTCATCGTCGCCAGCTGACCCGCGTAGCCGAGCGCGCTGGGCGGGTGCGCCAGGCGCTCCTTGCTGTGGGCGCCGACGAAGCGCGGATCGCGCGCCTGCCCGCCCGCGATGTGCGGGATGGTGCGCGCGTAGAACGTCGGCGACCAGTACCGCAGCGGCGTCATCATCAGCGCCAGCGCGGTGAAGGAGCCGGGGACGCCGCCCCACCCGGGCGTCGTCGCCGCCAGCACGAGCCGCCGCACCCGGTGCGGAGCCTGGCGCGCGAACTGCTGCGCCAACGCGCCCCCGAACGAGTACCCGAGCACGTCGACCTCGTCGTAGTGGCCGAGCCGGTCGAGCAGCTGCTCGAGCATCCCGGCCAGCGACCCCATCGGCAGCAGGCCGGGGGCGAGCGACGACTGCCCGGTCCCCGGGGCGTCGAAGGAGATGACGCGGTGAGCGGTGAGCGCGCGCTCGAGCGGGCGCCACATCGCCGTGTGCGTGCCCAGCCCGTTGACCAGCAGGAGCGGCGGGCCGTCTCCGGTCTCGCGGACGTGCAGCCGCACGCCCTCGATCCACAGCTTGCGCTCCTCGGCGCTCACGAGGCGGCGTCCGCCAGCCCGGCCGTGTACATCTCGGCCCAGCCCTCGTCGGCGATGTGGGCGAGCGAGACGAGGTCGTGCATCCGCCCGTCCGGCTCCTGCAGGTGGTCGCGCAGCAGGGCCTCGGGGCGGAACCCGAGCTCGACGAACATGTCGATCGTCGCCTGGTGCTCGGAGGGCACCTCGATCGTGATCTTCCGCCAGTCGTTGCGCAGCCCCTCGACGAGCGCCGCGCGCGCCATCTGGCGGCCGAGCCCGCGGCGACGGCGGTCGGCGGCCACGATGAGCCGCAGGTCGGCGACGTGCGACGAGCGGCCGACTCCCGGCCACAGCACGGCGAGCGCCTCCAGCCTCCCGTCCTCGTCGTCGAACGATCCGAGGCGGACGCCGCAGCGCTCGTCGAGCCAGCGGTCGCGGAGGTCGGGCTCGGTCACGTCCTCCTTGAGGAAGTTGCGGTCCTCCTCGGGGATGCCGTCGAGGAACCGCTCGAGGGCGACGCGATCGTCGCGGGTCAGGCGTCGCAGGCTCATGGATCAGGCTCCCAGCGGGTCGGAGTGCCGGCCGAGCCAGTCGACGAGGCCGGGGAAGGTCGTCTTGACCGCCTTGCGGCTGCCGGCGAGGCCGGCGTGGCCGGCGTCGAGCTTGAAGAGCTCGAAGTCGTCGGCGCCGACGAGGTCGCCGAGCGGCAGCGCGGCGTCCGGGAGCACGATGTCGTCGCGCATGGCGACCATGCTCATCGTCGGAACGGTGATGCGGCGCAGGTCGACGCGCTCGCCGGCGAGCCGGAACGTGCCGCGCAGCAGCCCGTTCTCGTCGAGCCAGCCGCGCAGCACCTGGCGGAAGGTGGCGCCGGGCAGCGGGACGTGGGAGCTCGCCCACCGGGCCATCGCCTGGTAGCTCGAGAGGAACTCGTCGTTCCACAGGTTCTCCCAGAGCGTCGCGTACTGGACGGCGTCGACGGTCGGCTTGCGGGTGCGGAAGAAGGCGTTGATGGTGCTGGGCGGGACGTTGCCGGTCCAGTCGATGAGCTCCTCCGGGTCGATCTCGCGCTGCCGGAGCGCCTCGACGTAGCCGCCCATCGCGTGGAAGTCGACCGGGGTGGCGACTGCCACCAGGTTGCGCAGCGGCAGCGGCACGCCGGCGCCGAGCGCCGTCACCGCGAAGCAGCCGCCCATGCAGTAGCCGATCATCGTGATGTCGTCCGCGCCGGTCTCGCGCTGCATCGCCCGCACCGCGCGGGGGAGGTAGCGGATGAGGTAGGTCTCGAGCGTGTTGTGGGCGTCGGCTTCGTCGGCGACGCCCCAGTCGAGGATGAAGACGTCGTAGCCCGCGTCGCGCACGAAGCCGGCGAGCGTGCTCTTGGGGTGGAGGTCGAGGATCGCCGCGCCGCTGACGAGGCCGATGAACATGATCACCGGCGGCCCGAACCGCACGTCGTCGTTGCGCAGGCGCCAGAGCTTGGCCTTGCCCTGCGACCAGACGAGGTCGCGCGGGCTGGCCACCTCGGGCGCCCACTCGGCGCCCGCGACGTACTTGATCCCGTTGCGGGTGCGGACGACGTTGCGCTCGAGCTCGCGCCGGACCTCGCTGACGACGCTCATCGCGGTTCCTCCTGTTCGTCGAGCTGCTCGGACAGCTCCTCGACCTTCGCCTCGAGCCGGGCGAGCGACGCGTTCACACGCCGCACGTCGCGCCGGGTCGGCAGGTCCATGAGGTGGATGCCGACCTCCTGCACGCGCGTGATCGCGCGGCGCGTCCGGCGTGTCGCGCCGTTGACGAAGACGAGGGGCCCGATGCCCTGGCCGCGAGCCATCGCCTTCTCGATCGGCTCACCGATCGCGCGCTCGATCTTCCTCACCGTCGGCACGAAGTGCGGCCGGTCCATCACGAGGCCTCCGCGGGCGTCCGCGCGCGCAGCTCGCGTCGCAGGATCTTGCCGGTCGGCGTCTTCGGCAGCTCCTCGAGGACCGTGACCTGGCGCGGGTACTTGTACGCGGCGAGGCGGTCGCGGCAGAACGCCACGAGCTCGTCGGGCTCTGCATGTGCGCCGGGCTTCAGCGACACGAACGCCTTGACGGTCTCCCCGCGGTACGCGTCGGGGACGCCCACGACGGCGGCCTCGCGGACGGCAGGGTGCTCGTACAGCACGTCCTCGACCTCCCGCGGCCAGACCTTGTACCCCGACGCCACGATCATGTCCTTGCTGCGATCGACGACGTAGAACCAGCCGCGCTCGTCCATGAAGCCGATGTCACCGGTCCGCAGCCGCCCGTCGCCCAGCGCGTGGCGGGTCTCCTCCGGCTTGTTCCAGTAGCCGGGCACGACGCCGGGCCCGGAGGTGACGAACTGGCCGAGCTCGCCGGCGGCCACCGGCTCTCCCGCGTCGTCGAGGACCTCCACGAGCGTGTCGAAGATCGGCACGCCGACCGAGAGCGCACCGGACGCCGGGTCGACCGGCGCGTCGGTCCCGAGCGGCACGAGGTGGCTCGGCGAGGCGACCTCCGTGAGCCCGTAGGCGTTGTGGATGTAGACGCCGGTCGCCTTGCGCCACTCCTCGACGATCGCCGGCGCCACCGGCGCGCCGCCGGTCAGCACCTTGGTGAGCGAGGACAGGTCCGTCGTGCCGAAGCCGGGGTGGTTCATGAGCGCCGTGAAGGCCGTGATCGCGGCGATCGTGAACGTCGGGCGGGCGCGATCGATGAGGTCGAGCGTTGACGCGGCGTCGAAGCGATAGCCGACGATCAGCGGGATGCCCGCCGCCAGGGCCACGCCGAGGTGCGCGACCAGGCCCGTGACGTGGAAGAACGGAGCGAGCGCGAGCACCGAGTCGTGTTCGTGAAGGCCGACCCACTCGCGGTACGTCGTCGCCGTGAACGCGATGTTGCGGTGCAGCAGCATCGCGCCCTTGGGCGGGCCGGTCGTGCCGGAGGTGTAGAGCAGCGCCGCGACGTCGTCCGGGTCAGCGTCGAGCTCGGGCGGCCGGTGCCCGCGGTGGCGGCCGAGGAGCTCCAGCAGGTCGAGCGCGCCCGGCGCGTGCGTCCGCTCGAGGCTGTGCAGCAGCGCGGGCGGGCGGTCGCCCGCGAAGTCGAGCGGCGAGGTGGTGACGACGGTGCCGACGCCCGCCCGGGCCGCCGCCTCGCCGGCGGTCTGCGCGTGGAGGTCGTCCTGCGTGATGAGCACCCGCGGTCGGGCGTCGGCGAGCAGGTTCGCCAGTTCGCGCACCTTGAGCATCGGGTTGGCCGGGACCATCACCGCGCCCGCCTTCCAGATGGCCAGCGCGGCGATGACGAACTGCGGGACGTTCTGGAGGAACAGGGCGACGCGGTCGCCGCGCTCGACCCCCATCTCCTCCGTGAACGCGGCGGCGAGCGCGTCCGACGCGCGGTCGAGCTCGGCGCGGGTCATGGTCGCGTCGAAGAAGCGGATCGCGGGCGCGTCGCGGTCGGCGGCCAGATGGCGCCGGGCCATCGCGAGCATGGTCCGGTCCTCGACCGCGATCGTCTGCGGGCGGTCGCCGTAGAGCGCCAGCCAGGGTCGCTCGGCGTAGGGGTTCGCCGCACCACGTCCCTTGCTGTTCGGGGTCTCCGTCATCGCACGATGCCACCGGCCGGGAGGTCGACGGTAATGCGAGCCGGCACGAACGCGCCGGGGGTCGCCAAGCGGTCTTGGAGATCTGCCCGTCGCCGTCGGTTGACGCCCGCGCCATGTGTCACCGGGCGGTCGCCTCGATGACGCGCTGCCGGACCGAGGGCGGAACGGCTGTCCCCGATAGCGCCAGTGCGCGCGCAGCCGCGGAGAGCGTCAGGTCGAGCGGACGGGCCGCGATGCCGGCGAGCGCGAGCGAACGGAGCACGAGCTCCCGAAGCGCTGCATCGTCGGCGCCGGTCGCGACCAGCACCCGGTCGTTCGCTCGCAGGAGGTCGTCGAGGCGCGCGTCCCTGGCACCGGCGAACGCGACGACGATGGGAACGTCACCCGCAGCGGCGGCAACGCGAGCGGCCTCGGCGACGGCGCCCGCCGGGCCGGCCGTCTCCGCCGGCCCGCCCAGCCCGACGACGACGAGCCTCCCGCTCGCGACCACCGCATGACCGCGGCGGCCGAGCCTCTCGCCCAGCTTCCTCGCCGCCGGGGTCGCGGGGGCGCGGATGACGGCGTTCGTCCCACGGTCTTGCACGGCGAGGACGGCGAGAGAAGGCGCTGGCACGAGCGACAGCGCGACAGCCGCGCCCAGCGCGCGCGTCTCCCCCGCGCGGCCCAGAACCGCGACCGCCTTCGGCACGACGATCCCGGGCGACGGCTCGTCCCGCCGGTCGACGGGCGAGACAAACGCCCCGGCCAGTCGAGACATGAGGCTGTCGCCGCCCGGACGCCGCTCCCCCCGGTGATCAGCGCGCATCGCGCGCCGGCGGCCGATCTCCGGCCGGTCTCCCCAGTGGTGACGTCGCCGGTGGGGTCCGGTCGGTCTCAGCGGTGGCCGCGGCGGACGAGGTCGCCGGCGGGGCTGCGGCCGGTCCGGCGTCGGCGGAGGCGGTGGTGGCGAGGAGGTCGGCAACCCCGGGAACGGCGGCGAGCGGCCGAAGCCGGACGCGGACCGCGCGGCCGGCGACCGTCACGTCGACGCGGTCGCGCGACCACTCCGGCAGCGACGCCGCGACCGCTTCCCGCGGATCTCCGCCCCGCAGAACCGCGATCGCCGCCGTCTCGGCCGCATGGCCGGCAAGTTCCCGAGCCGCCTCCGCGGCCAAGAGATGTCCGATCGCGAGCGCGACGGCGATGAGGACCGGCAGCATCGCGACCGTCTCCACCGCCGCCTGCCCGCTCTCTGCCCTCGTCCGCGCCGAGCGGCGATCTCGGCCCGCCCCACCATCTCGGCCCGCGCGCGGCGAAGACGCGGTCTTCCGCCGCGCGGTCATCGCTGGGGTTCGAAGCGGGCGCGGGTGGTGATCGAGGCGAGGGGGACGTCGGCGACGACGCTGCGGATGCGGATGGTGACCGCGACGCCGTCTTCGACCCCGCGGACCCGGAGGCCCTTGCGGACGCTCGCGGGGAGGAGTCGGGCGGCGGCGCGGTGCGGGTCTCCGCCCACGGCCGCTGCTCGCGCCGCCGCCCGGGCCGCCGCGCCGCCGGCCCACAGGGCTTGGCCGGCGATCGCCGCCTGCCACACGGCGAGTGTGAGAACGCCGAGAAGCGGCAGGAGGGCGACCAGCTCGACCGAGGCCTGGCCGCGGTCGTCCGCGGGGCGGCGAGAGGAGCGGCAGTCGATGGTCGAGCGCATGCGCCGGACCCTCGCGCGAGGACCGCTACGGGTGTGTCACGAGGTGTTGCGAGTCTGCGGTCAGACGTACTCGCGGTGGGCTCGCCACACGAAGACAAGCCCGTAGATGCACGCCCCGAGGAGGACGAACCACGCGAGGGTCCCGACGCTCGAGTCCCACCAGTGGCGGGCGCTGGCGCCGCAGAAGAGAAGGCCGGCCGCGGAGCCGTAGAGGATCCCGCGGACCCGATCGTCCATCGACATCAGCGTCACGCGGTGCTCGCGGTATATGCGCATGAAGAAGAACCAGATCGCGATCGAGAACAGGACGCTGATCAGCCCGATCACGATGTCCGCTGCCGTCCCGCCTCCGGGGAGGAGGAAGACGGCGAGCGCCAGGAGGACGATGATCCCGACGTTGCGCAGAGCCGCGTTGCTCACGCCACGAAGAGTACCTGCGGGCGGGCGCCGCCGGAGACGGCGCGCGGGGGCGGAGACGTGCTCTTGCCGCTAGGCGCGGGAGAAGTCCGCGGAGCGGGCGGCGTCGATCGGCGCCGAGTCGGGGGCGTCGAGGACCTCCGGGACGATCGCCGCGGCGGCGACCTCCTCGACGGTGGCCTCGACGAGCTCTGCCGCGAAGCGGTAGCCGACGCCGAAGTGCGTGTGGATGTAGCGCCAGCCGGGCGAGGCCTTCTCGAGCTTCTGCCGCAGCTTGCGCACGAAGACGTCGACGGAGCGGTCGCCGCGGGCCATCGCGTAGCCCCAGACCCGCTGGTAGATCTCCTCGCGCTCGAGCACGCGGCCCTCGGCGTCGGCGAGCAGCTGGATCAGCTCGAACTCGCGGCGCGTCAGCTCGACGCTCTCGCCGCGGACGTACGCCTGGAAGAGGTCGGAGCGGATCTCGACCTCGCCCGCCTGGATCGGATCGAAGATCGCGGGCGTCTCCGCGCGGCGGCGCCGGCGCACGACGGCCTCGACGCGGGCGATGAGCTCCTCGGGGTGGCACGGCTTCGTCACCCAGTCGTCGGCGCCCATGCGCAGCCCGCGGACGCGCTGCGCGACCGACGAGCGACCGGTGCACACGACGATGCCCAACCCGGGCAGCGCGGTGGCGATCTCGTCGAGGTAGTCCCACGCCTGCGGCCCGAGCACCGCGAGGTCGATGACGATCGCGCCCAGCCGCATCGCGACGACGTGATCGACGGGGACGGCACTGCCAAGCACCCTGTGCTCCCAGCCCAAGCGGTCCATCCGCTTGCCGAGCACCTGGAGGAACCCGGAGTCGCCATCGATCACGGCGACCCGGAGGGGTGCGCCCTCTGCGGTCCGTTCGTTCATCTCGAGCAGGAGGTTAGCCCCCCACCACGACGACGACTAGCACCCGGTAACAGCCCGTTCACACGGACTTTGCGGGTATTTGCGGCGTTCTCAGCGCGGAGAGGCGTCCGAGAACTCCCGGAAGAGCCCCGTGACCACGAACGCGACCTGCTCGCCGATGTCGACGGCGTTGTCGCCGATGCGCTCGTACGCGCGCGCAACGAGCGTCATGTGCATCGCCCACTCGCGCAGGTCGAAGTCGTCCCCCGCGGCGACGGCGAGCCGGAAGATCTCCCGGTTGAGCCTGTTGATGTCGCGGTCCTGCGACGCGAGGTTCTCCGCCAGCGCGTCGTCGCGCGCGGCCAGCGCGGCCCGTGCCTGGATGACCTCCGACCGTGCGTAGCGCCCCATCTCGAGCAGCTTCCCCAGGATCTCCGCCTGCCGCGGCGGCTCGTGCCCGCTCAGCGGGATGAGCTTCGCGATGTTCACGCACTGGTCGCCCATGCGTTCGACGTGCTTGATCACGTGCAGCAGCGCGGCGACCAGCCGCAGGTCCTCTGCGACGGGAGCCTGGCGCGCCAGCATCGAGAGGATCCCCTGGTGGACCTCGAGGTACCGCCCGTCGATGCGGTCGTCGTCGGCGATGACGATGCCCGCGAGCTCGACGTCCTGGTGCTCCAGTGCCTCGGTGACGCGGTCCAGCTGCTCCAGCAGGAGGTCGATGCCCCCGAGCACGCGGTCCTCGAGCTCGCGGAGCTCCTGCTGATAGCGGATGCGGTGAGGGCCGGGCACGTGCGGTACCGCGTCTCCGACCGGCGCCATCAACCGAACTTCCCGGTCACGTACTCCTTCGTACGCTCGTCGGCCGGGTTCGTGAAGATGGTCTCGGTCGCGGCGAACTCGACGAGCCTGCCGACGCGTCCCTGCTCGGTCTCGACGACGTTGAAGAACGCCGTACGGTCCGACACGCGCGCCGCCTGCTGCATGTTGTGGGTGACGATCACGATCGAGTACCGCTCGCGCAGATCGACCATGAGGTCCTCGATGGCGGCGGTCGAGATCGGGTCCAGAGCGGACGCCGGCTCGTCCATGAGGATCACGTCCGGCTCGATCGCGAGCGCGCGCGCGATGCAGAGGCGCTGCTGCTGCCCGCCCGACATGCCGAACGCGTTCGTCTTGAGGCGATCCTTGACCTCGTCCCACAGCGCGGCCCGGCGCAGCGCCCGCTCGACGATCTCGTCCATCGAGCCCTTCATGCCGAGCACGCGCGGGCCGAAGGCGATGTTGTCGTAGATCGACTTCGGGAACGGGTTCGGCTTCTGGAAGACCATCCCGATCCGCTTGCGCACCTGCACCGGATCGACGCCCGAGCCGTAGAGGTCCACGTCGTGGTAGAGCACGCTGCCGGTGACGCTCGCGGACGCCACGAGGTCGTTCATGCGGTTGAGGCAGCGGATGAGCGTCGACTTGCCGCAGCCCGAGGGGCCGATGAACGCGGTGATCTCGTTCTTGGCGAGCTCGAACGAGACGTCCTCGATCGCCGGCTTGCCGCCGTACGCGACACCCACGCCATCGAGCTTGAAGACCGCCTCCTTGCGGGGGATCCGGCGATGGGCCGGACCTGTCTCGACGTGGACGCCGACCTCGGGCATGTCAGGGGCTTCGGACACGCGTTCCATTCCGTTCACCACTTGCTCTCGTACTTGTTGCGAAGCCAGATCGCGACGCTGTTCATGAGCAGCAGCACGATCATGAGGACGATGATCCCGGCCGCCGCGAGCTCCGCGAACGCGGCCTGCGGGCGCGAGATCCAGTCGAAGATCTGGATGGGCAGCGCGGTGAACGCCGAGTTCGGCCCGCTCGGGGAGAACGCGACGTAGCCGGCGGTGCCGATCACGATCAGCGGCGCGGTCTCGCCGATGGCGCGCGACAGCGCGAGGATGACGCCCGTCGCGATGCCCGGGACGGCCGCCGGGAGGACCTGCTTCCAGATCGTCTGCCACTGGGTCGCCCCGAGGGCGAGCGAGCCCTCCCGGATCGACGGCGGCACCGCCCGGATCGCTTCGCGCGACGCGATGATCACGACGGGCAGCACGAGCAGGCCCAGCGTCAGCGCTCCCGCGAGCACGACCGGGCCGAGGCTGAGCGGGCCGCGGACGATGAAGGCGAGGCCGAGGATGCCGTAGACGATCGACGGGACCGCCGCGAGGTTCTGGATGTTGATCTCGAGGACGCGGTTCCACCACTTGGTGCCGTCCGCGTACTCCTCGAGGTACACCGCGGTCGCGACGCCCACCGGCACGATGAAGAGCACGCACAGCCCCATCAGCCACAGCGTCCCCATCAGCGCCGGGTAGATGCCCGCGATCTTCGGGTTGAACGACGGCGGGTTGTTGATGAAGTCGTAGCTCAGGCCGCCGATGCCGTCGCGCGCGACTTCCACGAGCAGCGTGACGAGCACGATCGCGGCGAGCAGGACGCAGCAGACGAGCAGCCCGCGGAAGATCGCACCGCGCGCCTTGTCGCCCGCGGCGGCCGGCGGGACGGGCGCGGTCCGCGCCCCGGCGGCGCTCGTGGCGACGTCGCCCGCGGCCGCGCTCATTCGTACACCTGCCGGAAGCGACGCACGAACCGGATCGAGATCGCGTTCATGATCAGCGTCATCACGAAGAGCGTGGTCCCGACGGCGAAGATCGTCTTGTAGCCGATCGACCCGACCGGGTTGTCGCCCTTCGCGGTCGCGGCGATGAAGGTGGTCATCGTCTCGACGGACTGCCGCGGGTCGGCCGTGAGGTTCGGCACCTGACCGGCGGCGACGAGCACGATCATCGTCTCGCCGATGGCCCGGGAGATGCCGAGCACGATCGAGGCGACGATGCCGGAGAGCGCCGCGGGGAAGACGACGCGCGTCGAGACCTGGAGGCGCGTGGCGCCGAGCCCGAACGCTCCCTCGCGCAGGGCGCTCGGGACGGCGGACATCGCGTCCTCCGAGAGCGACGCGATGGTCGGGACGACCATAAAGCCCATGATGATCCCGGCGCTGAGCGCGTTGAAGACCTGGACGTCGGCGTTGAGGACGTCGCGCAGGATCGTGGGCGTGAAGAACGTCAGGGCGAAGTAGCCGAAGACGATCGTGGGAACGCCCGCGAGCGTCTCGAGCACCGGCTTGACGGTCTTGCGGACGCGCGGGCTCGCGTACTCGGCGAGGTACACCGCGCAGCCGAGGCCGACGGGGATGGCGACCAGCAGCGCGATCCCCGTGATGAGGAGCGTGCCGGTGATGAGCGGCAGCACCCCGAACTTCGGGTCCGCGAACAGCGGCGACCACTCCGTGCCGAACAGGAAGTCGCCGACCGGCACCTCGCGGAAGAACTGGATCGTCTCCTCGACCAGCGAGAAGATGATCCCGGTGGTCGTGAGGATCGAGATGAGGGCGGCGAGGACGAGGAGGCCCTTGATGACCTCCTCGCCCCACCGCTTGCGTGAGGCGGTCAGGACGGCGTGCGTCTCGTCGCGTGTCGTCGTGGCCGCCATGGCGTGACTACTGGGCGGACCCCGACTCGATCTTGTCGAGCTCGGCCTTCGACTCGGTGATCTGCGCGTCGGTCAGCGGCACGATCTGCGCGGCCTCGGCGATCGCGGTCGCGTTCTCGTGGACGAAGTCCAGGAACGCCTTGACCTCGGGCCGGGCGACGGACTTCGCCGACGGGTACATGTAGAGCGGGCGCGAGAGCGGCTTGTACGAGCCGTCCTGGATCGACTCGGTGCTCGGCTTGACGCAGCCGGAGCCGGCGTCGACCCCGACGAGGTTCAGCTTGTCCTGGTTCTGCTCGTAGTAGGAGAACCCGAAGTACCCGAGGCCGCCGTCGTCGCCCTCGACGCCCTGGACGAGCACGTTGTCGTCCTCGGACGGCTGGTAGTCCTTGCGCGTCTTGCCTTCCTCGCCGTTGATCTCGTCGGTGAAGAAGTCGAAGGTGCCGGAGTCGGTGCCGGGCCCGAACAGGCTGACCTTGGTGCTCGGGAGCTTCGGATCGATCTCGTTGTAGGCCTTGACCTTGCTGTCGATCCAGAGCGTCTTCAGCTGGTCGGTCGTCATGCAGTCGATCGAGAGGGCCTTGTTCGTGACGACGGCGATGCCGTCGTTCGCGATCTGCAGCGCGCCGTAGGACACGCCGTTCTTCTTGCAGACCGGAGCCTCCTCGTCGTCCTTGATCGGGCGCGACGCGTCGGAGATGTCGGTCTCGCCGGCGCAGAACTTCTCGAAGCCGCCGCCGGTGCCCGACTGGGCGACCGAGATCTTGACGTTCGGGTTCTGCTGCTGGAACTGCTCCGCTGCCGCCTGGGCGAACGGGTAGACGGTCGAGGAGCCGTCGATGCGGATCGAGCCGCTCAGGTCCTGGCCGCCGGAGCTGGAGCCGCCCCCGCTTGAAGCGGTGGAGCTGTTGTCATCGCTCCCGCACGCCGCAGCGCCGAGGGCGAGGGCCCCGCAGGCGGCGAGGGCCGGGATCAGTCGCTTGTTCATGCGGCGAGCGTCGACGGACACCGCCGTCATCGTGTTACGGCCTTGTCGTCGCGATGTGAAAGGGCTGTGAACGCCTCGGGCCAGAGGCGGTAGCCGAAGCCCACATGCGTGTGGATGAAGCGCCATTCCGGCAGCGCGTCGTCGAGCTTCGCCCGCAGCTTGTGCACGTAGACGTCGATGCTCCGATCGCCCGGCCGCAGGTGCGCGTGCCACACGAGCCGGTACAGGTCCTCACGGGAGACGACGCGTCCGGCGCGTGCGGCGAGAGCGCTGAGCAGCCCCAGCTCCCGCACGGACATCGGGACGACCCGTCCACCCGCCAGCACCAGCCCCTCCGTGGGCCGGACTTCGAGCGCTCCCACCCGGACGACGTCCTCTTCGAAGGTCGCTGCCATGGGGGAACCCTCTCCCCTCACGCGCGGAAGGCTGTTGCCCGCCGGTGAACGGCCTGTGAAAGAGCGGTGAACGGCCCGCTCCAACGGGTCCGCCCCGGCCTAGGGTGCCGTCGTGGCGCGCCAGAAGCGAGACGTCGACACCATCGTGCTGGACCTGTTCGAGGAGTCCGGCCGCAACGTGCAGCGGGCCTCGCTGCTCCTGCGCGACGTGCTGCGCGACTACCCCGACCACGCGGACCTCGCCCGCGACCTCTACCTGTGCGAGCAGGAGGGCGACCGCATCACGCACGACGTGATCCACCGCCTCAGCGCCCGCAACGGGCTGCGCCCGCCGGTGGAGCCGTCGGACGGCCACGCGCTCGCGACCGCGCTCGACGACGTCGTCGACTTCGCCGAGCAGGCCGCCGACTGGATGGGGCTCTACCACGTGGAGGCCTCGATGGAGCAGGCCACCCAGATGGCGGCGATCCTCGTGGACGCCGCCGAGCAGGTCGCCCGCGCGCTGCGGGCGCTGCGCACCGGCGATGCCCTCGGCCCGCCGCTCGTCGAGATCAACCGGCTCGAGAACGAGGCCGACCGCCTGCACCGCGACGCCGTCGCGTCCCTCTTCGCGATCGGGATCGACCCGATGGTCGTGATCCGCTGGAAGGACATCTTCGAGAGCATCGAGGGCGCCGTCGACGCGTGCGAGAAGGTCGCCCACGTCCTCGAGGGCATCGACCTCAAGCGCGAGAGCTGATGTCGCCCGCCGGCTGCTCGTCGGTGGCGCGCAGCGCGACGTCGGGCATGAGCGGCTGGCCGCAGCGCCAGCAGTAGACGGCGCCGCGCGAATGCGGCGCGCCGCACGACCGGCAGTCGCCCGTGACGCCGTCGGCGACCGCGGCGAGCAG
Source organism: Parviterribacter kavangonensis (assembly GCF_056863335.1). Lineage (NCBI taxonomy): Bacteria > Bacillati > Actinomycetota > Thermoleophilia > Solirubrobacterales > Parviterribacteraceae > Parviterribacter > Parviterribacter kavangonensis. The sequence goes on along the minus strand of NZ_JBXPJA010000001.1, from coordinate 35,421 downwards.
GCGCTCGACCTCGCCGAGCTGCGCATCGGCGTCCTGCAACGCGGCAGCGCGCCGGACGAGGACGTCGAGGCGGAAGTGGTCGCGGATCGCCATCTCGTACGTCAGGCCGCCGAGGTCCATCGTCAGCTCGGCGACCCGCGCGGCAAGCGCGTCGCGCCGGGCCCGCAGCTCGGCGTGCGGGTCGGGGCCGGTCGTGCTCGCGGTAGGCGCGGTCCGGCCACGCAGGCGGTTGGCGACGCTCATCCGATCTCCTGGAACTCGCTGCCGCCCCCGGCGGCCTTCTTCTTCTCCGACGGGTCGATCGCCTGCGGCTTGCCGCCCGTGCCGACCTGCTTGGGGAGCTTCTGGGACTGCTTCTGGTACTGCTCGGGCGAGAGCTTCTCGAGGTCGGCGAGCTTCTTCGTCGCCGCCCCGCGGTCGCCGGTCGACGCGGTCTTCGCGCTCGACTCGTCGTCCTTGGCCTTCGCCTTCGACGCCTTCGCCTTCTTCGCCGCCCCGGCCGCGGCGCCGCCGTCCGTGGCGCTCGTGCCGGCGCCCGCCGCGCCCCCGGCCGCGCCGGCGACCGTGACGACCTGCAGCGGCGGCGTCTCGGCCCGCGCCCCGTCGCCGCCGGAGCGGCCGATGAGGACGCCGACGCCCAGCGCGAGCAGCAGGCACCCGAGCGCGGCCACGACCTGCGTGACCGTTGCGCGCTCGTGTGCCGGCGTGGCGACCGCGGACTCGAGCACCGGCGGGGAGGAGACGACCGGTGCGGCCGCGGCCGCCATCGCCGTCGGGGGGACGCGCGCCTCCGCACGGCGCGCGCCACAGGCGAGGCAATAGCGCTGATCGGGCGCGAGCGGCGCGCCGCATTCCGCGCACCCCTCCCCCGGCGGTCCGAGTGCAGGGACGTGGAGCTCCTCGGTGGCCATGGACCTCGCCTCCTAGCGCAGGGTGGTGGGCGGCGCGCTCAGCTCGAGCCGCGCCCCCGACGGGTTGCCGATGAAGTAGACGCGCCAGCGGATGGGCTTCTTCTGGACGCCCGGCGGGACGCGATCGATGATCGCCCGGCCGGCCGCGACGATCTTGCCGCCGCGGCGCGCGATGCAGGTGACGACGAGCCGCTTCTGGTCGATCTTCGAGCGGTTGACGATCGTGCCGCCCGCGTAGATGCCCGAGTTGTCGCGCGACAGGCGCGGCTTCGAGAGCTCGATCCGCGGCAGCTCGCCCGGCACGTCGTCCTTCGGCGCGCCGACCTCCACGCGCGCCTCGGCGGGAGGGCGCGCGGCGACGATCTGGTTGTTGACCCAGTACGTCCGCCCGCCGCGCGCGACGTAGGGGACGGAGACGAGCGAGTCGTCGAGGCCTCCGGCGGTGTTCGAGTACACGAGCCGCCCCGCCTTGTCGTCGAGCGTCAGCGCGATCGGCACCGCCGCCTGGGCGGCGCGCGCCCGGCTGCGCAGCTCGACGACCGCGGCCGTGCCGTTCGCGTCGTGCAGCAGCGTCGTGGAGCCGACGCGCACGTCGCGGTTGGCGGCGCCGATGTCGAGCGCCTCCTGCTTGGCGAGCCCCTTCGCCGCCTTGGCCTTCATGCGGCTCGTGTCCTGCGTCGTCTGGCACCCGGCCAGCGCGACGAGGGCGAGCAGCGCCGGCGCGGCGCCCGCGCGCGAGATCACCCGAACGCCCCCTGCACGTAGTCGCGCGTGCGCTCCGCACGCGGCGACTCGAACACCTCGTCGGTCGGGCCGTACTCGACGAGGTCGCCGAGGTACATGAACGCCACGCGGCTGCCGACGCGGTGCGCCTGCTGCAGGTTGTGCGTGACGATCACGATCGCGAGGTCATGCTGCAGCGTGCCGATGAGCTCCTCGATGACCGCGGTCGATCGTGGGTCGAGGGCGGAGCACGGCTCGTCCATCAGCAGCACCTCGGGCCGCGCGGCGATCGCACGCGCGATGCAGAGCCGCTGCTGCTGTCCGCCCGAGAGCCGCAGCGCCGGGCGGTCGAGGTCGTCCTTGACCTCGTCGTAGAGGCCGGCGCGCTGCAGCGCGTCGGCGACGAGCGGCTCGACCGCGGAACGGCTCGGCTTCTTGCGCGACTGCTCGCGCAGCGCGTAGGCGACGTTGTCGAAGATCGACATCGGGAACGGGTTCGGCTGCTGGAACACCATCGAGACCCGCCGGCGCAGCTCGGTGACCTCGAGGTCGTCGACGTCCTCGCCGTCGAGGCGGATCGTCCCCTGGCGGCGTGCGGTCGGCGTGAGCTCGGTGAGGCGGTTGAGCGTGCGCAGCAGCGTCGTCTTGCCGCAGCCCGACGGCCCGATGAGCGCCAGCGCCTCGCCCTCGAGGATCGGCAGCGAGACGTCCTTGACGGCCGCCTTGTCGCCGTAGAAGACGCTGAGCCGGTCGATCGACATCCGCTCTCGCCCCGCCGACACCGGCGGCGGGCGGAACGTCGCGGTCGACGTCGTCGGCGCCGCTCCCGGCGCCCGGACGACCGTCGGCGTCTCGCCGAGCGCGATGCGGCGGATCGGCGGCGGGAGCAGCGGCTCGGCCGGCTGCTTCCCGTTCAGGGCGTCGGTCGCGTCGATCATCGGCTCAACCTCGTGGAGTCCAGGCCCGTCCGTGCGCCTCGGCGGGCGATGAGGTCGACGCCGAAGTTGAGGGCGATGACGATGAGCAGCAGCACGAAGGCCGCCGCGTACGCCTTCTGCGGCGCACCGCCCTCGCCGGCGGGCGAGTTGTTGTAGACGTAGCTCGTGAGCGTGCTGCCCGTCCCGCGCAGCACGTCCATCCCCGGCACCGACCCCTCGGGGTCGATGTGCAGCGTCGCGCCGAGCAGCACGACGACGACCGCGGTGTCCCCCGCGATGCGGCCCATGCCGAGCGCGGCGCCGGTCGAGATGTTCGGCTTGACGGCCGGCAGCAGGACGCGGCGGATCGTCGCGATCCGCGTCTTGCCCAGCGCGTACGACGCCTCGCGCATGTGCTGCGGGATCGACTGCAGCCCCTCGCGCGTCGCGGCGAAGACCATCGGCAGCGCGATGAGCGACATCATCGCCCCGGCGGTCAGGAACGAGCGGCCGAAGACCGCGCCGCCCGCGGCGGTGAACGACAGCGGCGCGAAGAGGCTCTGCTGGAAGAGCGCGAGCCCGAAGATCGCGATGACGATGTCGGGCGTCCCGGCGACGATCTCGATGCCCGACTCGACGGTGCGCGCGAGCCAGGCGGGGCGGCCGTACTCGACGATCCAGAACGCCGTCCCGACGGCGAGCGGGGTCGCGATCGCGATCCCGATGATCGTCAGCAGCACCGAGCCGATGATCGGGTCGAGGAACCCGCCGGTCTTCGACTGGTCGACCTCGGCGAGGGGGCGCGACCAGATGAGCTCCGGCCGCAGGTACTGCAGGCCGCGGTAGCCCATGTACAGCACGATCGCCGCGGCGACCGCGCACAGCAGGAGCCCGGCGCCCCAGCACGCGGCGAACGCGACGCGGTCGCCCCAGCGCCAGTTGCGCAGCGACTCGCGCGGCGGCGGCGCCTGCTTCGGGGCGGGCCGTCCCGGGCGGCCGGGCGCCGGCGACCGCGGCGGCGCGAGCGTGCTCATCCGCGCACCCCGAACTTCTTCATCGGCTGCTTCGCGATGAACGCGCCGGCCGACAGCAGGAGGCTCGAGAACAGCAGCACGGCGGCGAACGCGTAGACCGACGCCTGCAGCGCGGGCGCGTTGAGGCTCTCGGCGTCCTCGACGATCGTCGACGCCAGCGTGCGCAACGGCTCGAAGAGGAACGTCAGGCCGTCCGCCGGGTTCGGGGCGAAGCCCTTCGACCCCGAGACCATCGAGAGCATGATCGCCTCGCCGAGCGCCCGCGCGGCCGCGAGCACGGCGCCGGCCATGATCGCCGGCCGCGCCGCCCGGACGACGACGGTCCACGTCGCGCGCCAGCGGTTGACGCCGAGCGCCAGCGCTCCCTCCCGCCAGCTCCGCGGGACGGCGTACAGGGCGTCGACGTTGATCGCCACCATGATCGGGACGATCATCACCGTGAGGATCGCGACGGAGACGAGCAGCCCCGTTCCCGACAGGTTGATGACGAACTCGACCGACGCCTTGCGGTCCTGCGAGACGACGTGGTCGTTGACGAACGGGACGAGGACGAGGATCCCGATCAGGCCGTAGATGACCGAGGGGACTGCGGCGAGCAGCCGCACGACGGGGACGAGCACGCGCCGCACGCGATCGGGCGCGAACTCGACGATGAAGATCGCGGCGAGCAGCGCCATGACGAGGCCGACGAGCACGGCCAGCCCCGTCGTGAGCGCCGTCGCCCAGAGCAGCGGCCACGCTCCGAGCCGGTAGTCCTCCACCGACGGGTTGGCACCGGTGTTGACCATCCCGTTGAGCTGCTCGTCGACGTCGCCCTGCGCCCCGAACCAGCCGAGGCCGTTGTGCGAGAACGACGGCCACGCCCGTACGACGACGAACACGACCATGAGCACGATGACGACGAGCACGACGCAGGCCAGCGCGCCGAGCACCCGCTCGGCGCGCTGATCCGGCCACGGCTCACGGAGCCGCTCGAGCATCTACTTCAGGGGCACCCAGTGCGTGCCCACGACCTTCTGGGCGCGGGCGCTCTCCTGGACCCAGTGGATGAACTGCTGGATCGGGCTCTTCGCGCTCGGCCGCCCGCGGGTGACCATCCAGAAGTTCCGCACGCCGCCGTACTCGCCGGACTTCGCGTTGCGCAGGTTGCAAGCGACGCCGTTGTAGGCGGCGGGCGACGTCCCGTTGATGAAGTCGAGCGAGACGTAGCCGATCGCGTTCTTGTCGCTCTGGACGGCTTGCTGGATGAGGCCGTTCGACGCCTTCGCCGATGCCGCGCCGGCGACCGAGGACGAGCCCATGAAGATCTTCTGGAACGCGTCCTGCGTGCCGGACGCCGCGGTGCGGACGACGAGGTTGATCGAGCCGGTCGCCGTCGCGCCGGGGACGTCGGACCAGTTGCGGACCGCGCCCGAGAAGATCCCCTGGATCTGCTTCTGCGAGAGGCTCGAGATCGGGTTGCCCGGGTTCGTGACGATGCAGATCGCGTCCTTGGCGACCTTGTTGAACACGAGGCCGGGCGCGTCGCTCGACTTGGGGTCGCGCGAGGAGTTGCCGATCGAGACGCGCCCGTTGGCGACATCCGAGACGCCGACGTCCGAGCCGCCCTGCGCGAGCCGGAACTTCACCCGGCCCGGGTACTGCTTCAGGTAGGCCTTGGCCAGGAGGCTGGCCAGCGGCGCGACGGACGTCGAGCCGCTCATGGTGATGACCGGCGCCGCGGAGGCGGCGCCGGGGACCGCCACCGAGGCGGTCGCGGCGGCGACGGCGCAGGCGCCGAGGAGGCGCAGCCGACGATGCATGGAGGTGGTGCTCCTTGTTCAGAGGGGGCAGGTCGCCGTCCCGTGGTGAGGCGGCGGGAGGAAGATCTCCGGCGTGGCACCGCGCAGATGTGAAGCGCTCGTGCCCGGGGTGTGAAGAAGCTGCGAACGGGATCGCCGCCGGTCCGCGGGGCGTGTCTGATGCGCCCGTGTCCCCGCGTCCGTGGCGGCTCCTGCCCGCCGACCTCCTCGGCGCCTCGGCGCTGTTCGTGCTCGGTGCGAGCGTGCTCGCCGCCGGTCTCACCGAGGCCGGCGCCGACGCCACGCCCATCGCCGCGCGGCGGCTGATCGTCGTGGGCCCGCCCGCCGCCGCAGTGCCCGCGGCGTCGGCTGCGCCGGAGGAAGCCACGGAGGTCGGCGACGTGGCCGCGCCGGAGCCGGGCATCCCAGCGCCGGCGGCGGAGCCCTTCCTCGTCGCGCCCGTCGCCGCGACCCCCGCGCCGGCGACGTCCGAGGAGCCGGCGGACACGGGCGACGACACGGTGGCGGGGTCCGACGCGCCCGAGCTCCCACCCGTCAAGCACGTCTGGGTCGTGCCGCTCGGGATCGGCACGCTCGACGAGATCGCCGCGCCGGACCAGCCGTCGTACCTGCGCGACGAGCTGCGGCCGAAGGCGCTCGCGCTGCCCGGGTACACGACCGGCGGCGCCGCGGCACTGGCCGAGGAGGTCACCCTGCTGTCCGGTCGCCGGCCGACGCCGCCGCAGACCGCGGGCTGCCCGCAGTACACCGACGGCGACTGCGTCCGCCCGGCGTCGGTGACGACGCTCGTCAACCAGCTGACCGAGGCGGGGCGCACGTGGCGCGGCTACGTCGACGCGCCCGCCCCCGAGCCGGGCCGGTCCGCGTGCCGGCCCGACGCGGCTCCCGGCAACCCGTTCCTGTTGTTCCACGCGATCGCCGACTCGCCGGACTGCGGATCGGGGATCGCGACCCCGGACCGCCTCGCCCCCGACGCCGAGGACCCCGACTCGGCGCCGGCGTTCGCGCTCGTCGTCCCCGGCGCGGCGGCGCAGCAGCAGGGCCTCGACGCCTGGCTGCACGACGTGCTCGGCCCGCTGCTCGAGTCGAAGGCCTACGCCGACGGCGGCGCCGTGCTCGTCACGACCAAGCAGGGCGCGCTGGTGCTGTCGCCGCTGGCCGAGGCCGGCGGGCAGCTCGACGGCACGTTCGGCCCAGCGGACGTGCTGCGCACCGTGGACGACCTGCTGGCGCTCGAGCCGCTCGCGACCGCCGCGGACGCCGACGGCTTCCTGCGGAGCGCGTTTTCACTGCAACTTCACGACGAAGCCACGACTTGATCACCAGTGGCTCCGAGCGCGCCGAGGACGATCGGCGCGGCCCGTTCGGATGACGGGCGCCTCACCGATCCCTGCACAACATCGGAGGACCATTGTCCCTCGTCGTCCCGCCGTCGCGCCGCCGATGGCTCGCCATCGCGCTGGTCGCGCTCCTGACGTCCGCCGCCACGGTCGTCCTGCTCTCCCGCGGGACGGCTCCCGCCTCCGCGGACCTCAACCCCAACAACACGATCTGCTACGGCCACCTCGGCAAGGGAGAGCCCGAGGCGGATGATCCCGGCTCGACGCAGGTGCAGTACTCGTTCGCGTGCTCCGGGCCGATCACCGGCTACCAGGTGCAGCCCGACCACGAGGTCCAGAGCATCGAGACCGAGGTCTTCGCGACCGATGCCAAGACCAAGGAGGTCGTCGCCACCGATGCCTTCTCGTGCAACGGCGATCTCCCCGGCTTCGGCGTGAACTGCGTCGGCAAGTACAGCGGCAGCTGGCACGTGGTGTCCGGCCGCTTCTCGATCAACGAGAAGCTGTGCGCGGAGCCGCGCGTCGACGCGCTGCTCACCGTGATGTACGCCTACAAGGACAGCAGCGGCAACGTCCAGCAGGCGATCGCCGGGCCGTTCGGCCTCGGCCGGCCGCAGGGCTGCCCGAAGTCGCGCAGCGCGCGCAAGCCGCGCATCCCGCGCGACGTCGACGTGCCCGCGCCCTACTAGGGGAAGGGACGCAGGATCCCGCCCGGCGCCTGACGGGCGCCGGGCGGCGTTGTAGCCTGGCCCGCTCGCCGTCCCCCGATGGTCCGTTCCCCCGTTCCCCCCAGCTGATGGTCCCCCGCGCCGCAGTCGCGCTCGGCATCGCCGGGCTCGCCACCGCCGGCCTGGGCACGTCCGTGCTCGGGGCGCCGGCCGACGACCCGGTCATCGTGCCGGAGGACATCGCGACGACGCCCACCGAGACGACGCCGGTCGCGCCGCCCGCGACGACGTCGACCACGCCGGCTCCGCCGCCGCCCGCCGCGACGTCGACGACGCCGACCACTCCGGCGCCGCCGACCGCTTCCACCGATGCCGAGCCGAAGCCGCGCGGCAAAGGCGCGAAGCAGCACACGACCGGTGAGAAGCCCGTGACCGAAGCGGTCGATGAGGCGGGCGAGGACGCCGCCAAGGCGACCGGCGACGCGGAGGACGGCGACGGCGCCGTCGCGGGTGCCACCGCGCCGACGGCGGCGGACCCGACGCTGTCGATCGCCACGCCCGGCGCGGCGCCGATCGGCATCCCGAACTTCTTCATCAGCAAGTTCCGGATCCCGCCGTTCCTGCTGCCGATCTACCAGGCGGCGGGCACCGAGTACGGCGTGCGCTGGGAGGTCCTGGCGGCGATCAACGAGATCGAGACGGACTACGGGCGCAACCTCAACGTCTCGAGCGCGGGCGCCGTGGGCTGGATGCAGTTCATGCCCGCGACGTGGAAGCGATACGGCATCGACGCCAACGGCGACGAGCGCAAGGACCCGTACAACCCCGTCGACGCGATCTTCTCCGCGGCCCGCTACCTCAAGGCCGCCGGTGCCGACGAGGACCTGAAGCGCGCCATCTTCGCCTACAACCACGCCGACTGGTACGTGGACTCCGTGCTGATGCGCGCGCGCCTGATCGGCGGCCTGCCGAGCAACCTGATCGGCTCGCTCACGGGGCTGACGCAGGGCCGCTTCCCCGTTGCCGCCCGGGCGCGGTACGCGGACGACCTGTCCCGCCGCGAGGCCGAGCAGCGCGTCGCACGCGGCCGCAACGCCGCCGTGCCGGTCGAGCCGCGCACGAGCCGCCGCGGGATCAACATCTACGCCAAGCGCGGCGCCGCGGTCGTCGCGGTCCAGGACGGCAAGGTGGTCAGGCTCGGCCGCAGCGACCGGCTCGGCAAGTACGTCCAGCTGCGCGACGCGTACGGCAACACCTACACGTACGCCCACCTCGCCTCGATCGCGCGCACGCACGCGGCGCCGCGCACCACGCGCGCGGGGATCCGGGCGACGCCGACGCGCCACGACGCGGCGTGGTCGGGCAAGGAGCGGGTCTTCGCCAACCCCCAGCGCCCGCGCGTGCTCGCGCTGCGCGGAGCGAAGCCGCTCAAGACGGGCTCGCAGGTCACGGGCGGCACGATCCTCGGCCGCGTCGGCGAGCTGCCGGGCGAGGGCGCATCGCACGTCCTCTTCGCGATCCGGCCCGCCGGCCGCGGCGCGCCGCTCATCGACCCCAAGCCGATCCTCGACGGCTGGAAGCTGCTCGAGTCGACGGCGATCTACCGCGCGAAGGGGCGCAACCCGTTCTTCGGCGACGGGGCTGAGCCGTCGATCGGCCAGATCCTGCTCATGAGCAAGGCCTCGCTGGAGCACCGCGTCGTGACGAACCCGCGGATCGGGATCTACGACTGCGGCCGCCGCGACGTCAAGGCGGGGCGGATCGACCGCCGCGTGCTCGCGACGCTCGAGTTCCTCGCCGCCTCCGGCCTGCGCCCCACCGTGACCAGCCTCGAGTGCGGCCACTCGACCTACACGAAGTCGGGGAACGTCTCCGAGCACTCGACCGGCACCGCCGTCGACATCGGCAAGATCAACGGCATCCCGGTCCTCGGCCACCAGGGCGAGGGCTCGATCACCGACGTCACCGTCCGCCGGCTCCTCACCCTCCAGGGCACGATGAAGCCGCACCAGATCATCAGCCTCATGACGTACGAGGGGATGGACAACACGTTCGCGATGGGCGACCACGCCGATCACGTGCACGTCGGCTTCCGCCCGCTCTACGGGTCTAACTCGAAGCTCGGGCGCCAGCTCAGCGCGGTGCTCAAGCCGGGCCAGTGGATCAAGCTCGTCGACCGCCTCGGCGAGCTCGAGAACCCGGTCGTCGACAAGTAGCGCTCAGGGCGCCGCGGGCCCGAGCAGCCGCTCGACGAGCAGCACGTCCCGCCACTCCCCCTCGACCCGGCCGTGACGCCGGTGCACGCCGACGTCGCGGAAGCCGGCGGCGTGGGCGAGTGCGATGCTCGCCGCGTTCGTGGTGAAGACCCGGCCGACCAGCTTCCAGTAGCCCACTGCCTCGGCCGCCGTGGCGAGGGCCTCGAGCAGGGCGCGCCCGGCGCCCGTTCCGCGCGCGGCGCGATCGACGTAGATCGTGTACAGCCCCACGCCGCCGTATGCGCCGCGATCCGAGTACCGCGCGACGCGCGCCCAGCCGCGGACCGCGCCGGCGTCGTCTTCGACCACGAGCAGCGGCTCCCGGCGCACGCCGATCCACCCGTGGAGATCCGCCGGCGTGCGCGGGACGGTGACCACCGTCGCGACGCGTTCCTCGATGCCCTGGTTGTAGATCGAGGTGATCGCGTGGAGGTCGTCGCGTGTCGCGGGCCTGATCACCATGAGCGCGCCATTGTGACGACGGACGATCGTTCGATTCCTACTGTTGGCCCGGATGTGGGACGGTTGCGCGGTCATGCCTTCGGGTCGCCGCCTGCCCACCTCCCGCATCGTCCTCGCCCTCGGCCTCGCCGGGATCGCGAGCGCGGGCCTCGGCACGTCGGTGATCGGCGCGGGCGCGAAGGTGCGCACGTTCGACCTCGCGCTCAAGGACGGCACGCACGTCACGGTCAGCGTCGACGTGGCGGAGGACGCCGATCCGTGGACGATCGAGTACCCCGGCGTCGCCCTCGACCAGATCGACGCGATCACCGAGACCGACACCCCGGCGCCCGTCGTCATCCCGCCGCCGGCCGAGACGTCGACCACGTCGGCGCCCGCCCCGTCGGGCGACGCGACCAGCTCGACCGGGACCCCGACCGCGCAGGACGACCCCGCGCCCGCGGCCGAGGAGGCGCCCGCCACGCCGGCGGAGCCCGCCTCCCCCGCCGCGCAGGACAACGCGGGGGGCGACCAGGGCGCCGGCCGGCCGGACGCGGCGCCGCAGGACGACCCGCCGGCCGCCGGCGGCGACGAGCCCGGCTACGAGCCGGCCGCGCGCGGCAAGGGCGCCAAGCAGCGCACGACCGGCAAGAAGCCCGCGAAGGACGCGACGGCGAAGGACGACGAGGCGGCCGACGACACGGGCAACGCGAAGCGCACCAAGCGCAAGCGGGACCGCGACGCCGACGCGACGGGCGGCGAGCAGGCCCCGCCGCCGATCACGGACCCGACGATCTCGATCTCGACGCCCGGCGCCGCGCCGATCGGCGTTCCCAACTTCTTCATCGACAAGTTCCGCATCCCGCCGTTCCTGCTGCCGATCTACCAGGCCGCCGGCATCGAGTACGGCGTCCGCTGGGAGGTCCTGGCGGCGATCAACGAGATCGAGACCGACTACGGGCGCAACCTGAACGTCTCGAGCGCCGGCGCAGTGGGCTGGATGCAGTTCATGCCCGCGACGTGGAAGCGGTACGGCATCGACGCCAACGGCGACAGCCGCCGCGACCCGTACAACCCCGTCGACGCGATCTTCTCCGCTGCGCGGTACTTGAAAGCCGCCGGCGCCGACACCGACCTCGAGCGCGCCGTCTTCGCCTACAACCACGCCGACTGGTACGTGGACTCCGTGCTGATGCGCGCGCGCCTGATCGGCGGCCTCCCCAGCAACCTCATCGGGTCGCTGACCGGCCTCACCGACGGGCAGTTCCCGGTCGACGCGCCGGCGCGCTACGCCGACGAGCTGTCGGCGCGGGCCGCCTCGACGCGCGTCGCGAAGGGTCGCAACGCGGCCGTGCCGGTCGAGCCGCGCACGAGCCGCCGCGGCATCAACATCTACGCGAAGGCGGGATCCCCCGTCATCGCCGTGCAGGACGGCAAGGTCGTGAAGATGGGCCGCAGCGACCGGCTCGGCAAGTACGTCCAGCTGCGCGACGCGTACGGCAACACCTACACGTACGCCCACCTCTCCTCGCTCTCCAAGTCGCACCTCCAGGCGCGCGGCCGCTGGTCGACCAAGACGCGCGCCGAGGTCCACGCCTTCACCCCGACCAACTCGACGGTCACGAAGGAGCGCCTGTTCGCGAACCCGGACCGGCCCGCGGCGCTGAAGTCCGGCAGCCGCCTCCAGGCCGTCAAGCTCGCGACGGCGGCGGACCTCAGGGCGCTCGACCTCCCGGCCGGCGACCTCGTCGCGCGCAAGCTGCGCACCGGCTCGCGCGTCATCGGCGGCACGGTGCTGGGCCGCGTGGGCGGCACGACGCCGCATGTCCGGTTCGCGATCCGGCCCGCCGGCCGCGGCGCGCCGCTCATCGATCCCAAGCCGATCCTCGACGGCTGGAAGCTGCTCGAGTCGACCGCCACCTACCGTGCGCTCGGCCGCAACCCCTTCGTCGGCGGCAACGCCGGCCCGACCATCGGCCAGATCCTCCTGATGGGCAAGGCCGAGCTCGAGGGCCGCGTGCTGCGCAACCCGCGCGTCGAGCTGTACTCCTGCGGGCGCGAGGACGTCAAGGCGGGCCGGATCGACCGCCGCGTCCTCGCGACGCTCGAGTTCCTCGCCGCGTCCGGCCTGCGCCCGAGCGTCACGAGCCTCGAGTGCGGCCACTCCACCTACACGAAGTCCGGCAACGTCTCCGAGCACTCGACCGGCACCGCCGTCGACATCGGCAAGATCAACGGCATCCCGGTCCTCGGCCACCAGGGCGAGGGCTCGATCACCGACGTCACCGTCCGCCGCCTGCTCACCCTCCAGGGCACGATGAAGCCGCACCAGATCATCACGCTCATGACGTACGAGGGCACCGACAACACGCTCGCGATGGGCGACCACGACGACCACGTCCACGTGGGCTTCCAGCCGATGTACGGCGCGAACTCGGCGACCGGCCGCCAGCTCAGCGCGGTGCTCAAGCCGGGCCAGTGGATCAAGCTGATCGACCGCCTCGGCGAGCTGAGCGAGCCGTCGGTCCCCGCCTCGCCGCAGACCGCGTGGGTCGCGCCGGCGCGCTCGAGCGCGCGCCACAAGGGCGACTGAAGCTGACGACCGGCATCGTCTCGCCCGCTCAGCGGGTAAGGCGGGTGCGTGGGCAACGAACGCCTGGTCTCCTTCCGTCCGCGCACGATCCTCACGAGCGCCGGCGTGCTCGTCGGGCTCGGCGTCGTCATCCTCGTGCTGTGGATCGCCCGGCAGGCGATCACCTGGGTGCTCATCTCGCTCTTCCTGGCGCTCGCGCTGAACCCGGCGGTCGAGTGGCTGCAGCGCCACGGGCTGCGGCGGCGCGGCTCCGCCACTGCGGCCGTCTACGTCGTCGCCCTGCTCGTCGTCGTGGGGCTCGCCGCGCTGCTCGCGCCGCCGCTGGTGCGGCAGGTGAGCGACCTCGTCGACGCGGCGCCGGGCTACATCAGCGACTTCACGAAGGGTCGCGGGCCGCTCGGCGACCTCGAGCAGCGCTGGCACATCAGCGATCACGTGCGCGACGCGTTCGGCCAGGGCGAAGGCGGGCAGGGCACCGACACCGTGCTCTCGGTCGGCCGCGGGATCGTCACCGGCATCACCGGCCTCGTGACGATCGTGTTCATGACGCTCTTCATGCTGCTCGAGGGCCCGACGTGGGTCGAGCGGGTCTACTCGCTGATCCCCCTCGAGTCGCAGCCGCGCTGGCGGAAGGTCGGCAGCGGCATCTACCGCACGATCGGCGGCTACATCAGCGGCAACCTGCTCATCAGCGTCATCGCCGGCCTGTCGGCGTCGATCGTGCTGCTGATCCTCGGTGTGCCGTTCGCGCTGGCGCTGGGCCTCGTGGTGGCGGTGCTCGACTTGATCCCTCTGGCGGGCGCGACGCTCGCGGCGATCGTCGTCACGCTCGTGGCGTTCCTCGACTCGACGACGGCGGGGATCATCGTCCTCGCGTTCTTCATCGTCTACCAGCAGGCCGAGAACCACATCCTGCAGCCGGTCGTCTACGGCCGCACGGTGCAGCTGTCGCCGCTCATCGTGCTGATCTCGATCCTCATCGGCGTCGAGCTGGCGGGCATCCTCGGCGCCCTCGGCGCGATCCCGATCGCCGGCTCGCTGCAGGTGATCATCAAGGACTGGATCGAGCACCGCCAGAAGCGCGTCGAGCAGGAGAGCCTCGAGCACCTCGGCATCGATCGCGACGAGCGAACTACTCCGGCACATCCGCAGCCAGCGCCGCGATGACGGTCTGCAGCCACGCGCGCTCGTCGCTCTCGGCGCGCGACATGCGGATGCGCGCCCAGCGCGACACCTGGTTGCGGCCGCCGATCGCGGCCACCCGGCCCGTCACCGCGTAGCGCCCGTCGTCGAGCGCCCACAGCCCGCCGGGCTCGTCGCGGCGGATGCGCAGCTGATCGAGCACTTCGGCGCCGCGGATCTCGCGCAGGTGCGCCGGGTCGCCGTCCTGCTCCTCCTTCCAGTGCCACGTGCTGAACACCGGCGTGCGCGCGGACGGCTTGCGCGGCGGGCGCTGCTGCGGGCCGATCGGGCCGGTGCGCCAGCGCGCGAGCAGATCGGGCACGCGCCGTGCCGCCTCCTCGCTGAACAGCAGGTGCACCTCGTCGCCGACCTGCAGGCGCGTCGAGCCGCGCGGCGGGATCGCGAGCTCGCCGCGCACGATGACGTTGGCGACGGCGTCGCGTGGCAGCCCGAGGTCGCGCACGCGCGCGCCGACCACGGCGTCGTGCGGGCCGACCGGGTACTCGACGATCTCCGCGCCGAGGCGGCGGATCGTCCCCAGCTCGGCGACCGGCCGCGGCAGCGCCGGCTCGCGCGTCGTCATGCCGAGCCAGCGCGCGAACGGCTCGAACGTCGCGCCCTGCACGAGCGTCGAGAGCAGGACGGCGAAGAAGACGATGTTGAAGATGGCGACGGAGCCCTCGAGGCCCTCGATGACGGGGAACGTCGCGAGCACCACCGGCACCGCGCCGCGCAGGCCGGCCCACCCGAGGACGAGCTCCTCGCGCAGGGAGAAGCCGAAGGGCCAGAGCGCGAGGATCGTCGTCAGAGGACGGGCGATCACGACGGCGACGATCGCGAGCACGGTGCCCTCGACCACGACGTCGCCGAGGTCGGACGGGAACACGAGCAGGCCGAGCGTGAAGAACATGCCGAGCTGGGCGACCCATCCCACCCCCTCGTGGAAGGCGGTCACCGTGCGCTTGGCCGGGATCTCGGCGCTGCCGAGCGCGAGACCGGCGAGGTAGACGGCGAGGAAGCCGGAGCCGCCGAGCGTGTCCGCCATGCCGAACGCGAGGCCGGCCGTGGCGAGCGAGGCCACCGGGTAGAGGCCGCTCGTCGCCAGGCGGACGCGCCGCGAGGCCTGGACCGCGAGCCAGCCGATGACGACGCCGACGACGAGGCCGATCCCGAGCTCCTCCACCAGCAGCAGCGCCACGTCGTCGAGGCGGAACGTCGGGTCCTCGATCCACTCGATCAGGCCGACGACGAGCAGGACGGCGACGGGGTCGTTCAGGCCCGACTCGCCCTCGAGCGTGCGCGCCAGGCGCCGCTGCAGCGTCGACTCGCGCAGGATCGCGAAGATCGCCGCGCCATCGGTCGACGAGAGGACCGCGCCGAGCAGCAGGCCGTCGACGGTCGGCAGGTCGAAGAGCGCCGCCGCGGCCAGGCCGGCGAGGATCGCGGTGCCGGTGGTCGAGATCGTCGCCAGCGCGACGGCCGGCGCGAGCACCGGGCGGATCTCGGGCAGTCCCGCCGAGAGGCCGCCCTCGAAGAGGATCAGGGCGAGCGCGATGATGCCGACGGTGCGCGCGAGCTCGTAGTCGTTGAACGCGATCCAGCCCAGGCCGTCGGACCCGACGAGCATGCCGACGCCGAGGAAGAGCAGCAGCCCCGGGATCTTCAGACGCCCGGCGACGAGCGAGGCCGTGAGGCCCGCCGCGAGCAGCACGGAGGTCACCAGGATCAGCTGGCCGTCGGTCACGCCCGCTGCACCTTCTCATGGGGAGCGGTCAGGGGGATCTGCGGAGGCAGCGCGCGCCGAAGCCCTCCGCGATCGCGGCGGCGTCGTGCCGCAGCGCTCCGAGGTACGTCGCGCCGTCGCTGCCGGGCTCGCCGAGCGTGTCGGCGTAGAGGGCCGGCCCGACCTTCGCGCCGGCGTCGCGGGCCACCGCGACCTCGAGGCGCCGGTTGAGCGCGGCCTCGGGGAAGATCGTCCGGACACCCGCGGCGCGGATCTTCGCCACGAGGTCGCGCACCTGGCCGGCCGACGGCTGCGCGGCGGTCGACCGGCTCGGGACGATCGAGCCGAGCACCTCGACGCCGTAGCGCCGCGCGAACCACCCGAACGCGTCGTGGTTCGTCACGAGCTTGCGCCGGTCGCGCGGGATCGTCGCGAAGCACCGCGCGATCTCGCCGTCGAGCGCGCGGAGCCGCCGCAGGTACCGGTTCGCGTTCGCCTCGTACGTGGCGCGTCCCGCCGGGTCGAGCTCGACCAGCTCCCGTTCGATCGCCCCCACCGCGCGTTCGGCGTTGCGCGGGTCCTGCCACCAGTGCGGGTCGTCGCCGCCCGCGCCGATCGCCTCGCCCACGTCGACGCGCTTGGCGTCGCCGCCCGACTCGCTGACGAGGTCCGTCAACCACTCGTCGACCTCGCCACCCGACTGCAGCACGAGCTTCGCGTCGAAGATCGCCGACGCGTCGCTCGGCCGCGGCTCGTAGTCGTGCGGGTCGGCGTTCGGCTTGAGGACGGTGCGCACATCGACCCGCCCGTCCCCCACCTCGCGGGCGAAGTCGCCGAGCTGCGTCGTGGTCGCGACCACCCGGACGCCGTCGCCGCCGTCGCCCCCGCACGCTGTCGCGACGAGGGCGATGAGGAGGAGGAAGGTGGCGGCGGTCCGGCGCATCGGCCGGGAGACCCTACCATCAGATGAGAACGGTTCTCATTTGACCTCGGACGCGCGTGAACACGGTGTGAACGACTGCCCACCCCGGGCGCCGGGTCCGCGAAGATGACGGCGCCGTGGACTGCCCCGACTTCGTCGCCGACCTCCCGCTCACCTCGAAGGCGTTCCGCTACGCGGAGGACCACCACCGCCTGCAGCGGCGCGACAGCGACCTCGCGCCGTTCATCCTCCACCCGCTCGAGGTCGCCGTCCTGCTGCGCAACCGCGGCTTCGACGACGAGGTCGTCGCCGCCGGCCTGCTCCACGACGCCATCGAGGACTCGGACGCGACGGAGGAGGAGCTGCGCGAGCGCTTCGGCGACCACGTCGCGCGGCTCGTGTCGGCGCTGAGCGACGACCCGGCCATCGACGGCTACGGGGAGCGCAAGGAGGCGCTGCGCGAGCGGGTGCGGCGCGCAGGGCCGGAGGCGCAGGCGATCTACGCCGCCGACAAGGTCGCGAAGGCCCGTGAGCTGCGGTCCAAGGCCGTCCGGGACCGGCTCCCGCTGGACGAGGAGAAGCTCCACCACTACGAGGAGAGCCTCGCGATGCTGGAGGCCGCAGTGCCAGATCTGCCGCTCGTGCGCCAGCTCCGGTTCGAGCTCTGGGCGCTGCGCGCGCTCCCGCCCGCGCTGTCCTAGCTGCGGCCACCGTGAGCGGCGATCGGTCAAGGAACCGATTGCCGTGCCGAAGAACGCGGGGGAGTCCATGGCGTCTGATTCCCGCCCCCCTGCTCCCGAGCGGCCCGTCTCCGGCCGTCTTCGGCTCGCTGCCGCCCTCGGAGGCGCCGGCGTGCTCGCGGTCGGCCTCGGCGCCGGCGTCCTGCAGTCCCACGCGGACGGCACCGCGCCCGAGGCTGCGCCCGGCGAGGCCGCCCTCGGCACCCAGCAGCCCGAGACGATCGCTCCCGCCGCCGACGCGGCGAGCGAGACGCCGAGCACCGTCACCGCGACCGACACCTCGACCACGGCGGCCACCACGACGGGCACCGGCACGCCCGCCGCCCCCGCCACGCCCGATCCCGCCACGCAGCCTGACCCCGCTGCCGCTGCGGCCGCAGAGGCCCCGGCCGAACAGCCTGCCGCCCCGGCCGAGCAGGCCGCAGCGCCCGCCGAGCAGGCCCCGGCTCCGGCCGACGCGGCCGCGCCCGCCGAGCCCGTGCAGGAGGACCCCGCGGCCGCCGCCGAGCCGAAGGTCCGCGACGCCAAGGGCAGCAAGCAGGACGACCCGGCTGCGGACGACAAGAAGAAGGACGCGCCGGCGAAGAAGAAGGCCAAGCGCAAGGGCGCTTCGACGAAGACGAAGAAGCTGCCGGTCGTCCACATCGACCGCACCCCCGTCACGCCGCCGCTGCGCACGCCGGGCGGCGTCCCCACGCTCGCCAACCCGTCGACCTCGATCGCCACGCCGGGCCCGGCCGCGATCGGCGTCCCGAACTTCTTCATCGAGAAGTTCCGGATCCCCCCGTTCCTCCTCCCGATCTACCAGGCCGCCGGCACGCAGTACGGCATCCGCTGGGAGGTCCTGGCCGGCATCAACGAGATCGAGACCGACTACGGCCGCAACCTCAACGTCTCGAGCGCGGGCGCCGTCGGCTGGATGCAGTTCATGCCCGCGACGTGGAAGCAGTACGGCGTCGACGCCAACGGTGACGGCCGCAAGGACCCGTACAACCCCGTCGACGCGATCTTCGCCGCCGCGCGCTACCTCAAGGCCGCGGGTGCCGACGAGGACCTGCGCCGCGCGATCTTCGCCTACAACCACGCCGACTGGTACGTCGACTCCGTCCTCATGCGGGCGCGGATCGTCGGCGGCATGCCGGCCGATCTCGTCGGCTCGCTCACCGGCCTGACCGAGGGCCGCTTCCCTGTCGCCGCCAAGGCGCGCTACGCCGACGACCTCGACGAGAAGCGCGCGACCAAGCGGGTCGCCGCCGGCGAGAACGCCGCCGTCCCGGTCGAGGGCGACGAGCAGCGCACCGGCGTCCTCATCTTCTCCAAGCCCGGCGCCGCCGTCGTCGCGACGCACGACGGCAAGGTCGTCAGCCGCGGCGTCAGCGACCGCCTCGGCCGCTACATCCGCGTCCGCGACACGTACGGCAACACGTACACCTACGCGCGCCTCGCGACGCTCGAGCAGACGTACCCGGTCGCCAAGCGCGGCGTCAAGCCGACGCTGCCGGCCACCACGCCGACGACCGAGGCCGCGAGCCCGGAGGGCGCGCCCGGCAAGGAGCGGCTCTTCGCCCATCCCCGTCGCCCGGAGGCCTTCCAGTCCGGCGGCGAGCACCAGGTCGACGCGCCGGCGCCCACGGGCAAGGCCGACTACGTCCGCACGCTGCTGCACGTCAAGCCCGACCAGGTCACCTGGAAGCGCCTCAAGCCCGGCTCGACCATCGTCGGCGGGACGGTCCTCGGCCACATCGGCGACACGAGCTCGACCCGCGCGCCGCACATGCTCTTCGAGATCCGCCCGGCCGGCCGCGGCGCCCCGCGCGTCGACCCCAAGCCGATCCTCGACGGCTGGAAGCTGCTCGAGTCGACGGCGATCTACCGCTCGGCGCGCAAGAACCCCTTCTTCGGCGACGACGCGAAGGCGCCGACCGTCGGCCAGATCCTGCTCATGAGCAAGACGGCGCTGCAGCGCCGCGTGCTGAAGAACCCGAACATCTCGATCTACTCGTGCGGCCGCCGCGACGTCATGACCGGCGTCATCGACCGCCGCGTGCTCGCGCTGCTCGAGTTCCTCGCCGCGAACGGCCTGCGCCCGACGGTGTCGAGCCTCCAGTGCGGTCACGGCTACCTCACCGCGTCGGGCAACGTCTCGGAGCACTCGACCGGCACCGCGCTCGACATCGCGGCGATCAACGGGATCCCGATCATCGGCCACCAGGGCTCGGGCTCGATCACCGACATCACGATCCGCCGGCTGCTGACTCTGCAGGGGGCGATGAAGCCCCACCAGATCATCAGCCTCATGACGTACCCGAACAGCGACAACACGCTGTCGATGGCCGATCACGCGGACCACATCCACGTCGGCTACCGCCCCGTCGGCGGCCAGTCCGGCAAGTTCACGACGGTCCTCAAGCCCGGCCAGTGGCTGAAGGTGATCGACCGGCTGAACGACATCAAGAACCCGGTCGTCCGCACGACGCCGTCGAAGGCGTCGATCAAGGTCACGCCGAAGAAGTACGGCAACGCCGGCCGGCGCGCCTCCTCGCACGACTAGCGCGCGACGACGCGCACCTCCTGCAGCAGCGGGTCGGTCGCGTAGGCGATCCGCGTGCCCGCCGCCGCCTCCGCCCGCAGCGCGTCGAGCAGCTCGGCCGTGACGACCTCCCCCGGCGCGAGCGCGGGGATGCCCGGCGGGTAGGGCGCCGCGAGCTCGGCGGCCACGCGGCCGATCGCGTCGCGGGCGCCGACGAGCTCGGACGGCGCGAAGAACGCGTCGCGGGGCGAGAGCGCCGTCTGCGGCGCGATGCGCCATGCGGCCGAGGCCGCGGCGGCGCGGGGCGGGCCGCGGTGGGCCTCGATCGCCTCGGCCAGCGCCGCGATGAGGCGGTCGACGCTCGCCGCGTCGTCGGCGAGCGTGAGGATCGGGACGAGCGTGTCGCGGTCGGCCATCTCGAGCCGGATGCCGGCGCGCTCGAGGTCGCGCTCGACCGCGAAGCCGTCGGCGCCGGTTCCCGCGAGCGAGACGACGAGCTTGAGCGGGTCGACCGCCGCGGCGGCGGGCAGGCGGGCCGGCACCGACCCGTCGACGAGCCGCACGCCGTCGATCGCGCCGATGGCCTGCCGGAAGCGCCGCGCGTGCCCGAGCGCGCGGTCGAGCAGCGCCGGCCCCTCGGTCGCGGCGAGCAGGCGGGCACGGTCGATCGAGGCGAAGATCGCGGCGCTCGGGCTCGTCGTGTGCAGCGCGTCGAACGCGTCCTCGACGCGCCGCGTGTCCAGCGGGCCCTCGCGCCAGAGGACGAGCGCGCCCTGCGTGAACGCCGTCAGCGTCTTGTGGACCGACGTGACCATCGCGTCGGCGCCGGCCTGCAGCGCGTTCGGCGGCAGCGAGGGCGCGAACCCGAAGTGCGCGCCCCACGCCTCGTCGACGACGAGCGGCACGCCCGCCTCCCGCGTCAGGCGCGCGATCGCGGGCAGGTCGCTGAGCACGCCGGTGTACGCCGGCTCGACCAGCACGACCGCCCTCACGCCGCGCTGCAGCGCCGCCGCCACCTCCGCGGTGGAGACGCCCGCCGTCAGCCCGGTCTGCGGATCGACGTCGGGCCGCAGCCACACCGGCGTCAGCCCGCTCAGGACGAGGCCCGCGAACGACGAGCGATGCAGCGTCCGCGTGATCGCCACCTCGTCGCCCGGCGCCCCGAGCGCCAGCAGCAGCGCCTGGTTGGCCATCGTCGACCCGGCGACCGAGAAGCGGCAGCGGTCCGCTCCCCAGGCCTGCGCCGCGAGCCGCTCCGCCCGCCCGAGCACGTCATGCGACAGCCGCGCGTCGTCAACGCCGGGGATGAGCGCCACGTCGCGCTCGAGCAGCGGATCGCCCAGCCACGGCGCGCGCTTGTGCCCCGGCAGCCCGAAGTGGTCCCCCGGCGCGGACAGGAACGCCTCGAGCGCATCGGCCAGCGGCGCCCGGTCCATGTCGTCAACCCCGCTCACCGCCGCGCGAGCGTACCTGCGGTCGGAGGTGTCTACGTCCGCGCGACGCGGGTACGCCACTAGCGACCCCGGAGAACGACCAGAAGGAGGGCACCCGTGGCGAAGAAGGCCCGCGAGATCATGTCCGACGACTGCACCTGCATCGGTGAGAACGACTCCGTGCTCGATGCGGCGAACCTGCTCGCCAAGCTGGACGTCGGCTCTCTGCCGATCTGCGGCGAGGACAACCGCCTCAAGGGCATGCTGACCGACCGCGACATCGTCGTGAAGGTGCTGGCGAAGGGCAAGGACCCCGCGTCGACCAAGGCGGGCGAGCTCGGCGTCGGCGACGGCAAGACCGTCACCATCGGCGCCGACGACTCGATCGACGAGGCGCTGCGCACGATGTCGGACCACCAGGTCCGGCGCCTGCCCGTGATCGACGGGCACGACCTCGTCGGCATCATCAGCCAGGCGGACATCGCCCGCAACATCGACGAGGAGAAGGTCGGCGACCTCGTGGAGGCGATCTCCCGCTAGGTCCGTTGGTCCGTTCCCCGGGCGCCGTCAGGCGGCGCCCGGGCGGACGAGGCCGCTCTCGTAGGCGAGGACCACGACCTGGGTGCGATCGCGCAGGCCGAGCTTGCGCAGGATCGAGGTGAGGTGCGTCTTCACCGTCGCCTCGGAGAGGAAGAGCCGCTCGCCGACCTCGAGGTTCGACAGGCCGCGGGCGACGCACTGGACGACCTCGAGCTCGCGCGCCGTCAGCTCGGCGAACGGGTCGGCGCCGCCGGTCCCGCCGGGCGGCGGCAGCTCGACGTAGCGCTCGATGACGCGCTTGGTGATGTCGGGGGCGAGCAGCGCCTCGCCGGCCGCGACGGTCCGGACGGCCTCGGCGAGCCGGGCCGGCGGCGCGTCCTTGAGGATGAACCCGCTCGCGCCGGCGCGCAGCGCCGCGTAGACGTACTCGTCGAGGTCGAACGTCGTGAGGATGAGCACCCGCGCGGGCACCTCGCGCTCGACGAGCCGGCGCGTCGCCTCGATGCCGTCGACGCGCGGCATCCGGATGTCCATGACGACGACGTCCGGCTGCAGCGACAGCGTCTTGACGATCGCCTCGTCGCCGTCCTCGGCCTCGCCGATGACCTCGATGTCGTCGTTGGCGCCGAGGATCGCCTGCAGGCCGCCGCGCACGAGCGCCTGGTCGTCGGCGATGAGCACCCGGATCACGAGCGCGACTCCACCGGCAGCCGGGCGTGGACGCGGAAGCCGCCGTCGCGCGCGATGCCGCTCTCGAGCGTGCCGCCGAAGAGCCGCGCGCGCTCGGCCATGCCGGCCAACCCGCGCCCGCTGCCGTTGCGGCCCGACAGCGCGGACCCGCGGTCGTTCAGCACCTCGACGTCGACGGCCTCGTCCTCGTAGCGGATCGTCACGCGCGTGCGGACGTTCCCGGCGTGCTTGCGCGCGTTCGTCAGCGATTCCTGCACGATCCGGTAGGCAGCGAGATCGACGCCCGGCGGCAGCTCCGGCCGCTCCCCGACCTCGACGACCTCGACGTCAAGCCCCGCCGCGCGGGCCTGGCCGACGAGCGCCTCGAGCGTCCCGAGGCCGGGCTGCGGCGCGTACTGCGCCTCGTCCTCGCGGAGCACGCCCATCAGGCGGCGCATCTCGGCGAGCGCCTCGCGCGTCGTGCGCTGGACCGCCTGCAGGTGCGTGGCCGCCTTGTCCGGATCGGACCGCAGCAGCGTCTCCGCCGCCCCTGCCTGCAACGCGATCGCCGACATCGAGTGCCCGATGATGTCGTGCAGCTCGCGCGCGATGCGCGCCCGCTCTGCGTCGACCGCCTCCCGCGCCTGGACCTCGCCGCTCTCGGCGCGGCGGCGCACGAAGTACCCGGCCGTCCACGCGGCCGCGGCGAAGAAGGACAGGACGGCGAAGTCCGACGGCTCGGGATCGCCCGTGAAGTAGGTGAGCGCGATGACCGTGACGAGGGCCGCGTAGACGGCGAGCCCCGCGATCACCGCGAGGCGCAGCGTGCGCGCGTACACGGCGGCCGAGAACAGCGCGACGAGCAGCGCCGGGAACGGCATGGCGCCCTCCTCGGCCGTGTCGCCCTGCGCGACGACGACGCGCAGGATGACGAGCGCCGCGAGCGCGATCGGGACGCCGACCGGGGCGCGCCGGCGGAACGCGATGGGCACCGTCACTTGGATCGCCCAGCCGATGCGCTCCGGCGTCGGCCCCGCGCCCTCGAGCAGGATCGCCTCGAGCAGCCCCCACACGAGGAGGACGGCGGCGATGAGGACGTCGACGGGGCGGATCCGGCGCATGCGAGCGGCGAGCGTAAACGGTCGTCACTACGACTTGAGTCGGGTTCGGGACCGGCGATGAGTCGGGGTCAAGATCGCCCGCGTGGCCGACGACGGCGCACCGGGCCGGACGTAGCGTCCCGGCCATGCTCAAGTCCACTCGCTCCATCGCCCTCTCCACCGCCGCGGCCGGCGCCGCCTTCGCCTTCATGGGGGCCCTCGAGGCCACTCATGACTTCCCGGCCGAGACGCACCACACGATCGACTCGACTGCGGAGTACCTCGTGACGGGCGGGCTGCCGATCGCGCTCGTCCTCCTCGCGCCGATGTACCGGCTGCTCGGGCAGCTCGCCGGCAGGGCACGCGCCGGCCTCGCCGCCGCCGCAGCGATGCTGGTGCTCGCCGCGCTGTCGGCCTCCTCGGTCGTCAACGGCGAGGACCTGGCGATCTTCGACGTCGTCGCGCCGCTCTGCCTGCTCACGTGGCTCGTGTCGTCGGTGCTCCTGACGATCGGCCTGCGCCGCACGAACGCCGTCCCGAAGGCGGTCGCGTTCGCGCTGCCGGGGCTGCTGATCATCACGTTCCCGCTCGCGACGGTCGGCGGCCCGCTCGTGACCGGCGCGTTCTGGATCGCGATCGCCGCCCGGATGGTGCGCGAGCCCGCGCTTCAGCCGGCGGTGGCCTGAGCCTCCCGCTCGCGCTCGCGCAGCTCGATCCGCCGGATCTTCCCCGTCAGCGTCTTGGGGAGGTCGTCGACGAACTCGATCCGGCGGGGGTAGGCGTACGCCGACAGGCGCTCGCGGACGAACTTCTTGATCTCGTCCGCGAGCGCGTCGCTCGGCTCGTGACCCTCCGCGACCACGACGAACGCCTTCACGACGTGGCCCTTCACCTCGTCGGGCGACGCCACCGCCGCCGCCTCGCGCACCGCCGGGTGCTCGAGGCACGCGGACTCCACCTCGAAGGGCCCGATGCGGTAGCCGGCCGCGATGATCACGTCGTCCGCGCGGCCCGCGTACCAGATGTAGCCGTCCTCGTCCTGCGTCGCGGCGTCCTTCGTGTGGAACCAGCCGCCGCCGAACGTCTCCTCGCTCGCCTCCGGCTGGCGCCAGTAGCCGAGCGGGTAGTGCGGGTTCGACCGGGCGCGCAGGCAGATCTCGCCGCGCTCGCCCTGCGGCACCGGCTGCTCGTCCTCGTCGAGGATCTGCACGTCCCAGCCCGGCATCGGGCGGCCCATCGAGCCCTCGCGGACCTCCATCCACGGGAAGTTCGAGCACAGCGGATAGGACTCCGTGAGCCCGTAGTAGTCGAGCACGGTGATGCCGTACTGCTCGCGGAACCAGCGGATCGCCTCGGGGTTCAGCGGCTCGCCCGCGCTGCACACGCGACGGAACTTCTGCGGGTAGCGCGAGCCCGCGTCCTCGATCGCCATCATCGCCCGCATCGCGGTCGGGGTCGTGAAGACGTTCGTGACCTCGTTGCGGCTGAGGAAGTCGAGCTGCTTGTGCGGGTCGAACCCGCCCTCGCGCTGGAAGACGACCTGGACGGCGCCGAGCCGCCACGGCCCGAGCAGCGGCGCGATCCCCGCGGCCCACGCCCACTCCCCCATGCCGTGGAAGCGCTCACCGTCCTGCACCTCGTGGCTGAGCTCGAACTCGTTGTGGGCGAGCAGATAGCGGTGGGCGTGGATGATGCCCTTCGCGAGACCGGTCGTCCCGGACGTGTAGTACAGCTGCGCCGGGTCCTCGGCCGCCGTGTCGGTCGAGAAGGGATCGGTCGGCGCGCCGTCGAGCAGGCCGTCGTCGACGATGAGGAGGTCGACGCCGCTGCTCTCGAACCGCGGCGCGTTCGCCCGGTCGGTGACGAGCACCCGCGGCTCGGAGTCGTTGAGCCGGTGGCGGATCCCGTCGTCGCCGTAGAGGACGGACATCGACAGCAGGAGCGCGCCGAGCTTCCAGGTGCCGAAGAAGATCGCCGCCGTCTCGGCCGTCGGCGGCAGGACCACGGCCACGCGGTCGCCGCGCTCGACGCCCGCTTCGCGCAGGACGTGCGCCGCCTGGTTGGCGAGGTCCTGGAGCTCGCCCCAGACGAGCTCGCGCCGCGCCCCGTCGAACCGCTCCCAGACCATCGCGAGCTTGTCGCGCGGGTGCTTGTCGCAGACGTCCGCGGCGATGTTGTAGCGCTCCGGGACGCGCCACTCCCAGGTGGACCGGACCTCGTCGTAGCTCCGCATGCCCGGCATCCTCCGCCCCTCCCGGGGGATCCGCAAGGGTGGGCTCCTCCCCGGGGCCCTGGCCTCCAGCGGTCCGATGGGGGAAGCGCGGGCGAAGACCTGCGGACCCCGGCCGCGACTTCTGCGAACCTCCTTGGCGATGCGTCGTCGCGCCCTCGACCCCGCGGCCCTCGACCCGTACCTGGACTCGCTCTGGCGGGTCGCGCGGGCGTTGACGGGCGAGGCGTCGTCGGCCCACGACCTCGTCCAGGCCACGTGCCTGCTCGCCCTGCGCGACCCGCAGCGGGTGCGCGGCGACGTCCTCGTGCACCTGCTCTCGACGCTGCACGGGCTCTTCCTCGACCCCGCACGGGGCAAGCGGCGGCGGCTGGTGAACGTCGCGGCGCCGGAGCCGGACGACGTCCCCGCCATCATCAGCCGCCTGCCGCAGGAGCAGCGCGACGCGGTGGCGTTCGTCGACGTCGGCGGGCTGTCGCACGGCGACGCGGCGCAGGTGCTCGGTGTGCGCGAGGGCGACCTCGCGAGCCGCCTGTACCGCGGGCGCGACCGGATCGCGCGCGTGCTGGCGGACGCCGCCGAGGATCAGGAGCGCGACGCCCGCGAGGGCCGCGCGCCCCTGGCGTAGGCCCCGAGCGTCACCAGCGCCGACCGCGGCACGTCCGCGCTCGTGAGCATGTGCGTGCGCCCGTCGCTGGCCCACATGGCGACCTCGCGGTCGCCGACCTTCGTCACCCGGAAGCCGAACCGGCCGCGGGCGACGCGCTCCGTGTCGTCCGGCGCCTTGACCGACGGGCGCTCCAGCACCGTGTACGCGACCTGCTTCCCGCCGCGGCTGTAGAAGACCGTCGCGCTCTTGTGACCGCCAACCTGGTCGCGCCGCGCGCCGACCGCGCGCCAGCCGGGCGTCCGGTGCCAGTCGGGGAAGCCGACGCCGTCGATCGAGAGCCGGCGGACCGCGCCGTTGAGCGGCTGCAGGCGGGCGTCGGCCGTGTCCGGCTCCTTGCCGCCGAGCGCGGCGGCCTGCTCGAAGGCCGGCGGCTCGTCCTCGCGGCCGGAGACGATCACGGCGGCGCCGATCGCGCACGCGAGCACGACGAACCCGAGCGCGATGAGCCCGGGCCGCGCGCGCCGGCGGCGGCGCATCGGCAGCGCGCGGCTGCCGGCGGACGCCGCGGACCCGGCGCGCCACGGCGGCGGAGCGAACGCGCCGCTCTCCGGCGGGTCGATGCGGCCCTTGATGCGGATCGTCTCGCGGCCCTCGCGCTCCTCCCGCTCCTCGTCCGCGGGCGCGCGCTCCGGGCGCCCCTCCCCCGTCGCGGGACCGAGGGCCTGCAGCCACGACCGCAGCCGGTCGGGCGCGTGGTGCTCGTCCGTCCGGATCGCCTCGAGCGCCGCGCGCTGCCGGTCCAGCGCCGCCTGCAGCTCCGGCGACCGTGCGACGCGCGCCTCGGCATCCGTCCGGCGGCCGGGCGGCAGCGAGCCGTCGGCCAGGCCGGCGACGTCGGCATGAGGGTCCTGGCTCACCGGGCGACTCCTCGCATCGCGTCCGCGACCCTACCCGACCCGTCCGCCCGCGGCCGGGCGTTCCCGCCCACGCGCTACCGACTCAGGCGAACGCTGCGGCGGGTGGTCGCGGAGCGGCCGTCCTGGCCCGTCGCGCGGACGACGAGGCGTGCGTTGAGGGTGCGGAGCTTTGCGAGCGCCCGGCGCCGGCCGCCGGCGAGCCGCACGCGCAGCGTGACGCCGGCGCGGTAGAAGCGCTCGCCTCCGCCGCCCGAGGCGAGCGTGACGTCGCGCCCCCGCCGCCGGGCCAGCAGGGTGACGTCGAGGCGGCACGCCCTCGAGCACGTGATCTGCGCGCGCAGGCCCGAGCGCAGCAGCTTCGCGAGCGACCTGGCGGGCGCCATCCGCGTCACGGCGACGTCGAGTCGCGTGCGGCTGGCGCGGCCGCTCGTCGAGCGCTCGGTCCTCCCCACGCCGATCGCCGCGACGGCCGCGGCGGCGTCGAGGCGCCCGCCGGTGGCCACGCGATCGTGCAGGGCCGGCACCTCGGCGGCCGTCGAGAGGAGCGCCTGACGGACCTCCGCGACGCTCGCCTGCGGGCTGCGGGACAGCATGAGCGCGGCGGTGCCGGAGACGAGCGGCGCCGCCATCGAGGTGCCGCTCTGCAGCGCCCAGCCGCCGCCGCGCCGCGTCGTCGCGATGCCGACGCCGGGCGCCGCCAGGTCGACGCCGCGCGCGCCGTGGTTGGAGAACGGGGCGAGCGCGTCGTCGCGGTCGCTCGCCGCGACGCAGACGACGTTCGGGAGGTCGTACGTGCACGGGTACTCGGGCCGGGCGTCGACGTCGCGGCTCTCGTTGCCGGCGGAGGACACGAAGAGCACGCCGGGGTGCTCGGCGATCATCTCGCGCTCGGCGCGCGACGGCTGCGACCCGCCCCAGGAGACGTTCACGACCCGCGCGCCGGACCGGATCGCCCAGCCGTACGCCCGGATGGCGTCGGCGACGTCGCCCTCGCCGTGGCCGTCGAGCACGCGCAGCGGCAGCAGCCGCCCGCGCCAGGTGACGCCCGCGATGCCCGCCCCGTTCTCGGCGGCGGCGCCGGCGATGCCCGCGACCTGCGTCCCGTGGCCGTCGGTGTCCGCCGGCGTGCCGTCGCCGTCGACGAAGTCGTGTCCCTCGACGAGGTTCGGGGCGAGGTCGGGGTGGTCGAGGTCCACGCCGGAGTCGACGAGCGCGAGCTCCACGTCCGCCGATCCCGTCGTCATGTCCCACGCCTCGGGCGCGCGGATGACGGGCAGCGCCCACTGCTCGCCGAAGAGCGGGTCGGCCGGCACGGCGTGCGCGAACCGCTGCTCGTCGGCCTCGGCGTAGAGCACGCCCGGCAGCGCCTGCAGCTGCTGCACGAAGACGTCGACGGGGACGCCGTCGGGCACCGGGACCTCGAACGCGCCCGGCAGCGGCAGCGGCTCGGCGAGCCGGCCGAGGACCGTGTCGTCTTCGACGCGCACGATGACCGAGTCGGCGCTCGCCGTGCCGGTGGAGAGCGCGAGGGCGAGCAGGGTCAGCGACGCGACGAGGAGACGGCGCACGGGAACGGGCGTACCCGCGTTCCGCGAGTGCGGACGCGCCAGAAGCGCCTCAGACGATCTCGAGCAGCGTGTCGAAGGCGTCGAACGTGTGGGCGAGAAGGGGATCGAAGACGGTCTCCCCCATGAACATGCGCGCGTCGCGCGGGCGGACCCCGAGCTGCACGAGCCGGTGCCCGGCGGCAAGCATCCAGCGCCCGACGACGGCTCCGCCTCCGATGGCGTCGGCGCGGCGCAGCGCCGGCTCGAGATCGGGCGGCTCCGCGGCGTCGCGCCAGCCCGTCGCCTGCCAGCGCTCGAGCACGCCGCACGCGTCGTCGACGCGCGGCAGCGCGGCGATCGACTGCAGCACGCGGCGCCAGCCCATCCGCCCGGCGCGCAGGGCGCGGTCGCGGACGGGGATCGCCTCGAGCCGGGCGACCACCCGGCCCACCGCGTTCTCCGCCGGCGTGATCAGGCCGGTCACGAACGCGGTCAGCGCGAACGTCTCGGCGCGGTCGCGGGCGTGCTCCGGCGCGTCGAACGACAGCTTCAGGCACCGCTGCATCGCCTCCGAGGCCGCCGCGACAGAGGGCTCCAGCGCCGCGACCTCGACCTTCAGCTCCGCGACCGCGTCCACGAAGCGCCGCGCGTCCTGCCGCACCGTCCCCTCCGCGGCCCCCGGAAGCGCCACGACCACCAGCACGATGAGCGG
The DNA here is from genome assembly GCF_056863335.1 of Parviterribacter kavangonensis. Lineage (NCBI taxonomy): Bacteria > Bacillati > Actinomycetota > Thermoleophilia > Solirubrobacterales > Parviterribacteraceae > Parviterribacter > Parviterribacter kavangonensis. The sequence continues at coordinate 5,882 of NZ_JBXPJA010000001.1, read as the reverse complement.
AACGAGGAAGCGGCCCATCGCCGCCGACGCTACAGGCTGGAAGAAGCGCCTGCACCCGTCCGCGTGCCGCTCAGCAGCTCCGCGTAGAGGGCGGCGGTGCGGTCCGCGACGTCGGCCCAGTCGAACCGCAGGACGTGCTCGCGCCCCTCGGCGACGAGCCGGTCGTGCAGCTCCTGATCGGTGAGCACCCGCTCCATCGTCGTCGCCAGCGCCGCGGCGTCGCGGGTGCGGAAGCGCAGCCCCACGTCGCGCGGCACGACCTCGCGCAGCCCGCCGGTGTCGGCCGCCACGCAGGGGCAGCCGGACGCCATCGCCTCGAGCGCGACGAGGCCGAACGGCTCGTACAGCGACGGGATCACGCAGAGGTCGGCGATCCGGTAGAGCCCGTGCAGCGTGTCGTCGCCCAGCCAGCCGGCGAACGTCCCGTGCCAGTTCAGCCCGAGCCGGAGCGCCTGCGCGCGCAGCTCCGCCTCGTGCGTGCCGGTGCCCGCGACGAGGAACCGGACGTCGCCGACGCGGCGGATCACCTGCGGCAGCGCGTCGAGCGCGACCTGGAAGCCCTTCTCGTACACCAGCCGGCCGGCGAGCAGGATGAGCTTCTGATGCGGCTCGGCGTACCGCAGCCGCAGCGCGTCGAGGTCGCCGGGCGCGTGCAGGTCCTCGGGATCGATCCCGTTCGGGATCGTCGTGACCCGGCCGGGGGCGACCTCGAAGACGTCGGCGATGTGGCCCTGCATGAACGTCGAGCAGGCGATCACGCGGTCGGCGCGGTGGACCATCCGCCGCTCGACGCCGTGGATGAACGACTGCGGGTGCTTGTCGACCCAGCCCTGGTGGCGGCCGTGCTCCGTCGCGTGGACGGTCACGACCCAGGGCACGTCCATCCGCTGCGCCAGCCGCTCGGCCGCGCGGGCGACGAGCCAGTCGTGCGAGTGCAGGAGGTCGAACCCGAACCGCTCCATCAGCGAGGCGCCCGCCGCGAGCATGTCGGCGTTCATCTGGTGCACCCAGGCGAGGAACGCATCGAGGTCGTTGCGGGGGAAGCTCGGCTCGCGGACGCGGTGCACGATGACCCCGTGGCGGTCCTCCTCGGCGGGCGCGTGGTCACCGCCCCGCGTCAGGACGTGCACCTCGACACCGGAGGCGACGAGGTTCTCGGACAGCTTGCGGACCGCTCGGGCCAGCCCGCCCTCGACGATCGGCGGGTACTCCCAGGACAGGACCAGGACGCGGGCCGTCACGACGCGCCAGAACCTACCGAACGACCCGCCAGGTCACGTCACCGCCGGGCGCCGGCGCGTACCGGCAGTGGGCGCCCGTGCGGACGGCGGCCTCGAGGTGCTCGCCGAGCGCCGGATGCTGCTCGGCGACCGCCGCGATGGCCGATCGCAGCGCCCGCGTGACGCTGACGCGGGCCCGCTCGGAGGCCGACGCTGCGCGCCGGCTGCGCCCGCCGAGCCCGACCGCCCGCGACAGCTCGGCCGACAGCAGCTCGAGCTCCTCCGAGGCGCGTTCGGCGCGGAGCGGGTCGTTGAAGCGCCGCGCCTCCTCGAGCTCGTCGCGCAGCTCCGCCACGCGGGCGCGGTAGGCGCGCGTCGCCTCGGCGTCGAGCAGCTCGCCCGCGTCGCTGTCCGGCAGCGCCTCGCCGGCGGAGGCGAGGTCGAGCGCCGCCACCTCCTGGTGCGGGCGCTCGAGCAGCGTCGCGAGGTAGCCGATGCCCTTGCGGTCCCGGACGCGCACGGTGGCGCCGCGGTGGGCGACGACCCACACCTCGCCCTCGCGCGCCAGCCGCGCCTCCTCGGCGGCCGCGGACGCCGGGACCGCCGTCGCGGCGAGGCGGTCGGCGAGCGGCCGCATCCCGAGCGCGCGGGCGACGCCGAGCGCATGGTCGGTCAGCGCGGCGGCCTCGTCGCGCTCCCCGGCCGCCCGCAAAGCGTCGGCGAGGTCGGCCTCGCTCAGCGCCGCCAGCGGCGCGGCGCCCGCGGCGCGATGGGCCTCGACGGCGCGTCGCAGATGGTCGACGGCCTCGCCGGTCCGGCCCAGCAGCAGGTCCATCGGCCCGAGCCGCGCGTGGACGATGCCGGTGCACAGGCCGCCGCCCGCGGCGTTCCAGCGCTCCGCGTACGGCAGCAGGCGGCCGTGGAGCTTCGCGACGCTCTCGCGGTCGCCGAGCTTCACGGCGATGTCGCCGCAGCGCCCGAGCAGCGAGAGCGACGCCATGTCGTCGACCGGCCCGCCGAAGTCCTCCGCGACGATGCCCGCGAACTGCGCCCGCGCCTCCTCGAGCCGTCCCGTCTGCGCGAGGAGGTACGTGAGCATCTCGCGCCAGACGATCGTCGCCCGCGAGGTCATCGCCCGCATGTCCGGCTCCAGCTCCTCAAGGCCGCCGCGCAGCTCGCGCAGGTACGACTCCTGCAGCAGCCGGTAGCGCCAGGCGCCGTCGCCGCGGGCGCGGCCGCCGACCAGCTCCGCCTCGGCGATCAGCCGCTCGGCGTCGTCGAAGCGCCCGGCGAGCAGCGCGATCGTCGTGCGCACGAGCAGCACGCGCCAGGTGAGCGCGGGCTGCCGGAGGCCGGCGGCGAGCAGGTCGGCGGCGTCGAGCTCGTCGGAGGCGTCGGACGGCCGGCCGAGCTCGATCGCGTCGATCGCGCGCGCGACGTGCGCCTCCAGCTGCAGCTCGGCGTCGCCGGCCTCGCGGGCGAACGCGATCGCGCGGGCCGCGGCCGCGAAGCGTTCCTCGACCGTGTCGGGGACGTTGACCGAGACGTGCCAGGCGATGAGCGCGAACGCGCGGACGGCCGGGTCGCCGTCGCGTTCGGCGAGCGCGACGGCCTCCTCGGCCAGCGCGCGCGGGCGCTCCGAGCCGGGGCCGAAGTGCAGCTCGCGCGCCAGGCGGGCGAGCAGGCGCGACCGCAGCGCGGGCTCGTCGTCGCCGACGACCGCGATCGCCTGCTCGAGCAGCGCGACGAGCGTGTGGTCGACCTCCCCCGGGCGCACGACGACGCGGCCGAAGCCGAGCGCGGCGTGGGCGAGCTGGTGCGCCAGACCGCCGGTCCGCGCGAGGTTGGCGGCGCGGACGAACGCATCGCGGGCTGCCTCGGCGTCGCCGGCGCGGCTGTGGGCGTCGCCGAGCGCGAGCAGCAGGAGCGCGCGGCGCTGCGGCTCGAGCGGCTCGAGCGCGTGGTCGGCGATCGCCAGCGCGCGGGCGTACTGCGCGGCGGCGTCCTCGAACGCCAGCCCCGCGAGCGCGTGCTGCCCGGCCCGCTCGCACGCGGCGACCGCGGGCGCGGCGCCGGTGACGGGAGCGGCCGCGGCGCGGTGGTAGGCCAGCTCCTGCAGCAGCTCCGGGTCCGCGCGCGCCCGCGTCTCGAGCGCGTCGGCCTCGCGCCGGTGCAGCTCGGCGCGCTCGCCCGGCTCGAGCTCGGCGTAGAGCCAGTCGCGGATGAGCATGTGCGCGAACCGCAGCTCGCCCGCGTCGCCGAGCGTCACCAGCCCGGCGCGGACCGCCGGCTCGACGAGCGCGAGCGCCTCGTCGGGCTTGACGTCGCGGAGGAGGGCGACGCGCGCGACCGAGAAGTCGCGCCCGACGACCGCGCCGGCCGCCAGCGTGGCGCGCGTGCCCGCCGGCAGCGGCTCGAGTCGCCGCCCGATCGCCTCCTGCACCCCGCCCGGCAGCGCGTCGCCCGCCGCGGACGCGAGCGCCTGCAGGAAGAAGGGGTTGCCCTCCGCCCGCCGCAGGACCCGCTCGAGCGTCGCCGGCGACATCGCGGCGGTCGCGCTCGCCGCCGCGAGCAGCTCGGCGGCCTCGCGGTCGAGCCCGGAGAGGACGAGCTGCTCCCCGCGGCGCCCCAGCCCGGTGAGCAGCCGCTCGATCGCCGCATCCGTCCCCGGATCGGCGACCCGGAACGTCCCGACGAGCAGCAGCCGAGACGACGCAAGCCGCGGCGCGAGGAGCTCGATCAACCGCAGAGACGCGGGATCCGCCGCGTGCAGATCGTCGAGCACGACGACGAGAGGCTCGGCCGCCGCCGCCGCGAGCAGCACCTGCGCGACCCCGTCGAAGAGAGCGAACCGCGCCGCCGCGTCTGGAGCCCCGTCTCCGGGCGCCGCCGGAGACCCCTCCGCCGCAGCCCCTTCGCGGGCCGCCGCCGAGGCCCCTTCGCCGGGCCTCCCGGAAGACCCCTCCGGCGCCGCGGCCGCGAGCTCGGGGACGAGTCTCGCGACCTCTCGCGCCGCGGCCTCCACCCTCGATCTCAACGCGGCCGCGCCGCGGCGGGCGGTGAGGGTTCGGAGGACCTCGATCCACGGCCAGAAGGCGGGTGCTCCGCCGGCCTCCCAGCAGCGGCCCCAGACGGGATCGGCGTCTTCGGTGGCCGCTTCGACGAGGCGGGTCTTGCCGATGCCCGCGTCGCCGGTGACGGTCACGAGGCCTCCGCGGCCGCCGCGGGCCGACGCGATCGCTTCACGGAGCCGGGAGAGCTCGCGGTCGCGGCCGACGAACGAGCGCTCGAGGGTGGCCATCGCCGCCGACTCTACGGGCGCCGGCGCCGACCGTACAGATCGTTCCGTCGCGCGTTACGCCCATGGGATGAACACCCGCTCCCCACCCGCTCACCACGGAGGTCCCATGGCCGTTGCTCCCGACATCCACATCGACGAGGCCCGCGTCGAGGCGTTCACCTTCCAGGCGATCGCCGACGCCGCCGGCGCGTACGTGACCGTCCTCACCTCGATCGGCTCGCGCGTCGGCCTGTGGCGTGCCCTCGCCGAGGGCGGCCCCGCCACGAGCGAGGAGCTCGCCGCCCGCACCGGCACCGCCGAGCGCTACGTCCGCGAGTGGGCCGCCTGCATGGCCAGCGCGGGCTACGTCGACTACGACGCGGCCGCCAAGCGCTTCTCGCTGCCGTTCGAGCACGCGCTCGTCCTCGCCCACGAGCACGCCCCGACGTACCTCGGCGGCGCCGCCGGCCTCGCCCGCGGCGTGCTGAGCGCGGCGGACGGCGTCGAGGCGGCGTTCCGCACCGGCGGCGGCGTCCCGATCGCCGAGTACGGCGACCACTTCTGGGCCGGCCTCGAGCAGATCACCGGCGTCGCGTTCGACCACCTGCTCGTCCAGGAGTGGGTGCCGGCGGTCGACGGGCTGCAGGAGGCCCTCGAGCGCGGCATCGACGTCGCGGACGTCGGCTGCGGCACCGGCCGCGCGCTCATCCGGCTCGCCGAGGCGTTCCCGCAGTCGCGCTTCCACGGCTACGACGTCTCGGAGGACGCCGTCGCGCGCGCCCGCCGCGCCGTCGAGGAGGCCGGCGTCGTAGACCGCGTCGACATCCGCATCGCCGACGGCAGCGGCGGGCTGCCGCAGCAGTACGACCTCGTCACGACGTTCGACGTCGTGCACGACTCGGCCGACCCGCTCGGACTGCTGCGCTCGATCCGCGGCGCGGTGAAGCCCGGCGGCGTCTACGTCTGCCTCGACATCTCCAGCGAGCCGAAGCTCGAGGACAACGTCGGGCCGCTCGCCACGCTCAAGTACGGCATCAGCGTGCTGCACTGCATGACGACGTCGCTCGCGAAGGACGGCGCAGGCCTCGGCACCTGCGGCGTCCACGAGGACCGCCTGCGCGAGCTGAGCATCGAGGCCGGCTTCAGCAGCGTCGCCCGCATCGCGGAGACCCCGTTCGACTGCGTGTACGAGGTCCGTCCCTGATGGCCGTCGACGTCCTCGTGCACTTCTCGCTCGAGGCCGTCGGCGCCGCCGGCCTGGGGGGGGGGGGGGGGGGGGGGGGGGGGGGGAGGGGGAGGGGGGGGGGGGGGGGGGGGGGGGGGGGGGGGGGGGGGGGGGGGGGGGGGAGGGGGGGGGGGGGGGGGGGGGTGGGGGTGGTTAT